>NZ_JBBPEN010000001.1:0-1147227 GCF_038900755.1 Paraburkholderia diazotrophica
CGATGCGGCGCGACTGCCAGCCGCGCGCCTCGATCACTTCGCGCGCGAGATAGTCCATCGGATGACGCTCGGTGGACTGCACGTAGTGATCGGGATAGCCGATGATGTTCTCGCGCTTCATGAACACCGTGCGCAGCGCGCCGTTCGCATCCTGTCCACGGCCGTACCAGACGGGCTCGCCGTCGAGCGCGAGCAGCACGCATTGATGCACGTAGAACGACCAGCCGTCGTAGCCCGTGAGCCACGCCATGTTGGTCGGGTCGGTGACGATCAGCAGATCGATCTGCGCCTTCTCCATCGCCTTGCGTGTCTTCGCGATGCGTGCGTCGTATTCGGCGCGATCGAAAGGCAAACGAACCACGGGGGTCGCCGCCTGTTGGGATGTATCTGACATGGTCTCCTCTCAGCGCTTCATGTCGTTACGGAAAATGGTGCCTGCGTTGGCCGCGCGGGCGCGCGCGACGGCGAGCGTCGCGATGGCCGTGTCCTGCGCGCCCGTGCCCGTGAGATCGCACAGCGTGATGTCGCTGTCGCTCGTGCGTCCTTTGGCCTGTCCTGCGATGACCTGTCCAAGCTCTGCGTGCTTTGCATTCGCATCGACGACACTGGCCTCGATCGCGTGATGCAATTCGCCGAGCACGCGCGTCTGCGTGACGCGATCGCACACGTAGCGCGCCGCCGCGAGTGCTTGCGGCGCAATTTCGTTCTTGTGTTCCGCGTCCGAGCCCATCGCCGTGATGTGCAGGCCGGGATGCAGATCGGCGGCGTGGATCAGCGGCTCGGTGCTCGGCGTCGTGGTGATAGCGATGTCGGCTTCGGCGAGCGCGTGATGAACGTCGCGCGCGACTTCAGCGGCAATGTGCAATTGCGCGGACATGTCGGCTGCGAATTGCTCGGCGTTCGCGCGATTGCGCGCCCACACGTTGACGCGCTCGATCTTCCGCACCATCGACAATGCGTGCAATTGCAGACGCGCCTGCTCGCCCGCGCCGATCACGGCAACGCTCGGCGCCTGTTGCTTCGCGAGCCAGCGCGCCGCGACGGCGCCTGCGGCCGCCGTCCGCACGGCCGTCAGATAGCCGTTGTCGAGCAACACCGCTTCCGTGAGGCCTGTTTTTGCGGACAGAACGAGCATCAGTCCGTTGAGGCTCGGCAGACCGAGCTTCGGGTTATCGAAGAAGCCGGGGCTCACCTTGATCGCGAAGCTGTCGAAGCGCGGCAGGTAGGCCGTCTTCACATCGACTTCGCCGCGATGCTCGGGCAGATCGAGCCGCAAGATGGGCGGCATCGCGACGGGCTCCGTGGCGAGCGATAGAAACGCGGATTCGACCTGATCGATCGCGGCCAGATCGAGCGGCACGAGTTCGCGCAATTGCGATTCGCCCAAGAGAGTAATGGCAGTCATGCAGTGTCTCCTTTCTGGACCCGAGTTGGCGCTTGTCGGCTGGAGTTAGTGCTTCAGCACTTACTCCAGCCCCATGCAAAGCTCTTGCTCCGATCCCGTGCAACCTGTTTGCGCGGCCAGCGTCGGCTTTGACTCTCGGCGCTGGCCCACGCAACCTGTTCAGCCCGCGCGCACGATGCGGCGATGCTGGCTCATGTCGATATTGGCGCCCGTCACGATCAGCACGATCGGGCCTTGAAAATCAGGGGCATTGTGCAAACGCTGCGCGAGCACCGCCGCGATGCCGACGGCGGCCGCACCTTCGAGCACCAGCCGTTCGTGTTCGTAGGCATGCACGAGGCCGCGCGCGATCGTCGCTTCGTCGAGCAGCACGACTTCGTCGATCAGCTCGCGCGTGATCGGGAACGTGTACTGGTTGTCGAGCCCGATGCCGCCGCCCAGCGAATCCGCGAGCGACTCGACTTCATCGACGAGCACGGGCTTGCCCGCCTCGAGGCTCGCGTGCATCGCGGCGCCGCGTTCCATCGTCACGCCCGTCATGCGCACCGCGCGATTGATCTGCTTCGACGCAAACGCGATACCCGCGAAGAGCCCGCCGCCCGACAACGGGACGACGACGTGCGCGACATCGGGCAAGTCTTCGGCGATTTCGACGCCGATGGTCGCCTGTCCCGCGATGACGTCGAGATGATCGAACGGCGGCACATACGCATAGCCCTCTTCGCGCACGAGGCGTTGTGCTTCCACCTGCGCGTCGTCCTGGCTCTTGCCGACGATGCGCGCCTGCGCGCCGAGCGCGCGCACGGCCTCGACCTTGTTCGACGGCACGAGCGACGACATGCACACCGCCGCTTTGATGCCGAGCGCGCGCGCCGCATGCGCGACGGCGCGCCCATGATTGCCCGTCGACGCCGTCACCACGCGCTTGCATCCCGTTTCCGCAAGACGCACGAGCGCGTTCGTCGCGCCGCGCAGCTTGAAGCTGCCCGTCGGCTGGACCGTTTCGAGCTTCAGATAGACAGGATTTTTCGCAATCGCCGACAACGTGGGCGATTCGACGAGCGGCGTGCGCAGCACGCGCCCTTCGATACGGCGTCGAGCGCGATAGACATCGGCAAGCGAGAGAACGGACATTGGCATCGGCCCTGCATGAAAAACGCGACCGATGCGGAAAACCCCAGACGTCAGTATTTCAGTACGTTGAAGGTGGGCCACACCGGACTCAGTGCGGCCAGTCTAATGTTCTAAATATTCTTTTCTATTGTCCTGGTACATTTCGTTTTGCATCGCTGCGCGCTCGCCCGATGCAGCCATACGATCACCCGAAGTCATGCACCTGCGGATACTGCTCGAACACGTCGTGCATCGTTTCAAGCGCTTCCTGATACACCTCTTCGCTCACTTCCGCGCCCACGCACAGCCGCACCGCATTGGGCCGTTCCGCGCCGCGCACGAGGAACGGATCGGGCGACGTCACCGCGATATCGCGATTGCGCAACTCGCGCACGAGCCGGTCCGCCTGCCAGTGATCGGGCACGCGCAGCCACACGGACAGCGCATGCGGATGCGAGCCGAGCACATACGGTCCGAGTATTTTCTGCACGAGCGCCTGGCGCTTCGCGAGCCGCTCGCGCTGCATCTCCACCAGACGCGCGGCCGTGCCGTCGTTGATCCAGCGCGTCGCTACTTCCGCGATCGGCGAGTTCGCCATCCAGCTGCTGACGCGCAACACGCTCTCGACCCGCAGCGCGAGACGTCGCGGCGTCGTCATATAGCCCGTGCGCAAGCCCGCCATCACCGATTTCGTCATGCTCGTGCAGTAGAACGACAGCTCGGGGATGTGGCTCGAAATCGGCGCGGGACGCGTGGCAGGCAACGGACCATAGACGTCGTCTTCGATTATGTACACGCCATAGCGCTCGGCGATGCGCGCAATCGCACGGCGCCGCGATTCGGGCATCAGCGCGACGGTCGGATTGTTGAGCGTCGGCGTGCAGACCAGCGCGGTAATGCGCTCGCTATCGCACATCTCTTCGAAATGCTCGGGATGGATGCCGTATTCGTCGATCTCCAGCCCTTTCAACGTAAACCCCAGGACATTCGCGGAGCCGATCACGCCGTGATCGGTCAGACTTTCGCACAGCACGGTATCGCCGGGACCGACCAGCGATGCAAGCGCGAGAAAGATGCCGTGGGCCGCGCCGTTGGTGACGAGCAGCGTATCGACGGAAGCCGGCATGCCGAGCGACTCCAGCCACGCAATGCCCGCCTGCCGGTGATGCTCGAAGCCCGCGATGGGCCTGAACGCGCGTATCCACGGCTGGTCGTCGATCTTCGCGAGCGTCGCGCAGACCTTGCGCCACATCGCGTCGTGCTCGGGCGTATGGATGATGCGCGCAATCGAAAAGTCGACCACGGAGCGCTCGGCCGTATCGAGCATGTAGTTCGACATCGTCTCCGTCACGCGCTCGGCGACGAAGCTGCCGCGCCCCACTTCGCAGCGGATCAGCCCTTGCCGCTCCAGCTCCTTATAAGCGTTCGTCACCGTCTGCACGCTGATCGACAGTTCCGAAGCGACATCGCGCTGCGGCGGCAGACGCGCGCCCGCGCGCAGCGATTCGCTTTCGATATCCGTTGCAATCGCCTTCACCAGCCGTTTGTATTTCGACTCGACGCCACGCACCGCGCCGACCGCATCACGCCATTGTTCTATCACTACAGTCTCCAGTATCTACAGCATGCATAGTGCGACGAAAGCAGCCCGGAAAATAATTGTCCTAGTGCAATGGGAACAAAAAAATGGCTTTGTATGCTGCGCTCATGGTTCGGTTCCGGGTCGCGAAAAACGCTGGAACCCTTGCCACACCGGGTTTTCCCGGGGATCGCGCCGCTGCGGCACGACATTCATTACTTTTACTTTCGCCCTACGGAATCGACATGAAATCGAAGCGCACGTCCGTCATGCTCGGCGCCCTCTGCCTCGCGGCAGCCGGCCTTGCCATGCACACCCAGTTCGCGTCGGCTGAAACGACGTTGCAGCGCATCCAGCGCACCGGCGAAGTCCGCATCGGCTATGCGAACGAAGCACCGTTCGCCTATACGACACCCGATGGCAAGGTGACGGGCGAATCGCCGGAAATCTCGCGCAAGGTCTTCGAGAAGCTCGGCGTAAAGAAAGTGGATGCCGTGTTGACCGAATGGGGCTCGCTGATTCCGGGCCTGCGCGCGGGCCGCTTCGACGTCATTGCCGCCGGCATGTACATCACGCCGGAGCGCTGCAAGCAGGTCGCTTTTGCCGATCCGCAATATCAGATCCAGGACACGCTGCTCGTGACGAAGGGCAACCCGAAGAACCTGCATAGCTTTGCCGATATCGCGAAGCAGCCGGACCTGAAGCTGGCCGTGATGGCGGGCGCCGTCGAAGTCGCCAATTCGCGCGACGCGGGCGTGAAGGACACGCAACTGCTGCAGGTTCCCGATACGACGGCGCAGCTTCAGGCAGTGCGCACGCGCCGTGCCGATGCGGCAGCGGGCACGGCGCTCACGATGAAGGGCCTCGCCGCGAAGGACGCGGGCCAGGTCGAAACGGTCTCCTTTTTCAAGGACGATCCGAAGCATACGGGCTATGGCGCGCTCGCGTTCCGCCCCGAAGACACCGATCTGCGCGATGCCGTGAACAAGCAGCTGCATCAATGGCTCGGCACGCCCGATCATCTCGCGACCGTCGGACCGTTCGGCTTCGACAAGTCCAATGTGACGACGAAGACGGCCGCCGAAATCTGCGGCCAGTGATTCGCCGCTCACGCATCGGGCCGCAGACCATGCAGCGCGATCGCACGCCGGGGGAGGCACTCAAAATGCTTCCCCAGTTCAATCCGAGGCGCGCCGATGCGCCGTCATGCAAGCGAGGCCACCGCCATGCGTGAACTGTTTCCCCTGCTGCTGCAAGGCACGCTCGTCACGATCGAGATCGCCGTGTTCGGCACGCTGCTCGCAATCGTGATGGCGTTCGTCGGCACGGCCACGAGGCTCTCGCCGTGGGCGCCGTTGCGCTGGATCGGCAACGTGTATGTCGAGGTGTTTCGCGGCACGTCGCTGCTCGTGCAGCTCTTCTGGTTCTTCTTCGTGCTGCCGCTGCCGCCGTTCCGGATCGAACTGACGCCGTTCACGGTGGCGATCGTCGGGCTCGGCCTGCACTACGGCGCGTATGGTTCGGAGATCCTGCGCGGCGCGCTGCGCTCGGTGCCGGGCGGCCAGTTCGAAGCGGCGCTCGCGTTGAACATGTCGGCATTCTCGCGCATGCGCCGCATCATCCTGCCGCAAGCGATGATCAACGCGCTGCCGCCCGCAACCAATCTGATGATCGAATTGCTGAAGGGCACGTCGCTCGTATCGCTCATTACGCTGTCCGATCTCACGTTCCGCGCACGCCAGCTCGACGAAGCGACGTTCAAGACGGCCGAGATCTTCTGCCTCACGCTCGTCATCTACTTCGTGCTCGCGCAGTTGCTCGCCACGCTGATGCGCTACTTCGAGCGGCGCGTGAGCCACGGCATCGTCGTTCGAACCGTGCCAAAGGCGGCGTCATGAATCAATTCTTCGATTTGCAGTACGCCGCGCACATCCTGCCTCAACTCGCGCGCGCATCGGTGTACACGATATTGATCACGCTGGTCGGCTTCGCGATCGCGCTCGTGCTTGGCCTCGTGCTCGCGATCCTGCGGCGCAGCCACGTCAAGGCCGTGTCGCGCACGGTGGCGTTCATCGTCGAGTTCATCCGCAGCACGCCGCTGCTGATCCAGGTGTACGTGCTCTACTATGTGCTGCCCGTCTACGGCATCACGATGTCCGCGCTGATGGCGGGCACGATCGGCATTGCGCTGCACTATGCGTGCTATACGTCCGAGGTGTATCGCGCGGGCCTGAACGGCGTCGCGCGCGGGCAGTGGGAAGCGGCGTGCGCGTTGTCGCTGTCGCCGTGGCGCACGTATGCCGGCGTGATTCTTCCGCAAGCGGTGCGGCCCGTCATTCCCGCGCTCGGCAACTATCTCGTCGCGATGTTCAAGG
Organism: Paraburkholderia diazotrophica; assembly: GCF_038900755.1. Taxonomy (GTDB): domain Bacteria; phylum Pseudomonadota; class Gammaproteobacteria; order Burkholderiales; family Burkholderiaceae; genus Paraburkholderia; species Paraburkholderia diazotrophica_A. The sequence continues at coordinate 6,473 of NZ_JBBPEN010000001.1, forward strand.
ACACGCCCGTGCTGTCGGCCATCACCGTCGTCGAACTGATGCAGCAGGCGAAGAACGTCGGCTCGGAAACATTCCGCTATCTGGAGCCGATCACGCTCGCTGGCTTGTTCTTTCTTGTCATCAGCATTACGTTCGCACAACTCGTGCGGCGACTCGAATTCCGTTTGAGGCTGCCATGAAGTCGCGCACCGACATCGATACCCACTTGCACTCCGAGTCCCCCGTGATGGAGAAAGAGATGAAGCGAGACACTGTATCCGCGCTCAGCGGCACGCCGAATGCAAGCGGCCAACAGCCGATGGTGCGCTTCGCGGGCGTGACGAAGCGCTACGGCGCGCTCACCGTGCTCGACGAACTCGATCTGGACATTGCGCCCAACGAGAAAGTCGCCATCATCGGGCCGAGCGGCTCGGGCAAGTCGACGCTGCTGCGCGTATTGATGACGCTCGATCCGCTGACGGGCGGCATGATCGAAGTGGACGGCGAGCCGTTGACCCATATGCGCAAGAACGGCGGCCTTGTGCCCGCATCGCCTGCGCATTTGCGGCGCGTGCGCAGCAAGATCGGCATGGTGTTTCAGAGCTTCAATCTGTTCCCGCACATGACAGCACTCGCGAATACGATCGAAGCGCCGATGCAGGTGCTCGGGCTGTCGCGCAAGGAAGCGACGGAACGCTCGCGCGAACTGCTGTCGATGGTCGGGCTCGAGGACAAGTGCAATCACTATCCGTCGCAGCTGTCGGGCGGTCAGCAGCAGCGCGTCGCGATCGCGCGTGCGCTCGCGATGCGTCCGAAGGTGATGCTGTTCGACGAAGTGACGTCCGCGCTCGACCCCGAGTTATGCGGCGAAGTGCTGAACGTGATTCGCCGGCTCGGCGAAGAACACAATCTGACGATGCTGATGGTCACGCACCAGATGGGCTTCGCACGCGAATTCGCGGATCGCGTGTGCTTCTTCTCGCAAGGCAAGATCATCGAACAAGGGCCGCCGCAGCAGTTCTTCACGTCACCGCAACATGAGCGCACGCAGCAGTTCCTGCGCGCGGTGCGCGAAGCCGTTTGACGGTTTGATCGCGGGCTTCGACGCGGCGTTCATCCCGCATTAGCGGAGCGCGCGCGTCAGGCCCGCCCTCTGCCGCCGCGCGCGAGTTCTTCCCCGCTGTTGTGCGGCAGCTTCGCCGTGACGGGTATTGAAGCCAGCGAGAACAGGCCGATCGCGAGAAACGCGGGCCAGAAGTCGGTCCATACGATGGACGGATGGCCTTGCAATTCGTGCGAAATCTGCAGCACGATCCCCGCAACCGTCACGCCGAGACCCAGCGATATCTGCTGGACGACGCTCGCGACACTCGTCGCGCGTCCGACGTCGCTGCTCGGAATGTCCGCATACGCGAGCGAGTTCAGCGACGTGAACTGCAACGACGGAAACACGCCGCCGAACAGCACGACACACCAGATCAACATGTGCGGCGTGTTCGGCGTGAACAATGCATAGCTCGCGATCGCGCAGCCTGCGAGCAGCGCGTTGAACATCAGCACGCGTCGAAAGCCGAAGCGCGCGAGCACCGACGAAGCAATCGTCTTCATAAATATCGAGCCGAACGCCGACGCGCACGTGATTGTGCCCGCAACGAACGGCGTCATGCCGAGCCCTTCCTGCAGCTTCAGCGGCAGCAGAAACGGTACGGCGCCAAGCCCGATGCGAAAGAGCGAGCCGCCGACCACGCTCGCATGAAAGCTCGGAATGCGCAGCAGCTTCAGATCGAGCACGGGCCGCTCGACACGGCTCGCGTAACGCCAGTAGACCAACAGCAATGCCGCGCCGAGCACGCACATCGTCACGGATACGCTGTTCGATACGAGTTCGCCGCCCACCAGCGACAACCCCAGCATGAAGAGCGACGCGCCGCTCGCCGACAGAAAGAAGCCCGCCCAGTCGAGCGGCCCCGGATGCGCTTCGCGCATGTTCGCGATGTGCCGGTTCGTGAGCCAGATGCCGAAAAGGCCAATCGGAATGTTGACGATGAAGATCAGGCGCCAGTGCAGATACGTCGTGATGAAGCCGCCGAGCGGCGGTCCGATCACGGGCCCGAGCAGCGCCGGCACGGTCAGCTAGTTGACCGCGCGGATGAAGTCCGACTTCGGCACCGAACGGAAAATAATGATGCGTCCGACGGGCACCATCATCGCGCCGCCGATGCCTTGCACGAAACGCGCGGCGACGAAGAGCGGCAGATTCGTCGAGGCCGCCGCCATCAGCGAGCCCGCCATGAAGACGCCGATCGCCGTGCGAAACACGGAACGCGGACCATAGCGGTCGGCGACCCAGCCGCAAACGGGAATGAAGACGCCCAGGCCGATCACGTAGCTGGTGATCGCGAGCTTCAGTGTGATGGGATCGTGCCCGAGGTCGCGGGCGAGAACCGGCAGGGATGTGACGAGAACCGTCGAATCGACGTTTTCCATGAACATCGCGCACGCGACGATCAACGGAACGATGAATGCGCCTAGTGCCAGGGGCATGGTTGAGCAAGCGACAACGGGGCGACCGTCGGCGTAAAGCCGCAATTATCGCACCGGCTCAACAAACGATGTTGCGACGCTTGCAGCTAAAGAAAATCGCGTGCCGGTTGCCCGTGCACGCGATTCTTTACAGCGCTGTCTATGATGCCGGCTTAGCGCGCCGCGCCCACCAGCGGTTGCAGCATCGGCAGGATTTCCGCCGCCGCGCGCTCGACGTCGTTCTGGAAGTCGATTTCGATCCACGGCGCGCCCGTCACGTCAGCCGTATCGAATACATGGCTGCGTTCAAGCAGCAGATCGCGCACGGCTTCTTCGTGAGGCATTTTCGCGCGGCCGCTATCGACGTAGCCCGCGACGATCTCGGCAAAGCGCTTCGCCGTTTCTTCGCGCAGACGGAAAAAGCCGACCGATTCGCCGATCGTGTCGTAATCGAGCCCGACGGCCAGTTGCTTGCGCAACTCGACGGGCACGCCGTTTTTCAGGCACAGCTTGACGGGCTCGTCGCCCGTTTCGAAATCGCGGTCGATGAGCAGGCGGTTCGTATGATCGCCTGCGACCAGCGCGCTCAGGATGCGTTCGTCGTACAGCACGTCGGCGTCCATCAGCAGCACGTCGCCGCCGCGCGTCATGGCGTCCGCGACCGTGTGCACCGTCAGCACGCTGCCGAGGTCAAAGCGCGGGTTCAGCTTGATCTCGACCTTGTGCGGCCATTCGATCCGCTTCAGTTCGGCTTCGACCAGTTCCGGCTGGAAGCCGAGCGCGAGCACGACTTCATCGACGCCCGCAGCATCGAGCATCTGCAGATGACGCTCGAGCAGGGTCACGCCGTCGAAACGCAGCAGGCATTTGGGAAACTGTTCTCCGGCGGGTTGCTGGAGACGCAGGCCAAGACCTGCAGCAAGAATGATGGCGCGCATTCGCGGTCCTTTCCAAAGATATCAATCGACAGCGGGCAGACGCGTTGCGCGCCGCCGCTGCCAGCTACGTTCGCTGAAATGCAGATAGAGCAGGCCCGGCAAGCCGAGCAGCAGCTCGCGCGCGCGCTTCACCAGCGACAGCGCGAGCGCCGCTTCGGGCGGCAGGCCGACGAGCGGCGCGAGCAGCAGATAGCCGCCTTCCTGGACGCCGAGCGAGCCAGGAATTGCGAAGGCCGCGCCGCGGATCGCCTGGCCGAGGCTTTCGAGCAACAGCGCGTCGATCCAGCCGACGGGATGGCCGAGAAAGCGCAGCGCGAGCCACACCTCAGCGGTGCCGACGATCCAGCCCGCGAGGCTCAGCGCAAAGCTCGCAGCGACCTTGCGACGCTTGCCGTACAGTTCGCGCACGGCAACGTCGACGGCATCGGCGCGCGTTGTCAGCGACGACCAGTCGCGCTTGCCGAACACCTTCGACAGCACGCGCAGCGCCTTTCCGAACAGGCCGCGCCGCTGCGCCATATAGAAGCCGACGATCATCGCGCCGAGCACGCCCGTTGCGATCAGCGCGGCCGTCTGCAGGTCGTGCATCGCGCCGTGCGCCGCCGATGCGCCGAACAGCAGCAAGCCGAGCATCGCGAAGACGATCTGCGCGAGCGCCTGCAATGTCGTGCTGACGGTGATCGCCGCAGCGGCGTCGCGCATGCGCAGACCGCGCTGCGACAGTTGGCGCACCATCATCACCGGCCCGCCAATCTGACCGGCCGGCAACAGGCTGTTTACCGATTCGCCGATCCAGCGCGCGAACACCGCGTCGCGCCCGGTGACGTGCCTTGCTTTCCTGTCGAACATCACAGAAATCGCTCCCGCGTCGAGCACGAGCGGCAGCAGATGGAACGCGGCGACGAGCGCGAGGCCCCAGCCCGCTGCCATCAGCGTCGACACGACAGGGCCGAAACCCTGCCATGCGAGCAGTGCGACGAACAGCGCGCCGCCGATCGACAGCAGGATCATCGCGGCGCGCGTCACACGCCTTCTCCCCTGGCGTTGCGGCGCGCGAACTGGCTGAACACCTGGCGGAAGCCGAAGTACGCGATCGCGTCCTTCAGATTCGAAATCACGCGGCGCCACGGGCGCATGTTCGGGTCCGTCACGTATTCGAACGTCAGCGACACGCGCATTTCGTTGTCGAGTGCGGGCGTGATGCGATGACGCAGCTTGTCGCCATCGAAGAACACGAGGCCGCCCGGCGGAATCTGCACCGAACCGGGCACATCGGCTTTGTCGGGGTTGCGCGTGTGCAGCTCGTAGTCGAGACGGCACGACGATTCGTCGATCACGCCGAGCAGCAGCGTATAGCGGCGACCGTCGTAATACGACGTGTCGTAGTGCCAGCCGATATGGTCGCCGGGCTTCGTGTAGTAGTAGAGCGCGTACGCGTGCGGATCGTCGGGCGGCGACAGCAGCAGCGTGTCGCCCGTCAGATGCTCGAGCCAGCCGATCAGCTCCTTCGAGCGATAAAGCTGCGCGATGAACGGCGCGAGACGGTCGATCGTATGGCGGCTGACGCTGCCGCCCTGCTTGTGCCCCGGCAGATAGTTGCGGTTCACTTCGGGCAAGAGCGCGCGCGCGGCTGCGATCAGTTGCGCCGTCACTTCCGGCGCGAGGAAATCTTCGAGGTAAAGAAACGCGCTCTGGTCGTCGAAATTCTTGCGCAACTGCGCGTTGTCGAACGCGCGGACGCGGCTCGCGACGGCGAGGTCCGCATCCGGCGCGGCGTTCGCGGATGACGAAGCGGTCCCGGAAACAGCAGAAGCCGGCGCGAGGCCGGCATTGTTCAACGAGTTGGATGTGGTCACGTGTTCTTCTGCGGGCGTGCTCATCGGCTCACCCATGCCTGACTGGTTTCTTGCGCCGAGCGCGATCGGCGCGCGACGCGACGGTAGTCGATCACCACATACACAGCAAAGAGCGGAGCGCCGATCGACGCGGCCACGAGAAACGGTGCTACGCCGTTCATCAGCGTGACGAGGGGCAGCAGATACAGAATGTCTTCCGTCTCGAAGCCGCCGACGGACGCCTGTTTGGTGCCCGCCTTGCCCGCCATCTCCTCGATGCGCATGCGCAGGAAAAAGATCAGCGCAACCGCGATGCCCGCGACGGTGCCGAGCAGGAACGGCGGCACGGCGACGCCGATCAGACTGCCGACTTGCGATGACGTCATTCCGTAGCCCATTCCGGCGAACAGCAGCACGGTGACGAGCGCATCGGAGGCGAGGTCGTAAAAGTGACCGATGCGGCTCGACTTGCCGCTGACGCGCGCAAGCTCGCCGTCCGTGTGATCGACGAAGTTGGACAGCACGATCAGAAACGCGCCGACGTTGGTCCACGCGAAACCGCCGCGCGCCAATGCGAGGCCGCCTGCAAGACCGATCAGCAGGCGTACCGTCGTCAGATGGTTGGGCGTAACGGGTGTATCGACGAGCGGCATGATGAGCCGCCGGGCGAGCCGGGCGTCCCACATTTTGGGCGGCGGGACGTTCCGAGGGGGATTGGATTGCGAAGTCATAACCCGGAAATATATACGGGATCGCGTTTTCTTGCCTCGGTCACTCACAATTATGTGGCTTTTCAATGACCTACCCATGGTTGACCTGACAGCACGATTTGTCGAACGCAGGTACAGTGCGCGTCTGTTGCGCAGTTGTTACCGGGTCTTGTCGCGCAGTTGCGGCGTGGAGCGCTTTTGGCCGTGCGTTTGCCCGTGCATTTGCCCGTGCGTTTGCCCGCGCATTTGCCGGTTATGTAGCCGTTATTTTGATTCGCCTCGCGTGAATCGCCGTTGATTTTCCCATTGCTCTTTCATTTGAAGCTGACCGCGCGCGAGCCGTTGCGCGGATGTCTTGTCGATACCATGAAACGCTTTTCTGTCCGCCCTGTTCTCTTTGCGCTGATGCTGTCGGCGCTGCCGTTTGCCGCGCGCGCCGCGTCGCTCGACGCCGCGCTCGCTTGCGACGAATCGGCGCACAAGTTCATCGCGGATCTGGCCGCCCAGCAACTGATCGATCCGAAGCCGATGCGCGTCGAGAGCAATTCGATCAACGCGTTTAGTCCCGTGCGCGGCGCGAACCTGGACGCGTATGGCTTCAGTGTGTTCGCCGTCGTCGGATACGAACAGGACGATCCCATCTTTCGCGTCGGCAGCGGCGAGCCGCTGGCGAAGTCGGCTTATGGCGCGGTGGTCTGGGGCAGCGACGAGAAAGTGCAAGCCGCCGTCACCGCAGCAGGCAGCACCGCAATCGTCCATCGCGTTGCGCCGCATGTGACGGCGATTTTTTGCAAACGGAGTTAAGTCAACGCGCTTGCGATTCCCCATTGGCTGGCGCATGCGAAGCACGTCAGTTATCAACACTTTTCGTGGGTAAGGCTGTGAGTAACCTGCGCATGAACACGGCAAGTCGTTGATGCGGCTCGGAATGTGTGGACTGCATGCCTCTGCGCTTTCGTCGTGTATCGACGGGTCGGTGCAGCCTGAATCCCCAGTGAGGTTGTCCACACTTTCTGTTCAAAAGGCTGTGAGTAACCTGGGCAAGACCCAGGCAAGTCATTGATGCGACTCGAATTGCGCACGATGCACGCGCCGCCACATCGTTGACGAATCCTCGCTCGTGCCGAAGCGTGACGCCAGCTTTGTCCACAGAATTCGTGGGCAACGATGTGGATAACCTGAGCACACGCCGCGCAAGTACCGAGCGCGAAAGAGAAATCGATGTGCGTTGCGGATCGATGCAACAGTCGTGCAAAGGTCGATGCAACGGGTCAATGCAGTGCATCGATGCAACGCGCCGATACGCCAGCGAATGCGATACGACCGATCTCGTCGGCTAAAATCTCCGGATCATTCATGCACGGCCTTCGACTCACAGCCGATGCGCCCGACCACCGGAGACCCCCATGCCTTACGATCAGCAGAACCCGTTTGCCCGCATCCTGCGCGATGAACTGCCGTCGATCCGCATCTATGAAGACGAGCACACCGTCGCGTTCATGGACATCATGCCGCAGGCCGAAGGTCACGTACTGGTTCTGCCTAAAGAGCCCGCTGCCGAACTCTTCGAACTGTCCGAGGACGCAACCGCCGCCGCGATACGCACGACGCGCAAGGTGGCCATCGCCGTGAAGGCCGTGCTCAATCCGCCCGGCATGATGATCGCGCAACTGAACGGCGCCGCTTCGGGGCAGACGGTGCCTCACGTGCACTTCCACGTGATTCCGCGCCATGACGGCATCCCGCTCAAGATTCACGCGGCCGAACGCGCCGACCTCGATGAACTGCGCGCACTGGCCGAGCGCATCAGGACGGAGCTGGACAAGAACGCGTCCGCCTGAACGCAACCAGCGAGGATCAGCTACCAGCGATATAAAGCGGCGTCAGCCCGGTCGGCAAAAGCCGTTCTCGACCCACGACGCCGCGCTCGCCCTGCTGAGCTTGAAGTTCGGCGCGACTTTAACCTGCGCCAACTGCTCGCCGAGTGCGTCGAACGCGGTGAGCAGCGCATAGGGATCGTCCTCGTCGGGGACGATGTCGAGCGTGACGTCGACGCTCCCCTTGCCCGATTCCACCATCAGCCGCTTGTGCAACTGCGCGTGCAGTTGCTGCTCATGCCGGCGCAGCACTTCGGATGCCGTCTTCACCAGCGTATTGAAAGCGGCAACATCGAGCGGCTTCGGATTCTTCTTGTCGCGGCCCATCGTCCACGGGCCCACCAGCGCAGGCTCTGCCTCGCCGTCCTTGATCATCTCGACGGCCCAGCCGTCGTCGTCCTCGTTCTTGATGATGCGCGCGGTCCAGCCGTTGTCGCACCAGAGGCGGTCTTCGCGCACGGCTTCGGATGCGTTGCCAGCGTCGGATTCGGGAAGAAGCGTATCGGTCATTGCGGGGATGCTCGCGTGTCGTCAGGCGCCATCGAGAGATTTCGGCGCGAAGGCACGCATTCTACCCGCGCCCGCCGTCGCAAATCCGGCCTGGAGCCATGCCTATAACGACAGGACAAGAAAACGATGGCAATTCGCGCTCTAATAAAAGGTTCAATCGAATTGCTATCGATTTACGAAATAGTCCATTCCCGATTATTCAAATGACTCAATCCGTGTTTGAATCGGGCAAAAAAAAGCGGCCCGAAGGCCGCATAAAAACAGATGAAAAAGACAACCCTAGGTCAAGGGGTGAGATGGATTCTATAAGCTACGCGCGCCCGGTTCGAGCCCATTGGCTGGAACAGTACCTTTCCGGAAATCGCATGAATCGACGCTCGCAGATGTCGCTGAAAACGGTTTACATCTGGGTTAACCCGCGCAAGCCCGCCGTGCATCGTCGCTCTGGCGCAACAATCGACTGATTGACAACGTCGCGCGCGACGCTCATCGATTTCAAAAAATCCTTTAAACAAAAATACTTAGCGGCGTTAATTCATCTATTCCCGATTCTGGAAAGTATTGTTGCACGGGACGGAAATAAGCGAATGCATATCGGTAATACACTTCGCTCCGGATCGACAGCACGCATCGCAGCACGTGTTCTGTATTGCGATCTCCACGCAAAGTCTCGGAGTAATAAAGCATGAAAAAAACCCTTATCGTCGCGGGCATTCTCGGCGCATTCGCGGCAACGGCCCACGCGCAAAGCAGCGTGACGCTGTACGGCACGCTGGACGCCGGCCTCGTCTATACGAACAACCAGGCTGGTCACAGCAACTGGCAGCAAGGCAGCGGCACGGTCTCGGATACGTACTTCGGCCTGCGCGGCAGCGAAGACCTGGGTAACGGCCTGCATGCAATCTTCACGTTGGAAAACGGCTTCGACCTGAACAACGGTAGCCTGAAGGAAAGCAACACGCTGTTCAACCGCCAGGCTTACGTCGGCCTGCAGAGCAACCAGTTCGGCACGCTGACCCTCGGCCGCCAGTACGACTCGATGGTCGACTATCTGGCGCCGCTGTCGGCAGCAGGTTCGGGCTTCGGCAACAACCTGGCCGGCCACCCGTTCGACAACGACAACCTCGACAACTCGTTCTCGATCAAGAACGCAGTCAAGTACACGAGCGCGAACTACGCTGGCCTGCAATTCGGCGGCCTGTATGGCTTCTCGAACGAAGCAAACGGCTTCGCGGACAACCGGGCATGGAGCGCGGGCGCTTCGTACAAGAACGGTCCGTTGAACATCGCGGCCGCCTACCTGCAACTGAACAATGCGGGCAGCAACAATACCAACGGCGCGATCTCGGCAGGCCGGGGCGGCGCAGCGCAACTGGCAGCACAGACGCAGCGCTCGTATGGCGTCGGCGCGAATTACACGTATGGCCCGGCAACCGTCGGCCTGCTGTGGACGCACACGCAACTCGACAACCTGCAGAGCGCGAACGTCGGCGGCACGTTCATCAACGGTCTGGCGGGCACGAACCTGCACATGGACAACTACGAAGTGAACGGCCGCTACGCACTGACGCCGGCTCTCGCGCTCGCCGCCGCGTACACGTTCACGGACGGCAAGGTGTCGGGTTCGAACGGCTCGGGCTCGCCGAAGTGGCACACGGTTTCGCTGCAGGGCGACTACTCGCTGAGCAAGCGCACCGATGTATACCTCGAAGGCGTCTACCAGCACGCTTCGGGCAACCTCGGCAACTTCGGCGAGAACGTCGCGGCGATCAACACGTTGACGCCGTCGTCGACGCAAAACCAGACGGCTGTGGCAGTGGGTCTGCGTCACCGCTTCTAAGCAGGTATTCGCGAAGACGGCGGCGCGAAAATGCAGCCGACTCCGTCTTCGACGAGCAACCGAAGACAAACGCGCGCGTGCAGTCCGACGCGCGCGTTTTTATTGCTGCGCGAAAGCATGCGCTATTCGACACCACCGCGTTGCGCTTCGATTCAATTTCTAACACGATGTGGCAATTGCGCGCGACTCGCATGGCTATACTTCGATGCGAACTGTTTGCGATCGTCGCCAGACCATTCGATGAATGAACGTTGAATGAACATCGTGACAACGCAAGCGGTCTTGTCGCGACGCATTGCATCCCGCTTGCGCCCCACGATCCCGCCACATGGAGACGCCGACGACACATCATGAAACGACTCATTCTTCTCGCCCCACTGGCCGTTCTTGCTGCATGCGGATCGTCGCGCGGCCCCGAATCCGGCGCTTCAGCGGAACCGATGGTGTATGCGTCGTCGGCGCGGCCCGCATCCGAAATCGCGCGATGCCTCGACAGCCGCCTGTCGCGCGTGCACGTTTCGAAGAACAATGGCGTGACCGATCTGACCATCGGCTCTTCGTCGAACAGTTCGTATTTCATTTCACTGACGCCCTCGGGTCGCGGCTCCGTCATCAAGGTCGTGCGCGGCACGGGCGACGATCCGCCTGAAGAAGAACTGCGCTTTGCAATCGCGCGCTGCACGACATGATGTGTAAGTCTTCGTAACAGCACGTCCCACGCATGAGCCCGCGAGAGTCGCGGGCTATTTTTTTGCGCATGCTTCTGCGAAGATGGCCGCCCGTGTTTTACCGCGTCGTGCATCGGCGCGCGATATCAATGGCATCGAGCAACGCACATCACGCGACGGGTTGGGCGGCTGGAGCGATCTCCGCTGCGCTGGCTGCGCGGTACGGATACCGCGGCACTTTTCACGTGTGGATCTGGCTGGCGTTTGCAGCGGGGCTCGCCGGCGCGACGGCGCCCGACTGGCTCGAAGTGGCGTGGTGGTCACGCAAGCGGCGTCTGTGGATCACGCATCGCACGGCGACGCACTGGGGTATCGGCTGGATCGCGCTGCTCTTCTTTTCGTGGCAAGCGATGCCACATCATCCTGCTGCCGCCGTCGCGTTTGGATTCGCATGCGGCGGCGTGATGCATCTGCTCGCTGACTGGCCGAATCCTTTAGGCGTGCCCTGGCTCCTCGGGCGTCATTCGCTGAATCTGTGGAACAGCGGGCATTGCGATCTGATCGTTGTCGCCGCGTCCTGGGCGGGCGCCTGGTTCGTGGTGTCTCGTGTGTGGGTGCAAGCCGGTGGGCCGTTGGGTTTGCTGAAGCATCTGTTCTAGCGTGCTACCGCAGACGACACCACCGCCATCATCGTCGACACCACCGTCAAACGACGTTCTTCTCCACGATCGGCCGGTTTTCCAGCACACGATCGAAGCCAAGCGCCGACAGATCGAGCGTCACATAGCGCCCACGCAAGATGAGTTCGCTGATGCCGCGTCCCGTAGCCGGTCCCTGCTGCAATCCGTGCCCGCTGAACCCATTGGCGAAAATGCAATTATCGACATCGGGATGATGTCCGATGATCGCGTTCTGATCGAACACGTTGTACTCGTAGTACCCGGACCAGCAATGCTCGACGCGCAACGCCTCGAACTGCGGCACGCGATGCGCGAGCGTCGGCCAGATCACGTCGTCGAACAGCGCGTGATCGACTTCGTCGAGCGGCAGATCGTCGGGGTCGTTGTCGGGCGAAGGCGAAGTCCCGCAGATGAACGTCGCGCCCTCGGGACGAAAGTACACGCCCGTCGGGTCGATCAGCAGCGGACAGCGTTCGAGCTTCGCTGGCGAACTCACGTTGAAGATACTGCGGCGCCGCGCGAACACAGGAATGTCGATGCCCGCCATCGATGCCACGCGCCGCGCCCACGCGCCCGCCGCGTTCACGACGACATCGCACACGTACGTCTCGCCGCGTGAAGTCACGACGCCCGTGATGCGGCGGCCTTCGCGATTCAACGCGGTCACGTCGTCGGCGACAAAGCGCGCGCCGAGCGCTTGCGACTTCTTGCGCAACGCCTGAACGAGACCGTAGCCGTCGAACCAGCCCTCGCCTGTTTCGCCGAATGCGCCCGCGCTCAGATCATCCGTGTTGAGCCACGGAAAGCGCGCGCCGAGCGAAGGCTTGTCGAGCAGCGTGATATCGGCGCCAAGGCTCTTTTGCAACGCATGGTTCTCGCGCAACGTCGCTTCGCCTGAAGGTGTCGCGAGAAACAGATAGCCGCCTTCGTGCAGATCGATCGAAGGCTTCGCGCCGTCGACCTCCAGCCGCTCGCCGATCGATCGCAGGAACTCGATGCCGTACAGCGACATCTGGATCGACAGCGGCGTCGAGAACTGCTGCCGGATCGATGCCGCGGACAGCGCCGAAGACGATCGCGTATAAGCCGGATCGCGCTCGATCACCGTGACGCTGACCGTCGGGTCCGACAGCCGCAAGAAATACGCGATCGAGCTGCCGATCACGCCTCCACCGACAATGACGACTTTCGAACTCACGTGCCACTCCAGGCGAAGCGGGTCAGCGGACATCGAACGCACAAGTCCGCGACAGGTTGAAGAATGCGAGGCGTTTTAAATACAACGAAGCGGCGCGCGGCAGGAAAAAGCGCGCCGCCCTTCACGATCAGCCGAGATTGAAGTCGATGCCTTGAGCAAGCGGCAGTGCCGACGAATAGTTGACGGTGTTCGTCGCGCGTCGCATATAGGCCTTCCACGCATCCGAGCCCGATTCGCGTCCGCCGCCCGTTTCCTTCTCGCCGCCGAACGCGCCGCCGATTTCCGCGCCGCTCGGTCCGATGTTCACGTTCGCGATGCCGCAATCGCTGCCCGAGTCCGACGTGAAGCGTTCGGCTTCGCGCAGATCGGTCGTGAATACGCACGACGACAGACCGTGATGCGCCGCGTTGTTCGCCGCGATCGCATCGTCGAAGTCCTTGTAGCGCAGCACGTAGAGAATCGGCGCAAACGTCTCCTTGAGCACGACGGCCGTTTGCGACGGCATTTCGACGAGCGCGGGACGCACGTAATAACCGCCCTCATAGCCCTTCACTTCGACGCGCTCGCCGCCGAACACCTTGCCGCCTTCGGCCGCCGCCTGTTGCAGCGCTTCCTGCATGCGCGCGAACGACTGCTTGTCGATCAGCGGTCCCATCAGCGTGCCCTTTTCGAGCGGATTGCCGATCGGCACTTTCGCATAGAGCTGCTTCAGCCGCTCGACGGTCTGCTCGTACACGCTCTCGTGCACGAACAGGCGCCGCAGCGACGTGCATCGCTGCCCCGCCGTGCCGACCGCCGAGAACAGGATGCCGCGCAGCGCGAGTTCCCGGTCCGCCGTCTGCGTGACGATGCCGGCGTTGTTGCCGCCGAGTTCGAGCAGCGAGCGGCCGAAGCGCTTCGCCACTTCGACGCCGACCGTGCGGCCCATTTCCGTGCTGCCCGTCGCGCTGACGACCGACGCGCGCGGGTCCGCGACCAGCTTCGCGCCGACGTCGCGCCCGCCGATGACGACGGTCGTGAGGCCCGCGGGCGCATCGCCGAATTCCTTCAATGCCTCGTCGAGGATGTGGTTGACGGCGAGCGCCGTCAGCGGCGTTTTCTCAGACGGCTTCCAGACCACGGCATTGCCGCACACGAGCGCGAGCGCCGCATTCCACGACCACACGGCCGCCGGGAAATTGAACGCCGAAATGACGACGCAGGTGCCCATCGGATGCCACGTTTCGGCCATCCGGTGACCGGGGCGCTCCGAAGCGATCGTGAGGCCGTATAGCTGGCGCGACAGGCCGACGGCGAAATCGCAGATGTCGATCATCTCCTGTACTTCGCCAAGACCTTCCTGGAGGATCTTGCCCGTCTCCAACGTGATGATGCCGCCGAGCGCCTGCTTCTTCTCGCGCAGCTTCTGCCCGAGGATGCGCACGAGTTCGCCGCGGCGAGGCGCGGGAACGTTGCGCCACTGCTCGAATGCCTGCTTCGCGCTGGCCAGCACGGTATCGACTTCCGCCGCCGTGCGGCTCGCCACGCGGCCGATGAGTTCGCCCGTGATGGGGGAATGGACGGCGATGTCGCCTGCTTGTGCGGCGTTCGCAATGCCGAGATCGGCAAGGATGCTCGATGCGTTCATCTGGATTCCTTTGATTTCCGATACGAAACAAAAGTAAGTTCGGAAACTATACACGCCGCGATTTATGGCGACAAGCGGCGCCGCGACACGTTTCTGCAAGATTCCACTGGTTCGCAAAACAGGGGAAATATGAGGGTTTTCCCGAGTTTTGACACCGCATGCTTTTCAGCGCGAACGAGGCTCGTGCACACTGTCCGGGTTCGTTTCAGATCGGAAATCCATGTGCACCGCGCCGGTTGCGGGAGGCCGGGCAACAGTGCGCTGGCACGCGGATGTTATGATCGGAAACAGCCCCGAAAATGCCCGAAAGCGCCACGCCGCATTTGTCATTCACGCTCATGGATACCTCACTCACCAAGTCGCCTGAAACCTCGACGTCGGACCTCGGCCGGCGCGTGCGTGCCGCGCGGCTCGCACACGACCTGACGCTCGAAACGGCCAGCCGCTTGTGCGGCGTCTCGCGCTCCACGTTGTCGAAAATCGAAAACGGCCTGATGTCGCCCACCTTCGACGTGCTGCAAAAAATCGTCGTGGGCCTGAAGATCGATCTCGGCGAGCTGTTCGGCTCGACGCCGAAGGTCAACGCGAGCGGCCGGCGCGCGCTCACGCGCAAGGACGCGGGCCAGCGGCACGCGTATCGCGGCTATCAGATGGAATTGCTCGCGACGGACCTCGCGCACAAGGCGATGCTGCCGTTTCGCATCCGCATCACGGCGCACACGCTCGACGCCTTCGACGACTGGGGCCGCCACGAAGGCGAAGAATTCCTGTACGTGATCAGCGGCAGCGTGTGCCTGTATTCGGAGCTGTACGCGCCGACGCATCTGAACGCGGGCGACAGCCTCTATTTCGACAGCCGCACGGGCCATGCGGCCGTCTCGACGAGCGAAGAAGACGCCGAAGTGCTGTGGATGGCGACGAACGCCGATCTGCCCCATGCGGGCAAGGGCAATACGTCCAATGCGTCGAAGAAGTAAAGCGCGGCAAGCGCCTGAATCAGGCCGATTATGAAGCAGCGCGCGCCTGCGCAAGTGCGCTGAGATTGCCCTCGCCGAAACCGTGATGGCCTTTGCGCTGCACGATTTCGAAGAAGATTTCCCCTTCGTGCCGCAGCACGAAAGTCTGGAAAAACAGTTGTGGCACGCCGTCCGCGCCGATCTCGCCATCGACGAGAATCCGGCCTCGCTTGAGCCGCTCGACATCGAGCCCATGCCCCGGCAAGCGCGCATCGATCTGATCGTAGTAGCGCGCCGGCGGCTCGACCAGTTCGATGCCGTTCGCGAGCAGCCGTTCGACGCACGCGAAGATATCGTCGGTGGCGAGCGCGATGTGCTGCACGCCTTCGCCCGGATGATCGGGCAGATACTCGTGCATGAGGTTCGTGCGCCGCGTGCCTTCCTCATAGAGCGGAATGCGGATCGCGCCGCACGGCGACACCATCACGCGCGACTCTGCCGACACATGCCAGTTCGCATGCAGCTCGTGAATCTCGCGGAAGTTGAGCAGATCGCGATAGAAGTCGAGCCATTCCTGCATGCGGCCCGCGCCGACCGTTTGCGTCAGATGATCGACGGCGACGAGGCCCATGCCCGCGTGACTCAGATCGGCCTGCGCGGTCGCGACTTCGATCGGACGAAAATCGATGTCGAAAATGGAAATGTCGCCGAGGCCGCCCTTCTGTCCGCCGCGTCCGCGCCAGCGGTCCACGAAGTAAATGTGCGAATCGCCGATGCCCTGTATGGCCGGGATCACCAGCTCGCCCTTGCCGACGCGCTCGCCTTCGAATGCCCACGCGCCCAGTTCGATTGCGCGATCGTAAGCGCGCTGCGCATCGGCGACGCGAATGCCGATCGCGCAAATGCCCACGCCGTATTCCTCCGCATAGCGCTCGGCGAACGAATCCGGCTCGGCGTTCAGCAGGAAATTCATATCGGCCTGGCGAAACAGCGTCACGTCCTTGCTGATGTGACGCGCGATCGGCTTGAAGCCGAGCTTCACGAAGATATCGGCCAGCACCTGCGGATGGCGCGCGGCGAATTCGACGAACTCGATACCCGCCGTGCCCAGCGGATTGTGCTCCGGGTCCGCGACGGCCTTGAGCGCGTCGGTGGGGGTCGGCAGGTCGCTGGGCATGTGCGTCTCCATGGCTCTTGCTGTTTGAACTCGACGGACAAACGGATCAGGTTGCCGCGCCCCGTGTTTTACACCGCGCGCCGCCCCTCCCGCAAGCTCGATTTTGTACTAATTGGTTCAAAGATGCATCTCTAGCGCGACGCTTTTGTGTTTTTCGCGCTGCGCTGCTGCGGCTTTGCGCTCTTCGTCGCCGCCGCCTTGCCGCGCCGCCCTTGCGAGCGCGCAGCGCCCGTCGTGCCCGTATGGCCTGTCGTGGCCACCTTGCCATTGCGCGCCAGGCGCTCGCGCGCGACCTTGCGCACCGCGTCGATCAATGCGCGGCCTACGGGCGTGGGCTGCGTGTCCGAGCGCAGGATCAGCCCGACGGGTTCCTCCGTGCCCGCAACGGGCAACGGCAGCGGAACGAGCAAGCCATGCGCCAGTTCGTATTCGATCGCGCTGCGGGGCACGAACCATACGGCATCGTTTTCGAGCGCAAGCGCGCGCCCCACCGACACCGACAGCACCTCGACGAACGACGACAGCGGCGGCACGGCCCAGGCGCGCAGCAGGCTCTCCGCCGACTGCCGGATCAGCGTGCCATACGGCGGCACGACGACGGGATAGCGATGCAATTGCGTAGCAGGCGATGCGGCGCCCGAAGCCATCGCATGCCCGGCGCGCACGACGGCCACAAGCGGCTCGCTAAATAGCTGCTCGAACGTGAGGCCGACCATCCGCTCGGGATCGGCGAGCCTGCCGACGGCGAATTCGATCGTGCCCGCCTTAAGGCGCTCGAGCAATTCGGTGTTCGAAGCCGTCTTGAGCCGCACGATAGCATTGGGCCACTGCTCCGCGAAAAGCCGCATCACGGGCGGCACGAGCGACGTGGCCACCGTCGGCAGCACGCCGATATCGAGCGTTGCGGCGGCCTCGCCTTCCGCGCGCGCGAGCAGATCGACGCCCTGGCGCAGCGCACTCACACACGCGCTCGCGTGCGGCATGAAAAGCAGCCCTTCGCGCGTCGGCACGGCGCCGTGGCGGCCGCGCTCGAAAAGGCGCACGCCGAGAATATCTTCGAGTTCGGCGACCGTCTTCGATACGGCAGGCTGCGTGATCGACAGGCTCTCGGCCGCCTTCTGCACGCCGCCGAACTGCGCGACCGCGAGAAAGCACTGCAGATGACGGAACTTGACGCGGCTGTCCGCGAGACTGCGTTGCATAACGGATCGTTATACGAGGCGGGAAAAAACGTCATTTTGCATAACTTCTTCGCTTCTATAAAGTCACGTCATCCACTACCCATAATCGAATCCCCAAGGAGACATCTGATGGACGATTCCAGTCTGAGTCCGCGCGACTTCGCTTCGCATCCCGCCTATGTCCATTCGCCGTATGGCTCGTCCGTCAAGCGCGGCCCGACGCGTCCGTTGATTCCGCTGAAGGAGCGGCTGCGCGACCAGCGCGTGCCCGTCTATGGCGCGGAAGATCTCGGCGCGCTCGATCACGATCTCACGCGCAATGCAGTGAAAAACGGCGAGCCGCTCGGCGAGCGCATCATCGTGACGGGACGCGTGCTCGACGAAGGCGGCCGCCCGGTGCGCAACACGCTCGTCGAAGTGTGGCAGGCGAATGCCGCTGGCCGCTACGTGCACAAGAACGATCAGCACGATGCGCCGCTCGATCCGAACTTTCTCGGCGCGGGCCGCTGCCTGACCGATAACGAAGGCCGCTACCGCTTCCTGACGATCAAGCCCGGTGCGTATCCGTGGGGCAATCACCCGAACGCATGGCGCCCGAATCACATCCACTTCTCCCTGTTCGGCGATTACTTCGGCTCGCGTCTCGTCACGCAGATGTACTTCCCCGGCGATCCGCTCCTGCAATACGACCCGATCTTCCAGGGCACGCCGGAACAGGCGCGCGACCGGCTGATCTCGCGCTTCACGCTCGACGTGACGCAGGAAGGCTTCGCGCTCGGCTACGAATTCGACATCGTGCTGCGCGGCGCGAACGAAACCCCGATGGAGCGCTAAATCATGACGACGCTTAAAGAGCTTAAGGAAACCCCTTCGCAAACGGTCGGGCCGTACTTCGCATATGGCCTGTGCCCGCAGCAATACGACTTCGATTTCAAGAGCCTGTTCACGGGGACGCTAGCGGAGCGCGAAGCGGCGGGCGAGCACATCACGCTCATCGGCCAGGTATTCGACGGCAACGGCGAGGCGATCGGCGATGCGATGCTCGAAGTGTCGCAAGTGGACAGCGAAGGACGCTATCCGCAATCGCGCGAGGAAGTGGCGAAGACGGGTTTTCGCGGCTTTGCGCGCTTCGGCACGGGCACGGACCCGCACAAGCGCTTCATCATCGAGACGGTGAAGCCCGGCCGCGCATCGCCCGAAGAAGCGCCGCATCTGAACCTGATCGTGACGATGCGCGGCATGCTGTTGCACACGTTCACGCGCGTCTACTTCGACGACGAAGCCGCCGCGAACGACAAGGACCCGGTGCTCGCGAGCGTTCCCGCAGAGCGCCGCGCGACGCTGATCGCAAAGCGCGAGGAGCGCGGCGGCAAGGTCGCGTATCGCTTTGACATTCACATGCAAGGCCCGAACGAAACGGTGTTCTTCGACTTGTGACCTGTAATGCGACGCGCGACGCGTCGATATCGCGCGAGCCTTGCATGCATTCCATGCAAGGTTCATCGCGTATTCATAAATGGGCGTTAGGATGCGTTGCGCGAGTCAAATCGCGCAACGAAACTCCGAGCAGTATTTTCGAAGCCCGCTGCATTGCGGGCCTTTTTTCGTTTCGGCTCGTTCTGGCCGTGCGGGCCCGTTCGCATCGACAGCACGACGAGCGACGCTCAGACGCGGAAGTGCTCGATGTCCTGCCCTGCGTTGATCGCACGCGTGAGCCAATCGGGACGCTCGCCCGTGCCGTCCCATTCGTGTCCAAAAGCATCGCGATATCTGGGTATGGCGGCATCGGCGATCAGTGCCGCTTCGAGCGCTTCGAGCGTAATGCCGAATTCGTCCATGCGGCGCCGAATCCACAAGATCAACCGTTCACGCGCTTGACCGTCGAGGTCGAGCGTCCGTTGTTCCTCTCGCTCTTTCATAACGTGCCGATAACGTTTAGAACGACGCGGCCAATAAGCTCGCGTCAAATAGATTAAAGGCCTCGCGCTTGCAGCGAAGCCTTAATACGACTCTGCCAATATTTGCGGCCCGCAGATAATCGGCCCGGACTAACTGATTTCCGGCCGATTGAATGGTCGTGAAAACCCGCACGGTGAGTACTGGATCTCATCAACGGACCTTGAAGGGCCAAGGCCGGTTCCCTGAATTGAACCCAATTCTAGCATTCATTCCCGCGTTCGCGCCGCTTTCCCCATGATACGCGCGCCCGCGAAAAACGGCGCAGGCTCTCGCTTTGCGCGATGCGCGGATTTGCGTGCTAGGCATCGCCGCGCGTCTGGTCGATCGCACTCGACGACTTCACGCGCGCGCGCAATTCGAACTTTTGAATCTTGCCGGTAGACGTTTTCGGTAATTCGCCAAACACGACGGCTTTCGGCAATTTGAACCCCGCAAGGAATTGCCGGCAGTGCGCGATGATTTCTTCTGCGCTCGCGTCCATGCCGTCTTTCAGTTCGACGAATGCGCACGGCACTTCGCCCCATTTCGGGTCCGGCATCGCGACGACGGCGACAACCGATACGGCGGGATGCCGGTACAGCGCATCTTCGATCTCGATGCTGGAAATGTTCTCGCCGCCCGAAATGATGATGTCCTTGCTGCGGTCCTTGATGCGCACGTAGCCGTCTTCCGTGATCACGCCGAGATCGCCCGTATGGAACCAGCCGCCGCGAAATGCGGCGTCCGTCGCGCGCTCGTTCTTCAGATAGCCCTTCATGCAGATATTGCCGCGAAACATCAGCTCGCCGATCGTCTCGCCGTCGCGCGGCACGGACTCGAGCGTCTCGGGATCGCGCACGTCGACCGCCGCCTGCAGGTGATAACGCACGCCCTGACGGGCATTGAGCCGCGCGCGTTCGTCGTCGGCGAGTTCTTCCCACGCGTCCTGCTTCGCGCACACGGAGGCCGGTCCATACACTTCCGTGAGGCCGTACACGTGCGTCAGATCGAAACCGATCGCCTTCATGCGCGCGATCACGGCAGGCGATGGCGCCGCGCCCGCGACCATCGTCGACACGCGATGCGCAATGCCCTCGCGCCATTCGGCGGGCGCATTCGCGAGCGCGCTTTGCACGATGGGCGCGCCGCAGTAGTGCGTGACGCGCTCGCGCCGGATCAGCTCGAACACGAGCTTCGGATCGAACCTGCGCAGACAGACGTTGACGCCCGCGCGCGCCGCGACCGTCCACGGAAAACACCAGCCGTTGCAGTGAAAGAGCGGAAGCGTCCACAGATACACCGCGTGCTTCGGCATGTCCCATTCGAGGATATTGCTGAGCGCGTTCAGATACGCACCGCGATGGTGATAGACGACGCCCTTCGGCTCGCCCGTCGTGCCCGATGTGTAGTTGAGCGCGATGGCGTCCCATTCGTCGGCGGGCGGCGTCCACGCGAATTGCGGATCGCCGTCTTGCAGGAACGCTTCGTAGTCGGTTGCGCCCGCGAAATGTTGCGCACGCGCGGGCATCGCGTCGCTCACGCTGACGATGCGCAATGGCGCGCATTCCTGCGCGGCGCGCTGTGCAAGCTCGCCGAATTCCGTATCGACGATCAGCACTTTCGCTTCGCCATGACGGAGCATGTAAAGAATCGACGGAATATCGAGCCGCGTGTTAAGCGTGTTCAGGACGGCGCCCGCCATCGGCACGCCGAAATGCGCTTCGATCATCGGTGGGATATTGGGCAGCAGCGCGGCGACGGTATCGCCGCGGCCGACTCCCGCGCGTTGCAGCGCGCTCGCGAGTCGACGCGCGCGCTCGTACGTCTCGCGCCACGTGCGGCGCAGGTGGCCATGCACGACGGCGAGACGGTCGCCGTAGACATCGGCGGCTCGCGCGATGAAGTCGATCGGGGTCAGCGGAACATAGTTGGCCTCGCGGCGCTCGAGGCCCGCGTCGAACATGTGCGTCATGGCTGTGTCTCCTGCGGAGCGCGTGCGGCTCCGTTAATCACGTGATGTCGTTATGCGAAGCATGGCAGAAGCGCCCGACGCATGCACCTGTTGAACGCGGCACGCGAATCGACATGCGAGCGCGCGTGCCTGAGCGCCACCGGGCCCGCGTTGTAGTGGCCAGCGCCGATGATTGAACACGAGCGCCGCAAAAGGATCTGGTGCCGGAACGTGTCTGATCGTGCAATGCGAAAACGCGTGAAGCCGACGCGCGCGGCGTACGAATCACGCGCGCGTCGCAGGCGAAAAGCGCAATACCGCGTAATGCCTTTTATTGAATCACCCGCTGAAACGCGTGCTAAAACGCGTAATCAGACACGTGGCAGATCGTCGATAAACTTTTCGACGTGGCCATCCGGCACGTCGGTGTCGATCCCGTCGATGCCATCGGCGTGCGAGACCGTTTTGATCTTGGGACCCAGCAGTTTCATGCCGCCTAGCGTGAACAGCGACCAGACGGCATTGCCGGAATGAATTGCCGTCACGACGTCCGAGACTTCGACGATTTCATGCGGAGAGAGCCATTCATTCGTTTTTGGATTGACGAGGGCCCACCGGACGTGGGTGACGCGATCCGTCATAGGGTTAATGCGTACGGCATCGATAGCATAGGTTGCCATTTCCACCTCCATCGTCGTCTGAAGGCATCGTAGCACTTATGTCTGGTTAGACGAAGCGAACCCGCGTGATCGGTATTTTTGGGGCAGTGCGGAGCAACGCGAACGCATCAGGCGCGATACGCGGCGTCAGAGAAGAAGACGGACGCGGCCGCGGGCCGCATACCGATGGAACCATTCGAAGGCGGGCGCTTCCCTGCACGGCCGTTGTCCGGATGTACTCTGCGACGCCGACCGCCGCGTAACAACCGCTGTGCACGGAATGGACTGCAATATCGAATGGCTTCCATTTTGTATAACGGTCGTGCGCAAATCGGACTAAACCCGGGTTTGCCCCAATACGGGATGTGGCGCAGAAGATCGGCGGGAATGCATCGACGCAACATGCAGTACGATGACCGCACTGACCCGCGTAAAAGGCCCGCCATGTCGATCGAAGTCGGGACGGCGTCGTGGACCGACGCCACGCTCATCAAATCCGGCCGCTTCTATCCGAAGGGCTGCACGAGCGCGGAAGCGCGCCTGCGTTTCTATTCGAGCCAGTTTCCGATGGTCGAGGTCGACGCGTCGTACTACGCGATGCCCAGCGCGGCGAACTGCGCGCAGTGGGCCGAGCGCACGCCCGGGCACTTCACGTTCGACGTCAAGGCGTTCCGGCTTTTCACGGGACACCAGACAGAGCGCAAGTTCTTTCCGCCGGACATCCAGCCGCTATTGCCGCAGAACGACAAGCGGAATCTCTATTACCGCGACGTGCCGCCCGACATCATCGACGAGATGTGGCGTCGTTTCTTCGAGGCGCTCGAACCGTTGCGCACAGCGGGCAAGCTCGGCGCGATCCTGTTCCAGTTCGCGCCGTGGATATCCACCGCGCCGCGCGACAAGGCGCACGTCAAGCACTGCGCGGAGCGGATGGAACCGTATCTGACGGCCTTCGAGTTTCGCAACTCGAGCTGGTTCGATGACCGGCAACGCGAATCGACGCTCGCCTTCGAACGCGAGCGCGGCCTCGTGCATGTCGTGATGGATGCCCCCGAGGGCGTCGCGAACCGCGCGCATACCGTGTGGGAAGCGACATCGCCGGAACTGGTGATCGTGCGCATGCATGGCCGCAACGCAGAAACGTGGAGCGGCAGCACGACGGCGTCGGGCCGCTTCAACTACGACTACTCGGAGCGGGAACTACAAGAGATCGCAGTGCCCGTGCGCGAGATCGCCAAACGCGCGGGTCGCACGCATGTGGTTTTCAACAATTGCTTCGAAGACTCCGCGCAGCGCAACGCGCATTCGATGATTCGCATCCTTCAGCAAGAGCGCTTTGCGTAACCCATTGCATTGCCACTGAATAGTTTTTAGCAAGCCGCGCATTAGCGCGCGGAATTCATCGCGCTACTTTCCCAGTTGCAATTCAGTCTGCATCGACTAGCCTCGTCTTATTCAAACCCATTACAACCAGCTTTCATAAGATGAATAAGGCAAGCGACGCTCATGAATAACGACGCGAGGGTGTGTCGATGCTATTGACCGGCTATGTGCAGGCCAGCGAGCCCGGCGTGCTGCAATTGTGGGTCGGCATATTCGGCGTGGCCGCGCCGCCCGCGCCACAGGTTTTCATCGACCGGCAAGCGGCTGTTCCTCTCGCGCCGGCGCAGTTCTTTCCGATCCGCGATTTCAGCATCGACAACGCCGGCCAGCCGATCAATCATCAATGCGTGATGCGCTTCAAGGTGCCCGACGAATCGCGACCGCGCCAGATTCGAATCGACGCCGACGGCGAATCGTTCGAATTTGCGAGTACTTCATTGCCTCGAGAAGTGCCGACTCTAATGAACGGCAGCTTCAATATCCTGCTGTCGTCGTGCTATTCGCAGCCGGAAGATCTCGATGGACTACTCGGCACGATCGTCTCGCAGATCAAGGTGCAACCGCATCTGACGGTGCTCGCAGGCGACCAGGTGTATCTCGATCTGCCGCTCACGCAGCATGTGCCCGACCAGAACCCGGACCGCGCGCATCTGCTCGCCAACAAGTACTACCTCAACTGGCTCTCGAGCGCGCTGCGCGTGCCGGGCCTGCAATCGGTGCTTGAGCGCGCACCCGTCGTGTGCATTCCCGACGATCACGAGTTCTGGAACAACTACCCGTTCGCGCAAAAGCAGTTGCCCGATACCTGGACGGATGCGTCGCGTCAACTGCTCGGCGATACGGCGCGCGCGCTATACGAGGACTATCAGATCGGCGGGCCGCCAGGCGGCGCGGGCGGTGCAATACGGCTCGACGTCGAGCCCTTGAAGATGCTCTTCGTCGATATGCGCTGCGATCGCGACAACACGCTCACCTCGTTGATGGGCCCCAAGGCTGTCGCCGCAATGAACGCGTGGGAAAAAGATCTTATCGATGCGCACGCGGCGGGCAAGCCCGTCGTCGGCCTGCTTGCGTCGGGCCAGGCGCTCTTTATCGATCCGCCGCAAAGCGACTGGAGCACGAAAACCTTCGATGCGGAGATGCCGAATTACAAGCAGTTCAGCGTATTGCAATCGACGCTAGGCCGGCTTGCGGATAACGGCATTCCCGTTGTCTACATGACGGGTGACGTGCATTGGGGGCGCGTCGCATCGGGCCACGATCTGCCGACGAACACGGCGCTGTATGAAGTGATTGCATCGCCATCGCGGCTCATTCGCGTGCCGTTTCTCGACACGGCTAAAGAAGCGGCCAATTCGATCAAGGGCATTTTCGGCGCGAAAGCGCCGTGGCCACGCCATTCCGATCCGGAGCCCGCGCCCGACCGCTTCGGCGTCAATCATCGCTTTGCGCTCAAGCAGGAATATGGGCAGCGCGGCGATCAGGTGGCGATCGTGTCGTTCACGCGCGTCGGCAGCGGCGTCGATATGCAGGTCATGTACTACGGCATTTCCCGCGATAAGGCGATTTCGCAATCGGTATCCACCACGCGCTTCGAACTGCGCGCACGCTAACAAGAAATGAGGCGAGGCCATGCTCAAGATCGTACGATCGACAACGACGCAATCGAATCCGCAGTTCGTTTCATTCGACCGCAAGGACGGCGAGAGCAATACCGCATGGGGCGAGCGCGCGGTGCTCGACATGAAAGCAGGCGGCCCCGACGAGTGGACCTATGTGGTGCTGCTCGGCGGCAGCGATACGTTGGCGTTTCGCGTGCGCGTCGCGCAATCGCATCTGCGGCACGACATGTTGCCGTCGTTCTGGTCCGAATCGATACTCGTCGAGCTCGCCGACGCGTCGCTCGTCAATGCTCAAGCGCTGCATGTGCCCTTGCATCAGCCGGAGGGGCCCGCATTTGCGGCGCGCGTGAATGGTGTCGTCGCGCGTCCGCTCACGGATTTCGACGACACGAAGCGCTTTCCGAATATCGCGGTCATCGCATTGCCCGTCGCGCAAGAGAAAGTAGTCGGCAAGGTGCCGAGCTTTGAGCAGTCGCGCGCGACGCTCGATGCGCTCGAACACGTGTTGCGCTGGCTCGCGTTTGCATGGGGCGCGGCGCGCACGCCGAATCCGCTGCATGACAACTATGGCTTGCCGTCGACGTGCATGATCGAAACAGTCTGCGCGGCCGCCAATTTCGACCTCACGCCGGGGCTCGAATCGAGAGCGTCATGCCCCGAAGCGATCTGGGCCGCCGCGAACTACTGGCACGAGTACTTCGAGAAGTTCAATGGCAGAGAACCGATAGGCCGCTATTTCACGCCGCATACGTATCCGATCGTCGAGCCGTCCGTACCGGATGCGCCTTCACCATCATCTGCGCCTAAGCGCAAGACGAAGCGATGAGCGCCAGATCAGGGCCGCGAAGCAGGCGCACTGTCGGACGGCAGAGCAGGCGTCGGCGCGAGCACGGGCGGCTGTGATTCGCTAGCGCCCGCAGCGGGCGCGCTCGCCGATGCTGCCGCGCTTGCCTCGCCAGGCGTTGGGAGAATCGGCGGCTGCGATGCGGCGGGCGAGATGATCTGCGGCGGCTCGACATCCGTCGGCGCGGACGCTTCGGATGCGGGCTGCGCGTTCTCCACGACAGGTGACGCGGGCACGGCAGGCGCCGGACGCGGCTTCGCGCGCTGAGGGGGCGCAGGCGTTTCGCTCTTCCTCGACGACGGAAACAAGTGCTGCATCCACGCACGCAGCTTCTCGCGGAACGTCTCGAACATGCCCGGCGGTGGCTCCTGTTCGAACTTCACGCGCGAATCGACCAGACGCGAGCGCAACGCCCGCTGGAAGAAGTCGCCGACGATCGGCAACGCGCTATGCGCGCCCTGCCCCCAGTAATCGCTGCGCAACGTGACGCGGCTGTCGTTGAAGCCGACCCATGCGCCCGCAACGAGCTGCGGGTGCATCAGGATGAACCAGCCGTCCGCGTTGTCCTGCGTTGTTCCCGTCTTGCCCGCGACGTCGGCGCGAATGCCAAAGCGCGTGCGAATCGCCGAGCCCGTTCCCTTGTTGACGACCGAGCGCATCGTATCGATCAAGGTCAGCGCGCTCGCGACGGGCATCACCTGATCCGCGCGCGACGGCTGAAATTCGGCGAGCACTTCGCCTTTGCGGTCTTCGATGCGCGTGACGGTCATCGGCGCGAGATACGCGCCTTCATTTGCGATCGTGCTGTACGACGACACCATCTCCTTCAGCGACACGGGGCTCGTGCCGAGAGCCAGCGACGGCACTGCTTCGAGCGGGCTCTCGCGCACGCCCATCGCGCGCGCAAGCCGCGCGACCTTTGCAGGACCGACCGTCTCCATCAATTGCGCAGTGATGCGATTGCGCGAATACGCAAGGCCGTCGCGCAAGGTGATCGGACGGCCGCTCGGCGCGTCTTCGTCGCTCGGGCGCCAGACCTCGCCGCCCGCGAGCGGAATTTCGACGGCCTGATCGGGGAACGTGTCGTCGGGTTTCGCGCCCTGCTCGAAGGCCGCGCCGTACACGAAGGGCTTGAACGTCGACCCCGGCTGACGCCGCGCCTGCGAAACGTGATCGTACTGATCCTGCGTGAAGTCGCGGCTGCCCACCCACGCCTTGATCTGCCCGTCGCGCGGGTCCATTGCGATGAATGCCGCCTGCACGCGCGTCTTGCTTTCGCACAGCGATTTCATGAACGCGCGATCCGCCGACAGGTGCTTGAGCGCATCTTCATCGCTCGTGCCCGAGTCTTTTGCGCTGCGATATTCGGGCGTCTCGCGAACGAACGCGTCGAACAGATCTTTATGGCCAGCGCATCCGCCGCGTGCATTCCACGCCGCATTCGCAATCGATTGCAGCTGATTGCCCTGCCATGTCAGCGCTTGCGTGGCCATCGTCTGAAGACGCGCGTCGATCGTCGTGCGCACGACGAGGCCATCCGAATAGATGTTGTAGTCGTTCGCATCGGCCCATGCGATCAGCCATTTTTTCAACTGTTGCGCGAAATGCGGCGCGGGACCGGGCGGCTCCATCTGCCGTTCGAAATCGACACGCAGCGGCTTGCCCTTGAGCGAATTGAATTGCGCCACCGAAAGACGACTGTATTTCACCATCTGCCCAAGCACGATATTGCGCCTGTCCAGCGCGCGCTCGGGATTGATCACCGGGTTGTAGTAACTGTTGCCTTTCAGCATGCCGATCAGCGTTGCGCTTTCGAGCACGGTGAGATCGTGGGCGGACTTGTCGAAATAGGTGCGCGCCGCCATTTCGATGCCGTAGGCGTTATAGAGAAACGGAACCGTGTTCAGATAGGTTTCAAGAATCTCGCTCTTCGTATAGACGGCTTCGATCTTGAATGCCGTGATCGCTTCCTTGATCTTGCGCGTGAGTGTCGGCGCGCGGCCAATGTCGTCGGGATAGAGATTGCGCGCAAGCTGCTGCGTGATCGTCGATCCGCCCTGGCGGTCGCCCGAAAACGTGTGCAGCGCGGCGCCCGCCGTGCGGCGAAAGTCGATGCCGTGATGCTCGTAGAAGCGGTGATCTTCCGTCGAGATCAATGCGTCGATGACGTGCGGAGAAATATCGGAGAGCTTCACCCATACGCGATTGGTCGGCTTGAACTCGGCGAGCAGCTTGCCGTCGGCCGAATAGATCCGCGCGGGCTGTTCGATCTTCGCCTTGCGAATGTCCCCGATACCCGGAGTGAACGGAATCAGGATCAGCACGTAAAGCAGCACGAGCGCCGGAATGGCCGCAATCGACAACGCCACGCCACGCCATGTCGGGTGGCGCAAACGTTGCACCGCGCTCATTGCGTACGGCTTCAGCCAGGCCCACGCCCTGAAGAAGATTTCCCGGAGAAACGACAGTATCGACCGTCCCACGCTAACGCACCATCGGCAGAAAAGCGTGCATCCTACCAAAAGAGCGGGCAAGTACAGGCGTTTTGCAAGAATCGCCGACCCACCGATGCAATGCCGCAAAGACAACGGCCGAACCCGCTTGCGAAGACGGGCTCGGCCGAAGCGTAGTGCTAAAGCGTTATCAGGCGTGCGCGCGCTTTGGCGTGATCATCGAAACGACGAACGTCACGACGATATTCACGACGAGCGCAATCAGACCGATATAGATCGGCCACGTCGAATCGCCGATATGCAGCGCATACACGGGCTTGAGGCCTTGCGAAATCGCGAGCCCCGTGCCGACGACAATGCCGACCAGCCAGCCGAGAAACAGCCCCGGCGTATTCAGGCGGCGCGTGTACAGCGTGAACACGATGGCCGGGAAGATCTGCAGAATCCACACGCCGCCGAGCAGTTGCAGGTCGATCGCGTATTGCGTCGGCAGGAACACGATGAAGAGCAGCGCGCCGAACTTCACGACGAGCGACACGATCTTCGCGGTGGAGGCTTCCGCAGCCGGCCCCATGCTCGGCGAGACAATGGGACGCCACAGGTTGCGCGTGAACAGATTCGCCGCGCCGATCGACATGATCGCAGCGGGCACCAGCGCGCTGATCGCAATCGCCGCCGCCGCAAAGCCCACGAACCACGACGGGAACAGCGTGCCGAAGAGCATCGGCACGACGTCGGATGCCGATTTCACGTGTACGCCGGCCGCAATCGCCATATAGCCGAGCAGCGCGATCAGGCCGAGCAGCAGCGTATAAGCGGGCAGAAAGATCGCGTTCTTGCGCACCGTCTGCATCGACGAGGACGACAGCACGGCCGTCATCGTATGCGGATACATGAACGCCGCAAGCGCCGAGCCGAGCGCCAGCGATGCAAACGCGGTGAATTGCGAAGGCTTCAGGATGATGCCCGTTGCGCCGCCCTTCGCCTGGAAGTACTGGTCCGCCGCATCGAACACATGACCATAGCCGCCGAGCTTCAGCGGAATCAGCCACACCGCCGCGATCACGACGATATAGATCATGATGTCCTTGACGAACGCGATCATCGCCGGTGCGCGCAGGCCGCTCGTATACGTATAGAGCGCGAGGATCACGAACGCGATGACGAGAGGCGCTTCGCCCGTCACGCCGAGCCCCTTGATCACGACCTGCATGCCGACCAGTTGCAGCGCGATATACGGCATCGTCGCGACGATGCCCGTCAGCGCGACGGCAGCGGGAAACCATTTGCCGCCGTACTCGCCGTGCACGTAATCGGCAGCCGTAATGTGGTTCTTCGCGTGCGCGATCTTCCACAGTTTCGGCATTACCGCAAACACGAACGGATAGACGATGATCGTATAAGGAAGCGCGAAGAAGCCATACGCGCCGACCGAATAGACCAGCGCGGGCACGGCGATTACCGTATAGGCCGTATAGAAATCGCCGCCAACGAGGAACCACGAAATGATCGTGCCGAACTGGCGTCCGCCGAGGCCCCACTCGTGCAATTGCGTGAGGTCGCCTGCTTTCCATCGCGCGGCAATGAAGCCGAGTACGGTGACGAGAAGAAAGAATGCGATGAATACGGCCATCGCGACCGGGTTCACGGGGTTGAGTTCGCTCATTTAATACCCCGGTAAACGACGTAGATCAGCAGCGACGTGAGCGGAACCCACAGTAACTGATACCAGTAGAAGAATGGAAAGCCCGCGAACGAAGGGCGCGTGTCGTTATAGAACGGCAGCCACAACAACGCGATATAGGGGATCAGCAAGATGAGCCATAGCCATGAGCGGCCGGCCGGTTCGGTAGGTTCCACGATTGTCCCTCTTTGGTCTATCTGATTGATTCAGCCTTGCTGTGTCGCCGCGTCAATATGCGCGCGCGTGCATATTTCGGCCTGCACCCGCAAAGGTACGCGCATTATCTGCGAAAACTTTCAAAAGTGCTGGCAGGGCAACCGGCCTTTAGGGTCTCTCGGCCGATCCATCGACTCCTCTGCGCGCAAATGGTTTGCAGGCTATTTGCGCAATGCCTTCGCAAAACGGTCGCGCAGGAACTGCGTGAACGCGCGGATCGTCACGGACGCCTGCCTGTGCTGCGGGTGTACCGCATAGAGCGTCAACGGCGGCGAGACGAATGTGTCGAGTACTTCGACGAGCTTGCCGCTTGCCAGTGCATCGGCCACGATGAATTCCGGCAGGCGCGCAATGCCGAGCCCGGCGACCGCAGCGTCGCGGATCACTTCGCCGTTGTTCACGCGCAGCGGACCATGCACTTCGATCGTCTTGCTCGCGCCGTCGACGATGTACTCCCAGCCGGTGCGCCCTTCCTGTCCGTACAGCAGGCACGCGTGGCGCGCGAGATCGTCGGGCGTCGCGGGCGGACGTCGTGCCTTTCGATAAGCGGGACTGCAACACGACACCATGCGCATTTCCGCGAGCTTCTGCGCGATCAGCGTCGAGTCCGCCAGCGTGCCGATGCGCAGCGCCATGTCGAAGCCCTCGCCTACCACGTCGACGACGCGGTCGCTCAGATCCATGTCGATGCGCACATCGGGATTCGCGCGCAGGAATGCGGCCACGAGCGGCGACAGGTGAATCATGCCGAACGACATCGGCGCGCTGACCCGCAGAAGCCCACGCGGGTCCGAGCGTCCCGACGACATCGCCTGCTCGGCGTCTTCCACGTCCGCGAGAATGCGCATCGCGCGCTGATAGAACTCATAGCCAAGGTCGGTCACGGCGAGCTTGCGCGTGTTGCGCACGAGCAGGCGCACGCCGAGGCTCGCTTCGAGCGCCATCACGCGCCGGCTGACGAACTGCTTCGACAGTTGCAGACGGTTCGCGGCCGCCGTGAAATTGCGCGCGTCGACGGTGGCGACGAAGATTTTCAAATCATCTAGTTGCACCGGGTCACACCTCTTTTGTCCACAATAATGCGACAGTGATTCGCATTTTACGCTGATTACGTTCACCCAGATTGACCTACACTTCTTTCACCGCTTCAGACAACGACACCGTCGCTGTCGTGAGAAGCCAAGGCAATCGATAAACGGAGATGGGAAATGATCGACATCAGACACGCGAATGAACGCGGGCGCGCCGAACACGGCTGGCTCAGCTCGCGCCATACCTTCTCGTTCGCGAACTACTACGACCCGAAGCAGATCGGCTTCTCCGATCTGCTCGTGATCAACGACGACCGCGTGGCCCCGGCCCGTGGTTTCGGCAAGCACCCGCATCGCGACATGGAGATCTTCTCTTACGTGCTGGAAGGCGCGCTCGAGCACAAGGACTCGATGGGCACGGGCTCGGTGATCGTCCCCGGCGACGTGCAGCTGATGAGCGCGGGCACGGGTGTCGCGCATAGCGAGTTCAACCATTCGGCAAGCGAACCGGTGCACTTCCTGCAGATATGGATCGCGCCGTCGGTGAAGGGCGCGACGCCGCGTTATCAGCAGCAGAACTTTGCTGCGCAGGAAAAGCGCGGCAAGCTGCGTCTGGTGTTGTCGCCCGATGGCGAGAACGGATCGCTCGAATTGCGCCAGGACGCGCGTGTGTACGCCGGTCTTCTCGACGGCAGAGAAACGGCAGGCGTCGAGATCGCCACCGATCGCTACGCGTATGTGCATGTCGCGCGCGGCAGCGTGAAGCTGAACGGTGTCGAGCTGAAAGAAGGCGACGGCGCGCGCATTCGCAACGAACGCCGACTCGAATTGACGGATGGGCACGACGCGGAAGTACTCGTATTCGACCTGCGCAATAACGAAGTATCGGAACTGTGGTCGTAAGCGACGGCGCTGACTGCTCAATTAACTTGAAAGAGGCTTTGAAATGAACGCTTTTATCGAACAACGCAAGGATGCACTGCTGCTCGTCGGACGTGTGCTTTTGGTCGTGCTTTTCGTGCTGTTTGGCTGGAGCAAGCTGACCGGCTTTTCCGGCACCGAGCAGTACATGGCGGCAACGGGCGCGCCCGCGCCCGCTCTATCGGCGATCATTGCGATCGTGATGGAACTGGCGGTCGGCATCGTGATCGCCATCGGCTTCAAGACGCGTCTGCTCGCGCTGCTGCTTGCCGTCTATACGCTCGCCACTGCGTTTATCGGCCACCATTACTGGACGCAAACGGGCATGGAGCAATTCGTCAATATGATCAACTTCTACAAGAACATCAGCATCATCGGCGGACTGCTGCTGTTGTTCGTGACGGGTCCGGGCAAGTACTCGATCGATCGCGTCTAAGCAGCGTTAGAGAGTTGTCGAGCAGGGCGGCCACTGGCCGCCTTTTTTCGTTGTTGGACTCGCAACTGGGCGCATCTGAGGCATCGGCGCAACACTATTGTCACGTTCGCGGCGTCGCCGAAATTGATGTGATAAAAGTCCGCCTGCCTGCATCGAGCGAGGCGCGCATAAAACAAAAAGCTCACGCAGGGTTCTCAACAGATGAAAAGACAACCATGAACAAACAACTCAAACGATCTGCCGCGGCATTGGGCGCATCGGCGATCGCCCTCGCCTGCCAGTCTGCCTTCGCGCAAAGCTCGGTCACGCTGTATGGCGTCGCAGACGTCGGCATTCGCTATCTGACGCACTCCAACGCGAACAATGACGGGCGCCTCTTCATGACCAACGGCGCGATTACGAACAGCCGTTTCGGCCTGAAGGGTTCCGAAGATCTGGGCAATGGGCTGAAGGCGATCTTCAGACTGGAAAGCGGCATCGATCTGCAAAGCGGCGCGCAATCGGACAGCAAGCGCCTCTTCAATCGCGCCGCCTACGTCGGCCTGTCGAGCAACTACGGCACGCTGACGCTGGGCCGTCAAAAGACACCGCTGTTCGATCTGCTCGGCGATACGTACGATCCTCTCACCGTCGGCAACTACTTCGAGAACGCGTGGCTGCCCGTTGCATTGGGCGCAGGACTCTACGCGGACAATGCCGTGAAGTACGACGGCACGTTCGGCGGCCTGAACGTCAAGGCGATGTATTCGTTCGGCACGGACTCGACGTCGACGGGCGCAAATGGCTTCTCCGGCCAGATCCCCGGCCACCTTGGCGCGGGCAATATGTACGGCTTCACGGCGTCGTATGCGTTCGGTCCGCTGAGCGTCGCGGCCGGCGTGCAGCAGAACAGCGACAACTCGAATCACAAGCAGACGATCTTCAACGCGAATGCCGTCTACGCGTTCAGCACCGCGAAGATCTATATCGGCTATCTGCATTCGAAGGACGACACAGGCTTCGTCGACAGCACGCTCTCGCAGCGCGATCTGACGCTCGGCGTCGACATCCTGAAGGGTTCCGGCCGCAAGGACGACGGTCCGTTCGCAGGCGTGACGTGGCAAGCGACACCCGCACTGCTGCTGACGGGCGCGTTCTACTACGATCACATGAAGAACGCGGCAATCGGCGGCGGCGCGCTCGGCAGCGGCAACCGCTATACGGGCGTGGCCGTGGCGGAATACGCGCTGTCCAAGCGCACGGAAGTGTACGGCACCGTCGACTTCAACAAGGTCACGGGCGCAGCGACAGTCGAACTGCCCGGCACGTCGAACCAGACGGGCGTTTCGGTGGGCATCCGCAATATCTTCTGATGATGGCCGGCACGCGCGTTCGGTAACGCGCGTACGTGCTTCAGCACGGGCGAATGGCTTTTGAAAGGTCATCTCGCCCGCTTTTCATTTCAGCCGCGCAAAACACCTGCGCGGAAGAACTATGATATACAGGGAAAACCCTTGATTCGCAGTTGCTCTATTCGGGCAGTACCCGCATGAAACGCATTGCCGCCTTTTGCCTGACGATGTGGTCCGCCGCAGCAGTTCTCTATTTCGGCCAGCACTCGGTTTCACTCATCGTGTTGAGCGGTGTGATCGCGTTCGGCGGATTCGATCTGTTGCGCCCCTGAGCGTCCCACGCTCCGCTTTACCGCGTCATCCATGCGTTGTCTGTGTGGCATGATGGAAATCCATCATTTTTCGGCGTGAGGCGAAGCTCTCCTTCTACTATCTTTGTGCAAACGGAATAAGTCCTGAAGCGTCCCGCTGAAGGAAAACCCGCAAACGCAAAGCATGCAACGACAAGCTTGCATGGGATCCGAGTAAGGAGACAGCTCATGTCCTCGACTTCAGCCGTCGATGGCCGCGCAACGGCGCCCCAGGCAGACGACTCCTCGTTCGACGCACGCATCGCGCAGCAGTGGTATCAGCCGCGCATTCCGCGCGCGGTGCTCAAAGAACTGATGAAGCGCGACGATGCCGCGGGCCTGCGCAATTTCATTCCGTGGCTCATGCTGCTCGTCGCCTCCGGCGCGGTGGCGGCCTTCGCGTGGGGCACGTGGTGGGCCGCGCCCGCGTTCTTCGTCTACGGCACGATCTATTCGTCGAGCGACGCGCGCTGGCATGAGCTGTCGCACGGCACGCCGTTCAAGACACGCTGGATCAACGACGCGCTTTACCATCTGTCGTCGTTCATGACGATCCGCGAAGGCTACTGGTGGCGCTGGAGCCATGCGCGCCATCACACGCATACGTATTTCCAGACGCGCGACCCCGAAATTCAGGTCACGCGCCCGACGAAAGTACTCCCCATCATCCTCGATTTCATCGGACTGGTCGGCAGCTCGCTCGAAATCGTGAAGATCGTGCGCCACGCATTCGGCCGCGTGGATGCCGCCACCGACGCCTTTCTGCCCACAAGCGAAAAGTCCAAGATGATCTGGTCGTGCCGCATCTATCTGACCATCGTCATCGGCACGATCGCACTGGCGATTGCAATGCGCAGCTTTCTCCCGCTGATGTTCGTATGGACGCCGCGCTTTTATGGCGGCTGGCTGCATCAGCTGCTCGGCCTCACGCAGCATGCGGGGCTTGCCGTCAACGTGAAAGACCATCGGCTGAATACGCGCACCCTTCATACCAACTTCGTGTTCCGCTTTCTATATCTGAACATGAACTATCACCTCGAGCATCATCTGCTGCCGATGGTGCCGTTTCATGCACTGCCGCGTCTTCACGAAGCGATCAAGGACCAGTTGCCTCCCGCGTATCCGAGTGTGTATGCGGTGTACCGCGAAATGGTGCCCGCGTTGTGGAAGCAGCGCACGGACCCCACGCACGTGATCGAACGAAGCCTTCCGACTGCCTGACGTAGAACAACACTAAAAAGGAGAACAGCACCATGAGCGTCGAAACGAATGCAAAGATCCACTGGATTGCGGCGTGCGCGCCCGACGATATCGACGAAGAAGACGTCATGCGCTTCGATCACGATGGCGCGAGCTACGCCGTCTATCGAATCGCGGATGGCTACTACGCATCGGACGGCTGGTGCACGCATGAGCAGACGCATCTCGCCGATGGCTTCGTCGTGAATGGCGAAATCGAATGTCCACTGCACCAGGGGCGTTTCGACATTCCCAGCGGCAAGGCGATGAGCGCGCCCGTGTGCGTGCATCTGAAAACGTACCCCGTGCGTGTCGAAAACGGCGAAGTACTGCTTGGCCTTCCCGTGCAGGAGGCGTCATGAGCACGCGTCCCGCGATGGTGATCATAGGCGCAGGCCAATGCGGCGCGCGTACCGCGCATGCGCTGCGCGAAAACGGCTGGGACGGCGAGATCACGCTGCTCGGCAATGAATGCATGACCCCTTATGACCGGCCGCCGCTGTCGAAAGCCGTGCTGCTCGGCGAGCGAAGCACGGCGCAATGCGCGTTCTATGACGAAGCGTTCTATTGCGATCGGCGCATCGATCTGCGTGTCGATGCGTGCGTGCAGCAGATCGATCGCGGCGCGCGCAAGGTCATCCTGAAGGACGGACGCAGCATCGACTATCAGCGTCTGCTGATCGCGACGGGCGCCGAGCCGAGGCGTCTCGATGTGCCGGGCGCGAATCTCGAAGGCGTGTATCTGCTGCGTACGGCAAACGACGCCAATGCGCTCGCCGAAGCATTGCAGCCTTCACGGCGCATCGCGATTGTCGGCGCGGGCTTCATCGGCCTCGAAGTCGCGGCGTCGGCTGTGGCGCGCGGCTGCGAAGTGGTCGTCATCGAAGCGGGCGCGCGTGCGTTGATGCGCGCGGTGCCCGAAGTCGTCGCGGGCTATCTGATCGACCGGCATCGCGAGATGGGCGTGAAGATCCATTTCGCCGCGCAGATCGAACGGCTGCTCGGCACGACGCGCGTGACGGGCGTCAAGCTCAAGGACGGCACGCAAATCCCTTGCGATTGCGTGGTCGTCGGCATCGGCGTGAAGCCGCGCACGGAACTGGCCGAAGCCGCCGGCATCGACGTCGCGGACGGCATCGCCGTCGACGATACGTTGCGCACGAACGACCCGCATATCTTCGCAGCAGGCGACGTATGTTCGTTTCCGCATCGTCTGTTCAGGCGGCGCATGCGGCTCGAATGCTGGAAGAACGCGGAGGACCACGCGCGCATCGTCGCCCGCAACATGCTGGAGCGCGGCGAAACGTATTCGGAAGTGCCGTGGTTCTGGTCGAACCAATACGACATGACGATACAGATCGCGGGCATGCCTGCGTTTGGCGTGCAGACCGTCGTGCGCGAAACAGGGGCGACGTCGCGCATTTTCTTCGCGCTCGATCGCGACGGCGTGCTGGTTGGCGCGAGCGGCGTCGGCAAGCTCGCGGAGATCGCGCGCGATGTGCGCGTCGCACAAGCGCTGATCGCGCAACGCGCATGCATCGAGCCTGCAAAGCTCGAAGATCCCGCCGTCAAGCTGAAAGAACTCGTCGCTGCGGAGACGGCATGACCGGCTCAAGACTAATCGGTAAGCGGCAGGTTCTCGCGCAATAGTACCGACACGGGAATCTGCTGCGCCAACGTCACGCCCGGATCGCGATGATAGTGACGCAGGATGATTTCGATCGAATGCAGCGCTTCTCCGATCGGGTTTTGATCGAGCACGGCATCGAGCACCCCTTCGATCAGAAGACGTCGCGATGTGTCGTTGAGTTCGTGTCCGATCAGCACGGTCTTGTGCACGCGATCGATTGCGCGCAGCGCGTTGCCGATGCCTTCGTCGCCGACCGAGATGTTGTAGATGCCGCGCAGGTCCGGATAGCGGCGAAACGCGTCGCGCGTCAGGCTTTCGGTGATCGACGACTGTTCGCGGCTTTCGACTGTCTCGACGATGTAGCAAGCCGGAAAGCGTCGCCGCAGCACGGAACGAAAACCGCTCTCGCGCTCTTCATGGCCGAGGAAATCATGCATGCCCGTCATCACGAGCACCTTGCCGCCCGCATCGCCGAGAAAGCGGCCCATCAGCTCGCCGGCGACCCGCCCCGCGCAGCGGTTGTCGATGCCCACATACGCGAGCCGGCCCGTGCCCGGCAGATCGCTTGCAAGCGTGACGACGGGCATCCTGTGGCTCACATGGCGCAGTGCCGCTGTGATATCCGGATGCTCGTACGCGACGATCACGAGCGCATCGGCCTTGCGTGTCGCCCGCTCGATCGCTTCGACGACGGCGTGTGGTTCGAGGCTGTCGAAGTACGTGACCGCGCAAATCACACGCTGCGTTTCGAACGTCTTTTGCGCGAGCTCGAAACCCTGCTTCAAATGCACGTAGTACTGCGCG
Organism: Paraburkholderia diazotrophica; assembly: GCF_038900755.1. Classification (GTDB taxonomy): domain Bacteria; phylum Pseudomonadota; class Gammaproteobacteria; order Burkholderiales; family Burkholderiaceae; genus Paraburkholderia; species Paraburkholderia diazotrophica_A. The sequence continues at coordinate 44,664 of NZ_JBBPEN010000001.1, forward strand.
ACGGGCTGCTGCAACAGGATCGCGATGCGCAGCCAGCGCACCGACACGGACTCCAGCGCGCGATCGATTTTCAGCTTGCGCGCCCACTCGAGCACCCGTGTTTCCTTGTCGCGCGAGACGCCGCCGCGTCCGTTCAATACGCGATCGACGGTCGCCTCGCTGACATCCGCCGCGCGCGCGATGTCACTCATGCTCGTCTTGCGGCGGCGGGACTCGGTCATGATCGGATTCGTTGTGATCGGAATAGCGCAATGATCGCATCCACGCCGCGCGCGCAGCAAGCCGCGCGATTCCGCTCTTCGTAGCAGTACCTTGCTCTCACCATTGAACGAATGTCAGGAGACAACGTATGGGCCAGTTCGATTCGAAGATCGCCATTGTCACGGGCGGATCACAAGGGCTAGGCGCCGCAATTGCCGCGCTATTCGTCGAGCGCGGCGCGCGTGGCATCGTCATTTGCGGCCGCGCAAAAGAGAAAGGCGAAGCGAAAGCGCGCGAGCTGGACCAGCTCGGCGAAACGCGTGGCGCAAAGGTCGTATTCGTGCAGGCGGACCTCGCGAATGTCGATGATTGCCGCAGTGTCGTCGCCACTGCCGATCGACAATTCGGGCGCATCGACGTGCTCGTGAATGCGGCGGCACTCACCGATCGCGGCACGATCCTCGATACGGATCCCATGCTGTTCGACCGTATCTTCGCGACCAATGTGCGCGCACCGTTCTTTCTGATGCAGGAGACGATTCGCGTGATGCTGCGCGAGCGGATCGAAGGGACGATCGTGAATATCGGCTCGATGTCCGCAAAGGCGGGGCAGCCGTTCATTTCCGCGTATTGCGCATCCAAAGGCGCGCTCGCGACGCTCACGCAGAATACCGCGTATGCGCTATTGCGCAATCGTATTCGCGTGAACGCGCTGAATCTGGGCTGGATGGCTTCGGCGGGCGAAGACCGCATTCAGCGCGAGTTTCATGGCGCAACCGATGACTGGCTGCAACAGGCGGCCGCCATGCAGCCGTTCGGCAGACTCATCGATCCGGCAGAAGCTGCGCGCGCCGTCGCGTTTCTCGCAAGCGATGAATCGGGCTTGATGACAGGCTCGATCGTCAACTTCGATCAGACGGTGTGGGGCGCCTATGAAAATGCGCCGCATCCCGCCGAGCCCTTGAAGTCAATCTGAGCTGCGTTGCCTGCTGCGTAGCCTTAACGTTGCATCGCGCAGCAGGCAAGCGCGAGAGCGTCACTCTTGTGTGATGCGCAGGTCGGGATTTCTCTGCGCGATTTCCGATACCCAGTCGACGAACGCGCGCAGCCGCGAGCTGAGATTGCGGCGATGCGGATAGACGACCGAAAGCGGCGTCGATGGAATGTTGTATTCGCTCAGGATTTCCCGCAGCGCGCCCTGCTTGATGAGCTCGGCCACCATGAAGCGCGACGGCTGGATGATGCCGTGCCCCAGCGCGCCCGCATTGATATAGACCGAGCCGTCATTGACGGCCAGCACGCTCTTCATCTGCACTCTCACCACTTCTCCGCCGACGCTGTACTCGAATGGAAAAGTTCTTCCCGAGCGCGCCGACACATAGTTCACTGCCTGATGCTGGCTAAGTTCTTCGAGCGTTTTCGGCGTGCCGTGCCGTTCAAGATAGGCAGGCGACGCGCACGTGACGATGCGTGCATTGCCGATGCGCTTCGCAACGAGACTCGACTCTTCGAGCATGCCCATGCGGATCACGCAATCCACGCCGTCCTGAATCAGATCGATATTGCGGTCGGCGAGCCCCAGGCGCACGTCGATTTGCGGATAGCGTTGATAGAAGTCTTCGAGCGACGGGAGCAGCAACGCGCGCGCAAGCGTGCCCGACGTATCGACGCGTATCGTGCCCGTCGGGCTCTCTCGCTTGTTCGATAACGACGATTCGGCGTCCGCCACTTCGGCGAGTATGCGCACGCATCGCTCGTAAAACAGCGCGCCGTCTTCAGTGACGCTGACCTGACGCGTCGACCGATTCAACAGACGCACGCCCACATGCTCTTCCAGCGCCTGAATCGTCCTGCTCACCTTTGCGCGCGGCAAATCGAGCATCTCAGATACTTTTGAAAAGCTGTTCGCATCTACTACACGCGTGAAGATCTCCATTGCCTCGAAGCGGTCCATTTCCTGTGCCCTGTCATTGTGTGGCGGCGAAAACATCCGGCGTGGCGGGTTTTGTTCTGCCATGTCGGAGGGGTTCGACGTGCCGTCGGTCCGGCTGCCCGTCTGCTCTTGCGCGCAGACTGGCTGACGCAAAAATAGCATGTAGAAAATCGCCGTGCGCGAGAAGGGGCGCGAACAGCGTGGCTTTATCTGCCGATAGCGGATTCCTCGCAGCGGGTTTTAAAGGCCTTATAAAGGCCACCGATTTATTGGCCTCGCGCAAAGAACATTAGCCCGGTTATGACTAATATTATTTCCACTTCCGATGAAAACGATATTCATTGTTAAAGCGAAGTTTTCTCTAGACTCAGAACGAGCGCTACCGGTTTTAAGTAAATACCCAAGAATGGTTCGCGTTAGTGTCTACAACCTGCAAACGTGATTATCTGGATCGTCTCGAACACGCCTAAAAATGTGACTGTCCGATGTCAGACGCCAAATAATGCCTGCGAGGCTCGCCGAACCTCGCGAAAAGGCCGGGGCTAACGATTGCCGGTCAGCCGGAAAAGCACCGGTACATTTTCCTGTTAATCGCGCTTCGCACAGCAATAATTGCCGCGCATTCCCGCGACAAAACCGGCCGCAAATATACTGCTAATTCCGATTGAATTTTGACAATTGCCGCATTAGTATGAGTTCCCCGTCGATGTCGCAGCATCCTCAGACGGAAAACGTCGAATCAATATTTACCGCTCGCAAATGCATTCACAGGTCATTTATGCATGCGAGCGGGCGCGATGCGCCTTTTAGGAGACACACGTGCTCAGCCCACACGAATTTGCGACGCTCATGCTTATCAAGGACGCGAAACACCAGTCGGACCTCGATCGGGCCGACCTGATCGCGCTGGCCGACCGCGATCTGATCACCATCGGCCTGCCTGACGCACCCCGCATCGATCCGTGCGTCACAGACCGCGGACATGCGCTGCTCGCGCGGCTCGGCGCTGCGCAGCCATGACGTCAGCCGGCGCGCATACACGCCGTCGCCGGACGGATAAACGCGTTACGACAACTCCCATGCAACCGGTTGGCGCCGATCGCCGAGCGATCGATGCCAGTCAATCTTTCGCGCATTCAACCTTGCGAGGCCCTGCGATGTTCATGTCCATCGACGAAGTGACTGCCGCACAGAAAGCCCGGGTTCAGACGTTTTACGACATCGCGAATGAAGCGGTGAGTGGCTTTGAGAAGCTCGTTCAATTGAATTTCCAGGTATTGCGCGACGGCACGCAACGCGCGATGAATGCACTGGCAAACGGCGAGATGCCGGGCGCCGGCGAGATCAAGGCGGGCGATCTCTCCGTTGTCGAGCGCACCGCGCTTTACAACCAGCAGGTGTACGACATCATCGCGAGTACGCAGGCGGCCATCATGAAACGCGCGACCGCGCAGTACGAATCGCAGATCGGCGCGGTCAAGGCCGATCTGGACGACGCCGCGCAACGCGCGCCGGCAGGCGCCGAGGTCGCCGTCACGGCGATGAACACGGCCATTGCGGCGGCGAACGAGTTTTACGAGAGCATCTGGAAGACGGCGCGGCAGGCAGTCGAAACCGCGGAGAGCAATCTGAACGTGGTGACGCGCAGCGCGAAAAACATTTCGCACGCGGCCTGATAGCGAGGTGCGCGGCAAAAAGGAGTAGGAAACCGGACGCGATTCCCCGCGTCAGGCGCATTTGGCAGCCCGCTTTCGAGCGGGCTTTTTTTCGTCCCGCAGCCGTACCGCAGTCATACATCTCCCGCTGTACATCTCGCGCTGACCGTTGCATGTCGAGAGCGAGGCACGCGACGTGCTACCTCGCCACGGACGTCTTTACCGGCACATGCCGTCCGCCCATGCCATTCACGCAAATATTTCTACACCGATGAAAAGACTTCCAGGTGTACTCGCCTGCTGCGCAGCCAGCCTGCTCGCGGCATGCAGCGGCGTCGGCCCGACGCTGCTAAAGGCCGATCAGGTCGACTATTCGCGCGCACTCGGCGAAGCAAAGAAGCGGGAAATACTCGCGGCCATCATCGCGTTGCGCTTCGCCGACGCGCCCTCGTTTCTGACCGTCAGCCAGATCATCGCGGCCTATAACGTCGATGCATCCGCTTCGTCCACGCTCAACGCCGGATCGGGCGCGGTGCCGAACTATGCGTCCGTGACGGGAACGGTGTCGTACTCGAATCACCCGACATTCACCTTCACACCGACGACAGGCGAAGCCTATGCGCAGGCGTATATCCGCCCACTCGCGCCTACGCTCGTCCTTCCGCTCGCCGAAGGCGGCATACCGATCGATCTGTTGCTGCGCATTTCGGCGCAATCGCTCGGCGGTCTGCAAAACGGTAGCGCACTCGGCGGAGAAAACAGCGCGGGGTCGCCGCAGTTCTTTCAACTGATCCAGGCATTGCGCCGCCTGCAAATGGCGGGCGAACTGAATGTCGAATCGCGTAGTGTGAAAAACGAGCAGCACGTGTATCTGATACTGGGCACGGCAACGACGACGGACGCCCAAAAGGCCGCACCTGATTTGCAACTGGTCCGCAAGCTCCTGCATCTCGATGCAAAAACGGGCGATTATGAAATCGTTTACGGGCAGTCGTCGCGCGGCGGAAATCAGATCGCACTGTTGACGCGCTCAGTGCTCGGCATCCTGACCGATCTCGGCGCGCAGGTGCACGTGCCCGATGAGAAGATCGAAGATGGTTCGACGAAGCCGACTGTCACGCTAGTCGGCGGAGAAACGCGACCGACCATCATCGTGCGGACGGGTGACAAGCCGCCCGCCGATGCATACGCAGCCGTTCGTTATGGTCCGTCCACGTACTGGGTCGACCGCGCGGACTTCGATTCGAAATATGCATTCACGGTCGTCCAGAATCTGATGGCGCTCGCCGAAGCGGAAACGAGCAGCAAGGCGCCCATCGTGACGATTCCCGCGAACTGATGCATACGTCGATGCGGGCACAACAGAAGAACGAGGCCGCATTTTCACACGGCCCGTCCTTGCTCATGCGCTCAGTTGCCCGATGCGCTTACTTGCGCGGCGACTCTTTATTGGCCGAAATACACGCCCTTCGTGCCGTCGTTATTGCGCTTGTTCATTGGCTGCGGCGCCATACCCGATGCAGTCGCGCCATTGGTCACGCCACCGTAGCCTCCCGTCTGCCCCTGCTGTCTCGACAGACGACGTTCGGCTGCCTGTGCGTTTTGCGGATAATCGGTGCGGTCGCCATCGCCCGGACGATAGCCTTCGCTTTCGACGTTTCTCAGATCCTGTTTCACTTCGCCGCGAGTAACCGGCTGATTCTGCTGAACGGCTGTTTGCGCGTAAGCCGCCGTGGAAATACCTGTCACCGCTGCAAGAATAGCGACATGCTTGACCAGTTTCATGACTTCCTCCATGAAGTAACTAGTACGAGTGTTATTGCGCAAACCCTGTACCAGTGAACGCCATGAAACGCGCATCGAAAAAGGCGCATGAAATGACGCTAATCGACGCGCATCGTCTATTTCCTTGCAGGCTTTACCGGACGCGTAACAGATGCGCTCTTGGCAGGTTTCAACGTGCTCTCGTTACATGCATCACAAATCAACGCGACGCCTTCTGCCGCCGTCGCGCGCAGCGACGCCCGCGAATCGCCAGCACGCGAACGAAGCGCGAGGCTATGCATGATCGCGGACGCGACGCGCGCCAAAACGGCAGCATCCGCATTGGCAGAAAGTTCTCCGTCGGCCTGCGCGCGACGTATGCGTTTTTCGAACGCACGATCAAACGATTTGAGCCCTCGCGTCAATCGGATACGCACTTCTTCATCGACTTTCGATTCGACAACCGCCGTGCCGATCAGAAAGCAGCCACGCGGCGCGCCGCCCGCCGGCAAGTAGATCGCGAGCGCTCCGTCATAGACGCGCTGCAATGCTTGCCCCAACGGAATGTCGTCGCTCAGTGCAGATTCCATTGCCTGCACACCCGCTTCGACATAGCGGTCCAGCGCGTTCAGATAGAGCGCATGCTTGTCCCCGAACGCGCCATAGAGGCTCGGGCGGTTCATGCCCGTTGCCTCGCTCAGCGCGTCGAGCGACGTGCCCGAATAGCCGTTCACCCAGAACGCGTCAGTGGCATTGCTCAGCGCTTCGTCCGCGTCGTACGCGCGTGGCCGGCCACGCGCGCGCTTTTCATTTTTTGTACCGTTTCGCATAGAAATATTTGACACCGTCGATTTTTGTTCACTATAGTACAAAAACAACGCAACGTTCGGGAGACGTCACCATGGATCTTTATTTTTCGCCGCTCGCGTGCTCGATGGCTACGCGCATCGCATTTTACGAAGCCGACGCGCCAGCCGGGTTCATTCAGGTCGACACGAAAAAGAAGAAGCTGCGCGACGGTTCCGATTTCTATGCGATCAACACACTCGGCCAGGTGCCCGTATTGCGCACCGACGAAGGCTGGCTGTTGACGGAAAACACGGCTATCCTGCCCTACGTCGCCGACCTGTTTCCGGCAGCAGGGCTCGCGCCTTCACCGGGCACACCCGAACGCGCGCAACTGCAGCAATGGCTCGGCTTTATCAGCACGGAATTGCACAAAGGTGTGTTCGTGCCGGTGCTCGATCCCACCGCGCCGCCTGAAGCAGCGGAATATGCGCGGCAGAAGCTCGCGCGTCGGTTCGATCTGTTGCAGACGCATCTCGCGACACACGAGTACCTGGTCGATCGCTTCAGCGTCGCCGATGCGTATCTGACGACTGTGCTGAACTGGGCGAAGTATTGCGGCGTCGATCTCGCGCAATGGCCGGCTATCGATGCGTACTTCCAGCGCAACGTCGCGCGCCCGCACGTGGCGAGAGCGCTATCGGAAGAGACGGCGCTGTTTCGGGAAGAACAGGCCCAGCAATAGCGGACCAACCGAGGCTTGAGCGATGAAAGTCAACCGGATCGTCTCGAACGTCGAGGTCAAGGACACGGCGCTAGCGCAGCGCTTCTATCAGGAGATTCTCGGTCTCGACTTGCTGATGGATCTCGGCTGGGTTCGCACATACGGTTCAGACCAGTCGATGAGCGTGCAAATCAGCTTCGCGCAGGAAGGCGGTTCGGGCACGCCCGTGCCCGATATTTCAAGCGAAGTCGATGACGTGGACGCCGCATTCGGCGCAATGAACGCAGCGGGCTTCGCGATCGAATACGGTCCCGTCGACGAGCCGTGGGGCGTGCGGCGTTTTTATGTGCGCGATCCGTTCGGCAAGCTCGTGAACATCCTCGCGCATCGCTAGACGCGGGCGCGTCCACGCATCGTGAACGCTAAACGCCGCATTACTTGCTCTCGATCAGTTTGACGAGCGTATGCAACAGCCGGTTCGACGGCGTCGCCACGCCGAGTGCTTCGCCGCGCCGCACGATCAGCCCATTCAGATGGTCGATCTCGCTGCGCTTGCCGCGCGACAGGTCCTGTGCCGTCGACGAGTATTGCCCCGGCATCGTCTCCGCGATCATGCGCACGGCCGCGTCGACGTCGCCGGGAACGGTGACGCCGTCCGCCTTGGCGACGGCAAGACATTCGTCGACGATGTCGCGCATCACTGCCTTCACGCCCTCGCCCTGCACGAGCTGGCCATAAGGCAACTGCGTAATCGCCGACAGTGCGTTGTACGCACAGTTCAGAATCAGCTTTGCCCATAGCGCGCCGCGCACGTTGCCGGAGAGCTCCGTCGGCACGCCCGCCGCGATCAGCGCCTGCGCGACTGCCGCGCTTGCCTTCGACGGCTCGATCACCAGCTCGCCGCGCCCATGATGACGGACGTGCCCCGGTCCCGCCATTTCGGTCGCGACGTAGACGACGGCCGCGGCCACTTCCTGCGGCACGATGCTGCGCACTTCGTCGGCATTTTCGACGCCGTTTTGCAGCGAGAGAACCAGCGTATCGGGCGCGAGAAAGGGCCTGATTGCGAGAGCGGCGCTGTGGGTGTCGGTGGACTTCACGCAGAACAACACGAGCTTCGCGCCCTGCGCGGCGCTCGCATTCGTGCTGGCGGCGAGAGGGATGTGCTCGTCGAATGTCTGCGTTTCGAGCCGAAGGCCGCGACGCGCGATCGCGTCGACATGCTGAGGGCGTCCGATCAATACCACTTCATGTCCCGCGCGCGCCAGCATCCCGCCGTAATAGCAGCCCACCGCGCCCGCGCCCATCACCGCAACTTTCATAAGCAACGCTCTTTTCGAATGGTTTTGAACCGTCAAAAGTTACCACATGGCGTGCGAGAACGGATCGCCGGAGAACATGCGAAGAGGCTTCTGATCAGGCGCGCGTGCGCACGGCCAGCAGCGCGTCGGCGAATGCGGCGGGCGCTTCCTGCGGCAGATTGTGTCCGGCATTCGCGATCACGCGATACTCGTAAGACCCCGTGAAATGCGGCGCATGATGCGCGGTGCCGCCGACAGGCATCACGCCGTCGACGCTGCCGTCGAGTGAAATCGACGGCACGCCGATGGGCGGTTGCGCCGCGAGCCGCCGTTCGATGTCGTCGTAACGCGGGTCGCCTTCGACGAGCGCATAGCGATGCCGGTACGAATGAATCACGACATCGACGAAATCGGCGTGATCGAACGATGCCGCCGTGCGTTCGTAGCACGCGTCGTCGAAATGCCATGTGGGCGACCAGAGTGTCCACAGCAGGCGGCACAGCGCGCGCCGGTTTTCCGCGAGCCCCGCGCGGCCGCGCTCGCCGTGAAAGTAGTACTGGTACCAATGGCGCTGCTCGTTCTCGGGCGGCGCGGGCTTGCCCGATGCAGCGATGTCCTGGATGTTGTAGCCGTTGACGGTCACGAGCCCCTGCACGCGCTGCGGATACAGCGCCGCGACGATGCAGCCGGCGCGGCCGCCCCAGTCGTAGCCGCCGAGCAGCGCGCGCTCGAAATGCAGCGCATCGAGCAGCGCGAGCAGATCGGCGGCGAGCGCGGCCTGCTGGCCCGAGCGCGGCGTGCCGGCGGAAAGAAAGCGCGTGGGCCCGTAGCCTCGCAGATACGGCACGATCACGCGCGCGCCCTGCGCAGCCAGCAGCGGCGCGACTTCGTCGTATGCATGGATGTCATACGGGAAGCCGTGCGACAGCACGACAGGCCAGCCTTGCGTATCGCCCGTTTCTTCATAGGCGATGTCCAGCAGTTCGGTGTTCACGTGCTTCAGCATGATCGGCGGCTCCGCATCAAGCGCTGACGGCGACAACGCAGCGAGCGTTCATGGTAGCGCCGACGCGCGAAATGCGCCGACGGCCGCGCGCTTGCGCGTCGTGAAAGACCAATGCGAAAGAGCAGCGCGAAAGAGAAGTCGTTTTACCGCAAACCGATGTCGGATTCGTGCCATGCCGGCGACGCACGCGCCCGCTACATTCGACGAGAGAAAGCCCGCAAAACGTCGCGATCCGGGTGCCGCGAGAGACGAACGAGACTGAGCACGATGACACAGGCACACGAATCGGCGGCCCACGAGCCGCGCGGCGCATTCTCCCTGTCGGATGCGCAGCCGCGCGCCGATTTCATCGAAAGCGGTCCTTCGTCGAACGCACCGGTTGCGCCCGTTCATGAGGCCGGTTACGAGCCGGGTTATGGGTCGGCTTATGGGTCGGGTTATGGGTCCACCCATGAGTCCACTCCTGCGCCCGTCCCCGCGCCGCTGCCTCCCGTCAGCAGCCTGCGCTCCACCGCGATCCTGCTGCTCGGCTACGCGATCCTGATCACAGGCAATGGCCTGCTCGGCACGCTGATCTCGCTGCGGCTCATTCAGCAACAGGCACCGTCGATCGTCGTCGGCGTCGTGCAGTCCGCGTACTACGTCGGCTTCATGCTGGGCGCCGTATATGGCGGCTCGCTGATCGGGCGCGTCGGTCATCATCGCGCATTCGTCACGTTCGCCGCGGCATCGGCGTGTTGCGCGCTCGGCTATGCGGTGTGGAGCAGCGCCGCGACCTGGGCCGCGCTGCGCTTCATCACGGGCTTCTGTCTGGTCGGCATCTTCACGGTGATAGAAAGCTGGCTGCATCAGGTCGCAAGCAACGCGCAGCGCGGACGCGTGTTCTCGGCGTATCTGATCACGAACTATCTCGGCGTCGGAACAGGCCAGTTTCTGATCGGCCTCGCCGATCCGGCGGGCTTCGAACTCTTCAGCGCCGTCAGCGCACTGTTTGCGGCATCGCTGATTCCCGTCGCGCTTGCGGGCACGGCGCCCGCGCCCGCCATCGCTCACGATGCTCACGGCGCGCCCTATGGCTCGCGTCTCGCGCGCGGCCTGTCGGGGCTGCGGACGATCTATCGATGGGCGCCGCTCGGCGTGATCGCGTGTCTGGCGGCCGGGCTGCTGAACAGCGCGTTCTACACGATGCAGCCGGTATTCATGCGGCGCGTCGGCTATTCGGTGCCGGACGTAGCGCATTTCATGGGCTTTGCGCTGCTCGCGGCGCTCGTGCCGCAATGGCCCGTCGCGCGCGTCGCCGATCGGTTCGACCGGCGCAAGGTTCTGCTCAGTCTCGCCGCGAGCGCCGGAACGTTGAGCATCCTGCTGTTCGTGCTGCGCGACGGCGCGCTGATCGAGACGCTCGGTTATCTGTATGTTGCCGTCGCGTTTTCGATGTATGGCGTCGTCGCGTCTTATGTGAACGACTGCATTCCCGCCGACGAGCGGATCGCCGTGAGCGCCGCGCTGCTGTTGATCTTTTCGTTCGGCGCGAGCGGCGGCCCGACGCTCGCATCCGCGATGATGGCGATCGCGGGCCCTGCCGGCCTCTATCTGTTCACGGCCCTCGTAATGGGCGTGCTCGTTCTGCTGACGCTGCGCAGCCTGCGCGCTTCGGTATCAGCGAATCGTTCGGTTTAGCCCTGCTCGCAGCGGAAAAAGTCGATGCTTTGGCCCGATGCAACAGCGCGGCGCAGCCAGTCGGGCAAATCGCCGTGGCCGTCCCACACGTGCCCGAGCGCGTCCTGATAGCGCACCGCGCGAGCCGACTTCTCGTCTTCAGCAAGCGACCGCTCGATCGCGTCGACCGTGATGCCGAACTCGGTCATCTTGTGTCGAATCCATGCGATCAGGCGCTCTCTGGCCTGGCCGTCGAGTTTTGCGATTGATGTAGACATTGCTCGTGCGATTCGAAAGGTGATGGGTTCAACAATCCATTCGTACGGGCGTAGCCATGCGTGACGAACTCAATTGCGCCGCCGCGCGTCGTTGCGAACCGCCGAGTCGAACAGCGCCTGCGCACGCGCAAGCTCGTCGAGCGCGCGGTCGAGTTGCGCGACGGCGGCTGCGTATTCGACATTCGATGTGCCGTCTTCCGGATCGCCGCGCACGGCGCGAAACGCCAGATCGACATTTCGCGTCGCCTGGACAAAGCGCTGAGCGGCCTGAGCCTGCCGCGAATGTGTGATCGCCGACATGGGCATTCCTCCATTTCGTTTCAGGTTCGAGTACTTCATTTGCCTTCACGTGCGCAAGCTCACGGTGCGGCAATAGCTACGGAGTGGAGCCAGCGACTTGAACGGATATCGGTCGCACTACATTGCGCGACACGCCGATTTTCTCTCCGGTCGCGGCCAAGCGCCAGGGCGGGAATACAACAACACGCGCTTTTTTAACGCGAGCACTGAAAATTCAGTGTTCCCAGGTTCCATGCAACAAATACGCGCCGATAGTCCGCCTCTGTCACGTCGCGAAGCCTGGCTGCGCATGTGCGGCGTTGCCGAATGCAGTCATCGCTTCGACGGGCGGCATATCGAACAGATCACGCGTGAAGCCGCGCACGCGCTCTTGCGGCGGCCGGCTGCGCCAACGCCCGACCAGTTCGATGTACGTTGCGAGATCGCCGTCGCGCGTAGCTTTGTTGATCTCCGCGAAATCGCGCGCCTTGAGCACGCCGGGTTGCGTGAGCCGCACGAAATACGGCGCTTCGAGTTCGACGGCGAGCGCAATCGGATAGCTCTTGCCGGTCTTTCCGTTCTCGCCATTCAGGTTGCCCGCGCGCGCGATGCAATTGACGACGGCCGTGCCATGCGCGGCGCCGAGCGCTTTGCCCGTGCTCACGCTGCGCAGATGTTCCGGGTACACGCGCAAGCGCGTGCCCATGCTTAGTTCCATCGGCGACGAGCACACCAGCGCGTAATGCTGTTCCCTGCGCTGCCCGGAAGGCAGCGTCGCACGGCTGACGATGAACGCGTGAGGCGGAAGCTGCCGCACCTGCCCCGCGCTGTCGATCCACGCGTTCCACAACAGCATGTCTTCCTTTTTGCGGCCGGCGTGTCTGGACATGCTCGATGCCGGCGAAAGGAGCGCGAGCAGCGAACCCGTGCGGTGCGCTGCAACTTGCGCGCTGTTGCCTAGCGACTGGCCGACGCCCCACAGAAAACGCCCGCCGCCCAGCCTGCGCTCCCATTCCTTTTGAAGAACGACGACAGGCAGATCTTCACTGGACTCGTGGCCTGTCTTGGTCCAGCAGAACGTGGGCGGTAGGTGCTTCAGTGTCATTCACTTCCTCGGGAGGCGGCCATTCGTCAAAATCTATCGGCCAATTCAATAAGCGTTAATGTATAGCTATAATGCGTCGAATGGAAGCCCCGAAGAGCGATTTTCCCGTGCAGGATCTGATGCGCCGCTTGCTGGCGGATACGCGTTCGTCCAGCGAAATAGCGCGGCTTTCTGGCGTCAGCCAGCCTACTGTGTCGCGGCTTCGGCTATCGGAGGGGCAGCGCGTTCGCAAGAGCGCGTCATTCAATAAGCTATGCAGTTTCTATGGCGTGGCGCCGCGCCGCGCGAGCGGCCGGGCAGCGGGTTACAACGAGCTGCTGCGTAACGCGATCGTCGACGCATGGGACGGCTCGGAAGAGCACGGCCGCGCACTACTCGTCGTGATCAAAGGACTGAAGGGGTTGAGCGGGAAGATGGGGTGAGCGGCGCGTGTCGCGACGCTCGACGGCCTATGCCGTGCGGGATGAGGCGGTGCGGGACGCGATGAAACAGCCGCGTGGCGGCCGTTGGTGAAGAGGGGGCGAGCAAATAGCGAATGCGGTTTTGTCGCTTGCCCGCATCGCCATGCATTGAGTGGAACATGACGGGCAGCGTTAGATGTCGCTGCCCGCTCGGTCGAGCTTGTCGGCGCCTGTCCTCAGAACTGATCCTCCGACAGCGCCAGCACGCCTTCCGCGCCCTTCGCGCTGACAATCGACGCTTCCAGCGCCACCGCCTGCGGCAGCACGTGCTCGGCATAGAACTGCGCGGTAGCGATCTTCGCGCCGTAAAACGACGGGTCATCCGCGTGCTTCTGCTGCGCGACGAGCATCGCGCGCGCCATCTGCCAGCCGCCCAGCGCGATGCCCGCGAGCTTCAGATACAGCACGCTGCCCGCGAACACCGCGTTCGGGTCGCGCTTCACGTTCGCAACGACAAAGGCCACGACCGACTGCAACGCATCATGTCCATGCGACAGATGCTTGTGCATCGCCGCGAACGCCGCGCCATCGTGCTGCTTCAGCGCTTCGACCGTCTGCGCGATCTGTGCGAGCAGCGCCTTCGCGACCGCGCCGCCATCGCGCGCCGTCTTGCGTCCGATCAGGTCGTTCGCCTGGATCGCCGTCGTGCCTTCGTAGATCGGCAGGATGCGCGCATCGCGGTAGTACTGCGCCGCGCCCGTCTCCTCGATGAAACCCATGCCGCCATGCACCTGCACGCCGAGGCTCGTCACGTCGATCGACAGCTCCGTGCTCCAGCCCTTCACGATCGGCACCATGTACTCGTAGATCGCCTGATGTTCAGCACGCTTCGCGTCGTCGGGATGACGGTGCGCGAAATCGCAGTGCGACGCCGCGACATACGCGAGCGCGCGCGACGCTTCCGTGAGCGCGCGCATCGTGGCGAGCATGCGGCGCACGTCGGCATGATGGATGATCGACACCGCCTGCTTCGCCGAGCCATCGACGGGCCGGCTCTGCACGCGCTCCTTCGCATACGCGACGGCCTTCTGGTACGCGCGATCCGACACGGCGACGCCCTGCATGCCGACAGCAAAGCGCGCCGCATTCATCATGATGAACATGTACTCGAGGCCGCGATTCTCCTCGCCGATCAGGTGGCCGATCGCGCCGCCGTGATCGCCGAACTGAAGCACCGCCGTCGGGCTCGCCTTGATGCCGAGCTTGTGCTCGATCGACACGCAATGCACGTCGTTGCGCTCGCCCAGCGAGCCGTCCTCGTTGACGACGAACTTCGGCACGATGAAAAGCGAAATGCCCTTCACGCCTTCGGGCGCATCCGGCGTGCGCGCGAGCACCAGGTGGACGATGTTCCCGGCCATGTCGTGCTCGCCCCACGTGATAAAGATCTTCGTGCCGAAGAGCCTGTACGAGCCGTCGCCCTGCGGCTCGGCGCGCGTGCGCACCAGCGCGAGATCGCTGCCCGCCTGCGGCTCGGTGAGGTTCATCGTGCCCGTCCATTCGCCCGAGATCAGTTTCGGCACGTAGGTGCGCTTCTGTTCTTCGCTGCCGGCCGTGAGCAGCGCCTCGATTGCGCCGTCCGTCAGCAGCGGGCACAGCGCGAACGACAGGTTCGACGCGTTGAGCATCTCGATGCAGGCCGCCGCGATCAGCTTGGGCAGCCCCTGGCCTTCGTATTCGACGGGATGCTGCACGCCCTGCCAGCCGCCCGCGGCGAACTGGCGAAACGCATCGGCGAAACCGGGCGTGGCCGTGACGACGCCGTCCTTCCAGCTGCTCGGGTTCCGGTCGCCTTCGACGTTCAGCGGCGCCAGCACTTCGCCGCACAGCTTCGCGGATTCTTCGATTACGGCCTGGGCCGTTTCAAGGCCGGCCTCTTCGAAGCCGGGCAGTTCAGCGATGTCTGCGATGCCGCTCAGCTCGCTGAGCACGAAAAGCATGTCTTTGACGGGGGCGGTGTAGCTCATGGTGATTCGTCCAATCAAGCGGTCGATGGATAACTGCCACGACGCCCGAAACGAAATGGCCAGGCGGTGACGATGCAAACGATCGTACCGGCATATGCCGTGCACAGGCTGTCCAAACATGCCCACGTAGTGACAAATCCGGCCACGACGAGCGGGCGCGCCCGTAGTGGCCCGAGGCTTTTCACCCAGCCTCGATGGGCCGCCGGTAGGTGCCGGGCGTGCTGCCCGTCCAGTGCCGGAAAGCGCGATGAAATGCGCTTGGATCGTCGAAGCCGATGTCGCCGGCAATCACGGCAATCGTATCGTGTGTCTCGGTCAGCCGCTGGATAGCGATGTCGCGCCGCAGTTCGTCTTTGAGCATCTGAAAGGTCGTCTCTTCGGAGGAAAGGCGCCTGCACAGCGTGCGCACCGAGCAGTGGAGATTTTTCGCAGCCTGCTCGATCGTCGGCAGGTCGGGCAGATCGCTCGCGAGATATTGGCGAACGCGATGACTGACGAGTTGCTCGCTGAACGACTCGAAGATCCATTCGCCCGGAGAGCGCGCGAGAAACTTGCGCAGATTGCGTTTGCGCTGGCGGATCGGCATGTCGAGAAAGGCTGCGCTGAAGCGCATCAGCGTGGCATCGCAGCCGAAGCGCACCGGGCCCGAAAAGAAGTAGCGGTGATCGACGGCATGCGGCGGTTGCGGACACGCGAAATCGACGCGCAGCAGCGGTATTTTCTGCCCGACGAGCCACGACGAGACACCGTGCACGAGCTTGAGCATCAGCTCCTGGCCGAACGGTCCGATGTTCCCATACACGGGATTCGGTCGCAGTTCGACCTGCGCCATCAGATCGCTGCGGCGCGATTCCAGACGAAAGTCGTCGAGCACGATATGAAAGAACTGCCCGAAGCGGTGCAGCGCCGTTTCGAGGTTCGGCGCATCCAGCAGACTGAGGCAGAGAAACTTCAATGTGCCGCTGCGTAGCGGACGACTGAAGATGCCCGGCATTTCGTCATCCATCTCGATCGCGAGCGTGCGATACAGCGTGGAGAACTGCTCCTCGGTCACGCGGGCGCCTCGCTTGCCGAGTAGCGCGGGCGTGATGCCCGCCCCGTGAAGATAGCGATGCGTGACGTCGGGCTGCGCGCCGCAGGCTTTTAGAAAGCCGTTGACGAGAGAGATCGGGACAGTTGCATTTGGTGTTTGCATTCGTGATCCCGTCGAGGTGGGGACTTCATGCTCTACGGCACGCGTCGCCGCATGTACGGCTCACGCATTATTGTGGATCTGCGACTTTGATGAGTTCGAGTTTTTGATTTGACGGTGCTCGTCGGCGATCGATGAACGGGTGCTCGACGAATCGAAATGTTATCAGCGAAAGCATGATCGTCACGACCAATACGAGCATGCCAAAGAGCCAATACTCGACCGGGGTCAGGCGTGCAACCGGCGTGAAATGGTCGAATGCTCTTGACGCGAGGTAAAGCAGCCAGTTGTGCAGCAAATAGATACTGTAGCTGACCAGCCCGAGCAGTCGAGCAGGACGACACGTCAGAATCCCGAAGACGCTATTGCCGCTCGCAAAAATCGAGAACGGCACGAAAAGAAGTGCCGCGCCGAGCATCGTGTAGACCGAGGGTTGCCAGGTCAGCGTGGCAGCCATGCACGAGATCGCAAGCACTGTCGCTGGCCAACCACACGCCATGTAACGCACTTGCTCGATGCGAATGACAACAGCAGTCATGCAACCAGCCAGAAAGAACCATTCCAGGTTGCTCTGCGAGAAGACATAGATCATCACAGCAGACGCGGCCGCGAGAACCCACTGGCTTCTTCCGCTTGCGAAGATCGCCAGCAAGGGAAGCATCAGGTAGAACTTCCATTCATAGGCAAGCGACCAGAAGACTGTATTGATGAGTGACGTCTTCTCGAATCCGTTGATGGCGGGTGCGCCCGGGATTGTAAACAGTGCCCATGACAAGACCTGCTGCAGCAGATCACGTGCGCCGACAACCAGCCTGAAGTGCGTCAATGAGAGGGCAGTGACAACCAGCAAAAGGGATGCGAGCAGATACATCGGCACCATGCGGGCAATTCGCGAGACAAAAAATTGGCGAGTATCCAGACGGCCACTCGAAGCGATCACGCGGCCCCAGAACAGGAAAGCGGTGATCATGAAGAACATTGCGACGGCACCGCGTCCGAGGAACGTGTTCACGCGGGACGGTGTGAGTTGCCAGACGCCAGTCTGGTAATAGAGGTAGTTGATGCCTATGTGGTGGATCACCACTGCAACGGCGAGAAAGCCTCGCAAGCCGTCTATCGCGTGAAATCTTCGCGAAGCGATTTCACGGTCGATCGCCGACCGGAAAAACGAAAGTTTCGATGCGAGCAAGCTCGCTGTCGCGAGCGACACAACGAGCAGGGCTAGCACCGGAATGGCAGGATGACTTTCGAGCAGGGACATAAAAGAGGGGGCGGCGATCGAGCCAGAATTATATGACAGCAAGGAAGCGCGCCTTCACCGCGTACAACGCGTGACGGCTCACCTTCCCGATCGCGGTTCCAGCAACTCGCCGATGTGGTTCAGGTTCGACTCGATCTGGTCGAGCGCGAACGACAACGTGCACAACGCCTGCATTTGCTCCGGGCATTGATCGCGCTTCGCGACAGCCGCCGCGAAGTGCGATCGCGCGGCTGTCGCGGCATCGTGAAGCGGTCGCAAGCAACGTTGGGTCGACGGCAGCGGCGCGTTGTTGCGCATGTACGCGGCAAGCTGTTCGAGATAGGCGCAAGCATTGTCGCTCGCCGCGTCGACGCATTTGATCAACGCCTTGCGGTCTTCGTCGGACAGCACACCGCCATGCGTCTGGCCGACGCGATCCAGCAGCACCAGTCCGTGCCACAGCGCTTCGAACGCGGTGAGCGCCACGTGCAACGGCGGGCCGCTCCGGAAGCGCGCCTGCAGGCGCGTTTCTCCGCTGGTCGCTCTCGCATCGACAAGGTGACGTAGAAAGCGCTCGTGAAGCGCATCGACGTTCGAGCGGTTTTCGAGCGGATTCAGTATCGGCAGCGTCGCAAGCAGCGCGCGGCAATCGTCGAGCAGTTCGCCCATGATGTCGAACGCGTGCGAGCGGGCAAGTTTGGGCCAGACAGTCAGGGACACCACGATGGCAATGGCCGAGCCGAGCACGACCGCCAAAGCGCGCGATAGCGCGCCCGCGATGCCCGCGGAGGGCTCCAGCGCAAGCGCCGCGGCCACGAAGATGCTGTAGTTCGTGGTGGGAAAGATCGTCGATGTCAGGCACGTTACAAGCGTGGCAAGACCGAGCCTCGGCAACGCATCGGCGGCAATGGGAAAGAAGTACAAGGCCGCGAGTCCCGCCACGGTGCCGAGCGTCGCGCCGATGATCTGTCCGACGCCGCTCTTCAGGCTACGGTCGAGATTCACTTGCAACGTAAAAAGGCTCGAGAAAACGCACCATGTAAGACTCGGCGAATCGACGAGCTTCATGCTCCCGTACGCAAGCGCGCTTGCGACGAGCGACTGCATGCAGAGGCGGAACGCGTCGGATCGGGCGATGCGCAGGCGGTGGTGGCGTTTGCGGTTTCGGCTGGCTGTCACGTCCCTTACGTGAGCACGCGTCGTTCCGCACTGTTCGATCGTGTTGCTCCGGCCGCGCGCCGGCATGCCAAGAGAACGGTCCAGACGCATCCCTTGATGCGCCTGGGCCTTCACGAAGCGATTCGTCCATCAGACATCAGGGTTGCCGGCGACGAAAGCGGTAAATGCGTTATAGGGTTGAGGCACCACGGCTCCGTCGATCATCAGGCCGTAAGTCGTGTCTCCGCTGTCGAGCACGTAGTACATCACCGACTGGATGTTCTTCGTCTTCCGCGCGCGATAGTAGTTAGCGAACTGCGTGCTGATGTAGTTCGCGCGATAGGCTTCTGTGCTTTCCGGTCCCGTGTTCCATTCCGTGATCAGGAACGGTACGCCGTAGCGAGCCTTGCAGTAGCTCGGCAGATCGAACCCTGGGCCTGCTCCGTCCGTGCCGACGTTGAAGATGTCGCCGTACACTTCATAGTTGTGCCACGTCGTCATATCCCAGCGCACTTGCGGATAGCCGCCCGTGCCGTCCGGCTGCATGCCGTCCCACAGCGCGTCGGATGCGCCGACGTCGGCCACGCAAAAGTTGACGCCGCATTTGGCGATGGGCTGCACCGACTTCACACCGTCGATCATGCCGCGCATCGCGCCGCGCATGATCGGCCAGTTCGCGTTGTTGAAGTCGGCTGGTTTCGATCCGGCATTGGTCTGATCGAGGATGATCTCGCTTTCCCGGGTCAGCTCGTTGCCGCATTCGTACATCGTGACGCCCCATGGCGCAAGCGCCGCTGCGATCGTGGCCGCGCCTGCGCGTGTGCGGTTGTAGGCCGCCGATTCGCTCGCGAACATGACGCCGGGGGATTCGTGGATGCCGAAATTGACGAGCACGAACAACGTGAGACTCGCTGCCTGGAAGGCCTTGGCCAGCTCGACGACTGCGCCTAGCGATACCGGGTCGTCGATGCAACCGACGCGATAAGTCGAGCACCCCATGCTCTTCATGATCGACACGATCTGGTCCGGCGTGTAGCGATAGTCGTAGTGTCCGTTGATACCGTAGAACGTGCCGGCCGTCGCTGCCGACACGATGCGGGGATCGTTGCACGGCAACCAGGTGCCCGCGTCCGTGTAGACGTAGAACTGCCCACCCGTGCCGCAATGCCAGATCTTGCTGCCGTACCACAGCAGCAGCGAAACGTTGTAGGTATTGCCGACGGTGTTGTTATTCCGATAGATGACGCCGCTCACGACGGTCCACACATTACCGACCTTGTCGATGATGTACGAGGCGGACGGAATCGCCGTGCCATCGGCAGAAGTGCCGCCCAGCCGCGGATCGTTGCATGCGATCCATGTGGTGCCGTTCCATCCGTAGAACTGCCCGCCCGTTCCCTGGTGATACACGCCGCCGCCGTACCACAGCACCATCGACACGTTGTAGTTGTTGTTGGCCTTGACGCCATCTTTGTAGACGGAGCCGCCAACCAGCGTCCAGACGCTGCCGTGATTGTCGATGATCGAGCTGGCGGGCGGAATCGTTGTGCCGTTGGCGGATGCCGCTGCCGCTTTCGCTCCCTTGGCTGCCTTAGCCGCAGCAGTGTCGCTCGTGCCGAAATCGGATGAGCCGCCGCATGCGCTGAGCACATAGCTGCCACCAAGTGCCGCGACGCGGCCTAAAAATTGACGTCGATTAATCATGGAAAGGGTCCGCTGCCGAAAATGGCTAAAAAGGGAACGGTCGCTACAGCGGCACATATGGGTGAGTGACGACCGACGCATTTACTTCGGATGACGAAATATCTGCCATTGACCTGCTCGAAAAACGCAAAGCGGGGTCAATGGCTTTTATCGGTAATTACTGCCTTCGTGCTCGCGAATACGCGTAATTAATGCTTGGTTTTCGGCAGCAAAGAGGCCACGCATTAGGGCGAAAAATGAAATAGGTCGATTCTTCTGATGAATACAGATGCAAGAGATATTTTTCGCGTATTCGTCGATATGGAGTAGCGTCTTTGCATCGTGTAACACGATGTAACGAAGAAAACGTTTATATGCGACGGCAAGGGGATTCGTTCCCCTATTTTCGGAATTTTATTCTTTATCGATCCCCAATTCTTATACAGTTAATTAGTGAAGGACATTGCTTTGGATAGGGAATGACTTCGCAGAAATATCGGCCTTCACTCGCGATCGCCAACGCGATCAGGCACGCTGCTTGCTGCATCCCTCCCGGTGCTCATCGCGAAGCACCCGAGTTCGCAGCAACACACAGGGAAGCCAACAACCACCCCTTTGCAATCTGCGGAACGTCGCCACGCGTGCGTTCCTTGTTCAATGAGCGGCAGACCATCGGCCTGACCGTATGCAGCATCCGGTCGCCTCCGTGCCGCCGAGGCTGTCGCCTTCGTCACCGGCCTGAGCCGCCGCCGCCCAAATGGACTGCGGGACTGCGTGCTCTGCCGGATGCTTCCATAGCGGCCACAGGCTCCGCTTCAGCCAGAAAAGGGAGGCCATCTTGCCTAATCGACGCACTGTCCGCTTTGCGGGCAGCCTGATCTTCGTCGCGCTCATCGTCGTGTTTCTCACACAGGCGATCGAGCCCGACACATATCGTCAGTACTCTGGCGACCTCGCTTACTACGCGATCCGGCATCTGGTGCTGGTGGGCTATTCGATGGTGCTTGCGATTCTCGTGGGCGTGCCGATCGGCGTGCTGCTGAGCCGGCCGTCGATGGCGCGCCAGGCCGAAGCGTTCATGCAGATTTTCAACATCGGCAACACGGTGCCGTCGCTCGCCGTGCTGGCGATCGCGCTCGGCATCTTCGGCATCGGTGACGTGCCGGCCATCGTCGCGCTGTTCTTCGCCTCGCTCCTGCCGATCACACGAAACGCGTACGTCGGCATGAAAGGCGTCGCGCCGGCGCTGCTCGAAGCGGCGCGCGGGCTCGGCATGACGAATACGCAATCGCTGTTGCGAGTCGAGTTGCCCAACTCGATGCCGATCATCGTCGGCGGCATTCGCACCGCGCTCGCGATCAATGTGGGCACGGCGCCGCTTGCGTATCTGATCGGCGCGGACAGCCTCGGCACGCTGATCTTTCCCGGCATCAACCTCAACAACAACCAGATGCTGCTTCTCGGCGCGGCCGCCACGGCCATTCTCGCGCTGCTGCTCGATGCGATCGTCTCGACGGTCAGCCGCGTATGGCTCACACGCAAGGGGGTGGCGGCATGACACGACTCATTGCTGATCGACTGAACCGCATCGTCACGTTCATCATCGCCGGTTGTGTCACCGCATGTCTTAGCATGCCCGTATGGGCCGCGAAGATCGTCGTCGGTGGCAAGAACTTCACCGAGCAATACGTGCTCGTCGAGATCACGGCACAGTATCTGCGCTCGCGCGGCTACACCATCGAAACGCGCACGGGCCTCGGCAGCGTGCTGTTGCGCAGCGCGCAGGAGAACAACCAGATCGACCTGACGTGGGAGTACACGGGCACGGCAGCGCTCGTCTACGACAAGCTCACCGAAAAGATGACACCCGACGAGATGTACCAGCGCGTGAAAGATCTCGATGCGAAGCGCGGCCTGATATGGATGAACAAATCGCCGATGAACGACACGTATGCGCTCGCGCTGCCCGCCGAAGCGGCCAAAAAAACCGGCATACGCACGATCTCGCAACTGGCCGCGAAGATGAAGAGCGACCCCAAAGGCGTGGGTCACGTGTTCGGCATGGACGCGGAATTCGCGAATCGTCCGGACGGACTGAAGCCGCTCGAAGCCGCTTACGACATGCACTTCACGCGCAAGGAGACGCGCCAGATGGACCCTGGTCTTGTCTACACCGCGCTCCACAACAACCAGATCGCGATCGGCCTTGTCTACACGACGGACGGCCGCGTGAAGGGCTTCGGCATCGTGCCGCTCGAGGACGACAAGCACTTCTTCCCGCCGTACAACGCGACCCCCGTGGTACGCGCGCCGATCCTTCAGCAGAACCCGAAGCTCACGGAACAACTGAATGCACTGTCGGCGCTCTTGAACAACGACGTGGTCCTCGACATGGACAAGCAGGTCGATATAGACGGCAAGTCGGTGCAAGCGGTCGCGGCCGAATTCCTGCGCGCGCATCAATTGCCATAACGATTGCCGCAACAACGGAGGAACGATGAACCTGTTCGACTATCTGTCGGCGAACTGGCCTGAACTGCTTCAACTCACGCTGCAGCATGCGTGGCTCGTGAGCCTCGCGGTCGGCTGCGCGATCATTGCCGGCGTGCCGCTCGGCGTCCTGATGAGCCGCTGGGAATGGCTCGCCGCGCCGCTGCTGGGCATCGCGACGGTGATCCTCACGCTGCCGTCGATCGCGCTGTTCGGCCTGATGATCCCGGTCTTCTCGCGCTTCGGCGAGGGCATCGGCGCTGTGCCGGCGATCACCGCCGTCTTTCTCTATTCGCTGCTGCCGATCATGCGCAACACCTATCTCGCGCTGCATAACGTCGAAGCGAGCATCAAGGAAGCGGGCATCGGCATCGGCATGACACGCTGGCAGCGACTGCGGCTCGTGGAGTTGCCGCTTGCCGTGCCAGTGATCCTGGGCGGCGTGCGCACCGCCGTCGTGATGAACATCGGCGTGATGACGATTGCCGCGGTGATCGGCGCGGGCGGCCTCGGCACGCTGATTCTGCGCGCGATCAGCCAGAGCAGCATGATGAAGCTGCTGGTGGGCGCGGTGCTCGTGAGCATCCTCGCGATCGTCGCCGATTTGCTGCTGCAACTGTTGCAGCGCGTACTGACACCGAAGGGAGTACAGGAAACATGATCGAACTCGACCAGTTGACCAAGACTTTTACGCAGAAAGACGGCCAGCAAGTGCACGCCGTCGATTCTGTCAGCCTCAAGGTGGACGAGGGCGAAATCTGCGTGTTTCTCGGACCGTCCGGTTGCGGCAAGACGACCACGCTCAAGATGATCAACCGGTTGATCGAGCCGACCTCGGGCCGCGTGCTGATCAACGGCGAGGACACCGGCAAGCTGAACGAAACGGACCTGCGCCGTCATATCGGCTACGTGATCCAGCAGATCGGCCTGTTCCCGAACATGTCGATCGAGGAAAACATCACGGTCGTGCCGCGCCTGCTGGGCTGGGACAAGAAGCGTTGCGCGGAGCGTGCGACCGAACTGATGTCGATGGTCGCGCTCGATCCGAAGCAGTATCTGAAGCGCTATCCGCGCGAGCTGTCGGGTGGACAGCAGCAGCGCATCGGCGTGATTCGCGCGCTCGCGGCGGACCCGCCCGTGCTTCTGATGGACGAGCCGTTCGGGGCAGTCGATCCAATCAACCGCGAGTCGATCCAGAACGAGTTCTTCCAGATGCAGCGGCAACTGAAGAAGACCGTGATCATGGTGAGCCATGACATCGACGAGGCGATCAAGCTCGGCGATCGCGTGGCCGTGTTCCGGCGCGGCAAGCTCGTGCAGTACGACCATCCGGACACGCTGCTCGCTCATCCGCGCGATGACTTCGTCGGTCAGTTTGTCGGCGCGGACAGCACGTTGAAGCGTCTGTTGCTGGTAAAGGCCGGCGATGCCGCGACGACGCCTGAGACCGCGCGTCCCGATACGCCGCTCTCGCAGGCGTTCACGACGATGGACGAAAACGACTTTCGCTATCTGACCGTGGTGGACGAAAGCTTCCACGCGCGCGGCTTCGTCACGCGCCGCTCCGCACGCAATGCCGAAGGCGTATGCGCGGACAAGCTGGCCGAATTTCCGTCCACCGTATCCGACGGCGACAATCTGCGCATCGTGCTCTCGAAGATGTACCAGTTTCGAACGTCGTGGATGCCGGTACTCGACGCCGATGGCGTATATGTCGGCGAAGTCACGCAAGACTCGATTGCGGACTATCTGAGTTCGGGCCGCTCACGTCATCAGACGGGCATGGCGCCGCAGGGCAAGGCAAGCGAAATGGCGGGCACCTGAGGCACTTGGGGCACTTGGAGCACTTCCGGCACTTGAGGCATGCGATGCGCTCAATCTCTATCGCCGGCGATACGCGCCACGATCGCGAGCAATTCCTCGATCTTGACGGGCTTGACCAGGTGACTGTCGCAGCCTGCCATTATCGAGCGAGCCTGGTCCTCGGGCTGACCATAACCCGACACGGCAACGATTTCGACGCGTTGACCGGCGGCCTGCTGTTCTCTCGCCTGCTCCCTCAGCCGACGCGCGACGTCGTAGCCGCTGATCCCCGGCAGGCCAAGGTCGAGAAACACGACCTGCGGTTCGAAGGCAGCGGCAATCTGAAGCGCGTCTTCCCCGCTGTGCGCGGTGCGCACATCGTGCGTGTCGAAGATCATCGCGAGCGATAGTGCCGCATCGGTGTTGTCGTCTACGATCAGGATGCGCAGCGAAACAGGCGGCCGTTGCCCGGCTTCGTCCGCGTCCGTCGCCTGCTGATTGTTATGCAGGCAGATGGGCAGACGTATCTCGAACTCACTGCCCCGGTTTCTGCCTTCACTCCTCGCAGCAATCGTCCCTCCGTGCATCTCGGTCAACGTCTTGCAAACCGACAGCCCGATACCGAGACCGCCTCTCGATTGCTCGCCGTGGCCGGAGCCCTGTACGAACAGATCGAACACGTGAGGAAGCGCATCGTCGGAAATGCCCGTGCCCGTGTCCGACACCGTGACGGATATGTCCCGCCCGACAACCTTTGCGCCTACAACGATGCGCCCGCCGTCATCCGTGTATTTGATGGCGTTGTCCAGCAGGTTCGAAAACATCTGCGTCAACCGTGCGGGATCGCCATCGACATGAACAGGCTGTTCCAGCGGCAGGCGCACGATCTCATGATGCCGCTGCAACGCAGCCGGCATCGTGATTTCGAGCGCATGGTCCAGTGCTCGCCGGATATCGAAGATCTCGCGCCGCAATTCGATCTTGCCCGTCGTGATCCGCGATACGTCGAGCAGGTCGTCAATCAGATGCGACAGATGACCGGTCTGGCGTTCGATTACATTGCGCAGCCACTCTCGCTTGACGGGATCAGCGCCCGCGCTGTGGCCCAGCAGATGCGCCGCGTTGCGCACGGGCGCCAACGGGTTGCGCAGTTCATGAGCCAGCGTCGCAAGAAAGATGTCCTTGCGCCGATCGGCATCCTTCAGCTTCGCCTCCGCGTCCGCGCGCTCTGTCACGTCGCACAGGCTGCCGACGAACACATAATCGTCCTGCTGCACGGGAGGACGAAGGAACCCGAACATTTCGACGGTCCTGAGCGCCCGGTCCGTTACCCGGTACAGCCGGAACGCGACATGCACAGGCTCCCCCGACACCAGCCGCGACTGGAAATGCGATCGCAGCAATTCGACGTCGGCAGGGTGGACGACTGACGTCATGAACTCGGTTTCCGTCAACGGGCCGCGATGCTCCGGCTGTCCGGTGATCTCGAACATCTGCCGGTTTTCCCACACGCCTTTGCGTGAAGCGCCACTCCACTCGAAGATGCCGATGCCCGCCGCGCTCGTCGCGACACGCAACCGCTCCTCCGTGGCCTGAAGCGTGGTCAAAGCCTTTTGCAGGCTGTCCTGTGCCGTCGATACCTCGGCGGCCTGACGTTGCAGTTGCCCGTCGATCGCGCTTTCGATAATCGCGCGAAACGTGCGCTCGACGATCTCGTGCGCCCGCATGTGCACATCGACGGAAGCGGCCACGGGACCGAAATAGGCGCGGATTTCGTCCTTCAGACAGCGTTGCAGCAATTCGATGTTGCGAAACAGGTCCGTGACTCGCCACTCGGCTGGCCAGAATCTGCCAGGCTGGGCGATGCCCGCATTCACCGATATGGAAGCGTCGCACTCGGCGATCAGCAGCGCGGCGCACACTTCGGACAGCACGTAAGCGAAATAGCCGATGAGTCCCCGTTTGGCGTTCGCATCGGTGTGCGCGCACTGTTTCAACGTCTCGGCTAACCAGCGACGCAACAGTTGACGACGTGTGCGCGCCAGCCTGCGAGCGAGTTCGCCGAGGCTGGAGGCGCCTTGCGACTCCGGCAAAAGGTCCCGCTTCATGCATGCCCCCACAGGCGAAAGCACTCGAGCCGCCATACCTTGCGGGCAGCGGGACGCCCCGTCGTGTCAATCAGCCTCTTTCTCATCGACTGTTTCTTCAAGATTACATTTGCGTGTGACTGAAGATATCGACCGGCGGGCGCTCGATGTCGGTCCACGCGGGTTCACCGTGCCGCGCGTGACACTGTACCTGCCGTCCGGCGACTGTTTAACCGAGAGAAACCCGGACCTTCCCCTATGAAAGCGATTTCAGTGGCGTAACGGAACGATGCCTGATTGAATTGAAAAGTTCTCGCTTCCGTATTCGGTTGACGTCAGAGCGATCCAGCGCCTTTGGCAAATACGAGTCGAGTCCACGTCACATTCATGCGCCGGTTCGATCGCTGCACGGATTCTGATCGAACAATGAATATCGGTTGCAAACCGTGGAGATTCGCGAGCTGAATGGTCTCTTCGGCCGAGACGTCGAACGTTCGCCGGCCGTCAGGGATCGGCCCATGTCGCAATGACATCATCAGCAAAGCGCCGTCGGACAGCAGACGAGCGACATTCGGCATCGCGCGACGACGTTCTTCTTCGTCGAGATGCATCCAGACGGCCGTCAGCATTGTGAGATCGAAACGTCGTGTCATCGCGCGCAGGACGCTGAGGTCCGGAAGGCTATCGTCGAGCCATTCGATCCGCGATGCCGGATGCAGCTTGCCGCCAGCCGCTCTGAACTCGTCGACGGGCTCGACGGCGACTACCTTATGCCCCATTGCTGCAAGCGCAGCCGCGTCGGTTCCTATACCCGCGCCAACGTCGAGTACATTGGACGGGCGCGCTGGGATCAAATGCAAAACAGCCGCGTGGTGTTCGGCAAACGAGATGTTCCGCCATTGACCGATCAGCGATTGAGCGGCTTGCGCGTAGCCCTCCGTACCGCTCACGTTGATAGACACTGACGAGTCTCCGGGCTTGTGATTCGCGAAGTTTGCCAGATGATCGTGTGGGCACTCCGTCCGAGGGCCGCAGAGACGCGTTTTCTGCGGCCCTCAGCGCCCCCGCGTATTGGTCTACGGCATGGAGCCGGCGTTTGAATGGCCGGAGAATCTGGTGGAGAAAGGAGTTCAGCGCATTGCGGCTGTAGAGACTTCAGGCAGCAAAACGATTTGCGGCGCCCGTCAAGGCTGATCGGACTGCGCGACTTCTTCGTCCTTGCCGGATGCTTCCAGAGCACTCGCTTCACGGGACGAAGCAGCATTGCCGCGCGTGCGATTCAAAACAGCGAGTACTTCGCGAGCGGTATTTTCCGAATGCTCGCGCAGGATTTGCGGCAGGTTCGCATGACCGGAATCTTCGAGCGCGGCAAGAATGGCCTCGTGTTCGCCGAGCGACTCGGCCCAGCGCAACGTATCCGCATTGGCGGCACCGCGCGCGCGATGCACCTTCGACATCAACGACGCGTACACATTCGTCAGCACGGGATTGCCGGCTGCATCGACGATCATCTGGTGGATCTGCTGATTGAGCCGGAAGTACTCGAGCCGCTTGCCGGCGTTGTGACAGTCGACCATGCGCCGATGCTTCGCCGCGATGGCCGCCACCTGTGCCGGGCTCACGCGCTGGCGCAACAGCTCGCCCGCCATCGCTTCCAGGCCGTGAAGCATCTCGAAGGTGCTGGCCAGGTCGTCGAGATCGATCGGCGCAACGCGATAGCCGATGTATTGCCGATGCGTCACCCGCCCTTCCGACACCAGCACCTTGAGCGCCTCGCGCAATGGCGTCTTCGACACGTCGAATGCCGTGCTCAGTTCCTTCTCGTCGATGCGCGCGCCAGGCGGCAATTCGCCCTCGTCGATCATCACGCGCAGACGCGCGGCGATCTCCGCAGCCATGCCGCGGGTGCGCAACAAAAGAGGAGTTCCGTTTGCCTGATTCATCGTAGCGCAAGCTTAACACGATCCTGGGACATACCCTGAATTTTTACATGAATTCTTTTATATCAATGGTTTATCGCGTTTGTAATTATAAATTTCTAATCCTATACTCTGCCATACGTTGCGCGACGTCACGAAAACACCTGCCTATCTCAGGAGCCGCTCATGTCTTCAACATCCGGTGTAGCCGCAATGGCGGTGGGTAAGTCCACCGTCCGCTGGAAGATTTTCGTCGTCATGCTCAGCCTCATCGCGATCAACTACATCGACCGCGCGTCGCTGTCGGTTGCCATGCCGCTCATTTCGAAGGAGTTCGAGATCGGTCCCGCGATGGAGGGACTCATCCTCAGTTCGTTCTTCTGGACTTACGCGGTCATGCAGATTCCGGGCGGCATGCTCGCCGACCGCTTCAAGCCGCGCATCGTCATCGCTTCGGCGACGGTCTTCTGGGGCTTCTTCCAGGCCATCGCTGCGATGTGCACGAACGCGCCGAGCCTGCTGCTGACTCGTCTTGGGCTCGGCGCATCGGAAGCGCCCATCTACCCCGCGGGCGGCAAGCTCAACGCCATCTGGATGACGCAGACCGAACGCGGCCGTGGCGCCACGCTGCTCGACGGCGGCGCGCCCCTCGGCGCGGCGCTGGGCGCGATCCTCATCACCGGACTCATCGCGGTACTTGGTTCGTGGCGCCTTGCGTTCGCGGTGGCGGGCGTCGGCACCGTGCTCGCCGGCATTCTCGCGTGGTTCTACGTGCGCAATACGCCGCGCGAGCATCCGGGCGTGAACGAACAGGAAGCCGCGTACATCGAGGAATCGCATGCACGCGACGCCGCACTCGAACCGCCGTCGCTCTCCGGACGCACGCGCGACTTCCTGAAGTACCGCTCGGTGTGGGGCATGTTCTTCGGCTGGATGTGCTTCAACAGCGTGTTCTACGGCCTGCTCACGTGGATGCCGAACTACCTGCACATGGTCCACGGCTTCGACATCAAGCAGATGGGCGGTTCGAGCTTCATCATCTTTTTCAGCGGCTTCATCGGCGAGCTGTTCGGCGGCTGGATCGCCGACAAATGGAAGGCCGCAGGCGGCCGTCCGAACACCGTGATGCGCACGCTGTTCGGCATCGCGGCAATCGTCGCCACGGTGTCGATCTTCTCCGTCGCTTACGTGACCAACCCGATCGCCGTGGTCGCGCTGCTGTCGACGACGCTCTTCTTCCTGCGCTGGTGCGGACTTTACTGGTGCATTCCGTCGGCGCTCGGCACGCGCAACAAGATCGGCTTTCTCGGCGGCTTCATGAATCTAGGCGGCAATATCGGCGGCATCACGGTGCCGGTCATCGTCGGCGCGATCGTGCAGCTCACGCACTCGTACTTCCTCGCGCTGATGTTCTTCGCGGCGGCCGGTGTCGGTCTGCTGTTGTGCTCGAGCGCCATCGATTACGAAAAGAAGATTCCTGTCTGACGGGCCGTTGCGCCTGCGGCATTACCTCTGCTGCATCGCTTCCGCCGTATTGCTTTGATTCACTCATCACATCAGAGATATCACGATGAAAAAACGTACCTTGCTCGGCATGCTCACGCCTTCTTCCAACACGTCGCTCGAACCATTGACGAGCGCGATGGTGTCCGGCCTGCCCGACGTCTCGGCGCACTTCGCCCGCTTTCCCGTCACGGAGATTTCGCTCGCCGATCACGCGCTCGGCCAGTTCGACGATTCGAAGATCCTGCAAGCCGCGCAACTGCTCGCCGACGCGAAAGTGGACGTGATCGCATGGAACGGCACGTCGTCCGGATGGCTCGGCTTCGAAGCCGACGAGCGCTTGTGCCGGCGCATCACGGAAGCGACGGGCATTCCCGCGACCACATCGGTGCTCGCGCTGAACGAGATCCTCAAGAAGACTCGCGCCAATGAATTCGGTCTCGTCACGCCGTATCTGGATGACGTGCAGGAGAAGATCGTCTCCAATTATCGCGGCGAGAACTTGCACTGCATCGCCGAGCGCCATCTGAACCTGAAGGTGAACTTCTCGTTCTCCGAGGTAACGCCCGACGAAATCCGCCGCATGGTGCGCGCAGTGGCCGAATCGAAGCCGCGCGCGATCTCGATCTTCTGCACGAACCTGAACGCCGCGCATCTCGTCCCCGAACTCGAAGAAGAAACGGGCATTCCGATCTACGACACGATCTCGACGGTCGTCTGGAAGTCGCTGCAACTCGCCGATTACGACACCCGCCGCGTGACTGGCTGGGGACGTCTGTTCAGCGAAGTCATCTGAGGAAGCGGCGATGTCGAACGATCTCGATCTCGTGATCCGTCACGCCGACGTCGTCACCGCGTCGGACCGTTTTTCGTGCGACATCGGCATTCGCGACGGTCGCGTGGCGATGCTCGGGCACGGTCTGCCGCGCGCGCCGCGCGAACTCGACGCGAGCGGAATGCTGGTGCTGCCGGGCGGCGTGGACGGGCACTGCCATCTCGATCAGCCGATGCCCGACGGCTTGCGCATGGCCGATGACTTTTTCACGGGCACGCGCTCGGCGATCTGCGGCGGCACGACCACAGTGATCCCGTTCGCCGCGCAGCACAAGGGACAGTCGTTGCAGGCCGCCGTGGACGACTATCACCGGCGCGCGGAAGGCCGCGCGCTGATCGATTACGGCTTTCATCTGATCGTCGCGGATCCGACGCCGCAGGTGCTTGCCGAAGAGCTGCCACGCCTCATTGCCAGCGGCTACACATCGTTCAAGGTCTACATGACCTACGACGATCTCAAGCTCAACGATCGCGAGATGCTTGACGTGCTTTCCGTCGCGAGGCAACACGGCGCGCTCGTGATGGTGCATGCGGAGAACTCGGACTGCATCGGCTGGCTAACCGAGCGGCTGCTCGGCAATGGGCATCACGCGCCGCATTTCCATGCGCACGCGCGGCCCGCAGTCGTCGAACGGGAGGCCACGCATCGCGCGATCGCATTCGCGGAACTCGTCGACGTGCCGATTCTCATCGTGCATGTGTCGGGTGCGGATGCCATCGAGCAGATCCGCTGGGGGCAATCGCGCGGGCTGCCCATTCTCGCCGAGACCTGTCCGCAGTACATGTATCTGACGGCTGCCGATCTGGGCTGTGGCGAGTACGAGGGCGCGAAATGCGTATGCAGTCCGCCGCCGCGCGATCCGGCTAACCAGCAGGCGGTGTGGAAAGCGCTGCGCCAGGGTGTGTTCTCGATCGTGTCGTCGGACCACGCGCCGTTCTCCTACGACGATCCGCAAGGCAAGAAACCCGGCGGCAAGCAGGTGTCGTTCGATCACATTCCGAACGGCATTCCCGGTCTTGAAACGCGTCTGCCGCTGCTGTTCGACGGCGTGCGGCAAGGGCGGCTATCGCTTCATCGGTTCGTCGAGCTGACCTCGCTGCGGCCCGCAAAGCTCTATGGGCTCTATCCGCGCAAAGGAACCATCGCAGTCGGCGCGGATGCCGACATCGTCGTGTGGAACCCGGACAAGCGCGTGAAGATCGGCAATGCGTCGCTGCATCACGCCGTCGATTACACGCCCTATGAGGGCGTCGAGGTGACGGGCTGGCCGCGCCACTGCCTGTCGCGCGGCGAAGTGCTCGTCGAGAACGGCAAGCTCGTGGCAACAGAAGCCGGGCGCGGACGCTTCCTGCCTGCCGGCAAGCCCTGCCTGGATTGACGCTGCATTGAACTGACGCGGTGCGTTCGCGCGCCGCACGATGAAGGAGCAAGCGATGAAAATTCCTCACGCGTTGTGCACGATGGCGACGGCAACAGCGTTCGTCGTCGGTTCGACGGGACATGCGCACGCGGCAGGCGCGGCGTCGCAGGACATGCCGACCGTTGCGCCCGAATCGGTCGGCGTCGATTCGGCGCCGCTCGTGCGCATGTCGGAATGGCTGCGCGGCGACCGCATGGATGTCAGAAGCCTCGTGGTCGTGAAGGACGGCAAGATCGTATTCGAGCGATACAGCGGCGGACTCACGCGCGACAACAACTACGAGCTGTACTCCGTCACGAAGACGATCACGTCGCTGCTCGTGGGCATCCTCGAAGGCGAAGGCAAGCTCAGCCCATCGACGAAAATTGCTCCGCTGATCGCGAACGCGCGGCCCGATCTCGCGAGCGATCTCGCGGACAAGCAGGACATCGAGCTGCGCCATCTGATGTCGATGTCGAGCGGCCTCAGCTATCAGACACGCGAAGGCACCGACCCGCTCTATTACAGCGCGCCCGACCGGCTGCACGTCGCGGTGACGAGCCGCGCTGCAACGACGCCCGGCACGCGCTTCGACTATATCGACGTGAACCCGGTGCTCGCGGGCACGGCCGTCGCGGTTGCGGCGCACGAGCGCGAAGACGAATTCGCGCGCGACAAGCTGTTCGAGCCGCTCGGCATGTCGCATTACCGCTGGACGGGCGCCGATCGGACGGGCGCCGTATCCGGCGGCTGGGGACTGCGGCTGCGCGCCGTCGACATGGCGAAGATCGGCGTGCTGCTGCTCGACAACGGACGCTGGCAAGGCAGGCAGGTCGTACCGCAAGCATGGATCGCACAGATGAAAACGCCCTCGCCCGCCGCCGCTGACTACGGCTACTACTGCTGGATTCAGCACGTGGTCGAGAAGGGGCAGCCCGAGTTCGGCGCGATGGGATTCAAAGGACAGTTCATCACCGTGCTGCCTGCACAGCATGCCGTCGTCGTGATGACGAGCCTGCTGCCGACGGATGGCGGACTGCGCGATGCGACCTATCTGAAACAGTATCGCCGGATGGTCAACGACTACATCCTTCCCGCCTTGACGCCCGCACGCAAACCCGTCGCGACAGCCGCAAAGACACAGGCGCTGCGCGATGAACTGACGCGCAGCCGGCAGACGCAAGGTATTCCCGGCACGGCTGCCGCGTTCAACGATGCCCCCGAAAGCTGATGAGACACTCGACGAAGAAAAGCGCAACGATGGCAATTTCACGAATCCACTCGTTCGATTCGCGGCGCGCCGTCTTGCGCGTAACGCACGCGCGTTCGGCTACGCGCTGGCTGCGCGCCCGGCTTGCGCCGTTCGTGATGGCGGCAAGCGCACTCGCGCCTGTCACATCGACGGCGCAGCAAACGCCCGCTGCCCCTGCGCCGCTTCGCGAAACAGGCATCGAGGCCGCATCACCCGAGGATACAGGCGTCGATTCCCGTGAACTCGTGCGGCTATCGCGATGGATTCGCGAGCAGAAGCTCGACGTCTACAGCCTGCTCGTCGTGAAAGACGGTAAGCTGATTTTCGAGCGGTACGGCCCGAACGCATCGCGCGACGCGAACTACGAGTTGTACTCCGTCACCAAGGCGGTCACATCGCTCGTCGCGGGGATGTTGATCGACGAGGGCGCCATCAGCCTGCACGATTCGGTTGCCGCCACGCTGGCTGCGTGGCGCCCCGACCTGCGCGCGGACTTCGCCGACAAGCGCGACGTCGAGCTTCGACATGTCCTGTCGATGTCGAGCGGACTGCACTACGATTTCAGACCCAAGGACGATCCCATTTACTACGCCGCGCCCGATCGTCTGAAGCTCGCGGCGCAAACGAGCCCAAAGGCTGCGCCCGGCACCGCGTTCGAATACACCGACATCAATCCGATTCTCGCGTCGGCGATGCTAAGCGCAGCAGCGCGCGAGCCCGTCGAGCAGTATGCACAGACACATCTGTTCGGCCCGCTTGGCATGAAGCACGCGGCCTGGGAGCGCGCCGACCATCAGGGCCTTGTATCAGCGGGCTGGGGCTTGCGGCTGCGGGCGATCGACATGGCAAAGATCGGCATGCTCGTACTCGATCACGGACGCTGGCAGGGGCGCCAGGTGGTGCCACAGCACTGGATCGAGCAGATGACGTCGCCTGCCGTCGCGCCTTACTTCGGATACTACTGGTGGATCAACAACG
Source organism: Paraburkholderia diazotrophica (assembly GCF_038900755.1). Lineage (GTDB taxonomy): Bacteria > Pseudomonadota > Gammaproteobacteria > Burkholderiales > Burkholderiaceae > Paraburkholderia > Paraburkholderia diazotrophica_A. The sequence continues at coordinate 79,322 of NZ_JBBPEN010000001.1, forward strand.
TCGTACAGAGCGAGCCCGAATATGACGCGATGGGCTTCAAGGGGCAGTTCATCACGGTGCTTCCGAGACGCAATACGGTCATTGTGATGACGAGCATGCTGCCAGTGGACGGCGGCTTACGCGACGCGAAAAATGTACAGATGTTCCGGCAGATAGTGAACGCCTATATCGTTCCCGCGCTCGACAACGTGACGCACGCAAAGCCGACGAACGAACGTCGCGTGGCACTGCAACGCGAACTGGCTGTAAGCGCACATTCGCCAGGTATCCCAGGAACGCAACTGGACGCGACCGATCGACCGAAACTTTGAGGCACTGCTGCTGTTGATGCGCATACCGGACGCGCGCTTGCGCGTACGGCACAACAAGGTCAATCAGGGCACTCACTTCTTAAACGCGCGACGTCGGGAATGGTGATCTCTCGCCCGTTTATCTCGATCAGCTTGGGGTCGCTCAGGTCGCGCAAGATGCGCGAGAAATGCTCGGGCGTGAGATTCACCCGCGATGCAATGATCCTCTTGCCGGTATCGAGCCGCACTTGCTGACCTGTTTGGCACCCGCTGTCCGCAAGGCGCAGCAAGTAGCTGCTTACGCGCTGCGTTCCGGATTGCAACGAGTAGGCCTCGACGTCGTTCATCAAATTGTGAAGACGTATGCTAAGGCCGGCCAGCATTTTGCATGCAAAGGCCGGGTGTCATTCAAGCTCCGAAAAGACCATCGACTTCGACACATGCCGCAGCAAGGTGTCGGCCAGTGCATGGGCCGACACGATGTGGTCCTTATCCTGGAACATCGGCGCTTCGCCAAAACCATCACCCGGCCTCACGAGACGCGCGATCTTCTCTTCTCCAACGGGAGAGATGAAACTCAGCGGACGGATGTATGAGCAACCATTCACCGGTTTGAAAACACGCATTCGGACGCGCATCGCATGTCAACCGTTCGCCCTGTCGAGCTGTCGATACGCGCGGCGTTCGTGGGAACGTGCTTCTTACCTTCATATGCGGCCTCATGACCGGCCTCGCCCGTTTGGGCGTGACCGTGCCGCAACACGCGGTGTCGCGCGTCGAGCGACGTGGCGTCCTGACGATTCCCGTGTTCTTCGGCGCGGTCATCGGCATCGAACGCGCCGTAGCGCGCAAGCGCGCGTGGAGCTACATCGTGCCGGCTGCGTCAGGCCGCGCGGGGATCGCGCTCGTTGCCGGGGCACCCGTTGCCTTTGCACAGGCGTTGCTGTTGCTCGCTTCAATCGCTTCACTCATCGGCAATGCGCAGATACTTCGCGAGCAGTCGGCATTGCATCTGTGGGTCCTGATGCTGGGCGCGGGATGCTGGTTGTTCGGCACGCTCGTGTGGCTCGTGACAAGCGATCCACTACGCGAGGGCGCCGTTTCCGTATGCATCACCCGCGCTCTTCTCGATGGCAATGGGCTTCTTCGGCATCTGATTCTTCTCGGCGACTGACAGATCGAATCGCGTGCGCATCGACCGGGCCGGTTCCGAGGCGCAGGCCGTGCGCTCCGAAACGGGGATGGGTGCTGTGGAAGGCATCAGCCACTAAACAGACAAGGCGCGACTTGACGGCCACGGTCGGTGTTTCCGTCGCGGCGGACATCGACCGGCCAGCATCCCACAGTGTCGGAAAGATGACCGTCCGCGCGCGATGGAATGGCGATGGGCGGCCGCGTGCCGCATTACCTGAGCCTGTATGCGTCGGACCCTCGCAACACGATCGCGCTCGTCGGTTTGCGGGCGGCAGGCACACGCGGCGCGGCGCTCCCCGCCCACGGACCGTCGATCAAGGTGCACGGCGAATATGTACGCGTGCGCGCCAACGTCGCGTCGATCGCGTCGCTTTCGGCGCACGCCGATTACCGCGAAGTGCTGCTATGGCTGTCGAGTCTGACGGACGCACCGTCGCGAGTCTTCGTCACGCGCGGCGAACCCTCAGCGGCAGACACGATGCGCCGGCGCATCTCCGAGAAATTCGGGTGGCCGTGCGATGGCTCGTGCTACTTTCCGAAAAGCTGTTTCGCACTGCAAGCTGCATGTCGCAGATCCTGACCAATCAGGGATTTTCCCAAGTATTCGCGAAATGACTGACGTGAGACGGTATACGCCAATGCCATTCCACATGGAGACAGGCATGCAATCTGATACGCAAAAGAGAGCAAAGGTCGCCGTTTTTCTACATCGGTCGGCACTGTTCCTGTTGATGTTGCCAGTTGCCTGTTTTTTCTGGGCGCTCCACGCGTACCCGCCTCAGGATGCATGCTGGCTCTGTGTCGCCGCTGCAATCTATGTCTGGCCCGTAGCTGGCATCCTCCTTGTCATCGCCGCGGGATTTCACGTCTGCACCGCTCAACGACTCGAAAAATCCGGCGGATTGCAGGAAGCGCACGGACTCTAGCTGAGCGAAAAACACCGTCCGGATCGATTCCGTGACTTAGCGTGCCGCCTGATTGTCATATGCGCTGTTTAACGCCGCGTGAATGCTGAACATGCCATTCGTGAGGCGGGAATCGCCGGGCCGTTTCGGCAATAAGGCCAGAAGTCCCTTCATCGCATACAGCGTGATTAGCGCGCCGGTCAGGTCGCCCACAAACATGCTGAACAGGCTTTCGAAGAAGTTCTCCATCGTACCGGTCAGCGCGAACCACAGGTGATGTAACAACGGATTCGCGACCGAATACGCAAGCGCAAGCACAAGAAGGCGTTTCGGTGTCAGGTTCGTCAACGATGCCCGCAAACCGTAGTATTCCGTCGCGAACCGGTAGACCAGATACGGAGCCGCTGACCCAAGTACTGCACCAGCGATCGCTCTCACCGGGTCATGCGGAAACCAGTAAAGAAAGTCCGTTAGCAGACCGGCAAGCAGCAAGCCAAGAAAACCATCGACACCAACCAGCAACGTGCTCAAAAGCCGTACGCCCGAAGGAAGGAATATCCAGTTGATGCCTCGCACAAACGACGTATGCGTAAATACCTCCTGGTTGACCCATAGTGACACCACGAACGCGATCACGGTGCCGGTGATCGACCAGAAATGCAAACGTAAGCTGGACATTGTGGCCTTTCCTTCATGATTCTGGTGTTTGTATCGGACACAGGAATCGCCCGCACGAGCACACAGGCAAATCAATCGAACAGAGAGCTGCGAATTAGAACTGCAATACTCGGTGCCGGACAAATTGCAAGCGCGAACTTCGTTGTGTTTCTGATAGTTTCCGGCATTTTTGGCACCCAGAACCCGTTTCTAAATATCAATATGTCGGGCTTCTGGATATGGTTTACCTGGGATCGGTCTATGTCAGTGCATCATTCGGTGACATCTACTCGTTCATTAATCCATTTGCGTTGATGCTGCGGATCGCGGCGCGTTGCTTCCCTAGCATCGAGAAAATTCGGTTCCGATATCCTCGATGCCTCGCATCCTATCCCGCACTGCTGACTTATATCGTACTTATTTCCCTTGAGTTGTTTGGCTCTGGGAGACCGAGAGATGCGAGCCTGTTTCTTATTGGCTATAGCATCTATGCTTTTGCCAGCTCCCTTTGCTTTGGACGTGAAGTATGGCTCAATCACTTTGACGCGTTCGGCATCCTTCGCAGATTGTGCGCAAAACTTTCGCCATACAAGTGGTCCCAGCTACCGGGGAAGGGCGTCCGCGTTCGGCTGAGAAATCCCATCGACGAGATGGCGTCCGAACAACCACTGGACGCCAGCATGATATCTTTTCTCTCGTTCATGCTCTCATCGACCGCCTACGACGCGCTGGGGGCACTCGGTGCGCAATCCCCAATGAATGGGAGGGTCTTCGCACAGCAGTTCAGCCTCTTGCTGTTGCCGATTGCATTGTTTTACAACGTTTGCCACTACTTTACATTATGTCTGGCTCAGGGGCGCCAAATCCTCTCGCTCGCGTCCGACCCACTTGGAGTCGGCTGGCACCTGCTATCGATTTTGCCGGATGAGTACACGGCGACGTCGCAACTCATTGCTCGCGCTCACAATCGTATTGTCCATCAGCGGTCTATGGATTCTCTCACTTCCTCTCGCATAGAGATCATGGAACGCGGCTTCAGCGCCGACGGAGGAATTCTCCAACGCTTACGGAATGCCACTGAAAAGTGACTCATTGTCGAAAAGCCGCAGTTGAGCGCAGCTTCCGTCACATCGCGTTGACCACGCTCGATAAGATCGCGGGCGGCTTGCAAGCGGGTTTCGATAAGGTATTGGTGCGGTGTCAATCCATTAGCCCTCTTGAAGACTCGGATAAACGAATAAAGATCGCCGGGATAACTCAAGGCTTCCAGCTTTGCTGGCATCTTCAGATACAGGGACAAGATTGGCCCGGTCGTCTCGAGATCGAACACTTCCGAGGCACCCGCGAGGTAGTGCTCGACCGCAACGCTCGCGCTCGAGGGCGCCAAAGCACGCCACCTCCAGTTGATGGCATTTGCCAACTCACCCGGCGCCCGTCGGGACCTACCCTGCATACATCGGTTACGATCGGCTGGCTCAGCGTGGCACTCTCTTCATCCGATCAGCTTCAACCGTTTCCATTCGACCTGCCAGTGCTACCTCCGGTTGAAGCTTGACCGCAAGAAATCTCCTTTCGGACACCCAGATGATGATGGCATGTCCGGGCACAATAGTCAGGCACCGTACCTTGCCCATGTCGCTCAGACCGTCTGCCCCAACTGGACAAAGCCAGTCGCAGGCATTGGGCGGCCAAGCAGAAAGCCCTGAAGGGAGTCACAGCCAACGCCCGTCAGAAACTCCTGCTGTGCGGTCGTTTCCACTCCCTCTGCGACGATCGTCAGATGCAGTTTCTGCCCCAATGCCACGATCGCTGAAACGATCGCTTCGTCTTCAGGGTCGTGCAGGAGGTCGCGCACAAAGCCGCGGTCAATTTTTAGCTCGTTAGCGGGCAGGCGTTTCAGGTAAAGCAGACTGGAATAGCCGGTGCCAAAGTCGTCGATCGATATCCGTACGCCCATATCGCGTAGCTGCTGCAGGATCCTGAGACTGGCCTCGAAGTCTCGCATGGCCACCGATTCCGTGATTTCGAGCGTCAGGGATGCCGGCGCAAGCGCATGACGCTGCAACGTCGCGCGCACCATCGCGATCAGGTCCGAGTGACAGAACTGCATCGGGGAAAGATTGACGGCCATGGTCCAGTCACGATAGCCCGCATCATGCCACGCGCGAAGCTGGCGACAGGCCTCGTCGAGTACCCATTCGCCGATCGGGATGATCTGGCCGCCTTTTTCTGCCAGAGAAATGAACTGATCGGGCATGAGCAGTCCGTGAACCGGATGCATCCAGCGCACCAGTGCCTCGACGCCAATCACCGGACCACGCGGAGCCGCAAGTTTGGGTTGGTAATGCAGGACCAGTTCGTGTCGCGGGAGTGCGTCGTGCAGGTCCTGTGCCAGTTGCATGTGTTGCCGCGCGTTCGCGCTCATCGACGATTCAAAAAAACAGTGACGACCGCGGCCTAGCGACTTCGCGTGATACATCGCCGTATCGGCGTGGACCAGCAGATCATGCATATGCATCGCGTCCTCCGGGTACATGGCAATGCCGATACTGGTCGAGACACACAACGCGTGGCCATGCACATGGAACGGCTCCCTGATCACTGCCTGCAGTCGTTCGGCGAGCGTAGCGACCTCGATCGGATCGCTCACATGGACCAACAGGACAAATTCGTCGCCGCCCAAGCGGGCAACCGTGTCTTCCCGGCGAACTATCGCGCCGACGCGCTCGGCGACAATGGCGAGCAGTTGATCGCCGGTTTGATGCCCGTAGGCGTCGTTGATGATCTTGAATCCGTCCAGGTCCATGAACATGAGGGCAAAGCCTTTCCTCTCGCCGTTCGCCTGCTGGATCGCCTGCCCGAGCCGGTCCTCGAGAAGTACGCGGTTGGGCAGCTTGGTGAGGCTGTCATGTAGCGCAAGATACGTCAGTTCTTCGTTGGCTTGCGCCAGCGAAGCGGCAAGTATCGCCGCACGGGAGGCAAGTCGCATATCTTCTAACACCGAAATGGTCAGGGCGACAGAAAGCACGATTAACGTCACGATGATGATCGTGATCGCCACCCATCCTTGATGCATTCCGTTACGTGCCGCTGCACACACGCTTCCCAACGGAAATTCCGCAGCAGCCATGCCGGTGTAGTGCATGCCCACAATGGCGAACCCCATGGCCACGGCTGCACCCGCCCGTAGCGGGCGCACACGGGGCGAATTCTGGCGCAAATTGAATGCTACCCACAGCGCGACGCCCGATGCGACAACCGCAATAAGCACTGAAACGGCAAATATCGACGGCGTATATTGAATGCCCGGTTGCATTCGCATGGCTGCCATGCCGGTGTAGTGCATGCCAGCCACGCCGGTGCCCATCAGTAGCGCACCGATGAGAAGGCGCGTCCGGCGCAGTTCCTTCTGACAGACCAGCCACAATGCGAATGCGGACGACACAATCGCAATCAGCAGTGAAAGCGATGTAATCGCCGGATCGAAACCAATCGGGATGGGCAGACTGAAAGCCAGCATGCCGATGAAGTGCATCGACCAGATACCCATGCCCATCGCGAACGCACCACCCGCGAGCCAGCAGCGCGCCGCGCTACCATCCGCTGTATTGATGCGCCCAGCCATGTCGAGGGCCGTATACGCAGCGAGCATCGCGACCAGAAGCGAAAACAGGACCAACAGGCTGTTATAGCTGCCGATGAGCATGAGTTCCCCCGGAATTGCTGATCATGTTTCCTGATTCCGAACACGTCCCGGTCCGGCAAATCGCGCAACCATTGAGGACTGGTGCAGCCGTAGAACGGCGCTGTCATTCCGGCTCGGTGTAACTTCTCTTACACAAGAGGATCGACTACAAACAGCGACACTTCATCGTTGAGCGCCAAGGTCTGCTTGCGCAGATGACCGGACGCAGACGCTACATCCTCGACGTACGCAACGTCGCGTGTCAGCATTGCATCCATCTCTTTTATTGCGATGCTGATCCGGCCGATGTCCTGACTCTGTGCATCACTCGTCGTGCTGATCTGGCTCACAAGCCGCGCGACTTCCTCTACTTGCCCAACGACGCTGCGCATCGCTGCCCCCGTACGACTCGCGACCAATGACCCGTGTTCGATGCGTTCCAGCGATTCAGTGATCAGCATCTTGATTTCGCGCGCCGCGTCCGCGCTGCGTTGTGCGAGTTTGCGCACTTCTTCGGCCACGACAGCGAAACCACGACCGTGCGTACCGGCCCGCGCTGCTTCTACCGAAGCATTGAGTGCAAGAATATTTGTTTGAAAGGCGATACCCTCGATCGTTGACGTCATCTCACCCATGCGCCGCGATGCGTCTTCTATCTCGATCATTTTTTTGACGAGTTCCCCTACCGCGCTTCCGCTCTGCCGCACGACGTCTGCAGTTTGCTGAGTGAGTCCGTTTGCATTGAGCGCATCAGCGGCGTTTTCCTGCACCTGGTCGGCGATCTGTGCCATCGCCCTGGTTGTGTCCTTTAACATGTCCGCCTGCGTCGCGATCTGCTGGACCAGTTCCCCATTGCCGGCTGCAATTTCTTGCGATGACAATGCAATACGCTGGATCGTCCGTGTGATCTGGCGCATCGCATGGTGGATGGCATCGAGAGTCGCCTTGAATTCGCGACTGCTGCTCCCTTCCAGTGGCATCGACGTCAGGCGTAGATCGAAACGCCCCGTTTCGCGTGAGAGCTCCGCACTCAGAATAGCGAGTTCGCGCCCCATACGCGCTTCCTTGCTCATGTACCGTGAGATAAATATCAGTAGCGCAGCCTGTACAACGACATAAGCGGCATGTACCAGTACCAGTGAATACGAAGGCCTGGTAAGACAATAGACCGCGAAACCGCCCAGTTGCAGATAACTGAACAACAGGTGATGAATGGCGATGACCAGTGCTGCGCAGACGATCGGTTTCCAGTCGCGGTACGCGAGCAGAAATGACATGAACACGAATACGCCAAAATGCAGTTCCGTCACGCCGTGTTCCTGATGGATGTGCAGCGCGGCAAATGTCATCAGGCTTGTGGCCACGCCCAGACGCGTCACGAGCGTTCCCGGAAGCCACAGGACCAGTGCGGAAGTAATGATCGCAGTTGGCGCACCCACCGTGTAGACGCCTTGCCATGTGTCGTAGTCGCGGGCAAAAACACACGAGACCAGAAACAGAAGCCAGACCACGCCACCAAGAAGGCGGTCCGCCTTTATATATTGCGATTGCAGCAGATCGCGCGATGAGACGGTACGGCGATTCCCGGAAACACTCTCTCGTTTTTTCATATTGTTCTGCGCCAAGGTTAGCCAAATCGTATGCCTGCGCTCAGTCAATAACGACACGCGGTACGATGGTCTGAATTGGGGTTTCCCCGGAAGTCTCAAAGCAGCGCAAAGACGGGAGGCTAGACATCAAGAGAAGATCGAAGGCGAAAAAGCTCGTTTTAACGCCTGCTGGCAATCCTTCCAACAGTTATGCCAAGAGAACAAAAGACCAACGGGAAAAACAGTTGCGATGCGAATGTCTCCGCGTGCCGGAAAGAAGATCAACGCTTTTTAAGCTTGCACGTTCCACGCGATGGCAATGCGATTAGCGAAACTATCGAGCGTAAAGCGGTGAAATTGCCGTAAACAACATCAATTGATTAACTCCACAACAGAATCATCACTGTAGAGTTCAGCAATTGATGTCGCGGTTTGACAACCAATTCATGTCGTTTTTCACGGGTCGCGCCGGCCAATTTCGCACCCGTCCGCTCGATGTCCAACCATTTCGTGTCGCCTTGACACGCAGACACTTAAATTTTCGACGATCTGTCCCTTTGTGTTATAAGGCAATGTGAGTTCATCACGGCTCGGACTTCGATGGAAGTTGGCCCGACTCTACGCCGCCGTCGTACCAATACCTTCGCTGCCGATCGAACACACGCAGTCTCAACGACATCTACCAGAGTGCGTGCTCATTTCCTGCCTTCGCTGGAGGGCAATTATCGGCCAAAGCCAGCATTGGAGCTGACTGGGTTTTAGAGGTCAACAATGTGGCGAATTGCTGACGGTCGAGGCATCGAGCGGTCCAACTGGCATAGCGGCGCGCGAAGAACAGGTATTACGACGCAGGGAAGTCGACGGTTTCGTACTCGAGTGCGCCGACAGGCTGCTTTAGACATGCTCGACTTTAAGTCGGTACGCTACTGATAGCGCAGTTCGGCAAAACTTGTGCAATCGTGCTCGAGTCGTTTCATGACCACGATAAACATTTCCCTGCCTGATTCGCTGAAGGAGTACGTCGACGAACAGGTTGGCTAGGTCGGCTATAGCGGCTACGGCACCAGCAGCGAGTACGTCCGCGAACTGATCCGAAAGGACCAGGATCGCAAGCGTCTGGGCGCGATGATCTTGCAGGGCGCGACGGCAGGCCTCGCAGCACCTGTCGACGCCGACTACTTCGAATCGTTGCGTGCTCGCGTGCGCACTTCTCGCAAACGACGGCTAAGTCCGTCATTCCGACACGGCTGGCCAGGCAGGACGTCGAGGACGAGGTGACCCACCATCTTGTGGACGAGGGCTCGGCGCAGGCAGCGCTCGGGTTCATCGCGGAGATCGAGCGGGCATACGAGCATCTCTCCAGGCATCCCAACGTCGGGTCTCCGCATTACATACGAGCTACATATCGGGCCTGCGGTCGCGGCCGCCTGATCGTTTCCTCGGCTCGAACGCAACCTGAGCGAACTGCATCGAATGAGAAATTGCGCATGCTGGGCGAGTGCAAGCGCAACTGCCGTCCGTTCCAGCGAACGACATGGGCTGAAAACGTGCGCCCACACGTAATCGACCAACACGATGTTGTATGGACAAGTTGCCAATTGGATGCGCGAATGACTTCGTCTATGACCGTTTTGCGTACCCTTACAACATGCGTTGTCACCAGTTTAGCACCAGAAACAGGGCCCCCTTTTGACTTCCGCATCGGGCACGTGTTGGTAATAACACCGATTGTTCGTTCCTGAGATGCCTCGATAATTGTATATACAAGCTGCGGAACCGGCCTCGGACGTCAGACCGGGGCATCCAAGGCTTTCGATAGGGACGCCCGCGTGCGGGATGCCGCATCGAACATCGCTTTCGGCGACTTTCATGAAAAAGCGCGCTCGCCCAAAGCGAACGGCGAACAGCTTTCGTCCACATGGTCAAGGACGGGACATACACAAGAGGAACGAGTTGAGGTATTTCGACTTCGACGTATGCGGCGGTTAAGTGCTGTCGCATTCACTCGCATCAACACAGGGGCACAGGCTGCGCGGACGCGCGGCGTGCGCTCCCTGTCACCAGGGACATCCTTCCATGCTTTTTCAAGGCTTCGGCCCGCTGCTGCTGGCGGGCACGCTCGAAACTCTCAAGCTCGCGGTTCTTTCGCTCGCTGCGGCCTTTCTGCTGGGCCTCGCCGGCGCCGCGGCGAAGCTCTCGCACAATCGCATGCTCGCGCGCCTCGGCGCGATGTACACGACGCTGATTCGCGCGGTACCCGACCTTGTGCTGATGCTGCTGCTGTTCTACAGCATTCAGATCTGGCTCAACGACGCGACTGACATGCTCGCCATGAACCAGATCGACATTGATCCGTTTGTGGCGGGCGTCATCACGCTCGGCTTTATCTACGGCGCGTACTTCACCGAAACGTTTCGCGGTGCCTTTCTCGCCGTTCCCCGCGGGCAAATCGAGGCTGGCTTTGCATACGGCATGAACTCTACGCGCGTGTTCATGCGCATTCTGTTCCCACAGATGATGCGCTTCGCGCTGCCGGGCATCGCCAACAACTGGCAGGTGCTCGTGAAGGCGACTGCGCTCGTGTCGATCATCGGTCTCGCCGACGTTGTGAAAGCCGCTCAGGACGCGGGCAAGGCGACACAGGCATTTTTCTTTTTCACGCTCGCAACCGGTGCAATCTATCTCGTGATCACCACCGTTTCCAACCTGGCATTGCACCACCTCGAGAAGCGCTATTCGATCGGTGTGCGGAGGGCTGCGCTGTGATCGAACTCATTCACCAATACTGGCCGAACTATCTTTACAGCGACGGCTTCAACTACAGCGGCCTCGTCATCACGCTTTGGCTGCTGGTCGTTTCGATCGCACTCGGTTTTCTGCTCGCCGTGCCGCTCGCCATCGCGCGCGCGTCTCGCAAAGCTTTTGTTTCGCGACCGGTCTGGCTCTACACCTATGTGTTTCGCGGCACGCCGCTCTACGTCCAGTTGCTGCTTTGTTACACGGGCATCTACAGCCTGCACTTCGTCCATTCTCACGAATGGCTCGGAGCGTTCTTTCGCAGCGCGATGAACTGCACGCTGCTGGCTTTCACGCTGAACGAATGCGCCTACGCCACTGAGATCTTTGCCGGCGCGATCAGGGAGACCTCCCACAGCGAGATCGAAGCTGCCCGAGCTTATGGCATGTCGAATTACAAGGTCTATACGCGCATCATCCTGCCCTCCGCATTGCGGCGTGCGTTGCCCGCCTACAGCAATGAAGTGATCCTAATGCTGCACGCCACGACGCTGGCCTTCACCGCGACCGTGCCCGACATCCTGAAAGTGGCACGCGACGCGAATTCGGCCACCTATATGACGTTCCAGGCATACGGCATCGCAGCCGCTTTGTATGCGTCTATCGTGTTCGCGCTGATCTGGGTATTTCACCGCGTGGAAATGCGAATGCTGGCTTACCTGAAACCTCAAGGGCACTGAACCCGTCCAGCCCTGATGGAGAGCATTGAGAATGTACAAGCTGACTGTCGACGATCTGCACAAGAAGTTTGGAGAGAACGAAGTCTTGAAGGGGGTATCGCTCAAGGCGAAAGCCGGTGATGTGATCAGCCTGATTGGTTCTAGCGGCTCGGGAAAGAGCACGTTCCTGCGTTGCATTAACTTTCTCGAATTGCCGTGCTCCGGGCGCATTACGCTGAACCGCGAGGAAATCCGCACCACAACTGACGGCAGCGGCGGACTGCGCGTGAGTGACCCGAAGCAACTGCGGATGATGCGCACACGTCTGTCGATGGTCTTCCAGCATTTCAACCTGTGGGCTCACATGACCGTGCTAGAGAACATCATCGAAGCACCCGTGAGCGTGCTGGGATTGAGCCGCAGCGACGCGCAAGCGCGCGCCCGAAAGTACCTCGAGAAAGTGGGGCTTTCGGCCGATGTCGAGCAGAAATATCCATCGCATCTGTCCGGTGGCCAGCAGCAGCGCGTGGCGATCGCCCGCGCGCTGGCGATGGAACCGGAAGTCATGCTGTTCGACGAACCGACCTCCGCGCTCGATCCCGAACTCGTCGGCGAGGTGCTGAGAGTGATGCAGGCGCTCGCAGAAGAAGGCCGCACGATGATCGTCGTGACGCATGAAATGGGCTTCGCGCGGAATGTTTCGAATCACGTTGTCTTCCTGCACAAGGGCAAGATCGAGGAGCAAGGCGACCCGCGTGAAGTGCTGACCGCACCGCGCAGCGAGCGGCTGCAGCAGTTTCTGGCAGGACGGCTGAAGTAAGCCCATTCGATGCGCTTCGTGCTCGAAATTTCCCGGCATCTCCATCAATCCAACTTTCACAACTTTGGAACCCACATCAATGAAGAAGTTTGCTCTGTTCATGGCGACGCTGGCGATCGCAACCTCCGCCTGCGCGAAGGACTGGTCCACCGTCCGGTTCGGTGTCGATGCGAGTTACCCTCCGTTTGAATCGAAGAGTGCGAACGGTCAACTGGTCGGCTTCGATATCGACCTGGGCAACGAGATCTGCAAGCGACTGAATGCGAAGTGCGTGTGGGTCGAGAGTGCGTTTGACGGGATGATCCCGGCGCTGAAGGCGAAAAAGTTCGACGGCGTGCTGTCGGCGATGTCGATGACGCCGCAGCGTGAAGCGCAGATCGCGTTCTCGGCGAGGCTGTTCCACACGCCGACTCGCCTCGTTGCGAAGAAAGGCTCAAACCTCCAGCCGGCGGCAGATGCGCTGAAAGGAAAGGCGGTCGGTGTCGAGCAGGGTTCTATCCAGGAAACCTATGCAAAGATCAACTGGGCGCCGAAGGGCGTGAATGTCATCCCCTATCAGGATCAGGACCAGGTCTATGCAGACCTGACCTCAGGCCGTCTCGACGCGGCATTGCAAGACGCCGTGCAGGCCGACATGGGCTTTCTGAAGACCGCGCGCGGCGCAGGCTTCGCGTTCGCAGGCAGTGAACTGACCGATCCACAGGGGACGCTCGGCAGTGGCGCGGCCATCGGTCTGCGCAGGGAAGATACCGACCTGAAGGCAAAGATCGACAACGCGATCGCGGACATGATCAAGGACGGCACCTACAAGAAGATCGAGGCCAGGTACTTCGCATTCGACGTGTACGGCACCTGACACACACGGGAACCGTGACGCTCTGCAGCGATCGCCTGAATCGCAATACCTCATCCCGCGCGCCGGTATCATCCGGCGCGCGCTCAACCCATCATGCAAACACAAACGCACCCGTTGATCTCCCCGGCGCTCGGCACGCAGCGGCACCTGACGAGCTTCCACTATGGCCCTGCGGGCGGACAAAAGGTCTACATTCAGTCGTCGCTGCACGCTGACGAGTTGCCTGGCATGCTCGTCGCCTGGACACTGCGCAAGCGACTCGCCGCGCTGGAGACAGCGGGCAAGCTGCGCGGTGAAATCGTCATCGTGCCCGTGCCGAATCCGATCGGGCTCAACCAGCGGCTGCTCGGCCAGATGCTCGGCCGCTTCGAATCCGGCACTGCGTCGAACTTCAACCGGAACTTCCATGACCTGGCCGCGCTCGTGATCCCCCGTATCGAGCCTCGGCTGACGGGCGACGCGCAACAGAACCTGCTCGCCGTGCGCGACGCCACGCGCGAAGCACTGGACGAGCAGACGCCGACCACCGAGCTCGAATCCCAGCGCCTCGCGCTGCAGCGACTGTCATACGACGCCGACATCGTGCTCGATCTGCACTGCGACTTCGAAGGCGCGATGCATCTCTTCACGAACCCCGACTTGTGGCCGGACGTCGAGCCGCTCGCGCGCTATCTCGATTCGAAGGCCTCGCTGTTCGCGCTCAATTCGATCGGCAATCCATTCGATGAGATCCACAGCTTCTGCTGGTCGGAGTTGCGGGCGCGCTATGGCGAGCGCTACCCAATACCGAACGGCGCGATTTCAGTGACGATCGAGCTGCGCGGTCAGGCGGACGTGACCTACGCATTCGCCGAGCGCGACGCGAACGCAATCGTCGAATACCTGACCTACCGAGGCGTCATCGATGGGACGCCCGCCCCCTTGCCGCCGCTCGAGTTCGACGCGACGCCGTTCTCCGGCACCGAGCCCCTCCTCGCTCCCATCTCCGGTGTGCTCGTGTTCCGCACACCGATCGGAATCTGGGTCGAACCCGGCCAGGCGATCGCCGACGTCGTCGATCCACTCGCCGATCGCGTCGTCACGATTACCAGTTCCATCGCCGGCGTGCTGTATGCGCGGCAGCGTGCGCGCTTCACCACCGCGGGGCAGGAGGTGGCGTGCATCGCTGGGGCCAAGCCGATTCGCAGCGGCTCGTTGCTTCCGAACTGAACGCATCACGGTGCCCTATCCAGGCTCAAATTTCCGAAGAGCGGGAAATCAAAACCATACTATTAAGATAACTTTCGTTTTTAACACACGTGCTAAGTGTTGCCGCTTGCGTGCGAGATCGCGCACCATCCGTATCTCGGGCGGTAGGATCGTGCCCTCGGGCAGGATACCGAGCCGGAACAGGTGGGCAAGATAGCGTGCATCGGTCTCATCGTGACTTCACTATCGTGATCTGAACTGTGTGCGCATTTGATGTGCGACGCAAGACGTGAAGAGCCAAGGCACTCGCGCTCGCATAAGGCACCGGCCCGTCTTTACGCGCTCTGGCGACGGCAGGTATCAGGCCGCGCGATCATTGAGGACCGCGCAAGCGTCACTCACACGCTAGCGCCGGAGGCCGCGTTCTACCAGCAGCGTGACGCGGTCGCCGCGGCTCTGGAACCCGCCATCGCCTGGCTCCGGTCCTTCTCGAAGCCCGCACCTTCGTCACTCGCCATCACCAGCGTCTGCTGCTTCATCGTATCCTGCCTTTTCCAGTCCGATCGGTAACGCTCGGAGTAGCTCCGCAGTGGAAGACTTGATCACCTTCGCCTAAACCTTTTCTGCAACCTCCCGTGCGATAGACAGATACCTTTGCGCAGTATCCTGCAACGTCAGTCCTGCAAGAGAACGCTGCACCTTGGGCTGAGCCGACGCCGCAAGCAACGCCGCGGCATAAGCGGCCGTACGTCGGTATCGACCAGTTGCACGCCAGGCGACGTCTTCGCGAACTGGAACGGCATGATCGTGCTGGCGACGACGGGAATCCCCGAAGCCAGCGCCTCCAGAAACGCGATGCTGTGTCCCTCGGAACGCGACGGCATCGCGAACACATTCGACGCCCGAAGCACGCCGCACACATCCGGGTGCGGCCCCTCCACGCTCACGCGCGCTTCGAGCGCGAGCTTCTTCACCAGATCCTGAACCGCGGCCAGATAAGCCGGGTCCTCGACGACGCCATACAGTTGCAGCCGCACATCCTTCAGCTGCGCAGCAACTTCGTAAAACGCATGCACCGTCTGCAACTGGTTCTTCACCGACGTGTATCGCCCGATCTGCACAATCTGCAGCGGCGCATCGCCGTCGCGCGGGCGATCGTCGAATGCGAAGCGCGTCGTATCGACGCCGTTCGGAATCAGCGTCAACGACGGATGCGCGCGCACACTGTTCCTGTAGTCATGCAGATTGGCCGGTGACACGCCGATCACCGCCCTCGCCCTCGACGACAATATCCGTTCGACGTAGCGAAAGCGCGCCCGCTCGAAATCGTTGACGGCCGAATGCATCACGTAGATCACGGGCACTTTGGTCGGCAGCGCGCGTGCATAAAAGGCGGGAATCGTCGCGTGAGCGAACATGACGTCGGGCCTGAAATGCCGCAGCATGCGGGCGAGAAAAACGAGCTTCCCCGGCAGTGTCGAACGCCTGCAAGGAAAGACACACTCGACGCCGTGACTCGCCAGCTCGCGCGTGAGCGGCGCGAAATCCACGTGCTCGGGCAACAGCGAGGTCACGCCGACCACGCTTCCCTCGCGCTGCTGATGGATCGCCAGATTCTTCGCGAGCACTTCCGCGCCCGACAGACGCGGCTCAAGCACGAGATGGAGAATCCGCATCAAAGCACCCCTTGCCGTCCGATACGCCATCCCCATCGCCGCACAACCCAGTCCGAGCACGTGGCCCACGCAATGCCAATGACGCCGCAGTAGTCGTCGCGGGCAGCACGCAGGCGAGCAGCACGATGACCTGGATCACCGACGCCTGCGTGGATTCCGCCATAGCGACGGCCAGCTGCGCGACGCTTACGCTACCGATCGCCCCCGGTCCGAGAATGCGGCCGATCGCGATAAACCCGATTGCCACAAGCCCGCGCATCAGGTACGACGGGGACCGCCCGGCCCGCGAACAACGCATGTCGTCTCTCAAGATAAACCGAGATTCGGCAAACATTTCTCGATTCCGCCCGTTGCCGGTACATATGGCGCAGCAGTCAATCGCACGCAGCATGAAAGAGCAACACAGTCTCTGCGGCAGTCACGAGGCGCCTTTCGCCAGCCAACGGCGGAGTTCTGCCATACATCGGGAAGCGGCGTGCAGGGAAAGGGCCCATGCGGTGACGTCCGCCGTGCGACCGGTAGCAACTCGTTGTCGCGACCCTCCCAGTTACGTACGGGATTTCCGCGATCGTTCGCGCCGCGGCGGCGGTCCGTCGTACTGCATCGCTTATCCCCTGGCCGCCATCGTGAGCATGGACTGCCGGTTGTCAGTCGTCGCTCCTCAAGCGTCGACCTGCCCCCGTGTCAGCGACTGCCTGCCGTTCCCGGGCCACGCGCTGCGAGCGTGCGCCGGTACCGGTCATTGTCGACCAGCAGGTGATCAATGCACTCCCTCAGTTGCTGGTTCTGTGTGCGCAGCGCGTCGGCTTCGGCCGAAGCCTGCAGCCGCACCGCATTGTTCTGCGCCTTGAGGAATTTTTCGGTAGCGGCCAGACGATCCGCTGCCCGGGGCAAGCGACTCGGCATCCCGGCCCGATGAGGTGATCGTCTCGCGAGGTCCGCGAGCATCGCGTTGACGTGCTCACCCGCGAGGTCGCGCGCGGCCTGCGCGGCGCCCAGCTTCCGCCGCGGTTTCGCCCATTTCCTTTTCAAGCTGGCGGATCCGCGCGTGCCCGTCCTCCAGCGCGGCCGTCGTCAGCCGCAGCTGGCGTCCCTCGCCGTCGCCTGCCGCAGCCGACCTTCTCGGCTGGGCCAGCAGCGCATGCACGGGCGCGAGGCTGTCGCGCAGCAGGTCGCGCACCAGCGGCGCGAGTGCCCCGCGCAGCGCATCGGTGTCCACGGCGACCGGCAGTCCGCTGCCCTCGCCCGCCCCACCCACGTCGCCTTGCGCTGCGGCCGCTCGCATCGCGTCACGTGCCGTCGGCACGAAACGCGACGTGAATCGTGATGCAACGGGCGCGAGGGCATGCGCGCGCAGCACCGCCGCCTGGATCGTCGGCGTGCTCGGGCGCCGCGTGACGCCCGCCTGAGGCGCGACATCGCGCAGCAGCCGGCCATAGGTCGTCGCGCCGTAGACGCGGCCCGTGATCGCGCGCACCGCGGCGACCAATCCATCAAGGAAGCGCACGCTGTTCAGCAGGAAGTTCCGGTCGAGTCCCGCCAGCGCGCCCATGATCGCGCGCAGTTGCGCGTCGTCCCACTCAATGCGCGGTCGTCCCATCCCGGCCCCAGGAAGAGTGACGTCTGGCGCGGATCGCGCGCGGGCAGTCGCGACGCGTTGGCCGCCCGGCGGCTGCGCGACGGCGCACGGCGCGTGGCCACGCCGCGCAGGTGCGCGACCAGCAATACAAGCTGCGCGCCCGGCGGTGAGGGTCAACGCAAACCGGCTGACCTCACCCGGCGCGCTCGCGCCATACGCCTTGAGTGACGGTCGCAACGTAAGACGGCGGGCGCGGGCCACCAGCTGGCCGCGGCTCATGCCCGGCCAGCAGTCGGCGACGAACTGCTGCACGGGCGAGAGGCGAAAATTGCCATCATCTACAAATATTGACGCGAGTAGGCACGGGAGCCGCGAGCGAAGCAACGCTTGCAGCTCACTGCTTAGCCCCGATGTTTCAAGCTGTACGCCACCGGACTGCGCGCGGCAGAACACATAGAGGCGATTCTGGACAAGCTTTCGTTTGCCGCGACAAAGCCAGTCATCCGGCGCGATCACGCCGCCCGATGTAGTGCCAGGTGGATACAGTTCTTTGAACCCTGCGCCACCACACTCATCTCCGTGCACTACGACTGATTTTGTTTCTTTCGCAGGCTGCCCAACCTATGTCGGCACGCCCTCAGATTCGCGGACCTTCCGTGTTCTCATAAGATTGCGTAGCCAAAACAACAGTTGCAGCAAGATCAGCAGACACGAGATGCCGATAAAAACCGCCGAGATAGGCGTAGCGACAAATACCTGCAAACTGCCGTCCGAGATTAAAAGTGCGCGGCGGAAGTTCTCTTCGAGCATGGGTCCCAAAACATAGCCCAACAGAATCGGCGATACTGGGAACCTGAGTAGCAGGAGAATCGCACCAAGGATGCCGAATACCGCAACTTCGCCGACTCTAAACAGGTTGTTTTGAGTCGTGAACACGCCGACGCAGATAAAAATCATCGCCAGCGGGAAAAGGTATTTATAGGGAACGCGAAGCATTTTTACCCATACGCCGATCAGCGGAACGTTCAGGATAATCAGCAGAATATTACCGATCCAGAAGGATGCAATGAGGCCCCAGAAGATGTCTGCGTGTTCCGTGATCAGTTGCGGACCCGGCTGGATACCCTGGATCAGCAGTGCACCGAGAATCAGTGCCATCACCGGGTCGCCAGGAATACCGAGACTCATGGTCGGAATGAAGTCCACCTGCGTCTTCGAGTGCGACGCCGCTTCGGGTGCAGCGACACCCGCGATGTTGCCCGTGCCGAACGATTTCGGATTCCTCGATATTTTCTTCTCGACCGAGTAGGCAAGGAACGTCGTGATCGTGGGGCCAGTGCCGGGCATCGCACCGAAAAGCGTGCCCATTAGCGTGCCACGGACCATCGGCCAGAACGCGGTTTTCAGTTCCGCACGCGAGGGCCGCATGTCCTTCATGCCGAGTTTCATGTGGGAACCGACCCCACCCATGCGGTTAACGTTGAGCAGGAACTCGGCGACACCGAACAGACCGAGTGCGAGCGCAACTATCTCGATGTTGTCCGCGAGATCCGGGAAGCCGAACGTGAAACGCTGAACGCCCGAATTCACGTCCGTACCGACCATACCCAGAATCAGTCCCAAAACGGTCATCGACACGCCCTTGATCGGGGCGCCGCGAGACATCGTTCCGCCTGCGATCAGGCCCACCAGCATGATCGAGAACAGTTCGGCGGGACCAAACTTGAACGCGATCTGAACGAGCAGTGGCGACGCAAAAATCATCACGATGATGCCAACTGACGCCGCGAAGAACGAACTGATCATCGTGATGCCGAGCGCAGTTCCGCCCTTACCCCTCTTCGTGAGCGGATACCCGTCGATACAGGTCACGGCATGAGGCGGGTGACACGGAAGATTCAGCAGAATCGCACCGATTGCGCCACCGTATTGCGAACCATAGAAGATGCCGGCCAGCATGAGAATTGCCGACACTGGATTCATCACATAGGTAAGCGGGAGCAGCATCGACATTGCGGACATGGCGCCCATGCCCGGAAGCACGCCGATGAGATTGCCAACCAGCACGCCGAAGAACGACCACATCAGGTTATGGAACTGGAATGCGACTCCAAACCCGTGCCAAAGATCAATGAGCGATTGATCAATCATCGCTTAGCCTCCAAATGCAATCATGGGCAACTGAATTTTCAGTGCGAATTCGAAAACGATGACGCCGAAGACTGTAGCCAGGACCGCCAGAACGCATGCCGACTTCCAGGTGTTCTCCCGGTCGCCCATGGCCGAGATGAAGACCGTGGCGAAACTCGCAGGGATGAAGCCGAAATAATGACTAAAAACGACGAATGCCACGATGCTGAAAATGATGCAAAGCCAGCCATGCCAGTCAGCAGTGCGCGGCGCCTCGTTATGGTCTTTTTCTTCTGTTGAATCCGTGCTGCCTCGACACGCACCCAGTGCCACGATGATGCCAAGCACCGAGAGGAGGATGCCCAGCACGACGGGAAAGAATCCGGGACCCATGTGGTTAAGGGTGCCTCGCTCGTATGTGCGTCCGACGAACGTCACATACATGCCGATGACGAGCAGAAGCGCCCCGCCGTAATAGTCTTTGTTGATATCTGGAAGCAACGATTTGGTCCTCATGTCTCCTCCCATTCCAGGTTCAGTCGATCTGGAGAGCGATCGCAGTAGCTTCGCCGCCTGCGAGACAGATGCCGGCGATGCCGCGCTTGAGGCCGCGATTGCGCAGGGCATGCAGAAGCGTGACAACGATACGGGCACCCGACGCACCGATCGGATGGCCCAGTGCACAGGCGCCACCGTTCACATTGACCTTGTCATGCGGCAGATCGAGATCTTTCATTGCAGCCATCGGCACGACGGCGAATGCCTCGTTCAGTTCGAACAGATCCACGTCCTTCAGATGCCATCCCGTGTTCTCCGAGACCTTGCGCAATGCGCCCGTTGGAGCGGTCGGGAACAGGTTTGGCTTGAATGCATAGGTCGCATGCCCGGCGATCGTCGCCAGCGGCTTCAAACCGCGTTTCCCGGCCTCTGATTTGCGCATCAGCACGAGTGCTGCCGCACCATCCGAGATCGACGACGAGTTCGCAGCCGTAACCGTACCGCCAGCACGGAAGGCCGGTCTGAGGCCCGGAATCTTGTCGAGTTTTGCCTTGCCCGGCGCTTCGTCGATCGACACCACGGTTTCGGTCTTGCCCGGGACGGTGACCGGCGTGATTTCGTTGACAAACGAACCATCGGCGATCGCGGTCTGTGCGCGCGTGAGCGAAGCGATCGCAAACTCGTCCTGCTGTTCACGCGTGAACTTGTACTCGGAGGCACAGTCTTCGGCGAAGGTGCCCATCAGGCGGCCCTTGTCGTACGCATCTTCCAGGCCGTCGAAGAACATGTGATCGAGGACCTGGCCATGCCCCATACGCAGGCCTGCTCGACCCTTGGGCAGCAGGTAAGGGGCATTGGTCATGCTTTCCATGCCGCCGGCGACCATGACGCTGCTCGAACCGGCCAGGATCAGATCATGCGAAAGCATGATCGCCTTCATACCCGAGCCGCACATCTTGTTGACGGTGAGAGCACCCGTCGAGACGGGAACACCGGCCTTTATCATGGCTTGACGCGCCGGTGCCTGTCCCTGGCCAGCGGGCAACACGCAACCCATGATTACCTCATCGACCTGCTCACCGCCCACGCCCGCACGTTCGAGCGCGGACCTGATTGCAACGGCACCGAGATCCGATGCAGTGAGGTTCGCGAAGTCGCCCTGAAAGCCTCCCATGGGCGTACGGGTTGCAGCAACAATAACAACGGGATCAGCATTCATTCCCTGTCTCCTCTGATTATCTGGCGGTCATGCGGACTGCACCGTCGAGACGGATGACCTCGCCGTTGAGCATCTGGTTTTCGGCAATGTGGGCAACGAGCGCAGCGAATTCATGGGGTTCCCCGAAACGCGAAGGGAACGGTACATTCGAGGCGAGTGATTCCTGCACCTCCTGTGCCATACCCTCGACCATTGGCGTGCGGAAGATGCCGGGGGCGACAGTCATGACACGGATCCCCGAGCGCGCCAGTTCACGCGCAATCGGGAGCGTCATGCCGACAACACCGGCCTTCGACGCCGAATAGGCGGCCTGCCCGATCTGACCGTCAAACGCAGCGATCGACGCCGTATTGACGATCACGCCACGTTCACCGCCTTCACGCGGTTCCTGCTTTGCCATTGCAGCAGCAGCAAGACGAAGCATGTTGAACGTACCGATCAGGTTGATGCCGATCGTCCGTGCGAAGCTGGACAGATCATGGGGTCCGTTGCGACCCACGACGCGCGAGCCGAGTTCGACACCTGCACAGTTGACCAGCGCATCGATACGGCCGAACCCGCTCACCGTTGCGTCGATTGCAGCCGCACCTTGTTCTTCGCTGGTCACGTCGGCGACGCTGTATGCAGCCCGATCGCCGAGTTTGGCGGCAAACGCGTGGAGCGGCTCTTCACGAATATCGACAAGCATGACCTTGCCACCCGCCGCCACGACCTTGCGTGCCACTGCGGCGCCCAAACCCGACGCACCGCCTGTGATGACGAAAACGCTATCAGAGATATTCATCGAGCTAATGAGTTTTGGTACTTTCAGGAGCGCAGGCCCACATCTGTGAGTATCACTGCGGGTTTGATTACGATGGCTGGATGCCTGCGTCCTTGCAGACCTTGCCCCACTTCGCGAATTCCTTGCTCACCGTCTCCTGGAATTGCGCGGGCGTGCTGGGGTCCGGATCGTAGCCGAGCGACTGAAGCTTCTCCCTGACTTCCGGAAGCGCCAGTGCCTTATTCAGGTCCGCGTTGATCTTCGCCACAACTTCGGGGGGCGTGCCCTTCGGTGCGACGAGGCCCATCCAGCCAACCGCTTCGTAGTCTTTCACACCTTCTTCCTGCATCGTCGGCACTTTCGGCAGCAGTGGCGAGCGCTTCGAATCGAGAACCGCCACCGGCACGAGCTTGCCACCCTTGATTGCGCCGATCTGTGCACCGATCGTATCCACCATCAGCGTGACACGGCCCGCCATCACGTCGATCGCGGCCTGCGCACCGCCAGGATACGGGACGACGCCAACGTTGACGCCCGCCAGCGAGTTGAAGAGGTACTGCGAAAGTTCAAAAGCCTTGGCGCCCTGTGCCGACTTGATCTGTCCCGGGCGAGTCTTCGCATCCGCGATCACGTGTGCGACGGTTGGATCCTTGTATGAGGGCGATGCCAGCATGACCATCGGAGCCTTAGCGATCTTGCCGACGTCTGCAAACGACGTGAGGGCATCGTACGGCACGTTCTTTTGCAGATGCGGACCCGTCACCAGCGTGCCCGACACCGCGATGCCGAGCACAGAGCCGTCAGCCGGCGCATTCTTGACATAGGCCATGCCGACCATGCCGCCGTCGCCCGGACGGTTTTCGACGATGAAGTTGCCGCCATTGACTTCCGCCATACCCTTGGCCACGAGACGACCGACGATATCCGAAGCACCGCCCGGCGTGTAGCCGACGATGAGGCGGACCCGCTTCGAGCCCGGAAAGGTATCGGCGGCGTGAGCGGCAACGGGTGCGACGATGCTCGCACCAATCAGTAACGCTGCAATGCAGGAGAGGGTTTTCATATCGGATAGTTTTTTGGTGAGTAAGCTCAGGAAAGGAAGTCCAGTGAACTCCGCCTTGGCACTCAGTCGTCAAGCACCGCTGCCGTGGAAGTTGATCGTCTTCGACATCTCCTTGATGACGGCGTAATCGCGATCTTCGACCGCCTGCAGATCTTCAGGTGTGCCGCCGATAGGGGTCATCGCCTGTTCGTGGAATTTCTGGATGATCATCGGATCCTTAAGCATCTGGTTTAGTGCCGCGTTCATCTTGTCGATGATCGGACGCGGCGTGCCGGCACGCGCTTCCACGCAATACCACGGAGCCATCACATAGTTCGGATAACCCGATTCGATCATGGTCGGCAGATTCGGCAGCACCGGCGAGCGCGTCTTCGACGTCACGGCCAGTGCCTTGATCTTGCCGGCCTTGATCAGTTCGATGGCACCCGAAAGCTGGTCGATCACGAAGTCAATGTGACCGCCCATCAGATCGGTGATCATCGGCGCCCCGCCCTTGTACGGGACATGGATTGCCTTGACGTTCGCCTGCTGGCAGAACAGTACCCCTGAGATATGGCCGCTGGCGCCGAAACCCGGCGAGCCGTACTTGTACTTGTCCGGATTCTTGCGCAACAGTTCAGCAAATTCCTGCACCGTGTTCACACCGAGGTCGGAACGCACCATCACGCAGTTCGGGATTTCGGCCAGATTGACGACAGGCATCAAATCCGACTGTTTGAACGGCAAGTTTGGATACGTGAACTGATTGGTCACGACGGTGCCGATTGAAGCCATCAGGAGCATGCCGCCATCGGGCTTCGAGCGCGCGACCTGGCCGCATCCAATGATTCCGGTGGCACCGGGCACGTTCTGGACGATTGCCTTTGCGCCCGGAATGCGTTTGGTCACGGCTTCGGCAACGAAGCGACCGAGAATGTCGGTCGTGCCGCCGGCAGGGAACGGAACAATAACATTGATCGGCGACGCGGGCGGCCACGCTTCATCGGCGTTCGCGAACTTCACGCCACCGAGGGCGAGGCTACCGACACCTGCAAGGGCATGGAGATTGAATTGACGGCGTGTCAGCTTCATTGCTGTGTCTCCTCCTATCGTTGTGATATGCGATTATTCGAGGCCGAATTCGCGACGCATGACTTGCGACTCATCGTTGCCATCACGCTTGCCCAGAATCCAGCCTTCCTTGGGTGCCAGTGCCTGAACTTTTACTTCGTCCAGACGCTTCCAGTCCTGGATCAGGCGACGCTCGGCGATCTTCCATTCGCCGTCGATACGAATGATGCGATCCATGTAGCGCGACGACGTGAACACGTCCACATAGCAGTCTTCGGCGCCGGATGCACCACCCGTGAATTGAGCGATCGCGGCTTTTGCTTCGGGCGGATACTGCTGGTTCGTCCGGACATACGTTTCCACAATTGCCGTGTCTTCATCGACGAAGTCGACAAGCATGTTGCCGATGAAATGCGAGCTGAAGTGGATCTTTTGGTGACGTTCAAGAATCCATTCAACGAGGCCTTCGACAGGGCCGATATACGGACCATGACTGTCGATGCAGCCGGGCACGAAGCACGCGAGCATACCCGGTGCATCCAGGCGATCCACCGCATGACACCAGCGTGCCATCAGATGCTGGATCATCATGCGGTCGGCGATGCGTTCGGGGGAAAACTGTTCAATTTTCGACATTTGAGCGTTTCCTTCAGGGGTATTCAAGCGAGCCACCAGGCCACCAGCTCCGAGGCTTGGCCCAGACCCTGGCTATAACCGGCGTGTGCCGCAGGCGAGCGACGTGCCGGATCGAGCACATTGCCACCGAAGGCTTTGAGTGAGGATTCGTTCGGCGTGATCACGCGAACGCTTGCACCCTGGTCTTCGAGTGCTCTCACTTCATCACGCAAATGACCGCTGACGGGGTTGCCGTCTGAGTAGCCGAGAGGCGCCAGAACGAGAACGCGTTTGCTCCCGCTTGCAACCCAGGCATTGTTCATCGACATGATTCCCCCATCCATATAGTGCTTTCCTTCGATCGGTACTGTGGGCCATACACCTGGCACAGCACACGACGCTGCAACAGCGTCGATCAGAGAGCACCCGGATTCGGAATCGAATACGCGCGGCTCACCTGTATCCACATCCACCGCAACGAGACGCAGACTGCGAGAGAGCCATTCATACTCGGAAAGACGTGAAGCAATAATTGCTTTGCGTTCGTCCAGAGAGGGGGTTTCGCTGCGCCTCGCAAACGCTCCGATCCGTTTGCGTGCGGCAGTCAAATCGCCATTCACTTTGGCCATCAATGTCTGATTCGCTTTGTCCGCTTCCTCCTGCGAGTAAGGCCGGAATTTCTCGACGGAATCCGGGTTCGGATTGGCCTGCTCGTTGAACAGGATGTCGATGCTGATGCCGGAGGCCAGTTGCGCCGAAATCACCGAACCAGCGGAGGTGCCGACCAGAAGGTCGGCGAGTCCGACGTCGAAACCCGTTTTCGCGAGGGCGTGGATTAGGCCGGCTTCCCATGCGATACCAGTCAGGCCACCGCCGCCGAACACGATCGCGTGGGTGTTGATGGTGGACATCAGATCGTGCCTTTCTCTTTTAGAGCCGAGAGATCGGATTCAGTGAGGCCCAGCAGTTCGCCATAGACCTCGGCGTTATGTTCACCGAGTGCCGGAGCCGGTGCGATCGGCTTCTCGGCAATACCGGAAATCTTGGGCACGACACCCGTCATGCGAACCGGACCAATGCGCGGATTCTCCACCGAGACGATGGTATTTCGAGCCTTGTAGTGCTCGTTCTGCATGATCTTGTCGATGGTCAGAATCGGAGCGTACGCGGCCTTCGCTTCGTCGAGTTTTGCGAAAACCTGCTCGGGCGGCATCGACATGACGAATTCCGCCACCTCCTTGTTCAGTTCGTCGATGTGCTGCCAGCGCAGTTCGTGCGTGGCCATGCGCGGATCTTCGAGCAGGTCCAGACGGTCCATCGCTGCGCACAGACGTTCCCAACCGGTTTGTGCCGAGCACGTGATAATGACGTAACTACCGTCCTGCATCGGGAAGTGGTCGCCTGGTGCGGCCGCAAAATGTACGTTCCCGCGCGGCCCGCGGACATAGCCCATGCGATCGTATTCGGGTACCAGCACTTCGGTGAAACGGATAACCGCTTCGTACATCGCGAGGTCGATTTCCTGCCCTTTGCCGCCCAGACAGTCGCGGTGATACAGCGCCATCATCAGTGAGAACGCGCCGAGAATCGCGGTCTGATAGTCGGCGGTCGAGGTTCCGATACGCACGGGAGGGCGATCCGGATATCCGGTGATACCCATCAGGCCACCGAAGGCGAGGCCGATACGGTCATAGCCTGCACGTGAACTGTACGGACCCGTCTGGCCGAAACCCGACACTCGCAGCAGCACGAGTTTCGGATTGTGCTTCTTCAGCGCCTCGAAAGTGAGACCCCACTTCTCGAGTGTGCCGGGACGGAAATTCTCTACCACTGCGTCACACTGCGAGACGAGTTTGCACAGGAGGTCCTGGCCTTCTTTTTCACGCAGGTTCAAAGTGATCGAACGCTTGTTGCGGTTCTCGACTTCCCAGTAGAGACACTCGCCATCCACGAACGGGCCTATATCGCGAACCGTGTCGCCACGCTCGGGCACCTCGATCTTGATCACGTCGGCACCGAAGTCGCCGAAGAGCGTAGCCGATTGGGGACCGGCGACCATCGTGCCGAGATCGAGAATCCGCACCCCGCTCAGCATGTGAGGGCCGGGCTTACGCTGGTTTTCAGTCATGATCGGCTCCTCTCAGACCGGCGCTTTCCGTGCGGAAAACGTAATCGTCGAAGTCGGCCTTGCGAGCCATGTGCCAGTAGTCGTCGTTACGCCACGGCGTGGTGGCGATCACGCGGCCGGCAGCATTGCGATACCAGTTGCTCATGCCTTTGTGCGTCCAGATCATCTTGCCGTGAGCAGCCTGCACGCGCGCGTTGTAGTTGTCGTGGCAGTCCTTGAGCACGTCGAATTCGAAGCGCTGGCCTTCCGGCGTCTTGTCCATCGCCTGACGCAGGATATTCATGACATACGCAACCTGCGTTTCCATCAGGGCGACGACCGAACCGCCGTGGCCGAGTGCTGTATTCGGGCCCGCGAGCATGAAGAAATTCGGGAACCCCGGCGCTGCAACGCCAAGATATGCTTCCGCGCCGTTGTCGGCCCAAACTTCACGAATGCTGCGACCGCCTTTGCCGACGAGGTTGAACGACGCGAGCATGTTGATCGCATCGAAGCCGGTGCAGACGATCAGCACATCTAGCTCGTGCGCATTGCCTTTTTCATCGATCACGGCGTTGCCACGGATTTCAGGAATGCCACCCGTCACGAGTCGGACGTTTGCCTTGGCCATCGTGCGGAACCAGCCGTTGTCCATCAGCATGCGCTTGCCGAACGGCGGATAGTCGGGCGTCACATCCGGCAGCAGGTCCTGGCGATCGCCGAGTTCTGCCTTGATATAGGCCACGAAATGCTCACGATGACGTTCGTTCGTGCGGTTGATTGAACGCTCGGGATGCGGCCATTGCGGATCGATTTGCAACGACTTGTGGATGCGATCGTTGAAGATGTAGGCGAGACGCTGGCGATACCATTCCTGATAGAACGGCAGTTGCGAAAGCAGGAAGCGCTTTTCCTGTGGCACTTCGAGGCGGAACTTCTCGAATGGTGCGGCCCATTGCTTCGAGCGCTGGAACACCGTCAGTTGAATGCCTTCGATCTGCGAGATTTCCGGCACGATCTGCATCGACGTAGCACCGTTGCCGATGACGCCCACGCGCTTGCCCTTCAGATCAAGACCTTCCGGCCACTGAGTGCTGTGGAAGCACACGCCTTTGAATTTGTCGAGGCCGGGGATCTGCGGCATCTTCGGCACGTTGAGCAGGCCGACTGCGGAGAGCAGAACATTTGCAATAAGACGGTCGGTTTCGCCATCCTTGTTCTTCGTGTCCACGACCCACGTCATCGTTGCTTCATCGTAGCGTGCGGCTTCGACCTTCGTGTTGAAGCGGATGTACTGACGCAGGTTGAACTTGTCAGCGACGCCTTCGAAGTATTTCTGAATCTCTTCCTGCAACGCAAAGTACTTCGACCAGTCGCCCTTGGTAAAGGAATACGAGTAGATGTGGTTCGGCGTATCGACACCGCAACCCGGGTAATGGTTTTCATACCATGTGCCGCCAACTTCGGCATTCTTCTCGACGACAACGAACGGAATGCCAGCGCCTTGCAGACGGATCGCCGAGGCCAAGCCTGCAACGCCCGCACCGATGACCACGACCTTGAAGCCATCGGGGATCTTGAAGCGACCCTTCTGGTCGATCACCATGTCCTCGTCGAAGCCGAGCCACGAACTGATCATAGGGCCATACGACTGCGGAATGTCCTCGCCGACGTTCAGTTTGAGCATCTCGACCAAAGTCTCAAAGCCTGGTGCCCGCAACTTGACCGTGCCATTTTTCTTCCACTCGACGAGCGCTTCGAACGCGGCGTCGCGGATCTCCTTCTGCACTTCCTCCGGCAGGCCGCCAGGATCGTTGTCGTCGATGCCGCGAACACGCGAGCATTGATACCTTTCGGTCAGCCATTTGCGGTCGCCCGTCAGGTGGATCAAGGTCATCAGCAGGGTCGGGATATTCGCCGAGGGCAGGGAAGCCTTCAGTTGTGCGGTCCATTCGTCGTTGGAGAGAACGGGAATGTTGTGCGGATCGTTGATCATAAAAAGAGAAGTGGTGGGGTAGTCAACGCATTCCACCGCACACTGAAACCGTGCACAATGATTAGCAGTTAGATCGTTCACATTGTGCACACATTTAGGGAGAACCATGACAAGCTCGATTTCCGTCAGGACAGGGACCCAGTCGGTGGACCGCGCTCTTGATCTGCTGCGACGTGTGGCCGGATTGCATCCGGACGGCGCAACGGTCACTGATCTGGCGCAGGCGGCAGGAATCGATAGAACAACCGCTCATCGGCTTCTCAAGAGCCTGGAGAGCTCAGGATTCATTGAGCGCGGAGATGGAAAGCGTATCCGGCTCGGTATGCAGGCCATGCAGATCGGACTCGCGTCGATGAAGCGTGCACCTATTCTCGAGGCCTGTCGGCCCATGCTCAAGCGACTGGCTCATCTCACCGAAGATTCGGTGTTTCTGGTGGTTCGCAGTGGCGATTACGCCCATTGTCTGCACTATGAGGAGGGGCGATCACCTGTTCGCACGCTGGTGTTGCCAGTGGGCGGCATGCGTGTGCTTGGAGTGGGTTCGGCGGGCATGGCACTACTTGCGCGACAGACCGACACGGCAATCGCAGAAATTTATGCACGGCACCGCGAGGAGTTCAGGCCGGTCGGTCTTGCGTTGCCGAGAATCCGTCATATCGTCGAGCGAACACGCAAGAACGGTTTCTCGGCAACAGGCGGACTCATCCACGAAGGTGTATCGGGCGTAGGCATGAGTTTCGATATCGATGCCGATGGGTACGCTGCAATCTCCGTTGCTGCCATCCGCAGTCGGATGAGCGATGAACGGATAAAGTGGCTCACGCGCGTCATGTTCACGGAACTATGTGCCGCAGGTTTTATGGTGGCGATGCCGGGTAATGAGCGAACTCGCATCTCGAGCTGAACTCGACCCTTCCTGTGCCGAAAAGTACCGACGTAGTCGCTCCTCCTCTCATAAATGCAGCCGTGCGATCCGAAGTCCGAGGTGAATCGCTCACGAGGAAAAAAGGTCGGAAAACTGATCAATCAAGTACGGCCATTCGATTCATGAATGCGCACGCGGGCTACACGGTCATGCCTACAGTCTTCCATTTTGGCTCGTGTTCTGCGAGTTCGCGAGCGTTTTTCCATGGAGTGCTGACCTTTTCTTTGGTTCGCTCCTTCGATCTCGATGAGTGAGTGAATACATCGATCGTCAAGGTCCTGTTTTCAAAAAAAAAACGCACGCACAAATCATGCTATTAAGATAACTTTTCGTTTCCCAACAGCAAGGTCTTGCTGCATAACTTGGCTATGCAATCTAAAGCTCAACATCCATTGTCATCAATCCGTGAGCAGCGCACACGCGTGCATTTCTTCGACACCTGTTCGCTCTGCCCTGTTCGCCGGGTGAGATAGCGTGCGGCATCCACGAACGCTTCGCTGAGATCGATACCCGTCACGCGGCAGCCACAGGTTGCAGCGATCAGACGGGCCGGGCCGCCAACGCCCGAGCCGACGTCCAGCACCGACATGCCGGCGGTGATGCCAGCCAGTTTGGCAAGCTCGGCGGTCGCAGCGAACCCACGGGTGTGAAACTGGTCGAGCGCGACCAGTTGCTGCGGTGTGAGCGGCTGGTCCTCAGGTCCAAGAACCGTGAGCGCGGCCTTCAGCCGCCCGGTCAGGCCAGTCGCGCGATAGTGATCGCGCACACCATCAAGTGCATCAGTCATTGCAAGGCTCCTCACTCTGATTTGTACGTTAGATGTACCATCGTCTTGCGTGAACGACTATTCATCACAATGTTGATGGGCCATGAAGCAGAACTTCACAGTCAGACAGGGAGCGCTCGATGGTGTGGAGGCGTTCCTGAGCGTGGCCCAGCATCGGAGTTTCCGCAGGGCAGCCGCGGAACTCGGCGTTACGCCATCAGCCATCGGTCAGGCGGTGCGTGTACTGGAAACGCGCATTGGCGCAGCGCTGTTCATACGCACCACGCGTAGCGTTGGCCTCACGGAAGCGGGCGAACGGTTTCTCTCGCGCGCAAAGCCCGCCTTCGAGGAGCTTGTCGCCGCAAGCGCGGTTGCGCGCGGGACTCGGCCAGCGGCCCGCCGGATTGTTGCGTCTTTCCGTGCCGCGTGCGGTGGTGCCGATCCTGCTGGAGCCACTGATCGCATCCTTCTGCAAGGCCTATCCCGGTTGCCATGAACGGCCGTTGATGGGCCGAACCCCGCCGCCCATTCGCAAGCCGCGGCATGAAACGATGTGCGACGGAAACGATGTCCGACGTTAAATGCAAAGCGATACCGTGCTATCCATGCGTCGATCCTTTTACATGATCCCGGGCGGCATCGACTACGGCCGACGGATCTGCTGCCAGGCTCTCACGAGGACGTTTGCCCTGGAGCATGCTGTTCGTCGACTCGAACCATGAGGCAATCCGGAACGGCGTGTAATCGTGAAAGACTTTCAGAATTTCGGCGACTTCGGAGATGGGATTGCCGAGTTCGTCAAAAATGTATGTTGGATATAAGGTCTGTCCGGCCCGCTCGATGGAAAAGACCTTGCCCTCCTGCTCCCAACGGCTCGTCACCGCCTGCAGATTCGAGGCATCAGGATGCTGCCGCCTGCCCACTGTCTGGGCGGTCAACCATGTCGTTCCGTTGAGCACGGCGGCAACGGCCTTCGCCTCCATCCCGGCGCGCGAAAGCGGCAACCGCCTGACCGGCGAAGCGTCGGCGAGTCCTTGCAGGGCGCTATGCTCGTGCTCGTTGATGTGTTGCCGCACCTGGCGCGTCAGCTCTGCCCTGGCTTCCGGCGTGATTGCACTCCCGAGGTTTTCCAGCCCGTTGAGAATCAACGACGCCGCAGCACGCGTCGCATCCAGTGCCGTCACGATCCGGCCGATATCAGCGACGGCCGTCGGGCCGGTATCGGGCGACGGGTCACCTGTTCCGGACGCAGTCGCACCGGCCGCGACTGCGGCGTTCATCGCCTCGACAGACATGGCATCGTCGGCACCGTGCCGGACGATGCCCCGCAAGGCGCTCAACGCAAGCGAGTCTGAAGGCAGGTCATTGTCGTCGATGCCCGTTGATGAGACCCAGACTAGATTATGGAATAAGTCCGAGTTTGGACGAATCTTCGCCCAAGACAACCAATTCGTGTCGTTTACGACATTAATTGATGAACTTTACAATCACAGCGCCCGCCTGGCGCCATTGAATGGCGGAAGGCAGCCGGAGTCGAACCGACCGAGGAGTGGCTGACACCCCTCACTGGGTTTGAAGCCCAGCCGCACCACCAGATACGAATGCCTTCCGTGTCCAACTTCGATCAGCCGTGCGTACAATGAGAAAACATCACCCTGAAACGCACGGCTTACCGCAACCGATTATAGCGGGCCACTCATTTTCATCGTCAGCCTGTTGTGCCTGCAACGAGCGATCGGCATTACAAAGCCGGTTCGCGCGCCAACGCTTCATGCAATTGCGAATCCGGCCTCAGCCAGTGAACGCCACGCTGAAAGCGCGTGTAGCCGATGCGATCGAAGAACTCGAGAATCTGGATCGCGCGCTTGCGTCCCAGACCCGTCGCATCGCGAAACGCCGACGCCCCCAGCGCGCCGCCACCATCGCCGGCGATAGCTGCAACGAGCCGCGCCAGCTCATCCACGACCTCGCGGTGGTAGAACAGATCGCGCACGATCTGATACACATCGCCCTGCCTGGCAACCTTGCGCAGCACCTGGCGCACCGCGTCTTCGTCGCGCGCTGTTGCCTTCGCGAGATCGCGCACCCACGGCGGGTCGCATCGGCCTTGCGCAATCAGCGGCAGCAGCGCGTTTGCGAGAACCTGCTCGCGCGCATCGAGCGAAACGGTATGTGCCGGCAGATGCAGCCACGGCCCGCTTCTCGCAACCGCGCCCTCGTCGACGAGCGAATCGATCAACGCGCGCCACATCGCATCCGGCACCAGCGGCGAGGCGATGCGCCGCAAGCGCGCGGCGTCCGGTCCCAGTTCGTCCGGCGAGCGCGCGTGATACTGATCGAGCGCCGCCAGCACCTGCGAACGCAGACGCGCCCAATGCGAGCGCAGCACGATCACGGCATCGCCGGCACCCTTGCCATGCAGTGCAATTTCATCGGCATCGGCAGGAAGGGGCAATGCTTCGGCGGGCAAGCCAGTCAGTTGCATCAGCATCGAACGCGCTACACCGCGCGGCGCTTCTTCGAGTAGCGGACCGATGCGCCCGTCATCGAGCCACACGCGCAACGCATCGAGCCACGCGCGCCGTCCCGCCGTCCGGCGTTTGCGCGGCGGACCGAACGGATCGAGCACGCGGCCGCCGCCGACTGTGCGCGTCGCCTGTGCATTGCGCACGATGAAACGATCGCCGGGCAGTGCGCACACGGGCACATCCAACACGAGTTGCACGCGCGCTGAGCGCCCCGCAGCGAGCGTATCGTCATCGAGCAATGCGACATGCGCGACGCGATGCAGCGTGCCGATATGCACATGCAGCGGCGCCCAGTGTTGCAGCGTGATGCCCGCATCGTCGAGCAGCGTCAGTTCGACGTCGAGCCGTTCGCCCGGCTTCGCGAGCCGCGCATCGACGATCCAGTCGCCGCGCGCAATCGCGTCCTTGTCGATGCCCGCGAGATTCAGCGCACAGCGCTGTCCCGCGCGGCCCGCATCTGCTGCCCGGTTTTGCGCGTGGATGCTGCGCACGCGCACGGTCTGATGCGAAGGCTCGAGCATCAACGTGTCGCCTGTCGCCACGCGTCCCGCGAACACCGTGCCCGTCACGATCGTGCCCTGCCCCGCGAGCGTGAACACGCGATCGATCGCAAGCCGGAACAGGCCATCGTCGCGCCGGCCTCGCCATGCGACAGCCGTTTCACGCAGATGAAGCGAAAGCGTGCGCACGCCGGTATCGTCCGGCGCGGTAGCGTTCGTTTCGAAGAAAGGCGCGCCGCTGAACGGCGTCGATGCGAGCCATGCGCGTACTTCGTTTCGCACCTGCGCGAGACGCGCCGCGTCGACGCGATCGGCCTTCGTCAGTGCAATCGCCCCGCGCGTGACGCCCAGCAGTTGCAGGATCGCCAGATGCTCGCGCGTCTGCGGCATGATGCCGTCGTCGGCCGCGATCACGAGCAGTGCATAGTCGATGCCGGATGCGCCCGCCGCCATCGTATGCACGAGCTTTTCGTGCCCGGGCACGTCGATCATGCCGAGCACGTCGCCGTTATCGAGCGGCGTGTACGCGTAGCCGAGTTCGATCGAGATGCCGCGCGCTTTCTCTTCTTTCAGACGGTCCGTGTCGACGCCCGTCAATGCGCGCACGAGCGTCGTCTTGCCATGATCGATATGCCCAGCCGTGCCGATGATCATAGACGTAGCTCCGCGCATTGCGCGGCGAAGTCCGCTTCGTCGGCGGCTTCGAGGCAGCGCAGATCGAGATGCAGCGCATCGTCGGCGATGCGGCCGATCACGGGGCGACGCAACGCGCGCAGCGCTTCTTCGAGCTTCATCAGCGCACGGCCGCCGCGCTTGCCATGTGCGTTGCGCACCACCAGCCCATAGCTTGGCAACCGGTCGACAGGCAATGCGCCGCTGCCGATCTGGCTTGCCATCGGTTCAGCCGTCACCGCATACGCCGACCCGAGCGCGCGTTGCAGCACGTCTTGGAGACGCGAAGCTTGAACCTGCATTTCAGAAGCGGGACGCGTCAACAGACGCAGCGTCGTCAACCGCTCGCGCAACAGTTCGGGCGCGCGATAAACCTGCAACACAGGCTCGAGCGCCGCGAGCGTGAGCTTGCCGACACGCAGCGCGCGCTTCAACGGATGCTTCTTGATCTTGCGGATCAGCTCCGCGCGTCCGACGATCAACCCCGCCTGCGGGCCGCCCAGCAGCTTGTCGCCGCTGAACGTGACGAGATCGGCGCCCACATCGACGGTCTCGCGCACAGTCGGCTCGCGAGGCAAGCCATATTGCGCGAGATCGACAAGCGTGCCGCTGCCGAGATCGACGGCCATCGGCAGGCCATGCGCATGCGCAAGCTGCGCGACGTCATCGACGGATACGCTTTTCGTAAAGCCCTCGATTGCATAGTTGCTGCAATGGACTTTCATCAGCAAGGCCGTGCGCGCGTTGATCGCTTCCTCGTAATCCTTCAGATGCGTGCGGTTCGTCGTGCCGATTTCGCGCAGCTTCGCGCCCGCGCGCGACATGATGTCGGGAATGCGGAACGCGCCGCCGATCTCGACGAGTTCGCCGCGCGACACCACCACTTCCTTCTTCGACGCAAGCGCCGACAGCGTGAGCAGCACGGCCGCCGCGTTATTGTTGACGACGGTGGCAGCCTCGGCGCCCGTCAATTCGCAGATGAGTTCATCGATCAGGTCGTCGCGATCGCCGCGCCCGCCCGTCGCGAGATCGAATTCGAGGTTCATTGGCCGCGTGAGCGCTTCGGCCACCGCGCGCACCGCTTCGTCGGGCAGCAACGCGCGGCCCAGATTCGTATGCAGCACCGTGCCCGTCAGATTGAACACAGCGCGCAGATGGGGCCGAACGCGCGCGGCGAGCGCGCGCTGTGCATCGTCGACGAGCTTTGCTTCGAAACTGAACGACGCGTCGAACTGAAGGCCCGCGAGCAGTTCACGCCTGAGCGTATCGGTTGCGGCGCGTATCGCATCGACGACCTGCGTGTGGCCATATTCGTCGATCAAACGCTGCGCCATCGGCGTCGACAGCACGCGCTCGACGGCAGGCACGCGCGCAAGCAACGCGCGCGGGTCATCGCCCAACTTGTTACCCGACACTTCGCTCACGCTCGCACTCCCCGTGCATATAGATGAGCTTCACTCGTCCGACGGCACTTCGGGCCACAGCAGCGGATTCGGACTGCTGCGCCGGTAGCCCGCTTCGCTCATCAGCAGATCGAGCGTGAGGCTCGCGAGATCGTCGGCAAGCGGCTCGAAGTCGTAGTCCTTCTCCTGATAGCCGATCTTGCGGTACGTGTGGCACTCGTCGCACGATTCGGCCTTCAGCGCTTCGCTGCCGCCGTCGATGCCGTGATACGCGATGCCCTTCGTCGAATCGCAGTTCGAGCACTTGACGCGCACCACGTGCCACTCCGTCGAGCACAGTCCGCATTGCAGATAGCGCAAGCCCTGAAACTGCCCGCCGACGCGCACGATGCTCGCCACCGGCTGCGCGCCGCATACGGGGCATGTGCCAGGCGTGTCGAGATACGGCACGTCGCGCTCGTCGATGCGGCTCGCGATGTCCGTCCACACCACTTGCAGCGCCGCCATCACGAACGGCGCGGACGCCGGATCGACTTCGTTGAAGCGCAGCGCGAGCACCGCGTCGGCGAGCGCATCGAGTTCCTGCTCGCTCTTCATGCGCAAGCCGTCGATCACGCGCGCGAGCGCTGGCGTCACGAGACCGGCCGCTTCGACGCGATCGAGCAGGCGCTGCAACACGTCTCGCCACACCGGGTCGCGCTCTGGTGTCGACGACGGCGCGATCGGCATCGAATGCTGCTGCGCGAGGGCGATGGATTCGGCGGCAGGCATCGTCGCGCTCACTTGCAAGAGCGCCTGCTGTTGCGCGTCGGCGAGCGACGCCATCAGCCGGATATACCCGCCGATCGGGCTCGCGCCTGCAAGCTCGCGAAGACGCGCGGCGCGCGTCGAGAACAGCGTCGCGCGCTCGGGCCGGCGAATGCGGGGAAGGGCTGAATGATCGATTGCTTCGATCTGGCCGGGCTCCAGGATGCGTTGCACCAATTCAGGCTCCTGCCGTTAGGGTCTGGATGGCGTCAACAGTAGCAGATATGCGGATACGGCGCGCGCTTCCCGGCACGCGCGCCGCCTGTTACTTGATGCTTTCGCGGAACCATTTCGGATGATGCTTGCGCGCCCAGCCGAGCGTCACTGTGCCTCGCACCATCGCGCCCACCGAGCCCTTGACCCACAGCGCCGCATAGATGTGAATGATGATTCCGCAGATCAGCACGAAGGCCGTGATCGCATGAATGACAGCCGCGACGCGCACCACATCGACGGAAAAATAGAACGAGAAATACGCCCGCCAGATCACGATTCCGCTAAGCAGCAACAGCACGAGGCACAGCACCATCACGAAGAACAGCAGCTTCTGCCCGGCGTTGTAGCGCCCGACTTCCGGCAGCCGGTCCTCGCGCGCGGCGAGCACGTCCTTGTACTGACGCATCCATTGCCAGTCGTCGTCGTTCAGATAATTGTGATGCCAGAAGCGCAGCGCAAGAATCAGGAACGACACGAACATCACGATGCCGATGAACGGATGCAGAATGCGCGCCCATTGGCCGCCGCCGAACAGCGCGGTGAGCCAGAACATCGACGGGTGGAAGAACGCAAGGCCCGACAGCGCGAGCAGGACGAACGTGATCGCCGTAATCCAGTGATTCATGCGCTCGTTCGCGGTGTAGCGCACGATCAAATCCGGATTGCCATTCCGATGGTGTTTCATTTGACGGGCTCCTCGGGCTTGTGTTCGCCACGCTCGCGGATGTCGCGCGCGGCGTTGCGGGCGGCATCTTCGTCTTCGTCCGACACCTCGTTCGGCCCGACGCGCGTGTAGTGGAAGAAACCCGCCAGCGCCGTGAGCGCCATCGCGGCGACGGCGAGCGGCTTCGCGATGCCCTTCCACAACTGCACGAAGGGGCTGATGTGCGGATCGTCGGGCAGGCCGTGATAAAGCGACGGCTTGTCCGCGTGATGCAGCACGTACATCACGTGCGTGCCGCCCACGCCCGCCGGATCGTATAGTCCCGCTTTCTCGAAGCCACGCTCTTTCAAATCAGCGATGCGCTCTTCGGCGT
Organism: Paraburkholderia diazotrophica; assembly: GCF_038900755.1. Taxonomy (GTDB): domain Bacteria; phylum Pseudomonadota; class Gammaproteobacteria; order Burkholderiales; family Burkholderiaceae; genus Paraburkholderia; species Paraburkholderia diazotrophica_A. The sequence goes on from NZ_JBBPEN010000001.1 coordinate 117,511, forward strand.
GCGCCTTCATGTCCTCTTTCGTGCCGAACACGATCGCGCCCGTCGGACACGTCTTCACGCACGCCGGCTCCTGGCCGACGCCCACGCGATCCGAGCAGAGCGTGCACTTGTAGACGCGATGATCCGCCTTCGACAGCCGTGGAATGTTGAACGGGCAGCCCGAAATGCAATAGCCGCAGCCGATGCAGTTTTCCTCGTGGAAATCGACGATTCCATTCGTGTACTGCACGATCGCGCCCGGCGACGGACACGCCTTCAGACAGCCGGGATCTTCGCAATGCATGCAGCCGTCCTTGCGGATCAGCCATTCGAGATCGCCTTTCGGGTTCTCGTATTCGGTGAAGCGCATCAGCGTCCACGAATGCTCGGTGAGATCGTGCGGGTTGTCGTAGACGCCCGTGTTGACGCCGATTTCGTCGCGCAGGTCGTTCCACTCCATGCACGCCGTCTGGCACGCCTTGCAGCCGATGCACTTGGTCACGTCGATCAGCTTCGCGACGCCGCCCGTCGCCGGCTCGCGCACCGACGTGGGCTGCACGGTCGTGGCGGAGATACGTCTGATATCGAGCGATTGATATGCCATGACGCCTCCCTATGCCTTCTCGACCTTCACGAGGAACGACTTGAATTCCGGTGTCTGCGAATTCGCGTCGGCCACGACAGGCGTCAACGTGTTGGTGATATAGCCCGGCTTCGTGAGCCCCGTGAAGCCCCAGTGCAGCGGAATGCCGACCGTCTGCACCTTCTTGCCGTCGATCATCAGCGGCTTGATGCGCTTCGTCACGACGGCCACGGCGACGATATGTCCGCGGTTGCTCGACACTTTCACGCGATCGCCTGCCACCACGCCGATCTGCTTCGCGAGGTCCTCGCCGATCTCGACGAACTGCTGCGGCTGGATGATCGCATTGAGGCGCGCGTGCTTGGTCCAGAAGTGGAAGTGCTCCGTCAGACGGTACGTGGTGCCCGTATGCGGAAAGTCCGCCGCCTTGCCGAACGCGGCACGGTCATCCGGGAACACGCGCGCGGCCGGGTTGCTCGTCGCTTGCGGATTGTTCGGATGGAACGTGTTGTAGCCGAGCGGATTCTCGAACGGCTCGTAATGCTCGGGGAACGGACCTTCGTTCATCCCGTCGCGCGCGAAGAAACGCGCGACGCCTTCCGGGTTCATGATGAACGGACCCATGCCGTTTTCGGGCGGCTCGTCGAGCTTGAAGTCGGGCACGTCGGTGCCGCTCCAGCTCGTGCCGTTCCACGCGATCAGCTTGCGTTCGGGATCGAACGGCTTGCCGTTCACATCGCACGATGCGCGGTTGTACAGCACGCGCCGGTTCGCGGGCCATGCCCACGCCCAGTTCAGCGTCTGGCCGATGCCCGTGGGATCGGAGTTGTCGCGCCGGCCCATCTGGTTGCCCGCCTGGGTCCACGCGCCACAGAAGATCCAGCAGCCGCTCGATGTCGTGCCGTCGTCCTTCAGTTGCGCGAATCCCGACAGTTGATCGCCCTTCTTCACCAGCACCTTGCTCGGGTCTTTCGGATCGGGCAGATCGGCGAGCGCGCGGCCGTTGTACTCCATCGCGATCTCTTCGGGCGTCGGGCTGTCCGGATGCGCGTAGGGCCAGCTCAGATTGACGATGGGGTCCGGGTACTTGCCGCCCTTTTCCTTGTACGCCTTGCGCATGCGCAGGAACAGGCCCGACATGATCTCGAGATCGCTGCGCGCTTCGCCCGGTCCTGTCGCGCCCTGCCAGTGCCATTGCAGCACGCGGCTCGAACTGACGAGCGAGCCGCGCTCTTCGGCGAAGCACGTCGTCGGCAGACGGAAAACTTCCGTCTGGATCTTCGACGAGTCCACGTCGTTGTGCTCGCCGTGGTTCTTCCAAAACTCGGATGTTTCCGTCGCGAGCGGGTCCATGATGACGAGCCACTTCAGCTTCGCGAGGCTCAACGACGTCTTGCCCTTGTTGGGCGCGGCCGCGAGCGGATTGAAGCCCTGGCAGATATAGCCGTTCATCTTGCCCTGGTTCATCAGCTCGATCGCCTGCAGCAGATCGTACGGCTTGTCGAGCTTCGGCAGATAGTCATAGCCCCAGTTGTTGTCGGCCGTCGCGGCATCGCCCCACCACGACTTCATCATGCTGACGTAAAACGCGCGGTAGTTCTTCCAGTAGCTCAGCTGATTGGGCCGCAGCGGCTGCGACGCGCGTTTCTTGATGTAGCCCTCGTAGTCCTGCTCGGGCTCGTTCGGCAGCGTCATATAGCCCGTCAGCAGATTCGACATCAAGCCGAGGTCTGTCAGGCCCTGGATGTTCGAGTGTCCGCGCAGCGCGTTCATGCCGCCGCCCGCGACGCCGATATTGCCCAGCAGCAGTTGCACCATCGCGCCCGTGCGAATCATCTGCGAGCCGACCGAGTGATGCGTCCAGCCGAGCGCATAGAGGATCGTGCCCGCGCGATCGGGCGCCGCCGTCGTCGCGAGCGTCTCGCACACGTGCAGGAATTTGTCCTTCGGCGTGCCGCAGGTCTTCTCGACCATCTCCGGCGTGTAGCGCGAGTAGTGCTGCTTGAGCAGGTTGTACACGCAACGCGGATGCTGCAACGAGATGTCCACTTTCACGAAGCCGTCGTCGCCGCGTTCGTAGTCCCACGTCGACTTGTCGGCGTACTTGTGCGCGTTCGCGTCGTAGCCGGAGTAGATGCCGTCGTTGAACGCAAAGTCTTCACGGACGATGAACGGAAAGTCCGTGTAGTTCTTCACATAGTCGTGCTGGATCTTGTCGTTCGTCAGCAGGTAGTTGATCACGCCGCCAAGGAACGCGATGTCGGTGCCGGTGCGAATGGGCGCATAGAAGTCCGCGACGGACGCCGTGCGCGTGAAGCGCGGATCGACGACCATCAGCTTAGCCTTGTTGTGCGCCTTCGCCTCAGTCACCCATTTGAAACCGCATGGGTGCGCCTCGGCCGAATTGCCGCCCATCACGAGAATCACGTCCGCGTTCTTGATGTCGACCCAATGGTTCGTCATCGCTCCACGGCCAAACGTCGGGGCAAGACCTGCCACCGTCGGGCCGTGTCAGACACGCGCCTGATTGTCGAACGCGAGCATCCCCATGCTGCGCACGGTCTTGTGCGTCAGATAGCCGACCTCGTTGGTGCCCGCCGATGCCGCGAGCATGCCCGTGGTCAGCCAGCGGTTGACCTTCTTGCCGTCGGGCGTGCTCTCGACGAAGTTCGCGTCGCGGTCTTCCTTCATCAGCTTCGCGATGCGATCGAGCGCGTCGTCCCACGACAGGCGTTGCCAGTGATCCGAACCGGCGGCGCGGTACTCGGGGTATTTGAGGCGGCTCTCGCTATGGATGAAGTCGATCAGGCTCGCGCCTTTCGGGCACAACGTGCCGCGATTGACGGGGTGATCCGGGTCGCCTTCAATATGAATGATGCTCGCGGTCGCGTTCTTTGCGCCGTCGCCGAGGCCATACATCAGAATGCCGCAGCCGACTGAGCAGTAAGGACACGTGTTGCGCGTTTCGGTAGTACGAGCCAGCTTGTACTGACGGACTTCGGCGAGCGCGGGTTCAGGCGAGAAGCCCAGCAGGGCCAGGCTCGATCCCGTTAGCGTGCTCGCCGTCACCTTCAGGAACTGACGGCGGGACATTTGCAACATGATCGCCTCTCGTTCTATTTGTGGGGAGGTGAGAAAAAGTATAAGTCGTTTCTTGCACGTCGTAAGCACAACAGAGCAGAACGACAGCACGTCATATGCCTGATGCTTCGCGGTTGTTGTATCGACATAGATAGATGGGCACGACGCTTGCGTCATACCATTGACACTCGCGGCGCGTACGAGCACTGCGATGCATGGCGAATCTGCGAGCACGTGCATTGCTGCCTGCATGAAGTCTCATCGGAATCCTCGTCAACAAGGACCCCATGGAACTCGATTCACTCTCCGCCGGGAAGTTGCAGTCGGTCGCGAAAAAACAGGCGTCGTGGGCCGTCGGCGCGCTGCGGCAGTTCGCCGATAATCGCTGCGCCGCGATGGCGGCCAGCATCGCGTTCTATGCGGCGTTCTCGCTCGCGCCGACGCTCGTCATGGTGATCGCGGTATCCGGCTGGTTCTTCGGCGCCGAGGCCGCGCGCGGCGAGCTCTTTCGACAGGTGCACGGCGTGCTCGGCAACGATGCCGCCGCTGCTGTCACGACGATCGTGCAGAACGCGCATCGCAGCGGCGGCGCAGGCGGCATCGCCGCGGTCATTTCGTTCACGATGCTCGCGATCGGCGCTTCGGCAACCTTCTCATCGCTGAACAGCGCGCTCAATGTCGTCTGGCCGTCCGAAACGCCGCGCACGTCGAGCGTAATGGCGCTCGTGCGCGTGCGGCTGATTTCGTTCGGGCTTGTGCTCGGCGTCGCGTTCCTGCTGATCGTGTCGCTCGTGCTCGATACGGCGATCACGTTCATCGGCAACATGCTGTGGGGCGATTCGCCTTATGTGGTGATCGGCAACCTGCTGCAACTGCTCGTCGGCTGGATGGTGCTCGCCTTCGCCTTTGCCGCGCTGCTCAAGTTCCTGCCCGACGCGCCCGTGCGCTGGCGCGATGCGCTCGTCGGCGGGACGGTGGCGGCCGCGCTGTTCTCGGCGGGCAAGAAGCTCTTCGCGCTCTACCTTGCGCACGCGGGCATGGCGAATTCGTTCGGCGCGGCGGGCTCGCTCGCGGTGCTTCTGATGTGGCTGTACTTTTCGGCCGTCGTGCTGCTGCTCGGCGCCGAGTTTGCCGCCGCGCGCGGACGCATGCACGATCCGCGCGGCGCGTGGGGGTTCGCGCGCGCCACGCCGCCCGGCAGCCGCGCGATGCTCGCGTCGGTCATGGCCGCGTCGACGGTGGCGGCCGGTGCTGCGAAGCGCGGTTCAGTACGGGGGGCTGCGCCGTTGCCAGCAGCGGGTGTAAGGGCGCGCGCTGCCGGATCTGCCGAGGCCACGGCAGGCACAGCCGGCCTGAGAGCGGGCGACGCCGGCACGACGGCGGGCGCTCGCGACCTCACGGCAGGCAGAGCCGGTGTGACGACAGACACAAAACCCCGGCGGCCATCAGTTGTGGCAAAGCTCGTCGCGACGCATGACGCCGGTATCAGCAAAGCCGTGACCATCGGCAAAACGGTTGTGGAAGCAGAAACGCACGCGACCCGCGCCGCCGCGAATACGCTGGTGCGCGCGGGCCGCACGGCGGTGGCCGCGGACCGATACGTCCGACGCCACCCGTGGACCTCGGTGCTGGTCGCAGCCGGGACGGCTCTCTTTGTCGCCACAGTGGCCGGCCGCCACAACGGCGCCGACGATGCCGAAGCGCCGCCCGCCGCCAGCGACGCCCGTTAAGCGTTCGCTTCAACGAAACTGCGCTTGCGTCATCACATCGACGCGCGGATGTCCACCCACGAAGTCAAGGCGTTGCTCCGCCCGCGCCGACCGCTTCTTTATTTAGAGACGGAAGTTTCCGCATTTGATTAGACAACTTTCTTACACTGCACTTGCGCGAGAACGTGCAACGGCTACCGACTTGCACGATCACTGTCATAAAAACAACAATAATGCATAGTCAACGATTCAATATTGCCGAAAGAGCAACAATCGTTCACAACCCTGCAACACAAGGGCCCGACCGGGCTGTCACATTTTCGATACACCTTAATTTTTTTCAGTTCTTACACTTGGGGACACTGCGCTATTCTCCGATTCGCAACAACGAAACCAATCATCTGCGTGGAGAAATGGATGAAACGAATCGCACTGTCTACCCTCTCGCTGGCACTGCTTGGCGCTGCTGGCGCAGCACATGCACAAAGCAGCGTGACGCTCTACGGCTTGATCGATGAATCGATCCAGTACGTTCACAACGCGAACCGCGCGAACGACAACCTGTGGCAAATGTACGCCGGCAACATCCAGGGTGACCGCTTCGGCCTGAAGGGCACGGAAGACCTGGGCGGCGGCCTGAAGGCAATCTTCCAGTTGGAAAACGGCTTTGACGTGAACTCGGGCAAGCTCGGTCAGGGCAGCCGTCTGTTCGGCCGTCAGGCATACGTCGGTTTGACGCACGACGCGTACGGTACGCTGACGTTGGGCCGCCAGTACGACCCGCTGGTCGACATGGTTCAGCCGCTGACGGCTGACAACTACTTCGGCAGCACGTTCACCACGCCGGGCGACGTCGACAACAACGACAACAGCTCGCGTACGAACAACGCGGTCAAGTACGTGTCGCCTGTCTTCAGCGGCTTCCAGTTCGAAGGCTTGTACGCGCTGGGCGGCGTCGCAGGCGCAACGGGCTCGGGCCAGACGTGGTCGGGCGCGGCAACGTACGGCTTCGGTCCGTTCAGCGTCGCAGCCGGCTACATCCGCATGGACAACGGCAGCACGCTGGCAAGCCGCGGCATCACGCCGGCGACGCCGGCAGGCGTGTGGGGCTCGGGCGCAACGTCGGATGGCACGCTCGACTCGCAGATCAACGGCGGCTACTCGTCGGCCAAGTCGATCAGCATCACGTCGGCTGCGGGACAGTACGTGACGGGTCCGTTCACGTTCAACATCCGCTACAGCTTCGCGCAATACAAGCCGGACGGCTTCTCGGCGTTCCACGAGCAGGAGAAGTTCCACGTTGCTGGCGCGTTCGCTGGCTACCAGGTCACGCCGGCGATGCTGGTCGGTCTGGGCTACACGTACACGCACGGCGCGGGCGACACGTCGGCGAACTACCACCAGGTTTCGCTGGGCGGCGACTACTCGCTGTCGAAGCGTACCGACATCTACCTGCTCGGCGCATACCAGCACGCAAGCGGCACGCAGCGCGTCAACGCAACCACGACGCAAGAGGCAGGCGCGTCGATCGGTTCGTACGGCAACAACGCAGGCGACAAGTCGCAAGAAATCGTCAGCCTGGGTATCCGTCACAAGTTCTAATACGAAGAACGAATGGCGTACGGCTCGAGACGTCGAGCCGTATTTCAGAAGCCAGCCGGAGGCGCAAGCCGAAGGCTGGTTTTTTTATTGGTGCCGGCTTGTTTCAAGCCCCCGCGCCCGGGATCAACCGCGCGCTTTGGGCTTGTCGGCTTGCGCGAGGGTCTGGGCGGGACGCGCGCCGGCATCCACAGGTGTCTCATCGACGTCGGCGTGCAACGCGCCTGGCGCGCGATATAGCACCATCTCGCCGATATGTCCGTCGCGCGGCACATCGCTCGCGCTTCGCCAGTCCGGCTCCGGAATCTCGCTGAACACCTGCCGCAGCCGATCGCCCCACGTGCGGTGAATCATCTGGTAATACGTGTTGTCCTGATCGATCGATACGAAGCGCGTCACGCGCAGCGCATCCTTTTCGTAGACGAGCAGATCGAGCGGCAGTCCGACGGAAAGGTTCGAGCGCAGCGTCGAATCCATCGAGATCAAAGCGCACTTGGCGGCTTCGTCGAGCGGCGTCGACGGCACGAGCACGCGGTCGATGATCGGCTTGCCATACTTCGACTCGCCGATCTGAAAGTACGGATTCACGCGTGACGACTCGATGAAATTGCCCGCCGCGTAGATCATGAAGAGACGCGGACGCGGCTGCCCCGCGCCATTGCCGCTCGCGCCGCCATCGAGAATCTGGCCGCCGAGAATGAAGCTGCAATTGAACTCGACGCCGAACGCCTGCAGCGCGCTTGCTTCACGCTGATGGACGTCGCGCACCGCCTGGCCAACGACGCGCGCGGCGTCCGCCATCGTCGAGACGGTCCATAGCGTGGGCCGCGACGAATCGGCGGGCTCGGACAGCTCGTGCAGCACGGCCTGCGTGAGCGACAGGTTGCCCGCGCTGAGCAGCACCAGTACACGCTCGCCCGCCTCTTCGAACACCGACATCTTGCGCGCCGTGCTGATGTGATCGACACCGGCGTTGGTCCGCGTGTCCGAGAGGAACACGAGGCCTTCGTCGACGCACATCGCCACACAGTAGGTCATTTCGGTACTCCCCGCGTCTTTCGCGATGTCTCGATCTCTCGATCTCCCGACGATAGACGACGTGCGGATGGGCCACTGGAAACGCCCAGAAAAAACCCGTCGCCATACCCGATGGCGACGGGCTCACTTTTACGCTCTCTCTTTCGCATGGTACCGCATGCCGGGTGCTCCGCTACAGCAGAAACAGAGTGGAAAACGCCATCTCGCGACAACGCAAGTTGCAACAACAATCATTTATCTTCAGACAATTACCGCCTAACTTGCTGATAACATCGCGCCTTTTTGCTCTTTTCAGACGAATGACTTTTCTCGCCAAAACCAAAAAATCCCTCCCCGCCGCGGCCGTTGCCGCGTGTCTGGCAACGACATCTCTGATGTTCGCGCCGTCCGTCCAGGCACAAGTCGAAACATTGAAAGCACCCGTCTACGGCGTGACGCTCGGTGATCTGACGAAACTGGATGCGATCGTCGCATCGCTCAGCAATTTGCCCTATCGTCCGACCGTGCGTGTCGTGTTCGATCCCGGCACACCCGCATCCGATTACTACGCGCCGCTGCTGCGTCTGCATGCCGTCGCGTACGTGATGGGCGAAGTCATGGACTCGTATTACTTCCCGACGGATCTCGCCACGTATAAGGCACGCACCCAGGAACTGGTGTCGAAGTTGAACGGCACCGTCGACGTCTGGGAAATCGCAAACGAAATCAACGGGGAGTGGCTGCGCAAACATCCTTCCGGTTCGGCTGCCACAGTCAATTCGGAAGAGACACAGATCGGACAGATGGTTCTGGCGGCCAACTCGATCGTCAAGGCGGCTGGCGGCAAGACGGCAATCACGCTGTACTACAACGACGACAGCAAGGGCAATAACTGCTGGGAAAAGCCGCAAGACTACTGGAAAACCTGGCCGACGAGTTTCTTGCCGGCGTCTGTGCTTCAGGCGACTGACTACGCGCTTTTCAGCTACTACCCGTATCAGGATTGCACGGGACTGTCGCCGTCATGGAACGCGGACTTCGCCGCGCTCGAGAAGATCTTCCCCAATGCAAAGGTGGGCTTCGGCGAGATCGGCACTTCCAGCACTTCCGCGCCCGCGTCCGTTCAGCAGAACCTGATCAAGACGTACTATCCGATGGTCAACACGATGACCGATCCACGCTTTATCGGCGGCTTCTTCTGGTGGAACTATGTCGAGCAGATGCTCCCGTATTCGACGAGCAGCTATTGGCAACTGCTTCGTCAGACGATGATCAACCTGAAAGCACCCAGCTAATACAGTGACGCCGAATGGCGATCACGTTAAAGCTATGCATTCGTAGCACGGGTTCCGCATGGTGCTCGTGCTTTCGCAATGCACGCAATCATATTAATTAGATTAATGACTGCGCCGACTCTGGGTGAAAGTACCTATCTTCGGTTGCCCGCAAATACAGTCCTGCCAGCGCGACACGCTCAACGTTGTCGAATAATTGAAAGACGCCCAAAGGTAGGATCGTGCATCTGACGATGCCCTCGAAGTACGACTTGCCTTTTGTTCTTTCGCGAAAAAGAATGCTCTTTCCCTACTGCACGATAACAACGTCAGTCGCTCTCTTTGGCTGAACATGTTGCTTTGCAGTGCTCCTGCATGGTTGAATCGTTAAAACCTTTTCGCCGCACCATATCAGTGACCGGTGCCGGAAGATAGTGCGCAGACGCTCCAATAACAAGTTGTCCACGACGGACGATACGTCGTATGAGAATTCCAAAAGACGCCAAATAGCGGCATTGCGTCAAAGAACGTAAAAAGCCGTCGACTCGTATTTCCTATCCCGAAGAAGACCGTTGAATCGATCTGACAGGCGACATCGATCTGTCATGGTCGATCTTTGCAATCTTCTTTGTGGAAAGCGAGGCCGTAAAAGGAAAAATAGCGAGGTGACCATCATGCGGCAATTGAGTGACGCAATACTGTCTATCTACAAAGCTTCGAAGAGCAGTACGCAGACCCAGTTTTTGATGTACGCCTTTCGCACCATCAGCGAGTATGTACCGTTCAACCGGCTTCGCTGGCGCGCCGGCGTCACGGGCGACACGGGCCTCGTCATCTATACGCTTGGCTCGCTCGCGACGCCTCATGCACCCACAGACCATCTGATCAACATTGGAAGCGATGGTCATCAATCGACGGGTGACGACAAGCCTGTACTTCTGCCGCGAATCGTCGGGAGGCTGGAAGAGGAAACGCGCGATTGCTATGAATTCGAACACCGTGCGAACACCGTTGCCGTCTGGTATCGCTTCGCCGGACACGAAGAGGCGCGCCTCGGCGAGCCCAATCTGCGCTTTGCAACGCTCTCGTTTCTCGTTCTTTCATTACATCGCGATGGCGCGATGCGTTCATTCACCGACAACGAACGCGATATCGTTCAGACGCTGCACACGCATATCAGTGAGGCGTGGGCGACCAACGCATCCGATGGACTGCAGCGGTTCCAATACGATCAGCACGAACGAGATCGGGCGGGCGCGATTGTGACTGCGGACGGCGTCCTGTTATTTGGCGACGAGCTGTTTTTCCGCCACCTCGCCGAGCGATGGCCGAGACCCATCGATGCACGTTTGCCCGAACCGCTGCGCCTCGCACTGGCCGCCGAGAAAACGCGCCACATAGAAAACACGCATGGATACCGGATCATGCGCGAGGGAACGATCGCGTACATTTACGCGCACCCGAGAAGAGCCGTCGATACCCTGACGGCGCGAGAGCTACAGGTTGCGCAAAAGGTGGCATCGGGCCTGACTCACAAGGAAATCGCGCGACTGTTCGGCGTCTCACCGAGTACTGTCAGGAAACAGATCGTGTCGATACACGAGCGAATGGGTGTACGCAACAATGCGGAACTTGCGGCTCAGCTCGGCCCAGGCCTTAGCCAGTAACCACAAATTCACGCATTGGTGAATCTAGCGAATCTCCGCTAGCTCATTCAACTGTCACCGACTTCGCGAGATTGCGCGGCTTGTCGATGTCGGTCTGTCTCGCACTCGCACAGTGATACGCGAGCAATTGCATGGGCAGCACATGGAGTATCGGCGATAGAAGCCCGAAATAAGCTCCCGTTTCGAGAACCCGCAATCCGCTCGCGCACGAAAGTCCTGTTCCGCTATCGGCGATCACGAACAACTGGCCTCCCCGAGCGCGCACCTCCTGCATGTTCGATTTAAGCTTATCCAGAAGCGCATCGTTCGGCGCGGAAACGATAGTCGGCATTTCCGGAGTAACGAGCGCCAGCGGCCCATGCTTCAATTCGCCCGCGGCGTACGCTTCAGCGTGAATGTACGCAATTTCCTTGAGCTTTAGCGCCCCTTCCATTGCAATTGGATAATGCGCGCCGCGTCCCAGATAGAACGCGTTCTCATGCTGGCTGATCTCGCTGGCCCACGCGATGATTTGCGGTTCTTGCGCAAGCACTGCACGGCATGCTATGGGCAAATCCTGCAATTGCTGGAGATAGGCACTCTCCTGTTGCGATGACACCGTGCCACGCACGCGCCCCAATGTCGCCGCAAGAAGAAAGAGAGCTGTAAGTTGCGTCGTGAACGCCTTAGTCGAAGCGACGCCGATTTCCATGCCCGCACCGGTTAGAAACGTGCTGCGCGTCGCTCGCATCATCGCGCTGTTCGCGACATTGCCGATTGCCAGCGTGTTGTCGAGCCCCATCATTTGCGCGTACTTTAGCGCGGCCAGGGTGTCGGCCGTTTCTCCCGACTGCGAGACGGGCACGACCAACGTGTGCGGATGGTGGCATTGATCCCGATAGCGGAATTCGCTGGCGATCTCCACCTGCACAGGCACCCTCGCAATGGTCTCGAACCACTGCTGCGCGACTAGCCCAGCGTGGTGGCTCGTGCCGCATCCCAACAGCAGGACTTTACCGACCGATTCAAATGTCGATCGATCGGCACCCTGAAAAATCGACGGAGTTAGCGCATCGATTTCCCCCAGCGTTCGGGCAATCGCAAGCGGCTGCTCGAAAATTTCCTTTTGCATGTAGTGCGAGAACGAACCGAGTGAGGCGCCGTCGAGCGATTGCGTGATCATGCGGTCCGGACGCTTCACGCTGCGACCATTGCGATCACATGTGATGAGGTTGCCCGGTGTCAGATCTACGACATCGCCATCTTCCAGGAAGACGAAGCGATTGGTATAGCCTGCAAGCGCGATGGCGTCCGATGCCAGAAACGCTTCCGTCTCACCAATGCCCGCCACCAGCGGCGATCCATCTCTCGCGCCGACCATGCGGCCCGGCTCATCATTGCTGAATGCGGCGATCGCATAGGCGCCACGGAACATGCGGGTTGCGCGGATCACGGCAGAAAGAAGATCGCCGTCATAGAAAGAATGCACGAGATGCGCAATGACTTCCGTATCGGTCTCGGTCTGGAACTCATAGCCTTGCGCCATCAAAATCGACTTCAACGATTCGTGATTTTCGATGATGCCGTTGTGCACGATCGCGATCAGATCCCGCGAGAAGATCGGATGTGCGTTTTCAGTTGCAGGCGCACCGTGCGTCGCCCATCGTGTATGTGCAATACCAAGCGATCCTTCCAGATGAATGTCGGAGATCGTTCTCGCCAGCGAATTGACGCGCGCGGTACATCGCGCTCGACGAGGCATTCCAGCCCGGTGCACGGCCACGCCGCACGAATCGTAGCCTCGATACTCCAGCCGGCGTAGTCCTTCGATCAACATTGGCACGACGTTCCGCTGCGACACAGCTCCCACGATTCCACACATGACGCACCTCCTGAGCAAATCATTCGATTGCGACTCAAGGACGATGTCAAAGTGATAGGCGTTGGAGAAGTCGCGATCAATGGTTCAAATGTTCCATTGCTGATTGGACACGCGCCGCCTTCAATGAGAGTGCCGAGATCACGCGAGCATGAAGACGCCATGCAAACGACTGCCCTCTGGACTCTGTACCTGACCGCACTCAACGTCGTCGCGCTTTTCACCGCGTGTGTCATTTTTGTCAGCACAATCGACGATCTGATGCTCGACGGCTTTTTCTGGCTGACCGAGTTGAGGAGGCGAGTGCGCGGCGAGAAGAGACAAACAGTCGACGTGCCGATGCTAAGACAGCTAAGCGAACAGCACTTCGCCATCATGGTGCCCGCGTGGAAAGAATATGACGTGATCGCCAAAATGGTCGAGAACACGCTTTCGACTATCGAGTACGACCACTACACGATCTTCGTCGGCACGTATCACAACGATGCGGAAACGACGGCTGAAGTCGAGCGCATGATTCGCCGCTATCCGGGGCGCGTCACGCGCGCGACCGTGCTCAACGACGGACCGACGTGCAAGGCGGACTGCTTGAACTGGATCGTCGCCGCGATATTGCGTTACGAGGAGACACATCACATCCGCTTTGCGGGTGTCGTGATGCACGATTGCGAGGATGTCATTCACCCGATCGAACTGAAGTACTTCAACTATGCCGTTGAACGCCACGATCTCGTGCAACTGCCTGTTCTCTCGCTGCCGCGCAAATGGAACGAGTTCGTCGCGGGAACGTATATGGACGATTTCAGCGAGACGCATCAAAAAGATATTCCAACACGTGAACGCTTGACGGGCGTCGTGCCCGGTGCCGGTGTCGCTTCGTGCTACGGGCGCCGCGCAATCGAAACGGCCATGAGACTGCGCGGCGGCTGTCCGTTCAACACCGACTCGCTGACGGAAGACTACGACTTCAGCTTTCGGCTTCGCGAGATGGGCATGACGGAGACGTTCGCGCACTTTTCGATTTCGGAAAATTCGACCGATCTGCCCAGTGTGCGCGGCGGGCGCAATCAGCACACGACGCGCGCACTGCTCGCCACCCGCGAGTACTTTCCCGACACGTTCAGAACCGCCTATCGTCAACGGGCTCGCTGGATTCTCGGCATTGCCTTCCAGGGCTGGGAGCAGCTGGGCTGGAACGGCAGCCTGCGGGCGCGCTATATGTTTTTTCGCGATCGCAAAGGCATGGTTACGTCGGTTGCCTCCGTGGTCGCCTATGTCGTACTGGTCAATTTCATTGCGCTTGCCACGCTGCAGGCGGGCGGCTTTGACGTATACGTCGATGCACGGCTCGCAATGGCCACCGATTATCTATATCCGTTGCTGTCGATCAATGCAGCAATGCTTTTTCTACGTGTATGGGAGCGATATTACTTTGTTGCAAAGCTCAATGGACGTCTGCAAGGGCTCTTATCGATCCCACGCCTCATCGTCAACAACCTCATCAACTTCTGCGCCGTATGCCGTGCGTGGAAGATCTATATCCGGCACCTCGCGACGGGCAAACCGATAGCCTGGGACAAGACAGCTCATACGTTTCTGTCTAATGCGGCAATGGGGAAGTGCCGCCGACGCCTTGGCGAGATTCTCATCGACTGGGGCGTGCTGACTCAGGAAAAGCTCGAGGCGATTTTGACGCTGCAAGGCCAGTGCGGCAGAAAGCTCGGAGAACTTCTTCTCGAGCAGGCATATGTCATGGCCGACACACTCGCCGACGCTCTTGCAGAGCAGTCGGAACTACCACGCGTGAGCCTCGCCAATGTAGCCGTCGATCTCTGCGCCGGCGCGTTGCCTTATGAGCTTCAGCATGCGTTCACGATGGTTCCTTTTTCGATTGGCGAAGACGGCACGCTAAATTGCGCAGTCGGCAGTCCCTTGACAGCGGACGAACAAGGGATCGTCCGCCGAGGTGCCGGAACTAAAGTCGCGTATTTCATTGCTGCCGATTCAGAACTGAAAAACCACCTGCGCAAGCACGCACGATATGAAGAGCTGGAACGGGCGCGCGCGCAGGTTTTGCCGTTCGTCGACCCGAAGATAAGCCCCGGACCGGGGGTCGCATGAACACAACCCGGCAAACAGCATCCGACTTCACGCGCAAGCCGCTCGGTTGTGCGGCTGCCGTACTCGTGTGTCTTACGCTTTGCAGCATCGACGCGTATGCGCAACCGAAGTTGACTCCGCGCGCGTATCGGCTGGCGGACGCCGCGTACAAATCGATTGCTGACGGCAATCTGCCTCGCGCGGAAAGTTACGCCGAACGCGCATGGAAAGTGCAGCCAGGTAGCGAGCAACTGGGCCTGCTGCTGCTCGATGTGTACGTCCGCGAAGGCAAAACGCCCGAGGCGGACGCACTTGCGGAAGCGCTGTTAGAGCGTTTTCCTGAAAGTCCGCAAGTACTTGCGCAAAACGGCTTTCTCGCACAACGTCAGCAACGAAGCCAGATGGCTTTCCGCTATCTGTCGGCGGCGCTTGAGAAAGGAAAGTGGACAGCAGAACAACAACGGACCTTGCGTCTTGCGTGGGCCGATAGCGCGCTCACTGCGCAGCGTCCTGACGAGGCTGAGAAAGCCCTCGCCCCACTGGCGGATCAAACGGACGCCGCCGTGCAGTTGCGGCTCGCGCAAACACGACTGATCGAAGGCGACCGTCAATCAGCGGTTTCGGCTGCACAGACGGCACTCGATCACGCGACGACGGACGCGGACCGCACGTACGCGCAGGCAATCATCGACCAGGCCCACAATGCCGAGCTACAGGAAACGCAGGCCGCCGCCACAGCGCATCTGCAGGCTGCGTATGACCTTTTGCGAGAGCGCAAGGACTCGCAGGCACTAGAAGAGTTTCAGGCGGGTTTCGATAAGGGCGCAGGCAACGCCGGGAATTACGCAGACGCCGCTTACGCCGCAAAACGTACTTTCGACAACGATCGCTCAGTCAAGCTTTTCGAGCAAAGCCTCGATGCCGACGACAAAGAGCACGCTTTCGATGAGCAGCGGCGCTTCGGATACAAGCGTGAGGTCGAAGAACTGCAAAGAGAATGGGGCTTTCAACTGAGCTTGCCGTATCAGACGGCCGCTTTCGGTCCCGAAGGAACGGTCGACGTATTGCAGCCTGGTTTCGAAGCCTATTGGCAACCGCCGAAGATCGGCTATCGGGACGGACGCATTCTGCAGTTCTTTGTGCGTGGTTACGGCACGGCCTACGATGGCGCCGGCAATGTGACGGGCGCGCCGACAATTCAGGGGTCGGTCGGTGTGCGCTATAAGCCACTCCCGTCTCAGAACCTGGTTGTGACGGGCGAGCGGCTCTTCAAGATCGGAAGCCTCTCGACAAACGATCTTCTGTTCAGGCTCGGCTATTCGTCCGAAGACGGTACCGACCTGCGCGTCACCGAACCGAGCTGGCGAAGCTGGCAGGCCTATATCGAAGGCGCGTACTTCGTCAATGCAGGCCGCTACATCATCTACACAGAACTTCGCTATGGGCATACGTGGCGCGTGACGCCCATCAGCGAAAAGCTCACCGTGTATCCCCACGTCGCACTCGCGGGTGACCACGACAACAAGGCAACCGATCAGACGGCACTCGGCATCGGTCCTGGCGTGCAATTCCGTTTCTGGTTTCGCGAATCGAAATATCGTGCCCCGGCAAGCTGGGCTGACATAACGGTGCAATACCGCTTCCCGTTGACTTCGGCCGCACGCGCACGCGGTCTCGTCGTGCGCGCAACTCTATGGTTCTGAAGACGCAACTGAAGGAGATCACGATGAGGAAAGTACTGACGGTGTTCGGCACCCGGCCCGAGGCGATCAAGATGGCGCCGCTCGTCCAGAAACTGCGCGAAGCGCCGGGTTTCGATGTTCAGGTTTGCGTGACGGGCCAACACCGCGAAATGCTCGATCAGGTACTCGGTCTGTTCGACATATCGCCCGATTTCGATCTGGACGTCATGCGCAAACGGCAGTCGCTGACGGAGATCACGTCGCATATTCTCAACAACATCGGCGAGGTTTATGACTCGGTGAATCCGGAGATCGTACTCGTGCATGGCGACACGACGACGACGCTCGCCGCGAGTCTTGCGGCCTTTTATCGCCGCGTAAAGGTGGGACACGTCGAGGCCGGGCTGCGGACGGGGAATATCTGGTCTCCGTGGCCGGAAGAATTGAATCGCAAGCTCTGCGATGCCGTGTCGAGCTGGCATTTCGCGCCAACCGCACGGGCCCGGGACAACCTGTTGGCCGAAGGCGCAGATGCCAAGCAAATTGTGCTAACGGGCAATACCGTGATCGACGCGCTGCTAGGCGTGCGGAGAAAAATCGAAAGTGACTTCACGCTGGCCGAAGCAATCTCGCTACGATTTCCCGGCATCGACTGGACACGCCGCATCATCCTCGTGACAGGACATCGCCGGGAAAGCTTTGGCGAGCCGTTCCGGAAATTTTGCACTGCGCTGCGCATTCTCGCGCAGTCATATCCAGATGTGCAGATCGTCTACCCGGTGCATCTCAATCCGAATGTACGAGAGCCGGCTGAACAAATACTTCGCGATTCACCGAATATTTATCTGACCGGTCCACAAGACTATTTGCCTTTCGTGTTCCTCATGACGCGCGCATATCTTGTGATAACCGATTCGGGCGGCGTGCAGGAAGAGGCGCCGTCGCTTGGGAAGCCCGTACTGGTGACACGCGATACGACCGAGCGGCCCGAAGCGATAGAAGCGGGAACAGCACGGCTCGTCGGTACAGATATCGGCCGCATTCTTACGGAAGCATCGAGTTTGCTAGACAACGAACATGCGTATCGCAGCATGGCCTGCGCGACGAATCCTTATGGCGATGGACAGGCGTGCGCAAGAATCGTCGCCGCTCTAGAAGAAGCGTCTGCGCATCCACCGATCGAAGTGGCAAACGCACCCACGCTTGTTGACGTACTTGCTCCAATCGCATCGCCGTATCTGACTGTCGAAGGGTCCAAAGACATCGTGGTTCCGGACCTCGACATTCCCGGGACAAAGAAATCCGACAGTGAGCCTTCAATCGACGTGTCGGTCGATGAAATCGGCAATGTCAACGTACGCCCCGACTAACCACTTCGCTCTTTCGCGTCGACGTTCACATTCGTTCGTTCACGAAAGGGCAATGGAGAGTTCATGATGAAACCGCTGAAATTTATAGCAAGCACCGCAGTGTGCGCCGCCTGTCTCTGTGCAGTGTGGCCGGCGGCTGCACAGCAGGTCGCCAGTGTTGTCAATTCCGCTGCCGTGGCGCGTCCAGGCGGGCTCGCAGTGACGCAGAACCTGCAGGTCTACGGCAAGAAGCCACCGACGCCCAAGACCGGCGGAAAAGTGACGCCGCCCGACAAGCCGCCTGTCGTTTCTGTCATTTCACCGGGCATGCCGGACAAAGACAAGAACGATAGCGAAAAAGGCCATGGTCAACGGAACGGTCAGAATCTGCGGCAATTTAGCCGCGCTGACGGCACATTCGTTCGTCAGTAGCGACGCGCACACAGGAGTCTCATCATGAAAAAGCTCATGACGATTGCAGTACTCGTCTGCGCGATATGTCTGGCTGGCGCACCTCGCCTGACAAATGCGCAAACGACCACGGCGAAAGTGCTCGTCCTGTACGATGCACCCGCCAACGATCTCTATTCGAATCTCGGCCTCGCCTATGCGATCATGCTTCGCAACCTGATCGGCCACTTCAATGCAACGGTCGATCTGAAGCCCGTCAACAACTACACGGCGGGCACCCTCGCGCCTTACTCCGCTGTCTTCTACATCGGCAGCTATTATGGCAATAACACGCCGACCGCTTTCCTCTCCGATGTATCGGCGAGCGCCAAGACGGTCGTCTGGTTCAAGTACAACATCTGGAACCTCGCATGGGACCAGACGTACAACTTCACCGGAAGAACAGGCATGACGTTCTCGGGTCTGCGAGGCCTGAGTACGACCCCGTCGTCGAGTAATCCAACGCCCGATTTCTTCGACACGGTCAGCTACAAGAACCTCAATATGGTGAAGTACTATTCCTATGATTCCACGTCGGGCATCATCAGCGCCGACCCGGATATCGGCGTCGTCGCAATCGCCGATCCGACCAAGGCAACGACGCTTGTCACGATTAAAGACAGCCAGACCAGTGAAGTCGCGCCCTACGTCGTCAAGGCGGGCAATTTCTGGTACTTCGCCGACGTACCCTTTTCGTTCATTGGACCGCGTGATCGCTACCTCGTCATCTGTGACATGCTGCACGACATTCTGCAAAGCGGTGCAGCCACGAATCATCGAGCTCTGGTCAGACTGGAAGATGTCAGCGCGGTGACGACGGTCAGTTCAATGAAGTCGCTGACCGACTATCTACTGTCGAAGAAAGTGCCTTTCTCGATCGCAACCATTCCACTGTATAAAGATCCGCTTGGCGCGTATAACGGTGGCGTGCCGCAAACCATTCACCTTGCGCAGGCGACCGGCCTGAAACAGGCGCTGAACTATGCACTCACGAGAGGCGGCAAGATCGTGATGCACGGGTACACGCACCAGTACAACTCGGTTCCCGATACGGAAAACGCGGTCAGCGCGAACGATTACGAGTTCTGGTACAAGCCTCAAGAGCGGCCAGTGGATGAAGACTCGACACAATGGGCTTCGGGCCGTCTCTCTGCTGGCTTGCTGGAGCTTTCGCAAAACGGCTATACGCCTTTTGCGTGGGAGGCGCCGCACTATCAGTCGTCGCCGCTTTCGATCAAGGCCGTGCCGCCGCTCTTCAAGAAGACGTATCAGCGCGTCGTGTACTACACGTCCGATACCCCCCAGCTCAATTCGAATGTGCCAAACAAGGACTTCGAGGTCGGCCAGTTCTTTCCGTACATCATCAGGAGCGACTACTACGGACAACTGGTATTGCCTGAGAACCTCGGGAACGTCGAGTACAACATTTGTTCGATCGATCCGTTTTCTTGCCTGACGTACACGGCGCAGGACATTCTGACGAATGCGCAATATGCGCTCACCGTACGTGATGGATTCGCGTCGTTCTTCTTCCATCCGTTCTGGCTCGAACCCGATCTGGGTCAACCCGGATTAGCGGATTTCAAATCGATCATTACGGGTATCACAGGGCTTGGCTTTACGTTTGTCGATGCCAGTACCGCGCAGTAGCGGCGCGGCAAAGCTCTTCTGCGTGCGCGCCTGTCCTTGTGACGGCGCGCATTGCCTTTGAGTCGACTACAAGCCTTTACGCGCGGACGCCTCGGGTGCGAGCAGCCTGATAGTGCTGTCCGAAACGTAGTGCGGGCCGTCGAACAGATACACCGAATACCCTTTATAGGCGAGCAGCTGAGGACGTATTTCGTCGGCCGTGGCGGGACGGAAAGTCTCGCCGCCAGCGGGACGAAACGCTTCGGCTATCACTCGAATGCGCTGCTTGCCAAACCGTTCCGACAATACGTCCAGATATTGACGCGCGATGCGCGGCTCACGGGCATAGACGCCGCAACCATCCTGGAAGAAGACACCCACGTCTGAAGGCAGCCAGGTTTGCAACCAGTCTGCCAGCGGAACGGGCCCGATGTTTGACTGATCGTAGACCGTGATCCACAGCGGCCGCGGCAGATCGGCAAGTCGTGCGGCGAATGCCGATACGTCTTTCCACGTCGGGTCGACCTCAACGGGAAAGTAGTAACCCGTCACATGCAGCGGGACGGGTATTCGCGCGATATCGAGCGACTGGGCAACGAGCTTTGCGACGTTCGCGCGCGCCTTGGGTTCTGACGGATACGTAGCCAGTCCGAGTATGACGTTTCTAGCCCATGGTTGCTCGCCGATTCGCTGCCAGTCGACACGGTACGTTGCCAGCGGTAACGCGCTGCCATCGATGAGGGACATGTCATCGAATGCCGTCCATTGAACGAGGAGGTTCTGGGCTCCCAGTACGTCCCAATGTCCCGATGGATACGACGTCTGCTCGTCCGGCTGCCAGACAGTACCGTCGACGTGGACATCTTGCGCCATGGTGGAGCAGCCCGCGATCATTGGGACGAGCGCTGACATGAACGCCAGCAGGCGGAGATGAGAGATCGCTTTAACGGCGGTGCCACGTCGTAGTGTTCCTGTTGCCGTTTCGGTCATGTGAACTCGCGGTTGGCGCTGTGCTACTGCGGGTTTTTGCGCCGTGGTTGCTGCTTTGATGACTGCAGTGCCCGGCGTTGTTAATCGTAGTTTGTGCGAGGGGGTAATTCAACTTGGTTGCGCGGCGATTTTGTCTACGAGGATTCTGGCGCAAACGTTTGCCGCTGCCTTTATGTTTGCGCAGACGCTTTTATGAAAGGTATGGCTCTCAAGTAGCGCGAATTCCATTGCGCGCAATCAAATGAGAGCTCTTTTGTTTTCGCAAATGCCACTCGTGTTTTTAACGCGCTCAATGGAATTGCAAGCTGCAAACGCCTTCCCGATATGACGTTGGACGCTATTTCTTTTCTGCATCGAGAGCAACGGGCAAGGCATCTACCACGTCAAAATTTGATGATAGGTGGGCGGACTTCCTGATCTGCGAAGGCCAGTTCGAGCACCCGATCAGACGGCTCAGGACGGCTGTCGACAAGGCAACGCCGCAGACAGAACCGATGAACTGAAAAGAGAAGGTGACGCTCGCGATCAAGGAAACCGACCCAGACGCTCCTACTGCCCGGCCTGCCCCTGCCCCTTCACCGCCACCGACACATCGAGCGTCTCCTCCAGCCCACCGATCCTCCGTCCACGCACAGGCGACGCCGCTTCGTAATCGCGCGCCGCCGCGAGCCGGCAATACATCTCGCTTGCGAACGCTGCGTGCGTGACGTCGACGGAAATCCAGCCCAGGCCCGCGAGCCATACGTCGACCCACGCGTGACTCGCCGCATGCTCGACGTCGCCGGGTTCGATATAGCCGCTCACGTAGCGCGCCGGCAGGCCGCGCGCGCGGCAGCATGCGAGCATCAGATGCGCGTGGTCCTGGCAGACGCCCTTGCCGAGCGCGAGCGCCTGCGACGCCGTGCTCGCCACGCCCGTGACGCCAGGCTCGAACGTCACTCGGTCCACGATTTTCTCGGCCAGCGCGATCAGCGCCGCCGGCCTGTCCAGGGGCGGCGCCGACGCAGCCAGATCGCGAATCGCGGAATCGCACTCGGTCAGCCGCGTCGCGCACGTGAAATGCTCGAGCGGAATCGCGCCCGCGCCATCGCCGAGCCGCCCGTCGACCAGCGGAAAAGTGTCGATTTCGCCCGATACGTGCACGCGAATCTCGTCGTGCGGCTTGTTCAGCACGAGCGTGTGCAGCACGTTGCCGTAGGCATCGAAGGTCGAGTCGAGCTTGCCGGGCGCATCGAGCGTCCAGCGCCGCACGACCTGCGAAGCACCGCTCGACGGCGTAACGCGCAACTGCTGGATCGAATAATGGACCGTCGATTCGTAACGGTAGTACGTGTCGTGGCGGATCGAGAGAAACATTGAGGAGACTCCGTCATGCAACAGGCAGCATCAGATAGGTCCGCGCGACCATGTTGCCGAGTTCGAACACGCGGGCAAGGAACTGCGTAAGCCACGCATGCAGGCCGGCTTCCAAGATCTGCCGGATATCCGCGTAAAGCAGCTCGGCGCGCAGCTTGCCGGCGAAGCGCTCGCACTGGTTCGAGCCTTGCGTGCGCAGCATCGCGAGGTTCTCGCAGACGCTGTCGAGCGACGCCAGCAGCGAGCGCGGCATCTGCGAATTGAGGATCATCAGCTCGACCACGCGCGCGGGCGTCACGACATCGCGATACACCTTGCGGTAGATTTCCAGCGCCGACACCGAACTCAGAATCGACGTCCAGTAATAGAAGTCTTCGAGCTGACGCGCGGCCTCGCGCGAATTCGGCTCGACGTCGGCGAAACGCACGTCGAGAATGCGCGCCGTGTTGTCCGCGCGTTCAAGAAAGGTGCCGAGTTGCGTGAAGAAAAACGCGTCGTCCTGCAACGCGGTGCCGATCGTCACGCCGCGCGACAGATGCGAGCGGAACTTCACCCATTCGAAGAGCGCGGCGGGATTGCTCGACACCTGGCCATGGCGCGTGCGCTCGTTGAATTCGAGCCACGTGTCGTTGATTGTTTCCCACCACTCCGTCGTCAGCGTGCCGCGCACCGCGCGCGCATTCTCGCGCGCCGCCTGCAGGCACGCATGAATGCTCGACGGATTCGCCGGATCGGCGACCATGAAGTCGAGCACGTTTTCGCGCGTCGGCTCCGAATGGCGCTGCGCGAACGCGTCTTCGAGCTCGGAGATGCGCAGCACCGAGCGCTGCGCGCGCTCTTCCTGCTCAGACGTCTGCGGCAGCAGTTGCGCTTTCAGGTTGATGTCGAGCATGCGCGCGGTGTTCTCGGCGCGCTCCATGTAACGGGCCATCCAGAACAGATGATCGGCGGTGCGGCTCAGCATGTCGGCTTTCCGTGTTGATGAGGCGCGCTTCGCGTCGGGATGTGACGCGAAGCGCACCGGTTGCCCGTTTTTTTCATGCCTGCATCACGCGATGCAGGCTCTAAAGAACATCGGTCGAATGCAGTCAGTCGACCATCCACGTGTCTTTCGTGCCGCCCCCCTGCGATGAGTTGACGACAAGCGAGCCTTCCTGCAACGCGACGCGCGTGAGTCCGCCCGCGCACATCGTCACCGTCTTGCCCGACAGCACGAACGGACGCAGGTCGATATGGCGCGGCGCAATGCCCGCTTCGACGAAGGTCGGACACGCGGACAGCGCGAGCGTCGGCTGCGCGATATAGCCCGCCGGTTTCTCGATCAACCGCTGGCGGAACGCCTCGATTTCCGCCGACGTCGACGCCGGCCCGACCAGCATCCCGTAGCCGCCCGCGCCGTGCACTTCCTTGACGACGAGTTCGGGCAGATGCGCGAGCGTGTACGCGAGATCGTCCGGCTTGCGGCACTGGTAGGTCGGCACGTTGTTCAGGATCGGCTTCTCGCCCAGATAAAACTCGATCATCTCGGGCACGTACGGATAAATCGACTTGTCGTCGGCGATGCCCGTGCCCATCGCGTTCGCGAGCGCCACGCGGCCCGCGCGATACGACGTCAACAGTCCCGGTACGCCGAGCGCCGAATCGGGACGAAACGCGAGCGGATCGAGAAAGTCGTCGTCGACGCGCCGGTAGATCACGTCGACACGCCGCGGCCCCTGCGTCGTGCGCATGAACACGTAGTTGTCGTCGACGAACAGATCCTTGCCTTCCACCAGCTCGACGCCCATCTGCTGCGCGAGAAACGTGTGCTCGAAGTAAGCGGAGTTGTACATGCCCGGCGTCAGCACCACGACAACGGGATCGTCGACGCCTGCGGGCGCCACCGAGCGCAGCATATCGAGCAGCAGGTCGGGATAATGCGCGACGGGCGCGATGCGGTTCTGCACGAAGAGTTCGGGGAAGAGCCGCATCATCATCTTGCGGTTCTCCAGCATGTACGAGACACCCGACGGCACGCGCAGGTTGTCTTCGAGCACGTAGAAGTCGCCGTTCTCGCCGGCGCGCACGACATCGACGCCCGCGATGTGCGCATAGACGCCGAGCGGCACGTCGACGCCCTGCATCTCCGGCCGGTATTGCGCGTTCGTGTAGACCTGATCGGCGGGCACGACGCCCGCGTGCACGATCTTGCGCTCGTGATAGACGTCGTGGATGAAGAGGTTGAGCGCCTGCACGCGTTGCCGCAGTCCCGCTTCGAGCGTCAGCCACTCGCCGCGCGGAATGATGCGCGGAATCAGATCGAAAGGGATGAGGCGCTCGGTGCCGGACAGATCGCCGTTGACTGCGAACGTGATGCCGACCCGGCGAAACAGAAGATCGGCTTCAGCCCGCTTTCTCGCGATCGCTTCGTTGCCCTGCTGCACGAGCCAGCGTTCGAACCGCTGATAATGCGGCCGCACGGCGTCATCGTGATGACGCATCTCGTCATAGCATCGCATGTCACGCCCCACTCTTTTTGTCGGATCGAAGGCGAATGCGCTGCGCATTCGGTTTTCGATCACGTTCAAGCAAGCGTTATGCCATTTGCTTTACACGCGCGGCGCGCAGCGGATGCACTCGAAGCGCGCACGCGGATGGGCAGACGACCCGACGCCATCGTAGCGCGGCGGTACGCGATGCGCCACTAAAGTGCGTGGCGCCGCGCGCGCGGCTCGATTCGAGGCAGACGCGAACCGTCTTTGGGAATGTGACGAGATGCAGTGACGATGCAGCGACGAATACGTGCGGACAAAAAAATCCCCGCAAGCTTGCGCGTTGCGGGGATTGGGATGAACGCGGCAGCGGTTTGCGCCGCTGCCGACGACATCGATTACGCTGCTGCTGCGTCCTTCAGCTTCTTCAGCGCGCGAGCCTTGATGCGCACGCTTGCCGGCTTGGCCGGGAACCAGCGCTCTTCACCCGTGAACGGGTCCTTGCCGAAGCGCTTCTTCTTTGCCGGAACAGCCTGAACGACGATCTTCAGAAGACCCGACAGCGTGAATTCGCCAGCGCCCTTCTTGTGGACCGAACCGAGGATCGTGTCTTCGAGAGCAGCCAGAACGGCCTTCGCCGACTTCGGCTCGACGCCTGCACGCTCCGCAACGTGTGC
The DNA here is from genome assembly GCF_038900755.1 of Paraburkholderia diazotrophica. GTDB lineage: Bacteria > Pseudomonadota > Gammaproteobacteria > Burkholderiales > Burkholderiaceae > Paraburkholderia > Paraburkholderia diazotrophica_A. Next base: position 142,982 of record NZ_JBBPEN010000001.1, read on the forward strand.
AGCCAGCGAGGCCTTCGTGAAGGTGTCCTTGATCGGCGACGGTGCGCCGGACGCCTTCACGGCGACCTTCTTAGCCGTGACTTTCTTTGCGGGAGCAGCAGCTTTCTTTGCAGCAACCTTCTTGGTCGGTACCGTAGCAGCCTTCTTGGCTACCTTTTTTGCGGAAGTCGCCATGTTTCTCCTACCTCTAGGGTTCAGTAAAAGCGAGAAGCGCACGCGATATGCACACGCTTCAAGGCCGGATTCTACAAGCGCTTTTGGTTTCTGAGCGAATCTTTTGTGTGTAACGGTTACGGTTTGTTGCGCGGCGCAGACTACCTCGCCCATTTCACGCCTGTTTTTAAGGGGTAAACGTGAACGGCAAGCGAAATCGACACACCTGTCCAGCGCGAATCGTCGAGACTCAAGTCCTTGATTCGACACGCGGCATCAGCTTCGCGAGCTTCGTGAGCGCCGCGTCGATATGCTCCGCCTCGATGCCGCCATAGCCGAAGATGAACCCCGGCCGCTGTTTCGCGCGGACGAAGAAAGGCGCGAGCCCGTGCAGCGCAATCGACTCGTCGCGCGCCGCTTCGATCACGGCTGCCTCTGTAATCGGCGCCTTGAGCAGCGCGGCCAGGTGAATGCCCGCCGTCGGCACGATCGGCTCGAACCAGCGCGCGAGGCTGCCTTGAAGATGCGCAAGCAGGCACGCGCGGCGCGCGGCGTAGAGCTTGTGCATGCGCTTGACGTGCTTCGCGAAGTCGCCGTTCAGCATGAAATTGCCCAGCGCCGTCTGGGTCAGCGAGCAGCCGTGCCAGTCGCCGATCTGCCTCGCCTTCTTCAGCGTGTCGAACAGCGACGCGGGCGGCACCGTGTAACCGACACGAAGCTCGGGAAAGATCGTCTTCGAAAACGTTCCCACGTAGGCGACGAGGCCCGCGCGATCGAGGCTTTTCAAAGGCTCCATCGGCCGGCCTTCGAAGCGATATTCGCAGTCGTAGTCGTCTTCGATGATGACGGCGTCGCGTTGCTGCGCCCATTCGAGCAGCTCGACGCGCCGCGCAAGACTCATCGGCATGCCGAGCGGAAACTGATGCGACGGCGTCACGTAAACGAGACGCGCGTTCTTCGGCAGCTTGCTGACGATCAGGCCGTCGGCATCGACTGGTACGGGCACGACCTTCGCGCCCACGGCCGTCAGACACGCGCGCGCGGGCGGATAACCGGGATCTTCGATAACGGCGACGTCGCCGGGACGCAGCGTGACACGCGCGATCAGATCGAGCGCATGCTGCGCGCCCTGCGTCACGATGACGTCCTCCCAGTTGCTCGCGACCGCGCGGCTGAATGCGAGATACCGCGAAATCGCAAGCCGCAGTTCCTGTTCGCCGGCGGCGTCGCGATAGATGCCGCGTCCGCGCGATTGCACCCGCAGCGCGTGATTCACGCAGCGGCGCCAGACGTCGAACGGAAAATGGGACTTGTCGGTGATGCCGCCGATGAAGTCGAATGACGCGCCGAGCGTCGGCTGCGGACCGAGCACCTCGGGCACGGCGGACCACACCGGCTGCGCGCGAGCGCTGGGTTGCGCAGCGGCGCTTGTGCCATGCGCACCACGCAAGCCGCGCGTGCTCAACGCGTCATGCGCGGCGCGCGCGTGCGACGAACGTTCGGCGGGCAGGCGCTGCAATCCTTCGGCGACGAACGTGCCCGAGCCCGCGCGCGCATTCAGGAAGCCTTCGGCGAGCAGACGCTCGAATACGTCGAGCGTCGTCTTGCGGGACACGCCGAGTTGCGTCGCGAGATCGCGCGTCGACGGCAGTTGCGTGCCGCCCGCAAGGCGCCCTTCGATGATCCCCGCCCGCAGTTGCCGGTAGATCTGCCCGGCGAGATCGTGGCGGCCCTCGACGGCGATGTGAATGTCCATGTCGTCCCGTTGCTTCGCTTGCTGTGTTTTTGCAAGCTTACCGTGGGAATCGGCGATATCGCCTGATTGGCGTGCGAACGCGGCGCGTGGAAACGGAGCACAAAAAACAAAAGGCGCGCCCGACGGCGCGCCTTCCGGCATTGATCGAAACTGAACGGCCCCGCAGGGCCGCGGCGTCATTGCGCCGAAGCGGCCACCGCCCCCGCCTTGCGCGAATTCTCCCGCGCTTCTTCGGCGCAGCGATGATGCGCGCGCGACAGCTTGCCCATCAGCGGCAACAGCAGGATCGCGACCACGGCGCCGAACGCCGCAAGCCAGCCGAGTTCGGTAAAGAGCTTCGTATACAGCGGCAGCGAAGTCATCGGATCGAGATCGCCGGCCGGCATCTTCGCCAGATTCGCGACGACGCTGCCCAGATACTGCGAGACACCCGTCGCCACGAAATACGCGCCCATCATGAAGCCGCTCATGCGAGCCGGCACGTAGCGCGCGATCATCGCGAGACCGAGGCCGCTCACCAGCAGCTCGCCGAGCGAGTACAGCCCATAGCCGCCGACCATCCACCACGACGACACGCGCCCGTTCACCGCGAAGCTGCCGCTCCATGCATAGACGAAAAAGCCTGCCGCGACCACCGCGAAACCGAATGCGTACTTCGCCGCAACGGGCACGTCCTTGCCGTTTTTCGCGAGCTTCGTATACAGCATCGCGAGAATCGGGCTCAGCAGCATGATCCAGATCGGGTTCAGCGCCTGGAACTGCGCGGCGCTCCACGTGAACAGATGCGAGCCGAACAGCGAAAACGTCGGATCGACGTTGCGCAGCGCAAAGAGCGTCAGCGACGTCGACATCTGCTGATAGAACACGAAGAACAGAATCACCTGCAACACGAGAATCAGCGCGGCGAGCAGGCCCGAACGCTCGGAGCGCTCGCACTTGAGCAGCATGTACGCGAAGATCGCGAGAATCGCGACGCCCGCCGTATACACGCATGCGACGGCGATCGCCTTGTGCTGCAATACGAACATCGTCGCCGTGCCGAGCGCGATGCCGCCGAGCGCGACGGCCAGCACGCGCATCCAGCGCACGGGTTGCGCATCCGGCGCGGAACCGACATGCGACAGCGTGCGGAACATCAGGAAGTAGTTGATCACGCCGATCAGCATGCCGCAGCAGCAGACGGCAAACGCCGTGTGCCAGCCCCAGTGATCCTTGATCCACGGCGTCGCGAGCATCGACACCGTCGAACCGATGTTCACCGCCATGTAATAGATCGTGAACGCGCTGTCGATGCGCGCGTCGTCGCCTTCGTAAATGCGGCGCACGAGATTCGCCGCGTTCGACTTGAAGAGGCCGTTGCCGACCACGATCACGCCGAGCGACGCATACATATAGTCGAGGCTGTCGTTCGGCAGCGCCAGCATCAGATAGCCGGCCGCGAGCACGAGCGCGCCGAAGATCATCGAGCGGCGCGCGCCGAGAACCTTGTCGCCGATCCAGCCGCCGATCGACGGCGACGCATACACAAGCGCCGCGAACGCGCCCCACGTGAGATTCGCGTGGCTGTCGTCGAAACCGAGCTTGTCGATCATGAACAGCACGAGCAGTGCCGCCATGCCGTAGTAGCCGAAACGCTCCCACATCTCGATGAGAAAGACGGTCGAAAACGACCGGGTCTGGGATACGGGTGAGTTCATGTGTTCCTCGTATTCATGCAAAAGCAGCCGTGCGCGCACGCGTCGATACGACGCCATGCCACGTGGCGAAGCTGGAAAAACTGGAGATCGTCGGTGACTTGCCGTGGTCGATGCACGCAAAGCGGCACACAACGACGGTTGAGTGCGGTACGAGCGACGGACGATGCGGTCCGCGTCGAAAACGGAACAACCAGGACTTCAGCGGGAGGCCGTCAACGCGAAAAGACCGCGTGACGAAGGCTCAATGATAAAGCATTGGGCGCCCGGACCGTTTTTGCGGGCCGTTCTGGACACTCGTGCGCGACAGATGCGATGGCGGAAGAAAGACGGCAGGAAAGTCTGTGGAATGGATCGACATGCGTGTTCACCTTCGGTTATCGGTGGCAGCCCGGTCAGGACGTACCGATCAAGAGACCGCCGCAGGATCGCTGCAAACGGAAGTGCTGGCGGATCGGCCCTGCAAGGCCGAAGCGCGCGAGGTAGCGATTTTGCGCATCAGCAAGCGTCTTGTCGCTTCGGGAATTCACTGAGATCGGGATTAAAACTCTCGTGGAATTCACGCGCCGTCCACTGGTCTGCAGATCGCCACGTACTACTACAGCCTAAACAACGACGACCCCGCGTTCAAGGACAAGCGCGTGCGCGAGGCGCTGTCGATGGTCGTGGACCGCGACCTGCTTACATCGAAGCTCACGTCAAGCGGCGAGCTTCCGATGTACGGCCTGATCTCGAAAGGCACGGAAGGCGCATCCGTCTACAAGCCGGAATGGGCGTCGTGGCCGATGGCCAAACGCGTCGACTACGCGCGCAATCTGCTGAAAGAAGCGGGCTACTCCGATGCGAAGCCGCTCGCCTTCACGTTCACGTACAACACGAACGATCTGCACAAGAAGGTCGCGCTCTTCGTCACGTCCGAATGGCGCACGAAGCTCGGCGTGAACGCGAAGCTCGAAAACGTCGAGTACAAGGTGCTGCTCAAGCAGCGCCACGACGGCAAGGTGCAGGCGTCGCGCGACGGCTGGTTCGTCGACTACAACGACGCAATGTCGTACTTCGACCTGATCCGCTGCGGCAGCGTGCAGAACGACCAGCACTACTGCAATCCGAAGGTCGATGCGCTGATCGAGCAAGGCAACCAGCAGACCGACGACAAACAGCGCACCGCGCTGCTCACGCAGGCGCATGAGCTCGCGATGAACGACTATCCGATGATCCCGCTGTTTCAATACTCGGCGGCGCGTCTCGTGAAGCCCTATGTTGGCGGCTATACGGCGACGAACTATGTCGACCAGCGCGCTTCGCAAGACATGTACGTGCTCAAGCACTAAACGGCAGGAACCGCACCCATGCTTGCATACACATTGCGCCGCACGTTGTGGGCGATTCCGACGATCCTCGCCGTGATCACCGCGTGCTATCTGCTGCTGCACCTCACGCCGGGCGGCCCGTTCGACACCGAGAAACAGTTGTCGGCGGCCACGATCGCGAACCTTAACGCGCGCTATCACCTCGACGAGCCGCTGTGGAAGCAGTATCTGCACTATCTGTGGGGACTGCTGCACGGCGACCTCGGGCTGTCGTTCCGCTACACCGACTGGTCCGTCACCGATCTCGTGCTGAAGGCGTTGCCCGTGAGTCTCGGCGTCGGCGGCGTGTCGGTGCCGATCGCTGTCGTGATCGGCGTCGCGCTCGGCACGATTGCAGCCGTGCGGCGCGACAGCGTGATCGATCACGCGGTGATGGTGCTCGGCAATATAGGCAACGTCGTGCCGCCGTTCGTGCTCGGCCCGCTGCTCGTATGGGTGTTCGCCATTCTGCTGAAGACCGCGGACGGCCACGGCTGGCTGCCCGCGGGCGGCTGGGGCGAAGGCGAGTGGCGTTATCGTGTGCTGCCCATCGTGCTGCTGACGATCATCAACGTCGCGCTGATCGCACGCGTAATGCGCGGCAGCATGATCGAAGTGCTGTCGGGCAACTTCATCCGCACCGCGCGCGCGAAGGGCCTGCCCGCGCGCACGATCGTCCTGCGCCACGCGATGAAGCCCGCGCTGATGCCCGTCGTCTCGCTGCTCGGCTCGGTGTGCATCTCGTCGATCACGGCGGCCGTCGTCACGGAATCGGTGTTCGCGCTGCCGGGGCTCGGGCAGCTCGTCGTCAACGGCGCAATCAATCGCGACTACACGCTCGTGCTCGGCCTCGTCGTGCTGACCACGGCCGTCGCCGTCCTCTTCAACCTGCTCGTCGACCTTGCGTATGCATGGCTCGATCCGCGTATCCGCTATTGATACCGATGAGAATGCCACCTGTCACCTTGACTGTCGTCGACGCGCCGCCTTCGCGCAGCCCGCTCGCGACTGCCGCGCGCCGTTTCATGCGCAACCGAGCAGCCTTCATCGCGCTGCTGTTGCTGGTCCTCATCGTGCTCGCGTGCTTCGTCGGGCCGCTTCTGTCGCCGAACAATGCGATCGATAGCGACTGGTCCGCGATCAGCCTCGCGCCGACCTTCGACAACATGCGCTGGTTCGGCACCGACGAACTCGGCCGCGACCTGCTCGTGCGCACGCTCGTGGGCGGGCGCGTGTCGCTCGAAGTCGGCTTGCTCGGCACGCTCGTGTCGGGACTGATCGGCGTCGCGTGGGGCGCGACGGCCGGTTATATGGGCGGGCGCGTCGATGCCGTGATGATGCGCATCGTCGACATGATGTATGCGATCCCCTACATGCTGATCGCGATCCTGATGATGACGCTCTTCGGTCGCGCGTTCTATCTGGTCGTGCTGACGATCAGCGCGTTCTCGTGGCTCGACATGGCGCGCGTCGTGCGCGGTCAAACGTTGTCGTTGCGCTCGCGCGAGTTCATCGACGCGGCGAAGGCGATCGGCGTCAACTCGCGTTCGATCATCGCGCGTCATATCGTGCCGAATCTGATCGGCGTGGTGGTCGTCTATGCAACGGTCACGGTGCCGACGATCGTGCTGACGGAATCCGTGCTGTCGTTTCTCGGGCTTGGCGTGCAGGAGCCGATGACGAGCTGGGGCGTGCTGATCCAGGACGGCGCACAGAAGCTCGAATCGACGCCGTGGCTGCTGCTGTGCCCCGCCCTCATGCTGTGCGCGACGCTGTATTGCGTGAGCTTCGTCGGCGACGGCCTGCACGATGCGCTAGATCCGAAAGACCGCTGAGAGGGCACGCACGATGGCACTACTCGAAGTAAACGACCTGAGCGTGCGCTTCTCGCGCCGCGACGGCGCGCCCGTGGACGCCGTGCAGCGCGTGTCGTTCTCGCTCGACAAAGGCAGGACGCTCGGCATCGTCGGCGAATCGGGCTCGGGCAAGAGCCAGACGGTGATGGCGCTGCTCGGGCTGCTCGCGAAGAACGGCAAGGTCAGCGGCGAAGCGCTGTACGACGGCGCCAACCTGCTGACGCTGAACGAAGCGGCGCTCAACCGCATTCGCGGCGACCGCATCGGCATGATCTTCCAGGACCCGATGACGTCGCTCAATCCGTTCCTCACGATCGAGCGGCAGATGACGGAGACGCTGCAACTGCATCGCAAGCTGTCGCGCCGCGAAGCGAAAGCGCGCGCAATCGAAGCGCTCGAACGCGTGCGCATTCCGGATGCCGCGCGACGCATCGGCATGTATCCGCACGAGTTCTCGGGCGGCATGCGCCAGCGCGTGATGATCGCGATGGCGCTGTTATCCGAGCCAGAAATTCTGATCGCCGACGAGCCGACGACGGCCCTCGACGTCACCGTGCAGGCGCAGATCATCGAGCTGCTGCGCGAGCTGAACCGCGAGCGCGGCACCGCGATCATCCTGATCACGCACGACATGGGCGTGGTTGCGGGCCTGTGCGACGACGTGATGGTGATGTACGCGGGTCAGACGGTCGAGCAGGCGCCCGCGCCGCAACTGTTCGCCGCGCCGACGCATCCGTACACGATCGGCTTGCTGAACGCGCTGCCGCGCCTCAGCGACGAAGACGATCAGCCGCTGCAGACCATTGCGGGCAATCCGCCGCTGCCGGGCGAGGCGTCGCGGGGTTGCGCGTTTGCGCCGCGCTGCGCGTTCGCCGGGGACGCGTGCCGCGCGACGCGCCCTGCGCTCGAATCGATCGGCGATGAAGCGCGTGCATTGCGCGCGTGTCATCGACCCGTCCAGACCATCGCGGAGGTGCTATGAGCGCTCACGAAACGCTACTCGAAGTCGACAACCTCAGCGTGCATTTTCAGATCGCTCAGGGCGGCTTCCCGTGGTCGAAGAAGGCGACGTTGCGCGCCGTCGACGGCGTGTCGTTCGACGTGCGTCGCGGCGAAACGGTCGGCCTCGTCGGCGAATCGGGCTGCGGAAAGTCGACGCTCGCGCGCGCGATCATCGGGCTTGCGCCGGTGACGTCGGGCAGCGTGCAGTGGAAAGGCCGCGAAACGGTTGGCGCCGACGCAAGGCGAGACACGACGCAGATTCGCCGCGACGTGCAGATGATTTTCCAGGACCCGCTTGCATCGCTCGATCCGCGCATGACGATTGAACAGATCGTCGCGGAGCCGCTAAAGACGCATCAGCCGCAACCGGGCCGCGAGGAAACGCGCGTGCGCGTGCGGACGATGCTCGAACGCGTCGGCTTGAACAGTCATCATCTGCGCCGCTATCCGCATGAGTTTTCGGGGGGACAGTGCCAGCGCGTGGGCATTGCGCGCGCATTGATCGGCGAGCCGCAACTCGTGATCTGCGACGAGCCCGTGTCGGCGCTCGATGTGTCGATCCAGGCGCAGATCGTCAACCTGCTGCGCGACCTGCAACGTGAACTGTCGCTGTCGCTGCTGTTCGTCGCGCACGACCTCGCCGTTGTCAAAGCCATCAGCCAGCGCGTGCTCGTGATGTACCTGGGCCGCGTGATGGAGTTCGGCGACAAGCGCGACGTGTATCGCGAACCGCAGCATCCGTACACGCGCGCGCTGCTGTCGGCCGTGCCGCTGCCCGATCCCGCCGCAGAACGCGCGCGCGAACACGTGCTGTTGCGCGGCGAGATTCCATCGCCGCTCAAGCCGCCTTCCGGCTGCGCGTTTCGCACGCGCTGCCCGGATGCGATCGACGCGTGCGCGCAAGAGCGACCTGTCGTAACAACCACAGGCATCGGCAACACGCAGGTCGCCTGCATTCGCGCCGCGATGACCTGACAGGCACTCGTATCGACGAAACCCGATTCCACGACGCAGCCAGCCGCTGCGTCAGGGGAGGCGTTCGTTTCCGCGACGGTGGAAACGGGCGGAAAGCGTGGTTCGGCCGACCGCCGCGCCACTGTTCAATCAACTAGAAAAAAGCTGGAGTTTCAATGACGACCCAACGAACCACATCAGGAGCTTCGACACTCGCGCTGTTGGCGATCGGCCTGCCCGCGTTGACGATGGCGACGAGCGCGCTCGCCGACGACGCGGCCGCTCCCGCCGCCGCAAGCGCAGCCGTGGCGCAGACCGCGCCGCAAACGGCAGCGCAGACGACGCCCGCGCCTCAAGCGAAGGCTAAACCCGCGGCCACGACGCTCGCGCAGGCTACGCCCGAAACGAACAACGCCGTCGTGAACGCCGAAGCCACGCAGGCCGTCACGCCGCCCGAGCAGTTGTCGAGCCAGGCGAAGAGCAAGGGCCTTGTCGCCGATAGCCATCTGAACCTGCTGTTCCGCAACTACGCCGACCAGTTCGACAACGAAGGCGGCCCGCATCGTCACGCGTGGGTTCAAGGCATGCAGGCGAACTTCGAATCCGGCTATACGCAAGGGCTCGTCGGTCTGGGCGTCGATGCGTCGCTGTTCGCCGCATTGAAGCTCGACGGCGGCAACGGCGCGGGCAACATGGTGCATGTGCGCAAGGGCGGCGGCGGCTCCGATCAGCTCGCGTGGGCGTATCCGGGCATGTACGACATCAAGGGGCGCATCTCCGAGACGGTCGTCAAATACGGCTTGCAGATCGTCGACAACAATCCGTTCCTGGAACCGCACGACAACCGCTCGTTGCCGCCGACGTTCCTCGGCGTGTCGGCCGTGAGCAACGACATTCACAACGTCACGCTGCAAGCGGGCAGCTTCACGAAGGTCGACGCGCGCGGCCACACGAACCTGACCGATATGAACACGTCGTATGGCGGCACGACGTTCAAGCGCCTCTCCTACTTCGGCGGCAACTGGGACTATGCGCCTAACGGCACGGTCACGCTGTACGCCGACCAGGCTGAAGACGTGTGGAATCAGTTCTATGCGTCGATCTCACATTCGATCGGCGACGTGAATAGCGTCAAGTGGGCAGGCCTCGCGAACATCTACTCGACGCACCAGACGGGTTCCGCGCTGCAAGGGCACATCAACAACAATGCGTATAGCCTGTCGCTGTCGGCGCAACATGGACCGCATCAGGTGCTGCTCGGCTATCAGCAGATTCTCGGCGACCAGTTCTTCGACTATGTGAACGAGACCAACGGCATTTATCTCGTGAACTCGATGGACGTGGACTACAACGCGCCGCACGAAAAGTCGTTTCAGTTGCGCTACACGTTCGACGGCAAGTATGCGGGTCTGCCCGGCTTCAAGGCGATGGTGTGGGGTGTGACGGGTTGGGGCGCCGATGCGTCGGCAGGCGCAGCTTCGAATGCTATCGGCCCGTACACGCGAAATGGCGAGTATGTGCACGGCACGCACCATGAAATCGGCTTTATTCCAAGCTATACGCTGCAAAGCGGCCGCCTCAAGGATACGAAGATCACGTTCATCGCGATGTATCACAAGTCGACCGCGCACTACTCGGACCCGGACAACATGGAGTACCGGCTTGTCGTGAATGTGCCGGTGAAGGTGTTCTAAGCGGGGCGTCGATGCTGTTTACGCTTGCGGGCATCGACATTCGATGGCCGCAAGCGCAGCATCGGCTCGCGTGAATGTTCAGAAGATAACCGACACCACGATCGCCATCCACACCGCGATGACGCCCGTCAGAAACATCACGCGCGCGATGCGAATCTTCGTGTCGTTCGTGTCCGGTTCGACGGGACTCGTCGCCATCCATGGCACGAGCCCGAGAAACGCAAAGCCTAGTATCGCGAGTCCCGCGACGAACTTGTCGGCGAGCGTCCAGTCGCCTGCTTCCTGCAGGCCCCAGTAGCCGAGAAAGATGATCCCGATCGAGAACATCGTCGCGGAAGCCGTGCAGAGGGCGGGCACCGATCCTTGAGGAGTGGGCATGATCCATCTCGCGTGAGTCAGTGCCGTCGATTCTACGTCAGCTTCGTAACGCATCGCCCCGCCCTGCGTTCGCGGCCTAAGCCGATTGCCGCGCCTGCCGTGCCTCGTATGCTTTCAGATGGCTGTACGCGATGCGCAGCGACGACAGCGCGCCATGTTGCGCGTCGCCGCCACGCGCGATCAGATCGCCGACGATATGGTCTGCCTCGATGCGCGACTGCCCTTCGATATCGCGCAGCATCGATGCCGTCAGCGGCGAGCCCTCGGCAAAGAGAATCGTCTGCGCGCGCGTATTGGATGCGTCGCCGAGCGGATACCCGTTCGCCGCCGCGACGGCCTTGCATTCGCCCAGCACGCCTTCGATCACGCGCCGCCCATCCGGCGTGTTCAGAATGTCGCCGATGGCGGCGCGATGCAGACAGGTAGTGGCCGCGAGCGTCGCGAGGAACACCCACTTCTCCCACATCTGCTGAAGGATGTCGTCGGCCACGGCGAAGTCGAAGCCCGCGCCTTCGAACGTCGACGCAATCGCGCGCACGCGCTCGCTGATGCCGCCGCCGAGTTCGCCGAAGCCGATCGAATGCATGTCGTTCAGATGTACGATTTCGCGCTCGCGATTGAGCGTCGCGGCGATCACGCACTGGCCGCCCAATACTTTCGATGCGCCGAACTTCGCTTTCAGCACATCGACGTGATGCATGCCGTTCAGCACGGGCAGGATCATCGTCGCGTCGCCGACGGCGGGCGCGAACGATTCGATTGCATCGTCGAGGCTGTAGGCCTTGCAGCTCAGCAGCACGACATCGTAGGGCTCGCTGATCTGATCGGCGAGCACGGTCTTTACGTCGCGTAACGTGACATCGCCGCGCGGGCTTTTGATGACGAGCCCAGAGTGTTGCAGTTCTTCGGCGCGTTTTGCGCGCACGAGAAATGTGACGTCGCGGCCCGCTTGCGCAAGACGACCGCCGAAATATCCGCCTGTGGCGCCCGCGCCGACTATGAGAATTCGCATTGCTGCTCCTTGGGGTTTCTTTCGTGTTGACATCGCGCGCTTTATGCGTTTGACACGATGCCTGTGTGAATCAGTCTATCGTGGGGACGGGATCTCTGCTCGCGGGGAATATATGCGCGTTGCGGCAGGTTTCATGTACGCCCGCCAGTGGCTCGGCATCGCATCGCGAGTCTTCGCCGGCACGGAATCACTACGTTTTATCTCCTCACGCGGCTCCCTGATACAAAGCAAGCGCGAGCGGAGACTTCCAAACGCGTCTTTCGACGGGCTTACTTAATGGAACTTTCGCAAAACGCTATACGACGCTTGCCTAGGAAGCGCCGCACTATCAGTCATCGCCACTTTCGATCAAGGCCGTGCCGCCGATCTTCAAGAAGACGTATCAGCGCGTCGTGTACTACACAGTCGATACGCCCCGGCTCGATTCGAATGTGTCAAACAAGGACGTCGAGGTCGGCCAGTTCTTTCCTTAGATTATCAAGAGACGTTACTACGGCAACTGGTATTGCCTGAGAACCTTGTAAAAGCCGCGGGTACAACGTCTGTTCGATCGATTCGTTTTCGTGTCTTACGTACAAGGTGCAGGACATTCTGACGAACGCACAATATGCACTTACCGTGCATGATGGATTCGCGTCGTTGTCCCCGGGTCGGCTGATTTCAAGTCGATCATCGAGGGGTTGTCACCAGGTTCGGCTTTACGTTTGTCGATGCCAGTACCGGGCGGTAGCGGCGCGGTGATGCTCTGTCAATGCGCGCCTGTCGTCGTGACGGCGCGCATTGCGTTGAGTCGGCTACAAGCCTTTGCGCGCTGACGCCTCGGGCGCGAGCGGCCGAATAGTGCTGTCTGAAACGTAGTGCGAGCGAGCCGTCGAACAGATACACCGAATACCCTTTAGAGGCGAACAGTCGAGAATGAATTTCACCGGCCGTGGCGGGACGGAAAGTCTCCCCGCCAGCCGGATGAAACGCTTGGGCTATCACTCGAATGCGCTGCATTCTTATTCATTTCGACAGTACATCCAGATATTGACGCGCGATGCACGGTTCGCGCGCATAGACGCGCAACCATCCTGAAAGAAAACCCCAACGTCTTAGGGAAGCCAGGTTTGCAAGCAGTCTGTCAGTTGAACGAGCCCGATGTCGGACTAATCATAGACCGCGATCCATGGCAGTCGCGGCTCGGCAAGTCGCGCAGCGAATGCCGATACGTTTTTCCACGTCGGGTCGACCGCTTCCTTGTACAGGTCTATACAGCAGTTCCGAGCGCCGCGCCCACTGCGGTGATTGGATTCAAGATCCCTTGTGAAAGCCAGCAGATTCTCGCCCCTCCGTCCATGCGAGCACCCGTCTGGCAGCTACGGCAGGCACAGGTACTTTGCCAAAATAATCGATGCCGTCGAACAGGAAACCGTGAATATACTTGAGTAGAGTGTCGCGATCGAAGCCTTCGTAGAACGCGCGTCCAAGCGTAGTGAGAGGCTTATCATAAAGCAGTGCCTCTAGTCCTACCGTTGAATTGATCGTAACGACTCTGTGCGCATGACGAATAAGCGTGACGGTTGGCGACCCAGTGAATTCGAACGACAGCTGTTCCCGCAATTGAAACAGGCGGCGAATTGAGTTTGCATCGCGCTCAGCAGGATGCAGTTTCACCAGCAAACCTAACTCTAACTCTTCCGCGATTTTCGCGGCACGCTCGATCGCCTGAAAATTGTCAACATCCGAATGCAGTTTGATTTGCGTATCCGCCGATACTTGCAGAGGCAGGAACACATAAGGCATTGCAGCCAGCTCGGCTTCCGAATGTTCTCGTGCATCCAAGATTGAAGCCGCACGACGACTTACTGTCGCGAGGCTCAATGTGCCTTGTATCACGCCACGTGTTGCATGCTTTACTGCGATGTTGCACAAAGAAGCAAGTTGCCACTTCCAGTGAACCCGTGCCTGCGGCAGCGGAGCCGATTTGTAGCGCTCGTATTCGACCATCCATGCTGCATGCTCTTCCTGCAACGGCACACAACATTGATTGATTGCGCGGTTGTCGCGCCGAATCGAAGAAAGCGCATTGACTCCTTCAGGATCGACGAACAGCTTTGAAGGAAGGTTTGAAATCTCGAGATAAAGGACCGGAATGCCCATGCTTGCAGCCACGGCGGTCACCGTACGTCCTAGTATTTGCTGACCATTCCAGACGAGACAACGGCTGATTACGTTGTTCGAGAATACTCTGCCCAAGATATTAACCGCTGCAGTCGCATCCCGATAGGCATTCTTCAGAGTAACTTTTTCATTCAAAACTTCAATCGACGCTTCGATTCGAGCGCCACGCAGTATCTCGGCTGTTTCACCAATACCGATCAGTGGACGCCGCAGGTAGACAGACCGATAACCCGCTCGACGCAGACGGAGATGTGCCATGGGTTCTCCCGTCACGAAGAGAACGTCGAATTCGCTCCGTACCTCGTGCACAAGTCGTTCAAAAAAGTAAGCACGTTCCATCGAGTCCACAAGAAGCAGAATCATTTACTTCGCCTCCCAATCCAACTCAGTTGGAACACGCCGCGTACGTCGCGCAAGCTTAGTTCAGCGGCCCTTGATGTGGCGTATATTCCCACGAGTGTGCATACAGCCCCCACACACGAAAACGACAGTAGTGTGGTAGTCAACCCAAGCCACCATTTGTGAACCGCGTATAACGTCACGCCCAGAGCCGACGCCGTCAAAAGCTGCACGGCGAAATCAAGACGCTGTTGCTTTGTAGCCAGGAAAACCTGCGAAAGCGGAACATATATAATTTGAAGCGCGAATAGTGGCGTTAACACATGCAGGTAAGTAGCGGAGGCGCCGGACCAATGAGCCCCGAACAATACGCTTACCAAAGGTTCAAACAAAACAGTGACAGTCAGCGCGTAAGCAACAGCGATCACCACCAGACCGCACGCATAAGCGACAAAAACATATTGCAGTGAAGCTGCCGGCGTCGACGCTTGAGCTACACCGACCGCGTCACGACGAAACACGCCACCAATGCTTTGGCCAATCAAGGAGACGGGAAAGACACCAAAACGATAGGCCACGGCGAAATAGCCCACTTGTTCGGCGTTGTACCAGACCGGCATGAGTATCGAGAGCGCATACGCCAAGACCGAGCCAAGCAGGGTAGACGGTAGGAGGTATTTAGGGTACCGCGCATGCTCCACATAAAACCCCCTCCGCAAACGGAACGTATATCCATTCCGTCGTCCATCCATCAAGATGCAAAATAGCGTCCCAGTACCCACGAAAAAATAGATCGCGGCATAGACGGAAAATGCGTCATAAGCCAAATTAACCAAGGATGCGTACCAGACCCAAACGAGAAAAACAAAGTTCGCGATAGACCTGCAGACGAAGATAAGGGTATAGCGACGCAGGCTGTTGAGATAAAGCGACCCGACGTTCTGCACCAACAGCGAAAATGCAAAAACTTCGACTACCCAATACTGTGTTAAGCCTAACATCCAGAGTGCAGCTGCCGCGGCTATACCAAGGGAAAGTGCCAGAAGAATCGAATGAAGCAGTGCTTCGAACGCTTTGGCCGGCGAATCGCTAATGCATGCAAGTTCATAGCGCAGCACCGCTAGGGTGCCTGCAAGAGTGCCCATCGCCAGATACGCATTAAAGCGACCGAGCATGGCAGGCCCCTGTTCGCGACCGATCAACGTCACGCACGCAAAAAAAATACCCTGCCCAAAGATCACACCAGTAAGAGAGATGGCGGAGTCACGGAGTCTAATCACGCGCCACTCCGCGGCGCGAGCGGATATGTTGTAAGACTAAACGCTGGGAACCACCACCAGCACGTTTGGCGCATGTATGGGACACACGACCGGCCTCAGGGAACGCCGAGTGAGGCCATTCTCGAACGACGTACATGTTATTTTCCAAATAGTGCTGGGCAGCCAGAGCTGGCTGGCTGCTTCCTACTTAATCTTTCATGATGCTTGAATCGTAACCGATTTGAAAACAGTACGGAATAAGTTAACAACAAAAATACGCGAAATAATCTGTAAGAAATAGAACTCCCTGAGTTGCCGGTGCATCAAAAGTCCACAGACAAAGCGGCCTGCGCGAAGAAGGTAACGCACTGCCCCATACCCCCCCCCATCGGCAGGCCACAGAAATGACTCAAGTTCCGACGAGTCGATTGAAATCTTCAACCTTGCGAAATTCTCTGTCGCAACCCGCAAATGCATCGCCCGCTGCAGCACAACCTTTGTCGCGCCAATTTGCGCGGGATGCAAACGATAGCGCAACAAAGGACGCGAGATATTATGGAAGGTCCCCAGTGGCGCAAGGTCGGACCAAAGCTTGTAGTCTTCGGCATAGGTGTATTCGGCGGCATAAAACAGGTCGTTCTTTCTCATGACCTCCATACGAAGCATCACGCTCGGATGGGCAAAGCATGGCTTGATTAGCTGGAACAAATTGCACTGCGCATGCGTCTTTGGCATCTTGACGTTGCGTTCTGCCGTGCCGAACTTGATGAAGTCGCTTCCACAGGCCACGAGGTGTACATCACGCTCGAATTCCGCCACCTGCAATTCTAGGCGCGTCGGGGCTGCCACATCGTCCGCGTCCATACGAGCGAGATAGGTTCCGCGAGCTTCCGCCATCCCGCGATTAAGCGCAACCACGATCCCAGCATTTTCCTGTGCAAGGATCCGCACGCGCCGATCTAGACGCGCAAAGTACGCGAGTATTTCCGCCGTGCCATCCACCGAACCGTCGTCGATGATCAAAAATTCGAAGTCTTTGAAGGTCTGATCCAGGATCGATTGAATAGCCGATCGCAGATATGCCGCTCCGTTATAGACGGGCATCAGCACCGTAACTAATGGCATGCTCATTATGCTCCTACCACCTTAGATACTTCTATTTGATCCCTTTCCAGGCGAAGTCTTGCCACGATGTAACCCCCATCAACAAGCAATGCAGACAGATAGCCCGAAGCGAGCCCTATCAGTGCCCCATCCACGCCGTATCTAGGGATAGCCCATCGGTTCATAATAAACGCTACGGCGAGAGCCAGGATCCACTTAGTCAGCACGACGTATTTCGCTTGAAATTTAAGCAAGACGAGATTACCGATTGCCTCAATTCCCGCGGGCAGTGCAAGCCATACGGCTAAGCGAAAAATACGCACTGACTCAACATAGGCCGGCCCGAATATCTTTGTAATGATGATTCGCGCGAGTAAGTCTAGTGCGGTAGCACCCACGGTCATCAACGCCGCAGTCAATACGAGTAGAAGGACGAGATTGCGACGCAGCTCCGTATATTTCTGAACACTGTAGACAAACGTTGGCGCGACAGTTTGCGCGAGCATCAACGTAACCGCTATCCAACTCTCGTTCAATTGCAAGGCTGCCGAATACTTTCCCAATGCTGCGAAAGACACCTCACGCGCCAACATTAGGCGATCTATCTTTAGAAAAAAATACATGCAGATCAAGCCTAGCCAAAAAACGAGCCCCGATTTCGCGAACTGCACAAGGAGCCGTTTGTCTACGTGCCAGCCCAAGACTCCCCCATGGCGACCACGGAAATAAATCACCATGGCAAAAGCGACAATGGCCGATTCAAGCGCCCAAAGCCAACCGAACCAAGACGCCGCGACACACGTTCGAGCAAAGGCATATACAGCAACAGCCTTTCCCATCGCCGTCAACGTGCTAGTCAGCAATTGTGGTCGGCTGAACGTAATGCTCTGTAGCCAGGCATTGACCACACCGACAATGGGTTCGCGAAATAGCATCGTGACAGCCAGTCCCGCTAGCATGCTCCCCACGATAGGATCGGTAAGACCTGCGTAGATGCAGCCCCATGTCACAAGGACGGCCAAGAACGACACACTCATCCGGAGTACAAAGGCGCTGCCCAACACTGAACCGAGGTCGCCTAATGACCGCTTCACTATAGTTGGAACCAAGATCTCCGCACCACATACCCAGGTAACAGGGATGATAACTGCGAGCAATGTGTTAGCGTACTGCCATTTGCCAAAGAGATTCGGTCCAAAATAGCGCGCAAATATACCGCTAACCAGCACCGTAATCACGATCTGCGACGCGCGCTCGAGACATAGCCATCCAATGTTGGTCACGATACGGTTCATATCGGAATTCCCGAATCGTACGATAAGAGCTACCGCTTTCATTTTCTGCCAGTCCTCGGCCTGCGAGCAGTTCATGGGGCACAGGCTGAAATCCGAAAGCCTGCGCAGTAATCGGCACAAGGGAACACTATTTCGCAGCGCACTGCCAACAGCTACTCATCATTTTCCAGACTCCTGGTCAGCGCACCATCGAGCTGGGGTCTGTCCAGCATGTTCTCATTCGAAAATTTCGGATGAGCAGTCGGCTGCACAAGCTGAGAGAACTCAGCCAGATACCTCTCGCGATTAAAGCGCCGCTTTGAATCGATCCACGCTGCACTTGCGAGTTTCCGCGCAAACATTGGATTCTTTATCAAAGAAAGCAGCGCCTCGCCTGCCTCTTCAACAACGTCGAACAGCAGTCCCGTGCGCCCGTGATCCACAACGTCTACGTTCCCATCGCACTTTGATGCGACGATGGGTAACGACACCCCTATCGCCTCGATCATTGCAACGGGCATACCTTCCCAATGCGAAGTAGACAAATAGATATTCGCCCGCTTAAGTTGCTCGATCACGTTCGGTCGCGACATCCAGCCGGTGACGGTCACGCCCTCAGCCTCTAACTCATCCCGGAATGTTGCATCGCCATCGCCGATCCACAAGAATGAAATGTTCATGCCCGTGTCGCGCGCCCTGGCAGCGATTCGGGCAAATTCCCGAGGTCCTTTTTGTTCCCTGATGTGCCCAACGGTCACGACAGTCTGCGTCGCGCCAGACATCGGCTCCTTCCAATCGAACGCGTCGCTGAAATCAACGGCGTTCTCAATCAGCCTGCAATTTCTGAAACGGATATAGTTTTCGATCTTATTGCGCTCACTTTCTGAACATGCAAGAAACTCTGATTTTTTAAGCGAGGCAATCATCTCGAGCAGAACGAAGATCCACTTCTTCAGTCCGGAAATGTCCGCCCGCATGAACGAGATACAGTGCGGGATGTAATAAAACTTCGTCTCTTTCAGCACGCCAAACGCCGCCACCCGACCAATAAATCCCGCAAAAGACGAATGCATAAACACCGCATCTGGCGCAGAACCAAGCAACAACCGACGAACACGCGCAAAACCCGTCAGCTTGTTGATCGGTCCGCGGAGATTCACAATGTTTAGGGAGACTTCGGGCCGGAACAAGATCGAAATGTCTGTTGGACTTTCCGGTCGCAGCGAATAGACGACTTCCACGGAATGACCGGCTTCCACCTGCCCATTCGCAAGCAGCACAACCATGGAGAGCGTGCCAGTGGCAGTTGCTTCGACAATGTGCATGACCTTCATGACGACGCTTACTCCATCATCGCCTGAGCTTTGTGCATGAACCTACCCCGCAAAGAGTTCAAAACGACCGTAAGTTCCCGCGGCGCCATTAAAAGGATCAGTGATCGCACAAGGCCATAGACGGCCCATGCATCGAGATGAAAATTTGCAAGAATAATTCTTATCCTGCTGACGATTTGACGTTTTCTCTTCTGTGTAGAAATGCCGTGAGGATCGATCAAACAGCGAACAAGCGATTCCTCAATGTTGGTAGCCTCGTGCTTCGCAATAATATTGAAGAAGTAAGCGTAATCTTCCGCGGCCTTGAATTCTGTTGGATACAATCCCACTGTATCAAGAACCGAGCTACGGAACATAACTGACGGATGCGTAAAAGTTGGATTCAAGAACATGCGCTTTTGTATGATGTCGAATCGCGATGGATGTCTTAGCTCAAATTGAGTGACGTTTTCCAGGTTGATGAATTCGACCCAGCTTCCCACAAGATGAATGTTGGGGTTAGCCTCAAGTAGCTGAACTTGTCTGGCAATTCTGCTATTAATGCAAACATCGCCACAATCGAGTCGCGCGATGTACTGGTATTCTCGTCCGTGTTCCGATAACCCAACGTTGAGAGCGTTTTCAATCCCCACATTGTTGGGAAGCTCGAGCAATTTCACCGTCAGCGGCCCTGCATAACTGCGCAAGGCTTCCTTCGCGCGCAGTTTCATGCTCCCATCGTCAACTACGATGACATCGGGACGGATTGGATCGTAGTCGATGGATTGAATAGCCTCGACCAATGCATCGCCCGCATTGTAGTAGGGAATCAACACACAACATGCCTTCATGATCTTAGCGCTTTAGTTGAGAGGCTCTGCTGCATCCGGTAACACAGCCTGTTGTTGCGTTCGCGATTGCTGCTTATCGTCATTGGTCAGCTTTCCAATAATCAGTATCGATAGAACGAAGTAGAGCAGCGGCTCGGCACCGCGAAATTCGATCATGCTCAAAAGCAGAAAACTGCCACAATAGGTTCGAAGTTCAGGCTTCGCGCGGATACGCATGACACCGAGTAGAAGCAGCAACCATAGAATCAGGCCAAGTGGCCCGAATTCCAGAACGTTATGAAAAAAGTAGTTATGAACGTTGTTCTCAAGTCCGTTGAAACCTAGATCGCGTATCGAATTGATTGCATTGCCTGCGCCATAGCCGAAAAACGGATGCTTCAAGAACGCATCGGGAATATATGCCCACATTAAGAGACGACCTAGGCTTCCCGGCTCGCTGCCAACATTCGAAAAACGATCAAATAGCGCAAATGACGTAAGTGAAGCATCATTCATCGTGCCTGCCGCAATTACCGTAATCGTAGCGGCAAGGACCCAGAGTTTCTTCGACCTAACATTGTGGTAAAACCAGACCGTCCCGACTAGAACAGTCGCGATGAAGCCGGAACGGGAGATAAAACTGTAGTCAATGAATATCGACGCCAGCACATAAAGAAGCCCCAAGCGCCGTTCACGCACGAAGAATGCACCGGCAAGCGCAATCCACGATGCCTCCAGATTCGCGCCACCAGCATAAACGAGATAAGGCAACTCAGGTCGAACGCCTTGATTTGCATCGATCGATTGGACGGTTCGGACTTCGCTGAAGTGAAGCAGTACGTTCGTGGCAGAGATCGCAAGAATAACAACCGCGCCCCACCGCAACGATTTCAATGTTGTCTCGTATTCGGCTTCCGCGTATAGGGAATTTACCGACAGTGCGAGGACATAACAGAGGACGTAGTTAGCGATAAGCGGGTCCACGGGTTCGCCGATATAGTCAATCAGCGATACACAGATGACAAAGGTCAAATACCTATAAATGACCGCCATGTCACTCGTCTTGCCGAGTCGCGTCAGCGCGACCAGAAAGAGCATGATAATGCCGACATGAAAGGCCTTGAATCCATTCTCTCCGATTGGAACCAGCGTAAGATTTTGAAGAGACAGCAATATATATAGGATACCAATCATGAGCTAAGGCGACATACAGTTTTGTAGACGATTTAAGCTGGAGCGTGTTGCCGCTGACAAAATCAGTGCGCGCAGTTTGCGCCTGGCATTAAGCTGCAGTGGGGTACAAACTCTTGCCCAAAGAACCCACCCGTTACTGACGTCTTTACGATCGATATAGAACTGCAGTCGCGTCAGCACTCCATCAACGCTTTAGACGCCAAGCTCTGCTCAGGCGGATCACGTCGCCGAGCAAGTGTTGATTTTTCTGCAAAGCGTGACGGATAACGACTGGTGCCACACCGATCAACAGACCGAGCAGCCCTGCGAGCGCGCCGAAGAGCCACCGCTTTGGCCATGACTTCTTTTCCGGAGCGACGGCAACGTCGATCTGCTGTACAAGCGGGCCTTCCTTCGCTTCGTCAACTTGCGCGAGCGCCAACTGCTTGCGCAGTTGATCGAGCATTGCCTCTTGGTACTTTACTTCTCGATAGGCCCTGATGTTCGCGAGCGCCGAGGAGTCGCGATTCGCTGCGCCTTGGGCACCATCGTTACCGCCCTGCTCTAACGCCTGCAGTTGCCCCCGCATTGCTTCGATTGTTGCTAACGCGCGTTGTACATCAGCGTTTTCGTCAGTTTCATAGGTCCGCATCGCCTGCAGCTCGATTTCCGTCGCCGCAATACGCGCGCGCAATTCCGCCGACGTCCGTATTGTGTTGGCAACCTGGCCGTCCAGACTGACCACTCCTGATTTACGGCGCGCTTCATCAAAGGCGATTTCGGCCTCGCTAAGTCGATCGAGTGTCTTCGCTATTTGCTGCTGGAAGAACACACGGCGCTGCTGTGCATCCGTCACGGCCAACCGGTCCACAGCCAACCGCAGTTCGTCTACGTAGGCGTTGGCAAGTTGAGCCGCGAATTCCGGAACGCGATCCGAGGCTTCTATCGTAATGAACCCCGTCTTCTTGTCGCTCGTAATCAACACATTGCGCTTTAGCCGTTCACGGACATCCCGCATCAATTTCTCGTCGTAACGCTGCCGCAAGTTGAAGCGCTTGATCAAATCGTCCGCGACTGTGTCACTTTTCAGTAAGCCGACATACATCTCATCGGGAGTCTTGATGCCGACTGCGCCACCTAGTTCCGACAACGCACCCAGTTCCGCCATTGCACTTAGGCCACCCTTTTGTTGTTGAGGGGGCAGCAACACCGTATTGCTGGTATAGAGCGGCGGTAGCGCGAAGCTGATGGCAACACCTAACATCGCGCCGATCACGGTCTTACAGAGCAACCGCCATTTTTGTTCACCGAGAGTGACGAGCACCTCGATCACGTCGATGTTTTGCTCGGCGAACAACGTTGATTTCCTTGCGGCGGTCGGCGCGCTTATTGAATTAAGTTGCATATCGTTCATGACGATTCACCTAAGCACTTTGATAGCGGCTGCACCCAGACCGAAGTTCGCTAGTACCTGCGACCAGTCCTTAAGGCCCGCAATGAACTTCGTCATTGGCGAGCGCGGGTCAATCTTCTCTGGCATGACAACGGTATCGCCCGGCATCAGCTTCAATGAGTCGAACGAACTCATCCAGTGCATCGAATCGCGATTCTGAACGCTGCCGTCCGCACGGAGTACGAATGCCGAATCCGGCTCCGCAATATCCTGTTGCACGCCAGCGACGCGCAGCGCATCGCCGACCGTACGCCCCGGCTTCCAGATCAGTGCATTTTCATTGTCAACCGCGCCGACCACGGTCACAAATGCGGGATGCGGGGGCACGTAAATCGCGTCGCCGTTATCGAGTGGGAGATCAGGGAGATCTCCAATGTCGTGTGCGTCTGTGGCCAGCTCGAGCGACATGCGCCCGCTCGGTTTGAGCTGCCGAAGACGTGCGATCTGGGCACGCTGCTCCTGCGCCATCTGATCTTGGAGGGCCTTTGTGTCCGCGGACGTCGGCATGTTTGCGATCGCTGCCGCAAGCTTCGCCCCCGACTGCTGCTCCGAGCGAGCGATGGCAGCCCCTAGGTTCTGCGTCTGGGCCTCGCGCGTCTGCTCACGCGTGAATTCGATGCCGTAAACGTAGGCCTGCGACGTAAGTCCGCCCGCCCGGCGCAATACTGTCTGCAATGTATCACCCGGCTGCAATTGGTAAACGCCTGCAGCGCGCACTTCGCCGTCGACCCGCACAAAGCGTGTATGGTCGGCGAGCGGAAGACGCATGTCCTTCTTGCCGAAAATCGTTACAACATCGCCGGGTTCCAGTGCGAGGTCCGCCTTGGAATCGGTCTTATGCACGATCGCACCAAGATTGAATGGAATGAGTTCGGTTGTTAAGTCATGGCGGTTAAGGCGTTCGATGACCGCATAATTCCAGTTCGGCTCATCGACAAGATTCTCGACCCGATTGTCGCGACCGGCTTCGAGGCGATCTAGACGACTACCCCGCCCCGAATCCAGTGGCTGGAGCAGAAGCGAGTTCGGACGATCGTTAGTCGGCTCGCGCCCATTGCGCTCGAACTGAACCAGCACATTCTTCCGCTTGAAGTAATCCGCAGTGAGCAGTGCGTCAGGTTCCGGCAGCAGATCCGATAGCTTCATTCCCTGCCTGTACGGATAACGCAGCGGCGCAGCCACATTGCCGCGCAACGTCACCGCGTTGGCGAAACCCGGATTGATTTTCTGCAGCGTGACGATGTCGCCGTCCTTCACTGCGCTCGCGAGCCCTGTCGAATCGAGGCTGCGCTCTTCCACGCGGCGCGACGGCTCGCTCATCGTCGGGTCGGTCACGCGTTCGATCGTCACCTTGTCCGTGCTGGTCAATGCCGACGTACCGCCCGCATAGCCGAGCAACTGGCGCAGCGATTCGCCTTGCGGCTTCAGTTCGTAAATCGCAGGCGTATCGAGCGCACCCATCAACGCGACGCGCGGACCGGCAGACGGAATCACGATGACATCGCCCGGCAGCAGATGCATGTCGCCGTCTGCGCGGCCGGACGTGATGAAGCCATACAGGTCGAGCGTCGCGACGAGCGCGCCGCCGCGTCGCAGTTCGATACTGCGCATCGAGCCATTCGGCCCGGGGCCGCCGCTCGCAAACAGCGCGTTCACGAGCGTCGAGAGGCTCGACACCGTGTAGGCACCCGGACGCCGCGCCTGCCCGACGACATAGACCTGAATCGAACGCATCCGGCCAAGCGATGCGTTGACCTTGAAGTTGCTGAACACGCGGCCGATCTGACGCTGCAGCACGCTGTCGAGCTCGCCGGCACGCACGCCCGCCACGGTCACGGCGCCCACCTTCGGGATATTGACCTGACCGTTGCGGTCGACGGTAAGCGTCATGTTGCCGTCGACTCCACCCCATACCTGCAACTGAATTTCGTCGCCGACGCCGATCACATAATCGGACGGAGCGGGCACGTTCTGAACGGACGCATAAGTGCCCGCGTCTGCGCCGCTGAACAGATCCTGACCGAAGATAGGCAGCGTGCGTCCCGTGGAGTCGGCGACGAAGCGCTGGAATGCCGTCGGCGGATCGGCGGGAACGCCATTCGCGCCCATCTTCGCTCGTGCCTGGGCGGCGCGCAGCTGCGCTGCGTCCGGCGACACGGCGAACGCCTGTCCCGCCTCCGGCGACGCCGCATTCGGCAGAACACCTTCCGACGGCGTGGGGTTCAGCGATACATGACCGCTCGGCGCCGGCGCGTTCTGAAGTTGCGCACCGGGCAGTGCAGGCATCGCCGAAGCGGCGCTCGCGGCGCTGTCGTTTTGCACCCATGCAGGAATCGGCGGATACGGCGCGTCGGCCGCGTGAGCGTGGCCGCACGCCAGCAGCGTGAGTTGAATAGCTGTGGTTGCAGCTGCAAGCATCTTGCGAGCGACACGGGCGCTTATCCGTTGTCCGCACGTACGCGCGGGCAGTGTGCGGAATTGCGTGGTGTCCTCGTAGTGCGGATTCTTTAAATGATTGAACATTGTCTTCTTCTAACGCCGCTCGCCCGTATGGTCCTTACGTCGTAGCACGCGCAACTCACTAAATGCTGCCATAAGAAGGTGAGGAAGCTTAGCCCGCCCCGACTTTTCTCAATCCGCCGAAAAGAAGGCATGTTCCTCGTTTCACCTGCCAATTGTGGAAGGTCCGTACCAAAGGCTGCGCGGATCGCTTTCGTCAGTCAGGTTGTACAGCGGGTACTGCCTGTTCAGTTTCGCGCCGCCGTCTCGCAACAGCGGCTGCCATAGCACCTTGCCCGATTCGCCGCTTGAGCGCGTCAACATGATGTCGAACGGGAACGTCAGATAGATGCCCTTATCGAATCCGCCTTCGCCGAACTCCGCGGACGACACATTCGTCTTCGTGAAATACGCGCCCATCGTCACGCCGTTACGGAAACGCCGGGAAATATCGACCGTCACGCCCACATCTTTGGCCAGATAGCGGCCGACGCTCACGTTCGCCTGCACCCCATGCCAGCCCGTATCCCAGTATGCGGTCACGTGGCCCGTGAAGGTCCTGTAATCGAGCATCGAGAAGTTCTGGTCGTAGCCACGCTGACGCACTTCGTTTGCGTCGACACCGATCGCGAAGCGGCTTCCATACGGGCGATACAACCACTCGGCGCCGACGCCCGCGAACATGCTTTCGAGCAGGCCGCCGTACATGCTGTAGAAACTGCTGTCGCCGAGCCGGCCGACTTTCGTCGCCTGCAAAAACGGAATCGTCACGCGAGAGCTCGTCACGTACTGACGGATGTCGGTGCGCACGTGCGGCAGGTCGCTGATCGTATCTGCCTTGTACTTGCTGAAGTTGTTGAGCAGATTCACGTTGATTGCGCCGGCCAGCCAGGACGTCTGCGTGACGCGCATCTCGCCCGTCGCCACCACAGAGATCGCATACAGGAAGCCATTGGGGCCACCGAACGATTGCTGATAGCCAGGCCCGATCGAGCCTGTGAAGCGTTTCGGCTTCTGGGCAAAAACTTCGTCCATGCTCGCAGCTTCGCGTTCGGAGAGAGGCGGGCGGCTCTGCATGACAGGCGTCTGTTCGCCCGGCGTCACGACGCGGCTGTGGCTCGCGTACCAGGCGGCGCGATGGATCGTGTACGTCGCGATCGCGATGCCTCGCTGGCGAATCTGCAACGTGAACGTCGCGATGCCGGCCGGCGCATCGCGATCGAGTACGTTGACGATACGGTCGATCTGCTCTTGCAGATAGAATGCGCTCGGATTGTCGAATTCGACCAGCATGTCGTCGTCATGCACGCGCACGCTGACGACGCGCCAGCGCGTCTGATCCTCGACATCTGTTGCGATCCGATGCCAGTCGGTTGCGTCTGCATCAAACGCGGACGCAACTGCCAGGTCGCTTGCAACGTTCGTGATGCTGGCCGTCGTCATGCCGAGAGCCAGACCGGATTGCGCGTTATCGGCCACTATCCGCTTGAATCCGCTCGGCGCAATGCGCGAGGAAGCCGGCTGCGCGGCGGCGAGCGCAACGGGCGCAGGCGGCGTCGCCAGCGGCCACGGTTTCGGATCGCCGATCTTCGGCATGCCGGCGTTCTTCAGATTGCCATGCAGCGCAAAGCCGAGCATCAGGCGGCTGCCGCGCTCGAACGCCATGCTCAGATCGAGGTACGAAGTCGCCCGATAGACAACACCCACGTTGATCGGCGAGCGGTCCGTAAGCGCGACGCCAAACGGCTCATGCTGATAGTTGTTGCCGTCGTATTCGAGCTTCAGGATCAGCTTGTCGATGGGCGTCTGATACTGGACGCCGCCGAAGAACGAAGTGCGTCCGCGGAAATATGCGGTCGAAAACGTGCCCGTCGATTCGCTCGACGGCCGCGTATCGAACCGGCTGCTGACGTGTGATAGCGGGTTCGGCAGATTCTCGCGCCCACCGACATAGCCCCAGCCGAGGCCGGCACTCCAGTCGAAGTCGCCGAACCGCTTGTTAGCCACCAGATATTCGCCCGAGAAGAGACCTGTGCCGGCGATATCGCGAAAGCCGACAGCCAGTTCGGGCAGCCACGCGGATTCCTTCATCAGCCGCAGCTTCACGTCGACGCTCTTGTCCTTGTACGACTGCGAACCGCTCCATGACGACGGCCCATAAGGCTGATTGGAGACGTCGGTATAGCGAAAGCCCACCTCAAGAAAATCGAGCGGCTGAAGCATCACGTTGATGCGCGTATACGGGTTGGCCGTCGACACGCTGAACGACGCTTCGCCCGCTTCGTTCATGCGCGCCGTGGGCGTCTGCAGAATGCCGACGCTGCCCCAGTCACCGCCCGTCACAGGAAACGATCGCGAGCGCGGCGCCGTGCTCGGCGGCGGCTGCGGAATCTCGACGGTTGGCTTGAAGCGCGGATCATCGGTTTCGGACACGCCTTGTGTCGCGAAGAACGCAGCAATGCGGCGCGACATGTCCTCGGGCCACCGCTCGCTGCGATCCGGGGCCCAGATCCATGAGCCCGGTGCAGGCAGATCCTGCGGCTCGCGATTCCACAGCGCGATATCGAAGCGCGCAACACGGCCGTCGGGTTGAGCGATCCATGCCGTGTCCGGACTCGCGTGCGAATTGCACGCGCGCACGTAGTACATCGCTTCCGCGTTCACGACGAACGGGAGCACGCAGAGCGACCCCGTCGAACGAATCACCGTCACCGTCCTGGGTCGATCAGGAAGCTTGACGATGTCCCCCGGCTCGAGCATCGGATCGCTTGCGCGATTCGCCTGCAGCCAGCGCGGGTCGCCGCTCGCAAGCGGCACGCGGCCCGTCGCCGCGCGCGCATCGATCAGCGCGTAGACGCCGTCGCGTGCAATCGAGCGCGAGGCATCGCGGCCGCGCAGCGCGTTGATGTCGTCGAGAAGTTGCCGGCGCTGTGTATCCTGCAGCGCGACTTCGCGCTGAGCGAACCATGTCACGCCGGGCGCAAACAGCGCAGGCTCTCCCCCGCCTTGCGCCGTCGATGCCTGTGCGTTGACGCGCTCGGCCAGCCAGTCGCCGAGCAATACTTGCGACTTGACCACGAGCGTCTCGCTTGCAAGCGAAGACAGCGGCAGGCCGCAAGCAAGCAGGCACGTCGTCAAATAGGTTGCTCGCTTGCCGAGGAAACGTTCTCTACTCTGCATGACTCTTTTCTGGCGCACGGGCCGGCAAGCGCTGCCAGCTGAGGCAAAACGCCTTGCTCAAGCACTGTTCGCCATAAACGACGATCGCCTTCCCGCCTTGCGTCGCGACTGCATAGCGTGCGCGCGGTAGCGGCTGCGATCCTCGTGATGTTTCCTCGAACCACGTGAGTTCAGCAGGTGCGATGCCCGTCAGGTCGGAACCGGACGGCGGCTTGATCGGCGCGAGCATCAAGGTATCGACGACACCGAACTGGTAGCCCGGCATCACGTCCCGCGTCCGCGTGAATGTGAGCGACGCATTCGCGCTCTGCCACGCTGGCCGCGCGGAAAAGCGCACGCTGGACCAGTTCACGGGCAAACCAGCCGTATCGATTACGCGGCCGTTCTGCAACCGCAGAACCTCACGGCCTGCTCCGTACCACACCTCGATCGCGCCGTTCGGGTCCGGGTCCACATAGCCGAGCGCGAAGACGGTCGAATGTCCGTGCAGCGTGAACCTCAGCCAGGAATATGTCGGATCGAGACCGCCTGTATCGCCTGAGTTGCGCGCGCCGGTCGTGCGCACGACGCGGTAGGCGTCACCGACTCCTTGCAGCGATGTCGAGCATGCGCAAAGGAGCAACGCGCCGAGGAGGCCCAGCAACTGCGAGCGCATCTTTTCTTCGGAATACGTAGGGAATGATTCGATTCAAGCAAGACGTGCGGAAAGCCCTTGCAGGGGCTTTCCGCTGACAGCCAGAAACAGTGAATTGATAAGTTAGCGCGTTGCGGTAACGGTCGTCGTCGCGGTCGCATTACCTCCGCTGCCGCCACCCGTCGCCGATGCGACAGCCGCTGCGACGCCTGCTACCGCAGCGACACCCGCCGCCACACCGGCGATCGTGGCGACGCTCATGCCTGCTGCACCTGCCGCGCCAGCAGCAGCACCTGCGCCCGCGCCCGCACCCGCACCCGTGGTGCCGGTGCCGCCTGTAGCCGCGCCCGCTGCGCCCGTGGACTGAGCATGCGCCAGCGGCGCCAATGCCATGGAAGAAACAACGGCCGCCACGATCAGTTGTTTGAATTTCATGTTCTTATTGCCCCGCGCTTATGAAAAAATTTGTAACCCCGTAAGCGGCGAAATCTAGCAAACATTCGGTTGCGCTGTCAAAAGAATCCTGATGTTCATGAAGCATTTCGGTGCTCATCGACGGTGGAACACCACGCCGCCGTCCAAAGCGGCTTTTGCGGACGTTGCAAAAAACCCAATCATCGTCTGCCATAAAAAATTCATGAGGTGGGCGCAAACGTTTTTCTTCTCGTATCCAGAACTTTTTTCTTCGTGCATTAAAAAAATCGGTTGCGCCTGAAACGAGTTTGTCGATAATGATTACGCGGCTTTCAATGCCGGAAGAAATTACGGGGGTATGTGCAGGACGAGAGACCGCATGTACTAGTACAAAAAAGCAATTAGAAACAAGTCGATTTCGGGGAATACAGCAGTATGCAGCGGCAACACACTGCCCAGCTGGCAGTTGACGCCGCGCGCGATCGCCACAGGCCAGCCGCGCGCGCCAGCATGCCAGCTCACATGTTCGTCTCAACGCATGCCGTTAATGCGCGCTTTACCCTCTCCTACCCGTTCCCCGGCTCCCGCTTAGGCGCGGCCGTGTTGCTTGCTTATTACCTCGGGATTACGGCTCGCCGTCACGCGCCGCGTCGTGTGACTCCGTAGAACTGGTTTAGGACTGGAAGTTTCTAACAATTAACACTTTGCGGTACGCCGCAAAGCGTAGACCAATGCGCTGGTTCCGACTGTTTAAGCTGCCATGAATTCTGCCCAATCGTCCGGCACGTCCGTGCCGAGTCTGCCGAGCCGAAAGCGTTTTTATCGCGGCGATAAGCGCCGTTTCGTCACGCGCATTCTCGACGTTGCAATCATCGCGTTGACCGGCTATTTCTGCGCGAAACCATTGGTTCACGGCAATTCGCATGGCCTTTTGCCGTTGATTTATCGTTTCGTGATTCTCTTTTGTTCGTTTTACGCTTTCACGGTTTTCGATTATTTCCGGCTTTACGAATCGTGGCGCGGCCGCAGCATAGCCACGATGTCGATGCAGGCTGTCGGCGCGTGGCTCTCGGCCTGGCTCGCGGGCATCTTCGCCACTTTCCTCGTTCACCAGAGCGGATCGATTTCGCGCGCGTGGATGCTCAGCTGGCTCGTCTCAGCGAGCGTGCTGCTCGTGCTCGACCGCGTCGCGATCTATTGCGCGCTGCGCGTGATTCGGGGACGCGGCTTCAATACCAAGACCGTCTTCATTGTCGGCTATGGGCGGCACGGGCAGGAGTTTCATCAGAAAGCCAAGCAGACGCCGACGATGGGATACGACGTCATCGGCTATTTCACCCGCGACGTCAGCGCCGCCCCAAGCGAAATTCCGCGTGTGGACAAGATCGAGGACATTCGTGCATTCGTGACCGCTCGCGACGTCGACGAAGTCTGGTTGACACTGCCGCTGACCGCCTATGCGGATATGGAACACGTCGTCGCCGGATTGCGCGGCGCGCCCGTCGAAATTCGCTGGATTCCCGACGCGTCGACTGCGAGCTTCATCACGCATCGTTCGGGCGAGACATTCGGGCAACTGGCGATCGATCTTAACCACATGCCAGCGCCTGGCGTGCAAGGGTTCCTCAAAGAGATATTCGACCGGACATGCGCAGCCGCGTTGCTCGTCGCGCTCTCGCCGATCATGCTCTGCATCGTGCTCGCCGTGCGCTTCTCTTCGCCGGGGCCGGTGTTCTATGGTCACACGCGCATCGGCGCCAACGGAACGCGTTTCAAGGTGTACAAGTTCCGCTCGATGGTGATGGATTCGCAGCGCATCCTTGAAGAACTGCTCGCGAGCGACCCGCAGGCACGCGCCGAGTGGGCCGCCGACCACAAGCTCAAGAACGATCCGCGCATCACGGGAATCGGCCGTCTGTTGCGCGCGACGAGCCTCGATGAACTTCCGCAGCTCTACAACGTGATTCGCGGCGAGATGAGCCTAGTCGGCCCGCGCCCGATCGTCGATGAGGAGGTTTCGAAATATGGCAGCGCGATCCAGTACTACTACGCGGCGCGCCCCGGCATGACGGGTCTGTGGCAGGTCAGCGGACGCAACGACGTGACTTATACGTCGCGCGTGCGACTCGATTGCCGTTATGTGTTGAACTGGTCGCTCTGGCAGGACCTGAAGATTCTCTTGCAGACGATTGGCGTGGTATTCGGCCGGCGCGGAGCTTATTGACGCGTCCGGAGTCCGCAACGAAAAAAGGCGAACGGGCCGCTTACCGTTCGCCTGAAAAACGGACATCGTAGCTTTATCTGCCAGCTCGAAAGCTCATTATTTAACGGGGTGATCTGGATACGCGTAACCCGAATCGACAAGCCAGCGCACCGTCGCATGCACACGCGCAGCGTAGCCGTCGCGAAGCGCTGGTGTCGCGGAATGATAGGCGCCGATCGCGGCCCACGTGTTGCCGTACTCGTCGAGCCGTTTGCGCAAGATCCACGCACCTGTGTACACGTTCTTGCAGCCGTCGTATAAGTCCTCGCGCTTCACGCCGTAACGCGCCAGCTCCGGCAAATGTATCGAGTTGATCTGCATGACGCCCATGTCATGTGATCCGTTTGCATTCACGTGCATCGCATCCGGACGCATTTTGCTCTCGACGACGGCAATGGCCAATAGAACAGTCGGATTGACGCGATGATATTTGGCCGCGTCGAGCACGCAGTCGGCGTGTGCGGCGAGCGGCGCCGCGAGCGCACCGCAAAGCAACGCACGACGGATCCATAGCGAGCGAGACAACGAGGTCATGGTCGGACGCGAAGCTAACGGCAGATGACACTCACCCCGCAGCCCCCACATCAGGCAGATCAGCGCCGTCCACATTCCTTTCTTCAGTGAGCAGCCCGTTATTGCGCAGACCCGCGATCACCTCTTCCACGCGCGCGTCGTCGAGCAGACGACGGCCCTCAATCCTGCGTCGGGCATTCGTTGCATCAATTCCGCGCTGCAAATCGGCAGTCTTTGCGGCGATGAGTATGGCGATCCCGTAGCCGTAGCGCTCGGCAAGCTTGTTATCGAAAAAGTTCTTCACGATTCAATCTTTGATGTTTCGTCTAATGCGCATTGTCAGTCCGGAGGAGACGGTCGCCGTCCGGACCGCACATTTTACCGACGATGCGAAGCGTCCTGGCGCTGCATTGCCTTGTTTCCCATGTCGGCAATTACGCCGAAAACTTGAGGGTGGTGTGAGACGTGCGACCGGGTGCATGCCCGGGATTCCCGCCAGCAAGAACGCCGTACATGTGCAGCGCGTGAAGGTCCGCGCAATGGGCAGTGTCAACGGCCAGAAAATCGACCGTGTCGGTCAAGGTATTAGTAACCGATATTGAACGTTGTCCGCACCGGCCGACAGGCGGCCATCTGATTTTCGTGAACCTACGAAGCCAGCACGTCGTAAATCCTCGCAAACCGCAGCGGGCCTGCCCAACCCGCCGCGAATCCTCACAAGCCGCTCAACCGCACCTCAAACGATTTCAATCGCAAGGGCAATCCCCTGCCCGCCGCCGATGCACAATGTAACGATGCCGCGCTTCAACCCGTCGCGGCGCATCGAATGGATGAGTCGCGTCGTGAGCACCGCACCCGTTGCGCCGATCGGATGACCGTGCGCGATCGCGCCCCCTTGAACGTTGACGATGTCGTGCGCGAGCCCGAGCTTTTGCGCGACCGCTAGCGGCACCGCTGCGAACGCCTCGTTGATCTCGACGCGCTCCACATCGCCGAGCTTCCAGCCCGCGCGTCCCAGCGCGATCTGCACGGCGGGCACGGGGCCGAGTCCAAACATGCCCGGCTCGACGGCCGCGATGCCGAACGCAACGAGCCGCGCCGACGCTTCGATGCCATGTGCGTCCGCATAGTCGCGCCCCGCGACGATCATCGCCGCCGCGCCGCTATTGAGGCCGGGCGCATTGCCCGCCGTGATCGTGCCGTCGGGACGGAACGCGGGGCGCAACTTCGCGAGCGTTTCGACCGTCGTGTCGGCGCGCGGCTGCTCGTCGCGCGTGAACTGCACAGTGCCCTTGCGTCCTTCGATTTCGACGGCCACGAGTTCCGCGTCGAATGCGCCGCGTTCCTGCGCGGCCACGAAGCGCTGTTGCGAGCGCGCCGCCCATTCGTCCTGCGCGGCGCGCGTCAGCTCGGCTTTCTTCACGAGGTCTTCCGTGTGCCAGCCCGAGTGCTCGTTCGAGAACGCATCGACGAGCCCATCCCGCAACATGCTGTCGTGCACCTGCGCGTTGCCCATGCGGCTGCCCCAGCGGCCGCTTTCGAGCAGATACGGCGCACGGTCCATGTTCTCCATGCCGCCCGCGACGGCCACATCGCCGAGCCCGAGCGCGATCTCCTGCGCGGCCGATATGATCGCCTGCGCGCCCGATCCGCACACGCGGTTCACGGTCAGCGCCGGTACCGACACAGGCACGCCGCCGCCGACCGCCGCCTGCCGCGCGGGGTTCATCTTGTTGCCTGCCTGGATCACGTTGCCCATCACCACCGACGACAACGTCTTCGCGTCGATCCCGCCACGCCGCAGCGTCTCGCGCACGGCAACCGCGCCGAGTTGTGTCGCGGGGACTTCTTTCAACGATCCGCCGAACGCGCCGATCGGCGTGCGGACGGGATAGGCAATCACTACATCGCGTGCATTCATCGCTATTCCTCAAGTTGAACTACTGCACTTCGATGCCTCGCGTGAACGAGGCGCTTCGTTGAAGGCTTCAGTTGGCGGCCACGTCCGTCGAGGGATGCGTTGTCTTCACGACATCGCCATCGGCGGGCGCATCCCAGCCGCCGCCCAGCGACCGGTACAGCGCGACGGCCGCCTGCGCATGCTCGCGCTTCGCCTGATTCAACGATTCGGCGTCGCGCAGATACGCCTCTTGCGCGTCGAGCACATCGAGGAAGCTCGACGCACCGCCCTTGTACAGTTCATTCGACAGACGCAGCGCATGACCCGACGCATCGAGCGCGCCGGCGAGCTTCGCGACCTGCGCATCGCCGTTGACGAGATCGCTGCGCGTGTCCTCGATTTCCTTCAGCGCGTTCAGCATCGTCTGCTGCAAGCCGAGTTGCGATTCGCGCATGCGGCTTTCGTTTTCGTCGATGTGCGCGGTGATACGGCCCGCGTTGAAGATCGGGCTCGTCGCGCTCAACGCGGCGCTGAAGAGGTTGTCGGTCAGCGTCGGCATGCCGAGATACGACGATGCGAGAATGCCGTCGCTCAGGCTCAAACGGAACTTCGGATAGCGGTCCGCTCGCGCGACGCCCACTTCGGCCGCGCGCTGCTCGACGGTTGCATAAGCGGTGCGGACATCGGGACGGCGCAGCAGCGCTTCGGAAGGCAGCGTCTGCGGCGCGCTTTGCGCGGGCGCGGGAATCGGCCGCGCTTCGTCGATCAGCAGGCTGCCGACGTTCTCCGGCGTGCGTCCCGAGTACACCGCGATCAGGCTCATGTCGTGCTGAATGTCCGACCTGATCTTCGGAATCTGCGCCTGCAAATCCTGCAACTGATTCTGCGCACGCGCGACGTCGAGTTGCGTCGACAGTCCGTATTGCAGGCGCTCCTGCGTGAGCTTCAGCGCGCGGCTGCGAATCTGCTCGTTGTCGTTGATGATCTGCAATTGCGCCTGCGCCCAGCGCAAGTCGATATACGCAGCGGCCGTGTTCGCGGCCAGCGCAAGCCGCAATTCGTTGAGCGCCGACTGGCGTCCCGCCACCTGCGCCTGCGCGGCGAGCACCGCGAGCCGCTCGCCGCCGAATACGTCGGGTTGCCACGAGGCCGTCAAGCCGATACCCGCCTGCTTCACATAGCCGAGCGGCGGCGGCGTGTTCTGCCGCTGATACGCGGCCGTTGCGCCCGCATCGAGTTGCGGGGCGAGCGCTGCGCGCTGCTGCTTCGTGATGTCCTGTGCCTGCTTCACGCGCTCGACGGCCGCTTTCACATCGAGGTTGTCGCCGAGCACGATATCGACGAGCCGATGCATCGTCGGGTCGCCGAATTGCGACCACCATGTGTCGGCATCGACGGTGTCTTTGGGCGCATCGACGCTCCACGCATCGGGCGCGACCGTCTTCACGGTCTGCGGCAAATCCGCGTGCGTCGCGGGCTGCACGGCGCAGGCAGCAAGTGTCATCGCGGCAGCAACGGCAAGCGCTTTGGCTACGATCGATTTCATGTCGGGTTTTCCAGTCGGAATCGTTGAAGAGCAGCGGTTCAATGAGCAGCGCGCGTTCAGTGCGCATCGGGCGGCGGCGCTGTGTTGCCGAAAGGCCGCGAGAACAGCACGCTCGCGAGACCGACGACGAAACACAGCGATACCGCAAGGAACGTATCGGAGAACGTGAGTACGAGCGCTTCGCGCATCACGAGCGCGTGCAGCGCGCCGAGCCCCGCTGCTGCCCCATTCAGCACATCGCCGCCGACAGCCGCGAAATGCGCAGCCTGATCGCGCAGCAATGCTTCGATCACCGGGCGTCCAGCGCTTACGTGTTCGTCGAGACGCTCGTAATGCAGGTTCAGGCGGTCGTTGAGCATCGTGCTGCATACGGCGATGCCGATTGCGCCGCCCAGGTTGCGCATCAGATTGAAGAGCCCGCTCGCCGACTTGAGCCGCGACGGCGGCAGCGAACCGAGCGCCATCGTCACGATGGGCGGCACGCAGAACTGCTGGCCGATGCCGCGCAGCGCCTGCGGAATCAGCAGTTCGTGCCAGCCCCATTGATTCGTCAACGGCACATACAGATAGCAGCCGACGCCGAAACAGATCAGCCCGAACACCATCAAGAGACGCATGTCGACGAAGCGCGCGAGAAACGAATACGCGGCCAGCGCGATCAACTGGAAGCAGCCGACCGACAGCAGCGCGATGCCGATCTGCAGCGAATCGAAACCGCGCACGCGCGACAGGAACACGGGCGTAAGAAACACTGCGCAGAAGAGCCCGATGCCCGTGATGAACGACAGCAGACTGCCGATGCCGAAGTTGCGGACGGCGAGCGCGCGCAGATCGACGATCGGTTCCTTCGCGGTGAACGCATGTACGAGGAACAGAAAGCCGCAGATCACGGAAATCCATGTGCAGAACAGAATCGCGTGATCGCCGAACCAGTTCTTGCGCGGACCTTCTTCGAGCACATATTCGAGGCAGCCGAGAAAGCCCGACATCAGCAGGATGCCGAGGTAGTCGCCGCGCTTGAGCAGCGACACATCGGCATGGTCGACGTTGACGAAACGCGGCACCAGCACCGTCACCAGTGCGCCCGGCGCGAGGTTCAGATAGAAGAGCCAGTGCCACGACCATTGATCGGTGATCCAGCCGCCGATCACGGGACCGATCGTCGGCGCAAGTGACGCGAGTGCGCCGATCGTTGTCGATGCAATCAGACGCTGCTTGCCCGGAAACAGCACGAATGCCGTCGTGAATACGGTGGGAATCATCGCGGCGCCGAGCGCGCCTTGCAGCGCGCGAAACAGGATCATCGAGTTGATGTCCCATGCGAGTCCGCACAGCATGCTCGTCAACGTGAAGCCGAATGCGGAGAAGGCGAACACCCAGCGCGTCGAGAACACGCGCGTGAGCCAGCCCGACATCGGAATCACCAGAATCTCGGCGATCAGATACGAGGTCTGCACCCAGGAGAGTTCGTCCTGGCTCGCGGACAGACCGCCGCCGATGTCCTTCAGCGACGACGCGACGATCTGGATATCGAGCGTCGCCATGAAGAAGCCGAGGCACAGCAGCGAGAACGCGAAGACTTTGGTGCCCGTCGGCAGATCGGCGGGGTTCATCGGGACGGATGGGGTCTTGCTCATGATGGGCGTCGCATCCGTCGGGTTACGAAGCCGTGCGTGCAGAGTCGCGCGCCGTTTCGCCGTCGCTGCGCAGATGCACTTTCACCGTCGCGGAGAGGCCGGGGCGCAGCACGCCTTGCATCTCTTTCGGCACCGACAGGCGCACGCGCACGGGCACGCGCTGCACGATCTTCGTGAAGTTACCGGTGGCGTTCTCGGCGGGCAGCACGCTGAACGTCGCGCCCGTCGCAGGCGCCAGGCTCTCGACGGTGCCTTCGATGCGGTGGCTCGATGCATCGAGATCGATGTCGACGGTATCGCCGATCTTCATCTTCTTCAACTGGTCTTCCTTGAAGTTCGCGTCGATCCACAGGCCGCTCGCGGGCACCACCGTCAGCAACGACACGCCGACATTCGCGAGCACGCCGACGCGCGCCGTGCGATTGCCGACATAGCCGTCGATGGGGGAACGGATCGTCGTGTACTCGACGTTCAGCGCGGCCACGCGCTGCGCCGCTTCGGCTGTCGCGACACGCGCATGCGCATCGCCGATCTGTGCGTCGAGCACGCTCAACTGACGTTGCGCCGCGATCAGCGCCGCGCCGCTACGATCCACGGCGGCGCGCGCTTTCAGGAGATCCGCGTCCGCGCGCTCGACGACCTGGTTCGACACGGCATCATCCTTCACCAGTTGGCGATAGCGCGTCGAGTCGGACGCGCTGCGCGTAAGCTCGGCACTCGATGCGCGCACCTCGGCGGATTGCTCGTTGATCGTCGCGAGTTGCAGCGACTTCTTCGCCTCGAGTTCCGTCACGGACGCCTGCGCGCTCGCGACTTCGGCGTTGGCCTGCGCGAGACGCGCGTCGTAATCGCGCGCATCAAGCCGGATCAGCACCTGCCCTGCTTTGACGTACTGGTTGTCCTGCACCAGCACATCGGTAACGAAGCCGTTCACCTTCGGCGCGAGCACGGTGACGTCGCCGCCCACGTACGCATCGTCAGTCGTTTCGATAAACCGGCCGACGAAGAACCAGTACGATCCCGCCGCCGCGATTGCGGTTATCACGGCGATCACCGCTAACAGCATCCACGGAATGCTGCGGGCCTGTTTCGCGGCGCCGGCGACGCTGGGCGGTGCAACGGAAGGTGAAGTAGACATGTTTGTATGTGCGTATGCACTGAAAATCGTTGAAAAAAAGCGCGTAAATGCGCCGCTGCGTTCCTGCTGGTTACTATCGCTTCGTCATATCGAACAGTTCGTCTCGCAGCGACGCGGCACG
Source organism: Paraburkholderia diazotrophica (assembly GCF_038900755.1). Taxonomy (GTDB): domain Bacteria; phylum Pseudomonadota; class Gammaproteobacteria; order Burkholderiales; family Burkholderiaceae; genus Paraburkholderia; species Paraburkholderia diazotrophica_A. The sequence continues at coordinate 181,583 of NZ_JBBPEN010000001.1, forward strand.
CTTCGTGCCGAAGCGCTCCTCGAATTCGTGTTGCGCCGCATGCCAATGCTCGCGAGCCTGCTTCAAACGTTCTTCGCCTGCCGACGTCAGCATCACGGTGAGCACGCGTCGATTGCTACGCGACGCTTCCGTGAACACAAGCCCGTCGCGTTGCAGCGGCTGGATCGCGCGAACCAGCGACGTGCGCTCCATCACCATCGAATCCGCGAGCTCCTTCATCGTCATCCACTTGCGATGCCGCAGCCGGCACATGATCGAAAACTGCGTCGTCTTCAGGCCGACGCGCGCAAGATGCCGGTCGTAAACCTGCGTCACGAAACGCGCCGCCTGCCGGATCGCGAAGCAATCGTCGTCGGGCGAGAACTGCATTTCGGGGGCTTCCGTCTCTACGTGCATATGCACACCAATGAATCGATTTGATCGAACGCGTCTTTCGACGCACCAAAAAAACACAAGGGATTACGACGACGTGAGGTTGAACAGTTCCGCTCGCAACGCCTTGGCGCGGCCGCGGCCGAACTTGCCTTCGAACTCGTCCTGCGCGGCGCGCCATGCGAGCGCGGCCTGCTCGAACGTCTTCTTGCCCGCATCCGAAAGACTGAACCGGAACGTACGCCCGTCATGCGGCGACGGCTCGCTGAGCACCAGACCATCGCGCTGCAACGGCTTCAGCGCGCGCACGAGCGTGGTGCGCTCCATCACCATCGTGTCGGCGAGTTCCACCATCGTCAGGCCCCGCTTGCGCGCGAGCTTGGCGAGAATCGTGAACTGCGCCGCCGTCACGCCGACCTGCCCCAGATGGCGCTCGTAGATCTGCGTCACATAGCGCGCCGCCTGGCGAAGCGCGAAACAGTTGCAATCGTCGTGGGAAATGGGCTTGCTCATGAACGCCAGTCTATATGTGCGTATGCACGTCGTCAAATCGTGCAACGGCGTAGAAAGTGAAATTCATTGTTGCAGTTGCCGCGCAGAGAATCGCCGGTCAGAGCGCGAGCACGCTGACGGCAACCTCGACGCGATGCGCACCGCCACCGAGTATCATGCCGCGCAGCAGCGACACGTCGCTGTAATCGCGGCCGATCGCGAGCGTCACGTGGTCCACGTCGGCGAGCACGTCGTTGGTCGGATCGAGGTCGATCCAGCCGCTTTCGGGACAATGCACGGACACCCACGCATGCGACGCGTCCGCGCCGATCAGACGCGGCTGGCCCGGCGGCGGATCGTTGCGCAAATAGCCGCTCACGTAGCGCGCCGGCAGACCGAGCGCGCGCAAACAGCCGATCATCACTTGCGCGAAGTCCTGGCAAACGCCGCTCTTCATATCGAATGCGCGTTCGGCGGGCGTATCGAACATCGTCGCCGATGGCCTGTAGTCGAAGTCCGCGTGAATGCGATGCATCAGATCGATCGCGCCCGCGACGATGGGCGTCCCCGGCTTGAAACTGCGCAGCGCATAGTCGCGCAACGACGGCCGCAACGCGATATTCGGCGACGCAAAGCAAAACTCCACCTGCGGATGGCACACGCCGCCCGCGCGAAAACGCAACGAATCCGCGACGGCTTCCCATGCGGGCGTCGCGTCGGGATCGAGATATGTCCAGCGCGGCGCGAGTTCGACCGTCGTTTCGCTGATCATTTGCAAACGTTCGTGCGGCGCATCGAGCGCGAAATACAGCACATCGTTGCCGAACGCGTCGATGCGGCTATGCAGATACGAAGGCGCCGGCTCGATGCGCTCCGTGTGCTCGACTACGCGCTGCCATGCGCACGCGAGCGGTCGGATCGTCGCCAGGTGCTGCGCCGTTTCGACGAGCGTCGAGTACTGATAGGTCGTGCGATGCGACACGGACAGCAACGTCTGTTCGCCTTTCATGCCATTCATGACGACACCTGCGCGGCGAGCGTATTCGCGTGGCTGAAATAGCGCGCGCTGATTTCATTCGCAGCCGCCGTGACGCTCATCGCGAGACGGTCGCACAGCGAAACCAGTTCTGCGTACATGCCGTTGGTGTCCGTCGCGCACAGTCGTTCGAGGGACGGCAGCATGTCCGTATGCGGCAGCAGATCGCTGAACGGCCGGTGACGCCCGCCGCCCGCCGCATTCGAAATATCGTCGAGCTTTGCGCACAGTCGCGCGTACACACCGTACAGGCCGCGCGGGTTGGTCGGCTCGATGACGAGCAGATCGAGCAGCGCGGGCACTTCGAAACGCCCCGGATACAGCGAGCGATACGTCAGCGTGCTGTCGAACAGTTGCAGCAGCAGATCGAAGCCGGCAGGTGTCGCGATCTGATGCTGCATCGCGACGACGCGCAAGATCGACGTCATCGCCCACACGCGCTCGATGTGGCGGCCCGCGAACATCAGGCGCCATGCTTCGTCGCGCGTCATGCGGTCGCCTTGCGAGCCGCTGATCGCGGCGAGCTGCGTCGCGAGATGCTCGAGCGCGTTCATCAATGTGACGCGGTTGTAGCGCGCCTTGCCGCGCGACGACGCATTCGACGACACGGCCGCAGCAGGTGTCAGCTCGTGCAGCGCGTCGCGGAAGTCGTTGCGCGCGGCGAGCGTGATGCGCCAGTGATCGTTCGACAGCCGCCCGCGAATCTCGCCGCTCGCGCGCGCCTGACTCGCGAGGTTTTGGCCGATGCTGTAAGCACCCGTGCTTTCGTGCAGATTCGCGACCAGCGTGCGCTCGAACGCCTGCAACGTCTGGCCCGCAACCATATCGCCGGATTGCACGAGACCAAAATGCAGCGCGAGCTTGACGAGCGTCGAGAACATCGTGTCCGCGCCATTGCTTTCGAGCGAGCCGAGTATCAGCCGCAGAATCCGCACGTTGTTTTCCGCGCGTTCGCCGTAACGGCCGCTCCAGAACAGATTCTCGGCCGCGCGACTCGACACCGTGCGATGCTTGCGCGCGAGATCGGCGGGCTTGAGCGGCGAAGGCAACAGCGTGAACGTCGAGCCGGGATGGCTCGACAGCACCCACGTATCGACGCTGCTGCCGCCGAACTGCATCGACACCGACGACTGCCGCTCCGCCGCGAGACGCGTGAAGCCGCCGGGCAGCACGTGCCAGCCGCCGTTCGCATCGGCGACGGCAATCGCGCGCAACACGCACGGCCGGTTGCCGAGCGCGCCGTCGTCGTAGCGCGGCGTGCACGAATACGGCAACGGCTGCTGGATCGTGAACGCATCGGGAGAACGCTCGATGCGACCGCGCCATTCTTCGAGCCGCTGCGCGCCGCGCGCGATCCCTGGCGGTCCATCGGGCGCGCGCGCGGGCCACGTCGGCTGAAGAAACGCTTCGTCCATGTTCGTGAACGCGTGCTCGCGCGCGGCGTCCTCGCCGCACCACCACGTCGACACGCCGTTGAGCAGCAGCGGCTCGCCGAGCAGCGTCTGCGCGACGCCGGGCAAAAAGCCGTGCATCGCGGGTGATTCGAGAAAGCCCGAGCCCGGCACGTTCGACACGATCACATTGCCCGCGCGCATCACCTGCAAAAGACCAGGCACGCCGATCGTCGAATCGGCGCGCAGTTCGACGGGATCGCAGAATGCGTCGTCGAGGCGTCGCAGCACGACATGCACGCGCTCCAAGCCTGTGAGCGTCTTCAGGTACAGCATGTCGTTGCGCACCGTCAGGTCTTTGCCTTCGACAAGCGTCACGCCCAGATAGCGCGCGAGAAACGCATGCTCGAAATAAGTTTCGGCGAACGGCCCCGGCGTGAGCAGCGCGATATGCGCGGCGCTCTCGGACTTGCCCGAGCCACTGTCCTTCGGCATCGTTGCGCGCGCCCATTCGGCGAGCGTCGCGACCAGCGTCGAGAACGTCGGCGCGAGCCGGCTCACGTGCAGTTCGCGGAACGCATCGGCGAATACGTTCGATACGATCAGCCGATTTTCCAGCGCGTAGCCGAGACCCGACGGCGCTTCCGTGCGATGTGACACGACCGTCCATTCGCCGCTCGGCGCGCGCGCCAGATCGACGCCGACCACCTGCAGAAACTGGCCGCCCAGCGGCGCGAAGCCCTTCACTGCGCGCAGATAGCCCGGATGCCCATAAACAAGCGCGGGCGGCAGCTTGCTCTCGCGCAGCAGCGTCTGCGGGCCATACACATCGGCGACGATCGCATTGAGCAGTTGCGCGCGCTGCTTCACGCCGCGCTCGATCTGCGCCCACTCGCTTTCATCGATGATGAACGGCAGCAGATCGAGCGCCCACGGTCGCGGCTCGCCTTTGTCCGCGTACACGTTGTACGTGATGTCGTTGTCGCGCACCTGCTGCGCGACCGACGCGCGCCCCGGCGCGAGACCCGCGATGCCTTCCTCGCCGAGCAGTTCGAAAAAGCGCCGCCACGGCTCGCGCAGCGCGCCCGATGCGTCGCGCAACTCGTCCCAGTGGCCCTCGCGCACATCGAGCAGCGGCATCGTGCGCAGCAGCGCCAGCGCGTCGGGATGGCCCGCTGCCGCTTCGAACGGAAAGGTCGATTGAAAGGCCAAGGTGGTATCGCGATTCTGTTGTTGTGGGTTCGACCCGTTTGTTTACCCGTGCCGCAAATCGAGCGTGAACGGAAATTCGAGGCTGCGCGGCGGCGTTTCCACGACGAGCGGACCGGGCGTATGGCCCATCGTGAAGAAGCGCGCGCGACGCCTGCTTTCCGCTTCGTAGGCGTTCACCGGGAACGTCTGGTAATTGCGCCCGCCCGGATGAGCGACATGATACTGACATCCGCCGATCGAACGCCCCGTCCACGTATCGACGATATCGAATGTCAGCGGCGCGTGCACGCCTATCGTAGGATGCAGCGACGACGCCTGCTGCCAGGCACGAAAGCGCACGCCCGCGACGAATTCGCTGACTCGCCCCGTGGGCTGCAACGGCAGCGGCACGCCGTTCACGGCCACCCGATGACGGTTGTCGTTCAGGCCCAGCACCTTCACTTCGAGCCGCTCCACCGACGAATCCACATAGCGCACCGTCGTGCCCGCCGAGCCTTCCTCGCCCATCACGTGCCACGGCTCCAGTGCGCCGCGGATCGTCAGCGCGATGCCGTTCGCGTGCATTTCGCCGATGGCCGGGAAACGGAACGCGAAATGCGGCGCGAACCATTCGCTGTCGAATGGATAGCCCGCGTCGCGCAGATCGTCGAGCACGTCGTCGAAATCCATCTGCACGAACGTGCCGAGCAGGAAGCGGTCGTGCAGCTCGGTGCCCCAGCGCGTGAGCCGCGCCGTGTACGGCGTTTTCCAGAACCGCGCGACGAGCGCTCGCAGCAGCAATTGCTGCACGAGGCTCATGCGCGCATGCGGCGGCATCTCGAAGCCGCGCAGTTCGAGCAGGCCGAGGCGCCCCGTCGGGCCATCGGGCGAATAGAGCTTGTCGATACAGAATTCGGCGCGGTGCGTGTTGCCCGTCACGTCGATCAGGATGTTGCGCAGCGCGCGGTCGATCATCCACGGCGGCAGCCGCTCGTTGCTTTGTCCGCCGAGCCGGCCGACCTGCCGTTGCAGTTCGTCGAACGCGAGTTCGAGCTCGTAGACCTGGTCGTTGCGCGCTTCGTCGACGCGCGGCGCCTGGCTCGTCGGTCCAATGAAAAGCCCTGAAAACAGATACGACAGCGACGGATGGTTGTGCCAGTACGCGACGAGGCTCGCGAGCAGATCGGGGCGGCGCAGGAAAGGACTGTCGGCGGGCGTCGCGCCGCCGAGCACGAAATGATTGCCGCCGCCCGTGCCCGCATGGCGGCCGTCGAGCATGAACTTTTCCGTGCTCAGATACGACTCGTGCGCGGCCTGATAAAGGAACTCGGTGTGATCGACGAGTTCGTCCCAGTTCTTCGCCGGATGGATGTTCACTTCGATCACGCCCGGATCGGGCGTCACCTGCAACAGCGACAGACGCGGATCGCGCGGCGGCGGATAGCCTTCGATGACCACTTGCATCTTCAGTTCGGTGGCCGTCGCTTCGACGGCGGCCAGCAGATCGAGATAATCGTCGAGCGCCGTGAGCGGCGGCATGAAGACATGCAGCAGCGCGTGACCGTCGCCGGCGGCATCGGCTTCCGCTTTCGGTCCCGCCGCGCGCGCGGGATGGCGCGCCTCGACGCACAGCGCCGTGCGAATCACCGACGACGCCGATTCGCCGCGCTCGGGCATGCTGTCTTGCGGCGCGGCGCCCGGCCCAAAGGCGCTCGTGTCGCTCGCACCTGCGCCCGCGCCCGCATCTCCACGACGCGCCTGCGCATGCGACATGCCCGCATACTGCATCCTCAGTTCCGCCGACGTGCGCAGCGGCACAGGCTCGGCAAACGGATCGTGCGCATATTGGTACGGATAGTCCGCCTTCGTGACCCACGGCAGCGAATCGAGCGGCAATCTGAGGCCCATCGGCGAATCGCCGGGAATCAGGTACATGCGCTCGTCGCGGAAGAACCACGCGCCGCTCGTCCAGCCGCGCGCGCCTGTGCCGCTATCGTCGCGCGCGAGCGGCAGCACATAGCCCGTCACGCTCGACAGCCCCGCGTCGAACACGCGCCACAGACGCGCGCGCTCCAGTTCGTCGTCGAGACGCGAATCGAACGGATCGACGTTGACGGGCAAGCGCCGCTCGCGCCACAGGTAGTACCACGTGTCTTCATGGCCCGCCTGAACGTGCTGGCTGTCGACGCTCAGCTTGTCGGCGAGCAGCGTGATGAAACGGCGTGCATCGTCCGATGTGTAGCGGCCGGGGCTGCGCTCGTCGGCGAAAAGCGAGGGATCGTGCCAGCACGGCTCGCCGTCCGTGCGCCAGTACAACGACAGCGCCCAGCGCGGCAACTGCTCGCCCGGATACCACTTGCCCTGGCCGACATGCAGAAAGCCGTTCGCGCCGTAGTACGCGCGCAGCTTGTCCATCAGCGCGACGGCATAGCCGCGCTTGGTCGGGCCGAGCGCATCGGTGTTCCATTCGGCCGCATCGCGGTCACGAACCGCGACGAACGTCGGCTCGCCGCCCATCGTCAGGCGCACGTCCATCGCGTCGAGCTGGCTGTCGACGTGCGCGCCCATCGTCAGCACACCGCCCCACGCGGCTTCCGTGTAGGGCTTCGTCACGCGCGGCGTTTCGAGCACGCGCGTGATCGACATCGCATGCGCGAACTCGACTTCGGAGTCGTCGACGGAACCGGAGATCGGCGCGGCGCTGCCCGGCTCCGGCGTGCACGCGACGGGAATATGGCCCTCGCCCGCGAGCAGCCCCGAAGTCGGATCGAAGCCGATCCAGCCCGCGCCCGGCAGGAACACTTCGCACCACGCGTGCAGATCGGTGAAGTCGTATTCGGTGCCGCTCGGGCCATCGAGCGACTTCACATCGGGCGCGAGTTGCAGCAGATAACCCGACACGAAACGCGCGGCGAGCCCCAGTTGGCGCAGCGTTTCGACAAGCAGCCAGCCCGAATCGCGACACGAACCCGACGCGTTGACGAGCGTTTCCTCCGGCGTCTGCACGCCCGGCTCCATCCGGATCAGATAGCGGATCTCGTGTTGCAGCCGCTGGTTCAGGTCGACGAGAAAGTCGCTCGTGCGGCGCGGCGAGCGGTCGATGCTCGCGACGAACTCCGCGAAGCGCGGCGTCATCTCGCGCCTGATGCGATACGGCGCAAGCTCGGCGGCCAGTTCGGGCGCGTACTCGAACGGAAATTCCTCGGCGGCCGGTTCGAGGAAGAAATCGAACGGGTTGTAGACGGCCATCTCCGCGACGAGATCGACCGTGATCTTGAACTCCGGCGTGCGCTCGGGAAAGACGAGCCGCGCCTGATAGTTCGCGAACGCATCCTGTTGCCAGTTGATGAAGTGCTCTTCGGGCTCGACGCGCATCGAGTACGACAGGATCGGCGTGCGGCAATGCGGCGCCGGGCGCAGCCGCACGACTTGCGGCGACAGTCCGACGAGCCGGTCATAGCGGTAGTGCGTGACATGGTTCAACGCGACACGTATGGACACTCCAGACTCCTGGCGAGAAGGGGCAGCCGCAAAAAGCAAGCTTCATGCCGTTGACAGCTTGAAGCGTCGCTGCCAAGTAATGCCGGTGCCGCGCTTACATCGAACGCGTCGTCACATCGGCGCTGCATGCTTCGACAGACGATACGACTGCATGGCATGCCCGGTTATGCGCACCAAAGCGGCGCATCGGCGAAGGGAACGCGCACGCACTGTGCGCAGGTTCATCGACGTTATAGCGATGCGGCATGAACATTGCGCGTAGGCTCGCGCTGCCAGATGCCGCAACGCCGCGCGTTGCACAGCCGTCCGCCATCACTTTCACATCAAAGGTTGAAGCGATGAAAGCGTTTCACTGCAATCGATGCGACCAGCGCGTGTTCTTCGAGAACGTGCTGTGCGAGCGCTGCGAGGCGCTGCTCGGCTACGTGCCCGAGTTGGGCGAAATCAGCGCATTCGAAGACGCGGCCGATGGCCAGTGGCGCAGCCTGCATCCCGACGCGAAGGGCGCGCTGTATCGACAGTGCCACAACTACGCGGTCGAGAACGTCTGCAACTGGATGCTGCCCGCCGACGACCCCGACACGCTATGCCGCTCATGCCGCCTCACGCGCACGATTCCGAATCTCGCCGAGCCGAACAACCGCCTCTACTGGTATCGGCTGGAGACGGCGAAACGTCGGCTGCTCTACACGCTCGCCGCGCTCGGCCTCGCGATCGAATCGCGCCGGGCCGACCCGGAGAACGGACTCGAATTCGATTTCCTCGAAAACATCGACGAAGCCGCGCCCGTGATGACGGGCCACGACAACGGCCGCATCACGCTGAATGTCGCCGAAGCCGACGACGCACACCGCGAAAAAGTCCGCGCCGACATGCGCGAGCCGTATCGGACGCTGCTCGGCCACTTTCGTCACGAGTCGGGGCATTACTACTTCGAAAAGCTGATTGCGGGCACGCGCTGGCTCAGGCCGTTTCGCGAGCGGTTCGGCGATGAGCAGGCCGACTACGGCGAAGCGCTCGACGCGTACTATCGCGACGGCGCGCCCGACGAATGGGAGAACAGCTACATCAGCGCCTATGCGACGATGCACCCGTGGGAAGACTGGGCCGAAACGTGGGCGCACTATCTGCTGATCGTCGATGTGCTCGACACGTCGACCGCATACGGGCTCGCGCTCCTGCCACCGGCGTCGAACGAGCCGCGGCTCACTGACCAGACGCCCGTCGAGGAAGCGAGCTTCGATAATCTGATGAAACGCTGGTTTCCATTGACGGACGCGCTGAACAGCCTGAACCGCAGTCTCGGCATGCCCGACGGCTATCCGTTCACGCTCGCGCCGCCCGTCGTCGACAAGCTGCGCTTCGTGCATCGCGTGATCGCGCAGGCGTCGGCGCGCAGGTAGCCACTCGACGCGCTCGCCGTCACTTCTTCTGCAATAGCGCTTTCAGCTCCTCGACGTTTTCTTCGACCCGCTTCGCGATCACCGCATACGAGTCGGCCTGCGTGCGATACGCGGCTTGCGTCAACTGCTGCATGTCGGCGAGCGCCTTGTGCAGCGTCTGCTGAACAAGTTCCGCCGTCTGGGCCGACGGCATGCCGCCCGCCGCCGCCTGCTTCTGCACGACTTCCTGAAGCTCCGTCAGCGTCGAGCGCAGCATTTCGGCCTGCTTTTGCGCGAGCGACTGCATGCCCTGCACGGCCGTCTGATTCGCTGCGATCAGCGCCTCGACGTCTTTGCGGCGCGCTTCCATCACGGAGGGCACGTCGAATCCGGGCAGCTTGAACTGTTCGAATAACTTGTTGAATTCGGCGAACGGATTGGCGGCGTCAAAGGGTTCCATGCTCGATCTCCTAGGGGCGCGTCGGTGGGGATGTGCCGCTCGGGATCGAGTGCGCACACGGCTCGATCATGCCCGTTAATGCGGCGACGTGCCAGCGAAGGCACGTTTCGCCATCTGGTCGCAAGACGGATGCCTGTGCCGCGCAGTGCGCTGCTGCAACGCAAAACGCAAACGCCGTTTTTGTGCGGCGTTATGCGATCGACTCGCGTTCCGCCCCCGATTCATATCACGTTGTGATGCAGTCCGACGGGGCTGCCGATGCGGGTTTTCCCTGTATTCTCGGGGCCCTGCCGAGGCCCGCCTGTACTGCGAGAGCGCGGATTTATATCACAATGGCATATATCCATGACCACAAGTTGTTTCCTTTCTGAGGGGTTTTCCCTTAACGTACGCCTGCCTCGCTCCCTACCACAACCAACAGAACAACATCTTGACCAGTTCCCCTTTTTTCCGCTGGCTGGCGCGTTTTTATCCGGCCGCGATGAACGTCAAATGGCCCGAGCGCATGCGCTCGGCGCTCGGCGCGCTGATCGGCATCGCCTTCACGGGCGGCAGCATGCATCTGCTGCTGGGGCCGAACGCGAACATTCCGATGCTGGTCGCGCCGATGGGCGCGTCCGCCGTGCTGTTGTTCGGCGTGCCCGCGAGTCCGCTTGCGCAGCCGTGGTCGATCATCGGCGGGAACCTCGTGTCGGCGACGGTGGGCGTCGCGTGCGCGATGTTCATCTCCGATCCCGTCGCGGCAGGGGCACTGGCCGTGTGCGTGGCGATCGCGGCGATGTTCGCGTTGCGCTGCGTGCACCCGCCGTCAGGCGCCGTCGCGCTGACGGCCGTGCTCGGCGGCCCCGCGATTCACGCGCTCGGCTTTCGTTTCGTGCTCGAGCCGATCCTGATCCAGTCGGCGGCGCTGCTCGGCGCGGCGCTCGTCTATCACGCCGTCACGGGCCATCGTTATCCGCACGCGGCATCGCGCGCGACGCCCGCCGCTCCGCAAGCCCCTGTGTCGGGCAACAACATCACGCGCGCCGACCTCGAGGCCGTGCTGAACCGGCGCGGCGAACTGCTCGACATCGATCCCGACGACCTCGAAACGCTGTTCCGCGAAACGCAGTTGCAGGCCTACACGCGCACGTTCAGCGAACTGGCGTGCCGCGACGTGATGTCGACGCCCGTCGTCAGCATCATGCCCGACACGACGCTGCGCGCGGCCGCCGATCTGTTGCAGCGCCATTCGATCAAGGCGCTGCCCGTCATCGACAAGCGCCAGCACGTGGTCGGCATCGTCACGCGCGCGGATCTCGCGAACAAGGGCAAGACGGCCGATCTGCGCCTGATGGACACGATTGCGGCGCGCCTCTTCAAGCGTGACGCGACGCGCGCGCGGCTCGTCAGCACCGTGATGACGACGCACGTGCGCACGGTCGCGACGAGCACGCCGATCGTCGAACTCGTGCCGCTCTTCGCCGACGACGATCATCACCACATTCCCGTCATCGATACGCATGACAGGCTGGTCGGCATCATTACCCAATCCGATCTGATCGCGGGTCTCTACCGGCAGACCCAGATGCAGGCCGAGGTGCAACAGCGCCCCGCCGCCTGATGCAGTTCACGCAGCGCTTTTAACGCAGCAGCAATACATCTTTTGTCCGGCGATGCGCAGGCATCGCCGGGTATATCATTTTGTGATAGATTTTTTGTTTCCCCTTTGGCGCGAGCAAGATGAAAGTACTCACACGCACGTTGAATAAAGCGGACTACGAACAGCTTTCGGAATTCCGCTATCAGATGCGGCGCTTCGAGCGCTTTTCCGAACAGGCCGCGCAGGGCGAAGGCATCACGCCGCTGCAATATCTGTTGCTGCTGCATATCAAGGGCTATCCCGACCGCGAATGGGCGACCATCGGCGAACTGGCGGAACGGCTGCAGGCGCAGCATCACGGCGTCGTCGCGCTGGTTTCGCGCTGCGAAGCGCTCGAACTCGTCAAGCGCAAGATCAGCGAAACCGACCGGCGCCAGGTGGAAGTACATCTGCTGAAAGCCGGAGAACGAGTGCTCGCGCGCCTTGCCGAACTGCATCGCGCCGAACTGCGCTCGCTCAAGGGCGCGTTCACCATTCCGCAAATCGACTTTTAATCAGCTAAACGCAGCAGTAGACACATGAGCGACAACTCTCACAAGCGGGACTTTTCCAGCAACGCGCGATTACCCGGCATTTCCGCGCTGGCAGCGGGCATCGGCTTTCTCAGCACGCTTGCGGCCTTCGTGCTGCTGAGCCTGATTCATCTGTTCACGAACCTCTTTTTCTTCGGCAGCTTTTCGTTCGCCGACCGCTCACCGGCAACGAATACGCTCGGCGTGTGGGTGATCGCGATTCCCCTCGTCGGTGGACTGATCGTCGGCCTGATGGCGCGCTTCGGTTCCGAGAAGATTCGTGGACACGGCATTCCCGAAGCCATCGAAGCGATTCTGTTCGGCAAGAGCCGCATGTCGCCGAAGGTCGCGGTACTGAAGCCGCTGTCGTCGGGCATCGTGATCGGCAGCGGCGGCCCGTTCGGCGCGGAAGGCCCGATCATCATGACGGGCGGCGCGCTCGGCTCGCTGATCGCGCAGTGCGTTCGGCTGACCTCGGCGGAACGCAAGACGCTGCTCGTCGCGGGCGCCGCGGCGGGCATGACGGCCGTGTTCGGCACGCCCGTTGCCGCCGTGCTGCTCGCCGTCGAATTGCTGCTCTTCGAATGGCGGCCGCGTAGCTTCCTGCCCGTCGCGCTGGCGTGCGCGGTCGCGGGCTTCGCACGCGCGATCTTCTTCGGCACGGGTCCGCTGTTTCCGCTCGAAACGGCTGCGCCGACGGCCATTTCGCTGGTGTCGTGCGTGATCGCGGGACTGTTGTCGGGCGCGCTCGCGTCGGGCCTGTCGGCGGCGCTGTACAAGACGGAAGACCTGTTTCACAAGCTGCCCGTGCACTGGATGTGGTGGCCCGCGATCGGCGGCCTCGTCGTCGGCATCGGCGGCTTCATCGAGCCGCGCGCGCTCGGCGTCGGCTATGACGTGATCGGCGATCTGCTGCATCAACACATCGTCTTGCAGATCGCGATTGCGATTCTCGTCGTGAAAGCGGTGATCTGGGTGGTCGCGCTCGGCTCGGGCACGTCGGGCGGCGTGCTTGCGCCGCTGCTGATGCTGGGCGCCGGTCTCGGCACCGTGCTCGCCCATGTGCTGCCGGGCAACGAGCCGGCGCTGTGGCCGCTCGTCTGCATGGCCGCGACGCTCGGCGCGACGCTGGGCGCGCCGCTCACGGCCATCGTGTTCGCGTTCGGGCTCACGCACGACGCGAATGCGCTGCTGCCGTTGCTCGCCGCGACGCTCGTCGCGCACGGCTTCGCGACCGTCGTGATGAAGCGCTCGATCATGACGGAGAAGATCGCGCGTCGCGGTTATCACATCTATCGCGAGTACGGCGTCGATCCGCTCGAACGGCATTACGTCGATGAAGTCATGACGCAGAAGGTCGACGCGATCGACGGCGCGATCACCGTGCGCGACGCGCTTGCGCAGTATTTCGGCGCAACGCAGAAGCGCCGCGCGTATCCCGTCGTGCGCGGCAACGGCATCGTGCTCGGCATCGTCGATCGCGCGTCGCTCGACGCTGTTCGCGAAGGCGCAACGCGTCACACGCTCGATACGCCGCTTGCCGACGTGCTGCAAGACCAGTCGCTCGTCGTCGCGCTGCCCGATGAAACCTGCCGTCTCATCGCCACGCGTCTTGCCGTGCACGATCTCGAACGGCTGCCTGTCGTTGCCGATCGCGATTCGATGCATCTGCTGGGCGTCGTGTCGCGCAGCGATCTCGTGAAGACGTCGTTCGCGCACTTCGAGGAAGAGCACAAGCGCGAGCGTTTTCGGCGTCTGACGTTCTCCTCCGGCAAGAAGCAGTTCCCGCCCGTGCGCAAGACGCCGACGCATACGCACGGCTGACGCTCTCTCTCCGCGGACATTCCACGGCCAGTCGCGCGATACGTCACATCAGACATCGCGCCACACATCGCACACGATCCGCGTGCCGGAACAGCCTTCCGGCACGTGACATCTAACTTCTCGAATCGCATACGAGCGCCTGCCCTTCGTCACGATGGGCGGGCGGCTCGCCTTATCGAGGAGACCTCAGATGAAATCGACACGCTGGTTGCTCTCCGCGCTTTCGCTCGCAAGCGCGTGTGCCTGGGCTCAAGGCTCGGGCCCGACCGATCCGCAGATCGCCGCGATCGTCGTCGCCGCGAATCAGGCCGATATCGACGCGGGCAAACTCGCGGAATCGAAGACGCATTCGAAAGACGTCAAGGCATTTGCGGAGCAGATGGTCGAGGACCACACGGGCGTCAACAAGGCAGCCGTCGATCTCGTGCAGAAGCTCGGCGTCAAGCCAGAATCGAATCCGACAAGCGACAGCCTCAAACAGGGCGGCGAAACGAACATCGCGAATCTGAAGCCGCTGCAAGGCGCGACGTTCGACCGCGCGTATATCGATCACGAAGTGATCTATCACCAGAACGTGATCGATGCGCTCGACAAGACGCTGATTCCGAGCGCGCAAAACGCCGAACTGAAAGCGCTGCTGGTGAAGGTCAGGCCCGCGTTCGTCGCGCATCTGGAGCACGCGAAGATGGTGCGGTCGTCGCTGCCGCAGACGCAATGAGCCGCGTGCGCAATGCCGTGCGCCTCGCGTGCGCGCCGGTGTTGCTCGCCGCCGCAACGCAGGCGATGGCGAGCACCTATGTCGTGACGATCGAGCAGATGCGCTTCAATCCGCCGACACTGACCGTGCATCGCGGCGACGAAGTCGTGTGGGTCAACAAGGATCTCGTCGCGCACACGGCGAGCACCGACGCGAAGGGCTTCGATTCGCAGAGCATTGCGCCCAATGCATCATGGCGCTACAAGGTACAAAAGCCCGGCCGCCATGCGTACCGCTGCATCTTTCATCCGACGATGCATGGCACGCTGATCGTCGAGCCGTCGCCATGACAGCATGTGAATACACGAGGGACGACACGAGGGACGACACGATGGACGGCACGATCGCCGATAAACCACATACGAAACCGCAGACCAACCCGCTATCCGATGATGACGCAGACATCGTGCGCCGCATCGTAGCGGGCGAGCGCACCGCGTTCGAGTTGCTGATGCGCCGCTACAACCGGCGTCTGTATCGGCTCGCGCGCGCGACGCTGCGCCACGATGCCGAAGCGGAAGACGCATTGCAGGACGCATACCTGAACGCGTATCGCGCGATCGCCCAGTTTCGCGGCGATGCGCAACTCTTCACGTGGCTGTCGCGTCTCGTGCTGAACGAATGCTTCGCGAGAATGCGCCGCGATGCGCGCCGCCAGAACCTGCTTCCGATGCTGCACGATTGTCCCGACGACGAGCAGATGTCCACTGCCATGCACACAACGACCGCCCATCACGACAGCGCCCCCGATCATGCAGCCGCCCGCGCGGAAATGCGCGCGCTGCTGGAACGCAAACTCGACGCGTTGCCTGCGAGTTTTCGCACCGTGTTCATGCTGAGATCGGTCGAAGAGATGAGCGTCGAAGAAACGGCGCAGTGCCTCGACATTCCCGAAGCCACCGTGCGAAGCCGTCATTTCAGGGCTAAAGTGTTATTGCGTGAATCGCTCGCCGAGGAAGTCGAGAAGATCGGTCCGGAGATCTTCGAATTCGGCGGCGCGCATTGCGATCGCATCGTTGCAACGGTGCTTGAGCGCTTGCGGGATTCGTAGCGACCGGTCTGCGTGAAACCCCTCAAGCGCTACGACGGGAGAAAGATCATGGCGCGAAGAAACGGCTTGTTCGTGTGCGTCGTCATCGCCAGTGCGCTCGCCAGCGTGAGCGTGCACGCGCAGCAACAGATACGCATCGCATCGGGCACCTATGGCGCGAATTGCGGCGCGGCGCCTGGCAATGTCACGCGTGACCTCGCGAGCCATTGCAATTCACACGCGACATGCCGCTACATCGTGAACGCGAAGCTCGACCTCAAGCCGCATCCGTCATGCGCCGCTGACTTCATCGCCGAATGGTCGTGCGACCATCACGAGTTTCATCGCGCGATGCTGAGCGCCGGAGCAAACACCGGCAGCTCGTTGATGATCACGTGCGTGCCTTCGACGGGCGCGGGCAAATAACCCGCAATCAGACCCACGAACGCTTCAGAGATCGAGCGTCAGGCTGGCGCCTTCCCCTTCGACGACGGGACGCGCCATGCAGATCAACGCGCAGCCGTTCTCGACTTCGGCCTCAACGGCGCCGTTATACGCGAACGCGCCCGACAACACTCTCGTCGAGCACGTGCCGCACAGGCCCGAGCGGCAACTCGACTGCGCTTCGATGCCGTTCTTTTCCGCGAATTCGAGCAGGCTGCCGTGCTTCGGCAGCCATCGGATCGTGCGTTGCGAGCGCGCGAACGTCACCTGCGCGCCGGCCTTTTCATCTTCCGTCGCCGCTTGCTCCGCCGTCTGAGCGGCAGCAGGCGCGCGCTTCACGCTCGCGGGTCCGAACGCTTCGAAGCGAATGCGTTCATCGGCGACATTCAATGCGCGCAGTCCTTCGTACAAGTCGCGCATGAATCGCTCGGGGCCGCAAAGATAGAAGTCGTAGTCGTCGAAAGGCAGCGCGCGTTTTAGTTCGGCAACGCTCACGCGGCCTCGCGCGACGCCATCGGCAGGCGCGTTCGCCGCGCTGTCGAACAGATGTAGCGACAATGACGGATTGCGCGCCGCGACCTCTTTCAGATGCGCGCTGAACGGACGCTCGCGATCGCTGCGGGCGCCATGAAAGAAGAACACGGGCTTCGCGTGCGCTGCGTCGCCGTCGCGCGCTCGCAGATCGTGATGCAGCATCGCGATCATCGGCGTGATGCCGATGCCGGCGGAAATCAACACGGCCGGGCGCGGGCTGGCCGCGTCGTAGACGAAGGCGCCGCGCGGCGCCATCGCTTCGATCTCCATGCCCGCCGCGAGATGGTCGTGCAACCAGTTCGACGCCACGCCCTCGCGCTTCACGCTGATACGGCAACGACGCGGATCGTGTGCGTCGGAGAGCGTGTAGGTGCGCATCAACGGCGCGTCGTGAGCATCGGCGGGGATGCGGATCGGCAGATACTGTCCAGGCTGATACGCAGCCAACGGCGCGCCGTCCGTCGGTTCGAAATAGAACGAGCGAATGGACGGCGTTTCTTCGACGACGGCCGCAACCTTCAGCTTGTGCCACGGCGATGCCGCCAACTGCTTGCGCTGCTTGCCGAGGGTATTGAAGGCCGCCGCGAATTGCGGCGCGTATTCGACATCGGACCAGCGAAACGGCAATACGCCCTTGCTGCGCCGCACTTCTTGCACATGAAATCGCACGAGCCGCTCGGCGCCTTCGAACGCCGTCAGCTCGGGACCTTGCCAGACGATTTCGGCGAGCACGGCGAGATACAGCAGATCGCCCGTCGCGAAATTGATGAAGAGCAGCCCTGCGCGCGGATCGTGCAGCAGATTGCCGATCGTATTGAAGAACTTGTTGCCGCTGAAGTCGGGCGTGGTCAGCGTAGACGCATCGTCGATGCGCACGAAGCCGGGCGTGCCGCCGCGATGCGAGACGTCGACGCCGCGCGCGAAACCCGCATCGTCGGATGTGTTCGCGCTCGCGATATAGAACGTGTCGGCGCGCGACAGCAGCGCGCGGTCCCCGTCGCTCAGTTGCGTCGCGATCTGTTGCGGCGCGTGTGCCGCATGCGTAGCCTGTTCGATGAATGTGGGCTTGCGCCCTTGGATGTACTTCGCGCAATTGCCGAAGCTCTGGCTCACTTCGAGCGTGACAGTGCCGCCATCGACAGCCGTCACGACGCCGTTGATCCGGTTGCGACGCCGCGTATGCGGCTGAATGCCGAGCCCGCCGATCAGCGCGCCCGTCTGCCAGCGCCCGTCGAGCGGATCGCCGGGCAATGCGCCGCCGTCGATGCGCAGCGTGCGTGCATCCGGCGACGACACGAAGCCCGGCTCGCCGACGCGCACGGTCGCCCACGGCTGCCCGCTTGCATCGACGCCGCCGAAGATCATGAACGGCTGCTGCGCGTAAAACTCGCGATGCTGATCCGGCATGTAGCGGCGAATGCCGCGACGGCCCGAGGAATCCGCCTGGCTGTCCACGCCTGCGAGCCGCTGCGCGGCCAGTTCGTCGGCATGAAACGGCGAGGCTTCGTTGCCCCAGCCGTTCAGAGGAATGAAATCGGACATGATGCGGCTCCCGCGAGGCAATACATGAGGGCGGCGTGAATCGGGCGCGTCGTGCAAACGTCAGGCGGCAAGCAATCCCGCCTTCGTGACCGGCATCGCGACGAAGCGCGGCAGCGCCTCGACGCGGCGCAGCCACGCACGGATGTGCGGATACGGATCGAGCGACACGCCGCCTTCCGGCGCATGCGCGATGTACGTGTGCGCGGCGATATCGGCGATCGTCACGTGCTCGCCGGCGGCGAACGGCTTCGTCGCCAGTTCGCGGTCAATCACATCGAACAGCTTCGCCGCGATGCGCTTCGCCGTTTCGTGATCGAGCGGCGCGCCGAATACGGTGACGAGCCGCGCCGCGCATGGACCATACGCGATCTGGCCCGCCGCCAGCGACAGCCAGCGCTGCACGGCAGCCGCCCCGTGCGGATCGTCGGGCAGCCACGATGCGTCGCCGTAGCGCTTCGCCAGATACACGAGGATCGCGTTCGAATCGAACAGCGTCACGTCGCCGTCCTGAATCGTCGGCACCTGGCCGAACGGATTGAGCGCCAGATACTCGGGCTTGCGGTTGTCGCCCGCACGCATGTCGAGCTCGATCACTTCGAACGGCAGATCGAGCAGAGTCAGGAACAGCTTCACGCGGTGGCCGTGACCCGATAGCAGGGTCGTGTACAGGCGGATCGGCTGGGCGGGCTTGGCAGCGGGCATCGAAGGCTCCAGAGTTCGGTCGCGATGGACAGTGGATCGACGGTGAAACGACAGCTTCAGATTAGCGTGCGCCGCCCGAGCGCAGAAGCCTGATAATCTTGAACACATAATCCTTCGAAAGTGGACAATCGATCATGACCGATGTGCGCGACGTCAACCTGAACCGGCTGGCCGTCTTCGTCGCCGTCGTCGAGGCGGGATCGCTGACGGCGGCCGCCGCGCGTCTCGGGCTCGCGAAGACGATGGTCAGCACGCACATGCAGCGTCTCGAAGCGGAAGTCGGCGCGAGTCTGCTCGCGCGCACGACGCGGCGGCTCGGCGTCACCGAGGCGGGCCGCGCGTTCTACGACGCGAGCGTGAAGATCCTGCGCACCGCCGAGGAAGCGCTCGCCGAAATCGGCGGCGAAGAAGCGCCCGTGCGCGGCACGCTGCGCGTCAGTTCGCCGATCGACTACGGCACGCTCGCCGTCGCGCCCGCGCTGGTCGAACTGCGCCGCGCGCATCCGCAACTCGATATCGAACTGCTGTGCAGCGATCACTTCGTCGATCTGATCGCGGATGGCATCGACGTCGCGATTCGTCTCGGACGGCTCGCCGACTCCAACTATCGCGCGGTGAAGCTGGGCACCTACGAGAAGTGGGTCGTCGCGAGTCCGCAGTTCATCGAAACGTGGGGCGAGCCGCGCGCGCCCGCCGAACTGCCCGCGTTGCCGTTCGTCGCGCTCACCGTGTTGCCGCACCCGCAGACGCTCGATTTGCGCCATACGGATGGCAGCGCGCAGAGCGTGCGCTGTGAGAACGCGTTCCTCGTCAATACGGCCGAAGCCGCGCGCGCCGCGACCCTCGCGGGCGGCGGCATCGGCCTGCTGACGGATTTTTCGATTGCCGCCGATGTCGCCGCAGGACGGCTCGTGCGTCTATTGCCGGCGTGGTCGACCGAGGCCGCCGGCATTCAGGCCGTCTTTCCGCCGACGCAGCACACGCCGCCGAAAGTGCGCGCGTTGATCGATACGTTCAGGACGCATCTCGCGCGCAACGGATGACGGTTGCTTGTCAGTGGCGCTGCGAGCGGCGACTGCCGCCGCATGTGCGGTCAACGCATCGGGTTGTCTGTCTGCGCGCATTGGCTGAGCGTCGCGTGGCCGGACGTCGGGGCATCGTCGACGCGTGGCTGTTCGGGGTCGCGGCGCGCGAGCGCGCGGACCATCGCGAGGAACGCGCGCGGAAAGCGGCGGACGTCGAGCGCCACGCGTCCCCACCACGAATTGACGCTCTGCACCGTCCAGCAATACGACAGGTTGCCGCGCGACCAGAACGACTTGAAGTGCTCGGAGCCCGTGCCGAAGTCGAAATCCAGTTGCCGCTCGAATGCCCACTTCGCAACATGCTCGACCCCGATCAGCCCTGGCGACCACTTCGAGCAGTCGGGATCGAAGCCGGAGATGATGCCGGACACGCCGCGCATGTCGGTGCAGAAGATGTTGACGGCAACGGGCCGGCCGTCGAGCGTGACGACGAGGAGTCGCGCTGGGGTTGCCGCTGGGGTTGTCGTTGGCGCTGGGATTGTCATTGCCGTTGAAGCAGCGCCCGAGGTCAACCACGCGACCAGAAAATTGCGGTAATGCGCCGAGTCGAGCCAATGGCCGCGCTTGTTCACGCGCGAGCCCCAGCTACGCTTCCAGTTGAGCATCGCATCGACGGACTCGGCGATTCGCACTGTATCGAACGGATCGACGAGCCGCACACTGACTTTGCCCGCCTTCGACATGCGCTGTTCAGCCTTGCCCGGCCTCTTCTTGTGTAGCGTGCCGAGCGAATCGCAAAAGCCCTGCCAGTCATGTCGGCGGCTTTCCGTGCTGAGTCGCGCGATGTACGCGTCGACGCGCTCCCGTATCACGGGACGATGCGCATTCGCGACAAGCCCGCCGAGCACTGTGTCTTCGGGAACATAAGGCATGTGAATGAAATCGGCGCCGCAGCGCATCCGTGCGACACGCCACGCGGCTTCGATCCACGCCGCCGTCTGTGCGCCGTCTTCGACGAGCACGCGCGAGTAGCCCGCCGATTCTGGGCTGAGCGGAATCAGACAGGTCCACAAGAACAAGCGGCGATACGTAACGAGCGGCCACACCATCACGACCCTGCCCGCGTCGCGGCGAACGATGCAGCGCAACGACCTGCCGTTGGGCTTCGCGATCTGCTCCCACGCGATCCAGCAAAAGTCGAACGACTGATTGTGGGCGCCTCTTGCGCGGGCCCACAACTCGTTCCATTCGGCTTGCAGCGCGCGCAACGCGCTTTCATCAGTGACGATCTCGTACTGCGAATCCGTGTACTTCATCGATGCCTCACGAGCAACAGCCGCGGGCGCAGCGGCGTCGGGTGTGGGCAAGCATGCGCGTTTGCATCGACAGGGTGTGTGCGTGGGCGCACGGTTGCAGGCGATTGAAAAGGGGCGCGGCCTGACGGCCTTGGATAACCAGCCAGCCGCCGCTTTTCCGTACCGGAAATCATCCATCTATCTGTACAGGTACTGTACCGGCTTCCGTCGCTACACTGTCGCAAACCGAAACTCTCGCGGAGCCGTCCGATGTCCTTCGAAACCTTGAGCGCCCTGCCCGCCGGCATCCTGTTCGCGCTCGTCACGACCATCACGCCCGGACCGAACAACACGATGCTTCTCGCGTCGGGCGTCAACTTCGGTTTCCGCCGCACGCTGCCGCATATTCTCGGCATCAGCGCGGGTGTCGCGCTGCTGATGCTGTCGGTGGGTTTCGGTCTCGGCGAAGCGTTCCGGCGCTTCGAGGTGCTGTACACGGTGCTCGAAGCGTTGAGCGTCGTGTATCTGCTGTACCTCGCGTGGAAGATCGCGACCTCCGGCGAGATGCAGATGAAGAAAGGCGAACGCCGGCCGATGCGCTTTCACGAAGCCATCGCGTTCCAGTGGGTCAATCCCAAAGCGTGGATGATGGTGCTGACGGCCGCTACCACGATCCACCTGAGCGCCGACTTCGGAACGAATGCGCTGCTGATGGCCGTGCTGTTCTACGTGATCGGCTTGCCGAGCATCTGCCTATGGGCCGCGTTCGGCACGGCCATGCGACGCGCGCTGTCGAAGCCCGCTTATCTGCGCGCGTTCAATGTCGTCATGGCGCTGCTGTTGGTGGGCTCGCTGTATCCGATCATGCTGCGCTTTTTCGCTTAACGCGCCGCGCTCCGGCGCGCATTCGCCGGGGTCGCCGATGTTCGCCGCGCGCGGACACTGTGCAATTTCTTCCAGACGGTGTCGTTTTTTGCCTGACTGTCGCGCGCTGCAAACGTCCCCGTTTTGCGACTGCCATCTTCGCGATTTGACAGTAGAATAGCCCGGTCATAACCCCTGACGTCACGAGCGCGGGCCGCGCCATCCGAACCGATCCATTCAATGAGCATCGGCGTTCATCGGGCTCGCAAATTGCTCCGGGACGCAGGTTATCCGCAAGGCAAAATTTCCTGGCGCTCGTGCGCGGCACGCAGCGCCGGATTCGCCATTGACGAACGCAGACCGCGCAGGTCGGAGGCGTTGCACATGGACGCAAATGATTCGCCGGACCGCGAGAGCGGCCCTCGGCAAACGCACGACACAAGCTTTTTTCCGTATGACAGCGAAGACCCGCAAGCTCCGCACTATAACTGGGTGCAAATCTGCCTGATTTCGGCGATGGGCCTCGCCGTCGGTGTAATGGGCACGGCCGCCTATGTGATCTGGTTCAGCCGCGATCAGCAGACTTACAGCGACGCCGTGCAGGCGGCGAAACATCCGCCGCCGACGGCTGTCGCCGTCATACCCGATGCCGAATCGGCCGTCCCCGCGCGCGCCGCGCTGCCGACCAGCTCCGTGACGGGCCGCGTGATTCCCGCAACGCCGACACGGCAGCCGCGCTACGCCGAGGCCAGTCAAGCCAACCCGCCCAGCTTGAGCAATGAGCCCAATCGCGCGCTGGCTACGAAGCAAGCGTCCAACGATGCGGTCGATCCCGTCGACACCGCCGATGCCACTGATCCCACCGATGCCGCCGACGATACGCAATCGGCCGCGCGGCGCGCGCAAGCGGCTGTGGCCGGTTCCGCGACTCGCGCCGACCGTGGCAAGCAGACGGCCGTCGCGGGCCACCACTCGCCGCAACGCGCGAAGAAGCAAACGTTCGTCTCCCGGCTGACGGCGATGTTTCGCAAGGTCGCCTACCATCGCGGCCACGAGCGGAACAACAACCTCGATCCGTATTCCCATCCCTGACCGGGCGGCGTGGAGGAGACCATCACGCCGTATCAGCCTCCTCGCCCGCGCTGGCGTCCGCAGCCCATCGCGGTCGGCATGGCCGCGCTGGTGTGCCTCGTGATCGGGCTGGTCTTTATCGCGATTCAGGTCAAGGCGCTCTACGCCGATCACTTTCAGCAGCAATACGCCGCGCTCGTGCTCGAAGCCGTCGAACGCGCGGAGAACGCGCGCAATGCCGTGAGCCTGCTGAAACGGCTCGCGCCCGCGAACGCGCCAATGGCCGCCGCCAGTCAACCCGACTATCAGCAGGCGTTGAACGAACTGCGCGTGCGCATCGCCGCGCTCGACGCGCTGATCGCCTCCAGTCCGATTCCCGCGCCCAGCGTGCGGCAGCAGTTGCCCGAAAAGGCGACCAGCATCGACGACATGAAGCGCACGCTCGCCGCCACCGAGGACTATTGGCGCGCGCGCCGCGACAGCATCGGCGCCGACGTCCGCGCACGCACGCTGCGCGTCGCCAGCGTGCTCGCCGTGCTGATGGTCGTGGTGGCGGGCGCGTTGCTCGCGGCGCTCGTCGTGTTCGCGCGGCGTCATCGGCGTCTCGCGGGGCTGACGCATCGGTTCCAGCATGCGGCGCAGCACGACGCGATGACGGGTCTGCCGAACCGTCAGCAATTCCTCGCGCGGCTCGAGCAGCTCGCGGCCGACCGCACGCCCGAAAAATGCGCGGTGCTTTTCATCGACCTCGACGGCTTCAAGCAGGTCAACGACACGCTGGGCCACGGCGTCGGCGATGCCTTTCTGATCGCGCTCGCGCAGCGCTTTCGCCAGTCGCTGCGGCCGGGCGATCTCGTCGCGCGAATCGGCGGCGACGAATTCGCGGCGCTCGTGTCGGGCTTCGGCAGCGATAGCGAACTCGCGGGCATCGCCACGCGTCTGATGAACTGCGTCGGCGAAACCGATACGCAGATGGGCCTCGCCCTCGTGCGCGCGAGCGTCGGCATCGCGACGTTTCCGGATCGCGTCGCCGATCACCGTCTGCTCGTCGCGGCCGCCGACGGCGCGATGTACGAAGTCAAGCGTAGCGGCAAGAACGGCTACGCATTCGCCGCCCGTTCGATTCCGCGCGCGTGATCCGCGCGCAAGTCCGCCATGCAACGCCCGGCGCGACGCACACATGCGCGATCGTCAGAAATTGCAAATCCCGATCAACTTCCGTGCGGCGCTGCCGTTATATGGAAGCAGCAGGGCGACGGGGTGCGCTGCAACTTCGCGAACGGACGGGCATCGGCAATGGCGGCAGCAAGACGCTACATGCGCCACGTACGCGTTCGTTCCGCTGAAGCACCAACGCACAATTTGGACGAATCGGCTCAAGCTTTTCAGTTGGCTGTCGATAGCGCAGGGTATGGAAAAGAAACTCGCACAACGAATCGTCAGCTCAGCGCACCGCGCGGCTGAAGCGATCGCAAACGCCCGGATGGATCTTCCCGAAGTCCAGCAGGACCAGTTGTACAGCCGCGTCTTTATCGGGCTGCTGGAAGACAACGTTGGTGCGGAACACATCGTCGAGCTGATCGACGCGCTCGCGCGGCCCTGACGCCGCGCGCACATCTATGGTCACATCACGACGCGAAAGCTCCACGCGTTCTCACGCGACAACGTCGCGGCCGATCCGTTCGATGAAGCGCCACAACGCGTCGTCGGTGGAATGCGGGACGTTGAAGCGGAACCACGCGCTCGGCGCGTCGTCGGGACGGAAATAGGAACCGGGCGCGAGCCAGATTCCGTCCGATAGCGCCGCCGTCGCGATCTCTCCCGCGCGTTCGGGCTCGATCGGCAGGCGCGCGAACAAAAAGAGCCCCGCGCGCGGCCGGTGAAACACCTCCAGGCCCAACGCATCGAGCCGCTCTTCGACGCTCGCATGCGCGGCGCGCAGCCGGTCGTTGACCAGTTCGACGTGACGCGCGTAACGGCCTTCGTGCAGCACCTTGTCGACGATCCGCTCGATCGCCTCCGACGACGTCAGCCCCACCGCCATCTTTGTGCGCGCCAGTTCGCGCAGCACGTCGCGCTCGGCGACGACATAGCCGCAGCGCAGCGCGGGCGTCACGGTCTTAGAAAAGCCGCTGATGTACAGCACGCGCCGCAAGCCTTCCATCGCCGCGAAAACGGGCGCGCCGGGCGCGCAAAGCTCGCGGCTCACGTCGTCCTCGATCACCCACATGCGGTTGCGCTCGGCGATCTGCAGCAGCCGGAATGCGGACGCCATCCCATACGTCGCGCCCGTCGGGTTCTGCAAGGTCGTGTTGACGAAGATCGCTTTCGGATGATGCTGGTCGACGATCTTTTCGAGCACGTCCGTATCGACGCCCGCCGGGGTGCGCGGCACGCCGATCACGGTGAGCCCCGCGAGCTTGAGGATCTGCAGCAGGTTGCAGTAGCCGGGATCTTCGACCACGACGGCGTCGCCCGCGCGCAGCAGCGTGCGCACGATCAGATCGAGCGCCTGGGTCGCGCCTTGGGCGAGCAACACGTTCGACACGTCGACGGGCAGGCCGCGCCGGTCCATCTGCTCGGCGATCTTCGCGCGCAGCGGCGCGAAGCCATACGGATGCCCATAGTCGCCGAGACGCGCGGCAGGCACGCGGCTCATCGCGCGAAACGCGTGCTGCATGCCCGTTTCGTTGATCCATTCGTTCGGCAGCCAGCCGCCGCCCGCCTTGATCGGCACGGAATGGTCGGCGAACACGTCGGACAGCAGCCACGTCGCGGTGAGGCTCGGCGGCTGCCAGTCGACGGTGCTCGAATGCGTGGCCCGCGAGTGCGGCGCGACGCGATAGCCGGAGCCGCGCCGCGCAATCACGAGCCCCATCGACACGAGCCGGTTGTACGCCTCCGTCACCGTGAACGTGCTCAGCGAGTGCGACTGCGCAAGCTGCCGCACCGACGGCAGCAGCGCGCCCGCGCGCAGCGCCTGCGTATCGATCGCGCGCGCGAAGCCTTGCACGACCTGCTCGACGAGCGTCGGCGCGGAACGGCGGTCACGGTCCAGTTCGAGTTCGATCATCTTCAGCGTCAAGACAGGGCGGCGGTCGTGGCTTGAGGTGCGTGTCACGCGCTGCCGGTAACAGCACAGTCGATGCGATTCGGCCAGCACAGTTAGCAGCGCAGTGAGTCAACTGTTTATGTCCGTCATTTAACCTCGGACGCTACAGTTTCGCTACCCATTCGAGGAGAAACCCATGACTTCGCGCCCCGTCATCGACGACCTGTCGAGCTTCTGGATGCCGTTCACCGCCAACCGCCAGTTCAAGGCCGCGCCGCGCCTGCTGGAATCGGCGAAAGGGATGTACTACCGCTCGACCGACGGGCGCGACGTGCTCGACGCATGCGCGGGCCTGTGGTGCGTGAACGCGGGCCATGGCCGCGACGAGATCGTTGCCGCCGTGCAGAAGCAGGCCGCCACGCTCGATTTCGCGCCGACGTTCCAGATGGGCCATCCGCTCGCATTCGAAGCGGCGTCGAAGGTCGCGGAACTGATGCCCGAAGGGCTCGACCGCATCTTCTTCACGAACTCGGGCTCCGAGTCCGTGGATACCGCGCTGAAGATCGCGCTCGCCTACCACCGCGCGCGCGGCGAAGCGCAGCGCACGCGTCTGATCGGCCGCGAGCGCGGCTATCACGGCGTGGGCTTCGGCGGCATTTCCGTCGGCGGCATCGCGCCGAACCGAAAGACGTTCTCGGGCGCGCTGCTGCCGTCCGTCGATCATCTGCCGCACACGCACAACCTCGAACGCAACGCGTTCTCGAAGGGCCAGCCCGCGTGGGGCGCACAGCTCGCCGACGAACTCGAGCGCATCGTCACGCTGCACGATCCGTCGACGATCGCCGCCGTGATCGTCGAACCCGTCGCGGGATCGACGGGCGTGCTGATTCCGCCGCAAGGCTACCTGCAGAAGCTGCGCGACATCTGCACGAAGCACGGCATCCTGCTGATCTTCGACGAGGTGATCACCGGCTTCGGCCGTCTGGGCGCGGCGACGGCGAGCGAATACTTCGGCGTGAAGCCCGACCTGCTGACGATGGCGAAGGCGATCAACAACGCGGCCGTGCCGATGGGCGCTGTCGCGGCGAGCCGCACGGTGCACGACACGATCGTCAACAGCGGCGCGCAAGGCGCGATCGAGCTGTTCCACGGCTACACGTATTCGGCGCACCCGCTCGCCGCCGCCGCGTGTGTCGCGACGCTCGACCTGTATCGTCGCGAAGGCCTCTTTGAGCGCGCGGCGTCGCTGGCGCCGAAGTTCGAAGCCGCCGCCCACGCGCTGCGCGACGCGAAGCATGTGAAGGACGTCCGCAATCTCGGGATGGTCGCGGGCATCGAACTGGAGCCGCGCAACGGCGCGCCGGGCGCTCGCGCATACGAGGCGTTCGTCAAGTGCTTCGAAGCAGGCGTGCTGATTCGCTTCACGGGCGACATTCTGGCGTTCTCGCCGCCGCTGATCATCGACGAAGCGCAGATCGATCAGGTCTTCCAGACCGTGCGCAACGCGCTGGCTTCGATTCAATAAGTCCTTTGCGCCGCGCCGCCGCTTCATGACGAACGCGGCGGCGCTTCAACACAGACGCTAGTGATGCGCGCGCGCAGCCCGCGTATGCGCGGCCTTCTTCGCCGCGGCTGAACGCCCCGCCGCGCCCTTCGTCGCAGCAGCCTTCTTCGCGGCGGCCGAGCGGCTTGCCGCTGGACGCTTCGCCGCCGCCGTCTTCGTCTGCTTCGACAGCGCTTCCTTCGATGCACCGCGTCCGCTTTCGCGCTTCAGCACGGACTCCGAGACGCGCGAGCGCTTCGCCGTCGATTCGCTGCTCGGCTTGCGTGCCGCCGTCTTCTTGCCCGTCGTCTTTGCAACAGCCTTTTTGGCCGCCGTGCGCTTCGCGGCTGGTGACTTCTTCTGACCCGCTGCCGTATCGGCGGCGGCCTTCTTGCGGGTGGATTCGCTCGTCGTCCCCGCCTTTGGCTGCTTCAGCGCGACGCCCGCGCGGCGCGCCTTCGACAGGCCGATCGCGACCGCCTGCTTCGCCGATTTCACGCCGTGTTTGCCTTCGCGCACGTGGTCGATTTCTTCCTTCACGAACTCGCCGGCCTGGGTGCTCGACGACTTGCCGGCGCGCTTGTCGGCGGCGGCTCGCTTGAGGGTTGCTTTTTCAGGCATGACAGTGCTCCCGTTTGACTGGTGGCCTATGCATGCCAGCAACGTGTGTGCCTCGCCGATCCGATGCCGCGCAACGTCCGTCGAATCGCTGCGTTTTCCGCTCTGCAGGCGAATCTGCGTGGGAAAGCATGCGCAAATTGCAGGCTGCGTTGAAGCGGGAACGGCGCAATGGACGCGGATTCGATGCGCAACAGAGGCTGCGCGATGCGCGCCGAGCGTCTATGGTTTACGTGGAGGCACGTGAAGGGCTGGCACGATGACCCGGCCCGCCGGGAGACGCGTCATGAATACACCGACAGTCAGGGCAGGCACGCACATCGAAGGCATCCACTGGATCGCGGAGTATGTCGAGGACGTGCATGAGATCCGCATCTTCCGCGAGGGGCAGGAAGTGGACGTGCACGACGCGCCGTCGACGCTCTTCGGTGACGAAGAAAACGCTGGCTCGAAGAGCTGCGCGGACCATCGCGCGGCAGAAGCGGCCGTGCTCGCGTATCTGCGGCATTTCGTGGCCGAGCACGACGCGGAGGAGTGACGCCAGGCAGTGACGTCCTGCGCCGCGCGTAAAGAAAAAGGCCAGCCGCGCAGTGTGCGTAGCTGGCCTTCGGGGTGCGCCTTCGGGATATGTCTTTCTGAGCGCCTTTTGTCCGGGTTTATCCGGCAACAGTCAGCGTTATTCGGCGGGGCGCAGCTTCTTCACTTCCGCATCGGACGGCTGCACGCTCGCGCCGTCGATATAGCGGTACGACGTCATCACGCCCTTGCCGTCCTTCAGCGCGGTCACGCCGACGAACGCGCCCATCGTCGACTGGTTGTCTTGTGGCCGATAGGTGATCGGCCCAAACGGCGTATCGACGTTCAAGCCCTTGAACGCGGCCGCGAGCTTGTCGGGATCGGTCGAGCCGGCCTTCTTGATGCCGTTCGCGATCGACATCAGCGCCGCGTAGCCGACCACCGAGCCCAGACGCGGATAGTCGTGATACTTCGCCTGATAGTCGGCGACGAACTTCCTGTTCGCGGACGTATCGATCGAGTACCACGGGTAGCCCGTCACGATCCAGCCAGTGGGCGCTTCGGCGCCGAGCGGATCGAGATAATCGGGCTCGCCCGTCAGCAGCGACACGACGCTGCGATCCTTGAACAGCCCGCGCGTATTGCCTTCGCGCACGAACTTGCCGAGGTCCGCGCTGAACAGCACGTTGAAGATCGCGTCGGGCTTCGCATCGGCGAGCGCCTGCACGGTCGCGCCCGCGTCGAGATTGCCGAGCGGCGTCGCCTGCTCGGTGACGAACTCGACGTCGGGCTGCGCGGCCTTCAACAGCTTCTTGAACGTCGCCACAGCCGACTGCCCGTATTCATAGTTCGGATACACGAGCGCCCAGCGCTTCTTTTTCAGCTTCGCCGCTTCGGGCACGAGCATCGCGACCTGCATGTAAGTGGACGGACGCAGACGGTACGTGTACTTGTTGCCGTCGGCCCAGACGATCTTGTCGGTCAGCGGCTCGGCGGCGAGGAAGAAAATGCGCTTCTGCTTCGCGAAGTCCGTCAGCGCGAGACCCGTATTCGACAGATAGCCGCCGAACAGCAATTGCACCTGCTCGCGCGCGATCAGCTCCTGCGCGACGCGGATCGTGTCGCCGGGATTCGCGTTGTCGTCGCGCGAAACCACTTCGAGCTTCTTGCCGAGCACGCCGCCCGCCGCGTTCACCTGATCGAGCGCGAGATTCCAGCCGTTCCGGTACGGCATCAGAAAAGCGGGCTGCGCCTTATAGCTGTTGATTTCGCCAATCTTGATCGTCTGCTGCGCCGATGCGCCTGTCGCCGTGAGGGACAGCGCCAGCGAGACAGTCAGCGAAGCGGTCATGCGAGAGATCCAGGCTGCGCGCGAGGTCATGCGTAACTCCGTTTATTGTCAGTTGAGCGATGCGGCGAGACGAGACGAACCCAAGCCGCCGGACGGTGCATCGTACCGGAGTTTCGCGGACACGCTTTCAACGCGAGTCGCTCGATACGAGGCCGTCAACCCATCAAACGCTCAGATAGGCGCGCCGGAGGACATCGTTTTGCGCAAGTTCGCGCATCGTGCCGTCAAAGCGTATCTGGCCTTTTTCCAGCACATAAGCGCGATCGCTGACGAGTTCCGCGAAATGCAGGTTCTGCTCGGACAACAGGATCGACAGCCCTTCGCGTTTCAGTTCGAGAATCATGTTCGCCATCTGTTCGACGATCACGGGCGCGACGCCTTCGGACGGCTCGTCGAGCAGCACCAGCCACGGATTGCCCATCAGCGTGCGCGAGACCGTCAGCATCTGCTGCTCGCCGCCGCTCATCTGGCCGCCGAGGCGCTTTGGCATTTCGCCGAGATTCGGAAACAGCCTGAAGAGCTTTTCGGGCGTCCACGTGGGCGCGCCTTCGCGCGGCGGCTGACGTCCCGTGTCGAGATTCTCCATCACGGTCAGGTCCGCAAACACGCGGCGGTCTTCCGGCACATAGCCGAGCCCCATGCGCGCGATCTTGTGCGAAGCGAGCGTCGAGATAGTTGCCCCGTCGAACTCGATCACGCCTTCGCGACGCGGCACGAGGCCCATGATGGCTTTCATCGTCGTCGATTTGCCCGCGCCGTTGCGGCCCATCAGCGCGACGACTTCGCCGCGCCCCACTTCTAGGCTCACGTCGAAGAGGATATGCGCACGCCCGTAGTACGCGTTCAGCTTGTCGACTTTCAGCATCGGTGCGTTCACGCGCGCGGCTCCGTTTGCGTCGCGCCGTCGTGCGACAGCGATGCGCGCGGCTGAAAAGTCTTGCCCGTGCCGAAGTACACGGCCTGCACGTTCGCGTCGTTGCGTATCGTGTCCGCGTCGCCTTGCGCGATCAGCTTGCCGCGCGCGAGCACGATCACGCGGTCCGCGTACGAGAACACCACGTCCATGCTGTGCTCGGTGAACAGCACGCCGATCCCGCGCTCCGCGACGAGACGCTTCGTCAGCGCCATCAGATCGTTGCGTTCCTTCGGCGCCATGCCCGCGGTCGGTTCGTCCATCAGCAGCAGCTTGGGGCGGTTGGCGAGCGCGATGGCGAGATCGACGCGCTTCACGTCGCCATACGCGAGCACGCTGCATGCGCGCCGCGCATGCGCGGTCATGCCGACCTGATCGAGCAGCGCCATCGCTTCGTCTTCGAAGCACGACGCGGCCGGTTTCCACAAACCGTATAGGCGCTTTTCGCGCGACACGAGCGCCATCTGCACGTTTTCGAGCACGGTCATCGAATTGAACGTCGCGGCCACCTGAAACGTGCGGCCGACGCCGCGCCGCCAGATATCGCGCGGCCGCATGCCGACGAGTTCATGGCCGTCGAGCACAACCGAGCCATGCGAAGGACGCAGCTGTCCGTTGACGATGTTGAAGCAAGTCGATTTGCCCGCGCCGTTCGGGCCGATCAACGCGAGCAGTTCACCGGGCTGAACGTCGAACGACACATCGTCGACGGCTTTCACGCCGCCGAACGACATCGACAGATTCGACACGCGCAGAAGGCTCATCGTCCGCCTCCCGTTGCTTGCCGATGCCCTGCTTCGTTCGAGTCGTCGCGCTCTAAGCGTTCGCGAACAAAGCCCACGATGCCTTGCGGAAACGCGATTACGAGCAGCAGGATCGCGACGCCGAGCAGCGCCTGCCAATAGTCCGTCTGCCGCGCGGCGGCATCCTGCAGCCACGTGAACAACGCCGCGCCCGCGACGGGGCCCGTCAACGTCTGAATGCCGCCGAGCAGCACCATCACGAGTCCATCGACTGACCGGCTCACGCTGATCACCTCCGGCGAAATCGTGCCCTTGGAAAACGCGTAAAGCGAGCCAGCGAGCCCGCAAAACAGCGATGCGATCACGAACGCGGCCCACTGCACGCGCTTGGTGTCGATGCCGATCGCTTCGGCGCGCAACGCAGAATCGCGCGACGCGCGCATCGCGTAACCGAGCGGCGAAAACAGCATGCGGCGCAACAGCCACACGCCGAGTGCGGCGCACCCGAGCGTCAGATAGTAGTACGCGACGGGCGACGACAGCCAGTTCGACGGCCACAAGCCCAAAACGCCGTTGCTGCCGCCCGTCACGTCATCCCATTGATAGACGACCGACCACACGATCTGCGCGAACGCGAGCGTGAGCATCGCCAGATACACGCCCGACAGCCGCACGCAGAACCAGCCGAACACGAGCGCGCCGAGCACGGCCAGCGATGGGCCGAGGACGAACGCCGCTTCCATCGGCAAATCGAGTACTTTCAAAAACAGCGCCGCGCCATATGCGCCCAGGCCGAAATACGCGGCATGGCCGAACGAATGCATGCCGCCCGGTCCCATGATGAAGTGCAGGCTTGCGGCGAACAGAACGGCGATCAGGATTTCGACGAGCAGCACGGGCAGGTACGGAAACGCGTTGGCCGCGAGCGGCGCGAGCACGAGCGCGGCAAGCACGCACACGGCCAGCCACTTCAGAGGCTTGCCCGCGGGCTTGAGCGGCGCTTCGGCGACGGACATCGCGCGCACGGCGGACGTGGCGCGCCCGAGCAAACCCCAGGGCCGCACGACGAGCACGACGGCCATCACGACGAACTCCGCGACGAGCGTGAAGCGGCTCAACGAAAGATCGACGCCGAACAGCGAAACGTGCCCGATGCCGATGCACAGCGCCTTGATTTCCGCGATCAACAGCGCCGCGACGAACGCGCCCGGAATCGAACCCATCCCGCCGACCACCACGACGACGAATGCATTGCCGATGGTCTCGAGATCGAGCGAGAGATTCGCGGACATGCGCGGCCCCTGCAACGCGCCGCCGAGCCCCGCGAGAAACGCGCCGACGAAGAACACGCCCGTGAACAGCCACGCCTGATCGATGCCGAGCGCGCCGAGCATTTCGCGATCCTGCGTCGCCGCGCGCACGAGCGTGCCCCATCGCGTGTGCGTCAACGCGTACCACAGCAGCAGAAGCACAAGCGGCCCGATGACGATCAGCGCGATGTCATATGTCGGCAGCCGATGGCCCAGCAGGTCGACGGCACCCGCAAGATGCGGCGCGCGAGGGCCGAACAGGTCCTGCGGTCCCCAGACCGCGAGCGCGGCATCGCGAATGATCAGCACGAGCGCGAACGTCGCGAGCAGATGAAACAGCTCAGGCGCCTGATAGATGCGCCTCAGCACCAGCAACTCGACGAGCGCGCCCAATATGCCCGTCACGGCGGCGGCTGCGAGCATCGACAGCCAGAAGCCTGCGACGCTTGCGCCGAAGCGGCTCGCGAAGCTGTAGGCAACGTAGATGCCCAGCATGTAGAACGAGCCGTGCGCGAAGTTGACGATGCGCGTGACGCCGAAGATCAGCGACAGGCCCGCCGCGACGAGAAAGAGCGCGGAGGCGTCGGCGAGTCCGTTGACGAGTTGGACCAGCAGGTTGGGAAGCATCGTGCCCGTCGGCGTTGAGTTGCGATGGGCTGCATCATATACAGGAAATGGGTGGGGGTTGCAGGTGCATTAGTATCCGCGACGGCCTTTTCTTCGTATTACTTTGTCCGTCGCAGATTCAAACAATCAACCCTTGACCACCTCCTCATCCTGCTCCCGAAAAACCTTATCAGCGAGATGAAACGCCGAATTCGCCGCCGGCACCCCACAATAAATCGCCGTCTGCAGCAACACTTCCTTCACCTGGTCCCGCGTCACGCCATTATTCCGCGCGGCACGCAGATGCAACGCCAGTTCCTCGCTGCGGTTCAACGCAACCATCATCGCAATCGTCAGCAAGCTGCGCGTATGGCGCGGCAAGCCGTCACGCGTCCAGATCTCGCCCCACGCATAGCGCGTGATGAGGTTCTGAAACTCTTCCGTCACTTCCGTGCGGTTCGCAATCGACCGGTCGACGTGCGCATCGCCCAGCACCGCGCGGCGCACGCCCATGCCTGCCTCGTAACGTTGTTCGTCGTTCATCGCTGCCCCTTCAGGAAATCGAGCACGGTCTTCGTGAACGTGTCCGCTACTTCGATGTTCGAAATGTGCGACGCGTCCAGTTCGACGTAACGCGCACCCGCGATCCCCGAAGCCAGCTCGCGGCCTTGCGCAGGCGTCGCGGCCAGATCGTGGGTGCCGGAGATCACGAGCGCAGGCGCCTTGATGCCGTGCACTTCGGGGCGCAAGTCGGTCGCGTTGATGGCTTCGCAGTTCAACGCATAGCCTTCCTTGTCGGTATGCACGAACACATCGCGGATAAAGCCGAACACGATCGGCTCGCGTGCGATGAATTCGGCCGTGAACCAGCGCGGCAGCACGGCATCCGACAGCGCGAGCATGCCTTCGCTGCGAGCCCGCGCCGCGCGCGGCACCCACACTTCCGGCGAACCGATGCGCGCGGCCGTGTTGCTCAGCACGATGTGATCGATGCGGTCCGCGTGACGCGCCGCGAGGCCGATGCCCGTCAGCCCGCCCATCGATACGCCGCAGAAATTCGCGCGCGCGATCTTCAACGTGTCGAGCAGGCCGATCACGTCGCCCGTCAGATGCTCGATCGTGTACGGTCCCTTCGGCGCTTCCGAGTGGCCATGGCCGCGCGTGTCGTAGCGCAGCACGCGGAAGTGCTTCGAGAACTCGGCGACTTGCGGCGTCCACATCGACAGGTCGCTGCCGAGCGAGTTCGACAACACGAGCCACGGCGCGCTGCCGTGACGGTCGCCGTCGATCCGGTAATGAAGCTCGATGCCATTCACTGCGGCGTAGGGCATTCCTTTACTCCTGATGTTGTGTCACGCGTTCTTTGCGCGCGGTATGAAGAGCCAGCACGGCGTCCACGAAAGCGTGCGCGCTGCCGACGTAATGAGCGGGATCGAGCAGACGTCGCAGTTGATCGACGGGCAGGTGCCGGGTGACGGATGCATCGGCAGCCAGCACGTCGAAGAGCGTCTTGCCGGATTTCACCGTTTCCTTCGATGCCTGCTCGACGAGATGATGCGCATCGAGCCGGCCGATCTTGTCGCCGAGCGCGAGCATCACCGCTTCGCCGAGAATCAGACCGTGCGTCACGTTCAGATTCTCCGCGAGCCGCTCGACGTTCACTTGGAGTCCCTTCGCGATCTGCTCGATGTTCGCGAGCGCGCCACCCGTGAGACGCGCGAGATCGGGCAGCGCGTCCCACTCGGCCTGCCAGCCACCGAGCGCGCGTTCGTGCTCCTGCACCATGCCCGCGAACACCGTCGCGACCAGACCGGGCGCGCGCGTTGCCGCCGTCAGCACCGCCGCGCAGCCGACTGGGTTGCGCTTGTGCGGCATCGTCGACGAACCGCCCTTGCCGGCCGCAGCCGGTTCGCCGAGTTCACCGAGCTCCGTCTGCATTTGCAATGAGATGTCGCGCGCGATCTTTCCGAGCGTACCGATCAGCATGCCGAAGAATGCCGCCGTTTCGGCGATGCGGTCGCGCTGCGTGTGCCACGGCACAGCGGGCGTATCCAGTTTCAACTCTTTTGCCAACGCTTCGGCAACCGCGCTTCCTTTGTCGCGCAGGCTCGCGAGCGTGCCCGCAGCACCACCGAATTGCAGCACGAGCACGCGTTCGCGCAGCGCGTCGAGCCGTTCGCGATGACGCAGCAGCGCATCGAGCCATTGCGCGAACTTCAGGCCGAGCGTGATAGGCAGCGCCTGTTGCAGCCACGTGCGGCCGATCATCGGCGTCGCGCGATGCTGCTGCGCGAGCGCGGCGATCGCATCGCATGTCGACGACAAAGCGCTGTCGAGCAGATCGAACGTATCGCGCAGTTGCAGCACCGTCGCCGTATCGATGATGTCCTGGCTCGTCGCGCCCCAATGGACGAACTTCGACGCTTCCGCGTCGGCGTCTTTCACGCGCGCGGTCAACTGCTTGACGAGGGGAATCGCGAGATTGCCGCCGAGCGCGGCATCGCGTGCGAGCGCATCGGCATCGAGTTTTTCAGCATGACACGTCGATTCGATCGCGGCGACGGCCGACTGCGGAATCACGCCGTGCGCAGCCGATGCGCGCGCAAGCGCGGCTTCGACGTCCAGCATCCGTTGCAGCGTCGCGCGCGGCGACCAGATGTCGTTCATCGGCGGCGTGCCGCAGATCAGGATGGTCAGGCGGGCGCTGGCTTCTAGCATGATGGTCAGTGCTTCGGGATGAAAGCGCGTCGATATCGCGCCTGAATGCGGCGCCTGAAAGCGCGCGACGTTCGGCTTCATTGTCGCTGAACGCCGTGCGGAGGTCACGCGCGCTCTTGCGCGCGTTTTCCCGCGCTTTCCTTCAGGCGGAGGCGTGGCCTTGCGCGAGCCTCAAGCCGCGCGAGCCTGCTGCGTGCCGTCGATCAGCGCGACGCCCGTCAGCTTTTCCAGTTCCGCGAAGTCGATATCGGAGAAGATTTCGCGCACGACGAGGCCGTCCTTCGTCACGTCGATCATCGCGAGGTCCGTATAGATACGGTCGACGCAGCCGACGCCCGTCACAGGATACGAACACTCCGCGACGATCTTGCTTTCGCCCTGCTTCGTCAGATGCTCCATCATCACGAACACCTGCTTCGCGCCGATGGCCAGATCCATCGCGCCGCCCACAGCGGGAATCGCGTCGGGCGCGCCCGTGTGCCAGTTTGCGAGATCACCCTTCGACGACACCTGGAACGCACCGAGCACGCAGTAGTCGAGATGGCCGCCGCGCATCATTGCGAACGAATCCGCGTGGTGGAAGAACGCACCGCCCGTCAGCAGCGTGACGTGCTGCTTGCCGGCGTTGATCAGCTCGTCGTCTTCCTCGCCTTTCGCGGGCGCCGGGCCCATGCCGAGCAGGCCGTTTTCGCTGTGCAGGAAGATTTCCTTGTTCGCGTCCAGGTGGTTCGCCACCAGCGTCGGCACGCCGATGCCGAGGTTCACATAAGCGCCTTCAGGAATGTCCTGCGCGACGCGCTTCGCCATTTCATCGCGGGTCAGTCGTTTCATGTCGTTCTCCTTCCTTCAGGCGGCTTGCTCGGGACGCTGCGATTGATGCGCCGCTTGCGGCACTTCGACGATGCGCTGCACGAAGATGCCCGGCGTCACGATCACTTCGGGATCGAGCGCGCCGAGCGGCACCACTTCCGATACCTGCACGATCGCCGTCTTCGCGGCGCTCGCCATGATCGGCCCGAAGTTGCGCGCGGTCTTGCGATAGACGAGGTTGCCCCAGCGGTCGCCCTTGTAGGCCTTGATCAGCGCGAAATCCGCGTGCAGCGGCGATTCCAGCACATAGTGCTTGCCGTCGATCACGCGCGTCTCCTTGCCTTCGGCGAGCTTCGTGCCGTAGCCCGTCGGCGTGAAGAAGCCGCCGATGCCCGCGCCCGCCGCGCGGATGCGCTCGGCCAGATTGCCTTGCGGCACGAGTTCCAGTTCGATTTCGCCGGCGCGATAGAGCGCGTCGAATACATACGAGTCGGTCTGACGCGGGAACGAGCAGATGATCTTGCGCACGCGCTTCGCGTTGAGCAGCGCCGCGAGGCCCGTGTCGCCGTTGCCGGCATTGTTGTTGACGATCGTGAGTTCTTTTGCGCCCTGCTCGATGAGCGCGTCGATCAGTTCGGAAGGCATGCCCGCCGTCCCGAAGCCGCCGATCATGACGGTCGCGCCGTCATGCACGTCGGCGACCGCCGACTGGAGTGACTCGAAAATCTTGTTGATCATGTCGAATTTCCTCTGGAACGCGTCGTTCCGCGCGCCGCGTAACCCGCCAACCGCTCGACGGATTTGCGCGCCGGACGGTCTCCACGTCCGCTTTCGTCCTTCACGCCCTGCTGACGGCATGCAGACCTGCTGCAGGCCGCATGAGTTTGGTTCGCCTTCCGCTTCTGCCGCGCACTGAATGCCCGAAAAGTTCTTTATACGAACACAGTTTCGTTTAGCGAACGTACCGGCGCATTATGGTTTGCGCGCGCGTCTCTTGTCAAGGCAACGGATTCGTGGTTTGCCCTACGCGGGCGTTGCGTGACGTTGGGTTTCGCGCGCCCGTCCATCGGCGAACGCGAGTCCCGCATCATTCTCCGCCCACATCCGCGAGGCCGCATCGGAACGCATCAAGCCGTCGTCGGCGCTTTCCCTGATATACGGCAGCGCGATTGCCAGGCTACGTTGTATACGTTTTTTCGATACTGCGCGGGCCATCGCAAAGCCCGCGCCCCAGCATGGCCGAACTCGATCTCAACCTGATCCCCTACCTCGTCGCGCTCGAAGACATGCGCAACGTGAGCCGCGCCGCCGAGCGTCTCGGCGTGAGCCAGCCGCGCGTGAGCACCGCGCTCGGCCGGCTGCGCGAGTACTTCAACGATCCTTTGTTCGTGCGCACGTCGCGCGGCATGGAACCGACGCCGCGCGCGCTCGCGCTGATTCCCGCCGCTCGCGAGGCGCTCGCGCGCATCGAAAAAGGCATGCTCGAAACGCAGGACTTCGATCCCGCGACATCGACGCATACCTTTTCGCTCGCGCTGTCCGATGTCGGCGAGATCGTGTTTCTGCCGCGCCTGTTGCAGCTTTTCGCCGAGCGCGCGCCGCATGCCAACCTGCGCTCGGTGTCGCCGCCGCCCGCGCTAGTCGAACGCGGCCTCGAATCGGGCGACATCGATCTGGCCGTCGGCTACTTTCCCGATCTGTCCGGCAACAACTTCTTCCAGCAGCGCCTCTTCACGCACCGCTTCATCTGTCTGCTGCGCAGCGATCATCCGCTCGCGGGCGCGCCGCTCACGCTCGAACAGTTCGTCGGCCTCGGGCACGCCGTCGTGCGCGCCGAAGGACGCAGCCAGGAAGTGCTCGAACGGTATCTGGAGAAAAAGCGCATTCGCCGCCGCGCCGTGCTGGAGACGCCGCACTTCATGAGCCTGCCGTTCATCCTT
Source organism: Paraburkholderia diazotrophica (assembly GCF_038900755.1). GTDB lineage: Bacteria > Pseudomonadota > Gammaproteobacteria > Burkholderiales > Burkholderiaceae > Paraburkholderia > Paraburkholderia diazotrophica_A. The sequence goes on from NZ_JBBPEN010000001.1 coordinate 220,770, forward strand.
GCGCGCAGCGATCTCGTCGCGACGGTGCCGCACGCGATCGGCTTCGCCTACGTATCGGAACACGCGTCGATCACGCTGGTCGAACCGCCCTTGCCGTTGCCCCGTTTCGACTTGCGCCAGCACTGGCATCGCAAGTTTCACAACGATCCGCGCGCGAGCTGGCTGCGCAGCGTCGTCGCGGAACTGTTCAACGATGCGAAAGACGAGTGGCCGAAGTAGCGCATCGAAGTGGCTCCCGAACGCACGGATATCCATATCGGGCGTGGGGTCGCGAAACATGGAACAATGCCCCAACGTACGATGCGCGTTTTACTGGAACTGGAGCGAGGGATGACTACGAAGACAAAAACACCCGCCGTCACACCCAACCGTCCGACCCGCGAGGAAGCCGAAGATGCGGTGCGCGTGCTGCTGCGCTGGGCCGGCGACGATCCGCGGCGCGAAGGGCTGATCGATACGCCGGCGCGCGTCGTGCGTGCGTATGAGGAATTTTTCGCGGGCTACGACGTGGAGCCGCGCGACATTCTCGCCCGCACGTTTTCCGAAGTGGACGGCTACGACGAGATGATCGTGCTGAAGGACATCCGCTTCGAGAGCTATTGCGAGCATCACATGGTCCCCATCATCGGGCGCGCGCATGTCGCCTATTTGCCCGAGCATCGCGTGGTCGGCATTTCGAAGCTCGCGCGGCTCGTCGATGCGTTCGCCAAGCGTCTGCAGATTCAGGAAAAGATGACCGTGCAGATCGCCGATACGCTCAACGAAGTATTGCAGCCGAAGGGAGTCGGCGTGATTCTCGAAGCGTCGCATCAATGCATGTCGACGCGCGGCGTACACAAGGCGGGCGTCGAGATGGTCACGTCACGCATGCTCGGCACGTTCCGCACAGACCCGTCGACGCGCCGCGAGTTTCTGTCGATCGTCAACAGCCCGACTTCGGTGAGCGTGGCGAACACCTGAGCGGCTTGCAGCGCCGTTCTTTCCGACATGCATTCGGACGCGCCGCTGCATCGAAATGTCGTAACGCCGCGTCGCCAGCCCTAACCGGCCGCGCGACGCGCGCTCATCGGCCTGCGTTGCCCGAATGTGGCGAGCAACATGGCCATGAGCACGCACGCAACGCCCATCAACTGCGCCCGGCTAATCGGCTCGTGCAGCACGCCGGCCGCAAGCGCAAGTGTCGATACGGGCACGAGCGCCGTCACGAGCCCCGCCTCCGCGCCGCTCACACGCGCCGCGCCCGCGTACCACAGCACGAAACCCAGCACCGTCGGCACCAGCGCGTAATAGACGACGCCCGCAAGCGCCGCCGTCAGGCTCGCGTCAAACGGCAGACGCCACGGCGCTTCGAAGCATGCGGGCACGATGGCGACGAGAAAGCCGATCCCGCTCATCAGCGCCGACAGCGGCAATGCGGCGACAGGCGCACGCAGCTTGCGGTTGAGCAGAATGAACAGCGCCTCGCAGACGACGGCCGCGAACACCAGCGCGTTGCCCGCAAGAGAATGCGCGCCGCGCGACGCCGTCAGATCGTCGAGCCGCACGGTGCAGGCGAGCACGCCGCCTGTCGCGAGCACGATCGCGCCGAGCAGCGCGGGCGACGGCCGCTCGCCGAGCGCCAGTGCGGCCACCGTCGCCGACACGGCCGGCAGCGTGCCCGCGATCACGCCCGCATCCGCGGCCGAAGCGAGCCGCATCCCGCCGATCAGGCAAACCGTATAGCCGACGCTCCCGGCGCCCGCCTGAGCAATCGCGAGCCACCGGTCGTGCGCATCGAGCTTCGGCCACGGAAGCTTCCGCGCGCGCATCATCGCGATGAAAACCGGGAACGCGATCGCGAAGCGCAGCGCAGTCGCCGAGAACGGCGGCAAGCCGCCCGCGATTGCCTTGCTGACGACGACCGTGCTGCCCACGCCGATCATCGCGAGCGCGCAAAAGACATAGCCGACATAACGCGCATGCATGCCGCGCCTCCTCATATCGAATGATGCGAGGAGCGTATGTTGCGCGCGAGTACGCGGTCTTGAACGTTATTGCAGAACTCTATGCCGAGCGGCCGCGCGAATCAGCGGACAGCAGCCGCGTAGCTCGCAGGCGTGACGCCGAGGAGCCGCACGAACGCGCGTGTCATGTGGCTCTGGTCCGAGAAACCGGCGCAGGCTGCGGCATCCGCGAGCGCCGTCCCGTTGGCGATGAGCCGCCGCGCGAGCGCGACGCGCCGCTGCATCCGGTATGCGTGCGGCGGCAAGCCGACTTCATGCGCGAAGCTGCGCAGCAACTGGAAGCGGCTCATGCCCGCTTCGGCGGCGAGGTCCGCGAGCGTCGCGGACGACGCGGGATCGTCGTCGATGCGGCTTCTTGCCCGGACGATCGGGCCGATGCGTTTGCGTTCAGGTGCGAACGGCGTCGCGTGATGACGGCCCACATATGAGAATAGCGCGAGCAGCGCTTCTTCGCATGCGAAGTCGTCGAAGCGCGTCCGTTCGTTCGCCGCGCTCACCGCTGCCGAATACAGGCGCGTAACGCATGCGGACAGTTGCGGATCGTTCAGCACGGGCCGCGTCAGCTCCACTTCGCGCACGGGCGCATGCGCGCATTCGGCGAGCGTCGCGTACACGAGCGACGGCTCGAAGTAGAGCATGCGCCACGCGCGTCCGTGTTCGTCGAGCGGGCTGCCGTCGTGCACTTCGCCGGGGTTGACCGTGATGACGTCGTTCGCGCGCGCTTCGACGGGGCCGCGCCCGCTTGCCGAACGCTGCCCGCCCGCGATCACGACACCGATGCCGAAGCGATCGTGCGAGTGACGCGCGAACGCATGCGTCGTATGCGCGGCCGTCGCCTCGACGCCGTCGAGCGCACAACGCAGCATCTGGACGCGTCCTCGCGGTTTCATCGTTTCATTCGCTCATATCAAACGGACGCGGTTCGAATGGCGCGATCCATCGCGCGATCGAACATGCATCCATCAACGGCGCCCTTCATCGTTGCGCACGCGTTCGCCTTCGCGGATCTTGCCTTGCGACACGCTGCTGCCAGGCGGCACGCTATGCGTGAGCCACACGTTACCGCCGATCACCGAGCCGCGTCCGATCGTCACGCGGCCCAGAATCGTCGCGCCCGCATAAATGACGACGTCGTCTTCGACGATCGGGTGGCGAGCGTTGCCCTTCACGAGCGTGCCGTCTTCATCTGCGGCAAAGCTTTTCGCGCCGAGCGTGACCGCCTGGTAGACACGCACGCGCTCTCCGATGATCGCCGTTTCGCCGATCACGACGCCCGTGCCGTGATCGATGAAAAAGCTCGGGCCGATCTGCGCGCCGGGGTGTATGTCGATGCCCGTCGCCGAATGCGCGATCTCGTTGATGAAGCGCGCGAGCAGCGGCACGCCGAGCCGATGCAGCGCATGCGCGAGCCGGTGATGCGTCATCGCCCAGATGCCCGGATAGCACAGCAGGATCTCCGTGATGTGCTGCGCGGCGGGGTCGCCGATGTAGGCAGCCTGAATGTCGCTGACGAGCAGCGCGCGGATCGCGGGCAACTGCTTGCCGAAGTCGCGCGCGACATCGAACGCGCGCGCGCTCAGTTCGGCATCCGTGGTCTCGGCGTGCTCGGGCAGAAAGCGCAACGCGCGGCGGATCTGTTCGGCGAGCAGGCGCAACGTGCTTTCGAGCGTATGGCCGACGTAGTAATCGACGCTCTCGTCGGTCAGATCGGGCGCGCCGTAGTGCGTCGGGAAAAGCGCGGCGCGCAATCCGCCGACGATGTTGATCACGGCATCGCGTGATGGCAGCTCGCGAATGCCGCGCGGATGGCGCGTGCGATGCAACTCTTCACGCGACGCGCGCAAATCGGCGACGATCTGTTCGAGGCCCCAGTTATGAGAAGAAACATTTGACATGGCGACAACATCGTTCGCGCGCGAGGCGCGATGAGAGTGAACTGTCCCCGGAGATTACCGCGTTTCGCCGCATGCCGTGCGGCGCTTGTGCGCGTTGCATAAGGCATGCGATGCAAGACGAGCGATGCGGCCCGCGTCACGCGCGGCATCGCACAGCAAGTGAAGTGCTAAAGGGCGCGCAATGCAGTGTTAGACCGTCAGGCTGCTCGCGTCGATCCAGCGCACGGCCCAGTCGCGCGCGTGCGCAATAGCAGCGGCTTCGTCGGTGAAACGGAGGTCAGTGGGGAAGAAACGGTTCGCGACCAGTTCGCCATCGCTGGAACGCGATACGACGACATACGGTTGCCATGTTCCATCGCCCGCGCGCGCCGGCGCGCAGTTAAGCAAGTAGCCACGATGTGTGAATGCAGCATCAACGTGCATGAGTCACCCGCCCCTGACTGCCCCATAGATGGTCCTTATGGTTCTCTCGCGAGTGCAGTGCCGTGGGCTGAAACAGTCCGCGAGGTCGCCGCGGTCATGCTGGATGTTGCTGCGCTCGTCGAACAGGAATCATACTCTGTAGAAATTGGACGTCCACGAAAAAATTAGCAAAAATTTGCCGGTCGCCCGAAAGGCCGTCGCGCGTGGTCCTACAGGTAATCGTACGCTCGCACGGAACGGGTTTTGCTCCTATCCTATGTTTGGGACCACAAGCAAAGGAGGACACGACATGAGCCTCAATACACGCCCGGTGCCCGCGACGCAGTCCGGAACCGCCATGGCGCGCAGCGCCGAAATGCATAACGATCGCACGCACGACAGCACCGTCGATACCGACAGCAAGAACCACGAAGCCGCGCGTATCGCGGGCCATGCGCCCATCGGCCCCGATGAGGTCACGACGAGCAACGCGACGCTCGTCAACAGCGTGCCCGACGATCCGTTCGCGGAGCTGGCGGGGTTCGACAGCCGTATCGGCGGCAACCATCTGCTGCTCGCGCTGGAGCCGGGGTATCGTGTGATCGACAAGGGCATGATCGCGCCCGCGACGGTCGAACGCTTCGACGACCGCTTCCACCGGTCGTATTCGCATACGGGCGATCAGTTGCGCGGACGCATGCACTTCGCGCTCAATCATCAACGGCCGACGCGCGTCATCGAGCTCGAACGCGACGAGTAAGCGTCGTCCGGGCGGCGCGTCTGGCCGTTGATGCGTCGCCGACATTTACAGGCTTTCGCGCGGCTGGCGCTGCGCGCATTTTCGCGTTGTCGTTTCAATCGCGCGTTAGCCGCTCTCGCAACGTTCGTCTGTGCGATAGCTAACGTTTGCGTGTGCTGGCGTAATCATCGCGCGTTGTTTCGTTGGGCATTCGCGCACGCGATTCGAAACCGCTGGTTTCATGACCTCGTCGCTTACATCCCTTTTTCGGCGGCATTGCAGTCCGCATAATCGGTGCATCTCATTGACATCACGGAGCAGCACATGAGCAGAGTCGTCGTGATCGGCGCAACGGGCACGCTGGGCCAGGCCGTCGCCGCCGCATTGAAGGCGCGTCACGAAGTCATCGAAGTGGGCGCGATGCGCGGCGCGCATCAGGTCGACGGCACGGACCCGGCGAGCATCGAACGGCTGTTTCAGGAGATCGGCAACGTCGATGCCGTCGTCACGGCGACGGGCAAAGTCCATTTCGGCCCGCTGACCGGGATGACGATCGAGCAGTTCTGGATCGGTCTGCGCGACAAGCTGATGGGACAGGTCAATTTCGTGCTCGCCGCGCAAAAGTACGTGAACGACGGCGGCTCGTTCACGCTGACGAGCGGCATTCTCGCCGACGAGCCGATCAGCCAGGGCGTCAGCGCGACCACCGTGAACCTCGCACTCGAAGGCTTCGTGCGCGGCGCGGCGATCGAGCTGCCGCGCGGCATCCGCATCAACGTAGTCAGTCCGACCGTGCTGACCGAATCGATGGAAAGTTATGCGCCGTTCTTCCGCGGCTTCGAACCCGTCGACGCAAGCAAGGCCGCGCAGGCCTATCTGCGCAGCGTCGAGGGCGCGCAGACGGGGCGGGTTTATCGCGTGGGCTATTGAGCGGGACTTGTTGAGGCTGGGCTGCTGAACGCGGGGTATTGAGCGTGGGCTATCGCGTCCGGTCCATTTAAGTCCGGTCAACGCGCGCAAGCCCACGCGCACAAGCAAGCGGGCGCCTATGCCCGCTGCTCCTTGACGCGCGACACGATCTGCGTCGGGCTCACGAACTGCAACGCGATCAACACCCAGATCAGCGTAATCGCCATGTAGATCATCGCCATTGCGTCGATCGATTGCGGCGCGCGCACGCCTGTCGAAAACACCGCGTAGTACAACGCGACGACGAGTGTTTGCGTCGATGGCCCCGCTGTGAAGAACGTCAGCTCGAACATGCCGATCGTGCGCACCAGCACGAGCAGGCCCGCCGCGAGCATGCCGGGCACCAGCAACGGCAGCAGCACATAGCGGAAATAGCGAAACGTGTTCGCGCCGAAAATGCGCGCCGCCGACTCCAGATTCGGGTCGATCTGCTCGATGAACGGCGTCATCACGAGTATGACGAACGGCAGCGCGGGCACGAGGTTCGCGAGGATCACGCCGACGAGCGTGCCGGCGAGCCCGATCTTGTACATCACGGTGGCCATTGGAATGCCGTAGGTGACGGGCGGCACCATCAGCGGCAGCAGGAACACGAGCATCGCGAAACGCTTGCCGCGAAACTGCACGCGCGCGAGCGCGTAAGCGGCGGGCACGCCGAGGATGATAGACAGCAGCACCACCGCGCCGACCACTTCCACCGTCACCCACAGCACGGCTGCGAGCTGAAAGTCGCTCCACGCCTGCGCATACCAGTGCAGCGTGAAGCCCTGCGGCAGCAACGTGCCGAACCAGCGCGTCGCGATCGAATTGACGGCGACCGTCGCGATCAGCAACACGATGTTCAACAGGAAGAAAATCATCGCGCCCCAGACGAGTGCCTTGTACACGCGGTCGCGCAGACTGACGTGCGGTTTCATCGACTTCACCGTTTGCCCTTGCGGCGCGGCGGGCCACGGATGCGCGACTTGACGATCGGTTGCCATCAGCCCTTACCTCCCGTCGCCGGTCCGCTGTAGAAGAAGCGGCGCGCGCCCAGCATCGCGGCGACGATCACCAGTTGCACGAATCCCATCACGATCGCAATCGCCGAAGCCAGCGAGTAATCGTAGTTTTCGAACGCAGCCTCGGCGGCAGCGATCGACATCACGCGCGTCGGCCCAGCGGGCGCACCCAGCAGCACCGCCGACGGAAACACCGAAAACGCTTGCACGAACGACAGGCAAGCCGCCATCGTCAGCCCCGGCACCAGCAGCGGCAGATAGATTTGCCGGAACTGCTGCCACGGATTCGCGCCGAGCGTCGCGGCGGCGCTCGCGAGCGTCGGATCGATGCCCGTCACGTACGACAACGTGAGCAGGAACGCGAACGGAAAGCCCGACACGATCAGCGAGATCAGCACGCCCCAGAAATTGTGCGTGAGGCGCACTTCGTCGGTATAGAGATGCAGCCCTTGCAACGCCTGCGGAAACCATCCGTTCGGGCCGAAGTACGTGAGCATGCCGTCGGCGATCAGCACGGTGCCGAGCGTGATAGGAATCACGAGCAAGGTCGTCACGAACTTCTGATACGGCGACGGACGCCGCAGCGCGAACGCGACGGGCACCGACACGCCGACGTTGATCAGCGTCGCGGGCACGGCGAGCTTCAGCGTGACGAGGATGGTCGGCCACATCGACGTGTCGCTGAAGAACTTCGCATAGTTCGCCCACATGCCGCCGCCTTCCATCGGACTGAACGACAGCGCGAGCCCGTAGACGAACGGATAGACGAAGAGCGCAAGGATGAACAGCAAGGCAGGCGACACGAGCCACGCCTTGCCGTCGCGCGGCGCAGCGAGCGCTCGGGAAGCGGCGGACGTCACCGTGCTCATGACGCTTCTCCGTCGTAGACCAGCGTGCGCGCCGGCGGCACGCGCAGCGTGATGCGCTCGCCTTCGGTGAATTCGCCCGCGACGCGCGCCCACAGTTCGCCGAATGCGCTCTTCACGCGAATCAGCGAATCGCGGCCGCCGTACTCGACGGTCGTCACCTGCGCGTCGAACGCGTTCTGCGAACCGGGCGCGGCGCGCTCCATGTCCTCGGGACGCAGCGCAACGGCGACGCGCTTGCTGCTGAAACCGTCCATCGCCGTGCCGATCAGGCGCACGCCGTTTGCCTCGACGGCCACGCCTTCGCCCTGCGTGCCTTCGAGCGTGAACGGCAGCACGTTGCGATAGCCCATGAAACGCGCGACGTGCAGATTCTTCGGACGTCCGTAGACTTCCTTCGGTGTCGCGACCTGTTGCACGACGCCCTCTCGCATCACGACGATGCGGTCGGCCATCGACAGCGCTTCGTCCTGATCGTGCGTCACGTAAATAGTCGCGCGATCCAGTTGCGTATGAATGCGGCGAATCTCGGCGCGCATTTCGATGCGCAGCTTCGTGTCGAGATTCGACAGCGGCTCGTCCATCAGAATCAAAGGCGGCTCGATCACGATCGCCCGCGCAATCGCGACGCGCTGCTGCTGGCCGCCCGACAGCTGGCCCGGCAGCTTCTTCTCGTGGCCGACCAGTTGCACGAGTTGCAGCGCTTCTCGCGCGCGCTTCGTCGTTTCGGACTTCGCGACGCCGCGCATCTTCAGCCCGAAGCCGACGTTGTCGAGCACCGACATGTGCGGAAACAGCGCGTAGTTCTGGAACACCATGCCGAAGCCGCGCTTTTCGGGTGGCAGCACGTCGATACGTTTTTCGTCGAGCCAGATGCCGCCGCCCGACAGCGGCTGCAACCCCGCGATGCAGTTGAGTGCCGTCGACTTGCCGCAGCCCGACGGACCCAGCAACGCGATGAATTCGCCGCGGCGGATATTCAGATCGAGACCCTGCAACGCGGCTACCGGCTGCCCTTCGGCATTGACGAAATTGCGGCAGACGGACTCGAGGCGCAACTGCTCAAATTGATGCTTCATGGTCGCTTCCCTACGATGTTGCATGGCAGCGCCGCGAAGCACGGTCTGCTCGCGGCCCGCCGTCACAATCGCCGATGCGCGCACAACATGCACAACGTGCAAGGTACACGAGCACCGGCTGCCCCGTGTGGCGCGGTGACGGTGCGCTATCGGTCTTATTTCGTCTTCTGCGCGCCGACTTCGCGATCCCACTTCTGGAACGCCGCCACCATCGCCGCCGCGCTCAACGGCAGAACGTGCGGACGATCGGCGAGCAGCTTCGCGTATTCGGGACGGCCGAATTTCTTCAGCACTTCCTGGCTGTGCTCCGGCGCCTGTGCTTCCGTGACGCCCTTGACGGCCGGGCCCGGATAGAAGTAGCCGTCGTCATAGGTCATCGCCTGCTGCGCGGGCTCCAGCATGAAGTTCATCAGCTTGTAGAGCACGTCGAGCTTTTCCTTCGGCACGCCCTTCGGAATCACCATGTAGTGCGCGTCGTTCACCCACGTCATGTTGTCGAACGCCTGCACCTTGAACTCGGCCGGCACAATGCCGAGCGCGCGCGGGTTGATGTCCCAGCCCGTCACCGTCACGGTCATGTCGCGCGTGCCTTCGCCCAGCTCCTTCATCACGGCTGACGTGCCGCCCGGATAGTAAGGAATGCAATCGTTCAGCTGCTTGAGGAACGCCCACGTCTTGTCCCAGCCGTTGACGGGATCTTTCGGGTCTTTATCCCCGAGTACGTACGGCAGACCCATCAGGAACGTGCGGCCCGGGCCGGAATTCGCCGGACGCGCGTAGATGAGTTTGTTCGGATGCGCCTTGCACCACTGGAGCAGTTGCTCGGGCGTCTTGGGCGGATCGCTGACCTTGGCGGGGTTGTATTCGATCAGCGGACCGGCCGGCATGTATGCGACTTCGATGCCAAAGCCTTGCGCGATGTCCTGCATCTTGCGCGGACCCGGCGCGTACTTGTCGAGCACGCCGGGCAGCGCGGCGTTCTGGTCGGGCAGCAGCTTGATCCACAGGTTCTGTTCGATGCCGGCCGCGAGCGCATCGGTGCCCGTCAGCACGAGATCGATGTCCGAGCGGCCGGCCGCCTGCATCGCCTTGATCTTGCCGGGCAATTGCGGCGCGGGCGCGTTCGTGTACGTGATGTTGGAGACGAGATTCGGGTATTTGGCCTTGAAGGCTTCGAAGCCTTTTTGCGTCAACTGAAGATCGCCGGCCACGTCGACGATGTTGAGCGTGACGGCATCGGCCGCCCGCGCCGTTGGTGTGAACCCCGGCGTGAACCCCGCGACTGCGGCACCGACAGCCACGCATACACCTGCCAACCGCACTGACACCCTGCCAGAAAAAATCATTTCGTCTCCTCGCCTCTTGGTATGGAACGCCCGCCGACCAGGATGCGGCGGGTGACGCGCTACGGGCTGCTAGTCAATGAAACATAACGAAGGCGTGGGCATGATGTCAAGCAAATTCTACCCGACGCCCTTCCCGGCAAGACAGGCTTACAGAATCTTCAAATCCTTTTGTGGCAACGATTTCAGCCTGATTGGGCAGCCTGGCCGTTCGTCATAGGGAGAACACTGACACGCGACTTGTTAGGCAACTTTGAACAATCGGCCAGTCGTCGTGCCGAAGGCGCCTTAGTCAGCCGCCGCGCACGCCCTGCGTGTTCACGTACAGCGAATAGAGTCCGTGGCTCGCGGCCATGAAGAGCCGGTTGCGATGCCGGCCGCCGAAGCACACGTTCGCGCAGCGTTCCGGCAGCGCGATGTGCCCGAGCACTTCGCCTTGCGGCGAGAACACGCGCACGCCGTCGAGCTCGTCGGTGCCCATGCCCCAGCCACACCACAGGTTGCCGTGGATGTCGACGCGAAAGCCGTCCGGCGTGCCTTGCTGCGCGTCGATCAGCACGCGATTGTTCGCAAGCGACTGGCCGTCGCCGGCGACATCGAACGCACGGATCGTGCGCGGCTTCGAGCGCGACTCGACGATGTACAGCACCGACTCGTCCGGCGAGAACGCGAGCCCGTTCGGTCCGATTACTTCGTCGCAGACCATCGTCACTTCGCCCGTCTGGCCGTCGACGCGATAGACGTTCTGCGGCAACTCGGCTTCCTGCTTTTCGCCTTCGTAGAAGCTGTCGATGCCGAACGACGGATCGGTAAACCAGATCGAGCCGTCCGATTTCACGACCACGTCGTTCGGCGAGTTGAAGCGCTTGCCCTGGTAGCGCTCGGCGATCACCGTGATCGAACCGTCGTATTCGGTGCGCGTGACACGGCGCGTCAGATGCTCGCAGGTGACGAGCCGCCCTTCGCGGTCGCGCGTGTTGCCGTTCGCGTTATTCGACGGCCGGCGAAACGGCGTGATGGCGCCCGTCTCCTCGTCCCAGCGAAGGATGCGATTGTTCGGAATGTCGCTCCACAGCACATAGCGACCGTCGCCGAACCAGACTGGCCCCTCCGACCAGCGCGCGCCCTGGTACAGGCACTCGACGGAAGCCGATGCCAGGCGCAACGTGTCGAAGCGGGGATCGAAACTGCGAATGGAAGGATCGGGATAGCGTCGGTGATTGGCGGGTTCGGTCATGGCGCTGTCGGCGCGAACGCCGGGCGTCGATTGGAATCGACGCCCGGTATCCGGCGGTCTCTTTGTCGAATTGATTGTTGTTGGATGCAGCCGCGCGCTTGCTCTCGCGCTTACGCTTGCACAGGCTTGCCGTCCTGCAAACGCCAGAGCTTCAGCGGATTCTCATCGCGCAGCGATTGCGGCAGCAGATCGGCGGGCAAATCCTGGTAACAGACGGGACGCAGGAAGCGTTCGATAGCCGTTGCGCCGACCGACGTCGCGCGCGAATCGGACGTCGCCGGGTACGGCCCGCCATGCACCATCGCATACGACACCTCGACGCCCGTCGGGAAGCCGTTCGCCAGGATGCGGCCGGCCTTGCGCTCGAGCGTCGGCAGCAGTTGCCGCGCGATGTCGTAGTCGTCGGCTTCGAGGTGCAGCGTCGCCGTCAACTGGCCTTCGAGGTATTCGGCCACCTTGACCATTTCTTCGATGTCCGTGCAGGTGACGATCAGCGATGTCGGCCCGAAGATTTCGTCCTCCAGTTCGGTGGACGCGAGGAAATGCATCGCTTCCGTCTGGAACAGCGCAGGCAACGCCGCGCATGTGGCATCCGACGACGTGCCGCGCGCGATGCTCTGCACGCCGCGCTGCTCGGTGCGATGCGTGACGCCGTCCTGGTACGCGTTCGCGATGCCCGGCGTCAGCATGGTCTGCGCGCTCTTTTGCGCGAGCGCTTTCGCGGCGGCGTCGATGAATGCCTTCTTGTGCGGGCCTTCGAGAAGCAGCACGAGACCGGGGTTCGTGCAGAACTGGCCGACGCCGAGCGTCACCGATTCGACGAAGCCCGTCGCGATCTGCTCCGCGCGCTGCGCGAGCGCGCCGGGCAGCACGAACATCGGATTGATGCTGCTCATCTCGGCGAACACGGGGATCGGCTCGCGGCGCTTCTGCGCAAGATTCACGAGCGCGAGACCGCCACTGCGCGAGCCCGTGAAGCCGACCGACCGGATCGCGGGATGTTGGACGAGCGCCTCGCCGATCTCGTTGCCCGCGCCGATCACGAGCGAGAAAACGCCTTCGTGCAGGCCGCAATCGGCGACGGCTTTCTGGATCGCGCGGCCGACCAGCTCGGACGTGCCGAGATGCGCCGGATGCGCCTTTACGACGACGGGACAACCCGCCGCGAACGCCGACGCCGTGTCGCCGCCCGCGACCGAAAACGCGAGCGGAAAATTGCTCGCGCCGAATACGGCGACGGGGCCCACGGGAATCTTCTGCATGCGTAAGTCGGGGCGCGGCAACGGCTTGCGGTCCGGCTGCGCGGAATCGATCGTCGCGCTCAGCCAGCGGCCTTCGCGCACGAGCGATGCGAACAGCTTCAGTTGCCCGACGGTGCGCGCTCGCTCGCCTTCGAGCCGCGCTTTCGGCAGCGCGGATTCGGCCTGCGCGCGCTCGATCAGCGCGTCGCCGAGCCCGAGAATGTTCTCAGCGATCGTCTCAATGAAATGCGCGCGCACTTCGAGCGACGTTTGACGATACGGGTCGAAAGCGAGCGCGGCCAGCGCGCACGCACGGTCTACCTCGACCGTGCCGCCCGCGCCGAACTCGGGTTCGATTTCCATGTTGCGCGCCGGGTCGAACGCGCGCAGCGTGCCTTTGGTGCCGCGCACCGCCGACCCGCCGATCAGCATGTCACCGGTAATCTGCATGTCCAGCTCCTGTCGATGGCCGCGCGACGCGGATCATGTCGCATCGCGCGGCCTGGAATCCAAATAGTGGGTGTGCGACGTCATGAATGGGCGGACGATTCCGCGAGTCGCCGCTCGAAGTCGAGCAAGGCCTGCGTCGCAGCTTCGATCTTCGCATGATGTTCGGGCGGCGTCGAACTCAGCAGCGGCAGAATCGGCCCCATGTCCGCGAGCTTCGACAACGTCACCGCGTCATGCAGCACGCGGATCAGCGAGATCTCGTCGCGCAGGGTTTCGAGCGGCATGAAGGCGTCGTAAAGACGCTGTGCTTCGCCGTCATCATCTGCCGCTGCATGGGTGGTGTTGTTCGCCTTCGCCGCGCGCAGCAAAGCCATCACGGCATGCGGCGCGATGCAGCCCGAGCCCGTCGTCCATGCGGCGAGACCGAATTTCCGTACATGCGCGAGCGCCGGCCGCTCGCCCATTCCTGATATCACCTTCGACGGACTCACGTTTTGCAGCAGCCGGCGAAGGTAATCGTCACGTGATGGATCGTCGCGAACGATCGCGTACTTGACAGCAATGAGCGTGCCGCGCTCGACGAGCCGCGCGAGCGCATCGACGCTCACGTAGTTCTCGCTCTTGATGTAGAGCGTGAGCGGAATGCCTGCGGTGTCGGCGATGCGCGTGAGCCCCGCCTCGACGCCTTCGGACGTCGTGAAGCCCGGCAACGGCAGGACCATCGCGGTCCGGTACGGTGTGCGCGCGAGAATGCGCGCCTGGTCGAGCATCTTCCCGTAATCGGGGCCGATGGCGGGAATTACACGCGTCGCGGAACCGGCGAGCGCGGCGAGCATGTCCAGCAACTCGCGATACTCACTGACGGCAACGTGATACAGGTTCGCATTGCCGCCATAAAGCAGCGTACGGATCCCGCCCGCCTCGATGTGACGGATCAGCTTCTGGTTTTCGCCGGCATCGAGAGTCAGATCGGCGCGGCGCGCAAGCGGAGGAACCGCCATTACACTGGCGGCGAATTCGCTTTCGAGAATCGGGGACACGTTCATGGGACGGCTCGCAACAGGGACGATCACCCGCGCAAGTTAGCATCGCGTCGCCAATGTTGTCAAACAACTTTGGGATTGCGCGCCCCAGTGCGCACCGTGCCTGGAAACGACTTTCATCATACTAATAAACGCTCGCGCGCTGCGCTCCAGACGTCGATTTCGAAAAATTCTGGTATGACAACGCATCGAAAATAACGGCGCATTTGATTCAAACCTTTTCGTAATCTATTCCGGACCCTGACGCCCCGCGTATTTAATACCGATTCAACACGTGCAAGTGCTTTTCAAATGACGCGCTTAAAAGAACGGCTGTTTGCCAAGCCAGGAGCGGATTGCGCCACTTAATGCCCTATTTCGCCAAGCCGGTTTAATCGACTATCCCGTCAAGCTTCTTTTTGGGGCAAAAAATGAAGAAACCCGAAATCGTCTATCGCCATTTCGCATTAAAAGGCTAATAATGGTGATAAATTGATGTGCCACGAATCATGAGTATCCGCAGCATCGGCATGGCCAGAGCCCGCTCCGCTGCGAACCTCGAGAGATAGAACCTTGCCGCAACATTTCATTGAGCAGATGTCGCCTTTGCTGCAAGCGGAGAACGACGTCACCTGGTTCCGCGAAGTCGCACGTCTCGCCGACGGGTGGGGCTTCGATCGCGTGCTGGTCGGGATCCTTCCGCGCCCGGGCATCCGGCTGGAAGACGCGTTCATTCGCAGCACGTACTCGCCGACCTGGCGGCAGTTCTACAACGCGCATGGTTTCGCGCACATCGATCCGACTGTTGCGCACTGCATGACGCGCTCGTCACCGCTGATCTGGTCGCCTGACCTCTTTTCGACCTACCCACAGCAGACGATGTACGAGGAAGCCCGGGCATATGGTCTGCGCGCGGGCGTGAGTCTGCCCATTCATGGGCCTAGACAGGAATCGGGCTTGATCTGCTTCGTGAACGATCGGAATCCGACCGACGAATTCTGGAGCCATCTCGATGTCGTGCTGCCGAACCTGGTGCTACTGCGCGACCTGATCATCGACACGAGCCAGCCCCATCTGGAGGCTCACACGCAAGCGCTGGTGCCGAAGCTCACGCCGCGCGAGCAGGAATGCCTGAAATGGACAGCGCGCGGTAAGTCCACTTGGGAAATTTCGCACATTCTCAATTGTTCGGAGGCGGTAGTGAACTTCCATCTCAAGAACATTCGCGCGAAATTCGGTGTGAACTCACGGCGCGCAGCCGCCGTGATTGCCACGCAGCTCGGTCTTATTGATCCAGGCTGATCAGCTCACGGGCTTCCGGATTGTGGAGCACCTTCTCTGCTCTGCCCAGATCGCCGTCCGTGACCGTTTTCGTGAAGTACAGACCCAGCAGGATCGATACGGGAGCCGGAATTTCCGCGCCCGATTCGAAGCGGCTGCCGCGTGACTGCGTCACGCCGAAGCGCGCCCAGAACTGGCGCTGGCTCTCTTTCTTTTTCTTGCGGTACGCGATGATAAGCACGCGATCCACAGTGGACGACGGCTCTGAACTACGGCTCTGGACGGTCGGTTGAACGTTTGCGTGAACACCCGATTGCCAATGATTTTGAAGTTCCATGATGTTTTCCCCTGATGATTGGCTGCCTCGTCTCAATTTTGTGATCCCCGTGCCCACTTAACACCTATCCAGGTGAATAGGTGTTTTTTTTATCCGAAATGCATACGTTTCCTGCGTACCGCTACCACGTAAGGAGCACACCATGCATACCGCGATTCGGATTGGCACACGGCAAGAGTTCGACAACGACAACATCAACGAGATGTACCGGCTGCGCGCCCGCGTCTTCCGGGACAGGATGGGGTGGGACGTTCCGACCATCGCGGGCATGGAGATCGACGGCTACGACGCGCTCGGCCCGTACTACATGCTCATCCAGAACGGAGACCGGCACGTCTGTGGCTGCTGGCGGCTGATGCCGACGGAAGGGCCGAACATGCTGAAGGACACGTTTCCGCAATTACTGGATGGTCAGGCGGCGCCACTCGGACGGCATATATGGGAATTGAGCCGCTTCGCTATCGAAACGGACGGCGCGCAAACGTTTGGCTTCGCAGATTTGACCATGCACGCGATTCACGAACTGGTGACTTTCGCGGACCGGATGGGCATCACCCGTTACGTGACCGTGACGACCACGGCGATCGAGCGGCTGTTGCGCCGCACGGGCATCGAAGTCACGCGCCTCGGGCCGCCGGTGAAAATCGGTGTCGAGCGGGCGATCGCACTCGACATCACCGTCGACGCAATTCGCGCCGCCGTCTGCAAGCCGATGCCCGTCGCGGCCTGACGGACGTACGCCGCTACGCTCTCGCGCCGGCTCGGTATCGGAGGTATTGAGCCTGAGGCGACGGCGGGACGGTTGCGATGCGCGCAGGCTCACGGTACGTCTCGCGCAGCGCGACGCGTTCGGCCGCTTCGCTCGAGCCGATTGCATCGCACGCGGTGTGCCGCACGGTTTCGGTAGCGACGTCGGAAGGGGATTCACTTCTTTGCGATCCCTTTGCGATACGGCGCGAGGCGCGCCGCATTTTTCAGGCGGGGGAAAACAGCGCCGCGTTTCACACGACCCGTCGAGGCGCAAAAGTCAGGAGCCGAACATCCGGTCGCGCGCATGCTCCAGATGCAGGCGCATCGCGTGGCCGGCGCCCGCCCCGTCCTTGCGACGGATCGCGTCGAGCACGGCGAGGTGCTCGGCCTGCACGAGCCGCTGCCGCTCCAGCGTCTTCACCAGCGACAGATTGCGCGACAGGTTCATGCTGAACACGATCTGCTCTTCGATGAACCCCATCATCGTGATGAAAAACTGGTTCTTCGAAGCGCGCGCAACGGCCACGTGAAACGCAAAATCGTCCTTTGCGCCGATGCCCTGCGTCTCGATCACGCGCTCCAGTTCATCCCACGCGTGCTGGATCGCGGCGATGTCGTCGGCGTCGGCCATTTGCGCGGCAAGCTCGGCTGCGCCCGATTCCGTCACGATGCGAAATTCGTAGCAGCGCCGGATATCGGACAGCGTTTCCAGCGGCGCGAAGCGGCGCACATCGGGATCGGGCCGGCGCGCGACCGTCGTGCCGGAGCCATGGCGCGTCACGATGATGCCGTCCGCGCGCAGACGGGCCAGCGCCTCGCGCACGGTCGGCCGCGACGTCTCGAAACGCTCCGCGAGCGCGTGCTCGGTCGGCAGACGCTCGCCTTCCTTGTATTCCCCTTCGAGAATCCGGTTGAGAATATCGCTGTAGATCTTGTCCGGCAGACCTGTCGATTTACGCTCGTTCATCGTCGAAGGGTGCAGCTTGTCAGAGTAGATTTTAATTGTAAGGCAAATAATGCACGCTGCCAGGCGGAATCGACGGGCGACTGCGCTGGAAAGCGTGTCTTGGCGCGCATGCCGCCAGTATGAACGACCGCACGCCCGACGGCAAAATTTGGCAAATGTCCGATTAACATCTGCGCTTTCCGGCGCCGAAAGCGCGCATTTTTCGGCGATCGTTTAAGCTGCAAGCGCGATCGGGGCACAATTTCCACTCGCGGCAGGCGCGCCTGCGGAACACGGCGGCGCGCCGCTCTCCACGGCACGGAGGCTTCATGTACACACGCATCCTCGTTGCGGTCGATGGCAGCAATACGTCGCGCCGCGCGTTCGACAACGCGCTGAATCTGGCGAGCAAACTCGGCGCGACGCTGCGCGCGTTCTACGCAGTCGAAAACACGCCGATGTACTTCGACGCGCCCGGCTACGATCCGTCGATTCTGCGCAACCGGCTCGTCGAGCAAGGCAAGGAACTGACGGCGGAACTGTCGGCGGCGATGCACGAGCGCGGGGTATCCGGCGATATTCTCGTCGGCGAAGCCTCGTCGCTGGACGACGTGCCGACGCTCGTTCTGCGCGCCGCCACCGAGTTCAACGCCGATCTGATCGTGATGGGCACGCATGGCCGGCGCGGCATGCAGCGGCTGATTCTGGGCAGCGTGGCCGAGCGCTGCGTTCGCCAGTCGACGTTTCCCGTGCTGCTGATTCCGTCCGCTGCGGGCACCGGCGACGCGGACAAGCCGACGCCGGCCTGAGCAGCCCGGCAGAGCTTCGGCTTGCGTCTTCACGAGCGTGACCTCGCTCAACAGCGAGGTGCGCTATGACGCGTCATTTTGCCGCCTCGTTGCACGCGCATCGAGTGGGACAATCGGCTATCACTCTTTTTTAGCCGGTGGTCCCATGCTCACCCCTACCGCTTCCGCCTCCACTCGCGCAGTCCGCGTCCGTCATACCGCTCCGGCGACGCGCACCAGCGCGCGCTGCTCGTCGTGCGCGATGCGGCAGCTCTGCATGCCGCAAGGCGTCGCCGCCAACGAACTGCCGCAACTCGAAGCCGTGATCTGCTCGGCGCGTTCCGTCCGGCGCGGCGAATCGCTCTATCGCGCGGGCGATTCTTTCGACAATCTGTACGCGGTACGCTCGGGCTCGCTCAAAACGGTGATGGCGCATCGCGACGGCCGCGAGCAGGTCACGGGCTTGAGACTCGCGGGCGAACCGCTGGGGCTCGACGGCATCAGCAGCGACCAGCACGCGTGCAGCGCGGTCGCGCTGGAAGACAGCTCCGTGTGCATCATCCCGTACGCTGAGCTCAAGCATCTTTGCCGCGAGATCGGCTCGATGCAGGAGCGGCTGCACAAGCTGATGGGCGAGCAGATCGTCCGCGAAGCCGCGCAGATGATGGTGCTCGGTTCGCTGAGCGCCGACGAGCGCGTCGCGGCGTTCCTGCTCGACATCTCGGAACGCAACGCGCAGCGCGGCTACTCCTCTGCTGAATTCAATCTGCGGATGACGCGCGAAGACATGGGCAGCTATCTCGGCATGACGCTCGAGACCGTGAGCCGCACCTTGTCAAGATTTCAAAAGCGCGGACTGATCGACGCACAAGGCCGTTTCATTCACATCGTCGATCCCGAAGGCCTGCGCCGCATCGGCGCGCCGAGCGCCTGATAGCACAGCGGTTCACGCACATCGCGACGCATCGGCCGTCGTCATGTGCACTCGCCTGGCACGTCTCCTGCACCTGCGGTACAGTTCAAGACTGTCCCTTGCGACCCGGGTCGGCGTTTGAGCGCTCGCTCGGGTCCCATGCAAATCTCCCCAACAAGGAGACCCGGCGAAATGAATCGCGAGCCTGTCCTGCAGCACCCGCTGGTCCAACGTCTCATCGATGCACGCACCGTTACCGACGCCCTCTTCGCGGTCGTCAAACCCGAATACCTTTATGAACGCCCGATCCGGGAGCGTCATCGGATCGTGTTCTACATCGGCCATCTCGAAGCCTTCGACCGCAATCTGTTCGATGAGCGGTTAACTGCGCTGCCCGCCTTCGCGCCGGAACTCGACAAGCTGTTCGCGTTCGGTATCGATCCCGTCGATGGCGGCTTCCCCACCGATCAGCCTTCCGACTGGCCGACCATCGACGCCGTTCGCGGCTACGGGAACAAGGCGCGCGAGCAGATCGACGGCAAGCTTCGTACATTCGAGTTCGGCCACGGCGACATGTCGACGGGTTCGCCCGCGCAACTGCTGCACGTCGCGATCGAACACCGGTTGATGCATGCGGAAACGCTCGCGTACATGCTGCATCAGTTGCCGCTCGAGATGAAGGCCGCGCCCGCGCGCAGGGTGCAGGGCGCGCAACAGGTGCGCAATGTCGAATTGTCGACGATGCTGCGCGTGCCCGCAGGCGAGACCGTGCTCGGCATGCCGAAAGAGGAAGGCCGGTTCGGTTGGGACAACGAATTCGGCGAGCGGCGCGTGCACGTCGATGGGTTCGAGATCGACCGCTACATGGTGACGAATGCGCAGTACCGCGAGTTCATCGACGCGGGCGGCTATCGCGATCGCGCTTTGTGGACCGACAAGGATTGGGCGTGGAAGGAAGCCGAGCACATCTCGCATCCCGTGACGTGGTCGCAAAACGGCGATGGCGAATGGACGCTGCGCACGATGTTCGAAGACATTGCGCTGCCGCCCGATTGGCCCGTCTACGTGAGCCACGCGGAAGCGAGCGCATACGCGCGCTGGGCCGGCAAGTCGCTCCCGACGGAAGCGCAATGGCAGCGCGCGGCGCACGGCACGCCGCCCTCGTCTTCGGGCAACTTCGATTTCCGCCACTGGGACCCGCAAGCCGTCGATGCGTCGCCTGACAATGTCAGCGCGTTCGGTGTCGAAGGTCAGTATGGCAACGGATGGGAGTGGACGTCGTCGCTATTCGAGCCGCTACCGGGCTTCGATGCGTTCCCGTTCTATCCCGGCTATTCGGCCAATTTCTTCGACGGACAGCACTACGTGCTCAAAGGCGGCTCGGCCCGCACCGCGCAATGCATGGTGCGGCCCACTTTCCGCAACTGGTTTCAGCCGCGCTATCAGCATGTGTATGCCGGGTTCAGGTGCGTGCGGAACTGACTGAGTCAAGCACGACCGCATATGGGAATGCGCGAACCACATGCTGTCTCGTGAATCGTCACGCACATCGATCCCACAACGCTTCACGTCGCGGCTAGCGCGACGTGAAGCTCACCCCATCGGCTTTACGCCGATCAGCCATCCGTGCAGGAAGAACGCGAACGCGATCCAGGCGATGACGCCGACCACGACGGGAATCACATCGCGTGAAAGCGTCCCGCCCGGATAGACGATGCCTTCGACGCGATCCCGCTTTCGCGCGGCGGCGAAATCGACGATCGCCCAGACGAGGAACGCGCCGAACAGGATGACCGCGTTCAGCGTTCCGTTCGCCAGCAGATGCGCGAAGGCCCAGAGCGCGACGCTGACCGTCATCGGATGCTTGACCAGCGCCTTGAAGTGATTGTCCGGCACATAGGCAGCCGGAAAGAGGATGAAGGCGACGAGCGTGAGGATGCCTGCGAGATGCGGCGCCCACGCGGGCGGCGACCAGAGCATGACGGGCTCGCGCCGCGCGAGGCCGTATCCCCAGACGATCAGCACGAGCCCGATGATGGACACGACGGAATACGCGCCCTTCCACGGCTTCTCGCCCATCTGCGCGATCCGCGCCTTGCGCCAGTCGTCCGCGAAGATGCGGACGGAATGCGCTCCAAGGAACAACAGCAACCCCAATATCAATACGAACATGGCGGCTCCTCGTGTCGGATGTCGACAGGTTGCCGCGATTGTCCCGCATGACGTCAGCCGTGCCAATACGAAATGCAGATTGCAGGCGCCGATTGACAGCAGACTGTTCGCGCGCGTGCTGCGAATGCGTGTCGGCAACCAGCGGCGTGCTGACGAGCCGCCGCTCACGTCCCCTGCGTGCGCATCGCCCGATATTCGCGCCTGACGATGTCCATCAGCTCGGCAACCGACGTGCTGACCGTCTCGCGCTGATACGTCACGCGGCCGCGCTGCATCAGCATCACGCGATCGGCGATGTCGAGCGTCTGCGCGTAGTTGTGCATGATCATGATGATCGACAGGCCGCCCTTCTCTTTCAACCGCAAGATCAGATCGATGATGAGCCCGGCTTCGCGCGCGCCCATCGCCGCAAGCGGTTCGTCGAGCAGCAGGATCTTCGCGTTCGAATTGACCGCGCGCGCCACCGCGATGGCTTGCCGTTGTCCGCCCGAAAGCTGCTCGACAGCGAGGTCGACGGACGGCACATGCACGCCTATTTCTTCGAGACACTCCGACGCGCGCTCGCGCATCGCGCGATGGTTCAACAAACGAAATGGCCCGGGCCGCAGGATCTCCCGGTTCAGGAACATGTTGTGATAGATGCTCAGCGAATTGGCGAGCGCGAGATCCTGATACACGCATTCGATGCCGAGCGAACGCGCGTGATCGACGGAACGCAGCATCGTCTCCTGACCGCCGAGAAACAGCTTGCCGCTCGTCTGCTGATGAAAGCCGGTGAGAATCTTGATGAGCGTCGATTTGCCCGCGCCGTTGTCGCCCAGAATGCCGAGAATTTCTCCTTGCCTGAGCGTCAGCGACACGCCGTCGAGCGCGGTCACGGCGCCGAAGCGCTTGACGATGTCTTCCCCGCGCAGCGCCTCTTCCGGCGACGACGACATCACAGCTCTCCTTTGCGCGCGAGACGAACGACGTGGATGTTGAAGATCATCGCCGCGAGAATCGCCGCGCCGAGAATCATGTTGAACGTGAACGCGTTGATGCCGATCAGCGTGAAGCCGTCGTTCAGAATGCCGAGCACGGCCGCGCCGATCAGCCCGCCGATGATCGTACCCGACCCGCCCGCGAGCGGCGTGCCGCCGATCACAGCCGCGGCGACGGCAAGGAACATGATCTGGTTGCCGCCCGCTTGCGGATCGATCGACGAAATGCGGAAGCACTCGAGCGTGCCCGTCAATCCGGCGAGCACCGCGGCGAGCACGAAGTTGCCGAGCTTCAGGCGCCTGACGTGAATGCCCGCCTCGCTCGCGCCGAGCGGATTCGCCCCGGACGCGATCGTATGCAGGCCCCAGCGCGTGTGACGCAGCAACACGTGCATGATCACCGCGAGCGCGATCGCCCAGATGATCTCGCTGTAACCCCACGCGCCCATGAACTCGGCAAAGAGGCCGTCCTCGGGCGGCGAAACGGGCGTGCCTCGGGATATCGTCAGCGTGAAGCCGTTGACGAAGAAGAGCGTGCCGAGCGTCGTCACGAACGACGGAATCCGCAGATAGACCGTGACCGCGCCGTTGACGAATCCGATCAGGCCCGCCGCGACCAGCCCGGCGATCACCGAGATCCACGCCGGCAAGCCCGCCTCGTGCGCGAAGTGCATGATGAAAGGCGCGAATGCGAACACCATGCCGGCGGACAGATCGATCTCTCCGCCGATCATCAACATGATTTCGCCGAACGCGATGATGGCGACGGGAGCGATGAATTGCGACAGGTTCTGCAGGCTCGCCGATGTCAGCAGAAAGTCGTGATTGGCCGTCTCGAAGTACGCGCAGAGAATGACGGCGACTGCGAGGATGCGAAGCTCGCTCGAACGCAGAAACGACCGCGACGAGCGTCGCGGCCGTTGCGCTTTCTTGATGTCCGCTACAGGAGACGTCACCCTTTGATCGCTCCCGTGTGCGGAACGATTTGCGGCTTCGTGCTCTTGCCCTCGTAGCGTGTCGACGTGTTCAGGTAAGGATCGACGGAGGCCTTCGTCACGAACTTCAAACCGGTGTTGACGTTGGACGGACCGACGAGCCCGCCCGACGCGAGGTACACGAACGCCTGGACCACGGTATAGAAGCCCTGCACGTATGGCTGCTGATCGATCGTGAAGTCGAGGAAGCCATCGTGGATCAGCTGCACGGTGCGCGGCAACAGGTCGAAGCCGCCGCCATGCACGCCCTTCGAGGGCAGGTTGTTCTCCTTCATCACTTCGGCGACGCCCTGCGTGCTGCCCGCGTCGACGGCGAACATGCCCTTCAGATCCTGGTGGCCCAGATAGAACGACTTGATTTTCGAAAGCTCTTCGTTGACGGTCGCGCCCGTCGCGATGGTCTGCACGTCGATCTTCTTGCCCGACTTCTTGATCGCGGCGACTGCGCCGTCCAGACGCGGCTGAATATTCAACTGGCCGGGCGTCGCGATGAAGAGCCCGACGAGACCGCTGTCGATCAGGCTCGCGATGCGCTCGCCCATCTGATAGCCGGACAGATACAGATCCTGGCCGATGTACGACAGACGCGGATTCGACGAACCCTGGGGCGCGTCCGCGTTATACGCGAACACGGGAATGCCCGCGTCGAGCGCCGCCTGAATCGGCTTGTCGAAAGCCTTCGGATCGACGATCGGCACGGCAATCGCATCCGCTTTCCCGGCGATCGCGGCGTTGACGGCATTCACCATTTCGGCGATGTCGGCGTTGGCCGAGCCCGTCCATTGATAGTCCATGCCGAGCAAAGCGGTGGAGTCCTGAATGCCGTACTGCGTCGGGACAAAGAATGGGTTTGTCGTCACGTGATTGACGAAGACGATCTTCCAGCGCTTATGCGCCGGAAACGGCGCCGCTTCGGCAGCCTGCGCCGGCGTAATCGCCCCGCCAAGCGCGCCGCCGAGCAATGCCAACGCCGCGCCGAGGCCGGCGCCCTGCAGCATTCCGCGACGCATGCTCTGGACTTCGTCCTTGGGTTCCTGCTTACCGGCCATGTCATCCTCCAGTCTTTGAGTTATTGAATAACTTGCTGTGCATGACGGCGCAGGCGAGGGAAGGCGCCGGTGCCGGGAGGCACCACACTCACGAACCCCGTGTGCATGCGTGTGCCCCTGACGACCCTGCGGAAAATCCTATATCACGTACTTTTGCCGATTAATCAACGTATACCCTAAAGTAGTCGGACTATTTAACGTCCACCTATAGGGTGCCGCTCTCAAGGCCATTTAAAGTGCCGCTCCATAACGACAAAAAGACCGCCTATGCGGTCTTTTCAGAGTGCGTCGTGCCAGATAGTGGGCTATGAGCCAATGCAGTGAAGTCGTCTTGCAGATACGCGCGGCCTCGCGCTGTAGGCTTTTAGTATGCCTTGCGATCTGCCCGGCTCACGCCGGAATTTTCCCGCCGAGTTCATCGTCGATAAACGCGCGGACGATATCGTTGAACGACGCGTCGCCGGCAAAACCGAGTTGCCGCGCGCGCGACGTATCCCACTGCGCGGGCCAGCTGCCGACGATCTTCCCGACGCGCTCATCCGCCTTCCATTCGATCCGGGCCGCGACGGCATCGCCGGCCACTTCGCGCAGCGCCGCGATCATCTCGTCGACGCTCACCGACACGCCCGGCAGATTCACCGTGCGCCGGTTGCCGAACGCGGCCCCGTCGATTTCGCATCCTGTCACGAGGCATTCGATCGCCTTGCGCGGCGACAGCAGCCACAGACGCGTCGCGCCGCTCACGGGGCACACGGCCTTTTCGCCCGTCAGCGGTTCGCGGATGATGCCGCTCGCAAACGATGACGCCGCGGCATTCGGCTTGCCCGGCCGCACACTGATGGTCGGCAGGCGCAGCACGCGGCCATCGACGAAACCGCGCCGCGAATAGTCGTTGAGCAGCAGCTCGGCGCCCGCCTTCTGCGCGCCATACGACGATTGCGGATTCAGCGCGGTATCGTCGAGCACGACCTCGGGCAAGTCGCCGCCATAGACGGCGACCGAACTCGTGAACACGACACGCGGCGTGTGTCCGCGCATCCGGCACACGTCGAGCAGCAGCCGCGACGCATCGAGATTGATGCGCATGCCCAGATCGAAATCGCTTTCGGCCTGGCCACTGACGATGGCGGCGAGGTGGAATATCGCCGAAGTCTTCTCGTCGATCAGCCGTTCCAGCACGCTGCGCTCGGCAATATCGCCAACTTCGATCCGCACGCGTGCATCGTCCGGACCCGGCGCGGCCACGACGTCGAGCAACACCAGTTCGGTGATCGGCTGGCGCTGCCCGTCCGCGCCCTTCAGCTCGCCGCGCGCGAGCAGTTCGCGCGCGAGGCGCTGCCCCAGAAAACCCGCGCCGCCTGTGATCAGTACTTTCATGTGCCGTGGTTCCTCAATTCAATATGCGGTTCGGTCACGCGCCTGTCGATCGGTTCAGCCGCGCGGCTTCACATACGGCCTGATCCATCCGAGTCCCGCCGACGTGCCCGCGCGCGGCCGGTACTCGCAGCCGATCCAGCCGTCGTAGCCGAGTTCGTCGATCAGCGAGAACAGATACGGATAGTTCACTTCGCCGATATCCGGCTCGTGCCGCTCGGGCACGCCCGCAATCTGGATGTGGCCGATGCCCGCCATGTCGCGTTTGAGCTTGACGGCGAGATCGCCTTCGACGATCTGGCAGTGGTAAAGATCGAATTGCACCTTCAGGTTCGCCGCGCCGACTTCAGCGCAGATCACCTGCGCGTCGTCCTGGCGATGCAGAAAGAAGCCGGGAATGTCGCGCGTGTTGATCGGCTCGATGACGACGGTGATGCCGTCCGCCTGCGCGATCTTCGCGGCATACGCGAGATTCTTCAGATACACGTCGCGATGCGCGGCGCGCGATTGCTCCGGCCCGATCAAACCGGCCATCACATGCAGCTTGTCGTTGCCGAGCACGCGCGCGTACGCGAGCGCCGTATCGACGCTGCGGCGGAACTCGTCCTCGCGGCCCGGCAACGACGCAATGCCGCGCTCGCCCGCGGCCCAGTCGCCAGGCGGCGCGTTGAAGAGCGCTTGCGTGAGGCCATGCTCGTCGAGACGGGCTTTCAGATCGGCGGCCGAGTATTCATACGGGAACAGAAACTCGACGGCCTCGAAGCCATCGCGCGCGGCAGCGGCGAAGCGGTCGAGGAACGCGTGTTCGTTGTACATCATCGTCAGATTGGCGGCGAAACGAGGCATCGAAGCAACTCCTGTATCTATCTCTATCGAACGTCAACCGGACACGCGATACATCGTCCGGCCTTCACGCAATGTCCGCGCGCCGCGTTACCAACGCGCGCCGAATACGTCGCGCAATTCTGTGAGCGCCGCTTCGCCGAGCGGCGCGGGACGCGGGTTCGTCATCAGCCACAGACGCGCCGTCTCTTCCAGCTCTTCGAGCGCATACGAAGCCTGCGATACCGAACGCTCCCACACGACAGGCCCGAGCCGCTCGAGCAGCACGCCGCGCACGCTGTCGGCGAGCGCCGCGATCTGCTGCGCGACCTGCGGATCGCCGGGACGTTTGTAGCGGATCAGCGGAATGTGGCCGACCTTCATCACATAGTACGGCGTGATGGGCGGCAGCACGTCGGCGTCGCTCCATACGCCCGCGAGCGTCAGCGCGACGAGATGCGTCGAATGCGTGTGCACGATGCCGCGCGCGTCGCGATTGCGCTCGTAGACGCCGCGATGCAGCGCGAGCGTCTTCGACGGCTTGCCGCCCGATACCGCGTTGCCCGCAAGATCGACCTTCGCGAGCTGCGCGGGATCGAGCCGTCCGAGACAGGCGTCCGTCGGCGTGATGAGCCAGCCATCGTCGAGGCGCGCGCTGATGTTGCCCGCGCTGCCGACCGTGTAGCCGCGCTCGTACAGGCTCGCGCCCGTCACGCAGATCTCTTCGCGGATTTTCGCTTCGTCGCCGATGCGAACGGCAGGCGTCATTGCGCATCTCCATCCAGATGACGCAGCGCCTTTGCGAAGAAATCGACGGCGCCGAAGTTGCCGGACTTCAACGCGAGCGCGAGCGGCGCAGCGCCGATGCTCGCGGTCGCCGGCACGCCCGGATCGATCTGCCTGCCGATGCGCAGCATCCCGACACCGAGCGCCTGCACGACGGCCCCCGAGGTCTCGCCGCCCGCGACGACGAATTTGCGCACGCCGATGTCATGCAGGCCGCGCGCGATCGAAGCCAGCGTGCGTTCGACGAGATGCCCCGCTTCCGCCACGCCGAGTTCGCGCTGCGTGGCCTTCACTTCTTCGGGCGTTGCCGTCGCGTAGATCAGCACGGGCTGCGGCTGCGCGGCGTTCATGTGCTCGCGCGCGAAGGCCAGCGCCTGCTCGACGACAGGCTCGCCGCGCGCCGCCGCGAGCGGATCGATGCGGAACGCGGGCCGCGTCTCGCGCCACGCGGCCACCTGCGCGTTCGTCGCCTTCGACGCGCTGCCCGCCAGCACCGCCGACGCGCCTTCGACGCGCGGCAACTCGCCCGCATCGGCGACATCGTCGAGCAAGCCCGCGCGGCGAAAATTCGCCGGCAAGCCGAGCGCGACGCCCGAGCCGCCCGTGATCAGCGGCAGGTCCGCGCAGGCTTCGCCGAGCGTGTAGAGATCGGCATCCGAAATCGCATCGGCGATGGCCATGCGCGCGCCGTCACGCTTTAATGCATCGATCGATGCGCGCACCGCTTCAGCGCCTTGCGCAACGGCGTCGTAGCGCACGAGCCCGACCTTCGATTGCGTCTGCCGCTGCAGCACGCGCACGAGGTTCGCGTCCGTCATCGGCGTGAGCGGATGATGCTCCATGCCCGACTCGTTCAGCAGCACGTCGCCGACGAACAGATGCCCGCGATACACCGTGCGGCCGTTCTCCGGAAACGCGGGGCACGCGATCGTGAACGGCGTGTCGGCGCGCGACGCGTGCAGCGCATCGAGCAATGCATCGGCGACCGGGCCGATGTTGCCCGCGTCCGTCGAATCGAACGTCGAGCAGTACTTGAAGAAGAACTGCCGGCAGCCTTGCGCGCGC
Source organism: Paraburkholderia diazotrophica (assembly GCF_038900755.1). GTDB lineage: Bacteria > Pseudomonadota > Gammaproteobacteria > Burkholderiales > Burkholderiaceae > Paraburkholderia > Paraburkholderia diazotrophica_A. The sequence continues at coordinate 249,275 of NZ_JBBPEN010000001.1, forward strand.
AGCCACTCGAACGCGGCCAGCGATCGCGCGACGGCATCGGCGGCGGCTATCGTGCGCGATTTCAGTGCGACCACCAGCGCATCGGCTTCGATGCGCGTGTCGGCGGCGGGCACGCCGATGGTCTGCACGGTGCGCATTCCGCCGCGCACCAGCATGTTCGCGAGGTCGGTGGCGCCCGTGAAGTCGTCGGCGATACAGCCGAGCAGCGGCTTGTTGGCAGAGATCGTCATGTCGTGCAGTCCCTTCGTTTAGCGCTTCGCCGGCACATCGATGCCCGGAAAAATCTTGATCACGGCGGAATCGTCTTCGCCGCCGTGGCCCGCCGTCGACGCCATCATGAACATCTGATGCGCAGCCGCCGACAACGGCAGCGGAAACTTCGAACGCCGCGCGGTATCGAGCACGAGGCCGAGGTCTTTCACGAAGATATCGACGGCCGACAGCGGTGTGTAGTCGCCGTCGAGAATGTGCGGCACGCGGTTCTCGAACATCCACGAATTGCCCGCGCTATGCGTGATCACGTCGTAGAGCGCAGCGGGGTCCACGCCTTCGCGCAGGCCGAGCGCCATCGCCTCGGCGGCGGCCGCGATGTGCACGCCCGCGAGCAACTGGTTGATGATCTTCACCTTCGAGCCCGCGCCATGCTGCTCGCCGAGCCGATACACCTTGCCCGCCATCGCGGCGAGCACGTCTTCGCAAGCGGCATAGGCGGCTGCGGGGCCCGAGGTCATCATCGTCATTTCGCCGGATGCCGCGCGCGCCGCACCGCCGGAAACAGGCGCGTCGAGCATCAGCAGGCCGGCCGCTTCGACGCGGCGGCCAAGATCAATTGCGAAGTCGGGCGCGACGGTCGCGCATGCGATCACGACGCTGCCGGGTTTCATCGACTTCACGGCGCCGTGCTCGCCGAACAGCACGGCATCCGTTTGCGCCGCGTTGACGACGAGCGTAATCACGACGTCGCATTGCGCACCCAGCTCGGCGGGACTCGCGCAGCGCGTGCCGCCATCGGCCGCGAACGCGTCGAGCACTTCGCGGCGAACGTCGCACGCATGGACATCGAACCCGCCGCGCAGCAGCGAGCGCGCAACGCCCATGCCCATTGCGCCAAGACCGATCACTCCGATTTTTCTGGCCATCACTTTCCTCTACGAACGATGCTTCGGATTACGGCTTGCGCGGCTTTCGAACAGCCGTGCGTCTGGATCAGCAGATGCCTGCCTCGGCAAGCCGGCGCGCCGCGTTGTACATGTGCGTCTGCGCGGCGTTGCGCGCGGCCATCGGGTCGCCCGCGCGAATCGCCGCGACGATCGCCGCGTGCTCGTCGCGCACCTGACGCGAGAAGTCCTCGCGCAGCGCCTCGTTGCGGCGCGTCACGACGGTGCCCGCTTCGAGATACTGGTTGAGGAACGCAAGGGTCTTCATGAAGTACGGATTGCCCGTGACGGCCGCGATCGCGCGGTGAAACGCGACGTCTTCGGCCACGCCGTCGCGGCCTTCGGCGACGGCTTCATCGATCCTGGCGAGCGCCGCGTCGATGGTCGCCATGTCGGCGTCCGTGCGGCGCATCGCGGCCTCGGATGCCACCTCGGCTTCGATCGCGCGCCGCACCGCGAGAATCTGCAAGACGGAGCCGCCTTCGATTGCCTCGGCGTAGTCGATCCGCAGCGGCCGGATCGCGCCATGCGCGGACACATAGACGCCGCTGCCCTGGCGCGGCTCGACCACGCCTTCGTTCTTCAGGCGCGAGATGGCTTCGCGGATCACCGTGCGGCTCACGCCGAACTCCTGCGCGAGCACGGCTTCCGTCGGCAGCTTGCCGCCGCGCGTAAAGGCGCCCTTGTCGATCTGCGCGAGCAGTTGCTGGGCGACCGTGTCGCTCAGCGCCTTGTTGGGGATTTTCTCGAACATGGTCCGCAAATTCGCGATGTCATAAGGTCATCATACAAATTTGCGAAAAAGAAGGGCCATCGGGGTGAACCCTTAGCCCAACGCGCCGCGAGGCATCGCTCGCGGCGCGGTACATCGAAATCAGACGGCCTTCATCTGCTCCCGCGCCCAGGCCACGGCCGCGCGCGCCGGCGCGATGCCCGTCGCGTTCACGCGTTCCGCGAGCTCGAATACGCGCGGACCGATCTGCGCGACTTCCGCGAGCACGGCCTGTTCGTCGGCCGAGCCCAGATACTCGCGCACGCAACTGATGATGCCGCCCGCGTTGACGAGGAAATCGGGCGCGTAGAAGATGCCGCGCTTGTGCAGCGTGTCGCCTTCGGCGAGCGACATCAGTTGATTGTTCGCGCCGCCCGCGATCACCTTGAACTCGCATTGCGCGGCGACGGCTTCCGTGATCGAGCCGCCGAGCGCGCATGGCGCGAAGACGTCCGCGTTGACGCCCGCGATGCGCGCCGTGTCCGCGATCTGAGCGCCGAACAGACGCTTCGCGCGCTCGGTCTTGCCCGCATCGATATCCGAGACGATCAGCTCCGCGCCCGCGCCATGCAGCCGCTCGCAAAGATCCCAGCCCACGGAGCCGAGCCCCTGCACCGCTACCGACACGCCGTCGAGCGTGTCGCGGCCGAGCGCGACCTGCACGGCCGCCTTGAGACCGACGAACACGCCATACGCAGTGCGCGGCGACGGGTTGCCGCCGTACACGTCGTTGTCGCGCGGAATGCCGCTTACGTACGGCGTTTCGCTTTGCACGGCGCGCATGTCGTCGGCCGTCGTGCCCACGTCTTCCGCTGTCAGATACACGCCGCCGAGCGATTGCACGAGCCGGCCGAACGCCTTGAACATCGCCGTGCGATTCATCTGCTCGGGACGCTTCAGGATCACGGCCTTGCCGCCGCCGAACGGCAAACCGGCCAACGCGTTCTTGAACGCCATGCCTTGCGACAGACGCAGCGCGTCGTGATACGCCTCATATTCCGATGCGTACTGCCAGTAGCGGCAGCCGCCGAACGCGGGGCCGCGCGCCGTGCTGTAGACGGCGATCACGGCTTGCAGGCCGGATTGCGCGTCGCTGGCCACGACAATGCGTTCGTGGGCGGGTTCGCCGTGAAGCCCGAAAAGCGTTCCGGCGAAATTCGTCGTCAGTCGGTCCATCTGTGTTCCTTCCTTGTGGGCAGGCGGTTGAGCCGGCGCGAAGCGATGGCGTCGCGGCGGCGGGCCGCATGTCGTCCGGGTTGCGAACGCATGCGTATGAATCGCGAGGGCAGCGTGTCCGCCGATCCCCCGATCGCAAAAGTGTAGGCGGCCAAATTCGGAGATTTGTCCTGTTTATCTGCAAATCGGTGCGTCGTGGCAGAATAATCGCCTACGCAAAACCGATCATAAAGACGATTCGTCTTCCGATCCATCAGCCTCTGCCGCACACATGAAACTCGACTCCACCGATCAGCGGATACTGCGCGAGCTGCGCAACGACGGACGTCTCTCCAACGCAAAGCTCGCCGAGCGCGTCGGCCTGTCGGCGACGCCATGCTGGAACCGCGTGCGCGCGCTGGAGGAAGCGGGCGTGATCGAAGGCTATGCGGCGTTGCTGAACCAGAAGGCGCTCGGCTTGCCCGACACGGTGATCATCGAAGTGAAGCTCGCGAAGCACGACGAGCGCACGCTGGAGCGCTTCGGTGAAGCGCTCGCCGATCTGCCCGAAGTGGTCGAGGCGTTCCTGGTGTCGGGGGAGTACGACTATCTGATCAAGGTCGCTGTCGCGGGCACGGAAGGCTACGAGTCGTTCCTGCGACGCAAGCTGTATCGGCTGCCGGGGTTTCAGGACAGCCGCTCGATCTTCGCGTTGCGATGCCTGAAGCGCTCGGTATCGGTCGAGCCATAGCGCGCGTCAGGCCGCCTTCGCCGATGCCGCCGCAAACGTGACGCGCGCCGTCAGGCCGCGCGCGTCGGCGAGCGCCCCTGCCACCTTCTCCCCTGTTTCGAGCGCGATCTCGCCGCGATGCGCCTGCACGATCTCGCGCACGATGGCGAGACCAAGACCCGTGCCTTCCGTGTCGGAGGAGGCCCGGTAGAACGGCTCGAACACGCGGCTGCGCGCTTCGGCGGGAATGCCCGGGCCGTTGTCGGCGACCGTCAATGTGACGTTCGCCGCGTCGACATGCACGGCGACCGTCACGTGTCCGCCCGGCTGCGTATAGCGAATCGCGTTCTCTGCGAGATTCGATACGAGCGCCGAGAGCAGGCCCTCGTGGCTGATCATCCACGCGGATGCGTCGAGTTCCGCGCCGAGATCGATGCCGCGATTCTGCGCGAAGAGCGCGAGATCTTCGACGACGTCCTTGGCGATTGCAGCGAGATCGACGGGCTCGTTCGCGAGCCGCGTGTAGTCGGCGGCTTCCGCTTGCGCGAGCAACAGCAGCTTGTTCGTGAGGCCGACCATCGAGCGGTTGCTTCGCTGCATCGCGGCCAGCGCTTCGCCCAGCGACGGCTCCAGTTCGCGATGCTGCCGCGCGTACTGCAACTGCGTGTCGAGCAGCGTCAGCGGCGTGCGCAACTGATGCGCGGCATCCGCGATGAAGCGCCGCTGCGCGGCCACCTGCAAGCCGAGCCGCGCGATGCACTGATTGATCGCATCGACGATGGGACGCAACTCCGTATGCAACCGATCGACGCGCAACGGTTCGAGCTGCATCGGATCGCGGTCCATCACTTCGTCCTTCACCTTCAGCAGCGGACGCAGTTCGAACGTCAAGCCGATGCACGCGAGCGCCACGGCGAGCAGCATCATCTCGATCTGGCGCACCAGTTGCGGCCGCCACAGTTCGCGCACCATTGCATCGCGCGAAGCCTGCGTCTTGCCGACCGACACCAGCACGTGCCGCGTCGCGCCGTTGTCGTACATGCGCCGCACGTAGCCGATCGCGCGTATCGACGCACCGTGCAACTCGGCGTCGTAGTAGGTGGGCCTGTCGCGCGTATCGTTCGAATCGTGCGCGGCGGAAGCGGATGACGACGCCGATGCGCCGAGCGGAAAATCCGGCACGCCGGCGAGCAGCCGATCGTCGTCGACGCTCACGTTGTAGAACACCTGATCGCCATACGGCGACGCGAAAATTTCGAGCGCCGCGGGCGGGATATCGACGCGCAGCATGCCGTCCGCCCATTCGACTTCGCCCGCGATCATCCGCGCGGACGACAGCAGCGTGTTGTCCTGCACGAGATCGGCGGTGCGGCGCGCGTTGTCGTATTCGGCCTTGCCCGTCACGAACACGTAGATCGCGAGCGGCACGAGCAGCCACCACAATAGACGGATGCGCAGGCTGCTGGTCATCGCGCGTTGCACCTCGCATTGCACTTCGGATCGCGCTTCATTCCACGTCGTCCTTCTTGCGCAACAGGTAGCCGAGGCCGCGCAGCGTGACAATTGCGGCGGAACTGCCGTCGAGCTTCTTGCGCAGCCGCGATACATAGATTTCGAGCGCGTCTTCGCTGGGCTGATCGTCGTGCGTGAAGATCGAGTCCATCAGCGCGGCTTTCGACACCGTCTTGCCCATGCGCAAGATCAGCGTTTCGAGCACGCTGCGCTCGCGCGGCGTGACGTTGAGCGGCGCACCCTTCAACGCGAACTGCCGCGTGTCGATGTCGAACACGAGATCGCCGCACGACACTTCATTCGCGGTCGAAGCCGTCTGCCGGCGAATCATCACCTTCACGCGCGCGACCAGCTCGCGCACTTCGAACGGCTTCACCAGATAGTCGTCGGCGCCCGCGCCCAGCAGCTCGACCTTTTCGTCGATCGAGCCGCTCGCCGTCAGGATCATCACGGGCGTCGCATCGCCGCGCTGACGCAGACGCCGCAGCACATTCTTGCCCGACAGCCGCGGCAGGTTCAGATCGAGCAGCACGACGTCGTAGCGGTTCGTGCGCAACAGTTGATCGGCGGCTTCGCCGTCCTGCACGGCATCGAGCGCGAACGCCTCCTGCTCGAGCATGCGCGCGAGCCAGTGCGAAAGCGTCGGATTGTCTTCGATCAACAGCAGTTTCATCGGTCAACGGATTGCATGAAAAACGGCGGCGCTGCGCTCGCCCATCGCGTATGTGCGGCACTGCCGCGCGATTGTATGTCGACTGATTGTTTGCGTTTGCATCGGGTTAACACCCATATTTCGGCGCGGCGACAGAAAGCTTGCAGAAGGTTTGAGCTTTCTATAATCGCCCCACTCATTCAAAAAAGCGCGATGCCGCGATGCCAAAGCGGCCGGCGCCTCACCAACAAGGAGACTGATGATGCGTACCTTCCGCCAGATCGCAACTGTGTCCGGACTCGCTTTCGCCCTCGCCGCTGCTTCCGCCAGCGCTCACGCCGAGAAAATCTCGATCATGGTCGGCGGCGCCGCCAAGATCATCTATCTGCCCGCGAAGCTGACGGAACAGCTCGGCTACTTCAAGGACGAAGGGCTCGACGTCGAAATTCTTTCGCAACCGGCCGGCGTCGATGCCGAAAACGAACTGCTCGCGGGCGCCGTGCAAGGCGTGGTCGGCTTCTACGATCACACGATCGACCTGCAAAGCAAGGGCAAGGAAGTACAGGCGCTCGTGATCTTCGGCCAGGTGCCGGGCGAAGTCGAGATGGTATCGACGAAGGCCGCGGGCGAGATCAAGAGCATGGCGGACGTGAAGGGCAAGACGCTTGGCGTGACGGGCCTCGGTTCGTCGACGAGCTTCCTCACGCAATACCTCGCACAGCGCGCGGGCATCCCGTCGACGCAATATACGCTGCTGCCCGTTGGCGCCGACAACAGCTTCATCGCGGCGATCAAGCAGGACCGCATCCAGGCGGGCATGACGACCGAGCCGACCGTCTCGCAACTGCTGAAGATGGGCGACGCGAAGGTGCTGGTCGACATGCGCACGATCGAAGGCACGCGCGCGGCGCTCGGCGGCACGTATCCGGCTTCGAGCTTCTACGTGCAGCGCGCGTGGGCCGAATCGCACAAGGCCGAGGCGACGAAGCTCTCGCATGCGTTCGCGAAGACGCTGAACTTCATCGCGACGCATGGCGCCGACGACATCGCTGCGAAGATGCCGAAGGACTACTACGGCGCTAACAAGGACCTGTACGTGGCCGCGCTGAAGGCCTCGCTGCCGATGTTCACGAAGGACGGCAAGATGCCCGCCGATGGTCCCGAGACGGTGCTGAAGGTGTTGTCGGCGTTCAATCCGTCGGTGAAGGGCAAGCACATCGATCTCGCGAAGACCTACTCGAACGACTACGTTTCGACGGTCGCGACGGCTGCGAAGTAAGCCGTATCGTCGTCCACTATCACCCGCAAGGAAAGAGGCAGCACGCGATGAATCAATCCAGGCCACACGGCGCACCGGCCATCGAGCTGCGCAACGTATCGTGCCGGTTCATTTCACCGGACGGCAAGGCGACGGTCGCATTGCGCGACTTCAGCATGTCGGTGGCGAAGGGCGAGTTCGTCGCCGTCGTCGGACCGACGGGCTGCGGCAAGTCCACGACGCTCAGCATGATCACGGGGCTGCTCAAGCCGACGACGGGCGAAGTGCGCGTGATGGGCGCGCCCGTCGACGGCATCGATCCGCGCATCGGCTTCGTGTTCCAGGCCGATGCCGTGTTTCCGTGGCGCTCGGTGCTCGACAACGTGGCGGCCGGCCCGCTCTATCGCGGCCGCTCGAAATCGGCCGCGTATGACGAGGCGAACGAATGGCTGCGCCGCGTCGGGCTCGACAAGTTCGGCAAGCATTATCCGCATCAGTTGTCGGGCGGCATGAGAAAGCGCGTCGCGCTCGCGCAGACGTTCATCAACAAGCCGGAAATCCTGCTGATGGACGAGCCGTTCTCGGCACTCGACATGCAGACGCGCACGCTGATGCAGGACGAGCTGCTGCAGCTGTGGTCGGCGAATGCGGGCTCTGTCGTGTTCGTCACGCACGATCTCGAAGAAGCGATCGCGCTCGCGGACCGCGTGTTCGTGCTGACGGCGCGGCCCGCGACACTGAAGAAGGTCTACGAGATCGATCTGCCGCGTCCTCGTATCACGTCGGAAGTCCGCTATGACCCGCGCTTTATCGAAATCTCGCGCGACATCTGGCACGACCTGCGCGAAGAAGTGCAGATCGGTTAATTCAATCAGGCTGGAGCTCGTTTAATGTCTACTACGCCTCAACACATGATGCCTGCCGGCCTCGACGCCAGTTCGCTCGCGCAGGTCGAACGCATCGCGCAGAAGCGCATCCGTCAACGCAACGCGCTCGTGATCGGGCTGCGCATCGCCGTCCTCGTGATCGTGCTGGGCGGCTGGGAACTGTCGGCGCGCCTGAAGTGGATCGATCCGTTCTTCTTCTCGATGCCGTCGGCGATCTTCGAGCAGATCGTCGACTGGTTCGTGAATGGTACGTCACAAGGGCCGCTGCTCACGCAGGTATGGGTCACGCTCGAAGAGACGGGGCTCGGCTTCATCATCGGCTCGGTGGCGGGTGTGTTTTGCGGCATCGTGCTGGGACGCAACAAGCTGCTCTCCGATGTGTTCAGCCTCTACATCAAGATCGCCAACTCGATTCCGCGCGTGGTGCTCGGTTCGGTGTTCGTGATTGCGCTGGGCCTGGGGATGGCATCGAAGGTGGCGCTCGCCGTCGTGATGGTGTTCTTCGTCGTGTTCGCGAATGCGTTCCAGGGCGTGCGCGAAGCGGACCGCTACATGATCGCGAATGCGCAGATTCTCGGTGCGTCGCGGCGCCAGGTGACGACTTCCGTGGTGATTCCGTCGGCGCTGAGCTGGATTCTCGCGAGCCTGCATGTGAGCTTCGGCTTTGCGCTGGTCGGTGCGGTGGTCGGCGAGTTTCTTGGCTCGAAGCAGGGCATCGGACTGCTGATCTCGACGGCGCAGGGCGCGTTCAATGCGAGCGGCGTATTCGCGGCGATGATCGTGCTGGCCGTCGTCGCACTGGCCGCCGATTATCTGCTGACGGCCGTCGAGCAGCGCTTGCTGAAATGGCGGCCGAATATCAGCTGATTGAATTTCTCGCAGTGGTTGTATTGTTGCAATTGAGCGCCTCCTTTTGGAGGCGCTTTTTTTTTGGTTCATTGTAGAAAACCGTGGAGCCTTGTTAAGCGATTGCGTACTCTGGTGGCTGTTTTGCCAAGAGTCGGGAGGCGGAATTGCTGGATCGCAAGGTACGTCAGACCTTGGGTTGCTGGACGCGATATCGTCTTGAACGTATTGAATGGCCGCAACGCAACGGCCATGCGCTATCGCTGTAACTGAGATCGGTGGGCAAGGTTATGCATCGCGAGTAATGCGGTGCACAGGCAACCTACGGTCACTGAAAAATCCTGCACATTTTTCGAATTTTTCTGATACCGCGCAACCACCGGATCCGTTCCAATCAGGCGGGGGCAAGCAGCAATAGCCGCGCCCTGGCGTCGCCGGACATGTACTCGCCCGTGTTGCATTCCGCTACTCGTCGGAGACTAGAAACATGTCGGATAACGAAGACGGGAAAGGCCCTATTCCGCTTTGCACTACTGATGTTCTCAATGCGCACAGCGGGCGCCCCTCCCTACAGGCTGGACCAGCAATGTTGTCAGCCTTACCTTGGCAAGTCTTGGCGATATTGACAACTTTTCGGCAGTAGAGCTAATGAGGTCAGCATGACAGACGCGCTTTGCGTATGCACCCCGAACACCGACCCTGGGTCAGTGTTTACGACCTATTCATCGCGGCATTGCAAACCGTGGAGCGTGTCAAGTTACGCGCTTGAATTCGTAGCAGTGCTGGAATCGGGTGTGCTCAACGGGAAGAACTTCCAGGGTCATCAGGTCACAGACGGATTCATATTGGAAGTCTACAAAGATAATCGTGGTTTACCAACCGTAGGTTGCGGGCACCTTGTGGTTGACGTCGACCAACTTAAAGTAGGCGACAAGATTACCTTGCAACGCGCACAGAGCCTGCTTAGAGCCGACCTGGACCGTATGGAAGGCCGGTTGAATCGCGACATCTGGGTGCCGCTCTACCAGTTTGAATACGACGCCCTGATTAGCATAGTCTTTAATTGCGGCCCTTTCACTGGAGCTGACGCACTCGTTACCAAAGTCAATAGCGGCGAATACAATAAATTGTTCGACTTCATCTTGCCGTATCGCGTCGGACACAACAAGAATCTAAAACGTCGCAGGTTTCAGGAAGCGCGCTTGTTTGCTTCTGGAGTCTACGATGCGGCACACTGACCCCGTAGTGCTTTCAATTGTCCTCGCTCTCTCTGGATCTGTTCAGGCAGAGACAATCTACTCAGGCAAGTTCGACTACCACGTGTTCCAGCCATCTTCACGGTATTTCGCAGGTCATGCGCCCGCCGAAATCGCGCATCTGTGCGATACGGGCGAGCATGCGTCTACCGCTGACATGGAGCAATGTGCACATGCAAAGTTCGAGCGCGCAGAAGCGACGCTGCTACATAAATTCGATTCGGTCGTTACAGCGTTCAGGAAGTCTGATTCGGAAGCAGAAAAAGAAAACGAACCGCTCGCGCTTTCACACTTCTCAAAAGCTCGAACCGCGTGGATCAACTACCGCGACGAAACTTGTTACAGCGTTGCCTATAGGAATGGCCCCGCTTCAAGTCGTTACATTAGTTTTTGGGAGTGTATGACTACGATTACGCAAGCCCACACGAAAGAATTGGACGCGCTACTAAAGAATCCAATGTAGCACGCGCACGGCGCGCTCCGACGCATCGGCAGTTTGAACACATGAAACAAGGAGACTGATATGGCAGATATTTTTTTGAAGATCAGTGGAATTTCTGGCGAATCGCATGATGCTCTACATAAGGGCGAAATTGAAATTGATAGCTGGCGCTGGAAAGTGTCGCAACCTTCTTCGATGATGTCCGGATCGGGAGGCGGTGCAGGGAAGGCAACAATTAATGATTTGAATTTTGTTCACCAGATAGACCGTTCAAGCCCTAACCTTATGCGCTACTGCCTAACCGGTCGACACATTCCCGAAGTGATTCTGACAACACGAAAAGCCGGGGGAAATCCCCTCGAATTCCTGAAGGTAACTATGGGTGACGTTGTTGTAACGTCCGTCGAACCAGTTATATATGAAGATCACTACTCCGAGCACGTGAGCTTATCGTTCTCACGCGTCAAGCAGGAGTATAAGGTTCAGGATATTTCTGGTATCAACGCAGGCGCGGTTACGGCAACATTCGACATAAAAGAAAACATCGAACGGTAGTTGTGCAACTCAGGGGTAAGAAGCGCCGAATGTGCACACCCCGCTTCGGAGGCGCCTTTTTTATTCCCACGGCTTGCAAAGGCACTAGCGGCACTAGCGCCCACACATTACCGAAATGTAATCAGCCCTCGTCCCCACGCCGGTATGATTAAAAAATCAATCCGCAGCGGAGCATGGCGATGCGCATCCTCGTGATCGAAGACGAGCCCAAGACGGCCGCCTATCTGAAGAAAGGGCTGGAAGAATCCGGCTATTCGGTCGTAGTGGCGAACGACGGCTCACATGGGCTGATCCTCGCGCAAGAGGAAGACTACGATGTCATCATTCTCGACGTGATGCTGCCGTGGATGGACGGCTGGACCGTCGTGAAAACGCTGCGCGAGACGCGCACTACGCCTGTGCTCTTTCTCACCGCGCGCGATGACGTCGACGACCGCGTGCGCGGCCTCGAACTCGGCGCGGACGATTATCTCGTCAAGCCCTTCGCATTCGTCGAACTGCTCGCTCGCGCGCGCACGCTCGCGCGACGCGGCCCGCCGCGCGAGAGCGAGCTGATCAGAATCGGCGACCTCGAAATGGATGTGAACCGGCGACGCGTCAAGCGCGGCGGAATGCGCATCGACCTCACGCCGCGCGAGTTCTCGCTGCTGCAACTGCTCGCGCGCCGTCACGGCGAAGTGCTGAGCCGCACGCAGATCGCGTCGTACGTATGGGACATGAATTTCGACAGCGATACGAATGTCGTCGAAGTCGCGATTCGCCGTCTGCGCAGCAAGGTCGACGACAACTTCCCCGTCAAGCTGATTCATACGGTGCGCGGCGTCGGCTATGTACTCGAAATCAAGGAACCGGCCTGATGCGCGGCCGCTCGATCACCGCCACGCTCGCGCTCGCATTCGGCGCGACGACGCTCGCGGTGTTCGTGCTGGTCGGCAACTTTCTCTATCGCGCGCTGGAACGCGAAGTCAGCTCGCAGGACGACATGAGCATCGTGCTCGCCGCGCGCCACGCTCGCCGTCTCGCGGCAGAGATCGATACGACGGCGGGCATTCGCGAGCATGGCGACCGCATCACGAGCATCGTGCTGGGCAATCCGGGCATGTCGATGGAAGTGTTCGATCCCGACGGGCAACTCGCGATCGAACACAATGTAGTGAGCACGTTCGGCACGACGATGCCCGTCGGCGACAGCTCGATTTTGTCTTCGGGGCGCTCCATTGCGCGAGTGCCCGAAACGGCGCGCATCACGGAAAATTCGATTGCCGGCTGGACGAACGCAACGGGCGCGCCGATACGCGGCATCGCCACCGATGCGAAACTGCGCGACGGCGAAACGGTCAGCATCCTGATCGCGCGCAACATGAGCGACCGCCATGCGCTGCTCGATCACTATCGCGATACGCTGAAGACCTGCGGCATCATCGGCGTGATTCTGACGACGGTGCTGAGTTATCTGCTGATACGCGCGGCCATGCGGCCCGTGCGCGATATCGCGGCGAGTGCGAGCGAAGTCACCGTCAACCGCCTGAATACGCGTATCGCCGTGACCAGCGTGCCGCGTGAACTCGAAACGCTGGTGACGACGCTTAACGCGATGCTCGAACGCATGGACCACGGCTTCAAGCAGATGTCGCGCTTCACGGCGGACCTCGCGCACGACATGCGTACGCCGCTCGCCAACATGCGCGGCGCAACGGAAGTCGCGCTCGCGCGTCCGCGTTCCGCCGACGAATACGAAGCGCTGCTCGCCTCCAACCTGGAGGAATGCGAGCGGCTGTCGCGGATGATCGAGAACGTGTTGTTCCTCGCGCGCGCCGAGCATCCGCAGTTCGTCAAGCACATGCGCGTCTTCGATGCCGTGCAGGAACTGACGCACATCGGCGAGTATTTCGAAGGCGTCGCCGAAGATGCCGACGTGCGCATACGCGTAGCAGGCTCGGCGATGCTCACCGCCGATCTCGAACTGTTCCGCCGCGCGGTCAGCAATCTGCTCGCCAATGCGTTGCGCTACACGCCGCGCGGCAAGGAGATCGTGCTGGACGCGCATCAGATAGATGATCGCGTGCGCGTCACGGTGTCGAACGAAGGCGAGCCGATCGCGCCCGAACACCTGGAGCGGATTTTCGATCGCTTCTACCGGATCGATCCGTCTCGCAGTGCGTTGCCTTCATCGCGCTCGTCGCAAGGATCGCCGGGGTCGACGGGTCTCGGGCTCGCGATCGTGCGCACGATCATGGAACTGCATGGCGGCACGGTGCATGCGGAAAGCGACGCGAGCGGGACGAGGGTTGTGCTTGTGTTTCCGTGATGGTCGGTCCGCCGTGGACCCCTACTCCCGCAACCCCGCCAACGTAACCCGCAGCCCCGGCCGCTCTTCATCGTTCTCCATCCGAAGCACCGCGTGATGCCGCTGCGCGATCTTCAGTGCAATCGCGAGCCCCAAACCGCTGCCATGCTCCTTGTTCCCCGCGCTGCGATAGAAGCGGTCGAATACACGCTCGCGCTCGGCCTCCGGTATGCCCGGCCCGCTGTCCGACACGCCGACGCTGATGTCCGCGCCGCTGCGAGACAAAATCACATCGACCTTGCCGCCCGGCGGCGTATAGCGAATCGCGTTGTCGATCAGATTGTTCAGCAGCACCTCGATGCCTTGCGCTTCCGCACGAACCTTGTAGGCATCGCCGGCATCACGAGCAGCCTGGCATTCCAGACCGAGATCGATTTGCCTCGCCTCCGCAAGCAGCGAAAAATCTCCGACTGTGCGCTCACATAGTCTACGCAGGCTCACCGTTTCGAACCGCGCACTGCGCTGCGCGTCCTCGCGCGCGAGCGTCAGCAACTGATGCACAAGATGAATCAGCCGGTTCAGGCGCCCTTCGATGCGCTCGAATGTCTGCTTGCTGCCGACCAGCGAACCGTCGCGCTCCGCCGCCTGCAACTGCAATTTCAGCGCGGCAAGCGGCGAACGCAACTCGTGCGCCGCATCGCCGACGAACGTGCGCTGCGACTGCGAAGCGATGTTCAGGCGGTTCAGCAAGTCATTGAGCGCATCGACGAGCGGCTTCATTTCGACGGGCATGCGTCCATCGAGACGCAAGGGTTCAAGCGAATCGAATGAACGCGTCGCGAGCGCGCGCGAAATGCTGCCGAGCGGCGCAAGCCCACGGCCCACGACGAAGAGCACAATCAGAATGATCGCGGGAATGAGCAATGCCAATGGCCAAAGCGTGCGCAATGCCAGCCGCAGCGCCAGGTCGTCGCGCACGGACACGGGCTGCGCGACCTGCACGAAGCGGTCGCCTTCCTTCACGCCGAACACGCGCCAGTGATACTCATCGCGCTCGATCGTGCGCAAGCCTGCGGGAAAGCGCTGAAGGTCGATGCCGTCCAGCGACCTGTAGATGCTCTTGCCCGCCTGATCCCAAACCTCGATGAAGAGACGATCGTCGGAAAGGCCTTCGAAGTCCGGCGTGCTGTGCGTCAACGTATCGACACTGCTGATGTTCGCGGGCACGGAAAGCGCAACAGTGCGCAGCTCATAGTCGAACAGTTCGCTCGCCTCTTCGCGCGCGGTATGGAAGATGCCATAACCCGCGATCAGCGCTGCCGCAGCCAGACCGGCGATCAGCCAACCCAGCAGCCAGCGCCGGATCGATGTCACTCGCACCTCTTCAGCCGATAGCCGACGCCGCGCACCGTCACGATCTGATCCGCGCCGATCTTGCGCCGCAAGCTATGCACGTGCACTTCGATCGTGTTGCTGCCCACTTCCTCGCCCCACCCATACAGCTTCTCTTCGAGTTCGGGGCGCGTGAAGACACGCATCGGCTCTTCGATCAGCGCCTGCAACAGGCTGAATTCGCGCGGCACGAGCGAAAGCAGTTCGCCTTTGAGCGTGGCTTCGTGCGTGGCCGGGTTCAGCGTCAGATCGCCGTGCGAATAGACGGGACTGGTGTGCCCCGTGCGGCGTCGTAGCAGCGCGCGCACACGTGCAGCAAGCTCGTCGAGGTCGAATGGCTTGACGAGGTAATCGTCGGCGCCTGCGTCGAGTCCGACGATGCGGCTTTCGACGGCATCGCGCGCCGTCAGGATGATCACGGGCGCACTGCCGCCGCGCCGCCGGTAGCGGTTGAGCACATCGATGCCGTCGGCCTTCGGCAAGCCGAGATCGAGCAGAACCAGATCGTAGACGTCGTGGTCCAGCGACAGCTCGGCTTCGCGTCCGTCGTGCGCCCAATCGATCGCATATCCGGCGCGCCGCATCGTCTCCACGACAGGCTCGCCGATCATTTCGTCATCTTCCACCAGCAGCAAACGCATCGCGCTGTTTCTCCTGAATAGCCTCCATTGTCGGCGCCATAAGCTTAACGCGCCCTTAGCGATCTGGGCGGCGCGCCATGCCGACGCAACGATCGGGGCAATCCGCGTGCGATTGCCGCTCGTGCTGCTTCAGTCGTCGATGAAGACGCGTCGCCGTGACGGCGACGCAGCGTGAAAGATGGTTCGAAACGAGTGCGTCAGTTTGCGCCCGCGCGCCGCGCCGATTCGACGGGCAGGCCCACGCATTCGTCGCAGCGGCCGAAGATCACCAGATTGGAACTGGAGTAGTGAAAGTGATGCTCGGCTGCGATCTTGGCCTGCTGTTCTTCGAGGCCCGGATCGTACGCATCCTGGATGCGCCCGCAACGATTGCAGACGAGGTGATAGTGGCGCTTGCCGCGATTCAGTTCGTAGACGATGCGCGCGTCGCCAAGGGACGCACTGGAGATGAGATCGGCCTCATGCAACTGCGCGAGCGCGCGATAGACGCTCGCGAGACTGCACGCTTCCGTATCCTGCGACAGCCTGCGGAACACCTGGTCCGCGCCGAAGTGCTCATTCGGAAAATCATGGAAGAGCTTGAGTACGGCAGCCCGGCTCGACGTCGGACGCAAGCCAGCCGTTTTCAACGCCGCGTAGATCGCAATCATGTATGTGCCCCGTCATGATGGGCAAAGCCTCGTAGCGGGCTTCGCGACGCGACATTGTCGCTGTGCGAACCTTAAGAATCGCTTATCGGGGCTGACATGATGGCGCGCGCAACGATGCTGCGCGGCCTGATGCGCTCGAGGGACGCGGCTTCGCGCGCAAGACGCGAGCCGCCCGTTGAGTCACCTGCAGATGAGCGCGAGTGTCCGCTCGTCCGGCTCGCCGTCGAAGTACTTCGCCAATGCGTTCGCGAATATCGGGTCGCCTGGCGCCGCATTCGAAAACAAGGTCATCGACGAACGGAACTTCAGATAGTCCGGGTAGCCGAAGATGGTCTCGATCGTCGATCCTTCGACTCCATTGACCGCCTGCGTGGCTTCTCTCAAACGGGGACCGAGCACCGGATGTTGCAAATATGCGACAGCTTCTGCCAATGACGTGATCGCAAATTTTTGGGCCATTTGGCTCTCCCCAAGCCCCTGAATCTGCGGAAACACGTACCACATCCAGTGGCTTTGCTTGCGTCCCGCGCGCAATTCCGCTAGCGCCTGCGCATAAATCGGGGCCTGAGCTTCGACGAAACGCCGAAGGTCGAACTGATCGTCCATCGCGTCCTCCGTAGTTCTCTCGCATGCCGCTGGCGGTGCATCCGGCATACCCGTCCACTCCCTACAAACAACTTTCAAGGGCGGTTTTCCGACCGCGCGAACGCCCCGAAAAGCCTAAAAATGCGGCATTGCGACACTATGTCTCACTCCTTATTGCGCAATAGTCCGTTCGCATCAAAGTGCTGTACTGCAACACGTGTCTTTCGTATTATGCGAGCGCTTATAAAAGGAGCAAGGAAATGCAAGCGTTCGTTTGTTTGATTTTGTAGAGAGGGCCGCGACGATGAAAAAAATCGCGGGCCGGTTAGTCGGTCTCGTTTCAATTGCCCCGGCGTTCCTGCTATCGGGGTGCAACCTTGAAGTGCTCATGCCGAAAGGCCCCATCGGTGCCGCCGAGACGTCGCTGATCGCGACTTCGACGTGGACGATGCTGATCGTCGTGATTCCCGTCATCCTCCTGACGCTGCTGTTCGCCTGGCGCTATCGCGCCTCGAACAAGTCGGCCGAATACCGTCCGGACTGGGCGCATTCGACCGCGATCGAAGTGGCCGTCTGGACGATCCCTGCGCTGATCATTCTGTTCCTCGCCGTCCTGACGTGGAAGAGCACGCACGAGCTCGACCCGTACAAGCCGCTGGAATCGAACGTGAAGCCGATCAACGTCGAAGTCGTCGCGCTCGACTGGAAGTGGCTTTTCATCTATCCGGATCTGGGCATTGCTTCGGTGAATCAGCTGGCGATTCCCGTCGGTACGCCAGTGAATTTTCGCATCACGTCCGACACGGTGATGAACTCGTTCTTCATCCCGCAACTGGGCGGCCAGATCTACGCGATGGCAGGCATGCAGACGCGTCTGCACCTCCAGGCGAACGAAGTCGGCGACTACGCCGGCGCGTCGGCCAACTTCAGCGGCAAGGGCTTCTCGGACATGAAGTTCCGCACGCTCGCCGAAACGCCTGAAGACTTCAACGCATGGGTCGCGAAGGTTCGCGCATCGACGGATCACCTCAACATGGACCGCTACTACAAGGTGGCGCAGCCTGAAGAGAAGGCGCCTGTGTCGTACTTCTCGTCGGTCGATCCCAAGCTCTTCAACAACATCGTCGCCCGCTACAACAACGGTCACGTCGTCGACAACATGAAGGACGCGAACTGTGGGCCTAACGGGACCAAGGGGTAAGCATGTTCGGTAAATTAACCCTCGCGGACATTCCGTATCACGAGCCGATCATCATGATCGCCGGCGCGGGCATGATCCTCGGCGCGCTCGCCGTGCTCGGCGCAATCACGTATTTCGGCAAGTGGCGTTATCTGTGGACCGAATGGCTCACGTCCGTCGACCACAAGAAGCTCGGCGTGATGTACATCATCGTCGCCCTGATCATGCTGCTGCGCGGCTTCGCCGACGCGATCATGATGCGCACGCAACTTGCGCTCGCGTATCACGCGCCCGGCTATCTGCCGCCGCATCACTACGACCAGATCTTCACGGCGCACGGCGTGATCATGATTTTCTTCATGGCGATGGCCTTCATGGTCGGCCTGATGAACATCATCGTTCCGTTGCAGATCGGCGCGCGCGACGTCGCGTTCCCGTTCCTGAACTCGCTGTCGTTCTGGATGACGGCGATCAGCGCGGTCCTGATCAATATCTCGCTGCTGATCGGCGAGTTTGCGCAGGTCGGCTGGCTCGCGTATCCGCCGCTGTCCGAGTTGCAGTTCAGTCCCGGCGTCGGCGTCGACTACTACCTGTGGAGCATTCAGCTTTCGGGTATCGGTACGCTGCTGACAGGCGTGAACTTCTTCGTGACCATCATCAAGATGCGCGCGCCCGGCATGACGCTGATGAAGATGCCCGTGTTCACGTGGACTTCGCTGTGCGCGAACGTACTGATCATGGCTTCGTTCCCGATCCTGACCGTCGCGCTCGCGCTGCTCGGCCTGGACCGTTACCTCGGCATGCACTTCTTCACGAACGATGCCGGCGGCAACGCGATGCTGTACCTGAACCTGATCTGGGCGTGGGGCCACCCCGAGGTCTACATCCTGATCCTGCCGGCGTTCGGCATCTTCTCGGAAGTCATCGCGACGTTCGCGAAGAAGCCGCTGTTCGGCTACAAGACGATGGTCTACGCGACCTGCGCGATCATGGTCCTGTCGTTCCTCGTGTGGCTGCACCACTTCTTCACGATGGGCTCGGGCGCCGACGTCAACGCGTTCTTCGGCATTGCGACGATGATCATCGCGGTCCCGACGGGCGTGAAGGTGTTCAACTGGCTGTTCACGATGTACAAGGGCCGCATTCAGTTCACGACGCCTGTGCTGTGGACGGTCGGCTTCATGGTCACGTTCACGATCGGCGGCATGACGGGTGTGATGCTGGCGATTCCGGGCGCGGACTTCATGCTGCACAACAGCCTGTTCCTGATCGCTCACTTCCACAACGTGATCATCGGCGGCGTGCTGTTCGGCTACGTCGCGGGCATGAACTACTGGTTCCCGAAGGCCTTCGGCTTCAAGCTCAACGAGAAGCTCGGCAAGGCGGCGTTCTGGTTTTGGCAGATCGGCTTCTGGGTTGCGTTCACGCCGCTGTATGTGCTCGGCTTCATGGGCATGACGCGTCGTCTGAACCACTACGACAACCCGGCATGGCATCCGTGGCTGCTCGTCGCCGAAGTGGGCGCCGTGCTCGTCGCGTGCGGCATCGCGTGCCAGGTGCTGCAACTCGTCGTGTCGATCCGCGATCGCAACAAGCCGGAAAACCGCGACCTGACGGGCGATCCGTGGGGTGGCCGCACGCTCGAATGGGCGACGACCTCGCCGCCGCAGATCTACAACTTCGCGACGCTGCCTGTCGTGCGCGAGCTCGATGCATTCGTCGAGATCAAGGCACGCCGCAAGGTGGAGAAGAGCGAGCCCGTGTACCGCGACATCCATATGCCGTCGAACACGAGCGCTGGTGTGTTCATCGGCGCGTTCAGCCTCGCGCTGGGCTTCGCGCTGACGTGGCATATCTGGTGGCTCGCGATCGTGAGCTTCATCGGCGCGATTGCAACTGTGATCGCCCGCAGCTTCGATAACGACACCGACTACTACATCCCGGCCGATACGGTTCAACTGATCGAAGAGCGCCACGGCGCCGGATCGGGTGCAGGCGCGGCCAAGCGCATGCCCGAGCCTGAGGAGATTGCCTGATGCTTCAAAAAGCCATTCTTGCGGAGCCGCATCACGACGCGGAACACGCTCCGTCCCATTCGGTGTTCGGCTTCTGGCTGTATCTGATGACCGACTGCATTCTGTTCGCGGCGCTGTTCGCGACGTTTGCAGTGATGAGCCATCAGTTCGCCGGTGGTCCGAGCGGCAAAGACCTGTTCGAGATTCCGGGCGTTGCGATCGAAACGGCAATCCTGCTGTTCTCGAGCATCACGTACGGCTTCGCGATGCTGGGCGCGCACAAGAACAACAAGAGCGCGACGCTCTGGTGGCTCGCGGTGACGTTCGTGCTCGGCGCGGCGTTCGTCGTGCTCGAAGTGCGCGAGTTCTCGCATCTGATCGCGGAAGGCGCCGGTCCGGATCGCAGCGCGTTCCTGTCGGCGTTCTTCACGCTGGTCGGCACGCACGGTCTGCACGTCTCGGCCGGTCTGCTGTGGATGATCGTGATGATGGTCCAGGTAGTTCGCGCGCGCGACCTCGGCGAACGCGAACTGCGCCGCTTGACGTGCCTGAGCCTGTTCTGGCACTTCCTGGACATCGTGTGGATCGGTGTCTTTTCGTTTGTCTATCTTGCGAGCGTGATCTAAATGAGCAGCCATTCTCACTCGTCGCATTCGGAAGAAAACCACGGCAGCTTCGGCAGCTACATGATCGGCTTCGTGCTGGCCGTCATCCTGACGGCAGCCGCATTCGGCGTGGTGCTGACGGGCGCGTTGACGGGCACCCAGGCGATCTACGCGATCGCGGGCCTCGGCCTCGTGCAGATCATCGTGCACGTGATTTTCTTCCTGCACATGAACGGCTCGTCGAGCCAGCGCTGGAACCTGACGGCGTTTGCGTACACCGTGCTGACCGCCGTGATCGTGATCGGCGGCACGCTGTGGGTCATGCATAACGTCAGCATGAACATGATGTCGCGTTAAGCGCGCACATCGCCCGATGCCGGTTGCACACGCCGTATCGTGCAGCCGGCACGTTCCCCTGCCCTTTCGCTTCAATAGCGCATCACTGGCGCATTAGTTGCGCGCCAGCATCTCCGTCGGACGGCCGCGTCCCGTCACGAGACACCCCGACCTGAACGCCTCACCCTGGCTGCTCGCGGCAGCGTCGTCGAATCCCCGCCCTAGCGCATCGAGCTTCACCTGCTCCGCGCCCTGAGCGCAAGCAAACGTGCTGGCTTCGCGAGCCTGCGCGTGCAACAGCGCCCGGTCCGCAACCAGATAAGCTAAAACGGCAATAACGGCGATGTGGAACACCTTTCTCATGATTCGTCTCCTCGCGACTTAAGCGTATCGCGAACAACCGCCGCTTCAATCTAGGGCAAGCCCTGTAAGCAGCCGTTGAGTTCGATCGTATGGAAACGGTTCCACTGCCGCTTTTTTGTGCATCGCAACCTGCCTGCTCAGGCCAGCAGATCAATGTCAATAGCGAGTTCTGCAACAAATTAAATTGGGACTTGTGGCAGCGCAACATTATTGTTTTGATGTATGCTCGTTAACCCTGACCGCCTCATGCGTTTTGGTTAAGCGCGTGCGCAAGTCTGCGCATCGTCCTGCTCCGCTCAGGGGCCGACCGTCGAAATGTCCATGTAAGGTTTTTTCTTCCTTCGCCTTTTCAGGCGAGGGCCTGCTATTCGCGTCGAACGAGTAAATGCACTTCCCATCAGTCCTCGACCTCCTGATCTGGGTCCCGATCCTTGCTGGCCTCGTCGTGCTGGCCGCCGGCTCCGAGAGCGCACCGAACCGCACGCGCTGGCTCGCGCTGGCGGGCGCGGCCGTGAGCATCCTGCCCGTCATCCCGCTCGTGTCCGGCTTCGATTCGTCGCTGGCGTCGATGCAATTCTCCGAACAGCTGCGCTGGCTGCCCGATTTCGGCATCTCATATCACCTCGGCGTCGACGGCATCTCGCTGTGGTTCACGGTGCTGACGTCGGTGACGACGCTGATCATCGTGATCGCGTCGTGGGACACGGTCACGAAGCGCGTCGCGCAGTACTACGGCGCGTTCCTGCTGCTGTCGGGCTGCATGCAGGGCGTGTTCGCGTCGCTCGACGGCATGCTGTTCTTCGTCTTCTTCGAAGCCTCGCTGATTCCGCTCTATCTGCTGATCGGCACGTGGGGCGAAAAGCGCCGAGTCTACGCGGCCGTGCGTTTCTTCTTCTTTTCGCTGGTCGGCTCGCTCGCGATGCTCGCCGCGCTGATCTATCTGTGGGCGCAGTCGCACACGTTCGACATCGCCGCGTGGCGCGCGCTGAAGCTCGATTTCACGCCGCAACTGCTGGTGTTCATCGGCTTCCTCGCTGCGTTCTCGGTGAAGGTGCCGATGTGGCCCGTGCACACGTGGCTGCCAGATGTGCACTCGGACGGCCCGACGGGCGCGGCCGTGCTGCTCGGCATGCTGAAGATGGGCGGCTACGGCCTGCTGCGTTTCGCGCTGCCCATCGTGCCGGATGCCTGCCACTTCTTCGCACCCGCGATGATCGCGCTGTCGCTCGTCGCAGTGATCTACGGCAGCCTGCTCGCGCTCGCGCAAACGGACATGCGCAAGCTGCTCGCGTACTCCGCCGTCGCGCATATGGGTCTGGTCACGCTGGGCCTCTTCACGTTCGACCGCATGGGCACGGAAGGTGCCGTCGTGCAGATGCTGTCGTACGGCATCGTGGCGGGCGCGATGCTGCTGTGCACGGGCATGCTGTTCGACCGCACGAAGAGCGGCGCGATCGACGCGTATGGCGGCGTCGCCAACTCGATGCCGAAGCTCGCGACGTTCGCGATGCTCTTCTCGATGGCGAACGTCGGCCTGCCGGGCACGTCGGGCTTCGTCGGCGAATTTCTCGTGCTGATGGGCGCGATCCGCTTCAACTTCTGGATCGGCGCGACGGCTGCGCTGACGCTGATCCTCAGCGCCGCGTACACGCTCTGGATGTACAAGCGCGTGATGTTCGGCGCGATCCGCAATGCGCGCGTCGCGAACCTGCGCGATCTGTGCAAGCGCGAGTTCGTGCTGCTCGGCGCGATGGCCGTGCTGGTGCTCGCGATCGGCGTGCATCCGAAAACCTTCACCGACGCGATCGGCCCGTCGGCGGAAAATCTCGTCGCGCAGGCACAAGGCTCCGCGCTGCCGACGGGCACGGGCGTCGCGTCGAACAACCATGCAACGGTGGCCGTTGCGAATCGCCTGCCGGGTTGAGCGCGATTGCCTGCATTAATTGCCCGAACGGAACGTGAAACGGCCTCGCATTGCGAGGCCGTTTTGCTTTTGAGCGTCGCGCGTCGCTCAGACTGTCACGCGCGTCACGTCGCCGCTCGACAACAGGCGGATGCGTTCGCCCGCATGGAACATCGGACCGTCGACGCTTTGCGTCACGGCGCGCAGCGAGCCGTCATCGAGCCGCACGGTTATTTCGACGCCATGCTTCTGCGCGAAATGGTTCTGCACCCGATCGCCCGCCACCGCGCCCGCAATGCCGCCGATGACGCTCGACAGCAGCGAGCCGTGCCCTTCGCCGATCGCACTTCCCGCGACAGCGCCCAGGAGCCCGCCGCCCAGTGCGCCGAGTACGGCGGGCTGTCCGTTGCTCGCATCGATGGTGACGCCGCGCACGCTTTCGACGGTGCCGAAGCGCACCGTCTCTTCACGCTGCGCCTGCGACGCCGAATAGACATTGGCCGATCCGTCGAACGTCGCACAGCCGCTCAGTGCGAGCGAAACGACGAGTACAGATGCACATGCCTTGACCCATGACCTGTTCATGATTTCCCCTCTCATCACAACGCGCCGGATGGTGCGGCGCGCTGCGCGTTGAATCGATGGGTGCATCGTAGGCTCGAAGAATGAGCGACGAATGAGCAAGGTTTGCTGCACGCATTCGTTTCCACTCGCGCTCGCCTGTCATTTCGCTTCGCTCTGAAACATCATCGCAGCCGAAGGCGTTACGATGGCTTCGACATCACGCACGAGGAGTACGGCAATGAAACGCGCGATCATACGGGTCGAACCGCTGTCGAGCTGGCTCGAACGATTCAAGGCGCCGACTTCCGTCGTCACGCGGCACGGCGATACGATCTATGTATCGGGTCTGCCACCGTTCGATCCGGCAACGGGCGAAGTCGTCGATGCGCCGCTCGAACGTCAAACCGAACTCGTGCTCGAGCAGTTGAAGCTGTGCGTCGAGACAGCGGGCTCGTCGCTCGATAATGTGTTGAAGTGCAATGTCTACTGCACTTCCGTCGCGCAGTTCGCAACCGTCAATGCCATCTACGCGCGATATTTCCCGAAAGAACCGCCCGCGCGCATTTTCGTTTGCGTGCCCGCGTGGCCGGGACATTTCGATATCGAAATCGATTGCATTGCAACCGTTTGAATACGGGGGAACACGATGTTTTCAGTGCTGTTCGAAGTGCGTCCGCACGCCGATCAATTTGACGCGTATCTCGGCTATGCGAAGAGGCTGAAGCCGGAACTGGAGCAGATCGATGGTTTCATCGACAACATTCGCTATCGCAGTCTCACACGCGAAGGATGGCTGCTGTCGCTATCGGGTTGGCGCGATGAAAAAGCGCTCGTGCGCTGGCGCACGCAAGCGCTGCATCACGGGATGCAGGAGAAGGGCCGCGCGCAGACGCTTCGTGACTATCATCTGCGCGTCGGCCAGGTGACGCACGACACACACCCGCCCGAAGGCTACGCGATCGAGGAACAGCGGCTCGACGAAACGCAGACAGGCGACGCGACGACGATCGTGCTGATCGACGCGCGCCGCGAAGCCGAATGGGTAAAGCAGGCGGGCGCGCACGATGTTGCGATCGACTTGGGCCTGCATGACGGTGCAGCAGGCCTCGTTACGTGGGACGTATTCGACGCCGTGCTGACACCGGGAGACGTCATTCTTCTCACGGCATGGCGCGACGAGCAGGCCGCCAGACACTACGCGAAAGCGCTCGCGCTGCCCGATGGCGCGCGGCTGCGCAGCGTGCGCGTGATACGCGACTACGGCATGTACGACCGGCGCGAAGCGCCGCAATACTATCCCGACGCGCCACGGCCTGAGTGATTACTTCGCGCCATCGGGAAAGTCTGCGCCGACGCTCGTGTCACGCCACGCGTCGATATCGGCGAGCGCCGCATGCAGGCGCTTCGACACTGCATCGACGCCGAACGCGCCCAGCACGAGATGACGCGGCGGCTCGTCCGTTTCGGTGATGCGAATCATCGCCTGGGCCGCGCGCGCCGGATCGCCGGGCTGATGGCCGCTGGTTTGCGCCGTCGCCTGCATGCGCTTGCCCGCTGTGTCCGCGTAGTCGTCGATGCGGTTCGGCGTCTGCTTCAGCGAACGGCCCGCCCAGTCGGTGCGAAACGGGCCCGGCTCGATGCAGCTCACGCGGATGCCGAGCGGCGCAGTTTCCGTTGCGAGCGCATCGGACCATCCTTCGACCGCATGCTTGGTCGCCGCGTAATAGCCCGAGCCCGGAAAGCCCACGAGACCCGCGACCGATGTGATGTTCAGCACATGCCCCTTGCGGCGCGCCCGCATGCCCGGCAGCACCGCGCGCGTCATCGCGAAGAGGCCGAACACGTTGACGTCGAACTGCGCGCGTATCTCGTCCTCATCGCCCTCTTCAACCGACGACTGATAGCCGTAGCCCGCATTGTTCACAAGCACGTCGATCGCGCCGAAACGCTCTTGCGCGGCATCGACGGAGGCCGCGATTTGCGCGTCGTCCGTCACGTCGAGCTTCACGCGCAGCAGACGCGCATCGGCATCGCTGCCGGGCTCGGCCAGATCGGCAAGCGACGCGACATTGCGCGCCGTCGCCACGCAGCGCCAGCCGCGCGCAAGCACGGCGCGGGTCAGTTCCTTGCCGAAGCCGGTTGAACAGCCAGTGATGAACCAGACGGGCGTCGTCGTCATTCAGGGCCTCCTCGAAAGTGAAGTGATCGGTAACGCGCAGGCGCATCGCGCGTCGATGCGCGGTCCAAAAAATATTAACGGCTCGACGCGGACCTTGCAGCGAGGCTGCCACGACTGTCGCGCACTCCCACTGCCGTCACTTGCGGCCGACCAGATACTGAACACCGTCTGGCCCGAAACGCTCCGAATGGTTTTCGTTTGCGTGCAAATGAAATACGTCGCCCGTCTGATAGACGCGCTCGATATCGCCGACTCGCAACGTCAACCGGCCGTGCAGGACCAACGCTTTCGCTTCGAAAGGATGAGCGTGATCGTCGAGCGTGCCGTGCGCATCGCGCGTCACCGTCACGATTTCGGCGAAGCCTTCGCGCTTCAGTGCGTCGATGAATTCGTCCCGTTCCATGCCGGTCTCCTTTCAGTTGCCGTTCGACGGCGAGCGATTCGGCACTGCCAGCGTAGCCCTTTTTGCAAAACGAAATCGGCTGCGCGATACGCACAGCAATCGATGTACCGCGGCTCTGCTCGCCGCTGAAGATGAAACGCGAAGCGCGCGGTAAACTGATCGGCAGGTATTGCATTTCGCAACGACACAACGCAATGGGCACACGGAGAACGATTCATGCGCCAGGCCATTCGACATCTGAACGTGCGGGCGCGCGCTCGCGGATTGTTCGATTTCACTGCGGACGTCGCCGCATTCGTGGCCGACGAGTCGATGCAGACGGGCATGCTGACCGTGTTTTGCCGGCACACGTCGGCGTCGCTGCTGATTCAGGAAAACGCGGACCCTTCGGTGCAACGCGACCTCGAACGGCACTTCGCGATGCTCGCGCCCGAAGCCCCCGGCCGATACGAGCACGACACGGAAGGCCCCGACGACATGCCCGCGCATCTGCGCACCGCATTGACGCAGGTGCAGCTTTCGATCCCCGTCGAACACGGCCGCATGGTGCTCGGCACGTGGCAGGGCATTTATCTGTTCGAGCACCGCGCGCGGCCACAGGAACGCGACATCGTGTTGCATCTGATCGGCGAATGAAACGTCTCGTGCTTAAACACGACCATCATTCGCAGGATGCATTCGCTTATGAGCCTGCATCATCAATAAGGAACTGAATCATGACAATGCGCGCCCACGTTCGCCGCCTTTTGCATGCATGCTTTACGGCGGCGGCGGCGCTCGCGCTGCTCGCGACGGCCTGCACGCATATGGGCCCTGTCGAATTGTCGGCGGCAGGCGCGGACGCGCCGACGCTAAACCGCTCGAGCGACATGGACTTCGGGCCGATGGATCACTCGATCTCGCAATGCAAAACGGTCGCGATGAATTCGGGTCTGGGCCAGTGCACGAAGGTGCGCGCGTACGAATCGTGCATGAAGAGCAGAGGCTATATTACGGTCCTCGGCCCCGAGAACCCGAAAGGCTGTGGCGAGCCCGACTGGGAAAGAGACGTACGCAAGTGGCTACAATGACGGCGAGCCTTTGTCTTCGATTCGACTCCGCGTTATCCACAATTTCTGTGCACAGGCCTGTGGAAAAGTTCTTGTGCACGCGCGCTATCTGTCTGATCAATCAGGCATTCTTCGCGCACTTCGGTACAACGGCACCGGGCCGGGCCCATCGATTGCGAAGTTCTATTGGCAGTCACAGGCCGTGTGTTCTTCAATTCAAGCTCCCGACTACCGACCGAACGATGGGAGACCCGGATGAAGACTGGCGACGCGCAAAAGATCGTGCATGAAATCGCGGAATCCACGGACAGTCCCGAAGAAGTCGTATCGCAGATGTACACCGACGCGGTCGAAGACTATCGGCGCGAAGCACGCGTTTTCGACTATGTGCCGCTCTTCGCGGCGAAGCGCGTGCGCGAGACACTGCGTTCGCGAACAGGGCATTGAAAGGACGTCGAGCGGCCCGCCGAAAGGCAAGGCCGAAGAGCATCGTTTGCGTCTGTCATAACAACCTCGCTGCGGCGCGCATGCGGCGCTTGCGTTCCTTCGCAAGCGAGTCGAGCGCGCGAGCGCTCAACGCTTCGTCGGAAAACACGCTCGGGTTGTCGCGCAACAACTGTTCACTCGCGACGACGTCGTTCAACTCGCCGAAGCGCTTCTGAAGCTTCTTCAGCGAACTGACGGACTTCACCTGTTTTTTCTTCAGTACCGGCTCGAAGAACTCGATCAGATAGCGGAGCTTCTTCCCTGCCTTGCGCACTTCGTGATACGACGCGTAGTCCGAGCGCTTCGCATGCGCCGCGCGCTTCATGCGCTTCTTCATCGACTTTTGCGCCGACGCGAGCCGCTTGCGCGCGAACTTCGGCAGCGGCGTGCGATCGTGCGCGGTATTCAGTTCGCGGTTCGCTTCCTTGAGCGCATCGCGTAGCGCGCTCTTCACGTTGGCGTGTGCGAGCGTTTCGCGGCTCGCGTCGAGCGACTTCGCACGCGCCGTTTGGAGCGCCTCGCGGGGTTCGCCTTGAGTATCGGCTGTCTCTTGGAGCAAACCGATCAGGATGTCCCAGTCGCGAGTCTTACCGGCAGCGCTCGCGAAAAACTTGAAGAGCGCGCGTTGCTGCGCGTCGAACGTTTCGTCGAGGAGCGGCCGGTATGCCCACAACAACGAACGCAAGCGCCGCAACGACACGCGAAGCTTGTGCAGCACCTCCGCGTCCGGATTGGCGCGCAGCGCGGCCGCGCAAGCAAGCGCGCTGTCGATCAGCGGCGCGGCATAGTGAGAGAAATGGGCTTCGGCAGTGTCGTCGTGCGGCACTGCACGACTGGCTTCGGTATTGGCTTCGACTTTCATCGGGTTCCCTGATTGTGCGAGCACTCGGCGCCGGTCATACCGACCAGCAAATCAGGTTCCCGATGCAGCCGCATTCGCTGGCTGCGTTGGAGCCGCCTTATTGGCCGCTCATCAACAGGTCGCACGCATCGGGCGCGCACGGCGCAACCGACGGCATTTTCAAAGACGGCCATGGGCGGCGTTGCGCGGCAATGAAATCTTCGACGCGCTTCAATATCTGCCAGAACGCGTATTCGAACGCGCCCGCAGCGGAGCGCGCAGACGGCGTCAGCGTCCAGTGGAGCAATTGCGGGCGGCCGTGAAACGCGCGCACGTCGACGCGCGACGACTCGTCGCACAAGCTAATGACGAAGTCCATCTGCGGCGCCCATTCGCTCGTGAACTCGAGCCAGCTCTTCGGATTGAGCAGCTCCAGGCTGGAAAAACCGTGACGCAACTCTCCCATTGCCGCCGCGTCGACCTTGTCGGCGGGTTCGAGACCTGCGCTGAAAGCGTCGAAATGCAATCCGTCCAACTCGCGCAGCAAGGCTTCCGCCAAGATGCTAAGCGCTGCGTTGTCCTTGCAGAGGAACAGCACCCTTTGTTTTCTGGTCACCCTATACCCCGTCGTGCAAATCTTATTTTTTGCGGGATTCTGAGCGCGCAGTTTTTCATATTGGTGACAGAATCCCAATCGTCCATCTGACTCGCCGCAAGACCAATTAGGTATCACGCCAATTTGCCTTCTGCCAACCAGCGTTAACGATAATCAAACGATTCAATACGGGATTTGCGCCGCCGGAGCTTGCGCTCGTCACGATGTGGAATGCAAGGCGGGAAAGTGTGCAGCGCCGCCGCCACGACATAATCGCGTGGGAATGGCGAGGCGCTGCGCGAAGAGCTAGTTACTTGACGATCGCGAGCAGTTCGACTTCGAATGTCAGATCGCTGTTCGGCGGGATCGTACCGACGCCGCGCGAGCCGTAAGCCGTTGCGGCCGGGCAGGTCAGCTTTGCCTTCTCGCCGACTTTCATCGTCGCGACACCTTGCGTCCAGCAAGGGATCACGCGACCGAGCGGAAACTCTGCCGGACCGCCGTGCTTGGCCGAGCTGTCGAACTCGGTGCCGTTCGCGAGCGTGCCGCGATAGTTGACGCGCACGACATCGGCGGCCGTGGGCTGCGGGCCGCTTCCCTGCGTCAGATGTTCGACGACGACGCCCGAGGGCAGTTTTTCCGTCGATGCAGCTTGAGCGGTGAGCGCCGTTGACGCGAGCGCGGCTGCGGCGAGCAGGGCAACAACTGATTTCACGCGAATCTCCTTGGTTAAAAAGCGAGCCTCATTCTAGCGGATCGAACGTTTGCGGCATGAGCGCTGAATCAAATCGCTACAAATGAAACCACGGAGACGCGCTGCCGCGCAGCGATACGCGATCGACGCAAAACGCCCGTGACGACACACGGCCAGTCACGGGCATATCGACATTGCACACAGCCACTCGACGCGAGCGGCTTGCCGTTGCGTCAGACCTTCGGAAAGTCCACGACGGTATCGTTCACGCGATTGAACAGGTTCGTGAACGTGATGTCGGCGATTGCGAGCAGCGTCTCAACGATCTGCTGGTTGCTATAGCCCGCGGCCTTCACCGCATCGACGACTTCGACGGGCACGGTGCCACGCGTCGTGAAGACCGTGCGCGCAAACGCTGCGATTGCATTCAGACGCGCGTCGGCGGTATCGCGCCCTTCGCGCAGCGCGGCGATATCGTCCGCCGCGATGCTGGCCTTGCGGGCCGCCAGCGAGTGAGCCGCGAGACAGTAATCGCAATCCGCGACGCCGCTGATCGCGAGCTTGACGGCTTCCACTTCCTTGCGCGACAGCGCGCCCTTGCTCAGCGCGTCGCCCGTGCTCAGCACGACTTGCAGCGCAGCAGGGCTGTTCGTGCCGATGTCGACATACGCATTCGGCACCATGCCGACCGCGCGCTTGATGCCCGCGAAAAGATCGGCGGCCTGGCCGGTGGCTTCGCTGACGGATTGGCTATTGAGACGTCCCATGATGTGTGCTCCAAAGGTTGATCGAGAGGTGTTTGCGCGACGGGGTCAACGCATGGAGACCATTCTAGGAACGAGCGTTGCTGCAATGAATGCCGGTTCAAATCAGCTTTATGCTCGAACGGCTCATCCGCATGTCAGCGCGCCTCTGCTATATTCGTGCCGAACTTGCCCGGCCGGCTTGGCCAGCCACGGATCTGTCAGCGGGAGCGCCGTCATGAGCACTCAGCGGATCATGCGTATTACGAGGCGACTTGCGTTCATGGTGCTCACGCTACTGGGCCTGTCGCTCGGCGCGCCGACATGGGCCGACGACAACGCCACGGCGCTCAGGGACAAGTACGACGCGCTCGCGCCGCAGCTCAAGTCGAACGCATTTCATCGCCCGATCCATCTCGACTCGGAAGAAACGCAGAACACGCTCAAGGGCGATATCTACGCCGTCGTCGACTATCCGTTCGAGCTCGTCAACAGCGCGCTCAACGATCCGCAGCAAGGCCCCGCCAACTGGTGCGAAGTGCTGATCCTGCATCTGAACACGAAGTACTGTCATGCTGCTTCAGGCCCCAACGGCGCGACCATCAGCATGAACGTGGGCAAGAAGACGGAACAGGAAATCGGCGACACGTACCGCGTGCAGTTCAACTACCGTTCGGTGGCGACGAGCCCCGACTACTTCCAGGTCGATCTGAGCGCAGCGACGGGACCGCTCAGCACGAAGGACTATCGCATCGTGCTCGAAGCCGCCGACATCGGCAACGGGCGCACCTTCCTGCATCTCACCTACTCGTATGGATTCGGCACAGCGGGGCGCATCGCGATGAAGGCCTATCTCGCGACGATAGGCAGCGCGAAAGTGGGCTTTACGAAGGCGCCGGACGGCGATTACATCGGCGGCGTGCGCGGGCTCGTCGAACGCAATACGATGCGCTACTACCTCGCGATCGACGCGTATCTGGCTTCGCTTGCAATACCCGCCGACAAGCGCGTCGCTCGACGCTTCGCGACATGGTTCGATGCAACCGAGCAGTATCAGCGCCAGTTGCACGAACTCGACCGGCAAGAGTACCTGGACATGAAGAAGAATGAGTACCGGCGCCAGCAAACTGCGCAATAGCCATGGCGTGTTCTTCCACGCGGCGTGGGACCGCGGAAGCCGGGCAATAAAGCAATGCGGCTAGTCCCAGTTTTCATCGATCCATTCGATCGCCCATGTGCGCGCGCATGTCACTGCGTCCGATTCGTCGACGAATGAATCGATGTCGCCGGATTGATGCACTTCCGGGGGCGTATTCGCCGTCGCCGCCCGAGTGAGCTTGGCCTGGGCGACGTAGTGGCCGTCTTCGTCGTGCCTCGCCCGGCAGTCGATATGAAATCCCTTGTAGTCGAAGTGCATGGCAAGCCTCCTGCAGCGAAGAAAGTGCGATGCAATCCGGGGCTGGGTTTCTCCCGGCGGATGACGGCATCGTAGCATGGCAAATTGCCCGCCAGGCCTTTGTCTATGTGCCCGGCGCCACACGCGGCCTTGCGTTGCAGCACGGCGATTCGCCCTGTCGCGTTCCGCGCGCGCGCCGACGCTGCGATTCAACCCTGGTCAGCGTATGGAAAAGCTGCAATCCGCGTGACGGACTTTCATGGTCGGTTTCATGGTCGACGGCAGCGCTTCTAGCGTGCCGCACGCGTGAGGTCGGGGCCGAAGCCAGCGCGAAACCGCGCGCGAACTCGCTGAAATCGGCGTTTTCCGCCAGCGCGGCGGCTCGCGTTGCGGGTTCGAAAGCACGCCGGATGCAAGGTTGGAATGGCCGTTGCTGTGCCTGCTTACAAGACACGCGAGCAGCCGCAGACAGCGACGGATTTTCAGGGGGCAGCATGCGCAGCACGAGCTTCAGGCCAAGACGAAATCAGGTATGGACGGCGGCGCGCGCCGCTGCGCATTCGATTCCGCCGCGCGTGCTCGTCGTCGACGATTTCATCGATTCGGCCGACTCGCTGGCTGCCTTTCTCGACAGCACCGGCTTCGAGACGCGCGTCGCCTACAACGGTTGCGACGCGCTTAAAATCGCGAACGAATGGCATCCCGACGGCGTCGTGCTCGACGTCGCAATGCCGGGCGTGTCGGGGCTCGCCGTCGCAAGGACGTTGCGCGAGTCGCCCGAGACCGCGTCCGTGCCGCTGCTCGCGTACACGGCCTATGAGACCGACGACAACTTCGACGGGCTGCGCGCCGGCGGCTTCGACGCGGTCTGCGCAAAGCCCGTCGATCCGATGATGATCGTGAAGATCCTGACGCTGTTGATGGGTCCCGCGCCGACGAACGATACATCGATCGACTCGTAACGCCACACCACGGCAGCGCTCCGTCTGTTCCGTCTGTTCCTCTTGCTTGTCCCACTTGTAACCGCCCAACGCTCCCGCTAATCTGACGCGCATCCCGTTGCGGAGCGCGCACATGATCGAGCTACGAAGTCTTCTCGCGGCCTTCACCGTCGCCTTGCTGACTTCGTGCGCGAGCTTGCCGCCACAGACGGACCGCGTCGAGACGCATGCCGTCACCGATACGCAGAACACGCGCCTTGCGAGCGCATTCACGCGGCAAGAGCAGCAGCACCCGGACGAAAGCGCGTTCCATCTGTTGCCCGATGCCGTCAATGCGCTCGTCGCGCGCCTCGTGCTCGCGCAAGCCGCCGACCGCACGCTCGATCTCCAGTACTACATCTGGCACGACGACCTGACGGGCCGCGCGCTGGGCGCCGCCGTTCTGCGCGCCGCCGATCGCGGCGTGCGCGTGCGCATCCTGCTCGACGATCTCGGCACCAACGCCGACGACAAGCTGCTGCTCGCGCTCGACTCGCATCCGAATGTGCAGATACGGCTCTTCAATCCCGTCGCCAGCCGCACGTTCAAGAAGATCGGCATGGCCACCGAGTTCCTTCGCGTGAATCGGCGCATGCACAACAAGTCGATGATCGCGGACAACGAAGGCGCAATACTCGGCGGACGCAATATCGGCGACGAGTACTTCGGCGCGTCGACCGACGTCGCATTCGGCGACCTCGATGTGCTCGTGCACGGCCCCGTGGTGCGCGACGTATCGACGGCATTCGACCTGTACTGGAACTCGCAGGCGTCGTATCCCGTCGCCAGCCTGATGGGCCGCAAAGCGGACGCCAACGCGCTTGCGGAGGTTCGCGCGAAGCTCGACGCGTATCTCGCGTCCGAGGAGAACAATCCGTACGTCGTCAATGCGCGTGCGCGGCTCACACACGTGATCCATTCGCACGACGCGACGCAGTACTCGTGGGGCAAAGCCACGCTGCTCTATGACGATCCCGCGAAAATCACGCGCTCGCCGGGCAACGCGCAAGGCCATCTGATGACGCAACTGAAGGCGCTCCATCTTCAACCGGAGCATCAGATGCTCGTCGTCTCGCCTTATTTCGTGCCCGGAAAAGAAGGCGTCGCGTGGTTGAGTGGACTCACGCACGATGGCGTGCGCGTCACCGTGCTGACCAACTCGCTCGCCGCCACCGACGTCGCCGCCGTGCACGCGGGCTATCAGCGCTACCGCAAGGCCTTGCTCGAAGCGGGCGTGCGGCTGTACGAACTCAAGCCCGTCGCGAGCGAGAAGAGCGACGACGACAAGAAGCACATGTTCGGCTCGTCGAAGGCCTCGCTGCACGCAAAGACCTATGTGTTCGATCGCGATACGCTCTTTATCGGCTCGATGAATCTCGATCCGCGTTCCGTCGAACTCAATACGGAAATCGGCGTGTATTGCGAAAGTGCAGCGGCTGCATCGCAAGTCGTCGATACGCTCGAGCCGAGTCTGGACCACATCGCCTGGCGGCTCGAACTGCGCCCGAATCCGAACGGCACGGACAGCATCGTGTGGATCGATACGGCGCCCGACGGCACCGTGAAAGTGCTCGACAGCGAGCCGGATGTGTCGGCGCTGCGCAAGGCGGGTGTCTGGCTGCTCGGCATACTGCCGATCGAATCGCAGTTGTAGCGGCGCACATGTGTGGCGGCGCTCTCGACACTGCGTTTATCGCTGCAGTGCGTTTATCGCGGCAGTGCGTTGAGCGTCATCAGCTGTTGCGCGAGCGCATGCGCATGCGGCGTGAGCGCCGCGAAGTCCCGCGCGCACAGATGCAGACGCCGCGACGTCCACGCTTCGGACAACGGCAGGATCGCGAGATTCGCGTCGCGCAGCGGCTGCGTGCAAGCCGCAGGCAGAATCGCGATGCCGACGCCCGCTTCGATCAGCCGGCCCAGATCGGCGACGTTGCGCAGACGCACGCGGTATTGCATCTGACGCCCGAGCCGCGATGCGCGCTCCGTGAGATGCCGCTCCAGCGCCGCATCGGAAAGTCCGACAAAGGCCTCGTCGACGATATCGGCGAACGCGACGCGCGCGTTGTTGGCAATGCGATGCGCGCGGCTCGCGGCGACCACCAGTTGATCGTCCGCGATCAGGTGCGTTTGCAGCGCGGCAAGATCGGCGATATCCGCGACGATGCCGAGATCCGCCCGCCCTTCGGCCACGGCGCGCACGATGTCGGCGCTCGGCCGTTCGTCGATGTCGACGGACAGATCGGGATGCGCGCTCAGGAAGTGGCACAACTGCTCGGGCAGAAACGATGCGAGCGCCGCCGTGTTCGACATCAGATGCACGCGGCCCTTCAGGCCCGTCGCGTAGCTGCGCAGCTCGCCGCGCATCTGCTCGACCTGCCCGACGATCAGCCGCGCGTGACGCACGAGCGCTTCGCCTGCGGGCGTCGCGCGCACGCCGCGCCGCGTGCGTTCGAGCAACGGCGTGCCGAGCGCGGACTCCATGCCCGAGATGCGCTCGCTCGCCGACGCAAGCGCGAGATGCATCGCCTGCGCGCCGCGCGTAAGGCTGCCGTGCTCGACGACCATCAGGAATAGCCGCAGATCGGTAAGGTCAAAACGCGACGTCGTCATCTTCGGTTGGGGCGAACACTGGCATCGGAGAATCCCGATTGTATCCGCGAAGCCGCCGCAGCTATGATGCGTCGCATGAATGGACTATTCCTTGTGGCGGGCGCGGGACTGCTCGCAGGCGGCATGAACGCGCTGGCGGGCGGCGGCTCGTTCGTCACGCTTCCCGCATTGATCGCAGCCGGCGTGCCTTCGGTTCAGGCGAACGCTTCGAGCACCGTCGCCCTTTATCCCGGCGGCCTCGCGAGCGCGTGGGCGTATCGCGACGGACTCGGGCCGATCGGCTCGGTGTCGCTGCGCGCGATGATCGTCACGACGCTGATCGGCGGCATTTGCGGCGCGTTGCTGTTGCTGCTCACGCCTGCAAAGACATTCGATTTCGTCGTGCCATGGCTGCTGCTGTTCGCGACGCTCGCGCTCGCATTCGGCCGGCGCTTCGGCGAATGGATGCGCGCGCGCTGGCACATCGGGCGAGCGGCCGTGCTCGTGATCCAGTTCGTGCTCGGCGTGTATGGCGGCTATTTCGGCGGCGCAGTCGGCATCATGATGATGGCCGTATGGGGCCTGCTCGACAGCCGCGAGCTGAAGCTGCTCAACGCGCCGCGCACGCTGCTCGTGAGCGCGGCCAACACGATGGCCGTCATCGCGTTTATCGTCGCGCATGCGGTGCATTGGCCCGAGACACTCGCGATGTTGGTAGGC
Source organism: Paraburkholderia diazotrophica (assembly GCF_038900755.1). GTDB lineage: Bacteria > Pseudomonadota > Gammaproteobacteria > Burkholderiales > Burkholderiaceae > Paraburkholderia > Paraburkholderia diazotrophica_A. The sequence goes on from NZ_JBBPEN010000001.1 coordinate 285,693, forward strand.
GCGACGCTCGGCGGATACGGCGGCGCACACATCGGACGGCGCGCCCCCGCGCGCGTGATTCGCTACGGCACGCTGACGCTGACGGCGTGCATCACGATCGCGTTCTTCGTGCGCGCGTATGGTTCGGGAAAGTGATTCGAGCCATCGCATATCAGCGCAGCGTCGCGCCGTGACGCTCAGTTGATGCTCAGTTGACGTTCAGCCCGCTTGCCCCTGCCGGTGCGGCGTCTGCTGCTGCGCCTCGTCGACGCGCGGCGGCCGGTTGTGGCCGTGCTGCCGTCCGCGATCGTTGCCGTGGTGCTCGGCCACGTGCGCGGCTTCAGGCTGCGGACGATGATGTTCCGCCGATGGATGCCGCGTCGGCGCGCGTTCGTGGTGCTCGGGGCGATGCGGCGCATGCGTGTCGCGATGCGCGACGACCGCGTGGCTCGGCGCGTGAGCGCCACGATGAGCCATCTCGGCGCGCAGATGCTCGCGTCGGCGGAAGACTTCGGCGCGGCGATCGCCATGTGCGTAAAAATGCCGATGACGCCGGCCATCCGTGCCCACTACCCACAGATACGTGTCGCCGCCGACGAACACCACGTCGCGATCCATCACGCCCGCAATGTAGACATCGCTGGGCGCGGACACGTACACCGGCTGCCCGACAGGCGCCGGCGCGCGCACGACGACGGCAGGCGGCGGAGCCTGCACCGCAACGACCGCGGGACGCGGCCGTGCAGGCGCGGCGGATATCTGCTGCTCGCTCGTGACGCAACCGGCCAGCGCAGCCAGTGCAGCGATCGCGGCGACATATATTGCCAGCTTCATCGTATTCAAATGCGGCTCCCCGTTTGCGATTGCGTATGTATTCGTTGTGGTTTGGTCGCTGCGTTTGGTCCCTGCGTTTGGGTCCATTAACGGCACTGCCTTTCGGAAGCTTTAGCACGACGCGCGCATCGTCGCCTGTATCATCGGCATATGTCCTTGGCCACGGCTCATGGAGAAAAAGCTTGAACGTCAGTGATGCAGTCACCAGCCGCAAATCGGTGCGCCAGTTTTTGCCCGACCCCGTCGCGCCCGACGTGATCCGCCGCGTGCTCGCCACCGCCGCGCGCTCGCCTTCGGGCGGAAATCTGCAGCCGTGGCACATCCATGTCGTAGGGGGCGATGCGCTCGCGCGACTCAAGCACATCATGCGCGAGCGCATCGCGGATGCGCCGGGCGGCGAAGAAACCGAGTACAACGTCTATCCGCCGAATCTTCACTCGCCGTATCGCGAGCGGAGGTTCGCAGTGGGCGAAGATCTGTATCGCAGCATCGGCATCGCGCGCGAGAACCGGCCTGGACGTCTCGCGCAGTTCGCGCGCAATTTCGCGTTTTTCGATGCGCCGCTTGCGCTCTTCTGCACCGTCGATCGCCGCATGGGTCCGCCGCAATGGGCCGATCTCGGCATGTTCATGCAGTCCGTGATGCTGCTGTTGCGTGAGGAAGGGCTGCACAGTTGCGCGCAGGAATGCTGGGCGATGTACCCGAAGACGATCGGCGCGTTTCTCGACATGCCCGGCGAGCGCATGCTGTTCAGCGGCATGGCAATCGGATACGAAGATACGGACGCCGCGATCAATCAGTGGCGCGCGCAGCGCACGCCGCTCGACGATTTCACGGAGTTCATCGGCATCTGAGACGCTTGCCGTCGCGTCGCGCCCATTGATGCGAGAATGGCTGCTTCGATGAAGCAGACGTGAGTGCATCCGATGTTCGAAGCCACCATCAATACCGCGCTGCCCAAGGCCGAGTTCTATCGTGAACTGGCCTCGCAGGCGCGCTCGCTCGTTGAGGGCGAATCGAATCAGATCGCCAATGCGGCGAATCTGTCAGCGCTGATTTTTCACAGCCTGCCGCAACTGAATTGGACAGGCTTTTATTTCGCTATCGACGGCGAGCTCGTGGTCGGCCCGTTTCAGGGCAAGCCTGCTTGCGTGCGCATTCCGATGGGCCGCGGCGTATGCGGCCACGCAGCGCAGACGCGAGAAACGCAAGTCGTGCCAGATGTCGACGCGTTCCCCGAACATATCGCGTGCGACTCGGCCTCGCGTTCGGAGATCGTGATTCCGCTGCAAAGGGCGAATGGCGAACTGGTCGGCGTGCTGGATATCGACAGCCCCGCGCTCGCGCGCTTCGACGACGATGACCGGCAAGGGCTCGAAGAGGTCGCGCGCATTTTCGTTGCGTCGCTTGATTGATTCGGGCGCGCGCGTCGGCTCTTTGGCGCTGCCCCAAAGATCGGCCTTGCGGTCGATCTTCAGGGAACGCCGATACTAAACGCTTCTTCGCATCGTCACGTGGGATGCGCAGTGCTCATTTCCTGGCAACTCACAGCGCGCGATTCGGCGTAGCGCTACTCTTCTTCGCCGACTCCAGCGCTGCCGCAACGCCTTGCCCATAAGCGGGATCGGCCTTTGTGCAATGCTCGATGTGCAGCTTCTGGATCGGCTCCGAGACACCCGCGAGCGAGCGCGCCGTATTGTCGAACAGCGCCTGCTTCTGCTCGGCCGTCATCAGCCGGAACAGCGCGCCCGGCTGCGAGTAGTAGTCATCGTCGACGCGATGATTCCAGTGATCCGCAGCGCCTTCGATCGACAACGGCGGCTCGCTGAAATCCGGCTGGTCGAGCCATTCGCCGCGCGTGTTCGGGTTGTACGGCGTCGCGCCGCCCATGTTGCCGTCCACGCGCATGAAGCCGTCGCGGTGATAGCTGTGTACGGGACATCTCGGCGCGTTCACGGGAATCAGGCTGTGATTCACGCCGAGGCGATAGCGCTGTGCGTCGCCGTATGAGAAGAGCCGGCCTTGCAGCATCTTGTCGGGCGAGAAGCCGATGCCCGGTACGACGTTGGCCGGATTGAACGCGGACTGCTCGACATCCGCGAAATGATTCTCCGCGTTGCGATTCAATTCCATCACGCCGACTTCGATCAGCGGATAGTCTTTCTTCGGCCAGATCTTCGTCAGATCGAACGGGTTATAAGCGACCTTCGACGCGTCCTTCTCGGGCATCAATTGCACGTACATCGTCCACTTCGGGAATTCCTTGCGTTCGATCGCTTCATACAGGTCGCGATGCGAGCTCTCGCGATCCACGCCGACGAGCGCGGCCGCTTCTGCATCCGTCAGATTCTGGATGCCCTGCTGCGTCTGGAAATGGAACTTCACCCAGTAGCGCTCTTTCGCTGCGTTGATGAAGCTGAACGTATGGCTGCCGAAGCCATGCATATGACGGAACGACTTCGGAATGCCGCGATCGCTCATCACGATCGTCACCTGATGCAGTGCTTCGGGCAGTTGCGTCCAGAAGTCCCAGTTGTTTTCTGCGCTGCGCAGACCCGTGCGCGGATCGCGCTTGACCGCGTGATTCAGGTCGGGGAATTTCAGCGGATCGCGCAAAAAGAATACGGGCGTATTGTTGCCGACGAGATCCCAGTTGCCCTCTTCCGTATAGAACTTGATCGCGAAGCCGCGAATGTCGCGCTCCGCATCGGCGGCGCCGCGCTCGCCCGCGACCGTCGAGAAGCGCACGAATAGTTCCGTCTTCTTGCCGATGTCCGAGAAGATCTTCGCCCGCGTGTACTTCGTGATGTCGTGCGTGACCGTGAATGTGCCAAACGCGCCCGAGCCTTTCGCGTGCATCCGGCGCTCGGGAATCACTTCGCGGTCGAAATGCGCGAGCTTTTCGAGGAACCACACGTCCTGCAACAACGCCGGGCCGCGCGGCCCCGCCGTCTGAATGTTCTGGTTGTCTACTACGGGTGCGCCAAAGGCAGTAGTCAGCTTGTTCACGTTCAGCCCTCCAACACTTATAAGAAAATCCGGCGGATGTTGTGCCGGACCATACGGTAGTTCTAGATGGGCAGCGGGCCGCTGCGCCGCCGCTTCCAAAACCGAAATCCAGACGGCATGCCGAGGCGATGCTGTCCGTGTTACGTCGGGATGAAGATCGCGCGGTGCTCGACGCGCGCGACCGAATGCTGCGGCGATGATGTTAGCGCCATTCGGATCGGCGAGCAGACGAGGGCGCCCATTCTCGCGCTACATGCAGCACGTGCAATTCGGCTGACGAGAACGCGTGACAGAAGAATGACATTCAACGCGCAGTTGCATCGCTTTTTCTATTGGCTCTTTAAATCCGATTAAAAATTTAAGTTAGCACTCGCTTTATTGTCCTTGTCATATACATACCAGCTCGCCGAGCAGTGACAGATAACTAACCGACAAGACACAGAACAAAACCCGGAAGACAACTCGATGTCCACCGCGTTCGCCCACACAGTCGAAGCGAGTTTCGCGACGCTCACGCCCACGGCGAAGCGCATCGCCAGTTACATGCTGGCGAATCTGGAGCGCCTCGGCCTGGAGACGGCGGACCAGATTGCGCAGCAGACGGGCACGAGCGGCATTTCCGTCGGACGCTTTTTGCGAAGCGTCGGCTATCGCAATCTCGACGATCTGAAGCGCGAGTTGCGCGGCGCGCAAGCGCGGCCGTGGTTCATCACCGACCGGCTCGACGCGTGGCGCAGCGAGCGCCACCACGACAGCGCAAACGCCCATACCAACGGTGATCCCACGCGCGACACCGCGCTCGCCCGTTCGCTCGATCTCGAAGTCGATGCAATCGGCTACGTGTACCAGCTTGCGCAATGCGAAACCTTCGCGCGCGTCGCGCAGCGCGTCGCCACGGCCGATGCCGTCTTTATTCTCGGCATTCAATCCACGCGCGGTATTTCGAACGCGTTCTACAGCTACCTCGAATATCTGCGGCCGCGCGTGTTCTACTCCGACGGCATGTCGGGCTCGTATGTCGATTCGCTGAATTCGGAGTTCGCATCGCCTTATCTGATCGTCACCGACACGCGCGCCTATTCGCGCATCGCACGCCGCTATTGCGAAGCGGCCGCGCGGCGCGAATTGCCATTTGCGCTCGTCACCGATCTTTATTGTCCGTGGGCCCGCGACTTCGCTTGCGATCTGCTGCAGGTGAAAACGGATGTCGGCCAGTTCTGGGATTCGCTCGCACCGCTTACGTGCCTCTTCAATCTGCTGATTACGTCGATCGTCGAACGGCTGGGTTCTGCCATCGACGAACGCGTCGCGCGCAACCGCGAGTTGCAGCGTGAACTCGATCAATTCGACCTTTGACTCTCATGACCGACAAACCTCGACTGATTCATATCACGCAGGAAACGCACGCGGTCGACATCGACCTCGCCTATGCGACCGACCGCAATTTCACCGGCAAGGCGATCTACAAGCAAGCGCACTGCCTGTTGCTCGCGCCCGCCGAAGCAGGCTTGCGCAAGGCCGTCGAACTCGCCGCGAGCATCGGCATGAAGCTGCGCATTTTCGATGCGTATCGTCCGCCGCAAGCGCAGCAGGTGTTGTGGGACTTTCTTCCCGATCCAACCTATATCGCCGAGCTTGGACGAGGCTCGAACCATAGCCGCGGCACCGCGCTCGATCTGACCTTGATGGACGGCAACGGCGAGCCGCTCGACATGGGCACAGGTTTCGACGCGATGGTCAAGGAGTCAGAGCACTTCCACCAGGGCCTGCCACAGCACGTGCAGCGCAATCGGCTGCTGTTGCTCGGCATCATGCATGCGGCGGGCTTCACGCATATTCCGAGCGAGTGGTGGCATTACGAATTGCCGGGGTCGCGCGCGCTGCCCGTGATCGACAACAGCGAAAGCGGCCCTTTGAAATTGATGTAATCACAAAGGCTTATTTGCAGATTTCTCACCGCACTTCCTCTCGATACGGAGCGAGTATGAATCTGGTTTTGCGCAATGCGCTGGCGGCAGTCGCGGTCGTATCCGCACTGACGCTTACGATGACGACAACAAGCACCGCATTTGCGGCGACACCGAAAGACATGCTGGTGATCGCCACCACGCTCGACGAATTCTCGACGCTCGATCCGGGAGAAGTCTACGAGCTGGTGCCCGAGGAGTACGTCGCGAATACCTATGACCGTCTGGTGCGCGTCGATCTGAAAGACCCGTCGAAATTCAATGGCGACGTCGCGCAATCGTGGACGGTCAGCCCCGACGGACTCACGTTCACGTTCAAGATTCGTCCCGGCCTCAAGTTCCATTCGGGCAATCCGCTGACGGCCGACGACGTCGCGTGGTCGATCCAGCGCTGCGTGCTGCTCGACAAGGGCGCGGCCGCCGTGCTGCAAGGCATTGGCCTGACGAAGGACAACGCGCTGCAAAACGTCAAGAAGATCGACGACTCGACCGTCAGCATCACGACCGACCAGAAATACGCGCCCACATTCGTGCTGAACGTGCTGGGCGCGTGGCCCGCGTCGGTCGTCGACAAGAAGCTGTTGATGTCGCATCAGAAGGGCAACGACTTCGGCAACGAATGGCTGCGCACGAACGAAGCGGGCTCGGGCGCGTACAAGCTCGTCAAATGGACGGCGAACGACAGCATCATCTTGCAGAAATACGACGGCTATCGCCTGCCGCTCGCGATGAAGCGGATCGTGATGCGCCACGTGCCCGAAGCGTCGAGCCAGCGTCTGCTGCTCGAAAACGGTGACGCGGATGTCGCGCGCAATCTGAGCCCCGACGATCTCGCGACGCTCACGAAGGCCAACAAGGTGCAGGTGGTGTCGGTGCCGCAAGCGACGCTGCTCTATCTCGGCCTCAATGTGAAGAACGCAAATCTCGCGAAGCCGGAAGTGCAGGAAGCGATGAAGTGGCTGATCGACTACGACGGCATCCAGAAGAACGTGACGAAGAGCACGTTCAAGGTTCATCAGACGTTCCTGCCCGAAGGCTTCCTCGGCGCGTTGAATACCAATCCGTATCACCAGGACGTCGCGAAAGCGAAGGCGTTGCTCGCGAAAGCGGGCTTGCCGAACGGCTTCAACGTGACGATGGATGTGCGCAGCGCTTACCCGTACAACGAAATCGCACAAGCGGTGCAGGCGAATCTCGCGCAAGGCGGCATCAAGGTCGAGATCATTCCGGGCGACAACAAGCAGACGCTCGCGAAGTATCGCGCGCGCCAGCACGATATCTATATCGGCGAATGGTCGGCGGATTACATTGACCCGCACAGCAACGCGCAAGGCTATGCGTGGAACCCGGACAACTCCGACAAGTCCTCGTACAAGATGCTCGCGTGGCGCAATTCGTGGGACATTCCCGATCTGACGAAAGAGACCAACGCCGCGCTCGCCGAATCGTCGACGACGAAGCGCGCGCAGCTCTATCAAACGATGCAAAAGGAAATGCTCGCGAAATCGCCGTTCGTCATCATGTTCCAGCAGGTGTCGCAGGTGGCGATGCGTCCGGGCGTATCGGGTCTCGAAGTCGGTCCGATCAACGACCTTGTGTCGTATCTGCATGTGAAGAAGCAGTAAGCGCACGCGACACTTCATCTACATGTCGACTACGCTCACTCCGATCGATCGCATTCGCGCTGCGTCCGCGCGCAGCGCGAGCGTGCGCTGGACGCTGCGCGTGCTGCGCTGGGCGCTCACGCTCGCCATCACGTTCACGGGCCTGCTGGCCGTGACCTTCGTGATCGGCCGCAAGGTGCCCATCGACCCGGTGCTCGCGATACTCGGCGATCGCGCATCGGCGAGCGCGTATGCGGCAGCGCGCATCCAGCTCGGGCTCGACAAGCCGCTCGCCGTGCAGTTCTTTATCTACGTGCGCGCGGTGCTGCACGGCGATCTGGGCGTATCGCTGCTGACGGCAAACCCGGTGATCGACGATATCAAGCGCGTGTTTCCCGCAACACTAGAACTCGCGACGCTGTCGACGATCATCGGCGTACTGGTCGGCGTGCCGCTCGGCGTGATTGCCGCCACGCGGCACAATCGCTGGATCGATCACGTCGCGCGTTTCATCGGGCTTATCGGCAGTTCCGTGCCCGTATTCTGGCTCGGCCTGATGGGGCTGCTGCTCTTCTACGCGAAGCTGCATTGGGTGTCGGGACCGGGACGAATCGATCCTGTGTTCGACGGCATGGTGGACACGCACACAGGAAGCCTGCTGATCGATTCGCTGATCGCGGGCGAATGGGATGTGTTCTTCAATGCGCTGTCGCACATCGCATTGCCCGCTGCGATCCTGGGATACTACTCGGTCGCCTATCTGAGCCGTATGACGCGCTCGTTCATGCTCGACCAGTTGAACCAGGAGTACATCACGACGGCACGCGCGAAAGGTCTTTCCGAGCGTCGCGTGGTGTGGGTGCATGCGTTCGGGAACATCGCAGTGCCGCTGCTGACGGTGATTGCGCTCTCGTACAGCTTTCTGCTGGAAGGCTCGGTGCTGACCGAAATCGTATTCGCGTGGCCGGGCATCGGCTCGTATCTGACGGGCGCCCTGCTCAACGCCGACATGAACGCCGTGCTCGGCAGCACGCTCGTGATCGGCATCACATTCATTGCGTTGAACCTGCTGACGGATGCGCTCTATCGCGTGTTCGATCCGCGCGCCCGCTGATGCAACGGAGAACTTCCACGTGCGTCCCACTGTTGACCGCTCGAAGCAGGACTGGCCGATGAACGCGCCTCGCCCGACGCTCAGAGCGTGGCTGCTGACCGACACGCCCGCTTCGCGCAGACAGGCGGCGCTCGGTCTCGCGTATCGGCGCTGGCGGCGCTTCGCGGGCAATCCGCTCTCCGTATTCGGCCTGTCGATCCTCGCGCTACTCATGATCGCCGCCATCGTCGGACCGTGGATCGCGCCGCATGATCCGCTTCGGCAGGTCTTGTCGGATCGCCTGCTGCCGCCCGGTTCGGCCTCTCACTGGCTCGGCACCGATCAGCTCGGCCGCGACATTCTCTCGCGCGTGATCTATGGATCACGGCTCACGCTGTCGATTGCGATTCTCGTCGTCATAGTCGTCGTGCCGATCGGCTTGTTGATCGGTACGACGGCGGGCTTCTTCGGCGGCTGGGTCGATAACGTGCTGATGCGTGTGACCGATATTGCGCTCGCGTTTCCGAAGATCGTGCTCGCGCTCGCTTTTGCAGCAGCACTCGGACCCGGCGTGTTCAACGCGGTGATCGCGATTTCGATTACTGCGTGGCCCGCGTACGCGCGTCTCGCGCGCGCCGAAACGTTGAGGCTCGTGCAAGCGGACTTCATTCATGTGGCGCGCCTGCAAGGCGCATCGAATCTGCGCATTCTGCTGCGCTATATCGTGCCGCTGTGTTCGTCGTCGGTGATCGTGCGCGCGACGCTCGACATGGCGGGCATTATCCTGACCGTCGCGGGTCTCGGCTTTCTGGGGCTCGGCGCGCAACCGCCCAGTCCCGAATGGGGCTTCATGGTCGCGTCGGGCCGCAACGTGCTGCTCGACGCTTGGTGGGTCGCGACGATACCGGGCTTTGCGATCCTGCTCGTGAGCCTCGCATTCAATCTGCTCGGCGACGGGCTGCGCGACGTGTTCGATCCGCGTCACGGAGACTGACATGCGCACGAACGAAACGTCCTCCCCGCTGTGCGAAATCGACGATCTGCGCGTCGCGTTTCGCACGCACGACGGCACGCTGAACGAAGCGGTACGCGGACTCTCGCTGAGCCTGCACAAGGGCGAGCGCCTGGGCATCGTCGGCGAATCCGGTTCAGGTAAATCGCTGACGGGCCGCGCGCTGCTCGGGCTGCTGCCGCCTGCCGCGCACTGCACGGCGAAAACGCTGCGCTTCGACGGACACGATCTGCTGACCATGCGCGCCGACAGGCGCCGCCAGTTGTGCGGTCAGCAAATGGGCATGATCCTGCAAGACCCGAAGTACTCGCTGAACCCGGTGATGACCGTCGCGCAGCAAATGCGCGAAGCGTTCGCGCTGCACGACCCGAAGCTCAGCCGTCGCGCGATGCGCGAAAAAATCATCGCGGCGCTCGATGCGGTGCATATCCGCAATCCCGAGCGCGTCGCGGATTCGTATCCGCATGAGCTTTCGGGCGGCATGGGGCAACGCGTGATGATCGCGATGATGGTGTCGACGGGACCGCGCCTGCTGATCGCCGACGAGCCGACCAGCGCGCTCGACGTGCTGGTGTCGATGCAGGTGCTCGCGGTGCTCGACGAGATGATCGCGAAACATGATACTGGCCTCATCTTTATCAGCCACGATCTGCCGCTCGTGATGTCGTTTTGCGATCGCGTCGTCGTGATGTATGCGGGGCGTGTCGTCGAAACGTGCGCGGCGCGCGATCTCGCGCATGCGCAACATCCGTACACGCGTGGTCTGCTCGCTGCCAATCCGCCGCTTGCCGATCCACCCGCCGAATTGCCCGTTCTGTCGCGCGACCCCGCATGGCTCGACGATGCGCAAGGAGCATCCGCATGATCGACGTCGATGCATTGACTGTGCGCTTCAAGACGGCGGCGGGCAGCGTCGACGCCGTGCGCAACGCGGGCTTTCATGTTGCGCGCGGCGAAGTGTTCGGGCTTGTCGGCGAATCGGGCTCAGGCAAGTCGACCATTCTTCGCGCGTTGAGCGGACTTTCGCCCATCGCGCAAGGCACTGTTCGCATCGCGCAGCAAGGCGAACACACGCAAAAGCGCGACGTGCAGATGGTGTTTCAGGACCCGTACGGCTCGCTGCATCCGCGCTTCACCGTGGACCAGACGCTGCGTGAGCCGTTGCGCATCAACGGAATCGGACAGCACGAAGAACGTATCCTCGATGCGCTGCGCGAAGTGGGACTGAATGCGTCGTTTCGCTTTCGCTATCCGCATCAGTTGTCGGGCGGTCAACGTCAGCGTGTGGCGATTGCGCGTGCGCTGATCGTCGAGCCGCGTGTGCTGCTTCTCGACGAGCCGACGTCGGCGCTCGACGTCTCCGTGCAAGCGGAGATACTGAATCTGCTCAAGCGCCTGCATCGCGAGCGCGATCTGACGATGATTCTCGTGAGCCACAATCTCGCTGTCGTGGGCTTTCTATGCTCGCGCGTCGCCATCATGCGCAACGGCGAAATCGTCGAAGAACTCGGCATCGGGCGAATTCGCGCGCAGCAGGTCGACAACGAGTATTCGTGCAGCCTGCTGCTTGCGACGGGTGGTTATCAACGCAAAGCCATCGAGGCGCTGGGCATCGACACGGAAGGCTGAACGTTCTTCTCACTCAACCTGCGCCGCTCATACGGGTGCCGTGCCGACATAATTCTCGGCCATCGACATTGCGGCACTGCGCGAAGTCGTCACGTACTCGAGTTCCGCGACTTGCAACTGCTGCTCGAACGACGATGCATCGTCGAGGCGGTGCATCATGCGCGTCATCCAGTACGAGAAATGCTCGGCGCGCCAGATGCGCTTGAGCGCCGTTTCACCATAGCGGTCGAGCAGATCGGTGCGGTCTTCCTTGTAGAACCCGCGCAGTGCTTCCGACAGCACGCGCACGTCGGAGACCGCGAGATTGAGGCCCTTCGCGCCCGTCGGCGGCACGATGTGCGCGGCGTCGCCGGCCAGGAACAGCCGGCCGTGCTGCATCGTCGTCGAGACGAAACTGCGCATGCCGATAATGTTCTTCCGGAAGATCTTGCCTTCGATTACCTTGTGCCCCTCGTCCGAATCGACACGTGCATGCATTTCCGCCCAGATGCGGTCGTCGGACCAGTGGTCGACGGTGTCCTGCGGATCGCATTGAAAGTACATGCGCTGCACGTCGTGCGAACGCGTGCTGACGAGCGCGAAGCCGCGTTCATGACGCGCATAGATCAGTTCATCGGATGTGGGCGGCGCTTCGACGAGAATGCCGAACCACGCAAACGGATAAACGCGCTGATAATCGCGGCGCAGCGCTTCGGGAATCGAATTGCGCGAGACGCCCTGCGCACCGTCGCATCCAATGATGAAATCGCAATGCAGTTCGCGGGCTTCGCCCTCATGACGGTAGCGAACACTAGGCTTGCTGCTTTCGATGTCATGCAGCGATACGTCCGACACTTCGAAATGCAGTGCGCCTTGCGCGGCGATGCGCGCGGCAACCAGGTCCTTGATGACTTCGTGCTGCGCATAGACGGTAATGGATTTGCCCGTCAATCCAGTGAGATCGAGGCGCCGGCGCTTGCCTTCGAAAGCGAGTTCGAAGCCGTGATGCAGCGCCCCCTGTGCTTTCATACGCTCGCCGACGCCCGTTTCCGTGAGCAGGTCCACCGTGCCCTGTTCGAGCACGCCCGCGCGTATCGTCGATTCGATCTGCTCGCGGCTACGCGATTCGAGCACGACGGAATCGATGCCTTGCAAATGGAGAAGATGAGAGAGAAGCAGTCCAGCAGGACCCGCGCCGATGATGCCGACTTGCGTACGCATATGTGTCTCCTGAATACGAGTGCGTGATGTCTTGATTTGCGTCAAAGTGTGCAGGCCATGCTTTTATCGAGCAACGCAATAGCGCGAATAAGCGATATCTCCGTTCGCGATAATCAATAACTGCGGGTTTCCCCTTATTCGTATGAGCGGCTTTATCGGAAGCGGAATGTTGACTATCTTTGACTCACGATCTGCCAAGCCGAATAGAGGGCAATCATGAAAACACGCAATGTCGTGACGCTGCTTGTCGCCGTGGGTTGCATGACGTCGGTGCCGAACGTCCACGCACAGGCCAGCGATAGCATGTCGATGGCGTCGAGTCCGGCCGCGCATTCAGGCAAGGCGACGCCGGCGGACAAAAAGCTGGCTCGCGATGTACGCAAGGCGTTGGCGAAAGCGCCCAATTTCAACGTGTCGAATGTGTATGTGAAGGCACGCGACGGAGTGATCACGTTATCGGGCAGCGTGCCCGATGGTCCGCAGATCCAGCAGGCGGCCGACGTGACGAAGGGTGTGCCGGGCGTGGCGTCGGTGAGCAACCATCTGACGCTCTACAACAAAGGGTATTAGCCGTTCTTTTAGCCCCGTCTCTTAGCCCTTCTCGCACGGACTGGCATTGCTCCTGACTTGCCCCGTTGCTTCGAGAATCGCCTGCCTGATGCGCGGATAAGTGCCGCAACGGCAAATGATGCCGTGCATCGCGCAGTCGATATCCTTCGCGTTCGGATGCGGATTGTTGAGAATCAGCGCGCTCGCAGCCATCAGTTGCGCGCTCTGGCAGTAGCCGCATTGCACGACATCGATACGCGTCCACGCTTCTTTCAGCGCACGCGCTTGCAGTCCGCGCAATCCTTCGATTGTCGTAACGTCATTGGCGCCGATATCGGAGAGCTTTTCCTGGCAAGAGGTCTTCGCTTCCTTGCCGACGAGCACGGTACACGCGCCACACACACCGACGCCGCAACCGAACTTCGTGCCCGTCATCTTCAGTTCGCAACGCAAGACCCAGAGCAGCGGCGTAGTGGGATCGGAATACACGTCGACCGTCTTGCCGTTGATATTCAGCTTGAGCATGTTGCACTCCCCGAGTACAGCTTCACCTTGAACGGCAACGTGCGAAAGCGCATGCCCGTCAGCGCGAACAGCGCATTGGCGACGGCGGGCGCGATGGGCGGCAGCGCGACTTCACCGACACCCTGTGGATGCCCTTTGGACGGCATGATCTCGACGCAGATATCGGGGCATTCGTCCATGCGCACGACATCGAATTCGCTGTAAAGGCTTTCGACCACTGCGCCGTCGTCGAGCGTGATTTCTTCCTTGAGCGCAGCGGAAAGGCCGAACACGATCGCACCTTCCACCTGCTGCCTGATCAGATTCGGATTGACGGGCAAGCCGCAATCGATCGCGCAAAACACGCGGTTTACCTTCAACGCATTGCCCGCTTCCATCGACACATCGACGACCTGCGCGACCACGCTGCCGAATGCTTCATGCAGTGCAACGCCGCGCGCATGCCGGATGCCGTTGTCGGACCATGCGAGGGGCGCGCGCCATCCGGACATGCTGGCCACTTTCTGCAGCACGGCCAGATGCCGCGGATGCCGCGTCAGAAGACTCGCGCGAAACGCGACCGGGTCTTTGTGCGCGGCGGCGGCCACTTCGTCGATAAAGCTCTCGATGAAAAACGCCTGATGCGAATGCCCGACGGAGCGCCAGAAGCCGACAGGCATCGGCAAATCGATCGTGCGTTGCCCGATCCAGACGTTCGGCATTTCATAAGGCTGATCGAACGCACCTTCGGAAACGGTCTTGTCCAGATTGAGGCCGATGTCGGGGATGTGGTAATTGCGCGCCATCCACGTCATGACGATCGATTGGCTCACCGATGCGTTGTGCCACCCAATCAGTTGGCCCTGCGCATCGAGTGCCGCCTTGAAGCGCGACAGGCAGGCCGGCCGATAGAAGTCGTGGCGCATGTCCTGCGGACGCGTCCACAGCGTTTGCACAGGGCGTCCGTTGGCTTCGCGCGCAATCGCCACCGCTTGCACGATGAAGTCAACTTCGAGCCTGCGTCCGAACGCGCCGCCTATCAGTTGCTGCTGCAAATCGACCTGCCCTGCGTCGATGCCCAGCAGCTTCGCGACATGCATGCGCGCGACGGCGGGCACCTGAGTCGCGGCCCAAACCGTTGCCGTGCCGTTCCTGATTTGCGCAGTGCAGTTCACGGGCTCGAGCGCCGCATGCGCGAGATAGGGCACGTGATACTCGGCCATGACGGTGTGCGCGGCGCGGTCCAGCGCAGAATCGACGTCGCCGTGGCTGTACCACGCGTGGCCGTCGCTTTCATCGAGCGCCTGCGACAGACGCTCCACCACAGCCGCGTTGTTCAACCCTTTCGTCGCGCCGTCGTTCCATTCGATCGACAGCACGTCGAGCGCATTCATCGCGACGAACATGTTGTCCGCGATCACAGCGACGCCGCCCGTGCCGCCGTTGTACGCGTCGACGGCAAATACGCGTTGCACGCCCGGCAGCGCCGCCGCCACCGAGCCGTCGAACTTGCGCACCGTGCCGCCGAGTGTCGGACACATCGCAATGCTCGCGTAGAGCAGGCCATCCGGCAGCACGTCGATGCCGAAGCGCGCGCTGCCGTCCATCTTCGAGGGCGCTTCGATACGCGTGAGCGGCTTGCCGATCAGCCTGAAGGTGTCCGGCTCTTTCAGAACGGGCTTGCGCGGCAGCGGCTGGCGCGCGGCTCCGGCAGCGAGTTGCCCGAACGATGCGCTACGCCCCGAGCCGTGCAGCACCTTGCCCTTTTCGACGCGGCACTCCGACGCCTTCACGTTCCAGATTTCGGCTGCCGCGCCGATCAGCATCGCGCGCGCGCACGCGCCCGCCTCGCGCATCGGTTGCCAGAGATCGTTGATGGTCGACGAGCCGCCCGTCATCGACGTGCCGAAATCGCGCGCGAGCTTGCGCGCGAGCCACACGGTGAGTTCCTTGATGACGCCGTCATCGTCGGGACGAAACGGCAGATCGCCGACGACGCTCTCGACGTTGTTGTAGATGCCGTCGATCGGCGCATGGGCCACGCGAATGTCGCGCCAGTCCGCATCGAGTTCCTCGGCCACCAGCATCGCGAGCCCCGTGTGCACGCCCTGTCCCATCTCGGCCCGGCACATCATCACGGTGACGGTGTCGTCGCTGGCGATCTTCACGTAGCCGTTGAGCGCCGATTCGCCCGGCCGCACGGGCAAGGGCGCCGATGCGACGATTCGCTGACGCGGCGGCAGCACCGACCATCCGACGATCAGCGCGCCGACTGCGCCCGCACCGCCCAGCAGGAAGGTCCGACGCTTCAGCATGGCATCTCTCAGAGGAATACAGCACGGACACCAGTAAAACGCACCGGTCGCGGCTCAACTGAAAGCAGTCAATTCATTCGCCGACGATGCGCCGCTGCATACTTCTATTACCTGTTCGAAAGCGTCAATTCAATCCGGTCAAAGATCATATTAGTGCGCATTCGCCGGATTGCGCCGCAATTGATGAAAAGCCAATAGAGCCTGAAAAGATTGCGACAGTGCGGAAAAACCCGCATTGCCGGACTTTGCGACGCGAACGCAATGCGCAAAACGCACGCATGCGGAATGCCCATGAAGGAGCGCTCGAATCAAGCCGTATCAGGGCTTTAGCGCGGATACGACGCCATGCTGCAACGCAATCCAATCCAGTGGCATATCGCTTGCGTCGATCTATGTCAGGCGCTGTGTCACGACGACCGCCTGGTCTCGGCAGTCGCACAGGGAGAAAAGAGATGCCTTATCTGATCGGTTGGTTGCTAGGTGTGCCGCTTATCGTCCTCGTGATTCTGTATCTGGTTTTTCACTAAAGACGCACAGCTTATGCGGCCATTGCAGCCGCAACAATAATCGAAGATGCGGGACACACCCGCGCGCTCCAACGCAAGCGCGGCGACTGTCGTTCATCCACAGTCGCCGCGCTTCATTCGCTATAAAGGGCGTATCAAGCGCGATATCGCGCGAGATTCAAGCGCCGCCAGCCTGCTTTTTCAGCGCGCCGAGAATACGCTTTTCGAGCGCCGTGTAGTCATTCCCGAAATGATGATCTCCCGATGTGCGGATCACTTCGATACCCGTCTTCGTGAGCGCCGGGCACAGCGTGTCTTCTTCGTGTTCGCCATAGAAGCACTGCACGATATGCGGCGGCAGACGGTCGAACTCGGGCTTCACCTTCAGCGCCTTGTCGCTGGCAGGCATGCCGAGCCAGCCCGTCACGCGAATCTGGAAGTCCGCCGCGGGCGCGAAGCCGAGCAGCGAAATCAGCGCGACTTTCGCGCGCATCGCATCGGGCAAGCGGTTGTACGCGAACGGCATTACGTCGGCGCCGAACGAATAGCCGATCAGCGCGACGTGATCCGCGTGCCAGCGCGTCGTGTAGGTCTGCAGCACGCGCGCGAGGTCGTGGCTCGTCTGTTGCGGCGAGTGCTCGGACCAGAAGTAACGCAGGCTGTCCCAGCCGATCACGGACACGCCATCTTTCTGCAGTTCTTCTGCAATGGTCTTATCGAGATCGCGCCAGCCGCCGTCGCCTGAAATCACGATCGCCATCAGGCCGTTCGGATGCGCGGCAGGCAATTCGATCAACGGCAGATCGGAGACGTCCTCTTCCTTGACTGGCGCGACGCGCAGATGCGGCGTCGTCAGATCGACGATGCGCTGCGCGCCGGCGGAAGCATTAGCATCCGTTTCGACGAAACCGGGCAAACCGGGGCCGTGCGTAATGGTCGGGTCCGGCGGGCAGGGGTTGAAACGCTTGTCGAGATCGCG
Source organism: Paraburkholderia diazotrophica (assembly GCF_038900755.1). Classification (GTDB taxonomy): domain Bacteria; phylum Pseudomonadota; class Gammaproteobacteria; order Burkholderiales; family Burkholderiaceae; genus Paraburkholderia; species Paraburkholderia diazotrophica_A. The sequence goes on from NZ_JBBPEN010000001.1 coordinate 302,873, forward strand.
CTGCGCCGCAACCGATACGGCGCCCGCCACGGTGTTCTCCGCCGCCTGCTTCAGCACCGCCATCGCGAGCGTCGCGCCCTGACCCGAGCCTGCGAGGATCGGCATGTAGTAGTGGTTCGACTGCACCTGACGTTCGAGCTGATGGCTCACGGCCTCCGCGTCGCCGACGATCTGATGACAGGTCTCTTTCTTCGCGGCGAGATTCGCTGCGTACTTCTTCGTATCGACGCCGACCACCATTGCGCCGTCCTTCGCGAGCGCGTCGGCGGCCTGCTGATCCACAGCGCTCCATCCGCTTTCGCGCGAGAACAGCACGACGAAGCCGTGCACTTCGCCTGCGGGCTTCGTCACTGTGACCTGGCCATAAAGACCGCCGGGCACGGTTTCATACGCGTGCGCAGTCGATGCGGTGCCCGCGAGCGAGCACAGCGAAACGCTCGCCAATGCGGCGAGCCGGTAAAACTTTTGCTTGATCATGAACGCCGGCCTCCTGCCAGCAATGACAGATCCGCGAGCGTGAAGAACACGCCGACAGACCCCGATGCAGCGAGATAGCGCGGCTCCCATTGAGGCTGGAATTTGCTCTTGAAAGCGCGCAGTCCGCGGAAGTTATAGAAGCGGCCGCCGAAGCGCCACACGATGCCCGCGAGCCGGTGCCAGCGCGACGCGAGCGGCGTCGGCGACATGCCGGAGAACGGCGCCATGCCGAGGCTCAGCGAACGAAAGCCCGCGTGCTTCAGATGCAGCGCGAGCTGGGTGAACAGGTACTCCATTGCGTACGGCGATGCTTGCGGCACGTGGCGCATCACGCCGACGGTCGCTTCCGTGTTCAGGTCCGTCGTCATGAACGTGACGAACGCGACGGGCTCGCCGTTCTGACGCACGAGCATCACCGATTGCGCGGCCAGATAGTCCTCCGTGAACGCCGCGACGGAGAAACTCTTTTCGCGCGCATCGCGGCTGTCGAGCCACACATCGGAAATCGCGCGCAGCGTCTCCATCGATTCGGGCACGTGCGCCGGCTCGATCACTTCGACCGTGAAGCCGTCGCGCTCGCCGCGCTTCAACGCATAGCGAAGATGCGCGCGATGCGAGCCCTTCAGGTCGAATTCGTCGAGCACGACGTGCGCTTCCTCGCCGAGCTTCATCAGCGTGAGACCCGCGTCGAGATAGAGCGGCAGCGCATTCGCGCGCACCTGATAGAACGCCGCCCGCCCGCCATGCGCATGCGCGAGCGCGACGAACTCGCCGATCAGCTCGGCCCACTCGCAGCGCGGACCGACGGGATCGTGCAGCGCGGCCCACGTGCGGCCGTACTTCGCGTACATCAGGAAGGCCTGGCGCGACCTGGAAAACAGGAAGCTCTTGTCGCCCATCAGCGCGAGACCGGCGTCGCTGCGTTCCTGCGCGCGGAAGATGCGGGCCGCGTCCTCGAGATCCTGCTTCGCCGGCATCACGAAGCGGCCCGCCGCGGGACGCAGCAATTGCCAGAACGAGAACGTCGCGGCGAACAGGCTGGCCGCGAGCGTCGCGCGCAGCGCGCGTGGCGCGCGTTCGTCGAAAGCAAATTGCCACCACAGGTCGCGCGTATAGGGCACGTCGCGGAACGCGAACAGCATCACCCACACCGCGAGCATCAGCACCATCATCACCGACACGAGCCAGGCCGCCGTGAACGGCTCGGCAAACAGCGACGAGCGGCGGTTGAAGCGCGAGCGCGTCGCGAGAAGCAGCACGATCAGCGTGGACAGCACGCCCGCTTCGACGAACGCGAGACCCTTCGTCAGCGACAGCGCGAGACTCAGGACAGCGAGGCCGAGCGTGAGCCACCATGCCGCGTCGAGTCGCCGCGACAGGCCGCGCGCGACGAACAGCAGCGCCACGCCGACGAGGCTGCACAGCAACTGCGAGCCTTCGAGCACCCACAGCGGCAGAAAGTCCCGCAGAATCGCGATGCGATGCCAGAACGCGGGCGTCGCGCTGGAGATCACCAGCATGCCGCCGACGACGAACGTGACGAGGCTCAGAAACAGCGGCGCGAGCTGCGAGACGGCAGCCGCGTGATGCAGCGGCAAATGCTTTCTCAGCGCGCGTCCTTCGAAGCCGGCCAGCAGTCCCGCCGACACGATCAGCGGCAAGCCGAAATAGATTGCGCGATAGGCGAGCAGCGCGGCGACCATGTAGTGCGTCTGCACGCTGCTGCCGAGCGCGAACACCATCGCCGCCTCGAACACGCCGACGCCGCCCGGCGTATGGCCGATCAGCCCGAGCAGCATCGCAGCCGCGTAGATCGTGATGAACGACACGAAGCTCACGTCCGTGTGCGGCAACAGCGCCCACAGCGCGAGACCGGCGGCGACGACGTCGAGCGCGGCAAGCAGGACCTGCGCGACGAAGTCGCGGCGCGACGGCACATCGAACGCGAGCCAGTTCCAGCGGGTGCGGATTTGCCGCGTGTTCTTGCCGCACGCGAGCGTGATGAGCCCGAGCAGCGTCAGCAGTGCCGCGCCGCCCCACGCGAGCGCGCCCGTCGGAGTGTGGAGCATCGGCGCGAGCGTCGTTGCGTCGCACAGCATGCCGAGCGCCGTCATCAGCACGAGCGCGAGCGCAAGCGAAACGCTCGTGAAGACCGTCATGCGGCCGATCTGCGCGGGCGTCACGTCGGCGACCGCGTAGACGCGCGCGCGCACCGCGCCGCCCGTCAGCGCGCCGAAGCCGGTCACGTTGCCGAGCGCCGAGCCCGCCGTCGCGCCGATCCATAGCGCCGCGCGCGGCACCGTTTTGCCGACGTAGCGCAGCCCGACGGCATCGCGGCCCGCGAGAGCGATGTAGCTGAGCACGGTCGCGCCGAGCGCGGCCGACCACTCGCCCGCCGTCAGATGACGCAGGTGGCGGATCACCGAGCGGTAGTCGACGGCTTGCGACAGATGCTGGAAGACAATCAGAAGCAGCACGCAGACGCCCAGCGACAGCACGGGCGACAACAGCCGCCGGCTGCCGAGCGTGGCGCATGCTCGCTGAAGCAGCGCGACCGCGCGGCTCGAAAAATGCGGTTGGTCAGACATGGATGAATTCGGGTGTTGCCTGGATGCGCAGCAATGGTCTCGTTGCGTCCGCATCGAATCAGGTTGGATTTCGGAGCGATCCGGGGAGCTATGGCCGCCCTGACTTCGCCTTTTTCAACTCTTTACAAACGGACAACGGCAATTTGCCCAAAAGGTTGACACCGGGAGGAACCCGAAGACGATTTTTTGCGGTTTTCGCTTAAGAAATCCTGATCTGGCCGGCAATCGGCCTGACATTGAGACGGATCTTCCCGACGACGATTGTTGCTGCCCGTGCGCTGCCCATCACGGGCGACGGCGCGCCGACCCGCATGGCGCCTTGCTCTCCAGCCGGCGCAGTGCCGGCGGATGTACCGGTTGGAACACATCCCGGCGATGCCGTTTTTCGCGTTCAGGCTAATCGAGCCTGCGCGCACGATACCAGATTTGCCCTTACGTTTACCCTTATTTGTCATTGCAAACGCCTTCATCGCGATACGGATGTTGAAAGCAGACGGGCCACAAACTGTCAAATCGATACCTGTGATGCCCGCGATCCGACTCCCGCCTTCGGTCTGTTGTCCGTCTCCCGACACTCCCACGCCTTGTCGATCGCCTGGCCTTGTTTCTGCCCGCGTCTGACGAATTGGCATGTTCGATGCCTTGTGACAGGTGCGCCAATCGCAGCGCAACGCAAGGAGACCCCATGAAATCTCTCGACAATCCGCTCGCCGCGTTGATCTGGGCGATACGGTTCCTGTGCCGCCACGTGCTGTATCTCGGCATCGTGATTCCGCTCGTCCTCGTCGCGGCGTTCTATCTCGGGCCGCGGATCATCGCGCTGTGCGGCGCATGGTTCGATCCGCTGACGCTCGTCGAGCCAATCGCGATCTCCGACGATTTCAGGCACCGTGGCTATACCGATCAGACCTTGCAGCACGTGCTCGTCGATACGCTCAGCGATCTGCGCAGGGAAGCCGAATCCGTCACACCCGCAAACGATACCGAGCACGTGCTCTCCGAGTTCAAGCTGCCCGACATCACGGTGCCCGGCACCGATCTGTCGATCCGCCCGCTGATCGAATTCGCGCGGACGCTGCTCAAGCGCGACTCGTCGGTGTACGGCACGGTCGTCGGCACGCCGTCGTCGTTCGCGATGATGCTCACGCTGCGCGACCCCGACGGAAGCACCGTCGTGCTCGGCGACGGCGTATCGCCCGAAGCGGCCACGCAAGCCGATGCATCGAGCGAATCACAAGCGCTCACGCATGCGCTGCGGCAAGCCGCGATGACGATCCTTCAGCATCAGAGCCCGCTGCTGTACGCATCGTATCTGACGCAGATGGAGCAGAAGCGCTGCCTGAAAGCAGGGGCAGGCGACGCGCCTTGCCAGTTCGACGAGATGCGCGAGCGCTTCGAACAGCTCGCGGCGGGCTCGGGGCGCGACGCGTCGGGCGCGTCGAAAGAGGATGCCGCATGGGCGCTGCTCGCGCTATCGAAGCTGGACACCTACGCGCGCGACTACGAACGCTCGATCCGGCACGCGCGCCGCATCGTCGATATGAGCGGCGAGCTGCATGCGTGGAAGAAGGTGCGTCCGTGGGCGTACTACAACTGGGGCGTCGCGCTCGCGGACATGGGCTGCTACCAGCAAGCCGCCGACGTGCTCAAGCGCGCCGTTCAGCTGCACAGGGACTACGCGCCCGCACACAACGCGCTCGCCCGCGCGTGGCTCGGGCTCGCGCAGATGCCGGCGCTCGCGGATGCTTCGATGCAGCCCGGCACCGACTATCGCGCCGCCGCCGTCAACGAACTGCGGATCGCAATCGCAAAGAATCCCGGCTATCAGGAAGCGTATGTGAATCTCGGCGACGCGCTGCGTCTGCCGTCGATGAAGACGGGCCTCGTCTCGCCCGCCGCAATGGATGATGCGCGCGACGCGTATCGCACGGCCGTTGCGCTGAACATCGACGACGCCGGGCGCGCGTATGAGCGGCTCGAAGCGCTGCACGACAGCGCGTTCATGAAGGTCGCGGCGCGCATCACGCGCAGCCGCGCGCAATGCTCGACGGGCATGGCGCGTTCGCTGCTCGAATCGTGGGGATGCAGCGATGCGCAGATCGCAGCGGGCGCGGACAAGGACCCGGCGAGCATGCAGCCCGTCGCGATGCAACGCGACGCGCGCGCGAAAGCGTGCAACAAGCCCGAGCTGACGTTGCCGACTACCGCGCCGACGAACAGCGTCAAGGCACGCGGCGCCGGCATCATCGAAGTGAAGAACATCGACGCGACGCCGACGCCGCATGACGCAGCGCCCGCAGTCGATCCCGTTCGCAAGGCCGTCGCGCAGCAGCGAGGCTGAGCGCTTCAGCGAAAAGCCCCGATCCATTGATTGGATCGGGGCTTCACACGCGCGCCTGCGATCGGCTCTATCGGTGCAATCGGCTCGCGCTCAATGCGCGCCAGCCGCCGCCGCGCCGCCACCGCCCTTCGACGGCCGCGTCAGCCAGATCAACGGGATGATCACGATGAAGATCATCGACGACAGCCAGAAGATATCGTTCAGCCCGAGCATCGCGGCCTGCGCATTCATCGACTGCTCGAAGAACGCGACGGCCTGATTCACGCTGCCGCCGAGCGTCGAGTGCACGTTCGCGATCGCGCTCGTGTACGCGGGATTGTTTACGCTCGACTGCTCCGCGAGTTGGGCGTGGTGCAGAATGGTCCGATTGTTCCAGCCCGTCGTGATCAGCGACGTGCCCACGCCGCCCGCGAACACGCGCACGAAGTTCGACAAACCGGCTGCGGCCGGAATCTTGTCGGCGGGCAGGCCCGACAGGATGATGGCCGTGAGCGGCACGAAGAACAGCGCAGTCGGAATGCCTTGCAGAAGCGTCGGCAGAATCAGCGTCCACTGGTCGACGCCCGTCGTGTACTGCGAACGCATGAAGAACACGCCCGCATAGCCGACGAAGGCGAGCGTCGCGAGCACGCGCGCATCGGACTTCGGCATGATCTTCGCCATCACGGGCGCGAGCAGCACGGCAAAGATGCCGAGCGGCGCGGTCACGAGACCGGCATCGACGGAACGATAGCCGAGATAGCCCTGAATCCATTGCGGCAGGATCACGAGGTTCGAGAAGAACACTGCATACGCGACCGAGATCGCAATCGTGCCGCCGCGAAAATTGCGCACCGCGAACAGGCGGATATCGACGATCGGGTTCTTCTCCGTGAACTCCCAGATCAGGAAAAACAGAAAGCTGATGGCCGCAATGACCGCGAGCGCGCAGATCACGGGCGAGTTGAACCAGTCGAGGTCCTTCCCTTTGTCGAGCATGATCTGCAGCGACGCGACCCAGGCGATCAGCGACAGCAATCCGACTTTGTCGATGGGCAGCTTGCGTGCCGGCGATTCGCGATCGCGATAGATGATCCACGTCACGGCGGCGGCGAACAGGCCCACGGGAATGTTGATGTAGAAGATCCACGACCAGCTGTAGCTGTCGGTGATCCAGCCACCCAGCGCCGGGCCAGCGATCGGTCCGACGGTCGCTGTCATCGCCCACAGCGACAGCGCCGTCGAGCTTCTTTCTTTCGGATACGAGCCGAGCAGAATCGCCTGCGACAGCGGAATCAGCGGACCCGCGACCGCGCCCTGCAACACGCGCGCGGCAAGCAGCACGATCAGATTCGGCGCGACGCCGCACAGCCACGACGAGAACACGAACAGCAGGATCGCGGCGACGAACAGCTTGATCTGGCCGACGCGCTGCGTGAGCCAGCCCGTCAGCGGAATCGCGACGGCATTGGCCGCCGAGAACAGCGTGATGACCCACGTGCCTTCATCGACGGAGACGCCGAGGTTGCCGGAAATGGTCGGAATCGCGACGTTCGCGATCGACGAATCGAGCACGTTCATGAACGTCGCAAGCGCGACGGCGATCGTCGCGAGGACCAGCTTGCCGCCTGTGAGCGGTGGCGGTGAAAGTTGCGTCGAAGGATTCATGTCAGTTCAGGTCCAAAGTTTTCTTTTGGTCAGCGGCTTTTATCTGACCTATCAGATAATCGGGCGAACCGGGGGCACGGATAGGAGCCGCGTCCCGCCGTGTGAATTAGCCGGCGCGTTGCGCCAAGCCGACGCGCTTGTCTCCCTTGTCGCCCTTCTCGCGCGCATCGCGCTTCGCAAGCGACCGCGACGATGCGGCGCTGGCCATCGCGCCCTCATGCATCGGCACGCTGTTCTGCGCGATGATTTTTTCGATCTCCGCATCGGCCTGCGCGCCGTATCCATCGAACACGTCCGTGTGATACGTCGTGTTCATGGCCGTGCCGAGCTGCGCGCCGGTGTTGTCGTGCGTATCGACATCGACTTCCATCGAAAGGCCGATACGCAGCGGATGCGCTTCGAGCTCCTTCTGATCGAGCTGGATACGCGCGGGCAAGCGTTGCACGACCTTGATCCAGTTGCCCGTCGCGTTCTGCGCGGGCAACGTTGCGAACGCGCTGCCCGTGCCCGCCGAAAAGCCCACCACGCGGCCGTGATACTGAACCTTGCCGCCGTATACGTCGGCCGTCAGCGTCACCGGCTGGCCGATGCGCATGTTGCGCAACTGGCTTTCCTTGTAGTTCGCATCGACCCACACGCCGTCGAGCGGCACGATGGCCATCAATGGCGTGCCCGGCGACACGCGCTGGCCGACCTGCACCGAGCGTTTCGCGACATAGCCGGTGACGGGCGCGGGCAGCGTGTTGCGTGCATACGCGAGGTACGCGTCGCGCACTTTCGATGCGGCGGCCTGCACGTTCGGATGCTGCTCGATCGTCGTGCGGTCGGTCAACGCGCGGTTCGCTTCCGCCTGTTGACGCGCTGCGTCGAGCGCGGCCTGCGCGGCCGTCACAGTGTCGCGCGCGTGCGCGATGTCTTCCGCCGACACCGCGCCCGTATCGGCGACGGCCTGGCGGCGGCGCAGATCGTCCTGCGCGCGCGCCAGATCGGATTGCTTCTGCGCGACGTTGGCCGCATAGAAATCGTTGTTCACGTAGAGGCTGCTCACTTGCCGCACGGTCTGGCCGAGCGTCGCTTCGGCGTTGCCCAGCGCGACCTTCGCATCGGCGTTGTCGAGCTTCACGACGGAGTCGCCCGCTTTCACGATCTGCGTGTCGTCCGCGTTCACCGCGACGACGGTGCCTGTCACTTGCGGTGTCAGTTGCACGAGATTGCCGCTGACGTACGCGTCGTCGGTGGTCTCGTGATAGCGGGCATACGTCATGTAGTACGCGCCATAAGCCGCCGACGACACGATGACAGCCGCGCCGAGCAGCGTGAGCAGAATCTTGCGCTTGCGCGTGTTTGGCTCGTTCGCGGCGATGTCCCGCTTCGCGGACGCTGCTGCCGTGGCTTGCGTGTCTGGCGTCGCTTGACGCTCCGGGGTGTTGAGTTCGCTCATTTCGATTCTCCAGGCGGATTCGGTGAGTCGCCGCTCAGCGCGCGGCGACGGCAGGCGTGTTGGGATCGGATGCATTCGATGCATCGACGAAGCCGCCGCCAAGCGCAGAGGCCAGCGCGATCTGCTGGTCGCGGCGGTCCATGCGCAGGTTCGCGACGGCCTGATCGGCGGAAAGCGCGTTGACGTCGGCATTCAGCACGGTCAGCTGGTTGGTGAGGCCGGCTTTGTACTGCACCAGCGCGAGCTTGTCGGCCTGGCGCGCGGCGTCCTGCGCAGCCTGTGCATCGACGAGTTGCCCGTCCGTCGAACGCACGTCGGCGAGTTGCGTCGCGACTTCGCTCAATGCGGTGACGAGCGTCTGGTTGTAGGTCGCGACGGCGTAATCGAAATCGGCGTAGCGGCCCTTCAGTTGAGCGCGCAGTTCGCCTGCATCGAAGATGGGCAGATGAATCGCCGGGCCCACCGACGCCGTGCGGCTCGCCGCCGTCAGAAAGCGGCCGAAGCCGAACGCGTCGAGACCGATGGCGGCGCTCAGGTTGATGTCGGGATAAAACTCGGCTTTCGCTTCCTTCACGTCGTGCGTCATCGCATCGACGCGCCAGCGCGCGGCCACGATATCGGGGCGGCGGCTCACGAGATCGGCGGGCAGGTTGTCGGGCAGACGCACTTCGTCGCCGATGCCGAGCGCAGGACGCGCGATCTGCAAGCCACGGTCCGGCCCTGCGCCGAGCAGCGCGGCGATCTGATAGCGCGTCGTGAGAATCTGGCCGTCGAGCGCTTTCAGCGTGGCGCGGCTCGTCGCGAGATTGGCCTGCGCGGTCTTGCGCTCGACTTCCGTATCCAGCCCCGTCGCAATGCGGCCCGCTGTGATCCTGTCGATCTGCTCGCGCTGCGCGATTTCCTGTTGCGCGATGTCGCGCAGCACGTACAGGCGCGCGAGCTGGTTATACGTGCGGGCGAGCGACGTCGTCAGCGTCAGCTTGACGAGTTCCGCGTCGGCCTGGCTGGCCTGAAGCTGCGAGACAGCCGACTTCAACGCTTCGCGGTTCTTGCCCCACAGATCGAGATCGTACGAAGCGCTCAAGAGGCCCTTGTTTTCCGTCTGCCACGAACCGCCGTATGGAGGCGGCACGAGCGCAGTGCTGGAAAACTGCTGGCGCGTGAGCGAGTAGCTTGCGTCGACGCGCGGCATCGTGCCCGCCTTCGCCGTTTCGCTGTACGCCGAAGCAGCCGCGACGCGGGCGCGAGCCTGGTCGAGCGTCGGGCTGCTCGTCAGCGCTTCGTCGATCAGCGCCTTCAGTTGCGCATCGCCGAACTGATCGGCCCAATTGGCGGCGGGCCAATGGCCCTGTTCGGCGGGAATGCTTTGCTGCGTCGCATACTGCTGCGGCTCGGCCGTCTTCGCGTCGCTGTGGATGCCCGCGTAGTTCACGCACGCCGACAGCACCGCCGCGAACATCAGCGACACACTCACCTTCAACGCCCGCGACGCGCGCTGCCGGGCACTTGATTGATTGCTCATTTTCTGACCTATCAGATAATTGGGTAAAAAAATCGCTCAGTCGCCGAGGAATTTTCGAAGCAGACGGCGCAGTTCGTCGAATTCCGCTACCGTGAAGCGTCCGAGGCGCGCGTTCAGCACTTCGGGCGCTATCTCGGCGATGCGCAACGCGACCTCGCGGCCTGAGTCCGTCAGCTCGAGATTCACGACGCGTCGGTCATCGATGCTGCGCGAGCGCGTGAGCATGCGGTGCGCTTCGAGCTTGTCGAGCATGCGCGTCATCAGACCTGTGTCGATGCCGAGGTGCCGCGACAACATCGCCGGTGTCGTATCGACGCCGCGCATCAGCGACAACAAAATGCTCACGTGGTGCGCCCTGATGTTCAGGTCCTTCACCGCTGCATCCATCTGCGTCATCACGACGTTGCGCGCCTTGCTGATCGCGCAAACGACGTCTTGCGTCAAACGGAAATCGTCTTTCGGATCGTGCAACATCTCTGACTCCGTGCTATTTGCAAGAACAATAATTGACGTGTCAGATACAGTCAACGGCGTACACGTGAAACTCATTGTTCCATCAGATGCGACAGTCCTTGTCTTTCAGCTGGATAGTGCGGGCGCAGGCCGAACGGCCGCGCAGAGGGTGTTCAATCGCCGAGGAATTTGCGCAGCAAGCGGCGCAGTTCTGTCAGTTCGGCCTTTGTGAAGTCCTTGAGGCGCGCGTTGAGCACGTCAGGCGCGATTTCGGGAATCTGATCGGCGACGGCGATGCCGTCTTTCGTCAGCGAAAGGTTGACGACGCGACGATCCTCCTGATCACGTGAGCGCACCAGCAGCCCTCTCGCTTCGAGCTTGTCCAGCATGCGGGTCATCAGCCCCGTGTCGATGCCGAGCATTTTCGACAGCTCGAATGGCGTCGAAGCGAGTTTCTGTCTGAGCATCAGCATGATGCCCATTTGCTGGCCGGAGATGTCGAGTTCCTTGAGCGCCGCGTCCATTTCGGTGACGATCAGGTTGCGCGCCCTCACGAGCTGAAAGCCCACGCTCTCCCGCACCTTGAAATTGTCTTTGGTGTAATGACGCACGCGAGGCCTCCTGAGCAAACGGCGATCTGACTGACACATCAGATACTACCAAATCAGGTCTCGCGTGCCGCTCGAAACTTGCTCACTTCAACCCGAGACGCTTCGCGAGCCGATTCAGGTTCGCGCGATCCATGCCGAGCGTGCGCGCGACGGCCGCCCAATTGTGGTTGTTGCGCTCGAGCGCGTCGCTGACTAGCGTGCGCTCGTAAGCCGTGACGGCACTGCGGAAATCGGTGGCGCCCGCTTCGCCCGCGTCCGTCGACGACGAACTCGAAGCGGGCGCGGCCAGATCGCCGCCGGGGTTCGCCGACATGCCGAGGTCCGCCGCCGTCAGCGTCAGAATGCGTGGCCGCTCGCGATGGCGCGACAACGCCTTGAACGCGCTGCGCCCGATCATGTGCTCCAGTTCGCGAACGTTGCCCGGCCAGTTGTACGAAAGCAGCGCGGCCTGCGCGTCGTGCGCGAGCCGGATGCTGAGCAGCCCGAGCCGCGCGCGGTTCTCTTCAAGGAAGAAGCCCGCGAGCAGCAGCACATCGCGTCCGCGCTCGCGCAGCGGCGGCACGCGCAGCGGATAGACGCTCAGCCGGTGATACAGGTCCGCGCGAAAACGTCCGGCGCGCACTTCTTCGGCCAGGTCGCGATTTGTCGCGGCGATAAGCCGCACGTCCACCTTGTGCTCGCTGTCCGAGCCGATGCGCTGCAACTGCCCGTTCTGCAGCACGCGCAGCAGCTTCGCCTGCACGCCGAGCGGCAGCTCGCCGACTTCGTCGAGAAACAGCGTGCCGCCGTCGGCCAGCTCGAACTTGCCGCTGCGATCCGACGACGCGCCCGAGAACGCGCCGCGCACATGCCCGAACAGCTCGCTTTCGACAAGCGTATCGGGCAGCGCCGCGCAGTTGAGACTGATCATCGGCTTGTTCGCGCGCGGCGAGCCGCCGTGAATCGCGTTCGCGACGAGTTCCTTGCCGACGCCGGTTTCGCCCGTGACGAGCACCGTTAACTCGCTGTTCGCGACGACGCGGATTTCGTTAACGAGTTGCTGATGCGCCGCGCTGCTGCCGATCAGATCGCGGCTGCTCTGCCCGCTCGCCTGGCGATATGCTTCCGCGCGCTGACGCTCTTCTTCCGTGTTGCGCTCAAGCGTGTGGATGCGCTCCGCGACGCTCACCGTCGCCGCCGCGAGACTCAGAAACGCTTGCAGCGCGTTCATGTCGATGCTGTCGAAGCGCTCAGGGTCGAGCGCATCGAGCGTCAGCAGACCCCACGGCCTGCCGCCGATGAACAGCGGACAGCCCAGACAATCGTGCACTTCGAGATGGCCGCTTACGCCCTGCACAAGGCCATCGTAGGGATCGGGAAAGGTGGAATCGGCGGGAAAGCGCGTCGGCGCACGACTCGACAGCAGTGCTTCGAAGCGCGGATGATCGCCAACGCGAAAGCGCCTGCCGAGCGTATCGCCGCTCAGGCCATCGATCGCGAGCGGTACGAGCGTGTCTTCGTCGAGACGCAAAAGGGCCGCTGCATCGCCGGGGAAAAGCGTGCGCAGCGTCGTCAGCAGCCGGCGATAGCGCTCGCGCTCCGGCAGATCGCGCGACAGGTCCTCGACGAGCGGAATCAGCGCGTCGAGCACCTCTGATGCAGTCAGTCTGACTTCGAATGAAGTCACTTTAACCCTTGTCATATCCACAGATGATTTTTCTAACGTCTTGATTTTACGACGCTCATGAGCTGGCCCGATACCTGCGTTAGGTGATTACCCGAGCCCCGCTGCATTGGCGGGCGCCATTCACCCAACCGCGAGGAACCCATTCATGCTGTCAGCCGAACAACGCGCAATCATCAAGGCAACCGTACCCCTGCTCGAAAGCGGCGGCGAAGCGCTCACGACGCACTTCTACAAGATCATGCTGTCCGAGTACCCGACCGTGCGCCCGCTCTTCAACCAGGCTCACCAGCAATCAGGCGACCAGCCGCGTGCGCTGGCGAATGCGGTGCTGATGTACGCGCGTCATATCGATCAACTCGAACAACTCGGCGGACTGGTTTCGCAGATCGTCAACAAGCACGTCGCGCTGAACATCCTTCCCGAGCATTATCCGATCGTCGGCGGATGTCTGCTGCGCGCGATCCGCGAAGTGCTCGGCGCGGAGATCGCGACGGATGCCGTGATCGAAGCATGGGCCGCGGCCTATCAGCAACTGGCCGACCTGCTGATCGGTCTCGAAGAGAAGGTGTATGTCGAAAAGGAAACGGCCAATGGCGGCTGGCGCGGCACGCGTGAGTTCGTGGTGGCGCGCAAGGTCAAGGAGAGCGACGAGATCACGTCGTTCTATCTGCGCCCGGCCGACGGCGGCGATGTGCTCGAATTCCGTCCCGGCCAGTACATCGGTCTGCGCCTCGTCGTCGAAGGCGAAGAAATCCGCCGCAACTATTCGCTGTCGGCTGCGGCAAATGGCCACGAATATCGGATCAGTGTGAAGCGCGAGCCGAACGGCCGGGGCTCGAACTTCCTGCATGACTCCGTGCACGAAGGCTCGACGCTGGACCTGTACGCGCCGTCGGGCGATTTCACGCTGGAGAGCAGCGACAAGCCGCTCGTGCTGATCAGCGGCGGTGTGGGCATCACGCCGACGCTCGCGATGCTCAACGCCGCGTTGCAGACGTCGCGTCCGATTCACTTCATCCACGCAGCGCGTCACGGCGGCGTGCATGCGTTCCGCGATGTCATCGACGAGCTCGCGGATCGTCATCCGCAACTCAAGCGTTTCTATGTGTACGAGAAGCCGCGTGCCGACGACGAGGCACATCACGCGGAAGGCTTGCTCGATGAAGCGCGTCTGATGGAATGGATGCCCGCGACGCGCGACGTCGATGTGTATTTCCTCGGACCGAAGCCTTTCATGAAGGCCGTGAAGCGGCATCTGAAGGCGATGGGCGTGCCCGAGAAACAGAGCCGTTATGAATTCTTCGGGCCTGCTGCCGCGCTCGACTGATCGAGCTGTCGTTTGTTGTAGTGGTTGTTGTTGTCTGGTAGGACTACCCTAGTAGTACTTTGGAAGAGACGCGTGCCTGGTCTCTTCCTTTTTTGTTTTTATAGCGCTAACGAAAACGGAAGCTGAAGCCGTTAGCGATCGTCGTCATGAATCGACGACGGATGCCGGCATATCGCATCGACTTCGACTTCCATATACGGATAGAGCGGCAACTGCATGAGCAGATCATTCAGCTGCGCGGGACTCTCTACATCGAACACGCTGTAGTTCGCATACAGCCCGGCGATACGCCACAAGTGTCTCCAGATGCCTTCTTGTTGCAGCCGCTGCGCCATGGCCTTTTCGTTGGCCTTCAATTCGTTCGCGCGCTCCGCAGGCATATCGGGCGGCAGCTTAACGACCATCTTCACGTGAAATAGCATTCAGGTACTCCGCTTGTTTAGAGAGACTTTCGAGTGACTTTCGACCGATTGCGCGACAATTCGCTATACGACGTTCACTGCGCGCCGCGCTTTCAATGCGCGCGACCGCCTGAAAGCGGCCGCATCTCAACCATTCGACGATGCGGAGCGATCAGGCGCGAGCACGCTCCACTTCACTCGTCGGCACATCGTTGCGTTCCTTGACGAGATTGAAGTCGAAGTCGATCAGCGCGAACTGGCCGTCGATGCCATACGGCTTGCCCGTTGCGCCCTCTTCCTTCTTCAGCGCAGGCACGAGGCCTTCGCGCGTGGCAAACGCGAAATCGTCCCACAGATACGGATCGCCTTCGATATTGATCTGCGTCGTGAGCTTGCGATAGCCGGGCGCCGACACGAAGAAGTGAATGTGCGCGGGACGATGACCGTGACGGCCGAGCAGATCGAGCAGTTGCTGCGTCTTGCCTTCGGGCGGCACGCTATAGCCGATGGGAACCACGCTGCGGAAGCTGTAGTTACCGTTTTCATCGGTGCGGATCGAGCGGCGCAGATTGTATTCGGGCTGCGACTTGTCGAAGTGCGAGTAGTTGCCGAGATGGTTTGCGTGCCACACTTCGACCAGCGCTCCGCGCAGCGGCTCGCCGTCTTCGCCGGTCACGTGGCCGCGCATCACGAGCGTTTCGCCCGGCTCATTGCCGTTGTCCAAACGCGCATGGCCCGTCGATTCCGGCGCGCCCGCCACATACAGCGGACCTTCGATCGTGCGCGGGGTGCCACCCGAGACACCTGCTTTCTTTTCGGCTTCGTCGAGACGGACGTCCAGGAAGTGCTCGAAGCCAAGACCCGCTGCCAGCAGGCCGAGTTCGCCGCTTTGGCCCGCTTCGCCGAGATAGTTCAGCGCCGACCAGAACTCGTTCGGCGTCACGTCGAGTTCGTCGATCGCGATGAACAGGTCGCGAATGATGCGGTTGACCACCTGCTTCGTGCGAGCATTGCCTTCATGCGTGGCGCTCTCGTTGATCGTGTTCAACAGGGCGTCGATGGCTTTGATTTCCATGGGGATGTCTCCTTTAGTCCAATCACTGACGACGATGCTCAACGGGCCGTTCAGCACCGTCATAGCTTCACTACACTCGCGCCGCGCTTCGTATCGCGGCGCAATCTCTCGACCTTGTCGAGGTCGAGTTGAATGCCGAGGCCCGGCCCTTGTGGCAACTTCAACGCGAAGTTCTCGTAGCGCAGCGGCTCGACGAGAATTTCTTCGGTGAGAAGCAATGGCCCGAAGAGCTCAGTGCCCCACTTCAATTCGCGGAAAGTGCTGAACAGTTGCGCAGAAGCGATCGTGCCGAGCGCGCCTTCGAGCATCGTGCCGCCATACAGGTCGACACCCGATGCGAGCGCAATCGCCGCCACGCTCGCCGCGCCCGTCAGGCCGCCCGATTGCGCGATCTTCACTGCGAACACATCGGCGGCGTGGGTGCTAGCGAGATCGAATGCATCGACGGGGCCGTGCAATGCTTCGTCGGCCATGATGGGTACCTTCGACAGATGCGTGAGACGCTTGAGGCCACGTCGATCGTCGGCGGCAATCGGCTGTTCGATCAGATCGCAGCCCGCATCCGCGAGCCGCTCGATGGCCCACAGCGCTTCGACCTGGCTCCATGCCTGATTCACGTCGACGCGCACTTGCGCGCGGTCGCCCACGGCGGCCCTGATCGCGGCAACATGCGCGACGTCGTCAGCGGGCACACGCGTGCCGATCTTCAGCTTGAACACGCGATGGCGCTTCATTTCCAGCATCTGATGCGCTTCGTCGATATCGCGTCCTGTGTCGCCGCTCGCAAGCGTCCACGCGACCTCCACGGAATCCGTCACGCGGCCGCCGAACAGTTCCGACAGCGGCACGCCAAACCGTCGAGCCTGCGCGTCGAACAGCGCCGTTTCGATCGCGCACTTCGCAAAGCGATTGCCTTGAAAGCTCTCGCGCAGCTTCGCCATGATCTGGCCGGGGCGCGTCGCATCCATGCCTTTGAGCATCGGCGCGAAGTAGGTGTCGATATTGGTTTTGATGCTTTCGGGGCTCTCCTCGCCATAAGCGAGCCCGCCGATCGTCGTCGCCTCGCCCCAGCCCGCTATACCATCCGCGCATTGAATCCGGACCAGCACGAGGACCTGGCAATTCATCGTGGCGACGGACAGGCGGTGCGGCCGGATCGTGGGAACATCGACGAGAATGGTGTCTACGGCTTGTATCTGTATGGGGCTTGGTATCATACGGCTCTCCTGCTGTTGGTCCCATACTAGGTGCGTCAGCGGAATCCGTCCAAGACCGATTGAGTCTATTTCCATACCTTCAGGGCATAGATGGAACTGCGTCAACTTCGCTATTTCGTCGCGGTCGCGGAAGAAAGAAACTTCACGCGCGCCGCCGAACGGCTGAACATGACGCAGCCGCCGCTCTCGCGGCAAATCCAGCAGATCGAAGACAGCGTGGGCCTTGCGCTCTTCGAACGAGGCGCGCGCCCGCTCAGGCTGACGGAAGCCGGGCGCGTCTTTTACGCGCAGGCGAAGCGCCTGCTCGAAGAGAGCGACGAATTGTTGCCGCTCACGCGGCGCCTCGCGCAACTCGCCGAGCGCATTGTCATCGGCTTCGTACCATCGACGCTATACGGCGCGTTGCCCGACGTGATCCGCGCATTCAGGGAAGCGGCGCCGCTCATCCAGATTTCGCTGATCGAGATGTTCACGATCGAGCAGCTGAGCGCACTAAAAGGCGGACGCATCGATGTCGGCTTTGGACGCCTGCGTTTCGACGAATCGCAATTGGCGCGCGAGGTGCTCGTCGAAGAGACGCTGATCGCCGCGTTGCCTGCTGGCCATGCGCTCGCGGAAAGCGGAACGTTGACGCTCGACGCGCTTGCGAAAGAAACGCTGATCATCTATCCGTCCACGCCGCGGCCCAGTTACGCGGACCAGCAGCTCTCCGCCTTTCGCGATCATGCCGTCGAGCCCGCAGCCGTCCATGAAGTGCGCGAGTTGCAGACGGCGCTCGGCCTTGTCGCCGCGCAGGTCGGCGTGTGTCTCGTGCCGGAGAGCGTCAGAGGTTTGCGCGCGCGAGGCGTGACATATCGATCACTCGACGGCGCGCAGGTGTCGTCGCCGATCATCATGAGCCGACGTTTGCAGGATCAAAGTCCCACGACCGATCTGTTCTGCTCGATCGCACGCGATCTTTTCAGACGGCCGCTAACCATCTAGTACATTTAGCGTTGCTCGACGATATCAGAAGAGGATTCGCTGACGACGTTCCACGCAGCCACCGCCATGCCGCCAGAACGTGACGCGCGCGGGGCACGCGAAAAGCCCAACGCGAGCAAAGCGCCCGCCTTGAGCAGGCATTCGATTAGCGATTGCGAGAACACCCACAACGATTCGTTCAGCTCGACGGGCAGTGCCGGTACGATTGCGACGAGGCTCAGTCCGCACAGGAACGTGAATAGCCACTGCGCGCGCCTGATGTCCCGCACGGCCGCAACGCCCAGCGCGGCCGAAAGAATCTTTGAAATCGCGAGCGCTGCGATGCCCATGTGGCCCAGCGAAGGATCGAGCTCGGCAGGCGTCTCGATCAACGACCAGCCGCACACGCCGAGAACAAAAAGATTGCGAGTGAGTGCCGAACGCGTGCAGCTGTGGTGCGTGCGCGCTTGCGACAGAGCGTCAGCGTCGTCGATGACGCTCGCGAGTGAGCGATTTGCCCCGGCCTTCACGATCGAACGTCTCCTGTCGATGTCATGCCTGCCCGAACCATACGAGAGTGAATGATCGAATTGTCGTATGTCAAAAGCAGGAGCGGTAGTTAATCTTTGTTAAGTCACAGCATGCCATCCTTTTTAAACGATCCCACCCGCGACGATTTCAAGAACAACCGTGCCGCGCGTGAAAACCACTATGTGATGCTTCCGTTTGTTTCGGGCTTTCGCGCGAGCCACGGCGCCACATAGTCTGCGACGACCACGAACATCAGCGCCGCCGCCCCGATTGCAAACAGCAGACGATGATTGCCGCCGCTCGCGTTGAAAATCGCCGAATACGCGTAGCCCGCAATCGCCTGAAATGCTGCGAAGGTCGTCGTCGCGCGGCCCCACACGACGTGCTGCTTGCCGTGGTCGTGCACGACTTCATGGATGCGCGCGAGCATCGTCGGCACAATGCCGGGCGGATAGCTGCCGATCAGCAACGTGAGCGCGCCGATCAGTACTCTGTTGCTCGATATCGCAAGCGCCGCGAGCGCCACGACTTGCAGCAGCGACAGCACGCGGATAGCGAATCGTCCGCCCAGGCGGTCTGCGACGAAGCCATATACAGGCGCGCCGAAGATCGCGCCTACGCCATAAAGAATCCAGTACGAAGCGCCGACGTGCGCGCCCGCGCCGAGACCGCGCGCGATGAAATCGACGAGAAAGACCATCGTGGGAACGAGGCCGAGCGCCATCAATGCGTACTCGACGTAAAGGACGCGGACCGTCGAAGGCTCGCGCGTCCTCACAGTGTGGGACGCCGCTGAAGCGTGCAACGATTGCGTTGCGGACGGCCACCCGTACCACGTCGCCAATGTGAGAGCAGCGGACAAGGCAGCGATGCCGATCCACGTGTTTCGCAAGCCAAGGTTGAGCAGCAAAGGAACGATCGTGCCCGACGCCGCGATACCGACGCCGAGGCCGAGAAAGATCGCTCCACTTGCAAGCCCCTTGCGAGCGGCAGGCACATGCGGCAGCACGGTCGCGGCGACCAGCACCATGATCGTTCCGCCCGCCACGCCCGACATCAATCTCCAGAAGAAGAACCAGGCCACCGATACCGGAAACGCACACGCAAGAAACGCCACGGTGACGAGCAACATCATTGCTCTCAATGCCGATGCGCTCGTCACGCGATGCGCAAGCGGGCGTCCCAGCAGCGCGCCAAGCAGATAGCCGGCGAGATTGGCCGCGCCCAGATACACGACATCCGATGCCGCGAACCAGTGCGATTGAATGAGCGGCGGAATGAGCGGCGTATAGGCAAAGCGAGCGAGTCCGATACCGACGAGGCTCGCACTGAAACCCGCAAAGATATGTCGCCATACGGCGATACGGCCCGTGTCGGCCGTCGATGAGAGACATGCATCTGTAGACATGCTGAAAGTGCTCCGCTTGAGGCCGTGCGCTGCGTGGCGATTCTTCAGGAAGCGGAACGAGCCGCTCGCGATATTTGACGTGGATGTCAATGATGCGGATTCTAGACACGCATGACAAACATGGCAAGTGAAATGTCACGGCAGCATCCACCAGTCAACTCTCGCTATGTGGGAAAGCCGGGCGGATACTGACCTTTCATATGTTCGCAGCGGGACGCGGGACGTTTGCTTGCATACTTGCAGCAAAGTGTTTAATCTCGCAACTACGATTTGGATTATCGCAGTTATAAACGCACGTTCGTATGCAACGTTCATCGTGCTGAAGTCTGCTGGCACGTCGCAACGATCAAAAATGCCTTGTATCGAAGAGTTGAAGTGAATTTCGTCGATACCGTTTTCGCATCCACTGCCGCAGCGTGTATTGCGCTCGGCGCATCGCACGCCGCCCATGCGCAGGGCATCGATAGCCGACACGAGCACATCAGCCCGGCGTTCCAGACCGCCATTGCAAACTTGCCCGGCAAGACCATGACGGCCATCGTCGTCGACTACAAACCGGGTGGCGTTTCGCGGTCACATCGGCATGGGCGGGCGTTCGTGGTCGGCTATGTGCTGCAAGGCGAAATTCGCAGCAAGGTCGACGATGGCGAAGAGCGCGTGTATCACGCGGGCGAGAGCTGGACGGAAGCACCTGGCGCTCACCATCTGGTCAGCGAAAACGCAAGCAAGACCAAGCCCGCGAAGCTGCTCGCCATTTTTGTCGCGGACGACAACGATAAGAACCTCGTGATCTGGGACAAGAAGTAAGCCACGCGCATATTTGCCTTATCGAATCAGAGCAACTTGATGCAAGGCACGCGCGAGCTCCAGGCATTCAGTTGCCCGTCGGTAGTGGCTATCGGCCATCCAGACGCACGTGCCTTTTCCAGCACGCGATGCATGCGCTCATCGCGTCTATGCCGCGCGTCGATCAATCGCCTGCTACGCAAAATTGCCGCTCGATTGGCGAAGCTGACTTGCCGTATTGCGGTCGGAACGTCCAATATAGAGTCATGGCGCGTCGATGCCTCGAATCGAGGTTGCGCATCGCTGCGCCATGCAGGCATGTCAAACAAATTGCCTTGCGAGCCACACCGTACAACAACGTTGACGTCAGCAGCAGCACCTCGGCCGCGCGATCGCGAGCCGCCAGCCAAACTCTGTGACGGAGGTGAATCATGACTCGTCCGGTCGAAGAAGATATTGTTCGACGCGCATTGGTGGGCGTTTTGATGCCCACACCCTCGACGCTTGAATCGACCAGAAAAGCGCAATACGGTCCGAAGAAAAAATTCCGCATGACCAAACGGCCGCCGCCCGAAGCGCTAGAACCTGTGGAAGCGGAACCGCCGCCGGCGCATATTTCAATTCTCGAACTGCTGTCGTCGAAAACGCTCAGCGTGTGCTGGAGCGACCCGCGCTCGGGCCATTACGCGGATCAGGTATGGCGCATCGGCCTCGCGCGCAAGGACGCCTTTTGCGTGCTGACTGGCAGGCCGATTCGACGCGGTGATCCTGTGTTCCGTCCACGTGCCTGCGAAACGTATTTCCCCGCCAATCGCAACCGAATGATTCTCGCGTCAGAAGTGCCCGGCTATGCGAGGGGCATCGTACTCGACTAGTTTCGACGGTCGATTCGTCCGCGCATACATGTATATAAGGAAGTGGCGAAACTCTGATATTTCTGCGCCTTTGTCATACGCTCGACTTCTTTCCTGATCAACGGCGGCCACATGGCCGCCGTTTTCTTTGGCACGTACGATGCGTTGCGCGAAACACTGTTTCCCGTTTTCATCACGGATGCTCGGGCCGTTTGACGCGACAGCGGACCAAGCCTCTCTGCGCAAGCCTCTGGCTTCTTCACACGAATTCCGGATGCACGACGCCCGAAATCTCCAGCCGTATCTCCATCCGTTGCATCGAATGGATAAACCCACCATTCTCGCGACTACGATATGACGAGTCGTAGTAATGGAGACCTGGCGCATGCGAAGGTCCTGTCGATGGCGCGTGACGCAGTCGTCTTCTGCCGCCAGGTGCGGCGCCGATTTTCAAAAACGTTGCAACTAGAGAGCAAACATGAAGATTTTTCACGTCGATTCGAGCGCGAAGCGCGAACGGTCCAATTCCCGCGCGCTGTCGCGCCAGTTCATCGACAACTTGCGGAGTGAAGGCGTAGAGGTCGAAGTCGATTACCTCGATGTCACTGTCGATACGCCGGCGCACGTCAGCAAGGCATTTGCCATTGCGACGTACCGCGACGAACAGGAACGCACCGACGAAATGCGCGCGACGCTCGCCGCTTCCGACGCGCTCTGCAAGCGCCTCTTCGAGGCCGATGCTTTTGTCTTTGCGATGCCGATGTACAACTGGTCAATGCCGTCCGCGTTCAAGGCGTTCATCGACAACATCACGCGTGCGGGCATCACCTACCGGACAACGGAGGATGGGCGCATCGTCGGCCAGCTGAATCGCCAGAAAGTACTGTTCATCACCACGCGTGGCGCGGACTTGCGCCCCGGCAACGTGTTCTCGTCGATGGATGCGTTGACGCCGGCGCTCAAGGCAGCATTCGGCTTCATCGGTGTCGACGCGCCGACTTTCGTCGATGCGCAGCCGCTGCAGTTCTCCGATCAGGAAGCCCGCATCGACGCGTTGAAGCGCGCGCACGCGGACCTCGCAGCCGTGGCGGCCGATTGGGCGGCATGGGAACGGGAACGCACCGGTAGCGCGCAACTCGAAACGGTGTAAATCATCTGCCGCGAGAATGCGGCGCTTTTCGATGCCCAAACAAAAAGACCGCAGCAATGAAGCTGCGGCCTTTCGCGTCAAACTCGCCGGGAATATGACCTCGCGACTATCGCTCCGCGTCGTGTGCCCGATGACGATCGCCGCGCTCCCGGCGCCGGCCAGTCGCACGCCCTTCGAGCCACTTCACGACTTGCGGCCCGAACGTGCGTGGCGCTTTCGCGGATGTGCGCGTCGCCAGATCCGACAGCGATTGCGATGCCAGCGCCTCACGCATGCGCTTCTCGGCGTTCTGCATCACTGCATGAATCGAGCAGACGCCGCTCGACGCCCACGTCGGCGCAGTCTCGCCGAACACCGCACAGCGCGTGCGCACTTCGCGGCATTCGAACAGCGGCTTGTCGCCGTCGATCGCCGTCACGACATCGAGTACCGAAATCTGGTTTGCCGGACGCGCCAGTGCAAAGCCGCCCTTTGCGCCCTCCGTCGCAATGACGAGCCCCGCCTTGTGCAGCTTCGTGAACAGCTTCGCGACGTAATCGGCGGGTACGCCCTGCAGTTCCGCGAGATCGCGCACGCTCGCTTCCGTCACGCCGCCTGGCGCCTGTTCGGTCAGATAAAGCAGGCAGTGCAACCCGTATTCGACGCCCGCGCTGATGTGAGACATATCCACTCCGACTGATTCAATCGCAGTTAGGCTACCTGCTTTTGAATGCGGGGGCAATCCGGCAGACGCTGCATGCGTGCCGGACTAAAGTCTGAACAATGGAAACGTCTGTCGTACTAGAGAGGGCGCGTGCTGTCGAGCGGATGCAGTTCAAGCGCATCGTCGACGGCAAGCTCGCGCGCAATGAAGTCGATCAGCGTGCCAACGCGCCGGCTCGGCACTGCGCCCACATAGACCGCGAACAGATCGACGCGTTCGCCGATGAATGGGTCCAGCGCGGTTTCGAGCCGGCCGGACATCAGTTCGTGATAGATGTCCCACCGGTTCTTGAGCACAACGCCATAACCGTTGATCGCCCATTCGCGCAGCACGCTGCCATCGCTCGCAACGCGGTTTCCCGATACCTTCACCGACACCTTTTTGCCGTCGATGATAAACGGCCAGTTCGACAGCGGCCCATCGGGTCGCGCGAATATCAGGCAATTGTGCGAAGAAAGCTGAGACGGGTGCATCGGTTTGCCATGCGCCGTCCAGTACGACGGCGCCGCGCAGACGACGAGCGGGCCCGTCAGCAGCAGCCGCGCCTTGAGCCGCGAATCGATCAGAGGTCCGTTGCGCAACGCAAGGTCCAGACGCTGATCGACGAGATCGACCACGCCGTCCGTCAACAGCAGCGACACCTGCACTTGCGGATGCAGGCTCATGAACTTGTCGAGCAATGGCACGACTCGGGTCCGGCCGAAGTCGTTGCTGGCCGTGAGACGGATCGGTCCGTTCAAAGGGCCGTCGTCGCGCAGGCTCAGTATTGCGGCATCCCAATCGGCGAGCACGCGGCGCGCGTCGTCGAGGAAACGTTGACCTTCGTGCGTGAATGACAGCCGCCGTGTCGTGCGCGTAATGAGCCGCGCACCGACTTCCTCTTCCAGCTTTTGTAGCGCAAGCGTGACTGTCGAAGTCGAGATCGTGCTCTTTCGCGCGGCCGCGGAAAAACTCCCGGCTTCGGCGATTTCGACGAACAGCCTTAACGCGTCCAGCCGGTCCATCTTCGTGTCCGTTCGAAAGAGTCGTAGCAGTATGGGTGTTTGCTTCGGCGGCTCTTGCTCTATACGCGCGCGCATATGGTGACGGTGGCGCGCCATCGGCGCGCGCCACGAATCGACACCTGAGTATCGAATAATTCAATCGGTCTCTAAAGACAAACTAGCGCCGAAATCGGTCCATTGACGCTTTTCCCGAGCACAAATTCTTTCGCCTCGGAGAACTTTCTTGAGGACGAATGCGCACTCGGTCATTCTTTCAGGTTCTCCGCGCGAACCGCATCATCGCCACGTAGAGCACCGCGCCCGCAACCGCGCCGATCAACCAGCCAAAATTGTTCTCGGGCAGCACGTGCAACAACTGGGTGCACAACTCCCAACCCACGGAGATGCATCCCGACAGCACGAGCGCCGCAACACCCACCTTGTTCCAGCCGCCGTCGTAATAGAAGCGGCCCGTCGGCGCCATCGTATAGAGTTCGGCCGTTTGCACGTGCTGTTTCTTGATGAGGTAAAAGTCGGCCATCATTACGCCATACAGCGGTGCGAGCACGGAGCCGAATACGCTGACAAAAATCGTAATGGCCTTTGGACTGTCGACAAAAATCCACGGGCAAACGAGCACGGCGAGAATGGACGCGATCAAACCGCCGCGCTTGAAATCGACGTGCTTCGGGAAAAGATTGGCGAGATCATAGGCGGGCGAAACAAAATTGGCGACGATATTAATGCCCATTGTCGCCACGATAAACGTCAGGCTGCCGATCACAACGGCGACCTTGTTCTGGATGTGCGCGACGATCGCGACGGGGTCCATGATCATCGAACCGAATACGCTCGCGCTGCCCGACGTGACGATGACGGTAATGATCGCGAAGACGATGAAGTTGACGGGCAGTCCGAGGAAATTGCCGACTTTCATCTGCTGCTCGCTTCTTGCAAAACGCGAGAAGTCGCCGAAATTGAGCAGCAACGCAGCGAAATAACTGACCACGAGCAGTATGGCATTCCCCATGCCCGCAAACTGTTGTGCGCCCGTCAGCGTTTTACCGCCAAGAGTCAGGCTCAAGCTGCCAAGGCCAGCTTGCGAAAGTATCCACGCCATCAGCGCGAACATCACGACGTACACCGCCGGCCCGCAAAAATCGATGAACTTGCGGATCGTCTCCATGCCGCGTTGAAAAATAAAGAGCTGGAAGATCCACATGAAAAGAAAGCTTATCCAGCCCAGGCCATCGAGCTTCAGAAAGCTCACGTCACGCAATGCCGCCGATGCGGGAATGAACAAAAGCAGTAGTGTCGCGACCGCTTTGGACGCGAAGTACGTTTGCACGCCATACCAGACAATGCCGACCACGCCGCGAATCATCGCCGCGAGGTTTGCGCCCATCACGCCCATGCTCACGCGCGCCATCACCGGGAAGGGAATGCCGTGCATATAGCTCGGTTTGCCGACCCAGTTCATCAGCATGTAGACGACAAGAATGCCGACCGTCAGTGCGATCAGCACCTGCCAGCCGGAAATGCCGAGCAGAAAGAGACTCGCCGCGAACGTATAGCCGCCGACGCTATGCACGTCGGACATCCACATCGCAAAGATGCTGTAGCCCGTCCACGTGCGGCGGTCGTGCGGAACGGGCGCGAGATCGCGGTTGTGCAGGCGCGAATCGGCGTGCTCGGCGAAGTCGCTGGAATCGTGCGGCGCATCGAAAAGAGGCGACGTGGACATGGCTCCCCCTGCTGGGTTGAAGCATGGCCGTCTCCCGAAGACCGCCATGACTTGACGATGCGACGTGGCGCGCGCGCGTGATTCACTGCCGTGTCCGACTGGAATCACCACGTCCGCGATGACAGATTTTATTTCTGCAATATAGATGGATTGTTTTAGTAATAAAAGCGCCTGTCGATAGGACAAAAAACAGGCGTGAGAATAGAAGCAGGGGAAATTGACGCGCGAGAACTGCGCAGAGAATGAATGCTTCCGTGACCGATGAACGCGTCGCACGGCGTGGTTTCGCCGCTGACCATCCCTGCCGGCGCCATCTTGCGAATGACGCGGCACCTGCCGGCGGAGGGTTATCCGCCTGTCCTTGCGGGCAAGGAAGCATGGTGAAGAATATACCGGTGATGCAGGTTGATAGGCTTCCTGTCTCGCACGAAAGACGGGCCATAGACGGAATATCGTTCCGGTAGAATGGAGATTCCACGAACATTCTTCTGATCGCACATCATGCAAGCCCGCACCCGCCCGCTGGACAATCAGGACCGCGCGATCATGCGCGCGCTGCAAAAGAACGCGCGCCTGTCGAATGCGGAACTGGCCGAGCTTGTCGGCATGTCGACCACTGCGTGCTGGAACCGCACGCGCCAACTCGAAGCCGACGGTTATATCCGCGGCTACGTCGCGTTGCTGGACCAGCAGAAGCTGGGTTTCGCGGATGTCGTGCTGATCGAGGTCACGCTCGACCGGCACGACGACGACGCACTGGCCCGCTTCGGCGCCGAACTCGCGACGCTGCCCGACGTGCTCGAGGCGTATCTCGTGTCGGGCGAATACGACTATCTGATCAAGGTGGCCGTCGATGGCACAGCGGGCTATGAACGCTTCTTGCGCGAAAAACTCTACAAGATCTCCGGCATTCGACACAGCCGGTCGATGTTCGCGCTACGTTGCATGAAGAGCATTCCGTCGGTGCAGGTCTAGGAATTCAAGCCGACGCCTGGTCCGCGATGCGCCGCGCAGGCACGCCGCGCAGCAATGCGATGCCGCTCATGAACAGCAGTGCCGTCAGCAGATACAGCGCGACGTCCATGCTGCCCGTGCGTGTCTTAATGACGCCGATCACCCACGGGCTCACGATGCCGCTCGTAATGCCGATGCTGCTGATCAGCGCGATGCACGCAGCAGCAGCCTTGCCCGACAGATAACCGGACGGCACGGTCCAGAAGATCGGCAGCGCGGCGAAGATCAGCACGGCGCCAATCGACAGAATGCCGAGCATCGCGGCAAAGCTGCTCAGATGCAGCGTGAGCAATGACAGCGCGATACCGCCCCCCATCGTGCAAAAAGCGAAATGCTTGCGGCGCTCGCCGTGACGATCCGAATGACGCGCAATGGCGATCAATCCAACCGCGCCGATCGCATTGGGGATCACCGTGTACAGGCTGATCCACAGCACGTCGTGCACGCCGAAATCGCGGATCATCAGCGGCATCCAGAAGTTGAGCGTCAACGATGCGCACGTCAGCGAGAAATAGATGAACCCGAACAGATAGACGCGTGGGTTGCGCAATGCGTCGATGAACGAGCGCGAAGAATGCGAACTCGCGGGACGATGCTCGGCATCGCGTTGCGCGATCAGATGATCCTTCTCCTGCTGCGTGAGCCACGCAGCCTTTTGCGGCCCATCGACGAGCCAGAACGCAGCGAGCAAGCCGAGCACGAGAGCGGGCGCGCCTTCGATCGCGAACATCCATTGCCAGCCGAACAGGCCCATGACGCCCGCCATGTCGCGCATGATCCAGCCGGAGACGAGGCCACCGAGCACGCCCGCCACCGCGACGCCCGCGAAGAAAATCGACAGGATCACGGCGCGCCGCTGCGCGGGATACCAGTACGTCAGATACAGCACGATGCCCGGAAAGAAGCCCGCTTCGAACACGCCGAGCATGAACCGCAACAGATAGAAATGCGACGGTTGGGAGACGACCATCATGCACACCGACGCCGCGCCCCACAGCAGCATGATCCGCGTGAACGTGCGGCGCGCGCCGAAGCGAGCCAACAGCAGATTGCTCGGCACTTCGCATGCCACGTAGCCGATATAGAAGACGGCAGCGCCGAGTCCATACATCGCATCGCTGAAGCCGAGATCGTGCTTCATCTGCAATTGCGCGAAGCCGATGTTGATGCGATCGAGAAACGAAATGACGTAGCAGAGAAACAGAAACGGCACGATGCGCCACGTGACCTTGCGATAAAGCGCCGTGTCGTCGTGCTGCGTGGCGGCGGAACCACCAGGCTCATAGGCATGCGGAACGGAGTGGCTCATGGAATGACTCATCAGGATCTCCAGACAATACGGGTCCAACGGACCCAACGGGTCCGGCGTTCGTTGCGCCGTGTTGTGAGGTTGTGAACGGGTGAGGCTGTGGGAAAAGTGATGGCTCGCCTGGCTCGCCTGTGCTTACGCTGCGAGCCGCATCAAAAGATCAGGCCGCGACGCGCGGTGCGTCCGCTGCGTGCCCCGCCGCAGCCTGCGCATCCTTTCCATCGACGCCTTCGCGCGCATATCGAATCGCTTCCATCAGCGTCGCATGGTCGCCGATATGATTCGCGAGCAACAGGATCAGTTGCGCGTTGGCCGCCTGGCTTTGCGCTTCATCGAAGTCGCGATGCATGTCGATCAGCGCTTCGTAGAAGTCGTCGGGTTGTGTCAGATTGAGTTGCGTGATGAGTGCCACTGTTGTCTCCTGTTGCGCCGTACGCTGCATTTACGCAATGCCTTCCACGCACAATGCCCGTTTGAGCGCGGCTTCGATACGCGCCGCGTCGAGCGTTCGCCAACGCCCACACACATGCTGGTCCGGGCGGATCAAATAGAACGTGCCAGGCGTCGCATCGTAACGCGAGAACGCAAGACCTTCGGCATCGTCGAGGACGACTGCGCCCTTCAGATCACGTATCGAATCGCGCGCGCCATCACGCGCGACGATGACCAGCTTCAGGGGAACCGGGCCATCGTGCAGCGCATTCCACGCACGTTGCGTCGCGGCGTCGATGCCGTCCTTGCCGCAGAAGAGCACGCCCGTGAACACCTCGCCCACTTGCGCGAGCAGCCAGGCGGGCGCGCCGTTCAGCAAAACCGGCGCGTCCGCGCACGAAGTCCCCGGCACCATCTTGCCTTCGAAGCTGTCGCGATCAGCCGTGTTGAGCGCCGAATCGCGCAGCACCGCAGGCACGGAAAGACGTCCGCTGTTCGCGAGCGCACGCGCGAAAGAATGCTTACGCGCGAGCTTCAGCACGGCGTCGCGGAAGGTGCGGCTGACAGGCGACTTCGGCGTGATGAAGTCGGTGGAGCGCGTCGAGTTGCGGATGTTTTCGTCGGCCGCGTATTCGCGTTCGCTCGCATACGTGTCAAGCAACGCGTCCGGCGCGCGGCCGTCGAGCACCATCGCGAGCTTCCACGCGATGTTCTCGGCATCCTGAAAGCCGCTGTTCGCGCCGCGCGCGCCGAACGGCGACACGAGATGCGCGGCATCGCCGACGAACACCACGTTGCCATGCCGGAAGCGATCCATGCGCAGACATGAAAACGTGTAGACGCTGACCCATTCCAGTTCGAATTTCACATCGGGTCCGAGCAGCGCGCGCACGCGCGGCAGCACGCGCTCGGGCGTTTTCTCGAGGACGGGATCCGCGTCCCAGCCGAGTTGAAAGTCGATGCGCCATACGTTGTCGGGCTGGCGATGCAGCAGCACCGACTGATTCGGATGGAACGGCGGATCGAACCAGAACCAGCGCTCGCTCGGAAACTCCGCTTCCATTTTCACGTCGGCGATCAGAAAACGGTCCTTGAAAACGCGGCCCTTGCTGTCGAGTCCCATCGTGTTGCGGATTGGGCTGCGCGAGCCGTCGGCGGCGATGACATAGCGGCCGCACAACGGATAGTCGCCATCGGGCGTCTCGACGGTCAGCGTGACGAACGCATCTGTGGAACCCGGCTCGCCGTGCTGCTGCAAGCCGATCACCTTGTTCTTCCAGCGGATGTCGATATTCGGCAGCGACTGCGCGCGCTCGAGCAGGAAGCCTTCGACGTAGTACTGCTGCAAGTTGATGAACGCGGGACGATGATGCCCCGCCTCCGGCAGCAGATTGAACGTGTACACCAGCTCGTCCTGCAAGAACACCTTGCCGACGTTCCAGCTGATACCCTTGTCGACCATCCGGTCGCCGCAGCCGAGGCGATCGAAGATATCGAGCGAGCGCTTCGAAAAGCAGATCGCACGCGAACCTGTCGAAAGCGAGCAATCATCGTCGACGAGCACGACGGGCACGCCATGCTGCGCGAGATCGATTGCCGTCGCGAGACCGACGGGCCCCGCGCCGACCACGATCACGGGGTGCTTCGCCGTGCTGTTGTCCTGCTCGGCGCAGCGCCGGTACTCGAACGACAAGGTCTGATAGTCGATGCTGCTCATTCTGCTGTCTCCATCCATCTGCTCTGTGCTTCGGTCATGCCGCATCACGCCCGGCGGGCGTCACGCATGGAATCACGCCTGAAGCGCGTCCCACATATCCTTGTCGCGCTGCGCGGTCCAGATGCGCGGATGCGCGATGCCGCTCGCCTCGTCATACGCGCGCGACACATCGAACGGCAGGCAGTGCTCGTAAATAAAGACCTGGCCGAACTTCGGGTCCATCGCCTTGCGCGTGTGCGCCATCGCGGCCTTCAGATCGAGTTTTTCGGCGACGGCCTCGCGGCCGCTTTGCAGCAACGTCGTGACGAAGTCCTTCGTATAGTCCAAGCCCTTGTTCACGTCTTCGGGCGTGGTCAGCGCGGGACCACGACCCGGCACCAGCTTTTCGGCGTTCAACGCGCGCAGCGCTTCGAGCGTCGCGGGCCACTGTTCGAGCTGAGCATCGCCGCAATAGCACGCGGCCTCGTATTCGACGAGATCGCCCGAGAACAGCACCTTTTGCGAAGGCAGCCACACGACGGTATCGCCCTTCGTATGACCCGCGCCAAGATGCGCGATGCGCACTTCGAGCTTGCCGAGGAACAGCGTGATTTCCTTCTCGAACACAAGCGTCGGCCACGTGAGGCCCGGCACCGTTTCGACGCCGGCAAAGAGACGCGGAAAGCGCTCGATCTCCGACTTCATGTCGGCCTCGCCGCGCTCGACGATCATTTCATACGTGCCGCGGCTCGCGATGATCTGCTGCGCGCCTTCGTTGAAATACGCCGACGCGCCGAGCACGCGCACCGCGTGATAGTGCGACAGCACGACGTATTTGATCGGCTTGTCGGTGACGCTGCGGATCTTCGCGATCAGGTCTTGCGCCATCGCGGGCGTCGCGGTCGTATCGACGATCAGCACGCCGTCTTCGCCGATGATCACGCCGGAGTTCGGGTCGCCTTCCGCCGTGTACGCATACGCGTTGTCGGACAGCTGCGTCCACGTGATCTTCTTCTCTTCGAGGTCGGCTTGCGATGCGAATGCCTTGGCCATGCTCGTCTCCGTCAATTGATAGGGCGAAGGGCGAGACCGCGCGCCGCATGCGAACGGCCGGCGCAGTGTGGATGACTGTCTCGCCCCATTGGTTGGAATTGCCCGGCGGCTGTTGCTGTCGCGTCGGGTTGATTCCATCTTAGACGCTGCCGATTATTTGTCAATAGCGAATCATATCGCTATATGCTAATTTCGTGTTTACCCTGAGCGCTCGCTGGATCGGCGCGATCGTAGGCGGTCGAAGGCGCGCGTTCGTTTAACATGGACCTTTTTTCGGAGCACGCGAACGTCGTGAGCGGCATGAGCAAGGCGGCCAAGACAGCCAAAGCAGCAGCAGACAGCGAAACGGGCGCTGGCAAGCAGCAGCGCGGCATCCAGAGCGTCGAAGTCGGCGGACGGCTACTGCATGCGCTCGCGACGGCGCGCGCGCCGCTCGCGCTCTCCGACCTCGCATCGGCGGCCGACATCGCGCCCGGCCAGGCGCACGCGTATCTCGTGAGCCTCACGCGGCTCGGCCTCATCAAGCGCGACGAACTCTTGGGACGCTACGAGCCGGGCCCGCTGTCATTGCGGCTCGGCCTGATGCGGCTCGCGAACCAGCCTGCGTTTCGCGCCGCCGTGCCGCGCGTCGCGGCGCTCGCCGAGCACATCGGTTTTAGCGTCGCGATCTGCACGGCCGGTCCGCAAGGGCCGACCATCGTCCGCTACGAGCACGCGGGCTTTCCGCTGCATGTGAACCTGCATGTGGGCACGGTGATGTCTTTGCCCGCCACATCGACGGGACGCGTGTTCTGCGCGTTCGTCGCGCCCGCTCAATTGCAGACGATGTGGGCGAACCAGTCGGGCGGCACGGCCGATATCGTCGCGCCCGCCGGGCGCAAAGCGTTCGACGCGACGCTTGCCGCGATCCGCGAGCGCGGTATCGAACGCGGCATCGACGCGCCGAGCCCCGGCATCAGCAGTCTCGCCGTGCCCGTGCTCGATGCCGCCGGCGAGCTATGCCTCGCGCTGACGGTGATCGGCCCGAGCGGCACAATCGACGTGAACTGGAACGGGCCGGTCGCACGCGCGCTGCAAGACGCGGCGCGCGAGATCGGCGCGGATATCGTGGCGCATTGAATATGAACGAAGCCCTCAGGACCTCGCCATCCGAAACCGCCGCCGATGCAAAACAGCAGCGCGGCATCCAGTCGCTCGACAGCACGGGCGAGCTGCTCACGGCTCTCGTCGCGGCGGGCAAGCCGTTGTCGTTGCGCGATCTGGCGGCGGCAGCGGGCATGCCGGCCGCGAAGGCCTTTCCGCATCTGGTGAGCCTGCAGAAGATCGGCTTGCTCGGGCGCGACGCGTCAGGTTGTTTCGAAGCGGGGCCGCTTGCGCTAGAACTGGGTCTGATCGGATTGCAGCGCCTGTCGCCGACGCGCGAAGCGGAGCCCGAAATCGTCGACCTCGCGGTGACGACGGGCATGAGCGTCGCGATGGCCGTGCTCGGTCCGCTCGGGCCGACCGTCGTGCGGCTCGAAGAATCGGCGCGGCCGTTGCATGTGAGCCTGCGCGTGGGCACGGTGATGTCGCTCGTCAACACGGCGATCGGCCGCGTGTTCGCCGCTCATGTCGCCGACGATGTGCGGCACGGTCTGCTCGCGCAGGATCATCTGCGTCTCGCGGGTGCGCAGCGCGCGGAGATTTTCGCGTCGCCGGATGCGCGCGCGGCGAAGCTCGCGCCGCCGTACGCGGAGCGTCTCGCGCAGATCCGCGAGCATGGCATCGACACCGCGCTCAACAAGCCGATTCCCGGCATCAACACGCTGGCCGCGCCCGTTTTCGATCACACGGGCAGCATCGTGCTGGTGATCGCGTTGATGGGCACGGCGGGAAGTTTCGACAGCGACACGCAGGGCGGCGCCGCGCAAACGTTGCTCGCGGCGGCTCAACGTCTGTCGCGGCGGTTCGGATTCGTGCATCGCTAAACAGCGACGACGCACGCCTGACTAACGAGGCTCAACGAGGCTCGTCCTCGGCGGCCTCATCTGCTTCGTGCGACAGGCGCGCTTTCGCGTGACGCATCTTCTCCAGCGTGTGCGGTTCGAGCCGCAGCGCGACGCCTATCGCGAGCGCATCCATCACGCACAGATGCACGAGCCGCGACACGCCCGGCGTATTCGGATCGACGGGACTCGGCACGCGCAACAGCAACGGGATATCGACCATCCACGCGAGCCGCGAGCCGACATTGGTTAACGCAATCGTCGTCGCGCCGCGCTCCTTCGCGATCTGCATGCTCTCGTTCACTTCGACGCTGCGCCCCGAATGCGAAATCGCGAACGCGACGTCGCCGGGTTCGAGCAGACCCGCGTACAGGCGCTGCAAATGCGCATCCGTAAAAGCGCTCGCGGCGATGTCGAGGCGCAGGAAGCGCAACGCCGCGTCCTGCGCGACAAGCCCCGAACCCGAGCCGACGCCGAAGAAATACACGCGACGCGCGCTCGCCAGGGCGGCCATCGCGGCGTTCACCGCGACGGGATCGATCGCGCTGCGCGCCTGCATGATGCCTTCGACGGCCGCTTCGCCGACCTTTTGCATCAGCGCCTCGGTATCGTCGTCGCGCGCGACGGCCTGCGACGCATACGGCATCCCGCCCGCGACGCTTTGCGCGAGCTGCATCTTGAAGTCGCGCAAACCGTGCGCACCGACGGCCCGGCAGAAGCGCGTGACGGAAGGCTCGGATACGTCCGCGCGCTGCGCAAGCTCGGTGATGCTCGCGCGCATCGCGAAGTCGACATCCGACAGCACCATGTCGGCGACCTTGCGCTCGGCGGGCCGCAGCGATTCGAGCGCGCTGCGGATATGAGGAATCAGGTTCGGTGCGGACACCCGTGCGTTCCTTTGGGTTGAAGGTGAATCAACGGCATGTCGTCGCTATGTCGTGCCGTCAGCCGAGTCTGCGTCCGCTCCCCGTGTCGAACAGATGCATGTGCTGCTCGGGAAAGCGCACCGTCACGCGCTGACCCGGCTCGATCGACGCGCGCTGGCGCGTCGTCACGCACCACGACGCGCCGCCGATCTTGCCGTACAGATGCGTTTCCGCGCCCGTCGGCTCGATCACTTCGACGTCCATCGGAATGCCGTCGTTCGATGCTTCGATATGCTCGGGCCGCACGCCGAGCGTGACTTTCGCGCCGGGCTTCGCCGTCGCGCCGCTCACGCCGGGCAGCGGAATCCGCGCACCATCGCCGAGTTGCAATGCGACGCCGTTCGCCGCGCTCACCACTTCGCCCTCCGCGAAGTTCATCGAAGGCGAGCCGAGAAAGCTCGCGACGAACAGATTCGCCGGACGGTCGTACAGTTCCAGCGGACGCCCGATCTGCTCGATGCGCCCCGCGTTCATCACGACGATGCGATCGGCCATCGTCATCGCCTCAATCTGGTCGTGCGTGACGTAGATCACCGTGTTCTTGAGCCGCTGATGCAGCGCCTTGATCTCCGTGCGCATCTGCACGCGCAGCTTCGCGTCGAGGTTCGACAGCGGCTCGTCGAACAGGAACAGCGACGGCTCGCGCACCACCGCGCGCCCCATCGCGACGCGCTGACGCTGGCCGCCCGACAGCGCGCGCGGCAAGCGGTCCAGATAGCCGCTGAGGTTCAGCATCTTCGCGGCCGCCTCGATGCGCGGCTTGAAGCTCGTCGACGCTTCCTTGCGAATACGCGGACCGAACGCGATGTTGTCGTATACGGACAGATGCGGATACAGCGCGTAGCTCTGAAACACCATCGAGATATTGCGCTGCTGCGGCGGCAAGCCGTTCGCACGCGTGCCGCCGATCGTCAGCTCGCCGCCGCTGATTTCTTCGAGGCCCGCGACCATCCGCATCAACGTGCTCTTGCCGCAACCCGACGGGCCGACCAGCACGACGAACTCGCCGTCGTCGATGTGCAGGTCGATGCCGTGCACGACCTGCGTGTCGCCATAACGCTTGTAGATGCCGCTCAGTTGCACTGCTGCCATGCTGTCCTCATCGTCGTCGTGCGCGGCGTTGCATGTCGCCGCGTTGCGGTTGTGCGGTCACGTTTGCCTGTGCGAAGGCGTTAAAGGCGTTAATCGCGCTATAGCGATTCGAGCGTCAGCTCCTCGGCCATCAGACGATTGCCCGCCATCAGGCCGCCATCGACGGGCAGCGCGACGCCCGTGATCACGCGCGCCATCGGCGATGCGAGAAAAAGCACGGCATCGGCGATATCGTCGGGCGTCGCGAAGTCGCGCAGCGGATACCACTTCTTCAGGTTCTCGAACACTTGCGGATTCTTGTCGACGCGCGCCTGCCACGCCTTCGTCTTCACAGTGCCCGGACATACGATGTTCGCGCGAATGCCATAACGCCCGAGTTCGATCGCGAGCGACTTCGTATAGCTGATGAGTCCCGCCTTCGCCGCGCTGTACGCGGGATGGCCGAGCGCCGCCATGCCGTTCACCGAGCCGATCAGCACGATCGATCCGCGCTGCCGCTCGATCATCGACGCGCGCACCGCTTCGACCGTGTGATACGTGCCGTTCAGGTTCAGATGCACGTCGCGCTGCCAGCTCGCGGCGTCCGTCGTCGCGAGCGTCAGCCCTTCCGCTGCGCCCGCGTTCGCGACCAGCACATCGACGGGGCCGCGCGCTTGCACCGCTTGCGCAACGCTCTCGCGCACCGCCTCG
Organism: Paraburkholderia diazotrophica; assembly: GCF_038900755.1. Taxonomy (GTDB): domain Bacteria; phylum Pseudomonadota; class Gammaproteobacteria; order Burkholderiales; family Burkholderiaceae; genus Paraburkholderia; species Paraburkholderia diazotrophica_A. The sequence continues at coordinate 338,958 of NZ_JBBPEN010000001.1, forward strand.
GCATCGCCGAGATCGACGGCGACGGGCGTCACGTTGTCGGCGCCCAGACTTGCAGCAAGCTCGTTCAGCGCGGTGGCGTCGATATCGAGCGCGAGCACCGTCGCGCCGTCCTCGACGAAACGCCGGCACAACACGCTGCCGATTCCACCGCACGCTCCCGTCACCAGCACGACACGCTTCATGTCCGTCCTCTCCACGTTCCCGGACGGCCTGCGCTCGATGCGCGAAACCGTCGGTCGTCATGTAAATTTCCTACATAGTGCGCATTTTGGGGGTTTGCGAATGATGCGTTCGCTACATAGATCGCCCAACCCGCACCGCACAAAAAGCCCATCTTTTACGGCATCTTATGCAAAAAACCGGACGACAAAAAATATCGTCAGCCCTACGTGACAACATTTTTTTTCGTGTGTAGGATTTTTTCAAACAATCAACCCAAGCAGCCGGCTACGGCGGCGGACCATCCCAGGAGAGACGAAATGTCGTTGCATGCACGTGCTTCCCTCACGCTCGGCAAAGTCGCCGCAGCGCTCGCGTTTGCAGGTCTTGCCCTATCGGCGCACGCCGATACGGTGCGTGTGACGGTCGCGCACTACAGCGACGCGACGGCCCCGTACTTCGAGAAAATGGCCCGCCAGTTCGAGAAGGCCAACCCCGGCACCACGATCAAGATCGAGGACGTGAACTGGGACACGCTGCAACAGAAGCTGCAAACGGACATCTCGGGCAACGCGAACGCCGATCTCGCGATCGTCGGCACGCGCTGGCTGCTCGATTTCGTGAAGGACGACGTGGCCGAGCCGCTCGACGGCTACATGGATGCGAACTTCAAGGGCCGTTTCATCGGCCCGTTCCTCGCGCCTGGCCAGATCAACGGCAAGACGTACGGCCTGCCCATCGCCGCTTCGGCACGCGCGCTCTACTACAACAAGGATCTGCTCGCGAGCGTCGGCTATCCGAATGGCCCGAAGACGTGGAATGACGTGATCGACGCGTCGAAGAAGCTGAAGGCGAAGGGCGTCGCCGGTTTCGGCCTCCAGGGCAAGGAAATCGAAACCGACGTGTACTACTACTATGCGCTGTGGACCAACGGCGGCGACGTGCTGAACAAGCAAGGCAAGGCCGGCTTCGATTCGCCCGCTGGCATCAAGGCAGCGACGCTGTACAAGTCGATGATCGACCAGGGCCTGACGCAGCCTGGCGTGACGGGCTACAGCCGCGAGGACGTGCAGAACCTGTTCAAGCAGGGCCGCGTCGCGATGGTGATCTCCGCGCCGTTCCTCGCGAAGCAGATCAAGAAGGAAGCGCCGAATCTGAAGTACGGCATCGACCCGGTTCCCGTCGGCACGAATGGCGCGACGTATGCCGTCACCGATTCGATCGTGATGTTCAAGAACTCGAAGGTGAAGAAGGACGCGTGGAAGTTCCTCGACTATCTGTTCACGAAGGAACCGCGCGTCGAGTTCACGAGCACGGAAGGCTTCCTGCCGACGACGAAGGCGGAAGCCGCCGACCCCGCGTTCAACGATGCCGACACGAAGGCGTTCATCGCGCTGTTGCCGCAAGCGCGTTTCGCGCCGACGGTGACGGGCTGGGAAGACACCGCGAAGGCCGTGACGAACGCGATGCAGGCCGTCTATCTCGGCAAGGCGAAGCCCGACGATGCGCTGAAACAGGCGGCCAACCAGGCGAACCAGGCGCTCGGCCATTGAAGCGCGCTTGAGCCTTCGTTGACGATTCGTTATTAGCGAAGAAGTACGGAAGCCGCATCGGCTCGATGTCGATGCGGCTTCAAGTTCGATGAGCGCGCGCTGTGCTTTGTTCATGCGAAGCGTGCGTCGTATTGCATCCGGCCCATTCCGTCCCGAGGGCTTCATGAGTTCCAACGCCCAAGCAACTGTCGATCGAGCGCGCATGAGCCGTTCCATCGCGCCGCGCGCCGCCGCGCCCTGGTGGCTGATCGCGCCGAGCCTGATTCTCGCGCTGTTCATCATCAGCTATCCGATCTTCAACATCGTGTACCAGTCGCTGCACGATGTGTCGCGCTTCGGTGCGATTCGCGATTTCACCGGCCTGAAGAACTTCTATACCGTCTTCGCCGATCCCGTGTTTCTCGATTCGCTGCGCCGGACGATCGTCTGGACGGCTTGCGTGGTCGGCGGCACGATCATCATTTCCGTGCCCGTCGCGCTGGTGCTGAATCAGGACTTTCATGGCCGCGGCATCGCGCGCACGATCGTGATGCTGCCATGGTCCGTCTCGCTGACGATGACAGCCGTCGTCTGGCGCTGGGCCTTCAACGACGACTATGGGATGGTCAACGTCACGTTGCAGCGTCTCGGGCTGATCGGCGGGCCGATTCACTGGCTCGCGACGCCCGAACTCGCGTTCCCGGTGGAAATCGCCGTCGGCATCCTCGTGTCGATTCCGTTCACGGTGACGATCCTGCTTGGCGGGCTGTCTTCCGTGCCCGGCGATATCTACGAAGCCGCTCGCATCGACGGCGCAAGCGCGTGGCAGCAGTTCCGCCAGTTGACGCTGCCGTTGCTGCGCCCGTTCGTGAACATGGCGATCCTGCTCAACGTGATCTACGTGTTCAACTCGTTTCCGATCATCTGGGTGATGACGCAAGGCGGCCCCGACAACGGCACGCATATCCTCGTCACGTACCTGTACGAACTGGGCTTCAGGCTCGGACGCCCCGGCCAGGCGGCCGCCGTGTCGCTGGTCATGCTCGTGATGCTGTTCGTGTTCTCGGTGCTGTATCTGCGCATTCAGCCGTCGAAGGAAGGAGAGCCCGCATGAACGCGAAGATGAAGCGCACCGTGTGGTGCTGGCTCGCGCTGTCGCCGCTCGTCGTGATCGTGCTGTTTCCGTTTGCCGTGATGCTGTTCACCGCGTTGAAGCCCGCGCAGGAAGTGTTCATCTATCCGGCGCGCTGGTTCCCCGTGCATTGGCAATGGCAGAACTTCGTCGATATGTGGACGGCCGCGAACTTCGGCGTCGCGTTGCGCAACAGTTGCGTGATCAGCCTGCTTTCGACGGCGCTCGCGCTGGCCGTCAGCCTGCCTGCCGCATATGCGCTCGCGCGCTTTCCGTTTCGCGGACGCGGGCTCTATCGACAGTTCCTGCTCGTCACGCAGATGCTCTCGCCGATTCTGCTGGTGGTCGGCCTGTTCCGCCTCGCCGCGATGATTCCGTATGGCGACGGCAATCTCGTCGACTCGAAGATCGGCGTGATCGTCTCGTACGCGGCGTTCAATATCGCGTTCGCCGTGTGGATGCTGTCGTCGTATTTCCAGACGGTGCCGCGCGATCTCGAAGAGTCGGCGTGGCTCGAAGGATGCAGCCGCTCGCGCGCCGTGTTCAAGGTCTTCTTGCCACTCGCCGTGCCCGCGATCGTCGTGACGGCGATCTTCACGTTCATCAATGCGTGGAACGAGTTTGCCGTCGTCTACACGCTGATCCGCTCGCCGGAAAACAAGACGCTCACCGTGCAAGTCACCGACATGGTGGCGGGCAAGTACGTCGTCGAATGGCATCTGGTGATGGCGGCGACGCTATGCGCGACGTTGCCCGTGTCCGTCGTATTCGCGTGGTTGCAGCGTTATCTCGTGAAGGGGCTCGCGCTCGGGGCGGTGAAGTAACGCGTTCCTGATTCGTCGCGCGACGGTCATCGCGGGTCCGGCTGCGTTTATGGTCCGCAACGTCGTTGTGCGGACGAAGCTGCCGCCGTTGTTCTGCTCATGGAGAGGCGCTTCGTCCGATTCGTGGGTGCGCGCGTTGCGCTAACGTCCTCTGTACGTCAGCGTCGCCGGGTCGCTGCGCATGAAGATCAGGAACCATGGAGAAACGAGCGGCCCGCCCGCGCTATTTGCCGCGACGATGATGTCACAGTGCTTCGTCGTCGTGTCGCAGCGACGAAGCTGTCCCGTCGTCTCGGCCGCGTTGCCCGAGATGGGAATGAACAGCTTTCCATCCGGCCCGAAGAGAATGGCCTGTGCAAAGGCTCTCGGCGCGCCCGGCTCAGACAGCGGCAGCGAATCGCTAAGCCGCCCCGTTCTTCCATCCAGCTTCAGAATCCTGTCCACATCGTTCGCGTCGCTGGTGTCCCGGAAGCTCGTGATCCAGAGATCGCCGTGTTCGTCGAATACGAGTCCCTCGGGACGGTGAAAACCGGGCACGGTCTTGCTGGACGCAAACACGTCGATAAACTTCTTCGAGTTTGGATTGAAGCGCAGCACATACGCAATGAGCGCGTCAGCAGGATCGCCAGGCAGTGGGCAGCCTCTCGCGGAGACATACAACAGCCCATCGGGACCGAAGACCACGCCGCGCGGATAGAAAGCGGGCTTGAAGTCGCGCCGGTCGAGACTGCCGAGGAACGCGCCTGCATCGTTGTATTCGTCCACGGCACCTTCGTTCGCGCAGTCGTCGCCCCGAAGGCCGAGGTCTGCGACGTAAAAGCGGTCGCCCGGATCACCGCGAACAATGCCCTGCGGGGCAAAGGCCGCGCCCCGGTCGGTCGAAGAAACGAGCTTGCCGACGAACATGCCCGTGTTGCTGTCGAAGCGCAAAACCTCGCCGGCTACTGAGCCGAAGTTCTGATTGACCACGATCAGTTGCCCATCGGTGAAGATCATGCCCATCGGGCCGTTCAGGCCTGCTGTTCCCGACTGCACGAATGTGCCTCGCGATGCGCCCGTCGCTGCATCGAAGCGTTTGACGGTGTTGTCGCCGGTATCGCCGACGAAAATGTCATCGGCTCTGGCAACCTGGCTGCCCAGCAGTGTGCCGATCACGACAGCCGCGCCGATCAGAAGCGAACGTCGTGCTTTCGTCATGGCCAAGGTGCGTCTCGTGCGCTGACCGTAGCGCGAAAATAACGGAGTACGTGTGTTCATCGCCTGCCTCCATGAGGTTGTGCATCGTTGTGTTGCCCTGTGTGTCCTTGCACGGACGAGCCGCGTGTTCACGATTCATGCGCACGAACATGCGGCCCGTGTCGTTACGACGTCGTGCGTATCTACCCGCCTGCCGATAAGGCGGCCTTGCTCAAGCAGCGCGTAGCACGCGGCCTTCGCTCAACTGGTCTTGATTAGGGATTTGCGGCCAAAGCACCGAGGTGGCGACGAAACTCGAAGGACAATGCACGAGCATCTGGAGCAAAAGCTGTTGTTCATGGCAGCTCCTTTCGAAGAATCGCCGACAGGCAAAGCGGGCCCTCCGCGCACCTGGACGGTCGATTGACATGCACGCCGGAAATCGAAGCCGGCAAAACAGGACGGTCTTTCTTTTAGTGATCGTTGCCCGCCTGGCAACCGGCTGGCGCCGGATAGGAGTTACGCGTGTATTGAATTACGACAACGGCCTTGGCCAATGAGAGTCAGTCGTTCGTGTCCGCCAAAGCCGTGCGCTCGGCTTAGCGCTTGTCGTGCCAGAACAGGCAACGCCTTGATCGGCAAGGCAACAAAAGGGCTGTGAAAGGCCGCGAGCTTTCACGCAGAAAGAATGCGGCAAGAACCATTTCAATCGTGATACGCGGCGCCTTCAAAATACCTTCTCTATTCGCCAATGTTTCGCCGGCGCTGGCCATTTGAAGGCTGAAACCGTTGCCGGCGTTGGGCGTGAGTCCGCTTGCGCCGAACGTTGCATTCCTGAACGGCGAATATCGGCGCATGGGCATGTTCGGTGTCGCGTCTGGCTGCCGAGCACGCGCCGGAGGGCAATTTGAATCAGCGCCCGCCTGATGCATTACTGAAACCTTCAGCCTGTTTTGGTGGTGCAACGCGTGCCGGCTATCGAAACAATCGCTGAGGCTATTGTCAAAGCCACGATATGCAGAGAGGTGTCGTTCGAAGCGCTATCGTGCTGCATCTCATGGGCGCGCGAAACTCCCGGACGACAATCCCACGGACAATATTCACCACGTTGACACATACAACTCGCTAACATGGGGCGTGACGCGGCGGGCAACACGATGCCACGCTGCTCTGCTTCAAGGCTCATAGACTCACAGTCTCATAGAGTCACAGATTCACAGACGGGAGATCGATTTGACAGAGCGCCACCTTGCATTGCGTGCCGTTGCGAATCCTAAAGACCCATTCGAAAGCCTGTTCATCGACTTGGGCAAACATTCGGCCGACAAGGCGCTCCTCGCCCTGACTGATGCAATGCATGCGCAACAGCGAGACATGAATGCGTATGAGTGGATTCTGAGCGCCCTCCCTGGCGCAACGTTGAAACCCGCATTCGCTATCGGCACGGTCGGCGAACTGTATCGGTCGTTCACGAGGCCGGCCGAGTTCGCACGCCTGAACCGTCTTCACAGATCGTAGCGAATCATTTCCGCATCGTCCGTCGTCGCCCGGACACGGTTGCGTCACGCTTCCAAAGTGGTTACCTCAAATTCGTTCGAATTGGCCATTTCGCATGGCCAATTCAGCGCCTAATCTTCGTCTTGTCGCGCAAGCAAACGCGCTCCATCACTGAGGAAACCATCATGGAACAACGTCTCGACTTCTACAAAGCGAACCCGCATGCGATCAAGGCGATGCTGACCCTCGAAGAACGCATCGGCAAAAGCGACCTCGAAAAATCGCTGGCTGATCTGGTGCGCCTGCGCGCTTCGCAGATCAACGGCTGTGCGTTCTGCGTCGACATGCACACCGCCGACGCGCGCAAGGCCGGCGAAACCGACCGTCGTCTCGCGACGGTCATCGTGTGGCGCGAAACGCCGTTCTTCACGGCCCGCGAGCGCGCGGCGCTCGAATGGACGGAAGCCCTCACGCTGGTGTCCGAGAACCATGTGCCGGACGCGGTGTGGGAAGCAGTGAAGCCGCACTTCAGCGAAGCGGAACTGGTCGACCTGACGCTGCTGATTTCGTCGATCAACGCATGGAACCGCTTTGCGATTTCGTTCAGGAAGCTGCCGTCGTAAGCGCGCTCCAGGCAGCGCAACGAGGTTGAAGAGCAAGCGGGCGATGCCCGCTTTTTCGTGTGTCCGCAGCCTGCGTCGCCGGATCAACGGCGCTATGCTATGGCGTCCATTCAACATCAACAGGAAGACAGACGCTCATGACAACGACAACGGCATCGATGATTACTTTTCGCCGGCCCGACGGCCAGGAACTTCAAGGCTATCTCGCCACGCCCGACAAACCCGAAGGCGCGCCAGCCGTGGTCGTCATTCAGGAATGGTGGGGCTTGAACGATCAGATTCGCGGCGTCGCGAATCGCCTCGCGCAATCAGGCTACGTCGCGCTGGTGCCCGATCTGTATCGCGGCAAATCGACGGTCGAAGAGGAAGAGGCGCACCATCTGATGGATGGGCTCGACTTCGGCGATGCGGCGTCGCAAGACGTTGTCGGCGCGATCCAATACCTGAAGCAACGCGCGGGCCGCGTCGGCGTGATGGGTTACTGCATGGGCGGCGCGCTGACACTTCTCTCGCTGTGCCAGAGCCCCGATGTGTCGGCGGGTGTCGTCTTCTACGGCTACCCTCCGCTCGAATACATCGACGCTTCGAAGATCAAGGCACCCGTGATCGGCCATTGGGCAACGCAAGACGCGGCCTTTCCGATCGCAAACGTGGACACGCTGGAGTCGAAGCTGCGCGAAGCGAACGTCGACGTGCAGTTCCATCGCTATCTCGCACATCACGCGTTCACCAACGAGACCGCTGTCGGCAGCGGACGCATCGCGATCACGCAGTACGACCCTGTATGGTCGCAACTCGCCTGGGACCGAACGCTGACCTTCCTGGGCCGCACGCTGTGGGCGAAGTAAGCGCGCGCGTTCCACGCGGCTGATAGCGGGCGCTCGCCTTTGCGGATCGCAGCGCCCGGCGTGGTCTCACGCAGCGCGTCCCCGTTGCCGAGCGACTTTGGCGCCGCGCCGAACCACGCCGCGTTCACCGATCAGTCGTCGTAGTGACGATGCTTGTGATGGCGCTTGCCGTGGTAGCCGCGGTCGTCCGCATACGAGTTCGAACGCGAGACGTTGCCGCCGAGCGCCGCGCCCGCGCCGCCGCCCAGGGCTGCGCCGATCAGACCGCCTCCGCGTCCGCCCATCGCATTGCCCGCTGCCGTGCCGGCACCGCCGCCCAGCGCGCCGCCGACGATGGCGCCCGTGCGCTCGCGGCGGTTCGACGTAACGGCACCGCCAGCGCCGCCGCCGACCGCGCCGCCGATCACGGCACCCGTGCTGCCGCCGACTGCGCCGCCCAACGCCGCGCCGGCCACACCGCCGAGCGCGCCGCCAAGCGCATTGTTCATATCGCCGGCCAGCGCCGGCACCGACGTCGCAGCCGTAAGCGCTGCAATCGCGACCATTTGAATGATTCGGTTCGACATAGAAGGGTCAGTTGTTTTTAAGACGGCGCGAGTATAACCGGACATCTGAAAGGCGCTAGTAACGCAGGCCGCCCTTCCCCGTAAGAGGTGTAACAAAGTTCGCTTCGCCTGTCCGGATGCCGCCGGAAGCAAGGCGGGAGCGGCTTCGGGCGCATTATTTCGTGTCCGGCACGACACTTTTCACCGGCGCGGCGTTGTGTGATGGCGACGTGGGCTTGCATTATCTGATCGACTCCGCTAGCGCTCGAAACGAGCGGCGATTGATCGCCGCCCGATCGGCATGGAGGATGCTCGACACGGCATGACGAAACGGGCGCCGCGCTGGACGACTCGACACACGCGTCCGGTCACGCGCCGCTATACCACTTGATCAGGAGGATTCGATGAATATCAGCATCATCGGTGCAGGCAACATCGGCAAGGTGCTCGCGCGCCGCCTCGTCGAAAAAGGGCACGCGGTACGCATCGCCAATTCGCGCGGCGGTGCTTCGCTGCAAGCCGTCGCGCAGCAGACGGGCGCAACGGCGAGCAACGTGCCGGACATGATCGCTGACGCCGACGTGATCGTCGTGACTATCCCGCTCGCCAAGGTCCCGCAGCTGCCGAAGGGACTCTTCGACAACGCAAAGCCATCGGCTGTCGTGATCGATACGTGCAACTACTATCCGCGTCAGCGCGACGGCAGGATCGAGGGCATTGAGGCGGGCACGACCGAGAGCCGTTGGGTCGAAGAGCAGATCGGACATCCCGTGGTGAAGGTGTTCAACAACATCTACGCCGCGCATCTCGAAGGCATGGGCAAGCCGTCGGGCGCCGCGGGACGCATCGCGTTGCCCGTCTCCGGCGACGATCCGAAGGCGAAGCAGATCGTATTCGGACTCGTCGACGACATCGGCTTCGATGCCGTGGACACGGGCACGATCGCCGATTCATGGCGTCAGCAGCCAGGCTCGCCCGTCTATACGGCCGACCTCGACGCGCAAGGCGTGAAGGACGCGCTGGCGCGCGCATCGAAGGAACGCACTGCGGATTGGACAGGGACGTCCGCCAGTCCGGGCACGTTCGAAAATCCCACGTGATCGAACGGAAGTCGCACGACTATCACGCGATCGCGCGTCTTCGCGACCGCAGAACGGCCGCCTGCTGCATGACTCGCGCCATGTAGCGACGGCTCACTGAGCAAAGCCGAAGCCGGGCTCGAACTGCTTCCCGACGAAGGCGATATGCGCGTACATCGCTCGTTGCGCAGCATCGGGATCGCGGTCCCGCACCGCGAAGAAAATGGACTCGTGCTGATTGAGCCGCATCGCCGATTGCCTGAACGCGTTCGCATTGTTGAGCGTCGCATCGAACGTATTGGCGGCGATGTGCTCGCGGAGCATCGTGATGACGCTCGCGTAGAACTGGTCGAGCATCCGGTTGTGCGAGGCGGCCGTCAGCGCCGTATGAAACTCGCCGTCGACGATCGCTTCCGCGTCCACGTCGTGTGCCTCGACCGCGTTGCGCATCTTCACGAGAATGGCCTGAAGCCTGTCGAGTTCTGCCGCTGTCGAGCGTTGCGCGGCAAAGCGCGCGGCCGCGCATTCGAAGACGAGCCGGAATTCGAGCGTCTCGGCCCGCAACGGCGGATTCTCCGCGACCAGTTGCAGCCACGGCGCGCTCAGACGCGCAGGCTGCTTCTGCACGACATACACACCGCTGCCCGGCTTCGTTTCGAGCATTCCGCGCGTGACAAGCCGCTGGATCGCCTCGCGCACCGTCGAGCGAGACACGCCCAGCGATTGCGCCAGCGCGCGCTCTGCGGGAAGGCGCGCCGAGGTTTCCCACTCGCCTTCGAGCAGCTTCTCTTCGAGCTGCCGGACGGTCCTGTCGACCGCGCTGGACGAAAGTGTGTGAAATCCCATGCCGGTGCTTCCCGAGATTGGTCTGACCGATTTGCGTCGCCTGGTCGACGAAATCACTATTCGCCACATCGAGCATGCGGACATCCGATACCGCAGCCGATGCTCACAAGCTCCACAATCAGGAGGAAAAACATGGCGGATTCTAACTCACTGGTCATCACGCTGCATGCCGACGACGACGTCGCGATCGCGCGCGGCGCCATCGCGGCGGGCACTACGCTGCACGAACTAAACGGCCTCGTCGTCACCGACGATATTCCCGCTGCGCACAAGGTTGCCGTGCGTTCGATCAGGACGGGCGACCCCGTGCGCCGCTACGGTCAGATCATCGGCTTCGCCACGCAGCCGATCGAGCCAGGCGCGCATGTCCACACGCAAAACGTGTCGATGGGCGACTTCGCGCGCGACTACGCGTACGGCACCAACGTCAAGGTCGTGCCGCCCGCGCCGCAAGCGCTGACCTTCCAGGGCATTCGCCGCGCGGACGGCCGCGTGGCGACGCGCAATTACATCGGCGTCGTCAGCACGGTCAATTGCTCGGCGACGGTGACGAAGCTGGTCACTCAGCATTTCTCCGCGCCCGGCGCGCTCGACACGTGGCCGAACGTCGACGGCATCGTGCCCCTCACGCACAGCTTCGGCTGCTGCATCGACCACAACGGCGAAGGCATCCAGCAACTGCGACGCACGATCGGCGGTTATGTGCGGCATCCGAATTTCGCGGGCGTGGTCGTGATCGGCCTCGGCTGCGAGGCGAACCAGATGGGCGCGATGTTCGTCGCGGAAGGCGTCGAGACGGGCGAGACCGTCGTGCCCCTCGTCATTCAGGAACAGGGCGGCACGCAGAAGACCGTCGACGCGGCGATCGCGGCCGTCGAGAAGCTGCTGCCCATCGCGAACCGCGCGGTGCGCGAGCCGCTTCCCGTATCGCATCTGAACATCGCGCTGCAATGCGGCGGCTCGGACGGCTACTCCGGCATCACGGCGAACCCCGCGCTCGGCGCCGCCGTCGATCTGCTCGTGCAGCACGGCGGCACCGCGATTCTCAGCGAGACGCCCGAGATCTACGGCGCGGAGCACCTGCTCACGCGACGCGCGATCACGCCGGAGGTCGGCGAGAAGATCGTCGAGCGCATCCACTGGTGGGAGAGCTACGCGGAGCGCGAAAAAGGCAGCATCGACAACAATCCGACGCCGGGCAACAAGGCGGGCGGCCTGACGACGATCCTCGAAAAATCGCTCGGTGCCGTAGCGAAGAGCGGCTCGACGCCGCTGATGGACGTCTATCGCTACGCGGAGCCCGTGACGGCCAAAGGCCTCGTGTTCATGGATGCGCCCGGCTATGACCCGATGGGCGCGACGGGGCAGATCGCGAGCGGCGCGAATCTCGTGCTGTTCACGACGGGACGCGGTTCGTGCTTCGGCGCGAAGCCCGCGCCGTCCATCAAGCTCGCGACGAACACGAAGATGTACGCGCGCATGATCGACGACATGGACATCAACTGCGGCGACATCATGGACGGCGACTCGACCGTCGAGAAGAAAGGCCGCGAGATCTTCGACATGATCATCGCGGTGGCGTCGGGTGCGAAGAGCAAGAGCGAGGCGCTCGGCGTGGGCAACGAGGAATTCGTGCCCTGGATGATCGGCGCGCAGATGTAAGGCGTGCGTTCTGGCGCGGCCGGGAGGCCGCGCCGGGGGGCGGATCGCACGATGCTCCACCCCTGCCTCGCCGTTTTACTTGACATCTAAACTATCAAACCCTAAAGTAAAGACGAGCACTCGAGTTGGGGAACCAGCATGCGTATCGTCTGTATTGGCGGCGGCCCGGCCGGGCTGTATTTCGGGCTGTTGATGAAGCGGCGCCATCCGGCGCATGAAGTGATCGTCGTCGAGCGCAACCGCCCGTACGACACGTTCGGCTGGGGCGTGGTGTTTTCCGACCAGACGCTCGGCAATTTGCGCGCCGCCGACGCGAAAAGCGCCGACATGATCCTCGACGCGTTCAATCACTGGGACGACATCGAGATCAACTTTCGCGGCGCGAAGGTGCGCTCGTCGGGGCACGGCTTCTGTGGCATCGGCCGTAAGCGTCTGCTGAACATCCTGCAAGAGCGTTGCGAAGAGCTGGGTGTGAAGCTGGTCTTCGAAACGCAGGTCGTCGACGACGACGATTACGACGCCGACCTCATCATCGCGAGCGACGGCCTGAATAGCGCGATGCGCCAGAAGTACGCGTCGACGTATCAGCCCGACATCGACATGCGCAATTGCCGCTTCGTGTGGCTCGGCACGAAAAAACTCTTCGACGCCTTCACGTTCGCGTTCGAAAAGACCGAATGGGGCTGGTTCCAGGCCCACGCGTACCGCTTCGACGACCAGACGTCGACGTTCATCGTCGAGACGCCCGAGCGCGTGTGGCGCGCCGCCGGCCTCGACGAAATGAGCAAGGAAGACAGCATCGCGTTCTGCGAGCGGCTATTCGCGAAGTATCTCGACGGCCATTCGCTGATGTCGAACGCGAGCCATCTGCGCGGCTCGTCGCAATGGATTCGCTTTCCGCGCGTCGTCAATCGCGAATGGGTGCATTGGAAAACACGCGCGGACAACAAGCGCGTGCCCGTCGTCCTGATGGGCGACGCCGCGCACACCGCGCACTTCTCGATCGGCTCCGGCACCAAGCTCGCGCTCGAAGATGCAATCGAACTCGCGAACAGCATCGACGCGCATCCGCGCGATCTCGCCGCGGCGCTGGCGCACTACACGGAAGTACGCAGCGTCGGCGTGCTGCGCATCCAGAACGCGGCGCGCAATTCGACGGAATGGTTCGAGCACGTCGACCGCTATGCGTCCTTCGAGCCTGAGCAGTTCGCGTATTCGCTGCTCACGCGCTCGCAGCGCATTTCGCACGAGAACCTGCGCGAACGCGATGCCGCTTATCTTTCGTCATTCGAAGACTGGCTCGCCGCGCGCGCGGGCATCGAACGCGACCAGCAGAAGCATTCCATCCCGCCAATGTTCACGCCGTTCAAGCTGCGCGGCGTGACGCTGAAGAACCGCGTCGTCGTCTCGCCGATGGCGCAGTATTCGGCCGTCGACGGCGTGGCGGGCGACTATCATCTGATGCATCTCGGCGCGCGTGCAATGGGCGGCGCGGCGCTCGTGATGACGGAAATGACCTGCGTGTCGCCGGAGGCGCGCATCACGCCCGGATGTCCCGGCATGTATGCGCCCGGGCATCTCGCCGCGTGGCGCCGCATCGTGCAGTTCGTGCATGCGCAAACCGACGCGAAGATCGGCATGCAGCTCGGCCATGCCGGCGCGAAGGCTTCGACGCGCGTCAGTTGGGAAGGTATCGATCAGCCTTTGCCCAACGGCAACTGGCCGCTGGTGTCGGCGTCGCCGCAGCAGTATTTGCGCGGCGTCAGCCAATGGTCGCGCGAAGCGACGCATGACGAACTACGCGAAATCGAAGCGCAATTCGTGCGCGCGACGCGCATGGCCGCTGACGCGGGCTTCGACTGGCTCGAACTGCACTGCGCGCACGGCTACTTTCTGTCGAGCTTTCTGTCGCCGCTCACCAACCATCGCACCGACGAATACGGCGGCTCGCTCGCGAACCGTCTGCGTTATCCGCTGCAGGTGTTCGCCGCGATGCGCGAGGTATGGCCGCAGGACAAGCCGATGTCGGTGCGTATTTCCGCGCACGACTGGGTCGACGGCGGCACGACGCCCGACGATGCCGTCGAGATCGCGCGCGCCTTCAAGGCTGCGGGCGCCGACATGATCGACGTGTCGTCGGGCCAGGTCAGCAAGGAAGAAAAGCCCGTGTTCGGCCGCATGTTCCAGACGCCATTCGCGGATCGCATCCGCAACGAGGCGGGCATCGCAACGATCGCAGTCGGCGCGATTTCCGAAGCCGATCACGTGAACAGCATCATCGCGGCGGGCCGCGCGGATCTGTGCGCGATCGCGCGCCCACACCTCGCGAATCCTTCGTGGACCTTGAACGAAGCCGCGAAGATCGGCTACTTCGATGTGAACTGGCCGAAGCAATACATGGCGGCCAAATCGCAGCTCGAACGCAATTACGAACGCGAGCGCGCTCAGGCCGCAGAAAATGCGCGCCTGTCGCCGCTCGAACGCGCGCAACGCGCGGAAGGAACGGTTTGATGAACACCACGCTTGCAGGCAAGCATGCCGTCGTGACGGGCGGCGGCAGCGGCATCGGCGCTGCAACCGCCGAAGCGCTCGTTCGCGCGGGCGCGCGCGTCACGTTGATGGGCCGCGACGCGGCACGTCTCGCCGCGCAACGCGAAACGTTGAGCCGGCACGGCGAAGTGGCCACATGCATCAGCGTCGACGTGTGCAATGAAAGTGCTGTAAACAAGGCATTTTCCGAAGCCGCGTCGAATGCGGGCCCGATCGACGTGCTCGTCAACAACGCGGGCCAGGCCCAGGCTGCGCCGTTCGCGAACACGGACATGGCGCTCTGGCAACGCATGCTCGACGTCAACCTGACGGGCGTGTTTCTCTGCACGCGCGCCGTGTTGCCATCGATGCTCGAACGCGGCTACGGACGCATCGTGAATGTCGCGAGCACGGCGGGACAGATCGGCTACGCTATTGTCGCCGCTTATTGCGCGGCGAAACACGGCGTGATCGGACTCACGCGTTCGCTCGCGCTCGAAGTCGCGACGAAGGGCGTCACCGTCAACGCCGTGTGTCCCGGCTATACGGAAACGGAACTGCTGCGGGCATCGCTCGATCAGATCACGGCGAAAACATCGCGGAGCGAACAGGAAGCGCGCGACGTCCTCGTGCGCCACAACCCGCAGCGCCGCTTCGTCGAACCCGCCGAAGTCGCGAACGCAGTGCTATGGCTGTGCATGCCGGGCTCCGAATCCATCACAGGTCAATCGATTTCCGTTTCAGGCGGAGAAGTCACATGAGTCAAGCTGCAAGGAAAAAGGCCACCGACGCGGCCGAAACAAAGCCCACGCGCAAAGGCGTCGCGAAGCCCGCTGAAAACGTCGTGGACATGGAAATGAGCACGGGCGCCGATAGCCACATGGGCTTGCGTCTATGGCTGCGCATGCTGACGACGACGAACCTCGTGCAAGCGGAATTGCGCAAGCGCCTGCGCAACGAATTCGATACGACGCTGCCGCGCTTCGACTTGATGGCGCAGCTCGAGCGTCATCCGGAAGGACTGAAGATGACGGAACTGTCGCGCCGTCTGATGGTGACGGGCGGCAACATCACGGGCATTACCGATCAGCTGGAAAAAGAAGGGCTCGTCGCGCGCGACGCCGATCCAAACGACCGCCGCTCGACGAGCGTGCGCCTGACGACGGAAGGCCGCGCGCTGTTCGACAACATGGCCGTCGCGCACGAGCAATGGGTCGTCGAAATGTTCGGCGGCCTCGATCTGGACGAGAAATCGCGCACGCATCAAAAGCTCGGCAAGCTCAAGCAGCATCTGCTGAACACGATCAAGAGCTAGGAGACAACGATGACCTTATCCGCTGCCGACGCCCTGCTGGCCGGCAATCGCACGACGCTCGCCACATATGACGCGAAGCACTTTGGCTGGTCCGTCGAAGCGGGCGTCGCGAGCGTCACGCTGAATCGTCCCGAGCGCAAGAACCCGCTGACCTTCGAATCGTACGCGGAACTGCGCGATCTCTTTCGACAGCTCGCCTACGCGACCGATGTGAAAGCAGTCGTGATTCACGGCGCGGGCGAGAACTTCTGTTCGGGCGGCGACGTGCACGACATCATCGGCCCACTGATCGATCTGCCGATGCCCGAGCTGCTGCTCTTCACGCGCATGACGGGCGATCTCGTGAAAGCGATGCGGCATTGCCCGCAGCCCATCATCGCGGCGGTCGATGGCGTGTGCGCGGGCGCGGGCGCGATTCTCGCGATGGCGTCCGACATGCGGCTCTCCACTGCGCGCAGCAAACTCGCGTTCCTGTTTTCGCGCGTGGGTCTCGCGGGCTGCGATATGGGTGCCTGTTCGATCCTCCCGCGCATCATCGGCCAGGGACGTGCCGCCGAACTGCTGTACACAGGACGCTCCGCCAGTGGTGACGAAGGCTACGCGTGGGGCTTCTACAACCGCCTGTGCGCGCCGGAAGCGCTGCTCGACGAAGCGTTGAAGCTCGCCGCCGATCTCGTCGCGGGCCCGACGTTCGCTCACGGCATCACGAAGAAGATGCTGCATCAGGAATGGAGCATGAGCATCGACGAGGCGATCGAATCCGAAGCGCAGGCGCAAGCCATCTGCATGACGACGCGCGATTTCGAGCGCGCATATCGCGCATTCGCGGCCAAGTCGCGGCCGGTGTTCGAAGGAGACTGATCGTGAATCAAGGTTCAAACCACGGCGATCCGCACAGCACGCTGGCCTGGCCGTTCTTCGAAGCGCGTCATCGTGAACTGGCAGAAGCGATAGAGACATGGGCAACGCAACATCTCGCGCACGTACAGCATGAAGATACCGATGCGGCGTGCAAGCAACTCGTGCGCGCATTGGGTGAAGCGGGCTGGCTGAAGTACGGTGTGGGCGGCACGCAATACGGCGGGCACGGCGATACGATCGACACGCGCGCCGTATGTCTGCTGCGCGAAACGCTCGCGAAGCACGACGGTCTCGCCGATTTCGCGCTCGCGATGCAAGGCCTCGGCTCCGGCGCAATTACGCTCGCGGGTACACACGAGCAGAAGACGCGCTATCTGCCGCGCGTCGCAAACGGCGAAGCGATTGCAGCGTTCGCATTATCGGAGCCCGAAGCGGGATCGGACGTCGCCGCGATGTCGTTGCAGGCGCGCGCAGAAGGCGATGCCTACGTTCTCGACGGCGACAAGACGTGGATCTCGAACGGCGGCATCGCAGACTTTTATGTGGTGTTCGCGAGAACGGGCGAAGCACCGGGCGCCCGCGGCATCAGTGCGTTTATCGTCGATGCGGACACGCCTGGCCTGGAGATCGCCGAACGCATCGACGTGATCGCGCCTCATCCGCTCGCGCGTCTCCATTTCGACGGCGCGCGCGTGCCGCGCAGCCAGATGCTCGGTGCGCCCGGCGAAGGCTTCAAGATCGCGATGCGCACGCTCGATATCTTTCGCACGTCGGTCGCGGCTGCATCGTTGGGTTTTGCGCGTCGCGCGATGCAGGAAGGACTCGCGCGCGCCGCGTCGCGCAAGATGTTCGGCCAGACGCTCGGCGACTTTCAACTTACGCAGACGAAGCTCGCTCAGATGGCGTTGACGATCGACAGCAGCGCGCTGCTCGTCTATCGCGCCGCGTGGCTGCGCGATCAGGGCGAAAGCGTCACACGCGAAGCCGCGATGGCGAAGTGGCACGCGAGCGAAGGCGCGCAGCAGGTGATCGATGCCGCCGTGCAACTGTGGGGCGGCATGGGCGTGCGAAGCGGCGCAACCGTCGAGCGGCTGTATCGCGAGATTCGCGCGCTGCGCATCTATGAAGGCGCAACGGAAGTGCAGCAACTGATTGTCGGCCGCGATCTGCTGAAAGCGCATGCGGCGAGCCAGCAACAGGAGCGCACGCGATGAACGCATCGTTCGACATGCCCGTGCGCATCCGCTTCGCGCATTGCGACCCTGCGGGCATCGTCTACTTTCCGCAGTATCTGGTGATGACGAATATGCTCGTCGAAGAGTGGTTCAACGAGCGTCTTGCCATCGACTACGCGCACATGATTCAGACGCGTCGCGTCGGTCTGCCGATCGTGAAGCTCGATTGCGAGTTCTCGCGGCCGAGCCGCATGGGCGAAACGATCACGCTGTCGCTCGATGTGACGCGTATCGGGCGCCGCTCGATCGGCCTCGCGATCGTTGCACGCTGCGCGGATGAAGTGCGCTTTCGCGCAATACAGGTGCTCGTTACGACATCGCTGGAAAGCGGCCAGTCCATCGACATTCCCGATGACATCGCGACGGCGCTTGCAGCGTTCGCGCCGCATGCCGTTCAATCCGAGGAGCAACGCTCATGAAAAAGAAACCGCTACTGCCTGCGGACTGGGTAAAGCCGCGCGGCTACGCGAATGGTGTCGCGGCGAGCGGCACGCAGGTGTATATCGCCGGACAGATCGGCTGGGACGCGCAAGCGCGCATGACGAGCGATCTCTTCGCCGAGCAGGCCGCCCAGGCGCTGCGCAATGTGCTCGCCATATTGCGCGAAGCGGGCGGCCGGCCCGAGCATCTTGTGCGAATGACGTGGTACGTCACCGACAAGCGCGAGTATCTCGCGTCGCTCAGGGAGATCGGCCAGGCGTTCCGCGAGCTGATCGGCGACTACGACATTGCGATGAGCGCGGTGCAGGTCGTCGCGCTGATCGAGGACGAAGCCAAGGTCGAGATCGAAGCGACAGCCGTGATTACCGACTAGGCCCGCTTCGTATCCGCGCAGACCGACCCGTTCCGCGCGACTTGCACCGACTTGCACGACTAGCACGTATGGCAGAGGAGTTTCATGATGGAACCGTCAGCTCACGTCGATACCTTCGCGCGCGATCACTTGCCGCCCGAGGATCAATGGCCGCTCTTTTTGCTCGACAATCCGGACGTCGCGTATCCGGCGCGCTTCAACTGCGCGACTGAACTGCTCGATCGTGCTGTCGAAAGCGGGCACCGTGACCGGCCTGCCATCTGGTCGGATGTCGACGGCAAACCGCAAGCGACTGCTTACGGCGAACTGCTCGCGATGGTCAATCGCAACGCACACGTGCTCGTCGATGAAATGCGTCTGCAGCCGGGCAATCGCGTGCTGTTGCGCGGCCCCAATACATTGCAGATGGCCGCCGCGTTTCTCGCGGCATTGAAGGCGGGTCTCGTCGTCGTGCCGACGATGCCATTGCTGCGCGCAAAGGAACTCAAGCAGATCATCGACAAGGCGCAGATCAGCGCGGCGCTGTGCGACACGCGGCTGACGGAAGAACTTGCGCGCTGCACGACGCAAGGCGACGAGTTCTTTTGCGAAGGCCTGAAACAGACGCTGGTCTTTCATGACGACGCGCCCGGTTCGCTCGAAGCGCTGGCCGCGTCGAAGCCCACTGAATTCAAAGCCTGCGACACAGCCGCCGACGATGTCTGCCTGATCGCCTTCACGAGCGGCACGACGGGCGCGCCCAAGGGCTGCATGCACTTTCATCGCGACGTGCTCGCGATGTGCGACCTGTTCCCGCGTCATGTGCTCAAGCCCACCGCCGACGACGTCTTTTGCGGCACGCCGCCGCTCGCGTTCACGTTCGGTCTCGGCGGCCTCTTGTGCTTTCCGTTACGCGTGGGCGCGTCGACGGTGCTGATCGAAAAGCAGACGCCCGAAACGCTGCTGCAAAACGTCGAGCGCTTTCGTGCGACCGTGATGTTCACCGCGCCGACGTTCTATCGGCAGATGGCGCCGTTGATTCCGCGCTTCGACGTTTCGTCGCTGAAGAAGACCGTTTCCGCAGGCGAGGCGTTGCCCGATTCGACGCGCGCGCTATGGCGCGAAGCGAGCGGGATCGAGATGATCGACGGCATAGGCGGCACCGAACTGATCCATATCTTCATCGCTGCCGCCGGCGGCGACGTGCGGCCGCATGCGATCGGCAAGGCCGTGCCGGGCTACATCGTGCAAGCCGTCGACGACGACATGCGCGCCGTGCCCGCAGGCACGATCGGCAAGCTCGCGGTGCGCGGTCCGACGGGCTGCCGCTATCTCGCCGACGACCGCCAGCGCAAGTTCGTGCGCGATGGCTGGAACCTGCCCGGCGACTCGGTGTATATCGACGAAGACGGCTACGTGTTCTATCAGGCCCGCGCCGACGACATGATCGTGTCCGCCGGCTACAACATCTCCGGCCCCGAAGTGGAAAGCGTGCTGATGCAACACAAGGCCGTCGCCGAATGCGGCGTGATCGGCGTGGCCGACGAAACACGCGGGCAGATCGTGAAGGCGTTCGTCGTGCTCAATGCGGGCTATAGCGGCGACGAAAAACTGATCGCGGAGTTGCAGGAATTCGTGAAGAATACCGTTGCGCCGTACAAGTACCCGCGCGTCGTCGCCTTCATCGATGCGCTGCCTCGCACGGAGACCGGCAAGATCAAGCGGTTCGCATTGCGTGCGATGTAGCGTGCCCGCCCCTCGCCGTTGAGACGAATGGGCGGAGGGGCGGAGGGGCGGAGGGGCGAAGCAGAGAATGAGGACGCGCGCAGTCCCCGTCGTCCAACAATGGAGGAGCATCCTGTGGCCGGTTCCTTTATCGAAGTCGCCGCTCGCGATGGCGGCCGTTTCAACGCATACGTTGCGCGTCCGGCGCAGGGGTCCGGTCCGGGCCTCGTGCTGCTGCAAGAAATCTTCGGCATCAACGACTATCTGAAGACAACGGCCGACCGCTACGCGGAAGAAGGCTACGTCGTGCTCGTGCCGGATCTGTTCTGGCGCATCCAGCCGAATGTCGTGCTCGGCTACGAAGGCGAGAACATGAAACGCGCGCTCGACTTCCATGCGAAGTTCGATGTCGATCGCGCAATCGACGACATCGCCGCCACCATCGATACATTGCGCGCGCTGCCCGAGCACGCGGGCAAAGTGGGCGCGATCGGCTATTGCCTCGGCGGCAAGCTCGCGATGCTCGCGGCTGCCCGCACGGACGTCGATTGCGCGGCGAGCTACTACGGCGTCGGGCTCGAAGCGTATCTGGACGAGGCGAAGCACATTCGCTGCCCGATGGTCTTTCATTTCCCCGAAAACGATTCGTACTGTCCGCCGCCCGTGCGCGAGCAGATCATGGCCGCGCTTCGCACGCATCCGAACATCGAGCAGTATGTGTATCCGGGCTGCGATCATGCGTTCGCATCGCCCACGCGCCCGCAATACGACAAGCCCGCCGCGATGATGGCGTATTCGCGCACGCTCGCGCTGCTGCGCAAGGTGCTCGGCCCCATCTACGATCTGAACACATTGTGGGAACGGCACTGCTATTTCGAGTTCGCGACGCGCGACGTCGAAGCCGTCATGCCGACGATGGTCGCGCAGCCCTACGTCAACCACGTGCCGACGATGACGGGCGGCGTCGGTTACGACAACCTGAAGCGCTTCTACACGAATCACTTCGTCAATTCGAATCCGCCCGACACGAAGCTGATTCCGATTTCGCGGACCATCGGTTCCGACCGCATCGTCGACGAATTCATCTTCGCGTGCACGCATAGCTGCGAGATCGACTGGCTGTTGCCCGGTGTCGCGCCGACGGGTAAATACTTCGAGGTGCCGATGCTCGCCGTCGTCTGCTTTCGCGGCGACAAGCTGTACAACGAGCACATCTATTGGGACCAGGCTTGCGTGCTCGTGCAGGTCGGGCTGCTCGATGCGAAAGGCTTGCCCGTCGCGGGCATCGAAAGCGCGCGCAAGCTGCTCGACGAAACGCTGCCGTCCAATGAACTGATGGGCGGCAAGTGGCCGGCATGATTCGCGCTCCAGCGTTGCGATTTGTGATGAATAGGGGCCGCTCCCTTGCGCGGCCTCGCATGACCTTGGCTCCGTGCCGCGCGACAACACGAATCATTGCGTCGCTGCGTGTCGATTTAACGCGCCTTCGATCGTCGTGTGTGGGAGAGCGGTACGCAAACCCGTTCTCCAGTTGATGTTCGGGGCGGCCCCTGACTAGACTGGAAGCGCATCGACAGCCACGGAGGAACGCGCGCATGACGCATAACATCGAAGGTCAAAAACGCTGGCTGGCACTCGTCGTGCTGTGCATGGGCGTGCTGATGATCGTGCTCGATACGACCATCGTGAACGTCGCCTTGCCGTCGATCGCAGCCGATCTGGGCTTTTCCGAAACCGCGCTCGTGTGGGTCGTCAACGCCTACATGCTGACGTTCGGCGGCTTTCTGCTGCTGGGCGGCCGGCTCGGCGACCTGTACGGCCATCGCAAGCTCTTTCTCGCGGGCATTACCCTGTTCACGCTGGCGTCGCTTGCATGCGGGCTCGCGAACTCGCAAGTCATGCTGGTTTGCGCGCGCGCGATTCAAGGACTGGGCGGCGCGGTGGTGTCGGCCGTATCGCTGTCGCTGATCATGAATCTCTTCACCGAAGAAGGCGAGCGCGCGAAAGCGATGGGCGTCTACGGTTTCGTATGCGCGGGCGGCGGGAGCATCGGCGTGCTGCTGGGCGGTCTGCTGACCAACCTGTTGAGCTGGCACTGGATCTTTCTCGTCAACCTGCCGATCGGCATCGCCGTGTACGCAGCCTGCATTGCGCTGCTGCCCGCAGGACGCGGACACGCACACGGCGAGCGGCTCGACGTCGCGGGCGCCGCGACCGTCACCGCGTCGCTGATGCTCGCCGTCTATGCGATCGTCAACGGCAACGAAGCCGGCTGGCTGTCGGCGCAAACGGTCGGTCTGCTCGTCGTCGCGCTCGCGCTGCTCGGTGCGTTTCTCGCGATCGAAGCACGCGTCGTGCATCCGCTGATGCCGCTCGAACTGCTCACGTTGCGCAATGTCGCGACGGCCAATGTCGTCGGCGTGTTGTGGGCCGCCGCGATGTTCGCGTGGTTCTTCATTTCCGCGCTCTATTTGCAGCGCGTGCTCGGCTATGCGCCGTTCCAGGTCGGCCTCGCGTTCCTGCCCGCGAACCTGATCATGGGCTTCTTCTCGCTCGGCTTGTCGGCGCGCATGGTGATGCGCTTCGGCATCCGGCGTCCGCTCGCCATCGGTCTGCTGCTGGCCGCGCTTGGCTTGCTGCTATTCGTACGCGCGCCCGTCGACGGACACTTCGTCGTCGACGTGCTGCCCGGCATGGTGCTGCTCGGCATCGGCGCGGGCGTCGCGTTCAATCCGCTGCTGCTCGCGGCGATGAGCGATGTCGATCCCGCCGATTCGGGCCTCGCATCCGGCATCGTCAATACATCGTTCATGATGGGCGGCGCGTTGGGACTCGCGGTGCTCGCGAGTCTCGCGGCCGCGCAATCAGCGAGCGGCGGCGCGCAGCACGCCGATACGCCCGCCGCGCTGACGAGCGGCTATCACGTCGCGTTTCTCGTCGGCGCGATTTTTGCGGCGACAGCCGGGGCGCTCGGCGGCGCGTTGTTGCGGCAAGGCGCGCAGTCCCGCGCGCGACAGGAACGCGGCGCGTTGAAGGAATCGATGGAGTAGCGACGAAGCGCAAGCGCAATCAAATGAACGCTGCCTTCAATCGATATGCTGGGTTCATGCCGAAACGAGAGTCCCTATGAACCCAGCCGCGACCCCCGCCGGAAGAGCGCTCTGGTTTATCGAAAGCCACTTCGCGGGCGAGCTGTCACTCGATGAAATCGCCAGTTGCGGCTGCGTCTCGCGCTTTCATCTGTCGCGCGCATTCGAAGCGGCAACGGGTTATTCGGTGATGCGCTATGTGCGCGCGCGACGTCTGACGGAAGCGGCGCGGCACCTTGCGCGCGGCGCGCCGGATATTCTCGCCGTCGCGGTCGATGCGGATTACGGCTCTCACGAGGCATTCACGCGCGCGTTTCGCGAGCAGTTCGGACTCACGCCCGAAGCGTTGCGCGCGCAAGGTCATCTCGACAACATCGCACTCGTGGAGCCAATCAAAATGGAAGAATCCCTGTTAGCCCATCTCGAACCGCCGCGTTTCGTCGACGGCGCGCCGCTGCTCGTCGCGGGATTGAGCGTGCGCTACAACTGCGAAAGCAGTTCCGGCATTCCCGCGCAATGGCAACGCTTCAACGCGATCAACGGCAATGTGCCGGGACAGATCGGTCAGGTCGCGTACGGCATCAGCTACAACCCCGACGACTCGGGCAACTTCGATTACCTGTGCGGCGTCGAAGTCGCTGATTTCTCCGGCGTGCCCGGTGAACTGAGCCGCGTGCGCATCGGTGCACAGCGCTACGCGGTGTTCACGCATCGCGAGCACATCTCGGCGATACGCCGCACGTGCAACACGATCTGGAACACGTGGCTGCCCGAGTCCGGCCACACGCCCGCCGATGTGCCCAACTTCGAGCGCTACAGCGAGCAGTTCAACCCCGTGACGGGAATGGGCGGCGTCGAAATCTGGGTGCCGCTCAAGACGTGATTCAGCTTTTGTCGCTACCGACGCTACCGACGCTGCCGACAGGCGCGGCTTCGACTTCGAATGTGTCGCCGGTTTCGAAGAACGTGCCGCCCGCGACGTAGTGGCACGTGCGCATGTCGTGATCGTCGCCGAAGTGCCAGCGGTTCTCCGAGTAGACGCGGCTGTCCGCGTAGCAAGCGACCACTTCGGCGAGGATCAGGTCGTGACGCTGGCTGTCGTCCGGAATCACCTTGCATTCGAACCACGCGACGCAGCCTTCCAGCATCGGCACGTCGATCTTCTGCGCGGCGAACGTGTCGAGTTGCAGCGCCGCGAGCTTGTCGATCTCGACGCCTGCATTCGATCCCACCGCGAGCGTATGGCGCGCGAAGCCGCGCGTCGGCAACTGCAGGCCGAACACGCCGCTCGCTTCGACGAGTTGCCGCGTCAGCGTCTTTGCGTCGATCACGACGACGACTTTCGGCGGAACGAAATCGAGCGGCATCGCCCACGACGCCGCCATCACATTCGAGCGGCCTCCGTGCGCGCTGGTGATGAGCGTGACGGGACCGTGATTCAGAAGGCGCGTGGCGCGCGTCAGATCGACGGGTTGGCGGAAATCTTGCATGGATGGCCTTCGCGATATCGATCGCTGCATTCTAGCGAAGCGGGAAAAAACACGAGGGCCGCGTGGCAGACAAGCGTTGACGCTGAAACGAGCGGCGGCGCCGACGCGCCGTCCGCAGGTCCGCGTGGATGCGAGAAGTCAGTGCGTGATGGGCGGCGGCTTGCCGTGCGAGATGTCGTGCGGCTTGTGCGCCTCGCCGTTCGCGCCCGGGAAGAATGCATTCCACGCAGCGCGCACGCCTTCTGCTGCCGTGGCTTCGGCGTCGATGGTTTCCGGTTCGTTCACGCGCGCGGGATCTTCGCTCAGCCCGCGCCAGTGTGTGAACACGAGGAGCGGCCTTTCGGTCCATCCGCCTTCCGCGAACTTGGCGAATGCTGTCTCTCCGCTCACAAGCTGGACTTCGTACCACCCGTCCCTTACGGGCGCATAGTCGTCCAGCGGGAACCATGCGGTCGCTTCGATTTCCATAGTGCCGTCTCCTGTTGTGGAAGTGACTCATAGGAAGGCATTGTTCATGCCCCACGGGCGGCGCGCCCGTGCGCGGCGTCGGGTACAGACGTGGTTCGGGAAATGCAGGGCGAACGAGCCCGGAAAACGACGCGCATTCCGCCACGACGCCATCGTCAGATTTACACACTCCCTCGCTGCCGTCCAGCCCGCTAACATATTCGTATTTTTCGAATATTGCGCTGGATATCTTCGGTGCTGCGGGTGGGTCGGGGTGCGGTTGCGGGTGCGGGTGCGGGTGCGGTTGCGGGTGCGGGTGCGGGTGCGGGTGGGTGCGGTTGCGGTTGCGGGTACGGGTGGGTGCGGTTGCGGTTGCGGGTACGGGTGCGGGGTGCTGCCGCGGTTATGGGCTGCTCTCCCGGCCGGTCGTGCGAATTGCCGCTTTTGCTTCCACACGTAAAGGTTGACCTCGTGGCGCGATCGATTTCGCAGCGCGACTGATTCCCCGGCACGACTGATTCGTGCCGCGTTCCCAAGCGGCGGACTCGCCATGCGCTTTTTAGCTTAGCTTTTCGCGCTCTGATCAAAAGCCCCGGCGTCGAAAGCCGTGCAGTACGTGTGCCAGTCGCTGACGACTTGCGCTTCGCACTGCGTCGCGAGATCGATCAGCGGGAGTTGCCACTTGTTCTTTTCGCCGAACGCGATCAGGTCATCGGCAATGGCGGAGGCCTGCCGTCCGCTGCTCCGAAAATGCGCCCACGCGACCAGTTCCGCCATGTTGCGCACCACGCTTTCCAGCCGCGGCAGCTTGCCGTTCCAGTTCTCCAGCGCAACGCGGTCCTCGGAGGGCTGCAGGCCGCGCAGCACGTACGGGCGCTTTTCGAATTCGACGGCATGCAGGAATGCCTGCGACACCACCTGATCGCGCCGCTGTATCTCGACGACGCGTTCCGCCTCGCTCGCCCATCGAGGCTGCGGTGTATCGACATTCGGCGCGGTCGCCGATGGCAGCGGGAGCTTCATGTCGAGCAGATAGTTGCCGTCAGGTGAGCCCTTGCCTTCGACCAGGATCACGTAGCGGTCGACGCCCAGACTGCCCGTGCCCGCGATGCGGCGCGCGACATCGATGATCTCGTAGAAAGCGGGGTTCGGCTCGCGCTTCGCAAAGTCGTTCATGAACGCGGTGACTTTCTCGCGCGTCTTGTCGGTGACGGGCAACGCCTTCTTGCCGTCGACACGCAGCGTCCGCTTCTTGCCCTTCAGTTCGGTGCGCCGGTTCAGGTGATCGACACGCGAGCGCTGATGCAATGCAGCGAAAAGCTCGGCGACCATCCCTTCGGCCGTTTCCTCTTCGATCCAGCGCGCCTTGCCGAAGCGCAGCGCGGCCGCGTATGAATCGACGGCGATATGGCACAGCGCGAGCGCTTCGGCGCGGCTGAGCTTCAGATCGTCGGTGGCGACGAGCACGCTCGTCAGTAGACGGATCATCTCGAACAGGCACGGCGCGAGACAGGCCTCGTCGAAATCGTTGATGTCGAAATAGATGAGCCGGTTGTCGCCCTTGTAGCTGCCGAAATTTTCCAGATGCATGTCGCCGCAAATCCATGCGTGCGGCGAATTTTCCAGCACGCTGCCGCTGGACAGTCGCTTGTAGAACAGATGACACGTGCCGCGCAAAAACACGAACGGCGAGATGCGCATGCGCGCGTACTTCATCGCAAGGCGTTCGGGGTCACGGCCGGCATTGAAGCGGGAGATTTCATCGACGACATCGAGCATGCTGGCCTCGCGAGGATAGGGTTCGATCACTTTCATTCTGTATCGACAGCCTTTCAGTTCCAAACGTTGGGAGGGCGTGATCCCGTGACTCCCTGACTCCCTGACTCCGTGCCGCCTGGACGCGTGGCTCGCGTGTCGGTATGCGTATAGCCAGCAACCATCGTTCCGTGCCGCTCGGCGCGGTCGGCGCTGGCTCCATCGAATCCGGCCAGGCTGGTTCTTACGGATGCGCGGCGTTTGCCGTATCTTGCCCGCTTGGCATACTTCAAAACGCACACACGACGGGAGAACAACGTGGGCCAGCGAGTCAACGAATACGGACAGCCAGTCGGCGAACCGATGCCGAACTGGCAGCCAGTCAAAGCGCCGGGCGATCAGCCGATGGCGGGACGCTATTGCCGGCTCGAACGCGTGAACGTCGAGCGTCATCTCGACGATCTGTACGACGCCTATGACGCCGCGCCCGACGCCCGCGACTGGACGTACCTTTCCGTTGGCCCGTTCTATACGCGCGAAGCGTATCGCGACTGCCTTACGATCCTCGCAGCGTCGCCTGATCCGCTGCATTACGCCGTGATCGATCTGGCGACGGGCAAGGCCATCGGCACGCTTTCGCTGATGCGCATCGACAAGTCGAACGGCGTGATCGAAGTCGGTTTCGTCGTGTTTTCGCGGCGCCTGCAAAAAACGCGGATGGCGACGGAGGCGATCTTTCTGGTGATGCAGCGGGCGTTCGACGATCTTGGCTACCGGCGCTTCGAATGGAAATGCGATGCGCTGAACGCGCCTTCGCGCGCCGCGGCGGCCCGCTTCGGCTTCACGTTCGAAGGCATCTTCCGCCAGGCCGTGATTTATAAAGGCCGCAATCGCGATACCGCGTGGTTCTCGATCATCGACAGCGAATGGCCGGCGCTGCGCGCGGGCTTCGCGGAATGGCTCGACGAAGCGAACTTCGATTCGCAAGGCACACAGCGGCGAACCTTGCAAGCGTGCCTGGCGGGCCGGCGCGCGTAGCGACCATACGCGCGGCAGCACGCGACGAATGCTGGCCGCCGAGCCGTAGGCGGCGAGCGTCTTGTCCCGCGCCGCTGGCGGTTGGGAACAGGACGTGCGCCGCTGCACGCCCATTTTCGGGCGATGCGCGAGGCGAGCGGCATGTCGTCACATCATCAGGAACGCCTTCAGGCTGCGGCGGATCGCGTCGAGTTCGCCTTGCGCGACGCGCTCTTCCCGGTACTCGCCACGCCGCGCCACCCAATCGAGCGTAGTGATCTGATCGATCAACGCGACGCACGGCTTCGGCAACGCGGAAACCGGAATTTCCGTCGAAAATCCGCGCGCCTTGGTCGTGCAAGGTACGGCCACGACACGGTGCGTCGGACCGTTGTGCGTCGCGTGTGACACCACGACGACGGGCCGTGGATAGCCACCGCCCTGTTCGTGCCCGACCACGGGTTCGAGCCTGATCCACAACACATCGCCGATCTCGGGAACGCCGTTTTTCATGTTGCTCCTTACCAGTCGTCCCGGTCCGTTGGGTCGGCAAGTTCAGAACCCACCGCAACGCCAGGATCGATAGTCGGATGCACGTCGTTCGGCCTCGCCGCGAGTTGCTCGCGATACTCATCCCAGCTGAACGTTTTGACGGCAGGCGTTGCGACCAGCGCGCCGTCCGCCACCACCATGTCCACTTCCTGATCTTCGCGCAGGTGCAATTCCTCAGCCAGGCTCGCGGGAATTCTCACCGCGAGACTGTTTCCCCACCGCTTGATTGTCTGAATAGCCATAGCCCCACCCTCGCCCGAGAAATTCCGATACACGACTTCCTCCTCTGTGAGGCCCACGGGGGACCAGAAGCGCCGCGCGTATCTACAATGTCGATACTGTGATGCTACGCGGCGCGGGTTAATGTGTCAACATCGTATCTACGTGCGATACCTGCGATGCGATTGGGTGGTTCGCATGATCGGTGCAGTCGCGTAGTGAATGTCGCATCAATGGCGGCTCTGCACCATTCGGCCAGAAGGCATAGGAAAGTTTTAAGAACCGATGGGATGAATGCGGCCTGACGCTCGACGAAAGATCCCCGTCGCGTGGCCCTTGTACGTCGTCTGTCGCTCTTCGATGTAGCCGCATTTTTGCGCGACCCGCCGCGACGCCACGTTATCCGGCGCGATGATGCAGACGGTGTCGCCGCCCGGCCATTTCGCATCGGCCCATGTCAACGCGCCGCGCACCGCTTCCGTCGCATAGCCTTGTCCGTGCGCGGGCGGCATCAGCGCCCAGCCGATTTCCGGCACGCCATCGAGCGGCGGATCAATCTCGCGCCGATAGTCTGCAAAGCCGACCTCGCCGACGAATCGTTCGCTGTACTTCTCGCGGATCGTCCAGTAGCCGTATCCCAGCGCAGTCCAATGACCGACATAACGCAAAAGTCGAGACCATACTTCTTCGCGATTAAACGGCTTGCCGCCGATAAAGCGCGTAACGATCTCGTCGGACCACAACGCGAGGCTCTCTTCGAAATCCTCGATGACGTGAGGACGCAAGATCAGTCGATCGGTTTCAAGCTCAAAGGAGGACGGGGACATGGCGCGCTTTCGATCCGGCAAACAGGAAAGGGCCGATCATCGCAGAAACGCGCGCTGAAGTGCGTCGGCGGCGACCCGAGGCCCCGACGCCCGCGCCAGACTTGATGCGCATAAACCCGGCCGCTTCCGTCAGGCGTCAGCACGCGCGAAGAGTGCTGCTGAACCAATGCACAGACGAGCGGCAGGCGCCCTCGGTTCACGCAAGCGCCCGCTGCGCCCGCAAAAGTTTACGACTGCGCGTATGCCGCTTCGAGCGCGTTCACGTCTAGCTTCACCATTTGCATCATCGCTTGCATTACGCGCCTGGCCCTCGCCGGATCCTTGTCTTTTAGCATCTTGCCGAGCGCGGTCGGAACGATCTGCCACGATATGCCGTAGCGGTCCGTGAGCCATCCGCATTGCTGAGGCGCGCCGCCGCCTTCGAGCAGCCTGTCCCACAGCGCGTCGACTTCCGCTTGCGATTCGCACTTCACGAACATCGAAATCGCGGGAGAAAACGTGAATTGTGGGCCGCCATTCAGAGCGATGAATTCGCGGCCCTCGAGATGGAACGTCATCGACAGCACGCTGCCCGGCGTGCCCGGTCCCGCTTCGCCGTAGTGCATCACATCGTCGATGCTCGAGTTGCTGAAGATGCCTGTATAGAACTTCACGGCCTCCTCCGCTTTGCCGTCGAACCACAGGCACGTCGCTATCTTGTCCATCCGATCTCCTTGATTGTTGTATCGCGCGATGTCGGGATAAAGCGATGCGCGGGCGCCGCCTCGGAACGCGCCGAGGCGGGCCCACGCCGCTCGCATCATCATGTCGCCGACTTCGGGCGTCCGACGTCGCCGCGAAATGTCGGCCCATCGCGCAGCGCGTTTCGAACGCGGCTTTTCGCAGCCGCGCGCCGCTTTCGCCGCTCGGCCACAGCTACGCCACTGACTCCACTAACGCCACCGAAATCACTGACGCCCCTGCGCCATCTGTTCCATCGCCTGCTTCATTTCTTCATGCGTGACATCGCGCTTGTGCGTCGCGACCGACCACTTATGGCCGAACGGATCTTCGACCTGGCCGTAACGGTCGCCCCAGAACATATCGGCGGCGGGCATCGTCACCTTTGCGCCTGCCGCTTCCGCTTGCGCGATCGTGGCGTCGGCATCGTCGACATACAGATGCAGCACGACAGGCGAGCCCTTCAGCGCGTTCGGCCCTAGCGACGCGCCGCCGCCGCAATCGGCCATTTCATCGACGAGCATCAGCGTCGAATCGCCGATTTTCAGCGATGCGTGCATCAGCTTGCCGCCCGGCCCCGGTATACGGACCTGTTCGATTGCGTTGAATGCTTTCTTGTAGAACTCGATGGCTTCCGCCGCGCCCGCGACGATGATGTGCGGCGTCAACGAGTGCATGCCCTCGGGGATGGGCTTGACGGCTGAGGTGGACATGATCGTGTCTCTCCTTTATCGACGGGAGTCGGCTTGTCGACGGAAGTTGGCGCCTGGCGGCGGCTCCCGTCCCATGCCTTGCTCCCGGCGCGTGCAAGATAGTTGCTGGATGAAGGGGTTGATGCGTGACGAAGCTTCGCATGACAGCGAGTCTTCACCACTATGACGAACAAACCACCTTCAGATCGACATGCGCAATCGATTTTTTTCGCAAGGCATCGGATCGCATCAAAGCGTCATCAAAACGATATCGAGCCGCATCGAAGCACAGCATCAAGCCGGCCGCCAATGACCCGGCACCCACTCCCAGTGATTCCCTTCCCAACGATAGTGGCCCTTCACCCAGCGATACCCGGGCGCGGGCGGCGCGGGCATCACCTCCGCGACGGGCGCGGGCTGCGGTGGTCGCGCCGGCTCGACGACGTAGCAGGCTGAAAGCGTCGATGCGCACAGCGCGCCCAACAGCAGCGTGCGCAGCTTCGCGGACTTCAGATTCGATGCGTACTTCAAGGTTTTCTCCCTATTAGTTTTTGAAGTTTTGAAAACAGGAAAGCCGATCACCGCCAGCAACAAGTGCTACGCGCGAATCAGTCCCGTCATCGGCTGCGGGCTGCGCTCTTGCGCGAACAGCGTGCGCGCAGTCTTGTACGGATCGAGTCCGAGACTTTCGCTCGCGACGCCTGTAATCAGCGCATCCAGCGACGCCGTCGGCTTAAGATCGCGCGCCTCGTACAGATCGCTCTGACGCAGCCCAGGCCAGTCTGCGACGACGCGCCCGCCCGCCACCACGCCGCCGATCACCATCGCCACCGATGCCGTCCCGTGATCCGTCCCGCCCGTGCCGTTCGCAGCCGCCATGCGGCCGAATTCGGTGGCGACGAGCACCGTGGTCTTGCTCCACGCCGGCCCGAGCCCGTCGCGCAATGCGGCGAGCATCGTATCGAGCGCCTTCAGTTGCGCGGCGAGTCGCGGCATCTGCGCGCTGTGCGTGTCCCAGCCGCCCGTTTCGATCATCGCGATGCGCGGGCCGTCCTCGCGCGACAGAAAGCCGGCTGCGAGCTTACCGAGGCTCGCCGGGTCCTGACGCGCACCGGCGTCGCCCGCGAGGCCGCGCGCCGCCATCGCCGATTCCCATAACGGGCGCAATTGCGCATCCTGCTCGTAAAGCTGTGAGACGCGCGCAAGCAGATCGTCGGGCGCCTGCGGCAGCGCGGAAGGCGCATACGATGCGACGCCCGCCGGACCGCGCAGCGCCATCGGCACCGTCGGCGCGAAGGCGATCGCGTTCTCGTGCGTCGTCTCGCGGTTCGATACGCGGTTCGACGCGCGGCTCGCCTGATTCGCGTCCGGCATCATCCCGACGAGGCGATTGAGCCAGCCGTCCTTCACCTGATACGGCGACGCGCCGCCCGTCTCCAGCACGTTCTGCCCATCGAAATGCGAGCGGTCCCGATACGGCGACGCGACGGCATGCACGAACAGCGCCTCGCGCCTGTCGTACATCTGCCCGATCTGCACCAGCGACGGATGCAGCGCGAACATGCCGTCGAGCTTCGTCGACGACGACGTATCGACGGCCAGCGCGCCGCGCAGCGCCGCATACGCGGGATCGGCATAAGGCACGACCGTGTTCAGGCCATCGGCCGCGCCGCGCTGGATCACGAAGACGAAGCGGCGGTCAGTCGCGATGCGCGCGAAGACCATCTGCGGCGCGACGAGCATCGCGCCCGCGCCGGCTGCGGCCACACGGATGAAACTGCGGCGGGTGAGCATGGCTATCTCCGTTGAAAGTCGGGCGACACGAGCAGCAGCGCGAGCGCCGTCGATGCGCTTTCCGCGCGCGACACGGCCAGTTCCGTCGGCTCGCTCAACGAGCCCGCCATCAACGTCTGCCCCAACGAGCGCGGATCGATCCGGTCGCCGACACGCGATGCAATCCGCTGCGCGATCTCGACGCGCCGAACGAGCGCATCGGGCGCGGCCCAGCTCGCGGCGATGTCGTCGTAACCGGCGGGCGAACCGGGGCGCCATACCTGCTGGCCGAGCTGCGTGAGAACGGGCGCCATCTGCACGACGCCGTTCCCGTTGCTCGCGTTGTTCAGATCGCGCATGCCAAGCCCGCGCAGCGACGAAATCGTCCATTCCCACGGCGACTTGAACTTGACGGCAACGGGCGACCACGCGGCGTCGCTGTCGATCAACTCACGATAGACGGCCGGCAGATCGCCGCGACTGCGCATGAAGACGGTCGACAGCCGGTCGACGACATCGGGCGGCGGGTTGTCGGCGACGAAGTGGCGCACGAGCTTCGCTGCGATGTGCGTAGCCGTGGCAGGCGACGTCGAAAGATCGTGCAGCACGGCGAGCGTCTGCCCTTCGCCCGGCTGATCGTAGCGGCGGCCCATGATGGTCCGCGTGCCCGGCTCGTGCAGTTGCGCGCGGAACACGAATGCGCCCGGCGGCGCGTTGTTCGGCTGCGGACCCTGAGCGCCCGCGATGCTCCAGCCCGTCATCGCGCGCGCGAACTCGGTAACGTCGTCCTGCGTATAGCCGCTGCGCACGCCGAGCGTGTGCAGTTCCATGATCTCGCGCGCGAGGTTTTCGTTGAGGCCGGGCTTGCGGTTCGGATTGCGCTGCGCGGCGCGCATGGCGGCGGCGCTGTCGGGACCGACCGAGCGCGTCTGATCCAGAAAGAGCTGCATTGCGGGGTGGCGCTCGACGGCCACGAGCATGTCCTCGAACCGGCCGAGCACATGCGGGCGGATCGCTTCCACCTCGAACGCGCCCGCGAACGACGCGACCTGGCCTTTATCGACGGAGACCGCGAAGTGATTGGCCCAGAAGTGCACGAGCCGCTCGATGAAAGGCGCGGGCGTCGTCAGCGCGCTCGCGACTCGGGCGTTCACGGCCGCACGGTACGTGTCGCGCGCCTCCATGCGCACCGCTTTGTTCGCGGCCTGGCGGGCGGCTTTCTTCGCATCGTCGGCGTTGGCGGCATTCGTGGCGTTGGCGGTGTTCGAGGCGTAGGCGGTGTTGGCCGCGTTGGCGGGCGCGCTGCCGGCGCGCGTGCCGCTCGCAGATGCGTTCGCCGCGTTCGTCGAACTGGCCGCCGCGTTCGCCATCGCCTGCTGGCGTTGTTGCGCCAGCTCCGCCGAGATAGTCAGCGAGGTCGGTTGATCCGCCCATGCGGCGGGCATCGGCTGATACGCGTCGAACTGCGCGACGAGCCACGCCTTCGGATTGGCGGGCGGCGCTTCGTCGGCGCGCGCGCCGAGGCCGAACCGGTTCATCGCGATCGCGGCCGCGCTCAACGGCGGGGCCGTCGTTGCGGCGGATGAATTGGCCATGCTCGCTCCTGTGTCGCCGGTTATGCGCGTTGTCGATATGCGTTAAACGGTGCGTGCCGCGCTTTTCCGTCGCTGCTTTTGTCGATATGTCGTCGATGTTTTTCCGCCCGGCGATGCAGCGCAGTTCAATCGCTCGCGGGCTCGTCGCCCTGCTCCTGCCGAAAGCGCTGCTGAAGCTGTTGCTGCGCCTCCTTTGCCTGTTGCGCCTGTTGCTGCGCCTGCGCGATCCGCCACTGTCCCCGCTCCCTCAGCCCTTCTGCGAACTTCACGCGCTCATCCGGCGAGAGCGTCGTGGCGAAATCCGCGACGCTCTGCTCGACACGCGAACGCAACGAGATATCGGCTTCGCGCGTGCGGTTCAATGCCGCGTCGAGCGCCGCGCGATCCAGTTGCGGCGCGGACAGCAAACGCAGCACCTCGCGCCGCTGTTCGCGGCCTTCGCGCGCATAGGGCCGCGCCTCGCGACGCGCGGCCTTCAACGCATCGACGAACTGCTGTTGCCGTTGCGCCGACAGCCCTTGCGCCGCGAAGCGCAACGCGCGCGGCTGCGGCTGCGCGGCGACCGTCGTGCGCCCATGCGCGATGAACCATTGATACGCGCCGCCCGCCACGCCGCCGATCATGAACACGTTGAGCACCAGCGAGCCGATCAACAGAAATTTCCAGCCGCGTCCGCTCATTCGCCGCTCCAATCGGCGGCGGTGCCGCCAAAACCCGTTGTCAGATACGAAGATTCCGACGCCGGCGACGGCGTGCCCGTCACGAGAAAGAAAGACACGGCGAACGCCCCTGCGAATCCGCCGATCAGGCCGACGCCCGCGAACGCTGCGCCCGACCACCACAGCCCCGCGCGCCGCGAGCGCCAGCCGGGCAGCGTCAGCCAGCGCGGACGCTTTCTTGCGGGTGCGGGTGCCGGTGCGGATGCCGGCGAAGACGCGGGCAGGGGCGCCGACGCGACGATGCGCTCGATGAACGCAGCATCCGGCGCTTCGAGGCTATCGCTCGCGAGCCACGCATCAAGTCGCGCGGCTTCGGCGAGCAGCGCGTCGGCTTCGCTGCGATGCTGGTCGGCCCACTCGCTCGCAGCCGCCCGCTCTGACGCGGGCCAGTGGCGCGCGTCGGCGCCGTATGCATCGACGATGGCGCGAAATCTCTCTGGTGTCATCGCAAGTCCCTCGTTCCGGCGAGATCGTCGCCTGCCAGTCGGGCGCGCAGATTGCGGCGTGCGCGGGCGAGCAGGCTTTCGAGCGCGTCGACGGTGATGTCCATCAACGCGGCCGCCTCGATGTTCGACAGTTCCTGGTAGTAGTTGAGCACGAGCGCCTCGCGCTGACGCGCCGGCAATGCGGCGAGCGCGGCGCGCACGCGTGCGTCGCGCGACTGCGCTTCGAGTTGCGCATCGGGCGCGGCAACGGGATCGGCCTCGTCGGGTACGGCGTCGACGGGCTCTTCGCGATGTCCGCGCAGACGGTCATAGCAGAGGTTCAGCGCGACGCGATGCAGCCACGTGTCGAAACGCGCTTCGCCCTCGCGCCAGTTCGGCGCCTGCTTCCAGATGCGCACGAACGCCTCCTGCGCGACGTCTTCGGCTTCCATACGGTCTCCCAGCATCCGCATCGCGAGCGCCAGCAGACGCGGCAACTTGCGCGCGACGAGCGCGCGAACAGCGGCCGGCTCCTGCCTGCCGACGCCCGCAACGAGTTCCGCGTCCGGATCGTGCCCGCTCAACGCGCGCTGCTCCGCTCGCGCCGCGCGCATCGCGCGCAATCTCTCGCGACAAGACGTTCTGTCACTTGCCGTCGCTCCGTGTCATGGGTGATCTTGCATGGACCGTATAGACCATATGGACCGTATTGACGCAGCGAACCGTAACATGCGCGCCTTTCGCGGCACATACGCGAGGCCCGCATCCCCTCGACGATCCGATCAATACACGACGACGGCCGACCGCCACGTATAAGGCCGCGCCGGCACCACCACACAACCCGCGAGCGTCACTGCGAGCAACGCCAGCAGTAGCCATAGCCGCTTTTTCATCGTTCTCTCCCTGGTCGACACATCATTGCCGCCGGTCAGATCGCCCAATGGCCCGGCACCCAGCGCCAGTTCGGACCGCGCGCGACCCAGTGGCCCGGCACCCAGCGATATCCCACGCGCACGCCCTGCCAATGCCCCGGCACCCACACGTAGCCGCCATGAGCCCAGCGCCAGCGGCCCGGGTCCCACGCGTAGCCCGCGCGCGGCGGCGGCACGACTTCGGCGCGCGGTGGTGGCGGCGCCATCGGCGCGACGATCACCTGCGCGAATGCCGCCGAAGCGCTCAGCGCGAGTACGCCCGCCATTAGCAGGCGCAAGAATTTCTGTGTGTTCATTGCGTTCTCCCTTGGTTCGGTTGCCGGTCCGAAAATCGTCCGGTTCATTGCTTGAACGCGCGGGCGCGGAAAATCCGTCGCGGATTCTGCGGAGTCTTTTCGGCGCGGCCAGCTGGTGGCGCGCGCGCCGGGGAATGGGTATCGTCAGGCGTGACTTCACGCGACAGGAGCCGCGAGTGACGAACAACGACTGATTCTCGACGTTCTCGACGAGTCTTTGTAGCATCGCGCGCTCGCTCGGCTATCTGCCCAGCAGCTTCAGCGATATGTTCCGCCGCGAGCTCGGCGCGCTGCCAACCGACTTCAATCCGCACGCGACGCTCGCCGGTTCGGCTGGGACGAAGTCCTGACGCGTCGTTCCTTCTTTGCGCTGCCGGGCGCAGTCGGGGGATTCGGCGAGCGCGCTCGCCGTTGTTGAGCGAGAATTCGGGAGCGTCAGCGGCGCGGGCAGATGGATGCCCGTCGCCGCTATGGTCAAACCTTAAACATGAGGAAACGTGAAATGAGCAAGGGATACTGGGTCACTGTCTACCGCAAGACGAACGACGCATCGGCGCTGGCCGCCTATGCGCAACTTGCGGCGCCCGCCATTACGGCTGCGGGCGGCAAGTTCATCGTGCGCGGCGCCGCCGACGAAGTGCGCGAACAGGGCTTGAAGGAACGGACCGTCGTCATCGAGTTTCCGACGTACGAGCAGGCCGTCGCGGCCTACGACAGCGAAGCGTACAAGAAGGCGCTCGCAGCGCTCGGCAATGCCGTCGAACGCGACTTGCGCATCGTGCGCGGCGCGGAGTAACGCCGTTCGCCGCGCGCTCATGATGCTGCCCGTGCGGCGTGGCGATAGCGCGGGCCTCCGCTCCCGCGCAGTGTGAAGTCAGTAGCGGATGGCCATCGGCAGGCCCGCGCTGTCGCGTGGTTCTTCGACGGGCAGCATGATCGCGCTGCCCGTCGCAATGCGCCGGGCGCTCCACAGCACGGCAAACGCATCGAGCACATCGTCTTTCTGCACATGGCGCGAAACGCGCCCATCGAGCGCGGCTTGCACTGACGCGCCGAACACAGGATCGAGCAACGCCTTTCTTCGAG
Source organism: Paraburkholderia diazotrophica (assembly GCF_038900755.1). GTDB lineage: Bacteria > Pseudomonadota > Gammaproteobacteria > Burkholderiales > Burkholderiaceae > Paraburkholderia > Paraburkholderia diazotrophica_A. The sequence goes on from NZ_JBBPEN010000001.1 coordinate 376,973, forward strand.
CATGCCCGTCCACCGTCGTCTTTCCTTCGATCAATCCACGCTCTTCGCCACCTTGCTCCGCCTGAAGCTGCATGAAGGCCAGCTCGGGATGGACCTCGAACACGCGCGATGCATCGCGCGCGCTTGCACGCAGCGCTCGATCGATGTCGGCGATTTTGCGGAGAATGTTGAAGGCCTGTTGCGAGATGCCTTTTCCCGTGGCTTCGCGATTCAGGTCGCACGCTTGCCGGAACGATTCCGCGCCGAGCGCCTGACGCACGGGCGTCTGGAATACCGACGCGCTGCGCGGCCATTTGAGCCGCTTCCTCGCTTCCGCATCGCACGCGCGATAGACGGATGACGACAGCCCGATGGGCATATCGACGGCTACGATGGCGGGCGCCGTGGCCCACGAGAGGACCTCGGCAAACGACCCGCAGATGCGCTCCGAAATCGCACCCGTCCGCGCGTCCTGCCTGACGGCATACCAGCCGCCCTTGCAGCCGTCCACGCCGACCAGGTCTGACGTTGGCCCGATATGGTCACGCATGCCGTTCGTTTCCGGTGAATCGTCGTAGTGAATGAGCGAAGCTCGACCATACCGTCTCCCGCGCCGTCTGTCCGATATTCGAAAGCACTTGTCTGAACGCCGTCGCGCCTGTCACCTAGACTGCCGCAATACGCAGCATCGCCCGTGCGACGCGGCAAGCGAATTCACCGAATCCGACGGCACGCAGGAGCAGCAATGAAAGCGATCCAGTTCAAGTCTTTTGGCGGTCCCGAAGTTCTCGACTACGGCGAGGTCCCCACGCCCGTCGTCGACGCCGAGAGCGCCATCGTGCAAGTGAAAGCGGCCTCGGTGAATCCGGGCGACGTGAAGAATCTCTCGGGTCACTTCGCGCACACCACCCTGCCGCGCATTCCGGGGCGCGACTTCAGCGGCGTCGTGGTCGACGGCCCGGCCGACTGGATCGGCACCGACGTGTGGGGCACGGGTGGCGACATCGGCTTCGCGCGCGACGGCACGCACGCGCAGTTCATCAAGATTCCCGCCGCCGCGCTGTCGCGCAAGCCGCGATCGTTGACGCACGAGCACGCGTCGGCGATCGGCGTGAACTTCGTGGTCGCGTGGCTGGGTGTCGTCGATTACGCGCAACTGGTCGCTGGCGAAACGGTTGCCGTCATCGGCGCGAGCGGCGGCGTCGGCGGCGCGGTCGTGCAGATCGCAAAATCGCGCGGCTGCCAGGTAATCGCCGTCGACCGGCGCGAGCCCGATGCGGACTCGCCCGCCGGCCGTCTGATCGACCATTACGTGCGCATCGACGACAACGCCGCGCAGCGCGTCAAGGCACTCGGCGGCGCGGACGTCGTGTATGACGCGGTCGGCGGCGTCGCGTTCGAAACGGCGCTCAAGCTCGCGAAGTGGCGAGGCCGCGTCGTCGAGATCAGCGCAACGGGCAAGCGGCGCGTCGAGTTCGACCTGATCGACTTCTATCACAACGAAACGCAGCTCTTCGGCGCGGATAGCGCGAAGCTCGGCGTCGCCGACTCCGCGCGGATGATGACGGAACTAGCCACCGTGTTCGACAGCGGCGGGTTGCAGGCGCCTTCGATCGCGCAAACCTTCGCGCTGGAACAGGCGAGCGACGCTTACGCGGCCGTCGCGGGCGGCACGCGCGGGCGCGTGGTGCTCACGATGTAACGCAACGTCACCCACTCCCGGAGACTCGTATGAAAGCCTATATCGTGTCGCGGGCGGCGGGCGTTGCCGTCGGCCTGCTGCATAACGTCATCGACGTGAAATCGCCCGCGCCGCCCATCGTCGCGCTGATCGGCTTGCCAGGCATGGTCGCGGGCGAGCACGCGATTCCGTTCGCGCGCACGGTGCTCGCGCACGTGACAAGCTGACGCGCCGACTAACCGCGCGTCGATGCGGCCGCAAAGCGCGCTTACTGCACGCGTCCTGGCGCGCCACTCATTTCGCGCGCGCGTTCGAGCAGCAGTTCGCGTTCGCGCGCATTGCGCGTCATCGAAGCGGCCCGTTCGAACTCGGCGCGCGCTTCGTCGTTGCGGCCGAGCTTCGCGAGCAGGTCGCCCCGCACGCTCGGCAGCCAGTGATAGTTTTTCAGCGACGATTCGTCCGCCAGTCCATCGACGATTTCCAGCGCCGCCATCGGCCCATACGCCATGCCGACGGCAACGGCGCGATTCAGCTCGACGACGGGCGACGGCGCGACCTCGGCAAGCGCATCGTAGAGCGCGACGATCTGCGTCCAGTCTGTGTCGGCGGCTGTGCGGGCGCGCGCGTGACACGCGGCGAGCGCCGCCTGCAACGTGTAAGGGCCGCTCATGCCGTCGAGCGCCTCCGAGCGATCCAGCGCGGCGAGCCCGCGCCGGATCAGCAACGGGTCCCAGCGGCTGCGGTCCTGATCGAGCAGCAGCACGGGCCGCCCTTGCGCATCGACGCGCGCGTGCGTGCGCGATGCCTGAATCTCCATCAACGCGACGAGGCCGTGCACTTCGCTTTCGTCCGGCATCAGGCCGGCCAGCACGCGCCCGAGACGCAGCGCTTCTTCGCATAGCGAAGGACGCATCCAGTCGTCGCCGGCCGTCGCCGAGTAGCCTTCGTTGAAGACCAGATAGATCACTTCGAGCACCGATGCGAGCCGCACCGCGCGATCGTTCGCCTGCGGCACTTCGAACGGCACTTTTGCCGCCGTGAGCGTCTTTTTCGCGCGTACGATGCGTTGCGCGATGGTCGGCTCGGGCACGAGAAACGCGCGCGCGATTTCGTCCGTGGTGAGGCCGCCAAGCAGGCGCAGCGTGAGCGCAACCCGCGCGTCCTTCGATAGCACCGGGTGACACGCGGTGAATACGAGCCGCAGCAGATCGTCGCCGATGTCGTCGGCGCGCGCGGCGTCGAGTGCATCGACGAAATCCGGCACGATGTGCGCCTCCATCGCGTCCATGTCCGCGCCGAGCTCCTCGTGCTTGCGCGCGTGCAGCGCGTCCTGCCGCCAGCGGTCGAGCGCGCGGTTCTTCGCGGTCGCCATCAGCCATGCTCCGGGGTTGTCGGGCACGCCCCCATCGGGCCACGTTTCGAGCGCGGCGACCAGCGCGTCCTGCGCCAGCTCCTCGGCCACCCCGACGTCGCGCACGATGCGCGCGACATGAGCGATGACCTTCGCGGATTCGATCCGCCAGACTGCCTCGATCGCACGGTGAGTCGCAGCCGTCGTCACGGCCGGCCTCAGGAAGCGTCGGCCGTGGGCATGACGGCGTTCGGGTCCATGTACACCAGTTCCCAGATGTGGCCGTCGATGTCCTCGAAGCCGTGTCCGTACATGAAGCCGTGATCTTGCGGCGCGCGCGGCACCGCGCCGCCGGCGGCCCGCGCCTTCGCGACCAGTTCGTCGACCTGCGCGCGGCTGTCGCATGAAATGCAAACGAGCGCCTCCGTGCTCTCCTTCGGATTGCACAGCGTCTTGTGCGTGAAGGTCTGGAAAAAATCCTTCGCGAGCAGCATCGCATAGATGTTTTCGCCGATCACTATGCTGACCGCCTGCTCATTGCTGAATTTAGGTTCGAACGTGAAGCCGAGTTGCGAAAAGAAGGCCTTCGACTTCTCGACGCTGCTCACGGCCAGGTTCACGTAGATTTGCTTGTGCATGATTGTTCGTCCTTATCGTTATCGTCTTGAGTGCGCGGTCGTAGGCAGGCGCGGCCCGCTTCGGCCGCGCGAGAGCTTAATGATTCGCGCCTTCGATGTTGCGAAAGCGGTCCATCGCCTGGCTCGGCTCGAAGTCGTCGAGGTCGTACATCTGACGCACTTCGATTTCGCCGTCCGCCTGCTCGCCGAAAGGCGCGGGGAAGCGTCGCGCCCATTCCATCGCTTCTTCGCGCGAGCGCACCTGGATCACGGTGTAGCCTGCGACCAGTTCCTTGGTTTCGGCGAACGGGCCGTCGATCACGCTGCGTTTGCCGCCCGAATAGCGCACGCGCCAACCCTTCGAACTGGGGTGCAAGCCGGACGCATCGAGCAACACGCCCGCCTTCTGCAGTTCTTCGTGGTACGTCGCCATCGACGCAATCAGTTCTTCTTCCGGCATCTTGCCGGCTTCGCTGTCCGCGGTGGCCTTCACCATGATCATGAATCGCATCGCCATCCCTCCTCGGTCGTAACGGAAGCCCTTGGCGGCTTCTTACTTCGACGACGAGCGGCGCACGGTCCGATCGACATATTCCGGCTCCAGGGAAAACCCTCGCTGCGCGCTGGCCGTGCCTGTTCGGATCGCGTCTGGTTAGCGTTCGGCTGACGTCCGCTAGCGTTCGGCTAGTAGTCGTAGCACGGCGCGACCTTGCGGATCTCGATCGTGCACCATTCGGCGGCCGGGCATTCCTCGGCGAGGGCGAGCGCTTCGTCATAGGTATCGACGTTCAGCAGAAAGAATCCGCCGACCATTTCCTTCGCCTCGGCAAACGGACCGTCGATCAGGCGCGTTTGCCCGTCGCGCTTTTCGAGGCGCACGCCCTTGTTGACGCCCGACAGCGATTCGGCGGCGATCAGCTGGCCGCGCGACTGCAGGTCGGCGCGGTATTTCAGCATGCGGTCGTAGACGGCGCGGCCCGCAACTTCGCCGCGCTCTTCACGTTGTTCCGTTGGTTCGACGATGAGCAGCATGTAAGACATGAGGACTCCGATTTCCGGTTGTCGGGACCGCTGCGTTCGAGGGATGCCGTACTTCGTGGGACGGGTTGGCGCGGCGGACGATGGCGCCAGTGCTGGTTCTGCTGGCGAAGGCAGTCTAGCAAAGTGACGCCGCGCCTGGGAACGTCTGCTGTGCTCGAATGGACATTCCGCTGACAGAATTGGCACGGCGCTTGCGGCGCAGAAGGTATGTTGGATCATGCAGGGGTACGACATGTTGAAGCGCTATGCGGTCCTGCTCCGCGTCGCGGCCGCGGCGGCGGCATGCTTGCCGCTCGCGGCGGGATGCACGCTCGGCGGCGCGGCGGCGGGCGGATATGTGGGCCATGAGACGACGCACAGCACGGCGGGCACCGCCGGCGGTGCTGTCGCGGGCGGAATCATCGGCCATGAACTCGGCAAGTGACATCGATTGAAGAATGTCTAAATACGTGAAAAAGGCGGTCATTCATTCGTGAATGACCGCCTTTAATTTTTGTTGAAGAATGTCATTGCCGACTTGAATGTCTTATTTGCAAATTTTTGTTCTTGTGGCTTCTCGATTCTTTCTGTCGGATGATGATTGAATTTTGCTACCTAGTCAGCGGCCTCCGTTTTATTTTCGAGATTAATTTTCTTTAATTGGCGACTCGCTAATTCATCGAAAGTTCATTCGTTATTTGCTTGATATCATGCTTCGGCGGTTTCACGGCAAGCGTATCGAAGCCCCGTATGCACCCGGTCTCTTGGCAGTTCGGGTAATGAAACGTGAGCAAATTGCAAAACATTGTTTATGCCGCGTGATTCCGTTTATCTCTAAATAAAAAACTCATCTATTTTCGTTGCCGGCTAACAACATACTGAATTAATCTCAATAAAAACCATGTCACATCTGTGAATAGAAAATCACGTCAAATCAATCCATTGCATTCACATCCGCCTTTTATTTCTATTTCAGAAATTCACCATTTCCGATTACGGCATAAGTCGATAGTTAGGGGCCCTTTCTATACTTGCGCTTCCCCAAACAGGGCAAGTGCAGTGGTCTTGCTTCGCACGGGACGTGGCACGCATAGCTTGTCCGTTTCTATTCAAGCCTCGTATTGCCCCTTGAACTGAAGGAAGCACACATGAAGAAGATTCTGATCGCGACGGCAGTTGCTGCATCGTTCGCCTCGGTCGCACACGCACAAAGCAGCGTCACGCTGTATGGCACGCTGGACGCGGGTTTGACGTATGCGAGCAATGTCGCTCACCTGAACAGCGCCGGCGACGTGGTAGGTAACGCTCGCTGGGCCTTGGGCAGTGGCAACGTCAACGAAAACCGCTTTGGTCTGCGCGGTGTCGAAGATCTGGGCGGCGGCCTGAAAGCCGTCTTCACCCTGGAGCAAGGATTCGATCTGAACGACGGTCGGAATGCCATTGGCGGCAAGATGTTTTCGCGCCAGGCATTCGTCGGTCTGTCGAGCCAGGCCGGCACGGTCACGGTGGGCCGTCAGTACGACGCCATGCAAGACTTCGTCGCGCCGTTGACAGCCACGGGCAGCTGGGGCGGTACGAACTTTGCGCATTTCGGCAACGAAGACCGTCTGAACAAGGACAGCAACGTCTCGTACAACAACACGATCAAGTTCACGAGCGCGAACTATGCGGGCTTCTCGTTCGGCGGTACGTATGGCTTCTCGAACAGCCCTCAATTCGCCAACAACCGCGAATACAGCTTCGGCGCTGGCTACGAGAACGCTGGCCTTCGCATCGGCGCTGGCTATGCGCAACAAAACAGCCCCTTCGGCAATTCGAGCGGTGTGATGACTGCCTCGAATCCGGATGCGACACCGCTTATTGAAGCTGCGCATCGTGACCGTCAATTCGGTGCAGGCGCAAGCTACGCTTTCGGCCCTGCTGTCGTAGGCCTGGCATGGACCCAAGCTCGCTTCGACAACTTCGCGGACGGCAGCGCTTCATCGCATATCAACAACTACGAAGTCAACGCCAGGTACAACCTGACGCCGGCACTGGGTCTGGGCGTCGCATACACGTATAGCAACGGCAGCGTCGACGACAGTCACTTCCACATCAATCAGATCGGCCTGCAAGGCGACTACGCATTGTCGAAGCGCACCGACATCTACGCACAAGGCGTTTACCAGTTGACGAGCACGGCACACGGCTATCTGCTCCCGGCCGAAATCGACAACGCAGGCGGCGCTTCCTCGTCGCGCCGCCAGGCTGTCGCATCGGTTGGCATGCGTCACCGCTTCTAATCGCACACGAAGCGCGGCAAGTCGATGCGTACGGCCGACCTGCCGTAAGCGCTCGGGCCGCAAGGCGACCGCAACGCCCTCATGTTCTCCGGAGCATCGGGGCGTTGCCTATTGGGCGTATCGAAACGCAAAGAAGAACAAACCAGAAGCACGAAGCGTCAAACCATCCGCTTCAGTTCCTTCTGCAGCCTGTCGAAGTTCTCTTCGTTCGCCTTGACGGCAAACGTCTTCACCTGCGCGCAGACAGCAGGCGTCTCGAAGAGCATGCGAAACGTGACGCGCGTCTGCCCGTCGCTGGCTGCATCGAAGGTTGCGGTGACGCGAAAATATGGGCCGGACGTGTGATCGAACACGATACGCTCGGGCGCGGCAATCTCGACGAATACGCTGTGATTCTTGTAGTCGACGCCATCCGGTCCGTGCATCACGAAGCGCCAGTTGCCGCCAGGACGCAGATCGAATTCGTGGAATGAGTTGGTGAAGCCCTTCGGCCCCCACCAGTGCGCGAGATGCGCCGGGTCCGTCCAGGCCCTGAATACGAGATCACGCGGAAAATCGAACACGCGCGTCGATACGATTTCCAGATCCGCGATCGGTGGAGCCAGGTCGCCATCCTCGGACATGAGACAGCCTCCTTCGAACACAATACGCCGCATCCGCCCAACATCGCGCGAATGAAATCAAGCATAACGCATTGTCGAAGCAGCGAATGCGCAAGCCGCATCACGCGCGCGCGGAAAAGCGCGGCGAATGCGAGGCGCCGAACGTTGGAACGCCTAATGTCCGATCAATAGACGAAAAATGGCCGCAAAGATCAGACGGCAACCGACTCCGCCGACGGCTCGATGGGAATCACCCGCCGCGTCGCGGGCGCGCCGCACTGCCGCAGCAGATCGCGCAGCTCGTTGATCACAGGAAAGACTTCGTGGTTCCAGTCGGCGCCTTGTGCGTCGTGCGCCTCCTGCTCGCGTTCGACGATCCAGCGGTCTTCCGCGAAGATGCGCTCGGTGAACCACACCAGCAGCGGCCAAGCGATGTCGAGCAGCGCGCCGATCTTCGGCCGCTTGATGGACAGCAGGCCGAACGTGCGATTCGTCCGCTGCTCGCGGTCGAGCGGCACGTAGCAGATCCACAGGTCCATCACGAGCGAGCCTTCGGACGTGCGAATCTGCAGCGTCTGATACGGATACTGCGTGCGGACCGTCATCACGTCGTTGCGCTCGATGCTCGAATCGGGACGGCTCTGTCCGAACACAAGTGCCTCGCCGATCGGCTGCTGGCCCGCTTCACGAGAAAACGTGTAATCGACCTCGACCCAGTTCTCGCCGCGCCGACGGCCGAGCGAACGCGCGCGCATCCTGCCCATCTGCTTGCGATGCAAAAACTGATGGTTCATGTCCATCAGGTTTTCGTGCATGAACGAGTAATGGCACGCGACTTCGCGCCCGAAGCGGCGCGTCTTGTAGGCCTTGTCGGAGACTGAGCCGAGCGGCGGCAGCGGCACCGTTTCAGCGAGTTGCGCATCGCCGGCAAACACGAAGATCAGCCCTTCCGATTCGCGGCACGGATACGCGCGCACGCCATTCGGCAGGCGTTCGCGGCCCAGGTACGGCACGTCGACGCATTTGCCCGTGCAGTCATACGTCCAGCCGTGGTAACAGCAGCGGATCGCCTCGCCGTCGACCACTCCGCCATGCAGCGGCACCTGTCGATGCGCGCACCGGTCCTCGAGCGCAAACACGTTGCCCGACTCCGTGCGCACGAGCACGATCGGCTCGCCGGCAAAGCGCACGCCAAGCGCCTTGCCGCGCTTCACTTCGCGCGACCATGCAAGCGGATACCAGTGATCGGGGTGGATATCGACGCGGCGCAGATCGCGCACGGCGGGTTTAGCGTTATCGACGGTATTGCTGTCCAACGGAGCGACGACATGCATGTATGAAGCCTCCTGGCACAACGGTCGACTGGTCGCCTGGACCCAGCCGGTTTGATTGTTGGAAAACCGATGTCGCCTTTCAGTCTACTAGAAGTCGCCGATGAGATTCATGAGGACTTACGGCAGGCACGCGCAATCGACCGCGCGTCGACGTCCTCAGCATGCGCTCCAACGACTGCGCCGTCGCGATGTCGCGGCGTTACGGTGTCGCCTTCAACGTCGTTCAGGTTCGTTCACGGTCGTTGCAGGTGCAACGCTGCGAAGCGCCTCGACGCATTACAGGATCGCTTCAACGCATTACAGTTCGGCTTGCGCGCGCAACAGCCGTTCAATGCCTGCGCCCCGTCGCGCCGACAAGACCCGAACGATGCTGTTTGCCCCACGACCGGCCGCCGCGCAGAAAATGCAGCCAGCCGAGCACCGCGCCCGTGTGCCGCAGCAGTTGGAACGTGAACGGCTCGGCGATAGCGGCCGCCACCGCCATCGGCAGACTCGAGCCTTTCGTCTGCCCCGTCCAGCGCCGGTACAGGTGGATGCTCCATACGTAGAACGCGAGATCGATGGCCGTCTTGAGGCCGATCACGCTGAAGATCGACACGACGATCAGCCCGTGTCCGCCGGCGATAAAGCCGAGCAACAGCGCGAACGCGGTCAGTCCGTAGACGGGCTGCATCGTGTCGAACGCCTTGATCGGCAGCATCAGGCGGCCGAGCGTGCCGTAACGCGCATTGCCCGTCATGTCGCGGTTCCAGTATTGCGTTTGCAGGAAGCCCGCAAACCATCGACGGCGCTGGCGCAGGAAAGCGCAGAGCGTCGCGGGCGCTTCCGTCTGCGCGTGCGCATCGCCGACCACGCGCACGTCCCAGCCCAGGCCGCGATCGACGGAATAGCGGCGCAACCGGTGGATCAGCTCGTAATCTTCGACGAGACATTGCGCGTCGAAGCCGCCGACGGCGACGAGCGCATCGCGCCGGAACGACGCAAACGCGCCCGACACCAGCAGCAGGCTGTCGGCGCGCATCCACGCGAAGCGCGCAATGAAGTTGCGCATGTACTCGTAGGTCTGAAACCACTGGAACACGCGTCCGCTCGGCGTGCGGTTGCACACGGGCACGAGAATGCCCGTCGCCGCCACCAGCTTGGGCGCTTGCGCGAACGCCGCGCGCATCGCGAGCGCGGCGTCGTCGGCGAGCAGGGTATCGGCGTCGACGGTCATCACGGTGTCCGTCGTCATCACGTCGATGGCCGCGTTGAGCGCGAGCGCCTTGCCGCCGTGCGGCACGCGCAGCCAGTACAGATTCGGATAGCGGCTGCTCGGCGCGCTCAATTCGCCGAGCGCCGGCTCGGCCAGACGGAAGCGGCCCGTGAGCAGATCGCGCGTGCCATCAGTAGAACCATCGTCGGCGATCACAATCTGCGACAGGCCATGTGTTTGCCTCAGCAGCGCGGCGAGTGTCACGGGCAGCACGGCCGCCTCGTTGTGCGCGGCGACGATCACGCCCATCGTCGGCAGATGCGCGGCGTCGGCGCAACGATGCGCGGGCAACGAGCGGCGGATCAGCGGCAACGTCTTCACGGTCACGAACGCGAGCAACAGCGTGTCGTAGACCACATACGCAATGCCCGTCGACCACGCGAGCGCGCCGTGCAGAAAGAACGCTCGCGCGAACAGCAGCAGCCACAGCGCGGTCACGCTGCCGTGAATCACGACGCTCTGCCAGCTCGCTTTGCGCTGATTGATGCGCGGCGATACCGCCTCCAATGCGTCGCGCAGCGACGGCTTCGAACGGCCACGACGCGTGCCGCAAGCGCCGTCGCAAGCGCCGCCGCGCGCGAGCGTGGCCTCTTCGATCACGTCGGCATCCATCACGGCACCATCCGCCTGAACACGGACTTGCGATCGAACAGCTCATGCTTCAGCGCGCCGCCGATATGCATCGCGAGCAACGCATACAGCGCGTAGCCGAGGTACGTATGCAGTGCGCCGAACCTGTCGTGCAACGGTTCCTTGACGGCGGGATCGAGATTCATGATGAGCCCGATGCGCGGAAACGGCACGACGCCGAACAGATGCATCGGGTGCGTGGCCGCGTCCTTCCACGCGGAGTCGTGCATCCATCCCGACAGCGGCAACGCGAACATCAGGAAATACAGTAAAAAGTGCGCGACGTGCGCGGCCATCCGCTCCCACGACGGAAACTCGCGCGGCAGCGGCGGCGGCCGGTGCGACGCGCGCCACAGCACGCGCAGCAGCGCGAGGCCGAGCACTGTGATGCCGATCGACTTGTGCGTATCGATGACGGGGCGCACCCAGTCGTCCGGCAGCGAATCGGCGGAAAGGCCGAGCACGACGTTTGCAATGATGAGAACGGCGATGAGCCAGTGCAGGATCATCGCCATGCGTGTGTAGCGCGCCGGCTGCAATGGCGCGTAAAGCGCGTCGGCGCCGTCGCGTGTGGCCGTGCGTGATGACGTGGATGTGTCCATGAATCGCTTTCGTTGGATGTCGGTAGGGGCGGCGAAAGCCGCATGCAAGAACGCAAGACGTCGTGCGGGACCGCGCTGCGTGCGCGCGCCGCTGCCGTCTCGTCAGCAGAACGCCCCACTATGCCTGTTTATTCCTTCGACGTGCGCGCCCGGCGCTTCTGTCACGCCCGCGTCGCATTTCCATTTGTTTCGCGCGTACCTCGATGGTTCAAGAGGCGAGGCGGTTCACGCAAACTGGTCGATGCCTTGCACCAGACGTTTGGCGAGGCGCGGCTCGCGCAGCTGATCGAGCCACCACTGCAGTGCGCGGCCTTCCTGGTCGCCGCGCCACGCGACATACAGCACGTTCGGCTCGCGCGGATCGGCAGTTTCTTTTTCGACGAGCTCGCCGCGCTTGAGCAGCGACGCCACGCGATGACGCGGCAGCCAGCCCGTCCCGAGCCCGTCGCGCTGCGCGAGAATTTTCGCGCGCATGCTGGGCACGGCGAGCGACATCTGTCCGCCGAGCAGCCCATATGCTCGCCCGCTCGCGCGTGACGAATCGGCCACGACGACAGCGCGCTGCTTCGCGATCCGGTCGCGCCGCAGCGGCTCCTTGATGCTCGCGAACGGATGACGCGGCGACACCGCGAACACCCATTCCACGACGCCCAGCTCGAACCAGCGCAAGCCGGCAATCGCGGGCGGCTCGTTGGTCGCGCCGACGATCAGGTCCGCGCGGCCGTCGCGCAGCGCCTCCCATGTGCCGCTCAGCTCTTCCGTCGTCACGCGCAACCTGACGCCCGATTGCAGCGCGTCGAACGCGCGGATGACGGGCATCAGCGTCTCGAACTCCATCAGCTCGTCGGTGACGATCCACAGCCGGTCCTCCCAGCCGCTCGCGATCTGCCGCACGCGCTGCGTCATCCGCGACACGTCCTGCATCAGCCGCGCGGCTTCTTCGGCGAGCAACTGGCCCGCGGGCGTGAGTTGCAGCCGGTAGCGCCGACGATCGAACAGCAAAGCGTCGAAGCGCGTTTCGAGCTGACGGGCCGCGTGAGACACCGTCGACGGCGCCTTGCCGAGCCGTGCCGCCGCGCGCGACAGACTGCCGCTTTCGCGGATCGCTTCGAGCAGCGCAAGCTCGTCGTCGGTCAACATGTTCGATCCCGTCGAATGAGTTCATCGGGAAAATCGTACGGCAAAACGCATGCGGGCGCCGAAAATCGTAGGATCGAGGGGCAAAGGGCGAAGCACGCGGTCGTCCCGTTTCCTGACATGCCCGACACGACCGATAGGCCGTCTGCAACCGTTGCAGGCATCGAACGCACAGGATGAAAGGAGCAGCGACATGGGACTGTTAGTCAACGGCCAATGGCAGGACAGGTGGTACGACACGTCGTCGACGGGCGGACGCTTCGTGCGCACGGACGCCGTGTTCCGCAACTGGGTCACGCCCGACGGCGAAGCGGGCCCGAGCGGCAGTGACGGCTTCGAGGCGGAAGCGGGCCGCTATCATCTGTACGTGAGCCTCGCGTGCCCGTGGGCGCATCGCACGCTGATCATGCGTGCGCTGAAGGGCCTCGAGGACATGATCAGCGTCTCGGTTGTGCACTGGCTGATGCTCGCCGACGGCTGGGCCTTCGACGACGGCCCCGGCGTCGTGCCCGACGCGATCAACCACGCGCCGTATCTGCGCGACGTCTATCTCGCCGCCGACCGCCATTACACGGGCCGCGTGACGGTGCCCATCCTGTGGGACAAGCATCAGCGGACGATCGTGAGCAACGAGTCGTCGGAGATCATCCGCATGCTGAATTCGGCGTTCGACGAGATCGGCGCAGAGCCAGGCGACTTCTATCCGCCGCCGCTGCGCGCCGAGATCGACGCGATCAACGCGCGCGTCTACGACACGGTCAATAACGGCGTATACAAGTCGGGCTTCGCGACCACGCAGCGCGCGTATGAAGACGCCGTCGTGCCGCTCTTCGACACGCTCGGCTGGCTCGAACAGAAACTGTCGACGCAGCGCTTTCTGACGGGCAACCGGCTGACGGAAGCCGACATCCGGCTGTTCCGACGCTGATCCGCTTCGATGCCGTGTACTTCGGGCATTTCAAGTGCAACTTGCGGCGCATTGCCGACTGACTATCCGAATCTGTCCGCGTACGTGCGCGACATCTATCAGCATCCGGGCGTCGCGGACACGGTGAACTTCGAGCACATCAAGCGGCATTACTACGAGAGCCATCGCTCCGTGAATCCGACGGGCATCGTGCCGCTCGGTCCCGTGCAGGATTTCGATGCGCCGCACGACCGCGCGCGGTTTGGGTGAACGGGTAGCTGGCGCATCGGGCCGCAAGCAAAAGCGCGATGTACGTTGCGCTAGACTGTCCGCAGGCGTGGCCGTCCGTCGGCCGCGCATCGGCCGCGTATCGGTCGCACCCGCACGGAGATGCCCATGCCACGCAAGACACGCACTGCTTCCCAGCTTCAGGACGAAGTGAGCCGGCGCATTCATCGCGCGCCGGAAGTCGTCGACGACGGCGTGAAGATCAGCGTGCCGCACCCGCAGTCGCAGGAACCCGATGCCAGCGGCTGCAACTGGACGATGAAGCACTTCGGCAATGCGATCGGCTTCGAGCGCATCGTCGACGATGCGCTGAAGGCGGTACAGAAGGAATACAACCTGTCGGACGGATCGAAGGACATCAACAGCCTGTTCGGCGATCCCCCTGACAACTGACGCGTTGCCTGTTGCCTTTCGGCTCAGGCCACGGCGGCGAACGCGTTCTCGATCTCTTGGGCGTCCGTCGGCCGCACGACGCGCGCCACTTCGGCGCCATCGCGCATGAAGACCAGCGTCGGCCAGAGCTTGACCTTGAACGAGCGCCCAAGCGCGCGGCCCGGTCCGTCTTCGATCTTCAGATGGCGCGTGCCCGGATGATGGCCAAACGCCTCAGCGATCACGGGCTGCGCGCCTTGGCAATAGCCGCACCAGTCGGTGCCGAATTCGACGACGGTCACGCCCGCGAGGGCGTCGACATCCGCGCGGCTTGGCGCGGTCTTCGAGTATTGGTTCGCGGTAGTCATAAGCCTCCATGCGCCGGACGATCCGGCGTGCAGCCTTGCATGGCGCAAAGGCCGCGCCACATGCGATGTTGCCCGTTATCGACCAGACGTGCTGACGGCGTTGACCAGACCGACGGCGTCAGCTCGCGCGCGAGCGCCGCGCGCGCACCGCTTGCGCGAGCGTCTGAAGCACCGGTTCGGTCTGTGTCCAGCCGATGCACGCATCGGTGATCGACACGCCGTGAGCAAGCCGCACGCCCGGCTTCAGATCCTGACGGCCGGCTTCGAGATGGCTCTCGATCATCACGCCGATGATCCGCTTTTCGCCGCCCGACAACTGGTTCGCGAGGTCCTGCGCGACTTCGATCTGGCGCTCGTGCGACTTGTTGGAATTCGCGTGCGAGCAGTCGACCATCACCTGTTCGCGCAAGCCGACCTTGCGCAACGCGACGCACGCTTCGTCGACACCCGCCGCGTCGTAGTTCGGCCCTTTTTTGCCGCCGCGCAGAATCACGTGCGCGTCGTCGTTGCCGCGCGTCTCGAAGATCGCGGCCATGCCCATCTTCGTCATGCCCATGAACGCGTGGCTCGCGCGCGCGGCGACGATCGCATCGGCGGCAATCTGCACGCCGCCGTCGGTGCCGTTCTTGAAGCCGATCGGGCACGACAGCCCCGACGCAAGCTGCCGATGGCTCTGGCTCTCCGTCGTGCGCGCGCCGATCGCGCCCCATGCGATCAGATCCGCGATGTACTGCGGGCTCAGCAGGTCGAGAAACTCGGTGCCCGTCGGCAGGCCGAGCCCGCTGATTTCGATCAGCAGTTCGCGCGCGCGGCGCAGCCCCTCGTTGATGCGAAAGCTGCCGTCCAGACGCGGATCGTTGATATAGCCCTTCCAGCCGACCGTCGTGCGCGGCTTCTCGAAGTAAACACGCATGACGATCAGTAGATCGTCGCGCAGCGCATCGGCGGCCGTTTTCAGCTTGTGCGCGTATTCCATCGCCTGATCGTGGTCGTGGATCGAGCACGGACCCACGACGACCACGAGTCGATCGTCGCGGCCATGCAGCACATCGGCGATTTCAACGCGACTCTGTTCGACGAGCGTCTGCACGCCGGGCGGGCACGGCAATTCGTCGAGCAGCAGCGCGGGCGAAATCAGCGGACGTACCGCGCCGATGCGGGTGTCGTCGATGCGCGTGATGTCCTGGGTGGAATCGGCGACGCCGGCTTCCTGGTCACGTGTGGGGTTGTCGATGCGGCTCACAATATTCTCCGGCTCTGCATTTTGGGGCGACGTCGATTATCGCACTCGCAGCGCCCCAGTCCGCGCGCGCCCGCACGGGACCGGCATGGAGATCACGCGCCGTTCATCAACTGGATCAGATAGGGCTTCCACACTTCAGGATGCGCGAGCGTCTGATGTCCGTATGATTGCGCCGTCTCAGGCATTTCGACGTAGCGTCCCTGCGGCACCTTGCCGATCAGCCGTTGCATCACGCCGAGATCGGTGGCGTTGATCAGGTCGTCGGCGAAATTGACGGCGAACAGACGCCCGCGAATCGCCGCGAGATTCGGCTCGGGATCGTAGTCCCACGACGATTCGAACCAGTACAGCACATCGTTCGGATCGTTTTTCGCGGCCTCTTCGACGAGCGATTCCGTCATGCGCGTCGACGCCGCGCGATCCGGCGCGGCCGCCTGCATGCGCGCCGCGTTGCCCGTGATCAGCGTGAAGACGGGCATCGCGCGCGCCCATTGCGTCGGCGGCGTCGTATAGTAGCCGTCCTGCCAGCCGGGATCGCTGCGTATCGCGCCGACGATCATCTGCCGCCATAACCAGTTGCGGCCCGCCATCGCGATCGGCTGGCTGGCGATCGGCATCAGCGCGTCGGCCATGCCCGGATAGCGCTCGCCCCACATCCACGTCTGCATGCCGCCCATCGACGTGCCGAGCACCAGCTTCAGATGCCGCACCTTCAACCCGTCGACGAGCAGCCGGTGATTCGCCTCGATCACATCGCCATAGCCGTAACGCGGAAACCTGGTGCGCAGCCCGTCGCTCGGCTTGGTCGAGCCGCCGCGCCCGAGACCATCGGGAATCACGATGAAATAGCGGCGCGTGTCCAGAGGCTCGTCGGCAGCGAACAGTTCCTTGCGCATCAGCGGCGTGAGATACGCCTTGCTCGTGCCCGTCGTGCCGTGCATCAGCAGCACGGCGTTCGTCACGTCGCCATGTGCGTCGCGCTGCGGCGTGCCGAGCGTCACGTAATGGATGCGCAGTTCGGGAAAGACCGTGCCGTCAGAGAAGCGGAAATCATGCTCGACGAAATCGGCGGCATGTTCGAATGAGTCCGCCGGGCTGGCGGCGGCATCGGCGGCATGGGCCGACGGCACTGTCTGCGCGAGTGCGAGCGTGGCCGACAGCGTGATGCGGGCGAGGATCGAACGAAACACAGTTGGTCTCCGTCAACGTGTACGCGATGGGTTCGGATCGTACACGATGACGGGCGCTTCGGGCCTCAGAGCGCGTCGTAACGCGCCTTGATCTGCTCGAACATCGTCCAGAACGACGCGGGCGCGGTGCCGTTGAGTCGCTCGCGCAGCACGTCGAGATGGCTGTGCCAGCCCGAGCCGACGTCGAGTTGCTCTGTGCGGCCGGACAGGTTGCGGTGCGTGAGCACGAGCTTCACCTGATCGCCCGCCTCCGATAATTCGAAAGTCACTTCGGAGAGATTGTCCTGGACGCTGCCCCACGTGAACGCGAGCACATGAGGCGGCTCGAAGCGCAGCAGCCGGTGATACGAATCGTGCCCGCCCGCGTACTGGCGATACGGTTCGGGCGGCAGTTCCGGCGTTGCGGCCAGCAGCGAGTGATCGAAGCGCATCACGAAGTCGCCGCCGGCCTGCGCCGGCATCGCGCCGGACGCAAGCCACTGGCCGCGCTTGTCGGACTCGGTCAGATACGCCCAGACGCGCTCGATCGGTCCGGGTAGCAGGCGTTCGAAGCGCACGACCTGCGTGCCATCGAAAGCGCCGAGTGGTTCGTTCAGATTCATCGCTTGTCCCCCTGTCGACAAGATGCTTACGGTGGATTGCGCAGAAGGTCTTCGAGCACGTCGAGCCTGGCGCTCCAGAAGCGTTCATAGAAACGCAGCCACGCATCGGCGGCGGCGAGCGGCGCCGGTTCGATCCGGCAGATATGCGAGCGCCCTTCCACGCGGCGCTGGACCAGCCCTGCGCCTTCCAGCACCTTCACATGCTTCGAGGCGGCCGCGAACGACATCGCGAACGGCGCAGCCAGTTCGCCGATATTGCGTTCGCCGGCGGCAAGCTGCGCGAGCATCGCGCGCCGGGTGGGATCGGACAGTGCATGAAACACGCTGTCGAGTGCGGACTCGTTCATGAGCCCGAGTATAGACGCGGCCTCGGCGTTATTCAACCATTTGGTTGAATAACATTTGCCGGGGTCAACGCGCGGATCGCCGCGCCCAGCTCGGCGACGAGCCTGTCGGCCTTGTCCGGATGCACGCCCGCATAGCCGAGCATGAAGCCGTTGTATTGCGCGGCGTCTTCGCCCTGATGGCAGTACGCGCTCAGCGGCGACACGGCGATGCCTTTCTCACGCAACGCGATGCTCACGTCGCGGTCCCGCAACGGCGCGTCGAGGCGCATCGTCAGATGCATGCCGCTGCCATCGGATGAGACCGTCACGAGATCGCGCATGTGCCGATGAATCGCGCTGACCATCGCCTCGCGCCGCTGCTGGTAGATGCGCCGCATCTTTCGCAGATGGCGCGCGTACTTGCCGCTTTCGATGAAGTCCGCGAGCGCGATCTGATCGGCGATGCGCCCCTGGCGCGACATCTCGCCGATCACGCTGCCGATTTCCGGTGCGAGATTGGCCGGCACGATCATGAAGCCGATGCGCAGCGCCGGGAACATCGTCTTGCTGAACGTGCCGAGATAGACGACGGGCGTCGCGGGCCGCAGACCTTGCACCGACGGCAGCGGCGGCCCGCTGTGGCGCAGTTCGCTGTCGTAGTCGTCCTCGATGATCCAGGCGCCGCGCTCGACGACGTTGTCGATGATCGACCAGCGCCGCTCCAGGCCCAGCACGCTGCCGAGCGGATATTGATGCGATGGCGTGATGTAGACGAGGCGCGGCGGCATGCGCTGCCAGTGCTCGTCGCTGGGCGCGATGCCGGCGGCGTCGACGGGAATCGGCACGACGTTCAGGCCCGCCGACTGAAACGCGATTCGCGCGCCGTGATAGCCGGGGTTTTCGAGCCACGCGATGTCGCCGGCATCGGCGAGCATGCGCGCGCACAGGTCGAGACTCGTGTGCGTGCCCGACGTGATGAACACCTGATCGGCCGTGCAGCGCACGCTGCGGGACACGCGCACATATTCGGCAACGGCGCGCCTGAGCGACGGATGCCCCGCGTAATAGCCGTAGCCGAGATCGCGTGCATCGACCGAGCGCCACGCGCGTTCCATCGATGCACGCCATTGCGCGACGGGAAACGCGTCCAGCGCGGGCACGCCCGCCTGAAACGGCGCATGCATGCCCGTCGCGCCGCCCGTGCCACGCGTGCTGCCGCGATCGGGCGGCATTGCGGCGACGCGCCGCGACAGCCGGCTGACGGGCGAAGCGTCGTGCGCCTCCGCCTTGGCACCGGGAAGCGCGACACAACTGACGATCGACCCGTGCCGGCTCGCGGCGATAAAGCCCTCTTCGGCAAGCCGTTCGTAGGCGTACAGCACGGAGTTGCGCGCGATGCCGAGCTGCTCGGCGAGCGCGCGCGTCGGCACGAGCTGGGTACCGTGGCGGATGTCGCCGTTCAGGATTGCGTGACGCAGGCTTTCGTACAGCAGCATCTGCTGCGTCAGCTTGCGCCCGGCCGCCTCGCTCGCGAAGCTCGACATCAACAGCCCGTAGTCCAATTGCGTGGCTCCAGATTTTGCGTTCGACGTGGAGCTAACAATGGTGCCACAGAAACCCTATGCTTCGAGGATACCTGCCGGTTACAAGGAGCGCCGCCCGTGACGCAAGCCGTGAAGATCCGCCCTGTCGTTCCCGCCGATTACGAAGCATGGCTGCCGTTGTGGGACGGCTATAACCGCTTCTATGGACGCTTCGACGAAACGGCGTTGCCTCGTGAAATCACGCAGCTCACGTGGGCGCGCTTTTTCGACGGACTCGAACCGATGCACGCAATGGTCGCCGAGCGCGACGATGGCACGCTGGTCGGCCTCGTGCATTACCTGTATCACCGCAGCACGTTGATGGCGGGACCGACGTGCTATCTGCACGACCTGTTTACGCTCGAATCGGAGCGCGGCAAAGGCGTGGCGCGCGCGCTGATCGAAGCCGTCTACGCCGCCGCGAAGGCCGCGCGCGCAGAGCGCGTGTACTGGCTCACGCACGAGACGAACCACACTGCGATGAAGCTCTATGACAAGGTCGCGGAACTGTCGGGCTTTGTTGTCTATCGCAAGCCGCTTTAGGCGAGATCGCTGACGAGCGACGCTCGCACTTCGTCGGGGACAGTCTGCACGTCCACCGGATAGTTCGGATGATCGCAACCGATGTGCAGGCCCGCGCCGTCGCGAAGGCGTGCCTTCATCGACGGCGTCAGCTCGAAGCGCACGAAATGCACGGCTGAAGTCTTTTCGTTGTTCTCGCGTTCGAGGTCTTCATCGGCGATTGCATAGACGGGCTCTTCGCCGTCCACCTTCATGAACACGCGATCTTCGATGCCGATCAGCCGGGCCAGCGCCGCGCGCCGCTCGACTTCGTTTTCATACTCGATCTGCATCGTCGCCTTGAAGTTGCTGCCGTTCGGCACGAGCGGCAGATACGCTTCGAGTTCGCCCTGAATGCCGTCCTCGTCGAAGATCTTCTCGATGTGCAGCATCTCCTGGATCTGATAGCGGATCGTCAGTTCGTCTTCGAACAGGAACGTCACGTGATTGCCCAGCCTGACAAGGCGAAGCTTCTTGTGCTCGATGATCTGGTCGCGCATCGTCCTGCGCGCCTTCGCATAGTTTTCGAGCGACAACAGGGAGTTCCTTGCGATGCTCATCGATATCCTCGCTGATTGAAGATCAAAGACCGTACGCCTTGCGCAACAGCGTCAACGGGTGCGCGAGCTGCGTCTTCGGCAAGCCGTTTTCGTCGAAGCCCTGTTCGATGTGATGGCCCGCAAGCTGGCAATCGGACGAGATGTAATCGGGCTGCGCCTGCGCCATCGCCTTGAAGACGGGCGTGCCGATCTTCATCGCCATCGCGTGAAATTCCTTCTTCACGCCGAACGTGCCCGCATGGCCCGAGCAGCGCTCGACGACCGTCATCTGCGTGTCCGGCACGAGCGCGAAAGTCTCCGATGTCTTGCGTCCGATGTTCTGCACACGCGCGTGACACGGCACGTGATACGACACTTTGCCGAGCGGCGTGTTGAAGTCGGTCTTGAGCAGCCCATCGCGATGACGCGACACGAAGTATTCGAACGGGTCCCAGAACGCTTCGCTAACGGCGCGCACGTCGGGATCGTCGGGAAACATCAGCGGCAGTTCGTGCTTGTACATCAGCACGCAGCTCGGAATCGCGCCGATGATCGCGTAGCCTTCGCGCGCATAACGCGCGAGCACGGGCATGTTCTTCTCTTTCTTCTCCGCGACGCCCGCGAGATTGCCCTGCTCGAGCAAGGGCATGCCACAGCATGCTTCGCTCGATACGAGTTCGTATGGAATGTCGTTATGCGCGAGCACGGCAAGCAGATCGTGACCGATGCCGGGCTCGTTGAAATTCACATAGCAGGTCGAGTAGATCGCCACCTTGCCGGGCGTGCGCTCGCCGTCCTTCACCTGCGCCTGTGGCGACTTCCTCGCCGCGCTGCGAAATTTGCGCGACGCGAAATCGGGCAGCCACGCCTTCCTGTCGACGCCGAGCGCTTTTTCCATCAGCCCGCGCGCCGCGCCCGTGTGATTCACCGCGTTGACCGTCTGCGTGACGATGGGAATGCCCGCGAACGTGCCGAGCGCATCCGTGTTCGACAGAAACTTGTCGCGCAACTCGACCTCGCCGCGCCTGTATTTCGCCGCCTTCGCACGCAGCATCAGATGCGGAAAATCGACGTTCCAGCTATGCGGCGGCACATACGGGCATTTCGTCATGTAGCACAGGTCGCACAGATAGCACTGGTCGACGACGGCGCCAAATTTCTTCTTGTCGACTTCGTGCGCTTCGCCCATGTCCGTTTCGTCGACGAGATCGAACAGTGTCGGGAACGCGCCGCACAATGACACGCAACGGCGGCATCCCGCGCAGATGTCGAACACGCGCGTCAGTTCCTGATCGATCGCATCCTGATCGTAGAAAGCATCCGATTGCCAGTCGAGCGGATAACGGATCGGCGCTTCGAGACTGCCTTCCTTATGAGGCATCGCGTGCGTCTCCTATGGGGCATCTGTCAGTTGTTATCTGTGCGTTCGTTCTTCTGCGCGCAATAGATGGATGCGCAACCGCACGCGCAAGATCGCGATCGTCTCGCTTTCTCTTGCTTCATCCTGCGTCGGTGTTGTTACGCCGTTTCGCGTTGCGCTTCGCGCCCGCTATCCTGCCGATTACGTTCAGCCTGCCGTCCGCCAGCGAGGCGTTCGCACGCAGACGGACCGCAATGGCGCGCGCCGGCCACGGATGCCGGCGCCTGCGGCGTCAGTCGACCAATGCGTCCAGTGCCTTCGTATAGCGATTCGCGTGACTGCGCTCGGCCTTGGCGAGCGTTTCGAACCAGTTCGCGATTTCGTCGAAGCCTTCCTCGCGCGCGGTCTTCGCCATGCCCGGATACATGTCGGTGTATTCGTGCGTTTCGCCTGCAATCGCCGATTGCAGGTTCTGCCGCGACGAGCCGAACGGCAGTCCCGTTGCCGGATCGCCGACGACTTCGAGGTACTCGAGGTGGCCATGCGCGTGGCCTGTTTCGCCTTCGGCTGTCGAGCGGAATAGCGCGGCGACGTCGTTCTGTCCCTCGACGTCCGCCTTCGCTGCAAAGTACAGATAGCGGCGATTAGCCTGCGATTCGCCGGCAAATGCGGCCTTCAGATTCTCTTCAGTTTTCGAACCCTTGAGTTGCGACATCTGAGCCTCCATCCAAAGCCTGTATTGTGGGAGCGCGCGTGCTTTTCATGGTCGACCACCGGCCAGACGCGCGCACCTGTGCCGTTCATTTAATCTAGGTGCTCAGCGATGCGTTCCCAATTGGGTTTTTCAATCTTCGCGATAGCTGTTTGTCTTGCATAACGTTCGGCCCGGCATAGACTGAGAAACGCATCACCTGCATCACCTTTTTCACCGGGGGACTGTCTAATGCGGCTGACCATACTGATCAACGGTTCGGACCCCACCGTCAATCACGATTACGCCGTGCTATGGCTCGACACCGACGAACGTCGCTGGTCGAGAGAGGCACACGATGGGATCGACCTGCCCCCTTGGGGCGAACTTCATGACGAAGACGGCGTCACCAAGCTCTGCGCGCCCAGCGCGGACGCACCCTTATGTACGTTGAACGGCCTGCATGTCGACCGGCGGCAGCAGGTCAGTTCGGCGCAAGGCAGCGCGGCGTGGTCGTCCGACCGCACGCGTTCGCCGATGAATGGCTTCTGGCGTCTACAGGCCGTCGACCGCCTGCCTGTTCACGCCGAGCATAGCGTGTTCGGACGCTGAGCCCAGTCCGAATCGCTTCGCTTCGACTGCTTCCTTTCGCTTCCATTATCTTGAGCACCGCCCCGCCGCACACCGGCGGGCGCGGATTTCCTCCGTCGTCTCGCGCGAGCGAAACGCGCATAAATTGCCGCCCGCTGACGCGATCGTTACGCTTTTGCCGATTGCAATAGCGACGCTGCGCAAATCGCATGTAGACCTTGCCTGGCACATACCACGCGCGGCTATACTTGCGGCCCCTCATTTGCTTTCACATCCATGAAGAAGTGGTTAGCCAGTCTGCTGATCGTGGCCGCGAGCCACGTATCGGCGGCACCGTCCTGCACGGATTTCACGCCCGACGCCCAATGGCCCGTGCTGACGAACGCAAAGATGACGCCGAAGACGCGCATGCTGTGCTATTCGGATTTCGCCGTCCTGCATTCGGGCATCACGCACGGCCCGTTGTGGTCCGCCGAGCATCTGACGCGCGACCATATCGAGGCCGCGAAGGACATGGTCCGCACGAACAGGTTTTTCGAAGACTCACGCCTGCCCGATGGCGAAGGCGCGACGCTCGCCGACTACAGGCGCAGCGGCTTCGATCGTGGCCACATGAGTCCTGCGGGCAATCGCTGGAACGCGGAAGCGATGGCACAATCGTTTTCGCTCGCGAACGTCGTGCCGCAGAATCGTGTCAATAACCAGCACCTGTGGTCGCACATCGAGACGGCCGTGCGCACGCTCTCGAAGAAGTACGACGACACATATGTCGTCACGGGGCCGCTCTTCACGGGCTCGCAGTTGCAGACCATCGGGCCGACGCGCGTATTCGTGCCGACGCAACTGTTCAAGGTCGTCTACGTGCCGTCGAAGAAGCTCGCGTTCGCGATCGTCGCGGACAACGCGGCGACCGACCGCTACGACGTGAAGACCGTTCACGAACTCGAAGCGATGAGCGGAATCCGCTTTCCGGGCATTCCGGAAAAACTCAAGGACCAGCGTCCGGGAGGGCTGAAAGGTGTTTAAAGCGTATTCGAACGACGACGATGTGCTCAACATCCAGGGCGACGCGCTGACAGTGTCGAACGGCACCACGCGCGTCGTCGTGAACGGCACGCTCGACATCACGAAGGACAAGCGCGGGTTGAAGGCGGCGCTGGCGCTCAAAGAGGCGCTCGACAGCGTCGTCGCCGCGTTGCAGGCGGACGCGCATCTGCCCGAGCAGGTCAAGGAAGAGCCCGATGCAAAGCCGGGCGTGATCGACAATCCGTTCTAGCGTTTGAAGCGGGGCGGTCGGCGCCGCATCACGTCAACGCAGCGCGGCAACCGCTCAGCTACGTGCCGCCCCACTATCCGTCGACGCAGCAAACGCCCTCAGCTTCTGCGCGTCGACGATCTCGATCTCCGCATAGCGCAGCGCGAGCGCGCCTTGCGTTTCGAACTGCCGCAAGATCTGGTTCGTGGTTTGACGCGACAGCGCGAGCATCATCGCGAGATCTTCCTGCGGCACTTTCAGCACGCGCCGCAGCGTCGACGCGTCGCCATATCCGCCCGCCATCAGCAACAGCCGCCGCGCGACGCGTTGCGCAGCGGGCAGCAGCGCGGCCTCTTCGATTGCGTCGAATGCGAGGCGCAGCTTGTGCGTCAGCAGCAGACCGAACGGATGCCAGAACGCGGGACTGCGTTCGAGCATCGACGAAAGCGCCGCGCGCGGCACATGGAACAGCAGCGTATCGCGTTCAGCATAGGCATCGTGCGTGCGCGGCTGGCCGTCGAACAGCGCGATCTCGCCGAACCAGTTCGCCGGCTCGATCACGGCGAGCAATGCTTCCTTGCCGGCGGCGCTTGCCGCGCCAATCCGCATCAGGCCGTCGAGCACGCAATAGAAGCCGTCGTCGGCATCGCCGCGACTGAAGAGCCGCTGGCCCGCCGGCAGCCGACGCGTGCGGCCGAGTTCGAGCAATTGCGTACGCAGCGCATCGGGTGCGCCGCGAAACCACGCACTGCGGTCGAGCAGCGCGACAAGCTCGGGCGGGTTCGATGAAATGTCTGGCGTCATCGTTCGAAGCGCGGTCCGTCGGTTTGTCGGTTGGGTCGGTATGAACAGGCCGGATTGTCGGCTAGCCGAATGTGTCGCGGCCCGCCGACCGCGATTATGATGACTTTCAACGAGGACGGGCATCCATGAGAACGCTCACTGACCAGCTCGCGCAATACGCGGCCTATCATCGTGACCGCCGCAACATCGCGACGCACTTCGTCGGCATTCCGATGATCGTGCTCGCGCTCGCCATACTGTTGAGCCGGCCCGCGTGGACGTTTGCAGCGCTGCCGTTCCCGGTGTCGCCAGCGTTGGTGGTGGTCGTGCTGAGCGTCGCCTACTACCTCGCGCTCGACGTGCCGCTCGGCCTGATGATGGCCGTCCTGTACGCGTTGTGCATCGCGTGCGGCGCCTGGCTCGCCGCGCAGCCGACGCTTTTGTGGCTCGCGTCGGGCGCCGGTCTCTTCGTCGTGGGCTGGATCATCCAGTTCGTGGGACACGCCGCGTATGAGCGCCGCAAGCCCGCATTCGTCGACGATCTGATCGGTCTCGTCATCGGGCCGCTGTTCGTGCTGGCCGAAGCGCTGTTTGCGTTCGGATGGCGCCCGGTGTTGCGCGACGCAATCGAAGCGAAAGCCGGTCCGACGCGCATCGACGCCGCGCGTGGCCACGCATGAGCGCCAGCAGCGCGGCGATGTAGCGATTGATTCAACCCGGCGCGAGCAGACGCACGCCATGCAGCGCCGTGAGCCCGACGGCGATCCAGATCGGCACATAGGTGCCAAGCTGTTGAGCCGTCATCGTCTCGCCGAGCAGCGTCACCGACACGATCACGAGCAACACGGGCTCCACATAGCCGAGAATGCCGAAGAGCGCCATCGGCAACAGACGGCTCGCCTTCAGATATGACGCGAGTGCGACCGTGCTCAGCGCGCCGAGTCCGGGCAGCAGCAACAGCCACATGTCGATGCGCCCCGACAGCAGCGCGAGCGAGCCGCCGTTGAGCGCCATCGCGAGCGCGAACGGCAGCATCAACGACACTTCGAGCGCGAAGGCCGTCAGCGAATCGGCGTTGATCTTGCGACGCAGCACGAAATACGGCGGATAACCGAGCGCGACGAGCAGCGTGGGCCATGAGAACGCGCGCGTCACCCACAGCTCGTGCAGCACGCCGAGCGCCGCGCAAGCGACGGCGAGCCATTGCAACGGCTCCAGCCGCTCGTGATAGTAGAAGCGGCCGACGAGCACCATCGTCAACGGCAACAGGAAATAGCCGAGCGACACTTCGAGCATCCGTCCGTGCAGCGGCGCCCAGAGAAACACCCATAGCTGCACGCCCAGCAGCGCGGCGCTGACGGCCAGCGCGAACGCCGTGCGCGGCTCACTGATCGCGCGCCGCACTAGCGCACGCAACTGCGGCAGCCGCGAGCGCACGACAATCAGTATGAGAGCGCCGGGCACGGTCCAGATCACGCGCCACGCGAAGATATCGAGCCCTGTCAGCGGCGTCAGCAGCTTCGCGTAGACGGACAACAGCGCAAAGAGCGCCGATGCCGTCACCGATAACGCGATGCCGCGCCCCGGTTGATATGCGTTCATCGGCTCGTCCGCGTCGAAAGATGATGCGTGCAAGACAAAAGGCGGGGCGCGATAGCGCGAATGATGTCGTCCATTGTTTAAGTCTTGTTTTAACTGCGCGGCGCAGTCCCCGAATGTGGGACACGGTCATCGCGTGAAGCGCGCATTCTAGACGGGTTGCACGCATCACGTCGCGTTTTCTGGGCGAAACGCGCGCGTGCATATTCACGCACGATGGACTATAAAACCTAACTCCATCTCTGCGCCGCATCGACGTCGGCGAATCTTCGGTGGAATGACGGGCGCGCTCCCGTCGAGTTTTCGCGCCGCTCGTGCGCGGTTCTTGCTTGACTGTGTCGTTCAGCGCCGCGCGCACGCGGCTTTCAATCTGCTTCACGGATGTGTGAGCGCAGACACGCCCCGGTCATCGAACGCGCTCACGCTAGCCCTCGCATGAACGCAGGCCGGTTCACTCACTCCAACGTATCCGCTTTCCGCAGTCCTCAAGTCATCACTGGAAACGAGCCAACACGGAGCCAACATGACTCAGCCAGCCGTATCGCATCATCTGTCGCACGACGTATCGCCGGAGTTTGCCGCCGCCGTCCGCGCTGGCCTCAGCAAGCAGCCTCAGAAGGAATTGCCGTCGAAGTATCTGTACGATGAAGTGGGATCGGCGCTCTTCGAAGTAATCACCGCGCTGCCCGAATACGGCGTGACGCGCGCCGAGGAACGCCTGCTCGCGCAGCACGCGACCGATATCGTCGCGCAGTTGCCGCACGACGCGATCGTCGCGGAACTGGGCAGCGGCAGCGGCCGCAAGACGCGCCGCATCCTCGAAGCGCTGTGTAAAAAACGTCCAACTTCTTACTGCCCGATTGAAATTTCGCGCACCGCTTTGCAATTATGTCGCCGCGAACTCGGTGACATCGAACGTATTTCGATCGTCGGCTATGAGCGCGACTATCTCGCGGGGCTCGCCGAAGTCAGCAAGCGCCGCGCCAAGGACGAGCCGCTGCTCGTGCTGTTTCTCGGCAGCACGATCGGCAATTTCGGCAGGCTCGCCGCCACGCGTTTTCTGCGCGACATCCGCAACATGCTCGCGCCCGGCGATGCGCTGCTGCTTGGCACCGACCTCGAAAAGCCGGTGCCCGTGCTGATCGCCGCCTACGACGATCCCATCGGCGTGACGGCCGCGTTCAATCTGAATCTGCTTGCGCGGATCAATCGCGAACTGGATGGCGACTTTCCGCTCGACGCGTTCGAGCACGTCGCGCGCTTCAATCCGGACGTGCGCAGTGTCGAAATGCATCTGCGCGCGAAGCGGCATGTGAGCGCGCAGGTGCGCGCGGCGAAGCTGTCGGTCGAACTGAAAGAAGGCGAGACGATCTGGACGGAAAGCAGTCACAAGTACCGCGCGGAAGAACTGCATGCGATCGCCGACGACGCGGGCTTCGTGTGCAGCCATCAATGGATCGAGCGCGACTGGGGATTTGCAGAAAGCCTGCTGGTAGCGCGCTGATTCGTCGGCATGGAAAAAGCGCGCGACACTGCGCGCTTTTTTCTGCTTCATTCATTCCGGTGATTCGCGTGCTTCGAACGCTTCAGTGCTGCTCGAAGCGTTCGAAACGCTTGTCGCTGGCGCGCTCTTCGCCTGTCACTTCCGTGACGCGCGCCGCGGGCGGCCCGTGACGCAGCCACGACAGCATCCGGTCGACCTGATTCGCCGGCCCTTGCAGCATCGCTTCGACGGAACCATCATCCAGGTTCGCCACCCATCCCCGGATACCCAGCGCATGCGCCTGGCGTACGGTCGCGTGACGAAAACCGACGCCCTGCACCATGCCGCGCACGCGCACGTAATACGTTTCGAGCCGCGAATCGAGATCCGTGCCGGACATGCTCTCACCTCCTTATGCGTTTCCATGCGTTCACGCGGGCATTCTAGTCGCGCCGCGTGGGCTTTGCTTGCTGACGGGCACGCGAGCACGGCGCGCGCCATCGACAGTCTTCTTCAAGCGCAACACGTACAATCCGACCTCTGCGATACGCCACGTCGGCAGCCAGGTCGGGCAGCCATTCGGGCAACAACTGAGAAACGGCAAAAGGGAAACAGCAGGCAATGACCGATCAGACTCGCGATCTCGTACTCGTCACCGGCGCATCCGGTTTCGTCGGCTCGGCTGTCGCGCGCATCGCGCAGCAAAAGGGCTTCGCGGTGCGCGTGCTCGTGCGTCCGACGAGTCCGCGCCGCAACGTCGAATCGCTCGACGCGGAGATCGCTATCGGCGACATGCGCGACGAAGCGTCGATGCGCGCGGCGCTGCGCGGCGCGCGCTATCTGCTGCACGTCGCGGCGGATTATCGGCTGTGGGCGCCCGACCCGAACGAAATCGAGCGCTCGAATCTGGAAGGCACGGAAGCGACGATGCGCGCCGCGCTGAAAGAAGGGGTCGAGCGCATCGTGTACACGAGCAGCGTCGCCACATTGAAAGTGACGGGCTCGGGCCAGTCGGTCGACGAAACATCGCCGATGACGCCGCAGCAGGCCATCGGCGTGTACAAGCGCAGCAAGGTGCTCGCGGAGCGTGCCGTCGAACGGATGATCGCGAACGACGGCCTGCCCGCCGTCATCGTCAATCCGTCGACGCCCATCGGTCCGCGCGACGTGAAGCCGACGCCGACGGGCCGCATCATCGTCGAAGCAGCGCTCGGCAAGATTCCCGCTTTCGTCGATACGGGGCTGAACCTCGTGCACGTCGATGACGTCGCGATGGGCCATTTCCTTGCGCTCGAACGCGGAAAGATCGGCGAGCGCTACATCCTCGGCGGCGAGAATTTGCCGCTGCAACAGATGCTCGCCGATATCGCCGGCATCGTCGGGCGCAAGCCGCCGACCATCGCGTTGCCGCGTTGGCCGCTGTATCCGCTCGCGATGGGCGCGGAAGCCGTCGCGAAGTTCACGAAGCGCGAGCCGTTCGTGACCGTCGACGGCCTGAAGATGTCGAAGAACAAGATGTACTTCACGTCCGCGAAAGCGGAGCGCGAACTCGGCTATCGCGCGCGGCCGTATCGCGAGGGACTGCGCGATGCGCTCGACTGGTTTCGCGACGCGGGTTATCTGAAGGCCTGACGCAGACGCGGCGATTCTCGCGCGTACGCTTTGTTACAACTCGATGCCGACACGAAGATTAACGTCGGCGCGCAGAAGGTAAAATCGCGGGTCTTACCAGAGAACTACGCATGAACCTTCACGAACAGATTGGCGCGCTCGAAACGGGCGTCGATCAGCTGATTCAGGCTTTCACGACGTCCCGGCAACAGGTCGAAGCCGCGTCTTCCGCTGTCGAAGCAGCGGCGGCCGCCGTCGAAGCGCCCATCGAAACCGCGGAAACTTCGGCACAAGCACAAGCCGAGCCGCCCGAAGCCGATGCAGCGGCTGCCGACGAAAAGCCCACGTTGCATATCGAACGCCCGAGCCAGAACGAAATCACGATGACGATCGGCGGCAAGTCGGTCACGCTGCATCCGTCGCAGATCGGTCAGCTGGTCGAGGAACTGGCGAACGCGCGCGCGTCAATGGAGCCCGAAGTCCCGCCGAATCTACCCGCCGGCTGGCGTTTCGTCTCGACGAAGAACCCGGTGATGGCCGTGCAGAAACAATCGAACGGCGACCGTCTGCTGGTGCTGCGTCACACGGGTCACGGCTGGGTGCCGTTCCAGTTCTCGCCGGACATGGTCATCCAGATGTACATGATGCTCACGCAGAAGTGATGCGCGGCGGCTCGTCGATCCATCGAGCCGCGCGCTTCGTGTCGGCGCGCCCGTTCAGTGCGAATGAGGCAGCAGTGAATTGAGCAGGCTGGATGCGCGCTGCGAAACGGTAGGCTTGTCGGCGGCATCGTCCACGGGACTCGCGTAGACGACGGGCCCGATGCACAGCGAAGTCCAGCGCGCATCGCAGCCGCCGTCGCGCGACGGCAGCGGCTGGTCGGCGCCCGATGCGGCGGCCGCTTCGGCATCCAGCACTTCAGCGAACGTCTTCACGCGGCCGTTGACCTTCTCCGCATACGCCTTCGACCCGCCGTAGCTCTTCAACGCGGCATTCATATCGCCGCCCGCCGATTTCACGTAGCCGTACAGAATCGCCGAGCCGACCTCGATGTTGGTCTCGGGATCGGTCAGATCCTTCACGTCTTTCAGCATCCGCTTGTGCGCGCCGGGCACGACCTGCATCAGCCCCGTCGCGCCATTGCCGCCCCTGGCCTTTTCCTTGAAACGCGATTCGATCGAGATGATCGCCAGAATCAGCGCGGGCGGCAGCGCATACTTTTCTGAGGCGGCGCGCACCGCGTTCGAGATCTGCTCGGCCTTTTCTTTCGCGAGGCCGAATTTCTGACGCAGATACGCGGACACGTGGTCGTGGCTCGTCTGATCGTCTGCCAGCGCGGCCTGTATGAGGCCCAGCGACAGCACGATCAGGCAGACGAGCCGTCTCATTGATTCGACCCTGCGGGCGCCTGCACGCGCGCCTTCCACTGGCCGCCCTTGCCGCGCCAGTAGCGCACGGCGGAGCCGAACGTCGCGCTGACGTAGAACAGCGCAATGAGCGGCAGGAATGGTGCCCACAGCGGCGACCGGTTGTAGTACCGCAGCATCGGCGCATACGCGCAGCACATCGCCGCCCACGCGAGCCACGCGGGCCAGCCCTTCGGCCCGAGCACGATGGCGACGACGGGCGGCACGAGATAGATGATCGTCATGCCGAGCAGCGTGCCCGCGAGTAGCCACGCCGAATAGCGCAGTTGCGTGAACGCGGTGCGCGCGATCATGTTCCAGATCTCGCGCCAGCTGTCGTAAGGACGCAGCGATACGCTGCGCGCCGCCACGTCCAGACGGATCGGGTGGCGCCCTTCGCCGCGATGCTTGATTCGCGCGGCGAGGCTGCAATCGTCGATCAGTTCCGCGCGAATCGATTCGATGCCGCCCGCTTCTTCCAGCGCCGTGCGGCGCACCAGCATGCAGCCGCCCGCCGCTCCGGCCGTGCGGTTGCGCGGATTGTTGACCCACGAGAACGGATAGAGCTTCGCGAAGAAGAACACGAAGGCGGGAATCAGCGCCTTTTCCCAGAACGAATCGCAACGCAGGCGGACCATCAGCGAAACGAGATCGCGCTTTTCCGCGTCGGCGCGCAATACGAGTTGCGTGAGCGCGTCGTCGGGATGACCGATGTCGGCGTCGGTGAGCAGCAGGTACTCGGGCACGTAGCCGAGCGCGCGCACGGCCTCGATGCCCTGCGACTGTGCCCATACCTTGCCCGACCAGCCCGTCGGCAACGGCTTCGCGCCGATCACCGTCAGCCGGTCCGGGCACTGGAGCGCGAGCGCGGCGGCGCGGGCGGCGTCGGCGGTGCCGTCGGTGCTGTGGTCGTCGACGACGATCACATGAAACTCGCCCGCATAGTCCTGCGCGAGCAGCGACGTGACGGCGCGCGCGATCACATCCGCCTCGTTGCGCGCCGGCACCACGGCGGCAACGCCGGGCCACGTGTCGCGCGTGCCGGGCGCGAGCGGCGCAGCGGGATGCGCGCGCCAGAAGCCGCCGCGCGCGAACAGCAGCACACACCAGATCAGGAGCGACAGACACGCCAACAGAAACAGAACCGCCGCCATCATGCATTGCCCTCTTTTGGAAGCCGCGCTTCGATGCGCGGTTGCGCACGCGCGCGGCAACACCCGCAGCGACGACGCGCCAATCGTGGAAAACGACCGCTGTCCGTCCATCGAATATGTGATAGACGGCCGTTTCGATACGTTCAAGAATGCGCCATCCGTGAAAGACGTCGCAGAAAATTCAACGCCTGCGCGCAAACGTTGCGCAGCCTGCGCACGCGCGGCAAGGCCCGCTAGTTTAAGGGTTCCCGTCACGCGGCGCAGCGAGTCATTTTTGCCGCGCGAAACACCACGGTCCAGTGCGTCGAAAAAGCAAATAAACAGCGATGGCGTTAGAATGCGCGTTTGGTCTCGAGTATCGACTTTCGTCGGATTTAAGACAATCAACTATACAGACGCGGCGAACAGGTCCTTTTTACCGATCTGGCCGGAAACCCGCGTCAGTCGGAGTTCGCCAGCCTATGCGAGTCATCCTTGCCCAACCCCGCGGCTTTTGTGCGGGAGTCGTGAGGGCGATCGAGATTGTCGATCGCGCTTTGCAGCAACATGGCGCACCGGTTTACGTGCGTCATGAGATCGTCCACAACAGGCACGTTGTCGATAATCTTCGCCGCAAGGGCGCGCGTTTCGTCGAAGAACTCGATGAAGTGCCGCAGGGCGCGGTTGCGATTTTCAGTGCCCACGGTGTTGCTCAAAGCGTCGAACGCGATGCGCAGGCGCGCGGTCTGGATGTGCTGGACGCCACTTGCCCGCTCGTGACCAAGGTGCATGTGCAAGGACGGCAATATGTTGCGGCGGGCCGCACGCTGATCCTGATCGGCCACGCGGGTCATCCTGAAGTGGAAGGCACGATCGGCCAGATTCCGGGGCCCGTGCTGCTCGTGCAAAGCGAAGCCGATGTCGCAAAACTGGAACTGCTCGTCGATACGCCGCTTGCTTACGTCACGCAGACGACGCTTTCGGTGGACGACACGCGCGGCATCATCGATGCGCTGAAGCGCCGTTTCCCGGATATCGTCGGCCCCGATACGCGCGATATCTGCTACGCGACGCAAAACCGCCAGGCCGCCGTGCGCGAGCTCAGCTCGCAGGTGGACGTGCTGCTGGTGGTAGGCGCAACGAACAGCTCGAATTCGAATCGCCTGCGTGAAATCGGCAGCGAATCGGGCGTACCGAGCTACCTCGTCGCCGACGGCTCCGAGCTCAAGCCGGAATGGTTCGCAGGCGTCGGAACGGTCGGCCTGACGGCGGGCGCATCGGCGCCTGAAGAAATGGTCGAGAACGTCATTGATGCGCTTCGCGCACTGGGCCCCGTCGACGTTACGACGATGGCGGGACGTGAAGAAAAAGTTGAATTCAAGTTGCCGTCGAAACTGACGCAACCACTCGCTGCACGCGAAGTTTAAGGAGGACGATTTGTCTATTCCGATGCTACAGAAAGTCCGGGTCGGCGCTTACATCATGCGTCAGCACCTGAAGGGCAACAAGCGCTATCCGCTTGCGCTGATGCTCGAGCCGCTGTTCCGCTGCAACCTCGCGTGCAACGGCTGCGGCAAGATCGATTACCCCGATCCCATCCTCAACCAGCGTCTGTCGCTGGCCGAATGCCTCGAAGCCGTCGACGAATGCGGCGCACCCGTCGTCTCGATCGCGGGCGGCGAGCCGCTCCTGCACAAGGAGATGCCGCAGATCGTCAAGGGCATCATGGCGCGCAAGAAGTTCGTGTACCTGTGCACGAACGCGCTGCTGATGGAAAAGAAGATGGACGACTACGAGCCGAATCCGTACTTCGTCTGGTCGGTGCACCTGGATGGCGATCGCGAAATGCACGACCACTCGGTGTCGCAGGACGGCACGTACGACAAGGCGGTCGCGGCCATCAAGGAAGCGAAGCGCCGCGGCTTCCGCGTGAACATCAACTGCACGCTGTTCAACGATGCCGTGCCGGAACGCGTCGCCGCGTTCTTCGACACGGTCGGCCCGATGGGTGTCGACGGCATCACGGTGTCGCCGGGTTATGCGTATGAACGCGCGCCCGACCAGCAGCACTTCCTGAACCGCGAAAAGACCAAGCAGCTGTTCCGCGAAATCTTCAGGCGCGGCGACAACGGCAAGAAGTGGTCGTTCAGCCAGTCGAGCCTGTTCCTCGATTTCCTCGCCGGCAACCAGACGTACGAATGCACGCCATGGGGCAACCCCGCGCGCACCGTGTTCGGCTGGCAGAAGCCGTGCTATCTGGTCGGCGAAGGCTACGTGAAGACCTTCAAGGAGCTGATGGAAACCACCGACTGGGACAAGTACGGCACGGGCAACTACGAGAAGTGCGCGGACTGCATGGTCCATTGCGGCTTCGAAGCGACGGCCGTGATGGACACCGTCGCTCATCCGCTGAAGGCGTTCAAGGTCAGCCTGACGGGCGCGCGGACGACGGGCGAATTCGCGAAGGACATCCCGCTCGACAAGCAGCGCCCCGCCGAATACGTGTTCTCGCGTCACGTCGAAATCAAGCTCGACGAGATCAAGCGCGCGGGCACGGGCAAGAAGGTGCAGACCTCGGCAGCCGCGTTGAACTAAGTCTGATCGACGCCGCATGAAAAAGAGCGCAACGGTTCGAACCGTTGCGCTCTTTCTGTTTGTGCTTCGTTACGAGTGGCTCGCTGCGCGCGCCTCGTTATGTGTCGCGCGAAACTATGGCGATCAAGGCAGCCATCAGCCGGCGCTGCGCGCGTTGTGCTGCGTGAGGAACTTGATCAAACCATCGATGCCGCCCTTCGACAGCTGCTCCTGGAATTGCGTCTGATACACCTGGATCAGCCACGCGCCCATCATGTTGATGTCGTAAATCTTCCAGCCGTTCGCCGTTTTTTCCAGGCGATAGTCGATCGCATCGTCGCCGCCGTTGCTCAGCACGTGGGACTGGACGACGGTGTCTTTCGCGTCGGCCGACGCGTTCGCCGGCTGAAAGCGGAACTTCACATCCTGATCGCGCAGTTGCGACAGCGATGCGGCATACGTACCGACAAGGAGTTTCGTGAATTGCTCATACAGTTGTTTTTGCTGTTCGGGCGTCGCGGTACTCCACGCTTTACCGACTGCGATTCGCGTCGTGCGCTGGAAGTTCGTCGCGGGCACAAAATGTGACTCGACCACTTGCGTGATCTTCTTCATGTCGCCACCACGTGCCTGTGGGTCGGCCTTCATCGCATTGACGGTGCCTTCGACCGCGTTCTTGACGATCGCATCAGGCGCGCTTTGTGCGAAAGCCGCGGTGGAAACCACGGCGGCTGCCAGAAAAGCAGAGATATAACGTTTCATACGCTCATCGGGACAGTTGAGAATGACCCCTGGCGGAACAGGCCGCTTCCGCCGCGGGGGTACGGGCCAGTATACCGGCTTTGAAAGGCCGCACCGCGTTCGCTTACGCGACCTTGCGCCGGCCGCGTCGGTATACTTGTGCCCTCAGCCAATAACACCAATCTGACTAGGTCCCGCTCGCGTACATGCTGAAGTCCTCAATCGTTCGCCTCGTTGTCTGGTCGGTGCGCCGTCCGCTGCAGGTCATCGGGCTGTCGCTCGTACTCGCCGTGCTGAGCGCCATCTATGTCGTTCATCACTTCAAGATCAATACCGACACCAGCCGTCTCGTCGAGAACGATGCGCAATGGTCCGCGCTGGAAAAGCAGATCGACAAGGCCTTCCCCGATCGCGGACAAACGCTGCTCGTCGTCGTCGAGGCCGGCGCGCCCGAATACGCGAACGCCGCCGCCAACACGCTCGCCACGGAACTGCAAAAGGAAACGAAGGAATTCGTCTCGGTATCGCAGCCGGGGAGCGGGCCGTTCTTCGAAAAGAACGGCTTGCTGTTTCCTTCCGTCAGCGAAGTGCAATCGACGACCGGGCAACTGGTCAAAGCGCGTCCGCTCATCAATTCGCTCGCGCATGATCCAAGCCTGACGGGTCTCGCGGGCACGCTGACCACGAGCCTGCTGTTGCCGCTGCAAATCGGCCAGGTGAAGCTCGCCGACATGAGCAACCTGCTGTCGCGCAGCGCGACCGTGATCGATCACGTGCTCGCCAACCAGCCCGCCGTGTTCTCGTGGCGCGCGCTCGTCGA
Organism: Paraburkholderia diazotrophica; assembly: GCF_038900755.1. GTDB lineage: Bacteria > Pseudomonadota > Gammaproteobacteria > Burkholderiales > Burkholderiaceae > Paraburkholderia > Paraburkholderia diazotrophica_A. The sequence goes on from NZ_JBBPEN010000001.1 coordinate 413,489, forward strand.
CAAGGACGCGGTCAAGGTGCCCGCGCGCGCGTTCATCGTTGTGCAACCCGTCGTCAACTTCGCGGCGCTGCAAGCGGGCGCGCATGCGTCCGAAGAGATTCGCAAGACGGCGGCATCGCTCGATCTCGATGCGCAGTACGGCGCGCGCATCCGCCTGACGGGCGAGCAGCCGCTTGCCGATGAAGAGTTCGCGTCGGTGCAGGACGGCGCGGAGATCAACGGCATCGCGACGTTCTTCGTCGTGCTTGGCATTCTGTGGCTCGCGCTGCGCTCGGGGCGCCTGATCTTCGCCGTGTTCGTCACGCTCTTCGTGGGCCTCGCGATCACGGCCGCGCTCGGGCTGATGATGGTCGATGCGCTGAACATGATTTCCGTCGCGTTCATGGTGTTGTTCGTCGGGCTCGGCGTCGATTTCGGCGTGCAGTTCGGCGTGAAGTATCGCGAGGAGCGCAATCGCGACGACCGGCTCGCGGCCGCGCTCATTCACACTGCTTACAGCATCGGCGTGCCGTTGACGCTCGCCGCCGTCGCCGTTGCCGAGAGCTTCTTTTCGTTTCTGCCGACGGCCTATCGCGGCGTGTCGGAGCTGGGCAAGATCGCGGGTGTCGGCATGTTCGTCGCGTACGTGACCAACATGACGCTGCTGCCCGCGCTCATCAAGGTGCTCAATCCGCCGGGCGAGCCGGTGTCGCCGGGCTTCAAGTTCCTCGCGCCCGTCGACGACTTTCTCGACCGCAACCGTACGCCCGTCTTGATCGCGACGGCAGTGGCGATCATCGGCGCATCGCCGCTGCTGCTGCATCTGCGGTTCGACTTCAATCCGCTGCATCTGAAGGACCCGAACACGGAGTCGATGGCGACGCTGATCTCGCTCAACGATGCGCCCGAAGCCGCCGTCAACAACGTGCGGGCGCTCGCGCCTTCGCTCGCGGCCGCCGACGCGATCGCCTCCCGGCTCTCGAAGCTCCCGCAAGTCGGCCGCACGACGACGCTCTCCACCTACATTCCGCCCGATCAGCCGCAAAAGCTCGCGCTGATTTCGGCGGCCGCGCAGCAGCTGTTGCCCGCGCTCACGCAGACGCCCGCGCCGCCCGCCACGGATGCCGTGCGCGTCGCCGCGTTGAAGCGCTGCGCGAACCAGCTCGCGCTCGCGTCCGAGGATCACCCCGGCCCCGGCGCCACCGAAGCGAAGCATCTGTCGGATACGCTGACCAAGCTCGCGAACGCCGATGTCTCGACGCGCGACCGCGCCGAGCGCGCGATGTCCGAACCGCTGAAAATCTCGCTGAACCAGTTGACGACTCTGCTGCAGCCGTCGGAAATCACGCGCGAAAACGTGCCGAAGGACATCGCGGACAGCTGGGTGTCGAAAACGGGCCAGGCGCTCGTCGAGATTTCGCCGAAGGTGCCGCCCGGCACCGATCCCGGCGACGACGTGATGCTGCGCAACTTCGCGAAGGCCGTGAAGACGGCGGAGCCCGGCGCAATCGGCGGGCCAATCTCGATCCTGCATTCGGCGAACGTCATCATCACGGCGTTCCTGCAGGCGGCCGCGTGGGCCATTTTGTCGATCACGGTGCTGCTGTGGCTCACGCTGCGCCGGTTCGGCGATGTGCTGCGCACGCTCGTGCCGCTGCTGGTGTCGGCTATCGTCACGCTGGAGTTGTGCGTCGCGTTCGACATGCCGCTGAACTTCGCGAATATCATCGCGTTGCCGCTGATGCTCGGCGTCGGCGTCGCGTTCAAGATCTACTTTGTGATGGCATGGCGCCGGGGACAGACGGGCCTGCTGCAATCGAGTCTCACGCATGCCGTGCTGTTCAGCGCGGCGACCACGGCGACGGCATTCGGCAGTCTGTGGCTGTCGCACCATCCGGGTACATCGAGCATGGGACGGCTGCTGGCGCTGTCCCTTGTCTGCACGCTGACGGGCGCTGTGGTATTTCAGCCGGTATTGATGGGCAAACCGCGCGCTCGCCGCGCATCGAAGAAACAACAAGGATAGCCGCATGAAGATGCGAACAGCCGCGCTGGCACTGGCCGCCGCGAGTCTTGCGACGGGGTGTGCAACGGGACCGGACCGGAAGCCCGGGGACCCACTCGAACCGATGAACCGCGCGATTTTCACGTTCAACGATGCACTCGATCGCACGGTCGCCGTGCCGATCGCGAAGGGCTATCAGAAGGTCACGCCGCAGCCGTTGCGCCAGGCGATCAGCAACTTTTTCTCGAACCTCGGCGATCTGGACAACTTCGCCAACAGCCTGCTGCAATTGCATATCAAGGACGCAACCGAAAGCCTGATGCGCTTTGCGATGAACTCGACGTTCGGCATCGGCGGCCTGATCGATTTCGCGACGCCAGCCGGCCTGCCGAAGCACAAGCAGGACTTCGGCCTGACGCTCGGACGCTGGGGCGTGCCGTCGGGCCCATATCTGGTGCTGCCGCTCTTCGGGCCGAGTTCGTTCCGCGACGGCCTCGGCTATTTCGTCGATTTCCGCGCGAATCCGATGACGTATCTCGACGCGGAGTACAAGTATCCGCTGTACTTCCTGCAGTTCGTCAGCGTGCGTTCGGATTTGCTCGGCGCGACGACGCTGCTGGAACAGGCCGCGCTCGACAAGTACTCGTTCGTCCGCGACGCGTACACGCAGCAGCGCCGCTCGCTATTGCGCAGCGCCGGCGCGCCCGCTTCGAACCTGCCGAACTATAGCGAGCCGGAGGATTCGGGTGCGGAAGCGCCTTCGGGGGCATCGGGCGTGGCGCCGTCGACGATTCCGGGCGCGGCACCCACCGGCTTGCCGAACTACGAAGACCCAGGTGATGCCGCGCCGCCGGAAGGCGCATCGGGCGCAGGCGGGGCAAAGCGGACGCCGCCCGCCGATGACAATGACAACGGCCTGCCGAATTACGAAGATCCGGGCGACACGTCCGCGCCGCCGCCCGCCTCGACGACGGCGCCTATCAGTGGCACGCCCGCGCCTTCGATGTCGAACCCGTCGGGGGAAGCGCCGGGACAAGGCGCGGCTCCGGCAGCAAAGCAGCCGGACGCGTCGCCTTCACCTTCACCCTCGTCCGACAAGTCCCCTTCGCAATAAGCCGCATACGTTTTGCCTCTGTAGATGCGAAAAATCCCCGGCTGGTCAGGAGACCCGCCGAGGATTTTTTCGTGTGGCCGACTCAGCCAGCCGAACGATAACGGCGATAACCGCCGCGCCGCGCGTCAGTGCGCTGCGTCCGCTTCCTGATCGACGGTGTCGACCGCATCGACGTCTTCCGAAGCCGCAAGCATCGCAGGTTGCTGCTGCATCGCGCGCAGCTTTTCGCTGTAGCGCTCGAACGCCTCGTCGGCATAGCGGATCTTCGTGCGGCCGTGCGGCGCCGGATTGCCGTTTTCGTCGAGATTCACGAACACCATCTTTTCGACGGTCAGAATGCTCTTGCGCGTGATCTTGTTGCGCACTTCGCAACGCAGCGTGATGGACGTCGTGCCGAAATGGGTCGCCTTCATGCCGAGCTCGATGATGTCGCCCTGCCGCGCCGAGCTGACGAAGTTGATCTCCGACATGAACTTCGTCACGACGCGCTGGTTGTCGAGCTGGCAGATTGCGTAAATGGCGGCTTCTTCGTCGATCCAGCGCAGCAGGCTGCCGCCGAACAGTGTGCCGTTGGGATTCAGGTCTTCGGGCTTGACCCACTTGCGTGTGTGGAAATTCATTCGGTCCCTCTTCGGAATAGCGTAGCCGCGCTCATGGACGCGACCTAGGGCTAACACCTAGCACTATATCAGAGATTAGGGTTTTCCCTATACTATCAAGACCGACACACCGTTTCGGTCTTGCGCCGCACGGCTTGCGGGGTGCGGGGGTGCGGGGGTGCGGGGGTGCGGGGGTGCGGGGGTGCGGGGGTGCGGGCTTGCGGGCTTGCGGGCTTGCGGGCTTGCGGGCTTGCGGGCTTGCGGGCTTGCGGGCTTGCGGGCTTGCGGGCTTGCAGGCTTGCAGTTGGATCCGTCAGGGAAAGAGAAGCGCGCCCGCGCGTTCCAAAGCGTTCCGCGCGGCGACGAGCGTGCTACGGGCAGCGCGAGCATCGGCGGCAACCTGCAGCAGGCCGCCGAGTTGCGACGGCTGGCGCGCCAGTTCGCGCAGGATCGGGCCGATGGCCGTCGTGCCGTCGTCGCGCAAACCCGCCGTCGCAGCGGACGGCAGCGTGCGCCACGCCGGATCGACGACGGCGCGGCAGACCGCGAACGGCAAGCCGTTCGCCTCGGCGATAGCGCCCGCGAGGTGAGATTCCATGTCGACGGCGAGCGCGCCCGTCGACGCGTGCAGCGCCGCCTTGTCCGCCGCGCCGACGAGCGGCGCGCCAACACCGGCCATCGGCCCGCGCCACAGCTTTCTATTCACCGGCGTCGCGCCGAGCGCAGCGACGATGCGCGCGGACCAGTGCAGATCGGTATTGACCTGTCCGAGCGGGCTATGCACGCTGCTCGCGACAATCAGCGCGCCGGGTGGCAGACCGGGCGCCAGCCCGCCCGCCGTGCCGAAGCTGACGATGCCCGCGCAGCCGCGCGCGACGGCTTCGTTGAGCGCGCGTTCGAGCAGATCGGCGCGCGCCGCGAAAACAGCCTCGACGCCCTTGCCGCGCGCGATGCGCGCCTCGAACGCCATCCCCGTGACGGCGATGACGGGCAAGCTCGCGTTCATGCGATCAGGCCGAGCCGCCATCACATGCCGACGGTGACGCGCTTCTCGCCCGCGCGCGTCAGGTTGCGGTAGCGCGCGAGCGCCCACAGCGGGAAGAACTTGCGATAGCCGTGGTAGCGCAGATAGAACACGCGCGGGAAGCCGGTCGCGGAGAAGCGCTCTTCGTCCCACAGCCCGTGGTCGCGTTGCTCGCTCTTCAGGTATTCGATGCCGCGCGCGACAGCGGGATGATCGACGTAGCCGGCCGCCATCAGGCCGAGCAGCGCCCACGACGTCTGCGACGGAATGCTCGGCGCCTTTTCGTAGCCGCGATAGTCGAGCTTGTAGCTGGTGCCGTCTTCGCCCCAGCCGCCGTCCGGGTTCTGGATCGACACGAGCCATTGCGCGGCGCGCCTGATGCGCGCGTCTTCCAGCGAAATGCCCGCCGCGTTGAGCGCGCACAGCGCCGTCCACGTGCCGTAGATGTAGTTCATGCCCCAGCGGCCGTACCAGCTGCCGTCGTCTTCCTGCTCCTTCAGCAGATAGTCGTACGCGCGGCGCGCCGGTTCGCTGGTCACGGGCATTTCGCCGAGTTGCGCGAGCATCGACAGGCAGCGGCCCGACACGTCCGCCGTCGGCGGATCGAGCAATGCGCCGTGATCGGAAAACGGAATGTTGTTCAGGTAGTACTGCGTGTTTTCCGGCTCGAACGCGCCCCAGCCGCCGTCGCTGCTCTGCATGCCGACCACCCACTCGCGGGCGCGCGCAATCGCGTTGCCGTCGACATCCGATCTCGTCAGCGCCGCCGCGCGATGCATCGCCATCGCGACCACGGCCGTATCGTCGACGTCGGGGTAATGGGCGTTGTTGTACTGGAATGCCCAGCCGCCGGGACGCGTATCCGGACGGCGCGAAATCCAGTCGCCGCGCACGTCGAGAATCTGCAGCGGGCGCAGCCATTCGAGGCCGCGCAGCACGGCCGCCTCGGCGCGCTCGTCGCCCGTTTCGAGCAGCGCATGCGCCGCGAGCGACGTATCCCACACAGGCGACAGGCACGGCTGGCAATACGCTTCGTCTTCGTGAACGACGAGCAGCTTGTCGATCGACTTGCGGGCAATCGCGCGATTCGGGTGATCGGCGGGATAGCCGAGCACGTCGTACATCATCACCGAGTTCGCCATCGCGGGGAAAATCGCGCCGAGGCCGTCTTCGCCGTTCAGGCGTTCGTCGACAAACGCGACGGCCGCCTTGATCGCGCGCTCTCGCGACGCCTTCGGGAACAGGCCGTCCGTTACGCGCAGCACGCCGTCGATGGCGCGGAAAAAGCCGAACCAGCCCTTGCTCTGGTGGCCCGAGCGCGGCAGCAGGCCCGTCGTGACGGGCGCGCCGCGAAACAGTTCGTCGATGCGCACGCCGCGCGGATTGCGCGCGACGGGGCGCTTCGCGTTCAGCACGAGCAGCGGCACGATCACGGTGCGCGCCCAGTACGACACCTTCGACAGATGGAACGGGAACCACTTGGGCAGCAGCATGATTTCGACGGGCATCATCGGCACCGCGTACCACGTCACCACGCCGAAGAGCGCCAGCAGAATGCGCGTGAACACGTTCGACGCCTCGGCGCCGCCGTTCGCGAGAATCGCCTCGCGCGCGCGGACCATGTGCTCGGCGTCTTCCGGATCGCCGATCATCTTCAGCGCGAAATACGCCTTCACGCTCGCGCTGACGTCGAGCGCGCCATCGGTGAAGAGCGGCCAGCCGCCGTCGGGCAGCTGGATGCGGCGCAGATAGCGCGCGATCTTCTGTTCGAGTTCGACGTCGGGCGTCTCGCCGAGGTAATGGACGAGCAGCACGTATTCGGCGGGAATCGTCGCGTCGGCTTCGAGTTCGTAGACCCAGTGGCCGTCGTCCTTTTGCGCGGCGAGGATTGCGTCGGTCGCGCGCGTGACAGCGGCGTCGAGCGCATCGACGGGCGCTGCGCCCGTGGCCAGCGCGGCCGCGACGGGGGCGTGATCGTCGATCAGCGTTTGAGGCAGTGCATCGCCCAGCGTCTGGGTCATGGATAGGTCGTTCATCGGCGTTCCATCAGTTCATTCAACAGCGTATCCGCGGCCTTCCGGCCCGAGCGGATCGCTCCTTCGATGCCCGCCGGCAGGCCGGTTGCCGTCCAGTCGCCTGCAAGCATCAGATTGTTCCAGCGAGTGCGCGTAGCGGGTCGGCGCATCTCGTCTTCGGGCCGCGCGGCGATCGTCGCGCGCGGCTCGGCCGTCAACTGCCACTTCAGCGGCAGATCGTCCGACAGACCCGTCGCTCGCGCGACGTCCTTCCACAGCGTGCGGGCAAGCTCGTCGCGCGGCGTATCGACGAGACTTGCGGCGTCATACGCCGTCACCGACAGACGCCCGTCGGATGCGATCAGCCAGTCCGCGGTTGCGTTGACGAGGCCCGTCAGCGGCGGATGACCGAGCGGCGGCTCGACGGCGTAATGCGCGGTCACGACGGCGGAGAACCGGTCCGGCGCCTGCACGCCCGGCAACAGCGCTTGCGCGACGTCCGGCGTGACGGCGAGCACGACGGCCTCGTTCGCGCCGATTTCGATGCGCTCGCTGCCGAAGCGCAGCGCGCTCACGCGGCTCTCCGATGCGTGCGCAAACTCCAGCGCGTCGAGCCGCATGGCGAGCCGGATCGCCGCGCCGCCGTGCTGCAACAGGCGCAGCGCCGGTTCGACGAAGGCCGAGCCCAGCCCGTTGCGCGCGATCAGCGGCCGGCTTGCGGCCCCGCCCGCCGCGAGCGTGTCGCGCAGCGCGGCGCCCGCCAGTTCGGCCGTCGCATGGCGCGGCTCGATGTTCGTCATCGCGAGCAGCAGCGGCCGCAGCATGCGGTCCCACAGCACGCCGTTGCTGCGCATCGTCTGCGCAACGGTGCGGCCGGGCTTCGCAAACAGCAGTGGCACGATGGACAGATAGTCCGACCACACGGTCTCCGGCACGCGCGCGCCGGCCTCGAAAATCCACGCCGGAAAACGTCCCGGCGACATCCGGACGGTCCAGCGCCGGTTCGTCGCGAGATCGACGAATGGGTATTCGGGCTGGATCGGCCCGACGAGTTCGTCGGCGGAGCCGATTGCGCGCAAGTAGTTCAGTGTCGCCTGCTGGCCCGACAGCATCAGGTGATTGCCGCTGTCGACGGTGCCCGCGAGCACGCGATCGTAGTACGAACGGCAGCGGCCGCCCGCCTGTTCGGCCGCTTCGTACAGGATCACCTGCGCGCCGCGACGCTGCAGCTGCACGCCAGCCGCCAAACCGGCCAGCCCCGCGCCGATCACGTGGACCAGCTTGCGCATCAAAAGAAAGCGTAGCGCGCGACGATGGCCAGCATCCGCAGCTTCGGCTTGCTGATCTTCGTGCGCGGAATGTCGAAGCCGCGATCCAGCGTGCGATCGAGCAGCACGCGATAGACGCCCGACATGATGCGCGGCGCGCGAACCTGCGCGCGCGGCTGCTCATCCATGATTGCGTCGGCAGCGGCGAAATGCTGCTTCGCGCGCTCGGCAAGCGTCGCGCAGACGCGCGGCAGCGACGGATCGTCGGCCACCGTGAGCGGATTCGACGTCGCGATGCCTTCCCGCGCGAGCAGCTCATATGGCAGATAGCAGCGGTTGATCGCGGCGTCTTCGTCGATATCGCGCAGGATGTTCGTCAGTTGCAGCGCGCGTCCCAGGTGATGCGACAGCTCGATGCCGGGCTGCTCTTCCATCCCGAAAATTCTCACGGACAGCCGGCCCGCCGCGCTCGCGACGCGATCGCAGTACAGGTCGAGCGTCGCTTCGTCGGGCGCGCAAATGTCGGCGGCCGCGTCCATCGCCATGCCGTCGATCATCGCGTGGAAGTCTTCGCGCTGCAGATGGAACGTGTGGATGTGCCGGGTCAGCTCGCGCAGCGACGCGTGCGGCGAGCCCGCGTAGCACGCGTCGATGTCCGCCCGCCAGCGCTCCAGGCCCGCCGCGCGTTCGGCGCGCGGCAGGTCGCTGTCGGCAATGTCGTCGACGGCGCGGCAGAAGGCGTAGACCTGGTACATCGCGTCGCGCTGCGCCGGCGGCAGGATGCGCATCGCGAGATAAAACGAGCTGCCTGAACTTGCGGCGGCTGCGTCGGTTTGTGCGTCGTCCACGACGAGGTTGGAAACGGCCAAGACGATCTCCGCTGAGACACCCACGACGGGGCGATCAAGAAGTCATGCCTACCCGCAGGGCAAGCCGCCCGCGCGCGCGGACACGCGCGAAACTCCGGCCGCAAAGGCCAGAAAACGCCGAAAAGTATACCAACCTTTGACAGGCGCCGCAGAAACAGCGTGCAATCGCGCGAGTGCGGCACGCCGCAGGCTGCAAGGTTAATCGGTATGAGATGTCGACCTCATAATGCCAGCGGCATTTGACACAATATCAATAGAAAATCCCTGTGGCCATTTGTTTATGGCGTTGATTGACGGGCTATCGCAAATTAGGACTTGCCTGAGATATCGCGCTGAAAATTCAAATTACATTTACCGTCGCGATGAACGCCGAAGGACCGGTCGCAAGGCAAACCACTACCTGCCTGCAAAACGCGGACATCGAATAATCGACACGTTCCTGAAATGAATTTTTATATCGATTATCTCCGGCGCTAATTGGTTAATTATTTTGCGCACAGAGCCAATTAATTTATATAAACCGTCAATCCCGATTTTTCGAAGAAATATCATGAAAACCCATATGTTTTTTGTCGCACCTCTTCTCGCCGCTTTTGCGTTTTCGGCATTTGTCTTCGCTGCGCAAAACGACGAAGCCGTGATCCGCCAGATGGAGGAAACGTGGCTGCAGGCAAGCATGCATCGCGATAGCGACACGCTCAAAGCGCTGCTCGACGACTCATATCGCGAGATCACGCCGGCTGGCGCGGCGCGTACCAAAAGCGATGTGCTGAGCGCGCCGCCCTTGCCCGCCGGCTCGACGCAGACGCTGCAGAATGTGAAGGTTCATGTGGAAGGCGATCGGGCCGTCGCAGTCGGCGAGGATCGCTTCATGGCGCCGAACGGTCAGTCGGCCGTGTTCGCATTCAAGGACGACTTCCTGCGTCGCGACGGCCAGTGGCGCATCGTCGGCTCGTCGATGAGCCGCAAGTGAATCGGCGCAACGGGCGTCGAACACGCACGGCCCGTGCCGGTGGGCGCGCGGCGCCTTCGCCGCGGAAACCGCTCAGATGAACGCCACCGAACGGTTGCGCCCCTGGCGCTTCGCGCTATAGAGCGCGGCGTCCGCCTCGTTGATGAGCGCCTCGTAGGCCGGCACGCCTACCCGAGCCGCCGCGCCGCCGACGCTCGCAGTCACCGGCACGTTCATGCCTTGCACATCGACGGCCGATTCGCCGATCGTGTTCCGGATCTTCTCGGCGACCTGCATCGCATCTTCGAGCGGCGTGCATGGCAGCAGCAACGCGAACTCCTCGCCGCCGAATCGCCCGAACGTATCCTGCGCGCGCACGACGTGCGACACGCGCTGCGCCATTTCGCGCAGCACGGAATCGCCGACCATGTGGCCGAACTGGTCGTTGATCTTCTTGAAGTGGTCGAGATCGAACAGCAGGATCGACAGATTGCCGCCGTAGCGCTGCCAGCGCGTGTATTCGTCGCGCAGCCGCGCTTCGAAGAAACGGCGGTTCGCGATGCCCGTCAGACCGTCGCGGTCCGCGTATTCCTGCAGCTTCGCGACAGCCTCTTCGCGCTCGCGCTGCACGATGCTCACGTGCGTCACGTCGCACACCGTCACGCAGACGGCCTCCACTTCGCGCTCCCGCATGATCGGCATGAACGTGCAGTCCTGCTGCATGTAATCGACGCCGCCCGTGATCGGCCGGTCGTGATCGAACCTGAACAGATACGGGCGCTGCTCCCACGAACTGAACGCAAAGCTGCCGAGCTGGAAAACGCTCTCGACCTTGCGCGTGAGCCACACGCGCGGCAGTTCCGGAAAGCTCGCGAAAATCGACTTGCCGACGACCTGCCGCGCCGACAGCCCGCTGTGATCGTGCATGAAGCGGTTCCACATCAGCACGTTCATCTGACGGTCGAGCACGAAAATGCCAAAGCCGACCCGTTCGACGACGAGGTCGCTCAGCGTTGGAAGCGCGGCATTCATAGGCTGGAAAGCAACGCGTCCAGCGCGGTGCTCAGATGACGGATCGAGTCTTCCGCCAGCAGCATCACGAGGTGGGCGCGAAAACTCTGATCCTCCAGTGCGAAATTCACTTCGACGAGCAGCGCCGCTTCCCATGCGAGCACTTTGGGCTGAAAGACGTCGTCGAGCGACATCGCCGAACCGAGCAGACCCGGCGGCGAAAACACCGGCGTGCGCCCGAGCTGGTCGAGGATGCACGATACGCACGCGCCCGTCAGGATGTTCGCGACGTCGAATATGAGTTCTTCCTGCGACGTCGCCTCATACGCGGACTTCGCATAGGGGTCGCTCACGAGCGCGCAAAGCTGCTCGATGCTGCCCGTGCGGCAGATCACGAGCGCCTCGCCCTTGATGTCGGAGCGGAAGCCCTGCCGAACGGCGCTGACGGGCTCGTTGATGCCCGTCATGTCGCGCAGCGCCTGCGCCGCCTCGCGCACGGCGACCACGCGCACGCGCGGCACGGAAAGTTCGATGAACGCATCGAGCAGAAGCGCGAGGCGCGTCGCGGCCTGGCCCATCGCCAGATTGGCGATCTCCTGCAGCGCGTCGCGCTGGTCTTCGTTTAGGACTGGCTCAGACATACAACCCGTACTCCTTCAGGATGGGAAGCAGCGCCTCCGGGGTCACGGGCTTGGCGATGAAGGCTATCGCACCAAGCGCGCGCACGCGTTCCCTTGCCATCGGCTGGACATCGGCGGACACGACGATCACGAACGTATTGAGGTCCTCGTGCTGGAGAGCCTCAAGAACCTGATAGCCCGTCATGTCGGGCATCGTCAGATCGAGAAACATCACCGATGCGCGGCCCTTGCGATAATGCTCAAGCGCTTCGCGGCCGTTCGACGCATAGGTAATGTCGACTTTCCAATCCTCCGGCAATGCCTTGGTGAGCACCTTGCGGGCAAGCAGCGAATCATCGGCGATCACAATGGGCAAAGACATGGCGGTGGACAGAAAACGGAGTGGGCTCGTACGTGTTAACGGCGGCGTGGATTCAATCTTTAGTGGCCACTCGGGCAGTTGCGCAACGGAACCGCACGGACGAGGAGCAGGCGGCAAGGAGAAGCGCTCGGCACGAGCGATGCTCGACACCGATGGCGGCCCGACGGACGCGCCGTACGGCGCGTGCTGCATGGGCGGCACGCGGCCGATGCAGAGTGCACGCAATGGACAACGTCAATGACCGGCATTTTCGAAGCCTACCCCGTTGATCATGCTGCGGCGGCAAGACGGCGTTCATGGCTCCGTGGTGCCCCGCTGGTCTCCGCGAGGGTTTGGCGGGACTTGCACGGCATGCAATGCCCGGGCCCTCGCGCGGATTTCGCCCGATCATGGCGGGCTGAGTATTTATCGTTGCGCAATTTTCGAAGCAAATCGGCGAAAAGGCAACTCGCCAACATGCGTTCGTCGAATAAAATCCCCTCAAAGTGGCCATGGAATAGTATGAACATAACGATCAACCGGACTGGAGATCGTCTTTTTACTTTTGTGTACGTTTGCGCTTCCGGATTCGTCGCTGAATTGCAAACGCATCGGGCCGGCGCGTTCAAGCTTCTGTGGGGCGCGAACGTTGCCGGCATGGTTGCATTGCGCGCGAATAAATCGGCGCACCGAACTTATGATGAGAGTTCTTCCGCTTGCCACCCGCCGCCTGCGCGGCCTGCGCCATGACGAAACCTGACCGGCTCGATTCCGTCGACGTCAAAGCATCGGACGGAGGCATGCGCGCCGCACGGCCGGACGAGGCCCTGTTTCCCGCCGTGCCCGAGCAGAACTTCGCCGTGCGCCGCATGACGCTGATCGCGCTGCTGGTGGCGGCCGTCGTGCTGCCGTGCGTGTTCGTCGCCGCGATGGCGTTCAGCGACCTGCGCTCGCGCGAAGCCGACGCGACGGATGCGACGCTGCGCACCGTGCGCGTCGCCGAGGAGCATGCTCTGAAGGTGTTCGACATGAACGAGGCGCTCGATGCGCGCGTCGTCGATCTTGTCCAGGGTCTCGACGACGACGGCATCCGCCAGCGCGAAGCCTCGATCCACGAAAAGCTGCAAACGATGGGCGGCGGGTATCCGCAGATTGCGGCCATGTCGATCTTCAGCGGGGACGGCACACTGCTCGCAAGCAGCCGTTTCTATCCGGCGCCTTCCGTGTCGATCAGTCAGCGCGAAGATTTCGTCGGCATTCGCGACGGCCAGGTGCTCGAGCAGGTGTCGAAGGTGATGGTCGGACATGTCGCGGGGGAAACCGTGTTCAACACGGGCGTCGCGCGGCGCACGGACGACGGCTCCTTCGCGGGCATCGTGTCCGTCGCGTTGAGGCCCAGCTATTTCAACGCGTTCTATCGCGAACTGCTCGGCGGCAGCGATTCGCCGATGACGATGGCGCTGACGCGCGCCGACGCCTCGCTGCTCGCGCACTACCCCGTCACCCCGCTGTCGAAAGTCGAGGCGCCGATGCGCCACAACGCCTATACCGATGCGCTCGCCGAAGGCCGTCGCGCGGGCGTCGTGCGCATGCGTTCGACGCTCGACGGCGAGGGCTTGATCGTCGCGTTTCGACGCGTCGGCTCGTACCCCGTCTATGTGACGTGCGGCTATCGCACGTCGGCGATCTGGGCGGCGTGGTATCGCCATCTGATCGTGTTGATCCTGTCGGTGTTCGTGCCGTCGATCGTGCTGTGGTGCGTGATCTGGCTGTCGCTCAAGCGGCTCGCCGCCGAGGAAGAAGCGTGGGAGCGCTGGCAGGCCGAAGCGTCGATGCGGCGCTCGATCGAATCGGCGTACCGGCAGTCGCGCAAGATGGAAGCGCTCGGCAATCTCGTCGGCAGCGTCGCGCACGATTTCAACAATCTGCTGATGATCGTCTCGGCCAACGCACAGATCCTGCGACGGCGCGGCGCCGCCACGTTCGACCGTGAGTTGTGCGCGATCGAGCGCGCACTGAAAAGCGGCCAGTCGCTCACGCGGCAATTGCTCGGCGTCGCGCGCAAGCAGCCGTTGCGCAGCGAAACGCTCGACGTCGCGCGCTGGCTGCCGGGCTGCCACGATCTGCTGCGCGCGTCGCTCGGCGCGAAGGTGGCGCTGGTGATGGACGTCGGCGCCGGCGTGTGGCCGATGCACGTCGACGTCGCCGAACTCGAGCTGGCGCTCATCAACGTCGCCGTCAATGCGCGCGATGCAATGCCGAACGGCGGCCGCTTCACGGTGCGCACGAGCAACGTGAGTTTCCGTCGTGAAGACGGCTTTCCGATCACGGGCGATTTCGTGCAGTTGTCGCTGGAAGATACGGGCGTCGGCATGCCGCCCGATGTGCTGTCGCGCGCGTTCGAGCCGCTCTTCACGACCAAGCCGAAGGGCATGGGCACGGGCCTCGGCTTGCCTCAGGTATTCGCGTTCTGCGAGCGCTCGGGCGGCCTCGCGGCGATCGACAGCGCGATTGGCGCGGGCACGTCGGTGCGGCTCTATCTGCCGCGCGCGACGCAGACGCCGGAAGTCGAGCGCCCCGCCGAGCCCGTCGCCGAGCAGCGGGACGCGCCGCACGGACTGCGCATTCTGCTCGTCGAGGACAACGACGAAGTCGCCGCGGGCACGGAAGCGCTGCTGCAGCTGATGGGCCACGAGGTCACGTGCACATTCAACGCGGATGTCGCGGTCGAAGCGCTCGACGCCGCGCGCGCGGCGCAGAAGCGCACGGGCGAACCGATGCCGTTCGATCTCGTGATCTCCGACATCCACATGCCGGGCAAGCTGAACGGCATCGACCTCGCCGAACATATCCAGACCTTTGAGACCAGGCTCCCGGTGATTCTCGTCACGGGCTACGCGGAAGAACTGGAGCGCGCTCGCCACGTCGACGCACGCATGCTGTCGAAGCCCTTCGATATCGCGCTGCTCGACAAATTTCTGCAGACGCTGCAGCGGGATATCGCCCAATCGTCGTCGCATCCGGCCGGTTCGAACGCAGTGCCGGGGATTACCAGCTAGTTGTAAAAGCGCGCCACGCAACGTGGCGCGCGTCGATTGGCGACGGTTTCGACAATATCGCGGGGTCGGTGCCCTTCCTTCGTCGTTCTGGCTGACTGCTGAGCAGCGCAATCCGGCATGAACGTTGCGCGTTTCACGGCATCGACGAACGGGCGGCCTCGCCGCGCCGCGGGGGTCCGTTCAGAAAGCCGCGGGAGACAGACATGCGACACACCGTGATTGGTCTTTTCGACAGCTACGCGCAAGCCGAGAGCGCGCGCAACATGCTCGTGCAGAGCGGCTTCGCCTCCACCGACATCGAATTGCAGGCGAACCCCGAAACGCCCGCCGATGTCGCCACCGCTCACACGCCCGGCGTGATCGCCAATATCGAACGGTTTCTGTCGAGCCTCTTCGAGACTTCGGGCACGACGGCGCCCGAGGCCGAGCGCTACACGGAAGCCCTGCGCCGCGGTGCCGTGCTGGTGGCCGTGAACGCCGCGAGCGAGTCGCACGCGGAACTGGCGCGCAATTCGCTGGCGCGGCTGGGCGCGGTCGAAGTCAACGAACGTCCGGCAGAGAGCAGCCGCGCAGAGCCAACGCGCGATGACGCGACGCAAGCGCGTCGCGAGCATTCGGTGATGGATGAACTCGGCATCGGCACGCCGGCTGCGGTGCCGACGGCGGCGCAGCCGTCGAGCGATGCGCTGCTCGCCGAAGAAGAAGCGCGCAAGCGAGCCCAGATGGATGCGCTGCACGGCGTGCCGCCCGTCGACGACGCGTCGGCGCAGGCGCTCGCCGCGGCGAGCGCGCCCGGTGCCGGCGCGGTGATGCGGCCCGAAACGCCGCAGCCGGAACAGCCTGGCGAAACGCCGTCACGCACGGCGGCGCAGCAGGAAACCCGGACGGGCCAGTATCCCGACTACACGGCGCCGACCAGCGCGCAACCGGTTACGCCGCCGGGCGAAACGCCGGGGGCGGCGGCCGTCGCATCGGCGGGTATCGGCGGCTCGGGCGCCGTAATGACGCCCGATACGGCCGAGCCCGCGCGCGCGATGCCTCAACAGGTGCCCGACGAATTCCTCGAATACGAGGAGGATTTCCGCGCTCACTACGACGCCCAATACGCGGACGAAGGCCTGCGCTTCGACGAATACGTACCCGCCTATCATCACGGCGCGACGATGGCGCGTGAAACCCGCTACCACGACAGGCAGTGGGAAGAAGTCGAGCCGGAGGTCCGCGAGCACTGGGAGCGGGACAGGCCCGAGGGCAGCTGGGAGCGGTTCAAAACCGCCGTGCGGCACGGCTGGGATCGCGTGACGGGGCATCGTCATACGTAGCGCGCGTGCTCTGGTGCTCTGCGCGCGCTGACGATCGCATCCGGAAAGCGAGGCGGCGCCCGATGCCGGGCGCTGCTTCGCGGCGTGTCGATGCGCGGCGTTAGCCGGCGTGCCGTCTCACCCAATCTGCATAGCGATCGACAAACTTTTGCAGGAACTTGCGCGTGTCGTCGCTTGCGATATTGCCGTTTTCGTCGATCTGGCCAGCCGTGTGTTTGATGAACATTTCCGGCTGGCCGAGCGTCGCCACATCGAGATGGGCCAACACGTTGCGCAGATGCTGTTGCGACAACGCCGTGCCCGTCGCGGCCGGCGACGTGCCGATCACCGCGCCCGGCTTGCCGGCCCAGACGCTGTGTCCCCAAGGGCGCGAGCCCCAGTCGAGCGCGTTCTTCAGCACGCCGGGTATCGACCGGTTGTATTCGGGCGTCACGAACAGCAATGCGTTTGCAGCGTAGATCCGCTGCTTAAAGTTGCGAGCCGCTTCTGGGAAATCGTGATCGTAGTCCTGGCTGTAAAGCGGAAGCGAGCCGATGTCCAGAAACTCAAAAGAGAAGTCTGAAGGCGCGAGCGAAATCAACGCCTTCGCCAGATGACGGTTGGTCGAGTCGCGGCGCAAGCTGCCGACGACGACTGCAATGTGATAGGCCATGTCTTCCTTCCTCGGTTGGCGCGGAGTGCGCGAAAAAAGATGATGCGGCCGGTCAATCATTAGTGGCCGACGTGTGAACCATAGCGCCTAATCGGGCACGCGATATGACACGCCGATCGCGCGCAGTGGATAAATCGAGGGACGCACAAGTTATCCACAGTTTTTCTGGATAACCCTGTGGATAGATGGAATGTTTGCCTTATCAATCAAGCGGGTCGCCGGGCGGCCGCAAAGCGCAACACACGGCTTGCGAACGATGTCCGTCGTTACAGCTTCGAACTGAACTTGTGGACAAGCGATTTTTCGAATATTGAGAGGGCGAGATGCGTCCGGGAGCGGTCTGTGCTCGGATGAACATTTCCAGGAAACTTATTGGGAGGAGCACACCATGAGCTTGGATCATTCGGGAAAATCCCATGACGAGGCGATCGCCGCGAAAAAGCAGCAGAAGCCCCGCTCGCTGGAACAACCGGGGGGCGATATGGCCGTCGACGGTACGCAAGCCGACGAAACGCATAGCTGCGGTGAACTGTCCGAGCGCGGGAAGCAGGTCTGGCGCACGGGGAGCGGTCTCGATGGAGGCGGGAAAGTGTGAAGTCGTCGGGCCTATGCGGATGAAGAAAAGGCGCCTTGCTTCGATTTGCAAGGCGCTTTTTTGCGCTTTTCGCCCGGCGTTTGATTTCTAGCGTTGTGACGGCGGTGTATCGCGATAACGTGCGAGAAACGCGTTATGTGTTGCCTCATCGATGTTGACAACGTGCTGTTCCGTCGAGGCGGGATGTTTCGCGAGCATTGCAGCGGGACGGATCGGACGATGTTGGAAATTCCCGCCGCAATTCGGACACACGTTGCGCAACTTCGCCAGCGCACAGACCTCGCAAAACGTGCATTCGAAACTGCAGATCAGCGCATCGGTGGCGTCGGGTGGAAGCGCCTTGCCGCACCCTTCACATGACGGTCTAAGTTCCAGCATGTCGGTCCTCTCGCACGGGATTGAGATTCGAGCGCCGCGCGATGATGCCTCGCGCGGCTTTTATCGGAGTCTATTTGGCCTTGCGCCAGCGAGTGTGTCAGCGATGCGTCAATTGCTGCCATGTTTCAAGTCTGCGCAATGACCGCGGAGATCGGCTCGACGCCTGTCGCTAGCGATGGAGATTGCTGATGCGTTTGCCATGCACCATATCGCTCCAGCGTGATGAGGAGCAGGTCCGGATCACTCGATAATGCGTCGCGATATGGATAGCTTGTTTGATGCGCGTCGGCCTACTTCGCGAATTCGGGAAATAGCGCTTTCACGTTCTCAGGCGGTCGACCGATGACGGCGCGTCCGTTGCGAGCGACGATTGGACGTTGAAGAAGGATCGGATGAGCGGCGATTGCTTCGTATAACTGAGCGTCACTTAACGATACGTCGGCGAGCCCTAGTTCTTTATAGACCGGCTCCGAATCGCGGATCATTTCACGTACCGGGCAGCCAAGCAGCTGATTCAGCTGCCTCAACTGCGCAACGGGCAGCGGAGTACGAAGGTACTCGATGATCTCGACCGGTTCATTCGACGGATTGTAGACGTCGCTAATGAGTTCGCACGCGCCACGAGATTTCGAGCAGCGGGGATTATGGTAGATGGTGATCATGATGCTTTCGGCCGTGTCGGGATGAAACGAAAGATTTTACGGCGATGCCGTGCCGATCGCTTAGGAATTGGTTGAGCGGCGAATCTTGAGCGAGATCGCGCTCGCGAGGCGAAGTCGTATTAGCACTGCGCCGCTATATGCCTCCAGGTTTATGCGCATAAACGATTCACGATTCGCATGGCAAAAGGTTGCCATACCGACCTGACTGCCTCAAAGGTCTTTGCGATCTCATCCGGCTTTATGCGCATAAAGAGGCGGTGCACGTGAATACGTAGTCGACATTCGTCGCCTATTGCATTCGTAGCGGAGCAGTCGGTTGCTGTCTCCAAACCGACTTCAACAGAACCTAACGCGACGTCCCGACCAGACGATCCTATCCATACGCCGTACGGACGGCATGACCGGCTACTCATCCATCCTTTATGCGCATAAATCCATACCAAACGGCCTATAACCGTTGGATCTGGGCAAATTTGATTGAATTACAAAATCAACAAGGTAAAATTCAGCGGCGTACAAAAAGAGGAGGTGAACGTTGGCAGCGGAAATCATCGCGGTTACACAGCAGAAGGGCGGCGTCGGTAAGAGCACAATTGCGATGCACATCGGCGCAGCGTTTCACGAGCGAGGCAAGCGCGTTCTTGTTGTCGACGCTGACGGTCAAAACACCCTCATCCATTGGGCCAGCGCATCGTCCGATAGCGAGTCCGGTATCCCGTTTCCCGTCGTCAATCTCTCCGAAGCCGGTGCGCAGATCCATCGTGAGATCAAGAAGTTCGTCGCCGACTACGACCTGATCGTCGTCGATTGTCCGCCGTCCATCACTGAAAAAGTCTCCGGCGTCGTCCTGTTAGCTGCGACTGTTGCCATCATTCCCACGTCATCGTCTCCAGCGGATTACTGGTCCAGCGTCGGCCTCGTGAAGCTGGTACAGCAGGCGCAGGTCATGAACGAAGACCTGCGCGCAGTGTTTCTTCTCAATAAGACCGAAGAGAAGCGAATGCTGACGCGCGAACTGAAACGCGCATTGGAAGAGCTCGGTTTCCCGCTTTTGCGAACGCAGATTCCGACGCGCGAGGCCTACAAGCAGGCAATGGCGCTCGGCCAAACTGTCCTCCAGATGAACGATCGAGGCGCCAAGCTCGCCAGCATCGAAATCCGCGCATGCGCCGACGAGATCGCCGCGCTGCTTCCCTGAATTTATGCGCATAAAGGTACCTGAATGAAACCCTCTCAATTCGCCAAAGGCTTCCAGGCACGCCCCGACACGACGAGCAGCGAAAAGCGCACTGCGCTCGATCGGCTCAACGCTATCGACGGACTCGTGCAGAATGCGCCCAAGGCCGCGAACATCGCGGCTTTCACGAGCGCACCCGCATCGTCGTCCACCATCAACGATGCGGAGCCCCCGGAAGCAGCAAACGAGTCGGTGGAATACCGGAACTGGCGAGCTGAGCACGGCTATCGCCCCGGTCAGATCATTGAACTTCCGCTGAAGGCGATCAAGCCGAGTCCGTTCAATCCGCGGTACTTCTATCTGAAATCGTCGATTGCCGAACTCGCCGTCAATCTCGCGAAGCAAGGACAGCAGCAGGCCATCCACGTCATTCCTGATTACGGCAATCCCGGCAGTTACTTCGTCAGCGACGGTGGGCGACGTGTTCGCGCATTGAAGGAGGCGAACAACGAGACAGTAAAGGCGATCGTGATCGATCTGCCGATCGGCATCCAGAGCTACAAACTCGGCTATGACCTCAACGTCCAGCGCGATTCGCAGACGGTGTTCGACAACGCCGTCGTATGGCGCCGCTTCCTGGACGAAAAGCACTTCCAGAGTCAAAAGGAACTCGCCGAACATCTCGGTCTGGATGAGTCGACCATCGCTGTCGCACTGTCGATTTCAAAGCTGCCAGAAGCCGTGATGCAGGAGATGGTGGCGCGGCCAGACCGATTCGGTTCGAACATGGCGTACCAGGTCGGCCGGTATCATTCGGCGCGAGGAACCGATTCAACACTGCGCCTGATCAACAAGATTCTTTCGGATGATCTAAGCACGCGGCAGGTTGCCGACATTGTCAAGGGAAGGGCAACCGCGCAGGAGAGTGCGAAACCGGCTGGCCGCCAACGTTACGCACAACGGCTCGATATCAAGCTCGGCGGTGTATCCGTCGGCGATCTGAAGTCGTACGGCGATGATCGGCTCGAACTGAAATTGCGCGGACTCACGCGTGAGAAACGCGATGAGATACTCAGGCAAATCGAACAGATGTTGTCAGAGCAGTAAAGGAAAGCAACGCGCGCAGTGAATGCGCGCCAAGTTGCACTCAGGCGGCTCGCGACTGACTCAACGTGAACGCAAGCAGATCGCCATCCGTCGGCTCGCCCCAAGTTCTGCGTGCGAGCCAGTCGAAGAACGCCGTTTCCGTCAGCTTCGACTCCAGCCCGCGTCGACGCCAATCGTCGCGCATGTGAGCACCCAGACCCGGCAGTTCATCTTCCTCGAACGAGTGACGCGCCAATTCACGCTCCGCTTCACCTTGTTCGTCGTACAGCGCCTGCGCCTCCTTGCGCCGGTACGCCATGTATTCGCCGAGCAGACGTGCCTTCAGATCGTCTGCTGGTGCCGCGGCGGTGCCCTTGCCAGCAGGGGTTAAAGGCAATGCGTCGACGGGTGGAGCGTAGCCCTTTTTCAAAGCATCCTTGAACAGTGCTGGCGCGCTGCGCACGGGCGGCAGCGTCGTGCTGCGCATCCGTTGCTCCGTCATTTGCAACGCGGCGCGGATACGGTTTTCCTCGCTGTCGGCGTAAAGCGTCTGCGCTTCCTTGAGCGGGATGCCGATCTTCACCATGCGATCGACAAGCGTACTGTCGAAGACGTTCGGATGCTCGTCGAGCGCAAGCATCGGCTGCTTGCGCTCGGTCACGCGAAATTGGATTTCCGCGACCCGGCGGCCTTCGCGATGTTCAATCAATTCGACAAAGATATTGGTAACGGCATTGACTTCCGCAATCGCCGGGCGCAGATAGTCGCGCTTGAAATACTTGTACTCGCGCTTGGCTTCGTCGCCGGCTTCCATGTCGGGCGTGCCGGACAGAATCGGCCGCCACCACTCCCACGCCTCACGCATCGTCAGATGGCTGGGATTGGTCAGGTAGCGCACGCATATTTCGTACAGCGCCAAACCCGCGCTGCTGCGCAACTGGCTCTGGAACTGGAGACTCAGCCGCGCGTATTGCACCGGATCGAGCAGCTTCTTTTTGATTTTCGGCGCGAATGAGAACTCCACCCAGACGCGCCGCGTCGCCGGGTCTTCGAGAATTTCGGCGTCGGCGATCAGCGTCGAGATGCCCCACTTACGCCCTGGCTTCTGGCTCGACGTGCCTTGGCTCCACTCGACCTGCACCGACACCATCCGCCGAAGGTGCTCCTTGACGAGTGCAGTATCGTTGGAGTCGAAGGCGGAGTTGGCGACGATGTCCGAAAGCAGCGCGCGATAGGTATCGCCCGATTCATCCGCCTGCTGGGCGACTGCGAGCAACACGTTGAACAACTTGCGGGTCAGCAGCGTGATCTTGCCGCTCTTCGGCTGAATGGCAATCGCCTCGACGGCTTTGCGCAATTCGGCGGAGCTGGGGCTCACCACATCGGTTTTTTTCGCGCGCTTCGTGGCCATGCGTCGAGTCGAGAAGAGATTTTGCGAAAGGATACCGGCTGTGGTGATGCACGTCTATAGCGGTCATCTCACCGACTTGGGGTGAAACGCGTTTACGCTCGCCAACTCACCCAGAGCTATTCCCGAAAAACCTCACCTTTTGATTTCCCGCGCATTTTGTCATGGCATTGACGGTCGTGGGATTGCCTGAGATGAGCTTGTTTCGCGCGCGCGGCAACCGCCGAAGCGGCTTCCCGTAACGTCTCACGTTTCAGGAAGTCGCAAATAAACGACGCGTGCTGATGCTGCTACGGCCCGCGGTAGCAAAGGACCGCGAATCGCCAGTTGCGGACGCATCGGGGCGATCGCCCGGCAGTTCAGGTCTCGCGCATCAGTAACGGGGGGAGGTCGGCCGTCCATGGTATCGGCGGGTGCTACGACTAAGCCGGTCGGTCAGTAAAGAGCCAACGAATCCATCGAAAGCCATGCCCTGACCGGCTGCCCAGTCCGCCGAAAGGGGGAAGTTCGCCGAACCCAACCCGTCCGGACACTGCTGCGGAGATGTACACGCGAACTCCCCGCTTTCGGTCGGCGGCAAATTACGGTGAAACGGCGAACATACTTCCCGAATACTCTCACCTTTGCGAAAGCCGGATCCGATACCGGCCGGGCTTTCTGGCCCCGCACGCAAATTAGACGCGCAAAAAACCTCCTGAAAGCGCTCACCTGTGGCCGGTCCAGACCCAGCTTTTGTCTCACTGCGGATCGACAGCCGGACGTCCCGAAGAAGCTCACCTTTGGTCGACAACGCAGTGAAAACCCCGCAAATTTAGATACTTAGATGTGCGCTGCCACCAGTCGGGTACGCCGTGTAACTCCCGGAAACGCTCACCTCAACCCCGATCAGTAATGGAGTGATGCCCGAAATCCAATCGCCCCAGACTCCCGAAAATCTTCACCTTTCCGCAATCAAGCAGAATGCGGCACCGTCGTCCAACCCCGCGCTAATACGACGTGTCAGCGCGATTCCGGCTCCAATGCTCCTGTATTTCCTCACCTTTGAGCCCAAACCGGTCCAGCGTGATTCCCGTAAAGTCTCACCGCCGCGATTTGCGAGCGCAAAAACTGGCGCAAGATATGCGTGCGCCTTTCTCTCCCGAATCCCCTCACCTTCAAGGCTGATGCTCGCAACAATCGCTCATTTTGCGTGCCTGGCGATTGAAACAGACAGCGACCTGCTCCCGAAAGACCTCACCTATCGAGATCGTGCGGCCCAAACAGCGGCGCAAAGGCCCTACGGGTCCCGAAAATTCTCACCCTCATGTCCGTTTTTCTCCCGCGAAGGCTCACCGAGCACCCCAGACACCCATGAAATCAGTCCAATCCCCATTGAAATCGCCGTCCTGAATCCGCTCACTCGCTTCTTTCGGCGACGACGCGCGTCAGCCAGCATTGACGGGCGATTGATCGACCTAACCTCCTGAAAACGCTCACCTCTAGCCGACTGGCCGCTCTGCAGCGTTCCCGAAGCCACTCACGATCTTTCCCGAGCCGGCTCACCCGTCTCCCCGAACCCCATCACGGCATGATCCCGCGAAATCTCACCACGTCTCCTGTAAAACTTCACCCTATCCCGCGCAGCGCCTTATCCGACAAGGCTTTCGTCGAGCGTTAACGTCTTTAACTAAGGTTCAAGGGTGTTTACTTTTATTACTCTCAACGTGTGCCCCGCGAGTTCGTAGAAGAACACGGCATCCCACTACAGCTACACGGCGCGTGAAACAGTGCCAAAGCACCCACCAATTGGCTAAAATTCCGATACAACAAGAACTTAGCGACTACTCTTCGATTTGTTTCACGAACATCCTGGTCAGATTTCGCTCGCAACGCCGAATTTGGCAGATGTCGTGCCTCGGTTGCAGCAAAGCCGCATGTCGAACGAAATTCGTAACGAACACTACGTAAATTGTTATGATTCTTCGAATTCCGCGACCTTGAGGCAGCTATGAATCTCGATGAAGAGCGCCATGCCATCCGAAAAGAACTCGATATCTTGCGCGCGAATGGTGCGCGTCGTCAGGAGTTGTCGCTTCACGCGTGCAAGCGGCTCTTTTTCGATCTTGGCATCCGACCATCGATGGCCGCTGTGCGCGACCTTACGCAAACGGGCAGCGCAAGCGACATACCAAAAGACATCGACACCTTCTGGGAGCGCATCCGCTCAGCTTCGCGGGTACGAATTGGCGGCGGCGCCATTCCCAAGGCGCTCGAGGAACGCGCGGGCGAGTTGCTTGGCGCGTTATTCGAAGACGCATTGGCGCATGCAAAAGCCTCACTCGATGAAGAACGTCAGGAACTCAGAACGCTACTCGCGGCCGCCGAGCGAGACTCGCATGAGGGCAAGATCCGACGCGAAGTTTCCCAGGAAGCCATTGAACGCAGCGAAGCTCGTGCTGACGCCGCGTGGGAGCGCGTACGCGTGCTTGAGAGTCAACTGGCCGCGGCCAACACCAATGGATCAGCTCACCAGGAAGGACTGAAGGCGTCCATTCGCCGGCTCGAAACTGAAAACGAGTCGTTACACAGGCGCCTCGATGTCGAGCAATCGACGAATGCAGGATTGCGCGATCGTCTCGACGCCTTGCAGGCGGAAATGCGCCAAAACGCCGAACACTATGCGCAACAGATCAAGGACGCGGTAGCCGAAGCTGAACGCCGGGTCAAGCCGATGCTTGTGGAACTCGATTCGTTGCGCGCGATGGCCACGACCTATCAGGCGGGTGTGCGCGACGCGAGCCGAAAGGAATTCGATTTCATCCAGCAACTCGCGGCCGCGAAAGCACGGGGCGATCGGCTTGACGCGCAGTTGCGCGAACAGTCGGAGGAACTCGATCTGGTGACGCGCCAGATGGCCGCGCTGCGTGCTCAGCAGGGCATCAGTCCTGCCATTGCGGATTTGCTGTGTCAGCTGGCAAGCGCGGGAAGGTTAAGTGCCAATGAACTCGAGTCAATCGGCACAGCCGTCGATGGGCACGTCACGATCCCGCATCGTTGTCCGAAATGCGCTGAAGGTGAACCCGAATTGTCTCAGGTCGATGGGCGTTATGAGCTGCTTTGTCCCGAATGCGAGCACTCGTCGGGAACAGGTAGCTCGCGGCTGACGGCCGTGACGCGCTTCATGTCGCCGGCACAAAGCGCCTCATTATCCTGACCGGTTCACTTGCAGAGCACCCGACGCGATCAAGGTGAGTTTTTGCGGGACCGCTAAGGTGAAGGTTTACGGGACTCGTCTAGCCGTTGTCCTGCATGTCGTCGGCATTCGCGCGAGACACCGCGGACGCTGCGAGCTGTCTTTCTTCGTCGAATTTCTGCTGTTCAGCCCAGTTTTTCCATGCGCGATGCAGCCGATTCGCGGATACGGCCTGGGCGAATCCTAGCCATTGCCCGACCACCTCGACTTCCATCCCACTTTCGAACAGGTCCGCTGCGAATGAGTTGCGCAGCGTATGCGGGCTTGCGCGGGCTTCCCGTGAATGGCCGATTCCCGACGCTTCCGTCAACGCATCGACGGCTCGCAGCATGGTCGCCTTGTGCATCGGCCGCCCGGATGGCGATGCCGGGAACACCAGATCGCCCGGCAATTCGGCTTGCTTACGTTCTTCGAGCCACGCGTTGAGGATCGATACGGCGAACGGCGCAAGGCGGGTCCGGCGCGTAAAAAGCGGGTTCGCCGCTTCGATCACGATCCACGGCGAGCCGGCCGTCACACAGCCGAGCGGAAGTGTCCGCGCTTCGCCTGTCTTGATGCCGCCGCC
Source organism: Paraburkholderia diazotrophica (assembly GCF_038900755.1). Lineage (GTDB taxonomy): Bacteria > Pseudomonadota > Gammaproteobacteria > Burkholderiales > Burkholderiaceae > Paraburkholderia > Paraburkholderia diazotrophica_A. The sequence continues at coordinate 439,442 of NZ_JBBPEN010000001.1, forward strand.
GAGAAATACGGCGATCAACGCGCGATCCCGACGCTCGCGCCAGCGTTGCGCCGGTGACAGATGCGCGACGGGCGAAGAGAGATGCGCGATCAATGCGGACCGTTCCGCGCTCGTGAGAAACCCTGTCGGCTCGTTGTCGCGCGCGTTACGCCACTCCGCTTCGCCATCCTGAGCAATAAAGCGCGCCGGGTTCGTGGACGCGAGTTCGATTTCGCGCACATGATCGAGCACACGTTCGATTAACCGCAAATAGCGCGCGCGCTGCGGTTTGCGTATCGAGAGTCCGGCAACGAATTCGGCGATCGAGCGCATGTCGACCGTCACAAGGTTTTTGTGCCGAGCCTGCAGCCATTCGAGGAAAAGTCCCCACTGAGCGCGATAGACCTCCGCCGACGACTCGCGGAAATTCTGACTCGCGAGCCAGGCGTCGAATGCGGTGCGCGGATCGAGGAGCCAGTCTTGACGCTGTTGGTCGAACAGGTCCGTTGCCCCGGGCGACGGACCGACGGACCCAACGGGATCGGCTGAAGTCATAGTTATGCTTCCGTTAGTTGCGGCAAACGATTGTAGTCGGTGACTTTACGCGCATAAACTCCCAGCGCTGTCCCTCCGCATACGTCGAAGTCGATATCGGACGCCATTCATCCGCCCCAAGCCCGGCGGACACCTCCACTCGCCGCTCGCCGCGTCGGCATCTTCCCCTTCGACTTCTGCGTTTCGTCATACGCCGCAACGGCAAACGCAAATACAGCCGGCAACGCATTCGACTGCCCAAAGTCGACGGGATCGTCCGTCTCGGGGAACCGAAAATCCGTTGGTCTTTGGAACAGCGCGAGCATGAACGGATCGTGCCGGCTGGCAAAGCCGAGATCGGCGAGTGCTTCCGCTTCGATCGCATGCAGAAGACGCCAGGTCAGCGGCACCTGCTGCACGATGTAACGCGCAGCGATATGCCGGACGATATGTTCGAGGTCGCGCGCGGCCGACTTGAAGCGCAGCGCCGCCAGATCCTGTTCTTGGTTGATGTTCATTCTTCGCTCCGTCAGTCGCGTATACTGTACAAACATACAGTATTGGCCGCAACCTGGCGTATTGCCGAAGAATGCGTCGTGCAGGTTTAACCGTGGATGACAACCAGCAAGGCCTTCGCTTCGCCCTTGCCGGCGTTGCGAATCGCATGTGGTTCGTCGGCGACGTAGCGCGCCGTATCCGCGGCCTTCAGACGTTTCGTCGTTCCCGCCGCGTCGATATCGATGATGCCGTGCAAAACCGTCAGATGTTCGCGCGTACCCGGCTCGTGAGCGTTCGACACCAATGCGCCGCCCGCCTGCAGCGTCAATTCATACCATTCGAATTTGCCCGCCAGCTCGATCGGCCCCCACACGCGCAACTGATATCGGGCGTCGTGGCCGCTCAACGTCGGAATGTCATGTGGGCCGGAGACCGCGATCGGTTCCGGCGCTTTTTGCGGCGCGAATAGCGAATCCAGGCTGACGCCGAGCGCATTCGTCAGCCGCCACGCGACGGCGATCGTCGGATTTGCTTTGTCGCGTTCGATTTCCGACAACATCGATTTCGACACGCCCGCTGCGCGTGACAGATCGTCGAGCGTCATCTTGCGTTCGCTGCGCAATCGTTGAATCTGCTCGCCGACGCGCGGCGGCGCCGCAGCCGTTTGCGCCACAGTGGCGGCTGTACCCGACGCCCCCCGGCGCATTCCCGAACTTGCCATTTCCAGACCCATCGTTTAGAGTTGTTCGACATATCGAACTTTAGTTCGAAAAAACGAAAATTTCCGATAAAAACCGATCGCCGACTATAACAGGCCGCAGCGTTGCCGCACATCGTGCGTTGGCGTAGCGTTGAAAAGTCGGCCATTCAAGGAGCTGTTTCATGCGAGACCCTTTCCTCGCGCATCTGCGCAACACGCTCGACCAGATTCGTGCCGATGGCTTTCATAAGACCGAACGCGTGATTGCGAGCCCGCAATCGTCGGACATTCGTCTTCACAGCGGCGCCGATGTGCTGAACTTCTGCGCGAACAATTATCTCGGCCTCGCGAACGATGCGCGCCTGATCGCAGCCGCCAAAGAAGGGCTCGACAAGGACGGCTTCGGCATGGCGTCGGTGCGTTTCATTTGCGGTACGCAGACCGTTCACAAGGAACTCGAACGTGCATTGTCCGCGTTTCTGAAGACGGACGACTGCATCCTCTACTCAAGCTGCTTCGATGCAAACGGCGGCCTGTTCGAAACGCTGCTCGACGACAACGACGCGATCATCAGCGACGAACTGAATCACGCGAGCATCATCGACGGCGTGCGGCTGTCGAAAGCTAAGCGCTACCGCTACAAGAACAACGATCTCGCGGATCTCGAAGCGAGGCTGCGCGAAGCCGATGCGGCAGGCGCGCGCTTCAAGCTGATCGCGACGGACGGCGTCTTTTCGATGGACGGCATCATCGCCGACCTGGCAGGCATTTGCGATCTCGCGGACCGCTACGGCGCGCTCGTGATGGTCGACGACTCGCACGCCGTCGGCTTTATCGGCGAACACGGACGCGGCACGCCCGAGCATTGCGGCGTGATCGATCGCATCGACATCATCACGGGCACGCTAGGCAAAGCGTTGGGCGGCGCATCGGGTGGCTATGTCGCGGCGCGTCAGGAGATCGTCGATCTGCTGCGTCAGCGTTCGCGTCCGTATCTGTTCTCGAACACGCTCACGCCGAGCATCGCGGCCGCATCGCTGAAAGTGCTCGAACTGCTCGCGAGCGACGAAGGCAGGCAGTTGCGCGAACGGGTGCGCGAAAACGGCGCGCACTTCCGTCAGGCGATGAGCGCGCATGGCTTCACGCTCGTGCCGGGCGAGCACCCGATCATTCCCGTGATGCTCGGCGACGCGCAACTCGCATCGAACATGGCCGATGCGCTGCTGAAAGAAGGCGTGTACGTAATCGGCTTTTCGTATCCCGTCGTGCCGAAGGGCCGCGCGCGCATTCGCACGCAGATGAGCGCCGCGCACACGGCGGAACAGATCGATCGGGCCGTCGATGCATTTGCGCGCGTAGGCCGTTCGCTTGGCGTGATCTGAAACGGGACATCAATAGCAATGAAAGCACTGGCAAAACTCGAACGCGCTCCGGGCCTCACATTGACCCGCGTGAAGAAACCCGAAGTGAGTCACAACGACGTGATGATCCGCATCACCCGCACCGCGATTTGCGGTACCGACATTCACATCTGGAAGTGGGACGACTGGGCACAAAAAACGATTCCCGTGCCGATGCACGTCGGTCACGAGTACGTCGGCGAAATCGTCGAAATGGGCCAGGAAGTGCGCGGCTTTTCGATCGGCGATCGCGTCTCGGGCGAAGGGCATATCACGTGCGGCTTCTGTCGCAACTGTCGCGCGGGGCGCCGGCATCTGTGCCGCAACACCGTTGGCGTCGGCGTGAATCGCGAGGGCGCGTTCGCCGAATATCTCGTGATTCCCGCGTTCAACGCATTCAAGATTCCGCCTGAAATCTCCGACGATCTAGCCGCGATCTTCGATCCGTTCGGCAACGCGACGCACACGGCGCTCTCGTTCAATCTCGTCGGCGAAGACGTGCTGATCACGGGCGCGGGCCCGATCGGCATCATGGCCGTGGCGATCGCGAAGCATGTCGGCGCGCGCAACGTGGTGATCACCGACATCAACGATTACCGGCTCGACCTCGCGCGCAAGATGGGCGCGACGCGCGCGGTGAACGTGTCGCGCGAATCGCTGCGCGATGTGATGAGCGATCTGCGCATGACGGAAGGCTTCGACGTCGGCCTTGAAATGTCGGGCGTGCCGAGCGCGTTCACGTCGATGCTCGAAGCGATGAACCACGGCGGCAAAATCGCGCTGCTCGGCATTCCGCCTGCGCAAACGGCGATCGACTGGACGCAGGTCATTTTCAAAGGCCTCGAAATCAAGGGCATTTATGGCCGTGAGATGTTCGAGACCTGGTACAAGATGGTCGCGATGCTGCAAAGCGGACTCGATCTCTCGCCGATTCTTACGCATCGTTTTGCCGTCGACGATTACGAAGAAGCCTTCGCGACCATGCTCTCCGGCGAAAGCGGAAAGGTCATCCTCGACTGGACCGCATGATGAGCGCGCGCGTTCAGCTTGCGGGCGGACGTGCAGCCTCTGCCTGAATGACGACGTGAATGTCATCGCCCACGGCGGGATACCACGTCGTCAGACCGAACTTCGAACGGCTGAACCGGCCGTCCGCAGAAAAGCCGAGCGTATCGGCTTTCGTCAGCGGATCGCGGCCGTAGCCGTTGAACGTCACATCGAGCGTGACCGGCTGCGTCACGCCGCGTATCGTCAGATCGCCCGTCAGCTTGCCGCGCGCATCGCCCGTGCGTTCGAAACGCGTGCTGACAAAACGGATCTGCGGATTGCGCTCGGCATCGAGCATGTCCGGACCCTTCACCATCTTGTCCAGTAGCGCGACATTTGTATCGATGCTCGCCGCGTCGATCGTCACCGTCACCTGGCTCTTGTCGAGCCCGCCTTCGTTCCAGTCGAGTTGACCCGCCACGCGATCGAACCGCATCGTGAAGCGCGTGTATTTAAGGTGATCGACGTCGAACGTGACGCTCGTGTGATGTTGATCGAGCTTGTACTGGCCGGCGGGCACGCGTGCCTCCGTCGCCGTGACGGTATGCGTGACGACCTGCAGCGGCGTGCACGCGCCCAACGTCGCGGCAAGCACAGCGGCTGTCACGGCAGCGAGAGCAGAACGGCGAAAAACGATGCTCATGACACTCATCCTTTTGAACGATTACCCGACACGATAATGCAAGCCGCGCGAACGCGCCGATAGCGGGCTGTGCATCGCCGCGCACAAAGACTTGACGATGGAGAATGATCGTTCTACCATTCGCACATGACTACCTCCGATGACACCACCGCGAGCGCGCGCGAACGGCTGCTCGATGCGACAGAAGCCCTGATCTACGCAGGCGGCATTCACGCAACGGGCGTCGATGCAATCGTCCGGCAGTCGGGCACCGCGCGCAAAAGCTTCTACACGCACTTCGAATCGAAAGATGCGCTGGTGGCGGCCGCGCTCGAAAGGCGCGACGAACGCTGGATGACGTGGTTCGGCGAAAGCACGCTGCGCCGTGGCAAGCATCCGCGCGCGCGTCTTCTCGCGATGTTCGATGTATTGCGCGAATGGTTTGCGTCGGAATCTTTTCATGGCTGCGCGTTTCTCAATGCGTCGGGCGAGATCGCTTCAGCTGACGATCCGATTCGCGTCGTCGCGCGCGAACACAAGGAGCGTCTGCTCGAATTCGTGCGCACGCAATGCGACGAGTACGTCGCGTCGACGGGCGGCGACGGACGACGCTCAGCGCGTCTGTCGCGTCAATGGCTGATTCTTATCGACGGCGCGATCGGCGTCGCGCTCGTGAGCGGCGACCCCGATGCCGCCCTCGATGCGCGCGCTGCCGCCATGCATCTGCTCGATGCCGCAAGTGAAAGCACCCGTTCGTCGAACGGGCGAAGGTCCACCTGACGCAGTTCAACGAGGAAACATCATGGCCGAAATCGAAAGACGTCCACCCGTCCCGCCGTTCACGCGCGAGACGGCCATCCAGAAAGTACGCGCCGCTGAAGACGCATGGAATACGCGCGAGCCGGAACGCGTGTCGCTCGCTTACACGCCGCAAAGCAAATGGCGCAACCGCTCGGAGTTCCCGACGGGGCGTGCGGAAATCGTCGCGTTCTTGCAGCGCAAGTGGGCGAAGGAACTCGACTACCGGCTGATCAAGGAACTGTGGGCGTTCACCGATAACCGCATCGCCGTGCGCTTCGCCTATGAGTGGCACGACGATTCGGGCAACTGGTTCCGTTCGTATGGCAACGAGAACTGGGAGTTCGACGAGAACGGGCTGATGGCGTATCGGCACGCGAGCATCAACGACAAGCCGATCCGCGAAGAAGAAAGACTGTATCGCTGGCCGCTCGGCCGTCGTCCGGACGATCATCCGGGACTGTCGGATCTCGGCCTTTAAGTCTCGCGCACGTTGTCCGGGTGTTTGCGCGTTCGACGCATTCACCTGGCTGTCATCGTTCTTTCGCTATCGTTGCCGTCTGCGAGCGCGTTGTCGTTCCGAGCGCACACTCCACATCAACATCATGGTTGTGGGGTACAGTGCGCGACGGGAAAGCAATTCGACACTCATTGCGACATCGATGACGCCGGCGCGCGACCGGTTGCGGAGAGCACATGCCGTTTGAAAAGATCAAGAACAAGATACGTCGTGCATGCGTGGCGGGGCTGATAGCAGGCATCGGTTTGATGGGGGCATCGGGCGCGCATGCAGCCGACTGGTGCAGCGGAGGCGTATGGGTGGATGCGATGCTCGCCTCGTATCACATCAACCCGGACCCGGGCACGCACTTCGAGCAGTTCAATCCTGGCCTTGGCGTCGAATGCTGGCTCAACGGGCAATGGGCGCTGACGGGGGGCGGCTTTCGCAATTCGTTGAGCCGTCCGTCGTGGTATGGCGGCGCCGTCTGGGCACCCGAATTCGTGCACTGGGGCATCATCCGCCTGGCCGTGATCGGCGGCATCATTTCCGGCTACAACTACGGCAGCTGGGGCCTCGGTCACGATCACACGATCGGTCCTGTCGTCGCGCCTATCGTGATGGTCGAATACAAACGCGTCGGCGCGAACTTCATCGTCGTTCCGCCAATTCCTTCCGACAACCTTCCGTTCACGATCGGCTTCCAGGTGAAGGTGAAGTTCTGAGCGTGCCTCATTGAACGCGCGACCTGTGTGTTCTCGCGGCTTAGGTGAGGCTTTTCGGGAGTAGAGCGGATGGTGATCGACGGATGTAACACGCGATTCACCTCAAGTGCAAAAACATCGCTAAAACAAGGTGTAAACCGTTCGGCGGGCATGCGCGAGCGCCTATGAAAAAGTCGCGCATCGGTTCAAAGGTGAGCTTTTGCGGGTATCGAAGCGCAAGGCGCCGTGCTCCCGAAAGCCCTCACCTTGCGACACAACCGTACGCATCCACACACGCGACGATCACCGCAAGCGTGCTATCGCCCGTCATAATCGCAGGCAACGCGACCGATCGCATGCAGCGAAGAGCGGCTATGAACGATTCGAAACTGGACTGGAGCGACGTCAGGATCTTCCTCGCGGTCGCTCGTTGCGGCACGCTGGGCGCGGCCGCGCGCCAGCTCGGACAGACCCAGCCGACGATGGGCCGACGCTTGCGCGCGCTCGAAGAAGCCGTCGGCCACACGCTCTTTCAACGCACGGCCGATGGTTTTGTGCTGACCGACGAAGGCCACGCCGTGCTCGTCTACGCCGAGCGCATGGAAGAAGAAGCGCACGCGTTCATGCGATCGCTCGCGGGCAGCGAGCAGCAACTATCGGGCGGACTGCGCGTTTCGTCGTCGGACTGGTACGGCATTCACGTGCTCACGCCTGTGTTTGCGGCGTTTCTTGCGCGTCATACGCAGATGTCGATCGAGCTGATCACCGATTCGCGCCGCTACAATCTCGCGCGGCGCGAAGCCGATCTCGTGTTTCGCATCACGCCGTTCGACGAACCCGACATCATCCAGCGCAAGCTGATGCATATGGATTACACGCTGTACGGACGCGTGGATCTCGTTGCGCCCGTGCGCGGCGACGGCAAGGGCCAGTCGCTGATCACGATGGATACCGCATTCGGCGAATTGCCCGACGTTGCCTGGATCAGGCAGATGCTGCCGAACGCGCACGTCGCTTACGCGAGCAACAACCGCGGCGCGCAGGCGCGCATGTGTGCCGAAGGCGGCGGTTTCGCGGTGCTGCCGTGTCCGCTCGGCGACAACACGCCGGGCCTGCGCCGCATCGATCTCGGCGAAGCGCCGCCGGGCCGCGATGTATGGCTCGGCTATCATCGCGACCTGAAGCGTCTTGCACGTCTGCGCGCACTGCTCGATCACGTGATCGAACGGCTTGCGAACGTGTGAGCGTCCTGCCGCTCATCGATCCATCCATCAATCGATTTCGACGACGATCTTGCCGCGCGCGGTGCGCTGCGTGATCGCATCGTATGCGCGTTCGGCAGAGGCAAGATCGAAGCGGCGCGGATCGATGCGTGGCGCGAGCTTGCCTTGCTCGGCAAGACGCGTCGCTTGCGCGAGCATCTCGCCATGATGCGCGCGATGCTTGCCCGTGAGCAGCGGATAAAGCGTGAACACGCCCGAGTATGTCGCCTCGCGGAACGACAGCGGCGCGAGCGCATGCGTGCCCCAGCCGAGCGCGCTCACCACATGGCCGAAATGCCTGACGGCCGAAAACGATGCATCGAGTGCCGCGCCGCCGACGGTATCGACGACGAGATCGAATCCTTCGCCGTTCGTCAGTTCGTCGACGTACTGTTCGACGCTGCGCGCCGCGTAGTCGATCGGCGTTGCGCCGAATCGCGCGACGATATCGTGATCGCGCGCGCTTGCCGTCGCGAAGACGCGAGCGCCGAGCGCATGCGCAAGCTGCACCGACACATGCCCGACGCCGCCCGCTCCGCCTTGCACGAGCACGGTTTGACCGGCCTGCAGATACGCACGGTCGACGATGCCCGAGTACGACGTGATGAACGCGAGCGGCAGCGCGGCTGCTTCGCGCATCGACAGATTGGATGGCCTGTGGGCGAGCAGTTGCGCATCGATGGCCGCGTATTGCGCGAGCGAACCCTGGATGCCGCCGACGCCGCCCGTCATCCCGTACACCTCGTCGCCCGTCCTGAACGCAGTCACGTCCGCGCCGACCGCGACGACCACGCCCGCGAGATCGATACCGAGCACGAGCGGCAACGGATGGCATGCATGGGCCGCGTTGCCCGCACGGATCTTCGTATCGAGCGGATTCAGACCGCTTGCGTTGATCCGCACCAGCACCTCGCCGCGCGCGGGCTCGGGGATGGGCAGCGTCGCCGGTTCGAGCGGACCGTTGTACTGGTTGAGCACGAGGGCTTGCATGGACATGATGGGCTCCTGCCGTTAGATGTTTGCTGCTGATGCCAAACATCATCGGCCAACCATGAACCCTGGTAAATCAACGATTTGGCACGACGGCCAAACGCAAATGCATGGCCGCGAAAGAGCGCGCGCGTTGCATCGGCAGTCGCCGGTTGCTTACCTGGGTCTGCGAATGGAACCCAGGTTCGATGGAGCGCATGCCATTAAGGTGAGAAGATTCGGGAGTGAGCGGCAAGCGCTTCGAGCATGCACCGATGCCAGCCGCAAACCGTTGTTACATAAGGCTTTGCGGACAGCATCAGCAGCGCTTTGAAGTGCGCCGAGTGGCGAGAGGTGAGAGTTTGCGGGACCCAGGAAAAGTGACGCCGACGAACACACGCCGGCTCACCTTCGCTTCATCGCGCGTTTCATCAGACAAGACCGCTGACGTTTCTGCCGTCGCGATGCGACAGCACGTCGGCGAGCCGTTCCATCGACACAGGCTTCGTCAGGTGATAGTCGAAGCCCGCCGCGAGCGCGCGTGACTTGTCGGACTCCGACGAGTAGCCCGTCAGCGCGATCAGGAACATATGCGCGAGGTCACGGTTCGCGCGGATCGTGCGCGCCACTTCGAAGCCGTCCATCTCCGGCATGCCGATATCGATGATGCCGACTTCCGGCATTTCCTTCGCCGCAACCCGCGCCGCTTCGCGTCCGCCGCGCGCAACAATCACGTTGTGGCCTTCGAGTTCGAGCAGCAAGTGCAGCGCGTCGAGCGCATCGGCGTTGTCGTCGACGAGCAGAATGCGGCTCGGCGCGGCGCTCGTCACAACCGGCAGATCCGGTGCGAGTCCTGGCTCGCGATCGAGAATCGGCAGACGCAGCGACACGATCGTGCCGCGTCCGACGCCCAGGCTGTCGAGTGCAATCGTGCCGTCGTGCAGTTCGACAAGCCGCTTCACGACCGCGAGGCCGATGCCGAGGCCGCCTTCCGAGCGGCGCATGCTCGACGGCGATTGCGCGAACAGTTCGAACACATGCGCGAGCGCTTCGGGGCTCATGCCGACGCCGTTGTCCTCGATGACGATCGACACGATGCCGCCGCGCTCGGGATCGATGGCCGGGCTGTCCGTATCGACCTGCACGCGCAGCCGCAGCGTGCCGCCCGCAGGCGTGTACTTCGCGGCGTTGGACAGCAGATTGCCGACCACCTGGCTGAGCCGCACATGATCGGCGCGCACACAAACGGGCTCGTCGAGTCCTTCGATCACGAGCCGATGCTTGCGCGCGTCGATGTGATGCTTGAGCGCCGTCACGGCGTCATACACGATCTCGTTCAGCGACGTGCGGCTGAACTTGATCGCGAGCTTGCCGTGCCGCAGCCGCGCGGCATCGAGCAGATCGTCGACGAGCGTGCGCAGCTGACGCATTTGCCGCTGCGCGATGGCAAGCACTTCATCGGCGGGCTTTTCGCCCGCGCACAGCAGCTTGAGCGCGGCAATCGAGCTGTCGATGGGCGCCATCGGATTGCGCAGCTCGTGGCCGAGCATCGCGATGAATTCGTCGCGCCGGCTTGCCGCATCTTCGAGCGCGCGCCGCGCCTGTTGTGCGGCGGCCGCTTCCGCTTCGGCCGCCTGTTGCGCATCGAGCAGCGTCAGGGCCGCGCCCGCGAGCACGGCGAGATTGCCGAGCAGACGCACGTCCTCGCGATCGAACCGATGGTCGTCGTGCGACGCAACCCAGATCGCGCCCAGTTGTTTCGAGTCGGCGCTGCGCGCCGGAATCGGCGTAATGATGCCTTCCGTCATCATTGAGCCGGCTTCGCCCAGGCTCGTGAAGTACCGCGCCGGATCGACGAACAATTGCGGCGCGCCGAGCTGCAGCGTCACGCCGCAAGGGCATTCGGCCCACGCCGTCGTCTGGCCTTCGAGGCCTGCGCAAGCCCCCGCGACCGCGCGCCAGCGGAATACCGCTTCGCCTTCGCTGGTGGTTTCGAGCAGGCTGATGCCGGCGCTGCCTGCGCGGCACGATGCAAGCGCCGCATCGGCGATGGCTTGCAGCAGTGTGTCGCGGCGTCCCGTTTGCGCGCCCGCTACCGTGACCAGCGTTCTCACTTCTGCCGCGTGGTCGGGTGCGCGCGCGGGGCGTTCGCGCAGGTCGCCGGTACGTAGTACGCCCGCACGGCGGGCGTTTTCGATGCCGTCGCTCATGGTGCTGGAAGGGTGATGGTTAGCAACGGTCAGATCCACTCGTCGGGGTCCGTAGCCGGCGTCAATACGCTCGTGTGAAGTGGTCGGCGAGCCCGCAAAACGCCGGCTCGACCGTTACCGAAGTATAGGCGTTGCGCATTCAGAGGTGCCCGGATTTCGTGGGGCTGGCAACGTTTGACGCCGACGGCTCGGTGCAGCAGGATGAGGCTTCACCTGATGGAGGACGCGATGAGTCATGAGTCCCAGCAGCAAATCCATGAAGGCGGTTGCGCGTGCGGTGCAGTGCGGTTTCGCGCAGTGGGCGCGCCGATACGAGTCGGCATGTGTCATTGCATGACGTGTCGGCGCGTGCACGGATCCGCGTTCGGTTCGTACGCGATTTTCCGCCGCGACGCCGTCGCCTTAACAGGCAGCACGCGCGAATGGCGTAGCTCCGAACAGGGGCGGCGTCACTTCTGCCCGGCATGCGGATCGGTCGCGTTCATGATGTACGCGGATCGCGACGAAATCGACGTGCCGCTCGGGGCGTTCGACGAGACAGGCCTGTTCGAGCCGGACTACGAACTGTGGTGCATCCGCAAGGAACCGTGGCTGCCGCGCGGCGCGCGCCCGGAGTACGACGAGGAGCGCACGCGGTAGCGCCCGCGTTCCGCATTTCGCGTCTTGCGTAAGAGATAAGAAAGCTGGAAACAGCGCTGGAAAGAAAAAGGCGCCGCCGGCTGGGCTCGCTTGCCGAAGCCGTCGGCGCGTTGCGCGGGCCGATCGCTCAGCCCGCGTCTCGAGCAAACGATGCTAGCCTACTTCTCGCTCTTCTTCGGAATCTTCGCGCCGGACTTGCGCGCCTGATTCAGCGCGATCGCGACGGATTGCTTCTGCGATTTGCCCGCCTTCTTTTCCGTCTTGATGTTGTGCGAGACGGTTTCCTTCGATGTGCCTCTCTTCAGTGGCATGGCGTTCTCCTTCTCCGATCGATGTGGCAAACGCGCAGCCGTTTCGCTGCGTCATCACAGATACGAGCATGCATCGTTCCCGCGGAAGCATGTGCCGCTCACGCCGGGGACCGCGGATTCGCGGATTACGCATGAACGTGCATGCGAATCTGTAAAGCGCAATCGCAAAGCAAGTCGCAGAGCCCATCGCAAAGCCACTCGCGAACGCCGCCATGACGCGCCGGCGGCAAAGCGGAACGTGGTTTGCTGAGCGTTTCCCGACAGGCAAGACGAAGGAGCATCTCGTGAATACGGTTTCCATTGCCGGCGGCGCGACGGCGGCAATCTTTGCCGGTGCATCGATCGCGGCGCCGGTCGCGCCAGTAGTCGCGCCAGTAGTCGCGCCCGCAGTCACGCCGGTGGCCCACTACGCGCAGACAGACACGCATCCCGCGACGCAGAGCGACAAGTCGATGGCGACGCCTGGCGTCACTTCCGGCGAACTGAATACGCCGCAGCCGCGGCAGTCGTCGACGCCCGGCATGACGGGCGCGGCCGCATCCGATGCAGGCGTCCCCAATCCGAACCACGCCCGCGGCGATCAGCGCGTGCCGGGAATCGGCAAGCCGCGCGGCGGCGCCAATGTGCATTGACACCGACAGCGCATCGGCGCCGCGAGCAGCAGTACAGCATGAACCGATCCGCAATGTGCGCGCCCCGCACTTGTCACGCGAGTTCACGCGAAACATTGCGTCATTTCAACCGATATGCCGGCGACAACCCGAGACCGGCATTCAACCCTGGAGTTGCAAGATGACAAGGCCACGGATGATTTTCCCGAAAGCACGCGACGCTGTGGCCTCGAAACCCGAGTCGCCGGACGATTACCAGATCTACGCCACCTATCGTCGCACGACGGAGGGCTCGTACATGGGGCAGTTGAAGGTCGTGCGCAAAACCGACGGGCGGCTGCTGTTCCCTTTTGCGGGCGCGCCCGATATCGGGCCGTTCATCGACGGCGATCAGGCGCGCGAGGCCGCGCAGCGCCACGGCGAAACGGTCGTGAGGTCGGACATCGACAACCCCGAGCCCTGACGCCATTCGTGCTGGCGAGCGGGCGCTTCGACATCTCGCCGATCAGAAAAACGGGCGCTGCCGAGCGTGTCGTTTCACCGGCAGCCGTTTGCGTTCGGTGCCTATAATCGCGCGACGGTTTCAATGCGCCTTGCTTCACGGCGCGCGGGCAACGGAGAAACGACAGCGGAGAAACGCGATGAAGCGGAACAGCGCAATGGTGATCGGCGTGGGCGCCGAAGTCGGTCTGGGCGCGGCGCTGTGCAGAAAAATCGCGGCGAACGGATACCACGTGATCGTCGCGGGCCGCACGCAGGCAAAGCTCGATGCCGTGACGAAACACATCGCGGGCCGCGGCGAATCGGCGGAATCGTTCGTGATGGACGGCGCATCGGAAGCCGACGTCATGCGTCTGTTCGACAGGGCGATGTCGCCGCCCGACGATATCGACGTGCCTTCGCTCGTCGTCTACAACGTCGGCAACAACCGCTACGTGCCGTTTCGCGACCTGACGCAAGCGCAGATGGAGGACTTCCTCCGCTTGGGGCCCGTCGGCGGCTTCCTGGTTGGACGGGAGGCAGCGCGGCGGCTCGCGCCGCTCGGACGCGGCACAGTGATCTTCACGGGCGCATCGGCGAGTCTGCGCGGCAAGCCCGGTTTCGCGCACTTCGCGGCGGCGAAAGCCGGGCTGCGGATGGTCGCGCAAAGCATGGCGCGCGAGTTCGGGCCGCTCGGGCTGCATGTCGCGCATGTGGTGATCGACGGCGGTATCGACGGCGAGCGTCTGCGCAATGCGCGTCCGCAGGTGGCGAGCGAGCGCGGCGAGAACGGACTGCTGAATGTCGATGCAATTGCCGAGGCGTACTGGCAGATCCATCTTCAGCACCCGTCCGCGTGGACGCACGAAATCGATCTGCGGCCGTTCAAGGAGCCGTTCTAAGCGTTCGAACAAGGCGGCGAGCTTGGCGCTAGTTGACGCTAACCCGCGCCCATGCGGCTCTGATCGACGAACGTTTCTGTCGCGTCGTCGATCTTGCGGCCCTTGCGTCCCGTCGGGCCATGCACGTAAAGCACCTTGACGTTGCTTTGCTCAGGCGTCTGCGCGGGCGGCGGCGTCATCTCATAGCGCACTTCGCGCGCATGATCGCGCAGTTGCAGATTCGGATTGAACACCGAGTTGAAGCGCCACAGCATCCGCACGAAATTCGTCTGGCCGCGCATCAGCAGCGAAGCCGCTTCGCCTGCGGCACGATAGAGCGCGCCCCAGCCGAGATGCTTGCGATTGAGCACCTGCTGAGTGCGCACCAGTTCGCCGTAGAACTCGGGTAGCGGCAGCTTCGTCGGCAGCACGGCGTGCTGGATGTCGTAGAGCCGGTAATCGAGGCTCGTCAGACGGCGCTCTTCGCGCAGCCAGATTTCCGTGCCTGGATACGGCGTGTTCACGCTGATGTTCACGATCTCCGGAATCTCCAGACACCATTGCCGGATCGTCTCGAACCGCTCGTGGTCCCAGTCGGGATCGGCGATCAGGTTGACCGCGACCGTGATGCCGAGCGAGCGCGCAAACCGGAGCGCTTCGAAATTCCTGTCGACGTCGATGCGCTTGCGAAACGCCTTGAGCCCTTCGGCGTCGACTGCTTCGAGGCCGATGAACATATACTGCAGACCGAGCCTGCGCCAACGCTCGAAGACTTCCTTGTTGCGCAAGAGCACGTCGCCGCGCGTCTCCAGATAGTATTTCTTGCGGATGCCGCGCCGTTCCACTTCGCGCGCGATCGCCATGCCGTGATCCGCATGCACGAACGCAACATCGTCGACGATGAACACGCCCGGCTCGCGGATCGACGCCAGTTCGTCGGCCACGACTTCGGGGCTGCGCGAACGATAGCTGCGGCCGTAGAACGTCCACGCGCTGCAGAACGTGCAATCCCACGGACAGCCGCGCGCAAACTCGATCGATGCGCATGGGTCGAGCACGCCGATGAAGTACTTGCGCCGGTGCCGCAGCAGATCGCGCGCCGGACGAACGTGATCGAGGCTTTCGGTAAAGCCGGGCGGCGGCCCTTCGCCTTCGCGCGTGACGACGCCCGGAATGCGCAAGAGATCGTCGTTGCGCGCAACGGCATCGAGCAGCTCGACGATCTTCGCTTCGCCTTCGCCCTTCAGCACGCAATCGATCGCGCCGTCCGCGTGCCTGAGCATGTCCTTCGCCGTGAACGACGCGCTATGCCCGCCGACGAACACGAAGCACTTCCGCTGCTGCGCCTTGACGGCCTTCGACAGATCGATGATTTCTGGAATGTTGGCGAGATAGTTGCCGGAGAAGCAGACCACATCGGGACGCCACGTGCGCATCTGCTTGTGCAGATCGCGATGCGTTTCGACCTGCAGGTCGATCAGGCGGATATCGTGTCCGGCGTCGCGTATCACGGCCGCGACGGTTTCGAGTCCGAGCGGTTCGAGCCGCAGATACACGCGCGTGTACATCAGGCCGCCTGGGTGAACAGCGAGCACCTTCATGAGATCTCCTTGGCGAAGGGGCGCGCCGCGAGCTATCGCGTGACGTGCCGTGCTTTCGTGCTGGTATCCCTGGTATGGGTCGACTGCCGAGCCTGTGCGTCCTGCCGGACCTCACCGCGAAGGCTCCATCCGATTCTACTGTTCATCGCTTGAGGCCGCTCGCAAGCGGGCGTGTCGGCGTGAAGGTGAGGATTTTCGGGAGCACGTGACGCGTGTTGCATCGCTGGCGCATCGGCGATGCAACAGGCGCATCGTCGCTTCGCATGCTCATTGCGCCGGATGCCGCCACTCGTCCCACACGTCGCGCGCGCGTTGCGCGATGCGCTTCCACGGCGGATCGGCGAACAGGATGAGCGCGCCGAGCGCGAGGCATCCGCAGACGAGGAACGTTCCGCGATAGCCAAGACCCGCGACGAGCACACCCGACAACACGCCCGACAGAATCGAGCCGACCCGCGACGCGTTGAAGAACAGCGCCGTGGCCGCGCCCGGCGAGCGCGGCATCAAGTCCTGCATGTACGTCATGCCGAGACACGACGTGACGGCCACGACGAACGCGTTGAACGCCTGCATCGGAATCAGCACGTTGACCGTGCCCGCTGCCGCGACGGCAATGAAGTACACGACATGCACGGCCGCGCAGGCCGCGAGCCAGTTCAGCTTGTTGAGCGTGGAGCCGCGTGCGCCGAGCGCGAGCATCATCGGAATTTCGAGGAACGCGCCGAGGCCGAGCATGATCGACACGTCGAGCCGCGTGCCCTTCAAGCCGTGCACGACATAAAGCGGCAGCACGATCATCGTCGCGTTGGCGGCAAGCCCGATCAAGGTCAGCGCGACGATGGAACGCCAGACTTGCCGCTGCGTGCCGGGCGCATGGGGTGGCGTATGAGGCGGCGAGGGCGGCGCCGCTTCGGCGGGTTCGGGCGTCGTCACTTCGAGCGACGAGGCAGGGTCGCCCGCATAGTGTGTCGGCGCGCTGTGCGGATCGCCCGCGGGCGATTCGCGCATGCGCCATACGATCGCGCCGCATGCGGCGAAGCTCGCGGCCGCGAACAGGAAGAGCCCGTAGAAGCCCGCGCCCGCGAGCACGAGCGCGCCCACCGACGGACCGAACACCCACGCCATCGATAAAACCGTGCGCAGCGTGGCCAGCGCGAACGCGCGTTCCGCTTCGTCGCGCACGGGCAGCGCCGCGCGTGCGAACGAGAACACCAGCGACATCGACGAGCCGCCCGCGCCGAGAAACGCGACGCCGATAGCGAGCAGCGCCCCATAGTTGCGCACGAAACAGAGCAGCAGAAAGCCGAGCGATGCAGCGATCAGCGCGGCGAGCAGCAGCCCGCGATGATGTCCATGCCTGTCGGACCACTTGCCCGCCCACGCGCTTGCGATGACGCCGCTTGCCGCGATCAGCGTCATGAAGAGACCGAGCTTCAACGGCGTCATGCCCGCCTGCTCGACGCCGAACAGCGATAGATATGGCGCGGTGAACGACATCGCGATGCCCAGCATCAGCGTTGCGCCGGCAAGCGGCATGAAGGAATGGATGCGCGTGAGACGGCCAAAGCGGGAGTTCATCGAGAGCGCGTGTTCGAACTGTGGGATGCGCGCGCGAACGGGGACGCGGCAAGGAAGAGGCATTGTCGAACGCGAGCGCTTCACGTGCAACGCCCGTTTTGTCATGTTGTGTCATGTTGTGCAAAGAATGCGCGCGGCATTCGCGAGGCGGCGAGAGTCCGTGCCGGCGTCAAGGGCAAGCGACGCGCAATGACCCGATGGGCTTAGACTGACCGGCTCGTTTTTACCGACAAGGTCCGACCGATGCCCAATCTCAAAGACGCAATCGAATCGTACGTCTACGCGAAGGACGGCAATCGCCCGCATCTTCTGACGGATGCATTCGCACACGATGCATCGCTCGCGATGACCGTGAAGACAGCGGCCATCGCGTTTCCGCAGGAAGCAAATGGACGCGATGCGATTGCGGCTGTGCTGGTCAGCGATTTCGCGCAGAAGTACGAGAACGTTTATACGTTCTGTGTCGGCGCGATGCCCGTCGAGGGGCAGCGCGAGTTTTCATGCGACTGGCTTGTCTGCATGACGGAAAAGGGAACGCTCGCGGCGCGTATCGGTTACGGCCGCTACGACTGGACAGGCGATGCGCAAGCGCGATGCTTGACACGGCTGCACATCACGATCGAAGAAATGGCGACGTTGCCGACAGCATCCGCCGGCAGCCTGTTGCGTTGGGCGAGCCGCTTGCCGTATCCGTGGTGCGCGCGCGAGTCGCTGAAAGCACACGCAGCAGAGGCGCCCGACATCGACATCGTCCAGCGCGTTCTCGCGCAACTGGCCCGCTAGCGAATCAGCTGATCGCCTTCGAGCACCGCGTGCGCGCCATACGTCCATGCATGATTGCGCGTGCCGTGACCAAACGGAAAGCCCGCATAGATCGGCACGTCAAACGGCTTGAGCAGATCGACGAGCATGTCGTGCAACGTGAAGTCCGCATTGTCGGGCAGCGGGCAGCGGATGAAGTCGCCCAGCACGAACGCATGCGCGCCATCGAATACGCCCGCTTCGCGCAACTGCATCATGCTTCGGTCGATGCGATAGGCGAGCTCGGTCACGTCTTCAAGCAGCACGATCGCGCCGTCGCAGCGCGCCTGCCATTGCGTGCCGGCAAGACTGGCGAGCATGGTGATGTTGCCGCCCGCAAGACGGCCTTCGGCACGCGACGTGCCCGAACCGTGCAGACGTTGTAGCGGATGAGGCGCGGCGCGTTCCTCGCGCAACTCGGCGAGCATGCTGTCGCGCGAGGCGTCGTCGAGTTTCGTCGCGAGCCCGTTCAACGTCGGACCGTGGATGACGCGCACGTTGGCCATGCCGTGCAGCGCGCCGAACAACGCCGTTGCGTCCGAAAAGCCCACGACCGTCTTCGCGCAGGGCACTTCCGGCGGCAATGCGTGCAGGCAATAGACGCTGCCATAACCGCCGCGCGCGATCCACACGATATCGACGGATGGATCGGTCAGCGCGCGGTGCAGATCGGCGGCGCGGTCTTCGTGCTTGCCCGCGTGATAGCGATGGCGGTCGCGCACATGCGCGCCCACCTGCACGCGCAGGCCCCAGCTTTCGAGCAGCGCGATGCTGTGCTCGACGTGCTCCATATCGGGCACGCCTGCAGGCGCGACGACGGCGACGCTCTTGCCCGAGAGCTTCATGCGCCCGCCTTCTTCGCGAGCAGCGCGGCCGTGTCGGGCGCGCCCATGCGGCTGGCGGCGTCGGCGGGCGAGACGCCGTTCGCGTCGCGCGCGTTCGGATCGGCGCCATGCGCGAGCAGTAGTTCGACCATCTCGGTGCGATTGAACATTGCGGCGATCATTAGCGCCGTGCGTCCATCGGGCGACGCGCCTTCGACG
Source organism: Paraburkholderia diazotrophica (assembly GCF_038900755.1). GTDB lineage: Bacteria > Pseudomonadota > Gammaproteobacteria > Burkholderiales > Burkholderiaceae > Paraburkholderia > Paraburkholderia diazotrophica_A. The sequence goes on from NZ_JBBPEN010000001.1 coordinate 458,609, forward strand.
TCCGCGCCATGCGCGAGCAAGGTTTCGACGACGTCCTTGAAACCCTTGAACGCCGCGCCCGCGATGGGCGTTTGTCCGTTGTCGTTGCGCAGGTTCGGGTCCGCGCCGCGTTCGAGCAGCACGCGCACGGCATCGGCGTGACCGTGATAGGCGGCGAGCATCACGAGGCTGTCGCCTTTCTCGTTGCGCAGATTCGGCGGCGCGCCTTTCTCGATGACCGCGGCCAGCGTGTTCGCTTCGCCGCGACGCGCGCAGTCGAATATTTCGCGCGCTACTGCGAGCAGATCGGGATCGATGTTGTCGGGGCTGCGCTTGTCGTCTGTCATTAACCTCTCCGCTGTCGACAGGAGTTAGCGCTTCAGCGCTTACTCCTGTCCCATGCAGTTTCATCGCGGTCGACAGGAGTTAGCGCTTCAGCGCTTACTCCTGTCCCATGCAGTTTCATCGCGGTCGACAGGAGTTAGCGCTTCAGCGCCTACTCCTGTCCCATGCAGTTTCATCGCGGTCGACGGGAATTAGCGCTTCAGCGTTACTCCCGTCCCATGCAGTTTCTTTGCGATGGACGGAAGCTGCCTTCTTAGCGCTTGCTCCCGCCCCATACAAGATGATTGCAGTGATGGTGCGGCCGCTCGCGCGGCGCGTCGGTAACAGCAGAGGATACAGGCAATGCGCGCTTGCCGCTGTCGATGCGCTCCGAGCCCAACGGTGAGAAGGTTCGGGAGCGGAAAGCCGTCCGTGTCAGGCCTGCTTGCGCAGCGTCGGCTCGGCGTCGCCGTTCGCGATGATGCGGTCGAGGCGAGCGCTCGCATCCGTGAGCGCGCTAAGCGGCGCGCGCTGCAATTGCGCGTCGTAAGTGCTGACGATATGCGCGAGCAACTCGACGTGCGCTTCGTCGAGACGCCATTCGTCTGTCGCGCGGCCGCGATCGAACGTGGCCGCCATCGCCTGATCGGCGGTTCGCAGCTGGTCGTACGTCATCGCGCCGTAGCCGAGGTCGCACAGAAAGCCGGTGAGCAGCATCGTCTGCGTGAGCGTCTGCGCGGCGCTCTTGCTGCCCGCGCCGCGCCGCAGCGCGTCGAGCGCAATATGGACGGGCAGGATCAGTTCGGCGGCCATGCTGCGCGGAATCGGCAGCAGCAATGCCTTCGCCTGCCGCGCGCGCGCCGCCTGGTTGCCGCCGGGAAACGGAATGGTCTTGGCCATGTCGCCTGCGATTAGTGGGAATGCTCTCGCGATAACGGCGCGCGGCGGAAAAGATTAAGGGCTGTTTTCGCAAATTGGCAAACGTTTGTCGAAGATCGACTTTCCGCTTCGGTCGCGTCGCGCTACAGGATTAAAGGTGCTTGTAATAAAAGGTTGTTCCGCAGAAAGATCCATCCGGCATCAACGCGTATTTCGGCACGTCACCGACCCGCTGCCAGCCCGCTCGCGCATACAGGCGCTCGGCGTCGCCGCCCGTCACCGTGTCGAGCACGAGCACGGTCTTGCGTTCGTCGCGGGCCACGGCGTCGGCGGCCGCCATCAGCTGCTGCGCGACGCCCCGCCTGCGCGCGCGGCGGTGCACGAGCATCTTCGCGACGTCGGCGCGATGCGGCTGGTTGTCCGGCTGCGCGAGCACCAGTTGCACCGTGCCGACGATGCGCCCGTCGCCGTCCTCTGCGACGAGCAGCGCGCGCTCGCCGCGCTCGACATCGCCCGCGACCATTTGCCAGAACGCGACGGCCCGCTCGCGCGCCAGCGGCTGCATGAAGCTGACGGATGCGCCGCCGTCGACGCAATCGATCAGCACATCGGCCAGTTCGTCGACGCATTGCGCCGCTTCATACGCGGCCACGCGGCGCACGCGGATTGCTTGCGTCATGCACTTCTCCGCACGGGTGAACGCGGCGCCATCGATAGCGCCACCAGATAGAGCGCCGGCTTGCGCGTCGGATTGCGAAACACGGTCGGGCAATCGAGGCGCATCGCCACGCAGTCGCCTGCTTCGAGCCGCCAATGCTCGTCGCCGGCCGTGATCTCCATCGCGCCTTCGATCAGCCAGATCTGCTGATGGATCTCGGTGGCGCGCGCGCCCGTCTCGTAGGCGACGCGCTGGCCGGCAGGGAAGTGAACCTCCACTAACTGGATCGGCGAAGGCAGCGCCGGCGACAGGCTGCGACGGGTGTAGCCGGATGCGGGATCGGTCCACACGGACTGCGTGTCCGCGCGCGCGAGCGGCGACGGCGGCTCGGCGGTCGCCGCGCGGGCCTCGAACAGAGACGCCAGCGTGACGCCGAGCGCGGTCGCGAGCTTGTCGAGCACGGCGGCCGTCGGGCTGCTCCGCGCGCGCTCGATCAGCGAAATGTTCGAGCGGCTCACGCCGCTCGCTTCCGCGAGCGCTTCGAGCGACAGGCCGTGCGCGTCGCGCAGTTCGCGCACGCGGCGCGCAATCAGCGTGTTGATGTCCATGTCGTCCAGCATACTGGATCAAAAATCCAGCATGCTGGAGAACGCGCGGTTTCGTCACGGCCGTATGGGAAAGTGCAAACGGCTTCGTGCACAATGCCCGGACGCCTCGACTCCGCAATCCCTCAAACTCCAGCGAATACCAAACGATCAGCCAGCAATGAGCCGTCGCCGCGCAGTCACAAGCCAGTTCTCGGGAAAATCAATCGGTCGGACCGTCGGGATCGCCGCGCTCGCGCTGGCGGGCCTCGTCGTCGCGCTGCTGTGCGCGGCGCTGCTCGGCGGCTGGCTGCTGCTGCGCGGCAGTCTCGCGCAACTGGATGGAACGCAGCGCGCGCCGTCGCTGTCGTCGACGGTGACGATCGAGCGCGACGCGCTCGGCGTGCCGACGATACGCGGCGCGTCGCGCGCCGATGTCGCGTATGCAACCGGCTTTCTGCACGCGCAGGACCGCTTCTTTCAGATGGACCTGCTCAGGCGCGTCGCGGCGGGCGAGGTCTCCGCGCTGATCGGCCCGAATGCGCTCGATCTCGACAGGCGCAACCGTCTGCATCGTTTTCGCGCCCGCGCGCACGCGATCGTCGAGACGATGCCCGCCGATCAGCGGCAAATCGTCGAGCGCTATACGGCGGGCGTCAATGCGGGCCTCGCCGCGCTGTCGTCGCGGCCGTTCGAGTACTGGATGCTGCGCACGCAGCCCGAAACGTGGCGGGCCGAAGATTCGCTGCTGGTCGTCTACGCGATGTACTTCGATCTGCAATCGTTCGAGACGCGGCGCATCCTCGCGCGCGCCGTGTTGCGCGAGCGCGTGCCCGCCGATCTGTACGCGTTCCTGCTGCCCTCGGTGAGCCATTGGGACGCGCCGCTCGATAGCGCATCGACGCCGCCCGTCGAGCCCACGCGTATTCCCGCGACGCGCCCGGACTGGCTATCGGCGACGAAGCCCGTGAGCGCCGCCAGAGACACGAGAGACACGAGCGCCGGACTCGACGACGCAGGCGCGAACGGGTCGGCTGTCGGCAGCAACGGCTGGGTCGTCGACGGCGCGCACAGCGCGCATGGCGGCGCGATCCTCGCGAGCGACATGCATCTCGGGCTGTCGCTGCCGAACATCTGGTATCGCGTGTCGCTGAGATGGCCGGCGGCGGACGGCCAGCCGATGCATGCGCTGACGGGCGTGAGCCTGCCGGGCACGCCGCTCGTGATCGCGGGCAGCAACGGCAAGATCGCGTGGGGCTTCACGAACAGCTACGGACGCTATATCGATCTGATCGAGCTGCATCGCAATCCCGCCGACCCGCTGCAGTACCGTACGCCCGATGGCGCATGGGCGCGCGCAGACGTCCATCACGAAAGCATCGGCGTGAAGGGCGGTGCGAGCGTCGATTTGCCCGTGATCGACACGCGCTGGGGGCCGCAGATCGACATCGGCGAGCGCGCGTATGCGCTGCGCTGGGTCGCGCATGACGGGGAGGCCGTGAACCTCGACCTGCAACGGCTCGAAGACGCGAAGACGATCGACGAAGCGCTGCACGTCGCGCAGACGAGCGGCATCCCGACACAGAACATCATGGTCGCCGACTCGCGCGGCAACATCGGCTGGACGCTGGCGGGTCCGCTGCCGCAGCGCGACGCGAGCGACGCGCAAAGCGGCCCCGACAGCGACACGCCATACGATTCCGCGACGTACAAAGGCTGGGAGCACTATCTGCCGCCCGAGTCGTATCCGAAGCGGATCGATCCGCCGCTCGGCCGCCTGTGGACGGCGAACAATCGCGTGCTGACATCGGACGAAGCGGCGCTGATCGGCGATGCGGGCGCGGACCTGGGCGCGCGCGCATCGCAGATACGCGACGATCTGCTCGCGGCGCCGAGTCCAGACGAGCGCGCGATGCTGTCGATCCAGACCGACGACCGCGCGCAATGGATCGACGTGTGGCGGCGCGTCGCGCTCGAAGCGCTCGACGCGAGCGCGCTCGCGGGCCATCCGCAGCGCCTCGCGTTCCGGCAGCAACTGCTCGCGTGGAATGGCCGCGCGGATGCCGATGCCGTCGGCTACCGGCTCACGCGCGGCTTCTTCTTCTCGCTCTACGACGCATGGTTCGGCAGGCTCGACGCCGATCTCGCGGGGGCGATGCCGGGCGGTGGCGGCGGTGGCGGGCCGCTCGGATTGCGCGTCGCGAGCTCGCGCTACGAAGCCGTGATGGAGACGCTCGCCGAGCATCACGCGTGGGTGCCCGACGGCTTTATCGACTGGCGCACGTTCATGCTCGACCGCATCGATCATGCGATTGCGCAGTTGCCCGCGGATGTCGCCGTCGACGATGCGCGCTGGGGCGAACGCAACCGCGCCGCGATCGAGCACCCGTTCGCGCGCATCGTGCCCGCGTGGCTGCCGTGGGTGCGCGGCTGGCTCGGCGCGCCGCATGATCCGCTGCCTGGCGATATCAATATGCCGCGCGTGCAGACGCCGAACTTCGGCGCATCGGAGCGGATGATCGTGTCGCCGGGACGCGAGCAGACCGGCATCTTCGAGATGCCGGGCGGACAGTCGGGCAATCCGCTGTCGCCGTATTTCCTCGCGGGTCACGAAGCGTGGGTGCGCGGCGAGAAAACGTCGTTTCTGCCGGGCCCGCCCGTGCATCGGCTGACGCTCGGCCGTGCCGGACAATGATCGCTATATTGATGGTTTTCGTGGAGTGACCGTATGGAGAAGGAACGCAGCAGCGATCTCGTCGCGGTGCGCGATCTGTTGCGGCAGTTCGTCAGCGAGCGCGACTGGTCGCGCTTTCATTCGCCGAAGAATCTGGCGACGGCGCTGAGCGTCGAAGCGAGCGAATTGCTGGAGCCGTTTCAATGGCTGGAGTCTGGCGAAAAGAGCGAACTCGCCGACGACAAGCTCACGGCGATCCGTCACGAAATGGCCGATGTGCTCGCGTACCTCGTGATGCTCGCCGATCGTCTCGATGTCGATCTGTACGCGGCCGTGCTGGAGAAGATCGAGCTGAATCGCGCAAAGTATCCGGCGCACAAGGTGCGCGGCGATTCGCGCAAGTACTCCGAGTACGACGACTAGTGGCGTTCCGCCCGGGTGTCTTCCGCACAGCAAAACGGGCGCAAAGCCGCTTGAGGTGAGGAAATACGGGAGCATTTGACAGTTGCGCAATGGTGAGCCCGCCCGGTGCCGATCCGCTCACGAATGTGCTTGCGGTGAGGCTATACGGGAGGCGCGCGATGGTGAGTTGCCCCGCAATCCGCACGGCACTGTCGCTAAAGGTGAGGCTTTTCGGGACGCGGACGCGCAGTGCGGAACGGCTAGCCGGTGACGATCAGCAACGCGCCCGTGACGGTCAGCGCGCCGCACCAGAGCCAGTCGAAATTGATCCAGCCACGCCGCAGCATGCCGAGTCCCAGATACTGATAGGCCGCGAGCGCAATCGTGCCCGCCGTCGCGAGCGTGACGATGGTGTGCACGGCCGTAACCTGTCCGACCGATTCGAGCGAGCTGCCGACGGGCATCCCCGCGCCGCACAGCGGCAACAGCGCGGGCAGCAGCATCAGGCCCGCGCCGTGCATCGTCGCCATGGCCGCCGACCACAGCGCCAGCCCGACGAAGCCCGCCGTCATGCCGATGCGCACGCGCTGCCGGTGTCCGTAGAAATGGTGATACGCGGCCCACGCGATCAGCAGCGCGCCCATGAACATGCGCAAGCGTTCGGTGTGTGTGAAGAGCCCGAGCGCGACGGCGGACGTGGTCACGAACAACACAGACACGGCATGCCCGAGCGCGAGCGGCGGCAGCGCCATCAGCAGCGCCTTGCGGCTGCCGTGCTGAAGCCCGAGCGCGGCGGCGAAGAGCCACCCCATCGCGGGATTCACGCCGTGGAAAATCCCGCTGCCGATCACGCTTGCCCATACGCCGTTCATCGCGCTCGCCTTTCGCTGCCGCCAGCGCTCACGGATAGCAGTACGAATCCGACGACGCGTCGCCGCCTTCGAGCCGTATCTGATGCGGACGATGCGACTTCGGCCAGTCAACGAAGAAGTCGTCCGCGACCTTCAGGCCGCCGCTCTTGTCCGCATTCAGCCTGACCATCCAGCCATCGATGCCTTCCGTGTAGAACTGCTCGTCGATCGCGCCGTACAGCGAGTTCGTGAAGTACACGCGGCTGCCGTCGCGGCTCACTTCGACCATCTGCGGGCCGCCGTTCAGCGGACGTCCGCCCGCGCCCGGATGCGTCGCCCGCGCGGCAATGCCGCCGATGCGCACGGTGCCCGTCAGCTCGGGCCGCATCGGATCGGAGACGTCGTATTGCTTCAGATCGCCCGTGCCCCAGCACGACACGTACAGAAAGCGGTCGTCGAGCGACAGCGCGATATCGGTGACGAGCGGCGGCACCGCGCCGAAGCCTTTCAGTAGCGGCGGAAGCAGCGACGCATCGGCCGGTTCGGCGGGAATCTCGATCACCTTGCGCGCGGCCCATTGATCGCCTTCGCGATACCACGTCCAGATCGACGCCGACAGGTCCTTCAGGCTGATCACCGAGTTGACGAAGCCATAGGCCTTGGTCGGATCGTGCGCGGGGCGCAGTTCGAACACCAGCTGGTTCTCAGCGCCGAAGTCGACGACCTGTTTGTGCTTGCGCGTGTTCATGTCCCAGAAGTGCAGGCGATGCCCGTACTGGCCGCCGAGCAGCACTTCCGGCACGAGGCCGTTTTCGAACGTCGCGGGCAGGCCCCATTCGCTCGTCACGACGGTGTCGTAGCCGAGATGCCACCAGCCGTCGTATGAAAGCTGCTGCGGGCCGCGATCGATTTCCCATTGACCGCGAATGTCGAACGTTTCGTGGTCCATCAGAAAGATGCCGCCTGGCGCTTCGCCCTGCGCGTTCGCGAGCGCCACCACGTAGATGCCCGCTGGTCCGCAATGCACCGTATGAGGCCGCGTGTAGCCGGCTTTTTCCGCGACTTCGGCGGGTTCGAGCACGCGCACGATCTGCGGATTCCGCTTGTCCGGCTTCGTGTCGAGTATGTGAATGCGCGACGAGCGCAGGCCAGGCACGACGAGATAGCGGCGCTCCGTATGCGGATGCGGCGCGTTCGGGCACAGGCACGAACTGCACGCGTTCCAGCCGAAGTGATGCAACTCGTCGCCTGCGTTCGGCATCGGCACGCTGCTGACGATGCTGCCGTACTCCGCCGAGCCGGGATCGACATCGACGACGGCGAGCTCGTCGGGTGTCTCGCGCGACGGATCGAAGCTCGCCACATACGCGACGGTTTCCTTCGGCGCGCTGCCCGCCATGCGGGCGGAAGGATAGAAGGTCGGATCGGGTTTCCAGGTCGCCATATCTCACTCTCCGAAGGATGTTGCGATGCGGCACGCGGTGCATGCGCGCCGGCTATCGGGCTGCGAAAGCGGCGCGCATGTATGAGGTTTTCACTGTAGGCAATTTAACGGCGGAGCGTGGGCTGATTCGCCTTCTGAACGGCTTTTGTGCGTGCTTCGGTAGCGCGGCGGATGCGATTGCAGCGGATTGGACGCGATTGCGGCTTTCACGCATGCCTACGCGCCGCGCAGATTAAAATAATGCGACTAATCCGTTTTTTCCCGCCGCTTCTGGCAGCAATCGATCATGCGTTCATGGCGCCTCGACCGTCCCGTTTCGCAAGGGCAGCTGGATCTCAGCCGCGCGACGGGGCTCGTGTCGTCCATCGGCAGCGATGACTCGAACGCGCTCGCCGCCGAAGTGCTGAAGCTGCTCGGCGATATCGCCGCGATTTCGCAGTGCACGATCTTCGCGTATGAGTTCGGCAACCGGCCGCGCACGGTGTCGGTGGCGGATCATCGCGGCGGGCGCTTTCTGCGCGATGTCGCCGATACGTACGCGCGCCACTTCTATGCGCTCGACGGCAACCAGAAGATCGTCTCGTCGGCGCGCAACGACAGGCCTGGCTCGACGCTCGTGCTGCATCAGCAGACAAGCGACGACATTCTCAATGAAGCGTACCGGGCCGCATGCTATCAGCAGCCGAACGTGTCGGACCGCGTGTCGCTGCTCGTGCAGCCGACACCCGATATCTGGCTGTCGGTGAATCTGTATCGCGACCGCCGCTTCGGCAATTACCATCCTCGCGAAATCGCGTTGATCGAAGCGATGGCGCCGCTGATCGCGCACGCGGCGAAGCATCACTATGCGATCTGCGGGCAGCGCGACATGGCGATCTCGCATCTGATGCTCGCGCGCGTGCGGGGGCTCTGCCCCGAGCTGTCGAAGCGCGAGCTCGACGTGCTGACGGGCGTGCTCGAAGGACGCACCGCGCAGGAAATCGGCGACACGATGGGCATCAAGGCGACGAGCGTCGTCACGTATCAGAAGCGCGCGTTCCGGCGGCTAGGTATTTCGAGCCAGCGGCAGCTGTTTGCGCTGTGTGTCGGGCCGGGGAAGGTTTGAGGGTTTCGGCGCGCGTTTTCCACCGACCCGTCCGCGTTTTCCCCAGGCCCGCTCGGCGCCCGAAATGTACCCAATTTGAGGACAGACAGCGCAACGCCGCGCTCCATACTGCGACGCATCGCCACGGCCCGCCAATCGTTGAATAGCGAAGGTCCTTGAAGCGATTGCATCGGGCCGTTGGTGTCCGAGATAGCGTGACCCTCGGAGACATCAGTATGGAATCCACCTCGCGAGCCGGTGCATTGGATGCAACGCCGGCAACCCCCGCTCACCAAGCGCAGCCACAGTCCGTGATCGCCAAGGTATCGCGGCATCTGCTGTGGTTCCTGTCCGCGCTGTTCTTCTTCTCGTTCCTCGACCGTATCAACATCGGCTTCGCCGGCCTGACGATGATGAAGGACCTGGGGCTCACCAGCACGCAGTTCGGTCTCGCGACCACGCTCTTCTATGTCGCGTATATCGCGTGCGGCATTCCGAGCAATGTCGTGCTTGCGCGCGTCGGCGCGCGCCGATGGATCGGCACGATCATGATCGCGTGGGGACTCGCATCCACGGCGACGATGTTCGCGACCAGCCCCGGCACGCTGTACGTGCTGCGCGTGCTGGTCGGCGTGACGGAAGCGGGCTTCCTGCCGGGCATTCTGCTGTATCTGACCTACTGGTTCCCCGCTGCGTACCGTGCGCGCGCCAACGCGCTCTTCATGATCGCGATGCCCGTCACGGCCGCTGTCGGCTCGGCGCTGTCGGGCTTCATCCTCGGACTCGACGGCACGCTTGGACTGAAGGGCTGGCAGTGGCTCTTTCTCGTCGAAGGCCTGCCGTCGGCGATTCTCGGCCTCGTGGTCTACGCGTATCTGCACGACAGCCCGCAAGACGCGCACTGGCTCGACGCGGAAGAAAAGCGCACGCTCGCAGCGACGCTCGCCGCCGAGCACCGCAACGACCCGACCGCGCAAGCGCAATCGGGCCATGGCAAAAGCATCGTCAGCGAACTGCTGTCGCCCGCCGTCGTGAAGTTTGCGATCGCCTACTTCTGCCTCGTGAATACGCTCGCGATGGTCGCCGTCTGGACGCCGCTGATCGTGAAGAGCTTCAGCGCCGATGCGAGCAATCGCACGATCGGCCTGCTTGCGGCGATTCCGCAGGTGTGCACGATCGTCGCGATGATCTGGTGGGGCCGCCGTTCGGACCGCAAGCAGGAACGCAAGTGGCACCTGATGCTGCCGATGCTGTTCTCCGCCGCAGGCTGGCTGTGCACGGCCTGGTCGCCGAATCCGGCGCTGCGCATGCTCGGCGTGTGCCTCGCGTCGGCGGGTTCGTACACGGCGATGTCGATCTTCTGGACGACGCCCGATCATGCGCTGAGCTTTCGCGCGCGGGCCATCGGCATTGCCGTCATCAACGCGACGGGCAACATCAGCTCGGCGCTGAATCCGCTCGTGGTCGGCTGGCTGAAGGACGCGACGCGCAGCTTCTCTGCAGGGCTTTTGTATTCGGCGGCGCTGCTCGTGATCGGCGCAATCGTCGTGATGCTGTTGCCGATGGACAAACGCGAAGCGCCGCGCGCCGCCTGAAGGTATCGAACCTGGAGCATCCAATGAACAAGGCATTCAAACCCTATCCGTTCACCGCGAAGCAATACAAGGCGCGTGTGCCCGAACTGAAGCAGGGCGTGGACGCGAAGCGTCACGCCGTGACGATCGTCGGCGGCGGGCCCGTTGGCCTCGCCGTCGCGCTCGGTCTCGCGAATCATGGCGTGCGATCGGTGCTGATCGAAGCGGACGATTCCGTCTGCTACGGCAGCCGCGCGATCTGCATTTCGCGCCGCAGTCTGGAGATCATCGAGCGGCTCGGCGCCGTCGACGGCTTTCTGAAAACGGGCTTGCCGTGGACGGGCGGACGCAGCTTCTACCGCGAGACGGAAGTGCTGCACTTCACGATGCCGCAGGACGAAAACCAGAAGCTGCCGCCGATGGTCAACCTCGCGCAATATCACATCGAACAGTTCCTGCTCGATGCAGCGGAAAAGCGCGCCGATCTGATCGACATCCGCTGGCAGACGCGCGTGAAATCGATCGATGCGCGCGACGACGGCGCCACGCTGCAACTCACGACAGCCGATGGCGACTACGCGCTCGACACCGATTGGGTCGTCGCGTGCGACGGCGGACGCAGCACGATCCGCGAAGCACTCGGGCTGCAATTGCAGGGCACGAGCTACGAAGGGCGCTATGTGATCGTCGACATCGAACTCGATAGCGAGCGTCCGACGGAACGCCTCGCCTACTTCGATCCGTCGTCGAATCCGGGTTCGACCGTGCTCGTCCACAAGCAGCCCGACAACGTGTGGCGGATCGACTATCAACTGCGCGACGGCGAGGACGCTGAAGAGGCCGTGAAGCCTGAAAACGTGATGCCGCGCGTGCAAAGCCTGCTCGACATGATGGGCGAGAAGGGCGCATGGGCGCCCATCTGGATCACGATCTACAAGGCCAATGCACTGACGCTCGAACGTTACCGGCACAACCGCGTGATGTTCGCGGGCGATGCCGCGCACCTCGTGCCGATCTTCGGCGTGCGCGGCGCGAACTCGGGCATCGACGACGCGGACAACATCGCGTGGAAACTTGCGTTCGTCGTGAAGGGACTGGCATCGCCGGCGCTGCTCGATAGCTATTCCGATGAACGCGTCGCGGCGACGCACGAGAACCTTAGCTACGGCACGAAGAGCACGGAGTTCATGGCGCCGCCTTCGTTCGCGTTCGATCTGATGCGCCGGGCCGTGCTGAGTCTCGCCGTCAAACATCCGGGCGTGCGATCGCTGATCAATCCGCGGCAGACGTCGGCAATTACGTATGCTCAGTCGCCGCTCAACGTTGCAGATGGCGATGCGTTCGCCGCGGGCCCCGTGCCGGGTGCCGTGCTGTCCGAGTATCCCGTGACGATCGCGGAAGGCGGCCATGCGCGCGAGGCGCATCTGACCGATCTCGTCAGCCCGCGCTTCACCGCGCTGTGCTTCAGCGACGAGGGCGATGTGCCTGACGGTTTCAACGAGCTTGCCGAAACGATGCGTGAGCGCGGCGTGCCGTTCAGACTCGTGCCGCTGAGCGCGCGCCTGCATCCCGAGACCAACGGCGTGCACGCATGGGATCACACGGGCCGTCTGTTCGAGCGCTACGACGCAACGCCGGGCACCGTGTATCTCGTGCGTCCCGATGGCCACGTGCTGGGCCGCTGGCACAATGCGCGCGCCGCCGAAGTCGAAGCGGCGATCACGCGCGCGCTGTCCTGATCAACTGACTGAACGAATGGAGAACGCGATGACCGATGCAGAACTCGATGTCGTCTATACGCGGCTGTGCAAGACGATGACGCAACTCGGCGAGGCGCACGCGCCGCTGTTTCTCGCGCGCTTTGCGCTGCTGGCGATCCAGAAGGTCGACGATCCGGATGTGTCGCTGAGCCTGATCGATGCGGCGAGCGAAGGGATGGGAGATTAACGGCCGGCCCCGTTTTTGAGATCTTGAGCGGGGCCTCTTCAATACAATCGTGCCCGGTTGTTTCCCCAGTTCGGGGAGCATCCAGATCATTGGCAGTCCGGAAACACCAGGAGCACGATTGAATGAAATCAGTAGAAGCAACCGCGATTCAACTGGCGCAAGCCGCGCACGGCAAACGCAAATAGCATGGCCAGGGCAATACTGGCTGCGGCTTTTATCTGGGTGATCGGCGTGGAGATCGTGGCCTGGTGGTGCATCGACATGAGCACGCTCGGCGGCGAGGCGTTCTGGCCGGACGTCGTCTGGGGCGTGACACCCGTTTCGATTCTTGCCGGCATATGGGTCGGCCGCGCGGGAACTCGTGGGCGGCTGGACAGGCGCCCGGATAACTGAAACGTGCCGGCGAAGCATGTCGGCGAAGCGTTACGCTGCGGCATCCAGTGCCGGCCGCACGCCTCCTACTCCGGCTCGCCTTCCTCCCCTTCGTCGCGTTTGGCCAGTTCGCCGATCAGCGCATCGACGGCCACATACAGATCGTCGATGAGCTGCGTGCCAACCTGCCTTTCCAGCGCGCGATATTCGGCTTCCAGAAGCGGCGCCATCCGTTCGACGATCTCCGCGCTCTGCGCCGTCAGCGACACGCGCACGCGCCGCTGATCGTCTTCGAAACGCTCTTTCGTCACGTGACCGAGATCCTCCATGCGCGCGAGCACGCCGGCGAGACTCGGGCTCGAAATCGTGCAGAGCGCGCACAGCTGGCGCGGCTCCAGCGGCCCGTTTTCATGCAGCGCGCGAATGATGCGCCACTGCTGCTCGGTGAGCCCCTGCGCCGTCAGCAGAGGACGAAAGCGCGCCATCATCAGTTCGCGTGCGCGCAACAGGAGCATCGGCAGATTGCGATGCATCGGGCGCGGCTCGGGAGTGCGGGACCGGGTCATGAACGTCGACGTCGAAGCCAGAAAAGCGATTCGCTAGGATATAAGTAAAGCGGCCCGCGCGACAGTGGCAAAACCGGTTTTGATTTTTGACGCTGGCTGCAATCGTTGGACCGGCTGTCGCGTGACGTCGGCGGAAGTCGGGCTGTGCGATGCGAAAGCGCCAATCCGCCAGCGGTTCCGGGCATCCCCTGGATCTATATCCGCCGACTGCCTGGTCGGTTTATTCTGCGGGACTTCGCTGTTTTTCCCGGATAGCCTTGCGCGATCGGCCGCTCATCGTTATATTTTTTATAGCTAACGCCGAACGGCGGCGGCGCGATGTTTATCACATGAACTATCGCTGACTGACAACGTTGTCGATGAGCGACAGAAGCGAACGAAGGTCGACATCGGTGCGGCCATATTGATATAATTTTTATAACGATGAACCTGAGAGAGCTGGTGCAAACAGCAGTACATAAGGAGCGCGCTGTTCATTCACATACGCCGCAAGAGAACGGCGAATTGGACAGCAGCGCTCCATCCGCATGGCTGACGCGCTACCCGGCGTTTCGTGATGCGCTTCATCATGGCGCGACGCGTTTCGGCGCGTTGCCGCTGCCGGCGAAAATGGCGGCAATGCGGCGCACGCACGCCGACGCATCGAGTTATCGCGGCATCGCGCCGTATATCGATGATGTCGCGGCATCGTACGTCGAAATGTTCGCGCATCAGGTGGACGAAGCCGTGACGGGGCATCTCGCGGCGCAGTTCGGCGACGGCGACGACGCCAGGGCGGCGGCGCGCGCGCAACTGGAAGAGCTCGCGCGTGAGGCGCCCGTGATGCGCTATCCGGCAATCGCGCGGCCGCCGTGCCTGCTGTCGACGGGCAAGGCGGTCATCATGGAAGGCTGGATGCGCTACTTCTTCTACCGCGCGCGAGGCGATGCGACGATTCCGTTGCTGGCCGTCGACTGGCCGCGCTTCGACGCGCAGCTTCAGCGGTGCCGCGCTCAGGCTTCAGCTTGAACCCGGCTCGGCCGGTCGAGTGACATGGCGGCGCGGCAGCAGCGACAGCACGCCCTTGAGCGTATAGATGACGATCAGCGTGCCCGTCAGATCGCCGATCACCATCGCGAGAAAGCGCTCGACGATGTTTTGCGTATCGCCGCGCAGCACGAACCAGATGTGATGCAGCAGTGGGCTCGCAATCGAATACGCGAGCACGAGGATCAGCAGGCGTTTTGCTGTGAGATTCGCGAGCGACGCCTGCAAACCCCAGAGTTCGCGCGACAGGCGATAGACGCCGTATGGCGCCGCCGTCGCGATGATGCCGCCCGCGAGCGAGCGCACGATGTCGTTCGGAAAGAAGAACGCGAAGTTGACGATCCAGCTCGCGATCAGCAAGCCGAGCGCGCCGTCGGCGCCGAGCAGCAGCGTGCTCAGCAGGCGGATGCCCGCGGGCAGGTAGATCCAGTTCACGCCGCGCACGAATTGCGAGTGCGTGAAGATCTGCTCGTTTGCCCATAGCGAGAAGATGAACACGACGACCGTGCCCGTCACCGAATACAAGTGCAACTGAAAGCGTGACACCGTCGTAAAATCCGATTGTTGCTGTTGCAAACAGCCGCGATGATAGCCCATCCAGCTTTCCTGCAACCTGAACCCGAGCGCGCCCGGCAAGGCGCCGAACCGGAACTTCGTGCATGACGCGTCCCGCGGACATCTACCTTCGCTTCCTGCAACTGGCCGAAGCTTTGCGCGGCCTGCCGTCGTTGCCGTCGCTGGACCCGCTGGAAGAGAAGATCCTGGAACTGGTCGCGCGCGCGGGCCAGAGCAAGGAGCGCCTGTCCGTGCGCGACATGATGGCGAGAAGCGAACTGGGCTCGCCCGCGACGCTGCATGCGCGGCTCAAGTCGATGCGCGACAAGGGCTGGGTCATGCTCACGGATACGGAAGACACGCGCCGCAAGCAGATCGAACTCACACAGGCGGCGCTCAAGCACTTCGACAAGCTGTCGGAGTGTCTCGTGAAGGCGGCGAAGAGCCGCTAAAGCCACTGATCACCGATAGAGTTAATGGCGCGATGCGTTGCGCGAAAAAAGGAATCCGCGCTCGCACGAACGCGGATTCAAACGCACGCTTGAGCGGAGACTGCAAGCGGCTTGATCGTCGACAGACCTTGACGAGAAGAGCGCGGTCTTGAGTGCCTGACGTTGCGCGGTTGCGCGGCTCGCGCTCAGGCATGGTTATGCGCCGGATTGCGGCACGCGCCGAGCTGCACGTTCGAGTCGTTCCACGCCGAGCCCAAAATGATGCTGCAGAAGTTCAGGCGCTTGTATTCCGGGTCTTTCAGCGCGAGCACGTCGGCTTTCACGTTGCCGAACGTCGTCAGTGGCTTGTGCTTCGTGCCGGTCGCGAACGCTTCGATAATGTTCTCCTTGAAGCTCTCGCCGCGTGGATGCGCCGCCACGACCAGCTTGCGGTCCTCGGATGAGAACTCGTCATACGCGAGGCCCAGCACGTCCATCTCGACGCCCGCCGTCACCAGCGCGACCACGGGCTTCTTGTACTGCGGAATGCCAGGCGTCGTATGCAGCGCGATCGCGTCCCACACCATGTCGATGTCGTTTTCGTCGATGCCATAGCCTTGCAGGAAATTGCGCGCGGCATTCGCGCCGTCGACTTCGAAGCGATCGTGCTTGCTGCTGTACTTCTCCATCAGGCCCATGTCATGAAACATCGCGCCGATATACAGCAGCTCCGGGTCGTACTTCAGCTGCTTGCGCTCGCCCGTCAACGCGCCGAACAGAAACACGCGACGCGAATGGTGATAGAGCAGATCGGTTTCGGTGTCGCGCACGAGCTGCGTAGCTTCGCGTGCCAGCTTGCTGTCGGGAATCTTGATGCCTGCAATGATTTCGCTCATTTCGGGTTCTCCTGAACGTGTTCGGCGATGGCCGTTCGCATTGCCGATGCGTGCGAGCGGCGTGTGACCAAAGTGTAGGGAGAGCCCTTGCACGCGGCAAAAGCATTGATACGCGCGATGCTGCCAACCGCGCGCGGTTTTCTGCCAACGTCCGCCGATGGCGCTTCAGGTGAGGATTTTCGGGAGCTTCGCGCGCTTTCGAAGCCGATCACGCGTGCGTGTTTTACGCGTTCCTGTTCCGCGCGCGCACGGTGCGCGTGTACGACGCGATCATCGTCGCGAGTTCCTGCGCGGCGGGCGTGAGCGGCGCGGCGGCCCGCTGCAGCACGCACACCTGCTGCTCGCCCGCGCGCTCGCGCACGTCGATCGTGGTCAGCACGCGCGCAAACGGCCCGCGCTTCGTGACCACCGATGCCTCCAGCGACAGGCAATCCGTTTCGCTCACGAGATGCAGCGACTCGAACAGCCCTTCGACCGTCGCGACGATTGTCGGCGGCTTCAGCCGATGGCTGCTGAACAGATCGTTGAGCCGATGCGCTTGCGGATCGTCGGTGAGATTCGGCGAGCGCGTCGCGATCCACGCGCAGTCCGCGAGTTCGGCAAGCGACTTTACGTGGGCCTTCGGATGACCGCGCCGGCATACGACGACGGGATCGGACGCGTACAGCTTCGTGACGGAGAGATCGGTCGTATCGGTGTGCTTCGAAACCAGTGCGATCGCGAAATCGAGCGTGCCCTCGCGTATCCACGAAATCATCATGCGCGACGTGCCCGTCCGCATATGCACGGCGACGCGCGGGAAGCGCTCGCGGAACTCCGTCAGCACGGGCGCGCCCGCGTCGACCAGCGGCTCAGTCGTCATGCCGAACGTCACCTGCCCCGTGTACTCGCCGCGCAGTTGTTGCGCCTCATGTTCGGCGCGCGCGCATTCGCCGAGGATCGTCGCCGCGCGTTGCAGCATCCGTTGCCCGAGCGCGGTGAGCGCGATGCCGCGATTCGTGCGCGTGAAGAGCGTTGCGCCGAGCATCGCCTCGAGGTTCTGCAACTGCTGCGTGACGCCGCTCTGCGCGATGCCGAGCGCGCGCGACGCAGCGCGGATGCTGCCGTGCTCGGCGACGGCGGTGAATACGCGTAGCTGCGAAATGGTCAGGGGCATCGTCGAAGAGGGCAAATGCGGCGGGAAGTGCGCGTTCGGTAAAAGTGATCATGATAGACAGATTTGCACTTTTTCGGATCACGGCCGCGCCGTACGATCGAGCGCAACTGCTCCCTTCCGTCGCCTGACAGCCATGAAAAAGCCACTGTTGATCCTTTTGCTAGCCGCATTGGGTCTTGCAAGCCAAGGCGCATTCGCGCGCGATAACGACGCGATCCGCCTCGGCATCGACCCGACCTATCCGCCGATGGACTCGAAAGCGCCCGACGGCAGCCTGAAGGGCTTCGACGTCGATCTCGGCAATGAAATCTGCAAGCGCATTCATGCGCGCTGCGAGTGGGTCGAGCTGGAGTTCTCGGGCATGATCCCCGCGCTGCAGGCACGCAAGATCGACGCGATCATGTCGTCGATGGCGATCACCGCGAAGCGCGAGCAGCAGATTCTGTTTTCGTCGAAGCTGTTCCAGTTCAAGTCGCGTCTGGTCGCGCGGCAGGGCGCGGGGCTGAACGGTAGCGCGCCCGCGACGCTCGCCGGCAAGCAGATCGGCGTGCAATCGGGCACGCAGTTCGAGTCGTTCGCGCAGACGCATTGGGCGCCCGCAGGCGTGCACGTGGTCGCGTACAAGGGCCAGGACGAAGTGTTCAACGACCTGATCAATGGGCGTCTCGACGGCGCGCTGCTCGGCACCGTCGAAGCCGACTATGGCTTTCTGCGCACGCCGCAAGGCAAGGGCTTTGCGTTCGTCGGCGAGCCGCTGGACATGGGCGATCGCGGTGTCGGCATCGGACTGCGCAAGGACGAAACCGCGTTGCAGGCGTCGATCAACACGGCCATCGCGTCGATGTTGAAGGACGGTACGTACGCGCACATCGCGCACAAGTATTTCGATTTCGATCCGTATGGCAATTGACCCGAAACTGAGCTGCAACCGACCCCGCAACCGCCTCGGCAACTGACGCGCGGGTCATCCTTCAAGCGACCTACCGGTCACGCAAAAGTCACATGAACAGGCAATCGATTCCGCTTCTCTCGCCGGCCATCGGCACCTCGCGCGAACTCGTCGCGTTTCATTTCGGCCCGCAAGGCAGCGGGCAAAAAATCTACATTCAATCGTCGCTGCACGCGGACGAAACCCCCGCAATGCTGACGACGGTGCTGCTCAAACGACGTCTCATCGAACTCGAAGCGCAAGGGCTGCTGAACGCCGAAATCGTGCTCGTGCCCGTCGCGAATCCCGTTGGTCTCGGGCAACACGTGCTGGGCCAGTTTCTCGGCCGCTTCGAAGCGGGCAGCGGCAAGAACTTCAACCGGCATTTCATGCAGTTCACGACGCCGCTCGACCGCGCGAAAGACCGGCTTGGCGACGATGCGCAGGCGAATCGCAATCTGATTCGCGAACTCGTGCGTGAAGAGCTGGACGCGCAAAAGCCGCTCACCGAGTACGAGTCGCTGCAACTCGCGCTGCTGAAGCTCTCGTACGATGCGGACGTCGTGATCGATCTGCATTGCTCGCTCGAAGCCGTGATGCACGTCTACACGAGCGAGGCGGGGTGGCCGGAGATCGAGCCGCTCGCGCGCTATCTGCGTTCGCAAGCGTCGCTGCTCGCGACCGACTCGGGCGGCCAGGCATTCGACGAAACACACAGCCTGCTGTGGTGGCACCTGCAACAGCAGATGCCCGCAGGCAAGCCCATGCCGACGGGCACGGTTGCGGTGACGATCGAATGCCGGGGACAGCGCGACGTGTCATACGAAGTCGCGGAACGGGACGCGGATGCACTCGTCGACTATCTGACGTATCGCAACGCGATCGAGGGCCACGCGAAGCCGCTGCCCGAACTGCCGATGCCCGCGACGCCGCTGGCAGGCAGCGAGCAGTTCTATGCGCCCGTGAGCGGCATCCTTGTGCATCGGGCGAATATCGGCGACATGATCCGCGTCGGCGATCCGCTGTTCGATATCGTCGATCCGTTGACGGACGAGACCACGACTCTCACCAGCCACACGGAAGGCGTGTTCTACATGCGCCGCGCGATCCGTTTCGTGACGGCGGGCGCGCCGCTTGGCCGCGTGACGGGCACGCAGCCTGTCCGGACAGGCGTGCTGCTCGGCGCATGAAGGCGTGGGGCGCATGAGGTTGTCGGCGAGAGTGCCGAGTGAGTTGCCGGGCGAGGTTGCCCAGCCCTCGGGCGTGAGTTTAGGCGCATAAACTCGCCGTGCGAGGGACGGGCACGCGGCGCGAACCACTAGCCGCGCCGCGTGCCGAAGCACAACGTTAAGCCACGTTGAACCGCTCGGCGGGGACGCTGCGCGACAGGTTCGGGCCGAGTGCCGCGCGGGCCGATTCGAACGCCTGCCAGTCGGCGTAGTCGGGCAGCGACGGAATTGTCGCGAGTTCGCCGCGATCGAAGCCGACGAGCGACGCATCCACCATCTGTTCCGCCGACATCAGGATGCCTTGTTCTTCGAGCATCCCGATGGGCACGCCCGCGACATCGAAAAACTCGGTGCGCGTCGCGCCCGGCATCACGGCTTGCACCTTGACGCCCTTGCTCGCCAGTTCGTGATGCAGCGACTGCGTGAACGCGAGCACGAACGCCTTCGTGCCGCCGTAGACGCCGTTCAGCATCTCCGGCGCAATCGCCACGATTGACGCGATGTTGATGATGTTGCCGCCGCCGCGCGCGACGAACGCGGGCGCGACCGCGTAGGTGAGCCGCGTCAGCGCGACGACGTTCAGCTTGATCATCGATTCCATCGTATCGACGTCCGCATCCAGCAGCGGCGCGGCCGCGCCGAAGCCCGCGTTGTTGACCAGCATCGTGATGCTTGCGTCCGTGCGCAGCACGTTTTCGATGCGACGCATGTCGGCGTCGTCGTTCAGATCGGCGGTGACGATTTCGACCGAGCGGCCCGTTTCGTTCGTGATGCGGTTGGCCAGTTGTTCGAGACGCGCGCGGTTGCGGGCGACGACGATCAGATCGTAGCCACGGCGCGCGAGGCGGTCCGCGTATACGGCGCCGATGCCCGACGAGGCGCCCGTGACGACGGCCGTGCCAAGGCTTGAGTTCGAAGAATTCGGATTCGAAGAATTCGACATGACAATGCTCCTGAGGTGAGGGATGCAGTTCGACGTCGCGTCGGCTGCATGTCCGCAAGATTAGGTGCATACTCACATGGCCTCAATGTCATAGATGCCACCTTTTAGGACATCGCTGGAGTGAAGTCATGTTGCGCGTCGGAATCGTTCTGTTCCCCGGTTTTCAGGTGATGAATCTGGGCATGACGACGGTGTTCGAGTTCACCAACCGCGAGGTGAGCGAGCCGTTGTACGAGTTCGTGCTGCTCTCCGAGCGCGGCGGGCCGGTGCGCTGTTCGTCGGGCTTTACGGTGACGACCGAGCCTTTCGACGACAGCCGCTTCGACACGATTCTGATCGTCGGCGACAACGATCTGCTGCCATCGACGCCATCGCTGATCGAATTTCTCAAGCGCGCGGCGCCGTCCACGCGTCGCGTCGCGGCGGCGTGTACGGGCGCGTTCCATCTGGCCGAAGCTGGGCTGCTCGACGGACGGCGCGCCACGACGCACTGGTTTTACGCCGACGATCTGCGCAAGCGTTACCCGGCCGTGAAAGTCGAAGAGGACCGCATCTTCATCATCGACAACGACGTGTGGACGTCGGCGGGCATGACGGCATGCTTTGACCTCGCGCTCGCGTTCGTCGAGAAGGACGCGGGCGTCGAGCTCGCGCGCCATGTCGCGCGCAAGCTGGTGCTGTATCACCGGCGCGCGGGCGGGCAATCGCAGTTCTCCGCGCTGCTCGAACTGGAGCCGAAGTCCGATCGAATCCAGACGGCGCTCTCGTACGCGCGGCGCAATCTGCACACGCCGCTTTCTGTCGAGCAACTCGCGGACGCCGCGCATCTGAGCCCGCGCCAGTTCACGCGCGCGTTCAGGGAGGAGACGGGGCAGACGCCGGCGAAAGCGGTCGAGCGCTTGCGCGTCGAGGCGGCGCGCCTGATGCTCGAGACGGGGCGGCACGGCGTCGATGTGGTCGCGCGCGACACGGGCTTCGGCGACCGCGAGCGCATGCGCCGGGCGTTCTTGCGCGCGTACGGCCAGCCGCCGCAGGCGATTCAACGGATGACGCGGGGGATCGATTGATGAGATCGAGCCGCGACCGATATGACGGCCGTTTTCACCTCGCCGTTGCCTGACCGCTGATTCCCAAGCATAAGAATACGGCCTGACCCAACGCGCATTCTTCTGACGCGAACCGACAACGCCGATACCGCAAAAGTCAGATGTATCGGTCGCGTGCCTGTATCATTCGCCGTTTCTCCGGCTGCTGCCGATGACGGCTGCCACGGACCCGTTGCATTCGCTGGCACGGCGCACGGCCGCCGTGGATGCCGCTGGTCCGCCCGGCTTTACGCCATCGCCCGACCGCTCCCGATGTCACCGCCCATGGCCCCGCAAGAGGGCCCAACTCCATGCTGCAAGCTCGCAAACTGCCCGTTCATCTTTCCCCGAACTACAGGCCCGACGTGGACGGTCTTCGCGCCGTCGCCGTCCTTGCCGTCATGTTGTGTCACGCCGGCTACGCAACCTTCGCGGGCGGATTTACCGGCGTCGACGTCTTCTTCACGATATCCGGTTTCGTCGTCACGACCTCGCTGCTCGGCGATCTGTCGCGGGGCGCGTTTTCGTTCAAGGGGTTTTATGCGCGCCGCGCCAGGCGCCTCGCCCCGGCTCTGTACGTGATGCTGGCTGCTACGTTCGCATTCAGCCTGCTCTTTGCGTTTCCCGAGGACAGCTTCCACCTCGCGAAAAACATACTCGCCGTCGCCACGATGACGTCGAACATCTTTCTGTCCCGGCAGACGGGCTATTTCGATGCAAAGGCAGCGGATCAACCGCTGTTGCACACGTGGTCGCTGTCGGTCGAAGAACAGTTTTACGTCGTTCTGCCGTTGCTGCTTTTCTGGCTGCACCGAAAAGCTCGCCGCTGGCTGGCGCCCGCTATTGCGCTGCTCACGGCTGCATCGTTCGGATGGGCCATCGCCGCGGCACACAAGGCGACGCCGGGCGCGTACTACTTCGCGCAATACCGGGCCTTCGAATTTCTCGTCGGCACACTGCTCGCGCTGCGCGAGTTCGACCGCGAGCCTTCGAAGTCGCGATTGTTCGATGTGGTGTTTGTCGCTGGCCTCGGCATCGTGCTGTCGGGCGTGTTCGGCCTCAGCGTGACAGCGCAGTTTCCCGGCGCTGGCGCGATCGTGCCGTGCGGCGGCGCGCTGCTCGTCATCTACGCGGGCCGGCGGGCGATCGCGCTGCAACGCATGCTTGGAAACCCGGCTGCCGTGTTCGTCGGCCGCATCTCGTATCCGCTGTATCTGTGGCATTGGCCGGTCTATTTCGCCTTTCGGCGGCTGGAACTCGCTTCGGCGGAAGGTTACGCAGCGGCTATCGCCATCGCGTTTGTGTTGTCAGTGCTCACCTATCGCTATGTCGAGGGCGTTGCGCGCCGCTCGCTGATGCCTGCACGCCGGGCGCTGCTCGCTTTCCTGCTGATGCCACTCGTCGTGTCGGGAGCGCTGGCCGGCACGGGCAAGTTGACGGACGGGTTTCTCTTTGCCTATCCGGCCCGCATTCAAGATGACGTGCGCTGGTCCGGCGACGCGCTGTTCGACCTGCCGCGAGGCAAGAAATGCTGGTCGCAAGTTGCGATCACGGACAAGGCGACGTGTACGCTCGGGGACCCGGCATCGAACGACAAGGCCATGCTGTGGGGCGATTCGCACGCGTACCACCTCGTCTATTTTCTCGACGAGCTCGGCAAGCAGAAGCACATGGCGATCCACGACGTTGCGTTCACACTGTGTCCGCCAATCGGGAACGAGCCGCCGGAGCCCGGCGATATCAGCTATCTCCAGGACCATCGGCGTTGTGTCGAGCATGACAGGCTGGTCATGAACTACGCGCTGTCGAGAGAGGATATCCGGACGGTATTCATGGCGGCTGCGTGGCAAAACTATCAGAACCTGTCGATGGACCCCGCCGCGCGTCCGAACGGTCACGGCTTCGTGCCGGGTCAACTGGAGAGCGAACTTGGCAACACCATCGCCAGTTTGTCCGCTGCCGGCAAACACGTGGTCCTGATGGACGACGTGCCGATGATTCCGATGGAGCTGATCAACTGCAGATTCAACAACGATCTGCTTTTCCCCGTCCATCGTCATGCGTGCCAGTTCGACGCGTCGATCGCGCGCGAGCAGCACGCGCCGATCAAGGCGATGCTGCATCGTCTGAAGGAGAAGTACCCGCAAATCGACATCATGCACACGTACGACGTGCCGTGTACGGCCACGACCTGCTCGTTGAGCTTCGATGGTCTGCCGATCTACCGGTTCGACGACTACCACCATTTGAGCGCGGCCGGCAGCAGGCTTCTGTTTCCGAAGTACATGGCGCGACATCCCGGCGAACTGGATGCGATTTTGAGCAGGGCGGCTGTGCAATAAGGAGGGGCTTGCAGCGGGATCGCTCGAAAGGCGAAAGGTGCGGTGGATGGCCTGACGCGCCGCTTCTCACTAGCCACTGTTCATGCGAAGAAACGAGCGGCGCGCCATCGCGCTGGCCCACCATCAAGCCACCTAACCTCACGCGCGCCGCTGCGCAATCACAGCCCGCGGCGCGCGCACTCCAGCCATTCAGATCGTCAGCTTCGAGACCTTGGTGCCCGCGAGCGACACGTCGGCCATCAGCCCGGAGTTCGTCATCACGATGGCTTCGACGGGCGCGGTTGCCGTCGACGTATCGATTGCGCCGTTCGCTCCCACCTTGATCAGCGCGACCGATGCGTCCGCGCCCGCGGACCAGCCCTTCGAGTTCTGGAACGTGTCCAGCGCGTCCTGTGTCATGAACAGGAAGATGAGCGCCTTCGACTGCGCGCCCGCCGTGAGGCCGAACGATCCGGAGACCGTGCTGTAGTAGCCCGCCGTGCTGCCGCCGACACGCAGCGCACCCTCGCCATACTGCCCGCCGACGACGAACCCGACCTGAAGCACGGAAGGGAACACGAGCACGCCGCGCGCTTTCGCCACCAGTTCGCGTGAGCCCTGCACGCTCGTATAGAGCTTCGCCATCGTGCCGTCGACGCTCGCATCGATCGACTGGCGCTTGGACATGTCCGTAGCGGCCGACTCCCCGCTACTCGTGGTGGTGCTGCAACCCGACAGCAACAGACCGCCGTACGCGAGGGCAGCAACACTTGCTGTTACGAAGTGTCTTCTTTGCATTGTCGTTCTCCGTGTATGAAGCGTTGAGGGAAATGCACATCTGCACGCGCGATTGCACGTAACACGCAACACGCGACACGCCACGCGTCGCGGCATGCGTTTGCGATCACGCGCGTCCTCCCGATCTCAAGCGCTCGACCCTCGTAGCGTTGGCATGACGATCGGGAACAGTAGATCGAAGTGGTCCATCAGCGAAGGATGTTCGGGTGCGTACACATACGGAAACCCGACAGCCGCGCTGTTTCAACCAATATCAGAAATGCGCGGAAGTTGCGAAAAACAGTCGCGTGAATAGCGCCAAAGAGACCTGTGACGATGGGCGATTCTTCATGAGGTAGTGCCAGCGTGTCGCGACGCGAAACGCGATGCGCGATCGTTTCCGTGGGCGAGCCACCGGAAACGAAAATCGCCGCGTGGCAGCGGCGATTTCGATTCCGACCTATGCAGCGAACCCGCGCTTGCGACTACTGCGACTACTGCGGCGACGCAGTTGCGCCCGATGCCGGCGACGCTGCAATCGCGGGCGTGCTATCGAGTGCGGTTGTTTGGTGCGCGGGCATCATCGGGACGGTGGGGACGAGGGGTGTCAGGGGCGTGATGGGAGCCGCAACCTGCGCCGCGGGTGTCGCGGGCAATGCCGGAGTCGTGGGGCTTGTCGATGCTGCCGGTGTTGCAGTTGCCGCCGCTTGCGCTTGCGCCGCAGGCATGATGACGGGCGCTGCGTTGCCGCCCAGCTTCGCGGGCATCGGCGTGACGACGAGCGCGGGCGGAGCGGGGGGCATCGGCAGCGGCGTGGCGCTGATCGTATCGCCGGGCACGGGCGAACTGCGCACCACGCTCGCCAGATAGTGGCCGACAAGATCGAAGAAGCCGTTATAGAACTTGCCCGACTGGATCGTTTCGCTGGAGATTTTCACCATCGCGTCGCTGTTCGAGCGGATAGGCAGCGACAGCGAGCCGAGCACGCTCAGCCCCACGCTCGCCGACGTATCGCTCTTCTTCAGCGCATAGCCGCTCTGCACCGCGTTCGCATAGACGATGCTGCTGTTCGTCGCATCGTCGCCCGACGTGCAGACGATATGAAATTCCACGGTGAAATGCGAGTCGCTGGCGGGCTGGAAATTTTTGCTCGCGTCGACGGTATCGGGGCGCACCAGCGTCGTCATGTAGCCCTGGCTCAGCAGCGCGCGGCGCGCGCCTTCGCAGGCTTCAGTGCTTCCCACCTGGAACGTGCGGGTATAGGGACTCGCGCTGCTGTTGACGAAGTCTTCCTGAAGCTTCGCCTTGGGCGGCGTCGAACACGCGGCGAGCACGGCAAGCGCGGGCAGGGTCAGAGCGAGAGCGACTCGGGACGGGCGGCTGGACATGGCGAAAAAAGCGAACTACGAGACGTCGGACGGCAAGCATTGTAGTGCGGTTTCGGCCAGGCCGTTATTACGGACGGCGACGGTCGTGCGGGACGCAACATATGTCGCCGCATCGGGCGGCAGACGCCGCACCGCGCGTAAAACGGGGCGCGGACGCCAGCCCGCGCCGCACAAGGGTCGTGAGCACGGCGGGAACGCTTTCATCAGCGCATGACGAGCCATTTCGAAAGCCGGGGCACGATGCGCCCGTGCGACGCTCAACGCACCCAGCTTTGCGCGACGCGCGGCAGATCGAGCGAAAACACCGTTCCGGCGAATTCATCCGACTTGGCCGTCACCTTGCCGCCATGCATGTGAACGATCTTGTGAACGATGTGCAGTCCGAGCCCAAGCCCTTCACGCGAACGTTCGCCGGCGCCGTTCGAGCCGAATGCTTCGAACAGATGCGGCAGCACGCCGGCGGGAATCACGCCGCGATTGCTGATCGTCAGCCTGATCCAGTTCGGCGCTTCGCCGTCGACGTCGATGGCAATCGCGCTGTCGTGCTCGCCGTGATGCAACGCGTTGCTGATCAGATTCGAAATGGCTTGCCACAGCAGATCGGTGTCCCAGCTTCCCGTCGAATTGCCGCGCGCGTTCAGCGTGATCTGGCCGGCGCGCTCGTGCGTCGCGAACTCCTCGATCACGCCCCGGCACAGCGCGGTCAGTTCGGCCGTGCGCGGCTGAAGCTGCATGCGTCCGCCTTGCAGGCGCGCGAGATTGAGAAGTTGATGCACCATCCGCGACATGCGCATCGAGCTGTTCTTGATGCGGCCCGCGACCGTGGCGGACTGCTCGTCGGGCGCATTGCGCGCCAGGTATTCCGCCGACGCGAGCACCGTGCCCAGCGGCGTGCGCAGATCGTGGCCGAGCACGGCCATCAGCATTTCGTTGGCTTCGAGCAACTGGCGCGTGGTCAGCAACTGATCGGCAAGCTGCCGCTTGTGCTGCTCCAACTGCACGAACACGTCGACCTTCGATTGCAGGATGCGCGTATCGATCGGCTTGTGCAGGAAATCGACGGCGCCCGCTTCGTAGCCGCGGAACGTGCGCGATGCGTCTTCGGCTGTGGCCGTCAGGAAGATGATGGGCACGTGCGACGTGCGCGGGCTGCCGCGCATCAGCGATGCCAGCTCGAAGCCGTTCATGCCGGGCATGTTGACGTCGAGGATCGCGAGCGCGGCTTCGTGCTTGAGCAGCAGATCGAGCGCGGCCGTTCCAGAGTTCGCGACCAGCAGCTCGACGCCCGGACGCGCGAGCAACGCTTCGAGCGCCGTGATGTTATGGGCGATGTCGTCGACGATCAGAATGTTGACGGGTGAATTCGTCATGTCATCGTTCTAGTGTGTGGCTGGCAATCCGGCAAGGCGCCGGGCCATCAGGGTTGGAGAAAGCACTTCGTCGGCCGCGCCGCGCTCGATGGCCGCGCGCGGCATCGGCGTGGAGGCGGCCGTATCGGGGTCCTGCACCCACGCGACGCCGCCCATCGCGCGGATGATTTCGAGGCCGTGCGCGCCGTCGTCGTTGGCGCCCGAGAGCAGAATGCCGAGCAGCCGCTCGCGATAGACGTGCGCGGCGGATTCGAACAGCACGTCGATCGACGGCCGCGAAAAGCACACCGTCGAATCGAGCGACAGCGCGATCGTGCCGTCGTCTTCGACCAGCATGTGATAGCCGGGTGGCGCGAGATGCACGCGGCCCGGCAACACCGGCTCGCCCGCATCGGGCTCGATGACGGGCAGCGCGCAGCGATAGCCGAACGCTTCGGGCAGATAGCTCGGTGTATCGGCAGGCACATGCGTGACGATCAGAATCGCGGCGCCGAACCCGGCAGGCAGCGCGGGCAACAGCACGTTCAACGCATCGATGCCGCCCGCCGACGCGCCGATCACGACGGCGTCGAGCGCGCGCGCATCCGTCGGCGCGGCCGCGCTGGATGCGGAAGGCGGACGAGGTGTATTCATACGGCGTCGATAGATCGGTGGAAACTGGATGGTGGGGGTGTGCACGCTAACGCTTCTGGTAAATGCGCTCGCGATCGCAGAACTCGTCGAAAGCATCGTACTGGTTCGAAAAACGCAAGCTCTCCTTGCTGCCCAGACCGAGAAAGCCGCGCCGCACCAGCGTGTCCCTGAAGAGGCCGAGTGCGCGGTCCTGCAAGCCGCGATCGAAATAGATCAGCACATTGCGGCACGACACGAGGTGGGCTTCGAGAAAGACTTCGTCGGTGGACAGGCTGTGGTCCGCGAAGACCACCCGCTCTTTCAGCGAGCCCGCAAAGCGCGCGCTGCCATACGCGGCGTGATAGTAATCGGCGAGCGAGCGCTTGCCGCCCGCGGCCAGATAGTTGCGCGTGAAGCCCGCGATCCGGTCGAGCGCGTAAATGCCTGCTTCGGCACGCGAAAGCGCGTCCGGATTAATGTCGGTCGCGTAGAAGAGCGTGCGCTCGGTGAGGCCCGCTTCGTCGAAGAGAATCTTGAGCGACCACAACTCCTCGCCCGTGCTGCAACCGGCCACCCACACCTTGATCGACGGATAGGTCTGCAATACGGGCAGCACGTGGTCGCGCAGCGCGAGAAAGTAGGGCGGGTCGCGGAACATGTCGCTGACCTGCACCGTCAGATAGTGAAAGAGCTGCGTGAAGTCCGTCTCGCTGCGCATGATCTTGTCCTGCAACTGCGACAGCGTTCTGACGCCGAACTCGTCGAGCGCGAGTGCAAGACGCCTCCGCAGCGAAGACATCGAATAGCGGCGGAAGTCATGCTGATACTTCAGATAGACCGCTTCGAGCAGCAGCTTCAATTCGATGTCGAAGTCGTGCGCGCTTTGCGGCGAATCGTCGTACGAGAAACGGCTCATCGTGGCTCCGCGCGCTATCGCTGCCTCAGCCACACGCGGCACAGCGAGATCAGCTTGTCGACATCGATCGGCTTCGAGATGTAGTCGTCGGCGCCCGCTTCGAGGCAACGCACCCGGTCTTCCGCCATCGCCTTCGCGGTCAGCGCGATGATGGGCAGATGCGCAAAGCGCGCGTCGCCGCGAATGTGGCCGATT
The DNA here is from genome assembly GCF_038900755.1 of Paraburkholderia diazotrophica. Lineage (GTDB taxonomy): Bacteria > Pseudomonadota > Gammaproteobacteria > Burkholderiales > Burkholderiaceae > Paraburkholderia > Paraburkholderia diazotrophica_A. The sequence continues at coordinate 487,775 of NZ_JBBPEN010000001.1, forward strand.
GCCGTCAGGCCGTCCATCTCCGGCATCATGATGTCCATCAGCACGAGATCCACGTCGCGTCCGTTGGCGAGCACGTCGAGCGCCTCGCGGCCATTGCGCGCGATGGCGAGCGTCGCGCCGAGCGGCTCGATCACATGCGAAAGCGCGAAGATGTTGCGCACGTCGTCTTCGGCGAGCAGGATCGTGCGGCCCTCGAACTGATTGTCGCGCTGACGCACGGTGCGCAGCATGCGCTGCTGCTCCGGCGCAAGCGACGCCTCGACGCTATGCAGGAACAGCGTCACTTCGTCGAGCAGCCGTTCCGGCGATTTCGCCCCCTTGATGATGATCGATTTCGAGTAGCGGCGCAGCCGGTGCTCTTCGTCGCCCGACAGCATGCGGCCCGTGTAGACGATCACGGGCATCGTCTGATGGGTGACGTCGGCGGCGAGTTGTTCGAGCAGATCGTAGCCGGTGCCGTCGGGCAGCGCGAGATCCGTCACGACGCAATCGAAGTGCGTCGACGACAGATGGTCGAGCGCGTCGGCCAGCGTCGCGGCGGCGACGATCTCCGTCGTCTCGCTTTGCAGCAACGCGCGGATGCTTTCGCGCATCGCCGCGTCGTCCTCGATCACCAGCACGCGTTTCATCCGTTGCTGCAGACGGCTTTCGAGGCGGCGGATCGCGGCTTCGAGCGTCGTGCGTGCCGTGGGCTTCAACGTGTAGCCGACTGCGCCCAGATGCAGCGCTTTTTCCGCGTGATCGGTTGCGGACACGATGTGAATCGGGATGTGCCGCGTGGCGGGATCGTTCTTCAGCCATTCGAGCACGGTCAGCCCCGAGCGGTCAGGCAAGCCGACGTCGAGCAGCACGGCCGTCGGCTGCATGTCGCGCACCAGCGCGAGGCCCGTCGTCCCGTCGGCGGCGTGCACGAAATCGAAGTCGAGCTCGTGCGTGAGATCGCGCAGGATTTCGGCGAACGCGATGTCGTCTTCGATCGCGAGTATGAGGCGGTTTTCATGGCGGCGGTTCGCGCGGTCGTCGGCGATCGTGTGCGGCCCGTTGTTGATCGATGCGTTTATCGGCATGTTGATCGGCGCCGGCTCCACGCGCTGATGCGCGGGCCTCGCGACGGGCGAGGGCGGCGGCGTGGTCCGCGCTGGGTGCGTCAACGCTTCGGCGGCGGGCGGCGCGGGCCTTGTCGAAACTGCGGGAGCCGTCAGCGCTTCGGCACCCGCCGACGCGACAGCGTGCGCGTCGCCCGTCCGTTGCACCGGCAGCCACAGCGTGAACACGCTGCCCTTGCCGGGCTCGCTCGCGACGCTCACGTGGCCGCCCAGAAGCCGCGCGAACTCACGCGAGATCGACAGGCCGAGGCCGCTGCCGCCGTACTGGCGGCTCGTCGAGCCGTCCGCCTGCTGGAACGCTTCGAAGATCAGCTCGAGCTTGTCGGCGGCGATGCCGATGCCCGTGTCGCGCACGTCGAAGCGCAGCGTGCCTGCGTCACTTGCGGCGACCGTCAGCACGACTTCGCCTTGCTCGGTGAATTTCAATGCGTTCGCGAGCAGGTTGCGCAGAATCTGCGTGGCGCGCTGGCTGTCGGTGACGATCGTATCGGGCACGCCCGGCGAAGTTTCGACCGAAAACTTCAGACGCTTCGCGGCCGCCATCGGCTCGAACATTTCGTGCAGCGATTGCAGCATCGATTCGATGCGCACCGTTTCGTCGTCGATCGTGATCTGCCCGGCTTCCACCTTCGACAGATCGAGAATGTCGTTGATCAGCACAAGCAGATCGCTGTTCGACGCATGAATCGTTTCCGCGTAGCGCACCTGTTCTTCCGTCAGGTTGCCGGAGCGGTTCTCCTGTAACAGACGCGCGAGAATCAGCGAACTGTTCAGCGGCGTGCGCAGTTCGTGCGACATGTTCGCAAGGAACTCGGACTTGTAGCGGCTCGACTGTTCGAGACGCGCGGCGTTTGCGGCGAGTTCATCCTGCGCCCTGAGCAGATCGGCTTTCTGGCGCTCCAGACGCTTCGCGTAGTCTTCGAGCTGCACGTTGGTCTGTTCCAGTTCGGCCTGCTGCGCTTCGAGGCGCGCCTGCGATTCGACCAGCGCGCGGCTACGCTCTTCGAGTCCCTCGTTCGACACGCGCAATTCTTCCTGCTGCACCTGCAATTCTTCGTTCAGTTGCTGCGTTTCGGCGAGCGCGTCCTGCAGGCGCTCGCGATACAGCGCGGCCTCGATGAAGTCGCCCATGCTGTTCGCGATCAGTTGCAGGAACTCATGGTCGCGTGCCGAGATGCTGCGCATGAAGCCGAGCTCGATCACTCCGTTCACGGCGCCGTCGTTTTCGATGGGCATCACGATCAGATTGCGCGGCGGGCTCATGCCCGTGCCGGACACCACTTTCACGTAGTCGTCAGGCACGTCGTTCAACACGAGCGTGCGGCACGACACGGCCGCCTGGCCGATCAGGCTTTCGGGTTCGCGGAACGAGCGCGCCGCCTGTTCGCTCTCCTCGCTGAAGCCATAGGTCGCGATGCGCTTCAGGCTGGCCGTGGCCCGCTCGCGCACGTACAGCGCCGCGACGACGACGTCGAGATACTGCGCGAGAAACTCGAGCATCGCCCGGCCGACGAGCGCGGAGCTCGACTGGCCGACGATCTTTTCGGCGAGCAGACGCTGTCCCGAGCGCAGCCATATCTGCTGCTGCAACACTTCGTTGTGTTCGGCCTGGCGCGCGAGCACGGCGTCGTATGACTCCGACAGCGTCAACAGATCGCGCCGCCCGCGATACGCGATCAGACCGCTGATCGACAGGCTGACGAGGAGAAACACGCCGACCAGCGTGGCCGTCATATTGCGCGCGTCGCTGGAGCGCTGTTGCCGCAACGCCTCTTCGATCGACAGGAACTCGCCGAACAGCCGCCGCGTCTCGTCGAATTCGACCTTGCCGCGCCCCATTTTCACGTCGGCCGTGTAGTCCATGTTGCGGCGGCGCAGATCGATCATTTCCTCCGCGTATTGGTCCCAACGCTGCTGCACGGCCCGAATGCGCTTGAGCTGCTCGGCTTGCGTAGCATTGTCGGACACCGACTGGATCAGCGAATCGATCTGCGTCCGGAAGCGCGGCTTGCCGAGCTGATACGGCGCGAGAAAGGTCTCATCGCCGGTGATCAGAAAGCCGCGCATCGCGGACTCGCGATCGACGGCGAGCCGCAGCATTTCATTCGCATCGCCAATCACGCGCTCCGAATGCTCGACCCGGCTGATCGTATTGACGAGATAAGCGATCAATGCGACGAACAGCGCGATCGTGACGAGTCCGAGCACGAGCGGCAGCGCGATATTGCGGCGGAGGACGCGACGAAAAGCGATTCGATCGACAGTCGCGACGCTGGTCATTTTTTCCCGGTGGCCGTCAGTGTCGTGAGATGGGTTCGGCATTTTTGACTTGAAAGGCGGTGGCGTCTTTAGTTTTTAGCCGGAACGTGCGGCTGCACGGCTACGTGCGTGATTCAGCACGCAATTCGTTGCGTGGTCAAGCGACGAAGTATCACACAGAGAAATTCGTGCCGGAGTTGAACGCGGCAACGAAGAGAGATGGCGAAGCGGTTCGCGACGGCGTTGCGCCGCACGCGATCGCGAAGCCGCACGCAAAAGGTGCCGCGTGCGGCTCTGCGAACCGAATGACGGTTGAAATGACGGCTAGCTACTGGCTCGCGCCTTGCCCGATGCCCGCCTTCTTCTGCGCGTTTTGCAAATCCTGCGGGTAGTTCGGATCGTTGTGGGACGGTTTATAACCCGCGTCCTCGAGCTTCTTCAGTTCTGCGTTGCGCTTCGCGCGCGCCTCCTTGCGCGCCTGCTTGCGCTGCGCCTTCGTCGGCTTCGCGGTTGAAGCGGCTGCGCCCGCCGTATCGGTGCTGCCCGAGGCGTCCGTGTTTTGCGCGAACGCAGGCGCCGCCGCGCCGACTCCCAGCGAGGCCGAGGCGAAGAGGACGATCAGTTTTCTCGCGATATGCATTTTTTTCTCCTGTGCCATGGAAGAGGGTTGCTGTTCTCACGTCGGACGACACGCCGATCCGGCCGGTCCAATGTATCCGACACGCAGAGATCGCGCCTGGAAAGGGCCCGCGATCGCGCCGACGAGAGCTATGTGATCGGCGTGCGCGCTTCAATGCAGACGGCGAAGCGCGGCGCGAACAGCGCGCTGGGCATCGCCGTGAACGTAGAGGACGGCGATCTGACGAATCTCCATGCGATCGTCGCGTCAGGACCCGTCAGAGCCCGCCTGGCTCGAAGGCGCGTCGTCATCGTCGGGGGCGTCGAACATCGCCTGGCATTTCGGCGACAGCTTGTCGTAGTGGGCCTTCATGCACGCTTCGATCTTCTGCCTGTTCGGGATGTGGATCGCGCAGAACCTGATCGCGTCGTGCTTGCAGGCCTTGGTCTGCTCGTCGCGCGTCGCGGCCGTGCCGACGTTCGCCGCCGCCACGCATGCAACAAGGAAGGCGAGTGGTTTCAGCTTCATTGCCGTGGTCCGTGTCGAGGTGAATGCGCGCGTTGCATCTCCGGTCGCGCCTCTTGTCGTCTGGTTCGAGGATGGCCGCTGGCGCCGCTCGCGTTTCGATTCGAGTAAAGCAGCCGTCCACGCGACGATCAAGCAAAAAATGAACCCAACCCCATTGGCCGCGCGCATGACGATATGAGCAGATTGACATGACGCGCGCCGCGCATGCATCGCTGAAGCAGCGGGTGGCACGTGTCCCCCATGCTATGCTTGCATGGCCCATACGGAGCGATCGCGCGAGCCTGTCGATGGCGCGCCGCAACGGGATCGGTCCGGCCATCCGCATACGCACGGTTAAAACAAATAGATCATGGACTACCGGCATCTTCAGCAACGCAAAAGCCTGCATGCGCGGATCGTGCAGGAACTCGGCATTGAGATCGTCAGCGGCCGGCTGTTGCCGGGCGAACGGTTGCCCGCCGAGGCGACGCTCTGCGAAAAATACGGCGTGAGCCGCCCGGTGCTGCGCGAAGCGACGCGCGTGCTCGTCGCAAAGGGCCTCGTGATTTCAAAGCCGCGCGTGGGCAGCGTCGTGCGGCCGCGCGAAGAGTGGCACATGCTCGACCCCGACGTGCTCTACTGGACGCTCAACAGCATTCCCGAAGGCGAGTTCTTCCTGTCGCTGATGACGGTGCGTCGCATCATCGAACCGGCGGCGGCCGCGCTCGCCGCAACGGCGGCAACGGACGAAGACCTCGCGCGCATCGGTGCCGCGTATGAGCGCATGGAACGCGCGCAAACAGCCGGCGATCTGCTGGAGCCGGACCTCGAATTTCATCGCGCGATCATGGCCGCGACGCACAACGACATGCTCGGGTATATCGGCAACATGATGTCGCTGGCGCTGTCGGAATCGATCAAGCTGACGAGCCGCCACCCCGACACGTACGCGCTGTCGCTGCCGCGCCATAAGGCGATTTTCACCGCGATCCAGAACCGCGACGCGCTCGCCGCGCGTCAGGCCAGTCTCGTGCAGCTCGAAAACGCGCGCGCCGACGCCGATACGATCCTCGGCATCGACACGCAGACACCGGCGCGTACTGCGTGAAGTGAGTCGCGCCACGCCGTTCGCTGCGCTTGTGTCAGGCCGAGCCCGCCGATACGAACCCACCGACAATCCACCGGCAACCCGCTACTTCCTCGAAGCTCCATCGCCCAGGCTATGAACACCCAACTTTCCATCGGCATCGTCGGCGTCGGCAAGATCGCGCGCGACCAGCATCTGCCCGCTATCGCCGCGCTCGACGGCTTCGAGCTCGTCGCGTGCGCGAGCCGCAATGCGCAGGTCGACGGCGTGCGCAACTACAAGACCATCGACGAGATGCTTGCCAACGAGCCGCAACTCGACGCCGTGTCGCTTTGCGCGACGCCGCAGGTGCGCTTCGACCAGGCGCGCGCCGCGCTGGCGGCGGGCAAGCACGTGATGCTCGAAAAGCCGCCGGGCGCGAGCGTGCATGAAGTGGAGGTACTGCGTTCGATGGCGCGCGCCGCGGGCCGCACGCTGTTCGCGACATGGCACTCGCGCTACGCGCCCGCAGTCGAGGCGGCGCGCGAATGGCTCGCGGCGCGCACGCTGCAATCGGTGCAGGTGCGCTGGAAGGAAGACGTGCGCCGCTGGCATCCGGGCCAGGCTTGGATCTGGACGCCGGGCGGACTCGGTGTGTTCGATCCGGGTATCAACGCGCTGTCGATCATCACGCACATGCTGCCGCGCGAGGTGATATTGCGCGCGGCGACGCTATCGGTGCCCGCGAACGTGCAGACGCCGATTGCCGCCGAACTCGATTGCATCGACGAGACGGGCGTGCCCGTGCGTGCCGAATTCGACTGGCGTCATGGTCCCGTCGAGCAATGGGAAATCGAAGTGACGACGACGGACGGCGTGCTGCACCTGAGCGAAGGCGGCAAGAAGCTCGCGATTGCGGGCAAGCCGGTTGAGGTCGGCGCCGAGCGCGAATATCCGTCGCTGTATGAGCGGTTCCATTGGCTCGTCACGCATGGCGAACACGATGTCGACGTGCGCCCGCTGCGGCTCGTGGCCGATGCATTCCTGCTTGGCCGTCGTCAGGAAGTCGAGGCGTTTTGCGACTAGCGTCCGCGAAAGGCGCGTCTGCGTTGGCCTGAAACCAGCGCTGATTCCAGCACTGACATCAGCGCAACATGAACGACATCGCCGACAGACAGTTCAGCGTGCGCACCGCGTGCTCGACGGATGGCGTCGAAAAGCGCAGCGTCACGCCGTCCACGCGTTCCAGCGACGGCATCTGACCGAACAGGTCCGCGAGCGCAGTGGTTTGCACGCGCAATTCGATATCGATGGGCTGGGGCGTTGCGCGTTGCAAGGCGTCGCGGCCTGCATGGCTCGCGATGGCGTCCGTTGCCGCCTGCCTGATCGCGATGCACGCACGCTCCGGCGTCAGCGTCGAGGCGCTTGCGTAACCCGTCGCGTGCTTCGTGACCACGAACGTCGCTTCGGGAAACAACGGCCTCGTTTCTTCGGCGAAAACATCGTCGCCGGAAAGCAGCGCGACACGCGCGCCGTATTCGCTTGCGAGCGCCCCGTAAAGTCCCGCTTCGCCCACGTCGCGTCCGTTCATCTTCACGTGCGTGAATGCAAAGCTGTTGATCGTGTGCGCGAGCACGCCGCGGCTTTGCGCCATCGCGTGATAGCCGATCATGAACACGAGTTGCGGACTGTATTCGAGGCCCGCCATCATGCCGAGCGTGCGCGGCTTGCCGAGTATCACGTTCGCGCGCGCATCGAGCATGTCGGGCAGCAGATTGCGAAAGCCGCCGTGCGAATCGTTGACCCACACATGCGTTGCGCCGCCCGCGAACGCGCCTTCGATCGCCGCGTTGGCTTCGAGCGTCATCCAGCGGCGGGCGCGTTCGTATTCGCTGTTGCCCGCGCGCGTCTGCTCGGGATTGACGACGCCCGCGACGCCTTCTATATCGACGGAAATCAGGACTTTCATGCGCTGCGCTGCGTGAGGCGTTGCTTGAGGCGTTGTTGGAGATCGGGCGCGGCATCATGCAGCGACAGACGCGTGTGACCGTCGCGACCCGTGACCGACGTGGCGGACCATAGCGCATCGACGATCGCCTGCTCGACGCTATCCGCGCATGCATGGAACAGCGGATCGAGGCGCACATCGTTGAAGAGCGGCGGCGTCGCGATGAAATCGCCTTCATGCGCAACGGTCCAGGCCGTCGAGAACGCGAGCGCGATGTCGCCGCTGCCATGTCCATAAACCGAGCCCGTGCGCGCGAGACCGGCGGCGGCGCGCATCGAGAGACGCTTGAGCTGGCGCGCGTCGAGTGGCGCATCGGTGGCGACGATCATGATGATCGAGCCTTGCTCGGGCTTCGAAACGGTTTCGTGCGCTGCCTGCGTGGGCCGCGCGGGCGCGAGTTCGCGGCCAACAGGCACGCCGTCGATGGTCAGCATCGGCAGGCGGCCGAAGTTCGCGAGCACCAACGCGCCCACCGTGAAATCGCGGCCCGACACGCTGACCACGCGCGACGAAGAACCGATCCCGCCTTTGAGATCGAAGCACGACATGCCGCGCCCCGCGCCGACCGAACCGCGAGCGAACGCAGCGGCCGCTGCATCGAGCGCCTGCGCATAGTGTGTCTCGTGAATCGCGAGCGCCTGAATGTCGTTGAGATACCCGTCGTTGCATTCGAACACGAGCGGATTGACGGTCGGCCATTCGCGTCCGATCTGCGGATTGCTCGCGATGGCGGCGCGAATCTGCGCCTGCGCGACGGCGGCGACACCGAACGTGCTGGTCAGCGCAATCGGCGTTTCGAGCACGCCGAGCTCTTCGAGCTGCACGAGGCCGATGCTCTTGCCGAAGCCATTGATCACGCTCGCGGCAGCGGGCACCTTCTGAAGATACGGATCGTCGCGATGCGCGCGAATCACGGTCACGCCCGTCTGTATCGGGCCTTGATCGAGCGTGCAATGACCGACGGTCACACCCGACACATCGGCGATCGTGCCGAGCGCGCCCGAAGGCAACACGCCGATATGCGGCATGTGCGGCATCTGCGGCGCGTTCATGGCCGGTCCAGCTTCGGATCGAGTGCGTCGCGCAAGCCGTCGCCGAGCAGGTTGAACGCGAGCACCGTCAGGAAGATCGCGAGGCTCGGAAAGAGCGCGATATGCGGCGCCGTGACCATGTCGGCGCGCGCTTCGTTGAGCATCGCGCCCCACTCGGGCGTCGGCGGCTGCGCGCCGAGTCCGAGAAACGACAGGCTCGCGGCCGTGATGATCGACGTCCCGATGCGCATCGTCAGATACACGATGACCGACGAGATCGTGCCCGGCAGAATGTGCCGCATGATGATCGTCCAGTCCGACGCGCCGATGCTGCGCGCCGCTTCGACATACGTCAGATGCTTGAGCATCAGCGTATTGCCGCGCACGAGCCGCGCGAACGCGGGAATGCTGAACACGGCCACTGCGCAGATCACGTTGATCATGCCGTTGCCGAGAATCGCGACGATGCCGATTGCGAGCAGGATGCCGGGGAACGCGAACAGCACATCGGCGACGCGCATCGTGATGCGGTCCCACCAACCTTCGTAATAGCCCGCGAGCAGCCCGAACAACGTGCCGACGATCGCGCCGATCGCCACGGAAACAAACCCCGCCGCAAGCGAGATGCGCGTGCCCGCGACGATGCGGCTGAAGATATCGCGGCCCAGCGAGTCGACGCCGAACCAGTGCGCAGCGGATGGCCCTGCGTTCAGCGCGTCATAGTCGAAATAGTTTTCGGGGTCGTACGGCACGATGTGCGGCCCCGCAATCGAAACGGCGACGAGCAGCAGCACGAACACGCCCGCCGCGAGGGCGACATGCTGCTTGCGAAACTTGCGCCAGAACTCGCTCCACGGCGTGCGGATCGCGCGCTCGCCGTGAGGGGACGCGACGGCGCGTGTGTTGTCGGCGGTCGTGCTCATGCGTGCCTCACTTGAAACGGATGGTCGGATTGATGACGGCATACAGCACGTCCACGACCAGATTGATGACGATGAATTCCAGCGAGAACAGCAGCACTTCGGCCTGAATCACGGGATAGTCGCGCATCGCGACAGCGTCCACCAGCAGGCGTCCCATGCCCGGCCAGTTGAACACCACTTCGACGACGATCGAGCCGCCGAGCAGAAAGCCGAACTGCAAGCCCATCATCGTGACGACGGGAATCATCGCGTTGCGAAGGCAGTGCTTGACGACGACCCATTGCTCCGCAACGCCTTTCGCGCGCGCGGTGCGCACATAGTCTTCGTTCAGCACCTCGACGAACGATGCGCGCGTGAAGCGCGCCATCACGGCGGCGACGGCCGCGCCGAGCGTGATCGACGGCAATACGTAGCTGCGCCACGAACCGTCGCCGACGATGGGCAGCCAGCCGAGCTGCACCGAGAACACTTCCATCAGCAGCATGCCGAACGCGAACGCGGGGAACGAAATGCCCGACACGGCGAGCGTCATGCCGAGCCTGTCGGGCCACTTGTTGCGCCACACTGCCGACACGATGCCGATCGCCATGCCGAAGATCACGGCCCACACCATGCTGACGAGCGTGAGCATCAGCGTCGGCATGAAGCGCTCGCCGATCTCCGCGGCAACGGGACGCTTGCTGCGCGTCGACGTGCCGAAGTCGCCATGCGCGATGCGCACGAAGAAGTTCACGAACTGCTGCGGCATCGGCTTGTCGAGGCCGAGATCGGCGCGCACAAGCGCGACCGTCGCATCGTCGGCTTCCGGGCCGGCCGCGAGCCGCGCGGGATCGCCGGGCAGCAGGTGCACGAACAGGAACACGAGGCCGGCGACGATCAAGAGCGTCGGCAGCAGGCCCAGCAGGCGTTTGACAAGAAAATTCAGCATGAGAGCGATCCGCTATCGAAGAGCATGCGCGGCGTGAAGCGAAAACACGGGCCCCGAAACGCGCGCTTCGGGACCCGCGTTGCGCGCGCTTACTTCACGGCGATTTCATCGAAGTTGAACGAGCCGTCCGGCGCGACATATGCGCCCGACAGGCGCTTGCTGCGCGCATAGACGATCTTCTCCTTGACGAGGAAGATCCACGGCGCGTCGGTCCAGATGCGCTTTTGCGCGTCGCCGTAGAGCGCGGCCTTCTGCGTGCGGTCCGTCGTTTCGAGTGCCTTCGACAGATCGCTGTCGACGGTATCGTTCTTGTAGTAAGCCGTGTTGACGAGCTTCGGCGGGAACGACGACGACGCGAGCAGCGGCGTGATGCCCCAATCCGCTTCGCCCGTCGACGACGACCAGCCGATGTAATACATGCGCACGGGCGCCGTCGCCGGATCTTGCGCGCTTTCCACCTTCGCGACGCGCTGGCCCGCTTCGAGCGCCTCGACGCTTGCCTTCACGCCGACTTGCGCGAGCTGTTGCTGCACGAACTGGATCGTCTTCTGCGACGTCGAGTTGTTGTATGCCGACCAGAGCGTCGTTTCGAAGCCGTTCGGATAGCCCGCTTCCTTCAGCAGCGCGCGCGCTTTTGCCGGGTCATACGGCCACGGGCCGAGCTTCGTCGCGTAGTCGACGCCTTCGGGAATCACACCGTCGGCGGGCACCGCATAACCAGAGAATGCGACCTTCGCGAGCGCTTCCTTGTTGATCGCGTAGTTGAGCGCTTCGCGCACCTTTGGGTTATCGAACGGCTTTTTGGTCGTGTTCAGGCTGACGTAGCGGTTGATGATCGACGGCGTCGCGATGATGTCGACCTTCGGGCTCGATTGCAGCGTCGCGGCCTGTTCGAACGGAATGCGGAACGCGAAGTCCGCTTCGCCCGTGCGCACGAGCGCGGCGCGCGTGTTGTTGTCGACGACGGGCTTCCAGTCGATTTCGTCGATCTTCGGATAGCCCTTCTTCCAGTAGCCAGCGAACTTCTTCACGGTCAGATCGCCGGCGGGTTCCCACTTCACCAGCTCGAACGGACCCGTGCCGACAGGATGGAACGCGATGTCCTTGCCGTATTTCTTGATCGCTTCGGGAGACATCATCACGGCCGACGGATGCGCGAGCACGTTGACGAACGCCGAGAACGGCGCCTTCAGCGTGACCTTCACCGTGTACGGATCGACGACTTCCGTCTTTTCGATCCGGCTGAACATGTTGTAGCGCTTGAGCTTGTTCGCCGGATCGGTGATGCGGTCGAACGTGGCCTTCACGGCGGCCGCGTTGAAGTCGGTGCCGTCCTGGAACTTCACGCCCTGGCGCAGCTTGAACGTGTAGACGCGCGCATCCGGGCTGGCTTCGTAGCTCGTCGCGAGCACGTTGACGAGCTTCATGTCCTTGTCGAAGCCGAACAGGCCCTGGTAGAAGGACTTCGAAACAGCTTGCGAGAGCGTGTCGTTCGCGTCGTACGGATCGAGCGTCGTGAACGTCGAGTCGACGGCCATCACGGCCGTCTGCGCCGCATGGGCGGCACCGGACGCGAGCATCGCAAAGACCAGCGCGCCGCTCGTCACGAGCGAACGCAGGCGCAACGGTTGAAACATCGAAGGCGTAGTCATCGGTTCTGAACTCCACTGAGCAAAGGAACTGCTTGTTGTCATGCCGCTGGTCCGCGCGGCTTCTGTGTGCTGCCGGTAATGCGTGATCGGCCTCGGTTGCATGCTCGATCAGTAAGCTAGTAAGCGCCGCCGATCCGATGCGCGGCCACGAAATGATCAGGCCCGACGGCGACGAGCGGCGCGACGACGGGTTCGTCGTCGAGCGTGCGAATCGGGCTCGGCAGTTCGTCGGCGGCGAGCATGCGCTTCGCGTGACGGCGCGCCGGATCGGCGACGGGCACGGCGCCCATCAGCTTCTTCGTGTACGGATGCTGTGGCGATTCGAACACCGCGCGGCGCGGGCCGATCTCGACGATCTGCCCGAGATACATCACCGCGACGCGATGACTGATGCGCTCGACGACGGCCATGTCGTGCGAGATGAACAGATATGCGACGCCGAGTTCGCGTTGCAGATCCAGCATCAGATTGACGATCTGCGCCTGCACCGAAACATCGAGCGCCGACACCGATTCGTCCGCGATCACGACTTTCGGCTTGAGCGCGAGCGCGCGCGCAATCGCGATGCGCTGACGCTGGCCGCCGGAGAATTCATGCGGATAACGGCGCGCGGCATCGGCGGGCAGGCCGACCTTGTCGAGCAGCCACGCGACGCGCTCCTGCGCCGCCTTGCCGCTCGCGACGTTGTGCACGAGCAGCGGCTCCATGATCGAGAAGCCGACCGTCAAGCGCGGATTGAGCGATGCGAACGGGTCCTGGAAGATGAACTGGATATCGCGCCGCAATGTCTGCAACGAAGGACCGCTGAGCGAGCTGATGTCGTTGCCGTCGAACTCGATGCTGCCGCTCTGGCTTTCGACGAGACGCAGCAGCGAGCGGCCCGTCGTCGATTTGCCGCAACCCGATTCGCCGACGAGCGCGAGCGTTTCGCCCGCACGCAGGTCGAAGCTGACGCGCTCGACGGCATGCACGCGGCCCGTCAGCTTGCCGAACAGGCCGCTGCGCACGGGAAAGCGCGTGACGAGATCGCGCACGCGGAGAATCGGCTGCGCGGTCTGCGTTGGCGTGGTTTCGGCTTGCGCGGCGTGTGCTTCGCGCGACGGCTGCGCGTGCTCGCCATCGAGCGCGAGCAACGGAAACTTTGCGGGCGCGTTCGTGCCCTGCATCGAGCCGAGCTTCGGCACGGCCGCGAGCAGCGCTCTCGTATAGGGATGCGCGGGCGCGGCGAACAGCGCGCCCGATTCGCCTTCTTCCACCTTCTCGCCGCGATACATCACGAGCACGCGGTCCGCGACTTCGGCGACGACGCCCATGTCGTGCGTGATGAAGATCACGCCCATGTTCATCTCGTCCTGCAGGCCGCGTATCAACTGGAGGATTTGCGCCTGGATCGTCACGTCGAGCGCGGTGGTCGGCTCGTCGGCGATCAGCAGCGACGGCTTGCACGACAGCGCCATCGCGATCATCACGCGCTGCCGCATGCCGCCCGACAGTTGATGCGGATAACGCGCGGCCACGCGGCGCGCCTCGGGAATGCGCACGAGATCGAGCAGACGCAGCGTTTCCGCGCCCGCGTCGCTGCGGCTCATGTTCTGATGCAGCGCGATCGCTTCGCCGATCTGATCGCCCACCGTGAATACAGGATTGAGCGACGTCATCGGCTCCTGGAAGATCATCGCGATGTCTGCGCCGCGAACGCCGCGCATCGTCGCTTGCGAGGCTTGCGCGAGATCGAGCACGCTGCCGTTGCGGCGGCGGAACGCGATGCTGCCGTTCGCGATGCGCCCGCCGCCATGTTCGACGAGCCGCATCAGCGCGAGCGACGTCACCGATTTGCCCGAACCCGATTCGCCGACGATCGCGAGCGTCTCGCCGCGATCGACGGTGAGCGACAGGTCGCGCACTGCGTCGAACGTACTTTCGCCGCGACGGAACGAGACCGTCAGTCGGTCGATATCGACGACACGTTGCGGCGGCAGGCTATCGAGCGGACGTGACTGTTTCGGCGTGTTCGTCACGATGATTTCTCCTGGCGTCTGTGGCAATGAAGGCATGCGGCGATGTTGCGTCTAGCGGTAGATGGCGGTGACGGGCGCTTCGCCGACGCGCGCATAGCCGCGATACATGCCTTCCGTGTTGAACGGCAATACGACGTTGCCGCGCGCATCGACGGCGATCAGGCCGCCGCGTCCGTCGATGCGCGGCAAGCGGTTCATCACGACATCGTTCGCCGCTTCTTCCAGCGAGACGCCGCGATAAGCCATCTGCGCGGCGACGTCGTAGGCGGCGACCATGCGCATGAACATTTCGCCCGAGCCCGTGGTCGACACGGCGCAGGTGGCGTCGTCGGCATAGCAGCCCGCGCCGATCAGCGGTGCGTCGCCGACGCGGCCCAACTGCTTGTTCGTGATGCCGCCCGTCGACGTCGCGGCCGCGACGTGGCCGTACAGATCCGCGGCGACTGCGCCGACCGTGCCGAATTTCCGGTTCGGATCGATGGGCTCATGCGGCAGCGCATCGTCTTTGGATTGCGCCGCTGGCGTTTGCGCGTCGAGCGTCGCGCCGTCGTGGTCGAGCATCGCGCGCTGGTGCTCGCGTGCGAGTTGCCACTGACGATAGCGCGCGTCGGTGTGAAAGTACGACGGGTCGACGAATTCGAGGCCCTGGGCTTGCGCGAACGCTTCCGCGCCTTCGGCCGTGAACATCACGTGCTCGCTGTATTCGAGCACGTGACGCGCGGCGACGATGGGATTGCGCACGCGCTTCACGCACGACACGGCGCCCGCTTCCAGCGTGCGGCCGTCCATGATCGATGCGTCGAGTTCATGCGTGCCCGCCGATGTGAACACAGCGCCGTGCCCGGCGTTGAAGAGCGGGCAGTCTTCGAGCAGCCGCACGGCTTGCGTGACGGCGTCGAGCGCGCTGCCGCCGTCGGCGAGCACGCGCTGCGCAGCGGCGAGCACGGCGCGCAACTCGGCGTGATAGCGGGCTTCCGCATCGGGGGCCATCGACGCGCGCACGATCGTGCCTGCGCCGCCATGAATCGCGATTACCGCTTTCGACGTCATTGCTTTTTCTTCGCTCGGTTGGAGGTTGGTCGCGGGGTCGGCCGCGTATTTGTCCGCGTGATCGTCTTCGTGGTCGCCTGCATCGCGGACGTTTCGGTGAGCCAGGGCAGCACGAACTCCGTCATGTCGGCGGCGGCCTGCGCCGAACGTTTCGCGCGATACGCGACGGCATCGCACAGCGCTTCGATCACCGCGAGCACGGTCGCTTCGGACGTCGCGGCAAGACGCCGCTCCGCGCGGATGAAGAGCGAGCGCGTGGCCAGCGCCGCGAGCGGCGACGCCGGGCCGTCCGTCAACGCGAGCACGTCGGCGCCGAGGCCGGCGGCGCGGCGCGCGAGCTCGATCGTGTCGTCGACGTAGCGCGGGAACGCAATCGCGATCACCAGATCGCCGCTGCGCGCGTTGAAGAGGCGGCGCGCCGCGTGTGTCGGCCCGCCGATCAGCGCGAGCGACTGCACGTTGTCGTGATACGGCAGCAGGTTGTGCTCCATCAGGCTCGCGAGAAAGGCGCTCGCGCCCGAGCCGAGGATAAACACGCGCCGCGCGCCGATGATCGCTTCGACGGCGGCTTCGGCGGCTGCGCTGTCGATCGCGTTGCGCGTCGTGCCGAGATTCGTGGCGGCTTGCTCCAGCGATGCGCTGAAGAGCTCATCGCCCTTGGTCCGCGACTCCTGCGCGGAGCGCAAGCGTTCGACGGGCGCGAGCGTTGCTTCGAAGCCGCGCACGAGCGCCTCGCGAAACGCCGGATAGCCGTCGAAACCGAGCGCGCGCGAGAAGCGGTTCGCCGTCGCGACGGACGCGCCGACGGCTGTCGCCAGTTCGTCGATACGCATTGTTGCCGCGCGGAACTGATTGGCCAGCACGAACTCGCCCATGCGCCGGTGGACGGGCGTGAGGATCGGCATCGCGGCCGTGATGCGGGCGGCGATGGCGGGCTCGGGGGCGGCGGACAGCGTCGGGTGACGGGGCATCGGATGGTGCAGGTTGTGTGCGTGAACGGCAATGTAAGTAAATTTACATCGAATGTATACGGAGAAAATAAATTTTCACAGCGGGTAGGGGTTTTCACGAAGGAAGCGAGCGTGTGGGCCACCTGGGTGTTTGTCGTCTTTGGGAGGTTTTGCAGGGCGATCGGCCCTTGAGGTGTTTCTGGAAGATCCTGCTGGACGAAGTGGAGAAGGCGCACCGCGATGTGCTGAACCTGTTCTATCAGGTGTTCGACCGAGGCTTCATGCGCGACGGCGAAGGACGCGTCATCGATTTTCGCAACACGGTGATTCTGATGACGTCGAATCTGGCGAGCGACCAGATCATGGCCGCGACGGACATGGCAAAAGAGGCCACCGACGAGCGCGCGCGAGCAACCGACGATGAACCCGCTATCGAAACACCATCGGATTCGGGCGGTGAACCCGTCAGCGATGCGATGCTGATGGAAACGGTTCGGCCGGCGTTGCTCGAACACTTCCAGCCGGCGTTGCTCGCGCGTTTCCAGACGGTGATCTACCGGCCGCTGTCTGCGGCGGCGCTCGCGACCATCGTTCGAATGAAGCTCGACAACGTCGCGCAACGAATTGCAAGGCGCTTCGACGTCTCGCTCGCCTGCGACGATACGTTGATCGATGAACTGGTGCGCGCGTGTCAGACGCCGGATTCGGGCGCGCGCAATATCGACAGCCTGCTCGATCAGCAGATTCTGCCCGTGCTTTCGCGCGAATTGCTGCTGCGCTCGGCGAAGGGCAGATTGCCGAACCGCATACGGTTGTCGTGCAGCGACACGGACGGCGTGACCGTCGATTTCGAAGAAGCGCAGCTCGAAGTCGAGGCACCCGTATGAGCGGAGGCAGCGGCCCCGGGCTCTTCGAGATGTTGACGGGACATTTCGCGAATGGCGTCGCCATCGATGAGTTCGATGCGCATACGCAGACGTTTCTGTCCGTGCAGGACAACATCCATCGGATCCTGAACAGCCGCCGCAATGGGCTCGCTCATCTGCCTGATTACGGGCTCGACGATCTGTCCGAGATATACCGGCACTTGCCGGCGTCGGCGCACAAACTCAGGCGTGAGGTCGAGGCCACGCTGCTCAAATACGAACCGCGCCTGTCCGCCATCGAGATCAGCATCGACGAGACCGCGCCGGGCATGCTGCTGAGTTTCACGATGGCGTGTCATTTGCGCAGGGAAGGGCTCGTGCGTTTCGGCACGCACTTCACGCCGGACGGACGCACGCGGCTGAAAATGCTGAACCGTGACGTCGACCGCTACTGAGCTTTCCGACTTGCGTATCACGGTCCGGATGTTTTAAGGTGAGGATATTCGGGAGTGAGCCTTCCGGGGCGCTTTTCACGCACGTCAAGCAGAATAGCCGCTACGAAGAATGCATGAAAAAGCCCGTATTTCCCGGCAATTTCGCGTTCTTCTGACGACCGTCGAGTCCGTAATGGGGCAGTTCATGATGTCCCCGATCATGCGTGCCTCACGCAAAGGTGAGGCTTTTCGGGACTTCGCTTCTGCGCTACGCGACTGCACGCTTACTGCGGCAGCTCTCGCACGTCCGCAGTCGCCACGGCGCCGAACGTATCGCTCAACGCGTAGCCGATCAGTTTGGCCGCCGACTCTTCCGGCGTCGACAGTTTGCCGCTGCGCTTCAGTTCCTCGAACTTCTCGCGCATCGGGAACTTGTCCATCCCTGTGCTGCGAATTTCCGCCTGCATGTTCGTATCGACGACACCCGGCGCGACGCTGCAAATGCGCAGCGCCCGGTTCTCGTCGAGCGCGACGGAGCGTGCGTGATGATCGAGCGCGGACTTCGTCGCACAGTAGATGCTCCACCCCGAGTACGGATGACGCGCGGCGCCGCTGGAAATGTGGACGATCCGCCGGTCGCCGGCATCGGGACTTGCGGCTGCGAACGCGCTCGCCAGCATCAACGGCGCGGACACATTCAGCGTGACGGCTTGCGCGATCGTCGCGACGTCCTGCCCTTCGACGGGACCGATCGGTTGCACCATGCCCGCATTGTTGAACAGCAACACGGTTTGCGCGCCTTTCAGGAAGTTGCGCAACGTGTCGCCGGAGAGGAATTGCGTGAGGCGTTCCGCATTCGACAGATCGACTTCGACCTGTTCGAAACTTTGCCGCCCGATGAGCGCGTCATTGCGCGAGCGCGAAATGCCGAGCACAGCGATGCCTTGCGCGAGCAGCTGTTCGGCGAGCGCCGCGCCGAGGCCGCGCGTATGACCGGTGACGATGGCGCGAACGGAAGTGGTAGCGTTCATGTCGAGGTTCTAAAGAGCCGTTGATGTACCGGACATTTTCTCACGCAGCACTCACTCTTGCCGGAAGCGCTCTCGGTATTGCTTCGGCGTCGCGCCAATACGCTTCGTGAACACGATGCGCATGCGATCGGCCGTGCCGAAGCCGCAATCATACGCAATGGTCTTGAGCGCCGCGCCGCTGCTTTCCAGCAGCTTGCGCGCCGCGTCCATCCGCGCGCGTTCGACGAACTCATGCGGCGTCACGCCCGTATCCTGGACGAAGATCCGCGCGAAATTGCGCGCGCTCATCCCCGCGACGCCGGCCAGCTGCTTGACCGTGAAGTTGTCGCGGATGTTCGCCATCACGTGCGCCTGCACCTTTGCGACGGGCGAGGTTTCGTCGGCGGGCGCGGTGAGGTAAGGGCTGAACTGCGATTGCCCGCCTTGCCGCTGCGAGAACACGACGAGGCGCTTCGCCACTTTCAGCGCGGTCTGCGGGCCGTGGTCCTCGGCGACGAGCGCAAGCGCGAGATCGATGCCCGCCGTCACGCCCGCCGACGTCACGAGCCGGTCGTCGCGCAGATAAATGCGATCGAAGTCGACACGCGCTTTCGGGAATTGCGTCGCGAGTTGCTGTGCGTGCTGCCAGTGCGTCGTGACGTTGCGCTCATCGAGCAGACCCGCATGGCCCAACGCGAACGCGCCCGTGCAGATCGAGCCATAGCGCCTGCATTGCGATGCGACGTTCGCGAGCCAGTCCGTCAGGCGCGGATCGGGCGCGCACTCCGGCAACGCAGGACCGCCGGCGATCAGCGCGAGATCGAAGGGTGAGCGCTTCCGGTCGAACGTTTCGTCGGCGATGAACGTGATGCCGTTCGATGCGCGCAGCGGCTTGCTGTCGGCGGCGAGCAGTGTCACTTCATAACGGTCGTTGCCGGCGATGAAACCGTTCGCTTCGGAGAAGACATCGACGGGGCCGGCGACATCCAGCGCCTGGACGCCCGGAAAGATCGCTATGGCGACGCTCGGCATTCGATGACCTCGCAGGCAACGCGTTGAAGAGAGCGCACAGGATAGCAAATCCGCTTTTGAGGCCGACGCAGGCAGCCACGCCGCGCATCGCATCGCGTCGTATCGCGAATACGCGGATATGTATCCACCGGGAGCGTTCGGAGCGGGTCACGGCACGATTCGCGGCACAATATCACGCATTGCAGTCCCGATACTGCGCGTGATCGTATTCGCCATGGCCCTGAAGAACCTCCACCGCCGCCTCGACCTCACGACCTTGCAGCTCTTCATCGCCGTCTATGAGGAAGGCACGCTGACGCGCGCCGCCGAACGCGAGGCCATCGCCGTATCCGCTGCCAGCAAGCGTCTGCTCGAACTCGAGCAGGCCGTCGGCGCGACGCTCTTTCAGCGCAACGCGCGCGGCATGACGCTCACGCCCGCAGGCGAAACGCTGCTGCATCACGCGCGCCGTGTGATGCGCGGCATCGAGAATATCGGCATCGAACTCGCGGGCCACGCGAGCGGCGTGCGCGGCTATGTGCGGATGATGGCGAACCTCTCGGCGATCGTCGAATTCCTGCCTGAAGATTTGCGCGCTTTTCTCGCCGTCAACGACCTCGTGAAGATCGATCTCGAAGAGCGGCCGAGCGGCGGCGTCGTCGAAGCGGTCGCGGACAGTCTCGCCGATCTCGGCATCTGTTCCGGTGAAGCGGACGCGCGCGGCCTCGAAGCGACGCACTACCGGCACGACGCGCTGTGCGTCGTGATGCGCGACGATCACCCGCTCGCGGAACGCACGAGCGTTGCGTTCGCGGAAACGCTCGACAGCGATCATGTCGGCCTGCATTCGGCCAGTTCGATCAACGCGCGCACGCATATGGCCGCGCGCCAGGCGGGCAAGCCGCTCAGGCTGCGCATCCACGTGCCGGGCTTCGACGCCGTGTGCCGGATGATCCAGGCGGGAATGGGTGTCGGCGTGTTGCCGACCAACGTTTACCGCATCATGGGGCGGCCTTTGGGCCTCGTCAGCGTCGCGCTCGAAGACGACTGGGCCGAGCGCGATCTCATCATCGTCACGCGCGACGCGGCGCATCTTTCGCCTGTCGCGAAGCTCCTGTTTGACCATCTGCGTTCCGTCGAAGCCTTGTCCAGCAACGCCTAGCGCGGAGCGTTCGCGAACCGCGAAAGGTCGTTGGCGAAATGCGGCTGGACGCTGCGGCGGCCGCGCTTCTAACCTTGTCTCCAACATGAATTCACATTGGAGACAGCATCATGAGTGGTCCGTTGCAGGGTATCCGCGTCGTCGAAATCGGCACGCTGATCGCGGCGCCGTTCGCCGCGCGGCTGCTCGCCGAGTTTGGCGCGGAAGTCATCAAGATCGAAGCACCCGAAACGGGCGATCCGCTGCGCAAATGGCGCAAGCTGCATGAGGGCACGTCGCTCTGGTGGTATCTGCAATCGCGCAACAAGAAGTCGATCTGCGTGAATCTCAAGTCGGCGGAAGGTGCCGACGTCGTCAAGCGTCTCGTCGCCGACGCCGACATCGTCATCGAAAATCTGCGTCCCGGCGCGCTCGAAAAGCTCGGCCTCGGCTGGGATGTGCTGCACGCAATCAATCCGAAACTCACGATGGTCCGCATTTCCGGCTACGGTCAGACAGGCCCGTATCGCGATCGTCCGGGCTTTGGCGCGATCGGCGAAGCGATGGGCGGCATCCGCTATACGACGGGCGATGTCGATGGCGCACCGGCGCGCGTCGGCGTGAGCCTCGGCGATTCGCTCGCGTCGCTGCATGGCGTGATCGGCGCGCTGATGTCGGTGCTGCGCGTGAAGACGGGGCAGGGCGACGGACAGGTGGTGGACGTGTCGCTCGTCGAGAGCGTGTTCAACCTGATGGAAAGCCTCGTGCCCGAATTCGATCTGCTCGGCCATGTGCGCGAGCGCAGCGGCGGCGCGCTGCCGGGCATTGCGCCGTCGAACACGTATCGCACGGAAGACGGCGGCTTCGTCGTGATCGCGGGCAATAGCGATCCCATCTTCAAGCGGCTGATGCATGTGATCGGCCGCCCCGATCTCGCGGACGATCCCGCGCTCGCGCGCAACGATGGCCGCGTCGCGCAAACCGCGATGCTCGATGCCGCGATCACTGCGTGGACCTCGCATCATTCGATCGACGACGTGCTGGCCGCGCTCGAAAGCGCGGAAGTGCCGTCGGGCCGCATCTATTCCGTGGCCGACATCGTCGCCGATCCGCACTATCAGGCACGCGAGATGTTGCTGAAGGCCGACTTGCCGGGCGGCGCGTCGGTGAAGATGCCGGGCATCGTGCCGAAGCTGTCCGAGACGCCGGGCGAAGTGCGCTGGCAAGGTCCCGCGCTCGGTGAGCACACGTCGAGCGTGCTGGCCGATCTGGGCTACGAACAAAGTGAAATCGAGCGGCTGCGCCGCGAAGGAGCCGTGCAATGAACTTCGATGACGACAACATGCGATTCGACAAGCTGATCGTGCAGGAAGTCGCGCCGCGCGATGGCTTGCAGATCGAGCCGACGTGGGTCGAGACGGCCGACAAGATCGCGCTGATCGATCAGCTGTCGACGGCGGGCTTCACACGCATCGAGGCCGGCTCGTTCGTTTCGCCGAAAGCGATTCCCGCGCTGCGCGACGGCGAAGCGGTTTTCACGCAGATCCAGCGACGCGAAGGCGTGGTCTTCGTGGCGCTCGTGCCCAACGTGAAGGGCGCCGAGCGCGCGCTCAATGCACGCGCCGACGAACTGAACCTCGTGATGTCCGCGAGCCAGACGCACAATCGCGCGAACATGCGCATGAGCTGCGAAGCGTCGCTCGATGCGTTCGGCGATATCGTGCGGCTCGCGAAGCATTTCCCCCTATCGCTGAACGCGACGGTCGCGACGGCATTCGGTTGCCCGTTCGAAGGCGCGATCGACGAAGACCGCGTGGTGTCGATCGTCGACACCTACCGCGAAATGGGCATCAACGGCATCACGCTCGCCGATACGACGGGCATGGCGAACCCGCGTCAGGTCGCGCGGCTCGTCAAGCGCGTGCTGCAACGCGTGCCTGCCGACGCGCTCACGCTGCACTTTCACAACACGCGCGGCCTTGGTCTCGCGAACGTGCTGGCCGCGTATGAAGCGGGCGCGCGCCGTTTCGACGCGGCGCTCGGCGGCCTTGGCGGATGTCCGTTCGCGCCGGGCGCATCGGGCAACATCTGCACGGAAGATCTCGTCAACATGTGCGACGAAATGGGCATTCCGACGGGCATCGACTTGCAGAAGTTGATCGCGTTGTCGCGCACGTTGCCCGCGCTGCTCGGTCACGACGTGCCGGGGCAACTGATGAAGGCAGGCCGCAATTGCGACGTGCATCCCGTGCCCGATTACGTGCGCGCTATCTGAAGCATTTTCAATTTCGTTTACTTCGACAACAAACATGCACGCGGGACGGGGTCAAGGCACTTAAGCGCTAACTCAGTCCCACAGGAGACAAAACATGAGTACAACAGACGCAGTGTCGGCGAACGGTCACGACGACAAGCTATCGGCGACCGCCGACATCATCAAAAAGGTAGCGTGGCGGTTGATGCCGCTCATCATGATCTGCTACCTGTTCGCATTCTTCGACCGCATCAACATCAGCTTCGCGAAGTTCCAGCTGCAAAGCGATCTCGGCTTTTCCGATACCGCGTATGGCCTTGGCGCGAGTCTCTTCGTGATCGGCTATGTGCTTTTTGAAGTGCCGAGCAACATGCTTCTGTATAAGGTCGGCGCGCGCAAGTGGATCGCGCGGATCATGATTTCATGGGGTCTCGCGACGGCGGCAATGGTCTTCGTCACGAACGAATGGCAGTTCTATGGACTGCGCTTCGTGATCGGCGCGATGGAAGCGGGCTTTGCGCCTGGCGTGCTCTACTATCTGACGCTGTGGTTTCCGGCGAGCTATCGAGGACGTATCACGTCGCTGCTGTTTCTGGCATCGGCGTTTTCGGGTCTGGTCGGCGCGCCGATTTCAGGCCTCGTGCTCGGGCAGATGGACGGCGTGTTCGGCATTCGTGGCTGGCATTGGCTTTTCATGCTGGGCGGCTTGCCGTGCGTCGTGCTCGGCATTCTTGTGCTGAAGCTGCTGAAGGATCGCATCGACGATGCAGGCTGGCTGTCGCCCACCGAGAAGACGTATCTGTCGGCTCAGGTCGCGCAGCAGGCGCAGCCGACGGCGCACGGTCACTCGCTGCTCGGCGCGATTCGCACGCCTGGGTTTCTCACGCTGGGGCTCGTCTATTTTCTGATTCAGATCGCGTCTTATGGCCTCAATTTCTGGGCACCGCATCTGATCCGCAGCGCCGGCACGCAAAACCCGACGATTATCGGTCTGCTGACAGCCGTGCCGTATATCTGCGGCGCTATCTGCATGGTGGTGGTGGGGCGGATGTCGGATGCGTCGGGCGAGCGCCGCAAGTTCGTGAGCGCGTTGCTGGTGACGGCGGCTGTCGGATTCTTTGCCGCTGGCTTCTTCGACAAGCAGACCGTGATGCTCGTGGTGGCGCTCGCCGTGCTCGGCGCGGGCGTGATCGCTTCGATTCCTGCTTTCTGGGCGCTGCCGCCGAAGCTCGTGACGGGCGCGGGCGCCGCGGGCGGCATCGCGCTGATCAATACGCTGGGACAGTTGGGCGGAATCGTGAGCCCGGTGATGGTCGGTCGCGTGCGCGACGTGACGGGAAGCACGACCCCGGCGTTGTATGTGATCGGCGCGTTGAGCCTGGTCTGCGCGTTGATCGTTCTGTATGGTCTGCCGCAGTCGCTGCGGCAGAGGGATCATACGGGGCGGGGAAACGGATGATGGTTTTATGATCCGATGGTAAAAAAACGCACGGCAATCCGCCGTGCGTTTTTCATTTCACGCCTTCAAATCAAGCCCTCAACTTCCCCGCCGCCGCATCCTCTCGCGACTGTATCTGCAACACGGCATCGCGCTTGTCCAGCAGATGCTGCCGCAATATCGTGCTCAGACGCTTGCCGTCGCGCGCCTCCAGCGCCTTCAGCATTTCATCGTGATCGTGAATCGCGCGGTCCCACTTCGGGGTCTGAAAGTTCGAGCGAAACCGCAACGCCTGCAACCTGCGGTTCACCGCGACATACGTGTGACGCAGCGCCGAATTGCGCGCAGCCTCGTTGATCTTGTCGTGAATCGCCTGATTGCGGCTGTAGTAGCCGGCCAGATCGTTTTGCGTGCGGCACGCGAGCATCGCATAGTGCAGTGCCTTGATGTCGGCCAGTTCGGCAGCCGTCATGCGCTCGGCGGCCAGCTCGCCGGAAAACGCCTCGAGCCCGCTCATCAGCTCGAACGTCTCGCGGATCTCCGCTTCCGACATCTTCGACACCGACGCGCCGCGATTCGGCTCGATGTCGATCAGCCCTTCCGCCGCGAGCACCTTCAGCGCCTCGCGCAGCGGCGTGCGCGAAATGCCGAGCGTCTCGCACAACTCGCGTTCGTTCAGCTTCTTGCCCGGCTCGAGCACGCCTTCGACGATGAAGCGCCGGATGTGTTCGACCACCGTGTCGTGCAGACGCTGGCGTTCGACCTTCGGCATCAGGGGAGGCGGTGTCAGGCCTGCGTCAATGTCCGAATTTTGCATGCAAAAATCCTCAAGCGATATGCGTCAATTTTAAAGCATGCAAGTCTTTCCGAGGAAATATGCGGGTAAACACTGCCTTGGGACGATGGCGATCCGTTGCTATAGTTTTTTGCATGCAAAATTCAATCGAGGAGATCGACCGATGCTGAAGCTCGACTTTCATCCCGCAGGCCGCCACTTCTTGCAGATTCCGGGTCCTAGCCCGGTGCCCGACCGCATCCTGCGGGCGATGAGCTATCCGACCATCGACCATCGCGGTCCGGAGTTCGGCGCGCTCGGCCTGAAAGTGCTCGAAGGCATCAAGAAGATCTTCAAGACGCAGCAGCCCGTCGTGATCTATCCGGCGTCGGGCACGGGGGCGTGGGAGGCTGCGCTGTCGAACACGCTGAGCCCCGGCGATCACGTGCTGATGTTCGAGACGGGCCACTTCGCGACGCTTTGGAAAAAGATGGCCGACAACCTCGGGCTGAGGCCGGAGTTTCTGGGCCTGCCCGGCATCGAAGGCTGGCGGCGCGGCGTGCAGCCGCAGATGATCGAAGCGCGTCTGCGCGAAGACACGCAGCACGCGATCAAGGCCGTGTGCGTCGTTCACAACGAGACGTCGACGGGCGTCACGTCCGATATCGCGGCCGTGCGCCGCGCGATCGATGCCGCGGGCCATCCGGCGCTGCTGCTCGTCGATACGATCTCGGGCCTCGCGTGCGCCGACTATCGCCACGACGAATGGGGTGTGGACGTGACCGTGTCCGGTTCGCAGAAGGGCTTGATGCTGCCGCCAGGCATCAGCTTCAACGCGGTGTCGCAGAAGGCAATCGACGCAGGCAAGCACGCGAAGCTGCCGCGCGCGTTCTGGGACTGGGCCGAAATCATCGAAATGAACAAAAGCGGCTACTGGCCGTACACGCCGAACACGAACCTGCTGTACGGGCTTTCGGAAGCGCTCGACATGATTCTTGGCGAAGGACTCGACAACGTGTTCGCGCGTCACGACCGTCTCGCCGAAGCATGCCGCCGCGCAGTGCGCGCGTGGGGCCTCGAGATTCAATGCGTCGATCCGTCCGTCTATAGCCCCGTGCTGACGGGCGTGATGATGCCGGACGGCATCGATGCAGATGCCGTGCGCAAGGTCATCTACGAACGCTTCGACATGTCGCTCGGAACAGGTCTCGGCAAGATGAAAGGGCGCATGTTCCGCATCGGTCATCTGGGCGACTGCAACGACCTCACGCTGATGGCCACGCTCGCGGGCGTCGAAATGGGCCTGCAACTCGCGGGCGTGCACATCGCCGCGAGCGGACTGCCCGCTGCGATGGAATTTCTGATGTCGCAGCCGAACGCGCCGAAACTCAAGGCGGCCGCGTGATCCGCCGATAAACATCAGCGATGAAGGAAGCGGATAACAGCGCTTCCTTCGTTCGATGACGATGGCGATAACGAGCAACCCCGCGCGCCTCGTCAGCGCAATGCGCAACAACAAGAAAGAAGCACACAAGCGAACAGCACCACAGACGCGATCAACGCAAACGGCAGACCACGCAGACGGCGGCTCGCGCGGCACCACGGCTGAACAGCCCGCGCGAACGCGCCGTCACAAGCAACGGAGACAGACGATGAAGCGGTTTCGTGTGACCAGTGCGACCAGTATCGTTCTACTGATGCTATGCATCATGTACTTCATCACCTACCTTGACCGCGTCAACGTCAGCACGGCGGCTGCGGGCTTCGGCAAGGAGTTTCATCTTTCGCATACGGAAGTCGGCCTCGTCTTCTCGGCCTTTGCTTATCCGTATCTGGTGTTCCAGATTATTGGCGGATGGGTCAGCGATCGCTTCGGCGCGAAGCGCACGCTGATCGCATGCGGCGCGATCTGGGCCGTCGCGACCCTGTTGACGGGCTTCGCGGGCGGCCTGGCTTCGCTGCTCTGCGCGCGCGTGCTGCTCGGCTTCGGCGAAGGCGCGACGTTTCCTGCCGCGACGGCTGCGATGTCGCGCTGGGTCGCGAAAGAAAAACGCGGCTTCGCGCAGGGCATCACGCACTCGGCGGCGCGCATCGGCAATGCGATCGCGCCCGGCGTGATCGTGCTCGTGATGACGACGTGGGGCTGGCGCGAATCTTTCTATATCTGCGGCGCGTTCAGCTTGCTGTGGGTCGTCGTGTGGGCACTGACGTTCACCGAGCATCCGAAAGAACATCGCCGCATCACGCAGGCGGAACTCGACGTGTTGCCCGCGCCGAAGGCCAAGACCGCAAATGTGCCGTGGAACGCGCTCTTCAAGCGCATGGCGCCCGTCACCATCGTGTACTTCTGCTATGGCTGGACGTTGTGGCTGTTCTTGAGCTGGATTCCGCAGTACTTCCTGCATAGCTATCACCTCGATCTGAAGAAGTCGGCCGTGTTCGCTTCGGCGGTGTTCTTCGCGGGCGTGATCGGCGATACGCTGGGCGGCATCGTCACCGACAAGCTCTTCGAGCGCACGGGCAGTCTCAGGCGCGCACGCAGCTGGATGGTGTCGATCTGTATGCTGCTCACGCTTGCATCGCTGGTGCCGTTGATGTTCACGCACAACGTGTATGTGTCGATGATGTGCCTGTCGTCGGGCTTCTTCTTCGCCGAGATGACGATCGGGCCAATGTGGGCCATTCCGATGGACATCGCGCCGGAACACTCGGGCACCGCGAGCGGCATGATGAACACGGGCTCGGCGCTCGCGGCGATCATTTCGCCCGTGCTGTCAGGCTATCTGATCGATTCGTTCGGCAACTGGGAACTGCCTTTCGTGGGCAGCATGCTGCTGATGGCGATCGGCGTCGTGCTCGCGTTCCGCATGCAACCGGAAAGCCGTTTCGCAGTCGGCGCAGAGCCGAGCGCACAACCTGCCACGCGCTTCAATGCGTGAATCTTGCTAACGTCCGAATGAACATGCTGAGCCGACAACTTGCCGACGCGCGCGCCGATCACACGACGCTCGCGTCGCTCCCGACCGAACTGATTCCCGCCGACGCAAGCGCCGCTTACGCGATCCAGCACGAGCTGCTGGCGTCACGCGGCGCGCGCATCGGCGGCTGGAAAATCGGCGCGAAATCCGCCGATGGCGCGATTCAGGGCGCGCCTCTGCCATCGACCGATCTGCACGTCGACGGCACGCGTCTGCCGCGTGCTCACTACAAGCCGCTCGGTCTCGAACTGGAAATTGCGTTCCGCTTCAACCGGCGCTTCGAGCCGGCTGCGCACGCGTATCATGAAACGGATGTGCTCGGCGCAATCGATTCGATGGCGGCTACGATCGAAATCGTCGCGAGCCGCTTCGAGGCGTGGCCCAACGTCGACAAGCTCGCGCAACTTGCGGACTTGCAGAATCACGGCGCGTTGATCGTCGGTGAGTTCACGAAGTATCGACGCGATTTTCCGTTCGTCGCGCCCTCGCTTGCTTTCACGTTCGAAGGGCGCGACGTCGTGAAGGCGGCGCCGTCGAATCCGTGCGGCGATCCGCGTCGTCTGCTGACGTGGCTCGTCAATCACTGCACGCAGCATCGCGGCATTGCCGTGACGCCCGACATGGTCGTGACAACGGGCTCTTTTACGGGCATGTTCTTCCCACAAGAAGCGGGCACCGCGCACGGAAACATCGAAGGGCTTGCGCCCGTGAGCGTCACGCTCGAATAGTCGCGCTTTTTCAGGGCTCGCCTATCGCCCATCCGCCTATCAGCCGCGCCGTCGAGGCATCTCACAGGCCGAAGCACATGTCGAACGCCAACTCCACTCTGCTCGTCAAACCGATCCATCTCGTGCCTTCGTCGGCGCGCATGGGGACGCCGCTTGCGAACCGGCTGCGCAAGGAACTGCGCGGCGACGTGCTGTTCGATGCCGCAAGCCGTGGCCGTTATTCGACGGATGCATCGATCTATCAGATCACGCCGATCGGTGTCGTCGTGCCGCGCGATCAGGACGATCTGCGCGTCGCGCTGGACATCGCGCGCAGCGAGCACGTGCCGCTGCTCGCGCGCGGCGCGGGGTCGAGCCAGTGCGGACAGACAGTGGGCGAGGCGCTCGTCGTCGATACGAGCAAGTGGCTGAATCAGGTCATCGACTTCGACAAGGACAGGCGCACTGTGACGGTCGAGCCCGGCATCGTGCTCGATCATCTGAATGCATGGCTGAAGCCGCATGGCCTGTGGTTTCCTGTCGATGTGTCGACGGCGGCGCAGTGCACGATCGGCGGAATGGCGGGCAACAACTCGTGCGGTTCGCGCTCGATCGAATACGGCAACATGGTCCACAACGTCGAAGCGATCGACGCGATTCTCGCGGACGGCACGCAAGCGCACTTCGCTTCGCTGCGCAGCGGGCCGCAGGGCACGCGTTTGCAGCAGATTCTCGAAGGCGTGAAGGCGATTGCGCTGCGCGAGCGCGATGAGATCGTCGCGCAGGTGCCGAAGGTGTTGCGGCGCGTCGCGGGCTACAACATCGATCTGTTCGATTGTCAGAATCCACGCGCCTACACAGACGATGGCTTTGCAAATCTCGCGCATCTGCTCGTCGGCTCGGAGGGCACGCTCGCGTTCAGCCGACAGTTGACGCTGAAGCTCGCGCCATTGCCCACGCACAAGACGCTGGGCGTCGTGAACTTCCCGACGTTCTGGCAGGCGATGGACCTCACGCAGCACATCGTGAAGCTCAAGCCCGTTGCCGTCGAACTGGTCGATCGCACGATGATCGATCTCGCGATGAGCAATCCTTCGTTCCGGCCGGTGATCGAAAAAGCACTGGTCGGCAGGCCGGAAGCGATTCTGCTCGTCGAGTTCGCCGGCGATGATCTCGATGCGCAGCTCGCGTCGCTCAAGCAGTTGACGGAGCTGATGGCCGATCTCGGCTTGCCCGATTCCGTCGTGCAGATGCCCGACGCCGCCGAACAAAAAGCGCTGTGGGAAGTGCGCAAGGCAGGCCTGAACATCATGATGAGCATGAAGGGCGATGGCAAGCCCGTATCGTTCATCGAAGATTGCGCAGTGCCGCTCGAACATCTCGCCGAATACACGAGCCGGCTTACGGACGTGTTTCATCGCAACGGCACGGAGGGGACGTGGTACGCGCATGCGAGCGTCGGCACGCTGCACGTGCGGCCCATTCTCGACATGCGCCGCGACGGCGCGAAGAAGATGCGCGCGATCGCGGAAGAGGCGGCCGCTCTGGTGCGCGAATACAAGGGCGCGTATTCGGGCGAACATGGCGATGGACTGTGTCGCGGCGAATGGGTTGCGTGGCAATACGGTCCGCGCATCAATCAGGCGTTCAGCGAGATCAAGGCGCTTTTCGATCCCGACAACCGGATGAATCCGGACAAAATCGTGCGTCCGCCGAAGATGGACGACGCGCGCAACTTCCGCTTTGCACCCGGATACAAGGTGCATCCGTTGACGCCCGCGCTCGACTGGTCGACGTGGAACGTCGAGCGCGATCCGCTGACGGGCGTGGAAACGGCGCGCGGAACGGGCAGCGATCTGGCGGGCGGCCTCGCGAAAGCCGTCGAGATGTGCAACAACAACGGGCATTGCCGCAAGTTCGATGCGGGCACGATGTGTCCGAGCTATCGCGTGACGAAGGACGAGCAGCACGTGACGCGCGGGCGCGCGAATACGTTGCGGCTCGCATTGTCGGGGCAACTCGGCGCGGAAGGGCTCGCGAGCGAGGACGTGAAGGATACGCTCGATCTGTGCGTGTCGTGCAAGGGCTGCAAGCGCGATTGCCCGACGGGCATCGACATGGCGAAGTTCAAGATCGAGGCGCGCGCAGCGTGGGTGCAAAAGCACGGCCTGCGCCTGCGCGACAAGATGATCGCGTTCATGCCGCGTTATGCGGCGATGGCGGCCGGCATGCCCGGCGTATTCGCGTTCGCCGCGAACTTGCCGTCGGTCAAGCGCGCGCTCGGCTTTGCGCCGCAACGTTCGTTGCCGCGCTTCGTCAAGCCGTTTCTGAGCGATGCCAAGGTGAGCGCTGCATCTTCGTATGCTTCGAAAGAAGCACAAAAAGAAGTGCTGCTATTCGTCGATACGTTCAACAACAGCATCGAACCGGAGAACGCGCGCGCCGCGCGACAGGTGCTCGAAGCAGCGGGCTATACCGTGCACTTCAATACGCGCGCAGGCGAGCGTCCTCTGTGCTGTGGACGCACGTTCCTCGCAGCGGGTCTTGTCGACGAGGCGAAGCGCGAGGCGCGCAGAATGTTCGATGCGTTCAGGCCGTTCGTCGAGCGCGGCGTGTCCGTCGTCGGATTGGAGCCGTCGTGTCTGCTGTCGTTGCGTGACGAGTTTCTGCACTACGGCTTCGGCGAAGAAGCGGAGCGTCTGTCGAAGCGCGCAATGTTGTTCGAGGAGTTTCTCGTCAGCGAGCAGAAGGCCGGCCGTCTGAAGCTTGAATTGAAGCCGTTAGGCGGTGGCGTCGATCAGGCGCTCGTGCATGGTCATTGCCATCAGAAGGCGTTCGATGCTTTTTCTCCTGTGCAAACCGTGCTGAAGTGGATTCCCGGGCTTAAGGTATCGACGGTCGAATCGTCGTGCTGCGGAATGGCGGGCAGCTTCGGATATGAAGCGGAGCATTACGACGCATCGATGGCGATGGCCGAGTTGTCGTTGTTGCCCGCCGTGCGCAAGGTCGACGCGAATACGGTGATCGTCGCCGATGGGACGAGCTGCCGTCATCAGATTCACGATGGCGCGGGTGTTGAGGCGTTGCATGTTGCGCGGGTGTTGGCGCGGGCGTTGAGGTAGAAACCAGAAATAACGCGCAAGCCTTCGCTTCGAATGCGAACACGGAGCGAAGGCTTTTGCTCAGCGTGTTTTAGCGCGCAATCTCCCGCAAGTACGCCGACACCTTCCCAAGCCCCGCCACCAGCACATCGCGATTGTTCGCATAGCCGATGCGCACATAACCTTCCACGTCGAGCGCGCTGCCCGGCGTGAACATCACGCCCGTCTTTTCCAGCAGCGCGACGCAGAAATCACGCGACGGCATATCGACATCGACGCGCACCAGCGCCGTCGTGCCCGACTTCGGTTTCACCCAGGACAGCAGCGGCTCTTTCGCGATCCACGCATCGAGCAGCGCGAGATTCGTGCACAGAATGCCGTGATTGCGTTCGAGAATCGCCGCGCGGTTTTCGAGCGCGATCGACGCGAGCAGATCGTTGAGCATGCCGACGCTGATCGTGTTGTAGTCGCGATGAATCCGCACTCGTTCGATGATCTCGACAGGCGCGGCGATCCAGCCCACGCGCAGGCCCGCGAGCGACCACGTCTTCGACATGCTGCCTGTGCTGATGCCCTTCTCGTAGACATCCGCGACCGATGCCGTGAAGCCGTTGCCGTCCTGATCGGTGCCTCGATACACTTCGTCGCAGAGTACATAGGCGCCGCACGAGCGCGCGATCTGCGCAATCTGTTTGAGGAACGCGCGGTCCATCAACGAACCGGTCGGATTGTTCGGATTGTTGATCGCGATGATGCGCGTCGTCGGCGTCGCCATGCGCTTCAGTTCGTCGACATCGGGCAGGAACGCGTTTTCCTCGCGCAAACGCAGAACGTCGACTTTCGCGCCGTAGCTTTCGGGAATCGAGTAGTGCTGCTGATACGTCGGCAACACGGAGATCACATGATCGCCGGGCTCGACGAGCGTTTCGTAGACCAGTGCGTTCGCGCTGATCGCGCCATGCGTGATCAGCACGTTCGGCACATCCTGCTTCTCATACAGCGACGCGACGTTGCTGCGCAGCCGCTCGGTGCCGTCGATCGCGCCATACGTGAGCTTCATCGGCAGAATCTCGCCGAGCAGCGCGTCTTCCTTGCCCGCGATCTTCAACAGTTCACCGACCGTCAGCGATTCGACGCACGTTTCCGCAAGATTCAGCTCGCAATGGTTCTCGTAGAGATCCATCCAGCGTTCGACTCCAAATTCCCTGATTTGCATGAGTTCTGTCCTCGAGTGAAAGCAGTGGCATGGGGCGCGGCAAGTGTGGCGTGCGCGGCGCGGGCTCGTGTCTGAATATAGACGATTTGTCTCGAATAGACAAATTGAGTCGATTGATCCAGCGGGCAGCATTGACGAACGAGCGCGCGTCAGAAGACATCGCGCTCAACGTGCTCAACGCGCTCAACGTGTTTAGCGAAGAAAGCCAGGGAAAAGAGTACGCCCGAAAGCGTCGCGAGGCGCGAAGCTTCAGCCTGCGCGCAATGCCTGTCGATAGACGGCGGGCGACACGCCGGTGCCTTGACGGAACCGGTGGCTGAAATGGCTCGCGTTCGCGTAGCCGCATTGGGTCGCGATTTCGGCGAGCGGCATCGCCGTCGTGCGCAGTAGCGTGCGCGCGCGTTCCAGCCTTTGCTGCGCGACCCATGCGTGCGGCGGCAGACCGAACGACGTGCGGAACATCCGCGCGAGATGAAATTCGGAAAGGTTCGCAACGGCAGCCAGTTCGCCGAGTGTGAGTGGCTGCGTCAGATTCGTATCGATGTAATCGCGCAGCCGGCGGCGCGTCGCGACGGCAAGGCCGCCTTTGAGCGCGGCGTCCACGCGGTTCACACCCTGCGAACGCAACAGCAGGCTCAACACTTCATGTGACGTTTCGTTTGCGCGCAAGCGGCCGTCGGCGTCGTCCCAGACGTCGTTTGCGAGCGACTGGCACAGGCTCGCAATGCGCTCGTCCTCGAAGTACGTGCGGTCGGCCAGCGTCAGTTCGCGCGGCTCGCGGTCGAGTTCGCGGATCGCGCGCTGCGTGAAGTGCTCGGGCAGGAAATACAGATGCATGAAGTGCATGTGGCCGCGCACCCACCAGCGCGATTCATGATCGCCGGGCAGCGCGCACAGACGGCTCGGCGCGCCGTAGCGCCCCGGCAGCTTTTGACGCTCGGTGCGATAGCCGCCGTCCAGATAACACGACAGCGTGTGATGGCCGGGCTGATCGTAGACCGTCTCCGCCTCTTTGGTCTCGCGCGTCCAGATCGCGATGGCCAGCTTGTCGCCGAGCCACGCGAAACGCTCGAGCGTCGCATTCGACTCGCTGAGCGTCTGGCAGACCGAATGCAGGCCGAACGGCGGATCGGCGGGGTCGGTCATGGCAATGGACGAAATATTCACGTGAATGAGCGGCTGAAAACGGATGAGGCGTCGTTCGACAAGTAGTTCGACAAGTATACGGCGTGATGCGTTGCGCCTTCGCTGGCCGCTCGAAAGTGCGCAATTCTGGACAATCGAACGGACCCTCGCGGGCGCATAGTCGGGCGGACCGAAGACCGTATTGTGTGGCCCACTGGCGATGAATCTCTTTCTTTATCTCGTGACCGTGCTCATCTGGGGCACCACCTGGATTGCGATCAAATGGCAGCTCGGCGTCGTGCCGGCGCCCGTGTCGATTGCCTGCCGTTTCTGGCTCGCGGCAATCGTGCTGCTCGCGCTGCTCAAGTTGATGCGCCGTCCCGTGTGGCCGCCGCGTGCCGCGTGGCGCTTTCTCGCGGCACAGGGCCTCGCGCTTTTTTGCGTGAACTTCCTGTGCTTCTACTACGCGGAAAGCGTCGTGCCGAGCGGTCTCGTCGCCGTCGTGTTTTCGACAGCGCCGCTGCTG
The DNA here is from genome assembly GCF_038900755.1 of Paraburkholderia diazotrophica. Classification (GTDB taxonomy): domain Bacteria; phylum Pseudomonadota; class Gammaproteobacteria; order Burkholderiales; family Burkholderiaceae; genus Paraburkholderia; species Paraburkholderia diazotrophica_A. The sequence continues at coordinate 522,474 of NZ_JBBPEN010000001.1, forward strand.
AACTCGCTCAACGGGCGGCTTTTCATGGGCCGCCCGTTGCAGCCGACGGCGATCGTCGGCGCGGTACTCGGCCTTGCCGGCATCGTGTGCCTGTCGTTGCAACAGATGGCGGGGCACCTCGGCGATCACGCGGCATGGCTCGGTCTTGCCGTCGCGTTCGCAGGGACGATGTGCTTCTCGGCGGGTAATCTGCTGTCGAGCCGCATGCAGTCGATGGGCCTGCATCCCATCGTCACGAACAGCTGGGCGATGCTGATCGGCGCGGGCGTGCTGACGCTCGGCAGCCTCGCCGCCGGCTTGCCTTTTGCGCTCGAAGCGGACGCGCGTTATCTCGGCGCGCTCGTCTATCTCGCCGTGCCCGGGTCGGTGATCGGCTTCACTGCGTATCTGATGCTGGTCGGCCGCATCGGGCCCGAGCTCGCCGCCTATTGCACGGTGCTGTTTCCGTTCGTGGCGCTTGCGGTATCGACGGTGTTCGAAGGCTATCGATGGTCGGCGCTTGCCGTCATCGGGCTCGTGCTCGTCGTGGCGGGCAATCTCGTTGCGTTCGGCTTGACGCAGCGTCTCTTCGTGCGGCGGGCACGCACGGCGTGAGGCTCCATCGGGACATGTCGCCGTGCGAACGCGGAAAGCCACGTTGCCGACGTCCCGATGTTTTTGCCGGACGCCACGAGCGATGTGCGTGAAGTGAACCGTCGTTGATCGCCGTCAGTCGAACGGATACCCCCCGATGCATGCCGTCTGTGCGAATGGACGGCTGTGCGCGATGGGTATATAACAACATTACCGATTCCTTCACGATGTCAGCACAGGAGCGACGATTCATCATGACGCGCGATGATCCGGACAAGCAGAAAACTGGCGAACAGCCGGACCTCGAACACCTCGACGCAGCCGTGACCCATGTTGATCAAATGGTGTCGTCGGGCAACATTGCCGTGAGCGCGGCGCGCGGCATTCTCTACAGCCTGATCGAAACGCTGGGCGCGCTGGTCGGCGATCCTGACCTGCCGGAACATGCTCGCTCGGGCTACGAAGGTCTGCTCGAAACAGCGCGCGAATTGCGGGTCAAGCTCGACCGCTGACGGCTGGCTTCCCCGGCATGCATGTGGCGCGTCACTGGCGCCGCATGCATCGCCTGCAACATCTGGTCACAGGATTTCGGCATCGTCGTGCGCCTGTGATACAAAGGGCGCTCGTTTCGTACCGCCTGTCTTCTCCCAATGCTTCCCTCGCTGGTTTCTTTTCACGACGCAATGATGCTTGCGCTCGGCATCGTCGTCGTGCTGATCACGCCTGGCCCCACCAATACGCTGCTTGCAGCCGCGGGCTTGCGCCAGGGCGCGCGCCGCTCGCTGCCGCTGATCGGCGCGGAACTGGCGGGCTACTTCGTGTCGATTTCCGCATGGGGCTGCTTTCTCCTGCGCGCATCGCATACGCAGCCGTGGCTGCCTTCGGTGCTGCGTATCGCGAGCGGTCTTTACATCGCGTATCTCGCGATCGACATGTGGCGCGCGGCCGTCGCGTTGCCTGATTCGATGGCGCCAGCGAATGGACCGCGCGCGCTTTTCGTTGCGACGCTGCTCAATCCGAAAGCCTTGCTGTTCGCGGGCGCGATCTTTCCTGCGATCGCGTTCGAAAGCCTCGCGGGCTATGCGTTCGCGATGGCCTTGTTCGCCTGCCTGCTCTTGCCGATCGCGCTCGCGTGGATCGCGTTCGGCGCGGCGCTCGGCAGCGGCAGGCTCAAGTGGCTCGATCCCGTGAAGATGCAGCGCGCCGCTTCCGTCATGCTCGGAATGTTTTCACTGTCGCTCGCGTGGGCCGCATTGCACTGAGCGTGTGAAGGCGCGCGGTCAATCGTCGACGGCGCCGGCAAGCGCGCCAGCGATGCCGTCAGGCGCCGTTGTGATCTGCAATTGCGGCGTGTCGTGCCAGTCTGCGCAACGTTGCAGCGCGCGCCGCAAGTCCGACGTGAGCCGGCCGCTCGCGCGCACGCCCGGCTCCAGATGCAGCGACTTCACTTCGAACACGCCGCTCGCGCGATGCGCCTTCGCATCGATACGCCCGATCAGCTTGCCGCGATTCAAAATCGGCAGCACGTAGTAGCCATATTTGCGCTTCGCCGCGGGCACGTAGCACTCGATCACGTAGTCGAAATCGAAGAGCGCGGCGACGCGCTTGCGGTCCCAGACGACGGGATCGAACGGCGACAGCAGCGTCGTCACCGTCGACGCGAGCTTGCCGTTCGAAGCGTCGTCGATGAGGGGCGCGAAGTCGCGATGCACGAACGTGTCCTGTTTCCAGCCGTCGACGCGCACGGGCGTCAGTTCTCCTTCGTCAGCCAGCCGGTTGAGCGCGTCGACGTAGGGGCGGCGCGGCATCCGGTAATAGTCGGCGACCCAGTCCGCGCGCACGACGCCGAGCGCACGGCAACTGCGCCGAAGCAGTTCTTGCGCGACGGCATCGGCGGGTTGCAGGTCGCGCGCATCGTTCCAGTGCGGCAGCACGCGCTCCGTCACATCGTAGACGCGCTGGAAATTGCGCCGCTCGGCGACCATCAGTTCGCCGATCGCGAACAGTACTTCTAGATGCCGCTTCTCCGGCTTCCAGTCCCACCAGCCATTGCCTTTGCCCGCTTCGCGCGCGAAATCCGCGGAGCGCACCGGACCCGTCGCGCGGATGTGCGCAAGCAGTTTGTCGATGTCTACACGGTACTGCGCGTGCCAGTCGGCGGCGTATTTCCAGCCCATGTCGGACGGATCGAGCATCCGGTGGCGCATCAGGCCGTAGTCCTCGATGGGCAGGAAACACGCCTCGTGCGACCAGTATTCGAAGAGCCGGCCTTCCGCGAGATGCTCGTCGAGCCATCGCGGCTGATAAGGCCCGAGCCGGCTGAACAGCACCAGATACGGACTGCGCGCGACGACGTGAATCGTGTCGATCTGAAGTTGCGCCATCTGCCGGATCGCGCCGAGCACATCGGCCTTGATCGCCTTGCGGCGCGGCGGCGCGAGCAGGCCTTGTGCGGCCAGATGCAGCGTGCGGGCGGCGGAAAGAGGGAGAGCGATCACACTTTTATGTCATAGCGGGCCGAGCGGCAGCATGGACTCGCGCCATGCCGGACTTTCGCTACTGTAGCGTGACCGGTGAAAACGTACGGGCGGTTTGCACCTTCAGCCCGCATGCGCAGCCGCCGACGTCACCAGTGCCCATGACCGTGATGCCTTTCCCAGCCGCGATGGTGCCAGCGATCATGCCAGCGCGGACCGCCCCAGTACCCGCCGCGATAGCCGCCGTAGTACACGGGTGGCGGTGGCGCATAGTAGACGGGCGGTGGCGGCGCGTAGTAGACGGGCGGCGGCCCGTAGACGGGAGCAGTCGGGCCCAGATAGACGCCGACGCCGACATGCGCCGCTGCCGCCGTCGATGCGCACGCCGCCGCGAGGCCGACGGCTGCCAATACGATCGCACGTTTGCTCATGCTGTCCTCCTTGTCTTTAGCGCCTGCTCAGGTCCCAAGCGGCGCGGTCGACCCGAGTTGGCGCTTCAGCACTTACTCCAGCCCCACGCAGCGCACCCACTCGCATCGCATGCAATGCAAAAGCCCATCGACGGCGCCCTGAACGGTCGCGCGTTTCTAACGGGACGCTGACTAAATATTACGAAAAAGAAAGCATCGCAGGTGCAAGCAGACGGTCGCGAATGTAACGACCGGTAAGCGGGCGGGCGCGCTGCAAGCGGCAGAAGGCGCGACTGGCCGGCGCGATGACACGCGCCAGCCGGTGCAGGACCGAAGAGGGGAAAAGAAAGAGGGAAAGAATTAGGCGCCGAGCGCGACCGTTTCGCCCGCGCGTTCCGCGAGCATCTGATGGATTTGCGCGACGACCTGCGCGCCTTCGCCGACAGCAGCCGCGACGCGCTTCGTCGATCCCGCGCGCACATCGCCGATCGCATAGACGCCTTCGACGGATGTGGTCAGGTCGCATGCCGAATTCGCGCCCGTGATCACGAAGCCCTTCGCGTCCAGATCGACGCCGCACGTGCGCAGCCAGTCCGTGTTCGGATCGGCGCCCGTGAAGAGGAACAGATGCCGCGAATCAAAACGGTCGCGGCCGTCCGCGCAAGGACGCTTCAAGCCGATCTGCGCGAGCCCGCCCTCGTTGCCTTCCAGCCAGCCGATTTCCGTGCCCGGATAGACGGTGACATTGGGCAGCGACGCGATCCGGTCGATCAGATAGCGCGACATCGTCGCCTCGAAGCCGCTGCGCCGGATCAGCACGTGGATGTGCTTCGCGTGCGAAGCCAGATACACGATGCCCTGGCCCGCCGAGTTGCCGCCGCCGACGAGCACGATCTCTTCGCGCTTGCAGAGCTTCGCCTCGACGGGCGATGCCCAGTAGTAGATGCCGCGTCCGTCGAAGTGGTCGATGCCTTCGATATCCGGGCGCCGGTACACCGCGCCGCTCGCGATGACGATCGAGTGCGCGCGGATGCTGCCCTGGCACGCGAGTTCGAGCCGGTACGGACGCTCGTCGCAATGCAGCGACTTGACCCTGACGGGAATGGCGACGTGCGCGCCGAACTTCTGCGCCTGCACGAACGCGCGGCCCGCGAGCGCTTGCCCTGAGATGCCCGTCGGAAAGCCGAGATAGTTCTCGATGCGCGAGCTCGCGCCTGCCTGCCCGCCGGGCGCGCGGCCGTCGAGCACGATCACCGAAAGACCCTCCGACGCCGCATACACGGCCGTTGCCAGCCCTGCCGGACCCGCGCCGACGATGGCCGCGTCGTACACGAATTCCGAATCCAGATCGGGGATCAGGCCGAGGCACGTCGCCAGTTCCGGGTCGCTCGGATGGCGCAACACGGAGCCGTCCGGGCAGATCACGAGCGGCATGTCGTCGGGGCCCGCCGCGAACTGCTCGATGATGCGCAGCCCGTCTTCGTCGCGCTCGTCGAGCACCGTGTGCGGATGGCCGTTGCGCGACAGGAAGCCTTGCAGCGACACGAGCCGCCGGTCGTTGCTCTTGCCGACGATGATCGGCCCGCCCGCACCTTTCTCGATCAGCCCGACGCGGCGCAAAATCAGCGCGCGCATGATGCGCTCGCCCAGTTCGGCTTCCGCGACGATCAGCGCGCGCAGGCGCTCCGGCGCGATCAGCAATGCTTCGACGGGCTCCAGCGCCATGCCGTCGACGAGTGCCGGCTTGCCGGACAACTGCCCCACTTCGGCGAGGAACGAGCCCCTGTGGTGTTCGTTGATCAGATGCTCGCGCCCGAGGCCGTCCCGCTGATAAATCTTGACTGCGCCCGACAACACCACGACCATGCCGGGCCCCCGCTCGCCGGTGCGAAACAGCATGTCGCCCGTCTCGAAGCGGCGGCGCTCGCCGAACTTGCACAGCCGCCGGATCTCGTCCGTATCGAGTTCAGGAAACATCTGATGACGCCGCGTCGAAAGCGTCGAGAACGGCGCCTGGCTGACGACGTGTTGTGAGTCTTCGCCCTCTCGCGTGACACCCATCGAATTCGCTCCTTGCAGGGCCGCGCGCCGGGAAGGGCAGCAGCCGATGCCATTGTCGGTTCAGACTGTTTTCGGCGTGATGCCGACGGCGACCGTCGGCTCCGGTTCTTCCGCGAGCGGCTCAAGCTGCCGGCCCGCGTCGCGCCATGCATCGAGGCCGCCGCGCAACGGCAGGACGTCGCTGAACCCGGCCTCCGTCAACTGCTTCGCCATCCATGCCGCCGACACTTCGTTCGGGCACGAGCAATAGATCACGAGCTTCTGATCGTGCGGATACTTCGTGACGATTTCATTGAGCTGGCGCTCGTCGGCGAACACCGAGCCGGGGATCACGAACGGATCGAGCTTGCGCTTTTCCTGCGAGCGGATATCGAACAGGACAGGCGAACGCTTGTCGAGCATCAGCTTGTACAGCTCGTCGACATCCATGCGCGCGGTCGCGAGCCGCCGGATCAGCTGGCGGCGCCGATACCAGCGATACGTGCAATAAATGGCCAGCAGCACGACGACGACCACGGCCGTCATTTTGCCGAGGCGGCTCGCGCCGGCGAACAGCATGTCGATCTGCTGCGCGAACACGACGCCGAGCACGAGACCGAGGCCCGACCAGAGTGTCGCGCCGATGCTGTCGTACGCGAGGAACGTGCGGTACGGCGTGCCCATCGCACCCGCCATCGGGATGGAGACGATCGACAGCCCCGGAACGAACTTGGCGACGGCCAGCACGCGCACGCCCCAACGGCCAAAGAAACGCTCCGTCTTCTTCACGCAGGTATCGCGCGACAGCGACAGCTTGCACAGCGTTTTCAGCGTGTTGCCGCCGTAGATGCGGCCGGCCGCGAACCAGGCGCTATCGCCGATCAGCGTGGCGAACACGGCGAGCACGAGCACGGGCAGCACCTGTACGCCGATCGAGCCGGGATGCATGGCTGCCATCGCGCCGAACAGCACGAGAGAAGGCATCGCGGGCACGGGCAGCCCGATCGACGCGGCGAGCACATTGGCGAATACGATGGCAGGCCCGTACTGCTCGACGAGATCATGTAGCATCGGCTTACTTTCGCGGCTGTTGGGCCGGAAAACGACGTGAGTGGACTCAACGATTATGGACGCATTTTCACCGCGTGCAAGAGAGGTGCGGTCTGCGCCGAGGATACTGCGGAAAAGCGGAAAACGCGTGTCGCCGCGCGCTTCGAAAGGAAGCGTCCGGCGCGCCCGCCGAGCGTCATTCAGCATCGTGCGACGTTCGACGGAGCGCTGGAGATTGAGGCGGCAACGCGAAAAAACAAGAGGCGCGGCGCTCGTGATACGCGCGCCGCGCGCTCTTTGTGAAGCGACTGTCGACTGCGGGGAATTATTGCCGGTGATTGTGCTGTTCGCCCGGCAGTTCGGCGCCGTGCGCACGGATGGCTGCGATCAGTTCCGCAGGCGTGATTTCATAACGCACCTCGCGGTGGATGCCCGGCTTGCGTTCATCGACCTCGATCAGAAGAATGCCTTTACCGTCTTCTGTCGATTCGAGGCGCAGCGAGCGTAGTTCGCGACCCGTTGCGTCGTCGTGCTCGGTGAGCAGGGCCATTGCCCCGGAAGACCCGGTGGTGCGCATCGAAAATTCCCTCTTGCGTGATTGAACGACGTTGCTGAACAGGCATTGTAAGGGGTAGCGCCGCGCGCCGTCTGTCGCGTGGCGCTCACACTCTCGCGATTATGCGGGTGAGTCGCGCGCGACGCATCAAAGGGACATGGCGCTGCGCGCAGAGACAAGGCTGGCGCGGCTGTCGGCGGGGCGCCGCGATTTTTGCACGGGCTGCGCGAACCAGCGCGGCGCGTTCGAGCCGCGCGTCGGAAGCGGTCGCCGCGCGTGTTTGCGGCGCGCTTTCGCGCGCTGTCATGGCAGTGACGTTTGAATGTATTAGCGCAAGTTTCGGGAAGCAGCGTCGCGGCGTGCTGCACTAAAGTCGGTACTGTTGGGAGGCAGTTCAGGTGGCACGGGAACGCAGCATCGCAACTCAGCCTCGCGGCAAATCGCGGAACTGCGATCGCGGAGCGATACCGTTCTTCGAGCGCCGTCCAAGTGATTTTGCAGGAGGGTCTCATGAAGCAATGCATGTCGATGCCGAGTCCGCTCGGCGATATTCTGCTGCGCGCGGAAGACGATGCGCTGACGGGCGTGTTCTTCGTCGGACAGAAGTATTTTCCGGCCGCGGACGCGGCGCTCGCGACGCTCACGCCTTCGCGCGTGCTGCATCAGGCACGCGAGCAGCTCGGCGAATACTTCGCGGGCGAGCGGCAGCAGTTCACGCTGCGGCTGCGCATGCTGGGCAGCGCGTTTCAGCGCGACGTGTGGGAGCAGCTCGTGACGATTCCATACGGCGAGACGGCCAGCTATGGCAGCATCGCGCGGCGGCTGGGCTTGCCGCTGTCGGCATCGCGCGCGGTCGGCGCCGCGAACGGGCGCAACCCGATGTCGATCGTCGTGCCGTGCCATCGCGTGATTTCGAGCGCAGGCGATCTGACCGGCTATGCGGGCGGCCTGCACCGGAAGGAAGCGCTGCTGACGCTCGAATGCCCGATGTCGAAAGCGCCTCAGCAGCTCGAACTACTTGCTGCGGATTGAGCGAGGCGCACCGGCGCACATCAAACGCGGACGTCAAACGCAAGCCAGCGAGCGACAAAAAATAGCCCGTCCACAAAGGGACGGGCTACATAAACGCCGTTGTTACTCGGGTCAGCCGGCCCGCAAACAATCCTGGGCGCTGACCGTCGTATCTTTATCGGACAATAGCGCGCTGTCGAGATGGGAGTAACGATGATCCATCAGATCAAAGCGTCTTCCTCGGACCCGGCGCGAACCGTGTGAGCGGGTGACGCTCGCGCGCACCCAGTAGTGATCGCCGTTCTTGCGCCGGTTCTTGACGAGCGCCGACCACGGATGGCCTGCGCGGATCGTCGTCCACATGTCGGAAGGCTTCGGCGGGCATGTCGGGATGGCGGATCAGATTGTGCGGCTTGCCGATCAGCTCTTCGCGCGAATAGCCCGACGCGGCGATGAAGGCGGGATTGCAGTACTGGATCTTGCCTTTGAGATCGGTCGCGGACACGAGCATCTGCGACGACGGGTAGTCGTACTCGTTCTGTGTAACCGGCTGGTTGTTGCGCATTGCGCTCTTTGCCCTGGACTGCCGGATGCCTGCGCATCCGATTGATTCTCCATGGTTTAACGGCATCGGCCCCCGAGGCTTGAGCTATTCCTGGTATCCGGGTCGGGTAAGCGTGCGCCGCGGCATTAGCGCGGCCTTTGAAATCCGGCAAGCGTCGGTCGTCGCACGGAAACAACGCTTTTGAGCGCGCATTGGGCGTACGCTTTCAGAAAAAGCCCGTTCAGCCGAAGCCTCGCCGGGTGTCATCGACAGGCGTTCGGACAGGCGGTGCGCGGCGAAATGTTTTCGCTTTACTTCCGTTTCACCCGAACTCGATAATTGGCTTTCTGTACGCGCTTTGTAAGTTATATTGCGGCGCGTGCTGTGTTGCTCTGCAACACAATTGATGCGCGCCACTTGTGCATATGGCTGTCGTTCCTATAAAAAGTCGCCTTCGAATCCGAATCGACTCAACCTTGGGAAGCCGAGCATGTCCGCGAACAAGATCAACAAGACAGCCGTAGCGGCAACCGCAGCCGCCGTACTCCTCTCGCTCAGCATGGGCGCGCACGCGCAGAGCAGCGTCACGCTGTACGGCGAACTGGACACGGGGCTCGCGTATATCAACAACGTCGGCGGCCATTCGCAGTGGAAATCGACCTCGGGCCTCGTCGACGGCAGCTACTGGGGCTTGCAGGGCATCGAGGATCTGGGCGGCGGCAACCGCGCGATCTTTCGGCTCGAGCGCGGCTATTCGGTGACGACGGGCGAGATGTTCAACGATCACCCGTACTACGTCGGCCTCGGCAACGAGAATCTGGGCACGGTGACGTTCGGCCACCAGTACGACCTGATCCACGACTACTTCGCGCCGTTCACGCTGACGGGCGGCTCGGGCGGCACCGCGTTCGCCCATCCGTTCGACAACGACAACGCCAACAACTCGTACCTCGCCGCGAACTCGGTCAAGTACGCGAGCCCGTCGTTCGGCGGTCTCACGTTGGGCGGCATGTATGCGTTCTCGAACGCTGCAGGGCAGTTCGCGAACAACCGCGCGTACAGCTTCGGCGCGAACTACCAGAACGGCGCGCTCAATGCGGGCGCCGCGTATCTGCATGCGAACGGGCGTGGCAACACGTCGGCGGGCGCGTTCACGCCTGTCGTGCTGCCCAGCGCGACGGACGTTTTCGATGCCGGCGTGCAGACGCAGAACACGTATGGCGTCGGCGTGAGCTATGCGATCGGCGACTTCACGATGGCCGCGGCCTGGTCGCGCTCGACATACGTCGGCGTCGTCGTGATCGATACGGGCGAGTCGGCGCCGTCCATCGGCTTTTCCAACTACGAAGTCAACGGCATCTATCAGCTGACGCCGACCATTTCCCTCGCCGGCTCGTACACGTACACGAAGGGTTCGGGCGCGCACTGGCACAACGGCGGCGTGCAGGCGGACTATCAGTTCTCGAAGCGCACGGATACCTATCTGGAAGCGATCTATCAGCACGCGTCGTCGGGCGCGCCTGCCGTCATCAATACGGCCGATCCTTCGTCGAATCACAATCAGGTGCTGATCGGCGCGGGCCTGCGGCACCGCTTCTGACGGACGCGCAGGCGCGGCGCGCTGCCCGCCGTCGCGCTGTCAGGCGCGCGGCTTCATCAGGCCTTCGGGCGCCTGCGGCTCGCTGAGCAGGAAGCCCTGCACGTAGTCGCAATTCACGCGGCGCAGGATGGCGAGCTGCGCCGCGTTTTCGACGCCTTCCGCGATCACCTTGATGCCGAGCTTGTGCGCGAGCCCGATGATGCCTTCGACGATCGTCTGCGTCGTCGGATCGTGCGCGATCTTCGACGTGAAATGCCGGTCGATCTTGACCGTGTGCGGCGCGAAGTCGGCGAGATACATGAGGCTCGAATAGCCCGTGCCGAAGTCGTCGATCGCGATGCGCACGCCCAGGCGCTTCAGTTCGACGATCGACTTTTGCGCCTGCTGCGGATTCTTCATCAGCGCCGTCTCGGTCAACTCGATTTCGAGCTTGCCGGGCGGAATGCCGTGCTGCTTGAGCGCGCGGTCGACGTCGCGCACGATCTGCTCGTTGCCCAGTTGCCGCGCCGACACGTTCACCGACATGCCCAGATTCGTCGCGCCGGCCCGGCGCCATGCCGCGAGCTGGCGCAACGCATGGTCGAGCACCCACACGCCGACGTCCGACACGAAGCCGGTCTCTTCGAGCAGCGGAATGAAATCGCTTGGTGAAATCAGACCGCGCGCGGGATGCTGCCAGCGGATCAGCGCTTCGGCGCTGTGCACCGCGAGCGAGTGCGGCTCGTGAATGGTCTGGAAATGCAGGAAGAACTGGTTCGTCGCGAGCGCCTCGGGCACGTCGCGTTCGAGCTCGAAGTCGCCGATCGTGCGCGCGGCTTCCTCGCCCGCGAACTGATAGCCGTTGCGGCCCGTTTTCTTCGCGGTGTACATCGCGACATCCGCGCTGGACAGGAGCGCATCGTGGTCACAGCCGTGCTCGGGATAGACCGAAATGCCGATCGACGCCGTGATGAACGCGCCCGCGCCGCCGCCTTGCAGGCGATTCGCCGAAAGACTGCCGAGCAGCGTTTGGGCGAGCGCTTCGAGCCCAGCCTTGTCGACGACATTGCCGATCAGCACCGCGAACTCATCGCCGCCCAGCCGGGCGACATACGCATCATCGGGCAGCGAGCGGCGGATCACGCCGCCGACGTCGCGCAGCAGATGATCGGCGGCCAGATGGCCGAGCGTATCGTTGAGCACCTTGAAGCGGTCGAGGTCGACGAACATCAGGCCGAACGGCTGGCGCGCCGCGCACCGGCTTTCGATTTCGCGCAGCAGCGCGGCGCGGTTCGCGAGGCCCGTCAGCGAATCGGTGTACGCGAGCCGGTCCAGTTCGGCGATGCGTTCCTGCTCGGCCGTCACATCCTCCGTGATGCCGACGATGCGCAGCACGTTGCCGTTATCGTCGAGAACGGGGTAGCCGGTGCTGCGCAGCCAGTGCACGGTGCCGTCGGCTTTCCTGATCCGATACTGCGCGCGTCCTTCCGACGATTCGGCCATCACGCGGCGCATTTCCGCCTGTAACGCCACGCGGTCTTCGGGCACCACGAGATCGAGCCAGCCGTTCGGGTCGCGCAGCAACTCGTCGCGATCGATGCCGAATACGTTCGACGAGCCCGCCGTGATGTAATGGAAGTACTCGAAATTCGCGCTGTACGAGAAGAACACGAGCTGCAAGTGCGCTTCCATCTCCGACATCAGCTCGCTTTTCGTGCGCAGTTCCGCAAGCAGCCGCGTCTGGTTCGACATGTCGAGCGACGCGCACACCACCGCGATCACGTTGCCGCCGTTGTCCTTGACGGGGATGAGCTGCGAGTCCCACCACTTCGGCTGGCCCGCAGTCGTCGTGCAGCTGCCGCGAAACGACGCGGCCGTGCCGCCGAGCGCGCTTTTGAACGCCGCCATCGCCGCGTCGTGGTCGTCGCCTTTCCAGAAGCCGAGCCAGTTGGCGCCTTCGAGCTCGACGGGCGACGATGCTTCCATCAGCGTGGCGCCGTAATCGTTGATGCGCAGCATGCGCCCTTGCAGATCGAGCAGCTTGACGCAATCGCGGCTTGCGTCGAGGAACGAACTGGCGAGCGCCATTGCCGCTGCCTGCCGCGCCTTTTGCGCGGCGAACCGATGATGCGCCGCGATCATCGCGAGCACGCCCGCCGTCGCGCCGATTCCGACCTGCACGCCGAGCGGCACGGCTGGCCAGCGCGAGGCCATTTGCAGCGCAACGCCCGCCGTGCCCGCGCCGATCCCCGTCGCGACGCTGATCGCGAAACTCATGGGCCCGACTGCGCGCCGGCTCGACCACGCGTCGAGCACGAGCGAGAGAAAGTGCTGATCCTGCCGCGACGCTTTCGTCGCATTGCGGCGCCATTTCAACGGAAGGCTAGTCGTCATTGCGGACTCGCCTTCAGGGGGACGCGCGAAACATTACGCACGATTGCCGCCGGCGCGGCGCGCCAATCGATGGGGCATGCGCCGCGCGCGTGAACAAGGCCGCGCGCGGCGGATGCTGCATCGATCGGTTCGGGAAAGGAAATGCCTGTCATGGGGGCAGCCGCTGTGGCGGTAATTATTGCTGCGCTTGAGAGGCGGCGCTGATTTAATTGTTTACGGCGCGCCGCGGCTTTTGTTTAGCCAGTCGAATTGTGCCTGTTTTTACGGGGTCGAACCATAACATCATCTGTCGTTGCATGTGCAACGAAGCGCGGTGAATAACGTTTGCTTACCTAATCTTTTCGCGCCGGCTCGCGAAATCCGATGTGAAGCGAATCGTTCGCGAGCGACTGCATGCTGGTGCACAGCCGCGCCATCGTCGGCGATATATGCTGACGATCCCACGCCGGCTTGCTAAATTGCGTGTTCAGGCACCGCAAAAGCCGCGACGGCGGGCGGTTGCGCCGCGATCGCCGCAACTGCGCAACGCCGCATTTCTGCGGCCGCGACGGCGTCGTACGGAAGAAGACCCAGCCAGGAGACCCCATGCGCGCCGTATTCCAGTACCCGTTCCCCGTCACCGAGCGCAACGTCGCGCGCAACAAGGTGGTGAGCGCACGCGCCGCCGTCGAACTGATCCGGCCCGGCGACACCGTCGCGACGGGCGGTTTCGTCGGCGTAGGCTTTGCGGAAGAAGTGGCGATCGCGCTCGAAGAACGCTTCTTCGATGCGAACGCGGCGACATCGGGCGGACCGGGCGCACTGGGCACGCCGGACGCGTCCAACGCGCATCTCGATCTGACGCTCGTGTACGCGGCGGGCCAGGGCGACGGCAAGGCGAAAGGGCTGAACCATCTCGCGCACGAAGGGCTCGTGCGCCGCGTGATCGGCGGGCATTGGGGACTGGTGCCGAAGCTGCAACAGCTTGCGGTCGACGGGCGCATCGAGGCGTACAACCTGCCGCAAGGCGTCATTTCGCATCTGTTCCGCGATATCGCCGCGGGCAAGCCGGGGCATCTGTCGACGATCGGCCTCGGCACATTCGTCGATCCGCGTCATGGCGGCGGCAAGCTGAACATGCGGACGACGGAAAACCTCGTCGAGTTGATCCAGATCGGCGGCGGCGAGCATCTGTTCTACAAGACCTTTCCGATCGACGTCGCGATCATTCGCGGCACGACGGCGGATGCGAGCGGCAACGTCACGATGGAGCGAGAAGCGCTGACGCTCGAAGCGCTCGCGATTGCGATGGCGGCGCGCAATTCGGGCGGCATCGTGATCGTGCAGGTCGAGCGGCTCGCCGATACGAACACGCTCAATCCGCGCCAGGTGAAGATACCGGGCATCATGGTCGATTGCGTCGTGGTCGCGCGGCCCGAGCATCACTGGCAGACGTTCGCCGAACCGTATTCGCCCGCGTTCGCGAGCGAGTTGCGCGTGCCCGCGAATTCGGTGCCCGCGATGGAGCTCACCGAGCGCAAGGTCATCGCGCGCCGCGCCGCGATGGAACTGATGGCGAACAGCGTCGTGAATCTGGGCATCGGCATGCCGGAAGGGATCGCGAACGTCGCAAACGAGGAGGGCGTGATCGACCTCTTCACGATGACGACGGAGCCCGGCGTGATCGGCGGCATTCCGGCGGGCGGGCTGAATTTTGGCGCCGCGACGAATACGCAGGCGATCATCGATCAGCCGTATCAGTTCGACTTCTATGATGGCGGTGGTCTCGACGTCGCCTTTCTCGGGCTCGCCGAAGCCGATCGCCAGGGCAATCTGAACGTCAGCAAGTTCGGGCCGAAGCTCGCGGGCGCGGGCGGCTTCATCAACATCAGCCAGAGCGCGAAGCGCGTCGTGTTCGTCGGCACGTTCAACGCGGGCAATCTCGATGTGACGATCGCGGACGGACGCTTGCGGATCAATCGCGAGGGCAGTTGCCAGAAGTTCGTCGACGAAGTCGAGCACCGCACCTTCAGCGGCGAATATGCGGCGAAGCGCGGGCAGCCTGTGCTGTACATCACCGAGCGCTGCGTGTTCGCGCTGACGCCGCGCGGACTCGAATTGAAGGAAGCCGCGCCGGGCATCGACGTGCAGAACGACATCGTTGCGCAGATGGGCTTCACGCCGATCATCGAAAGGCCGCCGCGTCCGATGGACGAGCGCATCTTTCGCGCCGCGCCGATGGGCTTGCGCACGATGCTCTTGTGCCTGCCGCTCGAAGAGCGCTTCAATTACGACGCCGAGAAGAACATGTTCTTCGTGAACTTCGAAGGCTTGCAGGTGACGTCGGCGGAACAGGTGGACGCGATCCGGCAGCAGGTCGAGTCACGCCTGTCGGGCGTGCGGATCAAGCCGCAGGCGATCATCAACTACGACAACTTCTCGATCAATCCCGAGCTGATCGGCAGCTACTCGGCGATGGTGACGAAGCTCGTCAACGCGTTCTATTCGAGCGTGACGCGCTATACGACGAGCAGCTTCCTGCGCATGAAGCTCGGCGACGCGCTGGAGGAGCGCAACGTCGCGCCGTATATCAACGAACGTCCGGGCGACGCGTCGACTCATCGATGAGCGCGTGCCCTGCCGACATGAATCGCTCACGATGAGCGTGCGAAAATAGCGCTTTCTGCACGACAGTTCACGCATTCAAGAAGTCATCATGAGCGGTTTCATTCCCAGTGTCCCCGGCAAGAACGAGAGCGATTTCGAAGTCAGCGCGGGCTCGAAGCTTGCTGGCTACCGGCGCTTTTTCGGCGTGCTGCGCGTCGTGCGCAAGACGGACGGACGTCTGCTGTTTCCGTTCGACGGCGCACCCGATCTCGGCCCTTTTCCGACCAAAGAGGAAGCGCTCGCGGCGGCTCAGGTGTACGGCGAACATATCGTCGAAGGCGATCTCGCGCGGCCAGAAATGTGAGCGCGCGGGCACCGGCAAAATTCTGTTCGGGCCCCTCGCAATGCGCTTGAAGCGCGCGCATCGTCCGACTATCGTTTGATTGGATCTTGCCGGAGACGATCATGCGCGCTGATGCCGTCGATGTGCATTTCGACAATGCACATCTGTTTCTCGACCTGTCCGACGGCCGTGCCGTCGAATTTCCCCTCAACTGGTTTCCGACGCTCGCGGCGGCCACCGACGCGGAGCGCGAGCACTTCGCCATTTCGCTCGACAAGCAGCAGCTTTTCTGGCCCGAGCTCGACGAAGACATGGACGTGACCGCGTTGCTGCTGTCGCTGCCGGAGTCGATGCGTCATTAGCGGCAGCGATGCTTTTCTCTTCGCGCGGACGCGCTGCCGTGTGACGAATGCGAGGACGAGCCGCACGCGGCAGCGTCCCGGAAGCGGCTGATTGCCCGATTGCTCGCGGTGTTGAACGCGGTGTCGCTACCGACGGCAAAACGGTCTCGAAACGGCCGCAAAAAACAAAAGGCGACCCAACGGGTCGCCTCGATCACAACAGGAAGCAGGAAGGGCGCGCGAGCCACGCCCTGACGGCGTCAATATTTAAACCAGCCCCGTCGTATAGTAAAGCGCGATCACGAAGAACACAGCGAGCGTCTTGATTACCGTGACGGCGAAGATGTCGCGGTACGACTCGCGATGCGTCAGGCCCGTGACGGCCAGCAGCGTGATCACGGCGCCGTTGTGCGGCAGCGTATCCATGCCGCCGCTCGCCATCGCGACCACGCGATGCAGCACTTCCATCGGAATATGCGCGGCCTCCGCGCTCTTGATGAACAGATCGGACATCGCCGCGAGCGCGATGCTCATGCCGCCCGACGCCGATCCCGTGATACCCGCCAGCGAGCTAACCGACACGGCCGCATTCACGAGCGGATTCGGAATGCTCTTTAGCGCATCGCTGACCACGATAAAGCCGGGCAGCGCCGCGATCACGCCGCCAAAGCCGTACTCCGACGCGGTGTTCAGCGAAGCCAGCAACGCGCCGCCGACAGCCGCCTTCGTGCCCGATGCGAAACGCTCCTGCACGCGGCCAAACGCGGTGATGACGACGAGCAGAATGCCGAGCAGCAGCGCGCCTTCCACCGACCAGATCGCGACGACCGACTTGATCGTCGCCGTCACGGCCGTGCCATGGTTGCCCGGCAGCACTTCGGGCGCAACGGTATAGCTCGAGCCGTACCAGTCGGGAATCATGCGCGTGAGCATGAAGTTCGCAACGCCGACGAGAATCAGCGGCGCAATCGCCAGCAGCGGATTCGGCAGCCGGTCCGTTTCGACGCGCTCCGGTTCGTTGACGAGCGACGTGCCGTAGCCTTCGCCCTTCGCCATCGCCGAGCGGCGGCGCCATTCGAGGAACGTCAGACCGACGACGATGATGAACAGCGACCCGGCGATGCCGAGCGCGGGCGCGGCCCATGCGGTCGTCTTGAAGAACGTCGACGGAATGATGTTCTGGATCTGCGGCGTGCCCGGCAGCGAATCCATCGTGAACGAGAACGCGCCCAGTGCGATCGCACCCGGCATCAGGCGTTTCGGAATATTGCTCTGGCGATACAGCTCGGCCGCGAACGGATACACGGCGAACACGACGACGAAGAGCGACACGCCGCCGTAAGTGAGCAGCGCGCAGACCGCGACGATCACCGCGTTCGCGCGCGAGCGGCCGATATAGCGGATCGCCGAATGCACGATCGACGCGGCGAAGCCCGACAGTTCGATCACCTTGCCGAACACGGCGCCGAGCAGGAACACGGGGAAGTACAGTTTCACGAAGACGACCATCTTCTCCATGAAGATGCCCGTGAACACGGGCGCGACGGCGGCGGGATCGACGAACAGCACTGCGCCGAGTGCGGCGATGGGCGCGACGAGAATCACGCTGTAGCCGCGATACGCGGCAAACATCAGGAACGCCAGGGCGGCGAGGACGATGACAAAAGCCAATTGAGTCTCCAAAGCTTGGTTTTCTACGTGGACGCGCGCGAAGTTTGGCGCGACGGCCGGCGCCTGGTGGAGCAGGTTCCGTGCCATGCCCGTCAGGCGCGGCTCGACCGCATGACGGGCCGCATCTGCAGCGCGGCGATGCGAACGCTTGTACAGAATCGTCTCAAAATCGAGACGAAATTCCGTCCGTCGGATTCGATGCGGCGAAGCATACCCTATCCAAAGGGTTGTTGCAGGTCTCGTCCGTGAGATAATCCGTCCATAAACAGAGACAATCAGAAAAAAGAGACTACACGGAGACAGCGTCAACATGATGAACGACTGGTCGGGCTTGCCCGCGACCTACAGCGACGTCCTGCGCCGCGCGATGGACTCGCTTTTCCGCACATTCGAAAACTTCAGCGAAGGCACGTTCATCGTCGATGCCGACGCGCGGGTCGTGTGGATCAACAAGCGCTACGCGGCGCGCTTCGGTTTTTCCGATCCGCAGCAGGCGATCGGCCGCGACTGCGAAGCGGTGATACCGAACAGCCTGATGCGCGAAGTCGTGATGACGGGCAAGCCGATCCTGCTCGACATTCTCGAAACGGATCGCGAGCCGCTCGTCGTCACGCGCCTGCCGCTGAAGGACGACGTGGGCAAGACGGTTGGCGCGGTCGGCTTCGCGCTCTTCGACGAAATGAAGGCGCTTACGCCGCTTTTCTCGCACTATTCGCGCGTGCAGCAGGAACTGATCGCGACACGCCAGTCGCTTGCGCAGGCACGCCGCGCGAAATACACGTTCGCGAGCTTCGTCGGCACGAGCGCGGCGAGCCTCGAAGTGAAGCGCCAGGCGCGGCGCGCGTCGCAAGTCGATTCACCCGTGCTGCTGCTCGGCGAAACGGGCACGGGCAAGGAACTGCTCGCGCACGCGATACACGGCGCGTCGGCGCGCGCGACGAAGCCGCTCGTCACCGTCAACGTCGCGGCCATTCCCGATGCGCTGCTCGAAGTCGAATTTTTTGGCGCGGCGGCGGGCGCCTATACGGGCGCGGATCGGAAGGGCCGCGTCGGCAAGTTCGAGCTGGCCGATGGCGGCACGCTCTTTCTCGACGAGATCGGCGATATGCCGTTGCCGCTCCAGGGCAAGCTCTTGCGCGTCTTGCAGGACCGCGAGTTCGAGCCGCTCGGCTCGAATCGCATCGTGCGCGCGGACGTGCGGATCATTGCGGCGACATCGGCCGATCTGCCCGCGCTCGTCGCGGAAGGGCGCTTCCGCCCGGACCTGTTCTATCGCCTCAACGTGCTGACTATCCACGCGCCGCCGTTGCGCGAGCGGCAAACGGATATCGAAGCGCTCGCCTATACGATCCTCGAAGACCTGTCGACGCAGGTGCGCGGCGGTCATTTCGAGCTGCAGGACGACGCGTTGCGCCTGCTCTGCGTGTATGACTGGCCAGGCAACGTGCGCGAGTTGCGCAATACGCTGGAACGCGCGGTGATGCTGTCGGACAGTGAGCGTATCGATGCGCGCGCGCTCGCGCCGTTCATCGGGCCGCTGCGTGGACAGGCTGCGTTCGAGCCGCCCGCGTCCGTTTCGGCGGATGCGACGGCCGCAACCGCCACGTCGAACGATGCGCCGCCGCAGCAGTGGGCCGACGCGATGGCCGCGTTCGAAAAGCGCTTTATCGCCGATGCGGTGCGCGCCTGCAACGGACGCGTGACGGAAGCGGCCACACGCATCGGCATGGGACGCGCGACGCTGTACAAGAAGATCGCGGCTTACGGCATTGACGTGTGACGCTCGCCGCGAGCGGCGCTGCGCAGTACGATCGTCATTCGACGGAAAGCACCACGCAAGGAGACGAGGCCATGACACGCCGGGGCGCAGGCATCAGTGCGGGTATCTTGCTGTTCATCGCGAGCGCGGCTTTTGGCGTGCTGCATGCGCAGCAGGCGCCGATGGCTGGCGCGGGTACTTCGGCTGCGGCATCGACGGAACGGCGCAACTGGTACAACGATCCATTCTTCGCGCTCTCGCATGCGATCGCCGATTGCCCCGTGCCGCTCGGCCCGATGATGACGCGCGCGCAGATGGAGGACGACGCGCACTATCGCGTGGAACGCGGCACGACGTGCTGGCTCGCGCACAAGTGCACGAAGCCGAACTCGTACATGTACGACCCGGAGATCGCCGACGCCATTCACGCGCGCTTTACGAATCCGCATGCGTTCAACGGCACGAGCCTGTGGATCACGGTGCAACGCCGCTTCGTTTATGCGGAAGGATGCGCGCCCGCATCGTTCGACAGGCATGCGTTGCAACAGCAACTGGAAGCGATACCGGATGTCGAACAGGTTTTCGTGCGCATCGCGATGGGCACGGGCGGGGCGATGCCCTACAAGACGCTTGCACAGCCCGATAGAGAGCCCGATGCACAGCCCGATGCACAGCCGCAGTAGCCTGATGACGCAAGGCAAGGCGGCCATGGCACAATCGCGTTCGTCGAAAAACAAGTAGCCAACGGGGTTTTCCATGAAACGCAGTCAAACATCTGCGGCGCGCCCGGCGCATTGGGTCCGCGGCGCGTCGCTTGCCGCCGCGCTGGCGATGACAGGCGCGCTCGCCGCGTGCAGCAGCGCGCCGCCGCTCTTCTCGCCGGATGGCCGGCCGACTACGCTCGTCCAGTGCCCCGCCGGCTCCGACAACTGCGAGCAGCAGGCGCAGGCGATGTGCGGCGGCGCGTTCGATACGATGCGCACGACGACCGACAACGGCGTGCGAAGCCTGTTGTACGCGTGTCGCGGGAAGTGAGCGGCGCGTTTTTTCCGTCGACGTTTCCGAACCGTAGCCGATCTTCATCCGCGACGCCGGGCTGCGCGCGCAGCCCGTCATCTCGTCGCAGCACGCCTCCTGGAAACGTTGCATTCGCACGCCGCGCCAGTCATTTCCGTGCGGCGCCCAACTGAACGCAACGATCTCCTCGTATAAATTGCCCGGTAAAGAACGCAGCAAAGTTCTGCGGCGCTAACCGGCGCCAGGCACCAGACACGCGGCTCATCCGGATTTCGGAAAGCGTGCAGCGGCACAACGACACAGAGACCAGATAGCACGAGATTTCGTCGGCATATTTCGTGCTGTCCGATAACGCCTTGCGAGGGACCACGGGGAAGGCAATGAATCACGAACAGATCGAAAAGGATATCGAGCACCTCGAACACGTGATATCGCGCATTTCGGCTGCCGACGGCATTCCGCTGTCATACTGGCGCGGCCGGATCGATTCGGTGTCGCTGGCGCCGCTGGTGCCGTCGCAGGTCAGGCGTGTTCAAAAGCTCAGCGACGCACTGCACGCGCTCGAAGTTCGTTACAAGCGCTGAGCGCGCTGGCCATTCGCGTTGTCGCGCGTTGCGCGCCTCGCCAACTGTCCACGAGGACCGTCGATGCACAGAGCAGGATTCTCGGCCGCGCGTCTCGCGCGATTGACCGATGCAATGCAGGGCTATGTCGATCGCGGCGAAGTGGCGGGCGTCGTGACGCTCGCGTGGCGAAACGGCGAGATTGGGCTCTTCGACGCGCGCGGCTGGCGCGACGAAGCCGAGCGTCTGCCGATGCAGCGCGACACGCTGTTTCGCATCGCGTCGATGACCAAGCCGGTGACGAGCGCCGCGATCATGATGCTCGTCGAAGAAGACCGCCTCACGCTCGATGCGCCCGTCGCGCAGTGGCTGCCGGAACTGTCCGCGCCGCGCGTGCTGCGCGATCCCGCCGGCGTGCTCGACCAAACGGAGCCGGCGCGCGCGCCGATCACGGTGCTCGATCTGCTCACGCATCGCGCGGGTTTCGCGTATCACTTCACGTCGACGGGGCCGCTCGCCGATGCCTACGCTGCCGTGTTCAACGGATTCGATTCGGGCCACGGGCCGGATGCATGGCTCGCGCGCATCGCGACGCTGCCTCTGATGTTTCATCCCGGTTCGCGCTGGCACTACGGCATCGCAACGGATGTGCTCGGCGTGCTGATCCACCGGATCAGCGGCCAGTCGCTCGGCGAGTTCTTCCGCACGCGCATCTTCGAGCCGCTCGGCATGCGCGACACGGCGTTCTGCGTGCCCGACGCGCAACTCTCGCGTCTTTCCACCGCCTATGCAATCGACCCGGACTCGCGGCGGCGCGTCATCGAAGACCGCCCGCAAGCGAGCCGCTGGGCCAACCCGCGACGCTTCCAGAGCGGCGGCGGCGGGCTCGTGTCGACAGCGGAAAATTACTTGCAGTTCGCGCGCCTGCTGCTCGGACGCGGCCGCGTCGACGACGTGCGCCTGCTGTCGCATCGCTCCGTCGATCTGATGCGCACGAACTTTCTCGCGCGCGACCAGCGCCGGATGCCGTCGATCGGACACGTGCAGTGGTCGGGACAGGGCTTCGGCCTGGGCCTTTCCATCGTCGACGATCCGGCGCAGCAGTTGCCGCTCGGCTACCGGTCGACGGGATCGTTCGGATGGCCAGGCGCATTCGGCACGAGCTGGTTCGCCGATCCCGTCGAGAACATGATCGGCCAGATGTTGATCCAGCGACGCTCCGTCGAACCGTTCGACATGGTCGTCGAGTTCGAGCGCCGCCTGTACGATGCGATCGACGACTAAATTCGTCATGTTTTGACAACGCGCACTACCGATGCCTTTCTGACGGCACTACACTCCTACCCGGCACTTTTTACGTCCAATACGGTCACAGTTGCCGTACGGACATGCATGGAGACCTTGCCAGATGGCCACATACAAACAGTTGACCGCGCAACTCGAAAAGCTCCAGAAGGAGATGGAACAGGCGCGCGCGCAGGAAGTCACGCAGACGATCGCCGAGATCAAACAGAAGATCGCCGAGTACGGCATCACGGCCGAAGAGCTCGGGTTCTCGACGAAGGCGCGCGCGCCGCACAAGGCTGCGCTGCCGCCGAAGTATCGCAATCCGAAGACGGGCGAAACGTGGAGCGGCCGTGGCCGCGCGCCGGCCTGGCTTGCGGGTAAGAATCGCGAGAAGTTTCTGATCGGCGAATGAGTTACGCCCGGCTATTCGCTGATGCATGACGTGTGCAAATAGGCGCGTCGATGTCTTTCCTCTCATTCCTTCTTGTCCCGCAGCGGCATCGTTCGTTGTCCGAGTCTGACGTGCAGTGAGCGAATGCATGGGCGCCGCGCGCACCGTTGCGGGCGTCCCGAAAACTCTCACCTTTTTCAACAGCGATGCGTGTCGTGGCTCGCGCGGCCGGCGGTCGCGCGCCGTGCGAATGATCTGTCGGATCGGTCGCGCACACGCGTCAGCCAGTCCGCGCGACCGTCCGAAATCCCTTGTGCGACAAGTATTTGCGCGCGCCATCGAAAGCGCGGCCGCGCGCTTCTTCTTCCGGATTCGTTGACGCAAACAGCGCGCGTCGATCGCGCGTGGGCTTTGCGCTAAGCCGCATGGGCCGCCGCCTTTCGCTTATCCCGAAAACGCTCACCTCTGCACACGCCTTCGCCGATAACCCGATAACGCGATAACCCCTGCTCAGTGGAAACCCGGAGTTGAGTCCGCCTCATACCCCGGATCAAAAAACATCGATTCATCGTCGCGCGTTCCGGACAGCACAATCCGCGCATCCACTCAAACCTGACGGAACGGAAACCATGAGCGCTACTACTGAAAAGCAACTGTTTATCGGCGAAGGATTCGAAGGACCGGGCGTGAACCTCGCGCACATCAACGTGCTCGTCGGTCCGCGCAACGGCCCCGCTGGCCAGGCGTTCGCCACGGCGCTGTCGACGCCGTCCGCCGGCCACGCGCCGTTCGTCGTGATCGCGCGTCCGGGCGTGCCGACCAAGCCGCTGACGCTGTACGTCAACAAGGCGCAGATCGAAGGCGATTTCCACGGCAACGCGACGTGGGGCGCATCGCAGGCAGGCATCGCGAAAGCCGTGGCCGAGTCGCTGGAGAACGGCACGCTGCCGCCCGAAGCGGAGAACGACTGGGTCGTCGTGTCGGCGAACTGGGTCAACCCGAAGACCGACGATCTCGACGCCGTCTTCGAAAACAACTACCGCGCGTGCAAGAACGCGATCGTCGCCGCGATGAACGGCCTGCCGCGCAAGGAAGAAGTGTTCGCCGCCGCGCGCGACGTATCCAACCCGTTCTACACGCCGAAGCAGCGCTAAGCCGGCCGACGGCACAAAGGAGACAAGCAATGGAATACGTACGCCTCGGCCAGTCGGGCCTCAAGGTTTCGCGTCTGTGCCTCGGCACGATGAACATGGGCACGCCGCAATGGAAGCCGTGGATTTTCGATGAAGCGCAAAGCGAGCCGATCGTGCGTCACGCGCTCGAAGCCGGCGTCAACTTCATCGACCTCGCGGATTTTTACTCGACGGGTGTCGGCGAGGAAGTGGTCGGCCGCATCCTGAAGCGGCTCGCGCGCCGCGAGGAAATCGTCGTGACGACCAAGGTCGGCTACGACATGGGCGCGTATCAGAACGCCGGCGGTCATTCGCGCAAGCACATCATGGACGGCATCGACGGATCGCTCGCGCGTCTGGGCATGGAGTACGTCGACGTCTACATGCTGCATTTCTTCGACGTGAACACGCCCGTCGAGGAAACGATGGCTGCGCTGAACGACATCGTGCGCGCGGGCAAGGCGCGCTACATCGGCGTGTCGACGATGTACACGTGGCAGTTCGCGAAGATCATGCAGGTCTGCGAGCGCAACGGCTGGCACAAGCCGATCAACATGCAGTTGCAACTGAACCTCGCGTATCGCGAGGAAGAGCGCGAGATGATTCCGTACTGCCAGGATCAGGGCGTCGGCGTGTCGGTGTTCAGCCCGCTCGCGCGCGGTCTTCTGACGAGCGATCTGCAGTCGACGCGCAATCAGACCGATTTCTTCACCGCGCAAATGTACGGCGATACGGCATCACGCGAGATCGCGGCATCCGTCGCGCGCGTCGCGGCAAAGCGCGGCGTTTCGGCGGCGCAGATCGCGCAGGCCTGGGTGCTGCAGCGCGAAGGCGTCGCGAGCATGCTGGTTGGCGCGGATTCGCCGGCGCAGTTCGACAGCGCGCTGGCCGCGTTGAGCACGCAGCTCGACGCAGATGAGTTGCACGAGCTGGAGCGCAACTACACGCCTTGCGATCTGATCAACGACTACACGGCCGGCAGGCGCATCGCGCGTGAAGCGCGTCCCGCGCAAGGCGTGTTCGCCGATACGGTCGCCGGCCTGAGCCCGGCACAAGCAGCGAATCAGACAGTGGAGAAAGCAGCATGAGCGAATTTCTCCGCGCGGGCCACTACATCAACGGTGAGTGGTACGAAAGCGCGAACACGTACGCGGTTCGCAATCCGGCGACGGGCGAGGTCATCGCGAACGTCGCGAAGGGCGGCGCGCAGGAAACGGCGCACGCGATCGATGCCGCCGAGCGCGCTTTTCCCGCATGGCGCGCGCTCACCGCGAAGGAACGCGGCGCGCGCGTGAAGCGCTGGGGCGAGCTGATGCTCGAGCATCGCGACGCGCTCGCCGAGCTTTTGACGCGCGAGCAAGGCAAGCCGCTCGCCGAAGCGAAGGGCGAAGTCGGCTACGCGGCGAGCTTCTTCGAATGGTTTGCGGAAGAAGCGAAGCGCAGTTACGGCGACGTGATTCCGAGCCCGAAGCCCGGCTCGAAGATCATCGTGACGCGTGAGCCCGTCGGCGTGGTCGCCGCGATCACGCCGTGGAATTTCCCGCTCGCGATGATCACGCGCAAGGCGGGCCCCGCGATCGCGGCCGGTTGCACGATGGTGTTGAAGCCTTCTGAAGAAACGCCGCTGTCCGCATTCGCGCTGGCCGTACTCGCGGAACGCGCGGGCATTCCGGCGGGCGTGTTCAACATCGTGTCCGGCGATGCCGTCGCGATCGGCGGCGTGCTGACGGCGTCGCCCGTCGTGCGCAAGCTGTCGTTCACGGGCTCGACGCGCGTCGGCAAGCTGCTCGCGAAGCAGTCGGCGGAGACGTTGAAGAAGCTCTCGCTGGAACTGGGCGGCAACGCGCCGTTCATCGTGTTCGACGATGCCGACATCGACGCCGCCGTGCAAGGCGCGATCGCGTCGAAGTTCCGCAACACGGGGCAGACCTGCGTGTGCGTCAACCGCTTCTACGTTCAGGACGGCATCTACGACGCGTTCACGCAAGCGTTGACGCAAGCCGTGAAGAAGATGCGCATCGGCGATGCGCTGAAGGGCGACGTCGAGCAGGGACCGCTGATCAACGAGGCCGCGCTCGCGAAAGTCGAAGCGCACGTCGCCGATGCGCTCGAGCATGGCGCGAAGGCGCTGACGGGCGGCAAGCGTCACGCGCTGGGTGGCACGTTCTACGAGCCGACGGTGCTCGCCGGCGCAACGCAATCGATGCGGATCGCCGAAGAAGAAACCTTCGGCCCCGTCGCCGCGTGTTTCCGCTTCAAGACGGAAGATGAAGCGATCGAGGCCGCGAACGATACGCCGTTCGGTCTTTCCGCGTACTTCTATACGCGCGATCTCGGGCGCGCGTGGCGGGTCGCGGAGGCGCTGGAGAGCGGCATGGTCGGCATCAACGAAGGAATCATCTCGACGGAAGTCGCGCCGTTCGGTGGCGTCAAGCAATCGGGCCTCGGCCGGGAAGGCTCGAAGTACGGCATGGATGAGTACGTCGAGCTGAAGTACATGATGATGGGCGGCCTCGCGCGCTAGCCGTCAAAGCTGCATCCGCTACGCGGCGGAGAACCAGGGGGTACGCGTCCCGGCGCGAACTGCGGGACGCACGATAACGCGATTACGCGATCAAGCAATAACAAAGGAGACATCTTGACCGACCAGGACCTGCTTGCGCGGCCGTCCGGCCTCGCTTCCGATTCGTCGCGCGCCGCCGCGCGCGCCCATTCCCAACATTCCCACGATCCCCATCATCCGCACCCGGGCGGCGATGCGATCCCGCTCGACGACGTGCCGCTCAACGCGTTCCACGTCAAGATCGCGGGGCTGACGTTCGGCGCGCACTTCACGGAAGGCTACGCGCTCGGCACGATCGGCTATGCGCTCGCGACGCTCAACAAACAGATGCCGCTCGACGCGTTCTGGCAAGGCATGATCGGCAGCTCGGCGCTGATGGGCATCTTTGTCGGCAGTCTGGTGTTCGGCTGGCTGTCGGACCGCATGGGCCGGCAGCGCATCTTCCTGTTGAGCTTTGTGATCATCACGCTCGCGGCGTTCGCGCAGTTCTACGTCACGTCACCGGCGATGCTGTGCGCGCTGCGCGTGCTGATCGGCTTCGGCATGGGAGGCGATTTCGCCGTCGGTCACGCGATTCTCGCGGAGTTCTCGCCACGCAAGCATCGCGGCACGCTGCTCGGCTCGTTCAGCGTGATCTGGACGATCGGTTACGTGGTCGCGAACGTGCTCGGCATGTATTACGCAGATGCGTCGCCCGATGCGTGGCGCTGGCTGCTGGCCTCGGCAGGCGCGCCGGCGCTCGCCGTCCTCGTCATGCGGATCGGTACGCCGGAATCGCCGCGCTGGCTGCATGGCAAGGGACGCATCGCGGAGGCTCAGGCCGTCGTGCTGAAATACTTCGGCACGAACGTCACGCTCGACGGCGCGCACGATGATCATGCGCATGTGAGCGGCGGCTTCGCGCGGCTGTTCAAGGCCGACCTGATCCGCCGCACGGTTTTCAACTGCGCGTTTTTCGTGTGCCTCGTCATTCCATATTTCGCGATCTACACGTTCCTGCCGTCCATTCTCAAGGCGATCCATCTCGACAACGGCTCGGGCGCGGATTTTCTGCTCAACGGCTTTCTCGTGCTCGGCGCGCTGCTCGGCATCTGGCTGACGATCGCGCTGTCGCGCCGGCGCTTTCTGATCGGCTCGTTCGCGGTGACGTGCGTGTCGCTGATCGCGTTGAGCATGCTGCCCGAGTCGGCGGCGCTCTGGATGATCGTCGCGTTCGCCGTATTCACACTGACGATGTCGGCGTTCTCGAATCTCGTCGGCGTGTTTCCGCCCGAGTGCTTCCCGACGGAAGTGCGCGCGTGCGGCGTGGGTCTCGCGATCGCGTGCAGCCGGCTAGGTTCGGCCGTCGGCACGTTCCTGCTGCCGCTCGGCATCGCGCGGCTCGGCTTTCATTCGACGATGCTCGCGCTGGCCGCGGTGCTGCTCGTCGGCATGATCGTGTCGATTGCGTGGGCGCCCGAGACCAAGCATCTGACGTTGAATCAGGCGAGCGGCGCGTAGCGTTTCACAGGTACCGACTCGTTTCTTCGGCATGAGCCCGAAGCCCCCGCTGTGGGGCTTCGGGCTTTTTGCTTTTTTTGCGGTCAGTCGATATTTTTCGAACTTTTTCTAATGCTTGTCGGGCGCGACATTTTTAAGATTTTGTTCATGCCGGTCATCGCCGAAGCGGTCGAGCAGACGGCGGTTATCGGCCAGCGGCTCGATTAGACGGCACGAAGGCTCTGTTCGTTGTCCATTCCGATTCCCATGAGCGTTCAAAAGACTCCTGATTTGCGCATCGGACCACCTCGATTTTGGGACTTGTACGAGGGATTTGCGATGCCGAAGTTTTTAGGATTTCGTTCACGCCGGGCATCGACCATGTGCAGGCCGGCGACGCTGATCGGCTAGCGGTTCGACGTGACAACACAAACGTCCGCTGAGTTTCACAAACCTCGTTCTTCTTCATTTAGGTATCTGGAGCATTCAATGCAAAAACGCATCATTTCCGCTGCGGTCATCGTCGCGACGGGCGTTGTCAGCCTCATGTCGATCACGGCGCACGCCGCCGACGGCACGATCACAGTGAACGGCGCCGTGTCGGACACGACGTGCTCGATCAACGGCGTGGCGAGCGGCTCGCCCGCCAACGTGACGACGACGTTGCCGACGGTGCCGACGGGTTCCCTGGCGAGCGCGGGCGCCGTCGCCGGCACGTCGAACCTCGGCGATATCAAGCTGACGCTCAGCGGCTGCTCGGGCTCGGCGACGAAGGCGGTCGCGCACTTCGAAAACGGCCCGACGGTCGACCAGAACAGCGGTTATCTGGTCAACCAGGCTTCGGCATCGCCCGCGCAGAACGTGGAAGTGCGCCTTCTGAACGCGCAGATGCAGCCGATCAACATTCTGACGACCGCCAACAACGACCTCGCCACCTACGGCGCAACGATCTCCGGCGGTGCAGCCGTGCTGAACTACTTCGCGCAGTACTACGCGACGGGCAAGGCGCAAGCCGGTAACGTCAATACGACCGTGCAGTACACGATGCAGTACCAGTAAAGCGCAGTGCAAGGCGCTTGCTTCGGCAAGCGCCCTCGATGACGGATGAATGTCGGTATCGGATCAAAGGTCAAGGCGATGAAAGCGATGTATCGATGGGCGGCGGCTCTGGGCTCGATGAGCGCGCTGTTGATGGGCGTGGCCCAGGCGAGCGTGACGGTCGGCGGCACGCGTGTCGTGTATCCGCTCGATCAGCGCGAAGTGACCGTCAAGCTCAACAACGACAGCCCCGCGCCGTCGCTCGTTCAGGTCTGGATGGACGACGGCAACGCCGACGCCAAGCCCAGTGCCGGCAAAGCGCCCTTCGTGATCACGCCGCCGATTTTCCGCATGGACGCGAGCAAGTCGCAGATGCTGCGCGTGATGTACAGCGGCGCGGCATTGCCGCAGGATCGCGAGTCGGTGTACTGGCTCAACGTGCTCGACATTCCGCCGAAAGCCGACGCGACGCCGGACGCAAACACGCTGCAATTCGCCTATCGCACGCGCATCAAGGTGTTCGTGCGTCCGCCGAAATTGCCGGGCTCGCCGGAAGAGGCACCGCGCCAGCTGGACTGGAAGGTCGTGCCGGCGCCGCAAGGCAAGGGGCAGGCTCTCGCTGTGTCGAATCCGACTGCGTATCACGTGTCGTTCAGCGAGATCGACGTCACGTCGAACGGACGCACATTCAAGAACGAAAGCGGCGGCATGGTCGCGCCGCATGGCAAGGAGATCATCCCCGTGCCGCAGATGGCTGGCGTGCAGTCGGCAAAAGTGCACTACATCGCCATCAACGACTTCGGCGGTGCGATCGAAGGCGACGCGACGCTCACGCCGTAGCGCTGATCCATGCGTTGCCGAGGCGCTCGCATCCCGGACGCCTCGCGCATTCCTTCATTTCGTCAATGCCGGTGCGCATCCACACCGTGGCGCGCGCTGCGCCTTTGCGCGCGCAATTCCATTGAGAAACCTCCGTTTCACAGCAATCGAAGTCGGCCCGTCATGAAGCGTTCGCAATCCAGACAATCGCAAGCTCCCGACTGGCAGCAACGGACGGGCTCGTTCGTGTTGAATCCCGTCACGGCAGTGGTGGTCTCCGCATTCGCGGCGATCGGCTGTGCGGGTTCGGCGCATGCGGACGCGGCCGAGCCGACGGAATCGGGCGGCCCCGTTGCATTCGACACGACGTTCCTGCAAGTCGATCCGGGCGAACGGGTCGACGTCGCTCGTTTTGCGCGTGGCAACGTGGTATCGCCGGGTGCCTATACGGTCGACATCTGGATCAACGACAACCGCGTGGCGCACGATAGCGTGCGCTTCGTCGCCGGGCACGAGGGCGAGAGCGCGCATGCATGCCTGTCGCGCAAGATGCTGGAAGGGCTGGGTGTCGATTTCGCGAAGATCGAAGCGGACAGGCAACAGAGCGCTGCGCAGCCAACAGCCGACGAATGTGTTGATTTGCGCGCGGCAGTTCCGGGCGCAACCGTCGATTTCGATTTCACCGAGCAGAAGCTGGCGCTTTCGGTCCCGCAGAAATACATGCGCAATGCGGCGCGCGGCTACGTGCCGCCGGAGTTGTGGGAAAGCGGCGTGAATGCGGGCTTTCTCAGCTACAACGCGAACGCCTACCAGTCCAACGCAGGCGGCCAGCATTCGACGCAGGGATATCTCGGCCTGAACGCGGGCGTGAACATCGGTGCGTGGCATTTCCGGCATCAGTCGTCGGTGACGGCATCGACGGGGCAGCCGACGCAGTTCGACAACATTGCCACGTACGTTCAGCACGACGTCACGAAGCTGCGCTCGCAAGTGACGCTCGGCGACGCGCAGACCACGGGCGACGTGTTCGACAGCGTGTCGTTTCGCGGCGCGCAGATCGCGACCGACGATCGCATGCTGCCGGAATCGCTGCGCGGCTATGCACCCGTCGTGCGCGGCACGGCCGAATCGAATGCGCGCGTGTCGGTGCGCCAGAACGGACAGGTGATCTACGAAACGAACGTGTCGCCGGGGCCGTTCGAAATCCGCGATCTGTATGCGACCGGCTACGGCGGCAATCTCGACGTGACGGTGACGGAAGCCGATGGACGCACGAAGAGCTTCACGGTGCCTTATGCGTCCGTCGCGCAGTCGCTGCGTCCCGGAACGACGCGCTTCGCCGTCACGGCGGGCCAGTTGCGCGACAGCTCGCTGCAAACGAAGCCGGGCTTCACGCAGTTCACGCTGCAGCGCGGGCTCACGAATCTCGTGACGCTGTACGGTGGCGCGATCGCGTCAAACGGCTATCTCGCGGCGAACGCGGGCGTGGCCCTGAACACGAAGCTGGGCGCGTTCGCTGCCGACATCACCACGGCGCGCACCGAGGTGCCGGGCTATGCGACGCAGCAGGGCCAGAGTCTGCATATCGGCTACAGCAAGTTCATCGATCCGACCGACACAAACATCGCGGTCGCCGCCTATCGCTACTCGGATGCGGGCTATCTCAGCTTTGCCGATGCCGCCAGAACGCGCGACTACGCGGTCCGCGGCGGTGACATCAACACAGTCGATCGCGAGCGCGGCCGCCTGCAATTGACCATCAACCAGAATCTGAAGGACCGCGGCTCCGTGTTCGCCACGGCGTCGTCGCAGCATTACTGGAATCGCCCTGGGCACGACCTGTTCTATCAGGCAGGCTATTCGAATGCTTTCAAGTACGGCACGTACAGCGTGTCGGCGAGCCGTACGCGCAATTCGAATGGCGCGTTGTCGGACGAGATCATGGTCAGCACGACGATCCCGCTCGGTCATACGCAGCACGCGCCGATGCTGTCGACGAACCTGAACGCGGGCGGCGGCGCGTCGAGCATGCAGGCGAGCATCGGCGGCACGGCGGGCGAAAACAACCAGTATTCGTATAACGCGTATGGCACGGTGGGCCAAAACTCGAGCCAGGCCGTCAACGCCAACGCAGGCGTGAGCGGCGTGTACCGCGCGCCGTATGCGCAGGTGACGGCGTCGGCGAGCGGCGGCGCGCATTCCTCGCAGATGTCGGCGGGCGCGAGCGGTTCGATCGTCGCGCATCCGGGCGGCGTGACGTTCTCACAGACGGTCGGCGATACGTTCGGCATCGTCGAGGCGAAGGGCGCGGAAGGCGCGATGGTGTCGAGCGCAACGGGCGTGAAGGTCGATTCGCATGGCTATGCGGTCGTGCCGTACCTGACGCCTTACGGCATGAACACGGTGGATCTCGATCCGAAGGGAACGTCGACGGATGTCGAATTCGAATCGACTTCGGAGCGCGCGGTGCCGCGTCTCGGTTCCGTCGTAATGCTCAAGTACAAGACGGTGACGGGACGCGCGGCGTTGATTCGCGCGCCGCGGCTGGGCGGTGAAACGTTGCCGTTCGGTGCCGCGGTGGTCGATGCGGGAGGCCGCAACGTGGGCGTCGTCGCGCAGGACAGCCGCATATTCGCGCGCGGCCTCGAGGACAACGGCTCACTCATCGTGAAGTGGGGCGACGAGCCCGGCCAGCAGTGCAGCGTGAAGTATTCGCTGCCTGTGAAGAGCAAGAGCGATAAAGCCGATGCGGCTTATACGTCAGTCGAGTCGCACTGCTTCGGCGTGGTGCTCGCTGAAGCGTCGCGAAACTGAACAACGCGGGCATCGGTGGCGGCCAGGTCGAAGCAGCGCATTTAATGGGTAGATTGAAAATATGAGCAACGTCCCAATTCACAGAGTCGGATTGAAATCGAGCGCCTCTCATGCTGCACGCTGTGTGAAGGCGCTTGTGTGTCGAGTGATGGTAGGCCTCGTCGCAATGCTGACGTTAATGGCGCCGACCACTCGCGCGGTGGCGGGCACGATCACGTTCCCCGTCAACGGGATGCCGAATCTGGTGTTCCCCGCTTCGATCTCGGTGTCGCGCGATGCGCCCGTTGGCACGGTGTTGTCGAGTCAGGCCTACAACCCTGGTTTGGCCGCGAACGGCGTGACTTGCAACGTTCAGCAGGATGTCACAGTCAATGGCACCCCCACGCCCGGAGATCCTTTCACGTTTCAGACAAACGTGCCTGGCATCGGTGTGCGCTTTTACATTACCAGCGGTTGGAACGGCGGATGGGTTCAGGTTCCCGTTTCGCAGAGTATTTCCTCTCCTAGCGGGGGGACCGAGCACGATACGAGAGCAGATCTCGTCGTCACCGGGCCCGTGAGCACGGGTTCGATAACGACACTCCCGAGCATGACAGTCAAATTTTCGGGAAGCTGCATTACGACTGTGACGGCTACCCAATCGTTGACACCCGGTACGGCCATCACCAGCAACACGTGCAGTGTCACGACACCAACGCTTGCTTTCCCTCTTCCAAAGGGGCTTTCGAACCAGCTGAAAACTGCGGGATCGACAACGGGGGACACGACTGTTCCGCTCGGCCTGAATTGCGCGGCGGGAATCAAGGTTGCAGTGACGATCACCGATGCGACTAGTCCGCAGAACGTGACGACCACCTTGTCGTTGGCCCCTGGATCGTCGGCCTCTGGAGTAGGCCTGCAAATACTGAACGGGAGCACGCCCGTCGGATTCGGACCGGATTCAGCCGTGGCGGGCAATAAGAATCAGTGGTCGGCAGGTACGTCAGCAGGGGGAGCCATGCAAATTCCGCTCACCGCCCGTTACGTGAGGACTTCGGGTACATTGGTTCCGGGAAGCGTCGTGGGCAAAGCGACTTTTACCATGTCCTATCAATAGATCCGAGGCAGGGGGCCGAGCGGGAGTCCGAGGCGGCGTCGGCCGCGTCGGCACTACGGTTGGCCGAAGAGCGGCGAGCGAGCCTCCTCGTGCGTCGCGGCGGAAAGAACGCCAAAAATTCATGATCTGTCGCGGCACGTGTATCATCGCCGCTTTCACAGACTCTTGTCGGGCAGGTAGCCAGGCCTGTCGTGGCGCCGGACAGCGTTTCGTCCCTCCTGTCGCCCGCAGGTTCGCCCCTTATTTTCATGTCAGTCTCCGAACTCAAACGCCGCCGTACCTTCGCGGTCATCTCCCACCCGGACGCGGGTAAAACCACGCTCACCGAAAAGCTGCTGCTGTTTTCGGGTGCAATCCAGATCGCGGGCACCGTGAAGGGCCGCAAGAGCAACCGCT
This sequence comes from Paraburkholderia diazotrophica, assembly GCF_038900755.1. Lineage (GTDB taxonomy): Bacteria > Pseudomonadota > Gammaproteobacteria > Burkholderiales > Burkholderiaceae > Paraburkholderia > Paraburkholderia diazotrophica_A. The sequence goes on from NZ_JBBPEN010000001.1 coordinate 556,443, forward strand.
ATGCGACGTCCGACTGGATGGAGATCGAAAAGCAGCGCGGCATTTCCGTCGCGAGCTCGGTGATGCAGTTCGAGTACGGCGACTGCGTGATCAATCTGCTCGACACGCCGGGCCACGAAGACTTTTCGGAAGACACGTACCGCGTGCTGACGGCCGTCGATGCCGCCGTGATGGTGATCGACGGCGCGAACGGCGTCGAGGCGCAGACGCTGAAGCTGCTCGAAGTGTGCCGCAGCCGCAAGACGCCCATCGTCACGTTCATCAACAAGCTCGACCGCGAAGTGCGCGAGCCGCTCGATCTGCTCGATGAAATCGAGCAGCACCTGGGCGTGTCGGCCGTGCCGTTCACCTGGCCGATCGGCATGGGCAAGGACTTCCAGGGCGTCTACGACGTACAGAACGATCAGGTGCGCGTATTCCGCGCGGGTCAGGACACGCTCGGCGGCGAAGTCGAGACGGTGCGCGCGCCCGGCGACGAGGAAGGCGAGCGCCGCTTCGGCCATGCGTGGGTGCGCGCGAAGGAAGAGATCGAGCTGATCACGGGCGCGACGCCCAGCTTCGATCGCGACGAATTTCTCGCGGGCCAGCAGTCGCCCGTGCTGTTCGGCTCGGCGATCAACAACTTCGGCGTGAAGGAAATTCTCGACGCGCTCGTCGATCTCGCGCCGCCGCCGTCCGCGCGGATGACGGTGCAGCGTCCCGTGCAACCCGACGAGCCGAAGTTCACGGGCGTCGTGTTCAAGGTGCAGGCGAACATGGACCTCGCGCACCGCGACCGAGTCGCGTTCATCCGCGTGTGCTCGGGCCGTTTCGAGCGCGGCATGGCGTTGAAGGTCACGCGCAACAATAAGACCTTTCGCGCGAACAATGTCGTGACGTTCCTGTCGCAGCGCCGCGAGACGGTGAGCGAGGCGTACGCGGGCGACATCATCGGCATTCCGAATCACGGCACGCTGAGTCTCGGCGATACGCTGACGGAAGGCGAACTGCTGCAATTCGTCGGCTTGCCGTTCTTCGCGCCGGAAATTTTCCAGACGGTCGAAGTGGTCGATCCGATGCGCGCAAAGCAGCTCGGCGAAGCGCTGAAGCAGCTGGGCGAAGAGGGCGCGATCCAGGTGTTCAGGCCCGTCGTCGGCGGCCTGATGATTCTGGGCGCCGTCGGGCAACTGCAATTCGAAGTGGTGTCACACCGGCTGTCGACGGAATACAAGGTCGACGTGCGGATGTCGCCCGCGCGCTACCGCATGTCACGTTGGGTGACGTGCGACGACGCTGCGGAGCTGCGCCGCTTCTGCGATTCATACGCGCCGCGTATCGCATACGATGCCGCCGAAGCGCCGACGTACCTCGCGTCGCACATCTCCGAAATTGAAGTCGCGCAGAAGGCCTGGCCGAAAATCGTCTTCAACGAATTGCGCGAGCATTCGGGCGCGCCGTTCAGGAAAGCGATGTAACTGCAACGGCGTGCGATTCGTCCACGATTGGTGCTCGATTCGTACAATTTGCCGCCGCTTGAATGACAAAAGCCGTGTTCGCCAAAACGAACACGGCTTTTTTCTTCACACGGCCCCGCGCTCTACGACATGTCGAGCACCTGCTCCCGCAGCCAGCTGGCAAACGCCTGCACGTGTTCCAGCGTCTCGTGGCGCGGCGCGATATCGAGCCAGTACCCATAGGGGCCGCTGACCTCGACGTCGGACATCGGCGCAAGACTGCCTTCGCCGAGTTCCTCGACAATCATGTTGCGATCGACGACCGCGAGCCCCACGCCTTTGCGCGCGGCGTGGATTGCCTGTTCGAGCGTCGAGAACTCGATGCCGTTTTCGGCGTAGCGCGCGGGCAGGCCGGCCTTGTCGAGCCAGTCCGGCCACAGGTTCAGGCGCGCGTCGTTGTGCAGCACGTGCAAGGCGGGCAGCGTTTCGAGCAGCTTGTCGAGCGGTTCGCCCGCGAACCGTGGCGCACCGACCAGCGTATGCCGCTCGATCATCAGCCGTTCGGAATGCGCGTCGGGCAGCGCGTCGCGGCCGAAGCGGATATTGCAGTGACAGTCGTCGGTGGGCTCCGTGCGCACGGAAAGCACGACGTCGGGCAGCTCGATCGCGAGCGAGCCCAGCCGGGGCGAAAACCATTGCGTTGCGAAGGTCGGCGGCACGGAGAGCACGAGCCGCCGGCGCCCCTTTGCCGTCGTGACGAGGAGCGTGCCGCGCTCGAGCGTGTCGAACGCTTCAGACACGCACGGCAGCAGTTGCTGGCCGGCCGTCGTCAGGCGGATGCCCTTGTGATCGCGCTCGAACAGCTTCGCGCCGAGCGATTCTTCGAGAATCTTGATCTGCCGGCTGACGGCGCCTTGCGTTACGCACAGCGCGACGGCCGCGCGGTTGAAACTCATATGCCGGGCCGTCTCTTCGAAAAAGCGCAACGCGATCAGCGAGGGCAGACGCCGCATGGATTTTCCTTCAGTCTCATCATTCTTTTGTGTCCCGCTTCCGGCGGAGTGCCTGCGGGCATGCTTCTCTTTGGCCCGGCGATGCAATCTGAGCGCGCCGGACACGGCGTCGCAACGCAGAGCCGCGTCGCGCATCGTGGGGCGATTCTACATGGTGCGCCGGACGGCGCGTAAGCGGACTCGGGCCGCATCGTGAAAGGCGCGGCGGGGTGCCGCAGCGGCCGAATGCAAGCTCTGGCCCCTTGGGCATCCGCTAACATCGGACGCAAATCGGCGGCGATGGAGCACTAAGGGCGGCACCGCGCCCGCACAGACATGACGGTGTGTTTGCTCTTCGCCTATCCTGATGAAATCGCGCGCGCATGTATTTGCCGAATGGCCGCAGCGGCCAAAGCCGGTGAACCCGTCGCGCGCTTACTTCACTCGCGGAGCGACCGTGACCGTACGCAATCTCGACGCGTTGTTTCGACCGAAATCCGTCGCCGTGATCGGCGCCTCGAATCGCGAGGGCAGCACGGGCGCGATGGTCTGGAAGCGCCTGATCGAAGGCGGCTTCGACGGCCCCGTCTGGGCCGTCAATCCGAAGTACGACATGCTCGACGGCCACGCGTGCGTCGGCAATGCGGGCGATCTGCCCGACGCGCCCACGGTCGCCATCGTTTGCACGCCGCCGTCGACGTGGCCGGGCATCGTTCATACGCTTGGCGGCCACGGCACGCGCGCGGCGATCATCGTCGGCGAGGCAGGCGACGACGACGGCCGCGCCGACGTCCGGCACACGCTTGCGGCCGCGCGGCCGCATCTGCTGCGCGTCGTCGGGCCGGGCAGCCTCGGCATCGTGACGCCCGCGCTCAAGGCGCATCTCGGCGCGCCTTCCGTGACGGTGCGCTCGGGCGGCGTCGCGTGGGTATCGCAGTCCAACGCGCTGACGAACGCGGTGCTCGGCTGGGCGCATGCGCGCGGCCTCGGCTTTTCGCACGCGGTGGCGCTCGGCGACGAAGCCGACGTCGATGCGGGCGACGTGCTCGACTATCTCGCGAGCGACCCAGGCACGCGTGCGATCCTGCTCGAAGTGGATTCCGTGAAGGCGGCGCGCAAGTTCATGTCGGCGGCGCGGGCGGCGGCGCGCAACAAGCCGGTGCTCGCGCTGCGCTCGGGCCGCGGCGACCCCGCCGATGCGCTGTACACGGCCGCGTTCCGTCGCGCTGGCGTGGTGCGCGTCGATGCCCTCGACGATCTGCTCGACGAGATCGAAACGCTCGGTGTGGGACGCGTCGCAGCGGGCGCGACGGCGACGCTGATCACCAGCGACCGTGGCGTCGCGACGCTCGCCACCGACGCCTTCAAGGCCGCCGGCGACACGCTCGCGCCGTGTCCGCAGGGCGCCGTCGATGCGCTCGCGCAGGCATTGCCGCGCGCGAGGCCGGGCAATCCGCTGCTGCTCGGCAGCGACGCGCGCGCCGAGCATTTCGGCACGGCGCTGAAGGTGCTGGCCGACCAGCGTTCGACGGGCACCGCGTTCGTCGTGCATGCGTCGACGCACAGTGCGCCTGTCGAGGAAGTCGCGCAGGCGTTGATCGCGAACCAGCGGTATGCGTATCGCGGGCTGCTCGCGTGCTTTTTCGGCGGCGTGAAGCGCGAGACGCGCGACGCGTTGCACGAGCACGGCATTCCCGTGCACACGACGCCGCAGCGTCTTGCGCGGGCGTTCGAGCGTCTGGTCGAGTACCGGCTCGTGCGCGAACTGCTGATGCAGACGCCCGAAGGCCAGCCCGCGCGCGTGCCCGAGGCGATCGACGCGGCCCAGGCGCAAGCGTGCGCGGCGCTCTCGTCGGGCGTGACGGAACTCGACGGCGATGAAGCGGCGCGGCTGCTTGCGCATTTCGGCCTGCGCACGGTGCCCGACGACGCGCGCGAAGATGCCGTCGTCGACATCACCGTCGAACTGCGCGACGACGACAACTTCGGCCCCGTGTTCCGCTTCACCGCACCGCCCGAGCACGACGAGGCGCGGCCGATGTGCGTGTTCGGCCTGCCGCCCCTCAACCCGGTTCTGTCGGGCGACATCCTGTCGAATTCGGCGTATGCGCGCGAGGTCGCGCCCGAGCCCGTTCTGAACGCGCTGACGTCGATTTCGCAGGCGGTGTCGGAGATCCGCGAGATCGTCTCGCTCAAGCTCGCGCTGCGCGTGATGCGAAACGGTGTGTGCATCGTCGGGCCGCGTCTGCGGCTGGCGGCGAACCGCACGCGCTTCGCGATCATGGCGTATCCGCGCCGCTACGAAGAAACGCTCGACTGGCGCGGCCAGCGCATCACCGTGCGGCCGATTCGCCCCGAAGACGAGGACGCGCATCGCGAGTTCGTCGAGTCGATGACACCCGACGATCTGCGCTTGCGCTTCTTCGGCGCGGTCGGCCGGTTCGACCATTCGCAGCTCGCGCGCATGACGCAGATCGACTACGACCGCGAGATGGCGCTGATCGCGACGACGCAAAACGATGACGGCTCGATCCGCACGCTCGGTGTCGTGCGCGCGGTCGCAGACCCAGACAACGAAACGGCCGAGTTCGCGATGGCCGTGCGTTCGGATCAGAAGGGCAAGGGATTGGGGCGTCTGCTGATGGAGCGCATCATCGCGTATGCGCGCTCGCGCGGCACGCATTGGCTGATCGGCGAGGCGCTGCGCGAAAATTCGGCGATGATCGGGCTCGCGACGGCCGTCGGCTTTACGGCCACGCGGACGGAAGACCCGGGCGTCGTCGGCTTCAGGATGGCGCTCGATCAGCCCGAATCTCCACGAGGCGGCGACAAGGGCGGCGCGCCCGGCTATGGCGCGTCGCGCGCGTGCCAGGGCGCGGGCTGACGAAGCGTGCAGAGGCGTCGCGTCGAAGTCACGACTCGTGAAACAGCGTGCGCGGGCTCGCATGCGGGCGAAGCTCCCTGTCGTCGCACTCCTCGGTTTCCGTCATCGGCAGGGTTTGGACGTGTGCATCATCTTCGAGTCCCTTTGCTTCCTCGCGAATCGCGTGCCAATAGATGCTGCTGCGTCTGCCTCGCATCCTTCTGAGCATGCCGGATTGCACCAGATGCGAGAGCAGCGTGTGAACATGCGGGGCGGGATGACGCAGTTTCCTGGCGAGCGCGGTGCACGTGTACTTGATACCCGGCGTCATCGCCTCGATGACGTCGGTCTCGGTCAAATGCCGCGAACTGGCATGCTGTCGTTCCATGTCCATATCAGGTGATCGGATCACGCGCACACCGCTTCTGGTTGCAACTGCTCCGGACTATCGTTTCGAGTGGGCACGAGCGGCATGAGCGCGCTCAGTTTGTCCGCGAGCCGGATAAGATCGGCTATCGATTCCACTTCGAGCTTTTCCATGATGTGCGCCCGATGTACCTTGACCGTCTTCTCGACGGTGCCGAGTTGCGCCGCAATCTGCTTGTTGAGATAACCCTTTGCCACCAATGCCAGTACTTCGCGCTCGCGGGGCGTGAGACGGGAAGCGCGCTGTTTGATCTCATCCGCTTGCGTGCGAGACGACAGGGTTCTTGCAGAGAGATCGAGCGCGTTTTCAATCGCGCGCATCAATGCACCAAAGGCGACTGGTTTTACGAGTACGTCGGCGGCGCCTGCCTTCATCGCATTGACCGTGGCGGGAATGTCTTCGCAAGTCGTCAGAAAGATCACGGCATGCGGTGAATGCGTTGCGATCAACTCTCGCTGGTGTGCGAGACCATCGTGTCCTTCCGTCTGAAGAGAAAGAAGAATGCATCCCGGCGTCGTTCTGGAAAAGGCTTTTAAAGGCGCCGACGAATCGAATGCACAGGCGTCGTACCCGCCCGCAGCGACGAGCCGCGCCAGCGCTTTGCTAAACGAAGCGTCTCGCTCGACGATAAAGACGCTCGGCCCCTTTCTTGCATCTGAGAGTTTTGTCATTGAATCCGGCTCCAACTACGCGAATACGAAGTGAACTGATCCGATCCGAAGCCATCGGGTGGACGATCGGGCCGTCGATGCCGGCATGGGTGGCTCTCCTTGTTCGTTTTCTGATCGACGCCATCGACGACTACCGAAAAACAGTCGTCGCGACCGCTCCGACCGTTTAGAAATGAGATCGGGCGTCGGGAGCTACCGTACCGCGCGCCGACGGCATTCGTGAAGCGATGGAGCCGTGAACGTGTTAATCAGCCGCGAACGCCTGATTAGCGAAGGAGCGGACTTTGCCAGGCCGAAGGAGAACTTCGGCCTTTTCTGCGAGACGCTTGTGGAATGAATGAAGTGAAGTACCGAACGACGCTGCGAGCGCAACGCGGACTGCTAGACGAGTATGTCCACTGAGTGCATCGTCCGGCGGACATCGGATATCTGCGTCCATGCGTCGTCACGAACCGTTTCGATCAGGCAATCGACGAAGCACCGCGATGCCGCGTCCAACGGCTCGCCCGTGCGCGTAATGATGCCGACCATCGAGTTATCGAGCTGCTCTCGCACAGGAATCGCGCACAGGCCGTCGCGTGTCGCGCACAGTTCGATGAGCGGCCACGGAAAAAGGCTGATCATATCCGTGCCTTTGAGCAGCGCGACGGAGACGGCCGTCGAGTGCATGAAGTGTATGCTGCGCGGCGCCTTCAGGTTGTATCGCTCGAACATGCTGAAGGGCATGTGGCCTTCCGTCTCAGGGTCCATCGCGACGAGCCAGTCCAGGTCGAGCAGATCGGCAAGCGAGCTGCTTGTTGCGTACGGATGATCCTGGCGCGCCACCACCGCGAGACCCGTTGCGAACAGCGGCCGGTAAGCGAATTCGGATGCCATGCTGCCAGGGCTTTGCCTGCCGATGAAAATATCGATGCTGCCATCGCGCAGCCGTGGGTTCGCAATCGCAAGCACCCCTTCGAAAAACTCCAGCTGGACTTGCGGCATACGCTCGCGAAAGCGCATCACGATGGCCGGAAGAAATGTAAGCGCGACCCACGGAGAGACAGCCACGGAAAGCCGTTTGCGCGTATTGCCGCGTATGGCCTCGACGGCTTCTTGCGCGCGCGACATCTGCGACAGGATGAGCCGGGCGTGCGCGAGCATTGCCTGACCGTACTCCGTTAGCACGACACCGGAAGTCGTACGCGATACGAGTTGCAACTGCACCGACACTTCGAGTAATTGCAGGCTTTGCGTTACCGCTGCGGGTGATGAATTGAGCATTCTTGCCGCGCCACGGACGCTGCCTGTGTCAGCGACCGCAACGAGTGCTCGCAATTGATGAATCTTCATGTGATGACCGCTCGACGGGAGCACGCAATTGCGTGTTCGGTATTGCTTTACGCGTTCACGATATGCCCTATACCTGAATATGGGTCATCGTCTTATCTTTAACTCACGAACGCAACATTTTAAATGGTGGCCGAATTTTAAGTTCTTTTATTCGGAATGCAAACATCATGCACTTGCTTTTTATAGCTGCGTAGGACAGATTCAATGACTTCTATTGTTGCGATCCATTGAGTGGATGTCGGTCTATCACATCACGATTAAATATCGCGTAAAGGCTTGCACTGCATTTAAGCGGATGCGTTGCATTCGTTGGTGTCACTAAACGAAGCGCGTTGCTCGGCGCGCGAAACCATTAAGTCGCTCGATAACGCATTTCATCAGCGCTTATTTCAGGCAGTAGTCCGGTTGGTTATATACGCATTGCCCGCGTCAGACGGGCGGCCGAAGTGGAAGGAGAGAGAAAGTCATGTTCGATGCCGATGCTGCAGTTACGTTGCTCAACCGTTTTGTGGTCAATACGCGTTGCGATGCAGGCGATGTGTACCTGACGCTGCTTCATGAGGGCAATCTCGTGTTCAGGCACGAGCGCACCCGTATCGGCCGGCAGGCACTCGGCGATACCAGCCCTTTTCTCGTGGAATCGCTTTATTTCGACGACGGCTCACGGGCGTTGCGTGTGAGCTCCCCCTATAACGCAGGCGGCTGGACAAGGTGGACCGCATTTCAGCCGCTGCCCGTCGAGTCGGCGTGAGTTCGAATAGAGCGGTGCCGTCTCGAGCATAAAAAACGGCGCGCCGGATTCCGGCACGCCGTTGTCATGCGCTTTCATGCGCTGTGCGATTTTGGCAAGCGCCAGACGAAGCGCCTGCCGTGTGGCAATTCGCGTTAAGCCGCGAGCTTCGCCGCCGCCGCGTCGACCTGTTCGCGCGACACCGACAGTTCCTCGAGCCACTCAGGCGCATAGGCCGCGCCCGTTTCGCGCTCCAGGCGCGCGATCGCCGCGGCGCAGCGCATCGCATCCTTTGGCGTCGCGATGAACGCCTTCACCGACTGCCCCGCTGTGAACGCTTCGAAGAGCGGCACGCGCACTTCGTCGGGCAGCGCGCGCGTCCATTGATATGGCTTGCCGTTGAACGTCACCGTCGGCGGCAGCACGCGTTCTTTCTTTGCGGCGGGAATCAAGCCGAAGTTGCGCGCCGCATCGCCGATCCGGTCGGCCGAATAGAGTTCGTCGGGCGTGATGTCGAACTGCGCGATAAACGTCTCGATCTGCTGCATCGCGGCGGCGCGGTCGTCGCGCTTCTGCTGCGCGCGAGCCACGATGTCGCGCAGTTCATCGGCTTCGTCGCTTGTGATCGTGAAGCTTGCCTGCTTCTGCTGGAGTTCGGAAAAGCGCTGGAATTCGAGGTCGGACAGAAGTTTGGCCATTGCGTATCTGTGAGCCCGCATGCGCAAGAACGCATGCGGCGAAAGTCGTCGATTCGGAAAAGGGCCGACATTCTAACGCAACGTGTTTGCCCGTCCGAATCGAATGCGCTCGCGACGCGCGGCCGCGTGTGCATCGCGCGCTCAGGAAGCCGCGCGCATCTCCGGCTCGGCGAACATCGACAGGCCCTGCACCGTCTCGCGCAGCATCTGCGTGACTTCATCGAGCGACGGCGCGACGTATTCGTCGATGCGCTTGAGGAACGGGCACGTCATCGCCGCGATCGCCTGGCCCGATGCCGTCAAGAGCGGAAAGGTCAGATCGGTCACGCCGAAAATCTGCTGGCTGTCCTTCTGGGAGAAACCGGCCGCGCGGATTTTCGCGCACGCGGCTTCGAGCGCGTCGTGATCGACGGTCACTTCGCCCTTGACCTTCGTGTGCTCGGCGAGCATGTGCATGCGCTGCTCGGGCGTCTGGAACGCAAGCATCGTGCGTCCCGAACTCGTGTCGATCAGACCGACGCGCGCGCCCAGCCGCACCGAAATGCCCCATGTGCCGGGGCCGTCCACTTGCGCGATCACGAGCAGATTGCCGCGGTCGTAGACGGCGAGATGGCACGACTGCTCGGCTTGCGCCGCGAAGCGCTGCATCAGCGGTAACGCTTCCGAGATCAGCCGGTTCATCGGCGGATGACGATGCGCGAGCGCATAGAGCTTCAGGCTCAGCGAGTAACGGTCGCCGCCCGCCGAGCGCACGACGTACTGGCGCGCGACGAGCCGCTCCAGCATCCGGTACATCTCGCTGGCGTTGCGTCCCAGCAGCTTCGTGATCTCGGCGCGCGTCAGGCCGCTCTTCTGCCCGGCGAGCAGTTCGAGTATGTCGAGCCCCTTGTCGAGCGCAGGGGCGCGATAGCGGTCGGCGTCTTCCTTGTCTTCCACTTCCATCGTCGGAAATCGGTTGGTGTTTGACATTCACATCGATTATCGGCTGCCAACGGACTGACACACAGGGCACGGCGCGCCAGGGAAAACACTCACGCCGATCGACCGTCCATCGGTTGACTTGTCAAAGTTCGAATATGAATAATACGTTCATTAATGAATTAAGAGAATGGCATGACCGATCCCCGCCTGATTCTGCTGAGCCCCGACGACAACTGTCTGATCGCCGCCGTGCGGCTGGATGCAGGGACGCAGATCGACATCGAAGGCGAGCGCGTGACGCTCGCGAAGACGATCGATCTCGGCCACAAGGTCGCGCGCCGCCCGTTGCGCGCCGACGAAAAGGTGCTGCGCTACGGCGCGGCGATCGGCCATGTGACGGCCGACGTCGCGCGTGGAGAGCATCTGCATACGCACAACCTCGAAAGCGACTACCTGCCGACGTACACGCACGAAGCAGGCCACGCATTCGTCCATCACTGACACGGGCAAAGAACTCATGACCGATACTTCAACAGCAGAAAACGGCGCCGTGCTGCAAGGCTATTTGCGCAGCGACGGACGCAAGGGCATTCGCAACGTCGTGGCGGTGGCGTACCTCGTCGAATGCGCTCATCACGTCGCGCGCGAGATCGTCGCGCAGTTTCGCCCTTCGTTCGATGCGTTCGACGATCCTTCGATGGAACAGGAGCCGCCCGTTCATCTGATCGGCTTTCCCGGCTGCTATCCGAACCGCTACGCCGAAAAGATGATGGAGCAGCTGACGACCCATCCGAACGTCGGCGCCGTGCTGTTCGTGTCGCTGGGATGCGAGAGCATGAACAAGCACTATCTGGCCGATGTCGTGCGCGCGAGCGGACGTCCCGCGCACGTGCTGACGATCCAGGAAAAGGGCGGCACGCGCAGCACGATTCAATATGGAATCGACTGGGTGCGCAACGCGCGCGGCGAACTCGCGCAGCAGCAGAAAGTACCGATGGCGCTGTCCGAGCTGGTGATCGGCACGATTTGCGGCGGCTCGGACAGCACGAGCGGCATCACCGCGAATCCCGCCGTGGGCCGCGCGTTCGATCATTTCATCGACGAAGGCGCGACCTGCATTTTCGAGGAGACGGGCGAGCTGGTCGGCTGCGAGTTCCATATGAAGAGCCGTGCGGCGCGCGACGATCTGGGCGATGAGATCGTCGCCTGCGTCGCGAAGGCCGCGCGTTATTACTCGATCCTCGGCCACGGCAGCTTCGCGCCCGGCAACGCGGACGGCGGACTCACGACGCAGGAGGAGAAGTCGCTGGGCGCGTATGCGAAGAGCGGCGCATCGCCGATCGTCGGCATCGTGAAGCCCGGTGACGTGCCGCCGACGGGCGGCCTCTATCTGCTCGACGTCGTGCCCGACGGCGAGCCGCGCTTCGGCTTTCCGAACATCAGCGACAACGCGGAAATCGCCGAGCTGATCGCGTGCGGCGCGCATGTGATCCTGTTCACGACGGGGCGCGGATCGGTGGTCGGCTCGGCGATCTCGCCCGTCATCAAGGTCTGCGCGAACCCGGACACTTATCGCAATCTGTCCGGCGACATGGATGTCGATGCCGGGCGTATCCTTGAAGGCCGCGCGACGCTCGACGAAGTGGGCCGCGAGGTGTTCGACGTCACGCTAGCGGTCGCGCGGGGCGCGGCGTCGAAATCCGAGTCGCTCGGGCATCAAGAGTTTATTCTTACGTATAAGACTTTCGAGCCCGTCGGGCCGGCGTGCTTGCCTTTCCATGCGGCTGCGCCACAGCGGGTCGCTGGTTTGACGAAGCGGTGAGCGCTGCATCGGTTGACGCGCACGACACGAGCCGTGCACAGGAGACACTCGCAATGACGAACGCGCCGGGTTCAAACGTGTGCAAGCGCCGCAGCATCGGCGCACGCGCGCTGCAAGTGACGGGCCTCGGTCTCGGCACGGCGCCGCTTGGCGGGCTCTATCGCGATCTGTCCGACGACGAGGCGTTCGCTGCCGTCGAGGCCGCATGGGACGCGGGCGTGCGGTTCTTCGACACCGCGCCGCATTACGGCCACACGAAAGCCGAGCATCGTCTAGGCGATGCGTTGCGCCGCTATCCGCGCGGCGAATTCGTGTTGTCGACGAAAGTCGGGCGCCGCTTCGTGCCGCGCAAGAACGCCTATGACGGCAGCGAAGGCTGGCAAAACCCGTTGCCGTTCGAAGCGATCTACGACTACACGCACGACGGCATCCTGCGTTCGTTCGAAGACAGCCAGCAGCGGCTCGGCATCGTCGATATCGACATTCTTCTTGTGCACGACATCGGTCGCTTTACGCACGGCGACAGCAACGCGCATTACTGGCAGCAGCTTACGCAAGGCGGCGGCTTTCGCGCGCTCGACGATCTGCGCGCGCAAGGCGTGGTGAAAGCGGTGGGCCTCGGCGTCAATGAAGGCGCGGCGATACTCGACGCAATGCGCGATTTCGACATCGACTGCGCGCTGCTCGCGGGCCGCTATACGCTGCTCGAACAGGCGACGCTCGACGATCTGCTGCCTGAATGCCAGAAGCGCAACGTCAGTATTCTCCTCGGCGGCGCGTTCAATTCGGGGATTCTCGCGCGGGGCGTCGAAGGCGATCTGAAGTTCAATTACGGCGAAGCGCCCGACGACGTGATCGCGCGCGTCGCGCGTCTCGAAGCGGTGTGCAAGGTGCATGGCGTGCCGCTTGCTGCCGCTGCGTTGCAGTTTCCGTATGCGCATCCCGCCGTCGCGACCGTGCTGACGGGCGCGCGCAATGCAGACGAACTGCGTGAGAACGTCGCGTCGTTCGATCGACCGATACCCGCTGAACTGTGGCAGGCGCTGCGCGACAAGGACTTGCTCGATCCACGCGCGCCCGTGCCGAAGAATTGATTGCTCAACGACATCATGCAAATCGACGCACATCAGCATTACTGGAACCCGGAGCGCGGCGACTACGGCTGGCTCACGCCCGATCTCGGTCCGCTCTATCGCACCTTCGGTCCCGCCGATCTCGCGCCGCTGCGCGAAAAGGCGGGCGTTGCGCAAACGGTCGTCGTGCAGGCCGCGCCGACCGTCGAAGAAACGCGCTATCTGCTCGAACTCGCGCGCAACGAGGTGTCGATTGCGGGCGTCGTCGGATGGGTGCCGATGCTCGACGCCGATGCGCCCGCGCTGATCGAATCGCTCGCGCGCGAGCCGAAATTCAAGGGCGTGCGGCCGATGCTGCAAGACCTGCCCGACGACGACTGGATCGCGAATCCCGCGCTGAAGCCCGCCGTCGATGCACTGATCGCGAAGGATCTCGCTTTCGATGCGTTGATCTTCACGCGCCACGTCGACGCTCTGGAGACGTTCATCAAGCGCTTCGACCGATTGCGCATCGTCGTCGATCACGGCGCGAAGCCGCCGATCCGCGAAGGCAGCACGGGCTGGCACGCATGGGCCGAGGGCATCACGCGGCTCGCGCGATGGCCGCATGTGCACTGCAAGCTGTCCGGCCTCGCGACGGAAGCCGCGCAAGGCTGGACGGAAGCGACGCTGCGCCCATACGTCGATCATCTGCTTGCCGCATTCGGGCCGAAGCGCCTGATGTGGGGCAGCGACTGGCCGGTGCTGAATCTGAACGGCGACTATCTGCTGTGGCATTCGATTGCGACGCTGCTGCTCGCGCAACTCTCCGACGCGGAGCGCGATGACATCTTCGGCGGCAACGCGGCCGCGTTCTATCGTCTCTGAATCGAGTCTCTGAATCGAGCCACTGAATGCGGCCTCCGAATCCGCTCGTCGACATTTCCACGATCGCGCCGGTGAGCAGCCGCTGCAATACCCGGTATGACTCAAACGCCAATCCAATGGGAGCCGTAGATGGTACAAAGACTGGCCGGCAAGACGGCACTGATCACTGCCGCGGGGCAAGGCATCGGCCTCGCGACGGCCGAGCTTTTCGCGCGTGAAGGCGCGCGCGTCATCGCGACCGACATTCGCATCGACGCGCTGAAGGACAAGCCCGTCGAAGCGCGCAAGCTCGACGTGCTCGACGGCGCGGCGATCAAGGCGCTCGCCGACGAACTCGGCGCGATCGACGTGCTGTTCAATTGCGCGGGCTACGTGCACGCGGGCTCGATTCTCGAAGCGAGCGAGGAAGACTGGGACTTCGCTTTCGCTCTGAACGCGAAGGCGATGTACCGGACGATCCGCGCGTTTCTGCCCGCGATGCTGGAGAACGGCGGCGGGTCGATCATCAATATGTCGTCGGCGGCGTCGAGCGTGAAGGGCGTGCCGAACCGCTTCGCGTATGGCGCATCGAAAGCGGCCGTGATCGGGCTGACCAAGTCCGTCGCCGCGGATTTCGTCACGCGCGGCATACGCTGCAACGCGATCTGCCCTGGCACGGTACACTCGCCTTCGCTCGAAGAGCGCATCGCGGAACAGGCGAAGGCGCAAGGCGCGACGGTCGAAGCGGTGCACGCGGCGTTCGTCGCGCGCCAGCCGATGGGCCGCGTGGGCAAGCCGGAAGAGATCGCGGCGCTGGCGCTGTACCTGGCGTCGGACGAGTCGGCGTTCACGACGGGCCAGGCGCATGTGATCGACGGCGGCTGGTCGAACTGAGCCGCGCAGCGTAGGCATCGATGAACCTGAATCACTGAACTGAGGAAACTGCAGCGATGAAATTGCTTCGTTATGGACCGAAAGGCCAGGAAAAGCCGGGCTTGCTGGATGCGCAAGGCAAGATTCGCGATCTGTCGAAAGTGGTCGCCGACATCGACGGCAGCACGCTGTCGGATGCCGTGCTCGCGAAACTGCGCGCAGTCGATCCGGCATCGTTGCCGGTGGTCGAAGGCAATCCGCGCATCGGGCCGTGCGTCGGCAAGATCGGCAAATTCGTGTGCATCGGCTTGAATTACGCGGACCACGCGGCCGAATCGAATCTGCCCGTGCCGACCGAGCCCGTCGTCTTCAACAAGTGGACGAGCGCGATCGTCGGCCCGAACGACGACATCGAAATTCCGCGCGGCTCGAAGAAGACCGACTGGGAAGTGGAACTGGGCGTCGTGATCGGCAAGGAAGCGAAGTACGTCGACGAAGCGAATGCGCTCGACTACGTCGCGGGCTATTGCGTGATCAACGACGTGTCCGAGCGCGAATGGCAGATTGAGCGCGCCGGTCAATGGGACAAGGGCAAGGGCTTCGATACGTTCGGCCCGATCGGTCCGTGGGTCGTCACGCGCGACGAAGTGCCCGATCCGCAGAACCTGAAGCTGTGGCTCGAAGTGGACGGCCATCGCTATCAGAATGGCAGCACGAAGACGATGGTGTTCGGCGTTGCGAAGCTGGTGTCGTATCTGTCGCAGTGCATGAGCCTGCAACCGGGCGACGTGATCTCGACGGGCACGCCGCCGGGCGTCGGCATGGGCGTGAAGCCCGAGCCCGTCTATCTGAAGGCGGGGCAGACGGTACGGCTCGGCATCGAGGGACTCGGCGAGCAGCAGCAGAAGACGTATGCGGCGGAGTGATTCGCGCTGAGTCCTGACGAACGGCGCGGCCCGTTCATTTGCGCGGCAGAGCATTTACAGAGAGAAAAAGCCGTTCGGGCGCACAATGCCCGGACGGCTTTTTTATTTTCATTCGCGATGACGTCTTTCGTCCGCGCGCAAGGGATCGTCTTCCGTGCCGTCGCCGATCCGGTTGATCGTGCCCTGTGCGACGGCGATCAGCCGTTCCCTGTCGCCGTCGGTGACGAACACGTTGCACTGACACGTCGCCTGCTGCCTGCCGACGTAGACCACTTCCGCCCGCGCCATCAGCACGCCCGTCACGGCGGGCCGCAGATAGTTGATCTTGTACTCGCCCGTCACGACCCTCGGCCCCAGGGCCAGCGCGCCCGCGAAGGTCAGCGCGTTATCGGCGAGATAGCTGATCACCCCGCCATGCACGAAGCCATGTTGTTGCCGCAATTCATCGCGGATCGGCAGACACAGCGTCAGTTCGTTCGCGCCGACATACATCAGTTCGGTGCCGAGCAATACGCTGAATGGCTGGGCGTGCAGTGCGCCGCGCGCCCGGTCGAGTAGATCAGTCATCGTCGTTCCTTCGGGCATGGCCCGCATGGCGATGCCCCCACTCTAGGAAGCATGAATGCGGCGAGTCAAGAGAATTC
Source organism: Paraburkholderia diazotrophica (assembly GCF_038900755.1). Classification (GTDB taxonomy): domain Bacteria; phylum Pseudomonadota; class Gammaproteobacteria; order Burkholderiales; family Burkholderiaceae; genus Paraburkholderia; species Paraburkholderia diazotrophica_A. Next base: position 572,694 of record NZ_JBBPEN010000001.1, read on the forward strand.
GAAAAGATAGCGCGGCAATTATTGCGTAATTCGATGTGATGCAACGGCATGCTTTTCGGAATTCGCATGCGTGAGTAATTTTCAAGGCGGGGGCTCAAGGGCACGGCCGGCATTGCCGTAAACCCGGATGCACTCCCGTCCCTCTCAGCTATTCAGGTGTTTCGATGTTCAGCAAGATCAAGGTCGCATCCGGCCTGCTATGTGTTCTGGCCGCTTTCTGCATTTTCCAGCTGGTGACGGCGGGCCTCGGTTTCTGGTCGATGACGCGCACGCATGGCGACGTCGACGATCTGGCGAACGTAGCGCTGCGCCAGGTGAACGCCGTCAACGAAACGACGCAGCATCTGATGGACGCGCGCATCAACCTGTCGCGCGCCGGCACGCGGATGGTGCGCGGCGGCGCGGAACCGACCGACATCGTTCAGCATGCGCGCGAGCAGATCGCCGCCGCGGAGCGCTCGTTCGCGGTGTTCATGAACGCGCCGAAACTCAACGACGAAAACAGCGCGCGCGCCGCTGCGCTCAACGAGAAGTACCAGAAGCTGCATACGGCGCTCGGCGAGCTCGCGCAGTATCTCGACACCAACAACATCCAGGCGTTTCTCGATCAGCCGACGCAAGGCATGCAGGACGCGTATCTGACGGAACTGCATAACTTCACGCAATTCGGCGATGCGGCGGGCCGCGCGTCACTCGATTCTATCGATGCGCGCGAGACGATGTTCCGCGTGGTCGGTCTCGTGATTCTCGCGCTGCTGCTGGGCGGCACGATCGGCGTACACGTGGTGCTGCGCCGTGGCGTCGTCGGACCGCTCGAAGAAGTGGGCCGCCATTTCGAGCGCATCGCGCAAGGCCGCCTGAACCAGCCGATTGCCGAGCGCGGCACGAACGAAATCGGCCGTCTGTTCCTGGGCCTCTCGCATATGCAGGCGAGCGTCGCGCGCACCGTGAAGACCGTGCGCGAAGCGGCCGATTCGATTCATATCGGCGCGGACGAAATCGCGACGGGCAACGCCGATCTGTCGGCGCGCACGGAGAACCAGGCGGCATCGCTCGAAGAGACGGCATCAAGCATGGAAGAGCTGACGGCGACCGTGCGCCAGAACGCCGAACACGCGCGCGAAGCGAACACGCTCGCGGAGACGGCGCTCGATGCAACGTCGCGCGGCACGGATGTCGTCAACGAGGTCGTGACGAAGATGCACGGCATCGCGCAAAGCTCGGACCGCATCGCGGAGATCATCACGGTGATCGACGGAATCGCGTTCCAGACCAACATTCTTGCGCTGAACGCGGCCGTCGAAGCGGCGCGCGCGGGCGAGCAGGGCCGCGGGTTTGCCGTCGTCGCGGGCGAAGTGCGCGGGCTCGCGCAGCGCAGCGCGCAGTCGGCGAAGGAGATCAAGGAACTGATCAGCGAATCGGTGGCCGAGATTCAAGGCGGATCGGCGCTCGTCGAACGCGCGGGCGAAGCGATGCGCAACGTATCGGAATCGATCTCGCGCGTCACGCAGATGATGGCCGAGATCAGCGCGTCGTCGCACGAACAGAGCACGGGTATCGAGCAGGTCAATCAGGCCGTCGTGCAGATGGACCAGATGACGCAGCAAAACGCGGCGCTCGTCGAGGAAGCGGCGGCGGCGGCTTCTTCGCTGCATCAGCAGACGCGGCAGTTGAAGGACGCCGTGTCGGCATTCGAGATCGCCGATGTCGTATTCGCGTCGCAACGCACGCGTCACGCGATCGTGCCGGGGTTCAGCGAGCCGGTTGGCGCTTGAGCGCATGCGTTAGCGCCTGGGGCGCAGATAGATCGCATATGACAAAGCCCGCGAAGCGACTTGCTTCGCGGGCTTTGTTTTTGCTGTTTTTCTGGTTCGATGCAGTCGTTAAAAGCGCTTGTTATGCGGACGGCAATGCGGCGTAAGCGGTGGCGAGATGATAGGGCGTCGTCGAAGGCATGTCCGCGCGAGCGATCTCGCCCGCGAGCGTCTTGCATTCGACCCAGCCGTGCGCGTGCAGGAAGCGTGGCCGGAAGCGCTCGATCTGTTGCGGCAGCAGCGCGCGGATGGCGGCGTCGCCGTGCACGGCCAGCGCGCGCAGATATTCCGTCTGCGCCCAGATGCGCTGCGTCGAGTCCTTGATGCTGCCCGCCTCGTCGAGCGCGGCATGCACGCCGCCCGTAGCTGCATCGACGCCCCGTTCGTGAGCGAACATGAACGCGCGCACCAGCGCTTCGCGCAAGCCCGAGCCCGCGAGCACATCGCCTGCTTGCTGCGCGAGCCAGAACCACTCGAACTGATGGCCGGGCTCGAGCCGGTTGCCCGCGCTTCCAATGGGCAGTTCGGCGATGCAGCCCGTCGGCGCGTGCACGAACGTGCGCGCAATCGCTTCGCCGAGCTTCGCAAGCGCCGTGTCGAACGCGGCGTCCTGCGTGGCCGCGCGCGCCGCGAGCCACGCTTCCGTCAGATGCATCAGCGGGTTTTGCAGCGGCATCTCGCCCTTCGTCGAAAAGTCGGCGGCGAGCGCGGCGTGCAGCAGGCCATCGTTCGCGGCGAAGCGGTCTTCGATCAGCGACGATGCGCGATGCACGACGTCCAGCGCATCGCGGTTGCCCGAGCGCGCGCCGTATTCGGCGCATGCGAACACAACGAACGCATGCGTGTAGAGATCTTTGGTCGTGTCGAGCGGCGCGCCTTGCGCATCGACGCTATAGAACCATCCGCCATGCTTGCCGTCCTGAAAGGTACGCATCAGCGATTCGAACAGGCGCAGCGCATGCTCCATTTCACCTGACAGAGCAAACACGAACATCTGCCGCGCGCACGCCATCGCGCGATAGCGGACGACGGGCAGCGGCGTCTGGCCATCGGCTGCCACGGCTTCAAACGGCAGGCCGAGCGCCGCGTTGAAGCCCGGCCCTCGCCAGATCGGCAGGATGACGCGCGCGAAGTGGTCGCGCAGCGCGGCTGCGAGTTCGGGCGTGGATGCGGTTGGATTCATGGTTGGAGGAATTCGATGAGTGGAGTCGTGCGCGCGATGTGAAGCGCATGCGGGCTGCATGGGCGCCGGGGCTCCAGCATAGCAAACCGCGCGCGCGATGCTTAGTGCGCAAACCGGCCAGCGGCGATGTCGCGTCGAGGATGTTGGGTGGGGCACAGCAAGCGCTGGTCGACCGTGCTGCTTGGGGCTGGAGTAAGTGCTAAAGCGCCAACTCCAGCCGACCGCTTTGCGTGGGACCAGAGCAAGGCGCTAAAGCGCCAACTCTGGTCGACAGGAGAAGAACATGGTTAGCAACGTCGAATTGATCTCTCGGCTCGTCCTCGCGGCGGTGCTCGGCAGCGTGATCGGCTTCGAACGCGAGCGGCTTTCATGGGCCGCGGGGCTGCGCACGCATATGCTCGTGTGCGTCGGCTCGGCGCTCTTCATGATCGTCTCGGCGTTCGGCTTCGCGGATGTGGCAGGCGCCGAACACGTCGTGCTCGATCCATCGCGTGTCGCCGCGCAGGTCGCCTCCGGGATCGGCTTTCTCGGCGCGGGTTCGATCCTGCTGCGCGGCTCGATCATCCGCGGGCTGACCACGGCGGCGAGTCTATGGTCCGTCGCGGCCGTCGGCCTCGCCGTCGGCGGTGGACTGTACACGGCATCGATTGCTGCGACGATCATCGTTCTGATCATCCTCGCAGGCGTCAAGCCGATCGAAAAACGCTTCATCACGGTCAAGCAGCGCCGCCAGCTGACGCTTGTCGTCGAGCGCGGCTCGATCACGTTCCATTCGCTGCACGAAGCGCTAGGTCCGGCGAGCCCGCGCGTCAAGCAGTTCGTGATGCAGCAGAGCGACGACGATCCGCAGTTCGACGAAGCGCTGATCACGCTGAATCGCGTATCGACGACGGAGTACACCGCGATTTGCGAGCAACTGAAAGCACTGCCGGGCGTGAAGGACTTTCGCGAAAACGGTGAGCCGGCCTGAGTGAGCATCGGCGGACGTTGGGCCGCGCCGAACGCAACGGCGACGTGCGCCACTCGCGCGCGAAGCCCGTCGCAAAAAGGCCCGCGATCCATTTCTGCGTCCCCTTTTGCATGAGACAATGCGGGCTCTAAAACACGCTGACGGCATGTTGTAGCGGCGCCTGACAGGCGACGAACGCTGCCTTTCCCGCTTCCCTTCATGGCAGATTCCGCAGAATCCACGATTTCCCGCCCGGCGCGCGCCCGCTCGCAGAAGCGGCGCACGTCCGCTGTCTCTCCCGAAACGGAAAACAAGCTCGCGCGGGCGGCGCGCTCGGCGCAGCGTCTCGCGCAACTGAGCGATGCCGTGCGCGACGACAGCACGCTCGACCTGTTCCCCGACGACACCGCTCGCGCCGAGCAGCACGCGATGAACATCGACGTGCGGCAAGGCACGCTGGCCGGCTTCGAGTTGCCCGATGTCGTGCTGGCGGCGGCGGGCGCGGCGGATGGGGGCGGCTTTGCGGCGGCGCCGGCGGAAGCGAAAGCGGGGCTGCGCGGGACGCGCGTCGCGGCGTCGCCGTCGAAAGAACAGACGCCAACCGATGATCCGCATGCCGGACAGATGCTGATCGAAACAGACGCGGGCTTGCCTGAATCGGCTGCGGTAGCGGCAGCGGCTGAAAGCGGCGCGGTCGATGGGCCAGCGTCGCGTGCTGCTCCGGCTGAAGACGACATGGCGACGCGGACGGCGGCGTCGGCGAGCGTTGCAAAGGTGACGGGCGATACGTCGTCGCAGAGTGCATCGCTGGCGGCGGCAAGCGTGATGCGCAGCGTGGCGGCGCTGCGCCAGGCTTCCGCAACGGCGGATGGATCTGGCGGGCCTAAGGAAGGCGCGAAGGCGTTGACGTCTGTCGGCGCGGCGCAGCGTTTCGACGCTGCGAGTGCCAAAGCCGCGACGGCTGCGGGCGACGTGACGGCAGCCGATGCGTCGGCGAAGCCAGGCGGCGCGGGCAGTGCGATCGATGGGAATGGCGGGACAGGCGCGGCAGGCGCGACAGGCGCGACAGGCGCAAACGCGACGGGCCCAGCCGCGCAACCGACACGCGCAAGCGCAACGGGCTCGACGACACCGCCGACACGCGCAAACGCAACGGGCTCAGCCACGCAGCCGACGCGCGCGCCGTACGTCGCAACGACGCCGCGCCATCAGGCGCCACGCGCCACGCCCGAACTGGATCAGGCTCGCGCGACCGCCTTCGCCGATACCGTCGACGCGCTGTATGGCGTGATCGCCGACCAGCGCCGCGCTGCCGGCGACCACTCGCGGCGCATGAAATGGCTGCTGACGATCGTCGTGTGCGCGCTGCTGATGACGATCGCGATCGGTATCGCGCAGACGTTGCTGCTGTTGCGTCTTGCACATCAGTCGACGGCGCAGGAACAGCGCATCGAGCAAATGATGCTGAACCAGCAGGCCACGCTGTCGACGTTGCTCGACACGGATTCGTCGACGACCAGCCTTCCCGTCAGCGCGCAAGCTCCAGCGCCTGCATCGCCGGCTGCCGCGACCACGCCGGCAAAGCCCGCCGATGCGCGCGCCACGCACGCCCAGCACTCACAGCGACGTAAGTCAGCGCACGCTCACTAAGCATCGACGCGGGCTGCGCGTCGATGCGCGGCCAGCAATTCTTCCGTTTCGAGATTGGCGATTTTCGCGCGAACGATATGACAGCGCGTCGCGTCAGCCATCGGACCGTCCGCAGTGGCAAAAAACGCATCTAACGGTCCACCCCGCACCCGTGCTACCAATGCACAGCGGGCCGTTGCGTTCATGCACCGCTGTCTCGAAAAAAACAGGGACGCGTCCGCAAGCCTGATCTCATCGGACTGACGCAGCGCAACATCCCGTTAGATGCGCTGCGGCAAAAGACCACGCCCAATAAATTGCTGCATTGCACTAGCTTTTATCTAGGGAAAACCCTATACTTCCTCTTAAGGGAAAACCCTAGATCACCATCAACCGGGAGTCGCCATGAACTATCTTTTCGCGCTGTTCCAAAAGGTTAGCGACCTCTTCGCGTCGCCCCACTTGCCTCTGGATTCGGATTATTCGTACGAAGCACGCCATCGCGAAGCGGAGCGTGTTCGCAAGTCGCAATCAACCCTGTTCGGCATCCGCCTGACCGACTGATCGCTCGTCGGCCAGCCATTGAACAAAAAGACGTTGCACTGCGCATGTCGCCGCTATCCAGAAGCGGCGGACAATTCAAAGGAACCCGGCTACTACGCCGGGTTTTTCTTTTTTGCGCTCCAGGCCACAACTGGCGTGAGCGCATCTGTCCCATACCCAAGCCAATTCGGTGTTGCGCGCGACGGCGCAATCCGTCGTCGATTATTTCGGGGACGAAATGAATGTAACGGGCGATTCGCGCCCGGCCGACCGTGACAGCCGTCGGAAGCGCATTTAGCCTTGCGAAATCAGGGCTTGCCCGCTCCGACTCGCTCCTGTTGCTATGTTCCGCTTTTGAAATGTGCACTTACAAGTCCTCACGTCTGTGAACGGTCCGCGCCGCTAAAGTGGTTCTCAAGCGAAGGGCACGAATCTCAAACCAGCCCGGTCGATTCAGCCGTCGCTCGCAACGAAACTCGATAGGGAGAATAGTCATGAAAGCCTTGAACAAGACAACGCGTTCGATCATCGCGGCGGTGCTTGCAGGCGGCGCGCTGCTCGGCGCCAGCAGCGCCTTTGCGCAGTATGGCCCCGCCTACGGGCAGCCGCACATGATGCCGGTGGGCGTTCAGGTCAACATCGGCTGGCACGGCGACCGCTACTGGGACGGCCACCGCTACTGGGCGCACGACGACTGGATGCGTCATCACCCGCATGACCGCGATCCGTACCATGATCGCGATCACGGCCACCGTCCGCCCCCGCGTTACTAATCACGCATTGATATCAGCTGACGGCATCGGTTGGACATGCCGCCAAGGCGAAAACAGGGCCGGCCGCTCGCAAGAGCGCGCCGGCCCTGCCGTATCCGGCGTCGGAAAAACGCATGCTGCGCTATCCTTCCGTGCTTTGATTAGCGGCACAGTACCAGCAAGGGGAATAGGGATTGAGCAAGCCAGTCGTAGGCGTGGTAGGAACGGGACTGATGGGCGTCGGCATCGCGACGCAAAGCGCGCTGCACGGACACCGGACGATCGTCAACGACGTCGACCCCGCGCGACTCGCGAGCGTCGCGCCCAAGGCACAAGCGGTGCTCGACGAACTGATCGACGCCGGCTGTATCGATGAGCAGGCGAAAGCAGCGGCGCTAGCGAACATCGAAACGAGCGCATCGCTCGAGGTCATGGCCGATGCGCATTTCGTCATCGAAGCGATTCCCGAGGTGCTCGAACTGAAGCATCGGCTTTACGCGGCGCTGACCGGCATTCTGCGCGGCGACGCGATCCTCGCGAGCAACACGAGCGGCTTTCCGCCTGATCAACTCTCGATGCCGCTGCGCGCGAAAGAACGTTTTCTGATCGCGCACTACTGGAATCCGCCGCATATGATCCCGCTCGTCGAGGTGGTGCCGGGCAGCGATACGTCGCAAGACGTCATCGATGCGACCGTCGCGCTGATGAACGCGACAGGCATGGAGCCCGTCGTGCTGTCGAACGCGATTCCGGGCTTCGTCGGCAATCGCTTGCAGTTCGCGGTGTTGCGCGAGGCGCTGAACATCGTGCGCTCGGGCGCGGCGACACCCGAAGTCGTCGACCGTGTGATGAAGGCGTCGCTGGGCAAGCGCTGGGGGATCGTCGGGCCGTTCGAAGGCGCGGATATGGGCGGCCTCGATACGTTCGTCGATATAGCGAGCCATCTGATGCCGGCGCTCGCGAAAGACGAAGACGTGCTCGATCTGCTGCGTGAGCAGGTGCGTGCCGGACGCGTCGGCGTGCGCAGCGGCGCGGGCTTTTACGACTGGGACGACGCTCAGTCCGCGAAAGTGAAGGCGGGACGCCGGCGCGTGATCCAGTCGAACGGACCGAAGAAGCACGGACAACGCTGAGCAGCGCCGCCGAGCATCGCGAAGCCAGACGCAAGCGAACCAGGCGAAAGCGAGCCACACGCAAGCAAACCACGCAAGCAAACCACGCGCAAGCGACGACAGCCGAAGCGCAACAAAGGAAGCGACATCATGTCGGACGTCTATTTCTACGACCCCGCCGCCGGTCACGGCCTGCCTCACGATCCGTTCAAGGCGATCGTCGCGCCTCGCCTGATCGGCTGGGTCTCGACGCGCGCGTCAAGCGGCCAGTTGAATCTCGCGCCCTACAGTTTCTTCGGCGCGTTCGCGACGTTTCCGTCGATCATCGGATTTTGCAGCGAAGGCCGCAAAGACAGCATCCGCAATATCGAAGAGACGCGCGAGTTCGTCTGGAATCTCGCGACGCGTCCGCTCGCCGAGCAGATGAACCGCACGTCGGCGCCCGTTGCGCCCGACGTCGACGAGTTCCGGCTTTCGGGCCTCACGCCCGCGCCGGGACGCAACGTGTCGGTGCCGCACGTCGGCGAATCGCCGGCGGCGCTCGAGTGCAAACTGCTGCAGATCGTCCAGTTGCACGACCTGAGCGGCAAGCCGATGGACAACTGGCTCGCGCTCGGCCAGGTGGTCGGCGTGCATATCCGCAGCGAGTATCTGAAAGACGGCCTGTTCGACACGCACGCCGCGCAGCCGATCATGCGCGCGGGCTATCGCGCCGACTACGCGCAGATCGGCGACATGTTCCAGATGATCCGTCCGACATCCTGACGGCCGGCGCGCAACCCGACGACAAAGGCCGTTGCGTTCATTCCGCAGCGGTCTCGCCGGAACACTGATCGACGTCGGCGGCTTCGGCGGCAGCGGGCTTCGCGCCCGCCGGCGATGCCACTCGCGATGCCACCGCATTCCCGAGCGTCAACGACGCCCTTGCGCAGTGCGTCGCCGAAGGCACCACGCGCGGCTCGTTGTCGTGAATGACGGCGCGAATACGCGAATGCACCTGCTGCTCCCAGCGCTGACCGTTGAACGCGCCATCGTGGCCGACGCCCGTCTCCACATGATGCGTCTTCACATGCGGACGCAGCCTGTCGCACACGTCCTGCGCGGCGAGCGTCTGTCCGATCGCGCAGATATCGTCGCGCTCGTCTTCCACCGTCAGCAGTGCGGTGCGCCGGATCTTCGAAGGCTCGACGTGCCGTCCCTACACTTCGAGTTCACGCAGCGGCAGTGCAGCCCGCTGAAAGACGATATGACGGTTTTCAGGCGAAGTCCGCTGTCAGGTCCGTCGTCGCGTATGCGCGGCGCATTCACGCGCTGCATGGGATGCAACAGCGGATCGCCGACGCGCAGAAGCAAGCCAACGAACTCGACGGACTCGACGTCGAGTTCCAGACGCGGCGCGTGGCACCCCACACGATGACGAGACGTGACCGTCCCGCCCGGTGACGCTCGCCGCCTGTAGCGGCAGGATCGCCGCGAGTCAGCGCGACGAACGCCACGTTCTTAGCAGCAGCGCATTCGTTACGACGCTGACGCTCGAAAACGCCATCGCCGCGCCCGCGATCATCGGATTCAGCAGCCCGAACGCCGCGAGCGGAATGCCGATCAGGTTGTAGACGAACGCCCAGAACAGGTTCTGCCGGATCTTGCGCCACGTGCGCCGCGAGATGTCGATTGCATCGGCGACGAGCGCCGGGTCGCCGCGCATCAGCGTGATGCCCGCTGCGTGCATCGCGACGTCGGTGCCCGTCGCCATCGCAATGCCAATGTCGGCGGCGGCGAGCGCGGGCGCGTCGTTGATGCCGTCGCCCGCCATCGCGACGACGCTCGACGTGCGGATCTTCAGATCGTGCACGACGCGCGCCTTGTCGGACGGCAGCACATGTGCATGCACTTCGTCGATGCCGAGCGCGGCCGCGACGCTTCTCGCGCTGCCTTCGTTGTCGCCCGTCACGAGCGCGCTCGTCACGCCCATCCGCGACAGGCGCTCGACGGCGGCGCGCGCGCCCGGCTTCAACGTATCGCCGAATGCGATCAGCGCGAGGACTTCTGTCGATGCGTCCGCGTTGCCGCGCTTCATCAGCCACGACACGGTATTGCCTTGCGCTTCGAGTTCGCGTGCCCGCTGCGACAGAGCGGGCGGCACCGCGCCATCGAGTTCGCGCAGCCAGCGGCCGCTGCCGATCGCGACCGTTTCTCCGCCGATGTCCGCTTCCACGCCGCGCCCCGCGACCGCGCGCGCTTCGCCTGACGCGGGCCGCGCGTTGGCAGTGGCCAGCGCTTGCGGCTCTGCGTCAAAGGCCTTGACGACTGCCTTCGCAAGCGGATGGTCGCTGTGCCGCTGCACGGCGGCGGCCAGCGCGAGCGCCTGCGCGCGGTCGATGCCCGGCGCCGCGTCGAAAGCCGTCACCGACGGCTGGCCGACCGTCAGCGTCCCCGTCTTGTCGAACGCGACCATGCGGATCTGATGCGCGATTTCGAGCGCCTGTGCATCCTTGATCAGCACGCCGTGGCGCGCGGCGACGCCCGTGCCCGCCATGATGGCCGTCGGCGTCGCGAGACCGAGCGCGCAAGGGCAAGCGATCACCAGCACCGCGACCGCGTTCAGAATGGCCGTCTCCGCGTTATGCCCCGTCAGCAGCCAGCCGGCCAGCGTGACGAGCGCGATCGCGAGAATCGCCGGCACGAAGATTTCGCTGACGCGATCGACGAGCCGTTGAATCGGCGCCTTCTCCGCCTGCGCCGTCTCGACGAGCCGGATGATCCGCGCGAGCGTCGTCTCCGCGCCGATCGCCGTCGTCCTCACCGTGATCGCGCCCTCGCCGTTGATCGAGCCCGCCGTCACGCGGTCTTCCGGCTGCTTTGGCACGGGCAGGCTTTCGCCGGTGATCAGCGATTCGTCGATATGCGTGCGGCCTTGCAGCACGGCGCCGTCGACGGGCACGCGCTCGCCCGGCCGCACCGCGACGATCATGCCGACGCGCACCTGCGCAAGCGGCACCTCATGCTCCTGCTCACCGACGACGATGCGCGCGCGATCGGGCCGCAGCGCGTTGAGCGCGCGGATCGCATCGGTGGTCTGGCGCTTCGCGCGCGCTTCGAGCCACTTGCCGAAGCGCACCAGCGTAATGACGACGGCCGACGCCTCGAAGTAGAGATGGATCGTGTCGCCGGAATGGAGCGCCATCTGATAGACGCTCACGCCATACGCCGCCGACGTGCCGAGCGCGACCAGCAGATCCATGTTGCCCGAGCCGGCGCGCACGGCCTTCCACGCGGCGCGGTAGAAGCGCGCGCCGAACACGAACTGGACGACGGTGGCGAGCGCGAGTTGCAGCGAGGCGGGCAGCATCGCATCGAGGCCGAGCGGTTCCGCGACCATCGGGACGATGAGCGGCAGCGTCAGCAGCGCGCAGAGCACGACGGCGCCCAGCTCGTGGCGCACGGCCCGGCGCGCGAGGGCGTCCCGGTCGCGATTGGCGGGCGCGGCGCCGGTGTCGGCGGCATCGGTCGCAAGCGGCGTCGCCTGATAGCCGGCTTTCGTGACAGACGCAATCAACTGGTCAATGCCGACGGCGCCATCGGTCGTCACGACGGCTTTTTCGGTCGCGAGATTGACGGACGCCGACGTCACGCCCGGCACTTTCGCGAGCGCCTTTTCGACGCGCAGCGCGCACGCCGCGCAGGTCATGCCGCCGATCGCGAGTTCCGCGCTCGTGGTGCTCGTGGCAGCGGTATCGCTCGCGGACGCCGCCGCTTCGTCCACGGCTTGCGCGTCGTAGCCCGCCTTGCGGACGGCTCCAATGAGGGCGGCGATCAGCGCATCGACGGCAACGGACGCATCCGCCTCGACGCTGGCCTTTTCGGTCGCCAGATTCACCGACGCGGCCGAGACGCCCGGCACTTTCGCAAGCGCTTTTTCGACGCGCAGCGCACACGACGCGCAGGTCATCCCGCTGATGTCGAGTTCGGCGGTTTTCGCGTCGACGCGCGAAGTGTCGGCGGCGCGCGGTGTGGCGAGATCGGTCATGGCGGCGAGGCTCCAGTTACGGCGCATAAGCACTTGATGGAGCCAGTATCGACCTTCCCATGATGGGAAGGTCAAGGGCTATCGGCAATCGGTTGTTGCGCGTGGTCAATCGAGGGCAGGCGGCGCGGCCAGCATCGCGTCCGCAACGGCGCGCTGCTCGTCGCTGTTGCGTTCGTTCAGCGCGGCGGCGGCGCCGCGCCGGTCGGCGGAAGCCTTGTTCTGGCTCAGCTTCCATTTACCCGTCAGCTTCGTGATCTCGATCTCGATGCCGACGATCGCGCCGAGCATCTGCGAGATGTAGTCGGCGGGCGCGTCGCCCATTTTCCACGGCACCGGCTCGCCCGCTTCCATCTTGCGCGTGAGCCGCGCGACGAGGCCGCGCACGAACGCTTCGTCGTCGCGCACCACGATCGGGCCGTGCGCATGCACGACCATGTAGTTGTACGTCGGCACCTGGCGATGCGTTTCGTGCTTGCTCGGATACCACGTCGGCGAAATGTAGGCGGTCGGTCCCTGGAAGATCACCAGCGCATCCGGCCGTTCGGCCACTTCCCGCCAGACGGGATTCGCTCGTGCGACGTGCGCGCGCAACGTGCCGTGCGGACCTTGGCCGGCTTCGAATTCGAACGGCACGTGATTCGCGTCGAGCCCGTTCGGGCCGACGGTCACGAGCGATCCGAGCGGATAGTCGGCGATCAGCCGATGGAGAACTTCCAGACGGTTCTCTTCGAAATGGGCGGGAATGTACATGACTCGGCTCCGGGTAAAAGGCGGCGACGGCGATGCTCGGAAGTGCGCTTAAAGGTGCGCACACAAGTGCGCTCAAGACCGCAACCGTATCTCAAAATGCAAGGCAATGTTCACGTTCGTGCCTTATAGCTTGCCGCCGCGCCGTGGATAAGATAAAACGCGATGTCGGAAAGCAATGTCAGGACAATGCGACGGGTTGACGCGAGCGGGGGCTCGACGGACCTTAGTCGGTCCTGACCCGAGAGATACATCCAGGACCGCGGTTCATCGAATGATAAAAAATCGCCGAGAACAGTTTCCGTTTCGCCTGGCCTGCGCGGCGTTCGCAGGCGTTGCACTTCTTGCCGGCTGCTCGTCGACTCCCACCGTGGCTCCGAGGCCTACGGGATGGATCAAGGACGAGGTCGCCGATTCCTACGTTTTTGCGTATCCGCTCGTGCTGATGGGCACGGCGCGCGATGCCGCCGTCGGCACGGGCCCGGGCCAGGCGCCCATCAACACGGTGCGCCACGCGACCGCGCTGCCGCCCGTCGGCGCGCACAATCCGCCGACGCCCAGCATCGATACGCTCGACTCGACCGCATGGCTCGACGTCGGCGACGAGCCGGTGATCGTGTCGCTGCCCGCGTCGCCGGGTCGCTACGTCGATGCGCGCGCGCTCGACATGTGGACCAACGTGCTGTGGTCGACGACGGCTTCGCAGGGCGGTTCCCGCGCGACGGGCATCAAGGCGCAGACGGTCGCGTTCGCGAAGCCCGACTGGAAGGGCGATCTGCCGAGGGGCGTGAAGCGCATCGACGCGCCGACCCGCAATGTGTGGCTCGATGTGCGCATCCAGACGAGCGGCGCGCACGACCTGACGGCCGTGCGCAAAGTGCAGCGCGGCATCCGCGTGGCGCCGCTGAGCGTCTATACGGGTGACGCGTCCGCGGCTACCGTCGCGCCGCGCAGCCTGTCGGCCGATACGGGTGCATCGCGCTCGCCCGCCGACCAGGTCGCGGCGCTCGATGCGAAAGGCTTCTTCGATCGCGTCGCGCAACTGCTGCCCGACAATCCGCCTTCGCCCGCCGATCCGCACGCGCTCAAGTTTCTCGCGGACCTCGGCGTGCAGCCGGACGAGCCCGTCGAGTTGCCGTCGTCGGCGACGGGTGCGATCGCGGGCGGTCTCGCGGACGGCCATGCGCGCGTCGCGACGCCGCCGACGAACATGGTGATGGGCAACGGCTGGAGCTGGTTCGGCGATGGCGTCGGCAGCTACGGGCCCGACTATGCATTGCGCGCGTATGCCGCATATGCGCAACCCGGCATCGGTACGAAGGACGACGAAGTGCGCGCGAGCGTGTCGCTCGATAGCGACGGCCACGCGCTGAACGGCGCGAACCGCTACGTGATGCATTTCGCGCCGAAGCAGGTGCCGCCTGTGCGCGGCTTCTGGTCGGTCACGGCCTACACGACGGATGGCGCGCTCGGCGAAAGCGCGCCCGCGCATGCGGCCGTCGGCGACAAGGCGGGCGTGCGGCGCAATCGTGACGGTTCGATCGACGTGACGGTGGCGTCGGTGCGGCCGCGCAAGGCAGCGAACTGGCTGCCCGCGCCGCGCGGCGATTTCCAGCTCGTGCTGCGGCTCTATGCGCCGAAGCCGGAAGCGAGCGATGGAACCTGGGCGCCGCCCGCTGTTGTGCGTCAATAGCGAATGAAGGTGACGGCCGCGTGGCGGTAGTGATCGTGTGTGGGACCGGAGAAGGTGCTCCCGCATGGCGCTGGAGCAAGCGCTAAAGCGCCAACTCCAGCCGACAGCTAAAGCGCCAACTCTGGTCGACACACCCGTCATTCGACGGACATTCGCGGCTTTACACTTTCTCACCTTTATTTGCCTGCAACGGTCGGCATTCCCATGACATTTGATGGTTTGCCTGAAGTACACGACTTATACTTTGGGCAAGCTGGATCTTCGTCACAGCGGCGAGCTTTGCGCCGCACTACCCGCGACCGAGCATGGCAAGTCCCACCAAAGCAACACTCATCTCTTCTATTCAAACCGTGCGCGAAGTCGCGCAAGGACGACGCGCCCGGCGCATCGTCCTCATCCTGTTCATCGTGGTGGCCGTCTTCGGCCTGCTCGGCTTTTTCGCCGCGCCGCCGCTGATTCGACACATCGCCGAACAGCAGCTCAGCGAGCAACTGGACCGGCCCGCCACCATCGGCCGCATCGCGCTCAACCCGTACACGCTCAACTTCGAAGCAGACCGCGTGCATATCGGCGAGCGCGGCGGCAAAGGCGATTTCGTCGACATCGAGCGGCTGATCGTGCGCACATCGTGGAGCTCGATTTTCCGGCTCGCGCCCATCGTCGACGAAGTGCATCTGGACTCGCCGCGCTTCACGATCGTCCGCTACGACGCGCAGCACTTCAATTTCAGCGACCTGATCGAGAAGTTCTCGAAGCAGCCGTCGAAGCCCGAAAGCAAGCCGGCGCAGTTCTCGGTGTCCAACATCCGGATCGAGAACGGCAAGATCACCTTCGACGACCGCCTGCTCGGCGTCACGCACGTCGTCGATCAATGGAAGCTCGGCATTCCGTTCATCGCGACGCTGCCTTCGAAAACGAATATCTTCGTCGAGCCTTTGCTGCGCGCGCGCATCGACGGCAGCCCACTCGCCATCGACGGGCGCACGAAGCCGTTCGCGAAGTCGCGGGAGTCGGAAGTGTCGCTGCGCTTCCAGGGGCTCGACGTGCCGAAGCTGCTGTCCTATTCGCCCGCGAAGCTGCCCGTCACGGTGCAAGCGGGCAAGCTGTCGAGCGATCTGAAAGTCAACTTCGTGATGGCGGGCGACGCGCCGACGCTGCGCATCACGGGGACGACGGATCTCGCCGACATCGACGTGCTCGACGAGCACAAGGCGCCGTTCTTCGCGGCGCGCTCGCTGCACGTGGCGGCGGCGACGCTCGAGCCGCTCAAGAGCGTCTATCACTTCGACGATATCCGTCTCGATGCGCCCGACGTGCACCTCGCGCGCGACAAAAACGGCATTCTGAGCGTGCAGCATACGTTCGCCCCGGCGCCCCCAGCCGGCGCGGCGAGCCAGGCCGCGCCCGCACCCGCACCCGCATCCGGCACGCCGGCGAAGCCGGAAGCAGCGAAGGCCGCGCCGCCGGTCGACTTGCAGATCAAGCGCTTCGCGCTCTCCAACGGCACCGTCGACGTGCAGGACGAAGCGGCGTCGCGGTCCGTGTCGGCGGGGCTGACCAATCTCGCCGTGTCGCTCGACGACTTCTCGACGCTCGGCAAGACGCCCGCACGCTATAGCGTCAACAGCGGCCTCGAGAACCAGCCGCAAGGCGCGCTTGCCGTGACGGGCAACCTGACGCTCGCCGCGAAGACGGCCGATGCGAAGATCGATCTGAAGTCCGTGTCCCTGCCCCTCGTGCAGCCGTATCTCGACACGGTGACGGCGGCGAAGCTGGTCGACGGCACGCTCAGCATGCAGACGAACCTGAGCGCGAACTGGTCGAAAGAGCCTCTCGATCTGCAGATCGGCGAAAGCCAGATCGGTCTGCATTCGGTCAAGGTGGCGGCGGCGGGCGAGAAGCAGCCGGCCATCGTGATCGCGGACGGCAAGGCGAGCGTGAAGCACGTGGACCTGCCGGGCCGCAAGGCGGAAATCGACGGCGTGGACCTGACGGGACTGTCCGTCGATGCGCAGCGCCTGAAGGACGGCACGATCGATCTCGCGGCGCTCGCCGGGCCGCCGCAAGAAGAAGTGCACCAGCGCACCGTGATCCACGCCGCGAAGAAGGCTTCGCAGGAAGGGCCGGCCTGGCATTACAGCATCGGCGAGCTGAATCTGAAGAACTCGTCGGCCACGTTCACCGACAACACGACCACGCGTCCCGTCAAGATCGTCGTGACGCCGTTGCAATTGAAGGTGCAGAAGATCAGCGAGGACATGAGCCACGCGCTGCCCGTCGAGCTCCAGGCGACGGTGAACGGCAAGGGCACGCTCGGCGTGACGGGCGACGTGACGGCGACGCCGCTCAAGCTCGGACTGAAGATCAACGCGAACCGGCTCGATGCCGCCGCGTTCGAGCCGTACTTCGGCAACAAGCTGAACGCGACCATCGCGAGCGCGCTGCTTAACGCGAACGGCGAAGTGACGATGGCGCAGGAAGAGAAGAAGGGCGTGCACGCGACGTATCACGGCGACGCGGCGCTCGTCGACGTGCGGATGATCGACAAGGCGACGTCCGACCCGTTCGCGGGCTGGCGCTCGCTTGCGCTCACGGGCCTGAAGGCGAACTACGACGCGCGCGGCACGGATGTCGATGCGACCAAGGTCACGTTCGCGAACTTCTACGGCCGCGTGCTGCTCGATGCACAGGGCAAGCTGAATCTCAAGGACGTGGTCGCGCAGCAGCCGGGCGAGCCGCAATCGCTCACGCGCGAGAAGAACGCCAAGGGCCGTGAGCCGATTCCGCTGAGCCCGCCTGCCGCATCGGAAGCGCGCGTTGCTAGCGCGCCGGCTGCGGCGTCGTCCGCCAGGTCGGCGGCAGCGCCGGCTGCGGCGTCGGCGGCCTCCAGCGCGGCCGCGACGGTGACCGGGACGCCGCAAAACCCGGTCCGCCTGCACTTCGGCCAACTCGTCTTGCAGAACGGCCGCGTCAACTACACCGACAACTTCATCAAGCCGAACTACACGGCGAATCTGGTCTCGATTCAGGGGACGGTCGGCGCGTTCGGCACGGACTCGAAGCAGTCGGCGCCCGTCGACGTGTCGGCGAAGCTCGCGGCCAATGGACCGATCACGATCCGCGGCTCGGTCAATCCGCTGATCACGAAGCCGTCGCTCGATCTGACGGCGACGGCGCACGACATCGAACTGACCAACCTCACGCCGTACTCGGCGAAGTATGCGGGTTATCCCATCACGAAGGGCAAGCTGAACGTCGATCTGCACTATCAGCTCGCGAATGACCAGCTGACCGCTAACAACCACATCTTCATCGACCAGCTGACATTCGGCGATCACGTCGACAACGACACGGCGACCAAGCTGCCCGTGCGGCTCGCGATCTCGCTGTTGAAGAACTCGCGCGGCGAAATCGACGTGAACATTCCCGTGTCGGGTTCGCTGAACAATCCGGAGTTCAGCATCGGCGGGCTGATCTGGCATGCGGTGCTGAATCTGTTGCAAAAGGCCGTGACGGCGCCGTTCTCGCTGCTCGCGCATGCGTTCGGCGGCGGTGGCGAGGAACTCGGGTATGTCGAGTTCGATGCCGGGTCCGCCGCGCTTTCCGACGCGTCGCAGAAGAAGCTCGACACCATCGTGAAGGCGCTCGCCGACAAGCCGTCGATACGCATTGAGATCATCGGCCGCGTCGATCCAGCCGTCGATCAGCCCGGCCTGCGCGCGGCATATGTCGATCGGCTCGTGCGTCAGCAGAAGATCAAGGATGTCGTGGGCAATGGCGAAAGCGTCGACCCGATGAGCATCAAGGTCGACGACAAGGAATACGACAAGTATCTGACCAAGGCGTACAAGGACGCCGACTTCAAGAAGCCGCGCAACTTCGTGGGCCTGACGAAGACGCTGCCCGATGATGAGATGAAGGCCGCGCTCGCCGAGCATGCGCCCGTGTCGGATGCCAGCTTGCGCGATCTCGCGCAGCGGCGCGCGCAAGCGGTGCAGCAGTACTTCGAAGGCAAGATCGACAGCAGCCGCGTGTTCATCGTCGCGCCGAAGCTGGACGCGTCGGGGATCAGCGACAAGGGCGCGACGACACGCGTCGATTTCGGCCTTAAATAAGGCGTCGGCGTGACCATGTGCGGATGGCGTCGCCGGCCGTGTGCCGGTGGCGCTTCGTGAACACGCGGCGAGTGTGTAGCGGCGCGCACGCACATGAACGCATACGCACCCATACATGCATCAAGCGCACGGAGCGCGCGCATTCACACGAAGCTGCGCGCGCGCACCAACGTCGCGTCACGCGGCGCGCGTCGGCGCCGCTGGTGTCTTCAACGCCGTCTGCTCGATCACGCGCGCGAGCGTATCGAACGCGGGGCCGATGCGGTCGTTCGGCACGCACGCATAGCCGAGCAGCAGACCGCGTCGCTCGGGCGTCTCGCTGTTGTAGTACGACGCGAGCGGCCGCACGATCACGCCGGCGTCGTATGAAGCCGCCGTCACTTCGCGGTCGTCCGCGTGATCGGGCAGGCCGAGCACCAGATGCAGCCCCGCTTCGTCGCCCATCACGGGCAGCGTTTCGCCGAAGCGCGCGGTGATCGCATCGATCAGAATCTGGCGGCGCTCGCCGTACAGCGCCCGCATGCGCCGCACGTGCGACGTCAGATAGCCGTCCATGATGAACTCGGTCAGCACGGCCTGCTGCATCAGCTGTCCTTCGCGATACAGCTCGGCGAGGCCCGTGCGAAACCGGTCGACGAGATGTTCCGGCGCGATCATGAAGCCGATCCGCAGACCCGGAAACAGCATCTTCCCCAGACTTCCGACGTAGATCACCTGGCCCGCGTCGTCGAGCCCTTGCAGCGACGCGAGCGGGCGGCTGCCGTAGCGGAACTCGCTGTCGTAATCGTCTTCGATGATCCACACGCCGTGCTGCCGCGCATATTCGAGCAGCGTGCGGCGGCGCGCGAGGCTCATCACCATGCCGAGCGGATACTGATGCGACGGCGTGACGAGCGCGATGCGCGGCGGCGACTTCAGATCCGGCTCGCGCGGATTGAGCCCTTCGTCGTCGACGGGCACGGGCACGAGCGTCAGCCCCGACGCCTGCAGCACGCTGCGCGCGCCCCAATAGCACGGCTCTTCGACCCACGCGCGGTCGCCGACGTCGGTCAGCAGCCGCACGGCGAGATCGATCGACTGATGAATGCCCGTCGTGATGATGATCTGGTCCGGCGTGCACTTCGCCGAGCGCGCGACCCGCAGATAGTCCGACAACGCCCGCCGCAACGGACGATAGCCGCCGCCCGGCGCGTATGTCAGCAGATCGGGATTCGCCTGCTTCCACAGCTTGGACTGCAGGCGGCTCCACGTGCGCGCGGGGAATTCGGAGACATCCGGCACGCCCGGCATGAACGCGCCCCACTGACGCGCCGACACGCCCGCCTTGCTGATGAGCCGCGAGCCGCGCATCGACAGGCCGCCGTGCGCCGGCGCGCCGGATTGCGCTGGCGCCGTGCCCGTGACGACGCCGACGGGGCCACTTGCCGCGCGTGGCGCCTTGCGCGCGTTGACGGCCGTCGTATCCGGACGCGTATCGGCGACGTAGGTGCCGCTGCCCGTCGTCGAAATCACATAGCCTTCGGCCGTGAGCTGATCGTAGACGTGCAGCACCGTATTGCGCGCGATGCCGAGGTCGCCGGCCAGCGTGCGCGAGCTGGGCAGCTTCGCGCCGGGCGGCAACTGGCCCGTCAGGATGGCCTGCTGCATCAGCCCGAGCACTTGCCGGTAGACGGGTTCGGTGGCCGTCCGGTCGAGCCGCGCGGCGAGCCAGTCCGACAGGATGACGGTGTCCAAGTGGTTCTATCCGGAATTATGAAATGGTTCCCTATTGTAGAACCGTAAGCGGCTATAGTGGATCACGCAATCGATGCGATTCTTCAAAACGGGTGGAGCCAGTAGAAACCCGTAGACGCAGCCATGGAGACGGACACGATGAGAACCGAAGACGTAATCGTCAGCTTTCGGGGTGTGCGCAAGACCTATGACGGCGAAACGCTCGTCGTCAAGCAACTCGATCTCGACATCTATCAGGGCGAATTCCTCACGCTGCTCGGGCCGTCCGGTTCCGGCAAGACGACCTGCCTGATGATGCTCGCGGGCTTCGAGTTTCCGACGGGCGGCGAGATCTGGCTCGACGGCCAGTTGCTCAACAACGTGCCGCCGCACAAGCGCAACATCGGCATGGTGTTTCAGAACTACGCGCTGTTTCCGCATCTGACCGTCGAGCAGAACGTCGCGTATCCGCTGACCGTGCGCAAGCTCGCCGCCGACGAACGCGCGCACAAGGTCAACAACGCGTTGAAGATGGTGCGCATGGAGGGCTTCGCAAAGCGTTATCCGGCGCAACTGTCGGGTGGCCAGCAGCAGCGCATCGCGCTGGCCCGCGCGCTCGTCTTCGAGCCCAAGCTCGTGCTGATGGACGAGCCGCTCGGCGCACTCGACAAACAGTTGCGCGAGCACATGCAAATCGAACTCAAGTCGCTGCACGAGAAGCTTGGCGTCACGTTCGTCTACGTGACGCACGATCAGGGCGAAGCATTGACGATGTCGGATCGCGTCGCCGTGTTCGACAAGGGCATCGTGCAGCAGCTCGATACCGTCGACCGCCTCTACGAATCGCCGTGCAACGAGTTCGTCGCGAACTTCATCGGCGACAGCAACCGGCTGCGCGGCACCGTTGCGAACGTCGACGGCGAGTACTGCGAGTTTCACCTGATCGACGGCACGCGGCTCGTCGGGCGCAATATCGGTGGCGCGAAGGCGGGCGCGCAAGGCATCGCATGCATCCGGCCCGAGCGGATGAAGCTCGCGGCAGGCGCGTCGAGGCCGGGCGCGAATGCATTGGCGGGCGAAGCGCGCGGTCTCATCTATTTCGGCGACCACGTCCGCATGCGTTGCCGTCTGCAGGAACAGGACGAGTGCTTCGTGAAGGTGCCGCTCGGCACGGAAGCGCTCGATGGCTTCGCGCCAGGCGTGCCCGTCGCGCTCGAGTTCGCGCCGGAGCATCTGCGCGTGTTCGCGTGAGCATAAGCATTGACGAGAATCACAAGAACGTCCACGTCGTAAGCAACACTCATCACACCATCACACACGGAAGAGGAACCACCATGAAGAAGATCGTGCAATCGCGCTGTGCCGTGGCTGTCGGCGCATTCGTCCTCGCACTCGGCGCGGCGGCGATGAATCAGGCGAACGCGGCGGAACTGACGGTCGTGAACTTCGGCGGCGCGAACGGCGACGCGCAGAAGGCCGCCTTCAACCAGCCGTTCGAAGCGCAAAACGGCGCGAAGGTGACGGCCGTCGAGTACAACGGCGAGCAGGCCAAGGTGAAGGCGATGGTCGAGGCGAAGCACGTGAACTGGGATGTCGTCGAAGTGGAATCGGGCGACCTGGGCCGCGGCTGTGACGAAGGCCTGTATGAAAAGCTCGACTGGTCGAAGCTCGGCAAGAAGTCGGATCTGATACCCGAAGCGCCGCAGACGTGCGGCGTCGGCATCTTCGTGTGGTCGACGGCGATGGCGTACAACGCCGACAAGCTGAAGACGGCGCCGGCAAGCTGGGCCGACTTCTGGGACACGAAGAAATTCCCCGGCAAGCGCGGCATGCGCAAGGGCGCGCGCTACAACCTCGAGTTCGCGCTGATGGCCGACGGCGTCGCGCCGAAGGACGTCTACAAGGTGCTCGGGACGAAGGAAGGTCAGGACCGCGCATTCAAGAAGCTCGACGAACTGAAGCCGAACATCCAGTGGTGGGAAGCGGGCGCGCAGCCGCCGCAATTCCTCGTGGCGGGCGACGTCGTGATGTCGACGGCTTATAACGGCCGTATCGATGCCGCGCAGAAAGAAGGCAAGAACCTGAAGGTCGTCTGGAACGGCAGCATCTACGACCTCGACTACTGGGCAATGCCGAAGGGCACGCCGAACAAGGCGCTGGCCGAGAAGTACATCGCGTACACGATCTCGTCGAAGCCGCAGCAGGAATACGCGAAGCACATCGCGTACGGTCCGGTGAACGAATCGGCCATCAAGTCGCTCGACGCGAAGACGCTCTCGAATCTGCCGAACTCGCCGACCAACGGCAAGAACGCGGTGCTGCAAAACCTCACGTTCTGGACCGATCACGGCGACGAGCTGGAGCAGCGCTTCGCGTCGTGGGCGTCGAAGTAAGCATGAAGTGAAGGCGATGCGGCTTCTGTTGAAAGAGGCCGCATCGCTGCGGTACTGAAGTGACGTCAGACATGGAGAAACGTGTGACGACGATGACGATCGCCGCCGACTCGGCCCCCGAGTCGTCGAACAAACTCAAGCGCGAACTGAAGGCCGCCGAAGCGAAGAAGCGCGCAATGGCGCTGCTGCTGATCGCGCCGCTCGCGATTTTTCTGCTGATGATCTTCGTCGTGCCGATCGGCGCGCTGCTCACGCGCGCCGTGCAGAACCCGGAGATCGCGACGGCGCTGCCGCATACCGTGACGGTGCTGCGCGACTGGGACCGCAAGTCCGCGCCCACCGACGCAGCGTATGCCGCGCTCGCCACCGATCTGACGGCCGTCTCCGACGGTGAAGCAATGGGCGCGCTGGCGCGCCGTCTGAACACGGAGATTCCCGGTTATCGCTCGCTCGTCGCGAAGACGGCGCGCGCGATGCCGCTGAACGACGATGCGGGCCACGCGCTGCCGCCCGCGCAGATGAAGGCGAAGATTCTCGAAACAGACGAACGCTGGGGCGACGTGAAGTACTGGCAGGCGATCGCGAAGAACGGCGGCACGTATTCGCCGTTCTATCTGCTCGCCGCACTCGATCACAAGCAGGATGCATTCGGTCACATCATTCCGACCGATCCCGAGCAACAGATTTATCTCGCCGTGTTCAGCCGCACGTTCGTGATCGGCGTTGCCGTCACCGTGTTCGCGTTGCTGCTCGGCTATCCGCTCGCGTACTGGATCTCGACCCTCAATGAACGGCGTGCGAATCTGGTGATGATCCTCGTGCTGATTCCGTTCTGGACATCGATTCTGGTGCGCGTCGCCGCGTGGATCGTGATTCTGCAGAGCGAAGGGCTCGTCAACAAGGCGCTGCTCGGCACAGGGCTGATACACGATCCGTTGGCGCTGCTGTTCAACCGCGTCGGCGTCTACATCTCGATGACGCATATTCTCTTGCCGTTCATGATCCTGCCGCTCTACAGCGTGATGAAGTCGATTCCGCCGAGCTATCAGCGCGCGGCGATTTCGCTCGGCTCGCATCCGTTCGCGGCGTTCTGGCGCGTGTATGTGCCGCAGACGTATCCGGGCGTCGGCGCGGGCGCGCTGCTCGTGTTCATCCTCGCGATCGGCTACTACATCACGCCGGCACTGCTCGGCGGACCGAACGACCAGATGGTCAGCTACTACGTCGCGTACTTCACGAACGTGACGATCAACTGGGGCATGGCGTGCGCGCTCGGCGGTCTGCTGCTCGCGGCGACGCTCGTGCTGTATGTGATCTACGGACGCTTCACGCGTTCTCAAGTGAGCCTCGGCTGACGGCAAGGAGCACGCGATGAAAATGGCCAAACCGATGTTCGCGCCGCACACGTCGATGATCGAGCGCGTGTGGTACTTCACGTTGCGCGGGCTTGCCGTGCTGACGCTGCTGTATCTGATCCTGCCCGTGCTCGCGATCGTGCCGCTATCGTTTTCGTCGAGCACTTTCCTTGTCTATCCGATTCCGGGCTGGTCGCTGCGCTGGTATCAGAACCTGATCGCTTCAGACGAATGGCGCATGGCCGCAAAGAACAGCTTTATCGTTGCGCCGTCCGCGACGGTGTTCGCCACCGTGCTCGGCACGCTCGCGGCGATCGGGCTCACCAAGGCGAATTTCAAGGGCAAGGCGCTGCTGATGGCGGTGCTGATTTCGCCGATGATCGTGCCCGTGGTGGTAGTCGGCGTCGGCATGTATCTGTTCTTTGCGCCGCTGGGACTGGCCAATACGTATATCGGGCTGATCATGGCGCACGCGTCGCTGGGCGTGCCGTTCGTCGTGACGACGGTAGCCGCGACGTTGCAGGGCTTCAACTACAACCTCGTGCGCGCGAGTTTGTCGCTCGGCGCGAGCCCCGTGAAGACATTCTTCAATATCACGTTGCCCGTCATTGCGCCGGGCGTGATCTCGGGCGCGCTGTTCGCGTTCGCGACGTCGTTCGATGAAGTGGTCGTCACGCTGTTCCTCGCGGGCGCGGATCAGACGACGCTGCCGCGTCAGATGTTCACGGGCATTCGCGAGAACATCAGCCCGACGATCGCAGCGCTCGCAACGATCCTCATTGTGTTTTCCACGTGCCTGCTGCTCGCGCTCGAATGGCTGCGCGGCAGGAATGCGGCGCGGGCAGTGGCGGTATAGGGGCGCTTGCCGCCATGCGTCCGTCAAACCTCCGCTTTGACAAACGTTCACAACCCAGGTTGAACGCTGCTGTACAACCCACGCTGACTCCATCAGTGGCGTCAACGAAAGCGGGTTACGGCATCGTCGTGGACTCGTTCCAACAGCTGCAATACAAACCTGGGAAAACTATGGAACACGGAATCATTGCGTGGTTGATCATCGGCTGCGTGGCGGGCTGGCTTGCCAGCGTGCTCGTGGATGGCGGCGGCTTCGGCGTCCTGATCGATATCGTCGTCGGGATTGCGGGCGCGTTTATCGGCGGCTGGCTGTCGGGCGTGCTGCATATCTCGCTCGGCAACGGATGGATCGGCTCGATTGCCACGGCTTTTGTCGGCGCGGTCATCCTGCTGTTCATCATTCGCCTCATCAAGCGTCGGTGACGGCGCGGCGCGGGTGGTGTGCGCTGTAGCCGTCCGCGCTTCGCGTCACCGCCTCGCCGCCTGGTCAACGGTCGCAACGGGCGCAACGGATGCAACGGGCGTCATGCCGCCCAACGCCTGAAACAGCGCAGCCGTATCCGCAAGACGATCGCCCTGTGCCCGCGTCCGGTCGATCGCCGTCTGCAACGCCTGGCGTTGCGTATCGATCAAGCCGAACTGGCTGACACCACCCGCCGAATAGCGCGCCTGCGCGATCTTCACACTCGCTTGCGCCTCCGACGCCGCGTCGTCGCGCGCCTGCAGTCCATCCGCATCGTCGTTCAACGCATGCAGCGTATCGGCGACCTGTTGCAGCGCCTGTAGCACGGTCTGCCGGTACGACGCGAGAGCCGCATCGTAAGCGGCTTGCGCGGCGCGTTTCTTCGCGTGCAGTTCGCCACCGTGAAAGATCGGCTGCGT
This sequence comes from Paraburkholderia diazotrophica, assembly GCF_038900755.1. Lineage (GTDB taxonomy): Bacteria > Pseudomonadota > Gammaproteobacteria > Burkholderiales > Burkholderiaceae > Paraburkholderia > Paraburkholderia diazotrophica_A. Next base: position 598,456 of record NZ_JBBPEN010000001.1, read on the forward strand.
CAAATTCAGGCCGATGTTCCAGATGTTCATGCCGTTGACGATATCCTCGATGCGTGTGCGCTCGGAACCCACACCCGCCGACACCACGAACTGCGGATAAAGATTCGCTGTCGCGACGCCGACGTTCGCGCTCGCCTGGTGCAGCAGCGCTTCCGATGCGCGGATATCGGGGCGTTCGCGCGCGAGCGTCGACGGCAGCGTGACGGGCACGCTGTCGGGCACATGCAGCGCGTCGAGCGTGATGTCGTTGAAATCCGCGTTCGACGGCGCCACGCCGAGCAGAATCGCCAGCTGATGATCGGCCTGCGCGCGTTGCGTCGCGAGCGGCGCAAGCTCTGCCCGCGTCTGTGCGAGCAGCGTGCGCTGCGTGCGCACGTCGAGTTCCGCGACGCCACCCGCCGCATAGCGTCCTTCGATGATTTTCAGCTGTTGCGCCTGTGCATCGGCGAGTTGCTCGGTCAGCGCGAATTGCTGTTGCAGCGACGCGCGCCGGATCGCCGTCGATACCACATTGCCCGCGAGCGTCAGACGCGCGGCATCGAGTTCGTACGTCTGATAATCGACCTGCGCGAGCAGTGCTTCGAGCGCGCGCCGGTTGCCGCCGAAAACATCGAGCAAATACGACACGCTCACCGACGCATTGAACAGCGTGAACGGCCCCGGACTCGGCACGGGAATGCCGAACGCCGCCGGATCGACTTTCTGGCGCGCGCCGGAAAGCTTCGCGTCGATTGTCGGAAACTGCGTCGCGCCCGCTTGCGCGACATAGTTTTCGCGCGCTTCGACGAGCTTCGCGCGCGCTTCGTCGAGCGTCGGGCTTTGCTGTAGCGCTGTATCGACGAGACGGTTGAGCGCGTCGGAACGAAATTGCGTCCACCACGCCGGCAACGCGTGATCGGCGGCGACGAGCGTTTGCGTCGCGCCGGCTGCCTGCGTCGAAGCAGGCAGCGTTTCGCGCGCATAGGACTGCGCATCGGGCGCGGAGGGCGCATGGAAATCCGGGCCGGCGGCGCAACCGCCCAACAGAAGCGCAGCGACGAGGACGCAGCGTTTCATGATCGAGTCCTCCTAGTCGAGCGTGCGCCGGTAGAAGCGCACTGCAATCGCCAGCACGATGACCGTGAAGATCGCGACGGGCCACACGGAAGGCCACAGGTCCACCCAGCCGTTGCCCTTCAGAAGAATGCCGCGCACGAGGCGATTGAAGTACGTGAGAGGCAGCAGATTGCCGATCCATTGCGCCCACACGGGCATGCCCGCGAAAGGAAACATGAAGCCCGACAGCAGCAGGCTCGGCAAAAAGTAGAAGACGGTGAGCTGCATCGCCTGCAACTGGTTCTGCGCAATCGACGACAGCGTGATGCCGACCGTCAGGTTCGCCGCGATGAAAAGCAGCGCGGCCACATAGAGCGCAATCAGGCTGCCGACGAACGGCACATGAAAGACGTAGCGCGCTGCGACCAGGATGATCGACGACTGCACGAGTCCGATCGCGATGTACGGCACCAGCTTGCCCGCAATTACTTCGAGCGGCAGAACGGGCGTTGCGAGCAGATTTTCCATCGTGCCGCGCTCGCGTTCGCGCGTCATCGCGAGGCCCGTCATCATGACCATCGTCAGCGTGAGGATCGTGCCCATCAGCCCCGGCACGACGTTGTATTGCGTGATGCCTTCGGGGTTGTACAGCTTGTGGATCTGCACGTCGAACGCGGCGGGCGCGCCGTTCAGATGCGCGAGCGGTCCCGTGATGTCCTTGTCCGCGACCGATTGCACGAGACCGGGCAGCGCGGCGAGGGGCGCTTGCGTCGCCGTCGGATCGGTTGCGTCGGCTTCGACCAGCAGCGCGGGCCGTTCGCCGCGCAACAGCCGACGCGAAAAATCGACGGGTATCGACACGACGAACTGCACGTTGCCTTGCGCGAGCGCATGCCGTCCGGCCGCATCGTCGGGCAGCGTCTCGACGATATTGAAGTAGTCGGAGTTCTGCATCGCCGCGACGAAGCTGCGCGAGAACGGGCTGTCGTCGCTGACGATGACGGCCGTGCGCAGGTGCTTCGGATCGGTGTTGATCGCGAAGCCGAACAGCGCGAGCTGAAGAATCGGCAGGCCGACGATCATGCCGAACGTGATGCGGTCGCGCCTCAACTGGACGAATTCCTTCAGCACGATGCCCCACCAGCGCGTGACGGAAAAGAAGCGGTTCACGATGGCTTGCCCACGTGCGCGTAGTTGTCGGTCGAGCGGCTCATCATGTAGATGAACACGTCTTCGAGTCCGGTGTCGATCGGCTCGATACGCACGGACATGCCGGACGTCGCCTGCCGGATGGCCTTTTCGAGCGCCGCATGATCGTGGCCGCTCGCGTGCAGCGCGGAGCCGAATACGACGGTCTGGTCGACGCCCGGCGTGTTGCGCAGCCGTTCCGACAGGTCGGTCAGCCGCTCGCCGTGAATCGCCCACGTGGCGAGCGCCTGCGAATCGATCACCTGTTGCGCGCTGCCTTGCGCGAGCAGCTTGCCGTAAGCGATGTACGCGAGCTTGTGGCAGCGTTCCGCTTCGTCCATGTAGTGCGTGCTCACGAGCACCGATATGCCTTGCGCCGCGAGACGATGCAACTCTTCCCAGAAGTCGCGGCGCGCGGTCGGATCGACGCCCGCAGTCGGCTCGTCGAGCAGCAGCAGCCTCGGCTCGTGCAACATGCACGCGGCGAGCGCGAGCCGCTGTTTCCAGCCGCCCGACAGCGCGCCCGTCATCTGGCCTGCGCGCGTTTGCAGGCCGAGCGTTTCGAGCGCGCGATCGACTTTCTCCTTGCGGTTCTTCATCTGATAGATGCGCGCGACGAAATCGAGGTTCTCGCGAATCGTCATATCGTCCCAGTACGAAAAGCGCTGCGTCATGTAGCCGACATTGCGCTTGATCTGCGCGCTCTCGCGCACGATGTCGTAGCCGAGGCACGTGCCGCTGCCGGAGTCCGGCGTGAGCAGTCCGCACATCAGGCGGATCGACGTCGTCTTGCCGCTGCCGTTCGGTCCGAGAAAGCCGAAGATTTCGCCGCGCGCGACCTGCAGCGTCACATCGTTGACGACGTGCCTGTCGCCGAAATGCTTGTTCAGGTTGTGCACGTCGATGGCGAGCGTTGCGTTTTGCGTGTTCATCGCAAGCTCACCGAAACGGGCTGGCCGGGATGCAGGCGCGGCGCGTCGTCGACGGACGGGCGCGCTTCGATCATGAACACGAGTTTTCCGCGGCTCTCGTTGCTGTAGATGACGGGCGGCGTGTATTCGGACGAACTCGACACATAGGTGATCTTCGCGCTCACGTCCGATGCGCAGCCGTCGCAATGAATGGTCAGCGCGCGGCCAGGCTGAAGCGAACCGACCAGCGTCTCCGGCACGAAGAAGCGCACCTTCACGTTCTGCGGCGGCAGCATCTGCACGACGGGGCTGCCCGCCTGCACCCATTCGCCGACGCGGTACAGCGTGTCGTAGACACGGCCTTGCGCGGGCGCGTTCACGCGCTTCTGGTCGAGCTTCCATTGCGCCTGCGCGACGGAGGCCTGCGCCGCGTCGACTTGCGCCGCCTGCGCGGTCAGTTGCTGCGAACGCCCAGGCAGGCGCGCGACGTCGACTTCATGCGTGAGCTCGCGCACCTGCGCGTTCGCGGCATCGGCAGCGGCGCGCGAATCGTCGAGCTGTCCCTTCGGAATGCCGCCGACGCGATACTGCGCGTCGTCGCGCGTCAGTTGCAGCGCCGCCTTGCGCGCATTCGCGATGGCCTGCGCAAGCTGCGCTTTGGTCACGTCGATTTCGGGCGGGCGCTTGCCCGTCTGGATATCCGCGAGCTGTGCGCGGGCCGCGGCGAGCTGTTGCTGTGCCTGTTGCAGCGCGGCCGCTTCGTCGACGGATTCGAGCGCGAACACGGGCGCGTTCACGGCGATCTCGTCGCCGCGCGCGACGTCGAGCTGCGTCAGCTTGCCCGATTGCGACGAGCCGAGATACACGAATTCGCCTTCGACATAGCCTTGCCATGTGTTGTCGTCGCGATGCGAGCATGCACCGAGCGCGCTGCATCCGACCAACGCAATGAACACGACGAATAGCCGCAGCGTGTTCGCGGATGAACGGGACTGCGTCATGATCTGGACCTCGTGGTGGCGCGCCGCGTGGTCTTGCGCGCTGCTCGAACGTCAGGCGCTTTGTCGGCAGCTGTTGCGCGCGGACGCATGCCGCCCAGCAGCAGCGCCGTCGCGTGCCGCTGCAGCGTCTCGCCCTCGATCGGGGGGAAGCCGCGAATGCTTTGCCATACCTTCGCGGCCGCTTGCGGCAGCATCACGAGCGCGAGGATCGAGTTGAACATCAGCAGGGGATCGAGTTCGGCGTTCACTTCGCCCGCCTGCTGCGCCTGCATGATGCGCGCGCCGAAGCGCTTGATGTTGTCGAACGGAATGCGCGTGAGCATGCGCTCGCGCAACATGCCGCCTTCGTTGATGACCTCGCGCAGCCACAGCGGCGGCAACCACCGCATGCGGCGCGTGACGTCGAAAAGGCGCGCGACGAGATCGTTGACCATCGCGAACGGATCGGGGTTCGAATCGTCGCCTGCGGCGCTCCATACGAAGCCGATGGACGGCGCGAGCCGCTCTTCGACGATCGCATCGAGCAGCGTTTCGCGGTTCGTGAAGTAGTAGTGCACGAGCGCGGACGTGACGCCCGCAGCCGTGGCGATCTGCGCGACGGTGGTCGCGGCGATGCCGCGCTCGGAGAACAGGCGCGTGGCCGTGTCGAGCAGATGTTCGCGCACGTCGAAGTTCTCGACGACGGGGCGCCGGCCGCGCGGTTTGGCCGGTGGACGCTTCGGGTTCATGAGAGGCAAGCTTAATTGACGAGTTAGTTAAATTCAAGCGGGTTTACCTGAAGTCCGACGCGCTGCTTCGGGTTCGACACGCTCGCCTATCCCGGAGAGCCAGATTTTGCCCGGCTGATTTACTTTTTTATGCGCGGGGTATTTATTGCCACGCTGGATAACATTCGGGTTGAATATGCAATGAAGAATGCGGAATATTCCGCAGACTGAATGCGTCAATAATGAATTAGAATCTTCCCGTAAAGTGGCGTGCGGCGATTTGTCAGGAGTCCGCGAAATTGACGAGCGCGCGATCAAAGAGATATCTGGAGAACGGGAGTTGGCTTCTATATTAATCGTGGACGATCATCCTGCATTTCGCCTTGTTATCAAGACTCATCTATTGCAATTGCTCGGTACGCAGGAAGTATTTGAAGCGGACAACGGTCAGGCGGCAATGGAAATGGCGCGTCAATTCGCGCCTGATCTCACTATTCTCGATCTGGATATTCCGCGAATAAATGGCCTCGATGTTCTTTCCCGTCTGAAAGCCGCGCATCCCGGCATGCGCGTGCTGATTCTATCGAGCCACGATGCGGCCACTTTCGTGACTCGCGCGATGCGGGCAGGCGCGCAGGGTTTCGTCAGCAAGCTCCAGGACGTGAAGGAAATCATGCGCAGCGTGGAGGCGGTGTTGTCGGGCTATAGCGTGTTTCCCGTCGTGCCGTGCGCGAACGGTTCCGGGTCCGCCCATGCCGTTGCGGGAGCCGACAAGCTCGACATGCTGTCCGACAAGGAACTCGTGATCCTGCAGATGCTGGCCAAGGGCATGTCCAACAAGTCGATCGGCGATGCGCTCTTCATCAGCAACAAGACGGTCAGCAGTCACAAGACCCGGCTGATGAACAAGGTGGGCGTCGAGACGCTCGTCGAGCTGGTCGATTTCGCGCGGCGTTGTGGCATCACGGCCGCGCAACAATGACGTCGCTTCCCATGTGCACCGCTTTCGACTGCACGCTGCGCGCGCAAATCGATGCCCTCGCGCTGGGCGATCACACCGTTGCGCGCGACGTGACGTGTGCGCTGATCGAGACGAATCGCGCAACGCTCGTGTTCATGATCGCGGCCCGCCATAGCGAAGCATGGGACGATCTGGGCCGTGCCGCTCATCGACTCGCCGGTTCGCTGGGCATGCTGCGACGCAGCCGCGAAATCTCGCTGGCGCGGCGCCTGGAGCGCGCGGCATTCGAGCGCGATGCGCTGACGGTCGTCGCGCTGCTTCCATTCGTGGCGGAAGCGGTCGATCAACTGAACGAACAGCTCACCGACTTGTTGACCTCGCAGACATGACAGGCGAATGGGCGCCTTGTGCCTATCATTGCGCATGCGGCAATTAATACTTGTTAGCGCAAAGGCAGGCATTTTCTCCTGCACAGACAAAATCGCGCTCTATACTGGTCATTAGCGCGACTGAGCAGCTTTCCCCGAGGTTGCACGAATCAGCCGCGCTGACCGCGCACGGTTCTCTGATCGTCTCCACCGTGATTCGCGGAATTTCAGGCCCGCATTCTGCGGGCCTTTTGTCGTTTCGTTATTGGGTCGCTTTTTCTTTTTGTTGCCTTTATCGCGCGTGTTGCGCCGTCTGTCGGCGCTGCTGCTTATGGCCTGAATGTCCAGCGCGCGCGGGAGCAGTCGAGTTCCGTCATCAGCGATTTCATTTGATCGACGAGCCCATCGAGCAATCCGCCATCGACCGGCTGCTGCGCGGCGCTCGCCCGCTGCAACGCGTTCATCATGCCTCGGCCGCCGACGATGCCGACTGCCCCGGCGAGCTTGTGCAACACGCTGCTGATGCCTTGCGCGTCGCCGGACGCGCGGCATCGTTCGAGTCGGGCCAGATCGTCGTCCATCGACTTGCGCCAGTCGCGCAGCAAGCCGTCGACGTCCACGCCCTGCTCGGCGAGCGAATCGAGCGCGGTGAAGTCGTACGCTTCGAGGCGCCGCCCAGGCGGTGCAGCGCGATCTTGCGCGCTCGCTGGAAGCAGACGCTTGAGGCACGCGTCGATCGTGCCCAGGCTGGCCGTCTTGACGAGAATCGCGCCGAACATCGCGCGTTCGCTGCCGTTCGTTGCTTTCGTGTCGGGATTCGCGGACAGCAGGATGATGGGCAGCGGCTCGCGGCACGTGCTGAACATTGCGCGGACGTGGCGCGCGAGCTCGACGCCGTCCATGCCGGGCATCTGCAGATCGGTGATCAGCAGATCGATGCGCTCGCGAGCCAGCACGTCGAGCGCCTCTTCGCCCGAACAGGCCGCGATGCAGCGATAGCCGAGCACGTCGAGTTGACGCGCGAGCACTTTGCGGTTCACTTCGTTGTCGTCGGTGACGAGAATGGTCGGTCGTCCAGAAGAGGAACGGACTTGCGCGCGCAACGGCACGGCTCGCGTGGGCAGCGTTTCGTCGCGCGTATCGCAGACGCGCCGGAGCGCCGTCCACGACAGCGGGCTGAGCGACAGTTCGACGCCGTTGCCTGCCTCCCGGATGCCGCCCGGCAGCGCATCGCGCGTCATCACGATCGTGCGCTTCGCGCCATGAGGCGACGGCGGCCGCGATGCGGCAGCAAAGTGATAGTCGATGCGCACGGGCGGCTTTGCGTCGGAGGGCAGCGCGGTGACGCCCAGCTTCTTCAGCAGTTCGCACAGTGCCTGCCGGTCTTCGTAAGTGTCGAGATCGACGGTGGCCCAGCGGCGCTCGTGCTCGAGCACCGGCCAGTCGTGGCGCTCGATCGTGAACGGCGCATGGATCGCGACGCACACGCCGACGCTTCGGCCCTGCAAAACGGTGATGTCGCCGCCCATTCGTCGCGCGATCGCACGGCATAGCGCGAGATCGGGATGCGCGCGGAAGTCCGCCGATTCGGCCACGGCCGGATGCGTGCCGGAGCGCCCGTTGCGCGCGCCGCGCGTCGTGGACGTTGCCGGCGTTGTCGACGTTGCGCCCGCCGGTCCGTTGATGCCGATCACGATGCGTTGCGCACCCGCATTCAGCGATTCCGCGCGCGCGGCGACGGTGAGGGTGCCGGCGTCGGCTTCTTCGATCGCGTAGGCCAGCAGGGCGAACAGAATCTGCCCAAGGCGAGTTGCGTCGGCCAGCACGCACGCCGCGACGGAGCGGTCGATGCATATTTGCATCCGCATCCGCTTGGCCGCCGCGACGGGCGCCAGGAGCAGCGCGGCCGCGTCGAACAGTTCGCGCAGATCGACGGCATCTTCATCGAGCACGACGTTGCGCTCGTCCGGCGGGAGCATGTCGAGCGCGTCGCCGGCGACCTGCGCGAGCGTCTGCGCAGCGTGACGATAGACACGCGATGCACGCGTCGCCTGGCGCGCGGCGAACGGTACGCCGGTTGCGTCGGCGAAACGCGCGGCGTCGTTCAATGCCCGCATGGGCGGCACGATCGCGCGCCTCGTGCGCGCCAATGTCCGGACCTGTTCTTCGAGTGCCTCGGCTCGGGCTGCCTGCCCGGCTTCGTCAGCCGCGCGCGCGATTTCGGCCGCGAGCGCTTTGTTGTCTTCCCGCGTGAGGCGCAGCGACGCGCTCAGCTTTTCGTTGACGAGCGAGAGCGCGCGGTGCGCCGCGCCGTTTCTGGCGATGACGTGCAGCGCGCGCGCCAGCAGCAGCGTTGCCGCCGCCGACGCACCCGCGAGCGGACCGCAGTACGCCGCGAGCGCGCCGAACAGCGACAGCGCGCACGCAAGCGACGAGCCGCCGACCGTGCGCACCGGAAACGAGAGCGCGTCTGTCGCGCGGCGGAGTGTCATGCTCGCGACCGTGTCAGTCGATCAGCTTGTGCAGCGACGCGAACTCGATCAGCGCGGCCAGCGACGATAGCCCCAATTTTTCGCACAGCCGCGTCTTATACGTGCTCACTGTCTTGTCGCTGAGAAACAGCCGGCTCGCAATCTCCTTGTTGCTGACGCCGCGCGCAAGATACTGCAGCACTTCCATCTCGCGCGGCGACAGTACTTCCAAGCCGCTGTTCCGGCTCGCATTCTGCGCATGCGCCGGGAAACAGTCGAAGCCGAGCAACACGGTGCGCGCGGCCGTCAGCATCTCCGCCATTTCGCGGCCTTTGCTGATGTAGCCGTTCGCTCCCGCCTGTTGCGTGTGACCGGCCATCACGTGATCCGGCTTTCCGATCGCGATGAAGTTCATGCAGGAGGGGTTGCTATGAAACGCGCGCGCCTGATTCATCGCGGAGAGTCGACGCGCATCGCGCTCGACGTGACCGAACACGCGTTCGAACGCCTGCATGGGTTGCTCGGCCGCTCATGTCTCGATGCGACGCAGGCGCTGTGGCTCGAACCGTGCAATGCGGTGCATACGTTCGGCATGCGCTTTTCGATCGACGTAGTCTTTATCGACGATCGCAATCGCGTGGTGGCGATCCATTGCAACGTGCAACGTGGACGCATGCTGTTTTGCTGGCGCGCGCGCAGCGTGCTGGAGATGAACGCGAACGCGGCGCATGTGTGCGGTATCGGTATCGGCGACAGGCTCGCATGGAGGGCGCTGCCGTGACGCATGAATACATGCGCAAGCGATGCATGAGACACATGAGACGCATGACAGGGCAGGCGATGACGGAATTTCTGATCGTCGCGCCGCTGCTGCTGTTTTTCGGTTTCGCGACCGTGCAGTTCGTGCTGCTGTATCAGGCGAAGTCGACGCTTGACGTTGCCGTGCTCGAAGCGGCGCGTGATGGGGCGGTGAATCATGGATCGATGCAGGCGATGCAGGCAGGTCTCGCTCGCGGTCTCGCGCCGTTGTATGCGCGGCATGCCGATGCGCGGGGCGTGCAATCGGCCATGCTTGCGGCGCGAAGCGCGGTGACGAAGGCGGCGTCGATTGCGATTGTCAGCCCGACGGCCGCGATGACGCGTGACTTCGCGCGCACGCGCTTCTATCCCGACGAGGGCATCACGCACGAAGAGATTCCGAACGATACGCTGATGTATCGCGATGCGTCTCCTGGCATGGAGTCGAACGTGAATGTGCAGGATGCGAATCTGCTGAAGCTGCGCGTGCACTACTGCTTCGATCTGGTCGTGCCTCTGGTCAACAGGATCATGTACTACGCGACGAACGTGATCGGCAACGTCGCTGCGAATGGCCTGTTTTCGCGTGGACCCGCTGACGCAGACGTCGATGCGTATGGATCGCCGCGCCGGCCCGACAGCGTGTGCCGGACGACGCTCGCCGATGGATTGCAGAGCCAGCGCTGGCCGATTGCGCTGGAATCCGGGGCGATCGTGCGGATGCAGTCGCCGTTTCGCGCAGACGCGGCCAACGATGCGGCTACCGTGACGGCGCGTTGATGCTGCGTGTCGTGTTGCTCGCGTTGCTGGCGATCGTCGTGATCGGTGATGTCGATGATGCGCGGGCAGGCGGACGCGTCGAGATGGTCATCGGCGGATTGAAGGGCGGCGATGCGGCCGGGCAGTCGCTGGTGATCGAACTGGACGCGTCGCTTGCGGCGCCAACGGGCCCGCGTGGTGCATTGTCGAGGGTGCTGGCGTGGACGCCGCTCGTCGATGACATTGCGAAGCGTGTCGGCGTCGACAGAGCGCTGCTGATGGCCGTCATCGATGTCGAGTCGGGCGGCAATCCGTTTGCGGTGTCGCGGAAAGGCGCAACGGGCTTGATGCAAGTGATGCCGCAAACAGGCAGGCAGCAGGGCGCGGACGATCTGTTCGATCCCGGGCAGAACCTTCTGGCGGGCGCGCGTTTGCTCGATGCGTTGCTTGCGACGTTCGGCGATGTTTCGCTGGCGCTTGCGGCGTATAACGCGGGCGAGGGTGCGGTGCGAAAGTGCGGCGGCGGGATTCCGCCGTATGCGGAGACGCGGCGCTATGTGGAGCGGGTGATGGAGCGCGTGGCGTTTTATCAGCGGTAGTGCGATGAGCGTCGGCTGGCGAAGTGGATAAAGCCGGCCGGCGCTCTCTCTTGCGCGCAATGCAGAGGGCTTGCGCTGCTTGTCAGCTCGCCGTCCCCGCATAGGCGGCTTTCAACGTGGCGACATCGAACTTGATCATCGTCATCATGGTCTCTGCGACGCGCTTCGCCTTGACGGGATCGGGGTCTGCGATCATCGGGATGAGATCGTTCGGCACGATCTGCCACGAAATGCCGAAGCGGTCTTTCAGCCAGCCGCACGCCTGGGTCGAGCCGCCGCCCTCGAGAAGGGCGTTCCAATAGCGGTCGAGTTCTGCCTGGTCGTCGCAACTGACCAGCAGAGATATCGACGGGTTGAACGGATCGGGCTGCCCGGAGCTCATCGCATAGAAGGGCTGCCCGAAGAGAACGAACTCGACGACTTTCGTGGCGCCGGCGCTCGGCACCCCAGTGACCCGGATGACGCGCGAGTCCGGAAAGATACCCGCATAGAAAGCAGCGGCCTCCTCCGCTTCGTTGGAGTACCAGAGAAACGGCGTGATCTTCTGAATCTTCATGGCAAATCTCCTGTCAGTGTTGGGGCGATGCGGTGGCAAAGCCGCATGCTGCATGCTGCCGTAGAGACGACGAACGAAGACTATCAAATTCGACACGCCGGGAAACAGCGTTTCGCTTTTTTCGTCAGCGCCGGCGATGAGGGTAGGCAGGGAAGATTCGCGCAGTCGCTAAAAGGACTCACCGTGACGACGAACGAGACAGAGATCCGTCATCCAAAGACAAAGACAAACTGAAGCGGATGCGGTCGTCATGATGTGCATGCTCAGCGGCCGCCAGAGCGTGAGCGTCATACGGCGTCGCAGCAAACCGCATTCCTCGGCGGCGCGGCGCTATATCGCGTGATTCCGTTTTCTTACCGCGCTTTCGCAACGCAAAAACAGGCCGTCATGGACATTCATTGGCTATCTGTGATGCGCTTGAAACTGACGTAGTAATCGTCGGTGTAGTAGCAATCACTGGTCTGCTTGCGCGGTCCGCCACATACGACGCGGCGCAGCCCGCGATCCTTCGAGCCAGGCGTGCGAACCGTATAGGTGTGGTAGTAGCCGCGCGGATGCTCGGGCAGCAATCCCGCGCTGTTGCGGAACAGGACCCCGTCCTCGCCAAAAGGGAAAGGGCCGCCCGCTTTGATCAGACGCAGTGTTTCCGCCGCTTCACCCGGCAGCTGCGCCTTGGTGACGGCCGCCGGCGCGCTCCGCTGCTGCGCCCCCGACGCGGCGAGTGTGTTGCTCGCGGCCTGCCCAGGCTGACCGGCCGCCTGACTCGCGGATGCGTCCGGTTCCTTGGTCGCGTTTTGCGATCCGTTCTTGTCGCATCCGCCGAGGATCGCGCTCAAGGCAAGGATGCAGGAGAAAGCCCACGCTCGCTTCACGAAACGGTTGCCTCCGGGTTGACCAGCATTCGACGACGACGAACGGGTCAAGGGTATCGCTAATGGCAGAGCGAATCAACGTTCGGCCGGAAACAGGAACTTTTTACTCGACAACGCGGACCACGCGCAGCTCACGGCGAAATTGGCCGACTGCATGCATTTCCATCGCGCGCAAACGAAAAAAAAGCCCGGCATAACCGGGCTCTTAAAAGTCACTGCGTCCTCGACGAGAACGCAGCACCTGCAAAGCGATAGCTTACGCTGCGAGCAGCGAGCGCAGCACGAACGGCAGGATACCGCCGTGCTTGTAGTAGTCGACTTCGATCGGCGTATCGATACGCAGCAGAACGGGGACGCGCTGCTCCGAACCGTCCTTGCGATGGATCACCAGCGTGACTTCCTGTTGCGGCTTGAAGTCGTCGCCGAGACCTTCGACATCGTACGTTTCTTCGCCCGTGATGTTCAGCGACTGGATGCTATCCGAGCCCTTGAACTGCAGCGGCAGAACGCCCATGCCGACGAGGTTCGAACGGTGGATGCGCTCGAAGCTGCGCGCGACAACCGCCTTCACGCCCAGCAGTTGCGTGCCCTTCGCCGCCCAGTCGCGCGACGAGCCCGTGCCGTACTCTTCGCCCGCGAACACGATGGTCGGCGTGTTTGCCGCGATGTACTTCATCGCTGCGTCGTAGATCGACAGCTGTTCGCCGCTCGGCTGGTGAATCGTCAGGCCGCCTTCGACGCGCGTGCCGTCCGCCTTCGCCGGGATCATCAGGTTCTTGATGCGGACGTTCGCGAACGTGCCGCGCATCATCACGTCGTGGTTGCCGCGGCGCGAGCCGTAGCTGTTGAAGTCGGCCTTCTGCACGCCGTTTTCCTTCAGCCACTTGCCTGCGGGCGAGTCTTCCTTGATCGAGCCGGCCGGGCTGATGTGGTCGGTCGTGACCGAGTCACCGAAGATGCCCAGTGCGCGCGCGCCCTTCACGGCAGCGATGCTCGAGGCCGGCTCCATCGAGAAGTCGTTGCCGAAGAACGGCGGCTCAGCGATGTACGTCGACTTCGGCCAGTCGTAGACCTGGCCTTCTTCGCCTTCGATCTTGCTCCACAGATCACCCTTCTTCGTGAGCTGCGAGTAGTTCGTGCGGAAAGCGTCGGCGTCCAGTGCGTACTTCAGCAGCGCGTTGACTTCTTCGCTCGACGGCCAGATGTCGCCGAGGTAGATGTCCTTGCCGCCCTTGCCCTTGCCGACCGGCTCGGTCATCAGGTCGCGCGTGATGTTGCCCGCGATCGCGTAAGCGACGACCAGCGGCGGCGATGCCAGGAAGTTCGCGCGGATGTTCGGGTGAATGCGCGCTTCGAAGTTGCGGTTGCCCGACAGCACGGCGGCCGCGACGATATCGTTCTTCGTGATCGACTCGTTCAGTTCCGGCGTCAGGTCGCCCGCGTTGCCGATACAGGTCGTGCAGCCGTATGCGGCCAGCGTGAAGCCGAGCTTGTCGAGGTAGGGCAGCAGGCCCGTCTTCGTCAGGTACTCGGTGACGATGCGCGATCCCGGAGCCAGCGACGTCTTGATGTGCGGCGCCACTTCCAGACCGGCTTCGACGGCCTTCTTCGCCAGCAGGCCGGCTGCCAGCAGCACGCTCGGGTTCGACGTGTTCGTGCACGACGTGATCGCGGCGATCAGAATGTCGCCGTTCTTCACGTTGACGCCGTTGCTCGTCGTGTATTGCGCGTTCAGGTCTTCAGCCTTCTTCGCGAAGCCGTTTTCGTTGACGGGCTTCGAGAACAGGTCGGTGAACGTCGACTTGACGTTGGTGATCTCGATGCGGTCTTGCGGACGCTTCGGACCGGCCAGCGACGGCGCGACCGTGCCCAGATCGAGCGTGACGACCTTCGTGTAGTCGATGTCGCCAGCGTCGGGCACGCCGAACAGTTCCTGCGCCTTGAAGTAGTTTTCGAACGCCGAGATTTCCGCTTGCGTGCGGCCCGTGCCCTTGAAGTAGTCGATCGTCTTTTCGTCGACGGGGAAGAAGCCCATCGTCGCGCCGTATTCCGGCGCCATGTTGCCGATCGTCGCGCGGTCCGGCAGCGACAGCGAGCGCGTGCCTTCGCCGAAGAACTCGACGAACTTGCCGACAACCTTTTCCTTGCGCAGCAGTTCGGTGATGGTCAGCACGAGGTCCGTTGCCGTCACGCCTTCGCGCAGCTTGCCCTTCAGGTGCACGCCGACGACGTCCGGCGTCAGGAAGTACACCGGCTGGCCAAGCATGCCCGCTTCCGCTTCGATGCCGCCCACGCCCCAGCCGACCACGCCGATGCCGTTGATCATCGTCGTGTGGCTGTCCGTGCCGACCAGCGTGTCCGGATAGTACACGGTGTCGCCGTTCTCGGCCTTCTTGTGCACGCCGCGCGCGAGGTATTCGAGGTTCACCTGGTGAACGATGCCGACGCCCGGCGGCACGACCTTGAACGTGTCGAACGCCTGCATGCCCCACTTCATGAACTGGTAGCGCTCGTTGTTGCGCTGGAATTCCAGCTTCATGTTCAGGTCCAGCGCGCCCTTCTCGCGGAAGTGGTCGATCTGCACCGAGTGGTCGACGACGAGATCCACGGGAACCAGCGGCTCGATCGACTTCGGGTTCTTGCCCGCGCGCTGCGCGACGCCGCGCATGGCTGCGATGTCGGCGAGCAGCGGCACGCCCGTGAAGTCCTGCAGCACGACGCGCGCGACTACGAACGGAATTTCGTCGACGCGTGCAGCCGTCGGCTTCCAGTTCGCGAGCTGCTCGATGTGTTCTTCGGAGATCTTCTTGCCGTCGTAGTTACGCAGCACCGATTCCAGCACGAGGCGGATCGAAACCGGCAGGCGGTCGATCTTGACGTTCAGTGCCTTACCGAGCTGCGGCAGCGAATAGAACTTGCCTTTGCCGGAACCGCTGTCGAATTCCTTGAGCGTTTTGTGGAGGTTGTGGGCCATGGTAATTGTCCTGGGGTTTCGAGGAAATGACGTTGCTACGTTTCTGAACTCAAATGACGTACAGATCGACGTATTCATTGACGGGCATCGCTTCTAGCTTTGCCTTGTCCAGCGACACATCGAGGATCGCTTGTTGTTGCTTCGCCGGAAAGCGCCGCGCGAGGTTCGTCCTGAACTTCTCGACGAGCAGCGGGATGCCTTCGGCGCGGCGACGCTTGTGACCGATCGGATATTCGACGACCACCTCGTCGAACTTCGATCCGTCGGTGAACTCCACCGTCAGCGCATTCGCAATGGAGCGCTTGTCCGGGTCGTGATAATCCTTCGTGAATTGCGGGTCTTCGACGCATTCCATCTTGTTGCGCAGCGCGTCGATGCGCGGGTCCTGCGCGATGGCGTCTTCGTAATCGGCGGCCGTCAGGCGCCCGAAAATGAGCGGCACGGCAATCATGTACTGGATGCAGTGATCGCGGTCGGCGGGATTGTCGAGCGGCCCTTTCTTGTCGATGATGCGGATCGCCGCTTCATGCGTGCGTATCGTGATCTTCGCGACGTCTTCGATACGCTTGCCGCTCGCGATCATCTGCGCATGCAGCGCCATCGCCGCTTCGGCGGCCGTTTGCGCGTGGAATTCGGCGGGGAACGAAATCTTGAAGAGTACGTTCTCCATCACATACGAGCCGTAAGGGCGCTGGAATCTGAACGGCTGCCCTTTGAACAGCACGTCGTAGAAGCCCCACGTCTTTGCCGTCAGGACCGACGGATAGCCCATTTCACCCGTCTTCGCGATCAGCGCGAGACGCACCGCGCGCGACGTCGCATCGCCCGCTGCCCAGGACTTGCGCGAGCCTGTGTTCGGCGCATGGCGATAGGTGCGCAGCGATTGTCCATCGACGAACGCCAGCGAGACTGCGTTGATCAGCTCATCGCGCGTGAGTCCCATCAACTGGCCGACCACTGCCGTCGAAGCGAGCTTCACGAGCAGCACATGGTCGAGGCCGACCTTGTTGAACGAGTTTTCGAGCGCGATGCAGCCTTGAATTTCGTGCGCCTTGATCATCGCGACCAGGACGTCTTTCATCACGAGCGGCTTCTTGCCGTTCGCGGTTGCCGTGCGCGAGAGCCAGTCGGCCGTCGCGAGAATGCCGCCGAGATTATCGGACGGATGGCCCCATTCGGCCGCGAGCCAGGTGTCGTTGAAGTCGAGCCAGCGGATCATCGCGCCGATGTCGAAGGCGGCTTGCACGGGATCCAGCTGGAACTGCGTGCCCGGCACCTTTGCGCCGTTCGGGACGATCGTGCCCGGCACGAGCGGTCCCATCAGCTTGGTACAGGCAGGGTAGGACAGGGCCTCGAGTCCGCAGCCGAGCGTATCGATGAGGCAATTGCGCGCGGTCTCCAGCGCGAGATCGCTCTCGAGCTTTTCATTCAGCACATAGTCGACGATATCGACCAGTACTGTGTCCGGTTTTGGGCGGACGTTGGAGATCGGTGCGGACATCGAGGTTTCCTGAGCGACCCGCTTACTGGGCCTTGTTGATGGCGTTCGACTGCGTCGGAGCCGGCGAGCCTTGCACCATGGCTGCCGTCTTGCACTCGTCGGCGAGGCGCGAGCTGTCCTTGTCCGAGAACAGCATGGCCTTGGTCGGGATCACGACGAGATCCATGCCGGTTGCCGCGTCGTGGAAGCGGTCCGCACCCGTCGTCGTGGCTTCGCGCGGCAGGTTGTAGTTCTTGTTGGCCCAGTGGACGGTCACGATCTGGTCACGCTTCATGTCGCCCTTCAGGTCGAACGACAGACCTTCGTTGCACGACCACTTCTCCGAACCTTCCGGCACGGGATCGACCTTCGCTTCCTTGGCAGGGTTGGCCTTGCGCTTGAACAGGCGCTTCGGCGCCGGTGCCTTCGGCTTGGCGTGAGTCGTCGTCGATTGTGCGAACGCGCTGGGCGCCGTTACCAGCAGCGTCGAGGACAGAGCGCCAATAACGGCAGCGATCAGCAGTTTTTTCATGGGAGAGAACCTTTCTATCGAATTTCAGAGTTTAAACAGTGCGCGGCTGCAACATCGCAACCGCCGGGGGCTGCACGCACCCCGGAGCGCACAGCGGACGCTATTTTCTCCTATTTAGCGCCACGAATTTCAAATTCTCCGGACCCGTGTAATTCGCGCTCGGCCGAATGATCTTGTTGTCGATGCGTTGCTCGATGATGTGCGCGGCCCAGCCGGACGTGCGCGAAATCACGAACAGCGGCGTGAACATAGCGGTCGGCACGCCCATCATGTGATACGACACCGCGCTGAACCAGTCGAGGTTCGGGAACATCTTCTTGACGTCCCACATCACTGTTTCCAGCCGCTCGGCGATATCGAACATCTTCATGTTCGACGCTTCCTTCGACAGCTTCTTCGCCACGTCCTTGATGACCTTGTTGCGCGGATCGGAGATCGTGTAGACGGGATGCCCGAAGCCGATCACGACTTCCTTGTTGTCGACGCGGCGGCGGATGTCCGCTTCCGCTTCATCGGGCGTCTGATAGCGCGACTGGATCTCGAATGCGGCCTCGTTCGCGCCACCATGCTTCGGCCCGCGCAGCGCGCCGATCGCGCCCGTGATCGCCGAATACATATCCGAGCCCGTGCCCGCGATCACGCGGCCCGTGAACGTCGATGCGTTGAATTCGTGCTCCGCGTACAGGTTCAGCGATACGTGCATCGCGTCCACCCACGACTTCGACGGCTCCACGCCATGCAGCAGATGCAGGAAGTGGCCGCCGATCGAATCGTCGTCGGTTTCGACTTCGATCCGCTTGCCGTTGTGCGAGTAGTGATACCAGTACAGCAGCATCGAGCCGAGCGAGGCCATCAGCCGGTCGGCGATGTCGCGCGCGCCTGCTATGTTGTGATCGTCCTTCTCCGGCAGCACCGTGCCCAGCGCCGAGACGCCCGTGCGCATCACGTCCATCGGGTGCGCTGCGGCGGGAATCCATTCGAGCACGGCCTTCACGTTCGCGGGCAGGCCGCGCAACGCCTTGAGCTTCGTTTTGTACGCGGCGAGTTCGGCGACGTTCGGCAACTTGCCGTGCACCAGCAGATACGCGACCTCTTCGAATTCGCAGGCGCCCGCGATGTCGAGAATGTCGTAGCCGCGATAGTGCAGGTCGTTGCCCGTCTTGCCGACCGTGCACAGCGCGGTGTTGCCCGCCGTCACGCCCGACAGCGCGACGGATTTCTTCGGCTTGAAGCCGCTTGTCGTTTCGGGTGCAGCCGCTTGCGTCGTATCGCTCATGCCGAGGGTCTCCTTGAGGTGCCGCTTGCGTTAGTTGTCTTGCCCGTTTTTCTGCGCGCTCTGGCTGAACAGCGCGTCGAGCTTCTGCTCGTATGCGTGATAGCCGATGCGGTCGTACAGTTCGGCCCGCGTCTGCATCGTCTCGACGACGGCCTTTTGCGTGCCGTCGCGGCGAATGGCCGTGTAAACGTTTTCGGCTGCCTTGTTCATCGCGCGGAACGCCGACAGCGGATACAGCACTAGCGACACGTCCGCGCCGCGCAGTTCTTCGACAGTAAAGAGCGGCGTCGCCCCGAATTCGGTGATGTTGGCGAGGATGGGCACTTTCACGGCCTGCGCGAACTGCCTGTACATGCCGAGCTCCGTCATCGCTTCGGGGAAGATCATGTCCGCGCCCGCTTCGACGCATGCCGCCGCGCGGTCGATGGCCGACTGCAAGCCTTCGACGGCGAGCGCATCCGTGCGCGCCATGATGACGAAGTTCGATTCAGTGCGCGCGTCGACGGCTGCCTTGATGCGGTCGACCATTTCCGCCTGCGACACGATCGCCTTGCCGGGGCGGTGTCCGCAGCGTTTCGCGCCGACCTGGTCTTCGATGTGCATCGCACCTGCACCCGCTTTCGTCAGCGCCTTCACGGTGCGCGCGATGTTGAACGCCGACGGGCCGAAGCCCGTATCGACATCGACGAGCAGCGGCAGATCGCACACGTCGGTGATGCGGCGCACGTCGGTCAATACGTCGTCGAGCGTCGATATGCCGAGATCGGGCAAGCCGAGCGAGCCGGCCGCGACGCCGCCGCCCGATACGTAGATCGCCTTGAAGCCCGCGCGTTGCGCGAGCAGCGCGTGATTCGCGTTGATCGTGCCGACGACCTGCAGCGGCTTTTCGGCGGCGACGGCCGCGCGAAACGCGGCGCCCGCGGACGTGTGTGCGGTCGTGCTCATGATGCGGACTCCTTCGTCGAGGGCGTGTCGTTGGGCCCGAAAAGCGGCGTGGCTTCGGCGGGTAGTGCGCGGCCCGTCGAGCGGGCGCGGCGCAGCACCGACCAGTAATAGCGATAGCTCGCGCGATCGTGCAGCGAGTCGCGATGGCGCGTCGGGCCCCATTGCGCCGATTGCGCGGCGAGCAGGATGTCCGTCGCCGTCGCGATTTCTTCGTCGCGCGGCGCAAAGGCCGACACGATCGCGGGAATCTGCGCTGGGTGGATGCTCCACATGCGCGTGTAGCCGAATTCGTTGCGCGCGCGCAGCGCATCGTTCGCGACGACGTCCATGTCGCGCACTTCCGTCGATACGTTGTGCGACGGCACTTTGCCATGCGCGTGACAAGCCGCCGAAATCTCGAGCTTCGCGCGCCGCACGAGGGGATGATCGAACTGGCCCGGCGAGCGCATCGCACTATCGGGAATCGCGCCGTCGTGCGCGGACACGAAGTCCATCAGGCCGAAGCTTAGCGCCTCGACGCCCGGCAGCGCGGCGAGATCGAACACGCGCGCGAGCGCGCCGTGCGTTTCGATCAGCAGATGGACGGGGACAGGCTTCGCGATGCCGAGTTCGCGCCGTGTGGCCTCGATGAATGCGCACATTTCGGCGGCATCGGGCACGTTGCGGACTTTCGGCAGCGTGATGTAGGCAGGGGCGCGCCTGGCGGCGCGCAAGATGAGGCGCACGTCGTCGCGCCAGTGCGAGTGGTTGAAATCGTGAATGCGCACGCCGACGCGGAGGAACCGGTCGTGCTCGCTGCCGACGAGCGACGCGACAAGTTCGGCATGCTCCGCCTCGCGGCCCACTTGCGCGCCGTCTTCGCAATCGAGCGTGACATCGAAGACGGGCCCGAGCTGCTGCTGCAACGCGAGCGATTTGAGCATCAGCTTTTCGCTGCCCGCGTAGTGATCGCAGGCAGGCAGCACAGCAGGCGGCGCTTCGCCGTCAAACAGGACTTCCGCGGGAGTCAGTGCGCGCATTGTCGGCGTCGGGAGCGTGTTTGAAAATTCCGATTCGGGCGCGTTCTGTCCGTTTTCGGCCCGCGTCGAAGCAAGTCGCGCGAAGCGAGTCGAACAGGCTGTTGAATCAAAACGCGTTCGGATCAGTTGCGATCTGCTGCATGCCGTCTGCCGCGCAGAGCATCATGCAAGAGATCGCACGTAAAAAACCGGAACCCGTCGCGCTGCAACGGAGTCCCGGTTCGTGTCTGCATCGGGCGATTAGCCGAGCAGGTGCTGAACGCCGTCGCGCTCTTCGAGCAGCTCGTTCAGCGTGTTGTCCATCTTCTCGCGCGAGAACGCGTCGATCGACAGGCCTTCGACACGCTTGTATTCGCCGTTTTCGCACGTCACGGGCACGCCGTAGATGATGTCTTCGGGGATGCCATACGAGCCGTCCGACGGAATGCCCATCGTCACCCACTTGCCGTTCGTGCCGAGCACCCAGTCACGCACGTGGTCGATTGCAGCATTGGCTGCCGAAGCCGCCGACGACAGGCCGCGTGCTTCGATGATCGCCGCGCCGCGCTTGCCGACCGTCGGGATGAACGTGTTGCGGTTCCATTCGTCGTCGTTGATCAGCTTCGTCAGGTCCTGGCCTTCTGCCGTTGCGACGCGGAAGTCCGGGTACATCGTCGGCGAGTGGTTGCCCCACACCGCGAGCTTTTCGATCGACGAAACGGGCTTGCCCGACTTCGCGGCCAGTTGCGACAGCGCGCGGTTGTGGTCGAGGCGCAGCATGGCCGTGAAGTTCTTCTTCGGCAGATCGGGTGCCGACTTCATCGCGATGTACGCGTTCGTGTTCGCCGGATTGCCGACGACCAGCACCTTCACATCGCGGCTTGCGACTTCGTTCAGCGCCTTGCCCTGAACCGTGAAGATTTCGGCGTTTGCCGACAGCAGGTCTTTACGCTCCATGCCTTTCGAACGCGGACGCGCGCCGACCAGCAGTGCGACGTCCGCATCCTTGAATGCGACCTTGGGATCGTCAGTCACCACGACACCCGCGAGCAGCGGGAACGCGCAGTCTTCGAGTTCCATCACGACGCCTTTGACGGCGGCTTGCGCTTGCGGCAGGTCCAGCAACTGCAGGATGACCGGCTGGTCCTTGCCGAGCATGTCGCCATTGGCGATACGGAACAGCAGGGAGTAACCGATTTGACCTGCGGCGCCAGTGACGGCAACGCGCTTTGCGGGCTTAGCCATTGAGAAATCTCCAGGACGATGCGTTGAACGCTAGGGAAAACGCCATTCTATATGCGCGTTACGCGAAGCGTGGTTTAAGCACGGCAAATTCGCTGCGCGAGCCTTGCGGGCGCTCACGAGAAGGCCAGAAGGCGCGCCGCCGGCGAAACCGCCATGCCGGATAATCGGTGCTGCCGAGCGCGGGGAACGGGGGATGCTGACGAGGCTCGCCTCGCGGCGATGCCGCGCGTGGCCGCTGCATGGCGCGGGCTCCTGCAAACAGCGCGTTTCGGCGGACATTGACGGCGCAAGCCGGGCAATGCAGGGCGAAGCGAAACCTGGACTGCGTGAGGGAACGGCGTGATGCAGGGTGGCCTTCAGCGCATCACGCCGTTGACACAAAGCGGTGTCAAAAATGCGTGGCACTACCCGCAAACCCTTGCTCGACAAGGAGTGTAGGATTCGGGAGGCACAAAGTCAACAGTATCTTATGTCTTATATAAGACATAATTATTGCGGTAAAAAATCTGGACGGCGCGAGGCGCTTTGTGTTGAAATGCGCGCATGAATTCGAACCAGGCCAGCACAGCAAACCCTCCCGGCGCGTCCGGCGCGGGTGACGCCGCGCCTGTCTCCACGCCGGCTCCATCGCCGACCTTCAGTCCTCTTTATCAGCAGATCAAGGCGCTCATCACGCAGAGTCTCGAGTCGGGCGAATGGAAGCCCGGCGAGATCATTCCTAGTGAAGTCGAGCTGGCCGCGCGTTACAAGGTCAGCCAGGGCACCGTGCGCAAGGCGATCGACGAACTCGCCGCCGACAATCTGCTGGTGCGCCGCCAGGGCAAAGGCACGTTTGTTGCCACGCACAACGAAGACCGCGCCCAATTCCGCTTCCTGCGCCTTCTCGCCGACGACGGCGCCGAGCATCCGCATATCAGCCGGCTGCTCGAATGCCGCCGGCTGCGCGCGTCGGCGGAGATTGCGCGGCAACTGGATCTGAAGCCGGCCGATCCCGTCGTGCTGATCAAGCGCCTCCTGACCTTCGACGGCGAAGACACCGTTCTCGACGAGATCTGGCTGCCGGGTGGCGTGTTCCGCGGGCTGACGCTCGAGCGCCTGTCGGAGTACAAGGGGCCGCTCTATGCGATGTTCGAAACGGAGTTCGGCACGCGAATGATCCGCGCATCGGAGAAGATTCGCGCGGTTGCAGCGGACCCGGCCGTTGCAGATCTGCTGCATGTGCCGACGGGATTTCCGCTGTTATCCGTGGAGCGCGTGTCCTATACCTATGGGGATCGTCCCGTCGAAGTTCGACGAGGATGGTATGTCACAACCGGGTATTACTATCAGAACGACTTGAGTTGAGAGAAGCAGCTTTGCCGTGGGCTTGCGGCGAGGCTTGCCTGTGCCTTTACATGCGCGTGGCGTAACGCTGTCTTGTGCGGGGTTTCGCTGCAGCGCGAAATAAAAAGGCGCTAAAATCGCGGATTAGTGTGACTACATAGTAGGGGTCTAGCATGGCTGAAGCCGTAAAAAAACCGAGGCCGGAATTCCGGAACATCGGTATCGGGCAGATATTGACGGCATACCGTCTTCCTCTCGCGGGGCGCGTGTCGATTCTTCACCGTGTAAGCGGTGGACTGCTCTTCATCTTCCTTCCGTTCCTGCTGTACCTCTTCGATCAGAGTCTCACATCCGAACTCAGTTTCGAAGTTTTCAAGGGCTTCCTGTCCAACATCATCGTCAAGCTCATTACGCTGGTTCTCGCGTGGGCCTTCCTGTTCCACTTCTGCGCCGGCGTCCGTCACCTGTTGATGGACATGAACCATGACGCAGTGTCGAAGGAACGCGGCAAGAATACGTCGATCGTCGTGTTCATCGTGTCGTCGCTATTGACGATCGCATTCGCGCTCAAACTGTTCGGAGCATTCTAAAAAAATGTCAGCTAATAACCGTGTTGGCTCGAAGCGCCTCGTCGTCGGCGCTCACTACGGTCTGCGCGACTGGCTCGCACAGCGCATCACGGCCGTCATCATGGCCGTCTACACCATCATTCTGCTGTGCTGGTTCTTCGGCGCGCAGGCATTCTCTTACGACGGCTGGGCCGCGATCTTCGCTACGCAGTGGATGAAGCTCGCCACCTTCGTCACGCTGCTGTCGCTGTTCTATCACGCCTGGGTCGGCGTGCGCGACATCTGGATGGACTACGTCAAGCCCGTTGGCACGCGCCTTCTGCTTCAAGCGTTGACGATCGTCTGGCTGCTCGCTTGCGCGGGCTACGCTGCGCAGATTCTCTGGAGAGTGTAAAAGAATGGCTGCAATCAAGAATTCTCTGCCGCGTCGCCGCTTCGACGTGGTCATCGTCGGCGCGGGCGGCTCCGGAATGCGCGCGTCGCTGCAACTCGCGCGCGCGGGCCTGTCGGTCTGCGTGCTGTCGAAAGTCTTCCCGACGCGCTCGCACACGGTCGCTGCTCAAGGCGGCATCGGCGCATCGCTCGGCAACATGAGCGAAGACAACTGGCACTATCACTTCTACGACACGATCAAGGGTTCCGACTGGCTCGGCGACCAGGACGCG
Organism: Paraburkholderia diazotrophica; assembly: GCF_038900755.1. Taxonomy (GTDB): domain Bacteria; phylum Pseudomonadota; class Gammaproteobacteria; order Burkholderiales; family Burkholderiaceae; genus Paraburkholderia; species Paraburkholderia diazotrophica_A. The sequence goes on from NZ_JBBPEN010000001.1 coordinate 622,689, forward strand.
ATCGAGTTCATGTGCCGTGAAGCGCCGAACGCCGTGTATGAACTGGAACACTTCGGCATGCCGTTCGATCGCAACGCGGACGGCACGATCTATCAGCGCCCGTTCGGCGGCCACACGGCGAACTACGGCGAAAAGCCCGTGCAACGCGCCTGCGCGGCGGCTGACCGTACCGGCCACGCGCTGCTGCACACGCTGTATCAGCAGAACGTCGAAGCCAAGACGACGTTCTTCGTCGAATGGATGGCGCTGGACCTGATCCGCGACGCCGACGGCGACGTGCTGGGCGTGACCGCACTCGAAATGGAAACGGGCGACGTCTACATCCTCGAAGGCAAGACCACGCTGTTCGCCACGGGCGGCGCGGGCCGCATCTTCGCGGCATCGACGAACGCGTTCATCAACACGGGTGACGGCCTCGGCATGGCGGCCCGCTCGGGCATCGCGCTGCAGGACATGGAGTTCTGGCAGTTCCACCCGACGGGCGTGGCAGGCGCTGGCGTGCTGATCACGGAAGGCGTGCGCGGCGAAGGCGGCATTCTGCGCAACTCGAACGGCGAGCGCTTCATGGAGCGCTACGCGCCGACGCTGAAAGATTTGGCGCCGCGCGACTTCGTTTCGCGTTCGATGGACCAGGAAATCAAGGAAGGCCGCGGCGTCGGTCCGAACAAGGACCACGTCTTGCTCGATCTGTCGCACATCGGCGCCGAGACGATCATGAAGCGTCTGCCGTCGATCCGCGAAATCGCGCTGAAGTTCGCGAACGTCGACTGCATCAAGGAGCCGATCCCCGTCGTGCCGACCATCCATTACCAGATGGGCGGCATTCCGACGAACATCCACGGCCAGGTCGTGGGTACGTCGAAGGGTCACGAAGAGCCCGTCAACGGTTTCTATGCCGTCGGCGAATGCTCGTGCGTGTCGGTCCACGGCGCGAACCGCCTGGGCACGAACTCGCTGCTCGACCTCGTCGTGTTCGGCCGCGCCGCCGGCAACCACATCGTCAAGCATGTGAAGGAAATCAAGGAACACAAGCCGCTGCCGGCCGACGCTGCCGACTTCGCGCTGTCGCGTCTCGCGAAGCTCGACAACTCCAGCTCCGGTGAATACGCGCAGGTAGTCGCGGGCGACATTCGCTCGACGATGCAGGCGCACGCAGGCGTGTTCCGCACGTCGAAGCTGCTGGCTGAAGGCGTGGAAAAGATGAAGGAACTGAAGGAACGCGCGGCTCACGTCCATCTGAAGGACAAGTCGAAGGTGTTCAACACCGCGCGCATCGAAGCGCTCGAAGTGGAGAACCTGATCGAAGTGGCGCGCGCGACGATGGTGTCGGCGGAGGCTCGCAAGGAAAGCCGCGGCGCGCACGCGCAGAGCGACTTCGAACATCGCGACGACGAAAACTGGCTGCGCCATACGCTGTGGTTCAGCGAAGGCGATCGCCTCGACTACAAGCCGGTTCACATGCAGCCGCTGACCGTCGAATCGGTGCCGCCGAAAGCGCGTACCTTCTAAGGCACATCAAAGGATCTGAGAAATGGCCAAGCGTACTTTTGAAATCTATCGCTACGACCCGGACAAGGACGCCGCGCCGCGCATGCAGACGTACGAGATCGAAATCGACTCGCACGAGCGCATGCTGCTGGACGCGCTCGTCAAGCTGAAGGCACTGGACGAAACGCTGTCGTTCCGCCGTTCATGCCGCGAAGGCGTGTGCGGTTCGGACGCGATGAACATCAACGGCAAGAACGGTCTTGCCTGCCTGACGAACCTGAACGACCTGCCGCAGAAGATCGTGCTGCGTCCGCTGCCGGGCCTGCCCGTCGTGCGCGACCTGATCTGCGACTTCACGCAGTTCTTCAACCAGTATCACTCGATCAAGCCGTACCTGATCAACGATACGCCGCCGCCGGAAAAGGAACGTCTGCAGTCGCCGGAAGAACGCGACGAGCTCGACGGCCTGTACGAGTGCATCCTGTGCGCCAGCTGCTCGACGTCGTGCCCGAGCTTCTGGTGGAACCCGGACAAGTTCGTCGGCCCGGCGGGCCTGCTGCAAGCCTATCGCTTCATCGCGGACAGCCGCGACCAGGCGACGGGCGAGCGTCTCGACAACCTGGAAGATCCGTACCGTCTGTTCCGTTGCCATACGATCATGAACTGCGTCGACGTGTGCCCGAAGGGCCTCAATCCGACGAAGGCGATCGGCAAGATCAAGGAATTGATGGTTCGCCGCGCTGTCTGAGATGGACGGATCATCGCATCAGTCCGACCCTCTACGCCGCGCGCGTCTCCGCTGGCGCGCGCGGCGCGGCCTGCTGGAAAACGATCTGATCTTCGAGCGTTTTTTCAGCCGATATGAGCATGACCTCAGTGATGCGGACGTGGGCGCGCTCACGCGCCTGCTCGAACTGAGCGATAACGACCTGATGGACTTGCTTCTCGCACGCAAGGAACCGGAAGGCGACCTCGCCGACGCCGACGTCGCGCGGGTGCTGGAGATGCTGCGCACTGTGTGAGCGTCACAGGTGCGCAGGTAAGTTTGATCCAGGCGTGCAATTATCGAAACCCTGTTTCCATACTTTCGATTGAGGATGTGCTATGACCCCGTCAGATGTTAAAGCCACGCTATCGTTCAGCGACAACTCGCCGAGCGTTGAAATGCCGATTTACAAGGGTTCGATGGGCCCGGACGTGATCGACATCCGTAAGCTGTACGGTCAAACCGGCAAGTTCACGTACGATCCGGGCTTCATGTCGACGGCGTCGTGCAACTCGGCGATCACCTACATCGACGGCGACAAGGGCGAGCTGCTGTATCGCGGCTTCCCGATCGACAATCTCGCGCAAAACGCCGACTTCCTCGAAACGTGCTACCTGCTGCTGAAGGGCGATCTGCCGAACCAGGCGCAGAAGGACGAGTTCGTGAAGACGGTCACGAACCACACGATGGTTCACGAGCAGATGCAGTTCTTCTTCCGCGGTTTCCGCCGCGACGCGCATCCGATGGCGATTCTCGTCGCCGCAGTTGGCGCGCTGTCGGCGTTCTACCACGACTCGCTCGACATCAATAACCCGCGCCACCGCGACGTCTCCGCGATCCGCATGATCGCCAAGCTGCCGACGCTGGTCGCGATGGCGTACAAGTACTCGATCGGCCAGCCGTTCGTGTATCCGCAGAACAATCTGTCGTACAGCGCGAACTTCATGCGCATGATGTTCTCGAACCCGTGCGAAGAGTACAAGGTTAATGAAGTGCTGGTCCGCGCGCTGGACCGCATCCTGATCCTGCACGCAGACCACGAGCAGAACGCGTCGACATCGACGGTGCGTCTGTCGGGTTCGTCGGGCGCGAATCCGTTCGCGTGTATCGCAGCCGGTATCGCATGTCTGTGGGGCCCGGCGCACGGCGGTGCGAACGAAGCCGCGCTGAACATGCTGGAAGAGATCGGCTCGGTCGACAACATTCCTGAGTTCATCAAGCAGGTGAAGGACAAGAACTCGGGCGTGAAACTGATGGGCTTCGGCCACCGCGTGTACAAGAACTACGATCCGCGCGCGAAGCTGATGCGCGAAACGTGCCACGAAGTGCTGAACGAACTGGGCCTGCACGACGACCCGCTGTTCAAGCTCGCGATGGCACTCGAAAAGATCGCGCTGGAAGACGAGTACTTCGTGTCGCGCAAGCTGTACCCGAACGTCGATTTCTACTCGGGCATCGTGCAGCGCGCGCTGGGCATCCCGACGTCGATGTTCACGTGCATCTTCGCGATGGCACGTACCGTCGGCTGGATCGCGCAGTGGAACGAAATGATCGCCGATCCCGAACAGAAGATCGGCCGTCCGCGTCAGCTCTTCATCGGCGAAACGCCGCGCGAAGCAAAGCCGATCGCTCAGCGCTAAACAACGGGCGCTATAGCGCCTCGAGCACGCGTCGAATGCATCGACGAAACACCCCGACGGTTCGCCGTTGGGGTGTTTTATTTTGTGCGCGCCGTTCGCTTGCGCCGGCCGGTTTGCTCCAGCGACGGCGGGCGCACGTCGAGCGGGGGCTGCGGCGTGCCGGCGGGTGCATGTCCGTGCGTTTCGAAGAACTGGCGCCACGCGCTCGGCGTCATGCCGCGCGTCGCGAGGAACTGCCGGTTGAAGTTGGCGAGATTCGGAATGCCCGCTTTCGTCGCGATCACGGAAACGGGCCACGTCGTCGCTGTCAGTTGACGCGACGCGTAACCGATGCGCACGCGGCTCAGATAGCGTCCCACGCTTTCGCCGACGTGCCGCATGAAATGGCGATGCAGCGAGCGCTCGGAAAGATGCGCGACCGCACACAGATCGGCGATACGCAGCGGCTCGCCGAAGCGCCTGTCGATGAGATCGAGCACACGGTTCAGGCGCTCGGCCTCGGAAGCCATCTCGTCGGGCTTGCCCGCGTGCGCCGACGGCGACGCGAGCGGCTGCGCGCCGGCATCGGCGAGCCGGGCGAGGATGTCGAGCACGGCGGAAAGGCGCGTGCGCGGTTCCGCATCGAGCAGCGCATCGACTTGCCCGCGCATCATGGCCGTTGCGGCCGGATCGAAATGCAGGCCCGGCGCGGCGCGGCGCAACAGCCTGGAAAGCGGCGCAAACTCGGGGCAGCAGTCGGCCACGCGCCGCGCCCAATCGCCGCTGAACCACACGACGATCGCCACCTGCGGACGCGCCGCATCGACGGGCGCCGTCGACGCCCACGTGTGCGGCATGTCGGGCGGCACGAGCACGAGATCGTCGGCGGCATAGTCGTCGACGTGATCGCCGATAAAGCGGCGGCCCCGGCTGTTCAGCGTGAGCGTGAGTTCGTATTCCGGATGGTGATGCCATTCGAACGGAATCTGCGCGAGCCGCCGGTGATAGACGCGCACCGAGCAGCCGTCGGGAATCGTCACGCGTTCGTATTGCGGCTTCATCGGCGGCTCCTGGCTATGGTCGCTCGCGCGGTACGGTGGCGTTGGCTACGTGTCCGGATTGTATCGATAAATGGCTGGATTGCATCGCCGATGTCCGTCCAGGATGCCTAATCTGGCGGTACAGGATCAGCCCAACGGAGACATGCCATGCCACTCATCATCGACGACATTCCCGAGGCGATTCGCAGCACGAAACGCGCGCTGCGCGATGCGCTACCGGACTATGCGAAGGTGTTCCGCGAAGTCGAAGGCGCGATCGCCCGGCAGGTCGAAGCGATTCGCCGCGAGCGCGAGCGCGGCGAGGAGGCGATACCCGTATTCGACTACGCGTCTATTGCGTCGGGCGACGTCGATCCTCGCGTCGTCGCGCGCATCAAGGAGCGTGGCGCATGTGTCGTGCGCCGCGTGTTCGATCCGCAGCAGGCGAGCGAATGGAACGACGAAATCGGGCAATACGTCGAGCGCAACCGCCTCGACGACAAGCTCGCGCATCGCGCAGAGGACAAGTACTTCGGCACGCTCGTGTCGAGCAAGCCGCAGATTTACGGCGTGTACTGGTCGAAACCCCAGACGCTCGCGCGGCAGTCCGAGCAGTTGACGAACACGCGCGTGTTTCTCAACCGGCTATGGCGCGCGGAAAGCGAAGGCAAGCGCCACTTCGATCCCGATCGCGTGCCCGTCTACGCGGACCGTATCCGTCGGCGGCCGCCGGGATCGGAATCGCTGGGCCTGTCGCCGCACGTCGATGGCGGCTCGGTCGAGCGGTGGCTCGATCCGAATTACCGGAAGGTCTATCGGCACGTGCTGTCGGGCAACTGGCGCGCGTACGATGCCTACGACGCCGCGTTCCGTCCCGATGCCGAAGAGATTCCGTCGCCCGCCGTGTGCTCGATGTTCCGCACGTTCCAGGGCTGGACGGCGCTGACGGCGCAAGGTCCCGGCGACGGCACGCTGCAACTGGTCCCGATCGCGAACGCGATGCCTTACATCCTGCTGCGCGCGCTTCAGGACGACGTCCCCGACGACGAGTTGTGCGGCGCCCAACCGTCGCGCGCGCTGTCGATCAAGCGCGAATGGCACGCATTGCTGCTCGAAGCCGTCACGCCAATTCCCCACATGCAGCCGGGCGACGCCGTCTTCTGGCACTGCGATGTCGTGCATTCCGTCGAAGACGCGCATCGCGGCACCGGCTATAGCAACGTGATGTATATCGCGTCGGCGCCCTGGTGCGCGAAGAACGAGGCGTATCAGAAGCGCCAGTTGCCGAGCTTCCAGCGCGGCGAGAGCCCGCCCGATTTTCCGTCCGATCACTTCGAAACAGACTTCGTCGGACGCGCAACCGAAAGCGATCTGACGCCGCTCGGCCGCGCGCAACTCGGGTTCGATCTCTGAGCGAGCGTGCGGGGCGCCGAAACGAGGGATGCGAAGCGCGAGGCGCTGGTAGTGCCGATACAGGTATCGGCACTACCAGCCAACCCCATGTTTTTTATCGGTTTTTTCGATAGCTGGCGAGCCTGTGGCGCCAACTGCGTGGCATAATCGATCGGACACGAACTGCCCGTTGTCATTACTACCCCGCATACCATGGCACAGACTCTCTACGACAAATTGTGGAACACGCACGTGATCCACACGGAAGAAGACGGTACGGCAATTCTTTACATCGACCGTCATCTGCTGCATGAAGTGACCAGCCCGCAGGCGTTCGAAGGCCTGAAGATGGCGGAGCGCCCGGTGTGGCGCATCAGCGCGAATCTGGCTGTGTCGGATCACAACGTTCCCACCACGGATCGCAGCCACGGCATCGCCGATCCCATATCGAAGCTGCAAGTCGATACGCTCGACTCGAACTGCGATTCGTTCGGCATCACGCAGTTCAAGATGAACGACCTGCGCCAGGGCATCGTGCACATCATCGGGCCGGAGCAGGGCGCGACGCTGCCGGGCATGACGATCGTCTGCGGCGACTCGCACACGTCGACGCACGGCGCGTTCGGCGCGCTGGCGCACGGCATCGGCACGTCGGAAGTCGAGCACGTGCTGGCCACGCAGACGCTGCTGCAGAAGAAGAGCAAGAACATGCTCGTGAAGGTCGAAGGCGCGTTGCCGCGCGGCTGCACCGCGAAGGACATCGTGCTCGCGATCATCGGCAAGATCGGCACGGCGGGTGGCACGGGCTACGCAATCGAATTCGGCGGCTCGACGATTCGCGCGCTGTCGATGGAAGGCCGCATGACCGTCTGCAACATGGCGATCGAAGCGGGCGCGCGCGCCGGCATGGTCGCCGTCGACGACACGACGATCGAATACCTGAAGGGCCGTCCGTTCTCGCCGGAAGGCGTCGAATGGGATCAGGCCGTCGAGTACTGGAAGCAGTTCATGTCCGACGCGGACGCGCATTTCGATCGCGTGGTCGAGCTGAACGCCGCTGACATCGTGCCGCAGGTCACGTGGGGCACGTCGCCGGAAATGGTCACGTCCGTCGACGGCCGCGTGCCCGATCCGGAGAAAGAGAAAGACCCGGTGAAGCGCGACGCGATGGAACGCGCGCTGCAATACATGGCGCTCGAACCGAATCTGCCCATCGAATCGATCAAGCCGGACAAGATTTTCATCGGCTCGTGCACGAACGCGCGCATCGAAGACCTGCGCGCGGCCGCGTGGGTCGTGAGGAAGCTCGGCCGACGCGTTGCGTCGAACGTCCGTCTCGCGATGGTCGTGCCCGGCTCGGGTCTCGTGAAGGCGCAAGCCGAGCGCGAAGGGCTCGACAAGGTGTTCACCGACGCCGGTTTCGAATGGCGCGAGCCGGGCTGCTCGATGTGTCTCGCGATGAACGCCGACCGGCTCGAGCCGGGCGAGCGTTGCGCGTCCACGTCGAACCGCAATTTCGAAGGCCGTCAGGGCGCGGGCGGACGCACGCACCTCGTGAGCCCCGCAATGGCAGCGGCCGCCGCCATCGAAGGGCATTTCGTCGACATTCGCAAGCTGGGATGACACGCAACATGAACATCGATCGCATCGCACTTCTGCGCCGATTCGCACTCGCGACGCTCGCCGGGCTGCTGCTCGGACTCGCCGGTTGCAACACGGTGCATGGCTTTGGCGAAGACCTGCAGCATCTGGGCGGGTCGATCAGCAACAAGGCGGAAAAGTAAGCGGTTTTTGATTCGCCGGACGCGCTTGCCGCGCACTGCGCGCGCCGTCCGGCTTCGAACAGGCGAAAGCGTCATGGAAAAATTCATCGTACACACCGGCGTCGTGGCGCCGCTCGATCGCGAAAACGTCGACACCGACGCGATCATTCCGAAGCAGTTCCTGAAGTCGATCAAGCGCACGGGCTTCGGTCCGAACGCGTTCGACGAGTGGCGTTATCTCGATCACGGCGAGCCGGGTCAGGACAACTCGAAGCGTCCGCTGAATCCCGATTTCGTGCTGAACCAGCCGCGCTACCAGGGCGCGTCGATACTGCTCGCGCGCCAGAACTTCGGCTGCGGCAGCTCGCGCGAGCACGCGCCGTGGGCGCTGCAACAGTATGGCTTCCGCGCGATCATCGCGCCGAGCTTCGCGGACATCTTCTACAACAACTGCTTCAAGAACGGCCTGTTGCCGATCGTTCTGACGGAGCAGCAGGTCGACCATCTGTTCAACGAAACATTTGCGTTCACCGGCTTCCAGCTGACCGTCGATCTCGACAAGCAGGTCGTGCGCACGACGGACGGCGGCTCCGAGTACCCGTTCGAGGTTGCCGCGTTCCGCAAGTACTGCCTGCTGAACGGCTTCGACGACATCGGTCTCACGCTGCGTCACGCGGACAAGATCCGCCAGTTCGAAGCGGAGCGCATCGCGAAGCAGCCGTGGCTGAATCACCGCCTCGTGCGCTGAAGCGCGCGTTCGTGTCGCGCTCGCGCTCACGCGTTGAAGCGCCGAATGAAGGCCTGATGGAAATCAACAAGGAATACGCATGAAGATCGCAGTGTTGCCGGGCGACGGCATCGGCAAGGAAATCGTCAAGGAAGCAGTCAAGGTTCTGAACGTGCTCGGCGAGAAGTTCGAGCTGGAAGAGGCGCCCGTCGGCGGCGCGGGCTACGAAGCGGCGGGCCATCCGCTGCCGGAAGCCACGCTGAAGCTCGCGAAGGAAGCGGACGCGATTCTGTTCGGCGCGGTCGGCGACTGGAAATATGATTCGCTTGAGCGCTCGCTGCGCCCGGAGCAAGCGATTCTCGGCCTGCGCAAGCATCTGCAGCTCTTCGCGAACTTCCGTCCGGCGATCTGCTATCCGCAGTTGACGGGCGCTTCGTCGCTGAAGCCGGAAATCGTTTCGGGCCTCGACATCCTGATCGTGCGCGAACTGAACGGCGACATCTACTTCGGCCAGCCGCGCGGCGTGCGCCAGGCGCCGGACGGTCTGTTCGAAGGCGCGAAGGAAGGCTTCGACACGATGCGCTATGCGGAGCCCGAAATCCGCCGCATCGCGCACGTCGCGTTCCAGGCGGCGCAAAAGCGCGGCAAGAAGCTGACGTCCGTCGACAAGGCGAACGTGCTCGAAACGTCGCAGTTCTGGAAGGACATCATGATCGACGTGTCGAAGGAATACGCGGACGTCGAGCTGTCGCACATGTACGTCGACAACGCGGCGATGCAGCTCGTGAAGGCGCCGAAGTCGTTCGATGTGATCGTCACGGGCAACATGTTCGGCGACATTCTGTCCGACGAGGCCGCGATGCTGACGGGCTCGATCGGCATGCTGCCGTCGGCGTCGCTCGACAAGAACAACAAGGGCCTGTACGAGCCGTCGCACGGTTCGGCGCCCGATATCGCGGGCAAAGGCATCGCGAATCCGCTGGCGACCATTCTCTCGGCCGCGATGATGCTGCGTTATTCGCTGAACAAGGCCGAGCAGGCCGACCGCATCGAAAGCGCCGTGAAGAAAGTGCTGGAGCAGGGCTATCGCACGGGTGACATCGTCACGCCGGGTTGCCAGCAGGTCGGCACGTCGGCGATGGGCGATGCCGTCGTCGCCGCGCTGTAACGCGCGCAGTTTTAAAGGCAAATACGCGTGAATCGGCCGGTTTCGCGCCGATTCACGCAAATCGCGGCGTGCGCGCCGCAAAAACGGGTTTTCGTGTAGACTCCAACGATGGCGACGATTCCTCAAATCACCTCGATTTCGACACTGCGCGGCAAAACGGCCCGCGTGGTTGCGCTCGCCATTACCACCAAAACGATTACCCCGAAAACGATCACGAAGCGCTGATCGTCCGTCGTGCCCGCCCATCTTCCCCGCGCGGTCACGCCGGGCAAAGTTGCGGGGAAGTGTCCACTCGAAGGGTAAGTCATGAACGTAGGTCTCGTAGGTTGGCGCGGCATGGTCGGCAGCGTCCTGATGCAGCGTATGCAAGAGGAACGCGATTTCGATCTGATCGAACCGGTGTTTTTCAGCACCAGCAACGCGGGCGGCAATGCGCCGTCGTTCGCCAAGAACGAGACCAAGCTCAAAGATGCGACAAGCATCGACGACCTGAAGAAGTGCGACGCCATCATTTCCTGCCAGGGCGGCGACTACACGAACGAAGTGTTCCCGAAGCTGCGCGCAGCGGGCTGGAACGGCTACTGGATCGACGCGGCGTCGGCGCTGCGCATGAAGGATGACGCCGTCATCATTCTCGATCCCGTCAACCTCGACGTGATCAAGAACGCGCTGGTCAAGGGCCAGAAGAATTTCATCGGCGGCAACTGCACGGTCAGCCTGATGCTGATGGCGCTGGGCGGCCTGTTCCGCGAAAACCTCGTCGACTGGATGACGGCCATGACGTATCAGGCCGCATCGGGCGCGGGCGCGCAAAACATGCGCGAACTGCTGCAGCAGATGGGCACGCTGTACGGCGCAGCGAAGGAAGACCTGGCCGATCCGTCGTCGGCGATTCTCGACATCGACCGCCGCGTGCTGTCCGCGATGAACAGCGAACGCATGCCGACCGACCACTTCGGCGTGCCGCTCGCCGGCTCGCTGATTCCGTGGATCGACAAGGATCTCGGGAACGGCATGTCGAAGGAAGAGTGGAAGGGCGGCGCGGAAACCAACAAGATTCTCGGCAAGCCCGCGATGGGCGAGCCCGGCTCGATCCCTGTCGACGGTCTGTGCGTGCGTATCGGCGCAATGCGCTGCCACTCGCAAGCGCTGACCATCAAGCTGAAGAAGGACGTGCCGCTCGATGAAGTGAACGGCATCCTTGCATCGTCGAACGACTGGGTGAAAGTCGTGCCGAACGAACGCGAAGCGTCGATCCGCGATCTGTCGCCCGCCGTGGTGACGGGCACGCTAACGGTTCCCGTCGGCCGTCTGCGCAAGCTGGCGATGGGCGGCGAATACCTGTCCGCGTTCACGGTCGGCGACCAGTTGCTGTGGGGCGCTGCGGAGCCGCTGCGTCGTATGCTTCGCATTCTGCTCGACAAGTAAAGTAAACTACGCGCGATCAGTTCAACGACGCGTAAAAAAACCAGAAAGCGTCGCGATTCTCGCGGCGCTTTTTTCATTGGGGCATTACCGAATCTTGTCGCCAACACTCTTCAACATGCGCCCCATGGCCATGCAAAAAAGGTCCCGATGACGGCCCGATTCCAGACTCTTCCCGCCGCTTTGCGCAGCGGCTCGCATCAGATCGCGGCAGCAGTCGCGATCGTATTTGCCGGCGCACTTTCGACACCCGGCGCGGCATTCGCGCAGACAGCCGCGACAGGCGCGGCGAGCGCCGCTGCGACGGCCGGCGCGCCGTCCGGTACGGACGCCGGCGCAGCGCAATTCACCGTTCGGCCGGGTCAATCGCTGAACGATGCCGCGATCGCGCTCACGCAATCGCACGATCGCGCGGTGCTGGCGCGCGCGGCTAAAGCGATTTTCGATGCGAATCCGAACGCGTTCATGGGGCACGATCCGAGCCGCTTGCGGCTGGGTGCCGTCCTGAACCTGCCGCCCGTCGATGCGACGGGTGCGGCAGCCAGCGCAGCTGCGGCAGCGGGGGCGGCGTCCGCACCGGGCGCGGCGCCACAGACAGCGGCTAACGCTTCGGCGACGACGTCGGCGCCAGCACCAGCGGCATCGACGCCTGCCGCACCCGCCGATATAGGCGCGAGCGCGGCCGCCGGAACGGGCGCTTCGTCGTCGGCTGCGGCGCAGTCTTCACCAGGCGCCAGCGTGCCAGCATCGACCGAAACGGCGCCGGTGGCTGGCTCGCAGGCCGCGGGCACGACCGCGCCATCGGCATCGGCGGCGAGCGGCGCGCACGGGTGGACGGGCTCGATCCAGAGCAGCGGGCCGGCCGCCGGCGCGCAGCCCGCGTCACAGCCGCATCCGCAGGTTTCGAGCTTGCAGCAGTTGCTGGCGCTGAAGAACCGCGTGCTGATGGAATTGCAGAAGCATGGCATCGGCAAGCAGCCGGCGTCGAACGGGAACGCTGCGACCGCGCCGGGCACGACACAGCCGTCGGGTTCGACGGGTAGCGCCAGCGCGCCCGCCAGCGCGACCCCCGCCGCTCCGACACCCGCACCCGCAACGGCGCATCCTGCCAGCGCATCCGCCCGTATTCCGCAGGAGTATCTGGGCGTGGCGGCCGCCGTCGGCGCGGCGCTTGTGGCGCTGCTGGCCGGTCTGACGATGCGCCGGCGCCGGAAGGCCGCGCGCGAAGAGTCGGCAAACGAGGCAGCGGCAAACGAGCCGTCCGCTCCCGGCGATGAAACGCCGCGCGTCGCGCCGGATGCGGCCCGGGTTCTCAACGAAACGCCTGCCGAGCCGAACGCGCCATCGACGTCGCCCGCCGACGCGCATCAAGCGCCGCACACCGCTCCGACTGAGCCCGCCGCCGAAATCGAAGCGAAGTCGGAGCCAGAAACGTTCGACGCCGCGTCGGCTGAAGCGGGTCTGGCGGCGGCTGCATCGCTGGGCGCCGACGCATTGCCGCGCGAGTCGCTCGATCCCGCGCGCGACGAAGCGCGTGCCGCCGAGGCCGCCGCGCAGGAACAGGCCGCGCGCGAACAGGTTGCGCAGACGGCGGATCACGCCGCTGAGACGACGCGCGTCGAGCCCTCGCTCGACGAAACGCCGATTCAGGCGTCCATCGAGCCGGCCGCGCACCAGGCGCTTGAAGCATTCGAAGAAGTGCCATCCGAAGAAGCGCCGGAAACGGCGCCCGCAGCGCACAAGCTGGATCTCGGCGCGACGCCGGACGTGGCGTTTCGCGAGCGGACTTTCGAGCCGCCCACCTCGCCCGCCACGCCGCCGATTCAACAGGGCCACGCCGAACCCGCCGTTCAACACGAACAACTGATCGAGCCGCTGCCCGACGACGACTCGCTCGCGTTGCCCGACGAGCCGTCGACGCCCGAGCGTTTCCCATTAGGCGAGCCGCCGCCGCTGGGGCCCGCCATCGCGGATTTTCCGCGCGACGCCATCCACGCGCTCGACGGCCTCGACGATTTCGCGTTGCCGCCGCGCGCCGAGCACGCTGAGCCCGCAGCGGAGTTCGACTTGCCGGAGACGCTCGGCGCGCACACCGCGACGCCGCCTGCATCGCTGACCACGCAGCCCGTCGTGACGCCGGACATCACGGCGCAGCAGGCGATCCCCGAGCACGCGCCCGAGCCGCCCGCCGCCGCCGATGAAATCGTCGCCGGCACCGCAGGTGCGGCTGCCGTCGCGGGCCTGGGCGCCGCGCCGTTCGGCGCGCTGAACCTCGATTTCGACCTCGAATTGCCGCCCGGCCCGTCGCAGGCCGTGCCCGCGTTCACGCCGGAAGAGCTCGCGCGGATCGCCCGCAACAAGCTCGATCTGGCCGTCGAATACATCGATCTTGGCGACGTCGTCGGCGCGCGCACGCTGATCAACGAAGTGATCGAATCGAACGATGCCGCGACGCGCGCCCATGCACGCGCGTTGCTGTCGACGCTCGCGCCGCTTTCGTGATGTCTGTCGTGAAGCGTATTGCGCTTGGCATCCAGTACGACGGCGCAGCGTTTTGCGGCTGGCAGTCGCAGCCGCACGGCAAGACGGTGCAGGACGAGCTCGAGCGCGCGCTGCGCGAATTCGCGCAGACGCCGCTGCAGACAGTCGTCGCCGGGCGCACGGATACGGGCGTCCACGGGCTCGGGCAGGTCGTGCATTTCGATACAGAACTGAATCGCGCGGAATTTTCGTGGGTGCGCGGCACGAACGCGTTTTTGCCGAAGACGATCGCCGTGCAGTGGGCAAAGCCGATGCCCGAGGCCTTTCACGCGCGCTTTTCCGCCTTCGAGCGCACGTACTATTACGCGCTGTACGTGCATCCCGTGCGCTCGCCGATGCTCGTGGGCCGCGCGGGCTGGATCCACACGCCGCTCGACATCGACGCGATGCGCGAAGCGGCCACCTGCCTGATCGGCGAGCACGATTTTTCGGCGTTCCGTTCGTCGGAGTGCCAGGCAAAGACACCCGTCAAGCATCTGTACCAGATCGATATCCGGCCGCAGGGCGACTTTATCCATTTCCGCTTTCGGGCGAACGCGTTTTTGCATCACATGGTGCGTAATCTGATGGGATGTCTCGTGGCCGTGGGCCGCGGACGCTATCCGGCAACGTGGCTCGCCGAAGTGCTCGACAGCCTCGACCGGAATCAGGCCGCGCCTACGTTCATGCCCGACGGGCTGTATCTTGCACAAGTGGGCTATCCTGAGGAGTTCGCTGTGCCTGCGCCGCAGGCGGGCAGCGTCCCGTGGAGCACTGTTTGGACTGACTCATGACTTCCGCCAAATCCGCCGATCCGTCCGTTTCTGCGGTTTCCGCAGCGATATCCGACGATAACTCCGCCGAAAGCGTCTCGCCCTCCGACGAAATCGTCCCGCACCGCACGCGCGTCAAGCTGTGCGGGCTGGGCAACGCCGCCGACGTCGCGCATGCCGTCGCACTCGGCGCCGACGCGATCGGCCTCGTGTTCTATCCGCCGAGCCCGCGCGCGCTAAGCGTCGCGCAGGCCGTCGAGATGACGCGCGTCGTGCCGCCGTTCGTGTCGGTGGTCGGGCTGTTCGTGAATCCGACGCCGGAGTGGTTCAGCGAAGTCACCTGCAACGTGCCGCTGACGATGCTCCAGTTCCACGGCGACGAAACGCCCGAGCAGTGCGAGAAACTGGCGGGCATTGCGGGTTTGCCTTGGTTGCGCGCGCTGCGAATTGCGCCCGATACTCAACCGGCCGATTTGATAAAATCAGCCCTTAACTATTCAGCCGCCAACGGTCTCATGTTCGACACTCATGTCGAAGGCTATGGCGGCGGCGGGAAGGTCTTCGATTGGTCACTTATTCCAGCAGAGCTCGCGCGTCGGGCCGTTTTGAGTGGTGGGTTGAACACGCAAAACGTCAGTGAAGCGATTCATCGCGTGCGCCCGTACGCGGTCGATGTCTCCAGCGGCATCGAAGTGCCGGGCGCAAAGGGCGTGAAAGATCACGCCCGGATGGCGGCGTTCGTGCGCGCGGTGCGCGAAGCGGACGCCGGATGATTCCCAGGCCGCGTCGCGCACCGCGCAGGCAGCGGCACACTGAGAAGAGTGACGGAATATGTACAACTTACCCGATGAACGTGGCCACTTCGGCCAATATGGCGGCGTGTTCGTCGCCGAGACCCTGATTCACGCGCTCGACGAGCTGCGCCAAGCATACGAAAAATACTCGAAAGACCCGGACTTCATCGCCGAATACGAGCGCGAACTGAAGTATTTCGTCGGTCGTCCTTCCCCTGTCTATCACGCACAACGCTGGAGCGAACTGCTCGGCGGCGCGCAGGTTTATCTGAAGCGCGAGGACCTGAATCACACGGGCGCGCACAAGGTGAACAACGTGATCGGCCAGGCGCTGCTCGCGAAGCGCATGGGCAAGCCGCGCGTCATCGCGGAGACGGGCGCCGGACAGCACGGCGTTGCCACGGCTACGATCGCGGCGCGCTTCGGCATGGAGTGCGTCGTGTACATGGGCGCCGAGGACGTGCGCCGCCAGGCCGCCAATGTTTACCGGATGAAACTGCTCGGCGCGACCGTCGTGCCCGTCGAATCGGGCTCGCGCACGCTGAAGGACGCGCTCAACGAAGCGATGCGCGACTGGGTCACGAACGTCGAAAATACCTTCTACATCATCGGCACGGTGGCCGGTCCCCATCCGTATCCGATGATGGTGCGCGATTTCCAGCGCGTGATCGGCGACGAATGCAAGGTGCAGATGCCCGAACTGACCGGACGGCAGCCGGACGCCGTGATCGCGTGCGTTGGCGGCGGTTCGAACGCGATGGGTATCTTTTATCCGTACGTTGACGACACTTCCGTGAAGCTGATCGGCGTGGAAGCTGCCGGCGACGGCATCGATACGGGGCGTCACGCGGCATCGCTGATCGGCGGCAGCCCGGGCGTGCTGCACGGCAACCGCACGTACCTGCTCCAGGACGAGAACGGCCAGATCATCGAGACGCATTCGGTGTCGGCGGGCCTCGACTATCCGGGCGTCGGTCCTGAGCACGCGTGGCTCAAGGACAGCGGGCGCGCGGAGTACGTCGGCATCACCGACGAAGAGGCGCTCAAGGCGTTCCACGACTGCTGCCGCATCGAAGGCATCATTCCCGCGCTGGAGTCGAGTCACGCGCTCGCATACGCGGCGAAGCTCGCGCCGACGCTGCCGAAGGACCAAATCCTTTTGGTGAATCTGTCGGGCCGGGGCGACAAGGACATGCACACGGTCGCCGAGCGATCGGGCATCGAGTTCTGAGCGCCCAGACGATGCGCGACGAGTTCGAGGAGCCGCAGCCGCCTGCGCTGAACGGCGACGCCGAAGCAGGCGTCGCCGAGTTGTCGCTGCACGCGGGCGCTGCATCGCTGCTGCCGTTGCCGGCGGGCATCGAGCTTCTGAACCGCGATTTTCTGACCGAGGCAGCGAATCTGCCGGATGGCTCGATCGATCTGATCGTCGCCGATCCGCCGTACGGTCTGGGCAAGGACTATGGCAACGATTCGGACATGCGCTCGGGCGAGAGCTTTCTCGCCTGGACGCGTGACTGGCTCGATCTGGCCATTCCGAAGCTCAAGCCGTCGGGTTCGCTGTACATCTTCTGCACGTGGCAGTACGCGCCGGAAATCTTCGTGTTCCTGAAGAGCAGGCTCACGATGATCAACGAGATCATCTGGGACCGGCGCGTGCCGAGCATGGGCGGCACGACGCGCCGCTTCACGTCCGTGCACGACAACATCGGTTATTTCGCAATGTCGAAGGACTATTATTTCGACCTCGACCCCGTCCGCATCCCGTACGATGCCGCCACGAAGAAGGCGCGTTCGCGCAAGTTGTTCGAAGGCAGCAAGTGGCTGGAGCTCGGCTACAACCCGAAGGACGTCTGGTCGGTCTCGCGCCTGCATCGGCAGCACGCCGAGCGGGTCGCGCACCCGACGCAGAAGCCGCTCGAAATCGTCGAGCGGATGGTTCTCGCGAGTTGTCCGCCGGGTGGCCGCGTGCTCGACCCGTTCATGGGGAGCGGCACGACGGCCGTCGCTTGCGCACGCCAGAAGCGCGAATTCGTCGGCTATGAGATCAATGAAAGTTACTGCGCGATAGCGCGAGAACGCGTCAGCCTGGCGGCGAATCCACCCAAGCCCGTTCCTCGCGGCAAGGCAATCGTCGCCGATCCGGCGGCTTGAGTCACGTCGCGCAGTTCATCGACTTCGAGAAAATTCCATGTCCCGTATTCAATCGACGTTCGCGGCGCTGGCCGCGCAAGGCAAAAAAGGCCTGATCCCGTTCATCACCGCCGGCGACCCAGACCCGGCGCGCACCGTCGAGTTCATGCACGCGCTCGCCCAAGGCGGCGCCGATGTCATCGAACTCGGCGTGCCGTTCTCCGATCCGATGGCCGACGGCCCCGTGATCCAGCAGTCGTCGGAGCGCGCGCTCGCGAAGGGCGTGTCGCTGAAGCACGTGCTCGCCGACGTCAAGCGCTTCCGCGAAACCGACGACAAAACGCCCGTCGTGCTGATGGGCTACGCGAATCCGATCGAGCGCATGGGCGCCGACGCGTTTGCAGCCGCTGCGAAGGAAGCGGGCGTCGACGGCGTGCTGGTCGTCGACTATCCGCCCGAAGAATCGGCTAACTTCGCCGAAAAGATGAAGGCGGCCGGGATCGATCCGATTTTCCTGCTCGCGCCGACGTCGACGGACGAGCGCATCGCCGAGGTTGGTAAAATCGCGAGCGGCTACGTCTACTATGTGTCGCTCAAAGGCGTGACGGGCGCTGCAAATCTGGACGTTTTGAGCATCGCGGGTAAAATCCCGGCCATCAAGTCGCGCGTGCCGCTGCCCGTAGGCGTCGGTTTCGGCATCCGCGACGCGCAGTCGGCGCGCGCGGTCGCCGAGGTTTCCGATGCCGTCGTGATCGGCAGCCGTATCGTGCAATTGCTCGAAGAAGCGGCACCCGAGTCCGCTGCCAGCAAGCTGACGACTTTCATCGCCGAAATTCGCCGGGCCATCGACAGCGTCGGCGCAACTGCCTGATAAACAATAATTTTGTCGCCGTTACGCTGGCGGCGCGGATCGGACCGCGCCGCCTTGCGTATCGCGAACCCTGGAAGGAATGACCATGAGCTGGCTCGACAAACTGTTGCCGCCGAAAATCAAGCAAACCGATCCGAAAAGCCGCAAGGGCATTCCGGAAGGGCTGTGGATCAAATGTCCGTCGTGCGAAGCGGTGTTGTACCGCAATGACGTCGAGGCGAATCTGCATGTCTGCCCGAAATGCGATCACCACATGCGGATTGGCGCGCGCGAACGGCTCGACGGCTTGCTCGATCCGGAAGGCCGTTATGAGATCGGCCAGGAAATCCTCCCCGTCGACGCGCTCAAGTTCAAGGACAGCCGCAAGTATCCGGATCGCCTGAAAGAGGCGATGGACGAGACGGATGAAACCGACGCGATGGTCGTGATGGGCGGCGCGATTCACACGCTGCCCGTCGTCGTCGCGTGCTTCGAGTTCGCGTTCATGGGCGGCTCGATGGGCTCTGTGGTCGGCGAGCGCTTCGCGCGCGGCGTGCAGAACGCGATCGAGCAGCACGTGCCGTTCGTCTGCTTCACCGCTTCGGGCGGCGCGCGCATGCAGGAGAGCTTGTTGTCGCTGATGCAGATGGCCAAGACCACGGCCATGCTGACCAGGCTCGCCGAAGCGAAGCTGCCGTTCATTTCCGTGCTGACCGATCCGACGATGGGCGGCGTGTCGGCGAGCTTTGCGTTCCTGGGCGACGTCGTGATCGCCGAGCCGAAAGCGCTGATCGGCTTCGCCGGCCCGCGCGTGATCGAGCAGACCGTGCGCGAAAAGCTGCCGGAAGGCTTCCAGCGCGCCGAATTCCTGCTGCAAAAGGGCGCGATCGACATGATCGTCGACCGCCGCAAGCTGCGCGAAGAGCTGGCGAAACTCATGGCGCTGCTGACGCGCCAGCCGGCCGACGCCGTCGCCTGATCGCTTGTCCACGCCAACGGCCGCGCAATTGAACCGCGCAGCCGGTAAGAAAAACCAACGCGCCGCGAGAGGTAATCAAGCGGCGCGTTGTCATTTCCAGGATAATTTCGATCCGCACTTCAGTTTCATCCGATGACCACTTTCCCCACCCTCGATGCGTGGCTCACGCATCTGGAATCCGCGCATCCCGTCGGCATCGACATGGGCCTTGCCCGCATCAGCCAGGTGCGCGACGCGCTGCAATTGTCGTTTGCGTGCCCGGTCATCACGGTCGGCGGAACGAACGGCAAGGGGTCGACGTGCGCGATTCTCGAGTCGATCCTGCTGCGCGCCGGCTATTCCGTCGGTTGCCACACGTCGCCGCATCTGCTCGCGTTCAACGAACGCGCGCGGATCAATGGCCAGATGGCGACGGACGCCGAACTGCTGCCGCATTTCGACGTAGTCGAGCAGGCGCGCCGGTCGTTGCACGAGCCCGTCTCGCTGACGTATTTCGAATTCACGACGCTCGCGATCATGCATCTGTTCGCGGAGCGCGGCCTCGACGTCGTGATCTTCGAAGTGGGGCTCGGCGGGCGCCTCGACGCGGTGAATATCCTCGATACCGATTGCGCGATCATCACGAGCATCGACATCGATCACACTGACTTCCTCGGCGATACGCGCGAAAAAATCGGTTTCGAGAAGGCGGGCATTTTCCGTCCGGGCAAGCCGGCCATCTGCGCCGATCCTGTTCCCCCGCAGACGCTCATCGAGCATGCCGGGAAGATCGGCGCCGATCTGTGGCTCTTCGGGCGCGATTTCCGCTACGAAGGCCAGGCGGGCAGCGAGCGCCAGCAGTGGAGCTACATCGGCCCGTCGATGCGCCGCTCGGCGCTCGCCTATCCGGCGCTGCGCGGCGCGAATCAGCTGATCAATACGTCGGCGGCACTGGCGGGGCTCGAAGCGTTGCGCGACCGTCTGCCCGTGTCGGCGCAGGATATCCGGCTGGGTCTCGCCAACGTCGAATTGCCGGGACGCTTCCAGGTGCTGCCCGGCAAGCCGTCGATCGTGCTCGACGTCGGGCATAATCCGCATGCCGCCGCCGTGTTGGGCCAAAATCTCGGCAATATGGGCTATTTTCCGTACACTTACGCCGTATTTGGCTCCATGCGCGACAAGGACATCGCGGGCGTGGTGGCGCACCTGAAGGGCGAGATCGACCACTGGTGCGTGACGGATCTGCCGACGCCGCGCGCGGCGAGCGCCGAAGAACTGGAAACGGCGCTGCGCGACGCCGGCGTCGTCGATGGGCCGGACTCGACTGTCGCACGTTTTGCGACACCGGCAGAAGCTTTCCAGGATGCGCTAAAACGGGCATCCGACAATGATAGAATTGTGGTTTTCGGCAGTTTCTATACGGTTGCAGGCGTAATGGCCTACCGTAAATCGCAGCAACACTGAACGCGCGGGCCTCGACCAAGCCATTCATGGGTATTTTCTCGTTCGGCAAAAAAGACGACGCACCTACGCGGCGCGGCGCAAATTCCAGTTCCAGTCGCGGCAGTCGTGCCGAGCGCGCTGAGCGGGTCGAACGGCGCAGCCGCCGCACCGACCGTTCCGGCGACGCCGATGCGATGATGCTCGACCCCACGCTTCCCGAGAAGCAGCGCGCGCGCCGGCGCCTGGTTGGCGCAATCGCGCTGGTGATCGCCGCCGTCGTGATTCTGCCGATGGTGCTCGACTCGCATCCGAAGCCCGTCACCGACGACATTTCCATCGACATTCCGAGCCGCCCGATCCCGAAGTCGCGTGCGGCAGACGACGCCGACACGCAAGCGGGCGTCGCGCCCGACAATCCCGCCGCTCCGGATGCCGCGCTGGCTGCATCCGGGCTTGCCCGCACCGCGTCGGGCACGGCGGCAACGGGTGCCATCGCATCGCAGCACGACAGCCGGAGCGCGCCGATCGCCATGACGCCCGCGAAGCCGCAGGCGCCCGCCGTCGTCGCGAACAATACGCCGGCTCAGGCCGCGAAGCCCGCTGCCAAACCGCAAGCCGAAGCGAAGCCGGCCGCGAGGCCAGAGCAGAAGGCCGAACAGAAGCCCGCCGTCACGGACACCACGCAAATTGCCGCTTCCGGCACCGAATCGGGCACGCCCGCGGCGCCTCCCGGCAACCGTTTCGCCGTCCAGCTGGGCGCGTTCCAGGACGACGCCAGCGCGCATACGTGGGCGAGCAAGTTGAAAGCGGCGGGCGTGCCCGCATATACGGAGCGTCGCAAGCAGGCAGACGGCTCGACCCGCACCTTGCTGCGTGCCGGTCCGTTCGCGGACCGCGCGGCGGCGTCGGCGGCTATCGCGAAGGTGCGCGAGGCGGGCCTGACGTCGGGTGCGAACAACGGCACCGCGCAGTAAGCCGGCGATGTTCACCGCATTCGACTACGCTGTAATGGCGGTGATCGGCCTGTCGGCGCTGCGCGGAACGTGGCGCGGCTTTCTGTCCGAGGTATTCGGGCTGATCGGCTGGGTCGTCGCGTTTCTGGTGGCGGCGCGCTTCGTCGGCCTGCTGGTGCCGTACGTGCCGGCGAACTGGCCGGGCGGCGCGTTGACGCAATGGCTGATCGCGTTCGCAGCCATCGTCATCGGCGTGATACTGGTGGCGAGCGTGGCGAATGCGCTGCTGAGCCGGCTGGTGCAGGTATCCGGCCTGGGCGGAATTGACCGCTCGCTTGGACTGATGTTCGGCCTCGTACGCGGGGTCATACTGGTGCTGATTCTGGTCGCCCTCGCTGGCTTGACCGAATTGCCCAGACAGGAATTCTGGCGCAACGCGCTGCTGCGGCCCTACGCCGAGCAGGGCGTTCGAGAGTTGAAGCCTCTGCTTCCCGAGACGCTCGCCGCCTACGTCCACGTGTAACGAAGCGTTGCGCGCAAGGGACGAAAGCGGCAGACAAGGCGGGCCGATGGGTGAGGCAGTCAGAACCACGGCGCGCGCGGCTGCCTCCCCGGCACCGCCTGATCGAATTTCGTACCCTTTGAAGGACATGCCATGTGCGGCATCGTAGGCGTAGTTTCCCAGTCTCCCGTCAACCAGCTGATCTATGACAGTCTGCTGCTCCTGCAGCACCGCGGTCAGGACGCAGCCGGCATCGCTACGGCGAACGGCAGCACTTTCCACATGCACAAGGCCAACGGCATGGTGCGCGACGTGTTCCGCACGCGCAACATGCGCAGCCTGCCCGGCACGAGCGGCATCGGCCAGGTGCGCTACCCGACGGCGGGTTCCGCCTCGAGCGAAGAAGAAGCCCAGCCGTTCTACGTGAACGCGCCGTTCGGCATCATCCTCGCGCACAACGGCAATCTCACGAACTGGCCGCAGCTGAAGGAAGAGATGTTCCGCGTCGATCGCCGGCACATCAACACGAACTCCGACACGGAAGTGCTGCTTAACGTGTTCGCGCACGAACTGCAGACGGCGAGTTCGGGTCTGCAGCTCGATCCGGCGGCGCTGTTCAAGGCCGTGTCGGGCGTGCATCGCCGCGTGCGCGGCTCGTACGCGATCGTGTCGCTGATTTCCGGCTACGGTCTGCTCGGTTTCCGCGATCCGTTCGGCATCCGTCCGCTGTGCATCGGCAAGCTGGAAACGGCGTCGGGCACGGAATGGATGCTGGCGTCGGAATCGGTGGCGATCGAAGGCATCGGCTTCGAATTCGTCCGCGACGTCGCGCCGGGCGAAGCCATTTTCATCGACTTCGAAGGCAACTTCCACGCGCAGCAATGCGCGACGAATCCGAGCCTGAATCCCTGCATTTTCGAACTTGTGTATCTCGCGCGTCCGGACTCCGTGCTCGACGGCGTGCCCGTCTACAACGCGCGTCTGCGCATGGGCGACTATCTGGCCGAGAAGATCGTGCGCGAGCTGCCGAAGGACGTGAAGATCGACGTCGTGATGCCGATTCCCGACTCGTCGCGCCCGGCGGCGATGCAGGTCGCGGCGAAGCTGGGCGTCGAATACCGCGAAGGCTTCTTCAAGAACCGCTACGTGGGCCGCACCTTCATCATGCCCGGCCAGGCGGTGCGGAAGAAATCGGTGCGCCAGAAGCTGAACGCGATGGGCATCGAGTTCAAGGGGAAGAACGTGCTGATCGTCGACGATTCGATCGTGCGCGGCACGACTTCGCACGAGATCGTGCAGATGGCGCGCGATGCGGGCGCGAACAAGGTGATCTTCGCGTCGGCGGCGCCGCCCGTGAAGTACCCGAACGTCTACGGTATCGACATGCCGACGCGCAGCGAACTCGTCGCGCACGGCCGTTCGGACGAAGAAGTGGCGCGCCTGATCGGCGCCGATTTCCTGGTCTACCAGGACGTCGACGCGTTGAAGAGCGCGGTGCGCGACATCAACCCGGCGCTGAAGGAATTCGAGGCGTCGTGCTTCGACGGCAACTACATCACCGGCGACGTGACGACGGAATATCTCGACCGCATCGAAACCGCGCGCCTCGCGCCGTCCGCGCAATCGGACCGCGACGCGGCGAGCGAAGCGCTCGAAGGCGGCACCGCGCGTTCGCAATTGCATCTGCAACTGTCGGTGGAGTAAATCGCCGCGCGCGCGGGATCGGCGTGATCGAATCTCGCGCGCGGTGTTTCGGTCCCGAACGGCGCATGCAGTGTTACTATCGGGGCTTGCGTCGATTTGATCTCAGCTTGCGGACGCGGGGAAACCCAAAACAGCTAAAGCGAACGGTGGGGCCAGCAGCGCAGCCATCGACGCTCACAGCATCCCCGTACACGAAGCCCGCTTATGCCGACGCAAAGCGGGCTTTTTGTTGCTCTCGCATGCGCGAACCTGGCGGAACCTGGGAAGCGCATGCGCCTCGAAAAAACGGAACAGAACGAACATGGACGACTCCCTCAACTTCGACACTCTCGCAGTCCGCTCGGGCACGTTGCGCAGCGATTTCGGCGAGCATTCCGAGGCAATCTTTCTGACGTCGAGCTTTGTCTTTGCGAGCGCCGCCGAAGCCGCAGAGCGCTTCAAGAAATCCGAAGACTATTACACGTACTCGCGCTTCACGAACCCGACGGTCACGATGTTCCAGGATCGTCTCGCGGCGCTCGAAGGCGGCGAGGCGTGCATGGCGACGGCATCGGGGATGGCCGCGATCATGTCGGTGGTGATGTCGGCGATGCAGGCGGGCGATCATCTCGTCAGCTCGCAGAGCCTGTTCGGCTCGACGCTCGGCATGTTCTCGCAGATTTTCAGCAAGTTCGGCATCGCGACGACATTCGTCGATCCGACCGATCTCGACGCGTGGAAAAACGCCGTGCGTCCCGAGACGAAGATGTTCTTTCTCGAAACGCCGTCCAATCCGCTGACCGAAATCGCCGACATCGAAGCGATCAGCACGATCGCGAAGTCCGCGAATGCGCTGTTCGTCGTCGACAACTGTTTTTGCAGCCCCGCGCTGCAACAGCCGCTGAAGCTCGGCGCCGATGTCGTGATGCACTCGGCGACCAAGTTTCTCGACGGCCAGGGCCGCGTGCTCGGCGGCGCGCTGGTCGGCTCGAAGCAGTTCATCATGGAAAAGGTGTTCCCGTTCGTGCGCAGCGCGGGCCCGACGCTGTCCGCGTTCAACGCGTGGGTGCTGCTGAAGGGCATGGAAACGCTGTCGTTGCGCGTCGAGCGCCAGTCGGCGAACGCGCTCGAAATCGCGCGCTGGCTCGACTCGCATCCCGCCGTGAACCGCGTGTTCTATCCGGGCCTCGAATCGCATCCGCAGTACGAGATTGCGAAGCGTCAGCAGAAGGCGGGCGGCGCGATCGTCTCGTTCGAAGTGAAGGGCGACACGCCCGAGCAGATGCGCGAGAACGCATGGCGCGTGATCGACAGCACGAAGATCTGCTCGATCACGGGCAACCTCGGCGATACGCGCACGACGATCACGCATCCCGCGACCACGACGCACGGCCGCATCACGCCCGAGGCGCGCGCGGCGGCGGGCATCACGGAAGGGCTGATCCGCCTTGCCGTGGGGCTGGAGAATGCCGACGATATCCGCGGCGATCTGGCGCGCGGCCTGACGGGCTGATCGTTTGATTGATTGTTTGAAGAGAGCCGGGCGCGCGATCGCGTCCGGTTCGTCGCCATCGCCATCAAACGAAGTTCAGTGCAACAGCGCCCGCCACTGGCCGGGCGCCATCCCATAGCGCCGCGTGAACGCGTGCGTGTACGCGCTCTGATCGCTGAAGCCCACTTCGAGTGCGACGTCCGTCAGCGAGCGGCGCGGATCGGCAAGCAGCGTGACCGACGTATCCAGCCTCAGACGCTGCAAATAGCGATGCGGCGTTTCGCCGAACGCTTCGATGAACAGCTGATGAAAACGCCGCATGCCAAAGCCGCAATGCGTGGCGAGATCGGCGATACGTAGCGGCTCCGATAGATGCGCGCGCAGCCAGCCGTCGATGCGCGCGAAGTCCAGGCCCGCGCCGGGCGCAGCATTCGCCATGCCCGTCTCCTCGACGATCGCCGCGCACAGACGCGCCGCCGCATCCCAGTTGAAGCGCCGCCACGCGGCATCGCCGTCGATGTGGCCTGTCGCGCGGCCCGCGATGTGCGAAACCAGTTGCGTGAGCGATGCATTGATCGCCACCGCGCGTGCCTTGTCGAAGAGCCGCTGCGGCACCGCAACCGACGACGCGGGCAGGTCGAGCACGAGTTGCCGGTTCTCGCCGACGCCCGCGTAATCGTGCCGCGAGCCCGCCGGAATGAGCCACGCAGACGTGCAGTCGATCTCGCGCGCGACGCCGTCGACGGCCATCACCATCGAGCCGTCGAGACCGAGCACGATCTGATGGAAGTCGTGCACGTCCGACGCTTCCACCGCGCCGTAACGGCGCAGGGAAACGCTGGGCGCGTCGTTGACGGCGTGGCTCATCTCAGGACGTCAAGAGCAAAAATTCAAGAGCGCAGAAACGCTCAGATGTCGAGCAATTCGACTTCGAAGACGAGCGTCGCATTCGGCGGAATCACGCCACCCGCGCCGCGCACGCCGTAACCGAGTTGCGGCGGGATGGTCAGCTTGCGCACGCCGCCGACCTTCATGCCCTGCACGCCTTCGTCCCAGCCCTTGATGACCATGCCGCCGCCCAGCACGAACGCGAACGGGTCATTGCGGTCCTTGCTCGAATCGAACTTCTGGCCGTTCGTGAGCCAGCCGGTGTAGTGCACGCTGACGGTCTGGCCAGCCTTCGCTTCGGCGCCCGTGCCTTCCTTCAGGTCTTCGTACTTGAGGCCCGAGGCGGTGGTGACAGTGGTCATGCGATGCTCCTTTGTTAATCGTTCGAAACCGTTATTGTAGGCGTGTCGGCGTGCTGTCGCGAGGATCGTGCGAACGCCCTGAGCCTATAATGATCAGACTGCAACCGATGATGAACCGCCAACGAGGATGTCGATCGTGACCACGTCTACACCGTCTTCTTCCGGCAGCAACCAGGGGATGCATGCCACCGCCGATCGCACCGCGCGACGCTGCGCCGAAACGGCGCTCTTCATGCGCGATCATGTGCTCTCCCTCGTCTCTCACGATCTGCGCAGCCCGTTGAACGCGATCCATAGCTGGGCGTATGTGCTCGATCGCAAGATCGACACGAACGACGCCACTGCGCAACGCGCGCTCGAAGGAATCCGCAACGGCGTCGATCAGCAGGTGAAGCTGCTCGAATCGATCGTCGATGCGACGCGCGCCGAAACGCGGACGCTCGCGTTGAACCGCGCGCCGTTCGAGTTGCGGCCGCTCGTCGACGAAACAGTCGGCGATGTGCGCGACGCGCTCGCTGCGCAGCGCAACGTCGCGCTCGAAGTCGATGCGTCGATCGATGCGCAGCAACTGGATGGCGATCGGGAGCGACTCGGTGCCGCGCTGTGGCTGCTCGTCGCGTTTGCCGTCGAAGCGAGCGCGAGCGGCGCGACGGTCGCGCTTGGTGCGCGCGTCGATGCGGCGACGTTCGAGGCCACCGTCACCTGGCCGCACGCGCGTGTTGCGCTGACGGATGCCGGGCTGCCGCATGTGCTCGAAAAATTCGCGCGGGAGCAAGCGACGCACCCGCGCGAAGCTGGCCGCATCTCGTGGGTGCTCGGCTTGTGCAAGCGTGTCGCCGAAGCGCACGACGGCGCATTCCAGCAGGGCGAATGGATCGATGGCCAGCCGGCGACGCTGAAGCTGCGCGTGCCGCTCGCAGGCGCATGACGGCACACGCGACGCACCGATGACCTGGCCGGATGGCCGATCGATGCGCGGCACGCACTTTCACACGCCTTTCGCGCTCTATACTGACGGCTTTTATTGCCGGAGTTGTCCGCTTTGATTCAGGTCGTCGCGCTCATCGGCGCGTTGTTGCTCGTTGCCCTCAACGGTTTCTTTGTCGCCGCCGAATTCGGTCTCGTGAAGCTACGGCAGACGCGCGTCCGGACGCTCGCCGAGAAGCACGGTCTGCGCGGCAAGCTGCTCGCGAAAGTGCATGGGCGGCTTGATGCGTATCTGTCGGCGTGCCAGCTGGGCATTACGCTTGCGTCGCTTGGACTCGGCTGGATCGGCGAGCCCGCGTTCGCGGAACTGCTCAACCCGCTTTTCCATTTGCTCGGCATCGAGTCCGAGCAGCTGATACACGGCATCTCGCTGTTCTTCGCGTTTTCGTGCATTTCGTTTCTGCACATCGTCGTCGGCGAACTGGCGCCCAAGTCGCTTGCGATCCGTCAGTCCGAGCAGATCGCGCTGTGGGTCGCGATACCGCTGTACGGTTTCTACTGGGCGATGTACCCCGCGATCTGGCTGCTCAACACAAGCGCGAATACCGTGCTGCGCATCGCGGGACTGTCGTCCGATCACGGTGGCGACACGCACTACTCGACGGAAGAACTCAAGCTGATTCTGCGCGGCCGCCACGCGAGCGTCGCGAACGGACTCGATGCGCCGAAGGACGCCTATTCGCAGGACGAATGGAACACGATCGCGCATTCGCTCGACTTCTCGCGGATGACCGTGTCAGACCTGATGCGGCCCGCGCATGAACTCGTGAGCCTGCGCCGCGATCTGCCGTGGCGCGAGAACATGCAGATCGTCGCGCGGCATCGTTTCAGCCGCTATCCGTTGCTCGAAGATGCAACGGGCGAACGCGTCGCGGGCACGATACATTTGAAGGACCTTCTGCTCGCGCGTCACGCGGGCAGCACGCTCGATGACCTGTCGCACTATGTGCGTCCCGTGCAGTACGTGAAGCCCAACATGCCCGCGCTCGAACTGTTCCGGCGCTTTCGCAAGGGCGCGCCGCATCTTGCGCTCGTCGGGCAGAAGAACGCTAAGCCGATCGGCTTTCTCACGCTCGACAATCTGCTGGGCGCACTGGTCGGCCAGATTCACGACGAGTTCCGGCAAGGCGACGCCGACTGGACGCGCATGGACGACGGCACGCTGATGGGCAAGGGCAGCTTACCCGTGGTGTCGCTGGAGCGCGCGTTGGGTATCGATATCGACGAAGGCCGCGCGGAATCCGTCGGCGGCCTCGTGATCAATGCGCTCGGAGATCTGCCGGAAGAAGGGCAGCGCGTCGAATTCGACCGATTCGATGTGGTCGTGAAGAGGATGAAGGGCCCACGCATCGTGCTGGTGCGCGTTTATCCGAAGGTGTTGGATGATGAGGGCGGCTAGTCGCGTGGTGCCTGCGGCGACTCGCAATCCCTGGCATCGGCGGTCGCCAATAGGTTGCCATGCCGGCTTATCGGTTATTTTGCGGCTCGTTCCATCCCACTCGATCCGCCACTATGTCAGTTGGGCCGGAAATACCTATCGAAGGTGCGTTTGTCGTCCTCGATCTGACGCTCCCGTTCCCTGCGCTTATCCCAATTAGCAAAGGGGTCCCAGAATCCGCATGAAAGGCTATAGAACTCCCTGGCGAGCACGAGCGTGCATTGCCACGTCCCGATATCGAGCGGGACATGAAGACTGTTGTAGCTCACGAGTGCGATTCCCCTCCGTCACCGTGATTGTTCACGTCAATCCTGGCGATGGCATACGGGGCAGTTGTCACATTGCGTCAAGACGTGCGTGATTCTCGTCAGTTCATGTGCTGTTTGCGCGCGCAACCGCGAAATGCGAAAAACGCGAAGACCAACGAAATGAAAGCCCTGACGAGGGCTTTCATTGTCACCACAGATTCCTGACTTTATCCCGCGACCGGTCCCACACGTCGTTCGCCGTGCCCGTGCTCAAACACGCGGCACCCCATCCTCAACGAGCACGGCAACGGGCATCGTCGTCAGCGCATCGCGCAGATAAAGCAGCCCCGTGTCCTCCACCTTCGGCGCGGCGGGGCTCACCCAGTCGAACAGCGCGCGCGCAAAGAGTTCTTCGGGCATCTGCGCGGCCGTGTCCTCCCAGTCGATCGGATCGACGAGCGGCACGTCGTTGTCGGCGTCGAGCAGCGCCGTCGACAGACGCGTCGCGATCACCACCGCCCAGCAGTTGCCGTGACGCCGCGCAAACGCGATCACGCGATCCGCGTGCCGGCCTTGCACCGTCAGCGGCAGATACGTGCCCTTGCTGAGCAGCTCCGGTATCTGCATGCGCAACGCGAGCATCCGCTGAATGACGGCGAGCTTCACGCGGCCATCGCGCCAGTTCGCGAGATACGCGGAAGGCGGCGCATCCGCGAGCATCGCTTGCCGTTGCGCGAAATCGACAGGCCGGCGGTTGTCGGGATCGACCAGACTGAAGTCCCACAGTTCCGTGCCCTGATACAGATCGGGCACGCCCGGCGACGCGAGACGCAGCACCGTCTGCTGCAAGCTGTTCACGACGCCCGCGCGGCCGATGCGCGCAACGAACGCGCACAGCTCGCGCAGGAAGCCGTCGCGGCGCTGCGGCGCGAGGATGTCGAACAGGAATTCGCGGCAGCCGTTCTCGAACGCTTCATCGGGCGCGAGCCATGTCGTGCGCAACTTCGCTTCGCGCAGCGCCTTCAGTTGCCATTGCGCGACGCGTTCGGCGAGCGCCTTGATGCCCGCGTCGTCGTCGGGTGAGAGACCCGGCGGCCAGCAGCCGACCAGCGTCTGATACAGCATCGCCTCGGCGGCGGGACCGGGCGCCCAGTCGTCGTCATTGCCGTTCAGCGCGCGGCGATGCGGCGTGTTCAGCGTCGTCCATGCGCGCAGTGTCGCGATCCATTCGTCGGCGATTTCACTCACCACAGCGAGCCGCGCGCGCATGTCCTCGCCGCGCTTGTGATCGTGCGTGGCCGTCGCGAGCATCGCGTGAGGGAAGCGCCGCGCGCGCTCCTGATTGCCCGCATGAAACTGCTCGACCGACAGCGCGAATTCGCCCGGATCGGCGCCCACTTCGCAGCGCGACAGCAGACGCCCATAGCGGTAGCAAGCGGTATCTTCGATCGCCTTCGCGGCGACGGGCGCCGTCAGTTGCGAGAACACCGTCTGCACGGTGCGGCGCGCCGAAGCCGTGTGATTGAACGCGCCAGGATTGCCCTGCGGCGCTTGCGAGGATTGCAGCGCTTGCCGCGACTGCGAAGCCTGCTGCGACTGCGAGGACTGCTGCGACTGCGAAGCCTGCTGCGACTGCGAAGACTGCGAAGTCTGCGAAGACTGCGAAGACTGCGACTGTTGCGGCGAAGCCGAACGTCCGTTGCCGCTCTCGTCCGTGCCGCTGCCGAGCCACGCATCGACCTGCGCCAGCACGCCATGATCGGCGCGCGACAGCGTTTGCTTCGCGGCATCGAGCGCGATGTCGAAGTACGCGTTGTCGGCGCTGCTGCGCAAGCCGTTTTGCGGATAGATGCGATACACGGGGAAGTGCGCCGCGAGTTCGTTCGTCACGCGGCGGATCGCGGTGTACGTGAAATCGCGCGTCGGAAGGTTGTCGCGTGCAATCCGATGCAGCGCGCGCGCCACGCGGTCCAGTTCGGCGGGCAGATTTTCCGCGAGTATCTGGCGACGCGCAGGCAGCGCCTCGTCGGCGAAATTCGCGGGGCGGCCGCTCAGTTCGGCCCACGCGTTCGCGAGCGGCGCGGCGCCCGCCGGATCGTGCAGCAGCGCGCCGACGTCGTTCATGAAGTCATAGCCCGTCGTGCCGTCGACGGGCCAGTCGTCGCGCAGCGTCTCGCCGCGTCCGAGAATCTTTTCGACGACGATATACGGCGTCGTGCCCTCGCGCAGCTCCGAGAGCCGCTGACGCAGCCGCTGCGTGTATTCGCGCGGCTCCGCGAGCCCATCGACATGATCCACGCGCACGCCGTCGATCACGCCATCCGCATACAGCCGGAAGATCAGCGCGTGCACGGCGTCGAACACTTCGGGGCGCTCGACGCGCACGGCCGCGAGCGAGCTGATATCGAAGAAGCGCCGCCAGTTCACTTCGTCCGATGCCGTGCGCCACCATGCAAGCCGGAAATGCTGCCGCTCGATCAGACGATGCAGCCGGTCGCGCGTGACGGGCTCGTGCGGCGAGTACGTTTCGAGCACGAACTCGATCGCCGACGCGCCGTTCTGCCGCACGAACTCGACGAGCGCCTCGCGGCCTTCGTTGGCGCGTGGCTGATCGGCGGGCTGCGTCGTCACGGGAGCGAAGCGCTCGGCGAGCGCGCTCAAATCGGCGCGATCCGCGGACTGCAAGATCGCCGCGTAATCGACGGGACACACGGGGCACGCGTGCTCGCCATAGCCGATATGGAAGCGGCCGCTGGCGGCGTCGAAGCGCAACCCGATGCGCCCTGCCATCAGTTCTTCGCCGTAGGGCGCGCCGAGCACCGGCATCAGCACCTTGCCGCGCAGCGCGGGATCGGGCGAATGCCAGTCGACGTCGAAGTAGCGCGCATACGCGCTGTGCCGGCCCCACTCGAGAATGTCCTGCCACCATGCGTTGTGCGGGCTCACGCCCATGTGATTCGGCACGATGTCGACGATCAGGCCCATGCCGCGTTCGTGCAGCTTGTCCGCGAGACGCCGCAGGCCGTTTTCGCCGCCGCACTCGGCGCTGACCTGGCTGTAGTCGACGGTGTCGTAGCCGTGCACCGAGCCGGGCGCCGCCGTCGTGACGGGCGATGCATACAGGTGGCTCACGCCGAGCGTGGCGAAGTAATCGACGCGCGCGAGCGCATCGTCGAATGTGAAGCCGCGATGGAACTGGAGTCGGAGCGTGGCGCGCGGGACAGTCATGGCGTATCGGACAACGAAGATGCTGAGGTTGGATCGGTGCGCGCCCGCTCGATCGCGAGCAGGCGGTCGCAAAACGTTTCATCGGCAAAGAGCGCTTCGACCGGCTGCATCACGCGCCGGCGCCAGTTCGGATGCTCGTCGATCGAGCCCGGCAGATTCGGCTGATCCGCGAGACCGAGCAGGTCTTCGAGCGGATATGTGACGAGCGGCGACGGCGTAATGGCGACGAAGGCGAGCGCTTCGTCGACGGGCGCATCGTCGGGCGGCGGCGCGGCGACATCGCGTGGGGCGATGCCCGCCTGCTGGAACGCCTGCCACAGCGCGGCGCGGTCGCCGGCGCGTTCGGCCTGCGCGAGCGCGACGGGGTCGCGGCCATCGGCGCGCGGAGCCGTCTGCCCGACGCGATGGCGCCACACGATGTCTTCGCCGCGCCACCAGCCGGTAACAGTCGGCAGATCGTGTGTGGTCGTCGTCGCGACGGCGTCGCGGTCCCACTCGGCGGGCGGCTTGAAGCCGCTGCCGTCCTTCGTGCGCTCGAACCACAGCACGCGGATACCCGCAAGCCCGTGCTCCGTCAGCCGCTCGCGCAAGCCGGACGGCACGGTGCCCAGGTCCTCGCCGATCACGATCGCGCGATGCCGCCACGATTCGAGCGCAATCAGCCGCAGCATGTCGTCGAGCGGATAGCGCAGATACGCGCCGCTCTTCGCGGGCTCGCCTTCGGGCACGAGCCATAGCCGCCGCAAGCCGAGGATGTGATCGATGCGGATGCCGCCCGCGTATGCGAACGCGGTGCGCAGCATGTCGATAAACGCCGAGAAGCCCTGGTTGCGCATCGCGCGCGGCGAGAAAGTCGTGAGGCCCCACGCCTGGCCCGCCTGGTTGAACAGATCGGGCGGCGCGCCGACGGACACGCCTTGCAGCATGTCGTCGCGATACGACCATGCGTGAGAGCCCGCGCTGTCGCAGCCGACGGCGAGATCCGCGATCAGTCCGACGGACATGCCCGCATCGCGCGCCGCGTGTTGCACGTGCGACAGGCCCTTCGCGGCGAGCCATTGCAGGAACAGATGGAACTCGACTTCATGCCGATGCTCGTTCGCAAACGCCTCGACTTCAGGACTGCGCGGGTCTTGCAGCGGCTCGTCCCACTTGCGCCAGTAGCCCTCGCCTCCGTGCTGCAACTGGAACGCATGCAGCGCTTCGAAGCGCGCGTGGTCTTCGAGCGCGCGGCCGCCGCGCTCGCAGAAGCCATGAAATTCGAGCGCGCGCGGCAGATCCCGCGCGCGGTCGTTTGCGCAGAAGCGCTCGAACAGCACGCGCAACACCTTGAGCTTCAGCGGGATCGCCGCCTTCCAGTCGATCAGCGGCTGCGGCTCCAGTTGCGTCCAGGCGTCGGCGGCGCCCGCTGCATCGAGCGCGGCTTGCGCGGCCTGCGCGCCAAACACGGCGGCGGGATCGATATGCGTGACGTTCAGCCACAAACGCGACGACGGCGAATACGGACTGAAGCTTTGCGGCAGCGCGCTGAACATCGCGTGTGTCGGGCTGATCGCGAGCGCATGCGCGCCGCGTTTCGCGCTTTC
This sequence comes from Paraburkholderia diazotrophica, assembly GCF_038900755.1. Taxonomy (GTDB): domain Bacteria; phylum Pseudomonadota; class Gammaproteobacteria; order Burkholderiales; family Burkholderiaceae; genus Paraburkholderia; species Paraburkholderia diazotrophica_A. The sequence goes on from NZ_JBBPEN010000001.1 coordinate 656,915, forward strand.
GATAGCCAGCGTCGCGAGCGCCGTGTAGTCGCCGATGCCGCCGTCGCCGATCCGGCGCAAGCCATAGATCTGCGCGGCGATGCCCCACAGCGGCTGCGGGCTGGCGTCGTCGCCGTGCATCGCGTGCCACGCATCGGCGACGGTGTAGCAGCGCGCGGGAGCGACGGCGAGCGTCATCCGGTGATCGTTGAGCACGAGCGTGTGATAGCCGGGCTCGTCGATCGGCGAGAGCAGCGCCGCTTCACCCCTGGGCGCCGTGAAGCGGCCGTCGATCAGCGAGCCGCTTTCCAGTTCGATCCGGTAGTGGCTGCCCGACTTGATCGCGGCGGCGGGCAGCGCGATGCCGCGTCCGCATTCGACCGTCATCAGCGGCGGCAGCTTGCGGCCGGACAGTTCGGCTTCGAGCGCGGCCGAGCTCTGGCGGACCTGCGTGGCGCTCGCGCAGGGCAGGCCCATTCGATCGAGCAGCGCGGCGAGCGTGCTGTCGGGCACGCGCTGTTTCCTGCGATGCGCGTCTTCCCATTCGACTTCGAAGCCTGCGCGCGCGGCGAGGCTGTCGATGGGCATGGCGGGGCGTCGGGTAGTGGCCAAGCGTGTCACTCCTCAGTGGCGTTCGTGCGCGCGTCGTGGCTGACCGCGTACTCGCTGACGTCGCCCGTCATCCATGCAACGAATGCATTCGACGGCAGCTCGCCCGCATCGACGCGATCGCGCGCGCGCGGCGGCGTCTCGAAGATCACCTTGCCCTCGGGCTGTATTTCGAGCCCCACCGCTTCGTTGCCGAGATTCAGCGCGACCGACAGAGTCTCGCCGTCATCGAGCTTCCAGCGCGCGACGAGCGCGTTCGCATCGAGTCCGCCGTCCGCTTTCAGCACGGCCGCGCCGAGCGGCTTCGCGCGCTTCAGGCGCGGCGCGATCAGCTTCGCGCGCACGGCCAGCGCCGACTTGTAGAAGTGCATCCATTCGAACGCTTCCTTGTCGTCAGGGGTATCGCTGCGGCAGGCAGCGAGCGGCGACGACTTCGCGAACGTCTGCGGATCGTTCGGATCGGGAATCTGCGCGCGGCGCTTTTCATCGGCGAACGCGGAAAAGCGCGCGAATTCCTTGAGCCGTCCTTCGCGCACCGCGTTCGCGAGATCGCCTGTGTAGTCGGTGAAGAACAGGAACGGCTGCTTCGAGCCGTACTCTTCATCCATGAACAGCAGCGGAATTTGCGGCGACAGCAGCAGCAGGCCCGTTGCGGCGAGCAGCGCGTCGTCGGCGCACAGCGCGCGCAGACGCTCGCCCATCGCACGATTGCCGATCTGGTCGTGGTTCTGCAGGAACGTCACGAACGACGTGGGCGGCAGATGGCCACTCGGCTGCCCGCGCGGCTTGCCGTGATGAATCGGCGAAGGATCGCCCTGATAGCCGAAGCCGCTGCCGAGTATCCGCGCGAGCTTGTGGATCGGCTGATCGGCGTAAGCGGCGTAATAGCCTTCGTGCTCGCCTGTCAGCAGCACGTGCAGCGTGTTGTGCGCGTCGTCGTTCCATTGCGCGGTGAAGTGCGTGTCGAGCAGGTTCGCCGTATTGCGCTCGTTTTCGAGCACGAGATGCACGTGACGTCCGTGTTGCACATGCGCGCGCACGTGATCGGCGAAACTGCGCAGCCACGCGTCGTTGTCGATTGCATGAACGGCGTCGAGGCGCAGGCCGTCGATCCGATATTCGTTGAGCCAGTACAGCGCGTTGTCGCTGAAGAACTCGCTCACTTCGCTGCGCTCGAAGTCGATCGCGGGGCCCCACGGCGTATGCGTGCCTTCGCGGAAGAAGGGCTTCGCATACTGCTGCAAGTAATTGCCGTCCGGGCCGAAGTGGTTGTAGACGACGTCGAGGAACACGGCGAGGCCGAGTCCGTGTGCAGCGTCGATCAGCGCCTTCAGATCGTCGGGGCGGCCGTACGCGGAGTCGGGCGCAAACGGCAGCACGCCGTCGTAGCCCCAGTTGCGCTGGCCCGGAAAGTCGTTGAGCGGCATCAGCTCGATTGCGGTGACGCCGAGCGCGGCAATCTCCGGCAGGCGCTTCGTCACGCCCGCATAACCGCCCAGCGCGCCGACGTGCAGCTCGTACAGCACCGTTTCTTCCCACGGGCGCCCGCTCCAGTGCGTGTGCTGCCAACGGTACGCGCGCGGGTCGATCACTTCGCTCGGACCGTGCACGTCCCGCGGCTGGAAGCGCGACGCGGGGTCCGGCACCATCAGCGCGCCGTCGAGCTTGTAGCGGTACAGCGTGCCCGCGCCGCATCCGGCTTCCGTCTCGAACCAGCCGTTGCCCGTCGCGTTCATGTCGAGCAGGCCCTGCGCGGGGCCGCTTTCGATCATCGCCTGCACCTTCGCGCACGACGGCGCCCACAGCCTGAAGCGCGTGCGCGGCTTCGCGCTCGCCGCGCCGAGCAGTTGCGCGCCGAACGGCAGGCAGTGCGCGTGATGATGCGCGTGAGGGTCGATCGGACGTTCATGCATGATTGTCACCATTCATCGGCGTGCTCATCGATGTGCTCATTTGTGTGCTCATTGACGGGCCCGTTCGCGTGTTCATTCGTGCGTTCGTGCGCTCGTTCGCGCGTTCATTCGGATGGCTCCGGGTCCGGCATCGACGTGCCGGGGTCCGGCGGCAGCGCCGTCAACAGACGCGGCCCGTACTGCGCGCCCGCGCGCCAGCTCGCCTGCCAGTCCGCGTCGCCCGTGGGCTGTGCCGCGAGCACGACCATGCTGTGCGCCGCGACTTCCAGATCGGGCGCCGCGAGGGGGGCGGGCGGCGCTTGCGGGTCAGATGTATCGATGAGCACGTGCCATTCCAGGTGCGGCGGGGGCGGCGTGAAGCGCACGGCCGCCGCCGACGCGTTCAACATCATCAACAATACTTCCGTTTCTTCGTTCAGGCCCGGGCCCGCGCGCCGCAGCGTGAACGCGCGGCCTTCGGGGTCCTGCCATGCTTCGATCGTGAGCGCCTCGCCGTGTTCGTCGAACCAGCCGACGTCGTAAAGGCCGGGCAGCACCTCACGGTCGCCGAACAGGAAGCGGTTTTCGCGCAACAGCGGGTGCTGTTTGCGCAACGCAATCATGCGCGCGAAGAACGCGGTCATTTTGCGCCCGTGCGGAAGCGCCGCGCGTTCCCAGTCCATCCACGAAATTTCGTTGTCCTGGCAGTACGCGTTGTTGTTGCCGCGCTGGGTGCGGCCCATTTCGTCGCCGGCGAGCATCATCGGCGTGCCGAGCGCGATGAAGAGTGTCGCGATCAGCGAGCGCGCGACGCGTTCGCGCGTTTCGGCGATGGCGGGATCGTCGGTCGGGCCTTCGATGCCCCAGTTCGAGCTGCAGTTTTCGTTGTGGCCGTCGTTGTTGTTCTCGCCGTTCATCTCGTTGTGCTTTTGCGTGTACGAGACGAGATCGGCGAGCGTGTAGCCGTCGTGCGACGCGACGAAGTTGATCGACGCCGTCGGCTTGCGAAAGCGCCGGTTGAAGAGATCCGCCGATCCTGTCAGACGCGCGGCGAGATCGGGCCGCATGCCGGCGTCGCCGCGCCAGAAGCGGCGCACGGAATCGCGGAAACGGTCGTTCCATTCCGCGAAGCCGGGAGGATGATTGCCGAGCTGATAGCCGCCAGGGCCGATGTCCCAAGGCTCGGAAATCAGCTTGCGCTGCGCGAGGATGGGGTCCTGGCGCAACGCGTCGAAGAAGCCCGAGCCCGGATCGAAGCCCGAGTGCTCGCGTCCGAGCGTGACGCCGAGATCGAAACGAAAGCCGTCGATATTGAAGGCCGTCGACCAGTAGCGCAGCGAGTCCATCACCATTTGCAGCACGCGCGGGTGGGGCAGGTTGAGCGTGTTGCCGCAGCCCGTGTCGTTGATGTGATGCCGTTCGTCGCCGGGAATGAGGCGATAGTAGCTGGCGTTGTCGAGTCCGCGCCACGACACGGTGGGGCCCATTTCATTGCCTTCGCACGTGTGGTTGTAGACGACGTCGAGTATCACCTCGATTCCCGCCGCGTGCAGTTGACGGACGGCGATGCGCATTTCGTCGAGCCGATGCGCGGACAGATACGACGGCTCCGGCGCGAAGAACGCGGCCGTGTTGTAGCCCCAGTAGTTGCGCAGTCCGCGCTCGACGAGAAAGCGGTCGTTGAGGAACGCGTGGACGGGCAGCAATTCGACGGCCGTGACGCCGAGCCTCAGCAGATGCTCGATGAACTCCGGCGATGCGAGCGCGGCGAAGGTGCCGCGTTCGGGCGCGCGCAGGTCCTTGCGCAGCATCGATGCGCCGCGCACGTGCGTTTCATAGATGACGGTTTCGTTCCACGGCACGTTGGGGCGCTTGTCGTGGGACCAGTCGAATGCTTCGTCGACGACGACGCACTTCGGCATGGCGGGCGCCGAGTCGCGCCGGTCGATCGACAGGTCCATTCTGTTCGAATGGACGCGATAGCTGAAGAGCGCGTCCGACCATCTGAACTGACCGATGAGCTTTCTCGCGTAGGGATCGAGCAGCAGCTTGTGCGGATTGAAGCGATGACCGTTTTGCGGCTGATAGGGGCCGTGTGCGCGGAATGCGTAGACGGTGCCCGGGTGCGCGTGGGGCAGGTAGCCGTGCCATATTTCGTCGGTGCATTCGGGCAGTGCGTAGCGTTTGAGTTCCTTTCTGCCTGTCGGCTCGAACAGGCACAGCTCGATTCGTTGCGCGTTCGCGGAGAACACCGCGAAGTTCACGCCCAAGCCGTCCCAGCTCGAGCCCAGGGGGTATGGGTTGCCCGGCAACAGTCGGTCTGGTAGTACATGGGACATGGTTTTCCTTTTTGTCTGCGACGCGTTGCCTTGCCCTTATCGCGGGCATCCGCGATGCGCCTCGCGGCGCGGGCGTTGCCCCTGTGCGGGGCGGCACCTACTTTTCTTTGCAGCGGCAAAGAAAAGTAGGCAAAAGAAAGCCGCGCACACCGCCAATGCTTGACGACTACCCACGGGCCCTCAACGTCCCCATCGTTCACACCGCAATCTACCGGCCCATGTTCGTTGCCAACGCACGATCAAGCGCCTCACCTGCATCGCACATCCGAATTTCGGCTCCCGACATCGAATATCCCCGGCCCCTTTGCGGCAAACTCTGTGCAGGCATTCGCACCAACAGGAAACCCTCGCTACGCGATGCGTCTACAAATGCGGGCGGTGTCCTGTCGATACAGCGACCCACATTCACTACCGACATGCGGCGCTGAAACGTTCGATGCCCTTAGTCGTGCCACGCGTGCGTGAAGCGGGTGAGGCGTTTGGTTGGAGCGTTGGCAACGAACATGAGCGAGTGCACTGCCGCATAAAACACGGGGCCGCTGACAGCCCGTGGGTAATCGTCAAGTGCGGGCGGCGTTAGCCCGCTTTCTTTTGCCTACTTTTCTTTGCGGCGGCAAAGAAAAGTAGGTGCCGCCCCGCACAGGGGCAACGCCCGCGCCGCGAGGCGCATCGCGGATGCCCGCGAAGGGCAAGGCAACCAAACGCATCGCGGATGCCCGCGAAGGGCAAGGCAACCAAACGCATCGCGGATGCCCGCGAAGGGCGAAGCAAACCATGCTGGCGGCGAGCCAAAAACAAACCAACGCTCAATCTGCCCGGAGTACTACACTCCCCAACGGCGGCAAGATCAACGAAGCCGACTGCGGCCGTCCATGCGCCGCCACCTCCTCCGTATAGATCACACCCGCATTCCCCACATTCGATCCGCCATAAACACCCGCATCGGTATTCACGACTTCGACCCAACGCCCCGGACGCGGCATGCCGATCCGATACCCCTGCCGCGGCACCGGCGTGAAGTTGCAAACGGTAATGACCTCGCGTCCCGCGCCATCCACGCGCCGCCACGCAAAAACAGAGTTCTCCGTATCGTCGCCGACGATCCACTCGAACCCGCCTGGCTCGGAATCGAGCCGATGCAACGCAGGCTCCTCTCGATACAGCCGGTTCAAATCGCGCACCAGCCGTTGCACACCATGATGCAAGTCGTCGTCGAGCAGATGCCAATGCGGCGAGCCGTCGTGATCGAATTCGGCCATCTGCCCGAACTCGCCGCCCATGAACATCAGCTTCTTGCCCGGGTGCGTCCACATGAACGCGAAGTACGCGCGAAGATTCGCAAACTTCTGCCAGCGGTCGCCGGGCATCTTGCCGAGCAACGATCCCTTGCCATGCACGACCTCGTCATGCGAGAGCGGCAGCACGAACTTTTCGGAGTACGCATACACCATCGCGAACGTCATGTTGTGGTGATGCCATCGGCGATGGATCGGGTCCTCGTGCATGTAGTGCAGCGTGTCATGCATCCATCCCATGTTCCATTTGAACTGGAAGCCGAGTCCGCCGTCCTCCGTGCGCGCCGTCACGCCCGGCCATGCCGTCGACTCCTCCGCAATCGTGATCGCGCCATGCACGTCCGGCATATGCTGCACTTCATGATTCAGCCGCTTCAGAAACGCAATCGATTCGAGATTCTCGCGGCCGCCATAGATATTCGGCACCCATTCGCCCGCCGCGCGCGAGTAATCGCGATACAACATCGACGCCACGGCATCGACGCGCAATCCGTCGACGTGATAACGCTTGAGCCACGCAAGCGCCGATGCGATCAGGAACGCGCTGACCTCGTTGCGTCCGAGGTTGTAGATCATCGTGTTCCAGTCCTGGTGATAGCCCTCGCGCGGATCGGCGTGCTCGTAGAGCGGGGTGCCGTCGAATTGCACGAGCCCATGCGAATCGTTCGGAAAGTGCGCGGGCACCCAGTCGAGTATCACGCCGAGCCCCGCCTCGTGCGCGCGGTTCACGAAGCCCGCGAACTGCTCCGGCGTGCCGAAGCGCGCGGATGGCGCGAACTGCGACAACGGCTGATAACCCCACGATCCTCCGAACGGATGCTCGGCAATCGGCATGAACTCGATATGCGTGAAGCCCATTTCCTTTGCGTATGGAATCAGGCGGTCCGCGAGCTCGGACCAGTCGAGCCCGCGATGCCCTTCCTCGGCGATGCGCAGCCACGACTCCGCATGCACCTCGTAGATCGAGATCGCGGATTGCACCGTCTGTTTCGCGGCGCGCGTCTGCATCCAGTCGCCGTCCGTCCACGCAAAGCGCTCGACGTCATCGACATGCGCAACGATGGAGGCCGTCGCAGGCGGTTTCTCGGTCTGCATCGCGCAAGGGTCGGCCTTCAGCGGCAACGGATGGCCGTCGCGCGTCAGCATCTCGTACTTGTAGCGCGTGCCGGCGCCGATGCGCGGCACGAACAGCTCCCACACGCCCGCCTGATGACGCATCCGCATCGGATGCCGTCGGCCGTCCCATGAATTGAAGTCGCCCACCACCGAGACGCGCCGCGCATTCGGCGCCCACACGGCGAAGCGCACGCCCGGCACGCCGTCCATCGTATAAGGCCGCGAGCCGAGGCACTCGAGCACCGCATATGGATCGCCCCACGCGACGCGCTGCAGCGGCTCGTCGCCGAGCACGGGGCCGAACGAATACGTGTCCTCGATTTCCTGAACGGCACCATGCCAGTCGATCCGCAAGCGATACGGCACGGCCTCGCTGACGCGACCGGCGAACAGGCCGCCCGGATGCAGTTGCTCCAGTTCGCCGAGCAGTCTGCCGTCGTCGCGCGCGATCACCGACACGCGCGCCGCGTTAGGCAGCATCGCGCGCACGACGGCACCGGCGCTCGTGTGATGCATGCCGAGCTGCGAGAACGGATCGTGATGGCGCGCATCGACGAGCGCATCCAGGTCCACGCGATGCAGACCGGCCGCTTCAAGCTGAACGTCGTGTTGCTCACTCATAGTCACCCTCGGATGCGGCGGGAGGCGTGGAAGCGTCGTCGGGCGATTCCGGCGGCGCGCCCGTGTCGCCGAGCAGACGGCTCGTCAGCGCCGCGAGCCCGCGCACCGGCAAGCTGAGCCACGCAGGCCGGTTGGCCGCTTCATAGCGGATTTCGTAGGCTGCCTTCTCGATCAGGAACAGGTCGAGCAGCGCCTGTTCGTGCTCCGGCGCGACGAGCGGCTGCGACGCGGCTTGCGTCGCGGCACGATACTCGTCGAGGAACGCTTCGGCGGCGGCCTGGCGGAAACGGTCGAAGAGGGCGCGCTTGCGGTCGGCCGTGATTTGCGGCGCGGATTCCGTCGACGATTGCGCGGCGGCGCTCGCATACGACAGCGACCGCAACAGGCCCGCCACGTCGCGCAACGGGCTCGACTTCGCGCGGCGTTCCTCGAGTTCGCGCGCGGGCTCGCCTTCGAAGTCGATCAGGAACGCGTCGCCTTGCGACACCAGCACCTGGCCCAGATGGAAGTCGCCGTGAATGCGCGTGCGCAACGCATGCGCGTCGGGCTTGACGAGATTCGCGACGGCTTCGACGAGCATGTCCTTGCGATCGAGAATGCTGCGCCCGAGCAGCGCGCCGTCTTCCGTCAGATGCTCGACGTTTTTTTCGAGCAGTTCGAGCGCGGCCGCGAGCATCTTCTGCGTGCCGTCGATCCACGCCTGAACGTGTCCCGCGTCGGCGGGCTCGGGCGCGAACGCGGCGTTGTCGGAAGGCGTCGCGAGCGCGACGTGCAGTTCGCCCAGACGCTTGCCGATGATGCCCATATACGACGCGTAGCCTTCTATCGCTTCTTCCTCGTTCACGCGGTCCTGGCTCGCCTGATTCGGATCGCCGCTTTCGACGGCGAGCGCGAGTTCGTCGACGGAACGGCGCAGCGTGTCGAGCGCCCAGTTCCATGCATCGCCCTGGTTGTCGACGAAGCCTTGCAGAATGCACAGCGTATGCGGCACGTCCTCGGGATCGATGCGCACGACTTCGCCATACAGCGGCGCCGTGTTCGCGTAGCCGAGCTGCGTCAGATGGCGGCTCATCTCCGCTTCGGGATGCGTGCCCTTCAGCAGGCGCCGCACGAGCTTGAGCACGATCTTGTCGGCGATCACGAGCGAGCTGTTGCTCTGCTCGGCCGCGAGCCAGCGGATTTCGGGCTGGTCGCCGAGATCGAGTTCGGCGAAACGGTCCGTCGGGACGAAGTGGATCGTGCTCTTCTGCACGGTCGGCACGGCGGCGCGCTCGCGCAACTTGCGCAGCACGCCGTATGCGAATTGCGGCAGCGAGAACGCATCTGTCAGATGGCCGACATTGCGGCCGCGCCGCACGCGCGCGAGCGCGAGCTGCATGAAGAGCGGCGTCGTCGTGTCGGCGCCCCACGTGATCGCGATCGGCAGCACATAACGCTCGGTGTGCTTGCCGACATCCGCTTCGATTTCGGTGAACGCAAAACCCGCTTCTGGAATCGTCGTGAGCGCGGCGAGCCGCACTGCATGCATCTTCTGATCCTTCGATGCGAACCAGCGCCGCCGCCCGAGCCACGACGGCAGCACTTCCGATTCGAGCAGCCGCACGTTCTCGGGCGTCGGGCCCGTTTGCCCTTCGCGGATCACGATGGTCACGAAATCGGGCAGAGGTTCGGACGGCGGCTGGCTCCATGTCGGGCGGCCTCCGCCTTCGCAAAGAAGGAACCACAGGAAGCCGTATGGCGGGAACGTCAGCAGATAGGTCAACTGGCCGATCGCGGGGAACACGGAGTCCGCCGTCATCTCGATGGGCACGGCGCCGTTGAATTCGGACAAATCGAGCTCGACGGCCTGCGGCGCGCGCGACAGATTCGCGACGCACAAAATGGGCGGCTCGCCGGGCAGCTCGCGCAGATACGCGAGAATCTTGCGGTTGCTCGGCTTCAGGAAGCGGATCGTGCCGCGTCCGAACGTATGCTTCGAGCGGCGCGTCGACAACATGCGGCGCGTCCAGTTGAGCAGCGAATGCGGATCGCGGCTCTGCGCTTCCACGTTGACGGCATCGAATCCATACAGTGAGCCCATCACGGGCGGCAGTACGAGTTGTTCGGGGTCGGCGCGCGAGAAGCCGCCGTTTCTGTCGGACGACCATTGCATCGGCGTGCGCACGCCGTCGCGGTCGCCGAGGTGGATGTTGTCGCCCATGCCGAGCTCGTCGCCGTAATAGATGACGGGCGTGCCCGGCATCGACAGCAGCAGCGAGTTGATCAATTCGATGCGGCGGCGGTCGCGCTCCATCAGCGGCGCGAGACGACGGCGAATGCCGAGGTTCAGCCGCGCGCGCCTGTCGCTCGCATACGTGTTCCACAAGTAGTCGCGCTCGGAGTCCGTGACCATTTCGAGCGTGAGTTCATCGTGGTTGCGCAGGAAGATCGCCCACTGGTTCGTTTCGGCGAGATCCGGCGTCTGCTTCATGATGTCGGTGATCGGAAAGCGGTCCTCGCTCGCGATCGACATGTAGATGCGCGGCATCAGCGGGAAGTGGAACGCCATGTGGCATTCGTCTTCGTTGCCGAAGTATTCCTGCACGTCTTCCGGCCACTGGTTCGCTTCGGCGAGCAGCATCCGGTTCGGATACTCGGCGTCGATGGTCGCGCGAATCTTCTTCAGGATCGCGTGCGTCTCCGGCAGATTCTCGTTGTTCGTGCCTTCGCGTTCGACGAGATACGGCACGGCATCCAGCCGCAGACCGTCGATGCCCATGTCGAGCCAGAAGCGCATCACCTGCAGCACTTCGCGCATCACGGCGGGGTTGTCGAAGTTCAGGTCGGGCTGGTGCGAGTAGAAGCGATGCCAGTAGTACTGGCCCGCGACGGGATCGTGCGTCCAGTTCGACGGCTCCGTGTCGATGAAGATGATGCGCGTCTCTTCGTACTTCTTGTCCGTGTCGGACCACACGTAGTAGTTGCGATGATTCGAGCCGGGCTTCGCGCGGCGCGCGCGCTGGAACCACGGGTGCTGATCGGACGTGTGGTTGATGACGAGCTCGGTGATCACGCGCAGGCCGCGCGCGTGCGCTTCCTGAATGAAGCGCTTGACGTCGCTGATCGAGCCGTAATCGGGGTGCACGTTCCGGTAATCGGCGATGTCGTAGCCGTCGTCGCGGCGCGGCGACGGATAGAACGGCAGCAGCCAGATCGCGCTCACGCCGAGTTCGGCGATGTAGTCGAGCTTCGCGATCAGGCCCGGAAAATCGCCGACGCCGTCGTTGTTCGCATCGAAGAACGACTTGATGTGCACCTGATAGATGATCGCGTCCTTGTACCAGAGCGGATCGTCGGCGAGCATCGAGACCTTGCCGCGACGCGCCTTGCGTGGCTTCTGGGGCGCGGCGGCCGTCGTATCGGTGATATGCGCTTGCGACGTGCTTTCCGCGGGATCGTCACGTTTCATATCGCACCTGCAATTCGTTGATCAGAGTGTCGTTGGCTGTCGGTTCCATTTCTTCGGGAACCTCGTCGCGCGGCAGGCCGCCCGCCGGCGCGATGCGCCAGATCGAGAAAGGCCGCAAGCCGGGATTGAGCCGCACGTGTTGCCATCTGCCATGCCATTGAAACCGCTCGCCCGTCATCTGGTCGATCACGTCGATGGCTGCGTGATCGTGCAGGCCCCAGCGGTTGAACGTCGCCCACGACAGCTCCATATCGGCGCCCTGTTCGTTGTACGGATCGAGATTGATCGCGACGACGATCACGTTGTCACGCGCCTCGGTCGCTTTCTCGAAGAACAGGATGTGATCGTTGTGCGCGGGCAGGAACGTCACGTTCAGATGCGTGTGCAGCGCCGGATTCATGCGGCGGATGCGGTTCAGTTCCGTGATCTCGCCGACGATATTGCCAGGCCTGTTCCAGTCCCATGCGCGGATCTGGTACTTCTCCGAATCCAGATACTCTTCGCTGTTCGGCAGCGCGGCCGCTTCGCACAGCTCGAAGCCGCTATAGACACCCCAGAGTCCCGAGAGCATCGTCGCGAGCGCAGCGCGGATCAAAAAGCCCGGACGTCCCTGCGCCTGCAAGTGACGCGGGTTGATATCCGGCGTGTTGACGAAGAAGTTAGGCCGGAAGAATTCGCGCAAATTGGTCTGCGTGAGTTCCGTCAGATATTCGGTGAAGTCGCGCTTCGACTCGCGCCATGTGAAGTACGTGTACGACTGCGAGAAGCCGAGCTTCGCGAGCCGTGCCATCACGCGCGGGCGCGTGAATGCTTCCGAAAGAAAGATCACGTCCGGGTGACGCGAGCGCACGTCGTTGATCATCCATTCCCAGAACGGGAAGGGCTTCGTGTGCGGATTGTCGACGCGGAAAATGCGCACGCCCGCATCGATCCAGAACAGGATCACGTCGCGCAACGCGATCCACAAATCGGGCTTCGCGTCGCGCGCGTAGAAGTCCGGGTTCACGATGTCCTGATACTTCTTCGGCGGGTTTTCCGCGTAACGCAGCGTGCCGTCGGGACGCCAAGCGAACCATGTCGGATGTTGCCTGAGCCACGGGTGATCGGGCGAGCATTGAATCGCGAAATCGAGCGCGATTTCGAGGCCCTCGTCGTGCGCGGCGGCGAGCATCCGCTTGAAGTCGTCGAGCGTGCCGAGCTGCGGATGCACGGCATCGTGGCCGCCCGCTTCGCCGCCGATCGCATATGGGCTGCCGACGTCGTCCGCGTTCGCTGTCAGCGTATTGTTGCGCCCCTTGCGATTGGCGAGGCCGATGGGGTGGATCGGCGGAAAGTAGAGCACGTCGAAGCCCATGTCGCGGATGCGCGGCAGCTTCGCGATCACGTCGTCGAACGTGCCGTGACGATGCGCGTCGTCGCTCATCGAGCGCGGGAATATCTCGTACCAGCTGCCGAAGCGCGCCTGCGCGCGTTCCGCGTCGATCCGGTACACGATGGGATCGCGCGACAGGCCCGGCCGGTGACGCGCGGCCGCGAACGCCTGCGCCGTCGTCGGCGCGAGCACGATTGAGAGCCGTTCGGCCGTGCCGGCCTTCATGAATTCCTTCGTGATCGCTTCGAGCTGCTGCGGCTGCGAGCCCTCGGCCGTTTCCGCTTCGGCCAATGCGAGCGCGAACAGATGCTTCGCCTCTTCGAGTTCGAGATCGACGGGTTGATCGGCCTTCAGCTTCTTCTGCATGTGATCGACGAGCGACGCGAAATCGTCGCGCCACGCGATCACCGTGAACTCGTGCCGCCCGACGCGTTCGAGCGGAACGCGCGCTTCCCAGATGTCGTTGCCGGCGGGCTGCGCGGGCGTCATCGGCACTTCGTGCCATGCCGTTTCATCGGCGGCGCGCCAGATGACGGCGGCCGCGATCTTGTCGTGCCCTTCCGCGAACACGGCCGCCGTGACGGGCACGCGCTCGCCGACGATCCGCTTCGCCGGAAAGCGACCATGATCGACGGCGGGCGACACGCTTTCGATCGCCACGCGCGACGTCGCGATCGCATCCAGCACGCTCTTGTGTCCCGAGGTCCTGGTGTTCTGCTTGTCAATGGGCGGCGCGAGCACAACGGGCTTTTCGGCGACGGCGCGAATGAGGCGGCAGGCGCCCGGCGCGAGCGTGAAGGCGCCGAGCGGCTGCGGCGCGCTGCGCGTCTCCGTGCCGAGCGGAACGAAGCGCGTGAAGCTGCCGGGCACGCCGTCGAGAAAGCGCGCGGGATCGACATGCACGGGCATGCCGAGTTCGGGATTGATCGCGATCAGCACGGCCTCGCCTGCGTCGCGCAGATCGCGCTGATCGCCGCGCAGCAGGATCGCCGCGTGCGTGTCGGGGCCCGACAGCGCGCGCAGCTCGCCGTTCGTCTGCAACGCCCACGTGTCGCGCGAAACGGCGTTCGCGTGGCGCACGCGCTCGGAGAGATCGAAGCGCGCCGCGCCGCGCTTGCTCGCGTACTCGTCGGCGTTGCCGAGCGTGTGCGAGATCGGCTCGGCGATGCCGTACTCGAAGCCCATCGGCATCAGCCAGCCGGTGCCCGTCGATGCCGCCGTCAGCAGCGCGCGCCGGTACGCGCGCTCGACGATGGCCGAGTCGTGCACGTCCGAGAGGTCGGCGGCGAGCCGGGTGCCGTACGGCGCTTCGGGAAAGGCGACGGGCGAGCCGACGCGCATCAGTACTGCGTGCTCGTCGAAGAGCCACGGCGCGCGGAAGTCCCACCAGCGCGACGACGTGAACACGGCATCGAAGCCCACGCCTTCGAGCGCCGCGATGTCCGCGCGCGCGAGGCCGGGCGTTGCGGCGAGAAAGCGCGTCGACGGATGGTGCGACGAGCGCACGGCATGTTCGAGACGCCGCCATGCGAACGCGGGCACGCGATGCGGCGAATCGAAACGGAAGCCGCCGATGCCCGTTTCCGCGAGCGCATCGAGCGTATGCGCCCACCAGTCGATCAGCGGCGCGGCGGCCTGCTCGTTGCTCAAGTTCGCATACGCGACGTTGTCTTCATGGCGCGCGTGACGCGGATCGAGCCGCGCTTCTTCCGGCTCGAACGGATGAAACCAGTCGCGATGCTGATGATAGAGCTGGCCATCGGCGGCCGCGCGATCGATCACGAGATCGACGAGCAACGTCAGCCCATGCTGGCTCGCGGACTCGGCGAGACGGTGCAGCACGTCGGGCGCGGATTGATCGGTGGCGAAAGCGGGATGCAGCCGCGCATGATCGCTGACGATCTGCGCGTGCCCCGCCTGTCCCGGCTGAAACAGTCCGCCGATCAGCACATGATCGAAACCGAGCGCGGCGGCATGTTCGAACTGCGCGGGCCACGCATCCAGCCGTCCGACGAGGGGGGAATGAACAAAGTAGATCCGCGGCGCATAAGCGTGAGGAGCTTCCATCGGTCGTTTCCAGATTCGTCCTGCTTTGCGGCGTGGATGCACATTCGTACGATCACGACCGCCTATTAGGCTTCAGAGCCGGATGCCGCGCGATGCGTCCTGCGACGGCGCGTATTGCTCAATGTAGTGCATTGAGCGAAATGCCGCGCGCCAGTTCAAAGCGTCCGATTCGGACTGGCCGATCTGAACGGAATGCGTGTGATGTCGTCGGTCCGGCACGCGTCGGCAGGCGGTAAAGGAGCAAGCGCTATGCCAGAAAGCGGCGCAGAGCAGGCGTGACTGGCAGCGCGACGTGCGCGAGCACGATGGCTGGCGTGGGCGCATAGGGTCCGTTGAAACAAGGCGCTCGCATCGGCGTTGATATGAATGGCGATGCGAGGCTCGACGGGCGGACGTGTAAATCGGGCGTGTCGTGCGCCGGCTGTTACACGGCAAGCTGTTTCGGCATCGCCGCCCGGATGCGCGGCGGCCCGGCGCGGCATGCGAAGCGCGAAGCGTCGGGCACCAGGCGCCGCTGCCGCGAGCATGCGGCTACGAGCCGAGCAGTCCCGCCGCCATGTTGATGCACAGCCCGAGCACGGCCACGTTGAAGTAGAACGACAGCACCGATTGCGCGAGCGTCGCTCGGCGTACGTCTCGCGAACGCAGCACGACGTCCGATGTCTGCGACGCGACGGCGATCGTGAACGAGAAGTACAGGAAGTCCCAATAGTTCGGATCGAGCTTGTGATCGGGAAACTTCAGTGCCGTTTCCTGCTTGTCGGTTGCGAAATGCAGGCGCGCGTAGTGCAGCGTGAAGATGGTCGGTATCAGGAACCACGCGCCCATCAGCGTGACGCCCGTCACGACGTAGTGCGACAGGCCGATGCCCGGCGCGCCGGAGCCGCCTTTCGATGACGCCAGCTCCAGCACGATCGCCGCGATGCTCGCCACCGTCGCGAGACAGATGATGGACAGCACGACCGTCGCGTTCTCGTCCTCGCGCTGCGCGATTTCGCGCACGCGGTCGTGACCGGCGCGCGCCATCTCGATCCACATCAGCGCGAGATAGGTCCATACGGCGACGTCCCACGAGAGGAGCACGCGGATCATCGGGCGCATCTGCATACCCGCGAGCAGCGCGCCGAACAGCACGCCGACAAGCAGGCCCGCCATCATGCGCGGGCGGTTGCGTAATACCTGCGGATAGACGTTCATGGGCGCGCGCTCCTGGCAGGATGTTGTGACGAAGGCATGTCGCGAAGCGATGCCAATGGTTGCGGCGATTCTACGTTTGCATGCAGCATGATTTGTCGAAAAGGGTAGCTGGACGTTATAGTTTTCCCGCAGTTTTGCTCAATGGCCTTGCATGCGGCTTTCACGAAGTGCGTTGCCTTGTCCCGGGGCGCAAAGGAAGCACGAAGCTGAACGCTAGAAGCACGCAACGCGCCGTCGAGGTCGATCGCGATCGGGCATCGCCGGAACTACCGGATGGGCAACGCAATTGCTGGCGCCGCGCCGGACGGTTCTCGATCGAAGCGCTCGCATGCGCCCGACTCGCCGGACTATTAGAGACCGCAAGACAGCGGCGAAAGACCAGCAAGATCAGTATTGGGGTGGACGCACGGCGTGCTCGCAGGGTTCGGCTATTGGCCGAACGGCGCACGCCCGTCGAACGATAAACATCATCTGGAGCCCCCAATGACAGATGTTGAACGACACGCCGCGCTCACGGACGGCGCACACGCCGGCGAGGCGGTTCATGAGGCGGCTCAAGCGGCGGGCATCGGCGGCGCGCACGGCGGTGCCCGTCTCCGCCCGGGTTCGTCTTCTGATTTCATCGCGCGCTCGCCGCGCCGTCGCGCGTGGATGCTCGGTGCGCTCGCATCGGCGGCAGGCTTTGCGTTTTCGTCGGCGGCGAGCCATCGCGCCGCGCGCGGCATCGGTCGCATTGCGGGCCTTGCGAGCCTTTCGCACCTTGCGGGCATCTCGCCTGCCTTCGCCGATACGCTGCCCGCGGGCGGCGGCTTCGATGCGTTCATCGCGCTGTCGGGCAAGCTCACGGGGCGCACGAGCTTCGATCCCGTGCTCGGCAAGCGCGCTTACGAAGCGTTGTCCAAGTCAGACAGCCAGCTCGCGCAGAACGTCGCGGCGCTCAACGCGTGGCTGCAAACCCATGGCGGCGTGCCGTCGGATATCGTCACGCAGGCATTGCAGGCCGAACAGCCGAATCTCGCGAAGACCGTCAGCGCAATCACGCGAGCGTGGTATCTGGGGCTCGTCGGCGATTCGCCGAACGTTCAGGTGATCGCGTATGAAAGCGCACTGATGTTCGAGCCCGTTAAGGACATCCTGACTATTCCGTCGTATTGCCGCGACGTGCCGTTTTACTGGACCCGGAAGCCCGCGAATGCGTGAGCGCTGCGCATGCAGCGTCACCTGTTCGTCTCGCACGCCGCTCGCCTTCGAGGCGCGCGGCGGGGCTCCCGGACGGGTTGCCACACCCGTGAACAACACATAAGCCTGCGGATCAAGCCAGCCGTGGAAGGCAAAGAAGGCAAACAAGAGGGCAAGGATGGCAAACGCAAATTCCGCCGACGTCGTCGTAGTCGGCTCGGGCGTGGCGGGCGGTCTCGTCGCGCATCAGATGGCGCTCGCGGGCGCGTCGGTGATTCTGCTCGAAGCCGGTCCGCGTCTGCAGCGCGGGCAGATCGTCGAGAACTTTCGCAATTCGCCCGCGAAACTGGACTTCGCGACGCCGTATCCGTCGACGCCTTATGCGCCGCATCCCCAGTACTCGCCCGCCAACGACTATCTGATCCAGAAGGGCGACTATCCGTATAACTCGCAGTATCTGCGGCTGGTCGGCGGCACCACCTGGCACTGGGCCGCCGCGACGTGGCGTCTGCTGCCATCGGATTTCGAACTGAAGCAGCGGTACGGCGTGGGCCGCGACTGGCCGTATCCGTATGAAACGCTCGAGCCGTGGTACTACGCGGCCGAGGTGCAACTGGGCGTGTCCGGGCCGGACCCGTCGATCGATCTCGGCTCGCCACGCTCGAAGCCGTATCCGATGGCGGGCCTGCCGCTGTCGTACATGGACCAGCGCTTCTCCGACGTGCTGAACGCGAACGGCTTCAAGGTCGTGCCCGAGCCCGTCGCGCGCAACAGCCGTCCGTACGACGCGCGGCCCACCTGCTGCGGCAACAATAACTGCATGCCGATCTGTCCTATCGGCGCGATGTACAACGGCATCGTGCATGCCAGCAAGGCCGAGCGCGCGGGCGCGAAGCTGATTGCGCAAGCCGTCGTCTACCGGATCGAAGCGGACGACAAGGGGCTTGTCACGGCTGTCCACTACAAGGACCCGAACGGCAACAGCACGCGCGTCACCGGCAAGCTGTTCGTGCTCGCCGCGAACGGCATCGAGACGCCGAAGCTGATGCTGATGTCGACGTCCGACAAGTTCGCGCACGGCATCGGCAACAGCTCCGATCAGGTCGGCCGCAATCTGATGGACCATCCGGGCACGGGCATCGCCTTTCTTGCGAACGAGTCGCTGTGGCCGGGGCGCGGGCCGATGGAGATGACGTCGGTGGTGAACTTCCGCGACGGCGCGTTCCGCTCGGACTATGCGGCGAAGAAACTGCATGTGTCGAACGGCGTGCCGACGATTGCGATCACGTCGGCGCTGCTCAGACAGGGCCTGACGGGCGCCGAACTCGACCGGCAGATTCGCGACCGCGCGTCGCGCCTCGTCGTCATCAACAGCTTCCACGAGCATCTGCCCGAGCCGCAGAACCGCGTCGTGCCTTCCGCCGATCACAAGGACGCGCTCGGCATCGCGCAGCCCGAGATCTGCTACTCGATCAACGACTACGTGAAGAAAAGCGCCGCGCACACGCACGAACTGTATGCGCAGATAGCGGGGCTGTTCGGCGGCACGGAGGTGTCGTTCGACGATACGTTCGCGCCGAACAATCACATCATGGGCACGACGATCATGGGCAGCGATGCCGCCGATTCCGTCGTCGATCCCGACTGCCGCACACACGATCATCCGAACCTGTTCCTCGCGGGCAGCGGCGTGATGCCGGGCGCAGGATCCGTGAACTGCACGCTGACGATCGCGGCGCTGTCGCTGAAGCTTGCCGACAAGCTCAAGCGCGAACTCTGACCCAACGCACGAAGACACATGATGAACCAGCACATGTCCCGCGCGCGCAAGCCAGGCGAACGCACCGGCAACCTGGACGCGACGGTCTTTGCGGGCAGCCGGCGCGCGGCGCTCGAAAGCCGTCGCCGGATCTGGAAGATGGCGGCGCTCGCCGCGGCGTTCGCGCTGTTCGCGCTGTATCTCGCGTGGCTCGAAGTGTACGACGCGGTCCCGCGTCACAACGATGAATCGCCGCTTGCGGAAGCCATCGCGCAAGGCGCTGCGCTCAGTCCTGGCGTTGCTCCGCCCGTTGCTCCCGCCGGCAACGCGAGCTTCGGCGCCGATCTCGTGAAGCGCGGCGAGTACCTTGCGCGCGTCGGCGACTGCATCGCGTGCCACACGTCGGACACGGGCCGTCCGTTCGCGGGCGGCCTCGCGATGCATACGCCGTTCGGCACGATCTACACGCCGAACATCACGCCCGACGCGGACACGGGCATCGGCCACTGGACAGACGCCGACTTCATGCGCGCGATGCACGAAGGCATCGGCAAGGAAGGCGAGCGGCTCTATCCGGCGTTCCCGTATGTCGAGTACACGAAAGTCACCGAGCTGGATGTGCAGGCGATTCGCGCGTATCTGAACACGGTGGCGCCCGTCCATTACACGCCGCCCGCGAACAGCCTGAGCTTTCCGTTCAACCTGCGGTGGCTGATGTTCTTCTGGAATCTGCTGAACTTCGACGACGGCCGCTTCGTGCCCGACCCGAAGCAAAGCGCCGAATGGAATCGCGGCGCGTATCTGGTGCAGGGGCTCGCGCACTGCGAGGAGTGCCATACGCCGCGCAACTTCACGCAAGGGCTCAAGACGAGCGAACGATTCTCAGGTGCGATCCTGGCCGGCTGGCACGCGTACAACATCACGCCGCACAAGACGAGCGGGATCGGCGAATGGACGGATCAGGATGTGATCGGCTATCTGTCGACGGGCGTTGCGCCCGGCCTCGCGAATGCGGCGGGGCCGATGGCCGACGTGGTCGCGGACAGCACGCAGTATCTGGACCGGGAAGACTTGCGTTCGATTGCGACGTATCTGCGCGCCATCAAGCCCGTCGACACGGGCGAGTCGCGCGCGCGGGCCGGATGGGGCGCGCCGGCGAGCGACGTCGTCGCGTTGCGCGGCACGAAGACGAACGGCGTGAACGGCGCGCAACTCTTTCTCGCGAACTGCGCGACGTGTCACAACTGGACGGGCGAGGGCGTCGGCGCGAGCGCGCCGGGCGCGTATCCGTCGCTGATCCATAACACGGTGTCGGGCGCGAGCGACGCGAACAATCTCGCGATGGTGATCCTGCACGGCGTGAGCCGCAGGACCCAGGCCGCCGATGCGCTGATGCCGGCATTCGACCGCGATCTGAGCGACGAGCAGATCGCCGCGATCACGAATTACGTGACGAAGCGGTTTGGGAATCCGCAATCGACCGTCAGCGTCGAGCAGATCGGCACGCTGCGTGCGACACCGCAGTGACGGCATGAAGTGCGAGTAGTGCGAGTAGTGCGGGTAGTGCGGGTAGTGCGGGTAGTGCCAGTGGGCCAGTGGTGCCAGTACTGCCAGTAGTGCCAGTAGTGCCGGTAGTGCCGGTAGTGCCAGTAGTGCCGGTAGTGCCGGTAGTGCCGGTAGTGCCGGTAGTGCCGGTAGTGCGACTGCGACGCAGCCGCGCGGCGCGCGGCGCGCGAATCCCGCTACGACGTCCGTCGCGTGTCTTGCCGACGACAGGCGATAGGCGCACGAACGCGGGATGCCGCGCATACAGTGCTTGCATGCTCGCACTATCATTGCGTCATGGACTCCACACTTGTCACCACCGTCCAACATCACGACGTCAATCGCAATGGACGCGATTTCGTGGTCGGCGATCTGCATGGCTGCGTCGATGCGTTGCGCTTTCTGCTGCGCGAGATCGAATTCGATCCGTCGCGCGACCGGCTGTTCTCAGTCGGCGATCTGGTCGATCGCGGCACCCAATCGGAAGAGGCGCTCGCGCTGCTCGACAAGCCGTGGTTCTACGCTGTCCTCGGCAATCACGAGGACGCGCTGTGCGCCGTCGCTGAAGGCAGGCTGAAGAAGCAGTGGTGGTACGGCATCGGCGGCTTGTGGAGCGCGCATGTGCCGATGGAGCGGTTGCGCGCGTATGCGCAGCGTCTGCGCGCGCTGCCGCTCGTGCGCGTGATCGGCTCGGGCAGCGACCGCTTCAACCTGCTGCACGCTGAGTTTCTCGGCACCGACGCCGAACTCGACGCAAACCATTTCTCCGACGAGACTCGCCAGCAACTGCTGTGGGGCCGCAGCCTCGCGATGGGCACGTCCGATCCGGCGAGCCAGCGTGGCCTGTCGCTGACGTATTGCGGGCATACGCCCGTGCGCGAGGTGCAGCAGTTCGGCGCACAGGTGTTCATCGACACGGGCGCGTTCGGGCCGGGCGGCAAGCTGACGATCGTCGAAGCGCGCACGACGACGCGCTGGTCGGTCACGGTCGATCTGGCGCGCTCGGCCGGGGCTTCGGCGCTCGCGTTGCCGTAGACGCCCGCCCCGTCGAAGCCCATGCCGTACACGGCCGTGCCGTATGCATCAGCCGACCCTGTATCAGCCGACCCGGCTTAGCTCGAACACCATATCGACGGTGCTGCCGTTCCAGTTGTATTCCAGATACGCCGCGTGATGACAGTCGCGCAGCAGCATCGTCCTGAACGCGGCGAGACATTCGCCTCCCGCGTCCCGCACCGACGGATACACGATACCCGGCGCGCCCGCCTCGCGGATCGCGCGGCCGAGCACCTGGCCGGGCGCGTAGTCGTTCGGCGACAGCACCGATGCTTCGGCTGAATCCATGTCCCGCAGATCGACGACATCGCCCTGCGCGATCACCGTGTAGAGCCGCATCTGCTGGCGCATCGGCGGCTCCTGGGTCGCGGCGAGAAAGAGCCCCGAGTGATAGCGCGTCTCCGCGATCGCCGTTTCGCGCGAGCGCGCGCAGTAGAACACGCCATACGTGCCGTCGGAAAAACGGCTGCCCTGCGGGTTCAGATGCGTGAGTGCGGCCATGATCGGCCCGTAGCCGGGGCCGAAGCGCCGTTCGTCGCGCGGCACGAGATCGAGATCGCCGATTTCCGTGCGCACGCGGTCGTTGGTCAGCGCTTCGAGCGCGTAGAGCGCGTCGAAGTCTTCGGGCGATGCGACACGGTCGAACAGGTTGACGGCGGGAAAGCGAGTCGGAATCACGCGGTACGCGGGCGTCCAGGCGAGCGATGCCACGCGCCAGCGGTCTTGCCATTGCGGTTCTGTCACGCCCAGCCGCCTCGCATTGCGTCGAGATACTGGCGCACGGCGACGAGGTCGCTGATATTGCCGGCGAGCATGCGGTCGAGCGCGCGGCGGCCGCCGAACGGCGGCGCGCTGTTAGGGCGCTTGATCCACGCATCGGCGGCGGCAGGCTGCGGCAGCAGGATTTGCAGCGACTTGTAGATGCCGAGCAGAAGGGACAGCCGCTCCAGTGTGTCGCGGGCGAGGCGCGCCGTTTGCGGCGAGTTTTTCCACTTGAAGAACGTCGAGCGGCCGGGCGAGCCGAGCAGAGTGATTTGCTCGTCGGCGCTCAATTCCCAGTCGCGCGCAATGTTGAAGAACGCGCGCAGACCGGCGGCGGACATGTCCGCCACCGAAGGTTCGGCGGGCGGTCGTCGCAGCGGTCGTTCGGCGCTCGAGATGTGGGCGGCGGAAGACATGATGGAGTCCTGATTTGAACGTTTTATAGATATTAGTCCATATGTGGATTAATGCAAGTCCGCGTGTATAATCCGCGCCACGAGTTTTTGCGCGGAGGCGGCGGTGTCGTTCGGATTCAGAGCGGGAGTGGCGGTCGGTTTGCTGTGCGCGTCGATGGCGGCGTGCGCCGAATACAAGGAAGTGTGGAATCCGCCCGAAGCCGCGCCGGGCGCGCAGCACGTCGCGCAGTCGAAGCACGCGGCGCCCGCCGGTGCTGGCGCGGCGAAGAATGCGCATCGACATGCGGCTGCGCCGCGCGCGAAAGTTACAGCCGCTAAGCCGGGCGCGAAAATGCCGCCGAAAAAGGCCGGTAGCGTGACTGCCGACGTTGGTGTGAAAACGGCGCACGCGGGCGGAGCGCGCGTAGCGGCGCGCGAGGCACAAGTCCAGGCGCACGCCCAAGCACAAACCTCAGCACACGCCCCAGCACAAACCCACGCCAACGCCCAGGCCCAAGCTGCGCGCGCAAACCCTGCCGTCGCCGTGGCCACGCCCAGGCCCGAGCCCTCGCAAACAGCCGACGTTCCAGCGACTCAAGCCAACGGCGGCGGCGCGATGCCACGCGAGCTTCCACCCATCCTCAAATAAGCATCATTGGGCGGTCAGCCCGTTCGTCACGATCCGCAGCGTCTCCGCCGAGCGCGCGTCGCGTACCCGCGAGTGCAGCGTCACGCGCGATTCCGGCAGCGGCGGCAAGCCGAGACGCGCACCCGAATCGACGAGACCGCGCGGCGCGACGCGCCTCGCGAGCGGCGACACTGCGAGCCCCGCTGCTGCCGCCGCGCCCACGGCAGGCACCCCGCCGCCGACGAACGCCTCCCGCCACGCGATGCCCGCGCCATCGAGCGTGCGCAACGCGACCGAGCGTACGTTGCACGGCGCGGCAAGCAGCGCGAGCGGGAGCGGTTCGCCCGCGCGCGGCAGCCATTCGGGCGCCGCGAGCCAGGACAGCGGCTCCGTGAAAAGCAACTGGCCGTCCTCGCGCGGCATGTCGTCGGGCTCGGCGCGCACGACCACGGCGTCAAGCCGCCTCTCGTCGTACTGCTGAAGCAGCGCCGCCGACATTCCCATATGCAGTTCCAGCACGAGCCCCGGATCGTGCGCATTGACGCGCACGAGCATCCCCGCGAGATCGATGCCCGCCACATGTTCGCTCAACCCCAACGCAAGACGCCGCCGGTCCACGGACAGCGAGCCGAGCGCCCGATCGTGCGCCGTCAGCAGATCGCGCGCGCCTTCGACGAACGCCTCGCCATCCGCCGATAGCCGCACGACGCGCGGCGTGCGCTCCAGCAACTGCTTGCCGACATGCGCTTCCAGCCGCTTCAGCTTGAGGCTGACGGCGGATTGCGTGGTGTCGAGCGCATCCGCGGCGCGCGTGAAGCTGCGCAAATCGGCGACGAGAACGAAGGCGCGCACGGCGTCGAGATCGAGTACTTTCATTTCAAAGGTAAATGGATGAAATATCGATGCATGTCTGTTCATTATGATAGGCGCGATCTAAGCTGAATGCACCTTCTCTTCACTCAGGAGTTCATCATGCCTCTCACCCGAATCGCGCTGCGCGCCGGCAAGCCGGCTGACTACCGTCTAGCGCTCACGCAGGGCATCCAGCGCGCGCTGATCGACGTTTTCAACGTGCCCGAAGACGACATCTTCATGGTCATCAGCGAGCACGACGCGAGCAACTTCGTCTACGGGCGCAACTATCTGGACATCGAGCGCAGCGACGATTTCGTGCTGATCCAGATCGCCGCGAGCAACACGCGCACTGTCGAGCAGAAGAAGGCGCTCTATCAACGCATCGCCGACAACCTCGCCGAGAGTCCGGGCGTGCGTCGCGAGGATGTGTTCGTGAATATCGTCGAGGTGCTGAAGGAGAACTGGTCGTTCGGCAACGGAATCGCGCAGTACGCGCTCTGAGCGCTTTCGCGCGGCCGCTCGCGGGCTTTCGGCGAAGTGCGCGTCGCTATAATGGCTTGCACCCTTGACAGCCATTTGCCGACGCGCGCGAGCCATGACGACCGATCACAACGACGCTTCCCACGACCCTTTGCAATTCGGCGGCTCCGTCTGGTTTCGTTCCGGCGAACAGACGCTCGGCGGCGCGCAACGCATCGCGCTGCTCGCGGCAATCGGCGAAACGGGCTCGATCACGGGCGCGGCCAAAGCCATCGGCATGAGCTATAAGGCCGCGTGGGACGCCATCGACGCAATGAACAACCTCGCCGGCGAGACGCTCGTCGTCCGCTCGACGGGCGGCAAGGGCGGCGGCGGCACGACGCTCACGCCGCGCGCGCGAACGCTGATCGACACGTTTCGCGCGGTCGAGCGCGAGCACCGGCTGTTTCTGGAGCGCGCTGGCGCGGCGATTGCCGGATTCAGCGACGACTGGCAGCTGATCGGCCGCATCGGCATGAAAACGAGCGCGCGCAACCAGCTGTACGGCAAGGTCAGCGCGATCCAGCGCGGTACCGTCAACGATGAAGTATCGCTTGCGCTGCCCGGCGGACAGGTCATCGTCGCGATCGTCACGCACGAAAGCACGGAGATGCTCGGGCTCGCGGTCGGTGGGGAAGCCGTCGCGCTCGTGAAGGCGTCGTCGGTGCTGCTGGCTGCGGACGACGGCACCGCGCAACGGCTGTCGACGCGCAACCGGCTGCGCGGCGAGGTGTCGGCGGTGCAGCGCGGGGCTGTCAACGCGGAGGTGTCGCTCGCGCTCGAAGGCGGCGCCGTCGTGACGGCGGTCGTCACGAACGAGAGCGTCGACGAACTGCGCGTCGCCGAAGGCGAGGCGCTCGTGGCCGCGTTCAAGGCGTCGAGCGTGATTCTCGGCGTGACTACTGCTTGAAGCGTGATGGGCCGATAGCGCCGCGCTTGCCGGGCGCAGTCCCGCCCTGCTGCCCCCTCACGAAAGCGTGCGCGCGTAGCCCTTGAACGGCGCGTTTTCGCGCACGCTGCCGTCGTACACCTGCACGACCTGATCGCCGAAAGCGGCGACATCGTCGGGATCGTGCGTGATCAACAGCATCGGAATGTCGAGCCGCGTCTGCAGATCGCACAGCTCGCGCCGCATGCGCTCGCGCAGCGCGTAATCGAGCGCGGAAAACGGCTCGTCGAGCAGCAGCAGCCGCGGCTGCGCGACGAGCGCCCGTGCCAGCGCCACGCGTTGCTTTTGGCCGCCGGAAAGCTGCGCCGGATGGTGCCCGGCGACGCTTTTCAGGTCCAGCGCATCGAGCCAGTAATCGATCTGCGGATGCGAAAAGCGCCGGCCCGGATTGAGCCAGCCTGCGTGCATGCCGAAGCCGATGTTCTGCCGCACGTTCAAATGCGGAAACAGCGCGTAATCCTGAAAGAGATACGCGAGGCGGCGCGCCTGCGGCCTCTGGTCGATGCCGCGCGCGCTGTCGAAGAGCGCGTCGCCGTGCAGCGTGATCTTGCCTTCGTCGGGGCGCAGCAGGCCCGCGATCGCCTGCAGCGTCAGGCTCTTTCCGGCGCCAGACGGCCCGAACAGCACGATGCGCTGCGCGCTCGCGGTGAACGACACGTCGAGCGTGAACTGGCGCTCGGGCGTGTGCAGGGATTTGCGGATGTCGACAGAAAGCGGCATGTCAGCGGGAAGTCATCAGCGAGTGTTGCGGCACGAGCCGGCCCGCGAGCAGCAGGATCGCGACGCAGGTAATCGACGTGACGAGCACGAGGAAATTGGCCGTGCCGTCGTCGCCGGCCTGCACGGCGGCGTAGACGGCCACCGACAGCGTCTGCGTGCGGCCCGGCAGATTGCCGGCGATCATCAGCGTCGCGCCGAATTCTCCGAGCGCGCGCGCGAACGCGAGCAACGCGCCCGCCAGAATGCCGCGCGACGCGAGCGGCAGCGTCACGCGAAAGAAAATGGCCGCCTCGCTGACGCCAAGCGTGCGCGCCGCGCGCTCGAGCTGCGGATCGACGGATTCGAACGCCGCGCGCGCGGACTTCAGCACGAGCGGAAACGCCACGACCATCGACGCGATCACCGCGCCCTGCCACGTGAACACCAGCTGGATATCGAAGCGGTCGAGCCATACGCCAATCACGCCGCGCCGGCCGAGCAGCACCAGCAGGTAATAGCCGAGCACCGTCGGCGGCATGACGAGGGGCAGCGTCAGCAAAGAATCGATCACGTCGCGCGCGCCCGAGCGCCAGCGCGACAGGCCGAGGCCGAGCGCGACGCCGAGCACGACGTTCAGCGCCGTCGCCCAACCGGCGACCTTCAGCGACAGCAGCAGCGGAATCCAGGCCTGTTCCATGATGTCGGCGCGATGGTTGGCCCGCTCAGTGCGCCGGCTTGAAGCCGTATTTCGCCAGCACGGCCTGACCGGCGGGTGACAGCACGAACGCGATGAACGACCGCGCATCGGCGGCATGCTTGCTGCCTTCGACCTGCGCGATCGGGTAAGTGATCGGCGTGGTCGTCGGCACGGTCAGCGCGACTTTGACCTTGTCGGGCATGACGGCGGCATCGGTGCCGAATACGAAGCCAGCGTCGACTTCGCCGCGCGACACGTAATCGAGGCTCTGGCGCACGTTGGCCGCGAGCACGCCCTTCGCGCTGACGGCGTCCCACACGCCCGCCGCCTTCAGCGCGCCTTCCGTATAGCGGCCCACAGGCACCGACGCCGGATCGCCGTATGCGACGCGCGTTACGCTCGCCGTCGTCAGCTCGTTCAGCGTCGAGGGCGCGCGCTTGCTGTCCGCGGGCACGATCAGCACGAGCGAATTCGCGGCGAAGTCGGTGCGCGTCGACGTCACGATCACCTTTTGCTCGACGGCCTTGTCCATCGCTTTCTGATCGGCGGAAGCAAATACATCGGCGGGCGCGCCCTTCGTGATCTGCTGCATCAGCACGTCCGATGCGCCGAAGTTGAAGAGCAGCTTCGTGCCGGGATGCTGCTGCTGGTACGCGTCGCCGACGCCCTTGAACGCGTTCGTCAGGCTGGCGGCGGCGGAGACGATGATCTCGTCCGCGCGAGCCTGAGCGCTGAAAGCGAACGACAGCGCGCTCGCGGCGAGCATGGCGGGCTTCAGCAAGCGGTGGATCGACGTGGTGAACATGGATGCATGGCGCCGGCTGGCGGGAAACGCGTGGAAAACGCCATCGTAATATATGTTCGGTTATAGCGCTCGACATGTTGATCATATCGGGGCCGCAATGGCGAATTTCTATGCGTCGGAATCCTGCAGCGGCACTGCGACGTTGCGCGTATTCGGCAACGGCGAGAACAGCGCGACAGGCACGCTCGTATCGCGCAGCCCCCGCCAGCAGCCACGGACGAACGGCCGGTCGTGGCCGGAAACCTTCAGCGCGATGTGCGTGACCCAGCGGTGCGTCGGCACGTGCACGTTGTGCAGGCCGAGCGCGATGAGCATCAGACTCAGCGCGACGGGGACGATCGGCATGCGCCCCGGCGTCGCGTTCCACGCGATGCGGATGAACACGAGCGCCGTCAGCGCGCCGACGATGCAGCCCGTGATCGCTTCCGAAGGCGAATGCGCCTCGATGACGATGCGCGAAAAGCTGACCAGCGCGCCGCCGAGCAGCGCCAGCGCCACGCCGGCCATACGCACAGCAGACGGCGCAGGCAGCAGCACGAGAAAGGCCGCGACGGGGTAGACGGCGGTGGCGAGCATCGCGTGTCCGCTGAGGCCGGTGAAGTCCCATACGGGCACGCCGACGCCCCAGCCGAGAAACGCCACCTTCGTCGCCGTGACCAGCGCGACGGCCGCGCCGAGGAGAAAGAGCCAGCCGGCGCCGAGCTTCCACGAATAGCCAACGGCCAGCCACAGCGCGATGGCCAAGGCGAGCGGCAGCGTCAGTCCGGCGCCGCCGAAGCTCGTGATCAGATACCAGAAGTGATATGGCAGGTGAAGCATGGGCATTCTTGACGACATATAACCGGGCGCCGCGTGTTGCGGGCCAGCGGCCGGAAGATTCGGGGCGCCGTGCGGCAGTGCGGGATCAGATTCCACATTTCCCTGAGCACTTGCGCTCGGCGCGTATTCTACAAGTATAGAGGGAGCGGTTCGGCCCAAGTCGCAAACGGAAACGCGATAAGTGACAGATGCTAGGACAATTCGGAAATCGTCTGATGAAAAGCACGCGGGGACGGGCTTTTCGCTAGATCCACATCGGCCAACGTTCAGCATCGCACCGAGATTGGTGTTATTGTGCATCGCACAAGTCCGCTTTTGAAGCGGACAGCATTGATCCCTATTTGCGAGAAATCCTATGCCAAAAAGCTTCACGAAGATCTGGCTAGGCGGCCTCAAACGCCTTTTTGCGATCCAGACGGAGCACGCCCGCGCGACGTTGAAGCGTGCGCCCAAGTCCAAACGCGCGGTGACGCGACCTGCGTCGCCCGTCGCCAAGCCTTCGGTGAAAGTGCGCAAGACCGTCACCCGCGACGTGCCGCAGCGCGGCGCGCGCGAGTCGCGCGTGCGGCCGCGCGCCGCCGCATGGGCGGGCGGCACGTGGACCCGCTCGTTCCATTCGGCGCCTGCCGCGCCGGGCAGCCTCGTCAATCATCTGCAATACGGGCTGTATCTGCCCGCGGGCAAGCCGCTCAAACACGTGCCGCTCATCGTGATGTTGCACGGCTGCAAGCAGTCGATCGACGAATTTGCCGAAGGCACGCGCATGAATCTGCTCGCCGATCGCTACGGCTTCGCGGTTGTATACCCGGAGCAGTCGAAGCACGCGCACGCGCATCGCTGCTGGCATTGGTACGACGATACGGACCGCGCCGGCCGGGCAGAGGCGCGCTCCGTGGTATCGCTCGTCGATGCGCTCGTCGAGTCGTACGGTTTCGACCGCGAGCGGGTCTACGTGGCCGGGCTGTCGGCGGGCGCGGGACTCGCGGCGCTGCTGGCGCTGCACTTCCCGGACCGTTTCGCGGCCGTCGCGCTGCATTCGGGACCAGCGTTCGGCGAGGCGCACTCGGGCATCACCGCAATGGACGTCATGCGGCGCGGCACGCGTCAGGACCCGGTGACGCTCGTCGACGCCGTGGCGGACGTCACGTCGTATCCGGGCATGCCGGCCATCATCCTGCAGGGCGAGTCGGATCATGTCGTCGCGCCCGTCAACGCGGAACAGCTGACCGAGCAGTTCCTGCGGTTGAACGGCATCGTCGATGCGCAAGGCGTGCGCAAGGTCGGCGACGTGAAGGAGGACCGCAAGGCAACCGTCATCACGCGCGACTACACGCGCGGTGGACGGCGCGTCGTTCGGCTGTGCCGCGTGCAGGGGCTGGGCCACGCATGGAGCGGCGGCGACGATGCCGTCCCGTTCCACTCATCGAAAGGGCCGGATGCGAGCGGACTGTTGTGGGATTTCTTCAAGCATCAGCGCCGCGCCGAGCCGGCGCGCACGGCTGTGCGCGCCGCGGAAGGCGTCCGTCCCCGCGTCAGTTGACAAATTGCCACACTTCGAATCGGGCGCTGGCGTGCACCTAGGGTTTTCCCTATAATACGGGTTATCCCTAGGTGTCAGTCACCTAACGCCACATTCGAGGTCCACCATGTATCTGATCAGCCGCTTTTTCCTGTTTTTGACGAAGTCCTACGACGAGCGCGTCAAAGAGCGCAACGACGCCTACCTGGCTGAAGCCTCGGATCTGTACGACCTCGAGTTCCGCATGCGCAAGATTGATCGCGAGTCGCAAATGCGCCATCCGTCGTGGATGAGCCAGAACTAGGCAGATTCGCGCTGGCCGGCGTGTGAGCCGGACAGAAACGCGCGCTCAACGTGAGCGTAGCGCGCCAGCGTCGCCTGGCGCGCTTTTGCATGATCGACGGCAGGCTGCGGATAATCCTTCCCAGCGCCACGCCTTAATTCTTCAGATCGTCGGGCGCCGCCCGCCAGGGCGCGTGAATCCCTTCGCGGGCACGTTCTCCAGTTCCGGGCAAGAAGCTTTGATAAAGCGCCGTTGCGGATCGAGTTTTTTCCGATTGCGTCAGCGGGTTGAAGATCGGGAACCACGGCTGCGCATCGCCCCCCGTCGATCCCGTTCGCTGCCAGCCGTTGTGTTCGCCACAATGGCGCGCATCGCTATCGGACTGGCACGCGACAAAGATATCGTACAAATCGTTAGTGTGCAAACTATATTCGCTGTCGATGCAATAGGCGATGCAATAGACATTGTCGATAAGCGCGGCAGCCGCGGCCGGCCCGCGTCTCAGGAGCGCTCGAGGTAGTCGGTCAAGGTGCCGCGCAATTGCGTCAGATCATCGCGCAGCCGCGTGAGGAATCCGGGTGTCTGCTGGGTCGCGCAGAAGATTTCGCCCGGCACATCGCGTGCAGTGCGTTTCAGCGCAACGCCCGATTTCGTCAGCCGGATAAAGACGAGCCGTTCGTCCTCGGTGCCGCGCAGGCGCTCGATATAGCCTTGCGCTTCGAGCCGCTTGAGCAGCGGCGTGACCGTCGCCGAATCCAGATTCAGGCGCGCGGCGATGTCCTTCACCGTGACGTCGTCGCTTTCCCACAGGATCAGCATCGTCAGATATTGCGGGTAAGTGAGTCCGAGCCGGTCGAGAATCGGCTTGTACGCTTTAGTCATCGCAAGGGACGTCGAATAGAGCGCGAAGCAGAGTTGCTCGTCGAGCGTGACGGGAAAAGCGGTGCGCTGGGTCATATCCGTCCCCCTGAAGTGAAGCGTGCGAATGGATTGTGTGCAAACTATTGTGCCGCAAAAAACGGCACGACGGAGTGATCCGACGGGCAGGAAACCCACGCCGCATCGCAGGTTCGAAGAAAGCCGGCTCTTGCGAAGACGGCTCTTACGAAGGCGACTCTTAGGAGGACGGCGAAGAAGGCGCAGGCGGCAGCGGCTGTCCGGGCGATTGCACGCCGAAGCAGCCGCGATACGTCGCATAGAACGAGCAGTAGAGCATCGTCGTGACGATGATCGACGCGGGCATCAGGATCACGAGCGCGAGATCGCCAGCGCCGATCGCCTGTAGCAGCGCGGACAGTCCGATCGACACCGTCGTCGCGACGGCGAACCACAACGCGCCGTACACGGTGAATGCGCCGCGATTTCGCCAGCAACTGACGATGCTGAAGAACATCGCCTTGATGGTCGGCACGTCGTGCCATGCGGTGAGGATCGGCGCGAACCAGAACAGCATCGCGACGGGCACATAGAATGCGAGCGCCGTCAGCACGGCCAGCGGAATATCGCTGTTCGCGACGGCTTCGGGCTGCATCGACTCGCCGCTGATCATCAGATGCAGCAGCACGCCGCCGTCCGCGAGCGCGGAACCGAGCAGCACGATCGCCATCGCGATGATGTAGAGCATGCCGAGCAGCAGCAGACGCTTCGCGACCTGGCTGCCGTACGAGCGGAAGCCGTCGACGAGTATGGTCGGCAGCACCGGCTTGCCCGCAATCGTGTCGCGGCACGCCGCCATGAAGCCGACCGCGACGCCCGGAATCAGCATCAGCGGCAGCACGCCGCCGATGATCGGGATCAGCGAAATGGCCGTCATCGCGAGCAGATACGCGAAAAACAGCGTGAGAAACGCAAGCGGGTTCTTGCGAAAGAGCCAGATTCCTTGACGGAACCACACGTAGCCGGTTTTCGCCGGGACTTCGATCAGTTGCATGAGGTATGAATGCCAGGGAGGGCGACACCAGCGAGGCGCTCGCGAAGAATGCGCTCGAAATGGCCTGGATCGTGTGGCTTGAGCAGTTCGGCGGCGCGCGGCATATGGAAATCATACAGGCGAGACACCCAGAAGCGATACGCTCCCGCGCGCAACATGTCGCCCCAGTGCCGGTTTTCGGCGGGTGTGAACGGGCGCACGGTCTGATACGCGCGCAGCAACGCATCGACGCGCGCTTCGTCGAGCTTGCCCGTGGCGAGATCGACGCACCAGTCGTTGACCGTCACGGCGACGTCGAAGAGCCACTTGTCGCAGCCCGCGAAATAAAAATCGAAGAAGCCGCCAAGCGCGACTTCATGATGCGTATCGGGCGCGGCGTGCGCGAACAGCACGTTGTCGCGGAACAGATCGCAATGGCACGGACCTTCCGGCAGCGACGCATAATCCGCCGACGCGAAGAACGCCTGCTGATGCGCGAGTTCTTCCGTGAGCAGCGCGCGCTGCGCATCGGTGACGAACGGCACGATGCTCGGCACCGTTTCCTGCCACCATGGCAGGCTGCGCAGATTCGGCTGATGATGCGCGAAGTCGCGGCCCGCCAGATGCAGCCGCGCGAGCATCTGGCCCACTTCGACGCAATGCGCGACGCCGGGCACAAGCTCTGGCGCGCCGTCGAGTTTCGTGACGATCGTCGCAGGTTTGCCGTCGAGCATGCCGAACAGCGCGCCGTCGTCGCGCGGCATCGGGTCAGGCACGGGCACGCGATGCGACGCCAGGTGGCGCATCAGGTCCAGATAGAACGGCAGTTGCCCGGCCGTCAGCTTTTCGAAAATCGTGAGGACGTACTTGCCGCGCGTGGTCGTCAGAAAGAAATTGCTGTTCTCGATTCCGGATGTGATGCCGCGAAAGTCGACGACTTCGCCGAGATCGTAGTGGCGCATCCAGTCTGCGAGCTGGGCTTCGGTGACAGCGGTGAAAACGGCCATGCGTGGGACGTCGGATCAGGTTGTTCGGCTGGCGCGATGCCAGTGTGAGCCGGGGCAAGCGGGTTGAAAGCGTCGTTGCGTTCCCGGTGCATCTGTGTGCGTCGTCGCGACGGGCGCCGGATGCGATGTTCGCCGGCGCCTATCTGCTCGAAGCGGGCTTGAAACAGGCTTAAGCAGGCTTGAAGCACGCCGGCGTGCGCCGCCACGAATAGGCGCGCCGGCTTGCATAGGCGCGCCGGCTTGCGTCGATCAGTAATGCAGGTTCACGGACGGCAGGCGCGCGGGCGGCTTGCCGGATTCGTAAACCTTCGGCGACGTGTCGGTGGGCGCGCTCATCTGGTAGCGCGTGCCGAAGTTCGAGTGCACGTTGATTTCGACGGGCTTGCCCTTATCGCGGTATTCGGTGATTTCGGTGCCGTTGCCGCTGCGCTCATAGAAGCTCGGCGTACGCGGCGTGTTGATCTCGACTTTCGAACTGACCTCAGCCGCGGGACGGTTGATCGCTCTCAGATCCGGCAGGCCCGCGCGTTCGTTGGCTTCGGCTTGTGCGTCTGCGGCCGCCTGCGCGTCTTTCGCGGACGGGGCAGGCTGGGCAGCCATCGCCACGCCGCTGACGGCGAGCGCCAGCGCAACTGCGGCGGGGAAGAGCGGCTTCATGATGTTTCTCCGATAAGGTGGCCCGATTCTAGCAAATCCAGTGCTGCTCACGGGCATGAGCAGCGGGCGATAGCCTTATTTTGCGCGCTTCCCGCGCGGCATGCGCGGCGCGTGTGCGAGGCGTCGCGCGGCCCGCGCGATCATGCGCGCGCCTGATCGCGCAGGTCGCCGATGAGCAGGCGCGCGGACATCAGAAAGCGTGGGTTCCGTGGTAATGTCGTTGCATCAATCGAGGCGAACGAAGATGAACTACGATACCAATCAACGCGCGGTGCACATGCCCGCTAACGCGTTCCCGACCGAGGCCTTCGACGACGCCGCCGATGCCGTCACGCGCCTGTCCGCCATCTATGAAGCGAACACGTCGTTCTTGCGCGATGCGTTTGCGCGTTTCCGGCGCAACGAGCCGTTCGACCGCCGTGTGCGCGCCTGCTATCCGTTCGTGCGCGTGCGCACGGAAACAAACACGCATGTCGATTCGCGGCGCTCGTATGGCTTCGTCGCCGGTCCCGGCGTGTTCGAGACCACGGTGACGCGGCCCGATCTGTTCGGCAACTACTATCGCGAGCAATTGCGCCTGCTGGTGAAGAACCATCATGTGGCCGTCGAAGTGGGCGTGTCGGATCAGCCGATCCCGATTCACTTCGCGTTCGCCGAGGGCATCCATCTCGAAGGCGATCTGGACCGCGAGCGCCTGCTCTCGATGCGCGATGTGTTCGACCCGCCCGATCTCGCGCTGCTCGACGACCGCATCGTCAACGGCACCTACGAGCCGATGCCCGGCGAGCCGCATCCGCTCGCACTCTTCACCGCGGCGCGCGTCGACTTTTCGCTGCATCGGCTCAAGCACTACACGGCGACGTCGCCCACGCACTGCCAGAACTATGTGCTGTACACGAACTATCAGTTCTACATCGACGAGTTCGTGAAGCTCGGCCGCACGATGATGGCGAAGACCGACGCCGCCGATCTGCGCGCGTACCGCAGCGAGTACACGTCGTTCGTCGAGCCGGGCGACGTGATCACGTACAACGCGAATATCGGCGAGCAGGAAGACGAAGGCACGGCGCCGCCGCGCCTGCCGCAAATGCCCGCGTACCACCTCAAGCGCGCGGACGGCAGCGGCATCACGATGATCAACATCGGTGTCGGCCCGTCGAACGCGAAGACCATTACCGATCACATCGCGGTGCTGCGCCCGCATGCGTGGATCATGCTCGGCCACTGCGCGGGCCTGCGCAACACGCAGCGTCTCGGCGACTATGTGCTCGCGCACGGCTATGTGCGCGAGGATCACGTGCTCGACGACGACTTGCCGCTGTGGGTGCCGATTCCTGCGCTCGCCGAAGTGCAGGTCGCGCTGGAGCGCGCCGTCGCGCAGGTCACGCAGCTCGACGGCGTGGAGCTGAAGCGCGTGATGCGCACGGGCACGGTCGCGAGCGTCGACAACCGCAACTGGGAACTGCGCGATCATCGCGAGCCCGTGCAGCGCCTGTCGCAAAGCCGCGCGATCGCGCTCGACATGGAAAGCGCGACGATCGCCGCGAACGGCTTCCGCTTCCGCGTGCCGTACGGGACGCTGCTGTGCGTGTCCGACAAGCCGCTGCACGGCGAACTGAAGCTGCCCGGCATGGCCGACCAGTTCTACCGCGCGCAGGTCGACCAGCATTTGCAGATCGGCGTGAAGGCGATGGAGATTCTGCGCACCAACGGCCTGCACAAGCTGCACAGTCGCAAGCTGCGCAGCTTCGCCGAAGTGGCGTTCCAGTAGTGGGGTTCCAGTAGTGGGGTTTCAGCAGTAGCGTTCTCGGTAAGCGCGTGCGAGCGCCTGTCAGCCGATGAACGGGAGTCCGGCGAGCCCCGCGAGCGCGCCGGCTCCGAGCAGCCACAACGGGTGAATCCGCGTCTTGAACGCGAGCACCGCGCATGTGCCCGTGATGACCCACGCGAGCCACGACGTGTCCGACGCCTGCGCGATCAGAACCGCGCTCGCCGCGACGAGACCCGCCGTCACGGGCACGAGCCCCTTCTGCGCGATGCGCCGCCACGGGCGGTCCTTGAAGCGGTTCCACGCATGCATCGCAAGCAGCGTGACGACGGACGACGGTCCGAACTTCGCGAGCGACGTCACGAGCATTCCTGCCCATCCCGCCACATGCCAGCCGACGAGCGTCACCACCATCATGTTCGGCCCCGGCGCCGCCTGCGCGAGCGCGAAGAGCGCGCTGAATTCACTCGCGGGCATCCAGTGATGCACCTCGACGACCTGTCGCTGCATCTCCGGCAAGATGGTGTTGCCGCCGCCGAACGCGAGCAGCGACAGCTGGCTGAAGATGACGGCGAGCGCGATCAACGTATCGGTCATTTCGAAGTCTCGTTCTGGCGTGACGATAAAGCGGCGGCATCGGCTTTCGCCACGCGCGACGCGATGTAGATACTGAGCGGCGTCAGCACGAGCATCGTCGGCAGTAGCGGGAAGCGCAGCAATGCGATCGCGACGAAGCCCAGTGCGGCGATCGTCGCGGCCCTCGGGTCGTGGCGCAGCGGCAGCAGGATCTTGACGGCCATCGCGATCAGCAGACCGGCTGCCGCCGCCGCGAGTCCGGCGAAAAGATGCCGGATGTGCGGATCGTTTTGCGTGCGCTCGTAGATCACGCCCAGTGCGATCACGACGAGCGATGGTCCGGCGATCAAGCCGAGAATGCCCGCCAGCGCGCCGCGCAGGCCGCGAAAGCGCATGCCCAGCGCCACCGACAGATTGATCACGTTGCCGCCCGGCAGGAACTGGCACAGACCGAGCAGATCGGTGAATTCGGCGGACGTCAGCCAGCGGCGCTGTTCGACGATGGTCCGCCTCGCGAGCGGCAGCGCGCCGCCGAACGACGTCAGCCCAAGGCCCAGAAAGCCCATGAAGATTTCGCGCGAAGTCGGAGGGGGCGCATGCTCCGGCGCGTCGGGGTGCTGATCCATCGCGTTCACTATTCAGTACAAGGCGTGAAGATTAGCGCCGATTGCGGGCGGCGCAAAACGATTTCTCGGGTACATCCTTGTGATCTAGAATCACAAGGATGAATGCAAGGACGAACCGCAAGCTTCCCCCTTTCCCCGCGCTGCGCGCCTTCGAGGCCGCGGCGCGGCACGACAGCTTCACGTCCGCCGCGGATGAGCTTCATGTGACGCACGGTGCAATCAGCCGTCAGGTGGCGGCGTTCGAGGCGTGGGTCGGCGTGCAGGTTTTTCATCGCGTCGGCAAGCGCGTGCGGCTGACGGAAGACGGACGCCGCTATCTGTCGACAGTGCAGGCCGCGTTCGACAGCATCGCCGTCGCGACCGACCAGTTGCGCGACACAGGTGTCGTTCACGTGCTGCGCGTGAACGCGCTGCCGACGTTCGCAATGAAGTGGCTATTGCCGCGGCTTTCGCAGTTTCAGCGGATGGCGCCGAACGTCGAGTTGCGGCTGTCGACGTCGAACGCGCCCGTCGAAACACTCGACAGCTTCGACGTCGCCGTGCGGCGCGGGCCCGCGCACTGGCCCAATTGCGCGAGCGGGCAGTTTCTCGAAGAAAGCGAGCTGCCCGTGTGCAGTCCCGCGCTGTTGCAGCGCCTGCCGATCCATACGGCCGACGATCTCGCGCGTCATGTGCTACTGCATTCGGATACGCGGCCGGACGCATGGCAGCACTGGCTGCACGCGGCGGGCGTCACCGCGAAGTGCCGCAAGAAGCAGTCGTTCGATCACTTCTATCTGGCGTTGCAGGCGGCCGTGGATGGCCTGGGCGTCGCGCTCGGACCGACGCCGCTGCTCGACGACGAACTGGCGTCCGGGCGATTGGTAATGCCGCTGAAAGGACCGCGCATCGGCGCGCGTGGCTACTGGTGGGTCGCGCGGCGCGAAGTGGCGAATGCGCCGCTCGTCGGGCAGTTTTGCCGCTGGCTCGAAGCACAGGCGGTGCAGACGAAAGCTGAAACGGGAACAGAAACAGGAACAGAAACGGGAGCAGAAGGTGCTGAGCCGGCAACGACGCGCGGCAAGGCGGGCAATGCGCATGCCGCGTCGCGATAGCCGTGATGGCGGACAACGCAACGCATTGTCCGCCATCACGCATCAGACGATCACAGGTAGAACATCCGGTCTTCGTCCGACTTGACGGGATGCGCTTCGGGTTCTTCGCGCTCTTCATAGAACGCGAGCACGGCTTC
Organism: Paraburkholderia diazotrophica; assembly: GCF_038900755.1. Taxonomy (GTDB): domain Bacteria; phylum Pseudomonadota; class Gammaproteobacteria; order Burkholderiales; family Burkholderiaceae; genus Paraburkholderia; species Paraburkholderia diazotrophica_A. The sequence goes on from NZ_JBBPEN010000001.1 coordinate 695,093, forward strand.
GAGCACCTGGTCGGGCTCGTCGATCACCTGCATCAGGTTCATGTCCTCGGGATTGATGAGGCCCATCGGCACAAGTTGCGCTTCGAACCAGCCGAGCAGACCCTTCCAGAACTCCGCGCCGACAAGAATGATGGGCACGTGGCGCGACTTCTTCGTTTGAATCAGCGTGAGGACTTCGGCGAGTTCGTCGAGCGTGCCGAAGCCGCCAGGCATCACGATGACGGCATCCGAGTTCTTTACGAACGTGACCTTGCGCGTGAAGAAGTGACGGAAGCGCAGCGAGATGTCCTGCCACTGGTTGCCCGATTGCTCGTGCGGCAATTCGATGTTCAGGCCGACGGACGGTGCCTTGCCCGCATGCGCGCCCTTGTTGGCCGCTTCCATGATGCCGGGGCCGCCGCCGGAGATCACTGCGAAGCCTGCGTCAGAGAGCTTGCGTGCAATCGTAGTGGCCAGTTTGTAGTACGGCGAGTTCGGTTTGAGACGTGCCGAACCATAGATGCTCACAGCCGGGCGGATCTCCGACAGGTACTCGGTCGCCTCGATAAACTCTGCCATAATCGTGAACATCTGCCACGATGCGCGGGCCTTCTTGGCTGTTGCGCGCTCTTGATCTGCGAGCGATCGCAGACTCGGAATCACTTTTCTCTTAGTCATAATGCCTGAAGAACAGAACCTGGAAGGTAAGACCCTGCTATTGGTTGACGGTTCGAGTTATCTGTACCGGGCCTACCATGCGATGCCTGATCTGCGCGGTCCAGATGGCGGACCAACAGGTGCGCTCTACGGAATCATCAACATGCTGCGCCGTATGCGCAAGGAAGTTACGGCAGAGTATAGCGCGTGCGTGTTCGATGCCAAAGGCAAGACGTTTCGCGACGACTGGTATCCGCAATACAAGGCACATCGTCCGTCGATGCCCGAAGATCTGGCCAAGCAGATCGAGCCGATTCACGTCGCCGTGCGCTCGCTCGGGTGGCCGCTTCTGATGATCGAAGGCGTCGAGGCCGACGATGTGATCGGCACGCTCGCGCGGCGCGCGGAGCAGCGTGGCATGAAGGTGATCGTATCCACGGGGGACAAGGATCTGGCGCAGCTCGTGACGGATCATGTCACCCTCATCAATACGATGACGAACGAAAAGCTCGACCGCGAGGGCGTCGTTGCGAAGTTCGGCGTGCCGCCCGAACTCATCGTCGATTACCTGTCGCTGATCGGCGATACCGTCGACAACGTGCCGGGCGTCGAGAAATGCGGCCCGAAAACCGCGCTCAAATGGCTCACGCAATTCGGAACCCTCGATGGCATCGTCGCACACGCGAATGAAATCAAAGGTGCGGTAGGAGACAATCTGCGACGTGCGCTCGACTTCCTGCCGATGGCGAAAAAGCTCGTCACGGTCGAAACGGAATGCGATCTGACCGAGCACGTGAACTCGTTCGAAGAGACGCTCGCGACGCGCCCCGAAGCGCGCGAAGAGCTGCGCGATATCTTCACGCGTCACGGCTTCAAGACGTGGCTGCGCGAAGTGGAAATCGCCGATGCCGTCGAAGGGCCCGAGACGGATGTGCCGCCTGCGCCGACCGTCGACGGCGAGAGCGCGCGCGCGTACGACACCGTGCAGACGTGGGAACAGTTCGACGCATGGCTCGCGAAGCTCGACGCCGCCGAGATCACGTCGTTCGATACGGAGACCACGTCGCTCGACCCGATGGTCGCGCAGATCGTCGGCATTTCGATTGCGGTTGAAGCGGGCAAGGCCGCGTATATTCCGCTCGCGCATCGCGGGCCGGATGCGCCCGTGCAATTACCGCGCGACGAAGTGCTCGCGAAGCTCAAGCCGTGGCTCGAAAGCGCGGACAAGAAGAAGGTCGGCCAGCACGTGAAGTACGACGAGCAGGTGCTCGCGAACTACGGCATCGCGATGAACGGCATCGAGCACGACACGCTGTTGCAGTCGTACGTGCTCGAATCGCATCGTCCGCATGACATGGACAACCTCGCGTTGCGCCATCTCGGCCTCGCGACGATCAAGTACGAAGACGTGGCGGGCAAGGGCGCATCGCAGATCGGCTTCGACGAAGTGCCGCTCGACAAGGCCTCCGAATACGCGGCCGAAGATGCCGACATCACGTTGCGTCTGCATCATGCGCTGTATCCGCAGATCGCCGCGGAAGTGTCGCTCGATCATGTGTACCGGAACATCGAAGTGCCGACGTCGCGCGTGCTGCGCAAGATGGAGCGCAACGGCGTGCTGATCGATGCGGAAAAGCTGCGTGTGCAGAGCAACGAAATCGCGACGCGTCTCGTCGAACTCGAGAAAGAGGCGTATGAGCTGGCAGGCGGCGAATTCAATCTCGGCTCGCCGAAGCAGATCGGGCAGATCTTTTTCGAAAGGCTCGAGTTGCCCGTCATCAAGAAAACGCCGAGCGGCGCGCCGTCCACCGATGAAGAAGTCCTGCAAAAGCTCGCTGAAGATTATCCGCTGCCGAAAATCCTGCTCGAGCATCGCGGCCTGTCGAAGCTGAAATCGACGTACACCGACAAGCTGCCGCGCATGGTCAACGCGACCACGGGCCGCGTGCATACGAACTATGCGCAGGCCGTCGCGGTCACGGGGCGGCTCGCATCGAACGATCCGAATCTGCAGAACATTCCTGTGCGCACGGGCGAAGGCCGCCGCATTCGTGAAGCGTTCATCGCGCCGCCGGGTCACAAGCTCGTGTCGGCGGACTACTCGCAGATCGAGTTGCGGATCATGGCGCATATCTCCGGCGACGAAGCGCTGTTGCGCGCGTTCAAGCAGGGCGAAGACATTCACCGCGCTACGGCATCCGAAGTGTTCAGCGTGACGCCGCTTGAAGTGTCGAACGATCAGCGGCGCATCGCGAAGGTGATCAACTTCGGCCTGATCTACGGGATGAGCTCGTTCGGTCTCGCATCGAACCTCGGCATCACGCGCGATGCCGCGAAGCTCTATATCGACCGCTATTTCGCGCGTTATCCGGGCGTTGCTGCGTACATGGAGAACACGCGTTCGAGCGCGAAGGCGAAGGGCTACGTCGAGACCGTGTTCGGCCGGCGTCTTTGGCTGCCCGAGATCAACGGCGGCAACGGCCCGCGCCGTCAGGCCGCGGAGCGAGCCGCAATCAATGCGCCGATGCAGGGCACGGCCGCCGATCTGATCAAGATGTCGATGATCGCCGTGCAAAAGTGGATCGAGGAGTCGGGCATCGGCACGCGCATGATCATGCAGGTACACGACGAACTGATTCTCGAAGTGCCGGACGACGAGCTCTCCGATGTCCGCAAGCGCTTGCCGGAACTGATGTGCGGCGTCGCACAACTGAAGGTGCCGCTCGTCGCCGAAGTGGGCGCGGGCGCGAACTGGGAAGAAGCGCACTGACATGTCAGTCCTGCGTGCCACGACACACTGACACAGCATTGTTGCTTCTCCAGGTCAACTGACAATGAGCGGGACAGCGAGCGGGGCAACGTCGTTCGCAAGTCACAGTCGCAGATGACGGACTTGTGACTTGTCCCGCTGGTCGCCGACAATCGACAGAACGCGAATAAAAAACAAACGCGGCCGCACACGCGCGAAGCGAGCCGCACCGACGCACAACTTGTCGTTTCATACGGAGAGTCCTGATGCATCGTTTTGTCGTCGTGGGTGGTGGTGCGGGCGGTCTCGAGCTGGCGACGCGGCTCGGCGATCGTTATGCGCGCAAGAAGAGCAATGGCGTGCCGCTCGCGCAGGTCACGCTGGTCGACCGTTATCCGACGCATATCTGGAAGCCGCTGCTGCATGAAGTGGCGGCGGGCAGCATGGACCCTTTCACGCAGGAGCTCGAATACGCGGCGCAGGCGCGCTGGCATGGCTTCGAATTCCAGCAGGGTGAACTGACCGCGCTCGATCGCGCGGCGAAACGCATCACGCTTGGCCGCGTGCTCGACGACGACGGCGTCGAGCTTCTTCCCGAACGCGCGCTCGAATACGACACGCTCGTCATCGCGATCGGCAGCACGACGCATTTTTTCGGCGTGAAGGGCGCGCCGGAATATTCGATCGCGCTCGACACCGTCCAGCAGGCCGAGCGCTTTCGCAAGCGCCTCATTGCCGCCTGCATGCGCGCCGAGCATCAGGCGCACGAGCCCGTCGAGTCGAATCCCGGCACGCCGACATCGACGGAGCCGCGCATCCAGGTCGCGATCGTCGGCGGCGGCGCAACGGGTGTCGAGCTGTCGGCGGAACTGCGCAATACGGCGCAGGTGTTGTCCGCTTACGGGCTGCACAAGCTCGATCCGCGCCATGACGTCGGCATCGTGCTGATCGAAGCGGGGCCGCGCATTTTGCCGGCACTACAGGAGCGCGTATCGACGGCGACGGCCGAACTGCTGCAAAAGCTCGGCGTCAAGCTGATGGTGGGCGAGACGGTTGCGGAAGTCGCGCCGGGCCTCGTGCGCACGGCAAGCGGCAAGACCGTGCGCGCCGATCTGACCGTGTGGGCAGCGGGCATCAAGGCGCCGCCCGTATTGAGCCAGCTCGACGGCTTGCCCGTGAACCGGCTCGGCCAGTTGCAGGTGCGCCGCACGCTGCAGACCGAAATCGACGACAACGTGTTTGCGCTCGGCGATTGCGCGGCCTGCCCGTGGCCCGGCAACGAGCGCAACGTGCCGCCTCGCGCGCAGGCCGCGCATCAGCAGGCGAGCTTTCTGCTGCGCGCGTTCGGCAATATGCTCGAAAGCCGGCCGCTGCCGGAGTTCACTTACCACGACTTCGGCTCGCTGGTGTCGCTTGGGCACTTCAGCGCGGTCGGCAACCTGATGGGCGGCGTAATCGGCGGCAACATGCTGATCGAAGGGCTCTTCGCGCGCTTCATGTACATGTCGCTGTACCGGCTGCACATCGCGGCGCTGCATGGCTACGCGCGGATGGTGCTCGATACGTTCGCGCACTGGCTGCGGCGCACGACGCTGCCGCGCGTGAAGCTGCACTGATTGCCGGTCGATGCTTCTGCAACAGGAAGCGCTTGCGCGTATGCTGTGTCGGCTGGAGTTGGTGCTTGAGCGCCTACTGCGGTCGCATGCAGGGCGGTCGATGGGAGTTCGCGCTTTGGCTCTCGGCGGGAGTAAGTGCTTTGGCGCCGACTCCAGCGCCATGCCGAGCACTTGCTCCCGTCGCTGCAACATCTGTGCTTGCCTTCCTTGCCGTTCACCCTTGTCCTTTCATCAAGGAGCACCGCATGCTGAAGCCAGAAGTCGACAGTCTCGTTCCCCGCGTACCCTTCGATCGGCGCACCTTCATCAAGGCGGCGCTCGGCAGCGGCTTTGCGGCGTGCGTGCTGCCCGTGTCCGCGCAGACCATCCACACCGATACCGAAGGGCTCGATGCGGGCGAGGTCGGCATCCATTCGGGCGATACGCTGGTGCCTGCGTACCGCGCGCAGCCGAAGGGCAAGACGCATCTACCCGTGATCATCGTGATCCATGAGATCTTCGGCGTGCACGAGCATATCGCGGATGTCTGCCGACGCTTCGCAAAGCAGGGCTATCTGGCCGTCGCGCCGAACCTGTACGTACGCCAGGGCGATCCGACGAAGTATCCGTCGATGCAGCAGCTCAACGAGGAGGTCGTGAGCAAGGTGCCCGATGCCCAGGTGCTCGCCGATCTCGACGCGACGTTCAAATGGGCCGGCCAGCACGGCGGCGATGTGAACCGGGCTGGCGTCAACGGCTTCTGCTGGGGCGGGCGCATCACGTGGCTGTACGCGGAACACAATCCGCGGCTGAAGGCGGCCGTCGCGTGGTATGGGCGTGTGGTCGGCGACCAGACGCCGATGACGCCCGCCAATCCGATCGATCGCGTGTCCGATCTGCAGGTGCCCGTGCTCGGGCTGTATGGACGGCAGGATCAGAGCATTCCGCAAGACTCGCTGGAGAAGATGAAGCAGGCGATCGCGCAAGGGCCGCAGGCGGGGCGGGGCGCGCAGTTCGTCGTTTACGACGACGCGGGGCATGCGTTTTTTGCCGACTATCGGCCGAGCTACCGGCAGGCCGACGCCGAGGACGGCTGGAAGCGGGCGCTTGCGTGGTTCAGGCAGCATGGTGTCGGCTGATCGTGCTGTTGCGCCCGAGGTGCGGATTTCGCGCGATCGGGCTGCGGCGGCGTTGCGGTAACGTCGGATGCCTATGAAGTCGGCTTTATGTCGATGCCGCATGCTGTCCCGCTGTCTTTCGCCGCTTGCACGCCGCGCCGCGCGGATATCGACGACGCGCCAAGTTGCTGACCACGGCAAAAGCGCCGTGATCAGCGAAGGGCTAGCGATGACTCAAGGATTGGCGCCCGTCGCCACCGGCCGCGCCGGATCGGAACTCCATTCGCTCCACGACCCCGGATACAGCGCTGCGCCATGCAGTCCCGCGATCTCCATCGCGAGGGCGTTGTGGCACGCAGTAACGCCCGAGCCGCATTGCAGCACGACGTGCTCGGCGGCCACGCCCGGGATGACGGCGCTGAATTCGTCACGCAGCGTGTGCGCCGACTTGAAGCGGCCGTCCGCGGTCAGGTTGTCCTTGAAGAAGCGGTTGCGCGCGCCCGGAATGTGGCCGCCGACGCGATCCAGCGTTTCGTTCTCGCCGCGATAGCGATCCGCGGCGCGCGCGTCGATCAGCACGCGCTCATGCGTGCCGATGTTGCGCTCGACGGCCTGCGCGTCGACGGTCACGGCAAGCGGTGCGCCCGCCTTGAAGTCGCCCGTGACTTTGGGCGGCGCGTCGTGCGTCAATGTCTGGCCGGCCGCATTCCACGCCTGAAGCCCGCCGTCGAGCAGCGCGACGGAATCGTGACCCAGCCAGCGCAGCAGCCACCACAGACGCGCGGCGTACATGCCGCCCTGCTCGTCGTAGGCGACCACTTGTTGGCCCTGCTTGAGGCCGAGTTCGGCAAGACGGTCGACGAGCTTCTGGCGATCCGGCAACGGGTGACGCCCGTTGGTGCCCGTCTTCGGGCCCGACAGATCGCGGTCGAGATGCAGATAGTGCGCGTGCGGCAGGTGGCCCGCCGCATAGGCCTTCTCGCCGGCGTCGGTGTCGGCGAGATCGAAGCGGCAATCGGCGATGAAGACGCTGCCCGGCGCGGCAGCCAGACGTTCAGCGAGGTTATCGGCGGAGATCAGCGTGGTGTAGTGAGTGTGTGGCATGACGGCTCCTGAGAGACTGGCATCGGCAGCGCCGAACGATATGGGTAGTCTAAACAAAAAAAGACGGGCCGAAGCCCGTCTTCCTTTGCCGATAGCCGTCCGACGAATGCTCAGACCGTGCCGAGCTGGCGCCGCAGAAACTCGTGGAAGTGCTGCATCCCGTCTTCCATCGGGCTCTGATACGGACCGACCTGCGATTCGCCGCGTTCCAGCAGCGCGCGGCGTCCGGCGTCCATGCGCTCGGCGATCTCGTCGTCTTCGCGCGCCGTTTCCATGTACGCGGCGCGCTCCGCCTCGACGAAGTCACGCTCGAACAGCGCGATTTCCTCAGGGTAATAGAACTCGACGACGTTAGTCGTCTTCTGCGGACCGCGCGGAATCAGCCACGACACGACGAGCACATGCGGATACCACTCGATCATGATGCCCGGGTAGTACACCATCCAGATCGCGCCGAACTCCGGCATCTTGCCTTCGCGGTAACGCAGCACTTCGTCGTGCCACTTGCGGTACGTCGGGCTGCCCGGACGCGCGAGCTCGTTGTGCACGCCGACCGTCTGCACGCTGTACCACTCGCCGAACTCCCACTTCAGATCGTCGCAATTGACGAAGCTGCCGAGGCCCGGATGGAACGGCACGACGTGGTAGTCCTCCAGATAGACCTCGATGAAGGTCTTCCAGTTGTAGTTGCACTCGTGCACTTCGACGTGATCGAACATGTAGTCCGCGAAATCGAAGTGTTTCGCCGTGCCGAGACGCGCCAGATCTTTCGCGACGTCGCGACCCTTCGACTCGAACAGCAGGCCGTTCCAGCTTTGCAGCGGCGTGGCCCCGAGGTTCAGGCAGGGATTGTCGGCGAAATGCGGCGCGCCGAGCAGCTGGCCGTTCAGATCGTACGTCCAGCGATGCAGGGGACAGACGATGTTCTCCGTCTGCCCGCGGCCGTTCAGCATGATCGCCTGGCGATGGCGGCACACGTTCGACAGCAATTCGATTTGCGATTGCTGATTGCGAACGAGCACGCGTCCTTCGCTTTCGCCAGGCAAGGCGAAATAGTTTCCCGCTTCGGGAACCATGAGTTCGTGCCCGACGTAGCGAGGACCTTTCTTGAAAAGGATTTCGAGTTCGCGCTGGTGAAGCGCCTGGTCAAAGTAAGCCGTGACTGGCAGCTGGCTGTGGATAGCCTTCAGCTGCAATGCATTGCTCAGATTGGACATTCCCACTCCCGATGAAGACGTGAAAGCAGTGAACAACCCAACCATCGAAGATTCGATTTAGGGAGCCCGCGATTATACCTGTTTCCCCCTCCTTGGGGCGCTTAAGTACCTGATTTGGGTTAAAAATGTCGTAGAAGGCCGCGATTTCTGGCGCAAAACGCTGGATTCTTTTTTGTCGCCAGAAGTGTTGTGCAAGCGTCGCGCCTGCCCCGATTGGTGCGCTTGCAGGTCGAGAAGGTTCCTTTTGCCGTAGAATGTCCGACTTGTTTTAATTTTGCGACGATTCATGGCGAAGACCGCACCGACCGAGACGACGGGTTTGTCCCCCGCCAGCGCCGAAGGTTCCGACCAGACCCCGCTGCCCGAGAGCTACGAGGCGGCGCTGGCTGAGCTGGAAGGGCTCGTCGGGCGGATGGAAGGCGGCAGCCTCAACCTGGAAGAGTCGCTGGCCGCGTATCGGCGCGGCGCAGCGCTGGTGGCATTCTGCCAGCAGCAACTCGAAAAGGTGGAGCAGCAGGTGCGCGTCCTGGATGGCGAGACGCTCAAGCCGCTTCCCGTGAACACAACAGGTACAACCGCTGCCGACAGCGGAGACGATCTATGACATTCGAACAATGGATGCGCTCGGTGCTGGACCGCGTAGAGAGCGCACTCGACCAATACTTGCCGTCGGCGTCGACGGAGCCGGCGACGCTGCATGAAGCGATGCGCTACGCCGTGCTGGGCGGCGGCAAGCGGGTGCGCCCGCTGCTGTGCCATGCGGCGGGCGAGCTGACGGGCGCGACGGCCGCGAGCCTTGAAGCGGCGTCGGCGGCGCTGGAAATGATCCACGTTTATTCGCTCGTTCACGACGACATGCCCTGCATGGACGACGACGAACTGCGCCGCGGCAAGCCCACCGTGCACGTCAAGTATGACGAAGCGACGGCGCTGCTGGTCGGTGACGCGCTGCAGTCGCAAGCTTTCGTTGCGCTGACATCAGATGTGCTCGCGCCCGCGCAGCAGGCCGCGCTGGTGCGCGAACTGGCGCTCGCGAGCGGCTCGGTCGGCATGGCGGGCGGCCAGGCGATCGATCTGGCGAGCGTCGGACAGACGCTGACGCGTCCGCAGCTCGAAACGATGCACCGCCTGAAGACAGGCGCGCTGCTGCGCGCGGCCGTCCGGATGGGTGCGCTGACGGGTGGAACGCCCGATGCGACGACGCTGCAGGCGCTCGACGCCTATTCGGCTGCTGTCGGTCTTGCGTTTCAGGTCGTCGACGACATTCTCGACGTCACGACCGATTCCGCGACGCTCGGCAAGACGGCCGGCAAGGACGCGAAGGACGGCAAGCCGACCTACGTGTCGATCATCGGGCTCGACGCATCGCGCGCGCTGGCTGCGCAACTGCGCAGCGATGCGCACGAAGCCCTTGCCCCCTTTGGCGCCCGCGCACAGCGGCTCGCCGAGCTGGCTGATCTCGTGGTGAACCGGGTCAGCTGAAGTGGCTGTAACGCGAAAGCCCGCCGCCCGCACAAGAGCATTCGGGTGTGCGCGAATGAAGTGCGGGCGCGTAAGTTTTCCTACAATGGAACGACGATGTACGACTTGCTGAAAACCATTGACGACCCCGCGGACCTGCGCCGCCTCGATCGCCGCCAGTTGCAACCGCTTGCCGACGAGTTGCGTGCCTTCGTGCTCGACAGCGTATCGCAGACGGGCGGCCACCTGTCGTCCAACCTCGGTACGGTCGAACTGACAATCGCGCTGCACTACGTGTTCGACACGCCGCGCGACCGCATCGTCTGGGATGTGGGTCATCAGACCTATCCTCACAAGATCCTGACGGGCCGTCGCGACCAGATGTCGACGCTGCGCCAGCTCGGCGGCATCTCGGGCTTCCCGCGCCGCGACGAGTCGCCGTACGACACGTTCGGCACCGCGCACTCGAGCACGTCGATTTCGGCAGCCCTCGGCATGGCGATCGGCAGCAAGCTGCGCGGTGAAGACCGCTTCGCGATCGCCGTGATCGGCGACGGCGCGATGACGGCGGGCATGGCCTTCGAGGCGATGAACAACGCCGGCGTCGAAGACGACGTGCCGCTGCTCGTCATCCTCAACGACAACGACATGTCGATTTCGCCGCCCGTCGGCGCGCTGAATCGTCATCTCGCGCGCCTGATGTCGGGCCGCTTCTATGCAGCGGCGCGCGCAGGCGTCGAACGCGTGCTGCGCCACGCGCCGCCCGTGCTCGACCTCGCGCGCAAGCTCGAAGAACACGCGAAGGGCATGATCGTCCCGGCCACGCTCTTCGAAGAGTTCGGCTTCAACTACATCGGACCGATCGATGGCCACGATCTCGATTCGCTGATCCCGACGCTGCAGAACATCAAGGAACTGCGCGGCCCGCAGTTCCTGCACGTCGTGACGAAGAAAGGCCAGGGCTACAAGCTCGCCGAGGCCGATCCCGTGCTGTACCACGGTCCCGGCAAGTTCAATCCGGCGGAGGGCATCAAGCCGTCGACGACGCCTGCAAAAAAGACGTACACGCAGGTATTCGGCGAATGGCTGTGCGACGCGGCGGAACTCGATTCCCGTGTGGTCGGCATCACGCCCGCGATGCGCGAAGGCTCGGGCATGGTCGAGTTCGAAAAGCGTTTCCCGGATCGCTACTACGACGTCGGCATCGCCGAGCAGCACGCGGTGACGTTTGCAGGCGGCCTCGCGACGGAAGGAATGAAGCCCGTCGTCGCGATCTACTCGACGTTCCTGCAACGCGCGTATGACCAGCTGATCCACGACGTCGCGCTGCAGAACCTGCCCGTTGTGTTCGCAATCGACCGCGCGGGCCTCGTCGGCGCGGACGGTGCGACGCACGCGGGCGCCTATGACCTCGCGTTCCTGCGCTGTATCCCCAACATGACGGTGATGGCGGCATCGGACGAAAACGAATGCCGTCAGATGCTGTACACGGCGCTTCAGCAGCCGAACCCGACCGCCGTGCGTTATCCGCGCGGCGCGGGCACGGGCGTCGCGACGGTCAGGCAGATGGCCGCGATTCCGCTTGGCAAGGGCGAAGTGCGCCGCGAGACGTCGCAGCCGGCCGGCAAGCGCATTGCGATTCTCGCGTTCGGCACGATGGTCGCGCCGGCGGTGGCAGCCGCGGAGCAGCTGGATGCAACCGTCGCGAACATGCGCTTCGTGAAGCCGCTCGACGCCGACCTCGTGCGCGAGCTGGCCGAAAGCCACGACGCGATCGTCACGGTCGAAGAGGGCAGTGTGATGGGCGGCGCGGGCTCCGCGTGCGTGGAAGCCATGATGGACAGTGGGGTTATCCGGCCCGTACTACAATTAGGGCTTCCCGATCGCTTCATCGACCACGGAGATCCGGCCAAGCTGCTCGCCTCGTGCGGCCTCGACGCCGCAGGCATCGCGAAGTCCATCCGCGAGCGATTTGTGGAGCACGCAAGCGGCAAGTCGGTGAAACGCGTCGCTTAACATGGCGGGCCGCCGGAACGATTAAGCGGCTCGTTGCATCTACTCCAATATGAATCGGCGGGTCGCGTGCCCGCCGGGCTCCGCCGGCGCAAGCCGGCGGTTGTCATTTTGCGCGTTGATTCGCGCTGTCAGCTGTCAGTTGAGGATAAGAACATGAACCAGATGAACCCCGCCTTCGTGATGCCCGACGTGCAAAGCACGCTCGACACCCGCCAGATTCCGATTCAACGGGTCGGCGTGAAGGCGGTGCGTCATCCGTTGATGGTCCGCACGCCGGACGGAAACGTTCAGCCGACCATCGGCACGTGGAATCTCGATGTCCATCTGCCCGCCGAGGTGAAGGGCACGCACATGTCGCGCTTCGTCGCGCTGCTCGAAGAGAACAAGGCGCCGCTCGATGCGTCCGCGTTCCGCGCGATGCTCGCGTCCATGCTCGAAAAGCTCGAGGCGCCGGCTGGGCGTATCCAGGTGTCGTTCCCGTACTTCGTCAACAAGACGGCGCCCGTGTCGGGCGTGCAAAGTCTGCTGGACTACGAAGTGACGCTCACGGCCGATTCGCGCGACGGCGCGACGCGTCTGTTCCTGAAGGTGCTGGTGCCCGTGACGAGCCTGTGCCCGTGCTCGAAGAAGATCTCGGAGTACGGCGCGCACAACCAGCGCTCGCATGTGACGATCGACGCCGAGCTGGTCGACGACATGCCCGTCGAAGATCTGATCCGTATCGCGGAAGAAGAGGCGTCGTGCGAGTTGTGGGGCTTGCTCAAGCGTCCCGACGAGAAGTTCGTGACTGAACGCGCGTATGAGAATCCGAAGTTCGTCGAAGACCTGGTGCGCGACGTCGCAACACGTCTGAACGCGGATCGGCGGATCGTCGCGTATGTGCTCGAAGCGGAGAACTTCGAGTCGATCCACAATCACAGCGCGTATGCGGTGATCGAGAACGACAAGCGCAAGGCTTGACCACTTCTTTGCGTTTGACAGACAAACGGCCGCTCAGCGATGAGCGGCCGTTTTTACGTTGTGCGTCGCGCGACGGCGCCGTTGACGGCTTTGCGAGGTAAGCGCCTCAGCGCGCCAGCGACGACAAATCCCAGCGCGGCTTCACAGTGAACGCGTAATCGTTTGTGGCTTGCGTAGGCCAGCGTTGCAGCCGCAGTGCGCCCGCGAGCGCGATCATTGCGCCGTTGTCGGTGCACAGCGACAGGTCCGGGTAGTGCACGTCGAAGCCGCGCTTCTTCGCCGCCGCGGACAGCGCCTCGCGCAACTGCCGGTTCGCGCCGACGCCGCCCGCCACCACGAGACGTTTGAGCTTCGTTTTCTTCAGCGCGGCGAGCGACTTCGAGGCGAGCACGTCGACGGCTGCGTCGACGAAGCCGCGCGCGAGATCGGCCTTGGCCTGCTCGCAGACATTGCTGCCGAGTTTCTTCACGTGCGTCAGCACGGCCGTCTTCAGGCCGCTGAAGCTGAAATCGAGGTCGCCGGAATGGAGCATCGGACGCGGCAGCACGACCGCGCCCGGCGTGCCGAATTCGGCGAGCCGCGACACTTCCGGTCCCCCCGGATAGCCGAGGCCGAGCAGCTTCGCGGTTTTGTCGAAGGCTTCGCCGGCGGCGTCGTCGAGCGTTTCGCCGAGCGTCTCGTAGACGCCTACGTCGGTGACGCGCATCAGTTGCGTATGGCCGCCCGACACGAGCAGCGCGACGAACGGAAACGGCGGCGGCGCATCGACCAGCAGCGGCGACAGCAAATGCCCTTCCAGGTGATGAATGCCGATGGTCGGCTTGTTCCACGCCATCGCGAGCGAATTGGCGATGCTCGCGCCGACCAGCAGCGCGCCCGCGAGACCCGGGCCTTGCGTATAGGCGATCGCGTCGATGTCGCCGCGCGCGGCGCCCGAGCGCTCCAGCACTTCTTCGAGCAGCGGCAGCGCGCGCCGGATATGGTCGCGCGACGCCAGTTCCGGCACCACGCCGCCGTATTCGCGATGCATCGCGATCTGCGAATGCAGCGCGTGCGCGAGCAGGCCGCGTTCGGTGTCGTAGAGCGCGAGGCCGGTTTCGTCGCAGGAGCTTTCTATGCCGAGAACGAGCATGATTCGAACGCCATTCGGAGACAGTCGGGGCGCCCGGAAAAACGGCGCCTGAAACATCAAAAAGGAACCTGAAAGTATAGCAGCGCGCGCGTTGCGGCGCCGGAGCCGCCCGTCGCGCCGGTACAATGCAGCCCCATGGAATCCTTCGATATCGCCGTAATCGGCGCGGGCGCGGCGGGCATGATGTGCGCATCGGTGGCGGGACAGCTCGGCCGGCGCGTCGTGCTGATCGACCACTCGGCGCGGCTCGCCGAAAAGATCCGCATTTCGGGCGGCGGCCGCTGCAACTTCACGAATCTCTACGCCGGGCCGGCGAATTACCTGTCGGCGAATCCGCATTTCTGCCGTTCCGCGCTGGCGCGCTACACGCCGCGCGATTTCATGGCGCTGCTCAAGCAATATCGCGTGACATGGCACGAAAAGCACAAGGGCCAGCTGTTCTGCGATCAGTCGAGCGACGCCGTCATCGACGTGCTGAAGAGCGAATGCGACGCCGGCAATATCGCGTGGCGCCGGCCGCTCGCCGTCGAACAGGTGCGCCATGCCGATGCCGAAGGCTTCACACTGGATACGCACGCCGGTCCGATCCGCGCCCGCGCTCTCGTCGTCGCGACGGGCGGGCTCTCGATTCCGAAGATCGGCGCGACGGATTTCGCCTATCGTCTCGCGAAGCAGTTCGGACACAAGCTGATCGATACGCGTCCGGCTCTCGTGCCGCTCACGTTTGCTCCCGCCGACTGGCAGCCGTTTTCGGAGCTTTCGGGCGTGTCGCTGGAGGTGCATCTGGCGACGGGCGCGAAGAAGTCGGGTGGCGAGTTCGTCGAAGACCTGCTGCTCACGCATCGCGGGCTGTCCGGTCCCGGCGTGCTGCAGATTTCGAGCTACTGGCAGCCGGGTGAGCCCGTGCACATCAACCTGCTGCCGGAGCAGGACGCCGTCGCTGCGCTACTGGAGGCGAAAAGCGCGACGAAGCGGCAGATCGCGAATCTGCTCGCCGAATGGGTGCCGACGCGCCTCGCGCACGTCTGGCTGCAAACGCACGGCGTGCCCGCCGAAGCGCGTCTTGCCGATCTGCCCGACAAGTCGCTGCGGCGGGTCGGCGAGGCGCTGTCGCGCTGGACGCTCACGCCGAACGGCACCGAAGGGTACAAGAAAGCCGAGGTGACGCGCGGCGGCGTCGATACGCGAGAGCTATCGTCGGCGACGATGATGAGCGCGCGCGTGCCCGGCCTGTACTTCATCGGCGAGGCCGTCGACGTGACGGGCTGGCTCGGCGGTTACAACTTCCAGTGGGCGTGGGCATCGGGCGTCGCGGCAGGCCAGGCGGCCGCCGAATACGTCGGAACGCATGGCCAGGCGCTCGCAAAATAAGGGCTTGACACCGTCATACGATTGTGCGAAACACCTGCTATACTTTCCCTTCTTTGCCAAGCTCCGTTATTGAAAGATGACGACTATCCGCGTAAAAGAAAACGAGCCTTTTGAAGTCGCGATGCGCCGTTTCAAGCGCACGATCGAAAAGAACGGCCTGCTGACCGAACTGCGTGCGCGCGAGTTTTACGAGAAGCCGACGTCTGAGCGCAAGCGGAAAAAAGCGGCTGCAGTGAAGCGCCATTTCAAGCGCCTGCGCAGCCAGCAACTGCCCAAGAAGTTTTACTGATTCAACGTGAAGTCGCGGCTCTCGCCCGATGTTTCCGCGAAAGCAGCGGCCCACACAAAGTGACGGCGCATAGGCGTGCCGGGCGCTGCGGCTACCGGCCTCGAAAGGTCTCAAACGGCTCCGGGCCGCGTCGGTCGAAGTTCCGTAAGGCCGTATCCAGATGCGCAAAATCAGCGAATTCACTGCGTATCTGGAACAACCCGGGTTTCAGCCCGGGTACTAACCCGCTTGAGGAACGATCCCAAGCGGGTTTTTGCGCTCTGCACCGCGTCTTCACCCGCTTTTTTAACTCCACGCATTCAGGTGAACGATGAGTCTCAAGGTCCGAATCAACGACGACATGAAAGCAGCGATGCGCGCGCGCGAAACCGAGCGCCTCGGCACGATCCGGCTGCTGCTCGCTGCCATCAAGCAGCGTGAAGTCGACGATCGCGTGGAACTGGACGATGCCGGCGTAACGGCCGTCATCGACAAGATGATCAAGCAGCGCAAGGATTCAATCGCCCAGTTCGAAACGGCCGGCCGCGCCGATCTCGTCGAAAAGGAACAGGCCGAGCTGGCCGTGCTGAGCGCCTATATGCCCGAGCAACTGTCGGACGCGGAAATCGCCGCCGAAGTGCAGGCGGCCGTCGCGCAGGTCGGCGCCGCCGGTCCGCAGGACATGGGCAAGGTGATGGGCGTGCTGAAGCCGAAGCTTGCCGGCCGCGCCGACATGACGGCCGTATCCGCGCAGGTCAAGGCCAGGCTGTCGAAATAAGCCGGCCGTCGGTCTTCTCCGTGCGTGCTTGCCGTTCTGCGGCTGCACGCACGGCGGCTATGTCTTGCGCCGGCGCCTTACCCCAGTGCCTCACTCCTTTTAAGGCCGCGTCTCCACTGTGATCCCGCATTCCTTCCTGCAAGACCTGCTGAACCGCGTCGATATCGTCGACGTGGTCGGCCGGTATGTGCAGTTGAAAAAGGGCGGCGCGAACTTCATGGGACTCTGTCCGTTTCACAACGAAAAGAGTCCTTCGTTCACCGTTAGTCCGACTAAGCAGTTCTATCACTGCTTCGGCTGCGGCGCGCATGGTACGGCCATCGGCTTTCTGATGGAGCACGCCGGGCTGTCGTTCCCGGAAGCCGTCAACGACCTGGCCCAATCTGTCGGTCTGACCGTGCCGCAGGAGCCCTCGCCGATGCGCGCCGGCTCAGGCGGCGGCGGTTCGGCGGGCGAAGGCTATGCGCCCGCCGTATCGAAGGCCGTCGCGACGGCGCTGACCGACGTGATGCAGACGGCCAACGACTTCTATCGCACACAGTTGCGCGGCGCGCCGAACGCGATCCAGTACCTCAAGAAGCGCGGTCTGACGGGCGAAATCGCGAAACGCTTCGGCCTCGGCTATGCGCCCGACGGCTGGCAGAACCTCGAAGCGGCATTCCCCAACTATCGGGATGATGCCCTCGTCGACGCGGGCCTCGTGATCGTCAGCGAGAAGTCGGATGCCCAGGGTCAGAACCGGCGCTACGACCGCTTCCGCGAACGCGTGATGTTCCCGATCCGTAACGTGAAGGGTCAAGTGATCGGCTTTGGTGGTCGCGTGCTCGACGGCGGCGAGCCCAAGTATTTGAATTCGCCCGAAACGCCACTATTTAACAAAGGCAGCGAGCTGTATGGCCTGTTCGAGGCGCGGCTCGCGATCCGCGAACAGGGCTACGTGCTGGTCGTCGAAGGTTATATGGACGTCGTGGCGCTCGCGCAGCTTGGCTTCGAGAACGCCGTCGCGACGCTGGGCACCGCCTGCACGCCGATTCATGTGCAGAAACTGATGCGCCAGACGGATACGGTCGTGTTCAGTTTCGACGGCGATTCGGCGGGCCGCCGCGCCGCGCGCCGCGCGCTCGACGCATGTCTGCCGCATGCCGCCGACAACCGCACGATCCGCTTCCTGTTCCTGCCTGCCGAACACGACCCCGACAGCTACGTCCGCGAATTCGGCACCGACGCCTTCGCGGAACAGGTGCGCCGTGCGATGCCGCTGTCGCAGTTCCTGCTGAACGAGGTGCTGGCGGGCAAGGAACTGGATCAGCCCGAAGGACGCGCGCGAGCGCTCTTCGACGCGAAGCCGCTCTTGCAGATGCTGCCCGCAAACGCCTTGCGCGCGCAGATCATGCATATGTTCGCGGACCGGCTCGATGTGCCGTTCGACGAAGTGGCCGCGCTATGCGAAGTCGATGCGCGGATTGCGGCGGTAGCACGCAGCGCGCCTGCCCGCAAAGATCGCCGCAGCGTCACGGGCATCGAGCAGCGGGCGCTGCGGAATCTGGTGATGCATCCGCGCATCGTCGCGGCGCTCGACGAAGAGGAAGAGCAGGCGCTGCTACAGGTCACGCGGCACGGCGAACTGTTCGAGGAAGTGACGACGCACGCGCGCGGGCTGGGCGACACGGCGGAATTTCAGTTGTTGTCCGATCTGTTGCGAAACGGCGCGAACGCCCCCACCTTCGAGGAAATCTTCCGCGAAATTCTGGACTATGATGAAAACGTCCGGGATCTGCTGTTGAAAAATCCCGAGGACGCGACGGTCGCCGAGGAGCGACGTGAGCACGAGCGCCTTGCCGGTGAGGAATTGAAAGCCGCCATTCTGAAGATGCGCTATGACGCGTATTGCGAGCGGCTGGATCAATTGTCGCGTCAGTCGAGGCACACCCCCGAGGAGTTTTCGGAATTGACGGAGCTGATGAAAAAGCGCGCTGACATGAAGCGTCAGCTCGGACAGTGAAAGGGAAGGGCTGAAACCCGGGTGCTATAATAAAAGGTTCTCAGCGGTTTTGTTTTCCAGGCAAAGGCGATAAAAGGCGATTGCAATGGTAAAGACTACAGGCGGAAAAAGGGCGACAGGCAAAGGCTCGGAGGAGCCGAAAAAGACCACCAGGGTCAGTGCAGCCAGGCCGGCTTCTTCCGCCAGAAAGGCGTCTGCCGAAACCGCCACGCCAGTAGCCCGGAAGAAAGCCTCGACCTCTTCGGCCGCGAGAGCGGCATCGGTGACATCGAAGTCGGTGGCGTCGGTTGCGAAGCGGCAAGGAGTCAGAAGCGAAAGGGAAGCGGATGTCGCGCAGGACGATGCGGCTCCCCGCGAGTCTTTGGTATCCACGGTTCAACCGGCTGTTGTCCAGCAGCCGGCAGTCGAGACTACAGCCGGTATGGCGAACTCCATGACGAAAAAGCTGAACGAAGTATCCGTCGATGACGACGCAACCCAGAGCGAAGAAGCAGCTGCAACCCCCGCTCAGGGCAAAGGCGAAAAGGCCCGGGCACGCGACCGCCGCGCTAAGGAAAAGGCGCTGCTCAAGGACGCGTTCGCGTCATCGCAGCCTGGCACCGTCGAGGAGCTTGAAGAGCGTCGCTCGAAGCTGCGCGCGCTGATCAAGCTCGGCAAGGAGCGCGGCTTCCTGACCTATGGCGAGATCAACGACCACCTCCCGGACAACTTCACAGAAACCGAGGCGATCGAAGGCATCATCAGCACGTTCAACGACATGGGTGTCGCCGTTTACGAGCAGGCGCCCGATGCCGAAACGCTGCTGCTGAACGACAACGCGCCCAACGCTTCGTCGGACGATGAAGTGGAAGAGGAAGCGGAAGTCGCGCTTTCCACCGTCGACTCCGAATTCGGCCGCACGACCGATCCGGTGCGTATGTACATGCGCGAGATGGGCACCGTCGAGCTGCTCACGCGCGAAGGCGAAATCGAAATCGCGAAGCGTATCGAAGATGGCCTGAAGCACATGGTGATGGCCATCTCCGCGTGCCCGACCACGATCGCGGATATCCTCGCAATGGCTGAGCGCGTCGCGAACGAAGAGATCCGCATCGATGAGCTCGTCGACGGCCTGATCGACGCGAACGCGGAAGACGCGGACGGCTTCTCCGAGCAGGAAGCCGAAGCGATCGAAAACGAAGACGAAGAAGAGGAAGAGGCCGACGAGGAAGAAGAGGAAGACGACGACGGCTCTGCGCAAGCGACGGCCAACGCCGCGCAACTCGAAGAACTGAAGCGTCTGTCGCTCGAAAAATTCGCGCTGATCAGCGAATGGTTCGACAAGATGCGCCGCGCGTTCGAGAAGGAAGGCTACAAGTCGAAGTCCTACCTGAAGGCGCAGGAAACGATTCAGGATGAGCTGATGATGATCCGCTTCACCGCGCGTACCGTCGAGCGTCTGTGCGACACGCTGCGCGCGCAGGTGGACGAAGTGCGCCAGGTCGAGCGTCAGATCCTGCATACGGTGGTCGACAAGTGTGGCATGCCGCGTGCCGAGTTCATCGCGCGTTTTCCGGGCAACGAGACGGACCTCGAATGGGCCGACAAGATCGTCGCCGAGAATCACTCGTACAGCGCGATCCTGTCGCGTAACGTGCCCGCTATCCGCGAACAGCAGCAACGTCTGCTCGACTTGCAGGCGCGCGTGGTGCTGCCGCTGAAGGACCTGAAGGAAACCAACCGTCAGATGGCGGCGGGCGAACTGAAGGCCCGTCAGGCGAAGCGCGAGATGACGGAGGCGAACCTGCGTCTCGTGATCTCGATCGCGAAGAAGTACACGAACCGTGGCCTGCAGTTCCTCGATCTGATCCAGGAAGGCAACATCGGCTTGATGAAGGCAGTGGACAAGTTCGAATATCGCCGCGGCTACAAGTTCTCGACGTACGCGACGTGGTGGATCCGCCAGGCCATCACGCGCTCGATCGCGGACCAGGCGCGCACGATCCGTATTCCGGTGCACATGATCGAAACGATCAACAAGATGAACCGCATCTCGCGTCAGATTCTGCAGGAAACCGGCCTCGAGCCGGATCCGGCGACGCTGGCCGAGAAGATGGAGATGCCGGAAGACAAGATCCGCAAGATCATGAAGATCGCGAAAGAGCCGATCTCGATGGAAACGCCGATCGGCGACGACGACGATTCGCATCTCGGTGACTTTATCGAAGATACGAATACGGTTGCGCCATCGGACGCCGCGCTGCACGCGAGCATGCGCGATGTCGTGAAGGACGTGCTCGATTCGCTGACGCCGCGCGAAGCGAAGGTGTTGCGCATGCGTTTCGGCATCGAAATGAGCACCGACCATACGCTGGAAGAGGTCGGCAAGCAGTTCGACGTGACGCGTGAGCGTATCCGGCAGATCGAGGCGAAGGCGCTGCGCAAGCTGCGTCACCCGAGCCGCTCGGACAAGCTGAAGTCGTTCCTCGAAGGCAACTGATCGACGTGCACCGAGGTGCGTACGTTGGTTGCTGGTTGAGTTGATCTGCGCATCGGGCTTCCCGATCGCTTTGTTCAGCGAAGCGATCACGGAAGCCCTTTTTTCGTGTAGTATGTCGGCCAATCAACAAACAGGCCCGGCCTTCAGACCGGGTCTTTTTGTTGGTCCCCTCCAGCTTCCGTCGCGAAGCAACATCGTTGGGCCGGACGCCGTGCTGGTTGCAGGCAGCGGACTCATAATCCGCCTCCGAAAGGACACCGTGGGTTCGAATCCCACCCGGCCCACCAAGCCCCACAAGGCTCCCGCGAATATATGCCGTTAAGCATAAGTTGGCCACCTGGACGGGTTATGCTTTATTGTCCGATGGGCCACGTTATGCGTTATCGGCATGCGATGACAGGGCAGAAAGTTTTGTCCGCGTCATACCGATGTGGACGTGACGTTGAAAAAGCCGGCTGTTTGTCGGCTTTTCTTCTTTTGGACTCGGTGAGCTGGTACCTTGCGACCGATTGGAGGCACGGCATGCTGCTGCTGACGTCTGCAGAACTTCTCGGGCCACTGTCGCAGAAGACCAAAGCTAGCTTGCGGCTATAAGGTTCCGGACAACCTCGTCGGGCGGCAATCGGCCATGAAGAGACAGCTGCGTCCCGAACAACGAATGACGGCCGACCGTGTGAAACCGGCCCGGCGCGCCTCGCGTCCGTGGTACCCATCAAGGGCTGCGCAGACGGGCGTGGTCCTCGATGGGCGCTCTCGGCTGAATCATGCAAAATACTCGGCATTCAAGATGCGGAGGCCGGCCCGTGGGCGTTAACTTCGATTTGAATGACTTGCAGGCGTTTCGCGCGGTGGTTGAGCTGGGAAGCTTCCGAAAGGCCGCCGAGGCGGTCAGCATCTCCCAGCCTGCCTTAAGTCGTCGGATCGACAAGCTCGAGGAGGCGCTCGGCGTGCGTCTCTTCGAGCGCACTACGCGCAGCGTCACGCTCACCAGCGTCGGCCGCGTGTTCGCCCCGAGCGCGGAGCAACTGCTCGATGATCTCGACGTCGCGCTGCTCGGCATCCGCGATGTTTCATCGAGCCGCCTGGGTCATGTGACCATCGCGTGCGTGCCTTCGGTGGCGTATTACTTTCTACCGAACGTCATCGCGAACTATCATCGCCGCTTCCCACGCATCAGGGTCAAGCTGCTTGATTCGAGCGCGAACGAGGTGCTTGGCGCCGTCATCAGCGGCGAGGCTGATTTCGGCGTGAGCTTTATGGGCAGCCAGGAGGCTGAGGGTGCTGCTCCAGGAGCGGTTTGTTGCTGCCTGCCGCCGCGACCACCCCCTCGCGCGCAAGAAGCGCGTGACCTGGAACGAGCTTTACGAGCACGAATACGTCTCGGTGGACAAGACTTCCGGTAACCGCCTGTTGCTCGACCAGGCGCTCTCGGCGGTGGCGCCGCGAGCGCCGAGCGTCTGCGAGACGCGGCACGTCACGACGATGCTCGGTTTGATCGAAGCGGGGCTCGGTGTCGCCGCGGTGCCGTCGATGGCCATGCCCGGACATGAGCATCCCATCCTCACGAGCGTGCCGCTCGTCGAACCGGTGGTGAAACGACGCGTGGGAATCGTGAGGCGGCGCGGACGGCCGCTTACACCGGCCGCACAGGAGTTTCACCGGATCATCATCGAGACGAAGCGCGGGGGCGTCGCAAGCGGCGATGCCGTGGCCAATACTGCGACGACCACGGCGAAGACAAGAAGGAAGACGGCATCGTGAGGTTGGCAAGACCGCTTCGTTTGCTCTATGTGCAGGTCGTGCTGGCCATGGTGCTCGGCATGACGCTCGGCCATTTCTGGCCGCAAGCGGGTGCGCTGCTCAAGCCCCTCAGCGACGCGTTCGTCGGCCTCGTGCGGATGATGATCGCACCGATCGTCTTTTGCACGATCGTCTCCGGCATCACGTCGCTTACCAGCGGGAAGGCCATCGGGCGCACGATCATCCAGGCGCTGGCACTTTTCTATCTTCTGACGGCCGTCGCGCTCGCGATCGGACTCGTCACCGCGTTCATGCTGCGACCTGGCGCCGGCATGCACATCGACGTGCATCATCTGGATTCGGGCATCCTCGCGCAATACACGAAGCACGCGCAGGTGCCTGGGCTTGTTGCGTTCGGGCTGAGCATGATCCCGGAGACGATGCTAGGCGCCTTCGAGAAGGGCGAAGTGCTGCCGGTGCTGATGCTTTCGCTGCTCTTCGGGTTCTCGCTGAATTCATATCCGCGGGCTGGCCGGCCAGTGCTAGCCCTTATCGACGGCGTCGCCCAGATGCTCTTTCGCATCCTCGCGATGATCATGCGACTCGCGCCGCTCGGGGCATTCGGTGCGATGGCTTTCACGGTCGGGCGCTTTGGCATCCGCTCGGTCGGCTCGCTCGGCATGCTGATGGTGTCCTTCTACGTGGCATGCCTGTTATTCGTTGCGCTGGTGCTCGCGCCCCTCGCGCGGCTGCACGGCTTCGCGCTTTGGCGACTCTTGCGCTACATGCGCGAGGAATTGCTCATCGTACTCGCGACGTCGTCGACGGAGCCGGTACTGCCGCGCCTGATCGCGAAGCTTGAGGCGCTCGGTTGTGACAAGGGAGTCGTGGGGCTTGTGCTGCCTGCGGGCTATTCGTTCAATCTGGACGGCACCGCAATCTATCTGACGCTCGCCTCGCTGTTCATCGCGCAGGCGTGCGATGTGCCGCTTTCCGCGCCGCGGATCGCGACGATGCTCGCCGTCATGTTGCTCACTTCAAAGGGGGCGGCCGGCGTGTCCGGCAGCGGGCTGGTCGCGCTCGTCGTTACGCTCACCGCGATTCCCGATCTGCCCGTTGCCGGGGTGGCGCTTCTGGTGGGCATCGACCGCTTCATGTCCGAGGCGCGTGCCCTGACGAGCGTGATCAGCAACGCCTGCGCAGTGATCTTTGTTTCGCTGTGGGAAGGCGCGTGCGATCGTGCGCGTCTCGCGCAGATGCTCAGGGTGGTCGAGCCAGGCTGCCCGGACGGTGCCAACGACGCCGCGACGGACACCGCAGGGTGACGCGAAGGCTGGCTGGGGCGAGCCTTCCCATGGTGCTGCCTCAATGCGCGGAAACGGAATCGAGCCCGGTCGATTTCACTTCTGCCTGGACATCGGGTGAAGCGAGATAGTCGAGCAGCGCCTTCGCTTCCTTGGGATGCTGCGCGCCGACGGGGATGCCGGCGGCGAAGCGCGTAACGGACTGCAGAGACTCGGGAATCTTCCCGACGAAGGTCGCGCCCTGTACGGGCAGCAGCTCGCTCACCTGCTGGAAGCCGATTTCGTAGTCACCGTTCGCCACCACCGACGCCACTGGAATCCGCGGGATCATCTTCGCCTTCGACCTGACCTGGTCCTGGATGCCGAGCTTCTTGAACAACTCTCGCTCGATATAGACGCCGCTCGCGCTGTCCGAGTAGGCGATCGACTTCGCATGCAGCAGGGTCTGCCTGAGGCCTTCGGCCGAGCCGATGTCGGGCTTCGCCGCACCTTCGCGCACGACCATGCCGATGCGCGAATCGGCCAGCTCGACCCGCGATCCGGGGATGACCTTACCTTGCTTGATCAGCTCGTCAAGTGCGTAGCCGACCATGATGACGGCGTCCGCAGGCTCGCCACGCGCGAGCCTGTTGGGGATCGCTTCGGGCGATTTACCCATCGAGGGCCCGAGCGCGGTGTCGAGCGTGTTGTTCGTCTGGGACGCGAACCTGGGACCGAGCACCTTGTACGCGGCGGTGAAGCCGCCCGAGCTCATGACGTGCAGGTCGGCGGCCTGTACGTTCGCCGCAGCGGCCGAGGTTGCAACGAGCGCTGCCGCGCAAAGTTTCAGAAGCAGGTTTCTCATGATCGGAGTCGTGTCGGATTGCGGTGATAGACGCTTGCGCAACGAGATGCGCATCAGTGCGCCGGGGTCAGCGTCACTGCGCGGCGGCGATAGAGTGCGAACGTCGCCAAAAGGGCGCACGATGCGGCCAGGCTCATCCAGTAGCCAGGCGCCGCCTTGTCGCCCGTCATGTGAATGAGAGCCGTCGAGATCGCGGGCGTGAAGCCTCCGAACACGGCGGTAGCGAGGCTGTAGGCGAGCGAGAAGCCAGCGACGCGTACCTGCACTGGCATCACTTCCGTGAGCGCGACGACCATCGCTCCGTTATAGATGCCGTACATGAACGAGAGCCAGAGGAGGACGAGCAGCATGTTGACGAAGCTCGGCGCGTGAGCGAGCAGCGACAGTGCCGGGTATGCCGTCGCGATGGCGAGCACCGTCATGCCGACAAGGAGCGGCCGGCGGCCGATTTTGTCGGAGAGTGCCCCGCCAACCGGCAGCCACACAAAGTTCGACACGCCGACGCACAGCGTGACGAGCAGACTATCGGCGGTGCTCAGGTGCAGGACCGACTTGCCGAAGGTCGGCGCGTAGACCGTGATGAGGTAGAAGCTCGCGGTGGTCATCGCCACCAGCATCATGCCGGCGACAACGACGGCCCAGTTCTGGACCAGCGTGCCGAACACTTCCTTCATGCCAGGACGATGCTGGCGCGCCTTGAACTCGTGCGTTTCCTCCAGATTGCGGCGCAGCATGAAGATGAACGGCACGATCATGCAGCCGACGAAGAACGGTACGCGCCATCCCCACGCCGCGATCGCCGCCGCGTTCAGCGATTGATTGAGCGCGAAGCCGAGGCCCGCAGCGACAACGATCGCCACCTGCTGGCTCGCGGACTGCCAGCTCGTGAAGAAGCCCTTGCGGCCGGGCGTGGCCATCTCGGCGAGATACACCGACACGCCGCCCAGTTCGGCGCCCGCCGAGAAGCCTTGCAGCAGCCGCCCGAGCAGCACGAGCGCGGGTGCCAGAAGTCCGATCGTAGTGTAGCCGGGTACGAACGCGATCAGGATGGTGCCGCTTGCCATGATGGAGAGCGTGGCGATGAGGCCCTTGCGGCGGCCGACATCGTCGATGTAGGCGCCAAGCACGATCGCGCCCAGCGGCCGCATCAGGAAGCCGGCGCCGAAGACCGCAAACGTCATCATCAGCGAAGCAAATTCGCTCGATGCCGGAAAGAAGACGTTGGCGATCTGCGTGGCGTAGAAGCCGAACAGAAAGAAGTCGAACTGCTCCAGAAAATTCCCGGCCGTTACGCGGAAAACCGCAGCGGCCTTCGAACGTCCGGTCGAAAGGCTAGACGATGGGTGCATCAAGATGTCTCCTGAGATCCAGAAAATACGCGGTGGTCCGGTCGATTGTGGTTTTGGCAATGTTCGCCCGGCCCCGGTAAAACGATAAGTGCAATTTTCGGAACGATTGATGTTCGGTCGTTATCAATCGAGGGCCCGCTGACACCACCGCGGCTTGTAACGCGAGCACGCGGCGGCGGCCCGTCACAGACTTTTGGTCACGCCACGAAGTGGCACTGCGAAGCGGCCGTGCGGGTATCCATATTGCGTCCACGGTTCAAGTGATCGTCGATTTCCGCGGCGCAGCCGAGCATGCGTGGATAGAGAAAGATCGTGAACGCGGCGGTTTCGAGATCCGCCTCGCTGAACTCTCCGCGCCTGAGCGGCTCCCACAGCATCTTGAGCAGCAGCGCGGCGATGAGGCGTCGACATTGACGCAATAGACGTTACGCGATACTCCGGCGTCGAAAAGCGCCTGCACCAGTGCGCGGTAATAAGCATGGAACACGTTGTACTCGCCACGGGCTTCATAGAGGTCGGCGATGAAGATTTCGCGCGGGTCGTGATTCACGGGCTTGTCTTTGAAGACGGGATGATTGACACCCGGGAATTTGGCAATATCGAGGCTTCCCACGTGCTTCTGGCGCGCCTTGTACTGCGCGTAGCGCTCAACGGAGCTCCGCGCGAGCGCTTCGAGGTCGACGGTGTGGTGCGCATCGGAAGGATCATCGAGGTCGCTGCCGCGGAATGCCTCGTTGAGGAACGCGATCCCTTCGTAACCGTTGCCGCCATGCGTATAGCCAGTGTGTGTGAGGAACCCCACCAGCGCCTTGTTCAGTTGGACGCGCTCGGGACTCTCGGGGCCATCGGCGGATACCGCCCCCTTCGCGCCCTGTGCCGAGATCGCACCCGGTCCGTTTGTCAGCAACAAGCCGACGAGGGTCTTGAAGGCGAACAGATCGTCGGCCGTGGGTTTCAGGTTGAGGAGTGTCGCAAAGGCGATCTCGGTCAGGGTGCGTTCGCCGAGCAACGCTTCGGTGGCAAAGCCGCAAAAGCCGTCGGGACCGTGGCGCGATGCGTCCGCCGAGGCACCGATCATGGTGCCGAAGAGCTTCATCCACCACGGCAGACTTTCCGCCGTCAGGTGCGAGATGCGCTTGCGCATGAGCGGGCCCCACGCGAGCGTCGTCGTGATGGCCGCGAGTACTGCTTCCGAACGCGGATGGCCTGGGCCGCACGACAGCCACCGGATGATTGCCGAGCCATTCGCGATCCGGCGAGAAGGTCGCGATAGCGTGAGGAGGGAGCCGTGAAGCCGACAGGTCGCTCGCGCCCTTCTCTGCTTGGGAGACGGCCATCCGGGTGGTGATATGCGCCGCGGCATCTTCCAGGCGACGCTCACAACGTCGAGGGTCCACACACGGGAGCGGCGAAAGCGGCGACGCGGACGATGCGATCACAGCGCGCTTACGCAGATCGTTTCATACGTGTCCACGACGCCACGCTCGAGCAAAGACTCCTCGATGTCGCGCTGACTCAGGCTGAACCGGAAGTACCTGCGAACCGCGCAGCTGATGTTGACAGCAGGGAAGCGGTGGCCGTGAACAAGCGATTTCGTTTTTTCATCGCTTTGTTCTACCGTCACGTCTCCAATAACCTGACAGTGCCCTGCGCGGCGCGAGTAACTGGATCTATTGGCGTGAAGCTGATACGGCAGCCTCCGCAGTAGCGCAATTCCCAGCACGCTCAGCCGTATTCCGATCTTCGATGACTTCAAGCGACTGAGACCGCGTCTCCACGCCAAACACCATGACGACCAGTGCCTGCAGCACGAGCAACGTGGCTACGCTGAAGGCAACATAACGGATGCCCCCGGCCTCATAAGTCATTAATGTAATCGCAGGCGCGCAAAAAGAAGCGATCCGGCCGAGCACAGCGCAAAATCCGTTGCCTCGCAACCGGTATCGCGTGCCGAACAGCTCCGGGATATAGCAGGCCACGGCCAACGCTACAATCGTGTAAAGGCAGCAAAACAGCAAAAAGCCAATTACCGCCGCAATCCACGGCGAAGTCGAGAGCGCATAACAAACACCCATCACCGCGCCCGCAAGCGACGCAATCGCCACGCATCGCCGACGCCCAAACCGATCGGTGCACAGGACGCCGATGCCCGCACCTACCGGTCCGCCCAATGACATCACCATGCTGTAACCAAGCGAAGAAGAAAGACTCACCCCTTGCTTGAGCAGGAATGTCGGCACCCACGTGACAAAGCTATAGATCGCAATGCCGATTACGATAGATATCGTCGAGCCTACGAGCGTGCGCGTTCTGACCTCGCGAGTGAAGAGCACCGAGAGCGGAGGCGCGGGCTCACTTCCATCCGCCGCCGTCTGCGCAAACCCAGACGCGCGATAACCGTTGCCGTGCGCCTGCTCTTCAATCTGCGTGACGATGCGATCGGCTTCGTCGAGTCGTCCTTCGGTCGCAAGCCAGCGCGGCGATTCCGGCATAGACTTGCGCGCAATCCACACGAGCAGGGCGCCCGCGCCGGAGATGAAGAACATCGAGCGCCAGCCTGCAAGCGGAATCAGGAAATAGCCGGTGAGAGACGATACAAATAGCGCCGTATTCGTGACGAGTGAAAGCAGGGCCGAATAGCGACCGCGTTCGCGCGGTGGCGTGAATTCGACGAGGGTCGAATAGCCGACAACGATCTCCGCGCCGAGTCCGATGCCCATGATGAACCGGAACGCGATGAGCCAGTTCATCGAGGTGGCGAGACCACCCGCAATCGACGCAAGCCCGAACACAAGGAGATTGGCCTGATACGTGAAGCGTCGCCCGAAGCGGTCGCCGAGCAGGCCGGCGAGCGTGCCGCCGACCGCCATGCCGATAAACGTGCTCGAAATGAAATAGCCATTGAGCGTCAGGCTCGACATGCCGTTGTGTACGAGCGCACCAAGCACCGAGCCGGCAAGCGTGATGTCGAAGCTGTCGAAGAACATGCCGGCTGCGATCAGCCACAGCATGCGCCGGTGGAACGCGCTGATCGGCAATGCGTCCAGACGCATGCCGATAGATGCCGGTGAAATCACATTTGTCTCCTGTCCTTGTATTGTCGTATCGGGCTAGCTCTTCAGCGAGGTGGGTCGAGAAAGCGCGTGCGCAGCGCATCCCACTCCTCGGCGCCCATGCGCCGAAAGCGCTCTTTTGCCGTGAGCGCCGTGCTTGAGGCAGGCGGAACGCCAGTTTCCCTGAGAGCGGCAAGCTCGCGCTCACATGTCTGCATGACGCTCGCCAGCAAGAGGCTCGGCATGATCGCGAGACGATAGCCGAGTTCTTCGAGCTCCAGGAGAGAGATGTCCGGGCTCTTGCCGCCACGCACGACGTTGAAGAGACAGGGCCCCCTTACGGAGCGCGCAATCGCCGAAATCTGGTCGCGATCGTGCGGTGCTTCCACAAAGGCCAGGTCTGCGCCGGCATCGAGTGCCGCATTCACGCGCGAGATGGCGTCGTCGAGGCCATTCACGCCGTTTGCATCGGTACGCGCGATCAAGACGAAGTCGGGATCGCGCCTCGCGGCAAGTGCCGCCCGGATCTTCGCAACGAACTCTTTTACGGAAACCAGCTCCTTGCCGTCCAGATGCCCGCAGCGTTTCGGCGACACCTGATCTTCGATGTGGATTCCGGCGACGCCCGCTTGTTCATATGCGTGCACGGCACGCGTCACATTGAGCTCGTTGCCAAAGCCAGTGTCCGCATCCGCGATCAGCGGCACGGACGTGCATGCGACGATGCGCGCGGCGTTCGCCGCCATCTCAGTCATGGTGAGCAGGCCGTAATCCGGCAGGCCGTACGTAGCCGCAGTGCCCGCGCCCGTCATGTACAAAGCACGAAAGCCTGCCTGTTCGGCGAGCCGCGCGGTGATGCCATCGTAGACGCCAGGCGCAGCCAGGAGTGGCCCATCCTTCAGCATCTGTCGCAGCCGGCTCGTGGCCCGGCCTCCTCGCGATTCGTTCAAGGTCACTGCCTCCCTGGTGGCCGCGCGCGGTGAGTCGCGCGAGTGGTATTGCGGCTTGCGCGAGTCAGGCGGTTTGTGGCTCACGTTCAAATGGCGCCCATTCGGACAGCGTCATGTTCATGTACGCGGCCTGGCGCTTTTCGTACGCTTCGAACTGGGACGTGCGATGGCTGCCGCGCAGGCCCCCGCGCACGGCGCCTGCCCGCACGTCGCCGAAATACTCGCGCCAGCTGGGTGGTAAGGGCTGCGCGCCCGGCACCGCGAGCCACAGGCGCAGCAGATGCCGCTTCATGTCGAAATCTTCGTGATCTTCGAAGCTGGTACGTGAATGGATGGTGACGTAGTTGTTGAGCAACTGGAGGTCGCCGCGTTCGAGCCACATTGAAAAACAGAAGCGTGGATCGGGCATCAGCTCGTCGAGCAGGTCGAGCGCTTCCGTTTGCGCGGCGGTCAGACGCGGTACGTCATTGAAATCCCTCTGCGCTGCAATCACGTTCTTGCGGTTCAGGCGCATGGCAAACCATTCGGGCTCACTGCCGACGATCGGGCAGCAGTACCACGGGCGCTGTGCCGGATCTTGCGCGCCCTGATAGCTGTAGTAGAACGGACCGCGCAACACTTGCGCAAGGTCCGGACGGCGCCGCATGACTTCGTCGTAGATGGCGAGTGAACTCACAACCTTGCTCTCGCCGCCGCTGCGTGCGGTGCGACGGCACAGAAGACCCACCACGTCGCTGGAATCCATGTGGAAGTCGAGCGAGGCACTGGTGTTATAGCCGCGGCCATTCGTCGTCTTGTAGGTCGAACCGACATCGCGCACGTCGTTGAGCACCTCGCTCGCGCGGTTCTGCGTACGCGCGACGCCCATGTGCAGGCCCATCCCCCAGTAAGCGAGCCGCGTTTCTTCTTCGGTCCAGCGGTCGACGGGAAAACCCTTAAGCAGGCACATGCCCCAGCGGCCTTGCGTCGTCGCAATCGCGCGTTCGAGTGCGTTGCGTGCGGCGTCGCCCAGCGGAAAGTCGTCGGGTGTCATGTCGAGCAGCGGGCGGTTCAGCTTGCTCGCGTGCGCGAGGGCGGCTTCGAAACCGTCGACCTCCTGTGCGGTAAGGCGCTGAATCCACGAGGTCTCACGCTCTGCGTCGGCGGCAAGCCATGCCGTGGGACGGTTCGAAAGTCGAGAAGAGGAATTCAACGGCGCTGTCTCCATGGTTTCCGGAATGGGCGCGCGGCCGAACCGTTGTCAGGTCTGCCCGGCCGCGCAAGTCTTGAAAAAATTATAGGCGCGGCGGATAGTAAGCAAAAGTGACGTTATTTCAAGGCTTTCATAAGGATTTTTGATGAAGCTCGAAGCGTTTTCGACGCTCGAAGCGGTGCTCGCAGAAGGCTCGTTCGCGGCCGCGGCGACTGTCATGAATCTCACGCCCAGCGCGGTGAGCATGCAGATGAAGCATCTCGAGCAGTATCTCGGTCGGCCGCTATTTCATCGCTCAGGCTTGCAGGTGCGCGCGACCGAGGCGGCGCATCAGGTGATGGCGGCCATGCGTGACGGGCTCCATCAGATCGACGCCATGCGCAGGCGCCACACGACGGCGGTGGAGGGCACGCTGCGGCTTGGCCTCATCGAGTCAATCCAGCCCGTGCTGTTGCCGGGCACCATGCGCCGGCTGCGCGATCTGCATCCGCGACTCGCAGTGCGCCCGCGCCGCGGGCGCAGTTCCGGTCTCACCGACGACGTCAAGGCGGGTCAGCTCGACGCCGCCGTGGTCGCACAGCCGGAGACGGGGCGCGTGGCAGGGCTTTCATGGTCGCCGCTTCTCACGCGCGAGTTGCTGCTGATTGCACCGCCGGAGGAGCGGGGCGCGACGGCCCAGGATCTCCTTTCCCGCTACGACTGGATTCGCTATGACCGGCAAACGACGACGGGCGCCATGGCCGCGCGCTACGTGCGCCGGCTGATGCCGGCAAAGCGCAGCGCGCTTGAACTCGACAGCGTGACGGCCATTGTCGCGATGGTAAGCGAAGGGCTTGGCGTGTCGGTCGTGCAGATCATGGACCCCGGCGTATGCGAGATGTACCCCGTCAAGATTTTGCGTCTCGGCACTTCGCTGCAGATCTCAGTGGTCACCCGCAAGGACGATGCGGACCATCGCGGCCTGCTTGCGCTGCGCGAGGCGATGGAGCACGTCGTGAGAACACGAGGCCACCACCTATGGCCGATCGACAGGTAGTCCGGTCCAGACAATCCGATCGCTAATGTCGCTCGTGCGTAAGTGTAGGGCTTATGAGGGACGGCGCCCTGCGTGCGGCGAGAATGCGTCGGATGTCACCCAAGGATTGCTCGGCCGCCGAACTCCGATGCTGCCTGCGCGGCACATGGAACGCGGCAGTTCGGACGCCCGGTTGTCTGCAGACAGAGGAAAAATGAGGTTTGCCTGATCCTGCACGTCGTTCGAGGGCGGCAGCAAGCGCAGCGCCACCGACGTGCGTCCGGCGGTCCTTCTCGTTATGGACATGATCAAGTGGGATCAGTACGCGCCGAATAGACGGTCGAGCGCAGCACTGATCCGGTCCTGTTCATCTCTGAGCGTGCCAATGAGTAGGATTGCTTTTGCTGCCAGCGAGTAAAGCTGCTCGACATGAGAGTATCTGGCGCCACAGTCTTCCATTTGGCCCTTGGCGATCATGTGCATGGGCTCAATGCCGCTCAACAGAATGCGGGCACCACGAAAATCCCCATGCCCGATTTCAAGGGCTTTCGGCAAAGCGAATAAGCTGGCGACTCTTAAGAAGTGGGTAAACGCCAGACTCGGGTGGAGGCATGCTGGCTGGATCGCGCCGGCGCCAGGTAGCCATCTTTACCCGGATGCCAAGGGTGGCGCGTTGATCGCATTCCTGTTCTTGCCGTCTGGACGCATTTCATACGACATCCAGGATGTCCATTGCGATGGATGAACAACGCCAAAGCTCTCAAACTCGGGGCGTTGAGCGGGAAGTTCAATGCTCCCAATTTGAGTTCAAGATGATGCTGCACAGGTCCACTCGCTCGAACGCCGGATCCTTGCGGGCGAGGAAATCATCGTTGAACGTGCCGAACGTACTGCCGGGTCGATGCTTCATGCCGCGATAGAAAGCATCGATCATCTTGGTGGCAAAATCGGTGCCGCGGGGAAAGGCAGCAATCACTGCGTCGCGTTGTTCGTCCGTGAAGTGCTCAAAGCCACGTCCAGCTACGTCCATTCCCGCTCCGGCATGCACCAGGGCGATTTCTCCGTGCATGTGTTCTGGGATACCCGGGGTCGTATGGAGAGCAACGGCAGTCCAAACGTTATCTATGTCTCCCTCGGAGATGTAATGGGTTCGCAGAAAGTCGCGCGCGGCGTTCGCGCTATCCACCTCGAAGCGAAGCTGGCTCTCACGATAGATCGATGTCAGACCGATATCGTGGAACATAGCTGCGACGTAAAGCAACTCCGGATCGAAGGTCAGGCCCTTTCGTTTCCCGAGCAGAGCGCCCCAAAGGTACACGCGAGTGGAGTGGTTAAACAGCAATTCACTTTCGGTGTCGCGAATTAGCTGCGTGACCTCGCGCGCCAATTTGCTGTCAGGGACCGTGACGCCAGAAATTCCGGTCGTTGGCACAGTTCTATCTTTCTTCATCTGGTCAGTCCATCTATGGAGGGCTGGCGTATCCTTCGAACATCTCTTGTGCGTTAAAGCAGAACACCTGAGTGAGAAGCGCACACCAGATAAGTTGATCGTGTATTTCGGTTCTGAATCGTTACACCAAAAACTTTTGATTCGGGATGAACCGATTGGCCGATTTATATCGAAGATCCTGCGCTTCTCTCAGGTCATAAAACAGGCACAAGATTCACGATTTTCCCGCATCCAGCGCGGCCTGCGGCGTGTTCCGGAAGCTGATTGCCATGCGGTTATATGCGTTCATCAAGCCGATAGCGATCGTCAGATCCACGATTTCGCGTTCGTCGAATACCTTTCGTGCAGCTTCGTATGCGTCATCGGGAACGCCCGTGTCAGCGACACGCGTCACAGTTTCCGCCCACGCCAGGGCTGCACGCTCGCGTTCATCGAAGAGCTTGCCGGCTTCGGCCCATGCTTGTACCAGTGCGAGCTTCTCCACGTTTTGTCCGCGTTTGAGCAGATCGCGGGTGTGCATATCCAGGCAGTACGCACAGTTATTGATTTGGGAAACCCGCAGATAGACGAGATCGACCAGTATCGGTGAAAGGTCGCTCTGCATCACGTATCCGTACACGCCTCCAAGGGCTTTGATGCCGGCTGGTGCAACCCGGTTGTAGTCGAGACGTTTCATGTCACTCTCCATGTTTGATGGGTGTAGTCAGGATTTGATCGTCGGTATCGACGATGAATACCGCAAGCAGCCTGGCGGGGCGCGTCTTGCTGTTATTACGGCTGATGC
This sequence comes from Paraburkholderia diazotrophica, assembly GCF_038900755.1. Taxonomy (GTDB): domain Bacteria; phylum Pseudomonadota; class Gammaproteobacteria; order Burkholderiales; family Burkholderiaceae; genus Paraburkholderia; species Paraburkholderia diazotrophica_A. The sequence continues at coordinate 729,660 of NZ_JBBPEN010000001.1, forward strand.
GATGACGTGCGCCGGGCGACTCATAGAAACTCTGGCCTTCGCGATAGACGCGTACAGGCCCATCGTTCACTTGCGATTCGATCGCGCCCGAGACGACGTAACCGTAGATAAACGCCGAGCTGGCGTGAACGTGCGGCGGAGAAGCGCCACCCGGCGCATAGTCGACGACGACCGCGACGAGCGACTTGCCGGGGATGTTGGGTATTGCTCGGTTGAAGTTCGGTGTGACTGTTTCACCCGTACCTTGTGCGGTAGCCGGCACGGCGGCAAATAAGGCAAACGCGGCGCACGCCGCACCAATGAAAGATCGTGTGTTCATGACAGTAAGGGCCGTTCAGGCGACGATGGTTTTTACCAGGGTGTTCGTGTCCGATCAGGCGGACTCTGTCTCGCGATTGGCTGTCGCGGGTTGCTGTATGGATGACATGCTCATCCGATGATGCGCGGCTTCGGCGAGCACGAAAGCAATTGCAATCAGCGCGGCCGCAACAAGACTGAGGTACCGTCCGCCAATCGACGGAAGCACGACACCGCCAAGCACGCCGGAGCAGGCGAGTCCGATGTACGTCGCCGTATTGTTGAGCGCGAGCAGCAGTGGTGCTACGCCCGGCGTGAGTTGTACCAGCCGATGCTGCTGGGGAACGATGAGCCGCCATCCGCATACGCCCCAGATCGCAAGCGCGGCGGCAGCGCTGAACGCATGTGCAGATGCCCACGGCAACGCACAGAAATTGACGATGGCAACCCACAGCATTGCATTGATGATGTTGCGACTTTCGAAGCGGTCCACGAGCTGGCCTGCCAGGACGTTCCCGGCCGTCGCCGCGACGCCCCAAAGCAAAAACAGGGCGGCAAGCATGCGTTCGTCGCCGTGCGTTACACGCTGTAGCACCACGCCCGCATACGTGTAGACCATCAGGAACCCGCCGAACGCGAACAACGAAGTGAGCAAGGTTAGCGCGATGCGCATGTCGCGCACCGGTGCAAGCCGTTCACGCAATGTGATGGATGCAGGGCGGGGAACGGACGGCAGCATCGCCCAGACGCCGATCATGGCCACAACCCCGAGCAACGTGACGAACCAGAGTGTCGTTCTCCAGCTTCCGAATCCGCCGATAAACGTGCCGATCGGCGAACCGAGTGCTGTTGCACCCGTCAATCCAGCTGTCACAGCCGCTAACGCACGGCCGCGTTTTTCAGGCGATGCAAGCGCAGAGGCAACGCCCAATGCGGTAGGGGAGAACAGCGCTGCGCCGAACCCCGACAGCGCCCGGCTGAAGAGCACCCAGTGCAAGTCCATGGCGACCGCGCTGAGCGCGTTACCGGCGACGAAAACGCCGAGCGCGGAAACCAGCAGAAGCTTGCGCGGCCATCCGCCCGCCAGTGCTGCCATCATTGGGGCTGCCACCGCGTAGGTCAACGCGTAGAAGGTGACCATCAGTCCAGCGAGGCTGACGGATGTATTCAGTGATGCAGCGACGCCAGGGAGGATACCCGCGACAACGAAGTTGTCGGTACCCATTGCGAACATGCCCACGGCCAGTATCAACAGTCGACGATCCATACGAACGTTCTTGCGACAAGCGGTTGAGGTTCAGCTCGAATACGCGCCGCGAACTGACTGGCGTGAAGCCTCCGTCAGCCCGGACTGCTGTTCGCGCCGGAACGGTATGGGAAGAGAATAATCGTCGTTGACCATGTCTCAAATGTCATATATACCCGCAATTCATGTCATGACCTGGGCGAGCTATGCACACGATCGGCTTCGTGGTTTTCCCGAACTTCTATCTGTTGGGCTTCGCGGCAGTGACTGCTTTTGAACTGGCGAACGTTGTCCTTGGGGAGCAGGCATACGAAGTGACAGTCCTGTCCGAAGAGGGCGGACTCGTCATGTCTTCGGCAGGCGTCCGTGTCGAAACGCAGCCGTTCAGCGACGCCGGGTTCGACACGGTGATGTTCGGCTCTGGCGTCGAGATCGACATCGTCTCTGCCGCATTGACTGCATTCGTCAGGCGCGCCGTGAGAACGTCGAGGCGCATCGCGGCGCCATGCACAGGCGCTTTTATTCTCGCCGAAGCAGGCGTTCTGGACGGTCGTCGGGCGACGACGCATTGGCGCTTTGCCAACGATCTGCAGCGCCGTTTTCCCACGATAGCGGTCGAAGACGACCAGATTTTCATCGTCGATGGACCCGTCTGGACGTCGGCAGGCATGACGGCCACGATCGACATGGCGCTTGCGATGATCGAGAGGGATCATGGCCAGGAAGTCTCACGCGCCGTGGCGCGCAAACTCGTTGTTTATCATCGCCGTGCCGGCGGGCAATCGCAGTTCTCGACGTTGCTCGACCTCGAGCCCAAGTCCGACCGGATCCAGAAGGCGATCGACTATGCGAACGCCAATCTGCGCAATGCACTGACCGTCGAGGAGCTGGCCAACGTCGCAGGCCTGAGCCCACGTCAGTTCAGTCGCGCTTTCAGTGCTGAAACGGGGCAATCGCCTGCTAAAGCCGTCGAACATTTGCGCGTGGAAGCGGCGAGGCTGCTGTTGGAAAAAGGACGTTTATCGTTGGACGTGATCGCGGACCAGGTCGGCTTCTCTGATCGGGAGCGAATGAGGCGAGCGTTCCTGCGGACTGTTGGGCAACCGCCCCAGGTGGTCCGTCGGTTCGGCAGGAAGAACCGCGGGTCGATGGAACACACTCGACAATGACCGTACTGGCTCCCGCACGATATGCTCGGGTCCCTTCACAGCTGCGTATGCCTGAGCAGGTGCGGTTCGCTTCGGTGGCAGCTACGGCACAAAAAGTGGAAATGCGATTTTTGGAAGCATTGATGCAAGAGCGTTAACGTGCGTATCGCGGTCGCTCGAAGGACGGTTTCGATGAGTCTCTCGTTTGGGGGCGCGTGCTGTGCGTCAAAAGCGTTGCCGCGAGCGCGTGACGGGGAGTCGGCGTCATCAACGGGTCCTTCCTGCTGCACTTGTGGTGTTCGTCGGAATTCCTTCGGGCGTGTAAAGTCCAAATACACTGTCATCCTTCCGCTGGAGCTAACGCCGAAGAAGAGAATTCGACGTCAAGCTTCATCAATCCAAGGCGAGGTGACGAGCATCGCAAGTTTGAACAGGCGCTCGCGGCCAACTGTTAGGCGCTGGCGGCGCATCCAAGCGGGAAGTCGGCTCTCTTCGCTGCCTTGAGCAATGCCGGTGCGGCTTCACGCGTTCTTTGCCTGGCAAAATGCCCCTGCTGCGTAGCGAGATATTCCTTTAGACAACTTATGCTTTAGTTCCGACCGATTGGCCAATTTATGCTTTTCGACGAGGTCTCAGCGAGCCGCCTGAGCCCTATGAACGGCCAGCTTATTGTTTTAATCCGCGGACGCCTTTGAGCTAACGGCACAAACAGATTTCCGCAAACCTGGATCATTCCCGCAATCCACTTTTAGGCCCGTGCACGTCTCGATTCCATGAGGGCGACGGTTATTGATCTATGCGCATTCTTATTCGTTTGAATGGGAATGGCAGAATCATTTTTTGCCAATCGAAGAACCCAACAGCGTGTTACTGAGCTGCTCAGCCCGCTATTTCGGCTTGCATCGATGCGGGAATCAACGTGTGTGCGTATCAGTTCGCACGCGGCCTTGGGAATGCTTCACCTCCTGTCGAGCTCGGCGTAAATAACGCCTTTTGTTTGTCGGGCCATCTCGTTCATCCGATGCATGCGGATGCAATCAGGTCTGGTGCCGCTGAGAACAGCGACATGGTCCGTTCTTATGCTTGGCTCGGGGCGTTCATTGTGCCCGCGTCTCGGCACCAATGAGCGCAGGTTCGGAAACCCGATCGACTGCAATTCGTCGAGCCGTACCCGTTATTGCCAAAGGGTTCTGGCAGAGGGATAACGATCGCGCCCATCACGGTGTATCCCGCGCGCCAGCAGAACATAGACCTGTCGCTCGTCCAGCGGATCGAGCAGAACGCGCTCCACGCTATGCCGCGGATACGAGTGGTGTTGCCCACGTGCGGACCTCAGCCGTGCTTTCGTACACGTCGCCCGCAGCCGCTGCGTCGATGATGTGTGCCACCTGCGCGCGCTTCGCCGCGGCGAGGATCAGGGCGAAGTTCGTTCCGCGGTTCACGTGAGAGCGGGCATCGAGAAGGGGCGGGAGCCGAAACCGGGGATGCTGAGAGGGCTCCGTGCGATCCAGAGAACTGCCATCTTGAATTTTCCCGTTCGCTTCAATCGGCATCGCATACCGAATCGATTCACTTCGCCAAACCAGGCCTCAATCGCGCCTGAACGCCTTGAGCCCCGCCCGGCATACGATTTAAGCATTCCGGTAAATCGTGCACGGCCTATTGTGAGTTCCGGCTCTAAACAGCAAGGATTACCTTTCGTGTATCAACCCTGTAACGAAATGTGACGGCGCAAGGTCGACATGGTGTATTCAGGCATGAAAACGCGTATTCATCGGTGTAACTACCAATAATCATACCAACTGGAAGCGCTGCCATATCGTTTTCAGGTAATAAGTACCTGGAAATGTTAACTACTCCCGGCGCAATCCCACGTTTTGCGACTAGGTTTGCGTATCGGATCTGTAACAAATTGTGACTTTGAGGCTTTTTCGCGATCGTCCCGGCACGGGACTTTTCTTGCCGCCGTTCCTCGCCCCCAATAGCTGGGTTCGGCCTTTACAGATGCGCGAACTGCCTCGGCAGCAAGCCACTACCTGCGCGCTGTCTGAGCGTTTCCTCAGACTTTTTCTGTTCGCCTCCTCACATTGGTGTCTGCGCGATTCACCAACGCCGCGCCTCTGCGCATTTTCACTTGTGAAACATTCGTCGTGGCGGACGCACTGAGAGGTCGTTCGTTTGGCTGAATGAACCAATGCCAGCAAGCCTTTCGCCGGCGATGGCACCGTTCTGGCTATATGTCCCGCACCGGCGACGCACATGATTCTGGCAATAACAGCGTCCGGATTGCGGTGCCGCAGAACAGCTGACGGGGGAGTTAGGTTCTGTAGCGTCGGAAAACTTCGGCACTTTCGGTTTTGTTTGCCGATGGTGGCGAAGTTCGAGGAACTGTAATGCCTGTCTGGATCGGCATTCGGTTCGAAGAGAGTGGCGTTGGGGAGGGGGCGGGCTGGAGCGCATCGTTAGCGAGGCGCTCCAGTACCGAACCGGTCAGCCAGGCCAAAACCGGCTGTGCAGTTTGCAGCCTTCACCAATGTCCGGTCCCGCAGCGGGCATATTTAGTGTACCTGAGTAAAAAACTTCTTTTTCAAAGGAGCTTCAAATGCAAAAAACTCTCGACCTGATCCGTGCCTTTGCGCGTGATGAAGACGGTGTGACGGCAATCGAATATGGCCTGCTGGCTTCGCTGATTGCGTGCGGCATCATTCTGGCTGCCACGTCTCTGGGACAACAAATCAGCAGTACGTTCGACTACATCAGCGGCAAATTGAAAGCCGCCAATCCGTAAAGGCCGCTCGATCTGGTCATCGAGAAGTCGCGGCACTAGTAGCCCATTCAAAGAGCAGTCCCTGCCTGATTCAGGGCTGCTCGTTCTTAACCAACGCCGAAATGGAAACAGGGGAACGCCATGAACGCTTTTGAATTTCCGGTCGGCGTGTGTCTGCTGGGTTTGGTGGCAACGGCTGCAGGCACAGATCTGCACTCGCGCCGCATTCCTAACTGGCTGGTGTTGGCGGGGCTGACGCTCGCGCTTGCGGTGCAGTGGTGGCAGCACGGCGCAGCTCAGGGGTACGTGTCCTGGGGGCTAGGTTTGCTGACGGGCGGATGCCTGTTCCTTCCGCTCTATATGTTGCGCGGCATGGGTGCAGGCGACGTGAAACTGATGGCGGCCGTGGGCGCGTTCGTCGGACCGCAGCCGGCGTTGGAAATCGTGCTGGTGACCTGCATCGTCGGCGGCGTCTGGGGGCTGACGGTGGTGATCTTCAAGCGCGCATTGAAGTCGACCGCCACCAACATGCTCACCATTCTGCTTTCGGGGAGAGAGCTGAGCGGCAGGCTGTCTGAAACAGGAAAGGACGCCGCATTTCCTTCGGTCGGGTCGCTGCCTTATGGCGTTGCGATTGCGCTGGGCACGCTCGGCATCATGGCCCTGCACTCGGCGCAGAGCCTCGGTTGATACGCGGCCGGATTCAGAAAGAGAGCCCACGTCGAGGGGCAAGAGAACCAAGAGACAGCAGAACAGATAGCAGGCAGAAAGATTTCGTGCAATGCACGAGACCCATTCGGGGGTACAACGTGAAAGACGAACAACCAACGGCGCCGCAAGCGTCGGCCGACGTGACGCGCCTCCATGACGCAAGCCGCGCACGGTCGGATGCAGACCATGCCGGCACGAGCCTGCTGGTCCGCGCGCCGCGGACCATCGCTGAAACGGGCCTCGACCAGACCTTCCTTCTCGAACTCGTTGCCAAGTCCGCATTCGTGATGGGCAAGGTGTCGCTGTCCCAACTGGTGCAGCGGTTGAAGCTCGGCGCGAGCGTGCTCGATAGCGTCGTGTCGTTTGGCGTGCGCGAGCGGATTCTTGAAATAGTCCGGCGCGGCGCAAGCGACCTCGACGTCGACATGCAGCTGACGGATGGCGGGCGCCAGCGCGCGTCCGAGTTCATGAGCCGCTGCCGGTACGTCGGCCCGGCGCCCGTGTCGCTCGCTTCGTACGAAGCGATGCTGCAACGGCAATCGGTGCGTCGGATGCACGTGACATGTCATCAGGTGCGCGCGGCGTTCGCGGGCCTGATCGTCAGAACGACCTTGCTCGACGATATCGGCGGCGCCGTGAACAGCGGCAAGCCGGTGATCTTCTTCGGTCCGCCGGGAAGCGGAAAAACTTCGTTAGCCGAGCGACTGGGCAAGCTGTTGCCGGGCCGCGTTGCCGTGCCCTATGCGATCGCGGTCGAGAACGAAGTGATCCAGATTTTCGATCCGCTGATTCACGAACCCGTCACTGGCGCGGCTCACGACTCCGGGTCAGGCGCGCCCACCGATGCGCGCTGGCAGATTTGCCGCCGTCCCACGGTGGTGTCGGGTGGCGAGCTCACGCTCGACATGCTCGAGTTGCGCTACGACGCAGCGAGCGGCTTCTATCAGGCGCCGCCGCACGTGAAGGCAAACGGCGGGCTGTATGTGGTCGACGACCTGGGACGTCAGCGTGTCGAGCCGGCCGAATTGCTCAACCGTTGGATCGTGCCGTTCGACCGCGGCCGCGACATGCTCACCTTGCATACGGGCTTGCGCTTCTCGCTGCCGTTCGATGTCTGGGTCGCGTTCTCCAGCAACTTCGCGCCGGGCGATCTCGGCGACGAGGCTTTCTTCCGCCGCCTCGGCTGCAAGCTCTACGTTGGTCCGCTCGATGTCGCCGAGTACCGGGCCGTGTATGAGCGTCGCTGCGAAGAGCTCGATGTCGTTTCGGACGACGATGCATTCGCATATCTCGTCCATCACCTGCACATGACGTCGGGCCGGCCGTTGCTCGCCTGTTATCCAGGCGACCTTCTGCGGATCGTGCTCGCCAACGCGAAGTATCTGGATCAGCCGCCCGTCGCCGATGCGCTGAATCTGCTGCGCGCGTGGAACGCCTATTTCGCGGTCGCCGGCGAGCACGATGCGCCGCCGCCGCAACAGCAGGGCGCCGCGGAGCGGGGCGCAAAAAAATCAGCGGCCGGTTAATGGACCGGTTAAACGGCCGGAAACCCTAAGCGGGAAACAGGTCAGGTATCGGGAGATTCGTCATGAAGAACATACGCGCTTTAGTGATGCTGCTGGTTGCCGCAGTTGCCGGGCTCGGTGCGGTAGCAATGGCATCGCGCTGGCTGATGGACAGGTCGTCGGGCATGACGGCCAAGGTTGCTGTCGCGGCCGTCGACATCAACCTCGGACAACGGCTGAATACCGAATTCATCAAGATGGTGGACTGGCCATCTGGCAGTGTGCCGCCCGGCGCGTTCACCGATGGCCAGGTGCTCGACGGGCGCGTGATGAAGAACAGCGTGCTGCGGGGCGAGCCGATTCTCGAAGGCAAACTCACGCCCGTCGGCACGCAGGGCGGACTCTCGGCCGTCATCGGGGAAGGTCGCCGCGCCATCACAGTGCGTGTGAACGACGTGATCGGCGTCGCGGGCTTCGCGCTGCCGGGCAACTACGTCGACATCATCGTCAGCACGCAGCAGGACAAAGGCAGCGACAAGGGCTCGAAGGACGAGAGCATTTCGAAGATCGTGCTCGAGAAGATCCTCGTGCTGGCTGTTGCTCAGGAAGTCGGCCGCGACGAGACAAAGCCGAAAGTAGTCAACGCCGTCACGCTCGAAGTCACGCCCGAACAGGCGGAGAAGCTCGATCTGGCGCGCAGTGTGGGGACGTTGTCGCTCGTGTTGCGCAACCAGGTCGACACGGCAACGCTGCCGACGACGGGCGCGACCAAATTCACGCTGCTCGGTGCTTCGGCTCCGGCGACGGCCTCGGCACCCGCACCCGTTCGCCCGGTGCGCGCGCACTACGCGGCACGTCCGGCTGCGCCGCGCGACTGCATAGGCGTGCTGTCGGGCGTGCTGGGCAGCGTCGAATGTTTCTAGACCGGTTGCGGCTGTTCTGACCGGGGCGCCGCGACGGGCAAAAACAAGGCAAGAACGCAACTCTCGATTGTTCGCATCGAGATAACGGGGGCATGACGAAATGAAAACGAAACCAGGATTTTCTTCCTGCGGCATCAAGCAGCGTTGCTCACTGGGCAGCAAGGCGATCGCTGCGATGGTTTGCCTCGGACTGGTCGGTGCGCAGACTGTCCAGGCACAAGAGGTGTTCGAATTTCCGACGATGGCGAAGCGCGGCGCGACTCCGCCGTTGCCGGCAGGCCGCGGCGCGATGCCGATGACACTCGCGATGGGTGGGCCCGCTGGCGTTGCAGGCGCCGCGGGCATGGCAAACGGACCGTTGCCTCTGCGCGGCCCAAGCTGCACAGGCGAAATCCGCGATGAAACGACGGTCAACGTGCCCGTCGGCAAATCGGTTCTCGTGCCCCTTTTGGAGCCCGCGCGCAACCGCACGCTCGGCAATCCGACGATCGCGCAGGCCGCGCTGGTGTCGCCGCGCACGCTCTACGTCGTCGGCATGACGATCGGCACGACCAACATGATCGTGCAAGGCAAGAGCGGCGGCTGCCAGATGATCAACGTGATCGTCAATATCGACGCCAATGGGTTGCAGCAGGCACTCGGACAGCTGATGCCCGAAGAGCGGGGCATCCGCGTGTCGACGGCTGCCGGCAACCTGGTGCTCGGCGGTCACGTGTCGAGTGCGCCCGCTGCGCAACAGGCGATGCAGATCGCGCAGGCCTTCGCGGACTCGCAACCCACGCAACAACAGCAGTTGGCCTCGGCAAACTCGGGCAACGGGGCATCGAGCATAAGTCAGCAGAGTTCGAGCACGAGCAAGCCGGCCAGCGTGATCAACATGATGTCCGTCGATACGCCACAGCAGGTGATGCTCGAGGTCAAGGTGGCGGAAGTGTCGAAGTCGCTGATCAACCAGCTCGGCGCGGCCGTCAATATCCAGGGCGGCTTCGGGTCGTGGACGGGTGCGCTGGTGAGCAACCTGCTTGCCGGCGTGACGAGCGCATTCGCCGTCAGCAAGGCCAACAACCGTCCGTTCAATCTGGCCGTCGATGCGCAAAAGACCGACAACCTGATCAAGATTCTAGCCGAGCCGAACCTCGTGACGATCAGCGGTCAGGAAGCGACCTTCCTTTCGGGCGGCAAGATCTTCATTCCCATTCCGCAAAGCAGTGGAAACGGCGTATCGAGCATCACGCTGCAGGAGGAAGAGTTCGGCGTCGGACTCAAGTTCACGCCGACCGTCCTGGCGGGAGGACGTATCAACCTGAAGGTCGCGCCGGAAGTGTCGGAACTGTCACCTACGGGCGTAACGGTCTCGTCGTCCACCAACAGCAGCTTTTCGATCCTGCCGCTGATCAACACGCGCCGCGCTTCGACGGTTGTTCAGATGCACGACGGCGAGTCGTTCGCAATCGGCGGACTGTTGAGCAACAACGTGACGGGCGCGCTGAAAGCCGTTCCCGGACTTGGCGAAGTGCCCGTTCTCGGCGCGTTGCTTCGCAGCACGTCGTTCCAGCAAGATCTGACGGAACTCGTGTTCATCGTCACGCCGCATCTCGTGAAGCCGCTGCAAACCGCGAACCTGCCGCTGCCGACGGACTCGTTCTCGCAAACGAATGAAGTCGACGTGTACGCGACGGGCAACATGGAAGGCCGCCACGGCAAGTATTCCGCCGCGCCCGCCGCGACCGAGCCGGGCCATGCGCCAGCGCCAGCGCCTGTGCCCGCACCCGCGCCTGTACCTCAGGCGCCCGCGGCACCCATGACGAATGCACTGCCGCCGCACGACACGCAGGCCACGTCGAGTTCACCCGCGCAGCCGGCCTTCTCCGGCGCCGGAGCGCCGGCGGAGAAAGCTCAGCCTCCGGCTCAACGTTCAGCGCAGGTTCCGCTGACGGACGAACAGGCCGCGCGGATTGCCCGCATCGAGAGTGCCGCCAGCCGGATCGCGGCACGCGAGGGGCAGGGTGTCACGGTCACTGATGCTTCAGGCCATGCGCTGGACCACTGAAGTCACGCCAAGGGGAATCTCATGAAACTCGAACATATTGTTTTCGCGCGTCGCGTAGCGCTCGTGGTGTCGCTCGGTGGCGCGTTGGGTGGATGCATGTCCAGCACGCCGATCTGGGATGCGCATATGGGTGAAGCGCTGAAGACGGTCACTCAGGCGCAGATCATCGACCCGCACGCGGCAGAGCACGCGCCGTCGGCGCAGGGCGTGGATGGCAAGTCCGCGGCATCGGCGATGGCCAACTACGACAAGTCATTCAAGGAAGTCGTGCCGACGCCGAATGCATTCGTGATCGGCGTAGGCAATGGCACCGTGGGCCAATAACAGCGGCGGCCCCATCACAACAGCTTCGGGAGATCGTCATGCGTCGCGTCAATCGTTCTGGTGCATACGGTGCTGCGCATCGGCGTGAGCGCGGCATCGTGGCGATCATCGTCGCACTCACACTCGCGGTGCTTGTCGCTTTCGCCGGTATTGCGCTCGATCTGGGCAAGCTATACGTCGCGAAAAGCGAACTGTCCAACGCTGCGGATGCGTGCGCTCTGGCAGCGGCGCGCGACCTGACGAAAGCCGCGTCGCTGGATGCGCCCGAGGCGGCAGGGATGACCGTGGCGGCGAGCAACCGCGTGTTGCTGCAGAGCGAAAACGTGTCCAACGTCGAGGTCACATTCAGCACGCAGTTCGCCGGGACCTATCAGACGAAGGGCAAGTTCACGCCGGCCGACGTGCCAAACATCGGTTACGTGCGCTGTACGGTGAGCCGCACGGGTATTGCGAACTGGTTCATGCAGGTGGTCAACGCCACGCTTGGCACATCGGCGGTTGCGGCGACCGCCGTGGCGTCGACTACGCAATCTCAGACGACCTGCGCGCTGCCGGTTGCCATCTGCAAGCCGGCAGCCGGCAGCTCTTACAACGTTGGAGACTGGATGTCCAGCAAGGTCGGTTCGGACAATCAGTTGACCGGCAACTTCATGTGGGTCGCGTATCCCGGTCAGAGTGTGCCGGACATGAAAGCGCTCCTCACGGGTTCGGGACAGTGCACGTTGCCGACACTCGGGACGCAGGTCGGCAAGACCGGCAACATCCAGAGCATGGACGACGCCTGGAACACCCGTTTCGGTATCTACCATGGCTCATACAATCCGCCGCCGGATCCCACCGGGATATCCGATTTCACGGGCTTTGCTTATTCGCCCGTGACACAGCTCAACGGATCGTATCCGACGAGGAATGTCTTTCCGGATTTCCGCGACAACCAGCGGCCGAATCACACGCCTTATCAGGGCTACGACAAGACGACAAATCTCCTGGACGTTCAGGGCACGCCCCAGTCGAGCTCCTACTACTCGAGTGGCGCCGACCGGCGGCTGGCACTTGTGCCAATGACAGACTGTTCTGCATTACAAAGCAGTCAGACGTCATCGATCCTGTCGTGGGCCTGCGTGCTTATGCTGCACCCGATGGAGAAGGGCGGCAGCAAGAGCGGGCTTAATGGCGCGATTTACCTGGAGTACCGCGGCGACGCAACCGATCCGTCCACGCCTTGCGCAACACAGGGTATCCCGGGAAGCACGTCTGCTGGCATCGGGCCGATGGTGCCGGTGCTGGTCCAATAGGGGGACCGTCATGCACTCGCAAAGAAAATCGATGCGCAGGATGCGGGGCGCGGTGGCTGTCGAGTTCGCGCTTGTGGCAGTCCCGCTGATTACGCTGCTGCTTGGCATCGCCGAGTTTGGCCACGCGTTCTATCAGTACAACACGATCGTGAAGTCAGTGCGGGATTCGACGCGTCTGCTGTCGGCGTATGACCCGACCGACGCCGCCGACTATCCGCTCGCACAAGCCCAGTGCCTTGCCGTCTATGGCACGACAGACTGTTCGGGTTCGCCGCTTGTCGATGGCCTGAAGACGAGCATGGTCGTGGTGTGCGATCAGGTCAACACCGGCGGGTGCACTGGATCGTTCAAGAACGTACCGACCAACCCGGCCGCCGAGACGATCAACCTGGTACAAGTGAAGGTCACCGGTTACCCGTACTCGCAGATCACCGGATTCTTCAATCTGGGTGGCCTGATCTTCGGGGACATCAGTTGCGTCATGAGGCAGGTGTTATGAACAGGCTCAACATTCATCGTCTACCCGGCGCCCGTCGCCAGCGTGGCGTCGCCGCGCTCGAGTTCGCCTTGATATCTACGGTGTTCTTCACGCTGTTGATCGGCGTCATGGAGATGGGACGCGTGCTGTTCTACTGGAACACGGCAGGGGAGGCCACGCGGATGGGTGCGCGAGTGGCGGTGGTTTGCGACATCAACAGCAGCCAGTCGGCAAGCAATCCGGTGATCAAGAATATGCGGCAGCTATTGCCGATTCTTCAGCCTGCCAACGTAACCGTGACGTATGCGCCAGCGGGCTGTGACGCCACGTCATGCACTTCGGTCACGGTTTCCATCGCCAACGTTGCGGTCAATACGGTCGTGCCCTTCGTACCATTCAACCTGACCATGCCGCCATTCTCGACGAGGTTGCCACGAGAAAGTCTGAACAGCGTGGGCGGGACCAATCCCACCTGTAGCTAAGCCATCGCCCGTGACAGGAAGAATGAAATGATCGATATCCTCATAATTTCACCCGATCCAGCGCATGCTGGAGCGATTGCGCGGATTGTAGAGGCGGGAGAATCCCACCATCGCGTCAGGACGTCGACCGCAAGATTGCCTGATCTCTCCACGAACATGGAAGTGCTCGATGGTGTCGACCTGCTGATGTTCGATGGCGCGCAACTGGCGCAACAGGACTTCGACGCACTGTCGGCTATTGCGATGAAGCATGCCGATCTGGCCTGCATGTTGCTGACGCCGTCGCCCTCCGCCGACCTGCTCATTCGCGCGATGCGTGCAGGGGTGCGGGACGTCCAGCCGTGGCCGGCCGACCCTCAGGATTTGCGGCATGCCGTCGAACGCATCGCGATGAAGTCGAACGGAACGCGACGCGACGGCAGGGTAATTTCATTCATTTCCTGCAAGGGCGGAAGCGGCACTTCGTTTCTCGCCGCGAATCTGGCGTTTGCGGCGTCGACGGCAGGTAAGCGCGCACTGCTGATCGATCTCAACCAGCAGTTCGGCGAAGCGGCATTCCTTGTGTCGGAAGTCACGCCGCCCGCGACGCTGGCCGACGTGAGTGCACAGATCGAACGGCTCGATCCCGCGTTTCTCGATGCCTGCCTGACCCATGTCAGCGACGGTTTCGATGTGCTGGCGGGAGCGCCAGATCCGGCCAAAGCGAAAGAAATCAAGCCCGACCATTTGCAGCGCATCCTGAATCTGGTGAGGCATCAGTACGATCTCGTCATCTTCGATATCGGCCAGAGCATCAGCAATGTGTCCATCGCGGCGCTCGACCAGAGCGACTGCATTTTCCCGGTGCTGCAACTAAGCCTGCCGTATTTGCGTGGCGGACGGCGTCTGCTCGATATCTTCCGCTCGCTCGGCTATCGCGGCGACAAGGTGCGTGTGCTGGTCAATCGCTATGAAAAGAAAGGGCCGGTGGGATTGCAGGAACTGGAAAAGGCATTGGGCCTGCGGGTGGCCAGCGTGATTCCGGAAGACGGCGCGTCGGTGTCGGCGTCGATCAATCAGGGCGTGCCGATCCTGCGGCTCGCCAGATCGAGCGGCGTGGCCAAAGGCCTCTGTGAACTGATGCGCTCGCTGTCGCCGCCGCAACCCGCGACCGAACAGGGCGGCATCCTGCATAAATTCTTCGGCAGGCCGGCGTTGAGCCGGGCATGAGATAGAGGAGAGAAAAAATGGAAAACGTATTGACGCTGCGCGAACAATTCTCGGACCAGGGCGGCGCATCCGCTCAGGATGAGAACCTCAACCGCAACCGGATGGCGAGGCGCGCATATCAGGAACTCAAGAGAAACGTTCACCAGGCCATCATCGATCGCGTCGAACTGGAAAAGCTTCAGCGTCTTTCGACCGAGCAGATTCAGCATGAACTGGCACAACTGGTCGAGCGCATCGTTGAAGAAGACAACGTGCCGATCAACGAGGTCGAGCGGCGGCATCTCGTGCGCGACGTGCGCGACGAAATGCTCGGCTTCGGCCCGCTCGAAGCGCTACTGGCCGATCCGACTGTCTCCGACATTCTCGTCAACACGTACAAACATGTCTACGTTGAACGGCGCGGCAAGCTGGAACTGACCGACGTGACGTTCTACGACGATGCCCATCTGTTGAAAGTGATCGAAAAGATCGTGTCGCGTGTGGGCCGCCGCGTTGACGAATCGAACCCGATGGTCGATGCGCGCCTGCCTGACGGCTCGCGCATGAACGCAATCATTCCGCCATCGGCCATCGACGGGCCCTTGATGTCGATTCGCCGGTTCGCTGTCAATCCGCTGAGCGTGAAAGACCTGATCGAGTATCAAAGCATCACGCCGCCCATGATGCAGGTGCTTGAAGCGCTGTCCGCCGCCAAGGTGAACGTGTTGATTTCGGGCGGCACGGGCAGCGGAAAGACGACGATGCTCAACGTGCTGTCGGGCTTCATTCCATCCGATGAGCGGATCGTCACGATCGAGGACGCGGCCGAGCTTCAATTGCGTCAGGCGCACGTGCTGCGGCTCGAAACGCGCCCGCCCAACATCGAAGGCAAGGGCGAGATCACGCAGCGCTCGCTGGTGCGCAATGCACTGCGGATGCGTCCTGACCGCATCATCCTCGGCGAAGTGCGCGGCGCGGAGGCGCTGGACATGCTGCAGGCCATGAACACCGGCCACGAAGGCTCGCTCGCGACGATACACGCGAACACGCCGCGCGATGCGCTGACGCGACTCGAAAACATGATCGGCATGGCGGGGCTGAATCTGCCGCAAAAGTCCGCTCGCCACCAGATCAGCTCGGCGATCGGTGTCATCGTCCAGGCCGCCCGTCTGACGGATGGGCGCCGCAAGATCACCAGCATCTCGGAAATCACCGGGATGGAAGGCGACGTCGTCAACATGCAAGAGATCTTCACGTTCAAGCGCTCCGGAGTCGACAAGGACGGGAAGGTGTGCGGGCATTTCTGCGCGACTGGTGTGCGTCCGAAATTTTCCGACCGGCTCCAGGCTTTTGGCGTGGCCGTGCCCGATACGCTGTACGACCCGTCGAAGCATTACCCGGTATGAGCCCCGCATGACGAACGCAGCAGGGAAACAAAAACGGACGGCGGCCACGGCTATGCGCCCGCGAGGTGTCTCGAAATGAACTATCTATTCTATGGATTTGTCATTCTGGTTTTCTTCGCGATCATCCTGTTGATCGAATCTGGCTACCTGTGGTGGCAGAGCCGGCACAGCAGCGAGGCGAAGCGTCTGGAAAACCGCATTCGGATGATGTCTGCCGGCGGACACAGCAATGACAAGGCGATGTCGATTCTCAAGCAGCGCGAATTGAGTACATCGCCGCTGTTGACCAGGATACTGCTGTGTGTGCCGCGCGTCCAGACGGTGGACCGCTGGCTGGTTCAATCCGGTCTGGACTGGTCGGTGGGGAAGCTCCTCACCTACACTTTGTTGCCGCCGCTCGTGGTCTGGATCGCGGGCAGCGTGGTCTACGTGCCGCTGTTGCCGCGTCTTGCCGTAATCCTGCTTGCCGGCATGATCGCGCCATTCAGAGTCAACCGCGCGAAGTCGAAGCGGATGAAGCAGATCGAGCAACAGCTGCCTGAGGCTGCCGACATGATCGGCCGGTCGCTTCGGGCGGGACATTCGTTCTCGACGGCGCTCGGCATGGTGGGCGATGAAATGCCCGAGCCGATCGGCAGCGAGTTTCGCACGACGTTCGGTCAGATCAATTTTGGCGTATCGCTCAATGACGCACTGAGCGGCCTTGCCAATCGCATACCAATCAGCGACCTGCGCTATTTCGTGATCGCAGTGCTGATCCAGCGTGAGAGCGGCGGCAACCTGGCCGAAATACTCGGCAACATCAGCCAGATCATCCGGGCACGGCTGGCGCTGCTCGGCAAGGTCAGGGTGCTGTCGGCCGAAGGGAGGCTGTCGGCGTGGGTCCTGGGCGCCTTGCCGTTTGTGGTGGCGTTCGTAATCTCGATCATCAATCCGGGCTTCCTTCGGATTCTGTGGACCGATCCGGCCGGTACCAAGCTGGTTGGCGCGGCGCTCGTCATGATGCTGTTCGGCATGATCTGGATGCGCAAAGTCATCCGTATCCATGTTTAAGGAAAGTGTGCCATTTCCATTTTTTTGAGGATGGGTCGATCCCATACCCGCGATGAAAACAGAACAACTCATATTGCTGGCCGCCGTATTCGCAATTGTCGCCCTTTGCTCATTCGGCGTGATGGCACTGCTGATGCCGAACTCGATCCACCGCCGCCTCAGCAAGCTCTCGGGCAACGAGCAGAGTTCGCCAGAAGCTGCGGACGGAGAGGAGGCTGTATGGGTAAGGAAGATCGCGGAGGCATCGAAGCCGATTGCGAAACTTTCGATCCCCAAAGAAGGTTGGGAGCATTCGGCGCTGCGCACGAAATTCATGCATGCAGGCTGGCGCGGCGAGTCCGCTCCCGGAATCTACTTTGCCGCCAAGACCGTCCTCGTGATCGGGCTGCCGCTTATCTGCCTCGTACTGGCCGGCCCGTACCTCTCGAACGAAAAAAACCATCTGCTTCTACTGTTGCTGCTCGCGCTTGCCGGAATCGGCTACTACCTGCCGAATATGGTGCTCGCCCGCCGGGTACAGCAGCGCCAGCAGACCATCTTCGAGGACTTTCCCGACGCGCTGGATCTGCTCACGGTCTGCGTGGAAGCAGGCCTCGGGCTGGATGCGGCGTTGATGAAAGTGGCCGATGAAATGGACGTCAAGAGCCGGACGCTGAGCGATGAACTCCAGCTTTTGTTGCTCGAACTGCGAGCGGGCTTAAGCAAGGAAACGGCGCTCAAGAATCTGGCAATGCGCACGGGTGTCGAGGAAATCGACGTGCTGGTCGCCATGCTGATTCAGGCCGAGCGCTTCGGCACCAGCATGGGCGATTCGTTGCGCGTGCACTCGGAGAACCTGCGGCTCAAGCGACGGCTGAAGGCGGAAGAGGCGGCTGGCAAGATCGCGGTCAAACTGCTGTTTCCGTTGATATTCTGCATATTCCCGACGCTGATGCTGATATTGCTGGGCCCGGCTTTTATTCAGATCCTTCGCGTGCTGTTGCCGACGATGGCTGGCCAGGCAGGTAGCGGCGCGCCATTGCAGTGACGGTTGGAGAAACCATGAAACATGCCACTGAAGAACGCGTCGATGTCGTCAGGCTCCGGTTCCTGCTAGGCGTCAAGCTAGCAGCCTTCAACCAGTTTGTGGCGAGGCAACTGGGACTGAGCGTGACCGACCTGGAATGCCTTGAAGTCGCCTACTACGACGAAGTGCAGCCCGTTACGCCGGGGCGGCTGTCGAAACTGATGGGGCTATCGCCGGGCAGTATCACGACGTCCCTGAAGAACCTCGAAAATGCCGGACTGATAAGACGCGAGCCCGACCCGACGGATGGACGGCGCATTCTGTTGCGCTTCATTCCAGGCAGCCGCGCAACGATCAATGCGTGGTTCGAACCTGTCAACCGCAACCTGGCCGATCTCGACGGAACGCTCGATAGTGAAGAGCTAGCCAATATCAAGAAGTATTTTTTGGGGCTGTTGAAAATCATCGATGACTACATGGCCGATAACCAGCCCGTTTGCGTCACGCTGCGGCGATTGTGAGCCGTCGCGGCTCTGGCGCGCTGGCAAACCGCGATTCGGATTCGCCGCACTGGTTTTTCGCGCGCATACCGATGCAGCAATCGCGTATCACCGTTCCGCGTCAATGCCTTCACCCAATCGCTATCAGATCCGTTTTAACGCTTCTCGCACGGTCAGCAGAGATAGCGTCTGCATATTGACGCGCACGAACTCACGCACGGATTCGTCATTCCATCTGGCGTAATCGCGCAACGCCCAGCCGATGGCCTTGCGAATGAAAAATTCCTTTTCGCCCGCCAATTGCTTCGCGTAGCAGAACAGTCGCTGACTGTCGGTGTTCAGTCGCCATCCGCGCTGATGCAGCATGGCCGCGCGGCGAACCCAGAAGTTTGCGTCCTGTATCCATTCGTCCATCGACTACTGCCCCTTGCCCGAGGCACGATCGCTCGCGAGCAGCACGGCACTGATCACCGAAGTTAATCCGTCAACGGTTTCCCACCACGATTCCTGTTCGAGCAATTCGCGCAGTGTCGACATGTCGTCGGCCGATAACAAACGACGGTGTCGCATCAGCAGATCGATGGCCGTGTAGCAGTATTCGCGCTCCGCCTTGTTCCATAGCAATTGAGCCGCGTCGAGCAGCGCATGCGACGACTGCCACTGTTGCGCGATCAGTGCCTTCACCGCGCTGCGCCGAACGGGCGCAGGCAGCCCGAGAAACGCATAGCGGTTCAACATGTACCGCTCCATTTTCGCCGCCTGCTCAGGATTTGCGAGCGGCCGGAATGCCGCTTCGATCGCATCTGCGAATTGCGTTGGTGTCGTGCTCACGCGTCCCTCGTTCGGCTTGCCGCATTCATACGACGGACGCTATCACACCCGTCCGGCG
Organism: Paraburkholderia diazotrophica; assembly: GCF_038900755.1. Taxonomy (GTDB): domain Bacteria; phylum Pseudomonadota; class Gammaproteobacteria; order Burkholderiales; family Burkholderiaceae; genus Paraburkholderia; species Paraburkholderia diazotrophica_A. The sequence continues at coordinate 748,928 of NZ_JBBPEN010000001.1, forward strand.
CGCGCGTTACCGGCGACGCGCGTACGTTGCCGCGTATCCCCCGTTCCTGTTGGGTCAACCCTACCGCAAGTGTAGGGAGGTGCCCCATCCCGCCGTCCGTTGCCCATCTGCAAAATCCAGATACGGGAAGGTGCGACGATGCGCATCGTCCCGCGATCGCAGAGCCCGACGGCAGCGCGCCCCCGCGCTGACTGACACCTCAGCGGAGGTCCTATGTTCAGTACCCTCGCATATCGCAACGGCGTGGCGGCGCTGTTGCTGCTGTTGTTCGCGTTGCCGTCCTTCGCGCAGTCGTTCCGGGTGCAATGTCCGCTCACCACCACGCTGCATCCAAACGCGTTGCCGTCCGGCGCGGGCGAACCTGCCTACACGGGCCCGTCCTTCTCGGGACCGACCTCTCAGCCGACGAACGTCGTGAACGGCGCGATCAAATGCCAGCAGATCTCGGGCGGCGACGGCTACGCGACGATGGCCGACGGCACGCAAACCTATCTGTTCGCATTCGGCCCGCTGTCGGGTCTCGCCGATATCAAGAAGGGATTGCCGGGCACCGAGTTCGCGTCGGTGTTCAACGTGATCGGCACGGCCGCCGATCCCAACTACAACGGCGCGATCGGCCTCGTGCCCGATCCCGACTCGACGCCGCCGGGACAGCTGACGGGCCACGTCGATCCGCGCCAGATCATGGACGTCGGCGTGATGAACGGCAACATGCCCGCGCCGACGATGGCCATCGACGAGGACGACGAGTTCTTCCTCACGCTGACCAACGTCGGCATGATCATGCGGCCCGACCTGTTCGAGCAGCATACGGTGCACTTCCACGGCTATCCGAACGCGTCGTCGTTCTTCGACGGCGTGCCCGACGCGTCGGTCGCGATCAATATCGGCGCGAGCTTCACCTACTACTATCTCGCGCCCGACGCCGGCACCTACTTCTGGCACTGCCACATCACGCCGCCTGAGCATTTGCAAATGGGCATGGTCGGGCAGATTTTCGTGAGGCCCCGCCAGAACCGCGTCGCGGGCGGCGCGAAGCTCTACGACGCGCTGCTGCAACAACAGCAAGATCCGCGTACTGCGTGCGGCAACGACATTCTCTGCTCGACGCCGCTGCCGCAGCCGAACGGGTACATGCACGCGAATAACAAGAGCGGCACGCCGACGCTCTACGCATACAACGACGGCGACGGCAGCACGGCCTATGACGTCGAGTACCCGCTGCAGATTCACGGCTTCGATCCGAACTTCCACTTCGTGGGCATGACGTTCAATCCGGAGCCATTCACCGACGAGAAGGACAAGTACTTCCTGCTCAACGGCCGCAGCTATCCCGACACCATTGCGCAAGGTCCGATACAGACGCCCGTCGCCGACGGCTCGCAGCACTTCTCGCAGCCGCTGCCCGCGCTCATCAACATTCCGGCGGGCGGCAAGGCGCTCTTGCGGATCTCGGATCTCGACACGAGCGAATTCCAGACGCTCGCGTCGCTGGGAATTCCGATGCACGTGATCGGTGTCAACGCGCGCCTGCTGCGCGACCTGGCGGGCAACGACATGACCTATATGACCAACTCGATCACGCTCGGCGGCGGCGAGTCGATCGACGTGATTCTCGACGCGAGCGATACGACGCGCTACGCGGCGGGCGCCGTGTTCTATCTGTACACGCCGAACCTCGATCACCTGTCGAACGATGCCGAGAACTTCGGCGGATTGATGACCGAGGTCCACATCTGCAATTCGGTGGACCCGACCACGAAGTCCTGCAACTAGGAGATGAGCCGTGGGCAACATCATCGACAACCTATGGCGCGCAAGACACGCGCGCCGCGGCCCGGCGCTGCGTTTCACGCTCGCCCACGCGCTCTTCTGCGCGGCTCTCGTCATGCTGCTGTACGGTCTGAATGCGCACGCGGCCGCGCCGGGCATCACGGGGACGAGCTTCGATCTCAGCGCCGAGGCCAGCCGCATCAGCCAGCCTGACGGAACGAGCGTCTACGCGTGGGGCTACGGCTGCCGCACTGCGCCGTCGGGCTTTTCTCCTGCCAGCATTCCCGGCGCAACCTGTCCGAGCATGCAGGTGCCAGGGCCGACGCTGATCGTGAAGCAGGGCGACGTCGTCACCGTCACGCTGACGAACAATCTGCCCGAAGCAGCGGGCAACACGTCGATCCTGTTTCCCGGCTTCCAGGTCTGCGCCGCCGCGCTCAACACGGACGGCACGTGTCCGACGGCGCTCACGGGCGTGCCCGGCCTGCTCACGCGCGAAGCGACGCACGGCAACAGCGTGACGTACAGCTTCATCGCTTCGACTCCGGGCACGCATGCGTATTACAGCGGCACGCAAGGCGATCTGCAGGTGGAGATGGGCCTGTCGGGCGCGATCATCGTGCTGCCTACTTCGGCACCCGGCGCGCTTGCCGTGCCGGCGGGCTGCCGCGCCGTGCAGGCGACGCTGCCCGACGGCCAGCCCGACTTCCGCAATGCGGCTGCCGCATACAACCATCCGTCGACCTGCTACGACCGCGAGTACCTGTTCCAGTTCTCGGAGATGGACCTGCGCATCCATACGCAGGCGGAACAGGAAGCGAGCAAGACGTGCTCGCTGCCGACGGGCTGCATGTCCGTCGAGACCGAGCCGTATCACCCCGCGTATTTCATGATCAACGGCCGCTCGATGCCCGACGACATGGACCCCAACTACGCGCAGCAGTATCCGCATCAGCCGTACAACGGCAATCCGCACATGCATCCGGGCGAACTCGTGCTGTTGCGCGTGATCGGCTCGGGCCGCTGGCAGCATCCGTTCCACGAGCACGGCAACCACGTGCGCGTGCTCGCGCGCGACGGCAATCTGCTGCTGAGCAAGACGGACGCGACGAAGCTCGCGGGGCCGCTGCTCTTCACGACGACCACGACGCCCGGTCTCGCATTGGACGGCATCTTTTACTGGACGGGCAAGGGGCTGAACTGGGACGTCTACGGCCATACGGCGGGCGACGGCAGCGTCTGCGTTCCCGATGCGAACGGCTACTACACCGTCAACAGCAATCCGCCCGCGCCGGCGAATGCGCCGAACTACTACGAGTGGTGCGCCGATCACGACAAGCCCCTCGAAGCGCATCCGTTCGGCAATGTCGGCAGCGGCGGCCCCGTGACGTTGCCCGATGCGCGCGTGCTGACGAACGGCCCGTGGTACGGCGGCAGTCCGTATCTCGGCCCCGACGCGACGATCCGCGCGACGTCGTTCACGGGCACGACGCCGCCGAGCGGCACGATCGCGAATCCGCCCACGTCAGAAGCCGGATTCGCCTACATGTGGCATTCGCACAATGAGCGCGAGATCACCACGAACAACATCTTCCCTGGCGGAATGATGATGATGATGCTCGTCGATCCGCAGGCGTTCACGATCAACGAAGGCAATTAGAGAGACGGGGAGAATCGCGATGAGATCCAGCGATTTCAACAGAACGCTTGCCGGCCTCGTGAAGTGTGCCGCGGCGGCAGCGCTGATGACGGCGAGCGCGATGGTCTGCGCGCAAAGCGTGACCCTCACGGCAAAGTCCCAGACGATTGCGCTTCCCGATGGACAGGTCGTGCCGATGTGGGGCTACGGCTGCTCGATGCCGGCCGTTGCGCCTGCAACCTGCGCGGCGACGAATCCGGGCGCGGGCGCGAACTGGTCGCCCGTCGTGATCACGACGCCGCCCGGCTCGCTCACGATCAACCTCGTGAACGCTCTGCCGGGCAAGGTGCCGACTTCGCTTGTGATCGTCGGCCAGCTGGGCGGCGGTCTCGGCACCACGGCCACGTCGACGCCGAGCCCCGTTCACCCGACGCAGACGGCCACGACCTGGCCCATTGCCGGCACGGCCAGCGGAGCGAGCTTCACGCCGCCCGCGCAAGCGCCGCGCGTGCAGTCCTTCGCGACTGAAGTGAAGCAGTCGCCTACGGCCGTAGGCAGTGCGACGGCGCTGACCTGGAACAACCTGCGCCCCGGCACCTATCTGATCGAATCGGGCACGCACCCGTCGATCCAGGGGCCGATGGGTCTCTATGGCGTGCTCGTCGTCACGACGCCGCCCACGGCGGGCTCGTCACAGGGAACGGCCTATCCGAACATCAAATACGATGCGGACCTGCCGCTCGTGCTGAGCGAGATCGACCCCGTGCAGAACCAGGCCGTGGCGACGGCCGTCGCCACGCCGGGCTTCAGCGAGACGCGCGTGTGGTCCGGGCTGTCGGGCGGCTGCGGCGATCCCGCGTCGTCGACTTACGGCACGTGCTATCCGCCTGCCGTGAACTACGATCCGCGCTACTACCTGATCAACGGCGTCGCGTTCGACCGGTCGAATGCGAATGGCTCCGCGTTTCCGGTCACGGCACCCGCGTCGACTAGCACGACGACAGGCCAGATCCTGCTGCGCTTCGTGAACGCCGGCCTGCGCATGCACGTGCCGTCCGTCGTCGGCGCGCAAACGGGCACGCCGCCCGTGTCCGGCTTCTCGCTGATCGCGGAAGACGGCAACGTGCTGCCGGGCAACGCGCGCGTGCAGAGCGCGGTGTTCATACCCGCCGGCAAGACCTACGACATCATGATGAACTCGCCCGCGACGGGCGCGCTGGCGCTGCCCGTATTCGACCGGCAGTTGAGCCTGTCGACCAACAACCAGCGCGACGGCGGCATGCAGGGCTATATCAGCGTGAACGGCGGCGCGGTGCCGACATCGGCGGCGGGCAATGCGAACGCGAAGGCGAACCCGGACTCGTACTACCTCGTCGCGGGCAATACGCTGACCGTCTCCGATCCTGGGAAAGGCCTGATCGCAAACGACGTGGGCGTCTACGGCGTGCAGATCAAGACGCAGCCGACGGGCGGCACGCTGACGCTGAACCCCAACGGCACGTTTACCTACGTGCCGAACACGAACACGACTTCGGACAGCTTCGTCTATCAGGCCAACGGCAATCCTGCATTGACGGCCACCGTGACGCTCAACGCGTGCTCGGGGAGCCAGAGCTGCCAGTCGGGGCCGCCTGTTGCATCGGATGACGCGTTCAGCAGCAATATCGCGTCGCAGCTGCATGTCGGCGCGCCGGGCGTGCTGGGCAACGACCGCGACCCGGCAGGTCTGCCGCTCACGGCGACGATTGCCGGCAGCGCGTCGGGCGGCACCGTGACGCTGAACAAGGACGGCTCGTTCAACGTCGCGCCGGCGGTCGCGCCCGTCGGCAATGCGACGTCGACGGTCACGTTCCAGTACAAGGCCGTCAATTCGCAGAACACGCCGAGCGCCGCGGCGACCGTCACCGTGACCTTCAAGGGCGGCAGCGGTCTCGTCGTCGCGGTCAAGGACGCGAAGATGGGCACGCCGATCAACGACTACCGCTGGATCATCGAGGAAGACCGCACGTTCCAGATCGATCCCGCGTGCCAGGTGAACTCGTCGACGACGCGGCCCGCGTCGTGCCCGCCGCTGCCTGTTCCGAGCCTCGGCATGAGCTTCCACACGAGCTATATGCCCGTGGTCGCGGCGGGATGCGTGGGAACGGTGTCGTGCGAGTCGGGACAGACCGTGCTCGATCCGCAGACGAACCAGCACGTGCCAGCCGTATGCGACGTCGGCAACGGCGTGTGCCGCACGGATGCCGCCCAGCAGACGCCTGTCGATCCGTCGCAGGTCGCGCTCGATCCGACGAAGCACTACTACCTGTCGATCCTGCCCGGCGACGCCGGCAACACCTTCACGGCCGGCGCGGGCGCGCCGCAGCCCGTGAACCCGAAGAATCCCGACGGCCCGCAGCGGCAGTTCGATATCGCGAAGGATTGCCCGTCGGGTCCGGGCGGCGCAGACTTCGCGCCCGGCACGGGCACCTGCGGACACGCGATGGGCGGCGCGCAGATCGCGCCCGCGCAGCATGCCGTCAACGTGCTGTTGCAGCAGACGCCGTTGCAGACCGCGAAGATCTCGGTGTTCGTATTCGAAGACGATGCGCCCGTGAATGGCGAAGTCGACGTGAGCGGCGGCACCGATGCATTCGGCACCGCGCGCGAGCCGGGCCTCGGCGGCTTCGAAATCAAGCTCTTCGACGACGCGGGCGGCACGGGCGATTCGACGGGCCAGATGACCTACGACATGTTCAACATGCCGCTGTCGAATTCGCTGCAAGGCACGATCGATCCGAGCACGGGCCTCGACGCCTGTCCGATCACGAAGGCTGCGAGCGACGGCCTCGTCGGCATGATCCCGACCTGCCCGAAGTTCGAATCGGATGGCAAGACGATGTCGCCGCTCGTGGGCCAGGCGGTCATCGCGAACCTGATGCCGGGACGCTATGGCGTCGTCGCGACGCCGGCTGCCGATCGCATCGCGAAGGGCGAGGAGTGGCTGCAGACCAATACGCTCGACGGCCAGAAGGCGCACGACGCGTTCATCAAGGTGGGCGGTCCCGCGTACTTCCAGGAGTTCGGTCCGGCGGGCTTCCACGTGACGATCGGCTTTGCCAATCCGAAGATCATCAACGCGCGGCTGCCGGGTATCTGCAACGGCGTGGCGTGCAACAACGGCATCAAGGGCAAGATCACGAATCTGCACTACAGCCGTCCGCCCAACGAAAACCTCTACAGCAGCGGCTCGCGCGATTCGCTGGGCTTCACGCAGTGCTACGTGAGCGTCGGCGATCCCGATCTCGAAGACGTCGCGTTCACGAAGTGCAACGCGGACGGCACGTTCAGCATCAATGGCCTGCCGGACGGTCTGTTCCGCATCACGGTGTTCGACCAGTGGAACGACCAGATCGTCGATGGCCTCGCGACGGCCGTGCAACTGAAGGGCGGACAGGTGCAGAACGTCGGCGACCTGCCCGTGCTGCAATGGCATACGAACCTCTATACGCGTACCTTCATCGATACGAACGGCGACGGCGTTTCGCAGGATAGCGAGCCCGGCCTCGCGCTCGTGCCGACCAACATCCGCTTCCGCGACGGCAGCTATTCGAACTTCAACAACACGGATCTGAACGGCTACGCGTCGTTCAACGAAGTGTTCCCGCTCTTCAACTGGTACATCGCCGAGGCCGACACGACGCGCTACAAGCAGACGGGCGTGCATGTCGTCTACGACTCGGGCGGACCGCCCGACGGCACGCCTGGCGGCGGCAGCTCGTCGATCGCGGCGAACTTCGCGAACACGCAGGAATCGTCGACGTCGCATCTGCCGTCTGACCTGCGCGTGCCGGGCGCGATCTACTGCAACGACGCGGACTGCAACGACCGCTCGGGCACGAACCCGTCGACGGGCCGCATCGATCCGCCGTGGGTCACGACGATGGGCTGGCAGGGCTTCTCGGGCCAGAATTCGTTTATCGAGTTCGGCAAGGCGCCGTTCGGCGCGAACGAGAACGGCGGCATTCATGGCGAAGTGATCTATGCATCGACGCGTCCGTTCGACGATCCCGCTCTGCTGCTGCACACGAGCTGGACGCCCAACGTGCCGAACGTGACCGTCAATCTGTACGCGGAGGGCACGGCGCCGGACGGCACGCAAAGCCTGACGCTGGTCGATACGACGAAGACGAGCAGCTGGGACGACTGGGCTCAGGGCTTCCGTTCGGACGGCAAGCCGAACATGAACTGCCCGGGCCAGGAAACCACCGATCCGTTCTTCTTCACGCTCAAAAACAGCCCGCAATGGCTCGATCCGCAGAAGCGCCCGCTGCCTTATAACTCGCAGTTCAAGTGCTATGACGGCATGCACGCGTTCAACCAGTTGCAGCCCGCGCCGTATGACGGGATGTACCAGTTCCCGAGCGTGACGGGACGCGACGTGTCGAAAGGCACGCCGACGGGCTCGAACTGCACGATCTGCAGCAAGCAGGCCGACGGCTCGTACATGCTGCCTCCCGGCAAGTATGTGGTCGAGATCATCGTCCCGCCGGGCTACGAGCTCGTGAAGGAAGAAGACAAGAACATCCTGATCGGCGACAACTATATCGCGCCCGTCACGCAGCAGTTCGGCGGGCTGGGCAACATCTTCATCCTGCCCGACCAGGCGGCCGTGAACTCGGCGTACAACCGCAACAACGCGCAGAACCCGACTACCGATCTCGGCTCGTCGCCGCGTCATGAAGGCGACACGGGCAGCGTCGAGACGTTCTGGCCGTGCGTCGGCGCGCTGCGCGTCGTGCCGGATTTCATCAGCCTGTTCCCCGGCTCGCAGGAAGTCGCGCCGTTCGCGGGCGCATCGCGGCACCTGTGCGACCGCAAGGAAGTCGTGCTGACAGACCAGATGTCGGTGCTCGCGAAGTTCTGGGTGTTCAGTTCGACGCACGTGGCCGCGCACTACACGGGCTTCATGCTCGACGACTTCTCGTCGGAGTTCGATCCCTACTCGCCGCAATTCGGCGAGAAGTTCGCGGTGCCCAACGTGCCCGTCTCGCTGAAGGACTTCGCGGGCAACGAAGTGAGCCGCGTGTACTCGGATCAGTGGGGCATCTTCAACGGGATGAACTACTCGACGTGGGAAGTGAACCCGCCGAACCCGACGGGCTACGCGCCGACGATGATGGTCGCCTGCATGAACGATCCCGACATGCCGGACCCCGCGCATCCGGGGCAGACGATCCGCGATCCGCTGTTCAACCCCGCATACAGCCAGTTCTGCTACGAGATACCGTTCATGCCAGGCCAGACGCAATACATGGATACGCCCGTCGTGCCCGTGTCCGCGTTCGCGGACGGCTACAACCCGCCCGATTGCGCGTACCCCGATGCGACGCCCGCGATCTCGTCGGTGACGGGTGACACGAGCAACGGCGGTGCCGGTCCGTGGGTGAGCGCGGCCAACCATACGCTGACGATCAAGGCGCTCGGCGACCAGCAGGTGCTGAACCACGCGTATGGCGGTCCCGCCGCCACCACGGCGCCGTACAACCAGAAGTTCGTCACGCGGCACTATGGCTTCGGCACGCAGCAGGGCACTGGGTCGGTAACGATCGGCGGCGTGAATGCGCCTGTGACGTCGTGGTCGGATACGCAGATCGTCGTCAGGGTACCGACGCTGTCCGCGAACCAGTCGAGCTGCACGATCCAGCAGCGCGGCATCAACACGCAGACGCGCTGCGGCGAACTGGTCATCACGTCGGGCAACGGCAAGAAGTCGATCGATGCCGTCACGGTCACGATCGGCGGCAAGGCGCCGGCCTATGTCGGCGGCGAGAACGGCACGAGCAACGCGATCCAGACGGCCATCGACAAGGCGACGCCCGGCGATCTCATCATCGTCGGTCCAGGCAACTACAACGAGATGCTGCTGATGTGGAAGCCGGTGCGCCTGCAAGGCGTCGGCGCGCCCAGCGTGGTCGTGAACGCGAACACGCATCCGTCGGGCAAGCTCGATCCGTGGCGCAGACAGGTCGACTGCCTGTTCGGCGTGGCGCTCAACGGCGGCACGATCTCGTCGAGCAATCCGTACGATCCGTCGGGAACGTATTCGTGCTCCGCCGCGATGCAACGCCAGGTGGACGCGATTCCGCTGGAGCCGACGGTCGGCTGGGACAACACGCTCAACGGCAATCTCGGCGAGCTGCTGATGGAGCCGACGCTGATGGGCGCGTATGAAGGCGCGGGCATCACGGTGCTCGCGAAGGGCGTGCGCGACGTGCGCGTGGGCGGCCGGTTGCAGGCCGATCCGAACTGCACGGCGAACGGCGTCTGCGTGCCGCTCACGGCCAGCAACGCGGATTGCAACACGTATTCGAGCAACTTCCTGTGCAATCCGTCGCGCGTGGACGGCATCACGTTCACCAACAGCTCGCAGGGCGGCGGCGGCATCTTCCTGCACGGCTGGAACCACTATACGGAGGTGTCGAACAACCGCGTCTTCAGCAATGCGGGCACGCTGACGGGCGGGATCACGGTCGGCCAGGTCGAAGTGCCCGACGGCACGATCGCCAGCGATGGCTTCACGCAGGAGCCGTTCGCGTACAACACGCATGTCAACGTCCACCATAACTCGGTGACGTCGAATGCGTCGTACGGCGACGAGATCAACTCGACGACGCCTTCGTCGGCTGCGGGCGTCACGTTCTGCTCGGGCGCGGACAACTATCACTTCAACTACAACTGGGTCTGCGGCAACATGAGCAGCGGCGATGGCGGCGGTGTCGCGCACTTCGGCTTCAGCTACAACGGCGACCTGTCGCACAACTGGATCCTGTTCAACCAGAGCAACAACCCGACACTGCCGACTTACGGCGGCGGCGTGATCGCCCAGGGCGTGCCGCCCGACGGCACGTTCTGCGAGAACAACCCGGTCGATATCGACTGCGCGCCGCAGCTTTCGGACGGCGTCGGGCCGGGGCTCGTGATCGACGGCAACCTGATCGTCGGCAACACGGCCGAAAGCGGCAAGGGCGGCGGCCTGCGGCTGCAGAGCATCAACGGCACGGACGTGCAGCGCAGCCCGCGCAACCGCAACCGCTGGTACGAAGTGAGCGTGATCAACAACATCATCGCCAACAACGTGGCGGGCTGGTCGGGCGGCGGCGTGTCGTTGCAGGACGCCGTGCGGGTGAACTTCATCAACAACACGGTGATGTCGAACGACTCGACGGCTTCCGCCGGCGTGCTGTTCAACACTTCGCTGGCCGCGCAGGCGAACATCCCGCCGCCGAACTGCACGACGGTCGGCTCGGAAACGACGTGCAGCCCGATCACCACGTCGACGATGCAGCCGTCCGGCCTCGAGACCGCGAAGCACACGCAGAACTTCCTGACGGCGTTCTCGGCGGGCAATGCGGGCTGTCCGGGCGTGCAGGACTGCAGCCACTTCTCGATTCCCGTGCTGAACAACGATGTGTTCTGGAAGAACCGCACGTTCTACATCACCGTGGGCGGGCTGAATCCGAACATCCCGGGCTTGCAGAACATCGTCACGCTGAACCCGACGCTGAACCAGGCGGGACATCAGACGGGCTACTGCGATCCGAATGCCGTGTACTGGGATATCGGAGCCTATGGCGATACGAAGCCGGCGGATCACTCGTCGGGCGTGAAGCTCGCGCCGCAGTACTCGATCATCACGGACGCAGGCGACTATTCGGGCGCGCACAACAGCGGAGCGGACCCGAACGTCGTGAGCATGTACTGCAACGGCGCACGCGTGCCGCCCGAAGGCGGAGGCAACGGCTTCGCGGTGCCGCCCGGCATTGCCGACACCGTGCTGCCCAATCCGCTGTTCGGCCTGCTGCCGTCGGCGACGCCGGATGAAGGCAACCAGTGGATCAACATGTCATACGGGCCGCTGTCGCTCTTCAACATGACGTTGGGTTCAGGCAGCACGGGCTATGGCGTGCCGCTCGGCAACTACTCGATCAAGACGGGGTCGCCCGCCGTCAATGCGGGCACGAACGCCGGTGCGCCGAATCACGACTTCTTCGGCACGCAGCGTCCGCAGAGCGGCGGCTACGACATCGGCGCGGTGGAGCTGCCACGCACGGGGCTCTTCGCAGGCGGCAACCTGCCGTTCGCGCCGGGCGCGCTGCTCGATCTGCTCAACCAGGTCCTGGGCGGCGGCGCGACGGGAACGGGCGGGCCGCAGGCGAACGCGACCACGGGAGTCGTGCAATGAGACGCGCGGCGAGAACGGCCGCGGCCGCGTGGCTCTGCTGTGCCGCATTGCCGGGGATGCCGGCAGCGGCGCAGCAGACTCAGCCAGTGCAACCGGCGCAACCAGCTCAGCCGGTGCAAGCGGCGGCGCAGCGGGTGCAGCAGGTGGCCATGCACGGTGGCGGCGGCCAGCACGCGTCGCACTACGTGCCAATGAAGCTGCCGGGTCACGCGCGCGCGTTCTATCAATCGGTGCGCGGGATCGACAACATGAGCGTGCGGCGCACGGCGTCGGGCAATCTGCTGCGCTTCAGCTATCGCGTGACGGACCCGGCGCTCGCGAAGCTGCTCGGCGACAAGGGCTCGACGCCTTATCTCTACGGCGAGGCCAATCATGTGCTGCTCGAAGTCCCCGTGATGGACAACATCGGCCAGTTGCGGCAGACGGGCACGCTTCAGATCGGCCAGGAATACTGGATGGTGTTTTCGAACAAGGGCAATCTGGTGAAGGCGGGGGACCGCGTTCACGTGCTGATCGGTTCGTTTCATATCGACGGGCTGGTCGTCGAATAGGCACGGCGCGGGCGCGGCACGACATTGAGGAGATCGACATGACTCGGGGCATTCTGATGGCGGTTTGCACGACGGGCGCGATAGCGGCGAGCGCGGTCTCGCACGTCGCGCTGGCGGCGGGTGGCGGCGGCATGAGCGCCGCGCAGGTCGTCGAGCGCAATGTGGCCGCGCGCGGCGGATTGCAGGCTTGGCGTGCCGTCAGCACGATGACGATGAGCGGACAGATCGACGTCGGCGGCAAGAAGCCGGTCAAGCTGCCGTTCGTCATGACGATGAAGCGGCCTCACAAGAGCCGCTTCGAACTGAACTTCGACAATCAGATCGCGTTCCAGGTCTACGACGGCATGCAGGGCTGGAAGGTGCGGCCGTTCCTCGGCCGCAATGTCGCGGAGCCGTATACGGCTGCCGAAGCGAAATCGGCGACGGAGACGGCGGACCTCGACGGCCCGTTGATCGACTATGCGGCGAAGGGCAGCCAGGTCACGTTGCAGGGCATGGACACGATCGAAGGACACCGCGCCTACAAGCTGCTGCTGACGACGAAAGATCACGCGCAACGGCATGTGTGGATCGACGCGTCGAGCTATCTGGAGCTGAAGATCGATGGCGATCCGCGCAAGCTCGACGGCCGGATGCACGCCGTTGCCGTCTACTATCGCGACTACCGTCGCGAGAACGGACTGATGGTGCCGCATCTGCTGGAGACGCAGGTGACGGGCGTAAAGCAGAAGCATCAGATGACGATCGAGCGTGTCACCGTGAACCAGCCCGCCGACGATGCGCTCTTCGCGAAGCCGCAATTGCCCGCGCAGCCGCAGTCCGCGCCCGCGAAGGTCGCAGGCAGATGACGTCGCGCATTCGAGGGGGCACGATCATGAAACGCTTCACGTCATGGCTGCTGGCGGGCTGTGTGTCCGCGCTCGCATGGGCGCAGATGCCCGCCGCCGAGCAGATGCTCACGGTCGACGAGATCATCGCGAAGAACGCGGCCGCGCGTGGCGGCGACGAAGCCTGGCGCAAGGTTCGCACGATGATCTGGATGGGACACGTCGAAAGCGCCAATGCGCCGAATCCGAACGCGCCGTTCATGCTCGCGATGCGGCGGCCGAGCAGCACGCGCTTCGAGATCACGGCGATGAACCAGCGCATCGTGCGCATATTCGACGGCAAGGAAGGCTGGAAGATACGGCCGTCATCGGGCGGCGCGCCGGATGTGCAGCCTTATACGCCGGTCGAAATCCGCTATGCACGCGACGAACAGGTGATCGACGGGCCGTTGCTCGATCATACGGCGAAGGGCATAGCGGTCGCGCTTGACGGCATGGATGCCGTCGAAGGGAAGAACGCTTACCGGCTTGTCGTGACCTTGCCTTCGGGCGCGCATCGGCATGTGTGGGTCGATGCCGCATCGTTTCTCGATATCAAATACGATCGCGAAGCACCGGGCCTGTCGCGCGCGCCTGTCACGATCGAAGTGACGTATCGCGACTATCGCGCAGTGGACGGCTTGCAGGTGCCGTTCGTGATCGAAAGCGGCGTGACGGGCGCGGCGAAAAAAGACAGGCTCGTGCTGGAGCGGGTCTCGATGAATCCGCCGCTCGAAGACGCGATGTTCATCAAGCCCGCGTTGCCGGGGCGGCGCGCATCGGTGGCCGTGGGCGTGAGCGGCATGCCGGCGCTGCGTCCCGTGCCTTAGCCATGACGCGCGGTCTTATCGCGAGAGCGGAAGCGCTGCCGCTGCGCTTGCTGCGGTTGCTGCTATCGGGCGCGCTCGCCGCCGGCCTGCTGATGTGCGCGCATCACGCTCGCAGCGCGCCGCCCGTCGACATTGGCGGGGCGATCTTTCGCGACGGCATCGCAGGCGATGGCCAACCCGTCGAGGCGACGCATCAAGGGCAAGTTGCGATGCGGGGCGCGACGGCGGCCTGCGTGAACTGCCATCGGCGCAGCGGACTTGGTTCGAAGGAGGGCAACACGACGATCCCGCCCATCGCCGCGCAGTATCTGTTTCATCCGCCCGCGCAGAGCGCGGACGAACTGACGATACCGTTCATCGACGGCATGCGCACCAGCCGCGAGCCCTATACGGAAGCGACGCTCGCGCGCGCGATCCGCGAGGGCATCGATTCCGAAGGCAAGCCGCTCGGTTATCTGATGCCGCAATTCGCGCTCAACGACGCGGACATGCATGCGCTGATCGATTACCTGAAGACACTCGACAGGCGCAGAGCGCCCGGTGTCACGGACACCGTGCTGCACTTCGCGACGATCGTCACGCCCGACGCCGATCCTGTGAAGCGTCGCGGGATGCTCGATGTCCTCGAGCACTATTTCGCCGACAAGAACGCGGCGCCGCTGGGCGCGACACCCGCGTTGCGCTCGTCGCGCAAGATGATGTTCATGGTCAACCGGCGCTGGGAACTGCACGTGTGGGAACTGCATGGCGCGCCGGATACATGGCAGGCGCAGTTGCACGAATATCTCGCGCGGCAGCCGGTGTTCGCCGTGCTGTCGGGTCTGGGCGGCAGGAACTGGGCGCCCGTTCACGACTTCTGCGAGCGCGAACAGGTGCCGTGCCTGTTTCCGAACGTCGAAGTGCCCGTCGAAGGCGAGCATGACTTCTACTCGATGTATTTCTCGCGCGGCGTGCTGCTCGAAGCGGAACTGATCGCGAGGCGAATACGCGAGCCGACAGGTTCTGCATCCGGGCGTCCCGTCAGGACGGTGATCCAGGTCTATCGGGCGGGCGACAGCGGCGAGGCGGCAGCCCTGGCGCTCGCAGCGGATCTCAGGAAGCAAGGCATGGCCGTCGACAATCGCGCGCTGCCCGCCAATGCGCGCGTCACGACGGCGCTGCACGGCGTGGCGCATGCGGACGCGCTCGTGCTATGGCTCAGACCACCCGACATCGCCGCGCTCGGCAATGCGCCGCCCGCTTCGACGGCCGTGTATCTGTCCGGGCTGATGGGCGGCCTGGACCGCGCGCCGTTGCCTTCGCGCTGGCGAGACAGCGTGCGTGTCGCGTATCCCGTCGATCTGCCGCAAGGACGGCGTGTGCGCGTCGACTACGCGTTCGGCTGGTTCGCGATCCGGCACATTCCCGTCGTCGATGAACGCGTGCAGGCCGACACCTATCTCGCGTGCGGGCTTCTCGCGGAAACGTTGAGCCATATGGTCGATGCGTTCGTGCGGGACTATCTCGTCGAACGCATCGACGACATGCTCGAGCATCGCATTCTCACGGGCTACTATCCGCGCCTGACGCTCGCGCCCGGTCAGCGCTTCGCATCGAAGGGCGGGTATATCGTGCGCTTCGCGCAAGCCGGCCCGCTGCGTGTCGTCGCGGATAGCGACTGGATCGTGCCATAGCGTTCGCGTTGCAGGCCGCCGTTGAGGTCTGCGCTCAACTGCTGGCGGGCAGCATCCGCCGGTATTTTTCGAGCACGCGCGGCACGTAGGCGCGTGTTTCCGGAATCAACGGAATCCGATAACCGGCGCGTATCACCGCGTTTTCCCCGGCGTTGTACGCGGCGAGCGCCAGCTCCATGTCGTCCTTGAACAGATCGAGCAGGAAGCGCAGATAACGTGCGCCCGCGAGCACGTTGTCGCGCGGATTGAACATGTCGCCATCGGAAAAGCGGCGCGCGGTATCGGGCATCAGCTGCATGAGGCCCAGCGCGCCTTTATCGGAAACGGCGCGCGGGTTGTAGCGCGACTCCACGTCTATCACGGCGCGCAACAGTTCGGGCTGCACGTGGAAGGTCTCGCTCGCCTCCGCGATCACGGTTTCGAACTGCGCGCCGTCGACGCGAACGGATGGCGTGTTGCCTCGCTCTTTCGCGCGGCTCGCCGGTGCAGGCGCGGCGACGATCAGCGACATGCCTGCCTTGCCAGGCGTATCCGTCAGCACGACGGCGCCCGTCTTGTCGACCTTGCCGAAGATGTCGGCGTGCGCATGCTGCGCGAGCGCGAAGAACACAACCGCCAGTGCGACGGATGGCGCGGACGCCGGATGAGCTGGTCGTGTCGCTGCATGCCCGCGCATGATCGTTCTCCGCTGGTGCTCTGATTGTGTTGCGCGGTCCAGCGGGCAGCAATGGGGCGAGTCCCCCGTTTTCCGACGCGAAGGCGGAGGGCTTTCACCCACTGTACAGAAACGTTACAGGTGGGCCGGATTTGGCGGACGGCGTGCTTTGCCGGCGTATCGACGAGTGGACGCGAGCACGGAAAGCAAATCGGGCGGCTTGAGCCGGCTTGGGTGGAATCTGCCGATCGACTCACGCTTTCGCGTCGATTCTCTCTTTGGGCCGATTATTACGGAGCGGTGAATCCGGTACGAACGAATCAGAAATGAAACGTTTTCGAGTGCATTTTTTACCGAAACTTGACGTTTCTTAAACAGGCTGACATTGGGACAGGCTGCGCGAAGTTGGCAAGAAGCTTGCTGTTGCTGGGCTAAACACGCAGCAGGACCGAGCTTGAGCGCGAGTTGTTAGGTAAGCGAAATATAGGCGTAATGCGAAAGAAAGTAACAATAGAAAGAAGAAGAATTTTGTGCTCGCTGCTTATAGCCCGCACACTTCGGAAACGAGGAGCCGAACGTGAATATCAAACATCGGGTGATCATCGCAGAGGACCACGACCTGCTGCGCAATGGACTGCGTTCGATGCTATCGGCGCAGGGCGAATACGAAGTGATCGGCGAAGCGCGCGACGGGAAGGAAGCGTGTCAGCTCGCCATGACGCTTGCGCCCGACCTGATTCTGATGGATCTGTCGATGCGCGGCATGAACGGCATCGACGCGACGGCCGCCATCAAACGGCGTTCGCCGCTCGTGCGCATCATCGCGTTGACGGTGCATCAGAGCGAGGAGTACGTGCGCGAAGCGTTGCGCGCGGGCGTCGACGGATATGTGCTGAAGGACGTGTCGTTCGATGAATTGCTCTTCGCGATGCGTACCGTGATGCACGGCAAAAAGCATTTGAGCGCCGACGTCTATGGGTTCATGGTCGACTCGCTCGTGACGGGACGGGAGATCGCCTCGCCGAAGAAAGCGTGGGACCTGCTGACGGCGCGCGAGCGCAGCGTGTTGAAGCTGATTGCGGAAGGCCGGACCAACCGGCAGGTGGGCCAGTATCTGAATCTGAGTCCGAAGACGATCGAGAAGTATCGCGCGAGCGTGATGCACAAGCTCGCTATCGAGAACGTCACGGAACTGGTGCTCGCGGCGATCAGCATGGGACTGCTGACGTCGCTTGCATCGAAATGCGCGGAGCCGGAAACGGAAGACAAGCTGTATCGCCTGCCCGTTGCCGGCGCGCAGGCCGAGAACGAAACGGGCGATGCGCAAAACGGCGCGATGCCGCGCCTGAGCGGCACGGCGGCGGGCTAGTGATGTTCGCGCTGCTGCGCGTCGAGCAACGGGTGTGGCAGCCACTGAGAACGAAGCGCTAGAGACGCCAGCGCGCGGACACTTCGGTGCCGCCGTCATCGCATGTGCTCATCGCGAACGCGCCGCCTTGCGCTTCCACGCGATGCTGCATGCCGATCAGGCCGAGCCCATTCGAACTGGCGTCGTCGGGGCGAAGCGGATGCGTGTCGTAGCCTGCGCCGTCGTCGCGTATCGACAGATGCAGATGCGCGGCGTCGCGCTGCAGCTCGATGCGAATCTCCGAAGCGGTGGCATGCTTGACGATGTTGTTGAGCGCTTCCTGGACGATGCGAAAGATGTCCGCCTTCAGATGCTCGGGGATTTCGCTATCCTCGACACCGCACGACAGCGCGACGCGCAATGTCTCGACGCTTTGCTCGACGCGTCGGCAAAGCGTGCTCAGCGCTGCCGGCAAACCCAGGCGCTCCAGCGCGAGCGGCCGCAGTTCCCCGCATATCTGCCGCATTTCGCCGATCGTGTCGCGTATCTGCAGTACCGCTGCATCGAGCAGGTGCGCGGCATCGTCGGCCTGGCCGCGTCGCAGACGCATGCGCGCATCTTCGACCATCAGCTTGATCAGCGTCAGCGCCTGGCCCATGCCGTCGTGAAGCTCGGCGGCGAGGCGTTCTCGTTCGCGCTGCTGGCCCCGCGTGAGCCAGACAGACCGGCTGTATGCATCCTTGTGTGCCGCTTCGTGCGCCGTCGTTTCGCCATACGCGGGCAGCGGCTCGACGAACAGCAGAAGACGCAGAGGCGCATCCGCATCGTTCGACGCAAACGTCTGCTCATACACATGCAAGGGCATTCGATGGCCGGTTCGGCCTGCGAGCGTCACGTCGAACGAACGGAATGAGCGAAAGGGCTCGCTTGCCTCGGCGGCGTATAGCTGTCGTTCGACGTCCGCGCGGTCCTCTTCGTGCGCGAGGTCGGCGAGGCGCTTGCCGGCGAGTTCGGCGCCCGTGTAGCCGAGCAGCGCAGTTGCGCTGCGATTCATGCTGACGATCGCGCCGTCCGATGTCGTCACGGCGAGCGCCGCGCCGCGCGCATCGCTGACGTGAGCCGCTTGCGGTTCCGTGTCGCGCATGGCTTTGCCCAGCTTGCGCATCGCATCGATCAGATCGCGCAGCCTCATGGGCGGTTCAGGCGGCGTAATGGCATCCATGGGCGCTCCCGGCTGGTTGACCCGAAAAACTCTGAAGCCGCTCGCGGATTGTAGGCTGCAAGCCGCACGCGCCGCAACGGGTCACATGCTGCGATACGTATGGGGAATACCGTACCTCATGCGGCGGGTCATCCCGCAGGTGGAAGTCTCCTACCGTGCTTTGGGTAGCTTCATCCAATGACGCTCCCAACCCGATTGACGAGACTGAACGAGCAAGGGCGAATTGCGCGCCGGGCCCTGGTTCGCAGCCCGTTGCTTCATGAAGAGGAGGTTGCGATGAACACTCACAAGCTCGTAATCGGCGCGCTCGTCCTGACGGGCGCGGGACTGACCGCGCAGGCCGCGTTGAGCGCCGACGCGCAACAGACGCCCACGGCCGATGCGCAGATGGAAGCGCAACATCGCGACGCCTCGATGAACATGGACGAGGACAAGGCCGATGATGCCATCGCAAATGCCGTGGCGAACAGACGCGAAAACACGCTGCAGGACAGCGCGTCGAAAAATGCCGCGATGGAAGGCTTGACGGCAAAAGAGCGGGTGATGAAGGAGGCCGCGTCCGCGCGCATGGCCGCACAGGACGCGACGCAAGAAGCCGCAGCCCCTCACGCGCACGCGATGCCCGCCGACATGCCGATGGACGACATGCCGATGCCCGCCGCGCACGATGCGACGGCACCCCCTGACGCGATGCCCACTCACGACGACCCGTCGAACGACAAGCTTCATTCGATGTCGGGCGAACACGAGATGCACGCGCATCATCACGAGATGGCGCCGGGAACGACGCGCACGACGGTTGACTACACGTTGCCGCCCGTCACGCTCGTGCGCGACGACGGCAAGGCCGTGTCGCTCGTCGACGAACTGAACGATGGGCGCCCCGTCGTGCTGACTTTCATCTACACGTCGTGCACGACGATCTGCCCGATGATCAGCCAGACCCTCGAGCAATTGCAGGACGAACTGGGCAGCGAGCGCGACAAGGTTCACATCGTGTCGATTTCCATCGATCCCGAGGAGGACACGCCTGCGCGGCTCAAAGCCTATGCGGAGCGCTTCGGCGCGGGCCCGCAATGGCAGTACTACACGGGCACGGTGGAAGCGAGCATCGCGGCGCAACGCGCGTTCAACGTCTATCGCGGCGACAAGATGAACCACACGGCCGTTGCATTCTTCCGCGCCGCGCCGGGCAAGCCGTGGCTGCGGCTCGACGGCCTCGCGACACCCGACGAGCTGTTGAGCGCGTATCACGAGGTCGTCGGCAGCAACGGATCGTGAACCCGTCGTGCGGAGGTGCAACGTGGAGAAGATCCGCCGTGTGCTGATTGCCGAAGACCAGCCGCTGCTGCGCGGCGGACTGTGCTCGATGGTCCGCGCGCTGCCGCAATACAGCGTCGCCGGCGAGGCGAGGGACGGCGTCGAGGCGTGCAGTCTTGCCCTGTCGCTGCTGCCCGACCTGATCCTGATGGATCTGTCGATGCCCGGCAGGAGCGGCGTCGAAGCGATCGCGCAGATCAAGCGGCAGGCGCCGCAGATACGGATCATCGCGCTGACCATCCACGCGAGCGACATGCACATGCGCGAAGCGCTGGCGGCGGGCGTCGACGGCTATGTGCTCAAGGACACATCGTTCGACGAACTCGTCGAAGCGATGCGCGTCGTGATGCTCGGCCTGCCCAACGCGACCCTCGACGAATATGGCGCGCGGCACGGCGAGCCGCGCGGCCTCGCGTCGAACGTGCAGCACGCGCAGACCTGGAGCGCGCTGACCAGTCGCGAGCGCACCGTGCTGCGTCTCGTCGCGGAGGGCTGCACCAATCGCGAAGTGGGCGAGCAGTTGCGCCTGAGTCCCAAGACCATCGAGAAACATCGCGCGAGTCTGATGCGCAAGCTCGGCGTATCGAATGCGACGGGACTCGTGCGCGTGGCGTTCGAACTCGGCGTGCTCGCGCTGCCCGAAGAAGCGGGCAATGGGTTGAACTACTTCATCTGAGCGGCGAAAAACTGGAGGGTCTTTACCCATCCGTTTGCACGAGTCTCCCTACTTAGCGCGCCTGCGGACGTGAACAAGAATGCACTCAGGCGTCCTGGCCGCGTGAAGCGCGGCAGTCATAGGGAGGACAACAACGTGAGCGACATCCGGTTCATGTCCCCATGCGGCAAACGTGGCGCTGCGCATGCACGAAAGGCCGCACAGGCCGCGCAGATCGCGCGCGAGAATGGCTTCACGCTGCTCGAACTTCTCGTGGTCATGGTCATCATCGGCCTTCTGGCGGGCCTCGTCGCTCCGCGTTATTTCGAGCAGGTCGGCAAGTCGAACACGAAGATCGCGCGCGCGCAGATCGAATCGCTCGGCAAGGCGCTCGACCAATACCGGCTCGACGTCGGCGCCTATCCGACCACGGAAGAAGGCTTGCAGGCGCTGATGGCGAAGCCGCAGGACGCGCCGCACTGGAGCGGACCCTATCTGCAGAAGGCCGTGCCGCCCGACCCGTGGGACCGTCCCTATCAGTACCGCGCGCCCGGCGAACACGGCGACTACGACCTGTATTCGTATGGCAAGGACGGCCAGCCGGGCGGCTCGGGTGAGAACTCGGACGTGATGTCCTGGTAGCGGCAAAGAAGAAAGGCGCGCCTGAGCGGGGCGATGCAAGGAGAAGCGACGTGAAGTACGTGCTGCGGGTCTTCGATACGAGCGGGGCGGTGCAGACAGTACGCGTCGAAAGCGATTCGACGGCGGCTGCGGCGGCGCTCGCGCGCGCACGAGGATTGCGTGTCGTGTCGGTGCGCGGCGAACGCAGCGGCGCGAAGTTGCGCATGCGCGCGCCTGCGCTCGTGCGCGGCAAGTTCAACGTCGAACTCTTCGCGCGCGAACTCGCGGCGCTGCTGTCGGCGGGCGTGGGTGTCGTCGACGCGTTGCGCACGCTCGCGAGCAACGAGCGGCGTGAAAGCTCGGCGGGCGTCTATCGCGGATTGCTGCGGCGTCTCGAAGAAGGGCAGTCGTTGTCGGCGGCGCTCGAACAGGCCGGCGATGTGTTTCCCGCCGTGCTCGTCGCATGCGTGAAGGCGAGCGAGCAGACGGGCGGTCTCGCGGACAGTCTCACGCGCTATTCGCGCAACAGCGCGATGCTGCACGAGTTGCGCTCGCGCGTGGTATCGGCGGCGATCTATCCGACGGTGCTGCTGGTGGTGGGCGCCGTCGTCGTGCTCTTTCTGCTGGGCTTCGTCGTCCCGCGCTTCGCGACGCTGCTCGAACACAGCGGCCGCGAGCTGCCGCTTCTTTCGCAGCTGCTAATCGCGTGGGGCAGCATGGTTCACGCGCACGACAAGGCGCTTGCGATCGCATTCGCCGTACTGACGATCGCGGGCGCCATCGTTCTTCGCCGTCCGTCCACGCGAGACTGGATCGCCGATCGGATGCTCGCGTTGCCTGGCATCGGTCAGTACTTCCGCGTGTTTCGCCAGTCGCAGTTCTTTCGCACGACGGCGATGCTCGTCGACGGCGGGATTCCCGCCGTGCGTGCTTTCGATCTGGCAAGAGGGCTCGTTGGCCGTTCCGATCAGGCGGCGCTCGGTCGCGCGCTCGACCAGGTGCGCAACGGCGCGAAGATTTCCGACGCGTTCCAGCAGGCGTCGCTCGCGGACGCGATCACGTATCGGCTTTTGACCGTCGCGGAAAAGACGGGCGGCCTTGGTCCCGTGCTCGACCGGATCGCCGCGTTTCAGGAAGCACAGGTTGCACGCGCAATCGATCTGATCTCGCGGCTGATCGAGCCCGCGATGATGATCTTCATCGGCGTCGTGATCGGCGGCATCGTCGTGCTGATGTACATGCCGATCTTCGAAATCGCGTCGAGCGTTCAATAGCAGGCGAGGGCGTCATGGATACGGCGAGCATCGCAAACGGAATCGACGGCACAGGCAGCGTCGATCTGCGCGACGCGTTGCGCGTGCTCGCCGAACGGCACGGTTCCGGCCTGCGCGCGCTCGAAGATCTGCTGTCGCAAACACCGGCGAGCCCGGATGAAGTGCTCGCGCGGCTCGCCGCGCAATGTCACATGCAGCCGGTCATGATGCAAACGCTGAACGGCATGCAGCCGGACTTCGACATCGTGCCGTTCGTCGAGGCGACGACGCGTCTGTGCATCTGCTTTCGCGATCCCGAAGCAGGCGATTCCGAACCGGCACGGGGCCTGCTGTTCGTGATCGCCGATCCGCTCGACCGGCGCACGCGCGGCAGCATCGAGCAGCGCATGCGCGCGCGGCCCACGGTGACTTATCGATGGGCGCTCGCGAGCGTCGGCGATATCACCGCGTGGCTCGCGGTGCGCGAGAAAGACGTGCGCGCGATGGACTCCCTTGCGCTCGACCAGACGAGCCAGCATGCCGCCGACTCCGCGTCGCTCGCGCTGACGCTGCAAGGCATCAGCAGCGACGACAGCGCCGTCGTGCGCCTGCTCAATTCGACGATCTACGACGCGCTGAAGATGATGGCGAGCGACATTCACCTCGAATGCCGCGCCAACGGGCTGATGATCAAATGCCGCGTCGATGGCGTGCTGACGGTGGTGGGCCGCGTCGAAGGGAGAGACGTCGCGGATCAGGTGCTGTCGCGCGTGAAGGTCATCTCCGAACTCGATATCGCCGAGCGGCGCGTGCCGCAGGACGGGCGCTTCAAGGCCGTCTACGCGGGCCGCGAAATCGACTTCCGCGTGTCGATCATGCCGAACCAGTTCGGCGAGGACGCGGTGTTGCGCATTCTGGACCGCTATCAGCTATCGCAGGCCTCGGGCGGGCTCACGCTCGAAGCGCTGGGATTTCAGCAGGACGACACGCGCTTCATGCGCGCCGTCGCCGCGATGCCTTACGGCATGCTGCTCGTGACAGGGCCGACGGGCAGCGGCAAGACCACGACGCTCTACGCGATCCTCACGGAGATCAACGACGGCCTCGAAAAAATCGTGACCATCGAAGACCCCGTCGAATACCAGTTGGGCGACATCCTGCAGATTCCCGTCAACGAGGCGAAAGGGCTGACGTTTGCGCGCGGCCTTCGCTCGATTCTGCGGCACGATCCCGACAAGATCATGGTTGGTGAAATCCGCGATCCAGAGACCGCACAGATCGCGGTGCAGGCGGCGTTGACGGGCCACCAGGTCTTCACGACCGTGCACGCGAACAACGTGTTCGACGTGATCGGCCGCTTCACGAACATGGACGTCGATCCGTACAGCTTCGTGTCGGCGCTCAACGGCGTGATTGCGCAGCGGCTGTTGCGGCAGTGCTGCCCCGATTGCGTGACCGACGATACCGTCGACGCCGACACGCTCGCGCGCTCGGGCATCGATCCCGATTCGGCGGGCGGCTATCTGTTCCGGCGCGGCACGGGATGCGCCGCGTGCCGCGGCAGCGGTTATCGCGGGCGCCGCGCCGTCGCGGAGGCGCTGCGCATGGACGATGAACTTCGCCAGTTGCTATCGGAGCGCGCGCCGCTCACGCAGATCAAGGCAGCCGCATTCCGCCAGGGCATGCAGACTTTGCGCGGCGCGGCCGTGAAGCTCGTGCAGAAAGGCGAGACGACGCTCGAGGAGATCAACCGTGTCACCATGGTCGAATGATTGGGCCGGCGGCAGCGCTAACGTCGGCGTCGGCATCGGCACGCGCGAGATTGCCGTGAGCTCGCGCGCGTCACGTTCGTTGCGCTGGACGCATGTTCGCAAGACAGCGCCGGCGAGTCCACCGCGCAGCGTGCTGATGCCCGATGCGCAGCGCTTCACCGAGGGCGGCGTATTCGACGCATTGCGCGTCGCGCTCGCGCCGATATCCGATGACGGCGCGCCGCCCGCAAAGCAGGCGCCTTCGCGAAACCGTCGCGCGCACATTGTGCTCGACGACTTCTGGGGCAATCACGCGATATTGCGCGGCGACTTCCGTACGCTGCGCACCCGCGAGATCGACGAGATCGCGCGCGCGCATTTCGTCGACACGTATGGCGTCGATGCCGAAGCGATCGTCGTGCGCGCGTGCGTGCAGCGCGGCGGCCGCGCGCTGTTCGCGAGCGCGTTGCCGCGCACGCTGGTCGATGGCATCCGCGAGACGGGTACGGCGGCGGGCGTCGATGTCGAAGCGCTGAAACTGTGTCTGCCGGAAGTGCTCAATCGCACGCTGAACCGCATGCCTCAAGCGAGCGCGATGCTCGTTTTCGCAGCCGATGCGTTGATGCAGGCCGTGCTGATCGAAGCGGGCCACTGGGTCGGCTACGACGCGCAGCGCCTCTTCGATGGCGACGCAAACGATCCCGCGCGAATCGCCGCACTCGCGGAGCAGGCGTTCGAGCATTGCGCGGAAGGATCGAAGACGAAACGCCAGGACTGCGCGCTCGGCCTGTATGGCTTCGATGTCGATCACGCGTCGCTGCAAGCAGGCTTTGCGAGCGTAACCGCGCTTGCGTCGTCTGCCGCCGATACAGGCAATGAGGCGGACGCAAGCAATGAAGCAGGCGACAAGACGAGCCCACGCTTCGCGCACCGTCTGCTGGCGTACGCGAAATGATCGAGCCGCTTCACATCGACTTCGCTCGCAACCGGCCGCGCCTCGCGCCTGCGGGGCTCGCCGTGCTGGGCGTTGCCGTCGTGCTGCTGCTCGCGAGCGGCATGCTGCTGTGGCGGGTCTATGACGACAACGATCGCGTGCAGGAGCGGCTCGACGAAGCGCGGCATCGGCTGTTCGCGAAGACGCATCCCGTCAGGGCGCAGCCCACGCCCGCCGCGATGCATGCCGAAAAGCAGAGCCTTGCCGTGTTGCGCGAGCTGACCGTGCCGTGGCAGGACCTGCTGTCTATCCTCGAAGACTATCCGGATCACGACGTCGCGTTGATCGGCATCGACCACAATCCCGTGCAGAGCCAGATACGCATCACGGCGGAAGCGAAAAACTTTGACGCGATGATCGCGTATCTTCGCTACCTGCAATCGAGCAAGCTGCTGCGCGAGGCCGTGCTCAACGATCACGAGATCGAAGCCAACGTTCCCGGCACGCCTGTCCGGTTTCAGATCACTGCCGTGTGGAGTCGTTCATGAACGCGCCGCTCATGAACGCCGATTCCGTGCGCGAGCGCCTTCTTACGTTGCGCTTCGAACTCGCGCGCCGGTTCGGCGTGCCGGGACTCGCGGGCGTCGTGTTGCTGTGCGCGGCGGCCGTCATGGCGAATGGCGCAATGCGCATGCAGGCGGGCACGCGCGATCTGTCGACTGAAGCGAGCCCCGCGCGAGCCGCGAAGAAAGCGGACGTTGCACTCGATGCGCGCGCATCCACCGATGCAGCGATGCTCGAAACCTTGCCCGATCTCTTTCCGCGCTTTGCCCACAGCGCGGACGACATTGCCGCGATACTCGCGCGTGCCGGCGAAAACAAGCTGACTGTCGGGTCCGCCGAATATCTCCTCGTCGCCGACTCGGGCGGACGGTATGTCCGCTATCAGATGCTGCTGCCCGTCAAGGATCAGTACGGCGCGATCCGGCGTTTTCTTGCATCGGTGCTGAACAACTTGCCGAACGCGGCCTTGCGCGAGATACACGTCGAGCGGCCCGCCGTCGACGGCAGCGTGCTCGACGCGCGGGTCCGGTTCGAACTCGTCTACGGGACGGCTCGGCCATGAACCCCAATCTCGTTCGCCGCAGCGTGCTCGGTCTGTGCCTGATCGCAACGATTGCGCTTTCGGTGAAGGAGTGGCGGGCGTCGCAGGGTTCGGCGGCGATGGCGGCCGTGAATCCCGCGCGGCATGCGGCGACGCTGCCTTCGTTGGCGCGAGACGCGGCGAAAGAGCGCCGAACGAAAGCGCCCGGAAAAACAGCAAAAGCAGGCGCGTCCACGCCGTCCGCATCGCATGCAGCGGATACGCCGAGCGAAAAGCTCGCGGCATTGCGCAAGCCCATGTCGCTCGAATCGCGCAACAACCCGTTTGCTGCATCGTCGTGGTTGCCGCCGCCGCCTCCCGTGGTACAGGCGCCGCCCGAGCCTCCACCGCCGCCGACGGCACCGCCCATGCCCTACGTGTACCTCGGCAAGCTGGATGGATCGACGCTCAAGCCGCGCGTGTTCCTGAGCAGCGGCGACCAGTTGCTGATCGTGTCGCAGGGTGAAATCGTCGATGGACAGTATCGCGTCGAGTCGATTTCCGACGGCGATGTCGTGCTGACTTATCTGCCGCTGAATCAGAAGCAGGTCATCGCCATACCAGGGGAAGGAAAACAATGACAGCCGCACGCAGCCGCGATGAGAGCCGCAACGGGGACAGCGGCTCACCGACGCGCTATCCGCCCGATCCAGCGTCCCCTGCGCGCCATCCGCGAGGCATGCCTCGCATGAAGCGGCAGGCCGCGTGCATCGCGCTGGCCGTGCTCGCGCTGGGCGGCTGCGTGACGCAGCCCGTAACGCGCGAGAACGATCCCACCAACGCGCAACTGCAGATCGACTATCTGCACGATCGAGATGGGCGCGTGAATGCGCTGCTCGACGACGCGGAAGCGTACCGGGCGAGCTATCAGTACGACCTCGCCGCGCAGAAACTCGGCCAGGCGTACCAGATCGATCCGGCGAGCGAGCGCGGCCGCAAGATCGGCGCGGCGGTCGACCGCGACCGGCGCGATCTCACCACGTTGCAGGAAGCGGACCGCATGATGCAGCGCGGCTCGTACGCGCTCGCGGAACAACGCGTGCATCGCGTGCTCGCGCAGAACCCGACCAATCCGATGGCGCAGCAGATGCTCAAGGAGATTCAGGACAAGCGCAATCAGCAGCGCGCGCTGAAGGAGGAGAAGATCGCTGCGTCGTCGATCATGCGTACGCCCGTCACGCTGCAGTTCCGCGATGCCAACGTGCGCATGGTGTTCGAAGCGCTGTCGAAAACGACGGGCCTCAACGTGATTTTCGACCGCGACGTGCGCGCCGACCTGAAGACGACGATCTTCGTGACGAACGCGACGCTGCAGGACACCGTCGACATGATCCTGATGCAAAGCCAGCTCGACAAAAAACAGCTGAACGCGAATACCCTCTTCATC
Organism: Paraburkholderia diazotrophica; assembly: GCF_038900755.1. Lineage (GTDB taxonomy): Bacteria > Pseudomonadota > Gammaproteobacteria > Burkholderiales > Burkholderiaceae > Paraburkholderia > Paraburkholderia diazotrophica_A. The sequence continues at coordinate 776,774 of NZ_JBBPEN010000001.1, forward strand.
TATCCGGCGACGCCCGCGAAAGAGCTCGAGTATCAGGAGCTGAAGGTGCGCACGTTCCAGCTGTCGAACGTCGACGCCAAGCAGATTCAGGGCTTGCTCAAGAGTCTGCTCAAGCTCAAGGAAGTCGTCGTCGACGAGCGCGCGAATACCGTCACGATACGCGGCACGCCCGATACGATCCGCGTGGCCGAGGAGATGATCGCCGCGCAGGATATCCCGGAGCCCGAGGTGATGATGGAAGTGCAGGTGCTCGAAGTCTCGCACGACCGCATGACGGACCTCGGCATCGAGTGGCCGAATTCGTTCACGATGGCGACCCCCGCGACGGCCAACACGTGGGGCGAGCTGCATCACTTGCCGATCAACGCGCTGAACGTGAGCGGGCTGTCGGCGACGGCCAACTTCAAGCTCAGCGATACCGACGCCAACCTGCTCGCCAGTCCGCGCATCCGCGCGCGCAACAAGGAAAAGGCACGCATCCTGATCGGCGACAAGGTGCCCGTGATTTCGAGTTCGAGCACGCCGAGCACGAGCGGGCCGTCCTATACGCAGATGGTCCAGTACCTCGACGTCGGCATCAAGCTCGAAGTCGAGCCGCAGGTCTATCGTGACGGCGATGTCGGCATCAAGCTGAACCTGGAAGTGAGCAACATCACGAAGGTCATTCAGAGCGACAGCTCGCAGGCGGGGCTGACGACGCTCGCGTATCAGATCGGCACGCGCAATGCGTCGACGAGCCTGCGCCTGCGCGACGGCGAAACGCAGATTCTCGGCGGCCTGATTTCCGATCAGGACCGCGAGACAGCCGACAAGGTGCCGGGCCTCGGCCAGTTGCCCGTGCTCGGACGGCTGTTTTCCAATCACAACGGCGATCGCGTGAAAACCGAGATCGTGCTGCAGATCACGCCGCATATCGTGCGTCCGCAGACAGCCGCCGATGCGGATACGCAGGAAGTGTGGTCGGGCACCGACGTCAACGTGCACGCGGACCAGTTGCGGCTCGATCCCGTCGTCGCGGAACTGGAGCCGCCTGCGCCGGGCCCCGTGGTCCGCAAGCCGGGCAGCGTGGGCGGAGGCACGACGGGAGGCGCGGCCGCTACGCCGCACAGCAGCACGCAGAATCGTTCCGGGACGTCGCCGCCCGCGAGCGCGTTTGGCCAGCCGCCCGTGCAGCCGCGTACGACGCCGCCACCGCAGCCCTACGGCGGGCGCTATTCGACTTTGCCACCCCCGCCGCCAGCGCCGGCGGGTGGAGTCGCGCCGCCTGCCAACGGAGCCGCGCCACCTGCCGAGCAGGGCGCGGGCGAGGCGCCGGCGGGCAGCGAGAACGGCAACGCTAATGCAGGCGCGCCGTCGAACGCTTACGCCGCGCCATCGAGTGCCTACGCCGCACCCGCAGTGCAAGGCGCGCCTCCGCCCCCGCCTGCGCCCGCCGCGCCAGCGCCTCCGCCGATGCTCGTGATGCCGCCTGGCGACATCCCCAGCGACAACCCGCTGCGCTCGATCGAGAACGGCGGGTACTAGACGATGCTTCGCGTCACGCGTCCCGACGGCTTGCGCCGCGCGCATCGAGCGGGGCCGCGCGGCTTCACGCTGATCGAGCTCGTGGTCACGCTCGCGCTTGTCGGCATTCTTGCGCTTGCCATCGTGCCGTTTTCTCAACTGATCGCGCAGCGCGAAAAGGAACAGCAGTTGAGCGCGGCATTGCGCGAGATCCGCACGGCGCTCGACGCATACAAGGAAGCGAGCGATACGGGTCTCATCGAACGCGAAGCGGATGCGTCGGGCTATCCGCCTTCGCTCGCCGTGCTGGTCGATGGGGTGAAGAACGTGAAAGACCCCAAAGGCGGGCTGCTGATGTTTCTGCGCCGCGTGCCACGCGATCCTTTTTTTACGGGCGAACCGGATACGCCGCCGGAAGACACGTGGAACGTGCGCGCGTTCGGCGAGCCGCCTGCGCATGCCGATGACGCGGACCCGTCCGCGGCCAGCACGGCGGGCAAGGACGTGTTCGATGTCACGTCGAAGTCGGATCGCGTCGGCATCAACGGCATTCCCTATCGAAAGTGGTGAGCGGACAGTGGTGAGCGCGATCATGAAAGGCAACGCCATGCGCCGGCTTCGCGCCGGCTTCACGCTGATAGAACTCGTCGTCGTGATGGCGATCATCGGCCTCTTGCTGACCATTGCGCTGCCGCGCTACATGCATAGCATCGATCGCGGAAAAGAGCAGGTGCGCGCGCAGAATCTCGCTGTGATGCGCGATGCGATCGACAAGTACTACGGCGACAACGGCGCGTATCCCGACACGCTCGACGAACTCGTGACACGCCACTATCTGCGCGCGATTCCCGTCGACCCCGTGAACGGCGACGACAAATGGGCGGTCGTCGCTTCGCCGGACGACAACAAACCGGGCGTCTACGACATACTGCCCGCAAGCAGCGCGCAGGGCGCAGCGTCGGATGCAGCGGGAGCGGGTCAATGAGCTTCGTCGCGATGCGCGGCCGTAGCGCACGTTCGCCGGGCGCGCGCGTCGCACGCGAACGCGGCCTCGTGATGCTGACACTGCTGATCGCGTTGATGCTGCTTTCGATCGCGCTGATGGGCGCGCTCGACGTATGGTCGCTTCAACGCAAGCGGGAAACAGAACAGCAGTTGCTGTTCGTCGGCAATCAGTACCGCATCGCGATACTGCGCTACTACCGCGCGGGACGCGCGCTGCCCGCATCCGTCGACGATCTGCTCAACGACACGCGCTTTCCCGAGCCGCTGCATCATCTGCGGCGCGCATACGCCGATCCTGTCAGCGGGCAGAACGACTGGGTCTACCTGTACGAGGCCGGCCGGATAGCGGGCCTGCGCAGCAGTTCGACGGACGCGCCGATCAAGCGCTCGCGTTTTCCCCGCCAGTTCGAAGACTTCGAAGGACAGCAGACCTATGCGGGCTGGCAATTCTTCTATATGCCGCCGATGGCTCGCTCCAACTCCAACCTCGATACGCATCCAAAGAAGCCGAGACCGGGCTCGCTGGACGCGCCATTCGATCCGATGAACGATGGCCTGACGCGTTTCACGCCGCGTAGCATGGGCGCGTCGAACTGGTGATCGGCATCAAGCTCATTGAAATGCGGCCTTAAGCATTCGAACGTTTTAGAATGGACGTCCACGTTTCATTCCTCACTCGCTTCGCGCGCGTTGTTATGTGCTCTACCGCACACTTCGCTAGCGATTTAGACGCGAAAACACCTTCTCTCACGGAATAAGAAATAGATCTTAAGGCGTTCTTCAGCTTCGTTAGCCGACACTTCCTTTACAGCGCATTTTCTCTTTCTTATCGAAGCGATCAGTTTTCCTTTCTAGTTCAGGCTGGCCGGAGAGGCATCATATGGACGCGGTGACGAGAAAGCTCTATCACGTTTGCCGTGGCAACCGCGCGCTGCCGGACGCGGTATTGCCGCACAGCGGATGGAACATCGACAGGATCGACGTCGGCGCGCGAACGAAGCATCGGACGCGGCTGGCAGCAGGAGCGGGAGGACTGATCGATCTCGCGTCGATGAAGTTTCCGCGTGACATGGAAGTGCTGATCGACGTGACCGCCGCACGCGATGTGGGCTGGGTTGCGGCGTTGCGCCCCGAACAGCTCGAAGACAAGGCGATCCGCTCGCTCGTGCGCGGCCGATGCATGAGCTACATCACGTTACCCACGACAGCCGACGAACTCGGACATGCGGTAGGGCACGCGCGCGGCATGTGCTCTCTTGCGGAACCCGTCGCCGCGCATCCATGGACGGTGATGGACGGCGAGATGGTCGGTGCGTCCGAGGCGATGCTCCAGCTCTTTCGCACGATCCGCAAGGTCGCGATATGCAACGCGCCGGTGCTCATCCAGGGCGAGTCGGGGACAGGCAAGGAACTGACGGCACTATCCATTCACCGCTATTCGGCGCGGCGGCATGCGCCGTTTGTCGCGATCAATTGCGGCGCAATACCTGAGCATCTCGTCATGTCCGAACTGTTCGGCTACGAGCGCGGTGCGTTCACTGGCGCGAACGAGCGTAAGACGGGACGCATCGAGGCGGCGAGCGGCGGTACCGTCCTTCTCGACGAGATCGCCGATCTGCCGATGAAAAGCCAGGCGAGCCTGCTGCGCTTTTTGCAGGAACACAGCATCGAGCGGTTGGGCTGTAACGGCTCGATCGATGTCGACGTGAGAATCGTCTGCGCGACGCATGTGGACCTGAAGCAGGCGACGTTGGAAGGCCGCTTCCGCGAAGATCTTTATCACCGGCTGAGCGTGCTGCAAATCGACGAGCCGCCGCTGCGCGCGCGGGGCGCCGACGTCGAGCTATTGGCGCGGCATCTGCTCGATCAGTTGCGCTCAGATTCGTGTCGCCGGATTCGCGGCTTCTCCGACGATGCGATCCGCGCGATGCGCGCGCACGATTGGCCTGGCAATGTCCGTGAACTGCGCAATCGCGTGTGGCGCGCTGTCGTGCTGTTCGACAATGCAGTGATTACGGCGAGCGACCTCGGCCTTGCGCATCATGTCGGCACGCGCACGGTATCGCTCGATCAGGTGCGGCGCCGCGCCGAACAGCACGCGGTCGAAAGGGCTCTGATGCGCCATCGCGGAAGAGTCGCGGACGCAGCGCGCGAACTCGATATTTCGCGCGTCACGCTGTACCGGCTGCTGGAGTCGTACGGGTTCGATATTGCGGCCTTTCTGAGCGTCATACGCGCCGATGTTCCGCTGACAACGGTGCGGTAGGCGCAATTGCAAGCGGACCGCGTATTCCCTCTCGCTCGTCGAAGGTCCTGCTGACTCCGCTCGCGTCCTGTCGCGTGACCGCTGGTCGCGTCGCTATCGACGCGCTCATGACGGATATCGCAAAGCTCCTTGTTGCGCGCGATGGTTTCATCGGATGGCGGATAGTCGAGCTTGCTGGACGGGAGTATGCCGTCTTTCTCCGCCCGAACAGATTGAGCCCGCATTTCTGCGCGCGTAACCGTGACATGAACATTCTCGTTCAAGTGCTGCAATGTGGAAACGCTAGACGTTCGCGCATCAAGCAACGGTAGCGGGATAACGAATTCACTGCCGAGAGACGGAAAATGCCATTCAGGTTCTCGACGCAACGCGAAAAGGACGCCACCGCAACATAGCAAGCAACACTCCTGCACGAAAAAGGTGCCAGGTAGCGCAATGCGTTTCGACGCAAATTGCACCGCAAGGCGCTATGCGCCGCGCGCACTTTGTCTATTTCCCCAATATATGTGCAATGTCATCCCCGTATAGGGCGCTCATTTTCAGCGATGCACCAGGACAGGCGCAAATGTCTGACACGAAGTCGCAAAACGTTGAGGTTCTCGATAGCTTGCCGTAAGGCCAGATGCTAATCTTCAGAGGCTATGACTCACGCGCTTCCGATCGGCTTGCGGGTCGTTGGCGGCTGCTCCCTGCCCGCGCGCAAGGGGGACATATGAGATGTCCCGTGCTACCTCGGTCCGGTAGACGCGCCACATCGGAGGCACTCGAGCGGACATATATGGCTCTCAATTGCCGTTTCGCTCGATGAACGTTCCTTTACGCATCTGGCATTCGCAGCGGGCTTGTTCCCGCAAGGCGGCCGCTAACGTTGCGCCGCTTTACGCTACCGCCACATCTTTGAACCTTGCTTCAGGACCGAGACCATGAGCTTAACGGGTGAACACACGACTTCAAGGAGCCCTCCGCGCGAATCCGACCGCATCGAAGAACGCGGCACGAAGCGCGCATTCATTCCCGCGCCGGTGCCTCTTCCTTCTGTCACGGTCGTCATGGCCAACTTCAATGGAGAGAACTGGATCGGAGAAGCCATTGAGTCGGTCCAGAGACAGAGTCTGGCGGACTGGGAACTCATCGTCGTGGACGATGCATCGACTGACGCAAGCGTGGAGATCGTCCGCGCCGCTGCCGATCGCGACCCACGTATTGTTCTGCTGACCTCGTCGTCCAATGCGGGGCCGTCGGCCGCGCGCAATCGTGCGCTGACGTGCGCGCGAGGACGCTGGATCACCATTCTCGACAGTGACGACGTTTTCGCGGAAGGGCGGCTCGAGTCGCTGCTTGCAAAGGTGGAGGCGGATGGCGAGGGGATCGCAGCCGACGACTTGCTCATCATGGACGAGAGCGGCTCGCTCACTGGACATTCGCTGCTCGGCCTTGAAACCACTACGACTTTCGATGCAGTCGCGCTTGTCAACGCGCCGCACCTCGGCTATCTCCAGCCGATGATCAAGGCCGAGCTTTTGGGCGATCTTCGTTATGACGCGCGGGTTCGCTCCGCGGAGGACTTCGATCTTCTATTGCGCGTACTGGTGAAGCACGATGCACGTATGGTTGTCTATCAGGCGATGGGTTATCACTATCGGCGACGTGACGGCTCGCTCTCCACTGACAAGTCCGCGGACCGGCCGGCGCTCATGGGCATGCTCGAAGCGAATGCACGCTTTCGCGCATCGCACGCTCTGTCCGGAAGATTAGCCGACGCGTGTGCGCGTCGGCATCGATCGCTCGAAACCTCGCTCCGCTGGCTCGATGTCACCGAGGCGATTCGTCAAAGGCGCTTCGCGACAGCGCTTAGGCACACGATGGATCATCCCCGGGTTTTGAGTTGCGCGGTGCAATTCGTCAAGAAGCGCGTCTATCCTCTGATACTCAGAAGCAATCGCCGTGTTAAGACTTTAGGGCTGTGAGTAGAGAGTCCGCGCCCCCGATGCTCGTCACGTGCTTTCGTTGAAGGCGAAGATGCGCGCCGCAAACGGCCATTCCGACTTGTGAGCGGCCATGCGATCAGCGTTGCGAAGACCCGCATCTGCGTCCCGTACCGACCATCTTTCAGCCGGCGTGCCCGCATCCGTGTTCTGATGAAGCCACGCGCCGCAATCATCGCACCGGTATTGCAGGTAGCGTGTAACGGGTTGCGCCGGTGAGCCGAAAACGCCGGAGCCCGCAAGCCGCAAAAGCGGATGAGGCGGTGTGCTAGACGGCCTTCCGTTCAGGACGTGACATGCGTGGCAGACATCCATTTTCGTCCTCTCCCAGAAGGTGTCGATCTGACTGCCGGGACGGTGTTCGACATTGAGCATCCGTCCCGAGCAGTCGACAGATTTGTCGTTGCCGGGCAAAAGTTTAGACAACGAGGGCGTAGAAGTTAACAGCGCGATCGTGTTCGTAAGCTGTGTATTACGGACAGGCGCGGCGCGGGTGGCGTGGCGTTCGCCAACAGTGCCGCCCATATAAGTGCTGAGCGTACACTGACGCAAATGGACGTGTAGGTGCGTTCGTTAGTCCAATTCTCACATACCGAATTCGAAAGGACATGTCATGGCAAACGATGCGGTTGTTTGGGGAATCCTGGGTACGGCAAAGATCAACGACAAGGTCGTTGTGCCGATGCATAAGGCGCCGAAGTGTCGTGTAAAGGGCATTGCGTCGAGAGATCCGCAGAAAGCCCGGGAAGCGGCGGCGAAATATGGGCTTGCTGTCGCATATGACAGTTACGAGGCACTGCTGGAAGACCCGGAAATCGACGCGGTATATATCCCATTGCCTAATCACATTCACATGGAATGGACGATCAGGGCCGTCGAGGCAGGCAAGCACGTTCTGTGTGAGAAGCCGATCGGGCTGGACGTTCGCCAAGCCGAGCGGCTTATCGCTGCGCGCGACAAGAGCGGCCGATACGTACAGGAAGCGTTCATGGTTCGCACGCATCCGCAATGGCTAAAAGTGCGAACCTTGATCGAAGAGGGCGCCATAGGCGAATTGCGGGCGGTGACAGGAGGCTTTACCTATTACAACGCCGACCCGAACAATATTCGCAATCAAAGTCAACTTGGCGGCGGCGGTCTTCTGGATATCGGGTGTTATCCCATCACGACTTCACGCTTCGTCATTGGGCGTGAGCCAAAGCAGGTGGTTGCGCTGATGGAGCGAGATCCGATGTTCAAGGTGGACCGGCTTGGCTCTGTGTTGATGGATTTCGACGGCGTGCAGGCAAGCTTCTTTTACGCGACGCAGATCCACAATTACCAGCGCATGCAGTTTCACGGCACGACGGGCCGGATTGAGGTCGAGATTCCGTTCAACGCACCGAACGACCGGCCGACGCGTCTGTTACTGAGCGAACGATCAGACGCAGGAGTCAATACGGAGCGCTGGCTGGAGCTGCCGGTGTGCGATCAATATGGCGTGGCAGCTGCCGCGTTCGCAGAAGCGATATTGAGCGGAGGTCCACAGGCTATTCCGCTTGAAGACGCACGCTCCAATATGCGAGTGATCGATGCCGTTTTCCGCTCCGCCCAGTCGGGCGGTTGGGTGAGCATCGAGGACAGTCAACGCTCGCTTGAATAAACGCGGTCCCCGACAATGCTGCTTTGTGCTTCTCAGTTCTCCGTATGCCACGGAGTGAGCTTGCGTTGCAGCCATCGCAATCCTAGTTCCAGGACCAAAGCAATGGCGCCGATCACGAGAATCCCGGCAATCACGACATCGGTGACGAGAAAGCGGGAAGCAGAATAGACCATGAAGCCGAGTCCGCGCGTTGCGGCAATCAGTTCAGCGGCCACGAGCGTCGACCATCCGGCGCCTAGCGCGATTCGCAAGCCCGTCAGTATTTCGGGCAACGCGCTTGGCAACACTACGTGGACGAGCAGCTTGAACCGTGTAGCACCGAGCGATGCGGCGGCGAGCAACCGGCTCTTTGCGACGCGGGTGGCGCCCGACGCGGTCGCGATCGTCAGCGGTGCGAAGATGGTCAGATAGATGAGCAGTACCTTCGATAACTCGCCGATGCCAAACCAGATTACCATCAACGGCAGATACGCGAGCGGCGGAACCGGGCGATAGAACTCGATCACCGGGTCGAGCGCGCCGCGCGCTACCTTGCTGGTCGCGATTGCAAGTCCTGCGGGGATGGCCGTAACCAGCGCGAGTACGAACGCCAGCGCGATGCGCGACAGGCTGGCCGCCAGATGCTGCGTGAGTGTCGCGTCATCGAAGCCGTCGGTCCACAACTGGCCAAGCTTGCGGATGATTGCCTCGGGCGTCGGCAGCAGCACAGGAGGAAACCATTGGAGGTGACTCGCAAGCCACCATGCCGAGAGAAGCGCCAGCACGGTAATCAAGGTTGCAGTATGCCCGCGATCGATTTGAACGATGCGGGTTCGCGCATGTGTGGACGTGAGTGCGGAGTCGCCGGCAATGTTCGACGGTGAGCCTGCGTGAGTGTTCTTGAGCGATGACATCTCAGGCATCCTGCGTTTCCTCTTGTGTCTCGCGCACGAGCTGATCGAGCAATTGCATATGGATCGCCGTGAACTGCGGGTCCATGCGGATGGAACGGATCGACTCGCCGGCCGCGTAACGCCGCGCGAAATCAAGCCGATGCCGCTGCACGACGCGTCCCGGACGCGGCGAGAGAATCAGCAGCTCGGTGGCGAGCAATACGGCCTCCTCGATGCTGTGAGTGATCAGAAACACGCCCTTGCCGGTCGCCTGCCATACGTCGAGCAGCAGTGTCTGCATGTGTTCGCGCGTCAACGCGTCGAGTGCGCCGAGAGGCTCGTCCATGAGCAGGAACGACGGATCGGCGGCGAGCGCGCGCGCCAGTCCCACGCGTTGACGCATGCCGCCCGAAATCTCGCTGATCCTGTGATGCTCGAACCCGTCGAGCTTCACGAGCCGCAACACTTCCGCCGCGCGCGCATTACGCGCTGTGCGACCGACGCCGCGCATGCGCAATCCGAAGCCGACGTTGTCGAGCACATTCAGCCATGGCATCAATGCGTCGTCCTGGAACACGACGCCGCGATTCGCGTCGGGCCCGCACACCGGTTTGCCGTCACTCGTGACGCGGCCGGACGTCGGCGCCTGGAAGCCGGCGAGCAACGACAGCAGCGTGCTCTTGCCGCAACCGGATGCGCCGAGCGCGACGACGATTTCTCCGCTGCGCACCGATACGGATGCATCCTGCAACGCGGTCAGCGGACCGCGCGCCGTTTCATAGACAACGGTGGCGTGATGTGCGCTCAGTTCAGCCATGATTTGCGTGCTGTCCTATCGTGTCAAAGAGCCTGGGCATTTCGATACCGTTACTTCGACGCAGCAGCCGTCGTCACGAAGCGCGTCGTGACGGCTGCGTTGTAGTCAGGCAGTATCTGGTCGATTTTCTTTTGCTCCTGGAGAAAGCGCGCTGTCGCTGCCACGGCTGTTGCGGTGCCTCCGCCAAGCAGCGTCGGCGCCGCCTGTTCGGATGCCGTCGGATAGACGTTGCCCGCGAGCAGTTGCGGTACATCCGATGCATTTGCGCCGCTAAGCTTTGAAATGGCTGCGATCTGCTTCGAGTCCGAAGTCCATGTCTTGCCGTTTTCCCGATAGTCCGAAATGGCGTTCAACGTCACGGACACAAACTTCGCGACGAAATCGGGATGTGCCTGCGCGAAATCCCTGCGCACGGCCCAAAGATCGAACGTCGGCGCGCCCCACTTTCCGACTTGAGTCGAATCGACGAGGACGTGGCCCGATTCCTTGGCCTTGCCGAGCGCGGGGTCCCACGTATAGGCGGCGTCGATGTCGCCACGCGCCCACGCCGCGATGATTTCAGTGGGCCCGAGATTGACGATGCGCACCTGATCGGGCTTGATGCCCCAGTGCTTCAACGCCGCGAGCAGGCTGTAATGGCTGGTCGATACAAAGGGCGTTGCAATCGTCTTGCCGACGAGATCCCTCGGCTTGTCGATATGCGCGCCATTGCGCACGACGAGTGCTTCCGAGCCGCCTGTCAACGCGTTCAGCACGACCGCTTCAATCGGCACGCCACGGCTCACGGCGGCGGAGAAGGGACTTGAGCCGACATCACCGATCTGGATATCGCCGGATGCGAGCGCGGCGACGATGTCCGCGCCCGTATCGAAGCGCCGCCAGTTGATCGTCCAGCCCGTTGCTTTCTCATACGCTGCGCTGGCCTGGGCGAGCTTCGCAGGATCGGCGCCGTACTGGTAGGCGATATTGACGGTGTCCGCGCGCGCCGCGGAGCCGTGAATGAGCAGCGTTGCCAGCACTGCATTCGCAGCGATAGCCTGGACGAAACGTTTAATGTTCATGGAAGATTTCTGCTCAGTTGGAGACGCAAGCAGATTAGCGCGTGGAGAGCCGGCTGCTAACCAATGAATCATCGTTTGCATATGCGGCCTGAAGCATTGCCGCGCGTAGACGTCCGACGCGTGCGGAGGCTGTATTCCGCGATCACTTCTTTGCAAACGACGCGCGGCGATTACATCCGATGTAATTGGCATGCAGCACGGCGTTCTCTACTCTTTGGCTGTCGCGTCACCGATCCGGTGACGCTCACCGTCAAGGAGAGACCATGTCCACCAGCTATCCCGTTCACACGATCGAATCGGCCCCTGCGCAATCGAAGCCGGTGCTCCGGCAATTGCAAGAAGCTTTTGGTGTGATTCCGAACATCGCGGCCGCAATGGCCACATCGCCGGTCTTGATCAATGGCTTTATCGGCGTGTTCGAGCGCGTGCACGCGAGCAGTTTGACCGAGCCGCAAATCCAGACATTGCTGCTGACCAACGCTGTAACGAACGCCAGCGAGTGGCCCGCCGCATTTCACACCGCACTCGCATTGAAGCAAGGCGTACGCCGCGCCGATGTCGATGCCATCCGGCATCGCGAGTTGCCCGATGACGCCAAACTCGCCGCGCTGTCGATGCTGGCGCGCACGCTGATCGAAAAACGTGGCCGCCTCGCCGATGCGGATCAGCGGCGTTTCTTCGAAGCCGGGTTCAGCGCCGAGCAACTGCTCGAAGTGATTGCGGTGGTTGCGGCATCGACTATCACGAACTATGTTGCCAGCGTGACACGGCCGGCACTCGAAGCACCGTTCGAAGAGTTCATCTGGCGTGCGCCCATCGCGTGAGTCCGTTATAGTCGTTCGCGTTGATCGGGGAAATCCAATGAACGTCACCAGTCGCGATCGTAAAGCGCCGCCGGGCGAACTCGGCAGCTTGTTGCGCTATTGGCGCGACGTGCGTGGCGTGAGTCAGCTCGATCTGTCGCTCGATGCAGGTGTCTCGCAGCGGCAGATCAGCTTCATTGAAAGCGGGCGCAGCATGCCGGGCCGGGAGACCTTGCTGACGCTCGCGCAAACGCTCGACGTGCCGCTGCGCGAGCGCAATGCACTACTGCTCGCGGCTGGCTATGCGCCCATGTATTCGGAGGCGCCGTGGAACGCGCAGGAGATGCACAGCGTCGTCCGCGCGCTCGAACGGGTCGTTCGCCAGCACGAACCGTTTCCCGCGATCGTGATGGACCGGCACTGGAACGTCCTGATGACCAACGACGCAGCGCCACGCTTTTTCAACTGCTTCATCGACATGGCGTCGCGCGAAGGCCCGCGCAACATGTTGCATCTGATGTTCGATCCGCAGGGGATGCGTCCGTTCCTCGCCGATTGGGACACCGTTTCGCGCAGCCTGTTGCAGCGGGTATATAGGGAATCGGTGGGACGCGTGATCGACGGCGATACCGCGCATCTGCTCGACGAACTGCTCGCGTATCCCGATGTGCCGCGCGACTGGAAGAACTGGCATGCGCCTGCCGCCGCGTCCGCGATGCCGATGATCCCGCTCGGTTTCGTCAAGGACGGAGCCGTGCTTCGCTATTTCTCGATGGTCACGAGCGTCGGCGCGCCGCAAAACGTTGCCGCGCAGGAACTACGCCTCGAATGCATGTTCCCTGTCGACGATGCAACGGAAGCACGCCATCATGCGATGCTCGCGGCGCATTCATGGAAACGCTGAGCGCATTGCAGAGGCCCGCTCTGCTAGCTTTGCGCGCGATCCAGCACAGTGAGATGCATCTCACGCCTGTCGATAAAGCCCAGCGTGCGGTAGAGCGAAATCGCGGTGCGGTTCGATGTGAAGACGTGCAGAAAAGGCGTCTCGCCGCGCGCGGTGATGGTTGAGATCAACAGCCTCATCAAACCGGCAGCATGGCCGCGCCCACGAAACGCCGCATCCACACAGACAGCGCTGATCTCCGTGAACCCGTCGAGCCTCATGCGTTCGCCCGCCATCGCGACCAGCTTGGCCTGACTGCGAACGCCAAAATACGAACCGAGTTCGATGGTGCGCGGACCAAACGGGCCCGGCTCCGTCGCGGCCGTCAGCGCGAGCATCTCGGCAACATCGGCTTCAGTGAGCCTCACGTGCTGCAATTCGTCGTGTCGATCGCGCGTGCCTTGCCAGATCATTTGCAGCACGACGGCACGCCTTGTGACGGAAAAGCCGGGCGGAGGAGCGAGCTCGTCTGTCGTGACCAACGCAACGGGCCGCTGCGGCTCGATGAGCGTACGCAATGCCGCGAACGAATCCGTGCCGGAGTCGGCGATCGCAGCAAACGGCGCGACGTCGGCGGGATAACGGATCGCCGGGCCATCGCCGAGTGCGAAGCGTTGATGCGTCGAGACGAGCGCGTTTCGCACCACATCGTCGAGACGATGCATTCCGTTCGCGTTCCTTTTTGCTTCGGTTTCAGGCATCGTTTTCTCCATCGAGATGTGGGGCAGCGCTTTCGTTGCTCTTTCAGGCGTTCGATCGTCGCGGCGCTGATCGCCTGGCGTTTGATGACGTCGACGCTGCCCCGAGCACTCAATGCTTCTGAATCAGGCGGCCCAGCGGCGCGAGCGGTCCGACGGGCGTCAGTTCGAACGTCATGAAGCCGGCTTCCGTCAGCGGCAGTTCGCTCACTGTCGCCTTTGCTTCATCGATCGACTCGACGTTCATCAGAAAGAACACGCCGGGACGGTCCTGACGAAACCAGAACTGCTCGATCTTTCCGTCGAGATAGAGCTGGAGCGTATGCGGGACTTCCTTCGCCATGAGCTGCGGCTGTTGTTCGGGAGTGGGCGGGGTCGTGATCGTTCCGACAGCAAAAACCTTCACGGTGATCTCCTTACAATGTTCCGTTGCGATATGCAACGGTGATCACTGTAGCTTTCGCGCGTGGAAAACAATATCGTCGTAAATGACAACTTTGGGGGCATTCGCGCCATGCTGGGCTGACGGAAAAGACGCGCACGGAAAAGACGATCGATAGATGATTCACTGACCGCGATCGCCACAGCCAGGCTTCGCTCATACGCCTCCGCTTCCTCCATCAGCCATGCTTCGAACGCCATCAGTTGCGGCGACCTGGAACTGACGAGCGCGCATGCCAGGTAGTAGGTGCCGGGCGTGCACGTCCGGCCGGTCATTTTAATGTCACGCTGCTGAACGCCTTCGACACGCCGCAACATTCGCGAGAGTCCGTACAATGACACGCATGAACGCACTCCAGATCCGCCTCATATCGCTCGCGCTGTTCGCGGTGTTCTGCGCGACGCTCACTTACTGGGTCGTCACGCTCACGTCGCATGCGCCGCCCGTGCCCGCGGCCGCCGTGCGCGCGCCCGTTTCGACGGAGCAGGCGGCGACGCTGTTCGGCGGCCAGCTTACGCGCACCGCGAATCAGGACATCCACCTGTCCGGCATTCTCGCGCTGGGCGAGGGCGCCGCGGCGATCATCACCACGGGCGGCGAGCCGCCGCATGCCGTCTCGCTCGGCAGCACGATCATGCAGGGCGCGAAGCTCGCCGAAGTGCGTGCGCGCTCGATCGTCATCGATCGCAACGGCGCGCGCACTGAAGTGTTCCTGCCCGCGAACGCGCCCGGTCCGACGATTTACGTGCGCTGATTTCATCCATTGCCGTGATGGCGTGACGCTCGCTCCGATACACCGCGTCGTGCGGTCATCAACGCGATGGCGCGATCTCTTCGATGCAATGGCCGCATGACACACGCTGTCGCTGCACCGGGTTGTTCAGCTCGATCATCGCGGCATCATGGGTAGCACGATCACCGGCACCACGGCCACGCATCGCCAGCAAAATCGGCACTGGCTCGATAAGGTTCGTCAGCGTGTCGCCAAGCGACGCACTGCCATACGATTTCTTCTCATGGACAGGCTTTCGAAGCCGACGGTGTGATCCACCGACTCCACGAAGGCTGCAGCGTTATCGGTTCAATCGGCTGGAAACGCGCTATCCGTTGCCGTCGAGCGTGAAGTCGACCCATAGCTGTTCGCGCAGGCTCTTGCCTTCGAGCCCATGTGGCGGAGGCGGGCACGCCGCGTCGCGCACAGCCGCGAGCGCGGCATGGTCGAGCAATCCCATGCCGCTGGATGTGACGACGTGTAGGTCGGACACCGCACCGTCGCGATAGACGAACGCGACGAGCGTGCGCCCCGTTGTGCCTTCCATGCGCGCCGATTCCGGATAGCGCAGCGCCGCCTGGATCGCTGCGCGCAGCGCGGCCTCGAAGCTCGCATCGGGGCGGGCGGGAGCGGGGGCGGGCGCTGGACGCGGCGCGGGCGCGGGTTCCGTTGGCGCAGCGCTTTGCGCGGGCCCGGTGTTCGGCGCGGGAACAGGCACGGGCGTGGGCGCGGGCGGTGGCGCAACTGGCTGCGGCTGCGGTTGCAGCTTAGGAGGCGTCGCTTGCGCGACGTGCGCCTGATGCGCCACTGGGACGCGAGGCGGCTGCACGGCCGGTTTCTGCATCGGCTTGGACGCTTCTCGCGCGGCGATGGGCACCGGGACGGGCGCCGCGACAGGCGCCGGGACAGGCGCAGGAATGGGCGCTGGCTTCGGCGCCGCGACGGCAGGCGGTGCCAATGTAATCGTCATCGGCTCAGGCCGTTTCGGCTCGGCGACGTGCGGACGAATCAGCCACACGCCGACGCCCGCGAGCAGCAGCGTCTCGACGGCGAGCGCGAGCGCAGCCGACGTATAGAGCGGCTTGCGCGAGCCGGCATGCAACACGCGCTGCGCGGTGGTCGGCGTCGACGACATGTCAGTCCGCCGTTTCCGGCTGTGCGGCGAGCGACACTTGCGTAACGCCTGCTGCGCGGCACGCGTCCATCACGCGCATGAGCTTCTGCAACTGCACGTCCTTCGCGCCCGCAATGGTCACGACCGTATGCGTCGGCTCGGGGCGCTTTGCGAGCAGCGCGGTCAGATCCGCTGCGCTGAGCGTGCGGCCGTCGACCGACACGCTGCCGTCGGCGGCGAGCGTCACCGTGACCTTCGGCGGCGGCAGGCTCTGCGCGCTCGCGCTCGACGGCAACTGCGTGCGCAGGCCCGCGTTCGGAATCATGTGCAGCGTGATCATGATGAAAAACACCAGCATGAAGAACATGATGTCGATCATCGGAATGATCTCGATGCGCGCCTTGCGCGCCTCAAAGTACTTCACGTCACGCTCCCTGCCGCGCGAGCGCGCCGACCACTCCGCGCCGGATTTCGGTTTCTGTTTCCCGCGCGATGTGGGTTTCGGCGACATCGCTCGTCAGCCGATTGACGAGCGCGGTCTTCAGCGTATCGAGTTGATGAACGACGACTCGCACGCGGTTGTGCAGGCCGTTGAAGAACACGAGCCCGATCATCGCGACGAAGAGGCCCGACGCTGTGGCGATCAGCGCCTCGGCGACTCCGCCCGTCACCTGGGTTGACGCGTTGCCCGGATTCGACAGCACCTGAAACGCGTCGAACATGCCGATGATCGTCCCGAACAGCCCGAGCAGCGGCGCCAGTGTGACGGCGGTATCGAGCACCCACAGAAAGCGGTCGATGCGCGGAGCTTCGCGCATCACGGCTTCCTCCATGCTCGCAGCGAGCGTGTCGCGATCGGCGCGTCCGGCGAGCCGGCTTGCGGCTGCGATCACGCTGCCCGTCGGCAGGCCGTCGTGCCGTTCGGCCCAAGCCGCGAGCGCGCTCGCGTTCAGCGCCTTGTGATGGTCGAGTTCGGCCAGCGCCGCATGCGCGTCGCGCGCGACCCGATGCAGGAACCAGAGCCGTTCGATGACGACCGTCAGCGAGACGAACAGCAGCGCGGCGATCACATACAGCACGCCGCCCGAATGATGGGCGACGCGTAACAGGATGTCCGTCGACATGATCGATCCTCCTCAAAAATCCGCACGAAGGGTGACGTAGGCGGCCACGGGCGCGCCGAGATACGCGCCGACCACGTTGCTCGCGACGTAGTAGCGCTGGTTCGTGACGTTGTCGATGTTCAGATCGATGCCCCAGTGACGCTCGGCATAACCGAACTGCAGGTTCTCGATCAGGGAGGCAGGCGCCCAGTCGTAGCCGTTGGCGAAGCCGTTCGACATCCGGCTCATGTAGTTAATGCCCGCGCCCGCATGAAAGCCCGCCTTTCCGAAGAGCCTGAAGCGATACGTCGTCCACAGGTTCGCCATATAAGCGGGCACGCCCTGCGGGGCCGTGCCGACTGCGCCAGGCGTGTCCCGGCTATCCGTGACACGCGCGTGCTGCGCGGTGAAGTTTGCGTACACGTGCCAGTTCGGCATGAGATCCGCGTCGAGCGAGGCCTCGGCGCCGCGCGTGCGTTGCGAATCGAATGCGATCTGGTCGTCGCCGAACGGGGTCGCCACGTGTTCCCGCTTCACGTCGAACAGCGCGGTGTTGAGCACGTAGCGCCCGTCGTCGAGCGACCATTTGACGCCTGCCTCGTATTGCAGCGCCGATTCCGGCGGGCCGATGGAGAACGCGTCGTTCTCGGAGTTGAAATTCGCGAGGTAGCTGCGCGATACGCCGAAATACGGCGTCATCCAGGGCGTGACCTTGTACAGCACGCCGGCGTTCCAGCTGGTCGGCGCGTCGTTGCGCGTATACGTGTTGCCCTGAACCAGCGTGATGCCGTCGTTGGCGGTACGGTTCGGCTCGCCGGGCCGCGGGTTCAGGGCCAGTGACGTACCGAACCAGTCCTTGCGCACGCCGGCGCGAATCTTGAACCTGTCCGTCACGTCCACCTGATCGGTCGCGTAAAGGCTGTAGAAGTTCGCGGTCACATGATCGTTCTGGCACGAGTGAGAGGGCGCGCACTGAAAGTGGAGACTCGCGATGGAGGTTTCCAGCGGCACGGGCGCGAAGATGTTAGCGATATCCGGAAGGTCCGCCGTCGTCTTGTCGGTGTTGAGATCCTGATGCAGGTATTCGAAGCCCGTCAGCAGCGTATGGTGGACGCTGCCTGTCGAGAATTTCCAGACTGGCTCCAGCTGATAGTCGAGCGTGTTGAGCGAGTCGTTTTCATCGCGCAACTGGCGGCCGGTAAACGTGTTGCCCTTGATCTTCGCGTGCGTGCTGTCGCCGTTGCTGTAGAAGTCCAGCGTGTGATGCATGTACGACAGACGATTGTTGATCGTCAGGTAATCGCTGATGCGCCATTCGTCCGAGAGCGTCGCGCGCACGTAGTTGCCGTGCGCGTTCGCGAATGGCGTCGAATATTTGGCGTCGAACGGAACATTGTGGATCGGCGCGCCATTGCGATAGATGATCCCGTATGAGTCGGGCGTCGCCATGTAGTCTTGCGCGTCGATCGAAAATTCGATCTTGTGGTCGCCGATCTTCCACTGCAGATCGGGACGGATTTCCTTGTTCCACGATGCCAGGTCGCGATAGCCGTCGGAGCGGCCGGCGGCTGCGTCCACGCGATAGTTCAGTCCGTCGATACCGGTAGGACCGGTGACGTAGCCACTGGCGTTGACGGTGCCGAACGAGCCGGCCTGGATATCGCCGCCCCAGTGAAATTGCGCCGACGGCGTGTAGTGGATCAGGTTGATCGAGCCACCCGGAGGGCCGCTGCCGAGCAGCGCCGACCCCGGTCCCTTGAGCACTTCGATGCGCTCGACGCCCAGCAACGAATGCGTCGGGCCGTTGACCTGATCGCCGTCCGAGAAGCCGTCGTCATAGGTCTGCGCCTGAAGGCCCCGGATCATGAAGTGGTCGGTGAAGCCTTTCGAATCGGTGCCGCCATAGTTCACACCGGACACGTTGCCTTTGCGGATCGCTTCCTGCAACGACGTGACGCCTTGTTCGTCGAGAATGCCGCGCGGAATCACCTCCACGCTCATCGGCAGGTCGCCGAGCGCAGTGCCCGTCTTGCTGATCCCCGGGACCTGATACGGGTTGTTGACGTTGTGGTCTGGCGCGCTCGCGGTCGTCGCGGCGTTGACGGAGATCTCGCCGAGCGTGCCCGCAGGCTGTGTCTGTTGAGTCTGTGTCTGTTGAGCTTGTGTTTGCGGAAGCTGCCCTTGTTGAGCTTTCGCCAGATGGGCGAACGACAAGGCGGCAAATAGCGCCGATACGGCAATTGCGGTTCTCGATCGGGGGACGTTTATTGGCATCACGCTGTGCTGGTTATTGTCGTGTGCGGATAATCCCGGCGGGCAGCCGTCCTCTGAGGAACAGCGACCCGCCGGGACTGGCTACTGCGGATCGCGCGCATCAGGCAATGGCCTACCCAATGCGCCCGAACGGAACGACGCGACTAGTTGCTCAATCGTCGTCGTCGTCGGCAGCGGCGACGGTCTTCGTGCCGTCGGCCGCGACCTTCGAGTAGATCGAGTGCGGCACGGGATAGGGCTTGTCACCCATCACACCCTTCCACTGCACGTGGTTGAACAGCATCGGATCAATACGATCTTCCTTGGAGAAGTCGAAGTCCTTCGTCGCGTTCGCCCAGTACGTTGCGTCATGCAGCGGATGAATGTCCTCGCCCTGAGCAAACTGGCTGCCGTTGCTGCTGGCCACGTTGCCCACGTTCGTGCCCTTCAGGATCGTCGAAGCAACGGCCGTGTACGTCCACGAACCGTCCGACTTCGTGTCGAAGAGGTCGGCCATCGGCCTGGCGTACGCCGTATTCAGGTCCATGTGCTGCGTACCGAGCAGATCTTCCATGGTACGAAGCGCGTTGACCTGGCTGTAGGCGGTGCTGACGATGGCGTGCTTCTTCACGTACGCGCCGACGACGTAAGCCGTCGAGCGGTGCGAGTCGACGTGATCGGAACCGGCTTGCGAGTCGTCCTCGACCACGACGATCACCGTGTCCTTCGCGTACGGGCTGTGCGCGACCGTCTCGACCAGCTTGCCGACTGCGAAGTCGTTATCCGCTTCCTGCTGCTCGGCCGAACCCATCTGGCCGACGTTCTGCGCAAAGCTGCCCGTATGGTCGGAGCCCATGCGCACGAACTCGAACGACGGGAGCTGGCCGTTCGCGACGTACTGCTGGAACTCGCGGTTCCATTCGAGCTCGCGGAACGTGTCCGGATAGGCCTGATCGAAGCCGCGGTAGTACTGGTCCGTCAGGTTCACGAGCGACGGCTTGAGCGGGTGAGCCTGGACGTTGTTGGCACCGGCCGGGTTGAGCAGCGGGTTGGCGATCGTGCCGATCGTGCCGACGTTGTTGACCATGCCGCCGTAGTTGCGGACCGAGCCACCTGCTTGCAGCACCGCGTCGTAGATGCTCGCCTTCTGATAGCCGAACGGCGCGTCCGGCACGGTCACATCGGCGATGCCCGGCAGCGCGTTGGCCGTGCCGCCCGGCAGCGACGACGTCGCGCTGGTGAAGCCACCGTTCACCGCCGCATCGCGCATCGCGGTCGTCGCGAGACCGACGGGCACGCCACGGTTGCTGCCTTCGGATTCATACGACATGCCACGGCTGACGCCTGCGTAGTTCTCCTGCTGCGAGACTTCCTCGGTCGGCGTGACGTGCGCGTGCTGCACCCACGACCAGCCGTCCATCGAACCGTCGCCCGGATCGGTGAAGTTGTCGATCGTGACGAAGTTGTTCGAGAGGTTGTGGAAGTTCGGCGTCGTGGCCTTGCCGTACATCGTCAGCGACGGATCGCCGTTCGCGCCGTTGCCGATATCGCCGAGAATCTGGTCGAACGTGCGGTTTTCCTTCACGACGTAGATCACGTGCCTGATGTGCGAGCGCAGGAAGTTCATCGTCTCACGATCGCTATTCGACATCTTCACCGAATAGTGATTGTTTTCGTTGACCTGGCTGGTCAGACGGTCGAGCGAATCACCCGACGGAACCGGCGCGCTGACGAGGCTGCTCTGCTCGAGGCCGAACTGGTACTGGGCCGTCGTGCCGGACGTATAGAGCGGGTTCGGGCCTGTGTTCGACTTGCCGTTGATGATGTACATCTGCGAACCATCGGCGCTCAGCGTGATGTCCTTCGGCGCATAGGCGGTCGGGATCAGGCCGCTGACGTGATAGCCGTTGTTGCCATCGAGCGAGATCACGGCAATCGAGTTGTCGCCGTTGTTGACGGCATACAGCGTCTTGCCGTCCTTCGAAACGGTCACGTTGACGGTGTCGCGGCCGCTGTACTTCTTGTTGTTGCCGCTGCCCTGGTCGTTGCCGTCGCCGTTCTGGCTGGCGATATCGATCGTCTTCTCCACCCGGTGGCTGGCGGTATCGATGACGGCGACCTGGTCGGCGTTCGACACGGCGACATAGAGCTTCGACTGATCGGGCGAGAGCGTCATGCCGTAAGCGTTGCCCTTGACCGGGATGCGCGTGACGAATTGCGGCGAGGCCGGGTTCGACAGGTTCAGCACCACGACTTCACGGTCACGCACCGACGAGATGAACGCGGTGCCGTCTGCCTTCAGCGAAACTGCCCATGGATATTCGCCACCGGCGGCGCCCTGCTGGCCTGACGTGTTGAATGGACGCAGGTCGTATTCCGACGTGAGCGTGTTCGAGGCCGTGTCGATGATGGAGATCGAATCGTTGTAGTTGTTGGCTACGACGAGCGTCCGGCCGTCGGCGGAAACTGCGAGGCCGCCGGCGTTCGGCTTCACGCCCGAACCGATACCCTTCGAGTGGTTCAGCGCGATGGCCGCGGACTGAGCCCATTGAGCCGAAGGCGCAGCGGAAGCGCGGCTGTACACGTAGACCTTGTCGTCAGCACCACCCGTGCCGTACAGGGTCTGGTTGCCGTTCCACGCGAGACCATCGAACGCGTTGTTCTGGTGAATTGCTTGCACCAGCTTCGGGGTCGCCTTGTTCGCGCCCGACACGTCGTAGATGAAGATGTACTGCGTGGAGTCAGGCTTGTCCAACGTGCTGTTGTTAGCGCCCGTGTAGACCGTGTTGTAGCCGGCGGTGATCACTGCCAGCGTGTTGCCGTCCGGGCTGAGTTGCGACTTGATGGCGCCGCTGACCACCTGGCTCGGCTTGGCCGAAAGTTGCGGGTTCAACAACTGCTGGACTGCGCCCGGAATTGCTTTCGGGGAGATGAACTGCCCGGTCGGCAGCAGTTCCATGTTGCTTTGAGGTGCTGCTACTGCATGAAGGGTGGGGAAGAGTATTGAGCCAGTCAGTAATCCTAATGTAATGCCAGACTGAATCAGGCTACGTTTTTTCATTTCCTATCTCCAGAAGACAATCAGAATTGAAATATTTGCTCCTGTCCTGAACTTGCGAGATCTGTTCTGTTACCCCTGTTCTGTAATTGGAGCTGTCTGTGCTGAAGTGTCTGCCTACCTCAGCCAGCAAAATTTATCGTTTGCGCGTGTCAGAGACATGAATCAATACGCGTTGCCGAAAAAGAATGCGAAATAAGTCGTTGTGTAA
Source organism: Paraburkholderia diazotrophica (assembly GCF_038900755.1). Lineage (GTDB taxonomy): Bacteria > Pseudomonadota > Gammaproteobacteria > Burkholderiales > Burkholderiaceae > Paraburkholderia > Paraburkholderia diazotrophica_A. The sequence goes on from NZ_JBBPEN010000001.1 coordinate 799,322, forward strand.
GCAATTTGTTATTCGCTATTTCGAAAAATCGATTGGTAAAGGAATGGCGTCCAATCGTTAGATAGCTACTAACGCGTGTGCGCTTCGCGAGAACAATGCTCCTCGCGCGTATGTAGCCTTGCGTACTTTTTTCTCGCGATGTGGTCGGCGTGATGCCGCACGGCGATTTTTTTGCCGATCGCGTTGTGCCGCGACGTGCGCGGCGTTGCGCGGCGTCGTATGCGACTGCCGCATGGTACACATGAGAGGCAAGCGGTGCTGATCGGTAGTGGAGCGAGGTCGAGATCGTGTGCGACCCTCTTCGAGCATTGCGCGCGACAGCAGTCGACTGGAAATGTGACGCTGTCATAAAAAGCGCAGACCTTCTTTTTATGGCTAACAATGACACCGGCATTGCACATTAATTAGCCGTGGTATTCCATGTCAATGCGAAGCATCTTCAGCATTGATTGAATTTTGGGCAAGGTCACGCGATAAACAAATCGAAACGGCTTTATGTTTATTACGGTCATTGGTTTCTGTTCATTGTCATCGGCCGCATTGTTCGCTGATGCTGGTGGGTCCGCTTAAGCCAGCGTAAAAACTGCTGAGGCCTTCTCAGACAGAAACCGCTACCCGCTCTCAGTCGCTGCATGTTCGCGATGTCGATGCAGCGACTCATCGCATGTGGGCCGCGAGACGTACTCTCGTAGACCCTACCTGGGACATTCCCTATGCGGCGGCCTCGATCGCGTGAAAGTCGAAGCGGTGAAAGGCCGCGCTGTGGCGAGTGCTGTCGCTCGCAAACCCGCAGCCAGCCGAGCTGAGCGCGAGTTTCATTTTCGGCGTTGCTTTTCTGGAAGCACTACAGAGGCGCTTTGCATTACCAAAGGTATGGAAAAGTGCCCAGAAAATGTAGCTGGATGCGTCAATTTGGCTTGGTACGCTGCAATCCATGCATTAACCACCGACTAGCGCGACGTATGACGCACGAATGTTCTGCATTTTGTGCGCGGAATAGTGACTTGTTTGGCTTAAGTGCCTCGCGACGTTTGTCTCGCGCCCAAACACCCACAGCTTCGAAACGAAACTGGTCAGGTGCATCCGGCAAAAGCAAGCGATGCCTTCAGGTGCAGGGGTTTGTGAAGGCTACAGGTCGCGCTTCGATTTCTTGAACTTGCCAGTTGGGATGACACAATGGCCCCAAACCTGACATTCGCGCCGGAAGGCGTGCTCCATCCGGGCGCAATCCACGCGGAAGATGTTTCCCCGGTAGCGAAATCCATCGCAGTCTCCGGGACCGACATTCTCACGGTCCGGAACCTGTCGAAAATCTTCGGACCAAAGCCCGAGCGCGCCGCTGAGCTCGTAAAGCAAGGTCTCGGACGAAATGAAATTTTCGATCAGACGGGCAACATGGTCGCCGTCAATGACGTCAGCCTGAGCGTCAAGGCGGGTGAGATCTTTGTCGTCATGGGCCTCTCGGGTTCCGGCAAGTCGACGCTGGTTCGACTGCTCAATCGCCTGATCGAACCCACTGCCGGCCAGGTCGTTCTCGAAGGCCGCGACATCGCCCCCATGTCCACAACGGAACTGCGCGAAGTCCGCCGCAAGAAGATGGCGATGGTGTTCCAGTCGTTCGCGCTTCTGCCCAACCGCACGGTGCTCGACAACATTGCGTATGGGCTGGAAGTCGCCGGCCTGAAGAAGGCCGAGCGATACGATATCGCGCGTTCCGCGCTCACGCGAGTCGGTCTGGGCTCGTATGAAAAGCTGTTCCCCAGCGAATTGTCCGGCGGCATGCAGCAGCGCGTCGGCCTTGCACGCGCGCTTGCGGTGAACCCCTCGGTGCTTCTGATGGACGAGGCTTTCTCGGCATTGGACCCGCTGATCCGGTTTGAAATGCAGAGCGAGCTTCTGCGGCTTCAGAAGGAAGAGCAGCGGACCATCGTCTTTATTTCGCACGACATCGAAGAAGCCATCAAGATCGGCGGCCGGATCGGCATCATGAAGGATGGCTGCCTGATCCAGGTCGGCACGCCTGCCGAGCTTATCCAGTCGCCGGCCGATTCATACGTGCGGGACTTCTTCCGCAACGTTGACGTTTCGCGGTTCCTTAAAGCTTCGAGTCTGATGACGCAAGTAGACCGTGGGCTGATTTCTTGTGACATCGGTACGTCCGCAGAGCGCTACCTCAATCAGCTTATCGATAGCGGCGTCGAGTGCGGCTATGTGTGCGATGACGCGGGCCGGTATCAGGGCTGTGTCACGCCCGCATCGCTGCACAAGGCGGGCGCGCACCCGGTTCGGGAAGCGCTGCTTCGCGACGTGAATGCCGTTTCGCTGGATGCGGATTTGCACGAACTGGCTGCCATTGCATTGAGCCAGGAACACGATGTCCCCGTCACCGATACGACCGGACAACTCGCAGGCGTAGTGTCGTGCCGGACAATACTCAAGCAGGTTATGGAACGGAGAGCAGCATGAATTCGTCAGTCATCGGAAAGTTTGCAGAAAATGCAGTCAATTTTCTCTTTCAGCATTTTCGCGGCGGCTTCGACGCTTTCTCCGCCGCACTGGGTGCCGTCGTCAAGCTGCTTGAAGATGGGTTGGCTTCTATTCCATTCATCGCCATGCTCATCATCCTCATGGCGTTTGCGTTGTGGCGGCGCGGTGTCGTGTTTTCGGTCTTCGTCGGCGTTGCTCTTCTGGCCATTCATTACATGGGCCTGTGGGCTCAAACCGTCTCCACACTGGCGCTCGTGATCGCGGCGACTTTCTTCAGCCTTGTAATCGGCGTGCCGCTTGGTATCTGGGGCGCACGAAACAAACGGGTGGAAGTGATTTTGCGCTCGCTGCTCGATTTCATGCAGACGATGCCGGCATTCGTCTATCTGATTCCCGCCGTCATTCTGTTCGGGCTGGGCCGCGTTCCGGCGGTGATTGCAACCATTGTGTTCGCGATGCCGCCAGTCGTGCGCCTCACGACGCTGGGCATCAAGCAGGTGCGCGAGGAGTTGCTGGAAGCGGGCCGCTCGTTCGGCAGCACCGATTCGCAGCTTCTCTGGAAAATCCAGTTGCCGAACGCGCTGCCATCGATCATGGCCGGCGTGAATCAGACCATCATGATGGCGCTTTCGATGGTCGTGGTGGCGTCGATGATTGGTGCGGGCGGCCTTGGCGAATATGTGTTGAGCGGCATTCAACGCCTCGATATCGGGATTGGTTTCGAGGGTGGTCTCGGTGTTGTGTTGCTCGCCATCGTGCTCGACCGGTTGACGGAAAGTTTCGGTGTGAAGGCAAAGAAAGCCAGACCCGGCGCACGCACGGCGAAGACGGGCCCACGTGCCGCAGCACGAACCTGAATGACGAATTTGTAGAACATCGCAGCGGCAGTCAATTTTCAACTAATCCGATAATCAAGTAGGAGTGCTATATGAAGCGCAATTTATTTAAATCGCTCATTGCGAGCATCGCGATGTCGACGGTCGTCGCCATGAGTGTCGGTGCCGGCTCCGCTGTCGCCGCCGAACCGATCAAGATTGCAGTCACGAACTGGGCCGACGTTCTGGCCGTAGCCAATGTCGCGAAGTACGTTCTCGAGAACAATCTCAAGCAGCCGGTTCAATTCGTGCAGGCCGATATCGGCATCCAGTATCAGGGCGTGGCTCGCGGTGATCTGGACATCATGGTTGGCGGATGGCTGCCGGTGACTCACGCAGCGTATTACGCGCGATACAAGAACGATATGGATGACGTCGGCGTTATCTATACGGGCGGCAAGAACGGTTGGGCAGTGCCGGCGTACATACCCGAATCGCAGGTCGCGTCGATTTCCGATCTGGAAAAGCCGGATGTCAAGAGCAAGCTGAACGGCACCATTCAAGGCATAGAGCCCGGCGGCGGTCTGATGCAGGCGTCCGAAAAGACGATCAAGGCATACGACCTGAACGGCTACAACCTGCAATCGTCAAGCGAAGCCGGCATGCTCGCAGGCGTTTCGCGCGCCTATCAGTCGAAGCAATGGATCGTCGCCACGGTCTGGAGCCCCCACTGGCTCTTCCAGAAATGGCAGATGCGTTATCTCAAGGACCCCAAGGGCACGCTAGGTGGCGAGGAGCAGGTTCACGCGTTCGCGTCGAAACAGTTCGCGACCAAATTTCCCCGTGCAGACGTCTTCTTCAAGCATTTCAAGCTGACGCTCGCTGACGTCGAATCCATCGAATACGAGGGCAATTCCACGAACGACTACGCGACAGCAGCGAAGAAATTCGTCGACGCACACCCGGACAAGGTGAAGGCCTGGTTGCAGCAATAGGCCGGGGATGAACTCGCCGTTACCCGCCGGGTAATGGCGAACGCTGCATCGCGTCAACAGATGGTCTTGCAAGACATGCTTCAAACGATTTCATCCGGAGTGACCACGTGAACGAGAACTCACGCTTTTTTGCCGAAACCCTCCAGAGCCGCGACCCCGTTATCGCATCAGAGATTGCATTGGAGTTGCGCCGCCAGCAAACGCAGATCGAATTGATTGCGTCCGAGAACATCGTCTCGGCAGCAGTGATGGAAGCGCAGGGTACTGTGCTGACCAACAAGTACGCCGAGGGATATCCGTCGAAGCGCTATTACGGCGGATGTGAACACGTGGATAGGGTCGAAGCGCTCGCCATCGATCGCGTCAAAGCGCTGTTCGAAGCCGAATACGCCAACGTGCAGCCTCACTCGGGCGCGCAGGCGAACGGCGCTGTGATGCTCGCGCTCGCGAAGCCGGGCGAGACGGTGATGGGCATGTCCCTGGATGCGGGAGGCCACCTGACGCATGGCGCCCGGCCCGCGCTTTCCGGCAAGTGGTTCAACGCCGTCCAATACGGCGTGAATCCCGATACTTACCGCATCGACTATGAGCAGGTACGTCGGCTCGCGGAAGAGCATCGTCCCAAGCTCATTATCGCGGGTTATTCAGCCTATCCGCGTGCTCTGGATTTCGCGGCTTTCCGCGATATTGCGGATAGCGTCGGCGCGATGTTGATGGTCGACATGGCACATATCGCGGGCATTGTCGCGGCAGGCAGACACGAAAACCCTGTGCCATTCGCCGACGTGGTCACGTCCACTACCCATAAGACGCTTCGCGGACCGCGAGGCGGATTCATCCTCACCAATAACGGCGATATTGCCAGGAAGATGAACTCCGCCGTATTCCCGGGGTTGCAGGGCGGTCCGCTGATGCACGTCATCGCAGGCAAGGCAGTTGCATTCGGCGAGGCGCTTCGTCCTGAGTTCACCGCATATATCGACCGCGTGCTGCGCAACGCGCAGGCGCTCGGCAACGTCCTGCAATCGGGCGGCCTCAGTCTGGTGACGGGCGGAACGGATAACCACTTGCTGCTGGTCGATTTGCGCTCGAAGCACCTAACGGGTACGCAGGCTGAAAAGGCGCTGGAGCGCGCGGGTATCACCTGCAATAAGAACGGTATTCCATTCGACACGGAAAACCCGACCGTCACTTCGGGAATCCGTCTCGGCACACCTGCGGGCACGACGCGAGGCTTCGGAACCGAGCAGTTCGAGCAGGTTGGACAGATGATTCTCGAGGTCCTGTCGGCACTCGAACGAGAGCCCGCCGGCGACGAACGCGTCGAGCGTGCGGTGCGTAGCCGCGTGCGTGACCTCTGCAACCAGTTCCCGATCTATTCACATGCGGATGCCCTCGTCTAACCGGCGAGGACGCGCAGCGACCTTTACTGAAGAGAGAACGACGATGAGCTTCGAGGGAGTACATACGCCTCTGGTTACGCCATTCAACGCAGATGGCGAGATTAACCATGATCTGCTCGGCAAGCACGCGGCCAATCTCGCGAGTCGAGTAGCGGGCCTTGGTATCGGCGGCACCACGGGCGAATACTATGCGTTGAGTTTCGACGAGCGTGTCCGCACGTTCAACACCGTTGCAGAAGCAGCAGGCGGCAAGACGTATCTCACTGCGGGCATCAATGCGACCACGACGAGCGAAGTCATTCGCCTTGGACAAGAGGCGAAGCGCGCCGGACTGTCTGCATTGCTGCTCGCTGCTCCGTACTACGCGCAGCCGACGCAAGAAGAACTGTTGGGCCACATGCTGAAAGTGGACGACAGTCTCGACATGCCGATCATGCTTTACAACTTTCCTGCCCGAACGGGGACGGAAATCGGCGATACGGTATTGGAAAAACTGCTCGAACGGCCGAACTTCGTCGCAATGAAAGAGAGTACCGGCGACATCTCGCATCTGCATCATCTCGCGACGCACTTCCGCGACAGGCTGGTGCTGAGCTGCGGAATGGACGACCAGGCGCTCGAGTTTTTCGTGTGGGGCGCAAAGAGCTGGGTCGGCGGTGCTTCGAACTTCTTGCCGGAAGCTCACACCGCACTCTTCGATGCATGCGTGAAGCGGAACGACTTCGAGACCGGCCGCGAGCTGATGGCGCAACTGCTGCCTGTACTCGAACTGCTGGAGCGCAGTGGCAAATTCATTCAATACGTTCGATACGGATGTGAACTCGCGGGTATGCCCGTCGGTGTTGCACGGGCGCCGCTCGGCACGCTCACGGAAGAAGAGCGCAGCGTGTTTGCAACGCTGGTTCAACCTATGTTGCGCAACGCGCAGTAACTTTCATGATCTCGAATCTGGAATTCGTGCGTTTTCCCGCGCCGGATGGCGTGAACGGGTGGTGGGAGAGTCTGCCCGCGCCGCGTCCCGCCGATACTGTGTCGTCGGAACGGCGATTTGACTGGGTCGTTGTCGGCGGCGGCATTACGGGGCTATGCGCTGCCCGGCGGCTGGCTGAACTCGCGCCTGATGCCTCGATTGCACTCGTCGAGGCGGATCGTATAGGGCGCACGACAGCCGGTCGGAATTCCGGATTCTTTATCGACTTGCCGCACGACATCAGCAGTGAAAGCTACTCGCGAAGCGTGGAAGCGGATAAGGCCGATATCCGGCTGCAACGTCACGGCATCGACTATGTGCGTTCAGTGGTGAAGCAATACGGCATCGACTGCGACTGGCGGGATGACGGCAAGTTTCATGCTTCCGTGAACAAGAAAGGCCACGCGGCGCTGGCCCATTTCGCCGAAGGACTCGCTCGTATCGACGAAGACTTTGAATGGCTCGACGAAGCCGCAATCGCGAAAGTCACTGGCACGCGGTTCTATGAGGGCGCGCTCTTCACGCCAGGATGCAGCACGGTCCAGCCGGCGGCGCTCATGCGTGGTCTAGCTGCGACGCTGCCGGAAAACGTAAAGGTTTTCGAAATGAGCGCAGTAAAGGCAATAGAGGACCAGGGGGCAAACAAGGTGTTGACCTTTGCCGCCGGAAAGATCATGGCGAAGCGCGTGATTCGCTGCACGAATGCCTACGCGGCGACTTTCGGTGGACATCCGAACGGCCTGTTGCCCGTGTACACATTTGCATCGATGACCCGTGTGATGACGCCGGACGAAGTGCGCCGGCTGGGCGGCACGCGATCGTGGGCATTGATTCCCGCCGATCCGATGGGTTCGACGATACGGCGTCTGAGTACCGACCGCATCTGCGTTCGAAATCACTTCGCGTTTCGCCCCAGTCTCGAAGTGTCGCAAGCCGATCTGGCCAAGGCGAAGAGCCTGCATCGACGCTCGTTTGATCGCCGTTTTCCGATGCTGAAAGACGTCGAGCTCGAGTACACCTGGGGTGGCCCTCTGTGTCTGTCAGTCAACAACGGGGCGCTTTTCGGACGCCGCAGCGATGGTGTTTTCGAATCCGTCGGATGCAATGGTCTGGGACTGAGCAGAGGATCTGCGTCGGGGAAGCTCATTGCCGAATGTGCACTCGGTCACGACAGCGACCTCGTTCGTCAGCTATTGAATCAGCCGCATCCGCGCTCGCTGCCGGTTCGTCCCATTGCCGACGTCGCTGTCACTGCGGCTATCTGGATGAAGGAATTTTCGGCGGGAGCCGAGCTTTAAGTCTGTGAGGACAGGACATGACGACCTATCAGGAATGGAAGCAGAAAGCAGAAGCCTTGTCGCTCGACGGACGAGCGTTTATCGCCGGGCAACGGTGTTCAGCCGCATCGAACGAGACGTTCCAGACCCTGAATCCGTCGACGGGAAAGGTACTGGCCGATATCGCAAAGTGCGATACGAAAGATGTCGACCGCGCAGTCGTCGCAGCGAGAAATGCGTTCGAGTCCGGTGTGTGGTCAAAGGCGGCACCGGCTCAGCGAAAAGCAGTGCTATTGCGTCTCGCACAACTGATCGACGAACACGCCGAAGAACTGGCGCTTCTCGAAGCACTCGAGGCGGGCAAACCCATTAGCGAGTGCATGGGATTGGACATTCCCGAATCGGCGGCATGTATTCGTTGGCACGCAGAAGTCACCGACAAGCGCTACGACGCGTTGTCGCCGTCGGGCGCGAGCGTCGTCAGCATGATTACCCGCGAACCGATTGGAGTCGTGGGCGCCGTGCTTCCCTGGAACTTTCCGGCGCTCATGCTTGCATGGAAAATCGGCCCGGCGCTTTCCGTCGGCAATAGCGTCATCGTGAAACCCGCCGAGCAGACGTCGCTTTCCACACTGCGTATCGCCGATCTGGCAGCAGAAGCTGGCGTGCCTGCAGGCGTCTTAAGCGTCGTGACGGGCTTTGGCGAAAGCGCCGGCCAGGCATTGGGCCGGCATGCAGACGTCGACCTCGTTGCATTTACCGGCTCCACAGAAACGGGAAAGCGATTCCTTCGCTATTCCGCGGACACGAACCTGAAGCGGGTCGTGCTGGAATGCGGCGGAAAGAACCCGCAAGTCGTGCTGCCCGACGTCGCGAATCTCGACGCTGTCGCTGAGCAGGCAGTCGCCGCGGCGTTCTGGAATATGGGCGAGAACTGTAGCGCAGGCTCCCGCATTCTGGTTCATTCGACCGCGAAGGCACAGTTGCTCGAAAAGGTACTGGCAGTTCTCGAAGGATGGAAGACAGGCGATCCGCTCGATCCTGACGTCAAGCTCGGTTCTCTGATCGAAGAGAAGCACTATGAAAAAGTGCTCGCTCAGGTCGAGAAAGCAAAGTCGGAAGGAGCACGCGTCGTGTGCGGCGGCAAGGCAACGCGCACTGAAACGGGCGGTTGGTTTGTCGAGCCGACCATCTTCGATAACGTCACGCCGGAGATGAGCATCGCTCGCGAAGAGGTCTTTGGCCCGGTCGTCTGCTTTATCGAATACGCTGACGTCGACGAAGCGGTCCGCATTGCCAACGATACGTGCTACGGACTGGCCGCATCGCTGTGGACTGACAATGTCAATAACGCGCATAAGATTGCTGGCCGTATTCGCGCAGGTACAGTGACGGTGAACTGCTTTGGCGAAGGCGACCTGTCGACGCCATTCGGTGGATTCAAGCAATCGGGCTTCGGTGGCCGGGACAAGTCCGTCTATGCGCACGACCAGTATTGCGAACTGAAGACGACCTGGCTGAAGCTCGACTAGCTTTCATCCGACTGTTGAAAGCCAATGACAGCGCGGTCCGCCAGGCCGGGCTGTCGTGGATTCGTTCGAAACTGCTGCATTTCAAACTCAAGTGAGATTTCATGCGACTCGGATTCATCGGAACGGGGACCATCACGAAAGCGGTCGTGACAGGCATGTGCAGATTCGGCGTTCCATTCGACGGGATCTCGTTGTCGCCCCGCAATCCGAATACCGCTGCGGAACTCGCGACGCTGGACGAACGGATCCGCGTTTGCGTGAGTAACCAGGAGGTACTCGAAAATTCGGATGTCGTTTGCCTCGCGGTCGTTCCGCAAATCGCCGCGGAAGTTCTGGGCAAACTCGAATTCGAATCGCGTCACCACATTATCAGTTTCATGGCGGGCATTTCTCTCGACGAGCTTCGCCGCCTCGTCCCACAGGTGAATAGAATCGCACGCGCAGTCCCGCTGCCGGCAGTCGCTGAAGGCAACGGAAGCACTGCCATCTGCCCCGCCGATGAGGTCGCGAAAGCCGTCTTTTCGACGCTGGGCGAAGCGGTGGAGGTGGACGACGAACGCAAGTTTGACGCGCTCTCCGCCGTCACGGCGACGATGGTGAGCTTCTATGCGGTTCTCGAAACCCAGGCGGCCTGGCTCGTGGAACAAGGTCTCGACTACTCGGCGGCGCACGCTTTTTTGTCGGGCTATTGTGTCGGGCTTGCGAATGACGCAGCACGCACAGAACAACCGTTTTCAGTCATGGTTACGCAGTGCATGACACCGGGCGGCATCAACGAGCAGATGCACACCGAGCTTTCTCGCCGAGGTGCATACGGCCTGTACAAAGACGCACTCGATGGCGTGCTGAAGCGAGTTCGCGGGGCCGCATAACAGGCGGCCACGAAGAGTACTATTAAGGAGGGCGGATGCTGATCTGCCCTTGTCAGTTAGCGCGAAGACTCGCACACTATTTTCACGCACGAGCGATTCGGCTCGGGCGCGCAGTCTACGCATTGTCACGGGGCAGTGCGCAGCGTTGACCGGGTTGTCTTTGGACCACCCGCGCTTCCGCTTCACAGGTGAAAGCCATGCAAAAGAAACAGGTGTTTGCCGACCGGTTACTCGCTCAAATGCCGTCGTTACGGGCGCTGAAATGCTTCGTCACGGCGGCCCGGTACGAGAGTTTTACGCAGGCCGCAGAAGTGCTTTGCGTCACGCAGGCCGCAATCAGCCGACAAATCAAGGAACTCGAGGATTCGCTGGAAGTTGCGCTATTCGAGCGGACAGGTCGGCACATCGCGCTCACCGACGCGGGGCGCATTCTGTACAACGCGTCCTATCTGTCGATCATGAACATCGCCGAGGCAGCCCAGGCGGTGCGTCGGACCGACAGGCATGCGCTGACAATTTGCGTCTCGCACACTTTCTCGGCGCTATGGCTGTCGTTCAGGCTGCCCTCGTTCCGCAAGCGTTTTCCCGATATTCGATTGCACGTGATGGTGACGGAGCATTTCATGGAACTCGACGAGCTCATGGAACCCGACATCATCATCACGAAGAATCCACCGCGCGAGCCGGAGTACGAAGTCGAGCCGCTCTTTCACGACGTCGTCTATCCCGTGTGCAGCCAGTCTTTTTATGAGCGCCATTTTCACGGCAGGTCAGTGAAGCCCTTGGAGCTTCTATCGCACGCGACGTTGAACCTCTCGTTGTTGGGGCGCGCGCAGATTTGCGAGCATGTCGACTGGTCCGTTTGGCGAAACTGGTTTCAGCAAGGCGATGGCACGGAAAGAATGGTCGAAAACGAGCATCTGGAGAGCAACGACTATCGACTGCTCGTATCGCAAGCGGAAGCGGGAGAGGGCACCTTGCTTGGCTGGCATCATCTTGTCCATCGTCAGGTCGAACAAGGGCTACTGATTCGCCCCGTGCAAGATGTGCTCGAATTCCATGACCGTCACCATTATTTGATAACGAATAAGAACGCAAAGCTTCGTCCGGAATATCTTCAGTTCCGTGAATGGCTCGGAGAGGAAGTGAGCGCGATGATGCGCGAATGGCGGAGCGCCGAAACTGAAACGACTAAATAGACTTTGTGGACGTCGGTTACGAAAGCGCGAACAGCTTCGTCGGTGGAGTCCTGGTCGACTTTTCAAGCGTGACGTTTGAAGCGTTAGTTCAAGTACAGGCAGTCCCATGTTTAGCGACCTCGTCAGCCCCAAAGCCGGTACTACGCGGCCACTCCGCTTTGGAATCGTCCTGTTGCCCAATTTCACGCTGACGGCATTTTCCGGCTTCGTGGATGTACTCAGGCTTGCGAGCGATGAAGGGGACATGAGCAGACCGGTTCGCTGTTCATGGACCATCGTTGGCGAATCGCTCGTTCCCGTGCGGGCAAGCTGCGGAATTCAGGTCACGCCGTGGACAACTTTCGAAGAAGCCGGGTCCTTCGATTACGTCGTGGTCGTCGGCGGATTGCTGCACTCGGGGCCGTCCGCAAGCGAAGCAACGCTTCAGTTCATTCATGACGCAGCGGCGACGTCTGCTACGTTGGTCGGCATTTGCACTGGAGTGTTTGCGCTGATGCGCGCCGAAGTGATGGATGGCTATCGCATGTGCGTGAGCTGGTTCCATTACTGGGATTTTGTAGAACGCTTTCCGGGCGTCGATGAACGCAATCTCGTTGCGGACCGGCTATTCGTGATCGACCGGCGACGCATTACATGTTCAGGTGGACGGGCTTCTATCGACGTTGCAGCGGCTATCCTGTTGCGCCACTTCGAGGCGACAGTCGTACAGAAGGCGCTGCGTATCATGCTCGTCGATGATGCGCAGAAAGGGAATGCTCCGCAGCCGCACCCGCCAGGACTCGAACCCGCCACACATCCAAAGGTGAGGCGAGCGATCCTGTTGATGGAGCAGCATATTGGACAGCCATTGAGCCTCGTGGAATTGGCGCGACGGCTCGAGATGTCGGTCCGGCAACTCGAGCGTCTCTTTACATCGGAGACGGGAAAATCTCCGCAGGCGTACGCACGCCAGATCCGGATACGGATGGCGTCATGGCTGCTCACGAGTTCGGACCGTACAGTCGCTGACATTGCCACATCATGCGGCTTCTCTGATGCTTCGCATCTCGGCCGCGAGTTCAGAAAGGAATTCGGCGAATCACCGAACGCCTATCGCGTCGCGCGACCGCAGCGCCAATCGCAAGCGTTGGCGGATGCATAAGGCACGGAGCCACGACAAGCAGGACTTCCCCCTTGTGTTCATAAACTGGACATCGAAGAAAATGACAACCGAGCAGATGCGCGATGAAATGGTTTTCTTTGGCTTGCACGTCAAAGGTGGTCGTCGGTGGTATTCAATCGATGAGCGCGACTGGCGGCCAATGAAAATCGGTGAAACGGTGCTTCCGGGTTTTTTCTGGATTCCCGTCGCCGACGACGAGAACGGGGCCTGGAGTAGCTACTGGATGCGTTTGCAACCCGGCGCGCGTTCATTGGAGCATCGGCATGATTCGACGGAGCTGATCCTGATCCTCGATGGCGTATTCACTGACGACGACGGCACGGATTTCCTGCCCGGTCACACAGTGTCGTACCCTGCCGGCTCGCGGCATAGCACATCGTCGAAAGAGGGCTGTACCGTGCTGGTCGTGGCTCACACAGCGTCGACATTAGTGTCTCATTCGTAACCCGTGTGAGCCAGGGTCAAATGAAACCGGTCATTGCGCGCACCAAAGGATATCGGCGGCTCATTCCTTCGGTGACGGCCCTCGTCGAATTCGAGGCAGTCGCACGTCATAGCAGTTTCACGCTGGCCGCCGATGAACTCGGCGTGACTCAGGCGGCAGTCAGTCGACAGATCAAGTTTCTGGAGGAAACGCTTGGAACCCGGCTTTTCAATCGCCTGCATCGATCAATCGAACTCACGGATGAAGGAGAGACTTTGTATCGGGTCGTCGCCGAGTCGATGCAAAGAATTGCCGGGGTGTTCGACCGGTTATCAAGCGGGCCGGTCCAGCAGGAACTGGTGCTTGCAGCAACGTCCGCGTTCTCGCACTTTCGTCTTTTGCCGCGGCTGGCATCGCTAAAGAAGGCCCAGCCGGATCTTCAGCTTCGCATCTCGACGCAGATGTTCACCGCCGATCTCAGGCCCAAGGAGATCGATGTCGCCGTTCGATACGGAAACGGACAATGGAGCGATGGTTCCGCAACCCTGCTTTTCGACGAGGAAGTTTTTCCCGTCTGTTCGCCGGAGTATGTGAAGTCGCGAGGCACGCCGGAATTGCCGCAGGACGTCGCAAACGCCGCGCTCATCGAGTCCGATGCGACCTCGGAAGGCTGGATGAAGTGGGAAGAGTGGTTTCAGGCCGTGGGCTTCAGGCCGGTGCGATTGAACTTTGCGCTGCGCTGCAGCCTTTATACGGACGCCATCGAGGCCGCGCGTTACGGCCAGGGCATTGCCCTTGGCTGGGGAAGGCTGGTCCACGATCTGATCGAGACAGGCGAACTCGTGCGGCTGCCGGTCGCCTCGTTCAAGACGAGCGATTCGTATTATGTCGTCGTGCCGCACGGACGCACGATCACACCTGCAATCGACGGTCTCATCGACGGGCTTCGGCAGGATTCCATCGAGACCTGAAGCGCTTTGCAATGCCTGACGGCGCCCGTCGGAAACGGTCTGGCTCTCGTCTGGCTCTCGCATAATCCAAGGTAATGCCAGAGCGAAAATAAAGCACATTGACGCTCTTTTTCGTCAATCCAATACTCGGGTCATAGCGGGAACAATCGAACTCCCCGGACCCCTGAACATTGGAGAACGACGATGTCTGAAGTGCAACCCAAAACTCATGGCGAACTCATTCGAAGCCGTCAGCCTGGCCACGGCATGTCTGGCGAGCTGTTTGGCCGCCAGGACGTTTTCGAAACGGACGTCGACGTGTTCTTCCACAAGCACTGGATTCTGGTCGGGGTCACGGCGGATGTTCCCGAACCGGGCGATGTTTCGACCGTGGACATCGGCAGGGCTTCGATCATCATCGTCCGTGACGACGACGAGAACATCCGGACCTATCGAAACGTGTGTCGCCATCGCGGCGCGCGTCTCAAGGAAGTTGGCAAGTCGACCGTGGGCATGCTGGTTTGCCCGTATCACCAGTGGACTTACGACCTTGACGGAAGCTTGCGTCACACGACGCACATGGGAAAGGATTTCGATCCGACGTGCCGCAGTCTGATTCCCGTGCACACGAAGATCATCGGCACGCACATCTTCGTGTGTCTCGACGAGAACGCGCCTGCGGACATTTCAAAGCTCGAAGAGACGATGACGCCGCGTTTCGCGCCGTACGATCTGCAAAACACGAAGATTGCCTTCGAGCAGGAAATGATTGAGAACGGCAACTGGAAGCTAGTCATTGAGAACAACCGCGAGTGCTACCACTGCCAGGGCACTCACCCGGAACTGACGGCATCATTTCTGCCGGAAGACTTCGGATTCTGTCCGGAGAACCTCAGCGAAGAATCGCTTCGCGCGCTCGAAGACTACAAGGCGCGCAACGCAACGTGCCAGGCTAGCTGGGAGCGCGATGGGTTCATTGGCGAAACGGTCGAGTGGCTCGACGAAGATGCGGTCACACAGTTCCGCACGCAGCAACTGGTCATCGCCGGCGAGGGTGAGTCGCAGACCATCAGCACCAGGGTCGCAAGCACAAAGCTGTTTGGCAATATCACGCGACGTGACCTCGGCGACCAGCACCTCTGGACACACAATTCGTGGACGCACGTCATGAGCGACCACGCGGTCATCAGCTACATCGTCCCGCTCGGACCGGACAAGACGCTGGTGCGTTCCAAGTGGCTCGTTCACGCCGACGCTGTCGAAGGCGTCGATTACAACGTCAAGGATCTGACCGAAGTGTGGGTTGCGACCAACACGCAAGACAAGCATCTCGTCGAAATCACGCACGAAGGTACGCAAGATCCCGCCTATGCACCGGGCGTATTCTCGCCGTTCACGGAAGCGTACGTCGATCAGTTTTCGCGCTGGTACGCCGCGCGATTGAATGCACACGGAATCTGAGCAGCATGACCGCCATGAATTGCGTAGAAAGAATGTTCGACCGCGCGCCGACAGCTGCCGATCGGCTCACCAACGCCGCGACCTGGGAGAATGGCGCCCGGCAATGGCCGAGTAGCGAACAGCAGACGCTGACGTGTTGCCGTGTCATCGACGAAACTCACGACGTCAAGAGCTTTGAGTTTCGCACGGAGGATGGCTTGCCTGTGCGCTTCGAGCCGGGCCAGTTCATGACGGTGTTGGCGAATGTGCAGGGCCAACCGGTCGAGCGCTGCTACACGATTTCTTCGCCGCCGACGCGTCCGTACCTGGTGTCCATTACCGTCAAGCGCGTTTCTGGCGGCGTCATGTCGAACTGGCTTCACGACAGCATGAAGCCCCGAAGCCAGTTGCGAGCATACGGTCCGTCAGGAACCTTCACGTCCACAGCTTCTTCCGCGCCCAAGTCGCTCTATCTGTCAGCGGGTTCGGGAGTGACACCGTTGATGTCGATGACCCGGGCGAGCATCGATCTCGGTCTCGATCGGGACATCGCGTTCGTGCACAGCGCGAGGACGCCTGCCGATATCGTCTTTCGCGACGAACTGCAAAGGCTGGCGCAACTGTCGCCGCGACTGAAGCTGTTCTTCATATGTGAAGGCGTCGGCGATGAAAGCGATTGGGCGGGCGCGACAGGCAGGCTAAGTCTCACGCTGCTGTCGGAGTGGCTGCCCGATTACGCGGACCGCGAGGTATTCACGTGTGGTCCCGCCGGCTACATGTCGGCAGTCAGGGACTTGCTTCGCGAAGGGGGACATGACCCGGCTCGATATCACCAGGAAAGCTTCGATATTTCAGCGGGCGTCGCCGGAGAACCCGCATCGCAGAATAGCGAAGCGGCTCAGCAAACATTCACCGTTAAGCTTTCCGGCTCGTCGAAGACGTTCACGATCAACGCATCCGAAACCGTACTTGCGGCCGCGAAAAAAGCGGGCGTTGCGATTGCATCGTCGTGCAGTCAGGGCGTATGTGGCACGTGCAAGACCAAAGTACTTGAAGGCACAGTGGATATGAAACACAACGGCGGCATTCGCGACAGAGAAGTCCAGAAGGGCTTCCGGCTGTTGTGTTGCAGCCGTCCTACCTCCGATCTGGTGCTGGAGCTGTGATCGGTCATCGCGTGGGAATTCCACAGTTGCGAGCATATATTCGACGGACTGAATCCGGACCTTGGATTGCGCGGCGCAGTCGGTTGGACCTTTCGTTACGCGCGGGTGACGGAAACTAGTAGCGCAACTCTTCTCTCGTGCAACGATCGGCACGACTGGCGATCGCGTCGACGTGCTTGCCCGTCATAGGGGAAGCTGTGTCGAACGGCGCGCGCGGGTTTCAGAACTGCTGCGCCTGAAGGGACGCGAATTCCTCGCGGCACGCGTCGCTGAATTTGCCGGGAATGAACCGATAAAGCACGCGATAACAGGCAACGCGCGCACTAGAGCTTTGGATTGGCCAACAGATAAAAGATCGCGCCTGCCCCGATCATCGTGACAGGCAGCGTGATGAGCCACGTCAGCGCGATGCGCACGAGCACGCCCGTTTGCACGCCTTGTCCGCCCGCCGCCATCGTGCCCGTGATGCCGGAAGTCACGATATGCGTCGTACTCACGGGAAGCCCAGTAAAACCGGCAGTGCTGATCAGCGCCGAGCCGACCAGTTCGGCGCTCGCGCCCTGTCCCGGTGTCATGCGTTGCCTGCCCAGACGTTCGCCGAGCGTGCGAACCACGCGCCGATAGCCAACCATCGTGCCGAGACCGAGGCACAACGCGCTCAACAGGCGAACCCAGTAAGGCGCGTACTCGACGGGGCGGTTGATCTGACGGATCAGCGTGCCGGCCTGCTTGCGTTCGTCCGGCGTCGCGCGGCTGTTCTGGCTGATGCGATTCATCTGCCACGTGACGTCGAATATTTCGGACCGCAGACGCGACCGCAAGACCCGTTGCTCGCGATCAGAGGAACGGGTGCCCGTATCGAAGACGGCGGTGTCGACGAGCGACTGCGTCATGCCCCGTTGCAGTTGCCGGGCGGCCTGCAACGCACGGTCCTTTCGTTCGTCGCCGTACTTCTCGATCAGCGGAATGGCAGCCGATGCGTGCGCGTCGAGTTGTGCCAGCTCGGCGCGCGCGTGAAGATCCACCGCATAGGTGGCGGGCAGCAGGCCGATGATCGTCAGCATGATGAGCCCGACGCTCTTCTGTCCATCGTTCGTGCCGTGCGAAAAACTGACGAGCGTGCATGACAGGATCAACAAGCCGCGGAGCCACCATACTGGCGGCTGCCCGGGCTTCGGCGGCTCGAACAGGTCGCCTCGCGGTACCACGAGACGGAGAACGCCATAGAGCGCGCCAGCGACAAAGAAGCCGAGCAAAGGCGACACAGCAAGCGCACGAAGCACGCTGATGATCTGCTTCCAGTCAACGCCGGCGGCCAGATTATTCGATGCCAGTATCGCGTCCGACGCCGCGACACCGATGAGCGCGCCGATCAGGCAATGCGAGCTGCTGTTCGGGATTCCGAATGCCCACGTGAGCACGTTCCAGAAAAGCGCCGATGCGAACACGGCAATCAACATCGGAACAGCGGGCGAGCCGTCGGGCGGCGTCAGCACTTCAGGCGGCAAAATGCGTACGAGCGCATAGGCGACGGCGATTCCGCCCGCAAGCACGCCGATGAAATTCATGATGCCGGACCAGACCACCGCGCGCGCGGGCCCGAGCGATTGCGTGTAGATGACGGTCGCGACCGCGTTCGACGAGTCATGAAAGCCGTTCGTCGTTTCGAACGCGAGCACCAGCACGAAGCAAACGGCGAGCATCGCGACAAGCACGCCGGATGACGGCGCGAAGTGAGCAAGCATTGGACCTCCTGAGGGAACAGGCGCGCGGCCAGCGGATGCCGGACGTCGTTTCTGTGAGCAGGAAGCCTCGAAATCCGGCAGCTAGAGATGCAGCGTTTATGCGAGCAGGGATCGTTCCCGCGCGCCGGTTCACGAGGAGAGGGACGCGATCACCGTTGGCGCTTCACACGTGAACGGGTGCCTTCGTCGCGTCATCGTTCAGTCATATTGCCGGTGGCGCGTTGCGCGCAACGGCACTCACGATCCGTTGTCGGTCGACAGTTGCGCGGTGGCGCATGCGCCCTATCGAACGCGGATCGGCTCGTCGATGTTCAATGGCTCTCGCGGACGGCATAGCATCGTCGTCGAGAAGCGCGACATATAACCAGATCGCGCTCACACCTCTCCGAACGCGATCGTTCCGCCTTTCATCACGAGCGGTATGCGTTCGCCTTGCCCGAGCAGACACGAGATGTCGCGCAGCGGATCGCCATCCACGACGATCAGGTCCGCCCATGCATCAGGCGCGATGCGTCCGAGCTTCTCCGGCAAGCCGAGCACTTCGGCAGCC
This sequence comes from Paraburkholderia diazotrophica, assembly GCF_038900755.1. Lineage (GTDB taxonomy): Bacteria > Pseudomonadota > Gammaproteobacteria > Burkholderiales > Burkholderiaceae > Paraburkholderia > Paraburkholderia diazotrophica_A. The sequence goes on from NZ_JBBPEN010000001.1 coordinate 818,309, forward strand.
GTCGTCGTCGCGCAGGCGAGCGTCGCGGCATTGCCGAGCACTTCGGCGCGAATGCGGAACTCGTCGCTTTGCAGGCGTTGCGACGGTCCCAGCAGGTCCGAGCCGAAGCCCATTTTCACGCCCGCATCGCGATAGATTTCGAGCGAACGCAATCCCGCCTCGCGCACGTCTGCGATCTTCGCGACGCTCTCTTCTTCGAGACCATATTGCGCGCCCTCGGATGCCAGCGCTTCGTAGGTGACGAGCGTCGGCACCACATAGGCACCCATCTCGGCCATCAGTCTCGCCGTGGGCGCGTCGATCAGATTGCCGTGCTCGATCGTGCGCACGCCCCAGCGCACGACGCGCGCAATCGCCTCGGCCGTGTACGCATGCGCCATCACATAGGTATGACGCGCGCGCGCTTCGTCGACGATCGCGCGCACTTCGTCTTCCGCGTAGCCGAATGCGCCGACGGGGTCTGTCGGCGATGCGACGCCTCCCGAGGCCATGATCTTCAGATGGTCCGCGCCCATCTGCAATTCTTCGCGCGCGGCGCGGCGCACTGCGTCGACGCCATCCGCGACGCGCGCGAGCGCGCCTACCCGGACGCAGCAGCCGCACGGCGCGCTGTCGCCCAGATAATCGGAACGCGCGCGCATGTCGCCGTGGCCGCCCGTCTGGCTGAGCGCGCGTCCCGCAACGAAGAGACGCGGACCGACGGCCAGCCCGCTTTCCACGGCCTGCTTGTGCGGATACCCTGCGCCGCCCGCGTCGCGCACGGTCGTGAATCCGCGCCGCAACATCGAGCGCATGATGGGCACCGAGCGCAGCGTGACGAGCACATTTGGCATGTGCACCTGCTGCGCGAGGTTCAGCTGTACCGCCACCACATGTACATGCAGATCGATCAATCCCGGCATCAGCGTCTTGCCTCTCAGGTCGATCTCGCGCGCGGACGCGCTTTTCAAAGGCCTGTCGGACACTTCCTTGATAAGGCCGTTCTCGACCAGCACGTGATGCGCTTCGCGCAGTTCGCCGCGCTCGACATCGAGCACGTTTGCGTTCGCGAACAGGATGCTTTCCATTCGTTTCCCCTTTGGATTGCGTCAATGGGTTCCGTCAGTGGGTTCCGTCGATGCGTTGCTTCAATACGTTGCGTCGATGATTCGATCCGCTGCCGCCGCACGCGTCGTTGTCAAACGTCGTCGAGCAGCGCAGGCAGCGCGAACTGTGCGAGCGATTGCGCGAACGGCACGTGATCGTCCCGATACCAGGCGCGCGTGTGCAACAGGTTCAGCGACGCGAGCGTGCGCCCCTTCCAGCGTACGGGCACGTTCAGCACGCTTTCGCAACCGAGCGACGCGATCAGCTCATGATCGGGAAACACGGCACGCAGATCTTCTGCCGTTCTGCCGATGAACGCGTCGCCGCGCGTCAGCACCGTATCGACCCAACTGCCGCCCGCGAGTGGCTTTTTCGCTGCGGTCGGATATTCGTTCGGCAGATTGCTGTAGACGCGCGCCGATTCGTTTGTCGTGGCGTCGTAGCGCAAGATCGTGAAGAGCGTGTGCCCGATCGTTTCGGCGAGCACCGTGTCGAGCGCGCGATACAGGGTCGCCGGCTGATCAGCGTGCATCTGCGCATGAGCCAGCGCGAAGAAAGGTTGCAATCCGCGTTCGCGTGTGTCGTTCATACCGCTTCTCCTGCGGCGATGTCTTCGAGCGAGCGTCCGCGTGTCGGCACGCCCATCATCACCACCGAAATCGCGCCGAGCAACAGGACGACCGTCGTCACGCCGAACACGCCCGCGAATCCGAACTTCGGATACAGATAGCCGACGAGTATCGGCGACACGATCGCGCCGATCCGGCCGATCGCCGACGCCGTTCCCGCGCCCGTCGTGCGCACGGCCGTCGGAAACACTTCAGCCGTGTACGCATAGACGCCCGCATACGTGCCGTTCATGAAGAACGACAGGCCGATGCCCGCTGCCATGATCTCGCCGTTGGTGCCGGCGAATGCCATGCCCAATGCGCACGCGCAGCCGAACAGCATGTACGACGCGATCGTCGCCTGCCGTCCGATGCGCTCGTTGAACCACGACGCGCTGAAGTAGCCGGGCACCTGCGCGACATACATTGCAACCGAATAGCCGAAGCTGCGCGTGATGCTCATCCCATGCTGGACGAGCAGGCCGGGAATCCACGTGAAGAACGCGTAGTAGCTGAACGTGATCGACAGCCACATCAGCCATGTCATCGTCGTGATGCGCGCCTGGCGTCCTGTCCACAACACGCGGAAATTCGCGGACAGCGTGCCCGTCGACATCGAAGGCTCGCCGCGCGGACCCTCTGGCTCTGGCTCCGGCAAATCGATGCCGCGCGCGGCGAAACCGGCTTCGATGTGATCGAGCACACGCACCGCTTCATCCGTCCGCCCGCGGCTTTCGAGCCAGCGAGGCGACTCGGGCAGCGCGCGGCGCCACCAGAGCAGCATCAGGATCGGCACGGCGGTGATGAGCAGCACGACGCGCCAGCCCGCATCGAACGCCGGCACGATAAAGTAGCCGAGCAATGCGGCGGCCACGAAGCCGAATGAAAAGAACCCGGCCAGCGCACCCGTGAAGATGCCCCGATACCGCTTCGCGACGAATTCGGCGAGGTAGGGCGCGATGATCGCGCTCTCGGCACCTGTTCCCATGCCGGCCACGATCCGCGCGGCGAGAAACGTCGGCCACGAATCGGTCATCGCGCTGACGACGGAAGCGACGCAGTAGATCAGCAGCGCCGACATCATGACCTTGCGTCGGCCGATCAGGTCGCCGAGCGTGCCTGCGAGCAGCGCGCCAAAAAAGAAGCCGATGAAGTTGCCGCTGCCGAGCACGCCCGTCTGCACGCTGGACAGGCTCCAGTCGTGGCGCAGCACGGGCAGCACGAAGGCGACGGCGGCGGCATCCATCGCGTCGAACGCATAGCCGAGGCCGCCCATCAGCAGCAGGTGTCCGTGAAAGCGTCCAAACGGAAGGCGCTCGATGCGTGCAGAAACATTTGACACGGTGACGTTCGACACGGATGTGCTCCTGTAGTCGCGATAGTCGCTCGGCCTGACGGAGTGAGCCCGCGCAAGGTTCGCGTGCGTACGGCCCCTTTGGTTGAGGCCGATTCTATGGCTTGTCGAACGTCATAAATATTTATATTCTTGATCTTGTACATTGACCTCGTGAATGGACGGCAATGAGCTTTCGGTCGCTCGATCTGAACCTGCTGAAGGTATTCGAAGCCTTGATGACGGAAGGCGCCGTGACGCGGGCCGCCACCAAGCTGTCGCTCACGCAGCCCGCCGTCAGCAATGCGTTGAGCCGCCTGCGCGAGGCATTCGACGATCCGCTCTTCGTGCGCAACGGCACGGGCGTCACGCCGACGCAACGCGCGATGGCGCTGTGGGGGCCTGTCGGCGATTCGCTGAGCCGCATTCGCGCCGCGCTCGATGAGGAGACGTTCTCGCCGCGCAACGCGCGGGTCAGCTTCAGCCTGTCGATGTCGGATTACGTCGCGGGTATCGTGATGCCGCGCCTGATCGAGCGGTTCAGCGAAAGCGCGCCGAGCCTGCAATGGCACACCGTGCCGAACATTCTGCTCGATGCGCCGGCGCTGCTCGAAGGCAATCGTGTGGACTGCGTGATCGGCGTCTATGTGAACGAGACGCTGCCGCCCGCGCACATCCGCTCGCGCTCGCTCTGGACGGTGGACTACGCGTGCCTGATGCGACGCGGTCATCCGCTTGCGGCGCCGGGCCGGCTGAACATGCGGCGCTTTCTGAATGCGAGCCATGTCGACATCAGTCTCGCGGGGCAAACGCAACCGTCATTCGACAGCTTTCTTGCGTCGCGCGGACTGAAGCGCAACCTCGTCGCGACGGTCAACCATTACACGGTCGCGTGCGAGATCATTCGCGCAAGCGACCTGATCGCCGTGTTGCCGCGCGATCTGTGCGAACGCAGTGGAGATGGAGAACTCGTGAGCGTGCGCGCGCCGCTCGAGGCACCCGATCGCGTGATCAGCCTGTTCTGGCATCAGCGCAACGAGACTGTGCCCGCGCATCGCTGGTTGCGCGATCAACTGGTCGATATGTTTGCTTCGCCTGGGCTCGCCGCGCAACGCGCGCTTCCGGCTGGGGGAGAGCGGCGGGCCAGTTCGGTGTAGGTCGCGTGTGACGCGATCGTGGCGCGCGCTACGCGAGATTCGGCGGCGCCGCTTTCAGCACATCGACGTGTTTCGGAATCAGGCCGAGATCGAGGAACGTATCCGCGATCTGTTGCTGCTCGCCGAGAATCGCACGGGTAATCGGCTGCGTGCCGAACTGCTGGCGGCCCACGGCCGCATCGACGACGGGCTTCGGCAGGCCCCATAGCTGCGCCAGTTCGCTCGCCAGTTGATCCTTGTTTTGCTTGCCCCACTGATCGACCTTGTCGAGTTCGTCGATCAGAATCCGGATCACGTCGGGGTTCTTCGCGGCATACGTCTGCGACGAAAAATAGTACGCGCGATTGCCGACGACGCCGCTTGCATCGGCGATCACGCGCGCGCCCAGCGATTTCTCCGCTGCCGCGAAGAACGGGTCCCAGATGACCCACGCGTCGATGGAGGCCCGCTCGAATGCGGCTCGTGCATCGGCGGGCGCGAGAAAGACCAGGTTGACGTCGCTGTATTGCAGGCCATGCTGACGCAGCAGTTTCACCAGAAAGTAGTGGACGTTGCTGCCCTTGTTGAGCGCAATTCTTTTTCCCTTCAGGTCCGTCACCGAGCGGATCGGCGATTGCGGCGGCACGAGCACCGCTTCCGACTGCGGCCGCGTGACCGTCGCCGCGACATACGCGAGGGGCGCGCCCGCTGCCTGCGCGAAGATCGGCGGCGCCTCGCCTACGTCGCCGAAATCGATCGAGCCGACATTCAGCGCTTCCAGTTGCACGGGGCCCGCCGCGAACTCCGTCCAGCTCACCGATACGTTGAGGGGAGCCAGCCGCTTTTCGAGCGTGCCGCGACCCTTCAGCAGATTCAGATAGCCCTTCTGATTGCCGATGCGCAGCGTGCGCGGCGTTGCCGCCTGGGCCGACGAAACGGGTACGACGGCAGTCGAGGCCGCTGCCGCAACCGCACCGAGCGAAAGTTTCAGGAACGCGCGTCGATCGCGGGACGTGTTGATGATGGACATGGCAGAGGAATGGGAGGAAAGGAGAGGGCGAGTCTTCAGGAGCGGGCACGATGTTGCGGGGCGCGCGACCCGATGCGCGCCTCGCAACTTTCAGTGAGTGCACGGCGCTACTTGCGCCGCGTGGAGTCAATGCTGCGGCGCGCCCTCCCATGCGGGCAGCGTCGCGCCGTGATAGACGGTCAGGATCGTCGAAGCGACGTTGGCCTGCTGATAGCTGTCGACGAGCGTCTTCACCCAGGGCGCTCTCGCATCTTTCGTGTTGACCGCGATGAAGTTGCGATACGGGTTGCCGGGCACCTTCTCTTGCGCGATGCGTTCCTGCGGAATCTGGATGCCGGCCTTGATCGCCCAGTCGGTATTGACCACGGCCGCGTCCAGATCGCCGATCGCGCGGCCGACGATGCCCGCGTCGAGTTCCTTGATCTGGATGTGCTTCGGATTGTCCGCGATGTCGCGAGCCGTTGGCAGCAGGCCGACGTCGGCGCGCAGCTTGATGAGCCCGTTCGCCTGCAACAGCAGCAGCGCGCGGCCTTCGTTGCTCGGATCGTTCGGCACGCCGATCGTCGCATTCTGCGGCAGCGCGGCGACCGATTTCACCTTGCGCGAGTAGAGTCCGATCGGCTGCACGTACGTGAAGCCTACTGGCACGATGTCATAGTGGCGCGCTGCGATCTGCGCATCGAGATAAGGCTTGTGCTGAAACGAATTGGCGTCGAGATCGTGCTGCGCGAGCGCTTCGTTCGGTTGCGTGTAGTCGGAGAATGTCGTGACCTTGACGGTGATGCCGTGCTTCGCCGCATTGGCTGCGACCGCGCGCCAGACGTCCTCGTCCTCGCCGGACATGATGCCGACACGCACTGTCTGACCGGCCGCGAGCGCCGGCTGCGTGCTCACGATGCCGCAAGTGAGAAGAAGGGAAAGGAGCGCGGCTTTGAGCGTCTTCGTTGTTCTCATGGGATCGAAGGTAATCGAAATTAAGATCACCCGATCGTAGAGAGGCGCTTGCGGTCGCGCAAATAATATCGAGCGCTATCGTTATCGCGGATAAGCGCAAGTGAATTCATTCAGCGATGCAAAGCCTTTTGCGCGGTACGCGCTATGCCGCGGCTCGGGCCGACGGCCATCGACCAGATCAAGGCGCTCAATCTAGCCGCGTCCGCGTGGTGAACCCGCTCGCCTTGTCCCAATCTTCAGGCGTCATCTTTTGCACGGTGACGCCGAATGTCCAGATGTGACCCTCCGGGTCCTTTGCACGATAAGTCCGGTCGCCATAGAACTGCGTTTGCGGCTCTGCGAGGATCGTCGCGCCCGCCGCGCGCGCATGGGCGCAATGGGCGTCGATGTCTTCGCCCTCGGCGAGTTGCACATGCACGGACTGCGTGTTCTTGCCACCCACGGAGCGCGGGCTCTTATGGTCGTCGCTCCACTCGCTGCCGACCATCACGACGGAATCGCCATATGACATTTCGGAGTGGGCGAGATGGCCGTCACTATCGAGGATCACGAACAGCGGCTCGAACCCGAATGCGGCTTCGAGCCAGCGAAAAGCGGCCTTCGGGTCCTGATACGAAACTGCGCTGGATAGCCCTTTGCTACGGTAGGCATCGGTCATGTCGATTCTCCTGTTGCCGTTGCAGGGAAAGCCTTGCCAGTTTCGCAGTCTTTATCGAAGTCCGCCAGTCGATTCGTACGTGCGGCGAGAGGCGCGATACACGGACTAGTCGCGATACGAAGGGTCACGTCGATCGAGAAAGCGCAGCATCGCGGGCCATTCCATTTCGCCGTATGGACGGCGCGTTTCGGGCTTGTACAGGTGCGCTGTCTTGTCGATCACGTGCTGCGGCGGCAAATGAAGCTCCGTATTGCACGCCATCGCATCGACTTGCGCGCGGCACGCGTTTTCCAGCCAGTACATTGCGTTGAAGGCTTGCGGTATCGATGCGCTCGCGACCAGCAGACCGTGATTGCGCAGAATCATCGCTTCGGCATTGCCCAGGTCTTCAGCGAGCATCTTGCGTTCTTCGAGGTCGATCGCCACGCCCTGATAGTCGTGATACGCGACGGGACTGAAGCGCATCGCCGTTTGCGTGAGCGGCAAAAGCCCGCACGACAGCGCCGACACAGCGAGCCCGCCGCGGCTATGCGTGTGGATCACGCAATTCACGTCGTGCCTCGCCGCATGCACCGCGCTGTGAATCACATAGCCGGCCGCGTTGACGCCGTAGGTGCCATCGTTCGGATTGAAGAGCACGTTGCCGTCGATATCGATCGTGATCAGACTCGACGCCGTGATCTCCTCGTACATATAGCCATACGGATTGATCAGCAGGCGCGTGTCGTCGCCGGGAATGCGTGCCGTGATGTGGTTGTACACGAGATCGCTCAAGCCGAAATACGGCATTAGCCGGTAACATGCGGCCAGATCGACACGCGTATTCCACTCGGCTTCGGAAACCGTCGATTTCACGTCGGACGGCACGTTGTGTTCCATCAGCATGGTCGTCTCCAGAATTCATCGGATAGCGCGGCTCATTGCGGGTCGAACCCGTAGAGCGTGCCAGGGTTGTCCACGAGGATGCGTTGCTGGGCCTGCGTCGACGGCGCCCAACGCATCAGCGCGTCGAGCAGGTCGCCGTCATCGGGCATTGTGCCTTCCAGATTGGGATGAGGCCAATCGGTGCCCCACACGCAACGTTCCGTCGCCACGCGCGCGAAGAGTGTCGCGAGCGCGTCGACATCGCGAAACGGATAGCCCTCGTTCGAGCAACGATACCCGCATAGCTTCAACCATGCACGGCCGCCGTCGAGCAGCGCGCGCAACGCCGTGACGGCGGGATGCGCCGTGCCCCACGCGGCGGGTATCTGCCCCATGTGATCGATGACCACGTCGGTAGGCAGGCGGCGCAGTATCGGCAGCAGGTCGGGCAGGTCCGCGCCGTTTGCGTAGATCTGCGTGTGCCAGCCGAAGGTCGCGATCTTCTGCGAAAGTTGCGCCAGATGCTCGACGGGTGGACCGCCCGGCGTCACGAGATTGACTCGCACGCCGCGCACGCCGGCTTCGTGCATCAGCCGCAACTGTGCATCGCCGATATGCGGATCGATCACGACGACCGCGCGGCTGCGCTGCGCGCCGAAGTGCGCCACGGCATCGAGCGTGCAACGGTTGTCGGTGCCGTAGAAGCTAGGCTGCACGATGACGACGCGCTGCACGCCGAGCACGTCCTGCACATGCTCGTACTGGCGCAGCGACGCTTCGGGCGGCGTATACGCGCGGCCTTTGCTCAACGGAAAGCGTTCGAACGGACCGGAGATATGAATATGGCAATCGCACGCGCCGCGCGGCGCCTTATGTTCGGGCGCGCTGATCGTCGTGCGTGGTGCCTGGCAGCTTGCGGACATGAAGGATAGGGAGCTATCGGTATCAGGAAGGGGTATAGCTCTTTGCGGCGCCGCCTTCGGACTGCAGGGACGGCTCGGCATCGTCGGGCAAGGGCCTGCCGAGCGTTTCGGGCAACAGCAGCACGGCGAGGAACATGACGGCATAAGCCGCGATGCCGAACGCCGCAATCGCGTTGCCCAGTCCTATCACGCTCGTCAGCTTGCCGACGAGCGCCGGAAAGAGCGCGCCGATGCCACGGCCGAAGTTGTAGCAGAAGCCTTGTCCCGCAGCACGGATGCGCGTCGGGAAAAGCTCGGTCATGTACGGTCCCATCGGCGAGAACATCATGAACGCGCAGAGGCCGAGCGGAAAACCGAGCACGAGCATTGCGCCATTGCTGATCGGCATCAACATGTAGGCGCCGAGGATGACCGCAGAGCCGATCGCGCTGAGCATGAAAGTCCGCTTGCGTCCGATCGAGTCGGCCAGGTAAGCGCCGAGAATGAAGCCGACAAACGCGCCGACGATCATCACCGTCGTATAGCCCGTCGTGCCGATCACCGAGAGGCCGCGAGTCGTCTTGAGGTATGTCGGCAGCCAGATCAGGAACGTGTACGAGCCGCCGATCGATCCCGTCGCGAGCGCGGAGACCCTGAGCGTCGTCGCGAGATAGTCGGTGCGAAAGATGGCGAGCAACTGACGCAGCATGCCGCGATTGGGCCGCTCGCGTCGTCCCTTCGTGAAGACGCCCGACTCGGGTACGTGCCGGCGCACCCAGAACACCAGCAGCGCGGGCGCGAGGCCGATCCAGAAGAGCGCGCGCCACGCGAGATGCTCCGGCATGATCGAGAAGAACAGGCCGAACAGCAGCGCCGCCAGCCCCCAGCCGACGGCCCATCCGCTCTGCACGATGCCGACTGCGCGGCCGCGATAGACGCCCCGCACCGTTTCGCCGATCAGCACGGCGCCCGCCGCCCATTCGCCGCCAAAGCCGAAGCCCTGCAACGCGCGGCAGATGAACAGCTGCTCGTAGCTCTGCGTGAAGCCGGACGCGAACGTGAAGATCGCGTACCAGAGGATCGTGGCCTGCAATACGGCGACGCGGCCGAACCGGTCGGCGGCGAGTCCGCTGAGCCATCCGCCGATCGCCGATGCGAGCAGCGTCACCGTGCCGAGTACGCCGGCTTCGGCTGCCGTGATGTGCCAGCTGATCAGCAACGTCGGGATGACAAAGCTGTAGACCTGCACGTCGAGCGCATCGAGTGTCCAGCCAAGGAAACAGCCGGCCATGGTGCGCCGCTCAGTCTTGTCGAGCTCCGTCATCCACATGTCTGTCTCCTGATCGTGCGCCGGCTTGCGCCGCACCGGGCATCGCAAAACGTTCGTCATCCGAATCGTTTCAATGGCCTCTGCAACGCGGCGCGGGATCGCTGCTCTTGCCGCATCAATGCGTAATTTTCGCTATTTCGAAAGCATTTTCGTATATTTGCATCGAAATATAGGAGCCGGTTTTTGACGTGTCAAGGAATGCTCCTGCTGCGCCGGATAGCGCCACAGCCCTGTCGCGTCACGTGTAGCAGCGTTTCGCGAGCCATTGAGGCGCATTGAGGAACACGCACCAGGGCTTTCCACTAGCATACGGTGCTGGCACAGACGGCCAATTTCCCTATACTTGTTTTCGAAATACCAAATCATTTTTCAAACATACGAAATGAAACCGACCGATCGCGCGCTGGGAATTTTCGAAGCATTCGAGAACGAGGGGCGTCCGATGACGCTCAGCGAACTCGCCGAGGCGGCAGGCCTGCCCGTGAGCACGAGTCACGGCATCGTCCGGGTGCTGCTCGAACGCGGCTATCTGTATCTGACGAGCCGCAGAAAGGACCTGTTTCCCACGCGTCGCCTGTATGACATGGCGGCGAAGATCATCGCGAACGATCCGTACCTCGAACGCATCGAGCCTCAGCTTCAAACGCTGCGCGACGCGACGCAGGAAACCGTCATCGTCGGCAAGCGGCAGCACGACGAAATCGTCTATCTGCGCGTGCTGGAAGGGCCGCAGACGATTCGCTATAGCTCCGCTGCGGGCGCATTGAAGCCGTTGCATTCGACGTCGATCGGCAAGGCGATGCTGAGCCGCGTCGACGCAGGCGAATTGCGACGCTTCCTCGCGCAGGCCGCGCTGTCGAGCGTCACGGACAACACGATGACGACGGCCGACGCGCTGTTCGACGACATCGCGCAGTCACGCGAGCAGGGCTACTTCGTGACGCGCGGCGAGAGCGTCAGCGATGTGTTCGCGGTCGCGGTGCCTGTCGACGTGAACCGCGACGTGCTGGGCATCGCCATCGCCGGGCCGCGTCACCGGATGGAGGATCAGATCGAGCGAATCGGCGCCGTGCTGCTCGAAGCGAAGCGCGCGATCGAAGCGGGCGGCCACTGAAGACGCGCGCCGGGGAGACAGCAAGCCATGACCGACCGGCATGACGCCGAAGCTCGCATGCAGACGAACGCACAAGCAAGCGCACAAGCGAACGTGCTGACGGATGTGCGCGACGGCGTTCTTCACGTGACGATCAATCGCCCGGATAAACGCAATGCGCTGAACCGGGCGACGCTCGACGCGTTGCGCGAAGTTTTCGCCGGTGCCGCGCACGACACCGCGTTGCACGCCGTCGTGTTGACGGCGGCGGGCGAACGCAGCTTCGCGGCGGGCGGCGACTTGCGCGAGTTCGACGCGTTACGCAGCGTTGCCGATGCGACCGCGCTGTTCGATCATGCAGCCGCCGCGCTCGACGCGATCCGCGCGACGCCCGTGCCCGTGATCGCCGCGCTGAACGGCACGGCGCTCGGCGGCGGCGCGGAACTGGCGGTGGCGTGCGACTACCGCGTCGCGGCGGCGCATGCGTGCATCGGCTTCGTGCAGGCGACGCTCGCCATTACGACGGGCTTCAGCGGTTCGGCCGATCTGTTCGCGCTGCTCGGCCCTGCGCGCGCGATGCGCGTGCTCGCCGAAGCGCGTTTGATGGACGCGAAAGAATCGCTGGCGCTCGGCCTGATCGACGATGTGTGCGATCCGGCGCAGCCGCTCGCCGAACGCGTCGCGCAGTTCGCGCAGCCGTTTGCCGGCCGCGCGCCGCATGTGGTTCGCGCAATCAGGCAGATCGCGGCCGCGCATCGCCTCGCCCTGGCGCACGCGACACGCGATGCGGAGCGCGCCGCCTTCGTCGCGACATGGACTGCGCCCGCGCACTGGGAGCAGGCGCAAAAATTTCTCGACCGGCAGCGCGCATCGACAACCGACCCGAAGGCGTAGCCGGTGCTGCGTGTGCCGTTCCGCCATTGCACAGAAAGGAGCCTCCGAGCATGAAGTCAAGCGCAGCCGAACTCGACGAAGCGATGGCCATGCCGCATCCTGACCGCACGCCATCGGGACTGCACGTGCCCGTCGTCGTCGGACCCGGCGAAGCAAGCAGCGCGAATGGCGATGACAGAATCGGCGCACCGGGACAGTTTCCGTTCACGCGCGGCATCTTCGCGGACGGCTACCGCGGGCGCCTGTGGACGATGCGCCAGTATTCGGGATTCGGCACGGCGGAAGAATCGAACGAACGCTACCGCTTCCTGTTGCAGCAGGGGCAGACGGGCCTTTCCGTCGCACTGGACCTGCCGACGCAATGCGGCCTCGATCCCGACGATCCGATGGCGCGCTCCGAGATCGGCAAGGTCGGCGTATCGCTTTCGAACCTGTCCGAGATGGAGCTGCTGTTTCAGGGCATCGACCTGAGCCGCATTTCTACGTCGTTCACGATCAACGGCACGGCAGCGATGATCTACGCGATGTACGTCGCCTGTGCGGACAAGAAGGGCGTGCCGCGCGACAAGCTGACGGGCACGATCCAGAACGACATCCTGAAGGAATACGTGGCGCGCGGCACATGGATCTTCCCCGTGCGTCCGTCGATGCGCCTGATCGCCGATTCGATCCTGTACTCGAATGAAGTGTCGCCGCGCTTCAATCCGATTTCGATTGCGGGCGCGCACATGCGCGACGCGGGCTGCACGGCCGTCGAGGAAATGGCGTATACGCTCGCCAACGGCCTTGCGTATGTCGATGCCGTCGTCGCGCGAGGCGGCGATGTCGCGAAGTTCGCGCGCCGTCTGAGCTTCTTCTTCTACGTGCACATGGACCTCTTCGAAGAGGTCGCGAAGTTTCGCGCGGGGCGCCGTACGTGGGCGCGGTTGATCAAGGCGCGCTACGGCGTCGATGACGAGAAGGCGCAGATGTTCCGCTTCGGCGTCGTTTGCGGCGGCTCGTCGCTGACGTCCGCGCAGCCGTACAACAACGTCGTGCGCGTCGCGATCGAAGCGTGCGCGGCCGTGATGGGCGGCGCGCAATCCGTCTTTACGTGCGCCTACGACGAAGCATTCCAGATTCCAACCGAATTTTCCGCCGAGCTTGCGTTGCGCACGCAACAGATCATCGGTTACGAAAGCGGCATCGCGCGCACGGTCGATCCGCTCGGCGGCTCATATTTCGTCGAGGAACTCACCGACCGTACGGAAGCGCGCATCCGCGAACTGATGGACGAGATCGACGCCTATGGCGGCGCGGTGAAAGCGATCGAAGACGGCTGGCTGCAACTGCGCATCGCGAAGAGCGCGCTGCAACGCAAGCGCGAGACGGATGATCGCGAGCGGCTCGTCGTCGGGCAGAACTGTTTCCGGCGCGAGAACCAGGTCGAGCAGCCGGGCGAACTGTTTCATCTGAATCCGCAGGCGAGCGCGACCGTCGTCGAGCGTTTCGAGCGGCTGCGCGATACGCGCAATCAGACGCAAGCGCAGAAGTCGCTCGACGCATTGAGCGCGGCGGCCGCGCGCGACGAGGGCAACCTGATGCCGTATCTCGTCGATTGCTGTCATGCGTACGCGACCGTCGGCGAAATGGTTGCGCGTTTGAAAGAGCAATGGGGCGAATTCGAGGAGCCGGTCCATCTATGAACAGCACGAGCAGCAGTTCCGCCAATCCGGCTGGCCATGCGGCCGCGACGCCCCGCAGCGCGCGCGCGCCGCTCAAGGGCAAGCGCATTCTCGTTGCGAAGCCCGGGCTCGACGGACACGATATCGGCGCCAAGGTGATCGCGCTCGCGTTTCGCGATGCCGGCGCGAGCGTGATCTACACGGGCCTGCGCAAGAGCCCCGAGTACATCGCGAGGATAGCCGTCGATGAAGACGTCGATGCAGTCGGCCTGTCCATTCTGTCGGGCAGCCACAACGAACTCGTCGCGCGCACGGTCGAGCTGCTCTCGGATCGCGGCGCGGGCGAGATTCCCGTGTTCGTCGGCGGCACGATACCCGCCGACGATCGCGCGGCGTTCCTGAAGGCGGGCATTCGCGGGGTGTTCACGAGCGACATGCCGCTCGCCGACGTGATCGACGCCGTTGCAAAGGTGCTCGGATGAACGCGCCCGGATTCGCCGTGCCCGGCGATACGCGCAAGCGTGACGCGCGCGACGGACCGCTCGCGGGCATCCGCGTGATCGAGATCGGGCACATGTTGATGGGCCCGTACTGCGGCATGCTGCTCGCCGACCTCGGCGCGCAAGTGATCAAGATCGAGCCGTCGGGCGGCGACATCGGGCGCTCGATCAGTCCGCACGCGATCGGTCCACACAACGCGTATTTCGCGAGCCTCAATCGCAACAAGCAGAGCGTCGTGCTCGATCTCGCAAGCGAGAGCGGCAAGCAGGCGCTCGCAACGATGGTGCGCGACGCACACGCGCTCGTGACGAATCTGCGGCCATCGGCGATTCGCAAGCTCGGCCTGACCTACGACCGGCTGCGCGAGCACAACGAGCGGATCGTCTGCGTCGCGCTGACGGGCTTCGGCCTCGACAGCCCGAACGCCGAACTGCCTGCCTACGATTACGTGATCCAGGCGCTCACGGGCATCATGCATCTGACGGGCGACCCCGACGGTCCGCCGACCAAGGCGGGCTTCTCCACGGTCGACAACTCGACGGGCATCATGGGCGCTGTCGGTTTGCTCGCGAAGATCGTCGAAGGGCGCGGCGGACAGGTCGATATCGCGATGTTCGACGTGATGGTCTCGCAGCTCAACTACGTCGCGGGCGCCGTGCTCAACGGCGGCGAGCAGCCGTCGCGGCACGCGCTGTCATCGCATCCATACATCGTGCCCGCGCAACTGTTCAAAACGCGCGACGACTGGCTGATGCTCTTCATCACGCACGACAACTTCTGGCGCATCTTTGCTGAACGCGTCGGGCATCCCGAATGGATCACGCAAGCGGCCTTCGCGACGATGGCGGAGCGGCGCGCGCATCGCGCAACGGTGATCGACGCGCTGTCGGCGATGTTCGCGGGCGAGACCACGCAGCATTGGCTCGACAGGCTGGCGTCGTCGGGCGTGGTGGTGTCGCGGCTCGCGTCGATCGGCGAAGCGCTCGACAGCGCGCAGGCGCAGGCGCGCGGACTCGTCGTCGAGATCGAATCCGAAGCGGGACCGCTGAAGATGGTCGGCAACCCGATCCATATGGACGGCGTGCGCACGAGCTATAGCCCGCCGCCGCTGCTCGGCGAGCACACGGCGGCGTGGTGCGGCGAGGTGTCGACATGAGCGGCCGGGACGGCGCATCGGCGGCGAGTGTCGCGAGCAGCGCGCGCCGCCAGTTGGCGCGCGATTTGTCGAAGATCGCGCGCGCAAGCGTCGCCGAGTCGTTGCAGGTTCTGCGCGCGCACGGCGCAAGGCCCGCGCGCCGCATCGGCTTTACGGGACCGCCGGGCGCGGGCAAGAGCACGCTGATCGGCCGCGTCGCGAAAGTGCGCGCGGCGCGAGGCGAGTCCATCGCGATCATCGCCATCGATCCGAGCAGCCCCGCGACTTCGGGCGCATTGCTCGGCGACCGCGTGAGGATGGACGCCGTGCTCGCCGACACCGACGTCTTTATCCGCTCGTTGCCGAGCGGCTGGTCCGCCGACGGCCTGTCCGACAACCTCGCCGACGTGCTCGCCGCCGTCGAAGGCGATGGCTTCGACGAAATCCTGCTGGAAACGGTCGGCGTGGGGCAGGTCGAGAACGGCGCGCGCGCGCTCGTCGATACGCTCGTGCTGACGATGGGCCCGCAATCGGGCGATCAGATTCAGGCTATGAAGGCGGGCGTGCTGGAAACCGCCGATATCGTCGTCATCAACAAGTGCGATCTGCCGGGCGCCGAGCGCATGGCGCAGGACATCCGCAACGTGCTCGAACGCAATCGCGCGAACGGACACCGCATCGCGCCCGTGCTGTTGACGCGCGCGAACGACGACGCATCGATCGCGCAACTGTCGTCCGCGATCGACGAACACGCGCAATGGCGCGCGGCAAACGTGGATGCAGCCCACGCCGAAGAGTTGCGCAAGCGCTTTCACGTGCGCAGCCTGCTGACGCGCCGCGTGGCCGAGCTCATCGATACGTTGCCCGAGGACGCGCGGGCCGCATCGGTCGCGCAGCTTTACGCGTGCATCGCGAAGCAGGTAGGCGATACGGGATGATGCCGGCGTAGCGAGACATCGTTCCGCACAACGACAAACCAACATGGAAGGAGACGCGGATGAAACGACTTCGTTATCTGTTGACGACGCTGATGGCGGCCGTGGCGTGTACCGTCGCCGCGTTGCCCGTGGCGCATGCGGACGATGCGATCACGCTGAAGATGGCTCACCAGTGGCCCGACGATCCGAACGACTACGTCGTGCAGACGGGCAAGAAGTTCGCGCAGGAAGTGATGCAGCGCTCGGGCGGCAAGATCCATATCGACATCTTTCCCGCCGAATCGCTGGTGAAGGCGCTGAACATGCATACGGCGCTGCGCAACGGGAGCGTCGATCTGGCGATCTATCCGTACATCTATGCAGCGGGCGCGATCCCGCAGATGAACCTGATCCTGTTGCCGGGCCTCTGGAAGACGCCCGACGACGTCTACCGCTTCCGCACGTCCGCGCCGTGGCGCGAACTGGAAGCGAAGATGGAAGCATACGGCTTCAAGACCTTGTGCTGGATACAGATATCGGGCGGCATGGCGTCGAAGGGAAAGCCCGTCAACGTGCCTGGCGATCTCTCGAGGACGAAGGTGCGCGGCGCCGGCAAGATGATGGAGGCGGCGTTGCAGAGCGCGGGTGCGAGCACGGTGTCGATGGCTTCGTCGGAGACGTATAACGCGATGCAACTGGGGCTGCTCGATGGCCTGTGGACGTCGTCGGGCACGTTCGGCTCGTACCGTCTCTATGAGGTGGCCAAGTACTACGACTCGCCCGAGCAGTACAGCATCTATTACACGATCGAGCCGATCGCGATCAGCATGAAGACCTGGAACAAGCTGACGCCCGCGCAGCAGAAGATCCTGACGGACGTGGGGCAGAGCCTCGAACAGAGCGCATTCGAAGGCGCGAAAGCCGACGACCGCCGGGTCGCGCAACTCTTTGCGAGCCACGGCGTGCAGATCCACAAGATGACGCTCGACGAATGGACGCAATGGCAGAAGCTGTTCCAGCAGGTCAGCTTCCCGAAGTTCCGCAACGAAGTGCCCGACGGCGCGCGGCTGCTCGATCAGAGCGTCGCGCTGTACAAGTAGGAGGCAGGCATGCGAGGGCCGCTCGATCGTCTCGTTCATCTGCTCGACGTCTTTTGCAAGGGCGTCGCGCTGTCGGCCGGTGTCGCCGTGATCGCGACGGTCGCGGTGATTTCGTATGGCGTGATGGCGCGCGAAGTGTTGCATCTGTCGGACGTCTGGGTGACAGAAGTGACGACGTATCTGATGGCGTATATGACGTTCGTCGGCACGGCGGCGCTCGCATGGCAGTCGCGGCATCTTAAGATCGACGTGCTCGGACATCATCTCGGCGAAGGCGGCAAGCGTGTGCTGGCCGCCGTCTCGACGATCGTGATGTCGGCTGTCGCCGTCGTGATCGCGGTGCTGGCCGTGCAGTTCTGGTGGGACGCGTACACGAGCGGCGAGCGTTCGTGGGGCATGTTCTCGCTGCCGCTGTGGATACCCTATCTGTGCCTCGTCGCCGGCACGCTGCTGCTGACGCTCGTGCAACTGGTGCGGCTCGCGACGATCGTGTTCGCGCGCCGCGAGCTGACCCACGATCTGTCCGTCGAAGAACTCGTGCTCGGGAGAGACAAGTGACCCAGCTTTTCATCGGCGCCGGCATGTTCGGCGGGCTGCTCGCGGTGCTGTCGTTCGGCGTGCCGATCGCGTTCGCGCTGTTGTTCGTCGCGCTCGTGTCGCTGTTCGTCACGGGCGGCGGGTGGGATGCGCTGAATCTGATCCCGAGCACGTACTGGGGATCGGTGGCGACCTTCACGCTCACTTCCGTGCCGATGTTCATGTTCATGGGCGCGATCGTGTCGGCGTCGGGCATGGGCGCGCGGCTCTATAGCGCGCTCGCGACGATCCTCGACGGCGTGCCGGGCGGTCTCGCCGTCGCGACGACGCTCGCGTGCGGCGTGATGGCGGCCGTATCGGGATCGAGTGTCGCGACGGCGGCGGCGATCGGCGGGTTCGCCGTCTCGGAGATGCGGCGGCACGGATTGCCTGCGTCACAGGCGTGCGGTTCGGTGGCGGCAGGCGGAACGCTCGGTATCCTGTTGCCTCCGAGCATTCCGCTCATCGTCTATAGCGTGATCGCCGAGCAGTCGATCGGCCGCCTGTTCGTCGCGACGCTGGTGCCGGGTGCAATCATGGCGTCGGCGTTCGGCGTCTATCAGATGGCGCTCGCGCTGCGCCGCAAGTCGCGTGGCGAACGCCGCACGCGCCCGCTTGCGCCGCTCAGCGCGCGCATCGTCGCGCTGAAGGACATCGGGCCGTTCGCGCTGCTGATCCTGATCATTCTCGGCTCGCTGTATCGCGGGCTCGCGACGCCGCAGGAAGCGGCGTCGCTCGGCATTATCGCAAGCCTGATTCTGGCGGGCGTCGTCTACCGCGAACTGAACTGGCGGAAGTTTCACGAGATTCTCATCAACGCGGCGCAAAGCAGCGTGATGATCCTGGCCGTGATTTCATCGGCGATCGTGTTCGGCTATGTAATGACGACGAGCCAGGTGGCCGCATCGTTGACGCAAGCGGTTGCGGGCGCTCACGTCGAGCCGTGGGTGCTGTTCATCAGCATCAACCTGCTGCTGATCTTTCTCGGCTGTTTCATGGAGACCATTGCGATCATCGTCGTGACGATGCCCGTGCTCGTTCCTGTGGTGCAGGCGTATCACTGGAACCTGATCTGGTTCGGCGTCGTCGTCGTGATCAACATGGAGATGGCGCTGATCCATCCGCCCGTCGGACTCAACCTCTTCGTCGTGCAAAGCGTGGCGCCCGACGTGCCGCTGCGACGCATCGTGCTGGGGACGCTGCCCTATGTGTTCATCATGGCAGGCGTGCTTGCGCTGATCGGCATCTATCCGCAACTGACGATGCTGCTTTTCAATGGCGCGTGACGGGAAGCACGTCAAAAACGTACAACAACATCGAAGCAAAGCGTTCTCGCGTGCAACTGTCTGGCGATTCACGGCCGCATCTTGCGGAACGTGTTGCTGATGAATGCTTTCGCAAGGAAATTCTTTCCGAAGGTTTGCTCTCGATACTTTGCCAGCGAAGCCCCTTCCTTTCAAACGGCCATAAATCGCTTTTGCGCGCGCGGCCTAAGGAGTAGTCTCGTGAAGCATTGATACCGGATCAATTTCGGAGGAGACAACCGATGGAGCTGGAAAACCGCACCATGCGGCGCGTGATGATGCGTCTCGTGCCATTCCTGATCGTTTGTTATTTCATTGCCTATCTCGACCGCGTGAATGTCGGCTTCGCGGCGTTGCAGATGAACAAGGAACTGGGCTTTTCGGCAAGCCAGTTCGGTTTCGGTGCGGGCGTATTCTTCATCGCGTACTTCTTTTTCGAAGTACCGTCGAATCTTCTGCTCGAGCGGTTCGGCGCGCGGCGCTGGATCGCGCGGATCATGTTCACGTGGGGCATTCTCGCTGGCCTGATGGCCTTCATTCCGGATATTTCCCGATATACGGGAATGTCGTCGGTTCATGTGTTCTACGGGCTGCGTGTGCTGCTGGGCATCGCCGAAGCGGGATTTTTCCCCGGCATCATTTTCCTGCTGACGTTGTGGTTTCCCGCCGTGTATCGCGGGCGGGTCGTCGGCTATTTCATGGCGGCGATTCCGTTGTCGACGGTGATCGGCAGCCCGATATCGGGCGCGCTGCTGTCGCTCGATGGTCGCGGCCAGCTCGCGGGCTGGCAGTGGCTCTACCTGATTGAAGCGTTGCCGGCGCTGCTGCTTGCGTTTGTCGTGTACTTCTACCTGACGGACAAGCCGGCCGATGCACACTGGCTTTCGACTGACGAGCGCGACTGGCTCGTCATGCGCCAGGCAGAGGAACGCAGGCAACGGGAGGCCGTGCGTGCATTCAGCGTGAAGGAGGCGCTCATCAATCCACGTGTGCTCGCCATTGCGTTGATCTATTTCGGTGCCAATGCAACGAACTACGGCCTGAGCTTCTTTCTGCCGCAGATCGTCAAGTCGTTCGGCCTGACGAACGTGCAGACAGGTTTCGTGACGTCGCTGCCTTATGTGGTCGGCGTGATCAGCATGATCGCGTGGGGCCGCCACTCGGACCGCAAGCTGGAGCGCCGCTGGCACGTCGCGATTGCATTGCTGGTCGCGGCGGGCGGCATTGCGGCGTCGGCTGGCCTCGACAATCCCGTGCTGAAGATGGCCGCGCTGTCCATCGCGGGGTTCGGGATCTTCGGTTGCCTGCCCGTGATCTGGACGTTGCCGGCCGCTTTCCTGTCAGGCGCAGCGGCTGCGGGCGGCATCGCCGCGATCAATTCGCTCGGCAACCTGGCGGGCTTCTTCGGACCTTATGCGATGGGCTGGATCAAGGACAGCACGGGCGGGTTCGGCGCGGGTCTGCTGTGTCTCGCGGGCGCGGGTATGATCGGCGTGGCGGCCGTTCTGCTGCTGCATCACGACCCTTCGCTCGAAGCGGCATCGACGGACGATCTCGACGACGCCCGCCGCGCAAGCACCGTCGGGCCGTAGGCGCATGGCGTGTGCGCGGCGACGGCGCAGTCGCCTCACCGCGCCACGCGTTTTACCGCTAAATGCGCGAAGCCCGTCAGCGGCCGGGCCATTGTTCGACGAGGTAATCGACGAACGTCCGGATCTTCGGCGATGACAGCTTCGCGCGTTCGAACAGCACGTGGACGGGCGTCGCGGGCGGTGCGTACTTCTCAAGCACGAGCCGCAGGCGTCCCGCCTCGATATGCGCCGCGACCTGCCATCCGGGCGCGCGCACGACGCCCGCGCCTTCGATCGACGCCGACACGAGGGCATCCAGGCTATTCATCCACAGACGCCCCGTCACGCCGATGCGCGAGCGTGTCGCGCCCGACTGGAAGCGCCAGTCGACGGGGCCCGGCGCGTCCGAGAACACGAGGCAATCGTGCTTGCGCAGATCGTCGGGCGCGCGGGGCGTGCCGCGCCGCGCGAGATACGCGGGCGCCGCGCACACGACCATCTGAATGTCATCGAGCTTGCGCGCAACCAGACTCGAATCCGGCAGACGGCCCACGCGCACGGCGAGGTGCAGGCCCTCTTCGACGAGATTGACCACACGGTCGACAAGCACGAGATCGACGGCGACTTCCGGATGAAGCGCGAGAAAGCGCGGCAGCAGCGGCGCGATCACGAGCCGGCCAAGCAGATTCGGCGCGCTGATCCGCAGACGGCCGGACAGCTTGCCGCGACCGGCCGACAGCGCACTGCCGAGCTCATCGACCTCGCCGAGTATCGCTTTCGCACGGTCATACAGAATGCGTCCTTCGTCCGTCATCGCGAGGTTGCGCGTGGTGCGCCGGAGCAACTGCGCGCCGAACTGCTCTTCCAGCGCCGAGAGGTGCCTGCTCACCGAAGTCAACGACATCGGGATTGCGCGCGCAGCCGCGGACAGGCTTCCCGCCTCCACGACCCGCACGTAGACGTTCATTGCTTCAAATCGGTCCATGATTCGAGTCTCCCGGATTTCGCAAGGGTGCTTGCCGATTGACAGGGATACCGGCGATTTACGGAATAGTCTACATTCGTTGCGCAAGAGGCGGCCGATGGCGGCATGTGTCGCCCCGCGTCCAGGCTTTGGAGCGCAAGGATGAAACGTTCGATCTACTGGCTGATGGCAGCCGCGGCCGGCATCGTGGTCGCGAACAACTACTACAACCAGCCGTTGCTGGCCGAATTCGCGCTTGCGTTTCATGCGAGCGAGCGGCAGGCGGGAACGGTGTCGGTGGCTGCGCAGACAGGTTATGCGCTCGGCCTGCTACTGTTCGTGCCGCTCGGCGACATGCTCGAGCGCCGCTCGATGCTGCGCGCGTTGCTATGCGCCGCGAGCCTTTCGCTCGTTGCCGTCGCGCTGTCGCCGACACTGAACTGGCTCGTCGCCGCCAGCTTCGTGACCGGCCTCGCGAGCGTCGCGCCGCAGTTGCTCACGCCGTTCGCGGCGCAACTGGCTGGGCCTCAGCAGCGCGGCGAAGCGGTCGGCATCGTGATGTTCGGGCTGTTGTGCGGCATCCTCGTGTCGCGCTCGATTTCCGGAACGATCGCCGGGCACTTCGGCTGGCGCGCCGTCTATTGGCTCGCGGCGGCTGCGATGCTCGTCACGGCTGCCGTGCTGTCGCGCATGTTGCCGCGCGGCCAGCCGAGCTACACGGGCACCTATCGCCATTTGATGGGTTCGCTCTGGACGCTCCTCCGCGAAGAGCCGCTCGTGCGTCAAACGTCGGCCATCGCGGCGCTTCAGTTCGCCGCATTCAGCGCGTTCTGGGCAACGCTGGCGTTTCACTTGCGCAGCATGGACGCGAGTTACGGAAGCGAGGTGGCGGGGCTGTTCGGACTCGTCGGCGTAGCGGGCGCGCTTGCATCGACGAGCGCGGGCAAGCTGATCGACACGCGCAATCCGCGTCTCGTCGTGCTGGCGAGCGGCGCGATCTTCGTCGCGGCGTTCGCGATCCTCGCACTGGCGGGTTCCACGATCGCGGGGCTCGTCGCAGGCGTCATCGTTCTCGACCTCGGATTGCAGAGCGGGCATGTCGCGAACATGGCGCGCAATATGAGCATCAGAAGCGACGCCAGCAGCCGCATCAATACGCTTTATATGGCGATTCGCTTTGCGGGCGGCGCGCTCGGCTCGTCGTTGGGCATCTGGGCGTGGAGCGTATGGCACTGGCCGGGCGTATGCGCGGTCGGACTGCTGCTCGGATGCGGGTCGCTGATGTTGCAGGCGGGGCCTGCGGGTGAGACGGCGCATCGGCAACGATCGCGCGGTTGATGCGGGCGGCGCGACGGCGGGCTATGCCACGCAATGCTTTAGCCGTTGAGCTCAACGACGCGCGAAATCGTCCGCCGTCAGCTCGATATGCGCGGCCTGATGCGCGAGCAGCTTGCGCTCCGCGATGGCGCGGATGCGGCCATAGCCGTCGCGGAAGGTCTTCAGCACGCGTGCGTCGCTCGCCTTCGGTTCGAGCCAGAAATACGCTTCGAGCGCAGCGATGCTGATCACGCATTCGACGGTGCTGTTCTGATGCACGAGGCCGAATGTCACGCCACGGCCATTTGCGAGCACCTGCGGTTCCAGATCGAGTGTTTCCATCGGCAATCGGAAGTCAGCGCGTCAAGGGGCGCTTTCTGGTTGAGTGTCGGCCTCACGAATGGCTGTTCTTGATGCGCTCGACAGCCACGAGCAGATATGGCAGGTACTCTTGCGGAAACTCGTCGCGCTCGCCCAGCCGTTCGAGCACATGAACGAGCACATAAGGAAGAATGCGCCGCGCCGGCTGTTCGTCCGAATCCACTGGCAGTGGCAAATCACGAATGCTCGTCATCTGGTCACCTCTCTTCTTGCGTCCTGGCGTCATTGCGGCGCGATCACCCGGCACTGCATTTCGATCGCGGCTACGCGCCCTCAATTGTCAAACGGATTCTAGCCGCGCAGAAAGTGGTTGCGGAGAAGCGCGATGTGTCCGAAAGCGGAATATTCCGGACATGCCTGTCGCTACTGGACTTCGCACCGATGGGTTCTCGCGGGATGGGTGCGCGGCGGGAAAGAACAGGGCGGGGCAGGGCAGACGGGTCAGACATGCGGCGCGGCAATGCGCTCGGGCATCAACCATCGATTCTTTCCGTGGTCAGCTTCGCGGACCACGTTTCGATCTCGTCGCGCCGTCCGTAGGCCGGTTGCGACCCCCATCGCGTGACGGCGAGATTCGCAGCGGCAGTCGCAAAACGCAACGCGGCATCGAGCGGGCGCCGCTCGGCGAGCGCGGCGGCCAGCGCGCCCGTGAACGCATCGCCTGCGCCCGTCGAATCGACGACGTCCACCTTGCCGACGCGTACGGCAATCACGCCGTCATCCGATACGGCGATGCAGCCGCCATCGCTGCGCTTCACGACCGCGAGCGCGACGCCGCGATCGTGAAGGCAGCGAGCCGCGCACACGACATCTTGCCCGAATTCGATGCGAATGCCTGTCAGCGCGGCCGCTTCTTCTTCGTTGGGCGTTACTGCGTATACGCCGGACCACAGATGTTGCACCCGTTGATCGAGCGCATGCGCCGGCGGCGCCGGGTCGAGCACGACGCGCGCGCCTCGCTCGATCGCGGCATCGAGCAACGCGGCGCATGCACCGGCCGCGATTTCGCAGTCCATTGCCACGACGGCGTCGCGTGGCGCCGACGCGAGCGCGCGGGTCGCGAGATCGATATCGCTTTCGTTCCAGGCCTCGTTCGCATTCGACGCGAACACGATGCGTTTTTTGCCGTCGGGCGGCACCACGATGATCGACACGGCCGTTGCGACACCTTGCGCAACGCCGACTCCATTCACGTCGACGCCGATGCCGCTGAGCGGCGCGAGCGCTTCGTTGCCGAAATCGTCGCTGCCGACCATGCCGATCAGCATCGCTTCGTGTCCGAGCAGGCGCGCGAGATACGCACGGTTCGCCGCCTTGCCGCCCGATAGCCGCGAGAAATCGCGGGCGCGAACGGTCTCCGCGCCAGGCGGCTCGTCGATGCGCATCTGGAGGTCGAGATTGATGCTGCCGATGCTCACAACGGTGGCCACGATGCAGTACCCCCAAGGCTGACAGGAGATGTCGGGACACGCCGCAAGTCGCGGGCCCGCTATCGGGACACAGCGGAACGCAGCGGAACGCGGGACTCGAACGGCACGTCGGCGCGGGAATGGCACATGCGGCTGATTCGCACAGATGCCCGCGTCTAGCGGGCGCGTTTCGATTCATGTTCATCAAAGGGAGTGCGCAACATGAGAGCAGTCGTATTTCACGGTATCGGCGATATCCGGCTCGACACCGTTCCCGATCCCGTCATCGAGCAGCCTACAGATGCCGTCGTGCGCGTGACATCGAGCGCGATATGCGGCACCGATCTGCACATGGTGCGCGGCACGATGCCGGGCATGCAGCCGGGGACGATACTCGGGCACGAGGGCGTCGGCATGGTCGAGGAAGTGGGTCGCAACGTGCGCAATCTGCGTCCGGGCGATCGCGTGCTCGTGCCGTCGACGATCTCGTGCGGCTATTGCGCGTACTGTCGCGCGGGCTATACGGCGCAATGCGACACCGCGAATCCGAACGGGCCGCTTGCGGGCACCGCCTTCTATGGCGGCCCGAAATCGACGGGGCCGTTCAACGGCTTGCAGGCGCAATACGCGCGCACGCCGCTCGCGAACGCGAGCCTGCTTCGGCTGCCCGACAACGTCGACGACGATCGCGCGATCCTGATGTCGGATATCTTTCCGACCGGCTATTTCGGCGCGCAACTCGCGGAGATCAAGCTCGGCGATACGGTTGCCGTGTTCGGCGCGGGGCCTGTCGGCCAGTTTGCGATCGCCAGCGCGAAGCTGATGGGCGCGGGCCGCGTGATCGCCGTGGATCGCGTGCCTTCGCGTCTCGACATGGCGCGCGCACAAGGCGCCGAGGTCGTCAACTTCGACGACGACGATCCCGTGCAGACGATCCTCGAACTGACGGGCGGCATCGGCGTCGATCGCGTGATCGATGCAGTGGGCGTCGATGCGCAGCGCGCGGAACAGGGCCCCGCCGCAAACGCTCAGACCGACAAAGGCAAGTTCGACGAAGAGCTCAGCGAGATCGCGCCCGAGCAGAACGTGCAGGACGGTCAATGGAAACCCGGCAGCGGTCCATCGCAAGTGTTGCAGTGGGCAGTGAAGGCAGTGGCGAAGGCGGGCACGCTATCGGTGATCGGCGTCTATCCGATGAACGATCGTTTCTTCCCGATAGGCGAGGCGATGAACCGCAATCTGTCCGTGAAGATGGGCAACTGCAATCATCGCTCGATCGTGCCGCGGCTGGTCGAACTCGTAGCGAACGGCTCATTCGATCCTGCGTCGATCCTCACGCATCGCGAGCCGATTACGAATGCGATCGAAGCGTACCAGGCCTTCGACAAGCGCGAGCCGGGCTGGATCAAGGTCAAGCTGGAACCTTGAGCAGCACCGGGCGTCCGGCATTGAGCGTTCTTCAAGCAATACGGATCGCAGTGTTAGCGGGCCTCCTGCCGAGCCATGAAGCCCGCTAACGTGCACTTGCCGCTGATGAACGAGCGTCACTTGTTGGGCAACGCATACGCGATCACATAGTCGCCGAGCTTCGTGCCGAACGAGCCGTGCCCGCCCGCGGCGATGACCACGTACTGCCTGCCGTTCATCTCGTAGGTCATCGGCGTGGCCTGTCCGCCTGCGGGCAGGCGCGCGCGCCATAGCTCCTCGCCCGTGTCCGTGCTGAACGCGCGCAGATAGTTGTCGGCCGTCGCGCCGATGAAGAACACATGACCCGCCGTCGTGATCGGGCCGCCGAGCATCGGCATGCCCATCTTGAACGGCAGCGGAACAGGCGCGCTGTCGCGCACCGTGCCGATCCGCTTCTTCCACACGATCTG
Source organism: Paraburkholderia diazotrophica (assembly GCF_038900755.1). Lineage (GTDB taxonomy): Bacteria > Pseudomonadota > Gammaproteobacteria > Burkholderiales > Burkholderiaceae > Paraburkholderia > Paraburkholderia diazotrophica_A. Next base: position 844,913 of record NZ_JBBPEN010000001.1, read on the forward strand.
GTTGGTCTTCAGATCGACGGCTGCGACATAGCCCCACGCGGGCTGCTTGCACGGCAGTCCGACGGGTGATAGGAACGGGTTCAGCGTCACGCCGAACGGCGTGCCGTATTGAGGCTGGATGCCGACCTCGGTGCCCGTGCCGGCGGGACCGGCCTCCGCCGGCTCGATCGGATTGCCGGGGCCGCGCGGCATCAGCCGCGAGACGAACGGCAGAGCGATCGGATTCGCGATCGCGATCTGCCGGTCCGTATCGACGGCGAGCCCGCCCCATTCGAACATGCCGAGATTGCCCGGGAACACCAGCGTTCCCTGCTCGGATGGCGGCGTGAACGTGCCTTCGTAGCGCAGCCGGTGAAACATCACGCGGCACGCGAGCTGATCGTACATCGTTGCGCCCCACATGTCGGCGCCTGTGAGATTCTTCGTCGGACGGAAGGTCAGTTGCGAGAACGGCTGTGTCGGCGATACATGATCGCCTTTCGCAGCGCCTTGCGGCACGGGCTGTTCCGGCGCGGGCACGATCAGCTTGCCCGTGCGGCGATCGAGCACGAACAGGTTGCCTGTCTTCGCCGGCACGTAGATCGCGGGCACGACATTGCCGCTGCTATCGGGGATATCCGCGAGCGTCGGCTGCGCGGGCACGTCCATGTCCCACAGATCGTGATGGACCGTCTGATAGAACCACGCGAGCTTGCCCGTCGATGCATGCAGCGCGAGCAATCCGCTTGCATAGCGCTCGTTGTCGGGCGTGCGGTCGCCGCCCCAGATGTCGGGCGTTGCCACGCCCATCGGCAGATAGACGAGATCGAGCTTCGCGTCATAGGCGGAAGGCGCCCACGAGTTCGGCGAATTGTGAATGAAGCTGTGCTGGTCGTCGGGAATCTCGTTCGGTGTTTTGGAGCCGGGATCGAAGGCCCACACGAGCTTGCCCGTTTCGACGTCGAAGCCGCGTATCACGCCAGAAGGTTCGCGCGTCGAATAGTTGTCGGTCACGGACCCCGCGACGACGATGATCTTGTCGGTGACGATGGGCGGCGATGTCGGTTCGTACTGCCCCGATGTGGTGACGGGCTGCAGATGCTGGAGATCGAGGTCGCCGTTGTTGCCGAAGCCGGCGCAGCGCTGGCCCGTTGCAGCATCCAGCTCGAACAGATGGCCGTTGTTGACGGGCAGGATCACGCGCCGCGCGCAAGCGGGCTGCGCGCCTTGCGCGGCGCCGCTGCTGGCGGCGGCCGTCTCGTGATACGACACGCCGCGACAGGTCACGTGCTGGAAGCTCGGGTCGGCCTTCAGGCCCGGATCGAAGCGCCACTTCTCCTTGCCCGTCGCGGCATCGAGCGCGAACAGGATCTGGTGCGGCGAGCACAGGTACAGCATGTCGCCGGCCTTGATCGGCGTCACTTCGTTCGTGATTTCGACGGGATCGTTCGGGCCTTTCTTGTCGCCTGTTTCGAATGTCCACGCGACTTGCAGATCCTTCACGTTGTGCTGGTCGATCTGCGTGAGCGGCGAATAGCGGGTGCCTGCCTGCGTGCGGCCGTACGCCGTCCAGTCCTCGCGCGGGACATCCGTTTGCGCTGGCGCCGCCGCATTCGTCGCCGCGTTTGCCGCGACCGTGCCGTTGATCTGCTGCGGATCGTTGAACGCGGCATACGCGAGCGCGATGCCCGTGACGACGAGGCACGCGACGAGCGCGAGCGCGCCGGCTCGCGCCGACGTGCCGAACGCCTGAAAGACGAACGTCAGCAACAGCCACAGGCCGAACAGCACAAGGATATCGGTGCGCGGCACGAGCGCCCAGAAGTCGAAGCCCGATTCTGCGATGGCCCACGCGAGCGTGCCGATCAGCAGCAGCGCATAGAGCAGCAGCGCGAGCCCATTGCGTCGATATGCAAGCCACGCGACCACGAGCAGCACGATCCCGGCAACCACGTAATAAGGCGACCCGCCGATCGCGACGAGCCACGCTCCGCCCGCGAGCAGATACAGCCCCGACAGCGCGGCAAAGAGCACGCTCAACCAGCTTGCGATGTTCAATGGGGGCCTGGGCTTTGACGCGTCACCCGAAGAAGCCCTGGACGCGTCCGCTTTCTTTTCGTCGTTCATGCTGTATCCCTCCGGATCGTCGGCGTGCCGATACGAAATGCATGTTCGGCCGGTATGCGCAAAACATGCGCGAGCAATCTGATCTGCAACCTCGCGATCAAGCATGTTGCGCGCCCGGCTTGCATGCATCGCGGATCATGGGCGACGTCATAGGCAACGACGCGAGCGACGTACGCCGGTGCGATCGATGATGGCACGTTTTCGCGCATTGAGTCTTCATCGGTGACACCCGATTTTCGTCACGCGGCGCAGGGAAAATTTTCAATCGACGACATCTGACGATGCGCCGGGTTCGTTGATTGCTCGCCGAGCGCTCATGAATCCTGACACGCATCCGTTGCGTTTCGATGCCTACGATCCGCGCGACGAGCGGCGCCGCGAGTCGCTGCTCGGTCTCGGCAATGGCGTGCTGTTCGTGCGTGCAAGCGCGCCGGAACAACGCCTCGCGCGTACCTTCGACTTCCCGGCAAACTACCCGCTGGACGAAGCGCACGCGCACTATCCCGGCATCTATCGCGCGGGGCTTTACAACTCGATGACAGCATGTGCGAACGGCGAGACTTTGCGCGCGGCATTCCTGCCGCGCTTGCCGGATGCGACGGTGCTCGCGGTTCGGCGCAGCGGCGAGCCGTGGCTCGGCTCGCAGACGGCGCAGCTCGTTCGCTACACGCATGCGCTCGACATGGAGACGGCGCAGGCAACGCGTACGCTTTTGCTGCGCTTGGCGGACAGCACGACGCAGATCGTCGAATCGCGTTTTGTCAGCGCGGCGCATCCGTCCGTGTTCGTGATTCGCTGGCAGGTCACGGCGTGCGACTGGTCGGGGCCGCTCGATATCGCCGACGGCACGGACGGCGACGTGCGCAACGCGATCGTCGAAAGGCAGCGCGCGTTCGACGGCCGCCACATCGTCGATGCGATGCACGCGATGCAGCCCGATGGCGTGCTGCTGACGAGCGCGATGTTGTCGGGCGCGCAGGTGAGCATCGCGATCGGATCGCGTGTGGACGTGCAGTGCGCGAGTGAGGAAATCGGCTCACGCGTCGAATGGAAAGAGGGCGCGGCCTGCTTCACGCGTCGTACCGTGCATCTGCGCGCGGGCGAGACGGTATGCATCGACAAGATCGTGTCGGTGCATACGTCGCGCGATGCAGTCGCTCCCGACCCCGCCGATGCGGCGCTTGCTGCCGTGCATCGCGCACGCAACGCAGACAGTCTGTATGACGCGCATCTTCGCTCGTGGCAGCCGACGTGGGACGGCGTGCGCGCCGATGGCGACGACGAACCGCTCGTGCGTCAACTGAATCTGCGCGCATTTCACGTACTGCAGACGGTCTCCGCGCATTCGGCGCTCGAGGACGCGGGCATTCCCGCGCGCGGCTGGCAGGAGGGCTACCACGGCCATGTGTTCTGGGACGACCTGTTCGTGCTGCCCGTCGTCACGCGTGACGAGCCGGATCATGCGCGCGGGCCGCTGCTCTATCGCTACCGGCGTCTCGACGTGGCTCGCTTGGCGGCGCGCGCGGCGGGTCTCGAAGGCGCGATGTATCCGTGGCGAAGCGCGGCAACGGGCGATGAAGAAACACCGCGCCTGCAGTTCAATCCGCTCGACGGCCGATGGATGCGCGACCACACGCGCCTCGAACGGCATGTCGGCTCGTCGATCGCGTGGAATATCTGGCGCTACTGGGGTGCATCGGCGGATGACGGATTCTTTCGCGATCGCGGTGCGGAGATGATCATCGAAATCGCGCGCTTCTGGGCGAGCGCGGCGGCCTTCGACGAACACAGCGGCCGCTATGCGATCGACGGCGTGATCGGGCCGGACGAGTATCACGATCTATCGCCGCAAACGCACAGGCCCGGCTTGCGCAACAACGCATACACGAACGTGATGGCGATGTGGACGCTGCGCTGCGCGCACAAGGCGCTGGCAGCGCTCGTCGAGCGCGACCGCGCCGCGCTGGCGCGCAAGATTGCGTTGCGCGACGACGAGCCTGATCGATGGCTCGACGTTGCGCGCAATCTGGCTGTGCCTTTCGTCGACGATGGCGTGATCGAACAGTTCGAAGGCTTCGCGCGCCTGCGCCGAGCCGCCGATCCGAAAGGACTCGCCGATGACGGCGCGCGCGTGGACTGGTCGCTCGAACGTGCCGGCGATACGGTGAACGCATGGCAGGTCGCGAAGCAGCCCGACGTCGTGATGCTGTTCTATCTGCTCGGCGAAACGAACTTGCGCGAATTGCTCGCACAGGCGGGCTATGCGTTCGACGCAACTGCCGCGCGCCGCACGCTCGACTATTACCTTGCTCGCATGACGCACGAATCGAGTCTGTCGCAGGTGGTGTGCGCTGGCGCGCTCGCGCGCGGCCAGCCCGAGCGATCGTGGCAGTACTTCTCCAATGCGCTGGCAACCGATGTCACGCCGCGCGAGGGCAGCGCTCACGAGGGATTGCATCTGGGCGCGCTGGCGGGGACGCTCGATGTCGTCGTGCGTCATTATGGCGGCGTGGACTTCGAAGACGGCGTGTTGCAATTCGATCCTGCGTGGCCGCGAGAATTGCCGCGAACCTGCCTGTCGCTGATGTTCCGTCATCAGCAGTTGCAACTCGAAGGTGGCGTGCAGGCCGTTGCGCTGCGTGCTGCGCGCGACAACACGCAGGAAGTCGCTGTCGCCGCGCGCGGACGACGCATCATGCTTGAACCAGGCGCTGCGTTGACGATACGCGCGGGCAGCGGCGCTATCGCGATCACGTGACTGCGCGCGTCGATTCGCAGGATCTGCAAAAACCCATTCGACGAACAGATGCGCGGGCGACATCGTCAGAAGTTCAAAGATGGTTAAATCTGCACGATCGACGTTGATGCCTGCGGGACAACGAACGAGAATGAAGACGCGGTGACCGTACCGCAAGTGGCATTTAGAGCCGCAGCCGTGGCTGCGGCTTCTTTTTTTGCGTTGTGAATGAAGATGCTATTGGCAGCGTGTGACGGCAGCGCGTATGCGGCATGGCTCGATGTGGGCAACGAATTCTTTTAAGGGAGCGTGATATGGGAATCCTCGACAAGGTAGGCGAAATTGCGGGCGCAGTAGCGGCAGTCGAAGCGCTCGAAAAGGTTGATTCGGATGCAGGTCTGCTGACCAAGGCAGCGGCCGCAGTGGCAGGCTTCGAAGGCGCGGGCGCGCTGGAGTCGCTGATCGAAAAGAAAAAGGATGACGCGCAAGAGGCAGCGGACGATACGCAAGCGGATGACGCCTCGGGTTCCCAGGCGTAATCGCGTACCGCATGCCGGCCGGTGCAAGACGAGACCGGGCAGTTGTGTAATCGTCGATGCGTTGGCTGCACGTATGAAGACTCGAATCGCGGCAGAGTTGCAGCTGTGAAGTCTTCTTCGCGGTCATTCAAATAAGCCGAAGGGTTTTGCGTCGCAAATCCCTTCGGCTTTCAACACATTCCCTGCGTCGCAAGTCGCGATGCCGCTATTGCGCGGCAGTGAGCCTCGGTCCCGGGCGAGTCGGCAGTGACACGTCCTGTTGTCCTTTGCGCTGATCGGACACCGCCTCGATGCCCTTTCTCGTGACATCTTCGAGGAAGATCAGGCGAGACCGGTAGTACTCGGCGCGCAACTGTGCGTCGATTACCTGCTGTTCGGCACGGAACAATTCCATGCGCAGTTCATCCACCGCGCGTTCGGCCTGTTTCTCGGGCGTCGGCGCGTGGCGTGCTGCCCAGTTTGCAATCCACATCAGCATGATGAATCCCTCGCATTATCGGACAACGTTGCGCAGGCTGCGAAGCTGTTGCACTGCTCGTTCACATACGACGATCGATTCTGACGTCAAAAGACTACCAAAACCCGATGTGTTCGTTTTTTAAATAATGTTAGTGCAGTTTCCGCACGACACGCATGTGCACGTCTTCTTTCGCTATGTCATTGCATCAAAGGCACACACCGGAATTGTCATTCGTGTTTGTTCTCCAACTTGACAATTGCTAAAAGAATTCGATTCGCGAATCTCATATAGTACCTACCGCAATTCGAATTTCTTCGAATACGAGGGCAATCAGGGAGAACTACCAGACTGGACTATCCAGCGTCCCGATGACCGTTAAAGCGTGCGAATGACACGTCGCGGTCATCAAGTCGTCACGCAGAAGTCATTGCAATTTGCTCGCAAAAAGATAAAGGAAAGTCGATGGCTATCGTTCAGGAATTCAAGGAATTTGCCCTCAAGGGCAACGTAATGGATCTTGCTGTCGGCGTCATCATTGGCGGTGCCTTTTCGGGCATCGTCAATTCGCTGGTTAAGGATCTGATCATGCCCGTGATCGGTGTCGCGACTGGCGGCCTCGACTTCTCGAACATGTTCATACGTCTTGGCGACATACCGTCCACCTTCAAGGGCAACCCGGACTCCTATAAAGATCTGCAGGCTGCCGGCGTCGCGGCGTTCGGTTACGGCTCTTTTGTCACCGTGCTGATCAACTTCATCATCCTCGCTTTCATCATCTTCATGATGGTGAAGTTCATCAATCGTCTGCGCAGTCCGGACCCGGTCGCCGCAGCCGCACCCGCCGCGCCATCGGAAGACGTGCTGCTGCTGCGTGAGATTCGCGATGCCGTGACGGGCCGCGTTTCCTGAGGGTTCATTCCCAGCGCGATTCACGGCGCGATTCGCGAAGTGTTCAAGCCGCGACTCAAAGCATTACCGAGGCCTTTCATTCGCAACGCGCGCTCATCGCACGCTGCTTACAGGGATGGCGAAGATGAAGACCTGGAGAATCATCGGATTGTGCAGCATGGCGCTCATCGTCCTCGTCCTGTTCACGAGCATGTGCGTGATCCTGCAGGAAGGCGTGGCCGCACGTGGCGCGGGTGGAACGCTGCCCCACGTCGTGCATCCGTAACTCATCTGCCGATCGGTTGCCGGTGCGAGCCGGCAACCATCCGGTAGTTCGCGTGCCGCGAGCGGCGAGTCGGCGACGATGAGCGGGACCGCTGCAATCGACACGGCCCCGTCTGCTCAATTGTCAATTCATCCGCTTTGTGGCCGTCAGCCGTTTGACAGTTCATGGTGACAGCAGATCGCCACAACTGACGGATGGCGACAGTTCAGGGCTACCGACGTGAATCCGCAGCCAGCGATCACGGCCCGCGGCAGGGGCGAGAGGCGGGCCCGAGGCCGATGAAAGGCCCACGAGAGGTCGATGACAGGCGTCCCGCCGCACCGTCGAAAGCGCTGCCTTGCGGGCGGCCCCGGCGGGCGAAAGCAATCGATTAGGCGAACCGATCTAACCGATCTAACAATCTTTAAATGATTTTATTGCGCCCTCTTTTTATACTGTGCGCAAAATTGTCAAAATCCGTCAACGTCGGATGACAATTTTTCGGGCTACCCGGCCCGGTCGGCACGGAGAGGGACTCGAATCGTCGTCGTTCACCGAGGGATCGGATGTTTTTCAGACCAGGCACTACGAGGATTCCGTTCAGGACCGGCGAAGAATCGCGCAAGGGCGGCAGCGACGGGCGGCGGATCCAGCTGGACCCGGCGAGCGACTATCACGCTCGCGCGGCAATGGAAGCCTATGCGGATTCCTGTGCGTTGGACATGCCGTGGCTCGCCGAATGGCTGCGCGATTCCGCGACACGCGGCGATGCCGGTCTGACGAATTGCGCATCGACGGTTCGCCGCGTGTTCGACCTCGCGCAGGAGTGGGCGTCGCGCGAGCCGGACTACGCGCACGCCGTGTGGGAGCATGTGAGGAAGGGGCTGGAGGCGGCGCTGAGCGCGCATCTGCGGCCGAAGGAAAACGTTGACGACAAGGTGGCGGCGCTGAGTGGCGCTGGAGCAAAGGCATGATGGACAGAGCGCGTCCCGGACGATGCGGTCCGTCTGCCCGATGAGTGATTTCGCGTGCGGGGTCTTATGAGAATTGCAGTGCTGGACGATGACGTGGCGCAAGCCGACTTCGTTTGTCAGTCGCTGGCGGTAGATGGACACGATTGCCATGCTTTTGCCGAAGGCCAGGCGCTGGTGAGGCATTTGCGCCGCCAGACGTTCGATCTGCTGGTGCTCGACTGGAACGTGCCCGACATGTCGGGCGAAGAGGTGCTGCGCTGGGTGCGTCAGAGCCTGTCCGACCGTTTGCCCGTGCTGTTCATGACGAGCCGCAGCCGCGAGACGGACATCGCGGCGATGCTGAACAAGGGCGCCGACGACTATGTCGTCAAGCCCGTCGCTACGAGCGTGCTTCTCGCGCGCGTCAGGTCGCTGCTGCGCCGCGCATACCAGCTCAACCAGGCGGCGACGCGGGAAATCTTCGGGGAATTCGAGTTCGAGCTGGGATCGAAGCAGGTGGTCGCTCGCGGCCTGCCCGTCACGCTGACGCAGAAGGAATTCGAACTCGCGTTGCTGCTGTTCCGGCATCTGAGCCAGCCGCTGTCGCGCGCGCATATTCTCGAAGCAATCTGGAGACAGGACATCGACATTCCGTCGCGCACGATGGACACGCACGTATCGATGCTGCGTGCGAAGCTCGGTCTTCGCCCCGAGAAGGGCTATCGGCTGACGCCTATCTACGGCTACGGCTACCGGCTCGAACGACTCGAAAAGGGGGATGCGTGACGGTGGCCGCAGTGGACATTGCACTGCGCGTGCCGTCGACGCCGTCGTTGCCGACGCCGCGCGTTTCCATCCGGATGGCGCCATTCGCATTGCGCGGCATCATTCCATGCCTGATGGCTGCGCTGGCGCTGCTGCCCGCGTGCGCCGACGCGCAAACATCGGCGGGACATGCGCCTGCTGCATCCACGATCTATGTGACGCATGCCGGCGACACGCTCTACGACGTCGCCGATCGCTATCTGCGCGACCCGCGCGACTGGGTCCTGCTGCGTAAGCTCAATGACGTCGCGGACCCGCTTCATCTTCAGCCGGGCGCGAAGCTGATCCTGCCCGTCGCGTTGCTGAAGCAGGAGCCCAGGACCGCACGCGTCGTCGCGATGAGCGGTCCCGCCGAACACGCGTTTCGTCAGAACGCGTTCGTGCCCGTCACCGTCGGCATGACGCTTGTCGAAGGAGACCGCGTGCGCACGGGCCACAACGGCTTCGCTACGCTGGAACTCGACGACGGCTCGCATCTGTCGGTGCCGCAGGACAGCACGATCGAGATCGGCACGTTGCGCCAGACCGTGCTGACGGGTTCACAGGATCGCGTGATCGAGCTGAGGCAAGGCGAGGTCGACAGCGAGGTCACGCATGCGACGAAGAAGGACGATCGCTTTCAGATCCGCTCGCCTTCCGTGGTGGCGGGCGTGCGCGGCACGCGCTTTCGCGTGAACTATGACGGCGGCGAGCAATCGACGGCCGTCGCCGTGCTCGATGGCGCGGTCGGCGTCGATGCCGCGCGCCTGCCTCCGCGCGCGCCGGGCGTGCCGCTGCAGGCGTCGACGCAACTGATCGGCGCGAAGTTCGGCAGCGTTACGCGCGCGAAGGGCGGCGTCGGCGCGCCCGTGGCGTTGCTGCCTGCACCCGCGCTCGCGGAACCCGGCAAGGTGCAGGACGCGAAGGACGTCTCGTTCGCTATCGTGCCATCCGACAAAGCTCGCGCGTATCGCGTGCAGATCGCGCGCGACGCCGACCTGTTCGACCTGATCCGCGACCAGCGCGTGAATGCGCCGCGCGCATCGTTCCAGGACTTGCCGGACGGCAACTACTTCGTGCGCGTTACGTCAATCGACGACATCGGCCTCGAAGGCTTGCCGCAGATCTATGCATTCGAGCGCCGCCAGTTCGCGCTCGACGCATCGGCGGGACAACGCGCCGGCAGCCGCGACTTCGAGTTCCGCTGGCTGTCGGCGAGCCGTCCGGGTGTCGAGACGCGGTTCCGCTTCGTGCTGGCCACCACCGACGATTTGCGCGAGCCGATCGTCGATCGCACGGATCTCGCGGCGGGACAGATCGTCGTGTCCGATTTGCCGCCGGGTGTCTACTACTGGACCGTGATCGCCGAGCAGTTCGAAAACGGCCGCTTCTATCAGAAGGGAAGTTCCGTCCGCTCGTTTACACTGGCCAGGTGATGACCACTGGCGGCCCGCGCATGAGCTTCGATCCGCGCATACGTCTTGGGCGGCCAGTCGGGCGCCGCTTTCTGTTCGAATGGCTGTGCATCGGCTGCCTCGGCGTCGTGGTCGTCCTGCTCGGCTCGCTCGGCAGGCTGACGTCGAGCGCCGATCACCTCGTCTATGACCGCTTTCTGCGCTGGCGCGCGCAACCGGTGCTGCCCGATATCGCCGTCGTCGAAATCGACAACGCGAGCATCGCGCGGCTCGGGCGCTGGCCCTGGCCGCGCGCCGTGCATGCGCGGCTGCTGGACGAAATCGCGAAAGCGCATCCCGCTGCCGTGGTCTACGACGTGCTCTTCACCGAGCCGGCCGAAGACGATGCGCAACTCGCCCAATCGATCGCCGCGAATCCGACGTGGCTGCCTGTTCTGCTGACGCCTGAAGATGCGAGCGGCGAGCGCGTCGCGGTCAAGCCCGTCGAGCCGCTCGCCGAGGCAGCGGCGGGGCTCGGCCATATCAACCTCGAAGTGGATGGCGACGGCATCGTGCGCAGTGTCGCGCTGTTCGAAGGCGGCGCGCATATGCGCTGGCCGCAGCTGATGGTGCCCGTATGGCGCGCGATCAGGCAGGGCCAGCTGAAGCTCGCGGACGGTCCCGGCACGGCTACGGCATCGCCGGATCGAACGAGAGTCGACGGCAATGGCGAAGGGCGCTATCTGATTCCGTTCAGCCCGCTCGCGCAGTCGTATCCGAAGGTTTCGTTCGCGAGCGTGCTCGATGGCCGGGTGCCGCAAGACATGCTGCGCGGAAAGATCGTGGTGATCGGCGTGACGGCATCGGGGCTCTACGACAGGTTCTCGACGCCTGTGTCGGGCCAGCTCGGCCCGTTGCCCGGCGTCTACATCCACGCGAACGTGCTGGATATGCTCGTCACCGGACGCGAGATCGAGCCCGCGACCCAGGCGCTCGTGTGCGCCGCGTCGCTCGTGCCGCTCGGCGCACTGCTCGCGGGTCTGCTCGTGCTGTCGCCGCTGCGTTCGCTGCTGATGACGCTCGTGCTCTGCGTCGCGATGATGGCGGGCAGCGCGGCGCTGCTGTACGGACTGCGGCTCTGGATTTCGCCCGTGCCCGCCATCGTCGGACTGATCGCCGTGTATCCGATATGGAACTGGCGTCGGCTCGAAATGACGATGTCGTATCTGCGAAAAGAACTGCAGCGTCTCGCCGACGAGCCGTATCTGCTGCCCGAGGCGCCGCATCGCAGCCGCGAGTTCGGCGGCGACGTGCTCGCGCAGCACATGGCGCTGATGGCGCAGGCGGCTCGGCGCGTGCAGGACATGAAGCGCTTCGTGTGGGACAGCCTTGACAGCGTGCCGGAACCGATCCTCGTGAGCGATGTGCGCGGTATCGTGCTGATCGCGAACCATGCGGCGAAGGCGCACTTCGCGGGGCTTGGCGCGCCGAGGCCCGAAGGACGGCAGATGCGCGAAGTGCTCGGCGATCTCGTCTTCGTGAAGGCGATCGGCTCGAGCGCGGAGGCCGACAGCTTCGGGCACGCGCATTGGCCCGCGATACTCGACCCTGGCCGGATTGCGTTTGCCGGGATGATGGAGCAGGGCATCGAAGTGCGCGACCGCAACCAGCGCGATCACCTGTTGCGCTACGCGAGATGCACGAACGCGCAAGGCGAGGCGACCGGCTGGATTGCGGGCCTCGTCGACGTGACGGCGCTGCATGCGGCCGAGCGGTTGCGCGAGGACGCGCTGCGTCTGCTGTCGCATGACATGCGCTCGCCGCAGGCGTCGATACTGGCGCTCGTCGAGATCGAGCGGGCACGCAAGCTCGAGTCCGACCGCATGCGCGATTTTCTATGCCGCATCGAGCGTTACGCGCAACGCGCGCTCACGCTCGCCGACGATTTCGTGCAACTCGCGCGCGCCGAATCGCAGGCCTATGTGCTCGAGCCCGTGAGCTTCGTCGAGCTGGTGATCGATGCAAGCGACGAGGTGTGGCCACAGGCGCAAGCGAAGAGCATCCGCCTCGAAGCGGCGTACGACGAGCAGGGCGACGGCCACTGGATCAACGCGGACCGCTCGCTGATGACGCGCGCGCTCGTGAACATCCTGAACAACGCAGTGAAATACAGTCCGTCCGATACGCGCATCACATGTACCGTCGCGCAGGAGCGCGGCGCTTCGCGCGCGTCGCCGGCGCGCGTGAGCTGCACGATTCGCGACGAGGGCTATGGCATTTCAACCGAAGATCAGGCGCATCTGTTCGAGCGCTTTCAGCGCTTTCACGAAGCGGAGCGCCCGGAAGTCGCCGGCACGGGACTCGGCATGGCCTTCGTGAAGGCGGTTGTGACGCGGCATGGCGGGGACGTGTGCGTCGAGAGCGCGCCGGGCAAAGGAACGGCCTTCACGATCAGTCTGCCGGTGCTCGACGAAGCCGATGCGCACGCGTGAACGGTGCACGAACACGAACGGTACGCGAACTCTATTCAATCGAAGCGAGATGAAAGTGAAGAAAGTGACGTATAGCGCCGCAGTGGTCATTGCGAGTGTCATCGGTCTTTCGGGCTGCGCCGATGTGACGACGGATGTGCACGCAACGGGAGCGCCCGTCGTGCTGCAGGGCGAGCGTACTTATTCGTTCGCGCGAGCGCCGTGGCCGCAAGCGCATCCCGCGAACGAGCATTACGAAGCGCTGGTTCGTAGCGAACTCGCGAACTATGGGCTTGTCGATCGAACGGCGGATCATGCGAGCTATCTGGTCTCGCTCGCATACGATACGCGTCCGGCCGCCGTCGGCGTGAGCACGGCCGATTGCGGAAACGCATGCGAGGGTGCGGAAGGCGCGGGCTTTTCGCTGTTCGGCCGCGTGTATCGGCATTCGATGACGTTGCGGCTCCTCGAAGCGACAAGCGGCAAGGAAGTCTACAAGGTCACGGCGACGAGCCGCGATCGCGATGCCGACACCGATCATCCGATTCCGTGGCTCGTGAAGAGCGCGCTCGCGCAATTTCCGTTTGCCGAGTACGGTGAGTGGCGCGTGAAGTTGCGGCCGGGCGATGCAGCCGACAAGCAGATGCCGCGCGTGGTCACAGTGAAGCGCGTCGACCAGTGACTTGCGACGGGTGACACGTGACGGGGCGGGCCACGCCGCCCGTCATGGTTCCAGCAGCCGATGCAGGCGCAGCTCTTCGAAATCGAGCTCGGCTTCGAGCCTGTGCAGCACGGAACCTTCGATCTTGCCTTCGCGATGCAGACGCAACAGCGTTTGCCGTGAAGTCGCAACGAGATCGAGTTCGAGGCGCAGATGACGCGCTCGCAATTCGACGTGTTCGCTGCCTGACAGCCGACGCTACAGGGCCTGCTCAGCCAGTCCTGGTCGATGTGCCGATGTGCCGCTCAACGCGGCTTTCGTTCAGGCAGCGGTGTCCAGCGGGACACGGCAGCCGGTGGACGGGCATGTATGTGCAAGTGCGCGCCGACTGCACGATGGCGTCGAACCTGATCGGTTCCGTCGAAGCGGTGCACTTCCAGGTCGGCGATTCGATTCGCAACGCGGGCGGCAGTAACGCGGACTACGTGGGCGTCGAACTGAAGTACAGAGGGTGAGTGCATCGGAAGCGAAGCGGCGCGACATCGCGTGATGCCGCGTGTCGCCGGTTATCTGTGGATCGGATGGAGAACATCGGCGACAGGATCTTTCGGCCGCGCACCGAGCAGGGCGATCTCACGCCCGATCACAACCGGATGATCCTCGCGTGCGCCGTCGACGATTTGTGCTGCGCGGACGCATGACAGGCGCGAATGCTCGCGTCATCGTGTGGCGTGATACGTCGAGCTCGCGGACCCATACCGGGAAGGATTGCCGAAGCGAGGCATCGATCCGTTCGCGCGGGCGCGCTTCAGTTCGTTGACGACTTCGGCGCGCGTTTTAGGCCGTCCACTGGAGACATGCGCGCTTGAATGATGGCGCGACGTCTGTCCGGCGTGTCGCGTCTTTGCGGATGTTTTGTCTGCCGATGCAAGCCGCTCGCGCCGCGTGCTGTGTTCCCGTCCGTCACTCGCTTCACTCGACGTGCGCACGAGCGCCGATGGTTGAGCGGGCGGCTCCACTGCACGGTCTGATTTCTCGTCAATGGGGCTGGGCGGAGCGGCGCGCGCGTCTTCGCTGACTGCGGCCGTGGCAACGAAGGATGCCATCGCCTTCGCTTCTCTCGCCTCGCGCACATCGAGTTCCTTCTGCAACTCCAATGCTTCAGGCAGACCCTTGCGAACGGAGAGCACGGCATTGAGCAACACTTTCGCGGACGTCAGATCGTTGCGGTGCAGACTCGCGCGTATCGACTGGAGGATGAATGCGATGTCGGCATCGGATGTGCCGTCGGAGGTGGCCGCAAATTGCTCGGAGCGGCGCGCGGATTCGTCCGTCACGCTCGATGAATGTGCACTGCGCGGGCTCTCGTCGGCGCCATACACCGCCCGATAGGCGGCGAGCCTGTCGCTGTCCATCGGCAATGCAAGCGCCACCACGATCAGAACGGCCATTACGACAAAGCCGGCAATGGCCATTCTGTCCGGTCGACGGATCATCGCGTCCCTCCTGACGAGTTGTGCGTCCCGAAGCCACCATCATGCTTTGCCCAGCAACGCGCGTGCCAATTCCTTAAGGCGATCGCAGCAAAGCCATCGCCGATAAAAACCTCCACATTTTTCACTCTTATTCCATCAATTGCCAAAAGCGGGTCGGTTGCTCTGCAATTCGTTCTCAGTTCCGATATAGTCGCCATTTTTGGCGAATCAGAATGCGCATGCGTACAACGGCGCTAAGCCCATTTTGAACGCCGAATAAAAAAGCCAAAAGACCATTCACTCTTTTCCCTGGAACCCGAATGCGAGCGATCATTCTTGCCGCGGGCCTCGGCCTGCGACTCCAGCAACCCCCGGGGGAGCAGTTTCCAAAATGTCTGTTGCGATTCGATGGCGTTTCGCTGCTCGAACGACATCTTTCGATGCTCGAGGCGGCAGGTGTCGATGAAGTCGTGCTCGCGCTCGGCTTTCAGCCCGAACGCGTCGAAGCGGAATTGAAGCAGGCGGGCCGCAAAGTGCCCGAGATCAGGCTCAATCCGCGTTTCGATCTCGGCAGCGTGCTCACCGTGCACACGGTCGCCGATGCGCTCACGCGCGGCGGCGACGTGCTGCTGATGGACGCCGACGTGCTTTACGACGAGCGCATGCTGGCCGCGCTCGTCGCAGGCGATCACGCGAACCGCCTGCTGATCGACCGCGATTACGAAGCAGGCGACGAGCCCGTGAAGCTGTGTCTGAAACACGGCGTGCCCGTCGAGTTGCGCAAGCAGTTGGCCGTCGGTCTGGAGTACGACACGATCGGCGAATCGGTCGGCTTTTTCCGCTTCACGCAAGCGGCGGCAGAGCGCTTCGCGCAGATCGTCGCGGGCTATATCGACAGCGGACGCGCAAACATGCCGCACGAAGAAGCCGTGCGCGACCTGCTGCTCGAACGCACTCACGCATTCGATACGGCCGACGTCACCGGCCTGCCCTGGATCGAAATCGATTTTCCCAATGACGTTGCGCGCGCAAGCCAGGAAGTGCTGCCGCAACTTCAGCGCTGCATTGGAGTTACACGATGAACGCACGCGAACCCTCTTTCGTCACCACGCTGTCGCGCACCGCGCGCCTGCGCCAGATGCTGACGAGCAACGAACTCGAATTCCTGATGGAAGCCCACAACGGCATTTCCGCGCGCATCGCGCGCGAAGCCGGCTTCAAGGGAATCTGGGGCTCGGGCCTCGCGATCTCCGCGCAATACGGCGTGCGCGACAACAATGAAGCGAGCTGGACGCAGGTCGTCGATACGCTCGAATTCATGGCCGACGCAAGCGATCTGCCGATTCTGCTCGACGGCGATACCGGCTACGGCAACTTCAACAACGTGCGCCGCCTCGTGCGCAAGCTGGAGCAGCGCGGCATCGCGGGCGTGTGCATCGAGGACAAGCAGTTTCCGAAGACGAACAGCTTCATCAAGGGCGAAGCGCAGCCGCTCGCCGACATCGACGAGTTCTGCGGCAAGATCAAGGCGGGCAAGGACTCGCAGACGGACGAGCATTTCTCGATCGTCGCGCGCGTCGAGGCGCTGATCGCGGGCTGGGGGATGGACGAAGCGTTGAAGCGCGCGGAAGCGTATCGCCAGGCGGGCGCCGACGCGATCCTGATTCACAGCAAGCTTTCTCGCCCCGATGAGATTCTCGAGTTCGCGCGCGAGTGGGCGGGTCGCGGCCCGCTCGTCATCGTGCCGACCAAGTACTACAGCACGCCGACGGAAGTGTTCCGCAAGGCGGGCATCAGCACGGTGATCTGGGCGAACCATCAGATTCGCGCGGCGACGTCGGCGATGCAGGCCGTCGTGAAGGAAATCTACGAGAGCCAGACGCTCGTGAACGTCGAAGACCGCATCGCGACCGTCAACGAGATCTTCCGTCTGCAGGACGCCGACGAGTACTCGGAAGCGGAAGAGCGCTATCTGTCGGCGTCGCGCGCATCGGGCTCGGCCATCGTGCTCGCCGCGAGCCGCGGCAAGGGCCTCGAAGCGGTGACGACCGACCGTCCGAAAGTCATGCTCCCCATCGCGGGCAAGCCGCTGCTGCGCTGGCTCGTCGATGCGTTCAAGAAGCAGGGCGTCAACGACATCACCGTGGTCGGCGGCTATCGCGCCGATGCGATCGACACGGCAGGCATCAAGCTCGTCGTCAACGAGCGCCATGAAGGGACGGGCGAGCTGACGTCGCTCGCGTGCGCCGTCGACGGCTTGAACAACGACACCGTGATCTCGTACGGCGACCTGCTGTTCCGCAGCTACATCGTGCGCGATCTGGTCGAGAGCGAAGCGCCGTTCAGCGTGGTCGTCGATTCGTCTACGATTGCGGAAGCGGGCGCGGCGAACCAGAGCGTGCGCGATTTCGCGTGGTGCTCGTCCTCCGACGATCGCGGCCTGTTCGGCAACAAGGTGCTGCTGCGCCGCGTGTCGAACAATGAAGCCGATATGAAGGGCGAAGCGCCGCAGGGGCGCTGGATCGGGCTTTTGAATGTGCGCGGCGAAGGACGCGAGCGCTTGCAGGCCGTGATGAACACGCTGCGCGCGCGCGCCGATTTCGATTCGCTCGACATGCCCGCGCTGCTGAACGCGCTGCTCGAAGCCGGCGAAGAAATCGAAGTGCAGTACGTGCACGGCCATTGGCGCGGCGTGAACGACCTCGAAGACTTCCGTCGCGCGGGCGATTTCGCGCACGAGCAGACGCCGCTCGCAACGGGCGACGCAGCGGGAGGCGCGGCGCAATGATCGAAGCTGCACAGTTCGTCGAGGCGGCGCGCGAGCGCGGCTTCGACTGGTATGCGGGCGTGCCGTGCTCGTACCTCACGCCGTTCATCAACTACGTGTTGCAAGACCCGAAGCTGCACTACGTATCGGCGGCGAACGAGGGCGATGCCGTCGCGTTCATTGCGGGCGTCACGCTCGGTGCGCGCGGCGGTCATGAAAATGGTGGGCGCGGCGTCACGATGATGCAGAACTCGGGCCTCGGCAATGCCGTGAGTCCGCTGACGTCGCTGACGTGGACGTTCCGTCTGCCGCAATTGCTGATCGTCACGTGGCGCGGCCAGCCCGGCGTGCCCGACGAGCCGCAGCATCAACTGATGGGCCCCATCACGCCGGCGATGCTCGACACGATGGAGATTCCGTGGGAGACGTTCCCGACGGAAGCCGATGCAATCGGCCCCGCGCTCGATCGCGCGATCGCGCATATGGATGCGACAGGCCGTCCGTATGCGCTCGTGATGCAAAAGGGCAGCGTCGCGCCGTATGAACTGAAGGACGCGAGCCGCGCCGCGAAACGCGAGAAGCGTGAGTCGCGCGATGTGTCGCGAGGCGCCTCATCCGACGCGCTGCCGACGCGCAACGAAGCGTTGCAACGCGTGATCGCGCACACGCCTTTGGAATCGACGGTCGTGCTCGCATCGACGGGTTTCTGCGGCCGCGAACTCTACGCCATCGACGACCGGCCGAATCAGTTGTACATGGTCGGCTCGATGGGCTGCCTTACGCCGTTCGCGTTGGGTCTTGCGCTCGCGCGTCCCGATCTGCATGTCGTCGCGCTCGATGGCGACGGCGCCGCGCTGATGCGCATGGGCGTGTTTGCGACGCTCGGTGCATACGGTCCCGCGAACCTCACGCACATTCTGCTCGACAACGGCGCGCACGATTCGACGGGCGGCCAGTCGACGGTGTCGCCCGAAGTGTCGTTCGCGGGCGTCGCGGCGGCGTGCGGCTACGCATCGGCTGTCGAAGGCGATGACGTAAGTTTGATCGACGAATTGTTCGCGTCGCCGCAACTCGACGGTCCGCGCTTCTTGCGCGTCGCGATCCGTCGCGGCACGCCCGATGGCCTCCCGCGCCCGACCATCGCTCCGCCCGATGTGAAGACGCGACTGATGCGCCACATCGCCACTTCCGGCTCGAACGAAGGAGCACGCTGATGCTGCTGATGAACCCAGGCCCCGTCACGCTGACCGAGCGCGTGCGCAACAGCCTGCTGCAAACGGACCTGTGCCATCGCGAGAGCGAGTTTTTCGATCTGCAGGACGAAGCGCGCACGCGCCTCGTGAAGCTGTACGATCTCGACCCCGCGCAGTGGAGCGCCGTGCTGATGACGGGCTCGGGCACGGCGGCCGTCGAGAGCATGATCGCGGCGCTCGTGCCGGAAAACGGCAAGCTGTTGATTGTGGAGAACGGCGTGTACGGCGAGCGCATCACGCAGATCGCGACGCAGTACCGTATAGCGCACAGCATCGTGAAGCACGAATGGATGCATGCGCCGGATCTCTCACGCATCGCGGCCGCGCTCGATGCCGACACGTCGATCACGCATGTCGCCGTGATTCATCACGAGACGACGACGGGCCGTTTGAACGACCTGAAGGCGCTCGCCGAGGTTTGCCGCGCGCGCAACGTGAAGATGCTGGTTGATGGCGTGAGCAGCTTCGGCGCGGAAGAGATCGACTTCGCGGAAGGCACGATTGCGGCCGTGGCGGCGACGGCGAACAAGTGCCTGCATGGCGTGCCGGGCGCGGCATTCGTGATCGTGCGGCGCGATGCGTTGGCGGCTGCCGCGAGCCGCACGTACTATCTCGGGCTTGCGCGTCTCGCGAGCTTGCAGGATCAGCGCAATACGCCGTTCACGCCGTCCGTGCACGCGTATTACGCGCTCGTCGAAGCGCTGCGCGAACTCGACGACGAAGGCGGCTGGAAGGCGCGTCATGCGCGTTATGCTGCGCTCGCCGAGCAGGCGCGCGCGGGGCTTGCCGCGCGCGGGATGGAAAGTGTGTTGCCGCCGCAGGAGTGTTCCGTGGTGTTGCGCGCGTACCGTCTGCCGAAAGGCATCGCGTATGAGCAACTGCACGATGCGTTGAAGGCGCGCGGCTTCGTGATCTATGCGGGGCAGGGCGGCTTGTCGAAGGAATTGTTCCGCATCTCGACGATGGGGGCGATTCATGCGGCGGATATCGAGCGGTTGCTGGCTAGTTTTGATGAGTTGATGCGGTAGGCTCACCCGTCGTCATAAATCACCATCACATCGCCGTATCGCCGCCGAGCGAAGGCGAGATCGTGCTGTCGCGGTTCGGATCGTCGGCGCGTTCGTCGGCGCGCGTGGGCCGCATCGAAACGGGCGGATGATCGTGATGGCAAGTCTCCACGGTGCCGCTGACGAGGCATTGCTGAAATGCGTCGGCATCCTCTTTGTTCGCGAACGTGTAGGCCGTCTGCTCGACCTGGACCTGCGTGTCGGATATGCGAATCGTCGTGATGGTCATGATGTGCTCCCCGTTTCTTCATGTTCACACATGATGTTGGCCGCAAGCGGCATGCCCGGAATTTCGGCTAAGGGGCTAAAAGATTCCAGCTAAAAACCGGGCGTGCGGAATATCGCTTGCTGCTTCGACACGATGCGAACCTCGATGGAGACGCGCATGCATCCGCCTTCGCGCGCGCGAACGATGCTGAGCCGCCGGGCATCGCTGATCTCGGCCGCCGTGCTGCTCGGCGTCCTCTACGCCGGCAGTCCGCTCGTCACGCCGCTTTATCCGATTTATCAGCGCGCATTCGGCCTCTCCGAGCTGACGGTCACGCTTGTCTACGCGGCCTATGTGATCGGCAATCTCGGCGCGTTGTTCGCGTTCGGCCGCGTGTCGGATCGCGCGGGGCGCCGGCCCGTGAGCCTGCTCGTGGTCGCCGTTGCGATAGTCAGTACGCTGCTGTTTCTTTTCGCCGTGCATCCCGCGTGGCTCTTCGTCGCGCGCGCGGCAAGCGGTCTTGCGATCGGCGTCGGCGCAGCGACGGCCACGGCATGGATCGCCGAACTGCATCCCGCCGACGACAAGGCCGCCGCGAGCCGCCTCGCCGCGGCGGTGAATCTCGCTGGTCTCGCGGCGGGCGCATTGATCGCGGGCCTGCTCGCGCAATTTGCGCCGTGGCCGCTGCGCACGGTGTTCGTCGTCTACGCGCTGGTTCTGGCCGGCGCGGCGGCGATGACGGCAAGAGCCTGCGAAACGGTGGACCGCCCTGCGCGACGGCTCGCAGAACTGTCGTTCGAGCCGCGCGTCGGCGTGCCCGCCGGGTTGTACATGGCGTTCGTCGCGCCTGCTGTCACGGCCTTTGCGACGTTTGCGCTGCTCGGCTTCTATGCGGCGCTGCTGCCCAATCTGATGCAGAACAGCATGCATACGCACAGCGCGGCGCTGAGCGGCGCAGTCGTCGCCGAGCTGTTCGCCGCGAGCACGGTCACCGTTATCGCGACACGCACGCTGGGCGCGCGCGTCGCGATGTCCGCCGGACTGTGGCTGCTGCCGCCGAGCCTCGCGTTGCTGTTGTGGGCGCAGATCGCAGGATCGATTGCGCTGCTCGTCGTCGCGACGGCGCTCGGCGGCGTTGCGTCGGCATTGGGCTTTCGCGGCAGCCTGCAAGAGGTGAACCGGATGGCGCCGGCCGGGCAGCGCGCGGAATTGCTGTCGGCGTATCTGCTGTGCTGCTACACCGGCAACTCGCTGCCTGCCGTGGGCATTGCGCTGCTGTCGCGCAGCGTCGGGCATCTGTGGGCCGATGTGGTGTTCGCGGCCGTCTCCGCGGCGCTTTCCGTCATCGCGCTGACAGTCGGCGGTCGTCACGTGCGGCGCGCAGGGTGATGCGGCGGGAATAAGCGTTGCTGATCCGATCGTCTCGGCGCGCGCATTGGCGCTGGAGAGTCACGCCACGGAGGCATGCAATGGGAAACACGATCAACGAGCAGCAGAACCCGATGGACGAACCGGGCGGACCGGAAACGCCGCTCGCCGACGAAAACACACGGCGCACGAAGACGAAAGACAAGCGGGCGGACAAGGCCGCGCATGGCGAGCCGACCGATCCCGACTTCGAGCCGCCCGTTGTTCCAGGCGATACGCACGGAGCGTCGCGCGGTTGAATCATCCGTCGCGCGGACATTGCCTTCCGATCAACACACGGACACACACGCACACATAGGGACACACGTCATGCAAACCGATCCGACGGTCGATCCCATCGCGGACCCGGCCAATCAGCCACTCGATGAACCTGAAGAGCAGCCACGTCCGACGCCGGGCATGCCGCCCGACATGGACCCGCTTGCGCCCACGCCATCGCCGGAAGAGGAAGAAAACACGCAGCGCCCTGCACCCGGCGACGACGACGCGAGCTTCAAATAGCGTCTGCGACTAGCGCATGCGCTTGCCGGGCCTTGCCGTTTCGCATCGGCGAAGGCCCGGCTGCCGCTATTTGTTGCTGCCCGCACCTGTGCCATACAAGCCGTTGTCGAAACCTCCGGCGCCCTCGGCCTTGTGCTCCGGCTTCGCTGTCGCGCCGCGCTCCTTCTGCGCATCGACGGCTTGCGGCCTGCTCGATTCGAGCGTGTGCGCGGGCGGCGGATCGGACTTGGTGCCCATCGGCGCGCTGCGTTTTTCCTGAGACCCGTCGCCGCCTGGCGCCGTGATCTGCGCGACGGCGGCCGTGCACAGCAACATCGCGCACGCTGCGCCCGTCGAAGAAAGCAGTCGATACATCACGGAAGAGATTCGATTCGTATGCATAGCCAGGTGTCCTCGCAAAGTTCCTTGAAGCGAGCAGTCCACGTGCCCGCAAGCTCTTTGCGAATGTGGCTATGTTCGAAGCGCGTGAGTCGTGAAGCGCGCACCAATCTGATGAGCAACACGCTTGCAGTCGTTCACTAAAACTATCGAACGCAATTCATGTGCGGCTGATCGCGCCATGAGCGGGAACGGCTGCCGCGCTCGCGGGCTTGGGCTTGCGCGCGACCTGTTTCGCGGGCAGAAAGCGCCAGACGAGCAGCACGAGTGCAAGCAGCGCCGGACACCAGCGAACATTGGTCGCGACAGGCGTCGGATGCGCGAACCGCGCGTCGGTCAATGGCGCGCGCAACGAATCGGCGGCGACCAGCCGCTTGTAGCCGAAGCCGAGATGCCCGGCGACGGCTTCGAGATACGTCTCCCGAAGCTCCGACAGTTCTTCGTGACTCTCGGCCTTGGCGGGCGCGCCGGGCGTCGGCTGCAACTGGCGCACTTCATCGGCGCGCCAGAAACCGGTGCGCACGCCGTCGGCGTTCGTCTTGGGGATCGGCGCTGGCTGATCGCCGCCGACGCCGATCAGCCAGCCATGCACGAGTCCTTGCGGAATGTCCCGCACGCTGGTCTCGTTCGGCGCGACCGGGGGCGCTTCCTGGCCATCGGTGACAAAGACGATATCGGTGTTGTGGCCGAGGTCCGCAGCGGCGCGTATCGCCGAATAGAGGCCGCCTTGCGCGATCACGCTGCTGTTGACCCAGCGCATTTTTCCCGTGATCTGATCGAGCGACGACAGCAGTGCATCGTAGTTGCCGCACACCTCGACGGGCGCGAGCAACAGCAGCGAGCGCTGATTCGAGAACACGCTCCAGCCAATCTCCGATCCACACGGCAGGTGCTGCAACACGTCGCTCATCGCGGCGCGCGCGAAGTCGAGACGGCTGATCGGCTTGCCGCCCATCGAGACGTCTTCGACATCCATGCTCTGCGTGATGTCGAACGTGACGACGTATCGGAAGATCGGGCGCGTGAACTGCACGGGCGGCATCCACGCAGCGGCGGCGAGCAGCAGCGACGCCAGCGGAAGCTGCCACCAGCGGCGCCCCAGATGCGGCAGCGATGCGCGTCGCAGCGCCTTCACGGCAGTTCCTCCGGCGCCGCGCCGCGCACGTTGATGTTGTGCTGCTCCTTGACGTCCTTGTCGTCGTCGGCGGTGTCCTGCGCTTCGGGCGCGAGGCGCAACGCGCGCTCGAGGTTGTAGCGCGCGTCCCAGTCGCCGGGGTCGAGGCGCAGCACCTCGCGATAGCGCGCCTTCGCGTTTTCGAGCATCGGCGGCGAGCGCACGGGCCCTTGCGCATCGTTGCCCGCGGCTTCGCGCAGATACATGTTGGCGAGATCGTAGAGCGCGATGCGGCCCGTCTCGCTCGATGGCGCGAGCCGCCCGAGATCGTAGTAGAGCTTGCCCGCTTCCGCATGCTGGCCCGCGCGCGCGAGCGCGACGGCTTGCGCGAGCCGCACGGCCGGATCCTGCTGATTCGTCGCGGTCTTGCTCCACGCGCTCGGCGGTTGCGTGGAGATCGTCGCGATCTCGCGATTCGCGTCGGCCGCGTGCAGCAGGCGCGCCGCGTAGTATCCGGCGACGGCCGCGCAGCACAGCGTCGCCGCGCCGAACAGCAGGTGTATGGGCAGGCGCTTCACGACAGGCTCCGCTTTTGCACGAACCAGATGCACAGCAGCATCACGCAGCAGAGCAAGGCCGTCGCGAAACACCATGCGCTGCCGTCCTGTCGCGGCAATCGTTCGACGAACGACACGGGCGCGTTCTCGGCGCGCGCGATGTCGGTCATCGCGCGCGCGACCTGTTGCGGGCTGTCCGCCTGGTACAGGCGATAAGGCGTCGGCAGCGACAGGAAGAAGCGATGCAGCTCGGCTTCGGGCGAATGGTCCGACGCGGCGAGCCGCGCATGCAGATCCGGGCTGTACACGCCGCTGCGCAGATAGATGAAATACAGCGCGACGCCATTGCGCGCGAGACCCGCGCGTATGTGCTCGCGCGCGACGTCGTCGAGTAGCGCGCCGCCGTCGGATACCAGCACGATCGCGCGGCTGCTCGTGCGCGCGCGGCCGTCGAACTGCTCGACGGCCGACTGAATGCCGCGATCGAGCAGCGTGTCGGGCATGCCGCGTCCTATGGCCGTCGCATCGATGGCGGCGTCGATCACCGTGCGATTGCGTGTGAACGGCACGGCCAGCATCGGATGGGTGCCGAACAGCATGAACGCGAAGCGGTCGTTGACGCGCTGCGCGACGAATGCGCTGATCGCATCGCGTGCCATCTGGTTCTTCGTTTCGCCTGCCGTCGGCGCGTCGGCGACATTCGCGCTGCCCGTGCTGATCGGCGAGTACATGCTGCCGCTGCCGTCCATCAGGATCAGGATTTCGGCGCCCGCTCCCGTGATCCGCTTCTGTTCGCCGGAGAAGCCGGGACCCGCGAGTCCCACGATGACGGCTGCGAGCGCGACCATCGCGGCCGCTCGCCACACGAAGGCGACGACGCCGCCCGCGCGGTCGCGCGGCAGCCACGCGACGTACGAATACGGCAGCGTGTCGATGCTCCGGCGCAGCAGCGGCAATGCAGCGAGCGGCAGCAGCGCGAGCGCCCACGGATAGAGAAAGTCGGGCGGCGTGCTCATCGGTGGTGACGCTTTTCTGCGCGATAGAGCGCGCGGTACAGATCGCGCAGCGAAAACGGCGTCGCGACGGGAAGATCGCAGAAGAAGCGGTTCGACGATCGCTGGAAGAACTGCTCGATCTGCGGCCGAAGCTCGCGCAGATGAGGCGCGTTGTCCGTCAGGCCAGGGATCGAGCCGGCGTGCACGACGCGTCCCGCTGCTTCGTCGAGCGCGCGATGCAGCCCGCGCCATGCATCGGGGTCTGCTTCGAGCGCGGCGTCGTCATGCTGCCCGAAGCGGGCCCACGCCTTCGCGAACGGAAGCCGCATCGCGTCGCGCCTGTTGCGCGCGATCCACCAGCCAAGCCACGCGACCAGCACCGCGACGGTTAGCGCAATCCAGACGGCCATCGCGCGTTCGAGCGGCGCAGCGGATTGCGCGGCAAGCAGCCGGTCGGGCTGAAGCGTCGCGAGGCGTCCCGCGTCGGCGATGCCCAACGGTGCAAGCGGGCCAATCGACAGCGGACTCTGCGCGACATCGAGCGTCGCGCCCGACGTCAGACGCAATTGCAGCGGCGGCGTCGAGGTCACGGTAGTCGCGCGCGGCGAATTGATCACCTGATAGTCGAGCACGAGCCAGCGGCGGCCATCGGCGTCCGTTCGAAGTGTCGGCGGGCGGCGTTCGAGCCACGCGTTGACGCGGCCCGTCGACGGCATCGCGGAAAGCGTCGCGTCGTGTCCATGATCGTCGAGAAGAATCTGCTGGGTCAGGATGTCGCCGAGCACATGGCCGAACGCGCGGGGCTGTTGCACGGTGGCCGGTTTCGTCTGTGTTGCTTGTTGCGTTGCTGGCGCTGCGTGTGTCGTCTGCGCAGTAACGCTTGCGATCATGAATGCGGATGCGAGCGCAACGAAGTGCGAAAGCGCGCGTTGCGCCCGTGCGTGCATCGACAACGTGACGTCAGCGCGATTCATGCCGTCATCTCGAGAAAGTAGCGGCTGAGCGCCTCGGGATTGAACGCGCCACGATTGAAGAACGGACGGATGCCATGACGCGCAAACGCAGCCACGATCTGCGCTTGCCTTTCGGCGACGGCCTCGCGCCAGCGGTTGCGGACCGAGTCGCGCATCCACATCGTCCGCGCTTCGCCCGATTCGATATCGGCCAGCGACATCCAGCCGTTCTGCGATGGCGGCTCGATTTCGGCATGGTCCCAGATCACGATGGGGATGACCCACGCGTGAGTCAACGTGTCGAGCAGTCCCGACAGCGTATCGAGCGGCCAGTGAAAATCGGAGACGAGAAAGACGAGGCACGCGCGGCCCGCAAGACGCGTGACGGCATCGCGCAAGCCGCCCGCGCGCGCGGGCGTGCCCGTTTGCGGCGCCGCCGTTTGCGTAGACGCGCGCAGCAGCCCGCTCATCAGCGCGCCCATCCCGCGAGCATGCCGTGCCGGCACGAAGAGATCTTCGCGCTCGGCGTCGTCGAACGCGATCATGCCGACGGGGTCGCCGATGCGAAACGCGCTGTGTCCGAGCGCCTCGACGAACGTTGCGGCGACATCGAGCTTCGTGTGCGCGGCGCCGAAGCGCATCGAGCCCGACACGTCGACGACGGCATGCACGGCCACGGCCACGCGTTGCCGGTGGACGCGCACGAGCCATTCGCGCTGGACCGTGCGCACGCTTGCGCGCACATCGATCCGGCGCGGATCGGGATAGTCGAATAGCCGTGTGTGCGCGGCGAACTCCTGGCCGATGCCGACGCTCGATCCGCGATGTCCGCCGGGCCGCGCGCCCGATATGCGCATCGGCAGCCGGTACTGGAACTCGGTCAGCGTGTTCACGGCGCCGCGATCCTCGATACGATCTGCGCGATCAGCGCATCGGCGAGTTCCTGGCGGCGCAGTTCGTAGACGGGCGTGAAGTACACGCGATGGCCGAGGGTTGGCAGCAGCACGCGGTGAATGTCCTCGGGCATCAGATACGTGCGCCCTTCGAGCCACGCGACGACGCGCGCCGCGCGCAGCAGCGCGCTCATCCCGCGCGGACTCGCACCGGCGAGGATCAGGCGCTGCATGTCCACCTCATCGAGCGCGATGTCGAATCGCGTCGGATTCTCCGTTGCGCTCCAGATGTCGAGCGCGTAGCGCTCGATCGCTTCGCTCGCGTGAATCGTGCGCTGAATCGCCGCCGCGATCGCGTTGAGCCGTTGCCACGGCAGCACGTCGGGCGCGACGCGCGCGAGCAGCGCTTCCGTGTCGTGAAAGGCGGGATCGAACACGAGCGCGCGGCGCGCGGGCTGATCGTCGGGTGTCGACATGTTCAGCTCGAACATGAAGCGGTCGCGCGCCGCCGACGCCAGCTCGAACGTTTCTTCTTTCTCGACCTTGTTGCGGTCGGCGAACACGGTCATGTGCGGGAAGCGATATTCGCGGTCGAACGCGAACACGGAGCGCTCGGCCATCGCGCGCAGCAGCAGCGATTGCACCTGCGGACGCGCGCGGTTGATCTCGTTGAAGAAGAACGTCGCGAGCCGTTCGCCGTGCTTGATCAGCGGGCCCGGCTCGATGCGCGGCTTGCCTTCGGCGTCGACGTAAGTGTGATAGACGAGATCGCCCGGCATCAGATCGATCGTGCCTTCGACGCGCTCGAAATCGCCGCCGATCGCGCGCGCGAACGCGCGCAGGATCGTCGTCTTGCCGACGCCGACGCCGCCTTCCAGCAGCACGTGGCCGCGAGCGAACAGCGCGACGTTGATCAGACGGATGGTCTCGCGCTGCCCGATGACGGCGTTCTCCACCTGATGCTCGATATCGAGCGCGAGCTTGCGCCAGTCCTCAAGTAGCTCTTCGCTTTCCATCGGATTCGCCTCTGCGGTCGGCCGTTGTCGGAAGGGCGACACGTACGCCAGCGGATCGGAAAGGAAGCGTCGGAAAAGGGCGTGCGTATCAGCGACAGCGTGGCGCGCACGGTTCGTGCCAGGCGAATGGTCGCGGCGCGCTGCGTGCCTTGCTGCGACGGCTCGTGATGCCTGAATGCGCAACGGCAGCGTCTGCGGCAGGGCAGTGTGTCACGCCCACCGCTACAGAGTGCGTCAGGTTTGGCATGCATGTGAGCGGGTGTCCGTTCCGCAATCGCCTGTGTATCGCGAGCGGACACCCTTGCAGCTGTGGCGGCAATGCGTGCCGCGGATCAGCGTTGTTCAGCGGGGTTGCTCGCCGCTGCTTAGCTGCCTCCCGCGGAAATGCGCGCCGATTCGCTGATGCGCGTGGATTCGTACGGCATCTCGAGCGACGGCTCCGCGTGCTGGAGCACATACGCGCGCCGCATCGGCTTGAGCACGAACAGCGCCAGCAGCGCAGCGACGGCCGCCATGCCGGATGCGAGCATGAACACGGCATGCCAGCTTCCCGTCGCCGCCGTGACGATGCTCGTGAACGGCACGAGCAGCGCGGCCGTGCCTTTCGCGGTGTACAGCAGGCCAGCGTTGGTTGCGGCGAACTTCGGTCCGAACGTGTCGCCGCAAGTGGCCGGGAAGAGACTGTAGATCTCGCCCCACGCGAAGAACACGATGCCCGTCAGCACGACGAACGCAGTCGGGCTGTGGCCGAACTTCGACAGCGCGACAATGCCGATCGCCTCGATCGCAAACGCGACGAACATCGTGTTCTCACGGCCGATGCGGTCGGAGACCCAGCCGAAGAACGGGCGGGTCAAGCCGTTGAGCACGCGGTCGATCGCCAATGCGAACGTCAGCGCGGGCAGCGTCAGGCCGATCAGCGAAACGGGCGAATCGTGCAAGCCGAAGTCCTTGGCGATGGGGCCCAGTTGCGCCGTCGCCATCAGGCCGCCTGCCGCCATCATCACGAACATCAGGTACATGACCCAGAACACGGGCGCCGAGACCACTTCGCGAGGCGTCGCGTTGTGAACGGCGCGCTTGAGCGTGCTCTTCACCGCATTGCTCATATCGGCGAGCATGCTGGCGGGCGGCGCAAGCAGGAAGAGACCGAGCGCGAACACGACGATCCCCTGGCCGAGGCCGAACCAGAGGAACGTGGCCTCGTATCCGCTGTGCTTGATCATGTTCGCGATCGGCACGACGGTCGCCGCCGATCCCGCGCCGAATCCGGCCGCCGTAATGCCCGCTGCAAGCCCGCGGCGGGTGGGGAACCACTTTAGCGCGTTGCCGACGCAGGTGCCATACACGGCCCCCGCGCCGATGCCGCCGATGGCCGCGGCCACATACAACAGCGGCAGGGACGACGCCATTGAGTTGATGACCCACGCGAGCGCGCACAGCAGGCCGCCGCCGACTACGACGGGTTTAGGTCCGTACTTGTCGACGAGGTAGCCCTCGATCGGCACCAGCCATGTTTCCGTGACGACGAAGATGGTGAACGCCACCTGAATGGCGGCGCGGCCCCAGTGGTACTTTTCGTCGATGGGATTGACGAACAACGTCCAGCCGTATTGCATGTTGGCGATCATTGCCATGCAGATCACGCCGAATACCAGTTGCGCCCACGGTGATGCGTACCACGATGCCGCCTGTTCCTGATGCTCCGTCTTCATCACTGTCTCCTTTGTCGACGGGAGCTGCGCTTGCGCGCCGACTCTCGTCCCATGCTCGATGGTTGCCGACTTGCTTGCCTGATAATTTGCGAAAGCCAGACCGGGCTTCCGATCACCGTCTGCTAAAAAAGCAGCGCTGATAGATCCCATACGATATGTGATATATCAAGTAAGTCAAGTGAAAGCGGCAGGGGGTTTTCACCGAGTGGATTCGTTTGATGAAAGGAAGTTGTAGGTGCGCCAGGCTTATGCTGGGTGAGCAAAAAAAAAGCCCGTCGGCTAGCACAGACGGGCTGAGGACATGCAACGAGACAGGCGTGTTCGCGCATGCCCTGTCGTTATAGATGAAAGTAAAACGTAATGGAAGTTTTTTTGTTTGTAAGTGAGTGACGGGAAAACACTTGGGCGCACAACGATATCTGACGGAAGGCCTGTTACGCTTGATAAGGCATCCGTCGCGCCGAGTGGATTCTTGCGGCGGCTACGGCCATCGGTAGTTACCCTTCATTGACGCCTGCCGAGCGCAACGGCTAAAGTGTTCGCAATTTGAAAGATTGTGCGATATGCGAACATCGGCAAATGAGCCGATGTCGACGCCAGAAAACGCGGCTTGCGCCGCTTGACAGATCCGAAGCGAGGCGCGCGGATCGCGCATCGCTTCCAGGCACTTCAGGACGACTGGACGCAGCACAGCACGCTGCGCCATGTGTAGGAGACAGGCGATGAACCGCACTTCCGTCGTGAACGTTCAGACGTTCATCAACGAGCAGCCATTCGGCGGCTTCCAATGGCTCGTTTTCTTCATGTGCTTCGTGATCGTTCTGCTGGACGGTTTCGACACGGCCGCAATCGGCTTTATCGCGCCGTCGTTGCTGACGCAGTGGCACCTGTCCCGGCCCGATCTCGCGCCCGTGCTGAGCGCCGCGCTGTTCGGCCTCGCATGCGGCGCGCTTGTTTCGGGCCCGTTGTCCGACCGCCTCGGACGCCGTTCGCTGCTGCTCGGCTCGGTGTTGCTGTTCGGGCTTGCGTGTCTCGCGTCGGCGTTTTCGTCGAGCATCGGACAACTGACCGTGCTGCGCTTCGTCACGGGCGTCGGTCTTGGCGCTGCGATGCCGAACGCCGTCACGATGATGGGCGAGTTCTGCCCCGATCGCCGCCGCGCGACGGTGATCAATCTGATGTTCTGCGGCTTTCCGCTTGGCGCCGCGTTCGGCGGCTTTCTGGCCGCGTGGATGATTCCGCATTTCGGCTGGCGCAGCGTGCTGATGCTCGGCGGCGTGACGCCGTTGCTGCTCGGTGTCGTGCTGCTCGTCAAGATGCCGGAGTCGGTGCGGTTCATGGTTGCGAACCGTCATGCCGTCGAGCGGATTCGCGCGACGCTCGCGCGCATTTCATCGGCGGCGCTGGGTGCCGGTTCGTTCGTGATGACCGAGACCGCGCCGCAAACGGGCGGCAAGGGCGCGGGCGTCGTGCTGTCGCGTTCGTACATCGTCGGCTCGGTGATGCTGTGGGTCACGTATTTCATGGGCCTCGTGATCTTCTACGCGTCGATCAACTGGATGCCGATCCTGTTGAAGGATGCGGGCCTGACGCCGAAGAGCGCGACGCTGATTTCCGCGCTGTTCCCGTTGGGCGGCGTGGGCGCGGTTTTGTGCGGTGTGCTGATGGATCGCTTCAACGCAAATCGCGTGATCGCCGTGTGTTATGCGCTCACGGCCGTCAGCGTGTATTCCATCGGACAGGCTGCGGGCAATGTCGGCGCGCTCGTGGCGATCGTGTTTATCGCCGGCGTATTGATGAATACCGCGCAGTCGTCGATGCCGGCGCTCGCCGCTGCGTTCTATCCGACGGAAGGGCGCGGGACGGGCGTGGCATGGATGCTCGGCGTCGGACGCTTCGGCGGAATCGCCGGGTCGTTCCTCGTGGCCGAGCTGACGCGCCGGCATTTCACGTTCTCGGGCGTGTTCGCAACGGTCGCGGTCGCGGGGCTGATTGCATGCGTCGCGCTGCTGATCAAGCAGATGGCGCGGCCGCATGGCGTCGATACGCTGCCGAATAAAGTGGAGTCGCTGGGGCATTGAGAGAAGCGCGGGCGTCGTGCCGTCCCTGACCTGACGCTCCCACCGATATTGACTTGTTACACGGATGCAGTTAGATAACGGGTTCATTCCACATCGGAGCGCCGCAAATGAATCCGGAGGTCGATGCCTTTCTAAGCAAGACCAAAAAATGGCAGAAAGAGTTCGAGAAACTGAGAGCGATCATTCTCGACTGTCAGTTGACGGAAGAACTGAAGTGGGGCGTTCCCTGCTACACGTTCGATAAAAGAAACGTCGTTCTGATGCACGGATTCAAGGAGTATTGCGCGCTTCTGTTTTTCAAGGGCGCGCTGTTAAAGGACGCCAAAGGCATTCTGATCGCGCAGACCGAAAACGTGCAGTCGTCGCGCCAGATACGGTTCACCGACATTCGCGACATCGACGCAATGGTCGACGTGCTGAAGTCCTATATCCGCGAAGCCGTCGAAGTAGAAAAAGCCGGCCTGAAGGTGACTTTAAAAAAGACCGCGGAATTTGCCGTTCCAGAAGAATTCCAGAACAAACTGGACGAAATGCCCGAGTTGAAAGACGCTTTCAATGCGCTGACTCCCGGGCGGCAACGCGCTTACCTTCTCTATTTCTCCGCGCCCACGCAATCGAAAACGAGGGTGTCGCGAGTCGAAAAGTGCAGCCAGCAGATTCTCGATGGCAAGGGGCTTAACGACCGCTAACCAGCATTTGCGCCTCACGAATAAAGAAGTGGAATGCATCGATCATTTGCCGTGAGAACGCACGCTTTAGCCGCTTTGACGTTTTTGCCAGCACCTCTTGAAACGATGGCTCAAGTCATCGTCATACTTTGCCGTTAACGCGTGAGGTCTGCTCATCTGCGGGCCAACCGTCATGCGAGGCTGACAGCGCCATGACAGGCCTCGCCGGTCGTCCGACACGGACCGAATCCGAACCCGAGCCTCGATAACAGGAGTCACCGTGATTCACCGCGGCCTCATCGGTTTGCTAATTCTGCTCATCGCGATGAGCACGCTGGGCAGCAACGCATTCGCACAAAGCAGCCAAAGCAGCCAAAGCAGCAGCCAGGGCGGCCCCGACTGCTCGCGGCCGTTCACGCTCGCGCTGCACGATCACGGCCTGCTGTATTCGCTGGAAACGAACACGGGCATCGACAAGGATTTCGCCGACGAACTGATTCGCCGCAGCGGCTGCGAGATCCGCGTGAGCCTGATGTCGCGGGCGCGGATCTGGAAGCTGATCGAATCCGGCGCGCTCGACTTCAGCCTGTCCGGCATCACGAACGAGGAACGCGACGGCTACGCGTCGTTTGCCTGGTACTTCAGCGACAAGTTCTACCTGCTCGTGCGCAAGGACGCCGGCATCCATCAGTTGTCCGATTTCCAACACGACGACCGGTTTCAACTCGGCGTGATCCGGAGCTTCCGGTATAGTCAGTCGGCCAACGAACTGGTCGATACGCTCGCCACGGGCAATCGCGTCAGTCAGGCGGGCGGCCTCGAGCCGCTTTATCAGGCGCTGATGCGCGGCAGCATTCAGGGGATGATCATCGAGCCGTTCGACTATCCGGCGCTGGATGAGAAGCGCATCCGCGACATCACCACGATCATCGAATTCAACGACGCCGCCGTGCCGCACGGCCTCATCATGTCGAAGAAGGCGCTGTCGCCGCAGGAGCGCGAGAAGTGGCGCGCCCTCGTCGCCGCGATGCGCGCGGACGGCACCGTGCGCCGCATTTTCAGGAAGTATTTCAAACCAGAGCTGGCCGATTCGATGGTCGACTTCACGACACCGTGATGAACCGTGCGCGCCTGATCCTGTTGCCGCTGCTGATTCTCGTGACCGGGTTGGCGATCACCTGGTCCGTATGGGATCACGAGCGCCAGGCAGCGAGGCGCGAGCTGCTTTCCGAATTCAACTTCGCGATGGGCGATTCCGTCAGCCGCATCGAGCAGCGGATGGCGAGCTACGAGCAGATGCTGCGCGGCGTGCAGGGCATGTTCGCGGCGCGCGGCTCGCTCGATCTGCAGGCGTTTCACGGCTATCTCGGCGCGGTCAACGCCGATGCGAACTTCTCGGGCATGCAGGCGATCGGCGTCGTCCAATGGGTGCCCGCCGACCGGCATGACGCGCACATGGCCGACATGCGCGGGCGTTTCGGCCGGCACTATGCGATCGATCCGCCCGGCGAGCGCGCGGGCTACGCGCCTGTGATCAGCCGCGAGCCCCCGCTCGCCGACGGCGGCTCGCTGCTCGGCTACGACGCGTGGGCCAATCCCGTGCGCCGCCAGGCGATGGAGCGCTCGCGCGATTCAGGGCTCGCCGTGGTGTCGGGCAAGGTGCAGCTCGCATCGGATGCGGGCGCGCCGCCGCTGCCCGGTTTCGTCATGTACCTGCCCATCTACGAGCAGGGCAAGCCGCAAGATACCGTCGACGAGCGCCGCGCGCATCTGCTCGGCTGGGTGTATGCGGCGTTCCGCATGCGCGACGTGCTCGCGAGTCTCTATGGCGAACAGCCGCCCGGTCTCTTTCTGTCGATCTACGACGGCACGCAGCCGTCGCCGGAGTCGCTGCTCTACCGGTCGTCGGAACCGAAGAGCCGCGAGGTGATCTCCGCGAACGAATATCTCGTCGTGGGCGGGCACGACTGGACGCTGTCGATGGCGGCGCAGCACGACTTCAAGGCGCGCTTCGGGCACAACGCGAAGCTGCTGATCGCCTGCACGGGCACGGGGCTCTCGCTGCTGCTCGCGCTGCTCGCGTGGAGCCTCGCGAGCGGCCGCAGCCGCGCAATGCGGCTCGCTTCGAAGATGACCGCCGAAGTGCGCGAGAGCGAGGCGGAGCTGCGCATCGCCGCCGTCGCGTTCGATTCGCTCGAAGGCATGATGGTCACGGACGCGAAGGGCACGATCCTGCGCGTCAACTCGGCGTTCACGCAATGCACGGGCTACACGGCCGACGAAGTGGTCGGCAAGAATCCGCGCATGCTCAGTTCGGGCCGTCACGACCCCGCGTTCTTCCGCGAGATGTGGGACACCATTCATCGCGTCGGCGGCTGGCAGGGCGAGATATGGGATCGCCGCAAGAACGGCGAAATCTATCCGAAGTGGCTGACGATCACGGCCGTGACCGCGCAGGACGGCCGTGTCACGCATTACGTCGGCACGCACTACGACATCACGGAGCGCAAGCTCGCGGAAGAGCAGATCAAGGAGCTGGCGTTCTTCGACGCGCTCACGCATCTGCCGAACCGCACGCTGCTGCGCGACCGGCTGAAGCAGGTGATCGCGCTGAGCGCGCAGAACCATACGCACGGCGCGCTGCTGTTCGTCGATCTCGACAACTTCAAGACGCTCAACGACACGCTCGGTCACGACAAGGGCGATCTGCTGCTGAGCCAGGTCGCATACCGGTTGCTGTCGGCCGTGCGCGAAGGTGATACGGTCGCGCGGATGGGCGGCGACGAATTCGTGGTCGTGCTGAGCGACCTGAGCCGCAACCGCCAGGACGCGGCCGCCGAAACCGAGGCCGCCGCCGAAAAGGTGCTGGCGGCGCTTTCCCGCACGTACCATCTCGACGGCACGGAATTCCGCACGACGGCGAGTATCGGCGCGACGCTCTTCACGGGACACGAAACGTCCATCGACGAGCTGCTGAAACAGTCCGACCTCGCGATGTACAAGTCGAAGGAGAGCGGGCGCAACGCGATCTGCTTCTTCGATCCGGCGATGCAGACCGTCGTGATGGAACGCGCGGCGCTGGAAGCGGCGCTGCGCCGCGCAATCGACGAAGACCAGTTGCTGGTGCATTACCA
Source organism: Paraburkholderia diazotrophica (assembly GCF_038900755.1). Taxonomy (GTDB): domain Bacteria; phylum Pseudomonadota; class Gammaproteobacteria; order Burkholderiales; family Burkholderiaceae; genus Paraburkholderia; species Paraburkholderia diazotrophica_A. The sequence continues at coordinate 880,394 of NZ_JBBPEN010000001.1, forward strand.
GGCGCAGGTATTCAACGGCGATCGCGTGACGGGCGCCGAGGCGCTCGTGCGCTGGCAGCATCCCGAGCACGGGCTGATACCGCCCGCCGAATTCATTCCGCTCGCTGAAGAGACGGGCCTGATTCTCGCGCTCGGCGACAAGGTGCTGGAAACGGCTTGCCGGCAGCTCGCGCAATGGGCGACACGTGTGGACAGGGCGCATCTGTCGATCGCCGTCAACGTGAGCGTGCAGCAGCTTCGCGAAGTCAATTTCGTCGCCAGCGTGCTCGACGTGCTGGCGCGCACGGGCGCCGATCCGAGCCGTCTGAAACTCGAGCTGACGGAAAGCGTGCTGGTCGACAACGTCGAGGACATCATCCGCAAGATGACGTTGCTGCGCGCGAGAGGCGTGGTGTTTTCGCTCGACGACTTCGGCGTCGGCTACTCGTCGCTGTCGTATCTGAAGCGGCTGCCGCTCGGGCAATTGAAGATCGACAGGTCGTTCGTGCGCGACGTGCTCGACGATCCGAACGACGCCGTGATCGCGCGCGCGATCGTCGCGCTCGCGCAAAGCCTCGGGCTGGGCGTCATCGCGGAGGGCGTCGAGACGGAAGCGCAGCGCCGGTTTCTCGCCGACGCGGGGTGCCACGCGTATCAGGGCTATCTGTTCTGCCGCCCGCTTCCCATCGAAGGCTTCGAAGCGTTCGCCGATACTTTCGATTCGCGGCAATGGGCCGTGGCGACGCCCTGAAGCTGTGCGTTTGCTTCGTGCGGTGGATGCGCGAAGCGAACGCGTGAAATGGCGCATGAAGCAGCGCGCGAAGGCTGGCGGCATGCCGGATGCCGCCGGCCATTTCGTCGATTTCGTCGCCTGGCGTTACTTCGAAGCTGCCGTGGTCGGCGTGCCGATGTAGTGCAGGCCTTCGAGGTCCTTGTTGGCGACTTCCGACGATTCCAGCGAAGGGATGATGCGGCCGACCAGCAGGCCCAGGCCGACACTGGTCTTCACATACTTCGTTTCGCCCGCTTCGAGCTTGAGCGAGAGCGTCTTCTTGGTTTCGGTGGCGGTCGAGACGACATAGTCGCCGGCCGGCTCGTCGACGTAGAAGAAACCGCCCGGCTTCGATTTGCCGACAACCTGGTCGTTCAGGTTGATGTCCGGCTGCAGCGCTGCGCCGAACATCGAGTTCGAACGATAGAAATAGATGCGGCCTTGCGATTCCTTGATGGTCGGAATCGACGATGCAACGTCCTTGAATTCGGGGCCGCTGGCGCAGCCCGTTGCGAGCAGTGCGGCTGCCGATGCAGCGATAAGAACGCGGGAAAGCTTAATCATGGAGGGTCTCGGTAGTTATCGATTGTGTGGGATCGAGCGGAGAGAAATGCGATTCGCCGGGCAGATAGAAGCCCACCAGGTGATCGTTTTTCACCACGAGCCAAGCCTCGTGCACCTGCCGGCCTTCGACGGTGAACACGTCGTTGATTGGCCTGTACGCAAAGCCCTGCGGAAGCTCGCCTGCCAGACGCCAGAGCGAGCCGCTCGAAATGCGCCGCGAATACCCCGTAGAAAGCCGGATACGCACGGTGTCGACTATCCGTATGCGCTGCTGCTGTGTGGCGGCCACGGGCGTGAACTGAACGCCCTGAACGGGAACTGACGGCGCGCATGCGCACAACGCAACAGAGGCGGCAATCGACGCCAGCCATATCTTCGTTTTCAAAGCGAGGTCTCTCAGGTGTGTCGGCAACTGCTGTATCGGCCGATGGACGCAAATCTTGAGCACCATCTTATGATCCGCCCGCCAAGGGAGGCGATCTACCTGGCCATCCGGCTAACTGCTCGTCGCGGGCGGAGTTGATACACTCTGCGGATTCAATCGCGCGCTTCACACGTCGTGCCGTTGTACGTGAGGCGCTTCGTCATCCACGAGGAAAAGCACATGATCGATTTGCGCAGCGATACCGTGACCCGACCGAGCAAGGACATGCTCGCCACGATGACAGCCGCCGAAGTCGGCGACGACGTCTGGGGAGACGACCCGACAGTCCAGCGTCTGCAAGACACCGTTGCCGCGCGCGCGGGCAAGGAGGCAGGGCTGTTCTTCCCGAGCGGCACGCAGAGCAATCTCGCCGCATTGATGGCGCATTGCGCGCGCGGCGACGAATACATCGTCGGGCAGGCCGCGCACACGTACAAATACGAGGGCGGCGGCGCGGCCGTGCTCGGCAGCATCCAGCCGCAGCCGATCGAGAATGCGCTCGACGGCTCGCTTCCCCTCGACAAGATCGCGGCCGCGATCAAGCCCATCGACAATCACTTCGCGCGCACGCGTCTGCTCGCGCTCGAAAACACGATCGGCGGCAAGGTGCTGCTCGCGGGCTATGTCACCGAGGCCACGCAGCTCGCGCGCGAACGCGGGCTGTCGACGCATCTTGACGGTGCGCGCGTGTTCAATGCGGCCGTCGCGTCGAAGCAGCCCGTCGATGCGCTATGCGCGCCGTTCGATACGGTATCGATCTGTTTTTCGAAAGGCCTTGGCGCGCCCGTGGGTTCGGTGCTGGTCGGCAGCAAGGCGCTGATCGACGTTGCGCACCGCTGGCGCAAGGTGCTGGGCGGCGGCATGCGGCAGGCGGGGCTGCTCGCGGCGGCGTGTCTGTATGCGCTCGAGCACAACGTCGAGCGTCTCGCCGAAGACCATGACAACGCCGCGCATCTGGCTGCGGGCCTCGCGCAGATCGATCAGGTGAAGGTGCAGTCGCATGCCACCAACATGGTGTTCGCGCAGTTTCCACAGGAGCATTGCGCGCCGCTCGAAGCGTGGCTCAAGGAACGCGGCATCCTCACGCAGATGTTGTACGCGTCGCGTTTCGTCACGCACATGGACGTGTCGCGTGCCGATATCGATACGTTCGTGTCGGCAGTGAAGGGGTATTTCGCGCGCTGATCGGCGCGATGCGCGCTGCCGCCGTGCTGTGCGTCGCATGACGTGCCGCGTTGTCCGCGGCACGCGCGCATTACCGTCTATCGATCCTTTGCCGCTGTCATGGTAGCGGCGGTCGTCTGCGCGCGATGCGACGGCGCGAAGAGCCGCAAGCCGCTTGCGATGCTGGCCGCGCCGGCGAACACGGCACCCGCCGCGAGCGATAGCGTCGGGCCGTGGCGTCCCGCGATGCTGAAGCTCAGCGCGACGAGCGCGGCGCCCGTCGTCTGCCCGATCAGTCTCGACGTCGCGATGATGCCGCTCGCGCCGCCGCTGCGATGAGGCGGCGCGCTTGCCATCAGCGCTTTCAGATTGGGCGACTGGAAAAAGCCGAAGCCCGCGCCGCAGATCGCCATGCGAATCGTGATGTCGAGCACGGGCGGATGCGGCGGCAGCATCGCGAGCGAGGCCATGCCGCCGCATAGAATCGCGAGGCCGATCGCGCCAAGCAGCCCCGGCGGGTAGCGGTCCGACAGCCGTCCCGCGAACGGCGCCGCAAGCGCGACGATCACGGGCCAGGGCGTCATCAGAAAGCCGGTCTCGACCTGGCTGCGATGCAAAACATCCTCGAAATAAAAGGGCAGCGAGACGAACGCGAGCCCTTGCGCAGCGAACGAGCACACGGCTGTCAGCGACGAAAGCGCGAACACGGGCAGCTTGAACAAGTCGACGGGCAGCATCGGCGCGGGGTGGCCGGCTTCGCGGCGCATCAGCAGCGCGCCGAACACGATGGCGACGGCAGCCGCGCCCAGCACGAGCGTCGACGGCGCGCGCTGCGCCGCTTCGCCCAACGCGAAGATCAGCGCGGCAAACGTGATCACGTTGAGCAGCGCCGCGATCCTGTCGAATTGATGCGTGCCGCGCGGCGTGCGCGGCAGTCCCGGCAGCGCGAACGATAGCGCCAGTACGCCGAGCGGCACATTGACGGCGAAGAGCCACGGCCAGCTGGCGACGGACAGGATCAGCGACGCCACCGTCGGTCCCACTGCGAACGACACGCCCACGACCAGCGCATTGAGCCCCACGCCGCGCCCCAACTGATGCGGCGGGTACATGTGCTTGATCAACGCTGTGTTGACGCTCATGATGGCGGCCGCGCCGAGTCCCTGCACGACGCGGGCGCTCGCGAGCACGGGCAGCGTCGGCGAGAGCGCGCACGCCAGCGAGGACGCCGTGAACACCGCGATGCCGCAGATGTAGATGCGCCGGTGCTCGACGATGTCGCCGAGCGCGGCGAGCGGCAGCAGCGTCGCGACCATCGCAAGCTGATACGCGTTGATGATCCACACGGACGCGGCCGGCCTTGCATGCAGATTCGCAGCCATCGCGGGCAGCGCGGTGTTGGCGATCGCGGTATCGAGCGAGGCGAGCGCGACGGACAGCATGATCGCCGCCAACGCATAGCGGTGACGGGTGGACATGGGCGCATCGGCGACGCGCGCCGGATTGGGCGTGATCTCGGACAAGGACGGCTCGGCAGGGGCTGGAATGGCGCAACAGGCGCGCGCCGGGCAGCAGGGCAGCGGCGCGCGGCGCGAATGTAGCAATTGTTGCAGAGCCGCGCGGATCGCGCTCGAAGCCAGGCACAAATGGCCTGTATGAAAGGTGGTTGCAAGCGGGCGCGGCGCCCGCCAGATGTGCTTGCGACATCGCACGCTGCGCGGCTACAGGTGATGCAACTAACTGTCAGGCCCACGCCGCGCGAGTGGGTTTGGGATTCGACAACGACGAACGAGCGAACGAGCGAACGAGCGAACGAGCGAACGCGCTGCGTCACCCACGACCATCAGTTCGCCATCGAGCGCGATCGACGGATTCAGCTACACGACGCAAGCAAAATCGACAGCTTGCGGATATGCGCCCTAAATGCTTCCGTCAACTCGCGGTCATGGCCGTCGCTCAGATGCGGTGCTTCGGCCAGTTCGACTTGGCCGTGAAACTCATCGAAAACCTTGCGCCGCGCGTCGGGCGGGAGCGCGCGGATGAGGGACACGATCAGCAGTTCCTGCGCGTGGATCATACCGAGCACGGATTGTGCGTTCATTTCGACCTCCATCGGAGCACGGCGACGCGAGCGGCTGGGCAGCGGCTGGGCAACGAGACGCAGCGGGACGCGCAACGGCGCAGCAGGACGATGCTGTCTCCGATCCGCCTTGTTACTCATCCATACTAGTGCAAGGAACAGAGCTGTCTGCACCCGCATCGTGCGAGACGCGAAGACCCCAGGCGGCATGCAAATCGAATCTCAAGCCGGCAATCATGGAACTGTCCCACTGTCGCTCGTGTCTGCTTGGGTAGCGGGCGCAATGCTGAACATAATCCTGCGCGAAAAAGCGGGAAAACAGCGCACGAACCCAGCGAAACAACCAACGGCAGCAGACGCGGGATCACGCAAAATGTCCTACTCTGCTTATTTATCCACCAGACCGGCTCGCGCCGCCCGCGCACGAGACGCATGCAATAAAGCGCGTGCCGCGTCGATTTACCGGAGGTTTCGATGACAGCGGTGGATCTGGAATTCGACCAGCTCAACAGTACCGTCGATGCGCTGCGGCGCTCGATCTCCAACCGCATGATGTACGGCGTCGGCAAGGACGCCGTGACAGCGCGCCCGCAAGACTGGCTGCATGCCGCGGCGCTCGCTGTGCGCGACCGGCTCGTCGCGCGCTGGATGAAAACCACGCGCCTGCAATACGAGCAGGATGTGAAGCGCGTGTATTACCTGTCGATGGAATTTCTGATCGGGCGCACGTTCACGAACGCGCTGCTCGCGCTCGGCATCTACGATCAGATGAAGGAGGCGCTGGCGGGCCTCGGCGTCGATATGGAATCGCTGACCGATCTCGAGCCCGATGCGGCGCTCGGCAACGGTGGCCTCGGACGGCTCGCCGCGTGCTTCCTCGATTCGATGGCGACGCTCGGCATCCCGGGCTTCGGCTACGGCATCCGCTATGAATACGGGATGTTCAAGCAGCAGATCGTCGACGGCGAGCAGATCGAAACGCCGGACTACTGGCTGCGCGCGGGCAACCCGTGGGAGTTTCCGCGCCCTGAAGTGCAGTACATCGTGCATTTTGGCGGACGCACCGTGCAGCGCGACGGGCACGTCGAGTGGATCGAAACGCAGCACGTCAACGCGATGGCCTACGACACCGTGATCCCCGGCTTCGCGACGAGCGCGACGAACACGCTGCGCCTGTGGTCCGCGCGCGCGACGGAAGAGCTCGATCTGTCGGCGTTCAATCAGGGAGACTATCGGCGCGCCGTCGACGCGAAGAACATGTCGGAGAACGTATCGCGCCTGCTGTATCCCGACGACTCGACGCCCGCCGGCCGCGAGTTGCGCCTGCGTCAGGAGTACTTTTTCGTGTCGGCGACGATGCAGGACCTGATTCGCCGTTATCAGCGCACGCACAGCACGTTCGGCCGCTTCGCCGAGAAGGTCGCGGTGCATCTGAACGACACGCACCCCGTGCTCGCGATTCCCGAACTGATGCGACTGCTCGTCGACGTGCATCGCGTGCCGTGGGCGAAAGCATGGAAAGACGTGCAGCAGATGTTCTCGTACACGAACCACACGCTGATGCCCGAAGCACTCGAAACATGGGACGTGGAGACGCTCGCGCGTCTGTTGCCGCGCCACCTCGAAATCATCTTCGAGATCAACGCCGAGTTTCTCAAGCACGTGAGCGAGCATTCGGGCCATGACGTCGACATGATCCGGCGCATTTCGCTCGTCGACGAATACGGGCAGCGGCGCGTGCGGATGGCGCATCTCGCGATCGTCGCGAGCCAGAAGGTGAACGGTGTCTCGAAGTTGCACTCGCAACTGATGACGCGCGACATCTTCGCGGACTTCGCGCGCATGTTCCCCGAGCGCTTCACGAACGTGACGAACGGCGTGACGCCGCGTCGCTGGCTCGCGCAGGCGAGCCCTTCGATGTCGAAGCTGATCGACGACCAGATCGGCACGCACTGGCGGCGCGATCTGTTCGAACTGTCGAAGCTGCGCGATCTGCGCAACGACCCCGCGTTCATCGACGCGTTCCATGAAGCGAAGCGGCTGAACAAGATGCGTCTGATCCATCGGCTTCAGCAGCATACGAAGATGACGTTCGATCCCGAAGCGCTCTTCGATCTGCAGGTCAAGCGCATCCACGAATACAAGCGGCAATTGCTGAACGTGCTGCACGTGATCGTGCGCTACAACCGCATTCGCTCGCATCCGGAGCGCGACTGGGTGCCGCGTGTCGTGATGTTCGCGGGCAAGGCGGCGTCCGCGTACCGGATGGCGAAGACGATCATCAAGCTGATCGGCGACGTGGCCCAGAAGGTGAACAACGATCCGCTGATCGGCGACAAGCTCAAGGTCGTGTTCGTGCCGAACTACGGCGTGAGCGTAGCCGAGCTGATCATTCCCGCCGCCGATCTGTCCGAGCAGATTTCGATGGCGGGCACGGAAGCGTCGGGCACGGGCAACATGAAGCTCGCGCTGAACGGCGCGCTGACGATCGGCACGATGGACGGCGCGAACATCGAGATCAGCGATGCCGTCGGCCGCGAGAACATCTTCATCTTCGGGCATACGGCCGATCAGGTAGACGATCTGCGCGCGAAGGGGTATCGGCCGCGCGAGATCTACGAGCACGACCCGGAACTGCGGGTGGCGCTCGATCAGATACGCACGGGTTTTTTCTCGCCGGACGATCCGCTGCGCTTCTCGGACATCTTCCATACGCTCGTCGATTGGGGCGACCACTACATGGTGCTCGCGGATTTCGCGGCGTTTGCGAAGATGCAGGAAGAGGTCGACCGACGCTACGTCGACCGGCGCGGCTGGACGTCGAGCGCGATCGAAAACGTCGCTGGCATGGGGCAGTTCTCGTCGGACCGAACGATCGCCGAGTACGCGCGCGATATCTGGAACGTGAAGCCTGTCGACATCGAATGATCGTCGGCTCGTTCGTTGATTGGAAAAGCCGCCGCGCGATGATGAATCGCGCGGCGGCTTTTATGTTTGCTACGTTGACTTCGGGTGTTCGCCTCGCATCGTCGTTTCAGACGAAGCGCGCGTTTCAGCCCCCCATCCGTTCGATCTCTTTCGACGCGCGCAAGCCGAGCTTGCCGTTGGGGAAGTCGAACAGCACGTCGATGCTCTGCAGCGACATCAGCCCTATCACGATGCGGTTCGCGCCCGGCGCGGCTTTCACGATCGCCGTTTGCGCATCGTTGAAGCGATGCGCCCAGTCGGCGAAACCGAGCACCACGTCGTAGTTGCCTTGAGCAAACGCCTTGTGCTCGTCGGTATCGCCGGCCCAGTCGGGAGCCTTGTCGGTCTCGATGCGGATCATGTCCGTGCCGCCCGTCGAAAAGACGACGGGCGCGCAAAAGCGCATCTTGCTGGCCACTTGCACGCAGCCCGTCGGCCATTGCGTCGAGCCGTCCTTCGCGACGGTGAAGGGCACGAGCGTGAAGTCCTTCGTCAGCGCATTTGACGGGCTCAGCACGAGAAACGGGCGATTGAGGTTCGAGCGCACCAGATAGCGCTGACCGATGTTCGCGGGCAGCGCGCGCAGCGGTTGCGTGCAGCAGGCGTCGCGTGGCTCGTCGGCGCCGATGCCCAGGATGCCCGAGAACGCCCAGCCGAATTCGCCCGTGTAGCCGTCCTGCGCGACACAGCGCTTGTTGGTCTTCAGACAGCTGACTTCGTCGACGGCTTGCGCGGCGACATCGACGGGCTTCGTGCCCGCGATGCTCAGCGGCACATTGACGACGGCGCCGGAAACCTGCGCATCCGTCGCGAAGGCGAGCGAGGTTCGCGCGCCCGCTGCCGGATAGTTCGAGCGCGGCAGCACGGACGACAGCACGCGCACGCCGCGCGTGCCCGTATCGAGCATCAGATAGACGGCCTTGCCGTCAATCTGCACGGGCAATCCGATCGACGTGCGGCCGTGCGTGTCGCTGCGTTCGGCGTTCAGCGGCACGAGCAGGCCATCGCGTCCTTCGTTGATGAGGCTCGCTTTCGTTTCGGGCGCAACGGGCGTCGAGATCGGCGTGGAGCAGGCAGCGAGCACGAGCACGGACAGCGCGCCGGCAAAGCCGGATTTGCGCCGGAAGAGATGAACGCACAGCGTGGCAAGCAGCGAGGCAAACAGCAAGACAAACGACGGAGCAAACAGCGGGACAGGCATCGCACACACCTTGCAGAAAATGCGTGGTCCCGGCGACAGCCACGCTCCGCAAGGCAGGCATGGTGCTTCAGGTTTCAACGAACGCGGAGGGCTTGCGTTCGCGACGCGCGGTTGGCCTGGCGCGAGGGCACGCGAGATGACAGGACCGCCGACTCTACGCGCGCCGTCTGAGCCACCTGCAAAAATGTGTGTGCGTGGCGCGGCATCGCGCCTGTACGCTCCTTCCGGTCAGTGGCGTCGCGCGATCGGATGCGTGGCGCAGACCGCACGCACGCGGCCGATGGTGGCGCGGCGCAGCGCGCCCGCGAGTGCGCCGACCACATCGCCGATGCTGCGCGCCATCACGTCGACGCGAAAGGTGATGCACGCGTTGCGTTTGTCGGAGTCGATCACGAGGAGACGCGCGCCTTCGCCGAGCGCTTTCTGCAATGCGCGGCGGCCCGACGCCGACGAGGTGCCGGGCACGGTCACGTCGATCGTCACGAGGGACAGCGCCCGTTGCTGCGCGAGATCCGTGGCCGGCGTGCGGCGGGAAGCGGCGCACGATGAAGCGAGGATGGGTTGCGATTGCATCGTCGATGCGTCGCCGCGGGATTGGCGGCGCGAGTGTTGAGACACGTTCACTGTAGCGGGCGGCATCTCGAGCGCGTGAAAAAAGAGCCGCCAGCGCCGTCAATTTTCTGTAAAGACGGCGCGTGCCCGCGTGAGCCCTCAGCTTTTCTGTTCGGACGCGGCGAGTACATCGCGGACTGTCTGCGCGACACGCTCGACGAACGGCAGGTCGATGCTGGACAACGCTTCGCGTTCGGCGTCGCCCGTCTGGATCATCAGCCGATGCGTGATGTCCTGGGTGCGCCACGTGAGCCAGCCGACCACGACCAGCATCACGCCGCACACGATGCCAGCCGGCGACGCATAGATGCCGCCGGCGACCGCGCCCGCTGCGCCGATCAGTGAAATCGCGTAGGGCAAGACCTTGTTCTTGTGCACGGTGACGACGCGCACGTTCCGGATATCGCGCAACGGAAAGATCTGGCCGGCCGCCGACAAGGCATTGCGCGTGACCGAGACGCCGCGTTCGTTGAATGGAATTTCCATCTTCACAGGTTCAGGCTGAGGGAAAGGGCGCAGCGTAACAGATCGCGCAGTGGGCGGGTGGATGCGCCTTGTCCGGGAACAGCCATTGCGGCGTTGGGTCGCGGCCGCTTCGATGACGCGCTCGACGCACGGCAGCGTGCCGCTTGCACGAGCGTTCGTGTACGCATCGCGGCAGGAATTCCCGCATGCCCATAAAATCATCACGCGCCGTCGTAATGGCTGGCGCAGTGCTTTTGAACGTAGCTGGCGCGGCGTGCGGTATTCGCATAGGGCCGCGCCTGAAGGATGCATCCGGGATGGAAGAGGTTTTCGTATCGAGAACGAGCGCGGTCGCACGCATTCTGACCGCGCGGCAGGCGCTGCTGAAGAATTCAGATGACGCCCATGGGCTGAGCGCGGGCGAAAAGGCGGCGCAGGTCGAACGGCTCGACCGGCTGCTCTTCGACGTGCGCGCGGGCCGCACGTGCGACTTCATCATGCCGGCGCCGAACGGCGAGATACGGATTTTCGTGACGCCGGACTAGCGCAGCGGCAAGGGCAATACAAGCAAGCTGCGCATCAGAAAAAGAAAACGCCCCGCGAGCGGAGCGTTCTTCCAGTCCATCTGCGCGCAAGCGAAACGCCCAGCGGCGCTTCGCTTCGCGACACAGCTTAGAACTTGTGGCGCATGCCGACGCGGAACGCCAGCTGGTTTTGCGAGCCCGAACCCGACGTGTTGAAGTACGACGTCGACGAACCGATCTGAGCCTGGATCGGCGTGTTGCCGATCTTGCCCGATGCGTCCTGATAGATCGCGAGCGCGTAGACATCGGTGCGCTTCGACAGTGCATAGTCGACGCTCGCGTCCACCTGGTTGAAGTGGCCGTGCGTCGCGCCCGTCAGTTGCGAGTACGTGTAGCCGAGGCCGCCTGCCAGCGCCGGCGTGAACGCGTACTTGACGCCGCCTTCGTAGTTGTTGAACGTCGTCGAACCACCCGTGAGCGGCTCGAAATGCGTGTTCGTCCACAGCGCGTAGAGCGTTGCCGGTCCGATGATGTAGCGGCCGCCGAGGCCGAACGTGCGCAGGTCGCGCACGGTGCCCGTGCCGACGTTTGCGATCGACGTCGAGAAGGCGGGCGTTGCCTGGCTCGGGAAGCGGATGTCCGTGTACGCTGCGCCGAGGCCGATCGGGCCGTTCGCGTAGTTCAGGCCGAAGCTGTATGCGCGCGACGAGCCGGCGACGGGGTTAGCCGTCGTGCCCGTTGCCGGTGCGCCTGCGAACGCCGTCGAGTTCGAGAAGCCGTACATCGCGCCGAACGTCAGGCCCGAGAAGTTCGCGCTGCTGAACTTGACTGCGTTGTTGATGCGGCTCGACGTCAGCTGGTCGACGTCGTTGATGTGGTAAGCGTAGTTACCGGCAACCGTCAGGCCGCCCGTCGAATAGTTGCCGCCGAGGTAGTCGGTCGAGAACGAGTATTGACGACCGAACGTCAGCGAGCCGATGCCGTTCTTCGACACACCGACATATGCCTGACGGCCGAACAGCGCGCCGCCTTGACCCAGCGTGCCGTTGCCGCTGTTGAAGCCGCTTTCGAGCACGAACAGTGCCTTCAGGCCGCCGCCCAGGTCTTCCGTGCCGCGCAGGCCCCAACGGCTGCCTTGCGCGACGCCGTCGTCATACTTGAACAGCTTTCCCGAACCGCCTGCCGACGTCTTCGAGTGATTCGCGTAGCTGATACCAGCGTCGATCAGGCCATACAGCGTGACGCTGCTTTGTGCGTGTGCGGAGCCTGCAAAAGCCGAGGCGAGTAGAGCGGTGGTAATGATCTTCTTGTTCAAAAGCTTTCTCCGGTTAAAAGTGCGATCGCGAGCCTGGCTCTCTGGCAGGTCGCGCGACGGGCGCAAATTTATAGGGAGCAAGAGAAAGCAATATGACAGTAAATATTTCTAATAAATTTGTCGTACAAATGCGACAGATGATCATTCGCGTATGAAAGGCTTGTGCGCGAACCTGTGCATATGCGCTGCGTCGCGTGTCGCTGACCGATGCAGGAGCGCTTCAGGCGCTGCAAACAGAATCGCCCGCGCAGGGCGGGCGATTCGTTTTGAGCGAAGCGGCGCTCGCCGCAGGCATCGTTACGCCGACAGCAATTGCCCCGTGCGGTATGCCTTCGCGCCCGCGATGCGCGCGATTTCCATCCCGGCCTGGGCAAAGCGCGACAGATGGCGCGCGTACATCACGCCCGCCACGTTCGTCTTGAGCGTGACGATGCGGTCCGTCAGCGGATCGACGATATCGGCGACGGGCTCGCCCGCGTCGACCCACTTGCCCACTTCCTGGCGATACACGACGACGCCGCTTGCGGGCGTCACGATCGGCTCGGTGCCCGCGAGCGGCGTCGCGGCGAACTCGAGTGGGGGCAGCGGCGCGGCTTCGCCCGCGACCAGACCGCGATGCGTCAGGTATTCGATGATGCCTTGCGCGTCGTGCTCGGCGAACTCGTATGAGACATCGCGCTGGCTGCGCAGCTCGATCGTCACCGAGATCGAGCCGTTCGGAATCGGGAAACGGTCGCCGGCGCGCGTGCGCAGCTCGGACCAGCAGAAGCTGTGAATCTCATCGAACGGATTGCCGACGGAATCGACTGCGAGCAGCGACGCCTTCGAATCCAGATAGCGCGCGAGCGGCTCGACGTCGGGCCACAGGTCCGGGTTCGTGTACAGATGCAGCGCCGCTTCCCAGTCGCAATGCAGGTCGAGCACGATGTCCGCGTCATACGACAGCTGTTGCAGCGCGAGACGTTGCGATTCGATTTCGGTGCGGGGTTTTTGCGCGTCGAGCGCTTCGCGCATCGCCTGGCGGACGATCGCGCGGTTCTGGTCCGCGTCGCCCGTCAGACGTTCTTCGATCACGGGCTCGATCAGCTCGAACAGGTTGTAGAAGTTGCGGTTGAAGTTCTGCGCGGTGTTCGTTTCGAAGCGGCCGGCGAGCAGGCCGAGCACGTGCTGGTTCAGCCCGATCGGGTTCGCGACGGGCACGACGACGACTTCGCCGCGCAGCTTGCCCGCGGCTTCGAGCGCTTCGAGCTTGCGGCGCAGCGCCCACGACACCAGCATGCCGGGCAGCTCGTCCGCGTGCAGCGACGACTGGATGTAGACCTTCTGGCCGCCGCTCGGACCGTAGTGGAAGCTCGTCAGGCTGCGAGCGGTGCCGAGGGTCGGGGAAATCAGCGGATGATTGTGGGTTTGCATGATCGATGTGGCGCTGCCGACGACGCGCAGCGCGCGCTGTAGTTGCAAAGGGATGAGGCTTGAAACGGTGGCGCGCACAACGAACCGGACTAGTCGCGCCGATGAACCGTTCGATCTTAGCCCATTTGGGCGGCGCGGGCGAACGCCCGCTTTCGGGCCGGATGGGCCGGGGCTTGCTTGAGCCTCGCTTGAGCCTCGCCTTAAGCCTCGTCTTGAGCCTCGTCTGGCCTCGCGCAAGCCTTGAGCCAAAAACGAAACGGGCTCCGAACGGAGCCCGTCTGTGTAGCGTCGCGAGGCGGCGTTGCGCGCCTCGCGCGATGCGGCGACGATCAGCTGCCGTACACGTCGAAGTCGAAGTACTTCTTCTCGATCTTCTTGTACGTGCCGTCCTTGATGATGTCGGCGATTGCCTTGTCGACCTTTGCCTTCAGATCGGTGTCTTCCTTGCGCATGCCGATGCCGGCGCCTTCGCCGAGAATCTTCTTGTCTTCGAGATCCTTGCCGACGAACTGGAAGCCCGCGCCGCGCGGCGTCTTCAGGAAGCCGATTTCAGCCTGCACGGCGTCTTGCAGCGCAGCGTCAAGACGGCCCGAGATCAGGTCGGCGTAGACCTGGTCCTGGTTCTGGTACGGCACGACCTTCGCGCCCTTCGGTTCCCAGTAGGTCTTTGCGTACGTTTCCTGGATCGTGCCCTGTTCGACGCCGACCGATTTGCCCGACAGCGATTCCGCCGTCGGCAGGATGTTCGAGCCCTTCTTCGCGACGAGGCGCGTCGGCGTGTTGAACAGCTTCGACGAGAAAGCGATCTGTTCGGCGCGTTGCGGCGTCATCGACATCGACGACAGCACGCCGTCGAACTTCTTCGCTTTCAGAGCCGGGATCATGCCGTCGAAGTCGTTTTCGACCCACACGCACTTCGCCTTCAGGCGCGCGCAGATTTCGTTGCCGAGGTCGATGTCGAAGCCGACCAGCTTGCCGTCGGAGCCCTTCGATTCAAACGGCGGATAGCTGGCGTCGACGCCGAAACGGATGGTGGTCCAGTCTTTTGCGTGTGCGCCGATCGAGACGGTGGCGAGCAGGGCAACCGTCAAAGCCGCAAGCAGTTTTTTCACTGATGTACTCCCGGGAGTGGTTCGAAGTGTCCCGCATGCGGTTGTGCCGCCGCGCGACGATGCCCGGCCATTGTGTCCGGGCTTGTCTAATGGCCGCTGGCCAGCCGCCAGCAGCGCGCGCCAAGCTTAACAAATCAAAATATTTGCGGTGCTAGTGAAACACCGGATGGCACAGGAGTATTGCCTCTAAAGGGCGATTTTGTGATATGGGGCAAGAAGGCGGGCCGAAAGCCAATCGACAGTCATCGATCGACGGCGGGCGCCTTTGACGCGCGCGTTTGCCGCTCATGCGGCAGTGCGGCAAACGCTGTTCGCTCAGTGGCTTACGCTCGGCGACGCAAACAGGCCGAGCCGGACCGGGCGGCCCGCCCAGAAGTATCAAACGATTCGCTCGCCCGCGCGATACGTCGCGCGCGGCACGGGCAATGCATCGAGCATCGTCACGCGGACGAAATCCGCGCGCAGCCCCGTTTCGATCGCGCCGCGGTCGTGCAGGCCGGCCGTGCGCGCCGGTTCCGCCGACACGGTCGCCATCGCCTTCGGCAGCGTCCAGCCGGCCTTGTCGACGAGTTCGAAGGCGGCCGTCAGCAGGCTCGACGGCACGTAGTCGGACGAGAGGATATCGAGCAGTCCCGCTTTTGCCAGCTCCAGCGCCGACACGTTGCCCGAGTGCGAGCCGCCGCGCACGATGTTCGGCGCGCCCATGATCGTCGCGATGCCGTGACGGTGCGCGGCCTCGGCGGCAACGCGCGTGGTCGGAAATTCGGCGAGCACGATGCCTTCGTCGGCGGCCTGCTGCACGTGCTCGACGAGCGTGTCGTCGTGGCTCGCGACGGGCACCCCCAGCGTCTTGCAGCGCTCGACGATCTCGTGGCGATGCTGGTCCGCAAAGCGCTGCTGTTCGTTTTCTAGCGCAACGAGCGTGGCGGCCACGTGTTCGTCCGTCATCTTGCCGTGGCGCTCCTGAAAGCGGCGCCATTGGTCGCGGTCGTGCCATTGGCGCTGGCCGGGCGTGTGATCCATCACGGACGCGAGACGCAGCAGCGGATGGCCCTTCAGCGTGTCGAACACTTCGACCACGTCGGGCGTCGCGATTTCGCAGCGCAGATGCAGGAAGTGCTCGGCGCGCAGCAGCTTGCGCTCGGAGAAACGCTGCAGCGCTTGCGCGCAACGCGTCTGCGTGTCGCGGCCGCGCAAGCCGACGCTCGAGCGCGAGCCGATTGCGAGCGCATCGAACACCGTCGTGATGCCGGCGGCCGCCACCTGCGCGTCGTGGATCACGAACGCGGCGTCCGTATTCCATTCGACGCCCGGACGCGGCACCAGATGCTTCTCGAGATTGTCCGTATGCAGTTCGATCAGGCCCGGCAACACGTAGTCGCCGTCCCAGTCCTGGGCGTCGGCGGCGGACGTCGTGCCGCGCGCGACGTCGCGAATCACGCCGTCTTCGACCTGCACGACGCCGTTGAAAACTTCGTCCCGCGTCACGACGCGAGCGTTCTTGATCAACATCTGGATGCTCCGTATCCGATCGATATCAGTGTAGTGCCGGTGTGTGACGCAGCGGTGGACGCAGTTCGAGCCTGCGCGTGGCGACTTTCGCGCGCGTGTCCTCGTCGTGGAAGATGCCGACGATGGCCGCGCCGCGCTCGCGCGCTTCGACGATCAGATCCGCGACGATGTCACGGTTTTCCGCATCGAGTGAAGCCGTCGGTTCGTCAAGCAGCAGCACGGGATGTTCCGCGATCAGGCCGCGCGCGATATTCACGCGCTGCTGCTCGCCGCCCGAAAACGTCGCGGGCGCGAGCGGCCACAGACGTTCCGGCACGTTGAGCCGCGCGAGCAATGCTGCGGCGCGCTCGTGCGCTTCGTTTTCGTCGACGCCGCGCGAGACGAGCGGCTCGGCGACGAGATCGAGCGCGCTCACGCGCGGAATCACGCGCAGGAACTGGCTCACATAGCCGACGACACTGCGCCGCAAATACAGCACGTCGCGCGGCTCGGCGCCCGTGATCCGCACGTGCTTCGCTTCGTGCGCTTCGTCGCGGATCGCGATCGAGCCCGTGCTCGCCAGATAGTTGCCGTACAGGCAGCGCAGGAACGTGCTCTTGCCCGCGCCCGACGGCCCGACCAGCACGACGCATTCGCCGCGCTCGACGTCGAGCGACACGCCCGCGAGCGCTTCGATCCGCACGCCGCCCTGGCCGTGCAGCGTGAACGTCTTGCCGATATTGACGGCGCGCAGCATCAGCGCGTGGTTGTCGACGAACGATGTTTCGATTGACGTTGTCATCGCCAGGACCTCAAACGGGAAGAACGGAAGAGACGAGCGTCTGCGTGTACGGGTGCTGCGGATCGTCGAGTACCTGATCCGTGAGCCCCGCTTCGACCACTTCGCCGCCCTGCATCACCATCAGCCGATGCGCGAGCAGGCGAGCCACGCCGATGTCGTGCGTGACGATCAGCACGGACAGATGCAGCGTCGACGTCAGCGTGCGCAGCAGATCGAGCAGACGCGCCTGCACCGACACGTCGAGACCCGCCGTGGGTTCGTCCATGAACACGAGGCGCGGGCCCGTCACGAGATTGCGCGCGATCTGCAGACGCTGCTGCATGCCGCCCGAAAACGCCGAAGGCAGTTCGTCGATACGCGTTGCATCGAGTTCGACGCGCGACATCCATTGCGTCGCCGTGTCGCGGATCCGGCCGTAATGGCGCGCGCCGACGGCCATCAACGGCTCGCCGATATTCGCGCCCGCCGACACGCCGTTGCGCAAGCCGTCGCGCGGATTCTGCTGGACGAAGCCCCACTCGGTGCGCATCAAGAGACGCTTGCGCGGCTCCGACAATTCGAGCAGATCAAGCGTTTCGCCATGTGCGCTTGCATAGTGCAGCGTGCCTGCATCGGCGTTCGTGCGCAGCGCAAGCGTGTTCAGCAGCGTCGATTTGCCCGAGCCCGATTCGCCGACGATGCACAGCACTTCGCCCGGATACAGATCGAAGCTGACGTTGCGGCAACCGTTGCGGCCGCCGTACTGTTTGGTGAGCGCGCGTGCGCTCAGAAGCGGCGTCATGCGCTTTCTCCTTCGTTGTGTTCCCCGACTTCTTCGATCCCTTGCTGTTCGCGACGCTCGTGGCAGTAGTCGCTGTCCGAGCAGACGAACATGCGCTTGCCCGCATCGTCGACGATCATTTCATCGAGGAAGCTTTCCGTCGATCCGCACAGCGCACAGGCATGATCCCAGCGTTGCACCTCGAACGGATGATCGTCGAAATCGAGGCTTTTTACGGGCGTGTACGGCGGAATCGCGTGGATGCGACGCTCGCGTCCCGCGCCGAACAGCTGCAGCGCGGGGTTCATGTGCATCTTCGGGTTGTCGTACTTCGGGATCGGCGACGGCGACGCGAGATAGCGTCCGTTGACGATCACCGGGTAGTCATACGTCGTCGCGATGCTGCCGTGATGCACGATGTCCTCGTACAGCTTCACGCTGATGAGCCCGTAGTCGGCGAGCGCGTGCAGCTTCTTGCACTCCGCGACGCGCGGCTCGAGCCGGAAGAGCGGCTCGGGCATCGGCACCTGATAGACGAGAATCTGCTTGTCGGTGAGAGGCGTTTCCGGGATGCGGTGACGCGTCTGCACGATGGTCGCCTCGCTCGTCTTGCGAGTCGTGCTGACGCCCGTCGTGCGCGCGAAGAAGCGGCGAATGTTGACGGCGTTCGTCGTTTCGTCGGAGCCCTGGTCGATCACTTTCAGCGTGTCGTCGCGCCCGATGATCGACGCCGTCACCTGAATGCCGCCCGTGCCCCAGCCGAACGGCAGCGGCATTTCGCGCGACGCGAACGGCACCTGATAGCCCGGCACGGCCACCGCCTTCAGCAGCGCGCGGCGGATCATGCGCTTGGTCTGCTCGTCGAGATACGCGAAGTTGTAGCCCTCGGCGGCGCTGTCGTGCGCCGAAGTTTGCATCGTCGTGTCGGGCGCGTTCATGCCGCTTGCTCCTCTTTGGTCTCTTTACCGTTCGGCGCGCTGCCGTCGCGCTGATCGCGCGCCGCGTGTTTCGCGCACAGGCGGCGCACGAGTTCGAGTTCGGCCTGGAAGTCGACGTAATGCGGTAGCTTCAGATGCTGCACGAAGCCCGATGCCTCGACGTTATCGCTGTGCGACAGGATGAATTCGACATCCTGCGTCGGCGAGCCGAGCGTTTCGCCGAGCTCTTCGGCGCGCAGCGCGCGATCGACCAACGCCATCGCCATCGCCTTGCGCTCCGAGTGACCGAACGCGAGACCATAGCCTTGCGTGAACGTGGGCGGCACTTCATTGCTGCCCGCGAACTGGTTGATCATCTGGCATTCCGTCACGTCGATTTCACCGATCTCGACGGCCTCGCCGAGTTCGTCGAGTTCCATTTCGACGGCCACCGTGCCGAAGCGGATCTCGCCCGCGAACGGATGCGAGTGCGCGTAGCCGCGCTGGGTCGCGTAGCCCATTGCGAGCAGAAAGCCTTCGTCGCCACGCGCGAGATTTTGCAGGCGCGTCGCGCGGCTCGCGGGAAACGACAGCGGCTCGCGCGACAGATCGCCGGGTTCGGGCGCGCCTTCGCACTCATGTTCCTGTTCGATCAGGCCTTCCTTGTCGAGCAGCGTGACGACGCGCGGCATCGTTTCGTGGCTGGCGTTTTCGCTTCGCTTCACGGGCGCGGCGCCATCGTCGTCGCCTTCGGCGAGCAACGTGAAATCGAGCAGACGCTGCGTGTAGTCATACGTCGCGCCGAGCATCTGGCCGCCCGGCACGTCCTTGAACGTCGCGGAGATGCGCCGCTCGATGTGCATGGCTTCCGTATCGACGGGCTGCGTATAGCCGAAGCGCGGCAGCGTCGTCCGATAGGCGCGCAACAGGAAGATCGCTTCGACGAGATCGCCGGCTGCCTGCTTGATCGCGAGCGCAGCAAGCTCTTCGTCGTAGACCGAGCCTTCCGTCATCACGCGCGCGACGGCGAGGCGCAACTGCGTGCGGATCTGCGCGACGCTCAGTTCGGCGAACTGCGTATCGCCGCGGCGCGCCTTGTCGAGCAGACGCCACGATGCTTCGATCGCGCGTTCTCCACCTTTGACGGCAACGTACATTAGTTCAGCTCCACTCGGGTTGTGCGCGGCAGGCCGATCAGCGTGTCGCCGCAGACGAGATAACAGTCGATGCCGCACGGAAAGAGCGGCGTGAGTTCGGCGCGCTCGCGCCAGAACCGCGCGGGCAGGCCGGAAGGCGCGATCGTGTGCGTGTCTTCGATGCCGGGGCCGCGCAACGTGACGGATTCACCTTGCGTTAGCGAATCGACGCGCACCAGCAGGGTCACCGATTGCTCCGGCGTTTCGGGCGCGCCGAGCGCAAAGCTCGTGAGGGGCGGCAGCGTGCTCGCGTCGTGCACGTAGGCGAACGCGGCGTCTTGCGGCTCGTCGACGAGCGGCGCGCCCGTATGAAAGCGCAACGCCGAGCCGAGCACGGCATCGGGCTGCGAGAGCCACACGGGTGTCGAGTAGTCGCACAGCGCGAGCAGCGCGGCGAAAGCGGCGAGATCGGCGCGCGCATGCGGCAGGTTGTTGCGCGCGTCGCTGCGCGAAGCGGGCAGCACGTTGTCGATCGTGCCGATCTTGCCCGGACGCGACAGCGTATCGAGCAGCGTGCGAAACACCGTCTGCGTATCGTGGACGGGATCGGCGAAGCCCGGCGTCAGCATCGAGAGCGCGATCTGCGCGGATTGCGTGGAAGGGTTCATCAGTCGCCTCGGACCATCGTGAAGAATTCGACGCGCGTCGATGCGGCGTCCTGTTGACGTTGCGCGCGTTTCGCCGCGAGTTGCGTCGCGAGCGGCGCGATCAGCTGCTGTTGCAGGCGTTCGCGATGCTGCGGCGTTTGCAGCAATGCGTCTGCGATAGCAGCGAGTTCGGCGCGGCGGCGGTCGCGTCCCAGATGACATGCGACGCCGACGGTTGCGCCTTTATCCGCATCGTCACTGGCCGTACGCAGACGCAGCGTGGCGCGCGTGACGGTCGCTTCGCCGAGATTGAACGCATCGCCCGTGCCGCCGATGCGCCCGCGCACCATCGCAAGCCCGATCTCGGGCGGACGCAGCCAGTCGAAAGCGGGGAACGGCGTGCCTTCCATCGCGCGGTTCAGCGCGGCTTCGAGATCGGCGCGCGGCGCGCGGGCGAGGACGGCCATCCATGCGCGGCGCGCGGGGTTGGCAGAGGCAGGGGAGGCGGTGGCAGGCGGAGAAGCGGGGGCGCTCATCGGCATTTCCTGGAAGTGGACGATCAGTGGCAAGTGCAGACATTTGAGCATCTATTCGTCTAAACGTCTAGACGTTTAGAGCTAAAATGTCGCTGTCTCGTGACAGAGGGCGCATTTCATATTTCCGCCACGGCTTGCGGACTACAATGCACAGAACGCTTATTTGAACCGAAGGGAATGACAGCACCATGACATCGAACGACGACGCGGCGCCGGGCACGATGCTCGAACGGGGAGCGGGCGTTGCCGTGTGGCGGCAGATCGAGCAGATCCTCGCGAAGGAAATCGCGGCAAGCGGCTTCGGCGAGGACGGACGTCTGCCGAGCGAAGGCGAGCTTGCGCGGCGCTTCGACGTGAACCGCCATACGATCCGCCGAGCGATGCTGGGTCTTGCCGCGCAAGGACTCGTCAGCGTCGAACAGGGACGCGGCACATTCGTACAGCCGGGCGCCATCGACTATACGATCGGCCGCCGCACGCGCTTTACCGAGAACCTGCGGCAGCAGCATCATTCGGCGGCGGGCACGATGCTGTCGGCGGCGCGCGTGAAGGCCGATCCGACCGTCGCGAAAGCGCTGGGCCTGCGCGCGGGCGCGTTCGTGTATCGCATCGAGTCGCTGCATGAAGCGGACGGCGTGCCGCTCACGTTCGCGCGCAACTTCTATCCGGCCGCGCGTTTCGCGGATCTGCCCGACGTGCTCGAACGCGTGGGCGGCATCACGAAGGCGCTGGCCGAATATGGCGTGAACGATTATCTGCGCAAGTGGAGCCGTATCGGCAGCGTGTTGCCCGAGCCGGAAGTCGCGCGGCGTCTCGGCATCAACCGGCAGCAGCCGGTGCTGTGGGTCGAAAACGTCGACGTCGATACGGAAGGCACGCCGATCAAATACGGCTTCACGCACTTCGCCGCGGATCGCGTGCAACTGATGGTCGAGCACGACGTATGAGCGCAGCCACGATGAATGCCTGGTCCGCGCAGGCGCGCTTCGCGATCTATTACGCGCCGGCGCGCGCGTCCGGCTGGTGGGATGCGGGCTCCGCGTGGCTCGGTCGCGATGCCGAGAGCGGCGCTTCGATCGATCCGCAACAAGCGCCCTCGCTATCGGAACCGCTTGCGCAACTGACGGCATCGCCGCGCCGTTATGGCTGGCACGGCACGCTCGTCGCGCCGTTCCGTCTTGCCGATGGCGCGAGCGTCGCCGATCTGCTCGAAGCCGCCGAAAACTGGGCGCACACGCAGCGGCCTTTCGCGTTGCACGTCGAAGCGGCGACGTTAGGCGACTTCGTGGCGATGCGCCCGGCGACATCATCGGGCGACGAACAGATGCGCGCGCTTGCCGCCGATGCGCTGCGCACGTTCACGCCGCTGCGCGAGAAGCCGTCCGCCGCCGACACCGCGAAGCGCATGCAGGCGCCGCTGACGGAACGCCAGCGCGAACTGCTCGTCGAATGGGGATATCCGTATGTGCTCGACGAGTTTCGATTCCACATGACGCTGTCCAACTCGCTCGCCAAGGCCGACGACCGCGCCGCGATCGTCGCATGGTGGCACCGCGAGGCGCAGCGTCTCGGGCCGTTGTCGATCGACGGCGCGGCGATCTTCGTCGAGCCTTCGCCTGGCGAGCCGTTCATGCTGTGGCAGCGGCTTGCATTTACGGCAGACACAAGGAATGAACGAGGGAGTGAATGAACGCATGAAGGGCCGTTTGATCTACGTGATCGGACCATCGGGCGCGGGCAAGGATTCGCTGCTCCACTTCGCGCGCGATCGCGTCGCGGGCACGCCCGTCGTCTTTGCGCATCGCTACATCACGCGCGGCACAGGGCACAACGAGAATCACATCGCGTTGACGCACGAAGAATTCGCCGCGCGTTCGGCGCAAGGTCTCTTTGCGCTCGAATGGTCGAGTCACGAATTGCATTACGGCATCGGCATCGAAATCGACGCGTGGCTCGCGCGCGGCTGCACTGTCGTCGTCAATGGATCGCGCGCGTATCTGTCGCGTGCGATCAAGCGTTATCCGCATCTCGAAGTCGTGCATATCCACGCCGCGCCGCATATTCTCGCGCAGCGTCTCGCGGCGCGCGGACGCGAAACGCAAGAGCAGGTCGAGGCCCGCCTCGCGCGCCAGGCGCCGTTCACGCTGCCCGACGGCGCGCATCTCACGCATATCGACAATTCCGGCACGCTGGAAGCAGCCGGTCAGGCGTTCGTCGACGTGCTGAAGAACGAAGCGCCGGCGCGCTCGTCGCATGAGCCGCGGACCAATGCGCCCGTTCCCGATGAAAGCGTTAAGTAAGTCAAAGGCGCGACCGTCTTACAGGAAAGGCCTCGCGTTGCTATAGTCTGCGGATTGACGCTGCGCACGAGACGCGGCGAAGAGACCAGAACAATCCCGCGGAGCACCCCTGATGACCGACGCCAATCCCCTGACCGAAATCGCCGACCTCGAACCCGCCGCTGCTTCACTGCGCGACATCCGCCACCACATTCACCACCATCCCGAACTCGCGTACGAAGAAGTCGCGACGGCGACGCTCGTCGCCGAAAAGCTGGAAGCGTGGGGCTGGAAGGTGACGCGCGCGGTCGGCCAAACGGGCGTGGTCGGCACGTTGAAGGTCGGCGATGGCACCCGCAGCATCGGGCTGCGCGCGGACATGGACGCACTGCCCATCGTCGAGCAGACGGGGCTGCCGTATGCGAGCGGTACGCACGGCAAGATGCACGCATGCGGACACGACGGCCATACGACGATGCTGCTCGGCGCGGCCCAGCATCTCGCGAAAACGCGGCGCTTCTCGGGCACCGTGCATCTGTACTTTCAGCCGGCCGAGGAAAGCGGGATCGACAGCGGCGCGAAGAAGATGATCGAAGACGGCCTGTTCGAGCGCTTTCCGTGCGACGCCGTGTTCGGCGTGCACAACCATCCGGGCGCGGAGCCCGGCAAGTTCCTGTTCCGCAAGGGCGCGTTCATGGCGGCGGGCGACAAAGCAACGATCACGATCGAAGGCGTCGGCGGCCACGCGGCGCGCCCGCATCTCACCGTCGATCCTATCGTGATCGCGTCGAGCATCGTGATGGCGCTGCAAACCATCGTCGCGCGCAACGTGAACCCGGCGCAGCCCGCTGTCGTGACCGTCGGCACGATGCACTCCGGCGTCGCGAACAACGTGATTCCGTCGAGCGCGAAGCTCGAACTGAGCGTGCGCTCGTTCAGTCCGGAAGTGCGGGCGCTTCTGAAGCAGCGCATCACCGAACTCGCCGAAGCGCAGGCTGCGAGCTATGGCGGCAAGGCGCACGTCGACTACATCGAAGGCTATCCCGTCGTCGTCAACACGGATGCCGAAACGGAGTTTGCGATTCAGGTCGCGCGCGAACTGGTGGACGCCGAAAACGTCGAGCCGAACGCCGACATCCTGATGGGCAGCGAAGACTTCGCGTTCATGCTCGAGCAGCGGCCGGGATCGTTCCTGCGGCTCGGCAACGGCGTCGGCGAGGACGGCTGCATGGTGCACAACCCGCACTACGATTTCAACGACCGCAATCTGCCGATCGGCGCCGCGTACTGGGCGCGTCTCGTGGAGCGCTATCTAGGCCGTTGATGGGCTGTTGATGGAGCGGCGCGTTTGAACCGGCGCTCTATGCGCGGCTTCGCTTTCGCGATTCGCTCGGGCGAAGCGTGCTGACGCCTGCGTGGCTCGCGCTCTTCACGCCGCGCGAGCAAGCCGCAAGCAAGCCGCGCGCAATCGCGATCGATCGCGACCAGTTGCAATCAACCGCGCAGCGCGACCATATCCGACACGGATTGCGCCGCTTTTTGCAGCGGCTCGAGAAAGGCCTTCACCATCTGCTTCGCGGAATTACGCTGCGCGTTGCCGCTGATGTTCATCGCCGCGATGATTTGCCCGCGCCGGTTGCGGATCGGCGCGGACAGCGAAATCAGCCCGCCTTCCAGTTCCTGATCGACGACAGCCCAGCCCTGGCTGCGCACCTGCGCGATCGTCTTCTTCAGCTCGTTCCTGTCGGTGATCGTGCGCGGCGTGTGCGCGACGATGGGCGAGGCGTCGAGCGTCGCGTCGAGTGTCGCTTCGTCGAGCGACGACAGCAGCACGCGTCCCATCGACGTGCAATACGCGGGCAAACGGCTGCCGATCGACAGATTGATCGTCATGATCTTGTGCGTCGGCACGCGCAGCACGTAGACGATCTCCGTACGGTCGAGCACGGCCGCCGAACAGCTTTCGTGCACCTGCGCCGACAGTTCTTCCATGAAGGGCTCGGCGAGATTCCAGAACGGCATCGACGTCAGATACGCGAACCCGAGATCGAGAATCTTTGGCGTCAGTCGAAAGAGACGCCCTTCGGCCTCGACGTAGCCGAGCGTTTGCAGCGTCAGCAGAATGCGGCGCGCGCCCGCGCGCGTGAGCCCCGTTGCCGAGGCGACGTCGGTGAGCGTCTGCTCGGGCCGCTCGGCGTTGAACGCGCGGATCACCGCGAGGCCGCGCGCGAACGACTGCACGTACGAGTCGCCCGGTTTGTCGGGCGCGTCCCCATCGTTGACGGAAACGGCTTGTGACGCTGGTGGGACTTTGCTCATGGGCCTATGCACGATACGTTCAAACGTTGGGACAGCCTTCGTTAGCCTGCGGAAAGCCGTGACGATAGCGCAAGCGCCCGGATTCGCCAACTTTGCCGCCGCCTTCCGCGCGCCGCGCGTTCCTGCCGGTTTCCTGGCGGATCCTGCTGTTTCCCGCGACAACTCATTGCTGATTTCGGCGCGCCTTTGCCCGCCGCCGAGCTTGACAGTCTTTCCGCCACCCGCCTATTATCAAACCTGAATTGTTCGATATATGATCGTTTGTTCGAATATAGAACAAACTTCGATTCATCGGCATGTTTTTACGGCGCTCCCCATGCGCCGATGCTGGCGCCTTCCACGATACGCCAGCCCGCCATTACTGGAGACATCTCATGACGGAAGCTTTCCTGTGCGACGCGATTCGCACGCCGATTGGCCGCTATGCGGGTTCGCTGTCGTCGGTGCGCGCCGACGATCTGGGCGCGGTGCCGCTCAAGGCGCTGATGGAGCGCAACAAGGAAGTCGACTGGAGTGCGATCGACGACGTGATCTACGGCTGCGCGAACCAGGCCGGCGAGGACAACCGCAACGTCGCGCGCATGTCGTTGCTGCTGGCGGGCCTGCCGAAGGACGTTCCCGGCTCGACGGTCAACCGTCTGTGCGGCTCGGGCATGGATGCCGTCGGCATCGCGGCGCGCGCGATCAAGTCGGGGGAGGCGGGACTGATGGTCGCGGGCGGCGTCGAGTGCATGAGCCGCGCGCCGTTCGTGATGGGCAAGGCGACGAGCGCGTTCTCGCGTCATGCCGACATCCATGACACGACGATCGGCTGGCGTTTCGTCAACCCGCTGATGAAGCAGCTGTACGGCGTCGACTCGATGCCGGAGACGGGTGAAAACGTCGCGACCGACTACAACGTCAGCCGCGCCGATCAGGATGCGTTCGCGCTGCGCAGCCAGCAGAAGGCGGCGCGCGCGCAGCACGACGGCACGCTCGCGCAGGAAATCGTCTCCGTGACGATTCCGCAGAAGAAGGGCGATGCGATCGTCGTATCGAAGGACGAGCATCCGCGCGAGACGAGCCTCGAAGCGCTCGCGAAGCTGAAGGGCGTCGTGCGCCCGGACGGCACGGTGACGGCGGGCAACGCGTCGGGCGTCAACGACGGCGCGGCCGCGCTGCTGCTCGCGAACGCGGAGACCGCGAAACGCTATGGCCTGACGCCGCGCGCACGCGTGCTCGGCATCGCGACGGCAGGCGTCGCCCCGCGCGTGATGGGCATCGGCCCCGCGCCCGCGACGCAAAAGCTGCTTGCGCGCCTGAACATGAACATCAAGCAGTTCGACGTGATCGAGCTGAACGAAGCGTTCGCATCGCAAGGCCTTGCCGTGCTGCGCGCGCTGGGTGTCGCCGATGACGACGCGCGCGTGAATCCGAACGGCGGCGCGATTGCATTGGGTCATCCGCTCGGCATGAGCGGCGCGCGGCTCGTGACGACCGCGATGTATCAGCTGCAACGCACGCAAGGTCGCTTTGCGCTCTGCACGATGTGCATCGGCGTCGGGCAGGGCATTGCGATCGCGATCGAACGCGTTTGATCGCTTGATCGTGTTTGACCGGCTGACGTGTGCATCGCGTGGCGAACGCGCCATGCGATGCGCTGCGCGGCGTTCGCTTCAGAACGTCAGATCGTGCAGCTTGCGCATGCCATCGAGCAGCCATTGAAAGATCGACTGCTCCGACTGCGCGACGGGTGCCGGCGCGCCGAGCTTGCCTAGCGTGTCCTGGCGGCGCGACAGCAGCCGGCACATCAGCTTCGCGACGTCGGGATTGTCCTTGAGCAGCGGCGTCACGTCGTCTTTCTTCAACTGATAGACGACGGCTTGCGTCAGCGCCGAAATCTTCACGCGCGCGGGCATGCCCGCGAGCAGCCCCGCTTCGCCCATTGCATCGCCGGGACCGAGGCGGTTCACTTCGACGGGACCGGACGCGGCGTCCGCGACGACCGACAGCACGCCCGAATCGACGATGCTCAGATTGTCGGGCACGGTTTCGGGTGTGAGCACGATGTCGCCGCGGTCATATTCGTGGCGCGAAAGCAGCGGCGCGAGCCGCGCCAGCTCTTCGGGCGTCAATGCGGCGAACAGTTCGACGCGCCGGAGCAGGCTGATCCTGCGGTCGGCCTGCGCCGCGGGCGCTGACGACGGCGCGTACGGGACACCCAGCGGTTTCAAATCGACGCCCGCTGCCGCGAGATGCCGGTAGCACAGGTCGTAAAGCTCATTCGTGACAGCGAGCTTCTTGCTCATGTCGTCGACGTAGGCCGTCGCTTCGTACTGGATCGACGTGACGGTGGTCCGCTTCACGAGCGCATACGGCGCGGGGTCCGCGATCACGGCGCGCACGCCGGCCAGCGCGCGTTCGAGCGCGGCCAGCACGACGCTCGGGCGCGCTTCGGGCGTGATCTCGAGCGTGACGGTCACGCCATGCAGCGTCGGCGGGCGGCTGCTGTTCGTGATCTTCGCCTTGGCCGCGACGGCGTTCGGCACGATGACGATGTTGCCTTGCGAAGTCAGCAGATGCGTCGCGCGCCAGTTCATCTCCAGCACCTTGCCCTCGACGCCGTCGATGGAAACCCAGTTGCCGATGTGATACGGCTCGGTCGTGTTGATCACGATGCCCGCGAATACGTCGCTGAGCGTGCTTTGAATCGCGAGGCCCAGCACGATGGCGAGCGCGCCCGATGTCGCGACGAGCCCGCGCACGGGCAGCTCGAGCACGAAGCCGAGCGCAGCGACGACGGCGGCCAGAAACACGAGCGCGCCGAACACATCCTGAAAGAGACGCTGACGGCGCCATGTCCTGGGCAGGAGCAGCGTGTCGAGCGCCATGCTGAGCAGGCGCGCGCCCATCAGCCACCAGATGATTTCGAGCACCTGGCCGATCAGGTGCAGCGGACGCGAATTCAGATAGGGCGCCTGCGAGAACGGGCTCAGGTTGGAGCTGAACAGCAGCGCGCTAAAGGCCGCATAGATGCAGAGCCGCACCAGCAGCCGCGCGACTTCGTTTCTGGGTATCGCGCAACGCCACACGACCACATCGAACGCGACGAGCGCAAAGCCGATAATCAGCGGATTGTTCACGCGCACTCCGTGGCGGAATGGAACGATGAAGAAACGTGCGAGCCGGTTGCTGCGACAGTCGCACCGCCTCATGCAGCGCGGCGCGACGGCCGATGCCATGGCGCAAGCGCGACCGGTCGCTACAAGCCCGAGCCCATTTTTTACGACATTTTTTCTTGTTGCGCATCAGAGCCGTCCATAGACTTCAGGCATCGTTTGTTGGATGGAGAGGTCATTGCAGAAGCCGCACGCAGTCGTCAGCCGGACTGTGCGCTGTTCGGGCGTTCGCCACGGAACCGGCAGCATCGTGCGGCGTTTCGATCGCGCTCGCGACTCGTACGCGCAACTCAGCGCGAGGCGGCATCGCGGGTTCGCGAGGCTCGGGATGATGGGGCTCAACTGCACGTGCGTCGATCAGTCCATCGCGGTGACGCAGCAACGTGCGGCGTGCGACGGCAAGATCGTCGGCACGATGACGCTCTATGCACGCGACGCCGGGTCGCCATGCGAGCTTTATCAGCGCGACGCTGCGGCGAGCGTGCGCCAGTTCGGCATCGATCCGAGGTAGCAAGGACGCGGCATCGGCAAGTCGATGCTGACGTTCGCCGAGCATTGTGCCGCGACGCGCGGCTTTGCCGAGCTTGCGCTCGACACGCCGGAGCCTGCTGCGCATCTGACGCGTTCTTTCGCGCGCCAGCCTTTTGCATCGTCGATACGCATCACTTCGATGGCAAGCGCTACGACAGCGCGATCCTCAGCAAGCCGCCCGTTGCCGTCCGCATGATGGCGACGTGATGGCGGCGCCACGAATCGGCGCGCGGCATGAACGTCACGGGCGCTTGCGTCGCGGCACGTCGCCATCGCTTCATCGCTTCGTCACTTAACGTTGAACGAGTAATCGCCGTGCGTGCGATGGCCGTCCGATGCGACGGCGACCCAATGCACGGTGTACTTGCCGGCAGGCAAAGCGGGCAGCGCGACGGATTCGACGCGCGGCTGCTGCGCGTCGACAGCCGATTTCGCGGTGTTCACCTGCTTGCCCGATGCATCGGTGATGGTCAGCGTGCTGAATGCCGGTTCGAGCGGTCCGTCGAATGTGATGACGACCTTGGCCGGTGCTTCGACCGTCGCGCCCGCGCCGGGCTCCTGCTTCTGCGGAAACACATGGGCGCTGGCCGCGAGCGGGCTCAGCGCGAACAGCATGCCGCCTGCGATTGCGATTCGTGTTGTGTTCATCGTGATGTCCTCGTTACTGGAAGAGCGGCTTGCCGATCGTCGTCGGCGCGATGTCGTCGAAGAAGATGTGCGCCTGCACCAGCACGCCGACGTGCGAGCCGCTAGCGTGGTTGACCGGTATCTGCACTTCGATGCCCAGTTGCCCGTAGCGGTTGATCCAGATGAAGCCCGGATTCACCGTGCCTGTTGTTTGCCCCTGGCTGCGCGATAGCGGAATTTCGACGATAGGGATCAGGCTCGCGAGCGGTTGCGGCAAGCCGACATCGCGCACGTGCTGCTGGAGATAGGGCAGGCTGTATTGCACCGTGACGCCGTAATTGAACGCGTTGGGCTGGCCCGCGCCCGTCGTGAACGCCGGACCGGCTTCGCCCGTGATCGCAATTGGGCGCAGCCACGCGAGCGAATCGGGCAGGTCGCCGAAGCCTTTGCCCGCGAAGATCGTCGGCGCGATCGTCGAGAAGCTCTCGCCGATCGCGTGACTGCCCGTGCCGCCGAGATCCGCGTCGACGCCGATCGACGTCATGAATTCGTGCGCTTCGTTCACGTAAAGCAGGTACTTGAGGCCGACGCTGAAGTTGTCGAAGCCGTGTGCCGTCGGATTGTTCTGCCCGACGTAAGCGCCTCCGACCGATACGGCAAGGCGTGGTGTGATCAGCTTGTCGTATTCGAAGCTGAACGTATTGACGCTCTGGTCGCCATCGTCGCCGGGCACGCGCTGATGGCCGTATTGCAAGTTGAGTTCGTCGCCGACGCCGGGGTCGTCGACGGCCATCGTGGCGGGGAATACGCGATCGCCCGCAATCGCGTGCGCGTGCGAGAGTGCCGGAAAGAGCAAAGCCGTGGCAAGGCAGCAGGCGAGCGGCAATGTGCCGCGCCTGTCGAGTGCGATGTTCATGGGTCATCCCGAGTATGAGCGCGCGCGTGAGCGGCTGCGCTTCGCGAAGCGGCGCACGCGCGAAAACAGCAGCGCCTTCATGGCGCTGCCGGAACGCGATTCGACTCAGAGATGAACGGGCGGCGCGCGCGGTTGCGCGGCTTGATAAGGTGCGGCGAGCGCGACGCTGTCGAAGCGCGCGGCGGCTTGTTGGGTGATGGCCGTGACGGTCAGCGCAAACGTCGACGGCGACGCGGGCAGCACGGGGAAATGCGCGAGCAGACTGCAATAGCCGCACGCGTGCCAATGCGAGGCGAGCGTGTGGGTATCGGTGGGATCGTCTTCGTGCGTGTCGGCGAGCGCGGCTGTGTGCGACGAGCAGAGCGCGGTGGCGGGATCGTACGCGCCGCGGCTGGCAGCAATGGCCTGCGAGACAGTGGGCGCGAGCGTCGCCATCAGGATCGCGAGCAATCCAAAAAGGCTGCCAATCTTCCGATAGAACCGGCTCGACATGTCAAAAGCGCTGTTGAATGCTGCGCGGATTATGCCACGGTGCCGCGCGCAGCATGGCCGCGTGCACTGGAATACGGAAAATTATCGCCGTGCTGTCGATTTGCTCCCGCCTTGCTCGTCGTACGTGTAGAACGAGGCAACGGCGCGAAATATGCCTGCGTTCTCACGAAACCGCAAATGGAGGCTGCAATGAATTATGTGGACGGATTTGTCGTCGGTGTAAAGGAGGAGAATCGCGAGACTTACCGTAGGCATGCCCAGATAGCTGCGGGTGTTTTCAAGGAGTATGGCGCGCTGAACGTCGTCGAATGCTGGGGCGACGACGTGCCCGAAGGCAAGCTCACGTCATTTCCGATGGCCGTCAAGCTCGAACCCGGCGAGGTGGTGGTGTTCTCGTGGGTCGTGTGGCGTTCGCGCGCGGCACGCGACGAAGGCATGAAGAAAGTGATGGCCGATCCGCGCACGCAGCCCGATACGTTGCCGATGCCGTTCGACGGCAAGCGTCTGATCTACGGCGGCTTCGAAGTGATCGTCGACGTCTAGCGCGAGACTTCCGGCATGCAGCGCGCGCGAGCTAGAGCATTTCGGTGAACATGGGCGTCGTGCCGTCGGTGCTCTCGAAGTACCCGGCCGACGCCTGGGCTTTCTGCGCGCCTTGTCCGAGCCGGATGATCGTGAAGCCGTGCATGTAGACCTTGTTCGCCTGTTTCAGCAGGACGTTCTGCAGCGCGGGCGGATTGACGACGCGCGGGTCCGGCGCGTTCTCCGGGCCATTGACGAGCACGGGCACGGCGCCGTGTCCGATGCAACGTCCGCGCGTCAAGCCGAGGTACGGCTGATACACGCTCAGGTTGTGTTCATGGCCCCAGAACCACGCGGCGATCGGCTGCTTCGCGGCCTGCGAAAAGCGTCGAAAGCTCGCGAGCAGCCGCGGATTGTACGCGGTGAGCTTGCCGTCCGTCTGCGGCGGTCCGATCTGCGAGAGCGCTGAAAACAGCTGGTGATGCGAAAGCAGGATCGTCTTGCCGCTGAATTCGGCGATGCGCTCGACGATCCAGTCCTCTTCGTCCTGCTCGAGAAACGTCACGACGTCAGTCACCGTGAACGGGTTGTAGTCGTGCAGGCCCGTATCCATCGCGATGAACTGCCAGTCGTCGTTGCGCAGACAGAAGAAGCTGGCGGGTTGCAGGCGCGCGTGATCGTTGAGCGTGTCGACGAGCCCGTAATATCCGACGCCGCCCGAGTACATGTCGTGATTGCCCGACAACGTGTAGATGGGCACGTCCTTCGTATCGCGCGAAAGCACAGCATCGACGATCTTCTTGAAGTTCGCGTCGCATTCCTCCGGTGTGCCCGAGTAATAGATGTCGCCGAGATGGATCACGACGTCGGGGCTTTGCAGCGCGGCCTGTTTCAGCAGATCGACGGCGACCTGGGTGCCCGTGCCCCAGTCGGCGATCAGCGCGACCGTGGCGCCCGCTTTCAGCGGAACCGTGACGGGGCCGATCGCCGCCGCGCGCCGGTAGGGAATCGCAGCGCGCTTGCCGTCCGGGCCGAAGTACTGCATGTAGTTTTCGATGACCGTGAGCCACGCCGGATCGCAGACGTTGTAGCGGATGTCGTTCTGGATGCTGTCGGCCGTTGCGCTGTCGCCGCGTGCGCGCGCCTCCATCAGATCGAGTCCCATCTTCGCGCACGTCCACGCGTCTTGCGCGATTTCGCCCGGCGCAACATCGGGCAGCGACGCTGCGCCTTGCGCCTTCAACTGCGCGATCGTCGCGGCGGCGTCGACGAGCGGGTTATCGAGGCCCGGTCGCGACGTGAGACCCGTGGAAGGCGTCGTCGTGCGCACGACTTCATCGACGACGGACTGAAACATCGAGACGAACTGATCGCGGAAACTTTCGGGCTCGGTGGCCATGACGCTCTCCCGTTCAATGCGGATCGGCTTGTTATGCGAAAGCTGCAAGTAAAGTTGTGGTGCCGAAGCTATCGACAGACTTAAGGATCGTTCCGGCAACACCAAGACGATTGGCCCGTCGCAATTTACACAAAAAGCGCCGCGCGACCGGATATAGCCGGGCATTTCCCGATTGCGATCAACGGGACACCGCGACGCGCTTTCCAACTGCGCGCGGGCTCAAGCTTTTCTCGGCGATGCCGATATCGTGATTGGCCATCCCTCTGCAAAGCCTTCACCCAAGATGCGTTTGACGAAGCTCGAGTCAGTACTTTTAGCCGTTGCGGTATTCGCCGTCGTGAGTTTCAGCGGATGGCTCCAGCGCGAAATGACGCACGCAGCGCGCGAGCGCAACCGGCACGACATCGGCACGATCATCGATGCGGCGTGCGCGAACCTGACGGCCGCCGAACTCGAATCAAACGACAACGGCCAGTTGCAATGCGGCGCGGTGATGCTCGAAGCGCCGCATGAAGCGTCCGCATCGGGTGCGCTGACGGCGTCCGTGAACGGCCCCGCGACGAGCGTCCCGAATCCATAAGCTGCGACAGCGCGCCACCTCGCTCTACGCCAGACGGGACGCGCCGCCCGTCGACAATACCTCACACACTGATATACTGAATACGTCGACAGTCCGCGTGGCGATGGCCGCGCGCGGCACAGCGCGACACAATACGGGCGCGGCGCATCCGGCCGCTTGAACAACCACGGTGTTCAAGACACCGACCCATCAGAGGCGATGCATGTCGTCAGAACTGGACAGCCGGCCAGCGGCAACGCCGTTCACCCTGTCATTGCAACCTATCGGCACCAGCGCGAGCTTGCGCGACCGCGCGTACGCGATGCTGCGTCAGGCGATCGCGGATGCGGACATCTACGCGTCGCGCGAAGAGATCCGTCTCGACGATCGCGCGTTGAGCGAATCGCTCGGCGTGAGCCGCACGCCCGTGCGTGAGGCGATGACGCTGCTCGAGCAGGAAGGCTTCGTGCGCACGATTCCGCGCCGGGGCATCTACATCGTGCGCAAGAGCAAGCGCGAGATCGTCGAGATGGTGCAGATGTGGGCCGCGCTCGAAAGCATGGCCGCGCGTCTCGCGACACTGCACGCGACGGACGAAGAGATCGCGCGGCTGCGTCACATGTTCGACCAGTTCCGCGATTCGACGCCCGCCGAACATATCGCCGAGTACTCGGATGCGAACATCGCGTTCCATCAGGCGATCGTCGAATTGTCGAAGTCGCAGATCATTCTCGACACGATCAAGAACATCTTCATCCACGTGCGCGCGATTCGCCGGCTGACGATTTCGCAAAGCGACCGCGCGTCGCGCTCGATTGTCGATCATCTGCGCATTATCGAAGCACTCGAAAAGCGCGATACAGAACTCGCCGAGCGTCTGGTGCGTCAGCATTCGCTCGATCTCGCCGCGTTCATCGAGGCGAACTGCGATTTCCTTGACTAGGCGCGGCGCGTTTTCAGCAGTACTGTTCCCTCTTCTCTAGCGGACATCCGTTTGCGGATGTCCGCATCTTCCCTCATTGCCAGGCGGCAAGCTCCTCTGCGCGTCCCACTCCATCGCTTCCATAAACGATCGTCTATCGATTCGATAACTATCTTTAATTATTCGCAATTCGCTACATCCGCTTAGCATGGGTTCGCCCGGGATGAGCCTTTGGGTTAAGGGTTAACGCTTGCTTTTGCTCCTCGAAGCGCATCGCGTAAGGGAAAATCCGCAGCCCATTGGAATAAAAATGAAAAGACCGCAGCCTGTTTGAATGGTTAACTACGCAGGTCTGTCGAAAGTCACCCAACGCCGGGTAGAAGAAAACGAGTAAGGCGCTTGCGGACGCAACGATCCTGAATCGGGCAGTCCGCATCGAAAATTAGAACGCAACATTTTGCATGCGACGGAAACAAGCGCTAAAGCGCGAACTGCCGTCGAGAGCGGAGACGATGCACATGAATGGAAACACCCGACAGGCGACGGGAAGCGGTTTCTTTTCGAACCGTTGGTGTCAGTTGGTCATCGGCATGCTGTGCATGGCGCTGGTCGCGAATCTTCAATATGCGTGGACGCTCTTCGTCGCTCCGATGAATGCGCGGCACCACTGGGGCCAGGCATCGATTCAGCTTGCCTTCTCGATCTTCATTCTCACTGAAACATGGCTCGTGCCCGTCGAAGGGTGGCTCGTCGACCGCTTCGGTCCGCGTCCCGTCGTGGCGGGCGGCGCGCTCTGCGCGGGCCTTGCATGGGTGCTGAATTCATACGCGACGACGCTGCCCGAACTCTATGCGGCGTCTGTCATCGCCGGCATCGGCGCGGGCGGCGTGTACGGCACGTGCGTCGGCAACGCGCTGAAGTGGTTCCCGGACAAGCGCGGCCTCGCCGCGGGTCTGACGGCGGCGGGCTTCGGCGCGGGCGCGGCCGTGACCGTGATCCCGATCGCAAACATGATTACGCGCTCAGGTTATGAGCACACGTTCCTGTTCTTCGGCATCCTGCAAGGCGTGTGCATCTTCGTGCTCGCGCTGCTGCTGAAGAAGCCGGTCGCGCGCGCGGCAAGCGGCGTGAAGCGAAAGTTCGCCGTGACGAAGGTCGATTTCACGCCGGGTCAGATGATCAAGGCGCCTGTGTTCTGGGTGATCTATCTGTCGTTCGTCGCGGTCGCGGCGGGCGGCCTGATGGCGACCGCTCAGCTCGGTCCGATCGCGAAAGACTGGGGCCTCGCGAAGCTGCCGATGACGCTCTTCGGCGCCACGCTGCCGCTGCTCACGATGACGCTGTCGATCGACAACATCTGCAACGGCTTCACGCGTCCGCTGTGCGGTTTCATCTCCGACAAGATCGGCCGCGAGAACACGATGTTCGCGATCTTCATCGGCGAAGGGCTCGCGCTGCTCGGGATGATGCAGTACGGCCAGAACCCGTATGCGTTCATGACGTTCGCGGCGCTTATTTTCCTGTTCTGGGGCGAGATCTTCTCGATCTTCCCGGCGATCTGCGCGGACACGTTCGGCAGCAAATACGCGGCGGCCAATGCCGGTACGCTCTACACGGCGAAGGGCACGGCGTCGCTGATCGTGCCGATCGCATCGGTGCTCGCGGCGACGGGCGGCTGGAACCTGGTGTTCATCGTGTCGGCCGTGGTGACGATTGCGGCGGGCGTGTCGGCGAAATTCATCCTCGCGCCGATGCGAGCGCGTTGGATCGAGACGTCGGGGGCGCGCGCTTCGCTTGCTTCTGCAAGCAGTTCGTCGCCGTTGGGCGCCAGCTCGGGAGACTGACGAAGGGCGCTGCTGCGCAAGCGGCGCTGTGTGATCGCATGACCGAAGGAAGCTGAAGCGGTGCATGGCTTAAATCGCCATGCACCGCTTTTTGTTTGGTTATTCGGGTGACGTCAGTCGACTAGCCGATACCCAGAAAAAAGTCTCCCGCGCCGCGATGCACGGAAGACTTCGTTCGGCTTGCACCATCGGCGGCTTGCTGGCTCGTAGCCGCCTGCGGATCACGCGCCTGCCAGCGCCGGCAGGCCGGCGTCGTCGGCGAAGTACTGGGCGATCGAGAACGCCGCCGACCGCTGCGCGCGGCCGCTGGATGCCTCGACTCGCGTCGGCAGCGCGTCCGGCGTGTGCGCGCGCTTCTTCGCGAGAATCGCCTCGCTCAGGAACTCCGCGCTGTAAGCGTTGAGCAAATGCGGCTGCTGCGCCTCGATGTACGCGACGACGCGCGCATGTTCGCCGTCGATCGCCGCAAGCGATGTCAGCGTTTGCGCGTCCCAGCGAAAACGCAGCCCCAGGTCGGCGAATGCGCTATTGAACGCGCACAGCTGCGCATCGACTGCGCGGTCGTAGTCAGTCCGGTGTCCATCGTGTGGGTTGCGCATGATCTCCTCCATTTCATCGATTCCGTGGAGGACAGCATAGGTCGCGCAATCGATTCACGATAGTTAAAGTTTTCTTTGAAAACCATTGATCAACGTTTATGGAAAGGGTGCTGCAAACCCAGGGTGCAGGAGAGTTGGTGTCCAGTAGATATGTGATATACAGTATTGCGCATATACAAAGAGGCCATCGCGAGGCCCCACGACCGCGCCCACCAGGCGCATGAGCCAAGCGGACCACCACCGTTTTCGACAACGAGGAGACACGTCGACCATGTCCACCGACACGCAAGAGAATGTCCGCACGGTCCCGTTGAGCCTGAACCTGACGCCGATCAGCGCAACGGCATCGCTACGCGACCAGGCGTATGCGCGGCTGAAGCATGCGATCGCGAACACCGACATCTACCACTCGCGTGAAGAAGTGCGTCTGGATGAGAAGGAGCTGACCGAAGCGCTCGGCGTGAGCCGCACGCCGGTTCGCGAGGCGATGACGCTGCTCGAACAGGAAGGCTTTCTGCGCACGATCCCGCGTCGCGGCGTCTACATCCTGCGCAAGACGAAGAAAGAAATCGTCGAGATGATCTGCATGTGGGCCGCGCTCGAAAGCGTGGCGGCGCGACTTGCGACCCAGCGCGCGTCCAACGAGGACATCGCGCGGCTACGCGCGATGTTCGATCACTTCAACGAGGCCACGCCGACCGATCACATCGAAGAGTACTCGGAGGTGAACATCGCGTTTCACCAGGCGCTCGTCGAGCTCTTCGGCTCGCAGATCATCCTCGATACGATCAAGAACATCTTCATGCACGTGCGCGCGATACGTCGCATGACGATCGCGCAGAGCGACCGCGCGACGCGCTCGATCGAGGACCACATGCGCATCATCGAAGCGCTCGAGGCGCGCGACACCGAGCGCGTCGAAACGCTCGTGCGCCAGCACTCGCTCGACCTCGCGCTGTACGTCGAAGCGCATTGCGATTTTCTGGACTGAGGTCTCGCAAACCCCTCGCACGACCCCAGGACTATCCCGTAGGGGCGCTTGATGCAGCGCACGATTCAAGCGCCCACACCCTTCAGACACAAAGCCCCAGCGATCTTTTGCGATGCAGCAGCACGAACAGACAGCCGCAAAAAACCGTTGACTAATATTGTGTTTGGAATATTGTATATCACGAGACGCCACACAACACCCGGCCAAGGAGGAGACGTCATGGCAGATGTACTTGAGATCAGACCGCAGGAATCCGCTGAAGAGAACGCACAACAAATGACGGACGGTTTCCACCTCGTCATCGATGCACTGAAAGCGAACGATATCGACACGATTTTCGGTCTGGTCGGCATTCCTATCACCGACCTTGCGCGCCTCGCGCAAGCCGAAGGAATGCGCTTTATCGGTTTCCGTCACGAGCAGCATGCGGGCAATGCCGCCGCCATCGCTGGCTACATGACACAAAAGCCCGGCATTTGCCTCACGGTGTCCGCGCCGGGCTTTCTGAACGGCCTTACGGCACTCGCCAACGCAACGACGAACTGCTTCCCGATGATCCTGATCAGCGGATCGAGCGAGCGTGAAATCGTCGACCTGCAACAGGGCGACTACGAAGAGATGGACCAGCTGAACGCGGCGAAGCCGTACGCGAAGGCTGCGTATCGCGTGCTGCACGCGGAGGACATCGGCATCGGCGTTGCACGTGCGATCCGCGCGGCCGTGTCGGGCCGTCCAGGCGGCGTGTATCTGGACCTGCCCGCAAAGCTGCTGTCGCAAACCATCGATGCCGTGAAGGCGAAGCAATCGCTCGTGCGCGTGATCGACGCGGCGCCGCGCCAGCTGCCCGCGCCGGATTCGGTGAAGCGCGCGATCGATCTGCTCAAGGGCGCGAAGCGTCCGCTCGTGCTGCTCGGAAAGGGCGCTGCGTACTCGCAGGCTGACAAGGAAATCCGCGCGTTCATCGAGAAGACGGGGATCCCGTATCTGCCGATGTCGATGGCCAAGGGCCTGCTGCCCGACACGCACGAGCAATCGGCCTCCGCCGCGCGTTCGTTCGTGCTCGCCGAATCCGACGTCGTCGTGCTGGTCGGCGCGCGCCTGAACTGGCTGCTGTCGCACGGCAAGGGCAAGACGTGGGGCAACCCGAAGAAGTTCGTCCAGATCGACATCTCGCCGCAGGAAATGGACAGCAACGTCGCGATTGCGGCGCCGCTCGTCGGCGACATCGCATCGTGCGTAGCCGCGCTCGTCGATCAGGTCGGCGATAACTTCCCGCAGCCGCCGAAGGAATGGCTCGACGCCGTCAACGAGAAGAAGAACAAGAACCTCGAAAAGATGGCGGCGACGCTCGCGAAGAGTCCAACGCCCATGAACTTCCACAGCGCGCTGCGCGTGCTGCGCGACATCGTCAAGGCGAACCCCGACATCAACGTCGTGAACGAAGGCGCGAACACGCTCGACTATGCGCGCGCCATCATCGACATGTACCAGCCGCGCAAGCGCTTCGACTCGGGTACGTGGGGCGTGATGGGCATCGGCATGGGCTTCGCGATCGGCGCGGCCGTGACGAGCGGCAAGCAGGTTCTCGCGATCGAAGGCGATAGCGCATTCGGTTTCAGCGGCATGGAGCTGGAGACGATCTGCCGCTACGAGTTGCCCGTCTGCACGGTGATCTTCAACAACAACGGCGTGTATCGCGGCACCGACGTGAACCCGACGGGCGGCAAGGACGTCGCGCCGACCGTGTTCGTGAAGGACGCGCGCTACGACAAGATGATCGAAGCCTTCGGCGGCATCGGCTACAACGTGACGACGCCCGAAGAACTCGAAAAGGCCCTCAAGGAAGCCATCGCATCCGGCAAGCCGACGCTGATCAATGCAGTGATCGACGAGGCTGCCGGTACGGAAAGCGGACGCCTGACCAATCTGAACCCGCAAAGCGCGGCAATGAAAAAGTGACCTCAGCCAACCACGGAGATACGAAAGTGACCAAACCCCTTGAAGGCGTCAAGATCATCGACTTCACGCACGTGCAGGCAGGTCCTGCGTGCACGCAGCTGCTCGCCTGGTTCGGCGCGGATGTGATCAAGGTCGAGCGTCCGGGCGCGGGCGATGTGACGCGCAACCAGCTGCGCGATATCCCCGGCGTCGACGCGCTGTACTTCACGATGCTCAACAGCAACAAGCGTTCGCTGACGCTCGACACGAAGACGCAAGACGGCAAGGAAGTGCTCGAACGGCTGATCAAGGAATCGGACGTGCTGGTCGAGAACTTCGCACCGGGCGCGCTGGACCGCATGGGCTTCACGTGGGAGCGCATCAACGAGCTGAATCCGAAGATGATCGTCGCGTCGGTGAAGGGCTTCAGCGACGGCCACCACTACGACGACCTGAAGGTCTATGAAAACGTCGCGCAGTGCGCAGGCGGCGCCGCGTCGACGACGGGATTCTGGGACGGTCCGCCGACGGTGAGCGCAGCAGCGCTCGGCGACAGCAACACGGGCATGCACCTCGCGATCGGCATTCTCACCGCGCTGATCGGCCGCGACAAGACGGGCAAGGGCCAGAAGGTGGCGGTGTCGATGCAGGACAGCGTGATCAACCTGTGCCGCGTGAAGCTGCGCGACCAGCAGCGTCTGGATCGCGTCGGCTATCTGGAAGAGTATCCGCAGTATCCGCACGGCGAGTTCACGGATGTCGTGCCGCGCGGTGGCAATGCGGGCGGCGGCGGTCAGCCGGGCTGGGTGTTGAAGTGCAAAGGCTGGGAGACCGATCCGAACGCGTACATCTACTTCACGGTTCAGGGCCACGCGTGGGAGCCGATCTGCCGCGCGATCGGCAAGCCGGAGTGGATCGACGATCCCGCGTATAAGACGGCCGAAGCGCGCCAGCCGCACATCTTCGATATCTTCAACACGATCGAACAATGGCTTGCCGACAAGACGAAGTTCGAAGCCGTCGACATCCTGCGCAAGTTCGACATTCCGTGCTCGCCGGTTCTGTCGATGAAGGAAATCGCCAATGACGAATCGCTGCGCAAGAGCGGCACGATCGTCGAAGTGGACCACAAGGCGCGCGGCAAGTACCTGACGGTCGGCAGCCCGATCAAGTTCTCGGACATGAAGCCGGAGATCAAGGGTTCGCCGCTGCTCGGCGAGCACACGGAAGAAGTGCTCAAGGGTCTCGGCTACAGCTTCGACCAGATCGCCAGCATGCGGGAAGCGAAAGTGGTGTAATCGCAGAGGCGTTTCAACGGGCTCCGTATGCGGCAACAGCGCCAGCAGCGGAGCCCTGTCGAACAGCGCCTTAGCCAGGCGCTGTTTTTCACTGAGCGGCAGCCATATACACGAGCCCCAATATGCAAGCAGCCATCGATTACGAACAACTGGTCAACGCGATCGGCGATGCCGTCGTCATCTCCGACAAGAGCGGCGCGATCACGCTGTGGAATCCCGCAGCCGAGCGCATGTTCGGATTCACGCAAGAAGAAGCACTCGGCAAATCACTCGATCTGATCATTCCCGAACGTCTGCGCGGGCGTCATTGGGAAGGCTACGAAAAGACCATGGCGACGGGACAGACGCGCTATGGCAACGATGTGCTGCGGGTGCCGTCCGTCCACAAGGATGGCCGCGCGCTGTCCATCGCTTTTACCGTTGCACTGCTGTATTCGGATACGCGCGAACTGACGGGCATCGTTGCCGTCATTCGCGACGAAACCGCGCGCTTCCAGGAAGACCGCAATCTGCGCAAGCGCATCGCGGAACTCGAGGCGCGCGTCAGCGCCTGAAGTGTCGTTCCGGGTTGTTGCTCGCGGGCGGCGCGTGCGCCGTCCCGCACTCGCGCAGTCAATATCACGTCGATCGCCATCGCGGCGATCAGCACGGAGAACATCGATGCGTGTAGAAACGTTCGGGCCGTATCAAGTCGAATTGTCGGCCATGCAGTTCATTCACAACGGCGGCTGGGCCGCATTCGCCGCCGTGCGCAAACTCGACGACGGCGCCGAGGCGCCCGTTCATGTCCTGCCGTATCAACAGGTCGCCGACCACACCGTATTCGCCACCGAAGCCGCGGCTATCGCAGCCGCGCGTGGTGCCGCCTTTGCGTTGATCGAGCCGTAGGCTCGCCGATCGCGCCGCTTCTCCCTTCACGCTTCCACAATCTGCCGACCGCCAGCATCGCATTCGCCTTCGGGCGGAACGCGAGGGCGGGGCGCGTCCGCAGTGGGCGCTGAGTACCTGCGTTGCCCATAAGGGTTTTTCCCCGCAAAAAAACGCCCGAAAAAGCTTGCTCAAATACCGGGCTGTAAATACGATATATCACATATCAGATGCATTCGAAGCCTGGGCAGGACAGTCCCGAAGCGCGCGAACAGCGTCCGCAACGTACAGCAAACAATGATGGAGACGTAGCATGGGCAAAGCACTCGACGGTGTGCGCATTCTCGATTTCACGCATGTGCAGTCGGGGCCGACGTGCACGCAGCTGCTGGCGTGGTTCGGCGCGGACGTGATCAAGGTGGAGCGCGCGGGCGCGGGCGACATCACGCGCGAGCAATTGCGCGACGTTGCGGGCGCCGACAGCCTGTACTTCACGATGCTCAACCACAACAAGCGCTCGGTGACGATCGACACGAAGAATCCCGAAGGCAAGCTCGTGCTCGAAGCGCTGATCCAGAAGTGCGACGTGCTGGTGGAGAACTTCGCGCCGGGCGCGCTCGATCGCATGGGCTTCACGTGGGAGCGCATCCAGGAGCTCAATCCGCGGATGATCGTCGCGTCGGTGAAGGGCTTCGGTCCGGGGCCGTACGAGGACTGCAAGGTGTATGAGAACGTCGCGCAGTGCGTGGGCGGCGCGGCGTCGACGACGGGCTTCGACGATGGCCCGCCTGTCGTGACGGGCGCGCAGATCGGCGACAGCGGCACGGGTTTGCATCTGGCGCTGGGGATCGTGACGGCGCTCTATCAGCGCACGATGACGGGTCGCGGCCAGAAGGTGCTCGCGGCGATGCAGGACGGCGTGCTGAACCTGTGCCGCGTGAAG
Organism: Paraburkholderia diazotrophica; assembly: GCF_038900755.1. Classification (GTDB taxonomy): domain Bacteria; phylum Pseudomonadota; class Gammaproteobacteria; order Burkholderiales; family Burkholderiaceae; genus Paraburkholderia; species Paraburkholderia diazotrophica_A. The sequence goes on from NZ_JBBPEN010000001.1 coordinate 923,479, forward strand.
CTGCGCGACCAGCAGCGTCTGGAGCGCACGGGCGTGATGAAGGAGTATCCGCAGTATCCGAACGGCACGTTCGGCGAGGCGGTGCCGCGCGCGGGCAATGCATCGGGTGGCGGTCAGCCGGGCTGGATTCTCAAGTGCAAGGGCTGGGAGCACGACCCGAACGCGTATATCTACTTCATCACGCAGGCGCCCGTGTGGGTGAAGATCTGCAACGTGATCGGCAGGGAAGAGTGGGCGACGCATCCGGACTACGCGACGCCCGACGCGCGCCTGCCGCGCCTGAAGGAAATCTTCGCGGAAGTCGAGCGCTGGACGATGACGAAGACCAAGTTCGAGGCGATGGAAATCCTGAACAAATACGACATTCCCTGCGGTCCGATCCTGTCGATGAAGGAGATCGCCGAGGACGAGTCGCTGCGCAAGACAGGCACGATCGTCGAGGTCGATCACCCTGTGCGCGGCAAGTATCTGACGGTAGGCAATCCGATCAAGCTGTCGGACAGCCCGACGGAAGTGACACGCTCGCCGCTGCTCGGCGAGCACACGGACGAAGTGATGGCCGAACTCGGCTATTCGCCCGCGCAGATCGACGCGCTCAGAACGGCCGGCGCGATCTAAGCCAGCCTGAACAACGAAAACACAAACACGCTTCAACTCGTGACGCGGGCGTATTCACCGTGTCGGTCGATAAAAAACATTGTGGAGACGGTTCGATGACATCGTGGATACGCTTTCGGCAGCCGCAAGGACATATCGGTTTCGGCGTGCTCGATAACGCAAGCATTGCCGAATACGACGGCGAGATGTTCAGCGACGCGAAACCCAGCGGCAAGCATTGGCCGCTGAACGAAGTCGAGTTGCTGAGTCCGTGCATGCCGACCAAGGTCGTCGCGCTCTGGAACAACTTTCACGCGCTGTCGCAGAAGCTCGGCAAGGCCGCGCCGTCGCATCCCCTCTTTCTGATCAAGCCGCCGATGTCGGTGATCGGCCCCGGCGCGCCGATTCGCCGGCCGAAAGGCTACAGCGGCAAGATCGCATACGAAGGCGAGCTCGGCATCGTGATCGGCAAGCGCTGCACGAATGTCTCACCCGAGGTCGCCGACGACTATATCTTCGGCTACACGTGCATCAACGACGTCACGGCCGTCGACCTGCTGAACGAAGATCCGAATTTCGCGCAATGGTGCCGCTCGAAAGGCTTCGATACGTTCAGCTGCATCGGTCCCGTCATCGAACGCGAATTCGACTGGCGCAACGCGAGTGTCGTCACGCGTCTCGACGACGTCGAGCGCCAGAACTATCCGCTCTCGGACATGATCTTCACGCCCGCCGAACAGGTCAGCATGATTTCGCACGACATGACGCTGATGCCTGGCGACGTGATCGCGTGCGGCACGTCGATCGGCGTCGGCTCGATCAAAGACGGCTCGACGGTGGTGGTGTCGATAGAAGGCATCGGCGCCTTGCCGAACCAGCTTGCGGCTGCTCGCCCCGTCGAGGCGGCCGCGCAATAAACGCGCATTGGGTACGCGGATGAGTCGGCCGCGCGTTTCGTCAATATGCCCGTCAACGAGCGGGTGCATGAGTCGGCAACGATGAACCGACGATGACGATCGCGCGCCGCGTCTTTGGACGCCCCGGCTCGATCTCACTGATCACTTCTTGGAATGGGAGCAGATAGATGAAGATCTGTGTTTATGGAGCCGGCGCGATTGGCGCATATGTCGGCGCACAGTTGGCGCTTGCGGGCGCGGATGTCAGTTTCGTCGCGCGCGGCCCGCATCTGGCCGCGATGCAGCGCAACGGCGTGCGTTTGCTGATCGACGATACCGAGCGTCTCGTCAACGTGCGCTGTTCATCGGACCCGCGCGAACTGGGTCCGCAGGACTACGTGATCATTGCACTGAAGGCGCATTCGGTGCCGGGTGTCGTCGATGCGATCCAGCCGCTGCTCGGACCGGATACGGCGATCGTCACGGCCGTCAACGGCATCCCGTACTGGTACTTCTACAAGCATGGCGGCGAGTTCGCGGGCACGACGCTCGAAAGCATCGACCCGGGCGGCACGCAATGGAAGAAGTTCGGACCCGAGCGCGCGATCGGCTGCGTCGTCTATCCCGCAGCGGAGATCGTCGAGCCGGGCGTGATCAAGCACGTGTACGGCAAGAAGTTTCCGATCGGCGAACCCGACGGCACGCGTTCGCCGCGTATCCAGGCACTGCACGAGATCATGGTGGCAGCGGGCCTTGAAGCGCCGATCCGCGACAACATCCGCGACGAAATCTGGCTGAAATTGTGGGGCAATCTGTGCTTCAACCCGATCAGCGCGCTCACGCACGCGACGCTCGATGTCATCACGAGCAACGTCGGCACGCGCGCCGTCGCCAGGACGATGATGCTCGAAGCGAAGTCGGTGGCTGACCGTTTCGGCGTGCATTTCCGCGTGGATGTCGAAAGGCGTATCGACGGCGCGGGCGCCGTGGGCGCGCACAAGACTTCGATGTTGCAGGATCTCGAAGCCGGACGTCCGATGGAGATCGACCCGCTGCTGACCGTCGTCCAGGAGATGGGGCGCCTCGTCAGTCACGACACGCCGACCATCGACACGGTGCTTGCGCTCATCAAGCTGCGCGAGCAGATCGCGCAGCAGAAGGACACGGGTGCGGCGCACGCTGCGAAGCCGGAACAGGCGAAAGCCGCGTAACGGCGTGTAGCCATCGCGCACTTGCACGCGCGGGCCGCCTCATCCACGCAAGCGGATGGACGGCCCACGCGCGCTCAGAAGATATGCATCAAGCCGACGTACGCGCCCGTCTGCGATTCGCCCGGCAACGGGTTCGTGCTGGCATTGCCCGTCGCATCGCGTGAAGTTGCGAGCAGCGAGAAGTTCGACTGGCTGCTGTTGCGCACGTAAGCGACGGTGCCGTACAGAAACGTGCGCTGGCTCAGGTGATAGGTGGACCCGAGCGTGAACATCGTCGCATGTCCAGCGGGGTCGTGCGTCGCGTCGCCCGAGCCTTCGTTCACGTGCACGTAGAAGGCCGCGGCCGTGACCGCGAACTGATGGGTCGCATCCCATGTCGCGCCGAGCCAGTAGTAATCGGCGCTGTCGGACAGACCGGCGGGCGTGTCGGGCGCGGAGAAATGCGTATAGGCGCCCTGAATCTTCACTTTCGACACGCGCACATTCGCGCCGACAAAGAACTCGCGCGAGCTGGTGAAGATATTCGTCATGCGTCCGTCCGCATTGCGCAGTTCGTCGTAGATGCCGCGCACGTCGAACAATTGCGAGTGATACGTCAGCATGATGCCGTCCGAGCGGCCGAACTCGCCGGGCGCGCCCCGGTTGAACCCGTTCGCCTGATTGCCGAATGCGTACTGCGCCTGCACGTCGAAGCCATAAAAGACGGGGCTGTGATACTCGACGTTGTTGCTCGTCTGCTGCCAGTTCCGTCCACGCACCAGCGATGCCGATGAAAATGCCTGCTGCACGAAGGGATCGAATTCCCATACGCCGTCGCTGTCGATGAACAGATTGCGGCCCGCCTGAATCTGCCCGAAGCGCTTGTCGGCGAGCCCGACATAAGCGCGGCGCGAAAAGAGCCGGCCGCCGCCCGTCGTGCCGTTCATCACCTGCAGCGCCGTTTCCAGATCGAATACCGACGACAGCTCGCCGCCCAGATCCTCCGAGCCCTTGAAGCCCAGCATGCTCGTGCCCCAGTCGCCGCCTTCGGCGGTCCAGCTGGAGGTGCTGCCGCCCGAAGGCGTGGCGATGTGATTCAGGTACTGGAGGCCGCCGTCGAGGCGTCCATAGAGCGTCACGCTGTTCTGCGCAAGCGCGGCAGGGCTGACGAGCGCGATCAGCACGGCAAGCAGGGTACGTCGTTTCATTGGCGTCTCCGCATATCCTTGATCGGATGGATAGCTTGTTATTCGACATCGGGTTCACGCGCTACCCGGTTTGCATACGAGATCCGCATGCGATGAACAACCACGTCGACGAGGCTGGACGAACGTCTGTCGAATGCTAGCGCCGTTCGTTTTTTCATGCTGGCGCGTGCTCATTGACGCAGCGCCGTTCGCCGATATTGCAGCGACTCCGATGCGATTGCGTCGTCGTCTCAGTACGATCCACGTGTGTCGTCATGTCTGTCCTTCTGCACGATTTTTGCCGCGGTTCTACACTCGCGAATGCGGCGTCGCGATGCGAGCGCAAGCGCCATGCCACGCCGCTTGCTCGCGATGCATCTCACGCTCGACTTCAAAGGACATCGTCAAATGGATCTCAAGATCAAGGACAAGCTCGCGTTCGTGTCCGGCTCGACGAAGGGCATCGGCCATGCGATCGCAGTCGGACTCGCGCGCGAGGGTGCGCAGGTCATCGTCAACGGGCGCTCGCGGCAGTCGGTCGATCAGGCGATCGAAGCGCTGCGCACAAACGTGCCCGGCGCAAACGTACAAGGCTTTGCCGGCGACGTGTCCGATCCCGCGCAGGTCGCGCGTCTCGTCGAGCGCTTTCCGCACGTCGATATTCTCGTCAACAACATGGGCATCTTCGACCCGAAGCCGTTCGAAGAGATCTCGAATGAAGAGTGGCAGCGCTTTTTCAACGTCAACGTGCTGTCGGGCGTGCAGTTGTCGCGCGCGTATCTGCCGGGGATGAAGAAAAAGAACTGGGGGCGCGTGGTGTTCATCAGCAGCGAAAGCGGCATTCAGATTCCTACCGAGATGATTCACTATGGCTTGACCAAGACCGCGCAGCTCGCGCTGTCGCGTGGCCTTGCAGAGACATGCGCGGGCACCGCCGTGACGGTCAACGCGGTGTTGCCGGGGCCGACGAGTTCGGACGGCGTCGAGGAATTCGTCGCGAAGCTCTCGGGCGGACAAAGCTTCGAGGCCTTCGAGAAGCAGTTCTTCGAAGAAGCGCGTCCCAGCTCGATTCTCAAGCGCTTCACGACACCCGAGGAAGTGGCGAACATGGTCGTCTACGTGTGCTCGGATCTGTCGTCGGCGACCAATGGCGCGGCGTTGCGCGTGGACGGCGGCGTCGTGCGCGCCGCATTCTGATTCATAAAGGCGTCACGATGGCCACTCGAAAAAAGACGGCAACGCGCATACGCGTCGGTATCGGCGGCTGGACGTTCGAGCCGTGGCGCGGCGGCGTGTTCTATCCGGAAGGGCTCGCGCAGAAACGCGAACTGGAATACGCGAGCCAGCACCTGACGACGATCGAAATCAACGGCACGTTTTATGGCTCGCAAAAGCCCGAGACGTTTGCGAAGTGGCACGACGAAACGCCCGACGATTTCGTCTTTTCGCTGAAGGCGCCACGCTTCGCGACGCATCGTCGCGTGCTCGCGGAAGCGCGTGATTCCGTCGAACGCTTTCTTGCGAGCGGCGTGCTCGAACTGAAGAACAAGCTGGGCCCGATCAACTGGCAATTTGCGCCGACCAAGCAGTTCGATGCCGACGACTTCGGCAACTTCCTCGAACTGCTGCCCGCGGAAGTGAACGGGCACGCATTGCGTCACGCCATCGAAGTGCGCCACGCGAGCTTTTGCGACGAGGCGTTCGTCGCGCTCGCGCGCAAGCATGATGTCGCGATCATTATCGCGGGCGATTCGAAGTATCCGCAGATCGCCGATCCGACGGCCCCGTTCGTCTATGCGCGCATCATGGGCACGGAAGAGGCGAACCCGCTCGGTTATGCGGACGATGCGCTCGACCGATGGGTCGAGCGCGCGAAAGCATGGGCCGCGGGCGGCGCGCCCGACGATCTCGACAGCTACGGCCGTCCTGCGGCGAAGAAGGCGCGCGACGTGTACCTGTACGTGATCAGCGGCCACAAGGCGCACAATCCCGCAGCCGCAATGGCGCTGATCGAGAGGATCAACGACGCGGACGCGTGACCTAGCGCTCGGGCGCCTCCAGCGTGCACGACGATTCGTCGTCGCTTCGCGCGTCGGACGGCGTGCGGAAGGACGCGTTCTCTTCCGCGCCGCGTGCGACGGGCGGCTCGAATGCGGCCCACTGCGTCCAGCCGGGCACGGTGCCCGGCGTTCTAAGGCGCAGCGCGCGCGACCCGTCGACGAATACGAGCGACTCGAGATCGAACAGACCGTCCGCGCTGACGTCGCCCAGCGTCACGTGTCCCATTTGATGGGTGAAGTCGAGATTCCCTTCGCGCAGCATATCCAGATAGCTGTCGTGCGGCGAAGTATCGTGCTGCGCGGCGGGCGGCTTGACCGTCCACCGGTTCAACAGTTTCGCGGCGATTTCGGCATCGAACATCGTGATCTCTCCTCGCCTGATCATCGCAAGCACGATGACTTGCGGCGGGCTGGCATCCGCGTCGCAGCGGACTCTCCGTCAATAGTTAGCGCTTTCGCGAACGCGAAAGACATGCATGTACACCCATCACTATAGTCAAAATCATGGTGCAATGCACAAAGGGCCGTCGAGCTGTCGGTCCAATCGTTGTTTTGGCGTCAACGGCATGTGGCGTCGCGGGATCAAACGTTAGACAACCGCTAACGAAAGCGCGTGCTTTAGCGTGAAATGCGGCGATGCGGCGAATCGATCGAACAATGCGCGACGAGGTACGAAAAAAAAGCCCGCCGCACGAAATGCGGCAGGCTTTGAAAAGCAAAGTCCGGATGGATGATGTGACGCAGACTGAAGCAGAGCGATCAGAAGCGATGGCGCATGCCGATCGTGGCGACCACCTGATTGGCCGTCGACGAAGCGCCGCCCGACGTATTGATGAACGCGACATAGCCGTGGCCGATCGCGTGCTGATACATCGCTTCGGCGTACACGTCCGTGCGCTTCGAGAACGAATAGATGGCTTGCGCGTTGACCTGGTTGAACTTCGGATCGGAGCCGAACGCGCGCGAGCCGCTGGTGTGGCCGTCGGTGTACGTGTCCGTCAAGCCGAGGGTGACGGAAGGCGTCAGCGCGTACTTGAAGTTCAGATCGTAGTTGTCGAAGTGCATCGAGCCGTTCGTCATGCCGAATGCGGACGACTGCTGATAGTGGCTGTTCGTGTAGACGAAGCCGACCACCGCGGGACCGAACGCGTAGTTGATGCCCGCGCCGAACACGCGCTCGACACCCGCGCCGACCTGGAAGCCGCCCGTGCCGTTCGCGGCCGATTCGGCCGTATCGATCGCGCCGGCCGTGTTCGTCGTGCTGTTCGAGCCGTTGATCTGCAGATAGCCGGCCGCGATGTTCAACGGACCCCACTGATAGCTTGCGCCCGCGCTATACGCGCGGTTCATCGCGAAGTCGGTGCTGTTCGAGAATGCGTACAGCGCGCCGAACTTGAAGCCCGCGTAGTTGTTGCTCGCGTACTTGACCGAGTTGCTCATGCGCACCGAGTGGTTCAGGTTGTCGTTGTCGAACGGGTGCGCGAAGCCCGTATCGCCGAACGTGCCGGCCGTGCCCGACAGCGGCGCGACGAAGTCGACGAGCGAGTCGTACTGGCGGCCGAGCGTCAGCGTGCCGTACGTGCTGCTGCCGAGACCGACATACGCCTGGCGGCCGAACAGGCGGCTATGCTGGCCGAGCGTGCCGTTCTGCACGTTGAAGCCGTTTTCGAGCACGAAGAGCGCCTTGTAGCCGCCGCCCAGATCTTCTGCGCCGCGCACGCCGAAGCGGCTGCCGTTGATGGTGCCGCTCGTCGCCTGCCACAGCGCGCCCGTCGTGCCGCTCTTCTGCACGTTGTTGGTGTACATGAGACCCGCGTCGATGAGGCCATACAGCGTGACCGAGCTTTGCGCGTGTGCGGCCGATGCGGCAAACAGGCCGAGCACCGCGACTGCGGCGGGAATTCTTTTCATGGTTGAGCTCCAGCTAGTCCAGACAGTGAGTGAAAAAACAGCCTGGCGAGTATAGGAAAATGCGGGGCTCGATTTAACGCCGTGTGACTGAAGGAGACCCTTGCACGGCGACGCGGTAATGCGTCATCAAATCGAAACAATCGCGATGAAGAGCCGCCCGCGATTGACCCGCAGCGCATGAAACTGCGCGAGAAAGATTAGCGGCGGCGGGGTGGCCGTTTGATGGCAGCGCGCACCATTTGGGGAATTACAACGGTCTTGACTTTCGGCGTTCTCAGCCGTCGCTGCACACGATCGCCGTGAGGACGAAAGGCAGCACCTGCTTGACGGTCGCGCCGCTGCCGGCCTGCTGGACACGCACGCGCACCGACTCCGAAGGCCCCGACACGACGGCGCCATAGATCGAATCCGCTTCTTCCTTTCCTTTGCCTTTTCGGAAGATCGCGTCGTCGCGCTGATAGCCGAGTATCGCGTAGACGCGAAAGCCGAATGCCGTGAGATCGCGGCCGTGCAACGGACGAAATGCATTGACGGAATTCGCTTCGACGCGCATCGGATTCGGATCGATGTATTGATCGTCGAGCAGGGCCTGGATGAAAGTATGTGCGTCGGTCTTGCAGACGAGTTGCGCATCGAGTTCGAGCGCGTGCACGGGTAGTGCGCAGAGTCCCGTTCCCACTGCGGTCAGTACGGCAAGCGAATGGATGATGCCCTTTGTCATGGTACTGGCGCGAGACCCTGACCGGCGAACGTCGTTACGCGATGTTAGCCCGAACCCGCCGCGCACGTCAGCGAACATCAGCGGACGTCTGTACGGTAGCGATCGTTGCGCAGTGCTGCGCATGGGCGCATCGGCGATGCATTGGATACGTATCGGGCATGTGTCGCGCACGCATCGGACACGACCGGGCTGCGCGCGAGGCGGGTTCCAGGTCGCGCCTGCGCTTCGGGCAAGCCGTGCGCGCGCAATGCAATGCGCGAAACAAGCCGGCCTCGATCGACGTCGATGTCCGCGTCGCCGGCCCGGAACGATGATTTCGCGCGATGGCCGCGTGTCGAAGCGCTTGCGAAGGGTTTTTGGCGGCAAGTACAGCCGCGCGATTCACGCGGCCTTCAGCCAGTTCTCCGTCAGTGGCCCTTGTGCGCCGAGCACGGGATCGCTGTGAGGAAACGGCAGCGCCTCCATCGCGATGCGTTCCTTTTCGGTCAGCGCTTCGCGCCGTATGTCCCATTGCTGCCCCGGCGGATAGGCGCCGACGACCAGCAGCGGCCCGCTCGACGATTCGAGGCAGTGACCCGTGCCCGCGGGCAGCAGGACCACGTCGCCTGTTTCCAGATGCACGACGCGCCCGCCCGGCCCGCCGACGATCACATCCGCGGTGCCTCCCGCGATACCGAGCACCTCATGGGCCGAAGAATGAAAGTGGTGATAGTCGAAGACGCCGTTGCGCCATTTCGGCGGCCAGCCGTTGCGCGTGAACATCGCTTCGAACGTGGCGGCGAGCTTGTCGCCGTCGCCCGGATCGTCCAGCACGTCGCGATACAGGATGACGGGCAGATGCCCGTTGTTCGGCACCCAGTCGCGCGGGCCGAGCCGGAATGCGTCGGCGTGCACCGCGCCCCTCGAATGTGCTTGCATGTCTGCTCCTCGAAACGGTGCGCCGCGCAAGGGAACGGAAAGGATCAGTCGCCTGAGCGGCACGGACGTTAGCTAAACAGCAAGTGCCGTTCCGCAGCAATCAGGGCAAAACCGAATCGCGAGCGTCGTCGAGCAAACGTTTTCAGGCTGTCTCACGGATGTTATTTGCGGGTCAGATACATCAAGTTTGCTTTCGCTTTCGTCGATATAACAGTCCTGGATGAAACGGGGGCACGCACTGAAGAGCACATTCCCGTCGACGCCAACGAACGAAAAACAATCCTGGACGGCGCGAGGGCTGATTTATGTGGAATGCCGGTCTGTCGGCAAGCGGAACGGAGGCGCAATCGATCGACGATGCGGCGCGCGCCGTCGACGCGCTCGGCGCATCATGGGCGTGGTATCGCGCGGGCCAGCAGCTCGAACTGGTGCGCGAGGGCGCGACGCGTTTCGACTGGCCGCGCACGATCGTGCCTTCGATGCTGCACGACGCGTGCGCCGAGTATGGCTGGGTCGTGTGGCCCACGGGGCGCAGCGAGCTTGCGCTCGGCTGGCTGCTCGCGCCTGCCGCATTCGCATCCGATGCACGGCTTGCCGCGCTCGCGCGCGCGATCGGCGAGCAGATGCAGACGGATGCGCTGCTGCGCGCGCAGAACGTGCAGCGCGTGCTGTACGACATCGCGTATCTCGCCAGCTCGATCAGCGAGCGCACCGAATTCCTGCAGGCGATTCACGAACGGCTCGGCACGCTGATCGACGCGGAGAACTTCTATCTCGCGCTGTACGACGGCGAGACGGGCGCCGTCACGTACCCGTACTACGTCGACCTGATCGACACCGAGACCGTCGACGCGAACCACACGGACGTGGTCGATCCCGAGCGGCTGTCGCTGACGGGCTACGTGCTGACCACGGGCCAGCCGCTACTGATCGACGAGAAGGGCATCGCCGAGGCGGCCGCGGCGGGGCGCTTTCAATGTGTCGGACATCGGCCGAAGTTCTGGATGGGCGCGCCGTTGAAGAACGCGTCGGACGAAGTGTTCGGCATGGTGACGATGCAGGTCTACGACTCGTCGCGCATCTACAGCGCGGAGGATCGCGCGCTCTTTCTCGTCGTCGCGCGGCATGTGGCGATGGCGCTCGACCGCATTCTGCATCGCGTCGGACTCGAAGCCGAAGTGGCGCGCCGCACGGCCGAGCTGTCGCGTCTGAACGACACGTTGCGCGCGGAGATCGCCGAGCGCGAGCGCGCGCAGCATTTGCAGGCGGCGCTCTTTGAAATCGCGGAACTGTCGAGCCAATCCGTCGAAATCGGCAAGTTCTTTCGCAGCCTGCACGAGATCGTCGGCGGGCTGCTGTATGCGAAGAACTTCTATATCGCGCTGTTCGATCCCGCCACGGCGGAAGTGTCGTTTCCGTATTACATCGACGAAACGCTGCGCGACGTGCCCGCGCCACGCCGTGGCGAGCGCGGCCTCACCGAATACGTGATCCGCCGTCGCGTGCCGTGCCTGTTCGATACCGACGATGCCGTGCGTCTCGCCGAAGCGGGCGAGATCAGCCTCGACAGCGAGAACATTCGCTTGCGCTCGTGGCTCGGCGTGCCGATGTTCGACGGCGATGTCGTGCGCGGCGTGCTCGTCGTGCAGAGCTATTCGACGAGCGTGCGCTACGACGGGCGCGATCAGGAGCTGCTGACGTTCGTCTCGCGTCACATCGATACGGCGCTGTCGCGGCGGCGCGTCGCGGAGGCGCAGCATGCGGCAAATCTTGAACTCGAAGCGCGCGTGCTCGCGCGCACGCAGGAACTCGACGAGGCCAACGCGCGGCTGTTGCACGAGAACTATCACGACGCGTTGACGGGGCTGCCGAACCGCACGCATCTATACGAGCGGCTCGAAGCGGCGTGGCATGGCTACAGCCGGCGCGGCGAGCCGCTGTCGGTGCTGTTCATCGACCTCGACCGCTTCAAGGTCATCAACGACAGTCTCGGCCATCTGTTCGGCGATGCGTTGCTTGTCGAAGTGGCGGCGCGTCTGCGCGAATGTCTGCGGCGCGACGATCTGCTGGCGCGGCTGGGCGGCGACGAGTTCGCCGTCGTCGTGCCGGGCGCGAGCCTGCAAACGGTGCTGTCGCTTGCGGAACGCATCCTCGCGGCCTTCGATGCGCCGTTCAGCATCGACGAGCAGACGGTGTTCACGTCGTGCAGCGTCGGCGTCGTGAGCGCCGACAGCGCGTTCCATCTGAAGCCCGCCGATCTGCTGCGTGACGCGGATGCCGCGATGTATCGCGTGAAGAATCGCGGCCGCGACAGCTTCGCGGTGTTCAACCAGCAGATGTGCCGCGAGCTGTCGGATCAGATCGAAACGGAAGGCGCGCTGCGCAACGCGCTCAAGCGCGACGACGAACTGGTGCCGTATTTCCAGCCGATCGTCGATATCGCGACGGGCGAACTCGTCGCGCTCGAAGCGCTGATACGCTGGCGGCAGCCGAACGGCGAAATCTGGGCGCCGGGCCGTTTTTTGCCTGCTGTGGAAGGGCTCAAGCTGATCGGCCGGCTCGACATGTACATGCTCGCGCGCGTCGCCGAGATTCTGGCGCAGCGCGAGCATATCGACTGGCCGCTCGTGCAGGTCAATCTGTCGAGCTACAGCATTACGCGTCCCGAGTTCGCGAACGAGCTGCTCGAATTGCTCAAGCGCTACGACGTGCACCCGTCGCGCATCTCGCTCGAACTGACGGAAGGCGCGCTGGTCGCCGAGCCGGACCTTGCGCGCAACACGATGCAAAGCCTCGCGGACAACGGCATGTGCGTCGTTCTCGACGACTTCGGCACGGGCTTTTCGTCGTTGAGCTATGTGCACCAGTACCGCTTCAGCGGCCTGAAGATCGACAAGTCGTTCGTGCTCGAACTGACGCAGAGCACGCGCAGCCGCGCGATCGTGCGCGCGATCGTGCGGATGGCGGAATCGCTCGAATTGACGGTGGTTGCCGAAGGCATCGAAGATGAGCCGACGCTCGAACTGCTGCGCACGATCGGCGCGGCGCACGGACAGGGCTATCACCTCGCGCGGCCGATGTCGCTGGAAGACCTGATGTCGTCGCCGCTCTCGCCGCGCTCGAAGGCGCTCGAACAGTAGCGCCGTTTTATGTGCGAGGGACGCGGCCCATCAGATAGAACTCGTCGTTGGGCCGCATCGAAATGACGTTTGCCATCCGGTTCGACAAGCCGAAGAACGCGGTGATCGCGGCTATGTCCCAGATGTCGGCATCGCTGAAGCCGTGGCTGCGCAGCGTCGCGAAGTCATCGTCGTTCACCGAGGCCGAATCGCGGCACACCTTCACTGCGAAATCGAGCATCGCTTTCTGGCGCGGCGTGATGTCGGCCTTGCGGTAGTTGACTGCGATCTGATCCGCGAGCAGCGGCGCTTTTTCGTAGATGCGCAGAATGGCGCCGTGCGCGACGACGCAATACAGGCACTCGTTCACGGCGCTCGTCGCGACGACGATCATTTCGCGCTCCGCTTTCGTGAGGCCGCCTTCCTTCAGCATCAGCGCATCGTGATAGGAGAAGAACGCGCGGAATTCGTCGGGACGGTGCGCGAGCGTCAGGAACACGTTGGGCACGAAGCCGGCCTTGTCCTGGACTTCGAGAATCCGCGCGCGGATGTCGTCGGGCCATTCGGCTGGTGCGGGGACTGGGTAGCGGCTGATGGCGCGGGCGTTTGTCATGGCATGCCTCCTTTCCTTTGTCTGCGACGCTGGTGTTTGCTGGTCGATGTTTTCTGTCTGCGACGCTTTATTGTCGGTGTTTTTTGCCTTTGCGTTGGAATTCGCGAATGCGGTTTTTTGTTTTTGGTTTTTATGGCTTGCCGCGGGCATCCGCGATGCGCCTCGCGGCGCGGGTCTTGCCCCTGTGCGGGGCGGCACCTACTCTTCTTTGCCGCGGCAAAGAAGAGTAGGCAGAAGAAAGCCGCTCACACCGCCCGCACTTGACCATTACCCACGGGCTCTCAACGTCCCCATGTTTCGAGCGGCGGCGTACTGCCCTATGTAGTTGCCAACGTTCTGGCTAAACGCTTCACCCGCTTCATGCACGCGTGGCACGGCTAGGGACATCGAATGTTCCGGCGCCGCATGTCGGTAGTGAATGAGGTTGCTGTGTCGTACAGGGCAACGCCCGCACTTGAGTCGCATCGCGTAGCGAAGGTTTCCTGTGCAGTGCGAATGCCTACACACAGTTTGCCGCAAAGGGGCGCAGGAACGTTCGATGTCGCGGGCTGCAACGAGGGTCTATGAAGCAGGCCACGCGCTTAAGTAGTGCGCTGGCAACGCACGTGAGCCAGCGTGTTGCCGCATGGAGGATGGGGGATGTTGAGAGCCCGTGGGTAAACGACAAGCACTGGCGGTGTGAGCGGCTTTCTTCTGCCTACTCTTCTTTGCCGCGGCAAAGAAGAGTAGGTGCCGCCCCGCACAGGGGCAACGCCCGCGCCGCGAGGCGCAATCGCGGATGCCAGCGCAAAGGCAAAGGCAAAGGCAAAGGCAAAGGCAAAAGCAAAAGCAAAAGCAAAAGCAAGTGCAAAAGCAAAAGCAAAAGCAAGTGCCGCCCCGCACAGGGGCATTTTACTCGTAAACCCTGATTCTCTGGAAGCCTTACGGGATAAGGGTTACTGATCGTGCCCCGTTCACGCCGTAGGTTGTCCGGCGAGCCGTGGGTGTTTTGTGGGTGAAACGTGGGCGACTCGCGGAGGACGACTTTCGGACTGGCCGGGCAAGAGACCCGGGAGGCGACCGAACCGCTCATCCCGCTCGCAGGCGACACGTTAATCCGCCCCGATCTGAGCCGAATAGCACATCAGTTCATTCCTCCCGCAGGCAGCCAATCCCGCGTTCGGAAACCGACCTTTACATGGCCTTTCAGATTCGGAGTTTTCTGATCGACCGCCGGAACGCGTGCCTTATACATTGCCGGAACGTTGCGCGGTGAAGCTCTCGGAGTCGCGCATGCGTTACCAGCGTTCGGCCTGAAAAGCTGGTACCTCAAGCCCGCCACAAGCGGGCTTTTTTCGCCTGCCGGGTTCGTGCAAATTTCGCGGGCCGCAATCAGAGAAGTTCGAATTATCGCGAAGTGTTGCGCACGCGCGAGCATTGACACACCTTGACAGAAATGATGCGGGTCTTCGGCTAGGTTTACCGCTTATTTAATTAGTAAAACGAAAAATAATGAACAAGAGAGCTTACCGGCTCGTATTCAGCCGGATTCGCGGAATGCTCGTGGCCGTCGAGGAAACCGCAACCGCTACGGGAAAATCGGGCGAGACACGCGCGGGCCGCGCTTCGGGCGTACAGGTTACGGGCTTTTCGCTGCGCAGTCTCGTCGCGCTGTTATTGGCCGTCGCGCCCGTGCTTGCGTTCGCGCAGATAGTGCCAGGCGGCGCGCATGCGCCTGGCGTCATCACGACGCAGAACGGTATCCCGCAGGTGAACATCAACAAACCCTCGGGCTCGGGCGTGTCGATGAACACGTACAACCAGTTCGACGTGTCGAACCGGGGCGCGATACTGAACAATTCGCCGACGATCACGAACACCCAACTGGCGGGCTACGTGAATGGCAACCCGAACTACGGGCCGAACGACTCGGCGCGCGTGATCGTCAATCAGGTCAACAGCAATTCGCCGTCTCAACTGCGCGGCTATCTCGAAGTTGCGGGCCGCAGCGCCGAGGTCATCGTCGCGAATCCGAACGGGCTGCTTCTGGACGGCGCGGGCTTCATCAACACTTCGCGCGCGGTCCTGACGACGGGCACGCCGAACCTTGCGCCGGACGGTTCGGTGTCGGGGTTCACCGTGACCCAAGGCAACATCACGGTCCAGGGTGCGGGGTTCAATGCCTCAAACGTCGATCAGGTTGACCTGCTCGCAAGAGCCGTTCAGGTCAACGCCGCGATCTACGCGAAGAACCTGAACGTCATCACGGGCGCGAACAGCATCGACCATGACACGCTCAACGCGACGCCCATTGCGTGCAATGGCCCCGCGCCTGGCGTGTCCATCGACGTGAGCAATCTGGGCGGCATGTACGCAAACCGTATCTGGCTGGTGGGCACGGAGAACGGTGTCGGCGTCTCGAACAGGGGCGTGCTCGCGGCACAGGCGGGCGACCTGATCCTGACAACGCAAGGCAAGCTGGTACTCGCGGGACAGACGAACGCAAGCGGTAACATCACGGCGAGCGCGCGCGATGGCATCGACAACAGCGGCACCACTTACGGGCAGCAGAACGTCAGCGCGAACACGTCGGGCGCGCTCACCAACAGCGGCACACTCGCCGCGCAACAGAATACGACCGTCAGCGCGGGCAGTGTCGCATCGACGGGCACGCTCGGCGCGGGCGTGAACAGCGACGGCACGATTGCAACCGCGGGCGACCTGTCCGTCTCCGCGACGGGCGCGGTCATGGCAGCGGGCCGCAACGAAGGCGGCGGCAACACGACGATACAGGGCACGTCGGTCAGTCTTGCGGGCAGCAACACGTCGGCGAACGGCGCGCTTGCATTGACGGCAAGCGGCGGCGACCTGAATCTCGCCGGCGCGACGACGACGGCAGGCGGCACACTCAACGCGAACGCAGCGGGCACGCTGACGAACGACGCAGGCAAGCTATCGAGCGGCGCGGCGATGCAGGTATCGGCGACGAATGTCTCGAATGCGGCCGGTCAGATGGTGTCAGGCTCGACGCTCGGGCTGAACACGGCGGGCGCGCTCGGCAATGCTCAGGGTGTTATCCAGTCGGCGGGCGGCGCGACCATCAACGCGGGCTCACTCGACGACACAGCGGGCCGCATCGTGTCGCTCAACGACGACGGCCTGACCCTTACCACGACGGGCGCACTCGTCAATGGCCCGGGCGGCACCATCGGCACGAACGGTGCGCTGAACGTGGATGCGGGCACGCTTGCGAACCAGGGGCAAATGTCCGCAGCGGGCGATGCCACCGTTCACGCGCAAGCCATCGACAACCACGCGGGCAGCATGACGGCGGGCGGCGCACTCAATGCGTCGTCGGACGGCGCGCTGAACAATGTGGGCGGTACGCTCTCCAGTTCGACGACGACGGTACGCGCTTCGTCCATCGACAACACAACCGGCGACATCGAGGGCGATACGGTCAATCTCGCGACGCCAGGCGACCTCATTAATCGCGGCGGCAACATCACGCAGTACGGCACGGCAGACCAGACCATCAGCGCGGGCGGCGCGCTCGACGACACAGGCGGCACGATCGCGTCGAACGCGACGAACCTGACGGTATCCGCGAATGGCATCACCAACGACAACGGCGCAATCCAGCACGCGGGCACAGGCGCGCTCAACGTCAGCAGCACAGGCGCGATGTCGAACGTGCAAGGCCAGATCGTCACGAACGGCGCACTGAACGCAACCGCCGCGAGTCTCGACAACACGAACGGCACCGCGTCGGCCCAAGGCGCGGCGCAGATCAATGCCGTGAACGGCATCGTCAACCGCAGCGGCCTGTTCTATGGCAGGGCCGGCCTGACCGTCTCCACACAGGGCGCGTTTGACAACGCCACAGGTTCCGCACAGACGGGGGGCAACCTGGCTGTGAATGCGGGCGGCGCGCTCGTCAACGCGCAGGGCACGCTGTCAGCCAACGGCGCGCACGGCACGGTGGACGTATCCGCTGCGAGCATCGACAACACCACGGGCAAGCTGACAAACGCAGGCGACGGCGCGACGACCGTCACGTCCTCGACCGACATCACGGGCACGGGCGGCACGCTCGGCGGCAACGGTGACGTGACCGTCAACGCGCAGAACCTCGCGAACAACGCGGGCGCAAACCTCGTCGCGGGCGGTGCGCTGAACCTGAATGTCGCGTACCGGATCGACAACACCAGCGGCATGATGTACGGCGGCACGGCGTTCAACATCAACCAGCCAGGCGCGACGCTCATCAACGACGCGGGCCTGCTGCTGGCGGGCTACGACATTTCGGCGGCGCTCGCGATGCTGTCGAACGCAGGCGGCGCGATCCGGGCGAACCGCGATGTCACGGTGAGCGGCGCGGTCACTGGCTCGGGCGAGATGATCGCGGGGCGCAACCTGTCGCTGGCCGTGAACGGCGACTACACGAACGGCGCGGCGAACAACCTGCACGCGGACGGCGACATGAACGTGAGCGCCACAGGCACGCTCACCAACACCGGGACACTCGCCGCCAACGGTGCGCTTACGACAACAGCCGCGAACATCGTCAACACGGCAACGGGCGATATCAATTCATCGAACACGACCGTCAACGCTGCTGGCACCTTGCAGAACGACGGCCGCATCGAGGGCGATACCGTCACGACGAACAGCAGCGCATTCAACAATACCGGCGCGGTGATCGGCAACGATGTCACGGTCAACGCCAACGACGTGCAGAATACGGGCGCCGCAGCGGTGATCGCGGGCGCGAACAGCGTTCATGTGTACGCGCAGAACTCCGTCACGAACGCGGACGGCGCGCTCATCTACAGCGCGGGCAATCTGGAAATCGGCAGAGACGGCATGCGCGACAGTTCGGGCCTGCTCGCGAATCAGACGGGCACGCTCACGAACAGCGCGGCGACCATCGAGGCGGACGGCGATATCGACATCGCCGCGAACACGGTCAACAACCTGCGCACAGGCGTGCAGACGCAGGCAGGCACGCCGCAGGACGCAGGCTCGACCACGCTGACGATCTGGACAGCGGGCCTGCCCGCCGACGACATGGGGGTCTACTACAGCCTGCTTCATCCCGAATGGCGATGGAGCGACGGCGCATTGGGCTATGGCGTCGTGGGCCACCTGCTGCACCCGATCACGGTGACAGTGCCGAAAGACCAGGTCACGAACCTCGATACGACAGCACAGACATTCTCGCTCACGCAGCCGATACAGGATCAGTACGACCCCAATCCGGGGGCCACTGCCATGATGTGCGCCACCGACCCGACGCAGTGCAGCACGCCCAACACGCAGACGCGCACCATCACGAACAACCCGAAGCAGTGGTACAACAGCCTCACCGACAACGGCGACGGCACGTATTCGATTGTCTTCTGGCCGGACTTCGATCCGAACAAAAACATCAGGCCGGATCAGGTCCAGACGCGCAACGGCCTGAACAACGACGGCACGCACGATTACGCCGAAATCTCCCGCACGTCCAGCACGACGACCACGACCGACCAGCTCGTGAGCGCGGGCAACGCGGCGACGATCCAGGCGCAAGGCGCAATCCGCATCAATGCGGACAACGGCAGCATCAACAACCAGTCGTCGACGATGGCGGCGGGCGGCGACCTGGTACGGCGCGCGAATGGCGGCAGCGTCAACGATACGGGCACGGTCCTGCAACAGACGGTTGAGCAGGATACGAGTTCGATCTTCTACTGGCATCAGAAAACAGGTGGCAGCAGTTTCACCACCCCGCCGATATCGGATGGCATCACGCAGTCGACGACCACCGTCGATGCGCTTCCCGCAATCGCCACGTCGAACCAGAACGTCCAGACCGACGCGCAGGCGATCACGATCAACTCCGTGAACCGCCAGGGTCAGACGGTGGCCGGGTCCGGTGTCACGGGCGGCAGCGCGGACGGTACGCAGACGGGCACCGTCAGCGGCCAGTCGTCACGTCCGCAGACGGTCGGCGGCGCGACGGGCGGCATACCGAATCTGAAACTGCCGACGAGCGGCCTGTACAGCTACAACACCGCGCCCGGTGCCACGTACCTGATTGCGACCGATCCGCGTTTCACGCAGTACGCGAATTTCATTTCGAGCGACTACATGCTCGGACAGCTCGGCCTCAATCCGATGGAAGTCGAAAAGCGCCTCGGCGACGGGCTGTATGAGGAAACGCTGATCCGCAACCAGGTCACGCAACTGACGGGCCGCACGTTCCTCGCGGGCTACACCGACAACCTCGACGAATACACGGCGCTGATGAACAGCGGCGTCGCGTATGCGAAGGCGTTCGGGCTGGAGCCCGGTATTGCGCTGACGCCCGCGCAGATGTCGCAACTGACAACCGATATGGTGTGGCTCGTCTCGCAGGACGTGACATTGCCGGATGGCTCGCATCAGACGGTCCTTGTGCCACAGGTGTATCTCGCGCAGTCGGGCACGGTCGATCTAACGCACAGCGGCGCGCTGGTCGCGGGCAATGCAGTGAACCTGAACGCGAGCGGCGACGTGAACAACAGCGGTCACGTGTCGAGCCATCTCGCGACAACCGTGATCGGCAACAACATCACGAACAGCGGCATCATCGGCAGCGCGGGCACGACGGCCGTTGCAGCCGTTCAGGACGTGCGCAACACAAGCGGTCGTATCGGCGGGGCCGATGTCATCGTGCAGGCCGGTCGCGACGTCATCAACGAGACGCAGACGACCCAGGCATCGAAAACGTATAGCGCGGGCAAGCTGACGGGCAGCGTGACCAGTACGGGCGTCGATGCCAACGGCACGATTTCGGCGACGAACAGCGCGACCGTCATCGCGGGCCGCGATGTGAACCTGAACGGCGCACTGGTCCAGGCGGGCGGGAATGCGGCCATTGCTGCGGGCCGCGATATCAACGCCGGCACGACAACGCTGACCGCCACCAACGAACTGACCAGCCACGACAACCAGTTTGGCTATCACGACGCTGTAAAACAGAACCTGGGGAGCGCCATCGTCGCGGGCGGCAGTGTGACGACCGTATCGGGACGCGATACGACGCTCACGGATGCCACGGTTCGCTCGGGCGGCGACACGGCGATGATCGCGGGCGGCAACCTGACCGTCACGGCCGCGAAAGACACGCACACGCACAGCGAGAAGTCGCTTGCCGACAGCACGAGCCAGTACACGAGTTCGAGCTATGACGAAGCGGTACAGAGTTCGAACGTCAGCGCAGGCGGCAACATCACGCTGGCAGCCGGTCAGAACGGTAGCGGCAATCTGGCCGTGCTCGGTTCGACCGTTGCGACGGATGCGAACGGCGGCGGCGTCAGACTCGTTTCGACGGGCGACGTGACGATCGGCAGTGTCAGCGAGACACACGATGCGCAACGCTGGTCGCATGACGAGCATTCGGGCTTCCTGTCGAAAGACACGACAACGGATGCGGCCAGTTCGCATCAGGTGATCGCAAACGGCTCGACGGTATCGGGCGATACGGTCACGGGCGCAGCCGGTCACGACATGACCATTAGCGGGTCGACCGTCGCAGCGACGCATGACGTCACGCTTGCGGCGGCGAACAACCTGACCGTCAACACATCGCAGGATACGAGCCAGAGCAGCACATTCCACGAGGCCACGCATTCAGGCCTGGGCGGTACGGGCGGCGCGGCCATTGCCTATGGACACAGCGACCAGAAGGACACGACGCACGACAGTTCGGTGACGAACAACGCGAGTCTGGTTGGCAGCACGGACGGCAGTGTTCATCTGTCGGCGGGTAATGACCTGCATGTGACGGGCAGCGACCTGATCGCCGCGCAGGATGTGACAGGTACCGGCGCGAACGTGACGATTGACGCGGCCACGGGTACGACGCACCACGACGAGACGCACGAAGTCAGCAAGAGCGGCTTTACGCTCGGTCTTGCGGGCGGACTGGTCGACCAGATCCAGGGCGCCATTGACCAGGCGCACGCATCGGGCAACAGCCAGGACTCGCGCGCATCCACCCTTCATGCGATTGCGTCGGTAGGCGATGCGGCAGCAGCAGGCGAATCGCTCGCGGGCGGCAAACCCGATGTGAAGGTCGAACTCAGCTTTGGCAGCAGCCAAAGCAAGAACACATTCACGGAAGACAGCACGACGCAGAGAGGTTCGACCGTGACGGCCGGGGGCACAGCCGCGTTCGCCGCGACAGGCAACGGCACGCCGGGAAGCGGCAACGTGACGATTGCCGGTTCAGACGTGAACGCGAACGACGTGCTGCTTGCCGCGAAGAACAATGTCAATCTCGTCAACACGACGAACACGGACACCACGCACAGCACGAACCAGTCGAGCAGTTCGAGCGTGGGTGTGTCGTATGGCACGCAGGGATGGGGTGTCGATGCGTCGATGTCGAAGGCGCACGGCGATGCGAACAGCGACGCCGCGATGCAGAACAACACGCACGTCAACGGCGCGAACAGCGTGACCATCACGTCGGGCAGTGATACGAACATCGTCGGCGCGAACGTGAACGGCAAGCAGGTATCCGTCGATGTGGGCGGCAATCTGAACGTCGCGAGCGTGCAGGATACGACCGTCAGCAACGCGCATCAGGAAAGCTCCGGCGGCGGCGTGAGCATCAGTCAGGCTGGCGGCGGCGCGAACTACAGTTCGCAGCACGGCGATGCACATGGCAACTATGCGGGCGTGGACGAACAGGCCGGGATTCACGCAGGTTCGGGCGGGTTCGATGTCAACGTCAAGGGGAGTACGGACCTCAAGGGGGCCGTGATCGCGAGCGACGCGGACGCATCGAAGAACACACTGACGACGGGCACGCTAACCTGGTCGGACGTGCAGAACCATTCAGACTACAGCGCGTCGAGCAGCGGGTTCAGCGCAGGCGCATCGGTTGGCGCGCCGACGAAGGGGACGGGCGTATCGTCGGTCGGCAATGCAGGCGGCGTCACGCCGATGTTGAGCCAGAACGACAGCGGCAGCAGCAGCGCCACGACGGCAAGCGGTATCAGCGCGGGCACGGTCAATGTCACGGACACCGCGCACCAGACGCAGGACGTGGCGGGCCTGAACCGCGACACGTCGAATACCAATGGCACGATCGCGAAACTGCCGGACGTGAACAACCTGCTGGACAGGCAGGCCGACATGATGGGCGCGGCCAGTGCAGCGGGTTCGGCCGTCGCGACGCAGATCGGCGCGATTGCAAACGCGAAGCACGACGCAGCGCAAAAGGCGGCGGACCAGGCGAAGGCATCGGGCGATACCGAACTCGCGGCACAGTATCAGGCCGAGGCCGACAAGTGGGATGAAGGCGGCACGTACCGCGTCGCGCTGCACACGGCGGGCGGCGCACTGATCGCGGGCCTGGGCGGCGGGAGCGCCGTCGGCGGCGCGGTCGGCGCGGGCCTGTCGGCTGCCATCGGCGGCAAGCTGAACCAGCTTGCGGACACGTTCAGCAGCGGCAACGGCGAAGGCGCCGATCCGGGACTGACAGCGGGCAACGTCGCGGCGAACATCATTGCGGGCGGGATCGGCGGACTGGTCGGCGGGAACTCGGGCACTTTCACTGCGGCGAACTCTGACCTGTATAACCGCGACGGAACGAACGGACAAGGCAAAGGCAGCACGGGCAGCCAGTTCCTCGACAGTGCAATCGCGAACGCTGTTAGCGGCGTGCTCGATCTGAAGAATGCCTGGACGAACGCTGTTGCTTCTGTGGTCGGCCAGGTCGGCAGGATGGCGAAGGATGACACGAAAGCAAAGATGTCAGAATCACCTTCTGACCTGGTCGCTCAGGGCACAGCCAACGGGCTTGCTGCTACAGTCGGGATGGGCGGCGGCAAGCCGCCCGCGCAAAGCCCTGGTGTTGTGCTAGTTGACTCTAGCGCGGGACAAGCAATTGCCGGGGGCACAGCATCAAGCAGTACTATCGCTGGTTACGACGACGGATATGCGAATTTAAACGTTCAGGATAACAAGGCGAAAGGTGACGCTTTCGAAAACGACAAGGCGGATGCTGCGCGAGCTCAATATCCGCAAGTCGGACAACAGGTAACGATCAAGACCAGCGACGGAACGCGTACCCGCGTCGATATAATGACTCGTGATCCTGATGGCAATATTGGCTGCATCGAATGCAAATCGTCGGACTCTGCTCCGTTGACGAAGAATCAGGCGGCGGCGTTTCCGTTGGTCGAGAGCCAAGGTGCGGTTATTGTGGGCAAAGGTAAGCCCGGCTTCGAAGGCGGGACGGTAATACCGCCTACCAAGGTTGAAATCGTTCGGCCTCCTTTAAATAGTGTAGGCAAATAAATCATGTCTATTGTTGATACAAACGTGGTCGATATCGTCGGTGTTGATCCAAGCAAGGGAATCGCTCGCTTAATCATTACCGACCATCTCGAATGGACGCAGCCCGTAGACGAGCACTTGCTTCTCTTGCAAGAGAAGATCAACAGCTATCTTCGGTTTCTTGAGGGTGGTGAGTTAGAGCAGCATTATCCTGACGCGAAGGGGTGTAGGTGCGAAATCGAAATCGCGATGAAATTTCAACCATCATCGGAAGCGTTGCAGTTCATCCGAAAGGCTCGCGAGATAGTTCAAGGCGGGGGATTCGACTTGATATATCGGGTCGGCTGACGCAATGGCACACTGGCCCTTTAGTGATCCTCGAAATGTTTCGGTTTTTGCAAATCGCCATATCTTTGACGATCAGGAATGGATTGCATATGTCACGCACGACCTTGATGACGGAGCGTGGCAGTTTCACACAAGCGCGCCTGAACTGGCCGAAGCTGACGCGGTGCTTGTAAGCCTTGAGCAAATTGTGATGCGCGATCCTTCGGTTGCGCTACTTGCTGATTTGCCTCTGGGTTGGCACGCGTGGCGAGATTCAGAAACGGCAGCGTGGCAACGCGCAAAGATGCCAAACGCCTAAACAAGACAAAGCGCGACAGCACTACTAGACGGCAGCGGCCTTCGGCCGCTCGCCACGTCGCGCGCAAAATCAGGGACTAACCCAACTATGAAGTTAAGCAAGAGGCTGGCGGCCTTGCCGCTCACAGCCCTGGTAACACTCGCGTCCGCGCAGCGCGCGCCGACGCCAGCCGATGAAGCCGCGGCCGCACGCGCGAACGCGGAACAGAACCAGCAACTACAGCAGCAGCGCGACGCACAGCAGCGCGCGCAGACGGTCAATGCTCCAGCCGTGCGCTCGGCGGCACCGCAGGCGGAAGGCTTTCCCGTACTTCCGACTGAATCGCCGTGCTACCGTATCGACACGTTCGCGCTCGAAGTACCGTCGACACTTCCCGATGCGATGCGCAAACAATGCGCGTCAGCGCTGCCGCTCGACCCGTTCTCGTTCGCGCACGACTGGCTCGATCACTACAAGGGCCAATGCGTCGGCAAGACAGGACTCGACACGCTCTCGAAGGGCCTGCAACAGGACATTCTCTCGCGCGGCTACGTGACAACGCGCGTCCTGCTGCCCGAACAGGACGTATCAACGGGCACGCTGAAAGTGGCGCTCGTGCCTGGCGTCGTGCGGCATCTGCGCTTTGTCGACCCGGACACACGCGGCACATGGAAGTCGGCGTTTCCCGCACGGGACGGCGACCTGCTGAACCTGCGCGACCTTGAACAGGGCCTGGAGCAGATGAAGCGCGTGGCGTCGCAGGACGTGGACATGAAGATCGAGCCAACCGAAGCACCAGGCGAAAGCGACGTCGTCATTTCGGTGAAGCGCGCGAAGCCCTGGAGCTTCGTCGCGTCCGTCGACAACTCGGGCACGAAAGCAACAGGCAAATGGCAAGGCAACGTCAGCGTCGGCCTCGACAATCCGCTCGGCCTGAACGACGTGCTCGCGCTCGGCGCGAACCAGGACCTGTCATTCGGCAACAAGACGCTCGGCTCGCACGGCTTCAATGGCTCGTATTCCGTGCCGTGGGGCTACTGGACCGCGACGCTCTCGGGTAACACGAACACCTACTACCAGAACATTGCGGGCGTGAACCAGACAATTGTCTCCAGCGGCAATGCGCAGACGGCCGCGCTCCGACTCGCGCGCGTGCTCTCGCGCGGCCAGAACGACGTATTCGGTATGGAGTTGCAACTGTCAAAGCGCTTTGGCGAGAGCTTCATCGACGGCGCGACAGCCCCCATCCAGGACCGCAACAACACATTCATCGAGGCGGGCCTGACCGACCGTCACTACTTCGGCGCGGCACAGTTCGACGGCACGCTTGCGTATCGACAGGGCATTCACGACCTCGGCGCAACGGGCGACCCCGACCCAGCCCTGTATTCCGCGACCGACGACACCAAGCCGCGCGCGACATACCTGTACAAGATGGTCGTGCTCGATGCGAACCTCTCGGTGCCGTTCTCTATCGCTTCACAGAACTTCCGCTACGTGACGACCATTCACGGCCAGTTCACGAACGACAAACTGTTCTACATCGACGACCTGACCATCGGCAAGCGGTAACGTCACGATTTCCGGTTCCAATGTAAACGCAAGCGACGTGGTCCTTGCCGCGAAGAACCAGGTGAATCTCGTCAATACGAGAGATACCGATTCGACACACAGCACGAATGAATCCAGCAGCGCGAGCGTGGGCGTGTCGTATGGCACACAGGGATGGGGTGTTGATGCGTCGGCGTCGGCCGCGCACGGCAACGCGAACAGCGACGCGGCTATGCAGAACAATACGCATGTCACGGCTGCGAATACTGTGACGATCATTTCGGGCGGCGATACGAACATTATCGGCGCGAATGTGAACGGCCGCCAGGTGAATGGCGACATTGGCGGCAACCTGAACGTCGCGAGCGTGCAGGACACAATGACCAGCAACGCGCATCAGGAAAGCACGGGCGGCGGCATCGCGATCAGTCAGGGCGGCGGCAGCGCGAGCTTCAGCCATACGAACGGCAGCGCGAACGGTAGCTATGCGGGCGTGAACGAACAGGCCGGGATTCACGCGGGTTCGGGCGGGTTCGACATCAACGTGAAGGGCAAGCTGAACGAACTGAGCGGCACGGTTGCTGATTTGACTGGCAATTCTGATATGACCAAGGCGCTCGGCAACATCGTTGCGAATGGACTGGCGACGGCAGCGGGCGCAGCGATTGGCGGCGATGCCGGTGGCTCGTCCGCGTATAACGTCGACCGTTTCAACCGGCAACTGCACCCCGATGAGCGTCAGTGGGCCAAGGATAATGCGAAGAATTTTGCGCAGTTCTATAAGGACAAGACAGGCCAGGACATAACGCCAGAACAGGCTCAAAACATGCTTCTGGCAAACGGATACCGGCTCGTCGATGCTGCGGCGAGTAAAGGACCTGGCGGGGACGCGACGGCCGTCGCGTACATCAGCCAGAACGCCGGCAATCTTTTCACTGCAACTCCGGCGGAATACAACAATCCGCTTCTTGGTGGCAACAAGGACGGTTCACTGACGCCAGAGCAAAAAGCGCTACCCGGACATGACACGCATCCGCAAATTGGCCTCGCGGCAGGCGCCGCGACGGGCCTTGTAGCACTTGGTGCAGTGGCTCCAGGTATTGCCGCCGCTTGGGGAATAGGTACGGCTTACGACCTTGCCGGAGACGCAATTAGTCATGCGTTGGGCCTATCCACGGATACGCCGGACGTCGGGAAGTCTCTTACGGTTGGAGGTATCGGCGCGGCAATGACGCCGTTATTGTTACCCTTGGATACGCTCGGTGAGAATGCTGGTACGGCTGGAAAGATAGTTGTCGGTGCGTATAACTCTGCCATAGGCGGTGCGGGGGCATTCGGTGCAACGGCAGCGACAAATTCTGGAAGTGCAGACCTGTCCGGCAGCATTGGAGCAGGTTCAGCCGCACTCGGGACTGTCATGACCACGATGATGCCCGGACGCGTTGGCAACGTTATAAACCAAATCAATCAAATCATGTCCGGCCCTGCACAAAACGCGATTACTAATGCTACCGACAAAACGAGAAGCAAATGACGATCTCTAAACGGAGGCGGGATATTTATCGGCGCGCGGGAATCGCATACTGCGCAGCCTGCGCGCTACCACTGTTTATCCTACTTGTCTCGATGGCGAAGGGGGCCGGTTGGCGCCCTATGCTCATAGGCATACCGGCATACGTGACGTTCTTTTTTGCCATCACCTATCAGGTGTCCAAGGAACTTCGTGCCATCAACTGCGAGAAAAGCGCCGCCGATATAGAGGACGACAAAGATAAGAAGTAGTGTTGTTCACGGCAGCGTCCACAGGTCGCTCATTGCATGAAAGAAATCTGGCATTAACAAATGAGAAAGAAAATTCGGCTTTATTCCGCCTTTGGCGTTGTGTTTGCGTTGGCTATCTTTGAGGGTTTCTTCGCCGGCCTGTTCGACCAGACGCACGGATTCAATTTTGCAAGATGCATCGTAGCCGGCGCGGTCGGTGCTATCGGTTGCAAATTGGCACAACTAGTGGGTCGCCGATTGAACGCCCACGAGGGCGACTCAACCGAGTGGCAATTTCGGCTCCGACAATGGTTTGTGCCTTTTCTGCTTGTTGCAGTCGTGCCGCCTTTGGGCGGGATTGGAATCGGCTACCTTTTGCGTGGAACTCCGTTGGTAGCTATCGGCCTGATGTCATCGAATGTGCTCTTAACGCCATTGGTCTATGGAATTCTCACGGGTCGTATTGCAAATGACCGGCTCGCACACGTCTGCTTTTCTGTTCTATTGGCATGGCTTGTCGCGATGCCCGTCTATGTGCTTACCAGACAGCCACTACAACTTTGGTTTGCTGCTTTTCCGTTTTCTGCGTTGCTCGCCATAGTTGGTTATCTCGCAGCACAGGGCACAGCAGCGATCCGTAGTCGCGCCATAGTGTTCTAGTCACCAAATACGGAAACGAAATGAAAATAAGCAAGAGGCTGGCGGCGTTGCCGCTCACAGCCCTGGTAACACTCGCGTCTGCACAGCGCGCACCGATACCAGCAGACGAAGCCGCCGCCGCACGCGCGAACGCGGAACAGAACCAGCAGCTACAGCAGCAACGTGACGCGCAGCATCGCGCGCAGACCGTCAACGCTCCTGCCGTGCGCTCGACCGCACCGAAGGCCGAAGGCTTTCCCGTGCTGCCCACTGAATCGCCGTGTTTCCGTATCGACACGTTCGCGCTCGACGTACCGTCGACACTGCCCAATGCAATCCGCAAACAGGGCGCATCGGCCCTACCGCTCGACCCATTCGCGTTCGCGCGCGAATGGCTCGATCACTACCGAGGGCAATGCGTCGGCAAGGCCGGACTCGACACGCTCACGAAGGATCTGCAACAGGCCATTCTCTCGCGCGGCTATGTGACAACGCGCGTGCTGCTGCCCGAACAGGACGTATCGGCGGGCACGCTGAAAGTGGCGCTCGTGCCTGGCGTCGTGCGGCATCTGCGCTTTGCAGATCCGGAAACACGCGGCACATGGAAGTCGGCGTTTCCTGCGCGCGACGGCGACTTGCTGAACCTGCGCGACCTCGAACAGGGCCTAGAGCAGATGAAGCGCGTCGCGTCGCAGGACGTGGACATGAAGATCGAGCCAACGGATGCGCCTGGCGAAAGTGATGTCGTGATTACGGTCAAGCGCTCGAAGCCCTGGAGCTTCGTTGCGTCGGTCGACAACAGCGGTACGAAAGCAACCGGCAAGTGGCAAGGCAACGTGAGCGTGGGCTTTGATAACCCGCTCGGGCTGAACGACGTGCTGACGCTCGGCGCAAACCAGGACCTGTCATTCGGCAACAAGACGCTCGGCTCGCACGGTTTCAATGGTTCGTATTCCGTGCCGTGGGGCTACTGGACCGCGACACTGTCGGGCAACACGAACACCTACTTTCAGAACATCGCGGGCGTGAACCAGACATTTGTCTCCAGCGGCAATGCACAGACAGCGGCGCTGCGTCTCGCGCGCGTGCTCTCGCGCGGCCAGAACGACGTATTCGGTATGGAACTGCAAGTATCGAAGCGTTTCGGCGAGAGCTTCATCGACGGCACGACCATGCCGATCCAGCAGCGCAACAACACGTTCATCGAGGCGGGACTGACTGACCGCCATTACTTCGGCGCATCGCAGTTCGACGGCACGCTTGCGTACCGACAGGGCATTCACGACCTCGGCGCAACGGGCGACCCTGACCCGACGCTGTATTCCCCAACGGACGACAGCAAGCCGCGCGCGACATACCTGTACAAAATGGTCGTGCTCGATGCGAACCTATCGGTGCCGTTTTCCATCGCGTCACAGAACTTCCGCTACGTGACAACCGTTCACGGCCAGTACACGAACGACACTTTGTTTTTCATCGACGATCTGACAATCGGAAGCCGCTACACGGTGCGCGGTTTCGACGGCGAAACGATGCTTGCGGCAGAGAAAGGCTTTTACTGGCGCAACGAACTGCAATGGCCGATCGGACAGACGGGACAGTCTCTTTATGCGGGGATCGACTACGGGCGCGTGTTCGGGCCGAACACGGCATTCCTGGCGGGTACGCAACTCGCAGGCGCGGTAATCGGCATTCGCGGCGGTGTACCGGCCAGGTATGCGGGGTTCTCGTATGACCTGTTCGTGGGGACGCCGATCTATAAACCGGCAGCATTCCCGACCGCGCGCGCGACGGTCGGGGTGCAGGCGACGGTGCAGTTCTGAACAGCCATGAAAGAGACATCACGACCGCACGCCTGTCCTGCAGAAGAACGGGATATGCAGCAGAACCAGGCTCGGGGCGTAGGTCATCCCTACACGCAGAACCGCAGACATAAGGTAAACAATGTGCGCAGCCAGGGCTACGAGGCGCGCCGACAAAGGATGGAAGAACCCCCTGTTAAGCCGCTTGCGCAGCCTGCAACATCGCCAGGGCTGGCGCCAGTTGTCGTCATCCGCAAGCGGCGTCGTTTCGAAGTTACCTGATTGGCGGGAGGGGCGCGCGGACAGGCGAAGCTCACGCGGTCCTTTTCGTTTGGCGCGCAACGAGTAATAAAAAGTCTTGCCGATGCGATAGCGCGTGCAGAACTCGGGAATCGACACTACAACGCGCTCGGGCGTCGGTATAGGGTCGGGGTACGGCATGGTTCGCATCCGTTCGTAAGCGTTCGTAGCCGTATCGTATTCATCTGTGCGACGCCGTAAAGCGACGGCTGCGGTGGATTCTTGCGCAAGGTTTTGACCGTATTTCTGCAAAACTGTCGCGACCCAGGCGGACAGCGGCACTCCCGGCGATGACCTGTGATGGACTCGCAAAATATTCGTCAACTCGCATTCAGCGTTGCCACAAACAGAAAGCCCCCGCAGTGCGGGGGCCGATTATGCGAAGAATCTTGCTAAATCGTCAGGCTGCGGCGCGCGCCTCGCTCGCTGCGCTGCGCCTGTCGAGCGTGCGGATATGTTCGCGCTGCTGGTCGGGGCAATGGTGCGCGTAGCGCATCGTCTGCTGGATATTCGTGTGTCCAAGCCACCGGCTGATACGCTCGATCGGCACGCCTGCTTTTGCGAGGTGTGTCGCGAACGTGTGTCGCAGGTCGTGCCAGGTGAAGTCCTCGATCTGTGCGTCGGCGAGCACGTCGCGGTACGCCCTGATTTCCCGGCGTGGCTCGCCCACCGCATTGCCGAACACGAGTATCGGCTGCACACCGTCGCGGCATGTCTGTGCCTTCCACGCGGTCAACAAATCGATAACCTCCTGGCACATCGGCACGTAGCGCGTCTTTTCGCCCTTGCTCGTCGCGCCCCGCACACGGATTCGTTCGCGCTGGAAGTCGATGTCAGGCCATGTCAGTTGCATCTGCTCGCCGCGGCGCAGGCCGGTACGGAACGAGAATACAACGGCGGGTTTGACGGGATCGATAAATGGATCGTCGAGCCGGTAAACCGGATCGAAGCGGGGATTGCTGCGAATCAGGTCATACCGCGCGCGGAAAGCGGCTTCGCGCCGGTCGAGCGCATCGCGCAGGCGTTCTTGTTCGTCATAGGACAGCCATCGGTCGCGCGGTTCGCCTTCGTCCAGTAGCGCCTTGTGTTTCTTCTGCACGGAGGAAACAGGATTGCGGTCGATGATCCGGCAGTCGACGGCAAGCGTGAAAAGACCGCACAGGGACTTGAGCTTGCGCGCGACGGTCGCCGGTTTCATGGGCTTGCTGGTACTGGTTTCCTTTTCCAGTTCGTCGTAAATCCAGTCGAGAATCGTCTCGTCGTCGATGATGTTCAGCGCGTCGGGCATCGCACCGCCCATCTTGCGAATCTCCTTGATGGTCCGCTCGGCCTGCTCCTTCCTGGTCAGTTTCAGGCGCAGGTGCTTCGCGTAGCGGTCGTCAAGAAAGCCGTTGATGGTCGGCACAACCATTGCCGCCCTGGCGTCGCTCGAGGCCTTCTCGCGCTTGCGGGGAATCTCGCCGGGCGTGTCGGTCTTGTGCTCCAGGTCCTGGGTGAATTTAAGCGCGGCGGCGCGCGCTTCGGAGACGGTCTTGCCGGGATAGCGGCCGATGGTCTTGCGACCGTATGTACCGTCGGGCTTCCTGTAGCGGTAACAGAAGCTGATGACGCCCGCTGGCGTCACGCGGACCATGAAATCCTGCTGGTGGTCGTAGATGTCCTGGTGTTTGCCGGTTCCGCCCGCGTTGCGGATTCGGTCGAGAAGGTCGCGGGTGATGTTGGTGCTGCGTGCCATGCTTGCCTCGTATCGAGCGTTAGCCATGCGTAGAGGCGCACCGTGTTTTTCTGTTCGTGGGTATCCTGTGGGTCCCGTGGGTAATCCGTGGGTGAAATCCGGTACGGACAACCGCGAACTGACACGGAGCTGTACGGACCACAAAGTCTTTTCACTCAAGGATTTACGGTCTTGCACGTACTTCTACGCTCCTGCGCGGAGTCTGTAAATCCCCCGCGCAGCGGCAACACCCGCGCCGCGAGGCGCAATCGCGGATGCCAGCGGCAAGCCATAAAAGCAAAAAGCAAAAAGCCGTCGCAGACAAAAAAAACCGCATACGCAAAATGCCGGCGGCAAGCCAAAAAACCAACCAGCGTCGCAGACAAAAGTCAGGCCTTGGTCGTCACTTCCCGCTTACCCCTCACGATCTCATCGCCGGCATTCGGCGACAACCGCCTGGTAACGGGAATCGACGCAAACGAACACAACCCGACCACCACAAACGCCGGCCAGAAATCCTGCCATTGCAGCGCCGAATGGCCATGCAACGCTCGCGTGATCTGCAGCACGATGCCCGCAACCGTCACGCCGAGCCCAAGCGAAATTTGCTGCACGACACTGCCGAGGCTCGTCGCCCGGCCCACGTCGCGGCTTTCGATCTCGGCGTAAGTCATCGAATTGAGGCTCGTAAACTGCAGCGCCGGGAAGAAGCCGCCAAGCAGCACGATGACCCAGATGAGCCACGTCGGCGTGCCCGGAAAGAACACGCCGCACGCGGCAATCGCCATGCCCGAGCACGCGGCGTTGTACATCAGCACCGTGCGAAAGCCGTAGCGGCGCAACACCGTGGCCGCGAGCGTGCGCATGAAAATGCCGCCGAACGCCGACGCGCAGGTGATCAGCCCCGATTCGAACGCGCTCATGCCGAGCCCCTCCTGCAGCACGAGCGGCAGCAGGAACGGCACGGCGCCCAGTCCGATGCGAAACAGCGATCCGCCGAGCACGCTCGCCTGGAACGTCGGCACGCGGAAAAAACGCAGATCGAGCAGCGGACGTTCGGCACGCCGCGCATACAGCACATAGAGGCCGAGCATCGCCGCGCCGACGAGCGTCATCACGACGGCCGTGGTGCCCGTCACGAGTTCGCCGTCGGTGAGCGACAGCCCCAGCAGGAACAGCGACGCGCCGCCCGCCGACAGAATGAAGCCCGTCCAGTCGAGCGGCCCAGGATGCGGCTCGCGCGTGTTCTTGATGTACTTGTTCGTGAGCCAGATGCCGAGAATGCCGACGGGAATGTTGATGAAGAAAATCAGCCGCCAGTGCAGATACGTCGTGATGAAGCCGCCGAGCAGCGGCCCCGCTGCGGGCCCGAGCATCGCGGGCACGCTCAGGTAGTTCATCGCGCGCACGTACTCGGAGCGGTCCACGACGCGGAAGATGATGATGCGCCCGACGGGCACCATCATCGCGCCCCCCACGCCCTGAATGAAGCGCGCCACCGTGAAGGGCGCGAGCGACGTCGATGCCGCGCACAGCAGCGAACCGACGACAAAAATGCCGATCGCCGTGCGGAACACCGAGCGCGCGCCGAAGCGGTCAGCAAGCCATCCGCATACGGGGATGAACACGCCAAGCCCAAGCACGTAGCTGGTGACGGCGATTTTCAGCGTGACGGGGTCCCGGCCGAACGCGCGCGCCATTTCCGGCAGCGCAGTGACGATGACGTTCGCATCGACGCTCTCCATGAACATCGCGCAGGCGACGATGATGGGAGCGGTAAAAGCCTTGATAGCAGGCGGCACGGGCGGCGAGCGATGTAAGTGACCGCTGATTATTGCATAGCCCGTCCCGCGCGCGCCACGACGTTGTGGCTGCAACGGTGCGGCTTACAACACGGCAAGCCAGCCGCCGTCGACGTAGATGATCTGTCCGTTCACATAGCTCGATGCCGCCGACGCGAGATACACGGCCGTGCCGATCAGCTCTTCCGGCTTGCCCCAGCGCCGCGCGGGATTGCTGCTCTTCACCCACGCATCGAACGACGCATCGGCGACGAGGGGCGCGTTCATGTCGGTGAGGATGTAGCCGGGGCCGATGGCGTTCGCCTGAATGTCGTGCGGGGCCCACTCGGCGCTCATCGCGCGCGTGAGCATCTTGATGCCGCCCTTGGCCGCCGTGTATGCGCCGACCGTCGCGCGCGCCGCTTCGCTCGTCAGCGAGCCGATGTTGATGATCTTGCCGCCCTTGCCGCGCGCAATCATCCGGCGCGCCGCCTCTCTGCCGACGATGAACGCCGCCGTGAGATTCGTGTCGATCACGCGTTGCCAGTCGGCGAGCTTCAGGTCGACGAGCGGCTGCCGGAACTGGATGCCCGCGTTGTTGACGAGAATATCGACGTCGATGCCCTCGCTGTCCCACTGCTCGAATGCGGCGCCGACGGCGGCTTCATCGGTGACGTCGAATGCACGGCCAATCGCGCGCTCGATCGCGCGGCCATTCGTTGGGCCATTTGCCAAGCCATTTGCCAGGCCATTCGCGCGTTCACTCGCACGCTGCATATCGGGCAGTTTCGCATTGAGCGCGTCGACGGCATCGGCGACGGCCTGCTCGCGCGTGCCGTTGATGATTACGCGCGCGCCCGCCTGTGCGAGCCCTTCGGCGAGCGCAAGGCCAATGCCGCGCGTCGAGCCCGTGACGAGAGCAGTGCGTCCATCGAGGTCAAAAAGTGACGGCATGTATGTTCCTTCGTCCATGTGGCGATATGCGATCCCGCAGGATAACGCTATCGCCCGCTGCGATGCAGCGCGTGCACCACCGGCCTCATGACGGTCGCAGGCGCTATGAGCCTGCTGGCGTCCCATCATCGATGGATCTTGCGAGGATGCAATGGATCAAACAGGAGACGGCGTTGCCCGCGCGGGCTGCCGTGGTCGGGAAAGGGCGCTGATCGATCGTGCAGCGCGGCCTCGCCCACGTGGCGCGCCCGTCGACGAGGGCGTGTGCCCGACGGAGTGCATCCATGAACGATCTGCGCGAGAAGCGAAGCGAGACGCTTGGCATCACCGTGTTTATCGTCGTCGCCGTGTGGCTGCTGATTGCGACGATCGTCTACAGCTCGATCACCGAAAAGCGCGGGTACAAGCGCGATAATTCCGCGGCTGTGACGGCGTCTGCGGCATCGGCCGTGGCCGCAGCGGCTGCGGCGGCGAACGCGGCAGCGAATGAGGAGGCGAATAAAGCCAAGGGCGCGTCGCAGTAAAAGCGGTCCAGACGCAAGGCGTGCGGGAAAGCATCCGTCTCGCTCATCAGCACGATGAACGATGGATTCTCGAATCGTGCGATGACCCGTGTCAGCGCATTTCCAGCGAGTGAAACCAACGGTCCGCTATGCACGCGACGCCGAAGCCGACGAGGCCTTGCCGTCCGCATGACCGATGTGATGCCGCGCATATTCGATCGCTTCGATCAGCACAGGTGCGATTTCGCCGACCCGTTCGCGCGGAATCCGTATCTCGACCCATTCGCGCATCGCCGAGCGCCCATACGGCTGGAAGGCGAAGGCGCGGCCGGCATTGACGAGCATCGCGGCGCGTTCGGCGGGCAGCTTGATGCCGATCCCGCTGCCATACACGCAAAACGCCAGATGCGAGCCGACGAACACGGCCGGGCAGCCGAACATCGCGCCCTCGCGCACGGAAGGAACCGTGTCGTGGACACATGCAAACACCGCTTCGAACAGTCCGACATCGTGCAAGAGTCTTGGCTCTGTTTTCATCGCGATTCTCCTGATATCGGCATGCTGCGCGAAACTGCTGTCGCGCAGCATCGCGTGTCGAAAAGCGTCCGCGTGTTTTGTTCTGTATGTTCGCGGTTGTTTGCACGCCGTCGTGCGAGCCCGTGCGTCGCAGTCCGTGCGGCGCGGCCCACGCGCCGGTGTGAAGCAGATTACGCGTTTTCACGGAACGTCGCCGCCTAGTACCTCGAATTCGACGGGACAGCGCGTGTAGAAGAGCAGCACACCGCCATGCCGCAAGCGATCGAGCAGCGCATCGACGCGCGCGTTATCGCCCACGAGCGTAACGGCGCGCGGCTGATCGGCGAGTTCGAGAAAACGCGCGGCGTGATACTTGCCGTGCACGTCGATGCATTCGCTGATCTCAATGACGGTCGCGCCGCGAAGGCCCGCGTGCTGCGCCTCGTCGAGTATCCAGTCGACGGTATTCTTGTGGTGCTTGCACGGGCCCGTGGTTGCCGCGTAGACGGTTAGCTGGCTGCCTTGCATCGCCGACTCCCTGCGCATCGTGCTGACGGATGCGAACCATTATCGCGCTGCATGCGCCGTGGCGACAGTCTCGCAAGCTCTCGCAATCGCGATGCCCATTGCAGCGATATACGCATGGTATGCGCACGATTGACGCACGCAAGCGGATGCCGCAGCGCGTCATCCATCGCGGTGTTCGCCGGCCCGCGCATTTGCTGATGCGCGAGCGGATCGTTCACAATGAAGCGCTTCGATACTCCGGGTTGCCGACATGACCCACAACAAAACGGATGACGTTCACCACGCCGCAGCCGAGGGCTATACGAAGGGCGCGGACACTTACGCGAAAGGCCGCCCCGACTATCCGTCCGAACTGGCGGGCTGGCTGACGGGCGATCTGGCGCTCGGGCCCGGCAAGGTCGCCGTCGATCTCGGCGCGGGCACGGGCAAGTTCACGCCGCGCCTGATCGAGTCGGGCGCGAAGGTGGTGGCCGTCGAGCCCGTCGCGAAGATGCGCGCGCAGCTCGCCGCTGCGCTACGGCAAGCCGACGTGCGCGAAGGCACTGCGCAATCGTTGCCGTTCGGCGATGCATCCGTCGATGCCGTGCTTTGCGCGCAGTCGTTCCACTGGTTCGCGACGCGCGAGGCGCTCGCCGAGATTCGTCGCGTGCTGAAACCCGGCGGGCATCTCGGGCTCGTGTGGAACGTGCGCGATGCGCGCGTCGACTGGGTCGCGCGGCTCGATGCGATCGTCAGCGTGCGCGAGGGCGATGTGCCGCGCTATCACACGGGCAAGTGGCGCAACGCGTTCCCGTTCGAAGGCTTCACGGAACTCGAAGGGCGGCACATGCCGCATGGCCATACAGGCTCCATCGACGATGTGATCGTGAAGCGCGTGCATTCGACGAGCTTCATTCTCGCGTTGCCGCCCGACGAATGGGCCGAGGTGGAACGCGAGGTGCGCGCGCTGATCGCATCCGAGCCTGCGCTGGCGTCACGCGATGTCGTGACGGTGCCGTACGTCACGCATGCGTGTCGAGCCACGCGAATCGACTGATCGGATCGACGGATGACGCGCATGCGGGCGGCGCGAAACGCGCTGCCTGATAAAGCGAAACGCAAAGCGAAACGCAAGATGAAACGCAAAATGAAACGCAACGCCTAGTGCTTGCGCACAAGCGCATCGACGAGCGCGAACGCCGTCTGCCTCAGTTTCTTCGGATCACCGTAGACGCGCTCCATCACCGCGATGCCGCGCGTCGTCGTGACGATCAGGCTGGCCGCCTGCTGCGGCGGCAGCGTCAATTGCGCGCGCGCTTCCTTCGTGTCGAGCACGGACAGCAGCGCCGCCTCCAGCGCGTCGAGCATGGTCTGCAAGGCCTCGCGCAGACGCGGTGACTCCGGCTCGATCTCGACGGCCGCCTTCGTCGACAGACAGCCGCGCGTCGGCGAGCCTTGCGTGATCGAGCGGATCGCGAACGTGAAGAACGACGTCAGCGCATCGTGCAGATCGGGCTTGTCGAGCGCCTTGCGCGCATCGGCGACGAAACGCTCCGCATAGCGCTCGAATACGCGCATGAAGATCTCTTCCTTGTCGCCGTATGCGTTGTACAGCGAGCCGCGCTGCACGCCCGTGGCCTCGGCGAGATCCAGCATCGATGTCGCGCGATAGCCCTTGCGCCAGAAGACGTCCAGCGCGTGCACGAACGCGTCGTCCTCGTTGAATTGACGAACTCCTGCCATGTTTTCCCTCAGTCTCAGTCGTGGAATGGCCCGAAACGTTATTTTGACACCAATGGCTAGAATGCACAAAGAACGCGTCGGGCATGCTGCCGTGGCTGCGATCAGCGTGCGCGCCCGTCGATGAAGCCTTTGAGCATCGCGAGCGTATCGGCGTCGTCGATATGCTTGTCGGTGCGCCAGCGCAGCATGCGCGGAAAGCGAACGGCCACGCCCGATTTGTGGCGCGGGCTTGCCTGAATGCCTTCGAAGCCGATCTCGAACACGAGCGTCGGCGTGACGCTGCGGACGGGGCCGAATTTCTCGACCGTCGTCCTGCGCACGATCGCATCGACCTCACGCATCTCCTCGTCAGTAAGACCCGAATAGGCCTTCGCGAACGGCACGAGCGTGCGCACGCCGTCGGCTTCGTCCCATACGGCGAACGTGAAATCCGTGTAGAGGCTCGCGCGCCGACCGTGGCCGCGCTGCGCGTAGATCAGCACGGCATCGATCGAATACGGATCGATCTTCCACTTCCACCATGTCCCTGACGCTTTCGTGCGGCCCACGCCGTACATCGACGCGCGGTCCTTCAACATCAGACCTTCGACGCCGCGCTCGCGGCTCTCGTCGCGCAGCGCGGCAAGCGCGCTCCAGTCGCTCGCGACGACCAGGGGCGACACGCGCAGCAGATCCTTCGCAAGCGTATTCGCGAGACGGGCCGCGAGCGCGTCGAGTTGCTCGCGCCGTTGCTGCAATGGCTGCATGCGCAGATCGTTGCCGTTCGCTTCGAGCAGATCGTAGGCGAGGAACGCGGCGGGCGATTCGGCGAGCACGCGCTTCGTCAGCGACTTGCGCGTAATGCGCGGTTGCAGCCGCGCGAACGGCAGCGGCGCGAGCGCGTCCGGCTCCCACGCGAGAATCTCGCCGTCGAGCACGTAGCCATCGGGCAGCGCTTCGCCCGACGCGACGACTTCGGGGAAGCGATCGGTGATCAGGTCTTCGCCGCGCGACCAGAGCCACACGCGGCCATCGCGCTTCACGACTTGCGCGCGGATGCCGTCCCACTTCCATTCGGCGAACCACGACGAAGGATCGCCGAGCGTCGACGGATCGGCCTGCAACGGATGCGCGAGAAAGAACGGATACGGCAGCCCGCGTTCGCTTTCGTGCAGCACGCGCGCGGGCTCGTCGTCGTCGTGCGAGCCGCTTGCGGGCGCGGGCGCGATCAGCCGCAGATAGCGCGCCGCGTCGGGCGCCTGTCTCGAATCGGTCCAGCCGACCATGCGCTGCGCGATCAGCTTGTGATCGACGCCCGCGACATCCGCGAGCGCGCGCACGACGAGCTGACGCGCAACGCCGACGCGAAACCCGCCGCCGATCAGCTTCGTCAACAGAAAGCGGCCGCTCCAGTCGAGCTCGTCCCAGTACGCAGGAAGCCGTTCGCCCAACGCCTCGGGCGACGTGCCGCGCAGCGTCAGGATGCGTTCCTCGATCCATTGCGTGAGGCCGAGCTCGGACGTCCGTTCGGCGGGCGGCAGCACATGCGCGATGGTCTCGGCCAGATCGCCGACGGCCTGATACGACTCTTCGAACAGCCACTCCGGCAAACCCGCGCGTGCGCGCGCGATCTCGGTGAGCAGGCGCGTCGGCACCGACTGGCGCGGCTTGCCGCCCGCGAGGAAGTACGATGCCCAGGCGGCGTCCGCGGGCGGCGCGGCGGAGAAATAGGCGATCAGCGCATCGAGCTTGTCGCGCGTCGATGTCGTCGCGTCGAGTGCCGCGTAGAGCGAGGCGAAGCGCTTCATGACGTGTCGCGCTCCGCTTCGCTGGTGGCTGCGCTCGCTGCGTTTGAGCCTGGCGCAGTATCGATTTCCGTGCCGGCGGCTGCGTCGGCTTCGACTGCATCGTCGCCGTACTCGGTTGCGAATGCACCCGCTTCGAGGCCCTGTTCGCGCAGCCAGCGCACCATCGGCTCCACCTGGCCGTGCGTGACGATCACGCGGCGCGCGCCCGTCGCGGCGATGGCCGTTTGCAGCGCAGGCCAGTCGGCATGATCGGACAGCACGAAGCCGCGATCGACGCCGCGTCGGCGGCGCGTGCCGCGCAGACGCATCCAGCCCGACGCGAACGCATCGCTATAGTCGCCGAAGCGCCGCAGCCACGCGCTGCCTTGCGCCGACGGCGGCGCGATCACGAGCGCCTGGCGGAACACATCCTTGTTGCGCGCGGGAATCTCGCCGACGAGCCGCACGGGCGGCAACGCGACACCCGCTTCGCGATACGCGCGATTCAACGGCTCGACGGCGCCATGGCAGAAGATCGGCCCGATGCCTGCATCGACGCTCGCCAGAATGCGCTGCGCCTTGCCGAACGAATAGCAGAACAGCACGGACGCGCGGCCCGTCGCCGCGTTGTGACGCCACCAGCTGTCGATGCCGTCGAACACGACTTGCGGCGCGTCCCAGCGGTAGATGGGCAGGCCGAATGTCGATTCGGTGATGAACGTGTCGCAACGCACAGGCTCGAACGGCACGCAGGTCGGATCGGGGTCGAGCTTGTAGTCGCCCGATGCGACCCACACTTCGCCGCGATATTCGACGCGCACCTGTGCCGAGCCCAGCACATGCCCCGCCGGATGCAGCGACACCTGCACGCCGCCGATCGCGATGCGCTCGCCATACGGCAGCGTCCGCAGCGAGATGTCGGGCAGGCGCGATTGCAGCACGCGCGCGCCGGGTTCGGCGGCCAGATAGTGCTGATGTCCGGCACGCGCGTGATCCGAGTGCGCATGCGTGATGACCGCGCGCTCGACGGGCTGCCACGGATCGATATGAAAGTCGCCTTGAGGGCAGTACAGGCCCTCGGGACGCGCGACGATCAGATCCGTTTGTTGAGTCAAGGTTGTCTCCGCGTTGTTTCCGCGTTGTCTGCGCGAACAGCGATGATCGCGTGAGCGAAGGGCATGCGCGCGATCGAGTGTGCGTGCATCGTAGCGCGGTTTGGCTCTCGCGATCACTCGACGGGACACACGCGGGACACACGCGGGACACACGCGACACGCACGCGGAACACGCGCGACACGCACGCGAGATACCGCTGCAAACGAAGCGCCCCGACATCGTCATGACGTCGGGGCGCCCGTTCGATTCATCGAACGTGGATCGCGTATCGATAGCCGTTACTGGCTGCCCTGCGAGCCGTTGCCCGGTTGCTGCATCGTGTCCGGCTGGGACATCGTGCCGTTGCTCGACGAGCCGTTGTACGAACGGTTCATGCCCGAGCTTTGCGGCGATGCGCCCGTGCCTGTGCCCGTGCCGCCGCCCGTGCCTGTCACGCCTGGCGAGCCGTAGCCGCTTTCGTTGGTGGTGCCGCGCGGTATGCTGTTGACGCCCGCGCCAGGTGTCGCGACGCCGCCTGCGCCGCCCGTGTTGCCGCCGCCTGCGCCGACGCCGTTGCCGGCCGCGCCGCCGCCTGCACCCGCGCCTCCGTTACCGCCACCGCCGCCTGCCTGTGCATACACGCCGCCTGATAGGGCCATGACCAGGGCAGTAGCAAGTACCTTCTTCGTCGTGGTTTTCATCGTCTAACCTCCCAGGGTTGGATTGATCATTCCGAGTCGGTGCTGTCGACCCGCCCGTACCTTTTATTGCGCAAACCCTGTGCCGCGCAGTGCCGTCGCGCATGCGTGAACTGCGTGCCGTATGCACGCGGCG
Source organism: Paraburkholderia diazotrophica (assembly GCF_038900755.1). Taxonomy (GTDB): domain Bacteria; phylum Pseudomonadota; class Gammaproteobacteria; order Burkholderiales; family Burkholderiaceae; genus Paraburkholderia; species Paraburkholderia diazotrophica_A. The sequence goes on from NZ_JBBPEN010000001.1 coordinate 965,078, forward strand.
GCATCGACGAAAGATCAAACGAAAGGCTCGAACACAAGCGAATGAAGGGGCCAATGAAGGCGCCGATGAAAGGCCCAACTTCCGGGAACATTCCTTGCAAAACTCACTTGTTGATGCGCGCGCACGTCGAGCCGTCGCCGCGCGATTCACTCATGCAAGGAGTCAGACCGATGACAAGCAAGTCCACGAACAAGCCGCGCAACGGACAGCCCTCGGGACCAGCGGCAGACCTGAAGTCGCAGGACCTCGAACGCTCGCGCGCACGGCCGCAGAACGAAGCGCTGCGCACAAACCAGGGCGTCAAGATCGCGGATAACCAGAACACGTTGCGCGCGGGCGCGCGCGGCCCGTCGCTGCTCGAAGATTTCATCATGCGTGAAAAAATCACGCACTTCGATCACGAGCGGATTCCAGAGCGCATCGTGCATGCGCGCGGCTCGGCGGCGCATGGCGTGTTTCAGGTCTACGAGTCGATGGCCGAATACACGAAAGCAGCGTTTTTGCGGGACCCGTCTGTGCAAACGCCCGTGTATGTGCGCTTTTCCACGGTGCAGGGACCGCGCGGTTCCGCCGATACAGTGCGCGACGTGCGCGGCTTCGCGACGAAGTTCTATACATCGGAAGGCGTCTACGATCTCGTCGGCAACAACATGCCTGTGTTCTTCATTCAGGATGCAATGAAGTTTCCCGACTTCGTGCATGCAGTGAAGCCGGAAGCGCCGAATGAAATGCCGACGGGCGCATCGGCGCACGACACGTTCTGGGACTTCGTGTCGCTCGTGCCCGAGTCCACGCACATGGTGCTGTGGACGATGTCCGATCGCGCGATTCCACGCAGCCTGCGGACGATGGAAGGCTTCGGCGTCCATACGTTCCGCTTCGTCAATGCGAAGGGCGCGATGCGTCTCGTGAAGTTGCACTGGCGCCCTGTGCTCGGCTCGTATTCGCTGCTGTGGGACGAAGCGCAAAAGCTCGCGGGCAAGGACCCGGATTTTCATCGGCGCGATCTGTGGGAAGCGATCGAGCGCGGCGACTATCCGGAGTTCGAACTCGGCGTGCAGATCATCGAAGAGAAAGACCAGGATTCGTTCGGCTTCGATCTGCTCGATCCGACCAAGATCGTGCCCGAGGAAATCGTACCCGTGAAGATCATCGGCAAAATGACGCTGAACCGCAACCCGGACAACTTCTTCGCCGAGACGGAACAGGTCGCGTTTCACCCGGGCCATATCGTGCCGGGCATCGATTTCACGAACGACCCGCTGTTGCAAGGGCGCCTCTTCTCGTACACCGATACGCAGATCAGCCGTCTTGGCGGCCCGAACTTCCACGAGATACCGATCAACCGTCCACTGAGCCCGAACGTGAACAACCAGCGCGACGGCATGCACCGGCAGACGATCAACGTCGGACAGGCGTCGTATCAGCCCAACTCGCTGAACGACGATTGGCCCGTCGAAACGAAGCCGTCCGTATCCGACGGCGGCTTCGAGAGCTTTCCCGAACCGATGGAAGGCACGAAGATACGCGTGCGCAGCGAGTCGTTCGCCGATCACTTCTCGCAGGCCGCGCTCTTCTATCAAAGCATGAGCGACGTCGAGAAAGAACATATCGCGCTCGCGTACCAGTTCGAACTCGGCAAGGTGACGAAGCCCGAGGTTCGCGCGCGCGTCGTCAACGAAATTCTCGCGAACTTCGATGCGGATCTCGCGGCGACGGTGGCCGAAGGTCTCGGTCTGCCGAAGCCGGGCAAGGGCGCGCGCGCGGCGGGCAAGCAGACGCCTTCGCCTGCGTTGAGCCTGCTCAATCGCGTGAAGCCCGGCATCAAGACGCGCAAGATCGCCGTGATCGCCGCGCCGGGCAGCGACGGCGCGGCCATCAAGAGCGTGCAGTCCGCGTTGAAGGCGCAAGGGGCAACGCCGCTGCTGATCGCGCCGACGCTCGCCGCGATCGACGGCATGAACCCCGATGCGACGATTGCCGGCATGCCGTCGATCATGTTCGACGGCATCGTGATCTGTGGCGGCGAGCAGGGCGCGAAAACGCTCACGCAATCGGGCGATGCGCGCCACTTCGTGCTCGAAGCGTTCCGGCATCTGAAGGCGATTGCGGCGCTCGGCGCGGGCAAGGAACTGCTGAACGCGGCGCATCTGCCCGACAACGCCGATGGCGTGTCGACGGGCGACGACGTCGACGCTGTGCTGAAGCCGTTCATCGATGCCGTCGGCCAGCATCGTGTATGGTCGCGCAGGAAGCTGGCGGAATCGGTGCCGGCTTGATTGACATCAGCGCGCGTTGAGCGCGCGTTCGAAGTAAAGCGCCGTTGCTGTGATTGTTGCAGCAACGGCGCTTCGGTTTTCATTTGCGCTATTCGTGCTTGGCAAACGCACGATCAACGCGAGCACTACCGGCGCGTTGCACACGAACTCTCTCGCTCGACGGCCTGCAAGCGCCAGAAGCCCGCGACAGGATCGGCGCGCGGGTGTGAAATCCACGTCGCCTGGCCTTGCGCGGACGTCATGTTGCCGCGCCGGTCGACGCGCACACCGTACAGCGTCACGAGCGGCTGATCCGCGCCGCGTGCGCACAGCGAGACGATGTGCCCGTCCTCGCGCATCTCACCCGACGACGGCAATTCGACGCCGCGACGATCGTGCGACGTCCACGCATGGCTGAGCGTGTCGAGCCACAACACCGCATAGTCGTGATTGACCGTGGGGTCGGACGTGTTGATCAGGATCGACAGACGCATGTAGCCTCCCGTCAGGCCAATGGCTTTCGCCGTTTGAAGCAACGCCTGTTCCAACCAGCGTGCGACATTGCGATTGCGCTGCAGCAAGGGGGCGCGGCATGGCGTGTCATATCGCGCGCGTCGCCGTGGCTGTACAAAGTGCAAGCGCCCGACCGTTTTTACGCGGCACGCTGATCCGGGCGCCTCGGGCGATCCACGGCGCAAAAGAACGTACACTTGGACTATCAGAAGGGCGGGCCGTCGTGCATTGCAGCAACGGAGCGGCGGACTGCCTGTAAGGTCGGTTCCGAAGGTCGGTTCGGCCTGACACAGGAGACAGCATGGATCTGTTCATGTCGATGGAGGCGTTCGTGCGGGCCGCCGAGGCCCAGAGTTTCGCGAGCGCCGCGCGCCAGCTCGGCGTGGCGAAATCCGTCGTCACTTCGCGGGTGAAGCAGCTCGAAGAGCATTTCGGCATGCCGCTCTTTCATCGCTCGACGCGCGCCGTGCGTCTGTCGGAGATCGGCGAGACGTACTATCGCGAGTGTGCCGAACTCGTCAACAAGATCCACGATTTGTCGGGCCGCTCGATCGAGCAGCACGAGTCGCTCGCGGGCACGCTCAATGTCCACGTGCTGCCCGGCTTCGCGCTCGGGCATTTCTCACAGGCACTGATCGAGTTTCGTGAGAAGCATCCGCGCATCGAGTTCGTGGTGACTGTCAACGACCGCGTGATCGACCCCGTGCAGGAAGGCTTCGATCTCGCGTTGCAGATCTATCCGCCCGCATCCAACCTGCTCGTCGAACGAAGGCTCTTTCCCGTGCGCGGCGTGCTGTGCGCGGCGCCTGGCTACCTGAAGGAAGAACCCGTGATCGAGACGCCGCTCGATCTGCTGCGGCACGACTTCGCGCGCTACTCGTACTATCCGTGGGGCGACAAGTGGCCGCTGATGAAGGGCAACGAATGCTTCGAGATCGCGCTGAATCCCGTGCTGAAGACCAACAGCGTGCATCTTCTGCTGGAGTTCGCGCGCGCGGGCGCGGGCGTCGTCTATCTGCCGACGATGGTCGCCGCTATCGATCTGCTCGAGCGCCGGCTCGAACGCGTGTTGCCCGACTATGCGGCGCCGCCGTTGTGGCTGTCGGCCGTATACCCCGCGTCGCATCGCTCGACCGCGAAGGTGAAGGCGTTCGTCGATTTCCTGCGCGCGCGCTATCTGCGCGAGCCGCAGTGGGACAGGGCGCTCGGCATCGTCCCCGATGACGACGACATGAAGAGCGTCGGCGAAGAACTGGCCGACCAGTAGCGGACGCGGCGGACGCCCCAGGTACTTCCCCTGGGGTCCGTTGTCCGCACCCGGCGTTCTGATTTGCCGAACCTCGGATCATTGCTGTTGCGCTTTGCGGCACTTACTCTTGCGTCCATGGAAACACGCACGACGTGTCGAAGATCAACGGAGATCCAAGGAGGCAATCATGCAGCAGACCTGGTTGGCGAGTCTCGACAGCTACCGTAAAGGCTCGATCGAAATCATCAAAGGCAAGCCCGAACACTATGCGATGTCGAATGTGTTCGAAGTTGCGAGCCACGCCGCGCCATACGAGAAGATCGTGGTCGGCAAGAACCTCAAGTATGTGATCGAAACGCTGCGCGCCGAAGGCACGTCGCCGTGGTTCACGGCCTCGCACGACGAGTTCTGCGTCGTGATGGACGGCGACATCGACGTGCACTTCATCAAGCCGTCGGACGGTCCCCTCGTCGATGGAGAGACGGAAGGCAGCGTGCGTCTCGAAGGCACGCCGTCCGGCAAGAGCATGGGCTTCGTGCGGCTGCGTCGCGGCCATCAGGCGCTGTTGCCCGCAGGCGCCGCGTACCGTTTCGAAACGGCAGGAAAGGGCGTGCTGCTCGTGCAGACCATTCTGGGCCGCTACTCAGTCGAGAAGTGGCAGGACATCTGCATTCAATAACCCGACACGCACATTCTCTTTTCTGGAGCAGGTCATGAGCACCGTCACCACACTGCAAAACATCTGCGCGAGCGAGCCGGATGTCGTCACGGGTTATCGCACGTTCAAGCTCGGCGATTTCGAGTTCTCGCGCGACGCGTATTTCGTCACCCTCAAGTGGCCCGCGAAAGGCCAGCAGCGCTCGCACCAGATGCACGCCGACGACTTTCTGCGCGCGATGATGCGAGACGTCGCATGGGGCTTCTTCTACGGCTGGGTCAACTTCGACGAAGTGATCGGCACGCGCAATCACTACGGCAAAGTCGACATGTATGCGGGCGCCTATAACGCGAGCTTCCGCGAGGCAGGGGTCGATCATACGCAGCAGTTCGACACGCCCGTCATCATGGCGACGTTCAAGGCGATCCTGAAGGACTGGGTCAACGAAGGCTTCGATCCGTTCGCGGCCCCGGAAGAAACGGGCTCCGCATTCGGCACGAAGCATGGCGACAACGTGGCCGCTATCGAGCGCACCCGCATCGCGACGAAACGCATGCCCGGACTCGAAGGCGATTCGCCGCTGCGCGACGATTTCCCCATCAATCGCCAGTTCGCCGACGTCGTGCAGGACGAGCCCGAGATTCACGCCGCGCCGGGCTTCGAAAAGGAACTGCACGCGTTCAATCTCTTCAAGTACCTGTCGCGCTCGGATGTCACTTGGAATCCGTCCGTCACGTCGGTGTGCAAGCAGAGCCTCTTCTGCCCGACCACGGAAGAATTCGTGCTGCCCGTGTTTCATGGCAACGATCGCGTCGAGTGGTTCCTGCAACTGTCCGATCAGATCGTCTGGGATGTAGCCGACAAGGACACGGGCGAGCCGCGCGCGCGCATCACGATGAACGCTGGGGACATCGCCGCGATGCCCGCCGACATCCGTCACAAGGGCTATTCGCAGAAGCGCTCGATGCTGCTGGTGTGGGAGAACGCGACGCCCGATCTGCCGAAGCGATACGAGACCGGCGAACTGCCGCCTTACCCGATCCAGTTCTAAGCACTTCCGGTTGTTACCGATCATGCGACGCACGGCGCCAGACAGCTGGCGCCGCGGGGACGCTCACGCCCAAACGACTCATCGAGCAGGACTGACATGCAAACGCAACTCTTCATCGACGGCCGCTTCGTGCCATCGCTTAGCGGCGAAACCCTCGCCACGCTCAATCCTCACGACAACTCCGTGATCGCCGACGTGTCGATGGCGAATCACGCCGACATCGATCGCGCAGTGGCCGCGGCGAAAGCGGCGTTTCCGAAGTGGAGCAACCTCGCGGCGGCCGAGCGCGGCCGTTTGCTGCTGAAGCTCGCCGATGCGATCGAAGCGAACGCGGACAGGCTCGCGCATCTCGAATCGATCGACACAGGTCATCCGATTCGCGACACGCGCTATCTCGACGTGCCGCGCACGGCCGCCACGTTTCGCTATTTCGGCGGCATGGCCGACAAGTTCGAGGGCTCGGTGATTCCCGTCGAGCAGGGCTTTCTGAACTACCTGACGCGCGAGCCGGTCGGCATCGTCGGACAGGTGGTGCCGTGGAATTTCCCGCTGATGTTCACGAGCTGGAAGATGGCGCCCGCGCTCGCGGCCGGCAACTGCGTAATCATGAAGCCCGCCGAACTTACGCCGCTGTCGAGTCTCGCGATCGCGGAACTGATGGCCGAAGTGGGCTTTCCCGCAGGCGTCGTCAACATTCTGCCGGGGCTCGGGCAGGTGGCGGGCCAGTACATCGCAGAGCATCCGGAGATCGGCAAGGTCGCGTTCACGGGCTCGACGGCCGTGGGGCGCAAGATCGTGCAGGCGTCGAGCGGCAATCTCAAGAAGGTCCAGCTCGAACTGGGCGGCAAGGGCGCCAACATCGTGTTCGGTGACGCGAATGTCGATGCCGTCGTGCAGGGCTCCGCGTTCGGCATCTTCCACAACCAGGGCCAGGCGTGCATCGCCGCGTCGCGGATGATCGTGCACGAATCGGTCGCGGACGAAGTGCTCGAAAAATTCGTCGCGCTCGCGCGCTCTATCCGCATCGGCGATCCGCTCGATCCGACGACGGAAATGGGCCCGCTCACGTCGCGCCAGCATCGCGACCGCGTGCTGTCGTATGTGGACGTCGCGCGCGAGCAGGGCGGACGCGTTCTGTCGGGCGGCAAGTCGCCGGATAGCGCGGCGCTCGCAAATGGCTGCTATGTCGAGCCGACCATCGTCGAAGCGAAGCCGACCGACCGCGTGTCGCAGGAAGAAGTGTTCGGCCCGTTCATGACGGTGACGACGTTCCGCACCGACGAAGAAGCGCTCGCGATTGCGAACGGCACCGAATACGGCCTCGGCGCGGGCCTGTGGACGCGCGACCTGCAGCGTGCGCATCTGATTGCGCGCGAGATTCACAGCGGCATCGTGTGGGTCAACTGCTACAAGCGCGTGAGCCCGGGCTCGCCGTTCGGTGGCTTCGGCGCGAGCGGCTACGGACGCGAGATGGGCTTCGAAGCGATGCGCGAATACACGCAGGCCAAGTCGGTGTGGGTCAACGTGGATGCGCAGATTCCCCCTTATTTTCCGCGCTAAAGCGCACCTGCACGCACACGTCATGAAACCGTTCGTCTATCAAGGCTTGCCTTCGCGCGTCGTGTTCGGCGCGGGCAGCCTGGATCAGTTGGATCGCGAGATCGAACTGCTCGGCGCACAACGCGCGCTCGTGCTCGCGACGCCGCAACAGCGCGCGCAGGCCGAGCAGCTTGCCGCGCGCATCGGGCCGCGCGCAGCGGGCGTGTACGCAGAAGCTGTGATGCACGTGCCCGTCGAAACGGCGCGTGCCGCACGCGATGTCGCCGCGCGACTCGGCGCCGATTGCGCGATCGCGATCGGCGGCGGCTCGACGACGGGCCTCGGCAAGGCGATCGCGCTCGAAACGGCGCTGCCCATCATCGCGATTCCCACAACTTACGCGGGTTCGGAGATGACGCCGATCTACGGCCTCACGGACGGCGGCGTGAAGAAAACGGGCCGCGACCTGCGCGTGCTGCCGAAGACGGTGATCTACGATCCGTCGCTGACCGTATCGTTGCCGCCCGCGCTCTCGCTGACGAGCGGCGTCAACGCGATTGCGCACGCCGCCGAAGGACTCTATGCGCAAGACGCGAATCCCATCACGAGCCTGATGGCGGAGGAGGGCATCCGCGCACTGGGCGATGGATTGCCGGGCGTGATCCGCAAGCCCGACGATCTCGATGCGCGCGCCGCGTGCCTCTATGGCGCGTGGCTGTGCGGCGCGGTGCTGGGCAGCGTCGGCATGTCGCTGCATCACAAGCTGTGCCATACGCTCGGTGGCACGTTCAACCTGCCGCACGCGGAGACGCACACGATCGTCTTGCCGCACGCGCTCGCGTACAACCGCGACGCGGCGCCTCACGCGATGCGGCGGATCGCGCGCGCACTGCACGCGGACGATGCCGCGCAAGCCGTCTTCGATCTCGCGCGCGATCACGGCGCGCCGACCGCGCTGAAGGACATCGGCCTCAGGGAGGCGGATATCGATGTGGCGCTGGAGCTTGCGCTGACGAGTCCCTACTGGAATCCGCGCCCGGTGGAACGCGAGCCGCTTCGCGCGTTGCTGCGCGATGCATTCGAAGGGCGCAGGCCCGGATAGCGCGGCTGTGCGCAGAACGATACGCAGGAAGATACGCCACGTATAAAAGCAGGAGACAGCAATGGATGGAGATCTCATCAACGGAGGAAGACGCCGCTTCGTAAGTCTCGCGGCGGGCGGTGCGCTGGCTGCTGCGGCGGCACCGGTGTTCTCGCCGCGCGTGTTCGCGGCGGGCACGCGCACGCTGAAGATCGGCTATGTGTCGCCGCAGACGGGGCCGCTCGCGCCGTTCGGCGAGGCGGACCGCTTCACGATCCAGCAGATGCAGGGCGCGCTGAAGAACGGCGTGACGATAGGCGGCAAGACGTACCCCGTGTCGATCGTCGTGAAGGACAGCCAGTCGAATCCGAATCGCGCGAGCGAAGTGGCGAACGATCTGATCCTGAAGGACAAGGTCGACATCATGCTCGTCTCGGGAACGCCTGAAACGGCGAACCCCGTCAGCGACGCCTGCGAGCTGAACGAGATGCCGTGCGTGTCGACGGTCGTGCCGTGGCAGCCGTGGTTCTTCGGACGCAAGGGCGATCCGAAGAAGGGCTTTGGCTACACGTATCACTTCTTCTGGGGCCTCGAAGACGTGATCGCCGTGTACACGGGCATGTGGCAGTCGGTGCAGACGAACAGGAGCGTCGGCGGCCTCTTTCCGAACGACGGCGACGGCAACGCGTGGGGCGACGCCAAGCTCGGCTTTCCGCCCGTGCTCGCGCAAAAGGGCTTCGCATTGAAAGACCCGGGCCGCTTCCAGAGCATGACGCAGGACTTTTCCGCGCAGATTTCCGCGTTCAGGCAGTCGAATGCGCAGATCGTGACAGGCGTCGTGATACCGCCCGACGCGAAGAATTTTCTCGTGCAGGCGCGTCAGCAGGGCCTGAAACCCAAGGTCATTTCGATCGGCAAGGCGTTGCTCTTTCCGACGTCGATCGAAGCGCTCGGCGATCTTGGCGAAGGGCTGTCGACGGAAGTGTGGTGGTCGCCGTCGCATCCGTTCAAATCGTCGCTGACGGGGCAGAACGCGCGCCAGGTCGCCGACGAATACGAACGGGTCACGTCGAAGCAATGGACGCAGCCGATCGGCTTCGCGCACGCGCTCTTCGAAATCGCGATCGACTCGTTCAAGCGGGCGAAGGACATCGACTCGAACGAAGCGATCCGCGATGCGGTGGCGTCGACGAAGCTGGACACACTCGTCGGTCACGTGGCGTGGGGCAATGGGCCCGTGAAGAACGTCGCGAAGACACCGCTCGTCGGCGGGCAATGGGTGAAAGGCCGGAAGCATCGCTTCGATCTCGCCATCGTCAACAACCAGCTTGCGCCTGCTGTGCCCGTCAGCGGGCCGCTCAGGCTGATCGCGTGACAGCGCATCGGCGGAATCAGCGGCATCACCAGCATCATGAGGAGAGTTGCGATGAGCGCATTGCTCAGACTCACGAACGTATCGAAGCGCTATGGCGCGCTGACGGTGACGGATGCGATCAGCTTCGAAGTCGGGCGCGGGGAGACATACGGCATTCTCGGGCCGAACGGCGCGGGCAAGACGACGCTGTTCAATCTCGTCAGCGGCGACGCGAAGCCCGATGAGGGCACAGTCGAGTTCGACGGCGCCGACGTCGGTCATCTCGCGCCGCATCGTCGCTGCGCGGCGGGCATTGGCCGCTCGTATCAGGTGCCGCGTCCGTTCGGCGGCATGACGGTGTTCGAGAACCTGCTGGTCGGCGCGCGTTTCGGCGGCGAGCTCGACGAGCGCGCGGCCTGCGATGTGTGCGTCGACGTGCTGGAGCGCACGGGCCTCAAGCGTCGCGCGAACCAGCTTGCGGGCACGCTCGCGCTGCTCGATCGCAAGCGGCTCGAACTCGCTCGCGCGCTCGCGACGCAGCCGCAACTGCTGCTGCTCGATGAAATCGCGGGCGGGCTGACGCAGGGCGAGACGCATGAGCTTGTCGACGAGATTCGCCGCGTGAAGGAGCACGGCGTGACGATCGTGTGGATCGAACATGTCGTGCATGCGCTGCTCGCCGTGGCCGATCGCCTCCTCGTCATCAACTTCGGCCGCAAGCTGGCCGAGGGCCAGCCCGCTGCCGTGATGGACGATCCCGACGTGCGGCGCGTCTATCTCGGACTGGAGGCGTGACATGGCGGCACTACTTGAGACGCGCGGTCTCACGGCGTTCTACGGCGATTTTCAGGCGCTGTTCGGCGTCGACATCGACGTGCAGCCCGGCGAAATCGTCGCGCTGATCGGCTCGAACGGCGCGGGCAAATCGACGTTTCTGAAGGCGCTCGCGGGGCTGACGAAAGCGAAGCGCGAGCAGATCGCCTATCGCGGCGAAGCGATCGGCGGGATGGCGGCGGCGAGCATCGTCGGCAAGGGCATTGCGCTCGTGCCCGAAGGGCGCAGGCTCTTCGCGAGTCTTTCCGTCGAGGAGAACCTGCTGCTCGGCGCGTATAGCGGGCGGCCCGGACGCTGGAATCTCGATGCCGTCTACACGCTCTTTCCGGCGTTGCGCGAGCGGCGGCATCATGCGGCCACGGCGCTGTCGGGCGGACAGCAGCAGATGGTCGCGATCGGCCGCGCGCTGATGAGCAATCCCGATCTGCTGATGTGCGATGAGCTGTCGCTGGGGCTCGCGCCCGTGATCGTCCGCGAGATCTACGCGGCGCTGCCGGACATCGTGTCGGACGGCATGAGCGCGATCGTCGTCGAGCAGGACGTGCAGCTCGCGCGGCGCGTGTCGTCGCGTTTCTATTGCTTCCAGGAAGGGCGCGTGTCGCTCTCGGGCGTGTCCGCCGATGTCTCCGACGAAGCGATCACGCAAGCCTATTTCGGAGTGGCCGCATGAATACGCTCGCCAACATCGTCGTGCAAGGCGTGCTGCTCGGCGCGCTGTATGGGCTCTTTGCGATGGGGCAGTCGCTCGTGTTCGGCGTGATGCGGCTCACGAATACGGCGCACGGCGACTTCATCGTGCTGCTCGTGTTCGTGCTGTTCGCGCTGACGAGCCTGCTGCATGTGCCGCTCGCGTTGTCGCTCGTGCTGTTGCTCGCGGTCGCGTTCGGCGCGGGATACGCGCTGCAGTACACGGTGCTGAACCGCGTGAGCAGCCGCGATCCGCTGCCTTCGCTGATCGTCACGTTCGGGCTGTCGATCGTGATTCAGAACGTGTTGCAGCAACTGTTCTCCGCCGACCCGCGCTCGATCGCGACGGGCAGCTTCGAAGCGCAGAGCGTGACGTTCGCGGGCATCACGGCCGGCTATCTGCCGCTCGTGACGCTCGCGGCTACACTCGCGCTCGCGTTCGCGATGCAGTGGCTCTTCGGGCGCACGCCGCTTGGCCGCGCCTTTCGCGCGACCTCCGACGACCGCGAGATCGTTCAGCTGATGGGCGTGTCGTACCGGCGCACTTACGCGCTCGCGATGGGCATCGCGTTCGTTCTGATCGCCGTGGCGGCGGCGCTGTATTCGATGCGCACGGCCGTCTCCCCGACGGATGGACCCGCGTTGCTGCTGTTCGCGTTCGAGGCCGTGATCATCGGCGGCATGGGGTCGTTCTGGGGCACTTTCGCGGGCGGCATGGCGCTCGGCATCGCGCAGCAGATCGGCTTCTATTTCGATCCGGGCTGGGGCATCTGGTTCGGCCATATCGTGTTCCTGTGCGTGCTGGTCGTGCGGCCGCAAGGCCTGTTGCCGAAAACGGCATGAGAGGGTTGTCATGACGATGCATCTGAATCAGGCGCGCGCGTTCGAAGTCCATCGCGCGACGCGCGCGAGCAAGGTGACGCTGTTCGCGCTGCTGGCATTCGCCGTCGCGGCCGCGAGCGCGCCGTGGTGGGCGGGGCGCGAAGCATTGCACGATTTCGTGCAACTCGCCGCGTACATGGTGTTCGCGATGATGTGGAATCTGCTCGCGGGCTATGGCGGCATGGTGTCGATCGGGCAGCAGGCGTTCTTCGGCATCGGCGGCTACGCGATGCTCGTGCTCTCGAACTACTGCGGCGTATCGCCGTTTCTCGCCGTGCCGCTCGGCGCGCTGATCGCGACGGTGGCCGCAGTGCCCGTGTCGATGATCGCGTTTCGTCTGGAAGGCGGCTACTTCGCGATCGGCACATGGGTCATCGCGGAAGTGTTCAGACTCACGTTTGCGAATATCAGCGCGCTCGGCGGCGGCTCGGGCACGAGCCTGATTGCGCTGCGCGGCATTCCGCGCGCGCTGCGCGAATCGCTCACATTGTGGCTCGCGCTCGCGATCGTCGCGGCGGCGATCGGTCTGCTGTATCTGTTCCTGCGTTCGCGAGCGGGCCTCGCATTGACGGCGATGCGCGACAACGCGGTGGCGGCGAGCAGTCAGGGCGTCGATGTAAAGCGCGCGCGGCTCGTCGTCTATCTGGTCTCGGCGTGCGGCGCGGCGCTCGCGGGCGGCCTGTACTTTGTGGGCAATCTGCGCATCTCGCCGGATGCGGCGTTCTCCGTCAACTGGACGGCGTTCGGCATCTTCATCGTGCTGATCGGCGGGCTCGGCACGCTCGAAGGGCCGATTGTCGGCGCGCTGATTTTCTTTGTGCTGAACAAGTTCTTGTCGGACTATGGCACGTGGTACCTGATCGGTCTCGGCGCGCTGGCTATCGTCGTGACGATATGTTTTCCGCAGGGATTGTGGGGCTACGTGTCGCAGCGCCTGCATCTGCAACTGTTTCCCGTCGGGCGGCGCGTCGTGTTCCGCGACACTGCCGCGCCGCGTCAGCAACCGCAGGCAGACGAGATCGCGCAGGCGCTCGATCCGCATTCGACCAACGCCCATAGAGCGTGAGGACATCATGAGCGAGACACCCACTCAGCGCGCCGCCGATCGCGCGATTCATCCCATCACCGAAACGGTGCTGGCAACGCTTTCGGGTTGCGGCGATGCGCGCATGAAGGAAATCATGTCGGCGCTGATCCGGCATGTGCACGCGTTCGCCGAAGAAGTGCAACTGACGGGCGACGAATGGCGGCGCGGCATCGACTTTCTCACGCGCACGGGCAAGAAGTGCGACGGCATTCGCCAGGAGTTCATTCTGCTGTCGGACACGCTGGGCCTGTCGATCATGCTCGACGCGATACATCGCAAGCAGGACGTGACCGGGTCGGCGACGGAGAACAGCCTGCTCGGTCCGTTCTACCGCGAAGGCGCGCACGACGAAGCGTATGGCGCGAACATCGCGCGCACGGAAGGCGAGCCGGCGCTGTTTCGCGGGCGGCTCGTCGACGAGTCGGGCAAGCCGGTGCCGAACGCGCTGATCGAAGTATGGGAGACGGCCAACAACGGCATGTACGAGGGCCAGGACCCGGACCAGCCGGAGAGCAATCTGCGTGGCCGTTTCCGCTCGGGGCCGAACGGCGAATACGCGTTCCGCTCGATCAAGCCGACGCCGTATCCGATTCCGACGGACGGCCCCGTCGGGCAGATGCTGCTCGCCGTCGGCCGTCATCCGATGCGGCCCGCGCACGTGCACTTCCTGATTCAGGCGCCGGGCTACGAGACCATCACGACGGCGCTCTACAGTGCCGATGATCGTTATGTGGAATCGGATGCCGTGTTCGGCGTGAAGGCATCGCTGATTGTCGAGTATGTGAAGAACGACAGCGCGGCCGATGCGAAAGAGTGGGATTTGCCGCGTCCGTTCTTCGACGTCCAGCGCGATTTCGTGCTGGTGCGCTCTCGGGACGTGGCGCGATGATGACGGACACGGTGTTGTGTCCGCTCGATGACATTCCCGATGGCGGTGGCAAGGAAATCGCATGCAGCCGCGCCGACGAACGCGCGGGCAAGCCCGCGATCGTCGTGCTGCGGCGCGGCGACGACGTATGGGCGTACCGCAACGTGTGCCCGCATTTCTCGATACCGCTCAACTACGAAGCCGACACCTTCTGGACATACGAAGCGGAGCATCTGATGTGCGCGCATCACAGCGCGATGTTCCGCTTCGAGGACGGCGTGTGCGTCGACGGGCCGTGTCTCGGCGCGGCGTTGACGCGCGTGCCCGTGCGCATCGAAGCGCGCATGGTCGTCGAGGAAGATGCGGACGACGGCGACGACGTTTGACAATTCAACGTCGATTGACCGCGCGGGAGCGGCAGATTGAGCAGAGTAGCGGCGTTTCGCGGCGGCATCTGCTATCGTCGCGGATATGCAGCCCATCATCTCGGTTTCAAATCTATCCAAGACATACGCATCGGGTTTTCAGGCCCTCAAGCGTATCGATCTCTCCATTCGCAAAGGCGAAATCTTTGCATTGCTCGGGCCGAACGGCGCGGGCAAGACCACGCTCATCAGCATCATCTGCGGGATCGTCAATGCGAGCGAAGGCAGTGTGACGGTCGACGGCCACGATATCCGCAGCGATTATCGTGCCGCGCGTTCGCTGATCGGCCTCGTGCCGCAAGAGCTGACCACGGATGCGTTCGAAACCGTCTGGGCAACCGTCTCGTTCAGCCGGGGCCTGTTCGGCAAGCCGAAGAACCCGGCGTATATCGAACGCGTCTTGCGCGATCTCTCGCTCTGGGAAAAGCGCAACAGCCGCATCATTCAACTCTCGGGCGGCATGAAGCGGCGCGTGCTGATCGCAAAGGCGCTGTCGCACGAGCCGCGCGTGCTGTTTCTCGACGAACCGACGGCGGGCGTCGACGTCGAATTGCGCCGCGACATGTGGAAGCTCGTCCGGTCGCTGAGCGCGAGCGGCGTGACGATCATCCTGACCACGCACTATATCGACGAAGCCGAAGAGATGGCCGACCGCATCGGCGTGATCAACGGCGGACAGATCATGCTCGTCGAAGAGAAAGCGGAACTGATGCGCAAGCTCGGCAAGAAGCAGCTGACGCTGCAACTCGAAGCGCCGCTCGCGAGCGTGCCGGCCGCGCTCGCGCAGTACGGGCTGGAACTCGCGAACGACAACTGCGAGCTCATCTATACCTACGACGCCGAGCGCGAGAAGAGCAACAGCCTCGTTGCGCTGCTCAACGATCTCAGCGCAGCGGGCATCCGCTTCAAGGACCTGCACACGACGCAAAGCTCGCTCGAAGACATCTTCGTGAGTCTCGTGCACCGCAAACAGGAGGAGAACGCGTGATGAACCTCCATGCTATCCGCGCGATCTATCGCTTCGAAATGGCCCGCACGGGGCGCACGCTGATGCAGAGCGTGATCGCGCCCGTCATTTCCACTTCGCTCTATTTCATCGTATTCGGCTCGGCGATCGGCTCGCGCATCCGCGAAGTGGAGGGCATCAGCTACGGCTCGTTCATCGTGCCGGGGCTCATCATGTTGTCGCTGCTGTCGCAGAGCATTTCGAATGCGTCGTTCGGCATCTATTTCCCGCGCTTTACGGGCACGATTTACGAATTGCTGTCAGCGCCCGTATCGTATGTGGAGATCGTCATCAGCTATGTCGGCGCGGCCGCGACCAAGTCGATCGTGCTCGGGCTGATCATTCTCGCGACGGCGGGCCTCTTCGTGCCGCTTCAGGTCCAGCATCCGTTCTGGATGGTGCTCTTTCTCGTGCTGACGGCCATCACGTTCAGTCTGCTCGGGTTCATCATCGGCATCTGGGCGGACAACTTCGAGAAGCTGCAACTCGTGCCGCTGCTCATCATCACGCCGCTGACGTTCCTCGGCGGCAGCTTCTATTCCGTCGCGATGCTGCCGCCCGGATGGAAAGTGGTGACGCTGCTGAACCCGATCGTTTATCTCGTGAGCGGTTTTCGCTGGAGCTTCTTCGGGCTTGCGGATGTGAGCGTCGGCATCAGCCTCGGCATGACGGCGATCTTTCTGTGCATCTTTCTTGTCGTGATCGCGTGGATCTTCAAAACGGGCTATCGGCTGAAGTCGTAGTACGATGACCGGCGTCGGCGTGTAGCCGACATGGGGATTGCCCTGGCATCCGGTGGCATCGAGCGCGTGCCGGGCAGGCCGTTCGACATCGCACACGATACTTCGAGGGGCGACTGACACCCATGGCCACGACGCAATCACGACCGCTGCGTGCATTCGCCGATCACATCAGGCAGGACGAAGCCGCGCTCACCGAACGCTGGATGAACGCAGTGTTCACCGAGGTCGAGTTGACGGAGTCCGATCGCCTGACGTACCAGCAGTTGTCGGATCATATCCCCGACATGCTCGCGAGCATCTGCAGCGCGCTGGAAGCGCAGGATCTCGGCGAGGTCGAGCCGGAAATCGAGCGCAAGGCAAAGCTGCACGGCAAAATGCGCTGGAAACAGGGGTATCGGATCGACGAGCTCGTGCGCGAACTCGATCTGTTTCGGCAGGTGCTGATGGGCTCCGTCGTTCAATACGCGGAATCGCATCCCGCATTCAGCCGGCGCTACGAGGAGCGCGCGCGCTATTTCATCGACGAGGCAGTGAGCTTCGTCACGCTCACGTCGATCCGCGAAGTCGTGACCGAGCGCGATCGCAAGATCGACGAATACACGGGGCGGCTCGAACGCGCGAATCACGAACTGGTGCTCAAGCAGCGGCTCGTCGGCCAGTTGTACGAGTCGCGCATGCAGATCACGCGCAGCGTCGTGCACGACCTGCGCAATTTCCTCAACGTGTTTTCGATGGCGCTGCAACTGGTCTCGCGCGCGCCGTCGAAAACGGAGGCGGCGCTCGCGCTCGCGAACCGGCAGGCCGCGGACATGAAAGTGCTCGTCGACGAACTGGTCGAGTATTCGGTCGTGCTTGGCGATACGACTCCACTGGCCGTCGAGGAAGTCGACCTGCGCGCGCTGTTCGACGAACTGGTGGCGTCGTGCGATCCGGCGATTCGCGAGAAGGGGCTCAAGCTGAACGCATCGTGCGACGCGCAGTTGAAGTTCGTGCGGTCGAACCGGCTCAAGCTCAAGCAGATCGCGATCAACCTGCTGACGAACGCCGCGAAGTACACGAAAGCGGGCGAGGTCGCGCTCGAGCTGAGCGCGCGCGGCGCCGACACGTGGTGCATGCGGGTGTCGGATACGGGCGTGGGCATCGGCGCGTCGGATCGCGAGCGCGTCTTCAAGGAGTTCGAGCGCGCGAGCGACGACGACGTGCCCGGCGCGGGACTGGGACTCGCGATCGTCAAGGAGTTGTGCCGCGTGCTCGACGGCGATCTGCGTTTCGATTCGCAGGAAGGCGTTGGGACGACCTTCGAGATCACGTTTCCGTCGCAGCTGCGTCCGTCGGCGGCTGACTGATGCGCGGGGCGCAGGCGTTAAAAAGCCGGTCATTGCATGTGCAATGCCCGGCTCTTCGTTTCGGCCTGCGTTACAGGTTGCAGGCGCGATCAGCTAAAGCATCTAGCTGAAGAGTTTGATTGCCTGCAGCAGCGTGTTCACCACGCCCCACGTCAGCGGAATCAGCACGTACAGCCAGAACACGGCGAGCAGTCCCTTGTTCGTCGGATGAGCGGTTTGCGTCGACATTGTGTTTCTCCGTTGTCTGGTTTCAGTTGCCGGCCGCGAGCTGCGCTTCCGTCATGTGATGCTTCTCGTGCACGTGCTTGACGAGCAGATTGCAGATGAAGCCGATCACGAGCAGCACCGTCATGATGTGGACCGTCATCGTGTACGCATCTGCTTTCGCGACGCCGTTCGCCACCTGATACGCGCGGATGTAGTTGACGAGCACGGGGCCCGCGACGCCGGCCGCCGCCCATGCCGTCAGCAGACGTCCGTGAATGCCGCCGACGAACGCCGTGCCGAACATGTCCGCGAGATACGCGGGCACGGTCGAGAAGCCGCCGCCGTACATCGACAGGATCACGCAATAGCACAGCACGAAGAGGGCGATGTTGCCCGCCGATGCGAACGTCGGCACGAGCCAGTACAGCACGGCGCCCAGCGCGAAGAAGATGTAGTAGGTGTTCTTGCGGCCCACGTAATCCGATGCCGATGCCCACACGAAGCGGCCGCCCATGTTGAAGAGCGACAGCAGGCCGACGAAGCCCGCGGCGGCGGCGGCGCTCACCGTGTTCTTGAAGCTTTCCTGGATCATCACCGACGCCTGGCCCAGAATGCCGATGCCCGCCGTCACGTTCAGGAACAGCACCAGCCAGATCAGATAGAACTGGGGCGTCTTCAGCGCCTGATCGATATGCACGTGATTGCGCGTGATCATCTTCTGCTTCGTCTCGACGGGCGGGGTCCAGCCGGCGGGCTTCCAGTCGGCGGGCGGGATGCGGATCGCGAGCGCGCCGATCGACATCGAGATGAAGTACGCGATGCCGAGCACAACGAACGTCTCGGCCACGCCGACGCTCGTTGCGCTCTTGAAGTGGTTCATCAGCGCGACTGACAGCGGCGCAGCGATCATCGCGCCGCCGCCGAAGCCCATGATCGCCATGCCCGTCGCCATGCCGCGGCGGTCGGGGAACCAGCGGATCAGCGTCGAGACGGGCGACACGTAGCCGAGCCCCAGGCCGATCCCGCCGATCACACCATAGCCGAGATAGAGGAGCACGATCTGGTGCGTCCATACGCCGATCGCCGACACGATGAAGCCGCCGCCGAAGCAGCAGGCGGCCGTGAACATCGTGCGGCGCGGGCCGACTTTTTCGAGCCACTTGCCGGCGAACGCCGCCGACAGGCCGAGAAACACGATCGCAAGCGAGAAGATCCAGCCGAGCGTGGTCAGCGACCAGTCGTCGGGCGCGGACTGGCTCACGCCGATCACCTTGGTCAGCGGTCCGTTGAACACGGAGAACGCATAGGCCTGGCCGATGCACAGGTGCACGGCGAGGGCGGCGGGCGGCACCATCCAGCGGGAAAAGCCGGGTTGGGCGATCGTTGCCTGCTTTGAAAAGAAGGACGGCGAGCGGGCGTTGCCGCCGGGCTCAGTAATGCTGCTCATGGTCGGTCTCCGGTCAGGCTGAACGTACTAGTTATCGGTTGCAATTGCCGAAACTGGAGCGGTGCCCGCTCAAGCGGATATGCTGGCGTGCAACATATTTGACAATGCGCCGCTTGTCAGGCGAGTTCGGCAATTGGCGAGACGATAGGCGGCCCGATGCGGCTTGGCAATATGAGAATTGAATGCATATGGAAATCGCCGGCAGCGTTGTGCGAAGCGGAATGCAGCGATTGAAAGCGACATTGGGTCGCAGGCGGCAGCCTGACGCACCACGTGCGTGCATCGGCCGCGCGGAAAATGAGGCGGCGACATGATTTCTGCTGCAATTGCACATGAAACGAGGAATCGCGTGGTTTTCAAAGTGGCGTCACATGGCCGTTTCCCTTTGAAGAACATCTGCACAAGTACAATTTGCCGATGCCCCGGGAAGCACAGTATTCGTCCGAAGCTTTATCCCCGTTGGGTTTGCGCCCGCCGTGCTACGTTTTGACTGTTGCTGCCTTTGAACAACAGTATTTGATATATCACATACAAGATACTTGATTTTTGTCGCGACGCAGCATATGATTGAGTCATCCAATCACTCAATGACCGGAGCAACAAATGGATTTCGTCTCGCTCGCTTTCTTTGCCGTCGCTGTCGTGGGCCTGGGTTCGGCCGCAACCGTACTGCTGACGCGCTGGGTGCCGCAGCATGTGGCTGAGCTTGCGTCGAAGCACGGCCGTTATATCGGTCTCGAGGCCGCTACCGTTCGTGAAGCCACGCCGTACCGTGCACGTGTCGAAGCGGCGATGAACGCGGTCGGGTCGTCGAACTAAGCTGTGGCTACACCTGCACTGAACCTGCCCCTGGCGTTGCAGCCCATCGGCAACAACGCCAGTCTGCGCGACCAGGCCTACGCAATGTTGCGTCAGGCGATCGCGGACGCGGACATTTACGCGTCGCGCGAAGAGATCCGTCTCGACGAGCGCGCGCTGAGCGAATCGCTCGGCGTGAGCCGCACGCCCGTGCGCGAGGCGATGACGCTGCTGGAGCAGGAAGGTTTTCTGCGCATGGTGCCGCGCCGCGGCATCTATATCGTGCGCAAGAGCAAGCGCGAGATCGTCGAGATGATCCAGATGTGGGCCGCGCTCGAAAGCATGGCCGCGCGTCTGGCGACGCTGCACGCGACGGATGAAGAGATCGCGCGGCTGCGCCACATGTTCGACCAGTTCCGCGATTCGACGCCCGCCGAGCATATCGCCGAGTACTCGAACGCGAACATCGCGTTCCATCAGGCGATCGTCGAGCTGTCGAAATCGCAGATCATCCTCGACACGATCAAGAACATCTTCATTCACGTGCGCGCGATTCGCCGGATGACGATTTCACAGAGCGACCGCGCGTCGCGCTCGATTGTCGATCATCTGCGCATCATCGAAGCACTCGAAAAGCGCGACACCGAACTCGCCGAGCGCCTGGTGCGCGATCACTCGCTGGGGCTTGCGGCGTTCGTCGAAGCGAATTGCGATTTTCTCGACTGAGTTGAGCGCGGGTGAAATGCGTTACGCCGGAAGGCCAGCGGACCTGATAGTCCGCTGGCCTTTTTCATCGCTCTATGCGAACCGTCAGCGCATCGCGTGCAGCATCGTCTCGCCGAGCGCCGCCGGCGATTGCGCAACATGAATTCCCGCCGAGCGCAGCGCGTCGATCTTCGCGCCCGCCGTTCCCTTGCCGCCCGAAATGATCGCGCCCGCGTGACCCATCCGCCGTCCGGGCGGCGCGCTCGTTCCGGCGATGAATCCCACCACCGGCTTGCTCGTGCGCGCGTCCTTGAGGAACTGCGCCGCGTCCTCCTCGGCCGAGCCGCCGATCTCGCCGATCATGATGATGCCCTCCGTGTCGTCGTCGGCGACGAACATTTCCAGGCAGTCGATGAAGTTCGTCCCGTTCACGGGGTCGCCGCCGATGCCGATGCACGTCGTCTGGCCGAGGCCTGCCGCCGAGGTCTGCGCGACGGCTTCATACGTCAGCGTGCCCGAGCGCGACACGACGCCGATCTTGCCCGGACGGTGAATGTGCCCCGGCATGATGCCGATCTTGCATTGACCCGGCGTGATGACGCCCGGGCAATTCGGCCCGATCAGGCGCGTCGCCGAACCGGCCAGCGCGCGCTTGAGGCGCACCATGTCGATGACGGGAATGCCCTCGGTAATGCAGACGACAAGCGAAATTTCCGCATCGACGGCTTCGAGAATCGCGTCGGCGGCCATCGGCGGCGGCACGTAGATCACGGACGCGTTCGCGCCCGTCGCATCGACGGCATCGGCGACGGTATCGAAGACGGGCAGTCCCAGATGGATCGTGCCGCCCTTGCCGGGCGTCACGCCGCCCACCATCTGCGTGCCGTAGGCGAGCGCCTGCTCGGAGTGAAACGTGCCTTGCGATCCCGTGAAGCCCTGGCAGATCACCTTGGTATTGCGATCGATCAGAACGGCCATGTCAGTTCGCCTCCGACGTTGCAGGCACCTTGGCCTTGTTGTTGTTGACTGCCGCGACGACCTTGCTGGCCGCATCGGCGAGATGATCGGCAGAAACGATGGGCAGTCCCGAATCGCGCAGGATCTGCTTGCCGAGCTCGACGTTCGTGCCTTCGAGCCGCACGACGAGCGGCACGCGCAGATCGACTTCGCGGGCGGCGCTCACGACGCCCTCCGCGATCACATCGCAGCGCATGATGCCGCCGAAGATGTTGACGAGAATCCCTTCTACTTTCGGATCGCGCAGGATCAGCCGGAATGCGGTCGCGACGCGCTCCTTGGTCGCGCCGCCGCCGACGTCCAGAAAGTTCGCCGGCTCGCCGCCATAGAGCTTGATGATGTCCATCGTCGCCATCGCGAGACCGGCGCCGTTCACCATGCAGCCGATGTTGCCGTCGAGCGTCACGTAGTTCAGGCCGTGCTTCGCGGCTTCGAGCTCGGCCGCGTCTTCTTCGGCTTCGTCGCGCAGTGCCTCGATAGCCGGGTGGCGGAAGAGGGCGTTGTCGTCGAAATTGATCTTCGCGTCGAGCGCGATCACGTCGCCTTGCTGCGTCACGACGAGCGGATTGATCTCGACGATCGACGCATCCAGTTCGACGAACGCGCGATACGCATTGGCGATGAACTGCGTCGCCGATTTGATCTGCTTGTCCGTCAGCCCGAGGCCGAACGCGATCTGGCGCGCGTGAAACGGTTGCAGGCCCGTCGCGGGATCGATCGCGACCTTGAGGATTTTCTCCGGCGTGCTCGCGGCCACTTCTTCGATCTCCATGCCGCCTTCCGTCGACGCCATCACCGTGATGCGCGACGTGCTGCGATCGATCAGCATGCCCAGATACAACTCGCGTTCGATCGCGCAGCCTTCCTCGACATAGACGCGCTTCACTTCGCGGCCTGCCGGCCCCGTCTGCTTCGTGACGAGCACATGCGACAGCATCTGCGAAGCGTGCAGGCCGACATCGCTGACCGTCCCGACGACGCGCACGCCGCCCTTGCCGCCCGGATCGTTCGCGAAGCGGCCCGCGCCGCGCCCGCCGGCGTGAATCTGCGACTTGACGACCCAAACTGCGCCGCCGAGCGCGAGCGCCGCGTCTTCCGCCTCCTGCGGCGTGAACGCGATGCGCCCGTTCGGCACGGCGACGCCGTAGCCCTTCAGCAGCTCTTTCGCCTGATATTCGTGAATGTTCACCTGTCTCCTCGCTGGTTGAATTCGACGCCTGGTGGCGTAAAAGTGGGCGGTCGGCTCAGGGTTTGAATATGGTATGTGATATATCAACAGTTCTCAAGCAATCAAAAGGCTCGGGGTTTTCCCTTTACGGAACGCGCGCCGGTTTGGTCGTTCACTCCGTAAGCCTTGTTTTTAAAGGCTTATCCCGTGTCTCCGGGATTATCCTTACGCGGCTGAAAGCGCTTGCGGCGTTTTGATATATCACATACCGTATTGAACACGGACGAACAAAACCGGCCTTACAAGAGATAGCCAGGCGAATTGCTCGGAGGGGACAACATGGGCAAAGCACTCGACGGTGTGCGCATTCTCGATTTCACGCATGTGCAGTCGGGGCCGACGTGCACGCAGCTGCTGGCGTGGTTCGGCGCGGACGTGATCAAGGTGGAGCGCGCGGGCGCGGGCGACATCACGCGCGAGCAATTGCGCGACGTTGCGGGCGCCGACAGCCTGTACTTCACGATGCTCAACCACAACAAGCGCTCGGTGACGATCGACACGAAGAATCCCGAAGGCAAGCTCGTGCTCGAAGCGCTGATCCAGAAGTGCGACGTGCTGGTGGAGAACTTCGCGCCGGGCGCGCTCGATCGCATGGGCTTCACGTGGGAGCGCATCCAGGAGCTCAATCCGCGGATGATCGTCGCGTCGGTGAAGGGCTTCGGTCCGGGGCCGTACGAGGACTGCAAGGTCTACGAGAACGTCGCGCAGTGCGTGGGCGGCGCAGCGTCGACGACGGGCTTCGACGATGGCCCGCCTGTCGTGACGGGCGCGCAGATCGGCGACAGCGGCACGGGTTTGCATCTGGCGCTGGGGATCGTGACGGCGCTCTATCAGCGCACGATGACGGGTCGCGGCCAGAAGGTGCTCGCGGCGATGCAGGACGGCGTGCTGAACCTGTGCCGCGTGAAGCTGCGCGACCAGCAGCGCCTGGAGCGCACGGGCGTGATGAAGGAGTACCCGCAGTATCCGAACGGCACGTTCGGCGAGGCGGTGCCGCGCGCGGGCAATGCATCGGGTGGCGGTCAGCCGGGCTGGATTCTCAAGTGCAAGGGCTGGGAGCACGACCCGAACGCGTATATCTACTTCATCACGCAGGCGCCCGTGTGGGTGAAGATCTGCAACGTGATCGGCAGGGAAGAGTGGGCGACGCATCCGGACTACGCGACGCCCGACGCGCGCCTGCCGCGCCTGAAGGAAATCTTCGCGGAAGTCGAGCGCTGGACGATGACGAAGACCAAGTTCGAGGCGATGGAAATCCTCAACGAGCATGACATCCCATGCGGACCGATCCTGTCGATGAAGGAGATCGCCGAGGACGAGTCGCTGCGCAAGACAGGCACGATCGTCGAAGTCGATCACCCTGTGCGCGGCAAGTATCTGACGGTAGGCAATCCGATCAAGCTGTCGGACAGCCCGACGGACGTCAAACGCTCACCCTTGCTCGGCGAGCACACGGACGAAGTGATGGCCGAACTCGGCTATTCACGCGAGCAGATCGATGCGCTCAGAGCAGCTGGCGCCATTTGAGGCAGGCCGTCAGAGCGGTTCGACAGGATCACGGGACCAACGTCCGCGAATGTAACGAGCAGCAACGCGCGGCAAGAGCAGCAAAGAGCGAGGAGATGACATGCCGGATTGTGCGAGTTTCATCGCGTGGTCGGGGCTGGAGCGCCTGGAACTGTATGTGTTCGTTTTCGCGGGCGGGTTGCTCTTCGCGATAACCGCGATGATGCTCGCCAACCGGATCAAGCACGGCAGGCGAAGCGCGCGGCAAGGCGCGGCGGGCGACAAGCTCGTCGATATGCTCGCGCTCGGATTATGTATCTGGGTTGGTTACGCTTTTGTCAGCGAGCCTGCGCAGATGCCGGGAATTGCGGCGCTGTTTGCCGTCAGCCTGCTGGCCGCGGCGCTTGGCGCGCACGTGATGCTGACGACGCACGAGCCTCATGCGCGCACGCCTGCGCATTGCGGTTCCTCATCGCGGAGCGGCGCGTCGTTGCGCTTCGCGTGGGACGGCGATCCTTCGCACGTGCAGCCCGCAGACGATTTCACGCAGCGCTGGAGCTGGGCGAGCAATCCGCCCCGCACGCAGGCGCGCTGTGCGTCGTCGGCGCGAAACATGCATCTGACGCACGCAGCGGTGCGCGTGCGCAGCCGGCAGCGCTACAAGGCAAGGCATCATTGATGAAAACACGTGACGTCCGCCGCTTCGTCGAGTAGTGCCATTCATTTGCGAAGCGGGAACGCCAAAGAAGAGAGTCACGATGAACTGCAACCCTGCGTCATTGAACGATGGCCTCGCGATAGAACTGGTTCTTCCGGTCGAAGATCAGTTGCGCGAGAAAGTCGGCGTCATACGCATTGAGC
Source organism: Paraburkholderia diazotrophica (assembly GCF_038900755.1). GTDB lineage: Bacteria > Pseudomonadota > Gammaproteobacteria > Burkholderiales > Burkholderiaceae > Paraburkholderia > Paraburkholderia diazotrophica_A. The sequence goes on from NZ_JBBPEN010000001.1 coordinate 990,428, forward strand.
AAATGCGAATGAAAGCGCTCGATGTACGCGGTGATGCGCGCAAGTTCATTGCTGACGTCGTCGAAGAAATCCAGCGTGGCCTGGCTCCAGCGAAAGCGCAGGCCGAGCTCGCTGAACGCAGCGTTATACGCGCTCAGCAGCGCTTCATTGTGCGGGTCGGCAGACTGATTCATTGCAATGCTCCCAGGCAGTCGAGTGATAAGAATCGACACAAGCATAGAAGCCGCAATGAATCCGCAATAGTTAAAGTTTTATTGGCAATCCATAGCGGCTCATTTATGGACCGCCAATTGATTCACGCGCGTAATCTGTTCAATGAGATTCGCGCCTTCTTCCATCAGAAAGCGCTTGAACGCGACGGCAACAGGGGGCAGCCGCTTGTTCTTGCGATGCACGACGTACCAGTTGAGCATCACCGGAAAGCCTTCGACGTCGAGCACCACGAGATGCCCGACCTGCAATTCGAGGCTGATCGTATGCGCGGACAGGAACGCGATGCCCATGCCCGCGATCACGGCCTGCTTGATCGTCTCCGTGCTCTTGATTTCCATCGCGATCTTCAGGTTCGTAAGACGCCCCGCAAAGCCTTCTTCCATCGAATTCCACGTATCCGAACCGCGCTCGCGCACGACAAATGCTTCGCTGGCAAGCTGGCTCAACCTGATGTTGCGCTTGCTGGCGAGAGGATGTGTCGGCGCGGCCACGATCACGTACGGATGCGGCGCAAATGCTTCGTTGATCGCATCCGGTTCTTGTGGCGGACGCACCATTACCGCGAGATCCGTCTGGTTGGTATGGAGTTGATGCAGGAGTTCTTCACGGTTGTGTACCGCGAGATTCAGTTCGACACCCGCGTAGCGGCGCGTAAATTCGGCGAGCAGCCGTGGAAAAAAGTAGTCACCCGCGCTGATCACGGCGACGTTCAGCTTGCCGCCCGATACGCCCTTCAGCTGGCCCATCGCTTCATCGACTTCATGAAACTGCTGAATGATTGCGCGGCTGTAGTGAAGCATTTCGGTGCCGGCCGGCGTGAGGTAAATCTTCTTGCCGAGCTGTTCGAAAAGCGGCAGGCCGGCGTGCTCTTCGAGCTGCCTGACCTGGGTGGAAACGGCGGGCTGCGTGAGGTGCAGCTCTTCCGCCGCGCGCGAGAAGCTGAGATGCCGAGCCACCGTTTCGAATACTTTCAGCTGGCGCAGGGTCGCGTTACGCATTGTCATGGCAGATGTATAAGCGAAGATGAATCTTCATGGTAACAAACTTTAATTATCAGTAATTCAGCAATGACCCTAGCATGGATTCTGTAATGCTCGATTCCAGGCTCAAACATCGGGTTAACGCCTAAAAACAAGGCGCAAAGCGGCAAGACAGGTTTCAAAGACCGGCATTCCTCTAAAAGATCGAATAAAGGAACGGGTAAAGCGATTTAAAGGTTTTGAGAGAAGAAGTACTGGAATTTGCATCAGGAAATACCCCGAAACCATCTGGTCGGGACACAACTATAAGGCGGCATGGATAGAGACCGGCGCTTTAGCCGGTTGCCCTAAATAGATAGCGGAGACAGGCACATGAACAGCATTTCGCAGCAAGCTCCGGTTGCGTTTTGGCGCAACCGCTGGTGGCAACTGGCATTCGGTATTTTGTGCATGGCGCTCGTCGCCAACCTGCAATACGCATGGACGTTGTTCGTCTCACCGATGAGCGCAAAGCATCATTGGGGGCGTGCCGAAGTTCAGCTCGCGTTCTCGATCTTCATTCTCACTGAAACATGGCTCGTGCCTATCGAAGGGTGGCTCGTCGACCGCTTCGGTCCGCGTCCCGTCGTGGCGGGCGGCGCGCTCTGCGCGGGCCTTGCATGGGTGCTGAATTCATTCGCGACGTCGCTGCCTGAGCTTTACTTTGCGTCCGTCGTCGCCGGCATCGGCGCGGGCGGCGTGTACGGCACGTGCGTCGGCAACGCGCTGAAGTGGTTCCCGGACAAGCGCGGCCTCGCCGCGGGTCTGACGGCAGCGGGCTTCGGCGCGGGCGCGGCCATCACGGTGATCCCCATCGCGAACATGATCACGGCCAAGGGCTACGAGCAGACGTTCCTGTTCTTCGGCATCCTGCAAGGCGTGTGCATCTTCCTGCTCGCGATGCTGCTGCGCAAGCCCGACACCGCAAAGGCGCCGCCTGCGAAGCGCAAGTTCGCCGTGACCAAGGCCGATTACACGCCGGGCCAGATGATCAAGGCGCCTGTGTTCTGGGTGATCTATCTGTCGTTCGTCGCGGTCGCGGCGGGCGGCCTGATGGCGACCGCTCAGCTCGGTCCGATCGCGAAAGACTGGGGCCTCGCGAAGCTGCCGATGACGCTCTTCGGCGCCACGTTGCCGCTGCTCACGATGACGCTGTCGATCGACAACATCTGCAACGGCTTCACGCGTCCGCTGTGCGGGTTCATCTCCGACAAGATCGGCCGCGAGAACACGATGTTCGCGATCTTCATCGGCGAAGGCCTCGCGCTGCTCGGCCTGATGGAATACGGCCAGAACCCGTATGCGTTCATGACGTTCGCGGCGCTGATCTTCCTGTTCTGGGGCGAGATCTTCTCGATCTTCCCGGCGATCTGCGCGGACACGTTCGGCAGCAAATACGCTGCGGCCAATGCCGGTACGCTCTACACGGCGAAGGGCACTGCGTCGCTGATCGTGCCGATCGCATCGGTGCTCGCGGCGACGGGCGGCTGGAACCTGGTGTTCATCGTGTCGGCCGTGGTGACGATTGCGGCGGGCGTGTCGGCGAAATTCATTCTCGCGCCGATGCGCGCGCGCTGGATCGCTTCATCGAACGAAACGTCGCGCGATCTCGAGCCTGAACTCGCGGCAAACGGACCGGGCCTGCGTCACTGGCCGGAACAGACGGGCGAATAACGTCCGGATCACTCTCTCTGGCGACCTGAACACATGAACGTATCGCTGCAGCAATTGAAGGTGTTCGTCGCCGTCGCGCGTCAGCGGAGCTTCACCCGCGCGGCGCGCGAGTTCGACCTCACGCAGTCGGCCGTGAGCCGGTGCGTGCGCGAACTCGAAGAGGCGATCGCTCTACGTCTCTTCGATCGCACGACGCGTCAGGTCGAACTGACGACAGCGGGCTCACGCCTCGAGCGGCGCATCGCCCGTCTGATCGAAGAGATCGAGTTGACGCTGCGCGAGGAGCGCGCTGCGCACGAGGAGCACACGGGGCTCGTAGTCGTCGCGTGCGATCCCGTGCTGTCGTCGGGCTGGTTGCCCGAGCGGCTCGCGCGCTGCGCTTCGGCCTTTCCCGATCTGATCGTCACCGCGAAGGAACAGCCTCAACATGCGGTGCTCGCCGCGATCGAGCAGGGCGAAGTCGATTTCGGCGTGCTGTGCGACGCGAACATCGCGGGCGCCGACGTCTTTCACGCACAACCGCTCATCTCGACGCCGCTTTGCGCGGTGCTGCCGCGCGCGCATCCCCTCGCATGCGGCGCCGCGCTGCGCTGGGAAGCATTGCGGGAGACGCAGCTCATCACGCTCAACGCCGAGGCGGGCACGCGCAACGCGACGGAACGCGCGCTCAACACGCATCGCATCGACACGCAGCGCGCGAACCAGTGCGGGCACGTGGCGGCCGCGCTGCGCATGGTCGAGCTGGGTCTCGGCGCCGGCGTGCTGCCCATCGACGCGCACGCATCGACGCTGCCCGTCTCGCTCGTCGCGCGTCCGCTGGTGCCGGAAGTCTCCGTGACGACGATGCTCGTGCGCCGCCGCAATCGCTCGCTGCGTCCGAATGCGGACGCGGTGTGGTCGCTCTTTGCCGCCGCGGATTCCCCGGCAACGGGGGCCACGGCGCGCGTGAATCCGCGTTTGAGCATGCATGTCAATCCAGGCGCAGTATCAGCAACCCACAGAACAATACAAGGAGCAACGGACGAACCGATACCGCTCGTCCCTGAAGGCGAGGCGCTGATGAGAGCGTCGTAGTCGAAGGGAGGGGCGGTTCAGCCGACGGTTCGCGAATATGCCATATCGCTAATCACAAGGAGTACGAGATGGATACTGAAACCGACCTCAGACGCCATGACCTTCTCATCGATGGAAAACGGCTGCCGCCCGGCACCGGTGAATATTCGACCAGTATCAACCCCGCGACGGAAGAGCCGATAGCGCTCGTCGCGCAAGGCAGCGCGCAGGACGTCGACACGGCCGTGAAGGCGGCGCGCGCCGCGCTCAAGGTATGGAACGGCATGCGCGCGGCGGAGCGCGGCCGCATCCTGATGCGCTTCTCCGAACTCCTGCGCGAGCATCAAGACGAACTCGTCGCGCTCGAAAGCCTCGATGCGGGCAAGCCGCTCGCAGCCGTCAAGCGCCAGGACGTGCCCGCCGCGATTGACACGCTCGCGTACTACGCGGGCTGGTGCGACAAGATCAACGGACAGGTTGTGCCCGTGCGCCCCGACGCGCTGACGTACACGGTGCGCGAGCCCGTCGGCGTGGTCGGCGCAATCGTGCCGTGGAATTTCCCGCTGATGATCGGCATGTGGAAGATCGCGCCCGCGCTCGCGTGCGGCTGCACGATGATCGTGAAGCCCGCCGAAATCACGCCGCTGTCCGCGCTGCGCGTCGGCGAGCTTGCGCTGGAGGCGGGCGTGCCGCCCGGCGTGCTGAACATCGTGACGGGCAAGGGGCGCGTGGTCGGCGATGCGATCGTCGCGCATCCCGGCATCGACAAGGTGACGTTCACGGGCTCGCCGTCGGTGGGGCGCGGCATCCTGCAAGGCGCGGCGGGCAACTTCAAGCGCGTGACGCTGGAGCTGGGCGGCAAGTCGGCGAACGTGATCTTCGCCGACGCGAACATCGACAACGCCGTGCGCGCCGCGGCATCCGGCATCTTCTTCAATACGGGCCAGGTATGCTCGGCGGGCTCGCGCATTCTCGCGCACGGGGACATCTACGACGACGTGGTGGAGCGGCTCGCGGCGCGCGCGCGGGCGATCAAGGTCGGCGATCCCGCCGAGCGCGAGACGACGATGGGCCCGCTCGTGTCCGCCGCGCAGATGAAGACGGTGCTCGATTACGTCGACATCGGCAGGAAAGAAGGCGCGTCGATCGTGACGGGCGGCGCGCGGATCGGGCAAAAGGGCTTCTTCGTCGAGCCGACGGTGTTTGCGAACGTCGAGCACGAAATGCGCATTTCGCAGGAGGAAATCTTCGGCCCCGTGGCGAGCGTCGTTCCCTTCGACGACGAAGAGGACGCCGTGCGCATCGCGAACGGCACCGCGTACAGTCTTGCCGCGGGTGTGTGGAGCGCCGATATCGGCCGCGTGCATCGGGTCGCGCATGCGCTGAAGGCGGGCACCGTGTGGATCAATACCTACGGCTATACGGACGTGCGCCTGCCGTGGGGGGGCGCCGGCGATTCGGGCTTCGGCCGCGAGCACGGCGACGTCGCGATCGAGAACTTCACGGAACCGAAGGCGATCTGGCTCGCGATCGAGCATTGAAGCGTTGACGCATCGACAGAGACGACGCCGTAAATGAAAAGAGGACCGGGCGCAGCGCCCGGTCCTCCACGCGCATCACGTCTACGCGCATCCGATTCAGTCCCCCTTCAGCGCCATCTTCTCGCGCAGCTTGACGAGCGCGAGCACGATATCGATCGCGGGCGTCTCTTCGCCGACGAGCCGGCCCATCTCCTGCACGACGGTCAGCAACGGATCGATTTCCATCGGCCGGCGATGCTCGAGATCGACGAGTGTCGAGGTCTTGTGCGCGCCGACGGCGCCCGCGCCATCGATACGCTTGTCCACGTCGACGCGAAAATGCACGCCGAAATGATCGGCGATCCGCTTCGCTTCGAGCATCATCGTTCGCGAGACGGCGCGCGTGCCGGGGTCGCTCGTCAGCACGTCGAGCGTCGCGTGCGTGAGCGCGCTGATCGGGTTGAAGCACAGATTGCCCCACAGCTTCAGCCAGATTTCATCGCGGATATTGTCGCGGATCGGCGCTTCGAAACCGGCTGCCTGCATCACGTCGTGAAACCGCTGGATGCGCGGCGTGCGTTCGCCATCCGGCTCGCCGATCGGAAATTTCTTGCCGTACACGTGCTTGATGACGCCTGGCTCGACGATTTCAGCAGCGGGATACAGCACGCAGCCGATCGCGCGCTCGGGGCCCAGCTTTGCCCATTGCGAGCCGTCCGGGTCGATGCTCGCGAGGCGCGTGCCTTCGAACTGGCCGCCGTGCTTGTAAAAGTACCAATAGGGGATGCCGTTGGTGCCCGTGACGATGGCGGTGTGCTCGCCGAGCAGCGGCTGCATCGAATCGACGACGCCCGGCAGCGAATGTGCCTTCAGCGTGACGATGACGATGTCCTGCACGCCGAGCTCTTTCGGGTCGGACGTGCAGCGCACGCGCGCCGACACTTCTTCGCCGTCGATGACGAGTCGCGCGCCGTGTTCGCGCATCGCCGCCAGATGCGGGCCGCGCGCGATAAAGCCGACGTCCGCGCCCGCGCGCGCAAGCTGCACGCCCATCAAGCCGCCGATCGCACCCGCGCCGAAGATACAGATCTTCATGATTGCCGCCTCCTGACATTGGAATCGTTTTGCGCGCGTGCATGCGGGCGCCGTTTCCTGCCGGAAGCACACGGCGAGCGTCCGCGGCTGCGCGGCGATGGCCTCAGCATACGGGCGCTCAGCGATCAGCGACAGTTAGAGTGTCTCTCCGACTGCATTCGCGATCGATTATGGGCCTGCTTCGACTGTTTTCTGCTCGACGCAAAAAGCAGGCCACAAACCTTGCGATTCGTCACGCGGAGCGCCGCACCAGCAAAAAGCTCACGCCGATCGCGCCGAGAAACATCCCGCAGCAGCGGTTGAACCAGCGGCGCACTTTGGCGCGCGTCAGCCACTTGCCGAGATGCATGCCCGCCCACGAGTAGAGCCCGATCGCAAACCATTCGAGCACGAGGAAGCTCCCGCCGAGCACGGCGAATTGAGGCAGCATCGGCTTGGCAACGTCGACGAATTGCGGCAGGAACGCGGTGAACACGAGAATCGCCTTCGGATTGCCCGCGGCGACGAAGCATTCCTGGCGCGCGATGCGCCACAGCGACGCGTCGTCCTGCTTGAGCGCGTCCATCGGACCGGCGTCGCTGCGCCACAACTGGATCGCGAGCCAGATCAGGTAGGCGGCGCCCGTCAGCTTGATCGCGAGGAAGAACAGTTCCGACGCGTGCAGCACGACGGCGAGGCCCGTTGCGGCCAGCACGATCATGCCCGCGAACGCGACGAGGCGCCCGCATCCGGCGACGAACGCGGTCATGAACCCGTGCCGCGCCGCGACGTTGATCGACAGAAGATTGTTCGGGCCCGGCGCCATGTTGATCGCGAAGCACGCAGGGAGAAAAAACAGCCAGGCGGTAAGAGACATGACGGCACGCTCGCGACGGGCCGCCGCGCTGCGCCCATCGGCATGGTGCGGCGCGGCAGCGAAATCAGGAAAGGAATGTTCGATTGTAGCGAAATGCCGGCGCGCAACGTCAATGCGAGGAGGGCGGTTACTGCATGGGTTGCAGCGCGTCGCGGAACGACGGGTCTCTGACGAGCGCATCGATGCTGAGCTTCACGATGTCGTCGAGCGCGAAGGTGGGATTGGTGAACGTCTGCCGGTACATATGCACCGTGGTCGACTTCACATAGACGGTTGCTTTCGTCGACGCGCTAGTGAGGACGTAGCGCACGGTGATCGTCCAGATGGCGGGCGGGCGCGCATCGTCCACGGACAGTGCTTCGATCCCGCCGCTCAGCACCAGCCTGTCGTGCGTCGTCACGGTGATGCCCGATTTGCGCCACGCGGCGGCGACGGCTTGCCGCACAGTCGTTTCGACGCCTTTCTTCAGCAGGACGGCAGTCGTCGCCGTGTTGGCGATGCGGTCGGGTGTGATACGGCCTTCGCGCGCGGGCATATACGGGAACTCACGCGCGGCGGCGATGACGAGTGCGTTACCGGCGGGTGTGACTTGCGACAATGGGGCGCGAGGGACGAAGAACGAGCAGGCGGCCGTGAGGAGCGCGAAGCAGGCAAGGCCGGATCGTTTGAGCAGTAGCGGATTCACGTCGATAGCGCAGCACGCGTGACGCTGCGGGAAGAAGTCGAAAGGCGAAGAGTTTGTTGCCGGGGTTCGTCGAGGGAAATGAGACCCGTCCTAAATTCGGTGCGCGTTATCGCATTGGGATGGTTCTCACAGTTCTCTTTCAGATATTCAGCGATGCTCATCGATTTCGTTTCATCGTTCCGTTTGCCTTCAGCCGTCGCACATGCGCGAGGCCGTCCTGTCGCGTCACATTTGCGTCGCTCACGGGAACTTCAACGTGTCGCTTGCGGCCAGTTCGCGTACGGCTGTCGGCGGCGCGTAGACTTGCGCGCCCGTGCGCCGCGAGATTTAATACAGTCCAGCGATGGACGTTTACTATCTGGCGGGGCAGCCGGAATCGACGGGAAGCGGCAGCCGGCGGCACGCGCAATCACGCGCCGGCGTGTCGAGCAACACCCGACATAACCGCTCGCGACTGAACCTGAGACCCGCGCGGCTACTGCCGCTGTGCGGCGCAACACGGAACGAGCGAACCACGGAGCGAACCATTCACGCCAGCCCGACGCGATCAAAAGTCACGATGCATCGTCGGCGCAAGCCGTTGACATGCGGCCCGATGCAAGCTGATTCACAAGAACGGAGAAAAGCATGAAGGCGAGCACCATCGCGGAACGGGAAGCCAGCGGGCGCGCGGCCCGCGAGCACGCAAAGCGCTCCAGCCACCGCGCGATCGGCCATATGCACCGCAATCCGATCGATCTGCTGCGTCAAAGCAGCGAAGGCCGCGTCGAGCGGCTCGTGCCACTGCGCTACGGCCGCATGACGGTGTCGCCGTTCGCGTTCTTTCGTGGCAGCGCGATCGTCCAGGCGCACGACCTCAGTATGACGCCGCATACGACGCTTACACTGCCCGTCTGCGGCGATGCGCATCTGTTGAACTTCGGCGGCTTCGCGACGCCCGAGCGACAGTTGATCTTCGATCTGAACGACTTCGACGAGGTGTCCGCCGCGCCTTTCGAATGGGACCTGAAGCGGCTCGCGGCGAGCTTCGTCGTTGCGGCGCGGCACATGCGGTTCAGCCGTGGCGCGGCCCATGATCTCGTGATGACGGCCGTCAACCAGTACCGCGACCGCATCGCGCAGTACGCGCAAAGCGGCGCGCTGGAACTGTGGTACGAGCGCATTACGTTCGACCGCATGGTCGACATGGCCGTGAACGCGGAGAATCGCCGGCTCATCCGGCGCGCGATGGAACGGGCGAGCGGCCGCACGCACGAAAGCATGCTCGAAAAGATGGCGGAGCGCGACGGCGACCGTTATGTGATCCGCGACGCGCCGCCCAGTCTCTTTCACGTGCACGGTTCGAGCACGCTGTTCGATTCCACGGACGACTGGTTCAGGCTCGGCGACTGGCGCAAGCTGATTCACGGCATGTACGAGGGCTATCTGAAGACGCTCTCCGACGACCGGCGCGAACTGCTCGGCAACTTCGCGCTGCATGATCTGGTGTTCAAGGTGGTGGGCGTCGGCAGCGTGGCCACGCGCTGCCTCGTGCTGCTCACGGCCGATCCGCACGGCAAGCCGCTGTTCCTGCAAGTGAAGGAAGCGCGGCGCTCGGTGATCGCGCAGCACTTCAAGGCGGGCTCGCGCAAGTCCGAGCCCAGGCACGAAGGCGAGCGCATCGTGCAGGGGCAGCGCATGCTCCAGGCGGCAAGCGACATTTTTCTGGGCTGGTCGACGGGGCCGACGGGCGGGCACTTCTATGTGCGTCAACTGCGCGACATGAAGCTGACGCCGAACGTCGATCTCCTCGACGTCGACCAGATGAACGGCTATGCGCGTCTGTGCGGCTGGGCGTTGGCGCGCGCGCACGCGAAGGCGAGCGGCAAGGCGATCGAGATCGGCGCGTATATCGGCCGCAGCGACCAGTTTGCGGAAGCGCTCGCCGAGTACGCGTCAGCGTATGCAGACCAGGTGGAGCGCGACTATGACGTGTTCATGAAGGCGTGCCGAAGCGGAGAAATCGAGGCGCGCACCGACGACGACATGTCCGCCGATTTCCGCATCTGATCGCGGCGTCCGGCGCTATGACGCGGGCCATCATGCGGTCACGTTGTGATGGCGGCGCGCGCTACGCGGCATCGCGGCCCGATCCGCGCAATGCGCGCGATGCCGTCATACAGAATTGCAGCGCAGTCTGGCAGTATCGAGCAGTAGCAGTCTACCGTGGTGCCCACTTTCATCGGAGGTTCGCATGCTTTCCCTCATCGGTACGATAGTCGTCGGCTTGATCGTCGGTTTGATTGCGCGCGCGCTCAAGCCGGGCGACGACAGCATGGGTCTCATCATGACGATCATCATCGGCATTGCCGGCTCGCTGCTGGCAGGCTATGTCGGGCGCGCGCTCGGGTGGTATCAGCCGGGGCAGGCGGCGGGCTGGATCGCGTCGATCATCGGCGCGATCGTGCTGCTCGTGATCTATCATCTCGTCCGCCGACGCGCCGCGTAGGCGCTGCCGCACAGGCGTCGCGCGGCGCGATGCGGCGCGCGCGGCGCGACGGGGCATGGCGACACAAAGGCAGAGGCGAGGGCACACCGCGCCGGGGCTGACACGCAAGCACATGCAAGCACACGCGAGGGCACGCCGCACGCCACGCCACGCTTTCCGCGCGCCCGTCGGACAGTCACGCGCCGCGCGCCTCGCGCAGCGTCACGAAACGCAAGCCGCGCGCGCGGACCGTTTCGATCAGACGCGGCAGCACGTCCAGCACGACGGGTTCGCCCGACGCGCCGAGCGCCGCTGTCGCATCGTGCACGAGCAGGATGTCGCGTGCCGCGAGCCCGTCGACGAGCCGCTCCAGCACGCGCTGCGGATTGCGCTCGCGCGTGTCGAAGCCGCGGCGCGTCCACGCGGCGAGCCGCAAGTCGAGCTTTTGCAGCACCGGCTCGAGAAACACGTTGCGCAGGCCGGCGGGCGCGCGGAAGAACATCGGGCGCTCGCCTGTCAGCGACTCGAGCGTGCGCTGCGCGGCGTCGATTTCCCGCGTCAGCCCGCGCGGCAGCGTGACCGAGAACGTATGCACGTGAACCTGCGAGTGGTTTTCGACCGCATGCCCGCGCGCGACAATTTCGCGCATGAGCGCCGGATGACGCTGCGCGCGCGCGCCGATGCAGAAGAACGTCGCGCGCACGCCGTGCGCGTCGAGCAGGTCGAGCACCTTGGGCGTGACGACGGGATCGGGGCCGTCGTCGATCGTGAGCGCGACGGCGTCCGCGTTGCGGGGCGTATCGGGCAGACGCGTCCAGTTGGGGCCGAGCAGCGACGAACGCGGCCATAGCCCGATCGTCACGACGACCAGATGGCTCGCAAAGATGCCCGCGACCCACCAGGGCCACGCGGACGGCGCGACTATCCAGCCGGCGAACATCAGCGCATGCCACGTGAGCGTGGCGTTGAACATCGGCGGATTGCCGGCGCGCGGCCAGCGGCGGACGGGCTCTGCCGACCCGGCGGCGCGCGGAAGGGGCGGATTCGGTTGATTCATGAGGCGTTGCGCCTGCCGGCTTTTCGTTTCGCGAGGCGGCCAGGCATCTCGTGATGCACGTCAAACGCGAACAATACCATTCGTGTGTGTCGCGTCATGATTTGGCGGCCCGTCGAAAGACAGTATGCTTGATCTCTTTCCAATGATCCGCTGACCGCCATCCCGCGCCATGCGCCTGCGCCACATCGAAGTCTTCCACGCCATCATGCGCACCGGCTCGCTGTCGAAGGCAGCCGAATTGCTGTGCGTTTCGCAGCCCGCCGTGAGCAAGGTGCTCGCGCATGCGGAGCGCAGCGCCGGCCTGACGCTCTTCAACCGCGTGCACGGCCGCCTGCAGCCGACGCGTGAAGCCGAACTGCTGTTCTCCGAAACGCAGAAGCTGCAGACGAGCCTCGACAGCATCCGCGATCTCGCGCGCAATCTCGCGCTGCAACCGGAAGGGCATTTGCGCATCGGCTGTCTGCCGAGCCTCGGCTTGAGCCTGATTCCGTCGACCGTCGAAGCGTTCCGGGCCGCGTATCCGCGCGTGTCGCTGAAGATTCAGACGCGGCACACGGAAGAACTGCTGAACGCGCTGCTCACGCGCGATCTCGATCTCGCCGTCGCGCTGAATCCGCCGGCGCGGCCGGGCATCGCGTCCGTCGAGTTGGGGCGCACGCCCGTCGTGTGCGTCGGCCCGCGAGACGACACCCCGGCAGCCGGGCCGCTGACGCTGCAATCGTTCGTCGAAGGCAACTGGATCAGCATCGGCAATGTCGATCCCCTGGGCGAGCTGATCGGCAATGCGCTGCATGCGCTCGGCCTCGACGGACATGTGCCCACCGTCGAGGCGCACACGTGGCATGTCGCCCGAGCGCTGGCCGCGCGCGGCATCGGCTATGCGCTGCTCGATGAGCTGACCGCGAAGAGCGGCGCGGAAGCCGTGACCGTGCGGCCGATCGTGCCGCCGCTGTCGGTCGGCGTGTACGCGTTGTCGCGCGACGGCGGCATGGCCTCGCAGGCGGGCAACGCATTCGTCGACGTGCTGCGCGCGCGCTTCGCGTAACCACGCCCGGCTGACGTCCGACGTTTTTACGCGACGCGAAGCGCCTTCGCGCAACGACTTAACCTCAAGTTATGCAACCGCGCTTTCCGTCATTTGATGCGGCAATTTCGGCGCGCGACACTCGCCTGCAATGAAAACGCAAGGGTAGTGAGCATTCATGCATGTGTGTGTCCTCGGAGCGGGCGTCGTCGGTCTGACGACGGCCTGGAGTCTGGCCCGCGACGGCCACGACGTGACGATCGTCGAAGCGCGCGACGGCGCGGCGCTCGAAGCGAGCTTCGCCAACGGCGGGCAACTGAGCTACAGCTATGTCGCGCCGCTCGCCGATCCCGCCGTGCTGCCGAAGCTGCCCGCGTGGCTCCTGAAGCGCGACTCGGCGCTGCGTTTCATTCCGCGTTTCGACATCGATCAATGGCGCTGGTGCGTCGCGTTCCTGCTCGCGTGCCGCAGCCATCGCGCGCGGCAGACGGCGCTCGAACTGCTGAGCCTCGGCGCGCTCAGTAAGGCGGCGCTGCATGAGATCGTCGAGAGCGAGCCGCTTGTGTCGGACTCGTTCGACTACGTGCGCAACGGCAAGCTCGTCGTCTATCGCGATGCGCACGAGTTCGAACGCGCGCGACACAAGATGGAACTGCTCATCGAGGCAGGCTCCGACCAGCGTGCGCTCGATGCGTGCCAATGCGCCGCGCTCGAACCGGCGCTCGCACGCGCGCAGCCATTGCTCGCGGGCGGCATCCATACGCCGTCGGAAGAGGCGGGCGATTGTCAGCGCTTCAGCGCGGCGCTCGCAGATGTGCTGCAACGGCGCAGCGGCGTGACGGTCCGCTACGAGACGCGCGTGCGAGAACTCGTGAGCGAAGGTTCGCGCATCGTCGCGGCGCGGACGGACGACGGCGATATCGAAGCGGATGCGTTCGTCGTCGCGCTCGGCCTCGGCAGCGTGCCGCTGCTCGGCGCGCTCGGCGTGCGTCTGCCCGTCTATCCGCTGACGGGCTACAGCCTCACGATTCACGACGCCGATCCGCGCCAGACGCCGCGCGTCAGCGTGACGGACCTGCATCGCAAGGTCGTGTATGCGCCGCTGGGCGGGCGTCTGCGGATCGCGGGCATGGTCGAGATCGCGGGCCTGAAGGACGCGCAGCGAGCGGGGCGCATCGCGCTGCTCAAAGATCACGCGCAGGAAATCTTTCCCGCTGCCGGCGATTACGCGAGCGCGCAGACCTGGTGCGGCCACCGTCCCGCGACGCCGGATTCGAAACCGTTGATCGGCAGGACGCCGTACCGCAACCTGTGGCTCAATACGGGCCACGGCGCGTTGGGCTTCACGCTTGCATGCGGCAGCGCTCGCGTGATCGCCGATGCGATCGCGGGCCGCGAGCCATCGATCGACATCGCGGCCTATGCATGCGACCGCTGAACCGTTGCATCAACAACAGCTGTATAGACAAAAACCGCTACACCACCATACAGGAGATGACATGAAAACGACGACGATGACGAGAGCCGCACTTGCCGCGCTGATGACGACGGCCTTCGCATGCAGCCACGCGCAGGCGCAAGACCCGAGCGCGACGCTCAAGAAGATCCGCGAAACAGGGGCGATTTCGCTGGGCGTGCGCGAGTCGTCGGTGCCCTTCTCGTATTACGACGAACAGCAGCACGTGATCGGCTATTCGCAGGCAATCGCGCTGAAGATCGTCGACGAGGTGAAGAAGGAACTCAATCTGCCCGACCTCAAGGTTCGCGAGATTCCCATCACGTCGCAGAACCGCATTCCGCTCGTGCAGAACGGCACGATCGACATCGAATGCGGCTCGACCACGCACACGAAGGAACGCGACAATCAGGTCGCGTTTTCGAACAGCTTCTTCCAGTACGGCGTGCGCATGATCGTGAAGAAGGACTCGGGCGTGAAGGACTTCGGCGATCTCGCGAACAAGACGGTCGTGACGACGGCGGGCACCTCCGAAGAGCGTCTGTTGCGCCAGATGAACGCGGAGAAGTCGATGAACATGAGCCTCATCAGCGCGAAGGATCACGCCGAGTCGTTCCTCAACGTCAAGACGGGGCGTGCCGTCGCGTTCGTGATGGACGATCCGCTGCTGTACGGCGCAAAGGCGAAAGAGGCGAACGCGGACGAGTATCTGATCACGGGCACGTCGCCGATGTCGGAAGTGTATGGCTGCATGTTCCGCAAGGACGACCCGGGCTTCAAGAAACTCGCCGATGGCGTGATCGCGCGCTTGCAAACTTCCGGCGAAGCGGCGAATCTCTATCAGAAGTGGTTCACGCAACCGATTCCGCCGAAGGGCATCAACCTGAACTACCCGTTGTCGGCGGAGATGAAACAGCTGTTCGCGAAGCCGAACGACCGCGCGCTCGATTGATGCGCATGCGTCACGGCGCGTCGCGGGCAGATCAACCTGGAGACAAGTCGTGACGCAATCGCAGGTACAGGAACAAGCAGATGCACGGAACAAAATCGCGCTCGTGACGGGCGCGGGCAGCGGCATCGGCAAGGCGACGGCGCGCAAGCTGCTCGCGAACGGCTACAGCGTCGTGCTGACGGGACGCAGGCAGGCGCCGCTCGATGCGCTCGCCGACGAAGCCCGCGAGCGCGGCGAGGACGCGTTCGCGCTCGCATGCGACGTGACGGACGCGGCGAGCGTCGCGTCGCTCTTCGATGCGATCCGTTTGCGCTATGGCCGGCTCGACATGCTGTTCAACAATGCGGGCCGCAATGCGCCGCCCGTCGAAATCGACCAGATGGAACTCGACGACTGGCGCTCCGTCGTCGATACGAATCTGACGGGCGTGTTTCTCTGCACGCGCGCGGCATTTGCGATGATGAAGACGCAGACGCCGCAGGGCGGCCGCATCATCAACAACGGCTCGATCTCCGCGCATGCGCCGCGGCCGTTGAGCATCGCCTACACGGCGACCAAACACGCGATCACAGGCCTCACCAAGTCGGTGTCGCTCGATGGCCGGCCTTATGACATCGTCTGCGGCCAGATCGACATCGGCAATGCAGCGACGGAGATGGCCGAGCGGATGGCGCGCGGCGTGCCGCAGGCGAACGGCGCGATCGCCGTCGAGCCGCTGATGGACGTCGACTATGTCGCCGATGCCGTGCTGCATATGGCGAATCTGCCGCTGTCGGCGAACGTGCAGTTCATGACGATCATGGCGAGCAAGATGCCGTTCGTCGGGCGCGGGTGATGTTTGCGATGACGGCGCGATGACGGTGTGATGACGGTGTGATGTGGGTCGTGACCAGGTGAGTGCGAGCGTATTGCGTGACACAGCGCCGTCGCGTCGCCGGACTTATACTGGACGCTCTCCCGAACTCTGGAAGTGGATGTGACTGCAGACGAGGCCGCGCGTCAGCCGGCCGACGACGATCCGCGTCCCACGCCGCCGACGCGGCCCGACCCCGACGAGTGCTGTCATAGCGGCTGCGATACGTGTATTTTCGATCTGTACGAAGACGAGCTCACGCGGTATCGCGCGGCTTTGGCTGCATGGGAGGCGCGGCATGCGCAGCCGTCCGCGCCCGAGTCCGAGTCCGTGTCTGCGCCCGCGAACAAGCTGCGCAAGTCGCAAAAGTCGCGCGCAAAGCGTTGAGCCTGCCGCATGTCCATGTCCGAACACCGTCCCGCGCCCACTTCATGACCGACTCGTGAAAGACATCCCGTCCCCGCTGATCGAACCCCAGGCGCTCGCCGCGCTGCAAGATTTCATCGAACGCCATCCACGGCTCTTCGTGCTGACGGGCGCGGGCATCAGCATCGATTCCGGCATCCCCGGCTATCGCGACGAAAACGGCGAATGGAAGCGCTCGCCGCCCATCACGCTGCAGGAATTTCTCGGCTCCGTCGCGTCGCGCCAGCGGTACTGGGCGCGCAGCACGGTCGGCTGGCCCGTCGTCGCAAAGGCACAGCCGAACGCCGCGCATCGCGCGCTCGCGCAACTCGAAGCCGCGACGCACGTGCGTTCGCTCGTTACGCAGAACGTCGACGGCCTGCATCAGCGCGCGGGCAGCAG
This sequence comes from Paraburkholderia diazotrophica, assembly GCF_038900755.1. GTDB lineage: Bacteria > Pseudomonadota > Gammaproteobacteria > Burkholderiales > Burkholderiaceae > Paraburkholderia > Paraburkholderia diazotrophica_A. Next base: position 1,007,159 of record NZ_JBBPEN010000001.1, read on the forward strand.
CGAGGTGATCGAGCTGCACGGCAGCATCGGCGCGGTGGCGTGTCTCGATTGCGGCGCGCAGCATACGCGCGCGTCGATCCAGCAGCGGTTGATCAACGACAATCCCGCGCTGTTCGACGTGATCGCCGAACCCGCCGCCGATGGCGACGCGCATCTCGAATGGCACGACCTCGGCGCGTTTCGCGTGCCCGCGTGTCCCGATTGCGGCGGCCTGTTGAAGCCGGCCGTCGTGTTCTTCGGCGAGAACGTGCCGAAGCCGCGCGTCGAAGCCGCGACGCATGCGCTGGAGTCCGCCGATGCCGTGCTCGTCGTCGGCTCGTCGCTGATGGTGTATTCGGGCTATCGTTTCTGCGTGTGGGCGCAGAAGATGGGCAAGCCGATTGCCGCGATCAATCTCGGACGCACGCGCGCCGATCCGTTGCTGTCGCTGAAAGTGCACGCGCCGTGCGGCGATGCGCTCGCTGCGCTGGCGGCGAGTCTTGCAGCGGGCTGACGAGCCGGCGGGGACGATTTCCGGTGAGACTTTCGATCCGCTCGCGTATGATCGCGGCCTCGCGTAACGAATGCGTACCTGTCCGTACCGGATCACGATGTACTGAACCACGATGACCACGCCTGATCTCAACGCGCGTCAATACGCGCCCGCCGCCGAGCGCAACCGCGAGCCGATCCTCGCCGTGCTCGAACGTGTGCTGCCCGCTACGGGCACCGTGCTCGAAATCGCGAGCGGCACGGGCCAGCATGCGATCCACTTCGCCGCGGCGCTGCCGCAACTCGTCTGGCAGCCGAGCGATCCCGACGACGGCGCGCGCGCGTCGATTGCCGCGTGGACAGCGGCGAGCGGTCTGTCCAACGTGCGCGCGCCGCTCGCGCTCGATGTGCGCGAAGCCCGATGGGGCATCGATGCCGCCGACGCGATTGTCTGCATCAACATGATCCATATTTCGCCGTGGGCATCGGCGCGGGCGCTGATCGACGGCGCGGGGCGGCTCATCGGCCCGGGCGGCGTGCTCTATCTGTACGGGCCGTACCGGCGCGGCGGCGCGCATACTGCGCCGAGCAACGCGGCATTCGACGAGCAGTTGAGGAGCCGCAATCCGGCATGGGGCGTACGCGACATGGAGGACGTCGTCGCGCTCGCGGACGCGGCAGGCTTCGCGTGCGACGAACCGATCGCGATGCCCGCGAACAATTTCAGTCTCGTGTTCCGGAAACGTCAGCCGTCGCAGCAAGTCTGACCACGCAGCCGATGCGCTCCGCCGTGACGCGTTTCGCGGACTAAGCTTGAATCGCGTGCCGCGCGCGCATCGTGATGACGCGAAGGCAACGCGAGCGCCGCGACATCCAACGCACCGAACTTTCGAGCGCGCGACAAGCGGCAGACAATATCCGGTGAACGGCGATGCGCGCCGTCGACGCGAAAGCGCGTCGAAAGCCACGCGCGTCGTCGATGCCGGACGGGATGGCCGGCGGCGGACGGGGCGCACGCGAGCGTCATCCGGGCATTTCTTTTATCCTTTCATCCTCGACGCCGCGCCTCGATGGCTGGCGCGGCTTCACGACTTACTGGAATCTGGAGAATTCACATGGGCAAACAGGCAATCGGCGTAGTGGGGCTGGCGGTGATGGGCCGGAATCTGGCTCTGAACATCGAAAGCCGCGGCCACGCGGTGTCGGTGTTCAACCGCACCCGCGAGAAAACCGACGAACTGATCGCGGAGTTTCCCGACCGTAAGCTGGTTCCGACCTATACGCTGGAAGAATTCGTCGATTCACTGGAAAAGCCGCGCCGCATCCTGATGATGGTGAAGGCGGGCGAAGGCACCGATGCGACGATTGCCGCGCTGCGTCCGCTGCTGGAGAAGGGGGACATCCTGATCGACGGCGGCAACACGCATTTCACCGACACGATCCGCCGCAATCAGGACCTCGCGAAGTCGGGCCTGCACTTTATCGGCACGGGCGTGTCGGGCGGCGAGGAAGGCGCGCTCAAAGGCCCGTCGATCATGCCGGGCGGCCAGCGCGACGCATACGATCTCGTCGCGCCGATCCTCACCGAAATCGCGGCCAAGGCGCCCGACGGCGAGCCGTGCGTCGCGTACATGGGGCCGGACGGCGCGGGCCACTTCGTGAAGATGGTCCACAACGGCATCGAATACGGCGACATGCAGCTGATCGCCGAAAGCTACTCGGTGCTCAAGCAGGTGGCCGGCCTGTCGAACGAAGAGCTGGGCGCCGTCTACACCGAGTGGAACAACGGCGAGCTGGACAGCTACCTGATCGAAATCACGTCGAAGATCTTCAGCAAGAAGGACGACGAGACGGGCAAGGACCTCGTCGATGTGATCCTCGACCGCGCCGCGCAAAAAGGCACGGGCAAGTGGACGAGCCAGAACGCGCTCGACCTCGGCGCGCCGCTGCCGCTGATCACGGAAGCCGTGTTCGCGCGCGTGCTGTCGTCGCTGAAGGATCAGCGCGTCGCGGCGAGCAAGGTGCTCGAAGGGCCGGCGGCGAAGCCGTTCTCCGGCGACCGCGCCGCGTTCATCGAATCCGTGCGCCGCGCGCTGTACTTCAGCAAGGTGATCTCGTACGCACAGGGCTTCGCGCAATTGCGCGCGGCATCGGAAGAGTACAAGTGGGATCTGGACTACGGCACGATCGCGAAGATCTTCCGCGCCGGGTGCATCATCCGCGCGCGCTTCCTGCAGAAGATCACGGATGCCTACGCGAAGGACAAGGCGCTCGCGAACCTGCTGCTCGATCCGTATTTCCGCGACATCGCCGCGAACTACCAGGGCGCACTGCGCGACGTCGTGATCGCCGCGACGACGGCGGGCGTGCCCGTGCCGGCGTTCTCGTCCGCGATCGCGTACTTCGACGGCTACCGCTCGGCGCGTCTGCCCGCGAACCTCGTTCAGGCGCAGCGCGATTTCTTCGGCGCGCACACGTTCGAGCGCGTCGACAAGCCGGGCAGCTTCCACGCGAACTGGTCCTGACGGAACGGTTAGCCGGTTTTCTGTTCGGCTCGCTTGCGCTTCGTCGAGCGGCTGTTCCTGCAACGCCCCAGCGCCCGTATGGCGCTGGGGCGTTTCTGTTTCCCGCCGTGCAAGGGCGTTTCTGGCGTCCGATGCACGACTTTTGGAACACAGTGTTGCGATTTAACGATCTCAAAAACTCGCTTCACGCGGATTTCGACCAATTGTTGCAATCGGAACAATAGAGTTTCGTTAAATAAGGGATTTCCCTAGGTCGCTTGCCTCCTTAAACTAGTCTCAACGCTGAACGAACACGGTGTTCGAAGCGAATCAAAAAACAAGTTTTCGGAGGTTGTCCATGAAAGCCCTGATTTCCGCAGTCGTTCTCGCTGCCGCTGTTGCCGCTCCCGTCGCATCGTTTGCGCAATCGAACCAGCAGCCGTTGACGCGCGCTGAAGTTCGCGCCGATCTGGTCCGTCTGGAGAAGGCTGGCTACAATCCGCTGGCCGATCGCACGGAATACCCGAAGCACATCCAGGCCGCCGAAGCACGCGTCCACGCACAAGACGCCGTCGCGCAAGCCGATACGACCGGCTATGGCGTGCAGACGAACGGCACGTCGCAAGCGTCGACCCGTTCGCTGGCCGATGAAAAGGGTCCGCGCTCGGTGTTCTTCGGCAACTAAGCCGGACTGAACGCTTCGACTGTAGCAAGGCGGTAAAAGAAACGCCGGCCAGGATTGTCCTAGCCGGCGTTGTCGCGTCTGGTGCCCGCGGACAAGAGCACATCAAGCATGAAGCGCGAAGAGCACGAAGGGCCGCCGCTCAACGCGGCATATGCGGTATCGCTTCGTTGCTCGCGACGTTCAACTGATGCACCTGGCGATGCATCTTGTTCAACTGGGCCTGCGCGGCCGTGCGCTGCGCTTCGAGTTGCGCGATGTCTTTGCGCAACTGATGCTGACGGCTCGTGACGGTCTGATCCTGCGCGGACGTGCGTTGCAGGCTCTGGCGCAGACGCTCGGCCTGCGTCTCGGATTCGGCGATCAGGCGCTTCAGCTGCTCGTTCTGCGCTTCGAGCTGCAAGCGCCGAGTCTGACCGTCGGCGAGACGCGTCGCCTGTTCCTGCATGTGGTGAAAGAGCTGCTTCGCCGTGTTCATGTCGCTCGTGGTCAGCACGCGCCACAACTGGTCGTCCTGCAACAGCGCGACGAAGTATTTCAATTCCCGTGGATAGAACAGCAGGTTCACCGAATAGTCAAAAGTGCGAAATATATGAAACACGGTCAGCTCTTCGTTGTCGAGCATGCGCTCGACGTCGGCTGCGTCCGCCAGTTGCACGGCGCGTCCGTTCGGCTGCACGGGCGCGAGCTGTACCGCATGCAGCGGCGTCACAGGGCGCAACGGCGGATTGACGGACGATGGGCCTGGAGTCTCGGACGTGGTGCTCTCGCTGACCGGCTCCTCGTCGCTCTGGACGGATTGGCTGCGCGGGACGTCGGGCGCCTCGAAGTGAAACTGACGCGCGGCGCCATTGCCGGCCGGCGCGCGACGCATGTGCAGAAGACTTTTCACGATGAATCCTCGATAGGCGGGCGAAAGGCCGGACCTCGTCAGGGTTGCGGGCGCATCAATGCAACGTGCGTTGCGGACGCGCAAGATCGTCGAATAGCGCATGGTCCGGTTCCAGCGCGAACAGCCACGACTGGTCGTATTCGCTGAGGGTTTCGAGCGCTTGCCGCAACTGCTCGACGGCGACGGCGGGAATCTCGACGCTCGCTTCGACGCCGCTCGACAGCTTGCGCACGCTCGCCAGTTGCACGAGGGCATCGGCGGCTTCGGCGACATCGACGGCGAACACGAGATGAGCATTGAGCAATTCGACCAGCGCGGGCGACGCGCTCATTTCGTCGACGTTCAGTTGCACGGCAAGAAACAGGGCTTTGTTCATCGGACCTCCTCGCTGGCATCGAACCACTGATGGTGGACCGACCGTCTCGCGCATCGCCACGCGCGCACGCGTATTCGTCTGACAGGACACCAGGTTCAGTATAGACGAGCACTTCAGCTATGCAATGGCTTGCGAACCGCATGAAACGGTCGTCTGCGGGGTGGGAGCAAGCAGCGTGCACGATGGGGGACGGCCACTATAATGACCCTCCCGACACCGACAACGCGTGAGCAGGTCATGAAAATCGTCCGTGGCAAAACCTTTACCGCCGAGCGTGCGTGGGGCGCGCTCGATATCGCGAACATGAACGGCATTACGGCGCGCCTGCACTGGACCGATCAGCCGTACAAGTGGCACGTCAACGACGGCGAAGAAGTGTTCGCCGTGCTCGATGGCCGTGTGGAGATGCGCTATTGCGAAGCGGGCGTCGAGCACTCGACAGTGCTCGAGACGGGCGACGTGTTCCATGCGTCGATCGGCACCGAGCACGTCGCTCATCCCATCGGCGAGGCGCGCATTCTGGTGATCGAATCGGAAGGCAGCGTATGAACGCTCGCAGGACGGCGTAGATTGATTGGGATTGCAGACGGATTAAATGTGGACCCGATGCCTTCAGTCGATCGGCCCTGATACGTCGACGTCGGCCGGCCGTCATTGTGCAGACCGATGAGCGAGGCATAATAATTGCACCGCAGATTGCATTTTCGATCCCGCTACACGTTCAAACGACGGCAGGCTTTCGAGAGCCGCTGTCTCACACCGCGTCGAGGGCCACAAAAATGACAGTAAAACGGCAACAGGTCGTCATGCAGCTTCTGGTTTCGCTCGCGGCCGCGAGCATGCTCGGCGCGTGCACGACGTATCCGTGGGAATCGACGCAGGCGCCGGCGCCCACTTACCGGACGCAGGGCGGCGCCGCGGCCAATGGCGTGCCCGCCGGTTTCTATCGCGTGAATCCCGGCGACACGCTGCAAAGCGTCGCGGGCGCGTTCGGCCAGCATCCGCAAGACATTGCGACGTGGAACGGGCTGACGCCGTCATCGCCTGTCGCGCCTGGCCAGGTGCTGCGCGTCGGGCCGCCGTCCTTTGCACAGACCACGCCTGTGCCGACGCCCACGCCTTCCACCACGCCCGTTCCGCCGCCCGCCGCCGCGCCTGCTGGCCCAGTGCAAGGCGTGCTCGCGTGGCCTTTGCGCGGGCCGATTCTCAAGCCGTTCGTGCCCGGCAGGACCAAGGGCATCGTGATCGGCGGACGTCCGGGCGATCAGGTGAGAGCGGCCGCCGCGGGGCGCGTCGTTTACGCGGGCACGGGCATCGAGGCGTATGGGCCGCTCGTCATCATCAAGCACGACGACACGCTGATCACCGCTTACGGTCAGAACAGCCGGCTGCTCGTGCAGGAAGGCGATGCCGTCGCGCAAGGCCAGCCGATCGGCGAAGTGGGCACGGATAACAACGGCGTGCCGTCGATCCAGTTCGAAGTGCGCAAGGACGGCAAGCCCGTCGATCCGCTTGGGTGGCTGCCGCGATAAACAGGTATGAATGCACGCCGCGCCTATTCAACGGGCGCGGTTTCTCCGCTAGCGCATCGGATGGATGGACCCGTGCGGGCAGCACGCCCGCATCCATCCGCCAGACAACACTTCGACAACCGACAGTTGGTCCGCAGCAATCACCCTGGCGTGACGAAGTCGGCGCGAGCCCCGTCATGCAAGGCTTCGCGGCGTGATGGCATGGTGCGTGCAGCTAGTGGACCGAGCACGGCGCCGCTCGCGCTCACCATTCCACATACCGTTGCCGGAGACACATCATGAACACTTTGCTTGTGAAAGACCTGCCGAGGGTCGATGAACTCGATCGCGAAACCGCCAAGACTGTGCGTGGCGGCATGCTCACGATAAAAGCGCCGGAGCCGCCGGCGTGGCTCAAGCTTCCGCCTGTGACGATGCCCGCCCAGGTGACGCTGCCCTTGCATCCCGTCGTCATGCCGTACGATGGCCCGATGCCGCAGGACCCGCGTCTGCAATGACGTCGGGTTGTCGGCGGAACTGATCCGCAAATGCAACGAGGCGAGTCCGCAGCGCGGCTCGCCTCGTTGTCGTATGCGTCGTCGTATCCGTTCGGTCATTGGCGCCGGTCCACGTCCCATCAACCGCGATGCGACGCTCCTGCTTCGCGCAGTCGCTTCGCATCGCGCCGGCAGTGACCTGCACGATGGACCGGCGGTCGATACTGTGTCACAGCCCCCTGTCAGCGAGTATCAGGATTCTTCGAAAACAACGCGGGAAGTTTCCTGCTGCTCACGCGATCGCGAGCTGCACGACCTTGACGATGACGAGCGCGACAGCCACCACCAGATAGCCGCGCAACGCGCCCATCCAGATGCGCCGCGACAGCGTCAGCACAGGCTTCGGCAGATCGGCGAGCGGCGGCGTGCGCCACGCATCGCGCTCCGCCTCGCCGACGATGCTCGCGGGCGTTGCCGCCGGCTGTATGCCGCGTACGCGTCGCAATGCCGTCGTCGCCGCCAGCACGATCACGGCGACCAGCGTGCCGCCGACGAGAATGTCGATGATCGCGCGTCCGCTGATGTCCGGATAGACGACCGACGCGGTCAGCACGATCGACAGCAGCACCAGCGCCCATACCACCGAACCGGTGAACAGGTTCAGCCGCTTCGAGTTGACCCACGGTCCGAGCACGTCGCGATCGTTGCACAGCAGGAGCAGGAACACGGTCGCGCTCGGCAGCAGCACGCCCGCGAGCGTCTGCACGGCTTCCGTCAGCAGGCCGAGCGGGCTGCCCGGAATCAGCACCAGTCCCGCGGCTGCGGCCACGATGCCGAAGTACACCAGATAGAAGCCCTTCGCGTCGCCGACGCCGCGATGCAGCGAGTGACGGATCTTGAACACGTCGCCGATCGCATAGGCCGTCGACAGCGACACGGCCGCCGCGCCGATGATGCACGCGTCGAGCAGCGCAACCGCGAACAGCACGGCGGGCGTGCGGCCGGCATACTTTTCGAGGCCCGCGATGATGCCGCCCGCATCGGTGAACCGACCCAGTTCGGGCTTGCCGCCGAACAGCGCCGCGCTGAACGAGATCATCGCGATTGCGCCGATCAGCACGAACACGATGCCGATCCACAGGTCGGCCTTCTCGTACTTCATGAAGCGCGGCGTGATGCGCTTGTCGATCACGTAGCTCTGCTGGAAGAACAGTTGCCACGGCGCAATCGTGGTGCCGACGATGCCGATCACGAGCAGCATCACATCCGAGAGCTTCGCGTGCGCGGGCCATGCGGGCACGAAGAGGTGATGCGCCATCTGCGAGACGGGCGGATGGATCGTCACGAGCACGGGAACGAGCAGCAGGCTCATCACGCACAGCACGATTGCGAACCGTTCGAAGCGCTTGAAGTCGCCGGTGCTGACGGCCGCCATCGTCAATGCCGCCGCGATGCACACGCCCGCGATCTTCGATACGCCGAAGAAGTCGAGCACGAACGTGATGCCGATGAACTCGGTGACGATCGTCAGCGCGTTGAGAATGAACAGATCGATCACGCTGAACGCACCCCAGAACTTGCCGAAGCGTTCGAAGATCAGGCGCGCGTGACCGACGCCCGTGACGGCGCCCAGGCGCAGCACCATCTCCTGGTTCACGTACAGCACGGGCACGAGCAGCAGCAGCGTCCACAGCAGCGTGGTGCCGTAGTTCTGTCCCGCTTGCGTGTAGGTGCCGAAGGCGCCCGCGTCGTTATCGCCGACCATCACGATGAGGCCGGGCCCGACGATCGCGAGCAGCGTGCGCAGACGCGCGGCCCAGTTGTTGCGCGGGGCGGTGTCGTGGTGCGCGATCGTGCCGAACGCGCCGCGAATGTCGCCGATGTGCGCGTCGTCGAGAACTGCGGTGCGCGTCGGCAGGGCTTGTGGTGGAGTAGCCATTTTTATTCTCCCTTGAACGGATGTTGGTCGAATGATTTCCGTTTAAACCGCTGACCGCTTGCTCAGGCGGCCAACGATCTTGTCAAACGCGCGAACGGCCGTCGCGAGTACGCGGCGCCGTCGATCTTTCAGCGAAAGGAACGCGTCGTAGTGCGCGCGTGCTTCGCGGGTTTGCGGCAATGTCGAAAGAAGCAGGAAGTGCATTTCGGTTCTCCAGCACGAAGGCTCGTGCATGCGAGGCGGCAAGGGCCGGAGAATCGAGGTGATCGAATGCGCTCGGCTTGCCTGCCTCAGGTCGGTAAAGGCGTATCTGGGTTCATCGGCTGACTGTCACTGTCGGGCATGGCGGCTCCAATTTCGTTGATGATGCGTTGACGGCGTCGCGGGACGCGGTGTCTTGCGCGGCATATCGGACGGACAGGACACACGATTTCGAACGGCTCGCGGCGCATTGCGTCTGTGCAAGCGCGCATGCCTGGCTCCGCGCATCGGCTCGCGACGCATACGGCGCATCGGCATGCGCGGCCAAACCGGATGCGAATGGCCACGATGCGCCGCAAGTCGCCGGCATACGCGCACGTGAGCGCAAGCGCCGCCACGCGAACGCGAAGCCACAACGGGCGACCGCGGTCGTGCGCGAATGCGCTACGCGCCAAGGGCGCTAAACAGGATGCACGAGGGATGAAACTGCGACGCGCACCGTCTACCTGCTGGCAAGACGGCGGCTAGATGAGGGAAGCGCGGACGTCTCGCCGGTCAGGCGGCGAATCTGTTCGAAAACGTACTACTGCAACTGTCCAAGGCAACGCCCCTCAAATTGAGATAAGAGAATTTTATGCCTGCTCGGGAAGTCAAGTCAATCCGCTTCCTTAAGCAGAACAGAAATATGTGGGGCAGCCCGCATTCCAGGCGGGCCTTGCGGCATGACGGCCGGGCGTGCTTTGCGTCCGTTTGCGCCCGTTTTGCGCCCGTTTGCATTCGCCGCTTTGCCCGACCATACTGGTTCGGTGTCGCATTCCTGAGGCGGAGCACATGAGCCACGACGCCACGCATGATCACGACGATCACCACCACGCGCTCGAAGGCAGCGCGCTGCCCGAGATGGACCTGCGCGTGCGCGCGCTCGAATCGCTGCTGGTCGAGAAGGGCTACGTCGATCCGAAAGCGCTCGACGTGCTGATCGAAACGTATGAGACGAAGGTCGGTCCGCGCAACGGCGCGCGCGTGGTCGCGAAGGCCTGGCGCGATGCGGACTTCCGCCGCTGGCTGCTCGACGATGCGACGGCCGCCATCGCGTCGCTCGGCTATACGGGGCGGCAGGGCGAGCACATGGCCGCGCTCGAAAACACGTCGCGCGTGCACAACATCGTCGTCTGCACGTTGTGCTCGTGTTATCCGTGGCCTGTGCTCGGCTTGCCGCCTGTCTGGTACAAGTCGGCGCCTTACCGCTCGCGCGCCGTGATCGATCCGCGCGGCGTGCTCGAAGAGTTCGGCGTCGCGCTGCCGGACGAGACGGAAATCCGCGTGTGGGACTCGACGGCCGAAGTGCGCTATCTCGTGCTGCCGATGTGCCCGCCGGGCACGCAAGCGCTGAGCGACGATGAACTCGCGGATCTCGTCACGCGCGACTCGATGATCGGCACGGGCCTGCCGCTCTCGCCGCACGAGGCCGCAGCGCGCAGCGGAGCACGATCATGAACGGCGCACAGGATCTGGGCGGGATGCAGTCGTTCGGGCCCGTCGTCTCCGAAGCCGACGAACCGTATTTCCACGCGGACTGGGAGCGGCACGTCCTCGCGCTGACAATCGCGATGGGCGCGACGGGCAAATGGAACATCGACATGTCGCGTGCCGCGCGAGAGAGCCTGCCGCCCGCGCAATATCTGTCGAGCACCTATTACCAGATCTGGTTCGCGGGCTTGCGCAAGCTGCTGATCGACATGGGCCTTGCGACGCCCGACGAGATCGACAGCGGCAAGTCCCGGCATCCCGCCGCGCCGTTGCCGCGCGTGCTTGCCGCCGATCAGGTCGAGCCGATGCTGTTTCGCGGCGGCCCCGTGTCGCGGCCCGCGCCCCGGGCGGCGCGCTTTGCAGTCGGTGACACGGTGCGCACGCGGCTCATCAATCCGGCGACGCATACGCGCCTGCCGCGCTACTGCCGGGGCAAGCGCGGCCGGATCGTCACCGTGCACGGCGCGCATGTGTTTCCCGATTCGAATGCGCTCGGACGCGGCGAAGATCCGCAGTGGCTGTACACAGTACGGTTCGATGCCGCCGAACTGTGGGGCCGCGACACGACGGCGGCTTCCGTGTGCGTCGATTGCTGGGAGCCGTATCTGGAAGCGGAGAGGGAAGCGGAGACGCCGGCATGAGCGCGCCGGCTTTCACGACTGCGCCTTCTCGCGCACTGCTCGACGCATTGCCCGGCTTGCCGCGCGACGACGCCGGCCCTGTCTTCGCCGCGCCGTGGCAGGCGGCGGCGTTCGCGATGACGCTCGCGCTGCATGAGCGTGGCGTATTCACGTGGTCCGAGTGGGCCGCGCAACTGACGGACGCGATCCGCGACGCGCAGGCGCAAGGCGACCCCGATCACGGCGACACGTATTACGCGCACTGGCTGACGGCGCTCGAACGCATCGCGACGGCGAAAGGCTGCGTGACGCGCGACGGGCTGACCGACCGGAAGAACGCTTGGGATGCGGCGGCGCGCCGCACGCCACACGGCCAGCCGATCGAGCTGGTCTAACGCGCGCGAGCCACGCACGGCCGACAACGCTCGCACTTTGGCGAGCGCGAGCCGTCACTGCACTGTCACGTCGTGACGGGGTCCTTGTCGGGCGGGCCTTCGGGACGCTGCGGCTCGTCGTTGTGATGGCCCGGCGACGGCGGCGTGAGGGGATCGCCCTCGGGGTCGCGCGTGGGATCGGCGTGCGGGTCGGGAATCGGACTCGTGTGCATGGCATGACCTCGTGGCAGAAGGTGGCGGACTCGTCGATGGCGGACTCTTTCGATGGCGGACCTTTTCGATGGCCCGCCGGTCCGGCGGCACGGTGCGAAGCGTCCTGCTTACATTAGCGTAGGCGATGACGCGCGAGCGTGCTGGCTCGATGGACGCGGCGCATGTCCGCGCGTTGCCCGCCGGATCAATGCCTGTGCCTGCGGCTGCGCTGGCGGTCGACGGTCAGGCGCCAGTAGCGCTCGGCGGCGAACACGTCGTCGTAGCCGTGCGGCCCGAAGGCGCGCAACTGGCTCTCATATGCACAGACCGCTTCGCGCTTGAGCAGCGTCTGACGCTCGTGGTCGGGCGCATGATCGGTCGATGGGTTGGCAGGCGTCGCGACGATTCCGCGTTCGGCCAGATCGACGAGCCTTTGCTGCACGAGCCCCGGTATCTGCCGGTAGATGGCCTCTTCGTAAGCGAACCACTCGAGATGCGACATGCGCGGCAAGATTTCGCAGCACGCTTCGAACACGAGGCAATGATCGTCGTGAAAGAGGCCGAGCGGCATCAGCAGCGTGTTCGCCGTCGAGCCGTAGATCGTTTCCTCCAGTGTCGCCGCAAGCTTCGTGACGGACGGCGAGTCGTGATACTGCGCGTCGCGAAACGGCAGCCGCACGGGGATCGTCTCGAGCACGGCGAGCGCGTGGTTGTCCTCGATCGTGCGCGCGCGCATCGATTCGTGCGCGCTCGCGAAGCCGGCTTTCCCGTCCCATTCGGTGTGCATGTCCTGTTCGGGCGGCGCGGCGAACACGGTGCAGACGGCGGCGTCGGGATGCGACGCGAGCAGCGCGCCGCATCCGAAGACGGCATCGTCGAAATGCGGCGACACGATGAACAGACGCGGGCTGGTTTCGCTCATGAGGTCCTGGCAGAAGAGTGCGGTGGATTCGTGGCTGATGCAGTTGGCGGTCGGCGGCGTGTCGCGTTCGCTGCGCGGCATGGCGAGAGCCGACGTCGTCGTCGACAGCTTAGACCAACGATGCGAAGGCTGCTCGCCCGTTTCGCGGCGCAGCAGCGGGCTGCAAGTGGCGTGCCTGGTCGGTGCTTGCATCGCCTGTTCGTGGCTGTTCGTGCCTGTTTGCGATGCCCATTTGATGCATCGTCCGATGCATCGTTCGATGCTCGCTCGTGACGGCCTGGTATCTGCTTGTGCCCGTTTTATGTCCGTTTGTGCCCGTTTTGTGCCCGTTTGTGCTTGTACGCTGCCGTCGAAAGCCGGTATTGGGTGAGCTTCCCGAATCTGCTCACCTGAAGCGCATCGCGGTCCCGGATCTTCTCACCTGAACGCGGGCTGCGCGTCTTCGAGTGATGCTGGCGGGAGGTCGAGCGCGTTACAGGTTGCGCAAGTCTTCGGGGGTATCGATATCGCTCAGCACGCCCGGATCGTCGACGTCGATGCGGGTCACTGCGTGCGTCGCGAAGAGCGCCCGCGCGCCCGTGTCGCCGTCGAGCGCTAGCAGCGCGTCGCGATGCTCGACGCCGAAGCCGACGGGGTGTCCGCGCTGTCCGCGATAGTAGGGCGCGACGATTGACGCGCCTTTGTCGGCTGCGCGCGCGACGGCTTCGACCGTCGATGCGGCGATGCGCGGCATATCGGCGAGCGCGACGATCCAGCCGTCTGCGTCATCGCTTGCCTCGACGCCTGCCGCGAGGGTCGCGCCCATGCCGCGCTCGGCGTCGGCGGAAAAGATCACGTGACAGCCGGCGTCGTTGAGGGCGCGGGCGAGTATTTCGGAGCCGGGCCGCACGACCGCGATCACGTGCGGCACGACGAGCAGGAGCCGGTGCGCGGATTCATACGCGACGGGCGTGCCGTCGGGCAATCGGGCGAGCAGTTTGTTGTGGATGCCTTCCGGATCGAAACGCGATCCATATCCGGCGGCGAGCAGCACGCCGGTGGCGAGCGAAGCATAAGCCATGGGCGGCACCAGAAGGGGAGTGAACAGAGATTGTGCGGCGCAACGGGGTGGGGCACAAGGGCTTATTATTGTCTGCGACGCTTTGTTTTCTTAGCGTGCCGCTGGCATCCGCGTATGCGGTTTTTGTCTGCGACGGCTTTTTGGTTTTTTTGCCTTTGCGCTGGCATCCGCGATGCGCCTTGCGGCGCGGGCGTTGCCGCTGTGCGGGGCGGCGTTGCTCTTGTTTGCAACGGCTTTTGTTTTTGTTTTTTTCCTTTGCGCTGGCATCCGCAATTGCGCCTCGCGGCGCGGGCGTTGCCGCTGTGCGGGCCGGTCTTGCTCTTGTTTGCAACGGCTTTTGTTTTGGTTTTTTTGCCTTTGCGCTGGCATCCGCGATGCGCCTTGCGGCGCGGGCGTTGCCCCTGTGCGGGGCGGCACCTACTCTTCTTTGCCGCGGCAAAGAAGAGTAGGCAGAAGAAAGCCGCTCACACCGCCCGCACTTGACCTTTACCCACGGGCCCTCAACGTCCCCGTGAATCACGCGGCAGCGTAACTCGCTGATGCTTGTTGCCAATGCTCTTGCTGAACGCATCACCCGCTTCAAGCACGCGTGGCGCGGCTAAGGGCTTTGGACGTTTCAGTGCCGCATATCGGTAGTGAATGAGGTTGCTGTGTCGTACAGGGCAACGCCCGCACTTGAGCCGCATCGCGTAGAGGGCGTCCTGTGCGGCGCGAATGCCTACACACCGTTTGCCGCAAAGGGGCGCAAGAATCTTCGATGTCGCGGGCTGTAACGCAGGAGCATGAAGCATGTGACGCGTTCAGGTAGCGCGCGGGCAACGAACATGAGCCATGTGTGCTGCCGGTCGAAGGACGGGGACGTTGAGAGCCCGTGGGTAAGGGTCAAGCGTTGGTGTGAGCGGCTTTCTTCTGCCTACTCTTCTTTGCCGCGGCAAAGAAGAGTAGGTGCCGCCCCGCACGGGGGCAACACCCGCGCCGCGAGGCGCATCGCGGATGCCAGCGCAAAGGCAAAAAACCAAAACAAAAGCCGTTGCAAACAAGAGCAAGACCGGCCCGCGCAGCGGCAACGCCCGCGCCGCGAGGCGCATCGCGGATGCCAGCGCAAAGGCAAAAAAACCAAAACAAAAGCCGTTGCAAACAAGAGCAAGTGCCGCCCCGCACGGGGGCAACACCCGCGCCGCGAGCCGCGATCGCGGATGCCAGCGCAAAGGCACGCATACGCGAATGCCGGCGGCAAGCCATAAAGACCAACCTAAACCTGCATCACCTTATCCAAAGTAATCGGCAAATCCCTCACCCGCACGCCCGTCGCGTGATACACGGCATTGCCAATAGCAGCCACCACGCCAGTGATCCCAATCTCACCGATCCCCCGCGAGCCGAGCGAGTTGATATGCGGATCGGGCTCGTCGAGCACGACCACATCGAGCGCGCCGACATCCGCATTCACGGGCACGTGATATTCGGCGAGATTCGCGTTGATGAAGCGGCCGTACTGCGTATCGAGTGTCGTCTGCTCTTCGAGCGCCGCGCCGATGCCCCATACCAGCCCGCCCATCAGCTGGCTGCGCGCGGTCTTGACGTTCAGCATCCGCCCGACGTTGTAGACGGCCGTGATCTTCGCCACGCGTATCGTGCCCAGGTCCGCGTCGACATGCACCTCCGCGAAGATCGCACCCCACGAATGAAACGAGTAGCGCTGCTTCTCGTCGCCGGGCTTCGTGTCGGACGTCGCTTCGATCGGCTGGCCGCCCGCGCGCGCAAGAATGGCCGCGATGGGATCGCGCTTCGTCGGGTCCGACTTGCTCATCGCCCAGCCGCCTTGCACCGTCACGTCGCTCGCGGACCAGCCGTACAGCGGCGAGCCGCGATCCGCGAGCGCCATCGAAACGAGCTTCGCGCGCGCCTGCTCGCACGCGTCGCGCACGGCAGGCGATACGCTCGCGACCGACTGCGAGCCGCCCGACACAGGCGCCTTCGGCAGCGACGAATCGCCCAAGCCGAAGCGGACGTTCTCCGGCGCGATGCCGAGCGCGTCGGACGCCACCTGCGTCATCACCGTGTACGTGCCCGTGCCGATGTCCTGCGTGCCTGAGACGACCGTCGCCGTGCCGTCGGGCAGAATGCGCGCGAGCGCCGATGCTTCGCTGCGATTCGCGGGATAAGTCGCCGTCCCCATGCCGAGGCCGATCAGCGTGTCGCCATCGCGCATCGAGCGCGGCTGTGGCTTGCGCCGCGACCAGCCGAAACGCTGCGCGCCGATGCTGTAGCACTCGCGCAAGACCTTGCTCGACCATGGCTTGTTTTCCTGCGGATCGACCTCTGCATAGTTCTTCAGACGCAGCGCGACCGGGTCCATCTTCAGCTGATACGACAGCTCGTCCATCGCCGTTTCGAGCGCCCACGAACCCGTCGTCTCGCCCGGTGCGCGCATGAAGGTCGGCGTGCCGACATTCAGCGGCACCAGGCGATGCGTCGTCACCTGGTTCGGCACCGCGTACATCATCCGCGAGACCATGCAGCAGGTCTCCGTCCAGTCTTCGATCATCGACGTGTTCGAAAAGCTGTCGTGCCGCATCGCAGTCAGCGTGCCGTCGTGCTTCGCGGCGATCACCATGCGCTGCTCGGTGTACGGCCTTCCGCCGACGGGGCCGAACATCTGCGGCCGCTCGAGCGCCAGTCGCACGGGACGCCCGGTCTGCTTCGCGGCCATCGCGCACAACACCACATGCGACCACGCGGAGCCCTTGCAGCCGAAGCCGCCACCGACGAACGGCGAAATCACGCGCACGTCGTCGGGCTTCATGCCGAGCGTCTTAGCGACGGCCGTCTTCGTGCCCGTGACGCCTTGCGTCGAATCGTAGAGCGTCAGCTGCGGGCCGTCCCAGACGGCCATCGTCGCGTGCGGCTCCATCGGGTTGTGATGCTCCATCGGCGTCGTGTAGACGGCATCGACGCGCACCGCGCCCGCCGCGAGCCCTGCATCGTAGTCGCCGCGCGAGGTGTCCGTCTGACGGCCCTGCGGCTTGTCGGGCGCGTGCCCATTCGGTTTTGCCTGCAAGAAATCGAGCGTCGCCGGCTGCGCGGCATAGGTGACCTGCAACTGGCGCGCGGCATCCGTCGCATGTTCGAGCGTATCCGCGACGACGACCGCAGTCGGCTCGTTGCTGTAGTGGATCTGATTGTCCTGCAGCAGCGACAGATGGCGTCCCGCAGGCGGCGCGAGCGACGGGCGTCCGCCGTTCGGCAGACGCGGCGCGTTCTGATACGTCATCACGAGCAGCACGCCCGGCAGCGCTGCCGCGCGCCCCGTATCGATCGCCTGAATGGTGCCGCGCGGGATCGTGCTCGTGACGAGCACGCCATGCGCAAGACGTGCTTCGGGAAACTCGGCCGCATAGCGCGCTTCGCCCGTGACTTTCAGCAGACCGTCGGTGCGGTCCAGTGGATGACCGATCATCGTGCTCATGCGAAACCTCCCACGCGTCCCGCTGCCTGATTGACCGCGCGCACGATCGCGTTTTGCGCGAGGCGCACCTTGAACGCGTTGTCGCGCTGCGGCCTCGCTTCGCTCAGCGCGGCGGCGGCTGCGTGCCTGAGCGTCGCGTCGGAGAGCGGGTGGCCTGTGATCATCTGCTCGGCGGCGCTCGCGCGCCACGGCTTGTGTGCGACGCCGCCCAATGCGATGCGCGCGCTGCGTACCGTGCGGCCGTCCATCTGCAACGCAGCGGCGACGGACACCAGCGCGAACGCGTAGCTCGCGCGGTCGCGCACCTTCAGGTAATGCGCGTGCTCGCTATAGACGGACGGCGGCAGATCGACGGCCGTGATCAGGTCGCCGGGACGCAGCGTCGTGTCGACATCGGGGCGCTCGCCCGGCAGCCGGTGAAACTCGCTGAACGGAATCACGCGCTCGCCTTGCGGACCGCTCACGCGCACGTTTGCATCGAGTGCCGCGAGCGCGACGCTCATGTCCGACGGATTCACGGCGATGCATTGCGCGCTCGCGCCGAGAATCGCATGCATGCGGTTGTGGCCGCCGATCGCCGCGCAGCCGCTGCCCGGCTCGCGCTTGTTGCAGGCGGTGAACGCGGTGTCGTAGAAGTACGGGCAGCGCGTGCGCTGCATCAGATTGCCGCCGACGGTCGCCATATTGCGCAACTGCGCCGATGCGCCCGCAAGCAACGCTTGCGACAGCAACGGATAACGCTCGCGCACCAGCGCGTGATTCGCGGCGTCGCTGTTGCGCACGAGCGCGCCGATGCGCAGGCCGCCGTCGGGCAGCGTCGAGACCGTATCGAGTCCTTGTATGCGCGTGATGTCGACGAGCTTCACGGGCCGCGTGACGCCGCCTTTCATCAGGTCGAGCAGATTGGTGCCGCCGCCGATAAACATCGTGCCCGGCTGCTGCGCGGCGCGCACGGCGCCCGCGATGTCGGCGGCGCGTTCGTAGGAGATCGCATCCATCGTGGTCTCCTTTACGCGACGTCGCTCGTCTTGATGACGAACGTGGTGTACGTATCGCCCGTGCCACTGCCGACCGTGCCGCGATGCGCGGACTGCACTGCCGCGACGATGTTCACATAAGCGCCGCAGCGGCAGATGTTGCCGCTCATGCGCTCGCGGATCTCTTCGTCCGTCAGTTGGGACGGGCGGCGTCGCACGTCGGCCGTGACCGTGCTTGCGGCGCCTGCGTCGAACTCCGACAGCAGAGCCGTCGCCGAGCAGATCTGCCCCGGCGTGCAGTAGCCGCACTGGAACGCGTCCTGTTCGATGAACGCGCGTTGCACGGGGCTCAGCTTGCCGCTGCTCGCAAGCCCTTCGATCGTCGTGATCGTTTCGCCTTCGTGCATCACGGCCAGCGTGAGGCAGGAATTGATGCGGCGTCCGTTCGCGAGGACCGTGCATGCGCCGCATTGTCCGCGGTCGCAGCCTTTCTTCGTGCCCGTGAGCCCCGCGTATTCGCGCAGCGCGTCGAGCAGCGTCACGCGCGGCTCGAGTTGCATCGTGTAGTCGCGTCCGTTGATGTTGAGCGTCACCGCGCGCGGCGGCACTGTTGCACGCGCAACGGGCTCGGCCGCAGGTGGTGTCTGCGTCTGCGCCTGGGCATAGGGCGCGCTGCCGACTGCGGCGGCGGCCGCCGCCGATTGCAGGAAGCGGCGGCGTGACGAACTGGAAGGCGCAGCGTCGCGCTCGTCACGATGGGGCGCGTGCGCGTCGTGATGCGAGCACGAACCCGGACAGTCAGTATGTCTGGACATGATGTTCTGCTTGCTCCAAATAATGTCGGCGCGACGGGCCGACGCAGAGGTCGATGCAGGCTTGCGCCGCAGCGAAGCTCGTACGGCATTCGATACAGGCAAAGCCTTTTCAATGAGCAATTTCGGTGCCGCGAGCGCGCAAGAACAGCGCGGGAACACAAAGCGACGCGCAACGGCGGCCCGTTCCTCTCACAAACGATGACCTGAGACGCGCTATTCCGCTACGAAAGAGAAGTACTGCAAGAAGCGCTGCAAAAGCGGTATGCCCCGCGCGTCACGGCTTCACGTTGCACTTAACGGAGAACAAAGTAAATGGGCGAGGCGTCTTTCTTGCAGGGTTGAAAGCGAATCTTCATCGACGCGGGTTATGCGTGTCGCCGACATGGCGTTCAGATGGCACGAACATGGCGCGATCATGGCGATCTTGCCTTCATGGCCTGTGCTCTCGATCGCCGGATGCATTGCTTGCGCGCTCATCTTTTCGCATTGCATCAACCCATTGCATCAACCGATTCATCCATTGTCGAAGCCTGATATGAGCTCGCGCGAGGGCGAACGCGAACATGGCCCGTATCGCATGGGGACGTTGCATGCAAGACAACGCGATGATTCGCGAGGCTCGCTTCCGCGGTGTTCCGTTGATCGCTATCGTTCGATCGCAAGTTCACTCTTACCTCTCAACGGAGCGCACCATGCGATTGAACGTCCTTTTGCGAACGACTCTTTGCTCTTCCGTGCTTCTGACGATCATGCCGGCGATGGCGATTGCCGGACCGTTCACGGTCAAAGTCGATGACCTGAACCACGGGCGCTTCGCGAACGAACAGGTGTATGGCGGATTCGGCTGTCATGGCGACAACGTTTCGCCGCACATCTCGTGGTCGAACGTTCCGCCGGGAACGAAGAGCATCGTCGTGACGATCCACGACCCCGATGCGCCGACGGGGGGACTCGGCTGGACGCATTGGGAAGTCGTCAACATACCAGCGTCGGAAACGTCGATCGGGAAGGGCGCTTCCGGCAATCCCAACGCGCTGCCGACGGGCGCCATCGAAACGCTGACGGATTTCGGCGAGTCGAAATACGGCGGACCTTGCCCGCCTCAAGGAGAGACGCATCGATATGTCGTCACGGCATCGGCGCTTACGGTTCCACAGATCGACGTGAAGACGGCGTCGAGCCCCGCGCTCGTCGCTTATCAGATGCATGGAAAAGTGATCGCGCAAGCGAGGTACGTCGCGACCTATCACCGGGCCTCGAATTGAACGTTCGAAATTGATCGTTCGAAGTCGAGCATTCGATGCCGGGACGGGATGTCACGTATGTGCCATCCCGCCATCGCGGTCTGCTGTGCGATCAGATCAGCTCGCTGCCTTCGAGCGGCGCAGCCATTCGTCGAAACCGATGCGGCCGAGGCGCGCTTCGCCCAGCGGCACGAGCGAATGCTCTTCGACGAGGCTGCCGAAGTATCGCGCGTTGGAATCTCTCACGACTTCACGCGGATCGCCGACGGCCTTCAGATAGCGGGCGATGAATTCGTCGAACGGCGCGCGCTCGGGGCCCGCGATCTCAACGATGCCATTGCGCGGCGGGGCGATCCCGACATCGGCGACGGCGGCGGCCACGTCATCCGACGCGATGGGCTGGAAGAGGCCCGGCGAAACCCTGACGACGTTTCCATCCGCGGTCGAATCGGCGATGCCGCCGAGAAATTCGAAAAACTGTGTCGAACGGATGATGGTGTACGGAACGCCGGAGGTCACGATCAGTTTTTCCTGCGCGACCTTTGCGCGGAAATAGCCATTCTCGGGCGACCGTTCGATTCCGACGATCGATAGCGCGACGTGGTGCCGGACGCCCGCTGCCGCTTCGGCGGCGAGAAGATTGCGGCTGGAGGTTTCGAAGAATTCGAGCACCGCCTTGTCTTCGAACGACGGCGAATTGGCGAGGTCGATCACCACTTGCGCGCCCGTCAAGGCTTCATTGAGTCCTTCGCCGGTGATCGCATTGATGCCGCTTCGTGGCGACGCCGCGATGACCTCGTGGCCCGCCTCGCGCAGAATGGGGACAGTCTTCGAGCCGATCAGGCCGGTTCCGCCGATGACAACGATCTTCATGACTCACTCCTTGATTGCCGGATCGCGTTTGAGAACTTGCTCGGGCTTTGGCCTGGCTTCGGCAACAGGCGAAGCTGCGAGAGAGACGTGCGTGGCGTTCGGGATGACGGAAGCATCCGAAGAATCGTCATGGGCCGTTGAGTCCCGTGCGTGCAAAAGCCGACGCACGTTTAACCATAGAACGTTTTTCGAAAAACAAAAACCGCCGGCAGGAGCGAGCGGTTTCGATGACGAGCCCAACAGTTGGATGAACGCTGAATGGCGTCAGGCCTCGATTCACGGCGAGCGTGGCGAGCAAAACAAAACGCGCCTCCGGCATCGAGGCGCGTTTTTCTTCGAACCCGGCTTTCGCTCAGTCGATGCCATGAAACACGGCATCGTCCGGGCCGAGATAGGCGGGCGGACGCCATGCCGCATCGCGCATCGAATGCTGGACCAGTTTCTCGACGCCGAGCAGCACCGCGAAAATCGCCATCCGCACGGGAATGCCGTTGTCCGTCTGGCGGAAGATCGCGAGACGCGAATCGTGGTTGAGGTCCGTGCTCAGATCGTTTGCGCCGGGGCGGCTGTCGCGCGGCAGCGGATGCATGATCAAAGTCTCGGGGCCGCAGACGGTATCGACGAGCGCCTGGTTGATCTGGAAGTCGGGCGTGTAGCCTTCGAACGATTCGTCGGCGAAGCGCTCCTTCTGGATGCGCGTCGCGTAGACGACGTCCGCGCCGCGCAGGCCGTTCGCGAGGTCGTGCGTCTGCTCGACCACATGGCCGTTGCGCGAAATCTGCTCGACGATGTACGAGGGCATTTCGAGCGTCGGCGGCGAGATCAGCGTGAACTTGATGCCGCGATACAGCGCGAGCAGCTTGACGAGCGAATGCACGGTGCGCCCGTACTTCAGGTCGCCGACCAGCGCGATATGCGCGCCGTCGACGATCTTGCCGAGCCGCGAGAACTCGCGCTGGATCGTGTAGAGGTCGAGCAGCGCCTGGCTCGGGTGCTCGCCGGGGCCGTCGCCGCCGTTGATCACGGGAATGTTGGTCGCGCGAGCGAATTCGGCCACGGAGCCCTGTTCCGGATGGCGGATCACGAGCGCATCGACGTAGCCGGCCATCACGCGGCTCGTGTCGTAGATCGATTCGCCCTTGGCCATCGACGAGAACGTGAAGCCCGTCGTATCGCACACCGAGCCGCCCAGGCGGCAGAACGCCGCGCCGAAGCTCACGCGGGTGCGCGTGCTGGCCTCGAAGAACAGGTTGCCGAGCACCGCGCCTTCGAGCACGCGCGAGATTTTGCGGCGGCGCGCGATCGGCTGCATGATGTCCGCGACGCGGAACAGCGCCTCGACGGCGTCGCGCGAGAACTGATCGACGGAAAGCAGTTGCGGCTTGCCTTCGAACAGAATCTGGCTGCTGAGCGACTGCGAATCTACGCTTTGCGTATGTTTTTCCGCCGGCGCGCCGTTGATGACGATCTCCGACACGAAACGCTCGACGATTTCCGGCATCGCCCGCGATTCCTGCGAGTCATCGGGCAGGAGCCACGTGTCGAGCGCGCGCTTGGACACGCCGATACGCGTCGCGAAGCCGTCGCGGGTGAGATTCAGACGCCGCATCGCGTCACGGAGAAAGGCTTGTTGCGGGACGCTCATGGGCTGCCTCTTTTTTCGTCAGGTGAATGGTCGATATACGCGATGCGTATATTAATTCGCTGCGCGAGGAAGTCAAGCAAATTCGTGCATCGAGTCGCCGGACGTCGGGCGCCCCGGCACGCCGGATGCAAGGCGGCAGCAAACCGCGCCGCTTTGCGGTTACACTGCCGTCCATGGAAACGGCCTCGATGCTTCGCGAACCTCTCGAACCCAGCGCGCTTTTGCTCGCTGGGTTCGCGCGTCGCTGCTGCTGCACAGGCATGCGCCGCTTCCAAAGCCAAAAAACAGCCGCTCATCTGACCGGAGCTGCTGTTCCGTCAGATGCGCGACGGAACAGCCTTATCAAGCCCGGTTTTCAAACTCCCGCTCCGATACTGCTTCCTCGCCGCTGAACGGTTCCATACGGTCGCGTTCGAGAAAAGTCATGTCCAATTTTTCGGGTATCTGGATTCCCCTGGTCACGCCGTTTGCCGCTGACGGCTCAGTCGATGAAAGCGCGCTGCGCCGGCTCGTGACGCTTTACGCGGAAGCGGGCGTCGCCGGCATCGTGGCGCTCGGCACGACGGGCGAGCCGTCGTCGCTCGACGCGCACGAGCAGGAAGCCGTGCTCGCCGCCACGCTCGATGCCGTGCGCGGCGCGTTGCCCGTGATCGTCGGCTTGTCAGGCAATAACGCGGGCAGCATGCGCGAGCGCGTGTTGCGCCTGAATGCACTGCCGCTCGCGGGCCTGCTGATCTCCGCGCCGTACTATGTGCGGCCGTCGCAAGCGGGCATCGCCGCGCACTTCGAAATGCTCGCCGACGCCAGCGAGCATCCCGTCGTGCTCTACGACATCCCCGCGCGAACCGGCGTGCGCATCGAGTCCGACACGTTGCTCTCGCTCGCCGCGCATCCGCGCATCCAGGCGGTCAAGGATTGCGCCGGCTCGCTCGACACAACGCACATGTTGATTCTCGACGGTCGCCTGCAAGTGCTTGCCGGCGACGACATCCGCATCTTCGATACGCTTTGCATGGGCGGCAGCGGCGCGATCGCGGCGTCCGCGCATGTTTGGCCGGAGCGCTTCGTCGCGCTCGACCGCGCGCTGAAGGCGGGGCGCCTCGACGAAGGCCGCGCGCTTTTTCACGCGCTCGTGCCGCTGATCCGTCTGCTGACGTCCGAGCCGAATCCCGCGCCCGTGAAGGCCGCGCTCGCCGCGCTGGGCCTGATCGAAAACGAGCTGCGCGCGCCGATGATGCGTGCGAGCGAAACCTTGCGCGAGCGATTGGCGCAACTGGTCGGCAGATGACGAGCAGGTGACGCGCAGGCGATTGTTCGCCGGATTGCGATTCGGTTGTTCTGGCGGTGTGCTTCTCACGCGTCGCGCGAGTCGTGGGCCTGGCATCGGATTGCGACGAATCCGATGCCGTCGAATTTGAGATGTGCGTTTGGCGGGCAGCGTGATAATTCGCGCCACCCGTTTTCATCACACTCAGATCGCTTCGTCATCCTGCGTATGCTGATTCATCGCTTCACCGTGCAACCCGCTGTGCAATTTGCCGTGCGACCTGTCGTGCGACGTGTCGTGCGACTCAACGTGAGTCCGTCGGCTACTCATGCACGGCATCGCGCGTGCGTGCCGCGTCCCGACGCGAGCGCGATGAGAGGCACGCTCTGATGTCGTTGATCTGGGGCACGGGCCGCAATCTGACGAACGGCGCGGTGCGTTTCGTCACGCGGCGCATGGCGTTCGCGATCGCGGTGCTGGTCGCGTGTGGCACTTCCTCGCTGGCGTTGACGGCGGGCGTGATGATCGGCCGCGCGTGGCCGAAGAGCGACGCGGCCGCGCAAACGGGCGATAGCCGCGTCCGGCGCGACTATACGATCGCGGAGCTCGGCAAGCTGAATGCGGCAATCGAACAGATGCAGCCCCGTCTGACGCGGCTTGCATCGCAGGTCGCGACGCTGCACGATTTCGAAACGCGGCTGAAGACGATCAAGACCTTGCCGCGTCCCGTGTTCGCATCGCCGACGCTTTCTGCAAGCGATTTGCTCGGCGACGATGCAGGCGACGATGTGATTGTCGGCGGCGACGGCAAGATGGCGGGCCGCGAACAGGTGACAAAAAACGCGGCGAAGGCGGGCAGTGGCAAGGACCGCGGCGCCGCCAGCGAAGTCCCGGCAAAAGCGAACGAAGACAACGACGACAATTCCGCCTCGGCCGGCAAACCCGGCAAAGCCAGCAAACCCAGTGCAACAAAGAACGACAGGGCCAGCGACGCGGCTGTGACAACCGGCGAAGGCGGTCCGTCGCTGCCGCCGCGTCGCTGCGACGAGCTGACGTCCGAACGGATGCGCGACGCCGTCGCGATTCATCAGCAGATCGGCTGTCTCGTCACGACGCTCGCCGCGCTGGAGCAGGAAACGACGATGCACGTCGCGAACTGGGAGTCGTTTCCGGGCCGTATGCCCGTCGATGGCGCGCGCTTCGGATCGCCGTTCGGCAATCGTGTCGATCCGTTCACGCATCACCTCAGCTTTCATCCGGGCGTCGATCTCGTCGCGATGACGGGCACGCCGATTCTCGCCGCAGCGGGCGGACGCGTGATCCATGCGGGGCCGGAGAACGGCTATGGCAACGCAGTCGAAATCGATCATGGCAACGGCCTGATCACGCGCTATGGACACGCATCGCAAATCGTCGTGCAGCAAGGCGATCTCGTGCTGCCGCGCCAGCATATCGCCGACGTCGGCTCGACGGGCCGTTCGACGGGACCGCATCTGCATTTCGAGGTGCTCGTCAACGGCGCGCCCGTCGATCCCGTCGACTATCTCGCACTTTTCATGGAGCCGTCTCATGGCTGATCGCATCGGCTCATTGCGCCGCCTGCGCGGGCGCGGCATCGCGCAGCGCGCGTATGAGCTACAGCCCGTGCGCTCGCGAGCCGCGCGCATCGCAACGTGGACGCTCGCTGGCATCGGATGCGTCGCGTGCGTCGTGGCGGGCGGAGCGGCGGTGCGCGGGTACGACATGCGCATTGCCGCGACGCACGCGTCATGCATGACGCCCACGGCGCCGGCTTCGCGCGACGACGCGCAGGACGCACTGACGCGCGCGCAACTTGCGCTGAAACAGGAAGCGGCATCGCGTGCGACGGTGCAGAAGTCGGCCGACGCACTCGCTGTCGAAGTCAGCCGGCTCAAGGCTCAGGTGCTGTTCCTGCAAGGCCAGAGTCATTCGCGCCGTTAGTGTGGCACGCCGTGTGCCGCACTACGGCGCGTTCTCAACCTCAATCCGATATCGATCATGTTCCGCAAGAAAAAGTCACCGGGCGTCACACAGAGCAAACTGGCCACGTTGATTGCGCACGACGTGCATCTGACGGGCGATCTCGAGTTCAGCGAAGGCCTGCGCATGGACGGTCATGTGAAAGGCAACGTCACGGGCAAGGCGGGATGCGAGACGCTGCTCGTGCTGAGCAATCGCGGCTCGATCACGGGCAACGTGTACGGCTACGACGTGATCGTCAACGGCACGATTACAGGCGACGTGATCGCCGATCACTTCGTCGAGTTGCAGGAGAACGCGCACATCACGGGCAACATCTATTACCAGCAGTTGCGGATGGATGTCGGCGCGTCCGTCGACGGCAAGCTGACTCGCCGCGAAGCGACGCCCGCGGTCACGAGCCCGTACATCGGGCACGCGGCAGAGCATGTGCCGCATGCAGGCCACGAAGCCCAAGCCGCCGATCAATAAGCTTTTTGCAAAGGCTCGCCTCTTTTCGCTCGCAGCGCAAATCGGCAACTCGCGCGCACGCGCGAATCAGGCGGCCGTCATGCGGTCCTGAAGCAACTCGCCGAATGCGTCGGCCGTGAGCGGCTTGCCGAGCAGAAAGCCCTGCATCTCGTCGCATTGCAGGTCCTTGAGCTTGTCGAGTTGCGAGGCCGTTTCGACGCCTTCCGCCACCACGTCCATTTCCAGCGAGTGCGCGAGCGCGATGATCGCCTGCACGATCGCGCCGCCTTCATGGCCGTGTGCGTCGAGCCCGTTCGTGAAGAAGCGGTCGATCTTCAGTTGCTTCACGCGAAAGCGCTGCAAATAGGCGAGACTCGAATAGCCGGTGCCGAAATCATCGATTGAAATTTCGAAGCCGCTGTTCTGGAATTCGCGGATCATGTCGGTCGTCCTGGCTGCGTCCTGCATCGCGACCGACTCGGTGATCTCGAACATGATCTGGCTGCAACCGACGTTTTCGCTGCGCACGATGTCCAGCATCTTCTCGATCAGATCCGGCTGCGCCATCTGCCGGGGCGACAGATTGATCGCGACTTTCGTCGACGGCAGGCCTGACGCTTCCCAACTGCGTATATGGCGGCATGCCTCGCGCAGCACCCAATAGCCGATCTGCACGATCTGCCCGGAGCGCTCGGCGATCGGGATGAAGTCCATCGGCACGAGCGCGCCGAGTTCCGGGTGATTCAGGCGGATCAGCGCTTCCGCGCCTGCTACGTCACCGCTGTCGCCGCGGAACTTCGGCTGGAAATGCAGCGAGAAATAGCCTCTGTCGAGCGCTTCGTGCAGCGCGCTCTGAATCTTCAGCGTGCGCATCGCTGCTTCGTTCATGTGCGCTTCGAAGAAGCGATACGCGCTGCGCCCGCCGCGCTTCGCTTCGTACATCGCGGCGTCGGCGTGCTTCAACAACTCGTCGACGGAATCGCCGTCCTGCGGATAGAGCGCGATGCCGATGCTCGGCATGATCTGCAGCTTCTGCGTCGTCGTCTCGATGCCTTTGCGCATCCGTTCGAGCACGGCGTCGGCCAGCTTTGCCGCATCCTGCGGCGTGCCGAGGTCTTCCGCGAGCACGATGAACTCGTCGCCGCCGAGCCGCGACACGGTATCGGCGCCGCGCACGCATTGCAGCAGGTTGTGCGCGAACGCTTTCAACACTTCGTCGCCGTAGGCGTGGCCGAGCGAATCGTTGATCGTCTTGAAGCCGTCGATATCCATGAACAGGATCGCGAAGCTGCGGCCCGTGAACTTCGACACGACGATCGCACGCGCGATGCGCTCGGTCAGCGTGCGGCGGTTCGGCAGATCGGTGAGCGTGTCATAGGTGGCGAGGCGCACGATCTGGCTGTTCAGCGTAGACACGGAACCGGCGAGGAACGTGGTGCGCGCATCGAAGCGCGACAGGATCAACGTGACGATCAGAATCGCGAACGTGAACAGCATGATCGTCGTCGCGAGCCACTGCGCGTTGATGCCGTACGCCGCGCCGCAGATCGAACCAGGCGGAAAGTCGGCGGCGGCCATGCCCGTGTAGTGCATGCCTGTGATCGCGAGGCCCATGACGCCCGCTGCGCCGATGCGCTTGGTCAGCACGCGATGCACGTTCGCGTCGCGCAACGCATGCGCGATCCACAGCGCCGCGATGGAAACGACGATCGCGACCGCGATCGACGCGGCGAACAGCGACGGGCGATAGTGGATGCCCGGCTGCATCTGCATTGCGGCCATGCCGGTGTAGTGCATGCCCGCGATGCCGATGCCCATCAGTACGCCGCCCGTCACGAGCCGTTTGACGGAGAGGGCGCGGCGCGCCACCTGGTAAAGCGCGAAGTACGACACCACGATTGCGATGCCGAGCGAATAGCCGGTGATCGCGAAGTCGTAGCCGAGCGGAATCGGCAGTGAAAACGCGAGCATCGCGATGAAGTGCATCGACCAGATGCCCGTGCCCATCGCGGCCGCGCCGCCCGCGAGCCACAGATGGCGCACGCGCGCGAGGCCCATTGTCGAGATGCGTCCGGCGAGATCGAGCGCCGTGTACGACGCGAGCGTTGCGACAGCGAGCGACACGGCGACCAGACCCAGGTTGTAAGTGCTCTGCATGTCGATCCGTTGCTAAAGGAATGTTCCCACAACGGGCTAACGGCAAAATTTCTGATTAGTTGAGTAAAGATTCAAAAGATCTATTCGAAAGCGCTTGGCGCGTTTTAAGGGCTTTTGATTTCGAAGGCTTTAGAAGAGGCGATTGCGCGTGTTATCGGCGAATTGGATCGCGATTCGGTGTCGGGCGCGCGGCCTGGCGCAGAAGCCGATGAACTCAGCCTCCGGCAGACAGGAAAGCGGAAAGAAAGGCAGAAAGAAAGGGAGAAAGAAAGCAAGCGAGGGCCACGACAGACGCGGCCCTCGCTTGGCGGACTGAATCGAATGCAGTGTCAGCTGTTAATGGTCAATGGTCAATGCGGCAGAGTCGGAATCATCCAGCTCAACACGTGTTGCTGAAGGAACACGAGCAGGCCGAGCAGCAAGGTCAGGAACACGCTATGCCAGAACGTGCGGGCAAACACGACGCCTTCCTGGCCCTTCAGTTCCGTCGTCGAGACGCCCGTTGCGATGTTCTGCGGCGAGATCATCTTGCCCATCACGCCGCCCGACGAGTTCGTCGCCGCCATCAACACCGGGTCCAGGCCTACCTGGCGCGCGGCCACGACCTGCAGGTTGCCGAACAGCGCATTGCCCGACGTGTCGCTGCCCGACAGGAACACGGCTACCCAGCCGAGCGACGCCGAAACGAGCGGGAACAGCGCGCCCGTCGACGCGACGCCCATGCCGAGCGTGTAGCTCATGCCCGAGTAGTTCAGCAGATACGCGAGGCCGACGATCATCATCACCGTCGCGATTGCAATTCGTGTCTGACGCCACGTCTTCAATACGCACTCGAAGAAGCTGCCGACGCTCGTGCGCGTCCACGCGGCCGTGATGACGGCCGCGAGCAGGATCGCCGTGCCCGTGCCGAGCGGCTGGAAGTCCCAGACGGCGGCATAAGGCTTGTTGTAGAGCGTCACGTAGACGGCGTTGTGCAAGCCCGGCCATTTCACCTTGATATCGCCGATCGACGCGATGTCGGCATGGACCCAGACGATCACCACCACGGACACGATGATCCACGGCAGCCAGCCGCCGTAACCGACGCGCGCGCCGTTCTTCTCGATGCCCGCGCTGCGCACGACGGCGAACCTGGGGTCGGGCTCGGGGCGCCAGACCTTGAGGAAGGCGATCGTCACGATCAGCGACGTGAGCGACGACAGCACATCCGTGAGCTGGTAGCCGAGAAAATTCGACGTGACGAACTGCGCGAGCGCGAAGCTGCCGCCCGACACGAGGAGCGCCGGCCACAGTTGCCGGATCGAACGGAAGCCGCCGTAGATGCCGACGACGTAAAACGGAAGCAGCAGCGCGAAGAAAGGCAGCTGTCTGCCGACCATTGAGCCGAGGGTTGCGGCGGGCAGCGACGTCACGGCGCCGAGCACGGTGATCGGCACCCCGAGCGCGCCGAACGCGACGGGCGCGGTGTTGAAGATCAGCGTGAAGGTGAGCGCCTCCAGCGCGGGAAAGCCCAGACCGACCAGCAGCGCGCTCGTGATCGCGACGGGCGTGCCGAAGCCGGAAATGCCTTCGAGCAGACAGCCGAACGAGAACGCGACGACGAGCAGCACGAGACGCCTGTCGTCGGGCAGATGGTCCAGCATCCACTGACGGAACTGCTCGAAGCGTCCGGACTTGACCGCGATGTTGTAGAGCAGCAGCGCGTTGACCACGATCCACATCACGGGCACGAGCGCGAGCGCCATGCCTGCGCCGACGGCATCGAATGCGATGCCGGCCGGCATGCCCCATACGCCTGTCGCAATCGCAAGACCGGCGATCAGGCCCGCCAGCGACGCCTGCCACGCGGGCCGGCGAAGCACGCCGAGCATGACGAGCGCGACCGCGATGGGGACGGCTGCAACGAGAAACGAAAAGAGAAGCGAATTGCCGACGGGCGTCAGCGGTTGCGCGAAAAGTACCCCTGGCGGTACGGCGGTTGGTAATGCCATATTGTCCTTGTCTCCTGTGTCCGTTCCCGGGATCGGCGAACTGGGTATTCGATTTATTGCTGGTCTGGGAATCGCAGTTTCTTTACCGCACGGGCGCCTGGCGACGCCGCGTTTGTAGCCTGCTTTCTTTGCGCGATTCGATTCCGCAGTGCCCCAAACCTGGCGCATTTTTACTGCATCGCCGTGCAGTGTCTATCTGCCGCGAATGTGGTAATACCAGTTTGTGCGAAGGGGCAGACGGATCGGCGGGCATGTAACCCGTGCACATAACGATTGCCGCCGTCTGGTCATTGGAGCGCGGCGATCAATTGGAGGTGGTCATACCAGCCGGCCGGCATGGCGGACGAGCGCCGCAGTGTGCTGATTTAACGTTCGCCCATGTGAAAATAGCGAGGCCCGCACATTGAAGCGAAGCGGGACACGAACGGGAGCAATGACATGACGTCTGATCCGATTGGCGCACGCGACGCAGCAGTAGCGCGTCTGCTCGATCATGCACTGCATGGCGATGCGGCCGATACCGTGATGTTCGCGCGTCTGATCGGTGCGAAGCTTGCGAGCGCAGAGTTGCTGCACCTTGGCCTTGCGCGCGATGCGCTCGACGCGTTGCTGTCGCGTCACTTTCCTGGTGCACGGGCGTCGCTCTCTGTATCCGAACGCATCGCCTCATCGGAACATCAGGCGTTTGTCGATGCGATGCGCGGACTGCTGCTGCGCCATGAATCGACGCTTCCAGCCGCCGACCGCGACGCGCAATGTCTCGCGACGATCGTCGCGACGGCGTGCCTGCGCCCCGATCATCTGTGGCGCGATCTCGGTCTCGATGGGCGCGACGATGTGACGGACATTCTCACGCGCCACTATCCGCGGCTCGTCGCGCGAAACGTCGACGGCCTGCGCTGGAAGAAATTCCTCGCGCGCGAACTGGCGCTCGCTGAGGGCCGCGCGCCTGCGCCCGCGCCGGGCTGTCCCGGTTGCGAGGACTATGGCTTCTGCTATCCCGCCCGTTGATTGCCGGTGAGCACCGGTGATCCGGGCAAACCCTCACGTGGAAACCCGCCGTCATATAGAATGACGCGCTTTTGCCCGATCTCGCCATGTGGTTCAAGAATCTGCAGCTTCACCGTCTTCCCGCTCCGTGGAATGTGAGCGTCGAGCAAATGGAAAAATGGCTCGCGCCGCATGCGTTCCAGCCTGCCAATAGCGTCGAGGTGCAGCGCCAGGGCTGGGCGTCGCCGCGCAACGACGGCTCGCTTGTCTACTCCATTAACAAGCAGATGCTGCTCACGTTCCGCGCCGAAAAGAAACTGCTGCCGGCATCGGTCGTGACGCAGGTGACGAAGGCGCGCGCGCTGGAACTCGAAGAGCAGCAGGGCTTCAAGCCCGGCCGCAAGCAGATGCGCGATCTGAAGGAGCAAGTCACCGACGAGCTGCTGCCGCGCGCGTTCAGCATCCAGCGCGACACGCGCGTGTGGATCGACACCATCAACGGCTGGCTCGTGATCGATGCCGCGTCGCAGGCGCTCGGCGACGATGTGCTGGGGCTGCTGGTGAAGTCGATCGACCGCTTGCCGATCGGCAGCGTGCGCGTCGCGCAGGCACCCGTTTCCGCAATGACGAACTGGCTGCTGGCGGGCGAGGGCCCCGTCAATTTCACGCTGGATCAGGACACGGAACTGCGCTCGCCCGCCGAAGGCAACGCAACGGTGCGCTACGTCGGCCACGCGCTCGAAGCGGACGACATGCGCCGCCACATCGAAGCGGGCAAGCAGTGCATGCGGCTTGCGATGACGTGGAACGACCGCGTGTCGTTCGTGTTGACGCCGTCGCTGACGATCAAGCGCGTGACGCCGCTCGACGTGATCAAGGAAGCCGCCGATCCGACCGCGCTCAACGACGACGAGCAGTTCGATTCCGACGTCATGTTGATGACAGGCGAACTCGCGAAGTTGCTGGAGGGGATTGTCGATGCGCTCGGCGGCGAGCTCGACGAGGGGATGGCGTCCGCGAAGGCGGCGTAACCGGTGTGGGGTTCGTGCGAACCGAACCCCGTCAGTCGAACATGTTCCTGAACGTGACGGCCACGATGACGGGCACGCACAACACGAGTGGAATGGCGAAGTAAGGCACTTCGAGATCGACGAACCAGCTATACACGAGCCAGCCGATTCCGGCGCACAGCGTTCCGATGCCGATCAGCGCGGTGAGGACGTTCAGCAGCGTGGGCGACGGTTTCCAGCGCTTGTGTTCCTCGTTGGGCGGGGGCGATGTCATTGCAGCTCCGGAGCAGATCGTCACGAGTTTCGATTCGTACAATTCTACTCCGGCGGCTTACGTTCGGCGCTATGCCTCCGGCGCGCTTCTGGTGCGCCCTGGACACAGCGTTATTCGAAAGCCTTGTCGTTCGGATTCTTGTAGAGAGTGCGCAGGTTGTCGCTCATCGGAAAGTCGAAGTTCATGTTCTTCGGCGGCACGGGCTTCATGAACCACTTATCGTACATCGCGTTGATCTCGCCGCTCTTCATCACGTGCGCGAGCGTTTCGTCGACCACCTTCAGGAACTCCGGGTCGCCCTTGCGCAGCATGAACCCGTACGCCTCCGACGATTGCGGCGTGCCGACGATCACCCAGTCAGCGGGCTTCGCCGTCAGCGTGCGCGTGCCCGCGAGCAGCACGTCGTCCATCATGTAAGCGACGGCGCGGCCTGTCTCCAGCGTCATGCGCCCTTCGCCGTAGTCCTTCGCGCTGATGATCTGCATGTTCATCTTCTTGTCTTCGTTCATCTTGCGCAGAATGCGCTCGGACGTCGTGCCCTGGTTCGTCACGACCGTCTTGCCGGCGAGATCGGGGAAGTCCTTGATGCCGGAGTCTTTGCGCGTCAGCAGGCGCGTCGTCGCGACGAAGAACGTGTCGCCGAAAGCGACCTGATTTTGCCGCGACGTCAGGTTCGTCGTTACGCCGCATTCGAGATCGACGGTGCCGTTCTGGACCAGCGAAATGCGGTTCTGCGACGTCACGGGAATGAAGCGCACCTGAAGGTTGGGCTTGTGCGTCTTCGCTTTCACCGCGTCGATGATCTTGTTGCACAGGTCTTGCGAAAAGCCGATCACCTGATTGTTCGTATCGACGTACGAGAACGGCACCGACGTTTCGCGATGGCCGATGGCGATCAGATTGGCGGACTCGATCTTGGCGAGCGTG
Organism: Paraburkholderia diazotrophica; assembly: GCF_038900755.1. Taxonomy (GTDB): domain Bacteria; phylum Pseudomonadota; class Gammaproteobacteria; order Burkholderiales; family Burkholderiaceae; genus Paraburkholderia; species Paraburkholderia diazotrophica_A. Next base: position 1,041,041 of record NZ_JBBPEN010000001.1, read on the forward strand.
GGCTGCGATTCCTGCGCGGAGGCATTCGCTGCGGAAGTGATGCAGGTCGCTGCGACGCACAAGGCCAGCGCGAGCGAGTTCAGTCGTTTCATTGCAAGTCCCCTGTTGAATCTGGATCGATCGGTTTTGGACGGGCCAACTGCACGGTTCGGCACGGTTCGGAGCATGTGTGTACAGATGTTGCCACAACAAAAATAATTGCAACATATGTTTAACCCTTAATGCCGCAGACATCCGCCGTTCGCGAAAGCGCGCTCATGTGCATGCTCATGTGCGCGCCGGATCGCGATGGCATGATGAATGCAACCATCGCTTCTATACCTGTCGTTCCGTTTTCCATCGAAACCAAGGAGGAAACCGATGCACGCCGTTCGCACATGGATTGCAGGAGTCAGTTTGATGACAATGCTCGCCGCGATGGCTCCGTTGCCCGCCGTCGCGCAGACGAACGCCGGTGCGCCGCCGTCGCCGGCGCCCGCGCCCGCAGCCGACGGCACGTTCCTGCTGACGATCTTCCTCAAGCACGACCAGTCGAAGCCGCTGCCGAAAATCAACCAGGAGCTTGCCGATCAGGGCTTTTACAAGGCGTTTCCGCCGCCTGGGATCGAGATCGTGTCGTGGTACGTGATGATGGGCGTCGGTCAGGTCGTCACGCTGCGCGTGCCCGCTGACCGGCTGCGCGAAGTGAATCGCGCGATCGAGGAAACGGCGTGGGGCGGCTATCACACCGAGTTCTACCCGACTTACGACTACAAGGCGATCGCCGAGCAGGCGCGGGCGAAGAACGGCAAATGAGCGGGCGCTCGCCGACGCGTCAGTACCACGGCGTATCGGCGAGCGCAGAGCCCGTGATCTTCACGATGAAGTCGAGGAACGCGCGCACTTTCGCCGACGGATGACGCCGCGACGGATAAAGCGCGTAGAGCGGGAAGCGCTCGTCGGGCCAGTCGGGAAAGAGATCGACGAGGCGGCCGCTGTCGAACAGCGGCTGCGTGCCCAGCGCCATGATCTGCGCGATGCCGTGTCCGGCGAGGCACGCGCCGTGCATCGTGGACACGTCGTTGACGGTCAGCCGGCCGCGCGCCGCGACGACGATTTTCTTGCGCGGCCGGTGAAATTCCCATGCGAACGGACGTCCCGTTTCCGGATCGCGATAGTGAATGCAGTTGTGTGGCTCGCGCTCCAGATCGGCTGGCTTGAGGGGACGCCCGTACTTCTTCAGATAGCCCGGCGACGCGGCCGTCACGATGCGCGTCTCCAGCAGCTTGCGCGCGACGAGCGTCGACGGACGCGGATCGCCGAAACGCACGGCGAGATCGAAACCGTCGGCGATCATGTCGCCCAGCTGGTCCCGCGTGATCAGATCGAGATCAAGTTCGGGATAGCGCTCGACGAACTGGCCCACTCGCGGGCTCAGCACGATCTTCGAGAAGAACGGATCGACGTTGACGCGCAGCCGTCCGCGCACGGCCGTCGCGCCGCCCGCCGCCGAGGCCGCCGCTTCTTCGAGCCCGCCCAGCAGCGGCACGATCTGTTCATAGAAACGCCGGCCTTCGTCCGTCAGCGTGACAGTGCGCGTCGTGCGGTCGAACAGGCGTATGCCGAGCCGCGCTTCGAGCCGCGCAACCGAGCGGCTCACGCCCGACTGCGACATGTCGAGCCGTTCGCCCGCGCCCGCGAAAGACCCGCTGTCGACGATCGCCGTCAGCACGCCCATGCCGTTGAGAATACGTTCATCGAAGGACATCGCGCTCCTTTCTTCCGCGTCATGCGTGACGTTGCATCATGATGCCATTGTGTCATGAGTCAAATGATATTCATGTCATGGCGTAAAGTGCTGCCGGCAACCACAATGCATCCCGTCGCAACCATTTTCAATTGAACGGGAGTCTGCAGATGTTCGCTATTACGGGTATTACGGGTCAAGTCGGCGGCGTGGTCGCCCATACGCTGCTCGCGCAGGGCAAGCCGGTGCGCGCGGTGGTGCGCAGCGTGGGGAAGGGCGCGCCGTGGGCCGCGCGCGGCTGCGAAGTCGCGCTTGCCGAAATGCACGACGAAGCGGCGCTGCATCGCGCATTCGAAGGCGCCGAGGGCGTGTTCGTGCTGCTGCCGCCCGTGTTCGATCCGTCGCCGGATTTCGCGGAGTCGCGCCGCAATATCGCCGCTTTGCGCGCGGCGCTGAACGCGGCGAAGCCATCGCGTGTCGTCGTGCTGTCGACGATCGGCGCGCAAGCCACGCAGCCGAATCTGCTGAATCAGCTCGGCATCATGGAGCAGGAGCTTCGCACGCTGCCGATGCCCGTCGTGTTTCTGCGCGCCGCGTGGTTCTTCGAGAACTGCGCGTGGGATGTCGAGCCGGCGCGCACGTCGGGCGTGATCCCCGCGTTTCTGCAACCGCTCGACAAGCCCGTGCCGATGGTCGCGACCGACGATATCGGCCGCCTTGCCGCGCATCTGTTTCAGGACACGTGGACGGGCGCGCGCGTCGTCGAGCTCGAAGGCCCGCGCCGCGTGACGCCGGATGAAATCGCGGCCGCCTTTGCGAGCGCGCTGGACAGGCCGGTGCGGATGCAGATCGTGCCGCGCGGCGAATGGGAAGCGCTGTTTCGCGCGCAGGGAATGAAAAATCCGTTGCCGCGCATGCAGATGCTCGACGGCTTCAACGAGGGCTGGATCGAATTCGAGGCGAGCGCGTCGTCGCTGAAGGGCAGCGTGACGGTGGAGGCCGTGATCCGCCAGCTGGTCGAGCGCTCGACATAAAGTGGCCTGCCGTGTTGCGCAGTTTCGTCACGCGGCGGCGGCAGGCGCAGCGGACGGATGCAGCAGCACGGGAATCGACTTCGACGTCGGCGTATTGCATACATCGCCGACGCTCGACAGCGGCACGAGCGGATTCGTCTCCGGGTAATAAGCGCCAAGGCAGCCGCGCGGGATGTCGTATTCGACGAGCAGGAAGCGCTCGGCGCGGCGCACGATGCCGTCATTCCAGACCGTTTCCATGTCGACCCAGTCGCCGGGCTTGAAGCCGAGCATCGCGATATCGGCCGCGTTCGCGAACACGACGCGGCGCTGGTTGTAGACACCGCGATAGCGGTCGTCGAGCGCGTAGATCGTCGTGTTGTACTGGTCGTGCGAGCGCGTCGTCATCAGCGTCATCGCGCGTTCGCCGTGCAGCTCGCGCGCGCGGGTGATCGGCGTGTCGCGTTGAATCTGATGAACGACGAAGTTCGCCTTGCCCGTATCCGTTTTCCAGTCGCGCTCGCGTGAAGCGACGCGCAGATGAAAGCCGCCCGGCTGCGCGATGCGCCTGTTGTAGTCGTAGAAGCCGTCGATCGACCATTCGATCGCATCGCGAATCTTCGCGTAGTCATTCGCATAGGCGAGCCAGTCGACCTTCTTGCTGCCGAGCGTCGCGTGCGCGATCTGCGCGACGATGCGCGTCTCCGACCTCAGGTTCTCCGAAGCGGGCTTGTTCATGCCGTACGAGACATGCACCATGCTCATCGAGTCCTCGACGGTCACGCCTTGCGGCGCGCCGTTTTGCAGGTCGATTTCGGTGCGCCCGAGCGTCGGCAGGATCAGCGCGTCTTTGCCGTGCACGAGATGGCTGCGATTGAGCTTCGTCGTGATGTGCACGGTCAGATCGCACGCGCGCAACGCGTCCCATGTGCGCGGCGTGTCGGGCGTCGCAATCGAGAAGTTGCCGCCTAGTCCGATGAACACCTTCACGTGGCCTTCGAGCATCGCTTCGATCGTCTCGACGACATCGTAGCCGTGCACGCGCGGCGGCTCGAAATTGAACACCGTGCCGAGGCGGTCGAGAAATTCCTGCGTCGGCTTGTCCTCGATGCCGACCGTGCGGTTGCCCTGCACGTTCGAGTGACCGCGCACAGGACACAGGCCCGCGCCCAGGCGGCCGATATTGCCGCGCATCATCATCAGGTTCGACAGCATGTGCACCGTCGCCACCGAGTTCTTGTGCTGCGTGAGGCCCATGCCCCACGTCGAGATCACGCGCTTGCCGCTTGTGAAGATGCGCGCGAGATCTTCGATGTCTTCGCGCGCGACGCCTGATTCTTCGACGAGCGCGTCCCAGCTTTCTTCGCGCAGATCGGCGGCGAACGCTTCGAAGTTCGCCGTATGTTCTTCGATGAACGCGACGTCGAGCACGCGTCCGGCGTTCTGTTCGATGGCGGCATCGTCCAGTTCCAGCACGCGCTTCGCGACACCCTTGAGCAGCGCGAAGTCGCCACCGATCTTCGGCTGGACGAACGTCGACGCGATCTTCACGCCCGATGGCGACAGCATGTCCGCGACATGCTGCGGGCTCGCGAAGCGTTCAAGTCCACGTTCGCGCAACGGATTGATCGACACGATGGTCGCGCCGCGCTTCGCGCATTCGCGCAGTTCGCCGAGCATGCGTGGGTGGTTCGTCGCGGGGTTCTGGCCGAAGATCAGGATCGTATCGGCGTGCTCGAAATCGTCGAGCGTCACCGTGCCCTTGCCGATGCCGACGGTCGTGGGCAGGCCGCGGCTCGTCGCTTCGTGGCACATGTTCGAGCAGTCGGGAAAGTTGTTCGTGCCGTACATGCGCACGAACAGCTGGTACAGGAACGCGGCCTCGTTGCTCGCGCGGCCCGACGTGTAGAACGCGGCCTGATGCGGGCTGTCGAGTCCCTTCAGATGCTTCGCGATCAACTGAAAGGCGTCGTCCCACGTAATCGCCTTGTACTTGTCCGTCAGAGGATCGAACACCATCGGATCGGTGAGCCGTCCATGTTGTTCGAGCGTGTAGTCGTCCTGCTTCATCAGCTCGCCGACCGTGTGCTGCGCGAAGAATCCGGGCGTCACGCGCTTGGTGGTCGCTTCCGCCGCGACGGCCTTCACGCCGTTCTCGCAGAACTCGAACGTCGACGCATGCTGCCGGTCCGGCCACGCGCAGCCCGGGCAGTCGAAGCCGTCCGGCTGGTTCTGCCTGAACAGCGTCCTGTAGTTGCCGCCCGCGACCTTTTCCTTGATCAGGTTGATCGCCACATACTTCAGCGCGCCCCATCCCGCGGCGGGTCCCGTGTACGGTTCGATGCGGCCTGGCTTGGTGGTCTTGTCCATGATGCGTCCGGTGGTGCTTGATGTGGACCAAGAGTAGAGGGAATTACACGTAGCCGGCGTGTACACAATGCGCGAAAGAAAAAGAGTACAGTTGACACTGTTATCGAAAAAACGATCAATCACGATGAACTGTGCTTAAAAAGCGGGCGGCGTGTGAATCGCGTCATATGTAGTCCGCCTGTTTTGTGTGGCTCATTCATCGCGTCTGCGTCATGCGTTCGACGCAAGGCGGCCGCGCTCACGTCAAAGGCATCCATTGAAGCTCTACGAAGAACTGGCGAAGGAGATCGAAGGGCAGATAAGGCGCGGTGTGTTCCGTGCGGGCGAACGCGTGCCCTCCGTTCGGCAGACCAGCCAGCACCGGCAGATTTCGATCACGACCGTGCTGCGCGCGTACCTGCTGCTGGAGAGCAAGGGCATCATCCAGAGCCGCCCGCAGTCCGGCTACTTTGTGCGGCTCGGCGCGGACGACGCCGCGCCGGTGCAGGAACTGGATGTGTCGAAGCCGATTGCCGTGTCCGCGCAGGTGGACGTGAGCCGGCTCGTGCTGTCGACGCTGCGCTCGATCGGCAGCGACGAGGCCGTGCCGCTCGGCTCGCCGTATCCCGATCCCGCGCTGTTTCCGTTCCAGAAGATCAACCGCTACGCGCATGCCGTCGGCCGGCGCAAGACGCAATGGGGCGTCACCGACGAGTTGCCGCCTGGCAATCCCGACCTGATCCGCCAGATCGCGCGGCGTTACCTGGAGAACGGCATCGCCGTCGATCCGAACGAAATCGTCGTCACGGTCGGCGCAACCGAGGCGATCAATCTGTGTCTGCAGGCCGTCGCGAAGCTGGGTGACACGGTGGCCGTCGAGTCGCCGACGTTCTACGCGATGCTGCACGCGATCGAGCGCATGGGCATGCGCGCGATCGAGGTGGCGACGCATCCGCGCGAGGGCATCGAGCTCGGCGCGCTCGCGCAGATACTTGACAAGCGCCGCATTGCCGCGTGCATGGTGATGCCGAACTTCCAGAATCCGCTCGGCTTCCAGATGCCCGACGAGAAGAAGCGGGAGCTCGTCAAGCTGCTCGTGCGGCACGATGTACCTGTGATCGAGAACGACGTCTATCACGAACTGTATTTCGGCGACGTGCATCCCGGCGCGCTGAAGAACTATGACCGCAAAGGGCTCGTGCTGCATTGCGCGTCATTTTCGAAGACGCTGACGTCCGCGTACCGGATCGGCTGGGCGATGCCGGGGCGTTATCGCGAGCAGGTCGAGAAGCTCAAGTTCCTCAATACGCTGACTACGCCGTCGATTCCGCAACTCGCGATCGCCGAATATCTGAAGCAGGATGGCTACGAGCATCATCTGCGCCGGCTGCGCAAGGGTTTTGCGCAGCGCGCGCGGCTGATGACGGCGATGGTCACGCGTTTCTTTCCCGAGGGCACGCGCGTGTCGCATCCGATGGGCGGTTACGTGCTGTGGGTCGAGCTGCCGCGCGGCGTCGATTCGATGAAGCTGTACAAGCTCGCGCTGGAGCATGGCATCACGGTCGGTCCGGGCTATATGTTCTCGACGACGAACGGGTACAGTCATTGCATCCGTTTGAATTACAGTTACGCATGGTCGCCGGAAATCGAACGTGCGCTGGCGACGATCGGCAAGCTGGCGGCGGCGAGCCTGCGGCAATGACTAATGGACCACGGATGCGGCAGAGGAGATTCGACTTGAACCCGAATGACCCGGCACACGACAAGCACTGCGACGACACCGACGAGGACGGCGAACTCGATCCCACCGTCGAGCAGTTGCTGATGCTGCTGTGGGAAGCGGCGCGCGAATCGCCGGGCAAATCGTGGTCGCTAGCGAAGCTCAGCAAGCGCGCCGATCTGCCGATGAGCACGCTGCGGCGCTATCTGACGCAGTTGCAGTCGGCGGGCGTGGTGAATGTGCGGATGGACGAGGAAGGGCACGGATCGGCGGCGCTGACGGCCGAAGGGCTCGAGCTTTGCGAGGCGCTGTTCGGCGAGCCGTGAATGTGAACCGCCGATGCGGGCCGTGGATACGGGCCGCAAACGAAGAAGAAAGCGGCGCGCTCAGGGCGTCGCTTCTTCCGATTGCGGCAGAAAAGAAAAGCGGCTGGCGGCGAGCATCACGCAAGTGAGAATCGCGATGCCGATCAGGATGCCCGAGAGCCGCAGCAGCGCGGGATGCGGATCGGCGGACCACGCGCGATCCTGCACGAAGACCATGATGAACGCGATCGTGAACTGCCGGCCGATGTAACTTGCGCCCTGTTTGCCCGTCTGCACGTGACAGCCCGCCCACACGCCCGCCGCCAACGCGAGCAGGCACGGCACGATCTGGCCGTGCATCAGCGGCAGCAATGCGATGCCGATTGCGCCCGCGATCAGGCAGCCGGCCACGCGTTGCACCATCTTGTCGGCGACGGGCTTTTGCGAGCGCACGACGAGCGACGACGGCGGCAGGATCAGCACCGCGATGGCTGTCACGAGCGCCTGCGCGAAGCCGGGCAGCGCGAGCGCATAGGTGAGCGCGGCGACGATCGACACGGTGATACCGGCCTGCACGGCGAGCACGATGCGCGCGTGGCGCAGCGTTTCGAACGTGGGGCGTTCCGCGTCGGCGGACGCGGCGGCGGCCGACACGACCTTCGATGCGGGGCGGCGCCGCTCGTACCAGCGGATGCCGAGATGAAACACGCCCGACACGACGAGGCACGCGACAGTGCCGACGCACACTTCGGCGACGCGCAGCATCGCGAACGACGCCGTCGGCCCGAACCTGAGCAGTTCGTGCGCCTGATACAAGACCATCACGGACGTGACACCGCCGAGCACCCACGCATACGACGCCGACGAGCCGTTCGCGCGATACACGCACACGCCGCCGACCACGCCCAGCACGGGAACGAAGAGCCACGGACGATCGCCGATGACGGGCCCTGCGAGCACGGCGAACAGCGCGCCGAGTATCGTGCCGAGCACGCGATGCAACGCGCGCTGGGCCGATGCGGGGAAGCGCGTCTGCATGACGGCGAATCCGCTGATCGCGGCCCACCACGTGTTCGGCAGATCCAGCAGATGCGCGAGCGCCACCGACAGCACGACCGAGATCATCGCCTCGATGCCGAACAGCGCTCGTTCGGTGGACGGCCTCCAGGCCTTCAGTTCGCGGCCGAGCGCGAGCAGTGCGTCGCGGCCCGTTTGCCTGAACAGGTGGACGGGCATGCGCGGGCTCTGTCGAGAAGAAAGAAAATCAGCGGGTCGCGATTGCGGCCGCCGCGCCCGCCATCATCGTCGCGCTGGCGCGGTTCGCGATCTTCACGGCGCGGCGGCTCGTCAGCAGCGCGCGCGCCTTGACGGCGAGCAGCGCCCAGACGAAGTCGACGGTCATCAGCACGGCGAGCATCGTCAGCGTGAGTTCGAGCCACGCGAGCGTGCCGACGCGCGACAGGTCGATGATGGTAGGCAGGAGCGCGAGGTAGAACACCATGATTTTGGGGTTGCCGAGCGTGACCATCATGCCCGCGACAAACATGCGCCACGGCGACTGGCCGCTCGGCAGCGTGCTTTCGTGCACGTCCGTGGGCGCGAGCCACATCTTCCACGCGAGAAACAGCAGATAAGCGACGCCCGCGAACTTCAGCACGATGAAGACGAGCGCGAACGTGCGCGCAACCACGGCGAGCCCGGCGACCGCGCAGGTGAGCCATAGCGCTTCGCCGAGCCACATTGCTGCGAGAAAGGGCAGCACGTCGCGAACGCCGTTGGTGAGCACGCGCGCGACCAGCGCCGCGATGCTCGGACCGGGAGAGCCCGCCGCGACGATCAGCGCGAGCGCAAAGACGAGAAGACCTGAAAGTGCCATCGTGTGACTCCTGACAAGCGTGCTGTCGTGCTGGGCATTATATCGGCGTGGCGGGCGGGTTGTTTCGCAAGGGCGTCTGATGTCAATATGTTCCTTCGTACGCAACCGTTCACCCGCAACCGTCGTATGCAACCTCCTGGTCCGATGCAAGCGCCCGCTGTCCACTACCGGCCCGCCGTGCCCGACGATGTCGCGTCGATTCGCTTCGTCGAATACGAGGCCGCGCAGCGTTTCGTGAGCGTCGGCCTGGCGGGCATCGCGGCTGCGCGGCCGATGGATGCGCCGTTCGTGCTGAAGAAGGTGCGTGCCGCCGAGGTGATCGTCGCGGAGTGCGGCGGCGCGTGCGTCGGCTTTGTGATGTTCGCGATGCTGCGCGCGCGGATCTACGTCGAAGCGCTCGACGTGCTGCCCGAGCATGCGGGGCAGCGCATCGGCGCGGCCTTGCTCGATCACGTCGATGCGCGCGCACGCGAGCGGGGCGCGACGCATGTCGTGCTTTCGACGTTTCGCGATGTGCCCTGGAATGCGCCGTATTATCTGCGGCTCGGTTTCAACGTACTCGAGGACCGCGAACTCGATGTGGCGTTGAAGCGCATCCGCGCGCTGCGGATTGCACGCGGCGTCGATGAAACGCGGCGCGTGTTCATGCGCCGCGTTGTGAAGCCCGTCGACTGATGCACGACATAAAAAAACAAACGCGGCCGGAACAGTTCCGGCCGCGTCGTCGTGCTACTTGCTATTGCGCTTGCGCGTGCAACCGAAAGGTCAGCTCACCGCTTCGAGTGCCGGATAGTCGGTGTAGCCCGTTTCGCCTTCCGCGTAGAAGGTCGCGGGGATCGGCTCGTTGAGCGGCGCATCCAGTTCGAAGCGGCGCACGAGATCGGGATTTGCGATGTACAGCTTGCCCCACGCGACGGCATCCGCGTCGCCCGCGTCCAGCAGCTTTTGTGCGCTGTCCTTCGTGAAGCTTTCGTTCGCGATATAGACGCCGCCGAATGCCTTCTTCAGTTGCGGGCCGAGGCGATCGTCGCCGAGCGCTTCACGCGCCGCTATGAACGCGATCTTGCGCTTGCCGAGTTCGCGCGCGACATAGCCGAACGTCGCGGCCGGGTCGGAGTCGCCCATCGTGTGCGAGTCGCCGCGCGGCGCGAGATGCACGCCGACACGATCCGCGCCCCATACGTCGATACACGCGTCCGTCACTTCGAGCAGCAGGCGCGCGCGGTTTTCGATCGGGCCGCCGTATGCGTCGGTGCGTTTGTTGGTGCTGTCCTGCAGGAACTGGTCGAGCAGATAGCCGTTCGCGCCGTGCACTTCGACGCCGTCGAAGCCCGCTTTCTTCGCGTTCTCCGCGCCCTTGCGATATGCGGCGACGATGCCCGGAATCTCCGAGATGTCGAGCGCGCGCGGCGTCACGAAAGGACGCTGCGGACGCACGAGGCTCACGTGCCCTTGCGGTGCGATCGCGCTCGGCGCGACGGGCAGTTCGCCATCGAGGAAGATCGGGTCCGACACGCGGCCGACGTGCCACAGTTGCAGGAAGATCTTGCCGCCCGCGTTGTGGACGGCGTCCGTGACGAGCTTCCAGCCTTCGACCTGCTCGTCCGACCAGATGCCGGGGGTGTCCGCATAACCGAGGCCTTGCGGCGTCACGGACGTCGCCTCGGAGAGGATCAGCCCAGCGCTTGCGCGCTCGGCATAGTACTTCGCCATCAGCGTATTCGGCACGCGCACATTGCCGGCGCGCTGACGCGTGAGCGGCGCCATCACGATGCGGTTCTTCAGTGTTAGAGCGCCAATCTGAAGCGGATCGAAAAGAGTCGGCATAACGTCCAGTCCTTGCGGGCAACGAGCCCGTGTGTATGTGTCAAAACTGCAATCGGGGAAGAGCGAAGATGCGCGCGAAAGTGCATGAGCGCGCATGAACGCGTGTGAGCGCCCGTCAGAGGTCCGCGTTCATGTGCGCAAGGAACGCCGCGATGACGGCTTCGTTGCGCTTGAAGAAAACCCATTGACCGACGCGTTTCGACGTGATCAGCCCGGCGCGCTGCAACGCGGCGAGGTGCGCCGACATGGTCGATTGCGATAACGCGCAGCACGCGTCGAACTGGCCTGCGCAAACGCCGTGTTCGTACGAAAGCTCCTGGTCCGGAAAGTACTTCTCCGGTTCGCGCAGCTTCGCAAGAATCGCGCGGCGCGCCGGGTTCGCCAGCGCCTTGTGGATTGCGTCGATGTCGATGGTCTTCGGGTTAGGCTTCGTGCTCATGAAACGGATAACAAACGAGACGACAAACGGCGGGCAGATTCTCGTGCCGGGAAGTCGGCATCTGCATCGCTATGGACCGAATCTTATATCGGATTTTTGCGATATGCTCGCAAGGCCCTACGGTTAATGGGGGTGATAGGTGACGACGATCAAAACCGGACGAGCTCGCGAGCGAGGACACTTTATGAGCGTGGGTCGCAGAATGACTTTCGGAGCGGTTTGAAGTCGAGTTCACTCTGCCCGGAGTTGCGGATAGCGCTGATGACCGACTGCTGTCGTTCTTTCTTCCACAGATGCACGGCAGATGTCTGGCAAGAAGGCTGCCGTCGATTAGCGGCGGGAAATACAACGTATGTCAATGTATGCCGGCTCGCTGGATCGACGGCGCACTCGCTCAGTCACTCTCAGGAGTGCCGCGCGCGCTAAACACGGCCCGAACTTCATCCACCGTCTGTTCAGGCGCTTGCAGATGCGGATAATGGCCGAGCTGAGGGAGAATCGTGAGCTTCACACCGTTACGGTTTGCGTACTCAACGCCCATTTCCTTTTTGATGTAGATATCCTGCTCGCCCCACACTACCTTCACGGGGACCTTCAGCTTTGCCATATTGGCTTCGAAGTAGTCCTGGTCGCGGGTGAAGCAGGAGTAGTAGTGGTAAAAGGCGTCAGCCGCTGTGGTATCACCGCCCCAGCCTTTGGCGATATCGTCTTTGAACTCCTGGGGCAACGCATAGCGTTCTTCCGCCGACAAGCCGCGAAAGAATGTATTCGCCAGGATTTCATCACGGTTCATGTTCATCGCGGTGCGCACGGCGTCGGACGAAGGCCTGGACTTCAGGCCCTGCAGGCTTTCGTACATGTACTGTGGGCGGTTGAACGGCGCGAAGTCTCCAACGATGATCTCCCTGGCGATATTCGGTTGTTCCAATGCTGCTAGAAGCGCCGGCAATGCCCCGATATCGGTGGCGTAGATCACCAGCTTCGAACTGTCGATGCCCGACGTGCGGATATAGTCTGCCAGCACATGGGCGTAATCCATCGGCGCATAGGAGAAGCGATCGGCGTCAGGACGCGAGGACTGTCCGTAGCCCGGCCAGTCAAACGCATGCACCTCGTAGTCGCTGGACAGCGATTCGGCGATCGGTTTCCACGCGTACATTGTCTCGGGAAAGCCGTGCAGGAAAAGTACCGTACCCTTAGGATGCGCGGGCCGATAGACCATATGACGCAGCTTGATGTCAGGATTGACCTGCACCTCGCCGACTTCAATCTTTGCCGCCGAAGAACATGACGCCGGCAGATTGGAACATGCGGAAAGGCTCATCGCTACGGCGGGGAAGACTGTCGCCTTCGTTAAACGTTTGAACATGATCGTGATTCTCGTCTAATGCTCGTGTGACGCGTGCAGCGCGTATGCACGATAAGAGGCACTGTAGTGTAGATATACCCATATGCTCAATAGAAGTTGCGTTAAGTAAATTGCACTTCAGTGTTTCAAGATTCCGGACGCTCTGCTGGGTATTCGACAGTGCTAACCAGTACTTTCTATTGGGGTGGAGTCGGATTCACAAGCTTGGTCAGCGGCTTGAGTGGGCCTATCGGAAGGAGCGAGAATGTCATCAAGTGCGCTTTCCCCAAGGGAAGTGCCTCAAGCATTTCATGCGCTTGACCCACATCCGTAAGGTTCAGGATGAACGCCACCCCAGCCTGGTCTTGCAGTGAATACCACTGATCAATCTTGCCCTCGAGGTAGAGCTGCGCCGTCTCGCGGACTTCAGTCGGAAGAATGTGTTGGACAAGCTGCATGTCCGTGCCCGGGGGAAAAGTGCCAATCGCCAATATCTTCGTGGTTGGCGTGGTTGGCATCGGAGTGGTGTGTGCCATGGAGACTCCAGCAGAAGCGACCATCACGGACGCTATTGTCAAATTAAGAAGAAGGCGTTTCATAGCGCCGCGGATTCGGATCCCGTCAGATAGCAATCGCGGAAGCGCTCATCGACGCGCTCCCACATCAGCTTCGAAAACAGCAGCGCTGCACCGAGCGGGCGATGATTGATGACCACGGAATCCGTCTCGCCCTGTTCGTTAACGTGCGCGACGACCACCGTCTCGATCGGCACGCCCTGGATCTGCGAGCGATAGGACTCCATGTACAAACCGTTGCCGATCTCGGCCTTGTAGCTGTGATGCTGGAACTCATAGAGCGAGATTGCGTGTTTGATCACGGAGAGAATATCGGCTCGCCCCTCGATCGGGCGCTTCAGGACGGTGGCTTCGAGCGTCGCGTTTTCAGCGAGGCTGGCCAGCCAGAGCGGCGGGCCCCCCGCGGGTGCCATCACGGGGGCTGTGTCGTTGAATTTCATGCTGGGTGCTCCATTACTGTTTGTTCGCGATGCCCGCGCTAGCGGCATCGAGCGCTGCTTCGAGCGTGATGCGCGCTTTCTCGCGGCGGCGTCGCGCGAGCCGTTCAATACCCGCGCCGCGCTCGGACTCGCCCGCCAGCAGCGCATGAATGTCGGGCAACGTCCAGATCGCACCGCGCGTCCCCCACGCGCCATCCGGTATCTCGGTCGGGAAGACCCAGACGCGCGGCGCGACGTCATCAAACGGCCGGTTCTCCGCGCGCGCCACCGCTTCCGTGACCTGTCTGACGAGCGAGCGACGCGATTCGTCGGTGTATTGCCCTTCGGGCGCAGACGCAATGATCCGGTAACGGATCGTGTTCGCGCGTTCACCGCCGATGTAAATCGCGGCAGGTCGATGAAGATGGAACACGGTGACGCGCTGCGCGATCGGACTGTCGGGATCGTAGCCTTCCGCCGCGATGAGGATATCGGTCAGTTCCTTGACGAGGCGCGCTTCGGCGTCGGGCGCCAAGGCGTCTTCGGGCCACAGTGCATCGATCATTGGCATGGTGCTGCTCCTGCTTTCGGTTCATCGGATGCGGCCATGATCGGGGTTTACTCGTGCGCCTGGAAGTGGCAGCATCGCCATTATTCAGGGAATTTCGGACACGCAATGGCCATCGTTCGCATCTGGGTCTATGACGGAATCCTCGCGTCCGGTGTCGCGGGCCCCGTTGACGTCTTTAGCGCGGCCAATCAGTTCCATGCGCGCAAGGCTGCGCCAGGCTCGACCTCCGCGCCCGTGTTCGTTTGGCGGGTGGAATCGCTCGACGGGCGGCCCATCACGGCTGCGTCAGGCCAGACCATTCACGTCGACGGCAAGATCGACCCGCGCAAGCGGGCCGACGCCGTTCTGCTGACGGCACCGTTCTTCTCGAACATCGACGCGTTCATCGGGCGCCGCGAGCAGTTGAACGAACTGTCTTCCGCGCTGAGGCGTCAACGCAAGGCAGGCGCCGTGCTGGCGGCTTATTGCACGGCCAATTACCTGCTCGCCGAGGCCGGCCTGCTGGATGGCCGCGCCGCAACGACGCACTGGGCGAGAGCCGCCGACTTCGCGCGCCGCTATCCGCGTGTCGAAGTTCGCGCACAGGAACTGCTGATCGTGCAAGACGGCATCATCTCGGGCGGTTCCGTGACGTCGTATCTGAATCTTGCGGTGCGGCTCGTCGAAACATTCGCTGGTGAAGCGCTCGCAACGATGACGGCGAAGGCCCTGTTGATCGACATGAACCGGATTTCGCAGGCTTCCTATGCAACGCTTCTCGATGAACATGGGCACACCGACACGCTCGTCGCGCGCGCCCAGCAGCAAATGGAGGCAACGTTGCAGAAGGGATTCCGGTTGAGCGATCTGGCGGCATCGCTTGCTGTCAGCGAACGCACGCTCAATCGCCGTTTCAAGGAAGCCGTCGGGCTCGCGCCATTGACGTATCTGCAGAATCTGCGCATCGAGGTCGCGAAACGCTTACTGGAAACGCGACCTATTGGGCTCGAGGCAGTGAGTCAACGTGTCGGTTATGGCGATATCAGCACATTCCGGCAGTTGTTCAAACGCAAGACGGGATTGTCCCCGAGTGAATATCAAATGCGGTTTTCGCGTGCAGCGGGGGAGAACGTAGAAGCCGAACCAGGCGGCAACGGCAGCTGAGGCTTCGCGACGTTACGCCACCACCCTCGTCATTTCCCTCTCGCCCCGCACCTTCTCTTTGTATCCCGGCGTATCTGCAAACAGATAGGGATACGCGCGCTTACACACTACCAACTTCAGGACACGAGCGGGATACGTTCGTCCGCTCAAATACGCCCATTGCGAGCAGAAGGCCGCGCCGCAAAAACTGGGCAAACCGAGGTAGTGCATATGCAACACGAGCCGAACGGAACCGTTGAACTGGATCGAATTGCAGATCAACCGCTGAGCGGCCAGATCGCGCGCAATTGTCTGGTGACGCGCGCCCGGCAGATCTCCCGTGTCCTGACCTCCGTCTATGACGATGCGTTGCGGCCGCTCGGCATCGTCGCGCCGCAGTTCTCGTTGCTCGTGCTCATCGCGGAGTTCGGGCCCATTAGCCGCTCAGATCTCGGCCGCAGGAATCATCACGAGCGATCGACGCTCACAAGGAATCTGCAGCCGCTGATCGCGCAGGGATGGGTTGCCGAAGGCGCCCCTGCTAGCGATGGCCGCAGCCGTCCTCTCTCGCTCACGCATGACGGCGAGGTGCTGCTCAAAAGCGCCGCGAGCGCGTGGTCGGCTGCACAGCGTCACGCGATGCGACTTCTGGGAGAAAACGGTGCTCATGAGCTCATGAATATCGCACGCGATTTGCCGCTGCGCATGGTCTGAATTTTTTCGGTCGATGTTGCATATGCAAGATCGACCAACGCCTGGTTCCAATCCCCTAGTCAAGGAGTCTGTCATGAAAGTCGTCAAAGCCGCCGCCGTCCAGTTCAGCCCGGTGCTCTACAGTCGTGAAGCAACCGTCGCCAAGGTCGTGCAGAAGATCCACGAACTCGGCCAGAAAGGCGTGCAGTTCGCCACCTTCCCCGAAACGGTCGTGCCTTATTACCCTTACTTTGCGGCTGTCCAGACGGGCATCGAGCTTCTGTCTGGCGCCGAACATCTGCGCCTGCTCGAGCAGGCCGTGACCGTGCCGTCCGCCGCGACCGACGCAATCGGAGAAGCCGCGCGAAAGGCCGGCATGGTTGTGTCCATTGGTGTCAATGAGCGCGATGGCGGCACGCTGTACAACACACAATTGCTTTTCGATGCCGACGGCACGCTGATCCAGCGCCGCCGCAAGATCACGCCAACGCATTTTGAACGGATGGTATGGGGCCAGGGAGACGGCTCGGGCCTGCGCGCCGTCCATAGCGCGGTCGGCCGAATCGGCCAACTCGCATGCTTCGAGCACAACAACCCGCTCGCCCGCTACGCGATGATCGCCGACGGCGAGCAGATCCATTCGGCGATGTATCCGGGCTCGGCCTTTGGCGAGGGCTTCGCGCAGCGGATGGAAATCAACATCCGCCAGCATGCGCTCGAGTCCGCCGCTTTCGTCGTCAACGCAACGGCGTGGCTCGACGCCGACCAGCAGGCGCAGATCATGAAGGACACCGGCTGTGGAATCGGTCCGATCTCGGGCGGCTGCTTCACTACGATCGTCTCTCCTGACGGCATGCTGATGGCCGAACCACTTCGCTCGGGCGAAGGCGAAGTCATCGTCGATCTCGACTTCACGCAAATCGATCGCCGCAAGATGCTGATGGATTCGGCCGGTCACTACAACCGCCCTGAACTGCTGAGTCTGATGATCGACCGTACGCCGACCGCGCATGTTCGCGAACGCGCTGCGCAGCCGATGATCGTCAACGACCAGGCGTCCGACGATCTGTGCACGCAGGCTGCATGATTCCGCGAATCTCGAACTGCCCCTGTATCGAAGGAGAACCTGCTTTGAAACCAATGATCGGGACCGGCTCCGCGAGCATCGTCGTTGCGGCGCTGATCACAACTGCTTCCCTCGGCTACGCACAGCCGTCTGCAACGGATACGCCCGTCGCAAGGCATGCGCGCAAGCCTGTGAGCGCAAAGACCGACGTGTCAGACGGTACGCTGGTGAAGTCGCTGCCCGGATTCAGAAATGGCTATGCAACCGTAAACGGCGTGCGGCTGCATTATGTGGCGGGCGGCAAGGGTGAGCCGCTCGTATTGCTGCCCGGTTGGCCGGAAACGTGGTGGACCTTCCACAAGATCATGCCGGCGCTTGCCGGGCATTACACCGTGATCGCCGTGGATTTGCGCGGCATGGGTGCATCGTCGAAACCCGCTGACGGCTACGACAAGAAAACGATGGCCGCCGATATCCATGAGCTGACGCAATCGCTCGGATACGACAAGGTTGCGATCGCGGGACACGACATCGGCTCGGCGGTGGCGTTCGCCTATGCGGAAAACTATCCCGAAGCCACCGACAAGCTGGTGATGATGGAGTTTCCACATCCCGACGAGAGCCTGCAGACGTTCCCGCTTCTGCCCGTACAAGGCGCATACGGTGACAGGCTCGGTTCGGCGCGCCCGAACCTGTGGTGGTTCGCGTTCAACCAGATCAGAGGTTTGCCGGAGAAACTGCTGGCAGGCCGCGTCCGGCTTGAACAGGACTGGCTCTTCCACTACTTTCTTGTGAATGAGAAAGCAGTCGACTCACGCGACCGCGCCGTGTATGAGCACGCCTATGACAGCGCCACCGCGATTCGCGCAGGCAACGCGTGGTATCAGGCATTCCCTCAGGACGTCAGCGACAACAAGAATTATGGCCAGTTGCAAATGCCCGTTCTCGTGATGGGCGGTCCCGCATACAAGTGGATGAAAATGGTCGTCGGGCAAAAGGCGGTCAATATGAGCGCCGTCGACATAGAGAACAGCGGGCACTTTATCCAGGAGGAGCAGCCCGAACTGGTCACGCAGACAATGCTCGGCTTTCTGCAAAACGCCCGCGAATGACGACCCGATCTTCGTGTTGATCAGCGTATGTACGCGCACATTTTCATGTCTACGTGTGTATATGCATACATAAATAACGTGAAGCTTCTCCTTGAAAGGATGTGATATGACAACGAAACCTGCCCATGATCGGCCCATTCTCGTGACGGGTGCCGGAGGCGCGATTGGTGGCATTGGCCGCAACGTGACAACGTCATTGCTCGCGAAGGGCTATAAAGTGCGGGCGCTGGTCCGCAAGGAAGACGAACGCGCGGACGAGTTGCGCCGCCTTGGCGCGGAAGTCGTGGTCGGCGATCTGACCGATCTCGCCTCGATGCACCGCGCGATCGAAGGCTGTTCGCGCGTCTATTTCGGCATGTCCGTCTCTGCGGCCTATCTCGAAGCAACCGTCAACTTTGCAGCAGTGGCGCGTCATCATGGCGTCGAAGCGATCGTGAACATGTCGCAAATGACTGTCACGGAGATGAGCATCACGCAGACGACCGACAGCCCCCAACATAAACTGCACTGGCTCGCAGAGCAGGTCTTGCAATGGTCGGGGCTGCCCGTCGTCACGGTACGGCCGACGGCGTTTCTCGAGAGCTTCTTCCTGACGCTTGGCGCAGCCGGCGTGCGCGACAACGACGAACTCGCACTGCCGCTCGGCAACAGCAAGACGTCGCCCATTTCAGCCGTTGACGTCGCCAATGCCGTATCGGTGATTCTCGAAGACCCGGCGCCGCATATCGGCAAGATCTATAACCTGACGGGCCTCGAATCTACGGATCTCGAGCAGGCCGCGCGCATCTTTTCGGAAGCGCTCGGCCGGCCCATCCGTTACCGCAATGTGCCTGTCGCGCCGTGGTCCGAGAAATTGCGCGAACTCGGCATTCCTGCTCACGTCGTCGCTCATCTGGCCGTGATGGCCGACCTGCACGCTCAAGGCCGATACGACCGCATGACGAACGACCTCTTCGAACTCACGGGCAGTAAGCCCATGAGCATGTACGACTTCGTGAAGCTGCACATCGCGGACTTCACCCGCAGCGCGACGCGCTGATCAAGGCAGGAGACCGATCCCATGTCAAAAGACACGCCCCGATCCTCATCGCGCCGGCACTTTGTCGGTATGGCCGCCGCAGCGCTCGCGGCAGGCTCGCTGAGCCGCTTCGCCTTCGCGGACACGAGCCCCGCAATCGGCAAGATCACGGAACCCGCAAACGGTGACAAGTCCGCGCTTCGCCCGTTCCGCGTTCGCGTTCCCGACGCGCAGCTCGCCGACATGCGGCGTCGCATCAACGCCACGCGCTGGCCCGATCGTGAGACGGTGCCCGACGAATCGCAGGGTATTCAGCTCGCCTCCATCCAAGGGCTCGCGCAATATTGGGCGACCGGCTACGACTGGCGCAAATGCGAAGCGCGGCTGAATTCGTATCCGCAGTTCATCACCGAGATCGATGGACTCGATATCCACTTCATCCATGTGCGCTCGAAGCACGAAAACGCGATGCCGTTGATCGTGACGCACGGCTGGCCCGGCTCGGTCATCGAACAGTTCAAGATCATCGACCCGCTCGTCAATCCGACCGCGTACGGCGCACCGGCTTCGGATGCATTCCACCTCGTGATTCCATCGTTGCCCGGCTACGGCTTTTCGGCGCGACCTACGACTACGGGCTGGGGACCGGAGCGTACTGCCCGCGCGTGGGTCACGTTGATGAAACGGCTCGGCTATGAACGTTTCGCTTCGCAGGGCGGCGATCTCGGCGGCATTGTCACGAACATCATGGCCAAACAGGCGCCGCCCGAGCTGATCGGCATTCACGTGAATTTCCCTGCCTCCGTTCCGGCACAGATACTGAAGTCGCTCACTGCGGGCGACCCGATGCCTGCCGGCTTATCGGATGAGGAGAGCCATGCGTACGAGCAATTGAGCGCCAACTTCAAGAAGAAGCGCGGCTATGCGCTCGAAATGGGAACGCGTCCGCAGACGCTCTACGGACTCGCCGACTCGCCCGTCGCATTGGCGTCCTGGCTGCTCGATCACGGCGACGGCTACGGCCAGCCCGCTGCGGCGCTGAGCGCGGCGGTGCTCGGCCGCTCCGTCAATGGTCATTCAGCAGGCGCGTTGACGCGAGACGACATACTCGACGACATCACGCTTTACTGGCTCACCAACACGGGCATTTCGGCGGCGCGTTTCTATTGGGAATCGCACGCGAACTTCTTCCTCGCGGCCGACGTGAACGTGCCCGCCGCTGTAAGCGCTTTTCCGGGTGAAAACTACCAGGCGCCAAAGAGTTGGACTGAAAAGGCCTATCACAACCTGATTTACTTCAATAAGCCCGAAACGGGCGGGCACTTTGCGGCATGGGAACAGCCGATGATCTTCGCGAATGAAGTGCGCACGGGGTTGCGGCCTTTGCGTGCGTAATGTGCGAAGCGCTTCGACGTGCGTGCGTCGGAGCGCTTGTCGTTTGGTTCTGTCACTTTCGACGAACGCTGGCGCTTATGTCCGATATGCCTCGGAAGATGGCGACATTGCCACTTTCGCAAGTTTCAGCAAAGCCCGATGATCGGGCGAACTTCCATTGCTGGTCCCCGAATATGACGGCAAACGCCCACTTCTCGACAAACCTGCTGCTTGCCTACGCAGCGTATTTCGTTGGCACCGCGAGTCCCGGGCCGAGCAACCTTGCAATCGTCTCCATAGCGGCGAGTCACGGCAGAAAGGCGGCGCTAATGTTCGCACTCGGTGTCGTCTCGGGGTCGATGTTTTGGGCGACGGTGGCAACGCTAGGCGTGTCTGCGGCCCTGATCGCCTATTCTCAATTCATCGTTGCAGTGAAGATTTTTGGTGGTTTGTATCTGTTGTGGCTAGCCTTCAAGTCCGGACGCAATGCGCTTGCGGCTTCCGCTGCGTCAGTAGGGGACGTGGAACGAACACAGACCTTGACGAGCATCTACTCACGCGGAGTGATGCTCCATCTCACCAATCCCAAAGCCATTCTCGTGTGGGTTTCGATTGTTGCGCTATCGTCGAATGGCGCAGGGCCTACGCATAGTGCTTTGGTTGTAGGTTGTGCGGCCATCGGATGTCTGGTATTCGGCAGTTATGCGGTACTGTTTTCGACGAATTCGGCTCGCAGAATATACGCGCGGACCCGCCGCGCCCTGGAAGGATGCCTGGCCGTGGTATTCGGAATTGCCGGCGTCCGACTCCTGGCGTCGCGTCTGTAGAGCGCTATCAATCGCTAAAGGCGACCAGCGGCTTGAAACCATCGGCGCGAATTTCAGGCCTTGAGAGAAAAAATAAAAGAGAGTTTGCTCCAGTGGCGGCGCGGAGAAGCAGTAAGGAGCGAGTGGACAACGACTTTTGCCGCGTTCTCGCCAACGGGACGAGGCTGGTCAAATGGGCACAAATGATCAGTTTGTTTGGGCATCGAGGCCGCCGCTCCATCGCGCGCAGCATTCGAGTCGACGTAGGCGCGTAGTAAGGCATGCCGCATGCTGCATTTTCTGTGCAAGCGGAACCGCCTTCCCGCGCGATGCGCATCGCCATTGAAAGTCGATTGCAAGAAGAAAAATCTCCACGACGGAATAACCGTCGATCTATCGCGTTAGCGCTTGTATGCAGTGGCGATCTGACGATCGGAGCGCGATTCGTTGTCGGATCCTGCCTGCGCCTTGTGCCGGCGCTGACGGCGTCTGCCTTGAAGGCTCCCGCGGCACTGGAATGAAGGTACCAGACCTGGAGTGATCTTGAGTCGCAACACGGTTCAACCCGTATGGGTGCGGATTACGCACTGGATCAATGCTGTCGCGGTTGTCCTGATGGTAATGAGCGGCTGGCAGATTTACGACGCGTCGCCGATCTTTCCCGCCATTCAGTTTCCATCTTCGATCACGCTTGGCGGCTGGCTCGCCGGCGCGCTGCTATGGCATTTCGCCGTGATGTGGCTGCTGGTCGCCAATTTCATCGTCTATCTCGCGCTGAATCTGGCGTCTGGGCGCTTTCGCCGCAAGCTGCTGCCCGTCAGGCCGAAACAGCTGGCCGCCGATCTCGTCGCTGCGCTGCGTGGGCGCCTGAAACACGACGATCTCGCGCACTACAACTCAGTGCAGAAGCTCGCCTATCTCGTCGTAATCGCCGACATCGTGCTGATCGTGTTGTCGGGGCTTGCCGTGTGGAAGTCGGTGCAATTCCCGCTGCTGCGCACGCTGATGGGCGGATATGACAACGCGCGCGTGGTGCACTTCGTGTGCATGAGCGTACTGGTGGCGTTTTTCGTCGTTCATATCGCGATGGTTGCGCTCGTGCCGCGCTCGCTGCTGCTGATGATACGCGGACGATAAATCATGACGATCCGGAAACGAACCGCACAACAAGGCACCTTTCTCGCGACACATGGTGAATCGATCGTCCGCGACGCGCAGCGCGAACTCAAATCGCCCGCGCGCCGCCTGTTCGGCCAGAGGTTGCTGACGCTGGGCGGCATCGCGCTGCTGTCCGGTTGCGATCTGACCAACGACAAGGCGGTGAATATCGCGCTTCGCCGCATTTCGTTCTTCAACGACGACGTGCAGGCGCTGCTGTTCGATCCGAACAGGCTGGCGCCCACCTATCCCGAATCGATGATCACGCGACCGTTTCCGTTCAACGCGTTCTATGAAATCGACGATGTCCCCGAGATCGATGCCGCGACCTATCGTCTGCAGGTCAGCGGCCTTGCGCACGGCAAGCGTACCTGGTCGCTCGACGAACTGCACGCGCTGCCGCAGGAAAGCCAGATCACGCGTCTTGTCTGCGTCGAGGGGTGGAGCGCGATCGGTCGCTGGGGCGGCGTGCGCTTTTCGGAATTCCTTCGCCGCGCGGGCGCGGACACGAGTGCGAAGTACGTGTCGCTGCATTGCGCGGACTACAACTACTGGACGAGCATCGACATGCCCACAGCGCTCCACGCGCAGACGCTGCTTACGCTGACCTACGACGGCGACGTGCTGCCGCCGAAGTATGGCTTCCCGATGAAGCTGCGCGTGCCGACCAAGCTCGGCTTCAAGAATCCCAAGCATATCGTCGCTATTGAAATCACGAACCAGTATCCGGGCGGGTATTGGGAGAACCAGGGCTATAACTGGTTCAGCGGCACGTGAGGCAATGATGTTTGTTCCTCCATCCTTCAATCATCCAGTGGGAGCTTCTATGTCCTTGCGCATCAAACTTGGCGCAGCTTTTATGGCTGCTGCACTCGCGGGCGCTGCTTTCGCGCAGGCGCCCGCCACGAAGCCCGCGCGCATTCGCGGCGAAATCGTCTCGCACGACGGTGAGACGCTCAAGGTCCATCGCCGCAGCGGCGATACGGTGTCGGTCGACGTGAAACCGGCTGCGAGCGTTTCGGCCGTGAAGGCGATCCAGCTATCGGATATCAAGCCGGGTACGTTTATCGGCACGGCGGCAACCACGGGCGCCGACGGCAAGCTCACGGCAACGGAAGTGGTGGTGTTCCCAGAGTCGGCGCGCGGCACGGGTGAAGGGCACTATGCGTGGGACCTGGGCCCGAAAAGCTCGATGACCAATGCGAACGTCGACACCGTCGTGCAAAGCACGAGCGGCCGGGATCTGAAGCTATCGTACAAGGGCGGCAGCAACGTGGTGACGGTGCCGCCCAACGTGCCCGTCGTCACGTTCACGCCCGCGGAGCACAGCGACCTGACGCCGGGCAAGAAGGTATTCATTGTCGCGACGCCTGCGTCGCAGGGAACTTACGTTGCGCAACGTGTCGTGGTCGAAAAGGACGGCGTGGTGCCGCCGATGTGAAGGCCGCCGATGTCACGCGCGACGGGCGGTATCGCACCGCTCGCGTTGCGCCAATCGGACGCGTGGAGATGCGCTATGGCAAACCTTCCGGGAAACCGCTCGACGCTCACTGTATTGGCGCTCCTGCTGACTGGATGTGCCGTCGGCGGCGTGCCGCAAAGCGGGCCGCATCTGAGTCCAACGGAGTGCCGCGACCTGGCTGCGCTTAGAAGCAACGCACCTCCGTCGATGGCGCAGCACCAAAGCGAGCTGGCGGCTCTCAGGAAGGCAGGCTACGACCCGTCGCCATGGTACGACGACCCATACTACCCAGAGGATCTGCAGGCGGCGCAGCGCCTCGTCGACTATTGGTTCGAAACAGAGTGCCCAAGGTGAGAAGCCCGGAGCCACTGCGGATACCCTCAGACCTGGCGCGCGGCAACCGCGCGTCGCATCGCGGTGCTGACGCCTTGCAGCGTGGGCGTGCAAACCGCGGCCCACGGCTCTCCTTTCACCGAATGCACGCGGTAAGCTGCGGTTTTAATCGACGAGGGGTTCATGCCGCATATGCCGGCACGACCTGATTTCTTCCCGATGCTTTTGCCTTGTAGAGCGCTTCATCGGCCGACCGGATGAGGGCGGCCACGTCCTGGTCCAGCTCGGGTCGCCAGCTTGCCAGTCCAATGCTTGCCGTCACCCGGCCGTATTCACTGCCGGCGTGCTCGATACACAGATTACAGATGGCAGCACGGATTTTTTCCGCGATTATCGTAGCGCCGGCGATCGCCGTATCGGGCAGCACGACCACGAATTCCTCTCCGCCATAGCGTGCCGCCGTGTCCGCAGGTCGGCGGATGTTCTCGCCGATACAGCGCGCAACGGCCGCGAGGGTGTCATCGCCCGCCTGATGGCCATATGAATCGTTGTAAGTCTTGAAGCGGTCGATGTCGACAAAGAGCAATGAGAAGATCGAGTGAGTGCGGCGTGCCCGGCGCCATTCGTGGTCGAGAACCTCGCCTAGCGTTCTACGGTTGTGCAAGCCGGTTAGCCCGTCGGTGCGCGCCAGCAGTTTCAACTGGGATTCAGCGCGCATCCGGCGTCGCAACTGCGCGGCAAGCACGAATGAAAGCATCATGAAAACGACCGCGAACACCGCCATCAGAGAACCGATCGTGATTGCCCTGCGACGCCACCCCGCATAGATATCCTGCTCGGCTTCAGCCACCATGATAATGAGTGGCAACTTCGGGAAATTGCGGAAATAGTAGAGACGCCTCACGCCATCGATCGAGGCTGTTTCACTAAAGCTGCCTTCCGGCGCAGAGCGAAAACGCCTGAACGTGTCGGCCCTGCTGATGTTGCGTCCGACGATGCGCGCCTCATAGGGCTGCCGCATGACCATGATGCCATTCTGATTGATCAGCGATACGGCGCCATGCGGGCCAAGCGAAAGCCCTGCAAAAAGCTCTCTGAAGTACTCGAGATTGACCGCAATCATCACGATGCCTGCGAACGAGCCGTCCGCATGTGACAAACGACGGCTCAATGCGATACTCGGCGCGCCGCCGCGCAACCGGGATGCATACGGATCGCTGATAAAAAGACCTGTTTCAGGATGGTCTCGCTGGATCGTGAAGTACTGACGATCGCCGAAATTGCCGTGCCGCGGTGTGGTACTCGCGGAGTCGATGACGATGTTTCCGGCGGCGTCGAGCACCAGCACCGAGCCGAGATACTTTGCGGAGGCTGCACGATCGAAGAGAACGTCATTGCGCAATGCGGGTGGCAACGCCATCACATCGGCGCGCATGAGTCCATCGACGACAGCTTGCAACGAAAGCGCATACAACTCGAAGTTGCGTTCGATGTCGCGCTCGGCAATCAGCGCCAGGTTTCCGGATGTGCCCCGGGCCCGTTCCAGCGCATCGAGCCGGCCCTGATAGAGCACTAACGCGCACAGCCCAACCATGATCAGCGAGATCAGAAGGCCGCCGAGCACGATCAGGCCAGATGCTGAGTACTTGCGCGAGAAAGTCGACGAGACGGAATCGTGTTCGTTATCGATGGGTGCTGGCACGGCGCGTCGCTCTTGGATTTTGATTCGATCTGCATGGTCACGCTGCGCGATCGCGCGCCGCATCATGAAGCTCGTTCGGACATCGGACGATTTTGCATCGATACGGCGCGCTCTCGATGGCGGTATTTTCCCACATCCGGATCGGGTAAAAGCCGGCGCGTACCGTCCACACGTGGCTTGCCCAGGGACGCGGTCAGGACGATGCTCCAACGCAGTCGCTTTGCGTCGGCGGCGTATGAACGGAATCGGGACTCCTGCCCGTCAGTCAGAAGAATGCTTCCGTCGCATCTCGATGGGCGCCAGAGCCGGGCGCACGAACTGAATGGGAGACACGTTCACGGAGACAACGACGTCGGGCTACTGGCTCGCCCATGTTTTTGCCTGAGGCAGACGGCGCGGCAAGGCGGGTCAAAACGCCGTCGCCAACAGACTCACGACGTCTTCCGGCCGCGCCGGTTTCACGAGGTGATAATCGAATCCCGCTTCCCGCGTGCGCCGCCGGTCCTCGGGCTGGCCATAGCCGGTCAATGCAATGAGCACCGGACGGGAAGGCGCGGCAAACTCCCTCAGGCGCTTCGCGACTTCATACCCGCTCATGTCGGGCAACCCAAGATCGAGCAGCACTACGTCCGGATTAAACTTTTGGGCGATGGCAAGCGCCACTTCCCCGGAATTCGCGGTGCGCACTTCGTGCTGATCGAGGATCATGGCGAGCGATAGCGCAGCGTCATGGTTGTCATCCACGATCAGGACCCGGCGTGACGCGGCGGTTGCGGCACGATCCGCGTCGCTGCTCTGCGACGCACGCGTAGGTGCGTCGCAGAGCGGTAGCCGTACGACGAAGCGGCTGCCTTTGCCGGGCCCATCACTGGACGCCGATACCGCGCCACCGTGCATGGCGATCAGAGCACGCGCGACCGAGAGGCCGATACCCAGTCCGGTGCGGGTCGATTCGAGCGCAGTGGGCGCCTGCTCAAAGATCTCAAACAGCGACGGTATCGCGGCGGGGTCCATGCCGATGCCGTTATCCTCGACCGCGATCGTCACGTAGGGATCGTCGCGGGCGGCACTCAGTCGGATATGACCACCTTCGTCCGTGTACTTGATCGCATTGTCCAGCAGGTTGGCCAGTACCTGCGTGACGCGGGTGGAGTCGCCACGCACAAAGAGCGGATCCGTTCGCGAGTCGACGACTTCGAGCCGGTGCGCATGCTGGGCAGCCGCAGGCGCGTTGATTTCGATGGCGCGGTCAATCGCGGACCAGATGCTGAACACCTCCATGCGCAGGGTGATCTTGCCGGCGGTGATGCGCGAGAGGTCGAGCAGATCATCGATCAGATGTGAAAGGTGTGTTGCGTGTCGCTCGACCAGTCCCTGCAACCAGTCAAGCTGATCGTGCGACCGGTCGGTTTGCCGGAGCAGATGCGCGGCGTTGAGGATCGGCGCAAGCGGATTTCGGAGTTCATGTGCCAGTGTCGCCAGAAATACGTCCTTGCGCCGGTCCGCCTGCCTGAGCGCCTCTTCGGCGCTCACACGGTTTGTCACATCGGCCATCGTACCAACCAGAACCCGCCGGCTACCCGATGCATCCGGCAGGAACCTTCCCGACACCTCAAGCACATTCGGCGTGCCCGTCTGCACCGTGCGAATACGAAATGTCGCGTGAAAATCCTCCGAAGAGGTGATGGCAGCATTCAGCGCGTTGCGCAAGGACTCCCTGTCGCCAGGATCCACCACCAGCTCGACGAATTCACGTGCCGACAGCGCTCCGCGTTCGCGCGGCTGTCCAGTGATTTCATACATGCGATCGTTTTCCCATACTGCCGCATCCGTCTCGGGGTCCCATTCAAAGATGCCCAGTCCTGCCGCTGCAGCGGCGATGCGCAGCCGTGCATCGCTTCGGGCCTGCGCAGCCAGTGCCAGATCGCGCTCTGCAAACGCTTCGCTGACCCGCCGGTCATGCTGCGCGTGCCACTGCACAATCGCACCGTGGATGACATCGCTGAAGAACTGCTCGATCGTGTCGCGCGTGGCCGTCTGGCTATCGGGCGACGGCGCCAGTGTGTAGTAGTCCCGCGCGCACGTCTGGACGCATTGGTGCAGCAAATGGAGTTCGAGATACAGTTCGTCCAGAGCAAAGCCCTGACGCCACCGTTCGGTCGCGTGAACCCGCGCGTCATGTTGGGCTCGCACCGCGATATCCGTCGGGCCGGCGTCGCGCAGCAATGCACACAACTCGTCGAAAAGCTGGGGAAGCTGATTGATGAGCCGTACCGTCGCGTCCCGACTCACGGGGCGGATGTGCATACGCTGCCCCACTGCACGCAGCCAGTGGCGGGTCAATTGGCTGCGATGTCGGGCGAGATAGTCAGCGACATCGGCAAACCTGACGGGAGGGTCTTTCTTCATCGGACCAGTTCGTGTTTTGTTGCAGTGCGAGCCAGCAACACCTCACACCTGAGGAACATCCGCCTCGCAACGATGTTCCGTTCTCACTGAACGGGAACGGATGGATTGCTGCCTCCGGGATCACGCCGGGCGCAGACTGCCGGCGAGCGAATGGACGGGCCGCCTGGTCGCACCTGCGCAAAGCGGGCAAGCCGGCATGATCCGGGGCACAACTTCGCTCCTCCCGCTCATGGCGCTACGTACGGTCGGTGATGTCGATAGTGCAGGGTGGTTCGGGTAGCGGCTCGTCGTCCGCAAACGCGGTCCCGCAACGCACAGCAAACGCGAAGGCCGACTCGCGGTTGGCAAATTGCCCCAGGTTGCCCAGGGAAGTCGTCTCGCCATCCTCTTCGAGGATCGAAACGCGGGCAACGAAAGTGTTGCCCGTGCGTGATACGGAGGGCCGGATGGCGACGCCGTGATGAACGAAGTACATGCACGTCCCCCTCGGGGTAGTGCTAACTCAGTGATTGTAGGGCATTTTCGCGATAGCGATGACGTGCGATGGTCGAATGCTCCGGGGCGCAATCTCCACGGCGGTGAGTGGACCGGTCATATGATTCTCGTTCTGTTGAATCAGCAGTTCGATGCACTTACGCATGAGCAAACGGGAACTCATTCATGCGGTCGCCGACAGCACGGGTGAAACCATCGGCGCCCAGCCTCGCAATATGATGATCACCGTGACGTATGTGGTAGGAACAGTCACAGAGACTATAGCGTTCGCCGCCTGCTCAGTGATAGCCACCGCCGCGCACCTTGCCGCGGAACACCCAATACGACCAGCACACATACATCAGCAGGATCGGCAGAATGAACATCGTGCCGATCAACAGAAATTCCTGCGACACTTGCGACGACGCGGCGTCCCATAGCGTGACATGCGGCGGGGCCGCATACGGCCACAAGCTGAGAACCAGCCCCGAGAACGACAGGAAGAAAAGTCCCACCGAGCACACGAAAGGCGCGGCATGGCCCGAGCGGTTCAATGAGCGTATGAGCCACCACGCGAGCGCGACGGTAATGATCGGCACGGGACTGAATGCGAGCATGTTCGGCCACGTGAACCATCGCTCGGCGATGCGGTCGTCCGCGAGCGGCGTCCACACGCTGACAGCCGCGATGAAAAAGAGCACCGCGGCCACACAGCCGCGCGCCATCGAACGCGCCCAGGCCTGCAAGGCGCCTTCCGTTTTCATGACGAGCCACGTCGCGCCTTGAAGTGCATAGCCGGCTGCGAGACCGAGCGAGCAGAAGAGCGGAAACGGCCGGACCCAATCCCAGCTCGTGCCCGTGAAAATGCCATGCGACGACGGAAAACCCTCGACGAACGCGCCCAGCACGGCGCCTTGTGCAAGCGTCGCGAGCAGCGAGCCGAATCCGAATGCGCCGTTCCACAGCCACTTGCGTGCGCCCGGCACCTCGCGGAATTCGAACGCGACGCCGCGAAACAGCAGCCCGATCAGCATCAGACCAATGGGGAAGTACACGGCCGGTATCACGATCTCGAACGCGCCGGGAAATGCGGCCATGAACACGGTGCCGCCGAGCACCAGCCATGTTTCATTGAAGTCCCAGATGGGAGCAAGCGATGCGATCATCAGGTCACGGTCGGGCTCGTCGCGCCGCACGAGAAACAGCATGCCGACGCCGAGATCGAAGCCGTCGAGCAGCACGTACATCAGCACGGCAAGGCCGAGTATGGCGGTCCACAGGGGCACGAGGTCAAGATTCATCGTGCTTCTCCATTCGTCGTGGACGGCTCGTACGTACCTTCGGGCCCGGAGACGGCCGATAGCGGACGCGCGCCGCGCTGCGGGCGCACGGGTGTTTCCGGTTCCTGCCCGATCGGCCCGGCGCGCACAAGACGCCTGAGCAGCACGAAGCCGCTGCCGAACATCGCGAGATAGGCCAGCACGTACAGCCCAAATGACAGTGCGACGTCACCTGTCGACAGCGACGGCGAAACCGAATCGGCCGTGCGCATGAGGCCATAGACGGTCCACGGCTGGCGTCCCGCTTCCGTCGTCGTCCAGCCTGCGACGACGGCGAAGAAGCCGATCGGCGTCGTCGTGCGGCAGGTCTTGAGCCAGGCGCCGTTTGCGTAGAGCCGCGCGCCCTTGAGCAGCACCGCACCCCAGATGACGACGGCCAGCATCAGGAGCGCGAGGCCGACCATCAGATGGAACGCGAAGAAGACAACGGCGACGGGGGGCCTGTCGCTACGCGGCCAGTCTTTGAGTCCACGGACCACGCCGTTCGGATCGTGTGTCAGATACAGGCTGCCGAGCACGGGAATCGAAATCTCGAAGCGATTGCGTTCCTGTTTTTCGTCGGGGATGCTGAAGAGGTTCGCGGGCACGCGGCTGCCCGCCTCCCACAGTCCTTCCATCGCGGCGAGCTTTGCGGGCTGATGCTCGCGCGTGTTCAGGCCGTGCGCATCGCCGAGCGCCACCTGCAGCGGTACCGTCACGCACAGAAAGATCAGCGCCATCTTGACCATCAATCGACTTTCTTCGAGGGCGCGTCGATGCAGCAGATAATGCGCGCCGACGCCGAGCACGACGAACGCCGTCGTCACGAGAAAACCCGTCACCGTGTGCATCAGGCGAAACGGGAACGAAGGATTGAAGATCACATCCGCCATGCTCGACGGAACAAAGCGTCCGTCGACGATGCGGTAGCCGGATGGCGTTTGCATCCAGCTATTCGCGGCCAGGATCCAGAACGATGACAACAGCGTGCCCACCGCGACCATGATCGACGAGAACACATGCACGCCTTGCGGCACGAGCCGCCGTCCGAACAGCATCACGCCGAGAAACGCCGATTCGAGGAAGAACGCCATCAGCACTTCATAGGTCATCAGCGGCCCGAGCGTGCTCGCCGTCGCGCCGATAAAGCGGCTCCAGTTGGTGCCGAACTGGAATGGCATCACGATCCCCGATACGACGCCCATTCCGAACGATACGGAGAAGATGCGAATCCAGAACGCGGACAGCCGGCGATACACGTCACGATGCGTGCGCCACCACAGGACTTCAAGTGTCGCGATGTAGCATGACAGACCCACCGTAAACGCGGGCAGCAGGATATGCCATGCGATGACCCACGCGAACTGAAAGCGTGACAAAAGAAGGCTACTGATTTGCATCGGTAACTCCGTCGTAGCACGGGCGTGGCAGACGTGCCGTTCGACAATAGCGATATCGAACGCATGCGCGAACGCCACATCGCCATTCGCAACGAGCGAGGATGAGCATCCGGCGTTCCGTGCGATGAAGCAGCAGGGAACGTGCAGTGCCTCGTCACGACGGTCTATCGGATCACGGATGGCAAGGTCGCGGAACAAAGAGGGCTGGAGCAAGCGCTCATGGTGCTGCAACGACTCGACCTGTTGCTCGCCCGGGCATAAACCGCTGCCCGTGCGTTAAATGGCATCGCCGTCATCGAACTTTCTGATAACGGAAGCGTTTCGTCAGGCCACTGGCGCGGTCTTGATGCGCTCTTTGCATGGATCGGCGCGCGAAGCTTGCTGACGGTCGGGCCGACGAACAGATCAGACAATGAAGCCGCGTTCGCTGCGGTTTATGCGGGCCAGCGAACCGGCCGAGGTGGGTCTGTTTTATCCACCGGTCGGCGGCCTTTGAAGAGACTGGCTTGTCCGCAAGGTAGGAGATACGGACAGCGCCGCGCACTTAACATTCACATCTCGGGCCAAATAAAATCAAACGTCGAATGACAGCGCGCCGAGGCAAGGTAAATGTCGAATGGCACTGAAAGCGAGAGGCATTCTTACAGGTAATGCGAACCTGATTTTCAACAGGAACGGTTACGAGGCGCATCTCCTGGCCGACAGGCTTTCTTCTTTCGTTTTTCCGGGGATCACGATGACTCAATGCATTCGATCGGATTCGGTATGCCGGACGTTGCTTGACGTATTGACGCCGCTACCCGCCGCCGTCGCGGCAGCTCAGCGGGCTACAGAGACTCGCAAGGAAAGGTTCCGTCATCGCAAGGCAGCTTTTGGCGCAGCGGTCGGGCCATCGCACTGCGAACGCGGCGCTGCGAGGATCTCGGACATTGAACGGGTGTCATCCCGATCGATACGTCTGTGCTGGAGCGATCCGCTGTTCGGTCATTATGCCGACCAGGTCTGGCGGATCGGACTCGCACGAAAAGATTCGTTTTGTGATCTGTCGGGTTTGGCTGTACACCGGGGCGATGTCGTATTCTCGCCCCGGCTACATAAGCGCTACTATCCCGCGAACGGCGATCGGGTGATCCTCGCCTCGCAAGTAGGCGCTGTCGACGAATCGATCGATAGCGATGGAGTATCTGATTCTCGGGACACGACTGCAGATCGTCCGGCGAGGTAGAGCTTGACGCGCCACAGCAGCGTTAGCGGAGACTGTCAGTTCCCTGTCCGGTTGGCAGCGCGAACGACATGACGGTATCGCGATCCTTTCCGGCGGCCGAAAGGCGGCCGCGAAAAACAGCTACAGCTTTTTTGACGTCATGCTGTCGATAGCTGTTGCAATGACCGCGCGAAATTCAATCATCGTCCGCAGTGTGCGCTGCATTTCGGCGAGAAGTTTTTCAGCGAGCCGGGTATTGCGCCCATCCTTCTCAAGCGCCTGCAGCAATTCGACCTGGCGGGCGATCCGGGACCGCGCCGCCGCAATGGCATTGTCAGCAAGCTGGAGGTCCCGCATTTCGTCTTCAAGGTTCATGGCGGCGCCCCGACGCTGAATACCAGTACTTTAAGCTGATAGACCGGTGTTGGCACCACAGGGCCGGATGCGACGAGAGGCTCCGCACTGACAGGCACAAAGACAGGCAGCGATCAGGGCCAATGTGGCGCATGCACGGCGCTCGTCGACGGACAGCGCATCAACACGTCCCTCGCGCCGGCGGCGTCATACGATCGCGCAAATACCAGGAGGAGCGAAAGGATCGCATGCGGCGACACGCCAGATTCGATCCCTCCGGTGAGTGTCGGGTACATCGATAAATCGTTCGAGCAAGAGCTGTTTCCTGGGCCGCTCATGGCCTCATTGCAGAAGGAGATGGATTCCTTTTATTCAGCGTTCTGCGATCGCGCATATTGCGTCGGCAAAGTCATCGGGCGCTTCACGCGGAACGAAGTGCCCGACGCCTGCGAGCAGGCGCCGTTCGTAGCCGCCCGTAAAGTAGCGCTCCTTGTTTTCGGACGTGACGGGCATATTGTCCCGGTCCTCCGCGCCCTGAAGCATGATCGTCCGGACACGGATCGTGGGAGGCTCCGCCAGGCGGCGTTCAACCTGTTCGTGCTCTTCCGCGCCACGGGCATCATGCCAGCGCTGCCGATAAGCGTGCAGGCTGATGTCGGCCCAGTCGGGATTGTTGAGAGAGCCCGCCATCGCTTCGAACTCCGTGTCTCTGTCCGGCCACGGGGGCGACCAGCTCTGCCACAGATATCTGCATAGCCGTTCGCGGTCGTCGCGGTAAGCCCTGTTTCCGTATGTCGTTGCGACGTACCACTCGTACCAGTACGCCTGCGCCAGTTCATAGGGCATCTCGGCGGGAGGAATCGCGGTCGCATAGCCAGCCGCGGCGGCAACGATGCCAGTGAGTCTGTCGGGGAACAGCGCAGCGACGCCATATGCGGCGCGCGCGCCCCAGTCATAGCCGGCGAGCACGACGTCCTTCAGGTCCAGTGCGTCCAGAAACTCCGACAGATCGAGCGTCAGTGCAGCGATCGCGCCGCTGCGCAGCGTACCGCGATGCAGGAAGCGCGTCGGCCCGGATCCGCGTAGATACGGCGCGTAGATCCGGAAGTGCTGGTCGCCGAGCCGCGCGATCGTCTTGTCCCAGCAAGTGACGTCGTCGGGCCAGCCGTGGACGAGCACGAGCGGCCGTCCGTCAGCCGGGCCTGATACCTCGTAGGCCACTTCGAGTTCTTTCGTGCGGCAAGTGAAAAAATTCCGTTGCGCGGTGCGAGTGCCCGCTTGATCGTCGATTGGCGCGTTGCCATACAGAAGCGCGATGTTGTCGAGGCCGGCGTTCAGAAAGCCGCTGATCATGCCGGTCGTTCCCTCATCATCCGACAGCGGCGCGAATTGCGCGGACCAGACGACCGTGCTCGTGCCGTCCGCGTTGGCATCGATCCGAAATTCGGCGACGTAGTCGCGAACGGGCATCGGTGTGAATTCCATCCTGTAACGATAGAAGTGCCGCTCTGGGTCCGTTTCAACCAGGCGCTCGATTTGCCGGCTGCCGTCCTTGCCCTCGGCCATGCGCAGGCCACCCTCGTGCTCGCCTTCGCTGTCGACCTTGGACAGCATGGGGTGCCATCGACCGACGGCGCCAAACTGCCCGATCTCTCTCCAAAGGGCGTCAGGTGCCTGTGTAATCAGCCTCGTTTCGATGATCCTGGCCATATCGACCTCCTTTCGCGCGTCGTATGCAGATTTACCTCGGCGCATGCCGCAAGCGGCGGTCCTTCTTGCGGTCGCGTCCGGGAAGCCGCCGTGTGCGCACGGCACATCGTGTGCTGCGTTCAGGCGTCGCCTGGACGCTCCGGCGCTCATGCTCGTATTGAGTGCGACTTGAAGGGGTTACAAATATCGCGTTCGCCGACAAAGGTCAGGCCTGCGGCATCCAGACGGCAACCGTACAGCGTCAGCTTATCGCCGATACGAACCACGAGGAAAACCAGCCGGCCCTTCTTACGTTCAAGGATGCGAGCGTGCCGTGAACGTGAACCCTGCGCACCTGCGCGGGCCCGGAGTCGCGTTTCTACGCGGCGGCTGTCTAACTTCTGCGCCCAAGCTGTTGCGCTAGCATCAACGGCGCCCGTTCAGGAACGATAGGGCAGATCATACGTCTCGCGGCTCGCTGCGCGCAGCGCGTCGATCATCAGCGCCGCAGCGGGCGAGAGCAGCCTTTCACCGTGAGTGATCAGCCCGAAGTCGTCCATTCTGCATTCCATCGGCAGAGGCAGGATTTCCACCATGCCATGCGTCGCGTAGTAGCGCGCAACGTCTTCCGCGAGCACCGCAATCATGTCGCTTTTTTCAAGCACACGCGTGACGAAGAGCAAAGCGGCCGTCTCGACGACGTTCGACGGCGGTGGGAGGCTCGCACGCTGAAACATCAGCTCGAAACGATGCCGTAGCACACTGCCCGCCGGCGGCACGATCCACGCGCTGCGCTGGACGTCGGCCAGTTCGATCGACGTCACGCCCAACAGCGGATGACCGCTGC
The DNA here is from genome assembly GCF_038900755.1 of Paraburkholderia diazotrophica. Classification (GTDB taxonomy): domain Bacteria; phylum Pseudomonadota; class Gammaproteobacteria; order Burkholderiales; family Burkholderiaceae; genus Paraburkholderia; species Paraburkholderia diazotrophica_A. The sequence goes on from NZ_JBBPEN010000001.1 coordinate 1,076,751, forward strand.
GAACCACGGCGCGGACGGGTTCCCCCGCGAGCGCCTCGTAGCGCAACTGAAGCTTGTCGTGCTCGGCCGACAGTCGCCCGAGCACGATGTCGAGCTTGTCTTGCGACAGCCGCTCAAGCAGCACATTGCTGGTGTCTATTTCAACCGAGATGCGGATGTTCGCGTGCATGCGCTTGACGGCCGCGACAGCTGCCGGAAGAACCCGCACTCCCGGCGACGTGATTGCGCCGACTGCAACGTGACCGAGGCGTCCCGCCTTGAGAGCGGCGAGCTCGTCCTGGGCCTGTTCGAGACTGCCCAGCACGACGCGAGCGTGCCGCACTAGTGCGTCGCCATAGAGCGTTGGCCGCACGCCGCGCGGCATGCGTTCGAACAGAACCGCGCCAACCATCTCTTCGAGTTCGCGCAGCAGCTTGGAAGCGGCTGGCTGCGTCATGTTAAGCACCGCTGCGGCGCGATGAATGTTGCCTTCCTCTGCAAGCGCGACGACCAGCAGCAATTGCCGTGTCTTCAGGCGCGTGCGCACGTACCAGGGGTTCGTATCCAGCATCGACTAAGTATTAATACCGATATATGAACTGATATGGAAAGCGTCCAAGTTTTCATTAGTAGGTTATCAATTTTGTTCATACACTGCACGCAAATCTGACCCTCCCGAAAGACAGACGATGTCGGCAATCAAACCCAAACTGCGGTCTCAACAGTGGTTCGGCACCACTGACAAGAACGGCTTCATGTATCGAAGCTGGATGAAAAATCAGGGCATTCCCGATCACGAATTCGACGGCCGGCCGATTATCGGCATCTGCAATACGTGGTCCGAACTCACGCCCTGCAATGCGCATTTCCGCAAGCTCGCCGAGCATGTCAAGCGCGGCATCTATGAAGCAGGCGGTTTTCCCGTCGAGTTTCCGGTGTTCTCGAACGGCGAATCGAACCTGCGTCCGTCAGCGATGCTCACGCGCAATCTCGCGTCGATGGACGTGGAAGAAGCGATCCGCGGCAATCCCATCGACGCTGTCGTGCTGCTGTGCGGCTGTGACAAGACCACGCCCGCGCTGCTGATGGGCGCGGCGAGCGTCGACGTGCCCGCGATCGTCGTGACGGGCGGTCCCATGCTCAACGGCAAGCTCGAAGGCAAGGACATCGGCTCGGGCACCGCAGTGTGGCAACTGCACGAATCGCTGAAGGCGGGTGAGATCGACCTGCACCATTTCCTGTCGGCAGAAGCGGGCATGTCCCGCTCGGCGGGTACGTGCAACACGATGGGCACGGCTTCGACGATGGCCTGCATGGCCGAATCGCTCGGCGTGTCGCTGCCGCACAACGCGGCGATTCCGGCTGTGGACGCGCGCCGCTACGTGCTCGCGCACATGTCGGGCATCCGTATCGTGCAAATGGCGCTCGAAGATCTGAAGCTCTCGAAGATCCTCACACGCGAGGCATTCGAGAACGCGATCCGAACGAATGCGGCGATCGGCGGCTCGACCAATGCCGTGATCCACCTGAAGGCGATCGCGGGGCGCGTCGGCGTGCCGCTCGAACTGGAGGACTGGATGCGCATCGGCCGCAGCACGCCGACCATTGTCGATCTGCAACCGTCGGGGCGCTTCCTGATGGAGGAGTTCTACTACGCAGGAGGCCTGCCGGCGGTGCTGCGGCGCCTGGGCGAGGCGAACCTGCTGCCGCATCCCGGCGCGCTGACCGTCAACGGCAAGTCGATCTGGGACAACGTACGCGAGGCGCCCAACTACAACGACGAGGTGATTCGCCCGCTCGACAGACCGCTCATCGCGGACGGCGGCATCTGCATCCTGCGCGGCAATCTCGCCCCGCGCGGCGCCGTGCTCAAGCCGTCGGCGGCAACACCCGAGCTTCTCAAGCATCGCGGCCGCGCAGTGGTGTTCGAAAACTTCGATCACTACAAGGCGACGATCGGAGACGAATCGCTCGATGTCGACAAGGACTCGATCCTCGTGATGAAGAACTGCGGACCGCGAGGCTATCCGGGCATGGCCGAGGTCGGCAACATGGGCTTGCCGCCGAAGCTGCTGCGCCAGGGCGTCAAGGACATGGTGCGTATCTCCGACGCGCGCATGAGCGGCACCGCGTACGGCACGGTGGTGCTGCACGTCGCGCCTGAAGCGGCGGCGGGCGGCCCGCTTGCCGCCGTGCGCAACGGCGACTGGATCGAGCTCGATTGCGAAGCGGGACGCCTGCATCTCGACATCAGCGAGGAAGAACTGAAGCGCCGTCTGTGCGACATCGATCCGGCCACGGCGCCCGGCGTCGCCGAGCAGATGGGCAAGGGCGGTTACGCGCGCCTCTACGTCGATCACGTGCTGCAAGCAGACGAAGGCTGCGACCTCGACTTCCTCGTCGGGAAACGTGGCGCTGCCGTGCCGCGTCATTCGCACTGACGCGCATCGAAGGCAGATCATGACGATTCAACTCACGGGTGAACTGCTGATCGCGGGCCGCGCAAAGCGCGACGAAGGCGCGCCGTTCCAGGCGATCGACGCGGCGACGCGCGAGCCCATCGCGCAACCCGTATTTCGCAGTGCATTGAGCACCGACGTCGACAAAGCCTGCGGGCTTGCCGACGAAACGGTCGACGTCTATCGCGCGTTGCAGCGTTGCATGCCGCAAAGCACGCGCAATTTCTCGACGATTGCGCGGCGCGTATCGAAGCACCCGGCGATCAACTCATCGAGCGCGCGATGGCAGAAAGTGGGCTGCGGCGCGCGCGCACGCCGATCCACTCGACCGGCGTCGACGCTTCGCGGGCAACCCGGAAACACAGCGCACTTCGTAAAGCGCTGACGGGAAAGATCCGCGCGCCACGCAAAGTTGCGATGCGACGCGGACTGGTGACATGAATGAGGAGACAGGATGACGAATCCACAGGTGCCGCAACCCGGCAAGAACACGAGCCGTACGCCCCGCTACCGGGGCATCTTCCCCGTCGTGCCGACTACCTTCACGGAGACCGGCGAACTCGATCTTGCCAGCCAGAAGCGCGCTGTCGATTTCATGATCGACGCGGGTTCGGACGGCCTGTGCATTCTCGCGAACTTCTCCGAGCAGTTTTCGCTCTCGGACGAAGAGCGCGACGTCATCACGCGTACCGTGCTCGAACACGTAGCGGGCCGCGTGCCCGTGATCGTCACCACCACGCATTACGGCACCAACGTGGCCGCCGCGCGCAGCAGGCGCGCGCAGGAGCAGGGCGCGGCAATGGTCATGCTGATGCCGCCGTATCACGGCGCGACTTTCCGCGTGCCCGAGTCGCAGATCTACGAGTTCTACGCACGCGTGTCCGATGCGATCGATATTCCGATCATCATTCAGGACGCGCCCGCGAGCGGCACCGTGCTTTCGGCGCCGCTGCTCGCACGCATGGCGCGCGAGATCGAGCAGGTCTCGTACTTCAAGATCGAAACGCCGGGAGCGGCAAACAAGCTGCGAGAACTGATCAGGCTGGGTGGCGAAGCGGTGGAAGGGCCGTGGGACGGCGAGGAGGGGATCACGCTGCTGGCGGACCTGAACGCGGGCGCGACGGGCTCGATGACGGGCGGCGGGTTTCCGGACGGCATTCGCCCGATCATCGAAGCGCATCGCGAAGGCCGCATCGACGATGCCTTCAATCTTTATCAGAAGTGGCTGCCCCTCATCAATCACGAGAACCGCCAGGCCGGTCTGCTCGCCTGCAAGTCACTGATGAAAGAAGGCGGCGTGATTGCGTGCGAACTGCCGCGTCATCCGTTGCCCGCGATGCATGCGGACACGCGCGCCGAGCTGGTCGACATCGCGCGTCGTCTGAATCCGCTTGTGTTGCAGTGGGGTAAATAAAAAGCATGAACGCACCCTACAGATTGGGCATCGTCGGCGTGGGCAAGATCGCACGCGACCAACATCTGCCGGCGATCGCGGGCAACCCGGGGTTTGCGCTCGTCGCGGCCTCGAGCCGCAACGCGCAGGTCAACGGCGTGCGCAACTACACGGACATCGGCGCAATGCTCGAGGCCGAAACCGACCTCGATGCCGTCGCGTTGTGCGCGCCGCCGCAAGTGCGCTATGAACAGGCGCGCGCCGCGCTCGAAGCGGGCAAGCATGTGATGCTGGAAAAGCCGCCTGGTGCGAGCGTGAGCGAGGTCATCGCGCTTGCCGAATTCGCACGCAAGCAGAACCGCACGTTGTTCGCCACCTGGCATTCCCGCTGTGCCAGCGCTGTCGAACCCGCGCGCCGCTGGCTCGCGGAACGCACGATCCGCGCCGTGCGCGTGCGCTGGAAGGAAGACGTACGGCGCTGGCATCCGGGGCAGCAATGGATCTGGCAACCGGGCGGCCTCGGCGTGTTCGATCCGGGCATCAACGCGCTGTCGATCGTGACGCGCATCCTGCCGCATGAAGTGCTGCTGCGCGGCGCAACGCTGCATGTGCCGGCAGATTGCGCGACGCCCATCGCTGCCGGACTCGACTGCATCGACGCCGATGGCGTGCCCGTGCGCGTCGAATTCGACTGGCGTCACGGCCCTGTCGAGCAATGGCAGATCGATGTCGAAACGACGGATGGCCTGCTTTCGATCAGCGAAGGCGGCAAGCGCCTCGCAATCGCGGGCGATTCGATCGAACTCGGCCCGGAGCGTGAGTACGCGGCGCTCTATGAACGCTTTCACTGGCTCATCGCGCACGGCACCGACGACGTCGACGTGCGACCGTTGCGCCTCGTTGCCGATGCATTCCTGCTTGGCAAGCAGATTGAAGTTGAGGCCTTCGGCCGCTAGACGCTTTATCGACCCTTAGCAACGACCATATCAGAGGAGACTAGAAACATGACCAGCAAAATCCGCCGATTCACGCTTCGTGCAATGTTTGCGGCGATGTGCATCGCGCCGCTCGGCATGAACATGGCGGCCCACGCCGATTCGCCAACCAAGATCGGCTTTCTCGTCAAGATGCCCGAGCAGGCGTGGTTCATCAACGAACAGAAGGCTGCCACGGCGCTTGGCCAGAAGGAGAACTTCTCGGTCGTCAACATCGGGACGCCCGACGGCGAGAAGGTGCTCGCCGCGATCGACAACCTCGGCGCGCAAGGGGCACAGGGCTTCGTGATCTGCGCGCCCGACGTGCGTCTCGGACCGGCCATCCGCGCACGCGCAAAACGCTACAGCATGAAGTTCGTCACCGTCGACGATCAACTGGTCGACTCGTCGGGCAAACCGCTCGGGGACGTCCCGCACCTCGGCATGTCCGCGTTCAAGATCGGCAATCAGGTCGGTCAGGCGATCTCGGATGAGATGAAGAAGCGCGGCTGGAAGCCGGAAGAAGTGGGTGCGATCCGCATCACCGACTATGAGCTGCCGACGGCGAAGCTGCGCACGGATGGCGCGACGCAGACGCTGCTCGCGAACGGTTTCAAGAAGGACAACATCTTCGACGCGCCGCAAAAGACCACTGACGACGAAGGCGGCTTCAATGCGGCATCGCCGGTGTTGTCCAAGCATCCGAACATCAAGAAGTGGGTGGTTTTCGCGTTGAACGAGGAAAGCGTGCTGGGCGGCGTGCGTGCAACCGAGCAGTTGCACATTCCTTCCGCGGATGTGATTGGCGTCGGCATCAATGGCGCGGGTGAGGCGTTCGCCGAGTTCCAGAAAAAGGAACCGACGGGCTTCTTCGGCACGATCGCTGTCAGCTCGACGAACCACGGCAAGCAAAGCGCGCAGAACCTGATCGACTGGATTCGCAGCGGCAAAGAGCCGGCCGCGGATACGCAGACCACCGGCAAGCTCATGACGCGCGACAACTGGCAGGCGGTGCGCACGGAACTGGGTATCTGACGATCGCGTCGAGTGTAAAGGCGAAAGAAGAGCAGGGATGCAATGACTGAAACCATGACTGGTGCGGGCGCGACGGAAGCGGCGAACGCTGAAGCCCAACAGGGCAAGCGCGCCTATCTGGAACTTCACGGGATCACCGTGAGTTTTCCGGGCGTGCGCGCGCTCGACAGGGTGTCGCTGGAAGTGCGCGCGGGTGAAGTACACGGCCTGATGGGAGAGAACGGCGCGGGTAAATCCACGCTGCTCAAGGTGCTTTCAGGTGTGAATCAGCCGCAGGAAGGCACGTTGCGTCTGAACGGCGTCGAACACAGGTTCGCGACGACGAAGGCCGCGATCGAGGCCGGCATCGCCATCATCTATCAGGAACTGCATCTCGTGCCCGAGCTGACGGTCGCCGAAAACCTGATGCTCGGGCAACTGCCCAATCGCCTGGGCGTGCTCGACGAGCGCGCGCTCGTCGGCCGTGCGATGGATGAACTCAAGCGTCTCGGCGAGCGCATCGATCCACGCACGCCCGTCAAGAATCTCTCGATCGGCCAGCGCCAGATGATCGAGATCGGCAAGGCGCTGATGCGCGACGCGCGCGTGATCGCCTTCGACGAACCCACGAGTTCGCTGTCGGCGCGCGAAACCGAAAACCTCTTTCGCATCATCAATGCACTGCGCGCAGAAGGCCGCGCGATCATCTACGTCACTCACCGCATGGACGAGGTGGACGAGCTGTGCGATCGCGTCACGGTGTTTCGCGATGGCAAGCGCATCGAGACCTTCGAATCCGTCGCCGAACTCGATCGCAACCGCCTGATCGCCGCGATGGTGGGACGGTCGATTTCGGATGTCTACGGCTATCGTCCGCGCGAGGCGGGAGACGTATTGCTCGAAGCGAAAGGACTGCTCGGGCCGGGACTTGCGGAGCCGATATCGTTCACGGCACGACGCGGCGAGATCGTCGGTTTCTTCGGCCTCGTGGGCGCGGGCCGCTCGGAACTCATGAAGCTGATCTACGGAGCGACGCGCGCCAGTGCCGGGCACGTCGAACTCGACGGCAAACGCGTGAACTTCGCGAGCCCGCGCGATGCCGTGCGCGCCGGCATCGCGCTGTGTCCCGAAGACCGCAAGCAGGAAGGCATCGTCGCGATCGCCTCGGTGGCGGACAACCTGAATATCAGCGCGCGCCGTCATTTCAGTCCCGCGCGGTTTCTGCTCGATCCGCGACGCGAGCGCGAACTGGCGCAGGACTACATACAGAAGCTCGCGATCAAGACGCGCAACGGCGAAACAGCGATCGGCACGCTTTCGGGCGGCAACCAGCAGAAGGTCATCCTCTCTCGCTGGCTCGCCGAACGCATCGAAGTGTTTCTGATGGACGAACCCACGCGCGGCATCGACGTCGGCGCGCGTGCCGAGATTTACAACCTGCTGTACGAGCTGGCCGAGGCGGGGCGCACGGTAGTGATGGTGTCAAGCGATCTCGCCGAAGTGATCGGCGTCGCGGATCGCATCATCGTCATGCGCGAAGGGCGCATAGCGGGTTGCGTGCCGAAAGCCCAGGCATCGCCGGATGAACTGATCAGAATGGCGCTGCCGCACTGAAGCAACCGATTTTCCGCGCGTGCTCGCAGCATCTGCGGGGCGCGCGATTCGAATGACGAACCAGAGATGAGTCAAGCCATGCAATCACAGGGCACTTCCGCCGCCAACCAGTCCGCCGCGCCCATCGCGCCTTCGCGTGCCCGCGCGTGGGACATGATCAACAGGTCGGGCATCGTCGTGGTATTCGTGGTGCTGTTCGCGGTCCTTTCCGCAACGGTGCCGGACTTCCTCACGACCCGCAACATCCAGGGCCTCCTGCTCTCGGTCACGCTGATCGGCTCGATCGCGGTCACGATGATGTTCGTGCTTGCGCTGGGCGAGGTCGATCTTTCCGTTGCTTCAATCGTCGCGTTTTCGGGTGTCGTTGCGTCGACTGTGATCACGCAGTCGCATAGCGTGCTGCTCGGTGTCGCCGCAGGCGTGCTCGCAGGCGGCGCCGTAGGGCTCGTCAACGGCGTGCTGATCGCCCGCTTCAAGATCAACTCGCTGATCGCGACGCTGGCAATGATGGAAGCCGTGCGCGGCCTCGCGTTCCTGACGTCGAACGGCGATGCCGTGATGATTTCGGAAGAGCGCTTTTTCGATCTCGGCGGTGGCTCTTTCCTCGGCATCTCGTTTCCGATCTGGAGCAACATAATTGGCTTCGCCGTTTTCGGCTTTCTGCTCAAGAAAACCGTATTCGGAAAGAACGTGCTCGCGGTCGGCGGAAATAGCGAAGCGGCGCTGCTAGCGGGCCTGCCCGTCACGCGCATCAAGGTCGCGGTGTTCGTGCTGCAAGGCCTCGTGACTGGTTTTGCCGGCGTCATGCTCGCGTCGCGGATGAGCCTCGGTGACCCGAAGACTTCCGTGGGACTGGAACTCGGCGTGATCTCCGCCTGCGTGCTCGGCGGCGTGTCCCTCACGGGCGGTGTGGCGACGATTTCGGGCGTGCTGGTCGGCGTGCTGATCATGGGCGCGGTACAGGACGCGATGAGCCTGATGAACGTGCCCACTTTTTATCAATACCTGATTCGCGGCGGCATTCTGCTGCTCGCCGTGCTGTTCGACCAGTTCCGCCGCAGCAAGCGAGCGGTCTGACATCAACCGGCCCGCGCGGCGAAGTTTCGGGACGAATGCGCGCGGGCATTGCCAATCATTGATCGGCAAAGGAGGACAACAACGAACCAGGGCCTCGCAGACGCGCTCTGACCGCGCAGATGGCCGTTATGCCACGTCGAGACGTCGGCACGTATCGAGCGGGAAGGCAGTACTAACAGCTTTAGTACATAGGAGACAGAACATGAGACTCATCGTAAGGCTTGCGTTCGGCACACTCGTCAGTATGGCGCTGACATGTGCAGCCGCTACCAGCGCGTCGGCTCAGGAAAAGCAGATTACGCTCGGGTTTTCACAGGTCGGCGCGGAAAGCGCGTGGCGTACGGCCAATACGGTGTCGGTGAAAAGTGCGGCGAAGGATGCGGGAATCAACCTGAAGTTCTCCGATGCCCAACAGAAACAGGAAAACCAGATCAGGGCAATCCGTTCGTTCATCGCGCAAAAGGTGAATGTCATTGCGTTCTCGCCGGTCGTGGAATCGGGTTGGGAGCCGGTGCTCAATGAAGCCAAGGCAGCCCACATTCCGGTGATCCTCACCGATCGCGCCGTCGACGTGAAAGACACTTCGCTTTACGTGACGATGATCGGCTCCGACTTTCTGGAGGAAGGACGACGAGCCGGCCGATGGCTCGAAGAACGTTACAAGAACGAGCCGGGCCCCATCAACATCGCGGAGTTGCAGGGCACAGTCGGATCGGCACCCGCCAACGACCGTCACGCGGGCCTGATGGAAGTGGTCAAGAACGATCCGAAGTTCAAGATCATTGCTTCGCAAAGCGGCGACTTCACGCTGGCTGGCGGCAAGCAGGTCATGGAAGCGTTTGCCAAGAGCTACGGCAAACAGATCAACGTCGTGTACGCGCATAACGACGACATGGCGCTCGGCGCGATCCAGGCCATGGAGGAAGCGGGCATCAAGCCGGGCAAGGACGTGACCGTCGTATCGTTCGATGCAACCAAGGGCGGCTTCGAGGCGATGATCGCCGGCAAGATCAACGTGGACGTCGAATGCAGCCCGCTTCTCGGACCGCAGCTGATGTCGGCCGTGAAGGACGTCGTCGCGGGCAAGCAGGTGCCCAAGCGCATCGTGACGAACGAGACGGTTTTCCCGATGAGCGTCGCGGCGCAGACTCTCCCGAGCCGCAAGTACTGACGGACGCCTGCGCGGACGAGGTCTGGCGTGAAGCGGTCTGGTGCTGCCAGCCAGACCGCTGCCGCATGTTCGTTCACGATCACTCTGGCAGGGCGCTTTTCAGGTACGTATGGCCATGAACCCAACACCCATCCTCGAAATGTCCGGCATCGACAAGACGTTCCCGGGCGTGAAGGCGTTGCAGCAGGTGAATTTCCGGCTCTTTCCCGGCGAGATCCATACGCTGATGGGCCAGAACGGCGCGGGCAAATCGACGCTCATCAACGTGCTGACGGGCGTGCTCGGACATGATCGAGGCGAGATCCGGCTGGGCGGGCAGACCGTGCGCTTCGCGGCTCCGCTCGACGCGGAAGCGGCGGGAATCCAGACGATCTATCAGGAAGTGAACCTGTGCCCGAACCTGTCGGTAGCGGAGAACATTTTCGTCGGCCGGCAGCCGATGAAGCGCGGCGCGATCGACTGGAAGACCATCCATGCGCGCGCCCGCAAGGTACTTGCCGACCTGGATCTTTCCATCGACGTCACGCGCTCGCTCGATGCCTATCCGATCGCCGTGCAGCAGATGGTCGCGATCGCGCGAGCGGTCTCGGTCGACGCGCGCGTGCTGATCCTCGATGAGCCGACATCGAGCCTCGACGACGGCGAGGTCACGCGACTGTTTGCGGTCTTGCGGCGACTCAAGGCATCGGGGATGGCGATACTGTTCGTCACGCACTTTCTCGAGCAGACCTATGCCGTCTCCGATCGCATCACCGTGATGCGCAACGGCGAGCGCGAGGGCGAGTATCTGGCCAGTGACTTGCCCGTCGAAGTGCTGGTCGCGAAGATGACGGGCCGTGAACGGATGAGCGAGCGGCTCAAGGAAGGCGCGTCGGAAGCGGTGCGCGAGGACGATCGCACCGAGCCGCTCCTGTCGATGAGCGGCGTAGGCCGGCGCGGGCTGATGAATCCCGTCGATCTCGAAGTATGGCCAGGGGAGATAGTGGGCCTTGCGGGACTGCTCGGCTCGGGACGAACCGAGACTGCGCGGCTCGTGTTCGGCGCCGAGCGCGCCGACACGGGCACGACGCAGGTGAATGGCGCGAACGTGAAGCTGACGTCGCCGCATCAGGCAGTGCGCCATGGCATCGCGTATTGCCCGGAGGATCGCAAGAAGGAGGGCGTCGTTGCCGCGCTGTCGATTCGCGAGAACATCGTTCTCGCACTCCAGGCACGACGCGGCTGGTGGCGCATGATCAGGCCGTCGCGCCAGCGCGAAATCGCGGATGAGTACATCGCACGGCTCGACATCAAGGCGCGCGATGCGGAGCAACCCATCGGCCTGCTATCGGGCGGCAACCAGCAGAAGGTGTTGCTTGCCCGATGGCTCGCCACCGAACCCAGGCTGCTGATCCTCGATGAACCCACGCGCGGCATCGACGTCGCGGCGAAGTTCGACATTATGGATCGCGTGCTTTCGCTGTGCGCGAAGGGTCTCGCGATTCTTTTCATTTCGTCGGAAGTCAGCGAGGTCGTGCGCGTGAGTCACCGGATTGCCGTGCTGCGCGACCGGCGCAAGGTCGCGGAGATTTCCGGCGAAGGCGTGTCGGAAGACCAGGTGTATCGACTCATCGCAGGAGGGCAGTCATGAATCGCATCAGGACATGGCTTCACCATCAGCTGATCTGGCCTGCGCTGACGCTCGTGCTGCTGTTCGCGCTCGATCTCGCGCATCGGCCCAGCTTCCTTTCGATCACGCTGCTCGACGGTCATCTTTTCGGCGCGCCAATCGACATCCTGAACCGCGCGGCGCCGCTCGTGATCGTGTCACTCGGCATGACGCTCGTCATCGCGACACGCGGCATCGATATTTCGGTCGGCGCCATCGTTGCGATTGCGGGCGCGGCGGCCGCGATCGTTCTGCAGGAGGACTCTTCGCGCGTCGGCGGCGCACTGCTTGCGGCGCTCGGGGTCGGCGTGCTCGCGGGCGTCTGGAACGGCGTACTCGTCGCGTTCGTCGGCATGCAGCCGATCATTGCGACGCTCATCCTGATGGTCGCGGGGCGCGGCGTCGCGCAGTTGCTGACAGGCGGGCAGATCATTCCTATCGGCGCGCCGGGCTACCTGAAACTCGGCGACGGCTATCTCGCGACGGTGCCCTGTTCAGTGTGGATCGCGATAGCCGTGACTGCCGCGACGACGCTGCTCATCCATCGCACGGCACTCGGTCTCTTCATCCGCTCGATCGGCGTGAACCCCGTCGCGACCCGTCTCGTCGGATTGCGCTCGGGCGCCGTCGTATTCAGCGTCTATGTGTTTTGCGGCGCGATGGCGGCGATTGCGGGAATCATCGCGAGTTCGAACGTGCGCAGCGCGGATGGCAACAACGCGGGCTTGCTGCTCGAGCTCGACGCGATCCTCGCGGTGACGCTTGGTGGCACATCGCTGCTCGGTGGCCGCTTCAGCCTCGCTGGCACGGTGCTCGGCGCACTCATCATCCAGACGCTGACCTACACGACGTACTCGATCGGCGTGCCGCCGGAAGCGACACTGGTCGTCAAAGCCGTCGTCGTGATCGTGGTGAGCATGATCCAGTCGGAAGCAACGCGCGGGTTGCTGGTCAGACAGATCAGGCGAGTCCTCCCCGCCACGCAGCCGGGCGCTGCCACAGGATCGACGACGTCATGAACAAGCTCATTGGCCGCCTGGCCGACCCCCGTACGTTGCCCATCGCCGTGACGATCCTGCTGTTTGCCGCGCTGTTCGGATTCGGCTCGGTCATGTACACCGGCTTCTTCTCGATGCAGGTGTTGACAGGGCTGTTCGTCGACAATGCGTTTGTGCTGATCGTCGCGATCGGCATGACGTTCGTGATCCTGTCGGGCGGTATCGATCTGTCCGTCGGTGCGGTCGTTGCATTGACGACGGTGCTCTGCGCGGTAGCCGCCGAACGGCTGCACTGGCCGATCTGGGTGATCGTGCCGCTCGTGCTGGTCTTCGGCGCGCTGTACGGCGCGGCGATGGGCGCGCTGATCCACTTCTTCAGGCTACAGCCGTTCATCGTGACACTCGCCGGCATGTTTCTCGCACGCGGTGCGTGCTTCCTCATTACGACGCAGTCGATCACGATCAACGAACCGACCTTTCATGCGATCGCGAGCCTGAGTGTCCCCATTGGCGGCGGGTCACTCAATGCGGGTGCGCTGATCGCGATCGCCATGCTCGCATTGTCTGTCTACATCGCGCACTTCACGCGCTTTGGCAGGAATGTCTATGCGGTCGGAGGCAATGAGCGGTCGGCGCTGTTGATGGGGCTGCCCGTCGCGCGCACGAAAGTGGGTGTCTATGCGCTCAGCGGGCTGTGTTCAGCGCTGGGCGGGGTCGTATTCACCCTTTACGTGCTGTCCGGATACGGGCTCCAGGCTCAGGGCATGGAACTTGACGCGATCGCGGCCACGGTGATCGGCGGGACGTTGTTGACTGGCGGCGTCGGCTATTTGATCGGATCGTTGTTCGGCGTCGGCATACTCGGCACGATCCAGACGCTGATCACGTTCGACGGCACGCTCAGTTCATGGTGGACGCGCATCGTGATCGGCGCGTTGTTATGTGTCTTCTGCGTGCTGCAGCGAATCATCGAGCGCCATGCGGCACGACGGCAATCGGGTGGCACGGGTCTGGGCACGAAACCCGATTCGCCGCCTGGTACCCGGCGACCGGATACAGGTGTTCCCGACGAGACAGCGCTTGTCAAAACAGTGTGACCTACCGACAGGAACAAGGCTATGTCTACGTTGGGATCGCACGAAATCGACGCCACCGGTCCGGCCGTCATGGACATCACGTCGACGGTCATCGGACATGCGAATAAAGCGACGCATTTCGCTAGTCGTGCGACGCTGGCAAACGCTTATCTGCAGCTTGAAGTTCTGCCAGGCATGGGTGGAGGAATTTCGCGGTTCGATTGGAACGATCGCGGTATATGGACGCCTGTGTTCGTGCGGCCTTCGATGGCGGCATCGGGCGTGGAAAATCACCTGGCGTGTTCTCCCCTATTGGAGAGTCCGAGCATTCGTCGACGTCAGTCGAGCTTCGGGAAAGATCTGCGAGGGGCAATCCGGAATTGCGCGGAAGAGCGTGCTTTAGCGGATGTCGTTGGTTTGCAGGACTGGCAAATCGAGCGAATAGACGCGAGAAGCATAAAGCTGAGTGCCGCGAGTACTTTGCGTGAGTCGTATCGTGCAATTCAGGAATATCAGTTGGACGGTCCAACGCTCACCGTGAAGATCGAGATCGAAAACAGGAGGGGCACGGCAATGCCGTTTTCGATCGGTATTCGTCCGTTCCTGATCCGTGACGCAGATACCTCAGTGTGTGCGCCTGCCAGTGGCCTGTTGCTTTCCGGGGACGGCGGCGAGCGCTCGCGCCATGTACCGACGCCACCCGCGTGGCAATTCGGGGTGACCTATCCGTTGCCTCGGTCGCGGGTCGATCACGTTTTTACGGGTTGGGGCGGCCGCGCGCGGTTCGAATGGCCGACGCGCCAGTTCTCGCTCGAAATCTCGTCAGACACTGCCAGCTACAGGCTTCATGCGCCACATCAGCAGCGCTTCTTTTCTTTTCAGCCCTACGACGCATTGGATCGTGCCGCAAGTGTGACGGAGGTCGGCGAAGGTTGGCCGGCATTCGCTCACGTCGGTGCAAGAGTGTCTCGTTGTTTCAGTTTCACTGTCGAACGTATTGGATCGCTGAAAAGAACGCGATACGACAGTGACGGGCGCTATGGTTGAATGCGCTCGCATTGAGGCAGATCCACGCTCTGCTGCCAGACGTACGCTTCCTTTCGCTTCTGCATCGAAAAGAAGGAGGGCGATCTGGAAATCTGATCCGGCCGCGCACGTTAAAACGAGTAGATCCTGAGAAGAAGCGTAAGACCTGATCCTCGCTACGCTCTGCTGACGCGATCGCGAGTGGCGCAGGCTCTTGAGCGCCGTGGGTTCTACACCATGATGAATCCGCGCCGCATGCCGAGCATCACCGCTTCGGTGCGGTTGGTCGCGCCGAGTTTGCCGAAGATGGATGAGACGTGAAATTTCACCGTGTTGTCCGAGATGTCGAGTTGCCGCGCGATCTCCTTGTTGCCGAGTCCGTCGGCGAGCATCGCCAGTACTTCGATCTCGCGTAACGTCAACGCTTCGAATGGTTCGCCGGATGCCGCCTCATGAGACGGCTTTCGTCCGCTCAACAGCTTTGCAAGGATGTCGGGCGGCAGAACGCACAGGCCCGCGGCGACGGCTTCGATCGACATGACGATTTCGGCTGGCATCGCGTTGAGCGGCAGGATTGCCAACGCATCGGCGGGCAGCACATCGAGAATCCAGTCACCGTCCGGGTCGTCGCTCAACAGCACGAGCGCCGGTGGCGCGTGCCCGATTTCGAATAACGCCTTGAGCGCGTCGCTCGCTTCCGGCTCGATGTCGGTCACGATCACATCGGGCAGCGAGCCGGCGAGGCAATCGACGAGCGTTTCAGCGTCGGCCGCGCTACCCACGAACTCAAGCGCCGGGTTCGGCTCGACAAGGGCTTGCAGGCTCGCGCGCACCCGCGACGATGCCGCAATCACCGCGACCTTCATGGGCGCCATGTGTACTCTCTGTCCATCCGACATTTCGCCGCTTCCCGGACCTCACCTGCAAGCATTCCGTTGAGGGCGCTCGCCCACCGTTACAGAACACGCGTGGCGTTCGCCACCCCGGATCAACGCGATGTGCAACTGCTGTCCGATGCTTGCCGAGCCCAGCGCGGCGTGCACGTCGTCCATGTCGCGGCAAGGCTTGCCGTCCAGTTCGATCAGCACATCGCCTATCAGCACGCCCGCCTGTTCCGCAGGACCGCCCGGCGCCAGCGAATTGATCAGCAATCCGCCGCGGAACGGCAGGTTCATCTTGTCGACCCACGCGTCCAGCAGCCCGACCTGCTGCGTGCCGACGCCAAGGTAGCCCCGTGACACGCGCCCCTTGGCCAGCAGTTCATCGGCGACGCGCTCCACGGTCATGCCGGGAATCACGATGCCGGCGCCGCGCATCAGTGCCGACGTGCAGATGCCCATGACCTGCCCGCGCATATCCGCGAGGGCTGCGCCGGAGAAACCCGGGCGCAGGCCGCCGTCGAGTCGGACGAACGCATCGAGCTGTCCTCCTCTCCACGTGCGCCAGGCACCACCTGTACTGCCGATTACGCCGAAATCGGCGCTGATGCCGGGTTCGTCCGCGCGCGCGACGGCGAGCGCAAGATGACCCGGCTTCAGTGAGCGGGCATCGCCGGATTCGATCGGGTCCAGGTCCACGCCGTCCAGTTTCAGCACGCCGAGATCGGTGCCCGCATCCAGACCCGCGAGGACTGCGGCGACTGTACGTCCATCGGACAATGTGACTTTGATCCCGTCCTCGCGCCTGATCGCGTGCGCAGCCGTGACGACGACGCCACGTCGCCAGATTACGCCACTTGACGGCATCCGATGCCGGCCGTGTACTGCGACGACACTTCGCCCGATTCGCCCGGCAATGTCCGCCAGTTTGTCCGAGAAATCCATCAAAGGATTTCCGCTCGAAGATGTGGTTTCCATTTCAAGTCTCCTGCCAGTTGCGATGCGACGTGCTTGCGCGTCGCGTCATCGATTGCCCGGCTATCCATGCGGACAGCGTCGTGACGACGGTTTGACAATGACAGAAGAAGTGGAGACGCACACCACCCAAATGGGTAGCCGGGTGATGCAGCTAGGCGAGCAACGACAACGCATCGGCGAGCGAGAGCACCGTCGTGCGCGAATCGAACGCCGTTGAAAAAAGATGTTCGTGCACGACCTGGTCCGGGTCGTAGCAGCAATCCTTGACCGTGAACAGGCGGAAGTCCGCATCGCTCGCGTACGCAACCGAAGACAGCACGACACCCGTCGACGCAATGCCGACCATCAGCAGCGTATCGATACCTTGCGCGCAAAGCTGCGCTTGCAAATCGGTGCCGAAGAACACGCTCGCACGATGCGCGATGATCAGCGGTTCGGTAGCCTGCTGGCCGAGTTCCGGCGCGATCTGGTCATCGATGAAAAGACCGAGTTGCTTGATTCCCTGGCCGTTCCTGTTCAACGGACTGACTTCCGGATAGCCTGGACTAAAGTGAATCCTGGCGAAATAGACGCTGACGCCTTTGGCCCGCGCGGCGTCGCACAGCTTGCGCGTGTTGGCGAGCAAAACGGGCGCGACGGATGGAAACAACGCCAGAATGTCAGTCTGATAGTGCATGACCACCAGAGCGGTTTGCGCTGGAACGATTGCGGGAATCGGCTTGTTCATGGCGTGCGTATCGGTGGCGCTTTCGATGCCCTGCCGATGGTGTGCCGAATCGGCGGGTCCGGGTTCGATGCGTAACGACATAAGGCTACGCGATAAAGAAAGTCGCTCGACTCTACCACGGCTATCGCTAGCCGAAAGCTTCAAGGCGCGATGCGTGCCTTGCTGGTTGACGGCAAATGCTGCGTGCTGCTTCATCGCGGCATCGGCAGCTCTAGCCGCCACGTCAGATTGCTGCGCGCGCGCGTTTCGCAGCGAGCGTGAAAAAAGTCCGTGAGATAGATGCGCGGACGCGCCAGCAAACTGCCCAGGAGGGCTCGTTCGTGCAGGTCGTATGCGCGATCGTCGAGGTCCGGCCGCTCGGCACGCAGGCGTTCCCCGTCCCGACGAAAGAGACTGCGCGGCGCGCCGAGCACGGCAAGGTCGATATCGCATGCGAAACGTTCGTCCCGTCCGGCCGGTGCATTCATATGCCGCGTCGCGAGAATCATGTCGCAGATGTGCTCGCTCGCCGCGATGCGGCCGTCCGCCCATTGCCGGAACCACGTTGCGCTGCGTTGCTCGTTGTCCCGCGCGCCGGGTGCGTAGATCACGTCGTGGCACCACAGAGCAAGCTCGACGGGATCGGGATGCGGAATCTCGTCGCGCGCCCGGTCGAGATCGCGCAAGCAGCGGCGCACATGCTGCAGCGTGTGGTATCGACGCGCTGGTTCCGCGTAGCGCTGCGCGAGGTCGGCGCAAACGGCCTCTGCACGCGTGCCGCCGCTGCGTGACCACAATGCGATGAAGCGCGCGTGCGTCTGCGTCATGCCGTTCGATTCCCGTGATGTGCCGATACGCGCTCTTGTTGCGCGGCACGCAGCGCGGCGTCGCCGTCGGGCGGCGAACGCGTAGCGATGCTCAAAGAAACTCCCTGCGAATGTCGATGCTCGATCGTTGCCCGATGTTCCGGTAGTGATGCAAGAGCCACATGTCCGCCTCGTGCCTTCCCTTGTCGTGCAGCCCGCACAGGAAATCCCAATCGGCGTTGTACTTGCTCGACACGCTCAGCGTGCACATCGCGTCGTCGGATCGGATGGAATGGATCAGCATTTCCTTCATCTCGCCGCGCTCGATCTTGCCTTGCTGGATCAGCTCGGTCACGAACGCGATCGCTCGCATTTCGCGCATCAGCGACGAGTTGAAGCTGATCTCGTTGATGCGATTAAGGATCTCGGCGGCCGACATCGGCACGCCCCGGCGAACGAGCGGATTGATGTGGACGATCACGATGTCGCGCGTGTTGCAGTTGTAAATCAGCGGGTAGATGGCGGGGTTGCCCATGTAGCCGCCGTCCCAGTAGTGCTCGCCGTCGATTGTGATGGCCTGGAACAGCGTCGGCACGCACGCGGACGCGAGCACGGCGTCCACGCAGACGTCGTCGCCCGTGAAGAGGCGGATTTTCCCCGTCTCCACGTTGGTCGCGCACAGGAAGAGGCGAATCGGGCAGTGCTTGCGCAACGCGGCGAAGTCGACCTTGCTTTCGAGCACCTCGCGCAGCGGATTGAGATTGTTCGGATTGAACTGATACGGCGAGAAGACCCGCAGCATCATGTCGGCAAATGCATAGAGCGGCGAATGATCGAGCCCGAAGCTGTGCGTCCCTTTGAGCCAGGGCATCCAGCGCAGCGGGTTGTAGCGATCGGCGGAATGCGAGACGGCGCGCCAGAAGTCGTGCAGCGCCTCGCGCGCGCCGTCCGCGCCGCCTTTCGATAACCCGTACGCAAGCACCGTGGCATTCATCGCGCCGGCGCTGGTCGCGCTCACACCCTCGATCGTCAGCCGGTCGTCTTCGAGCAGCCGGTCGAGCACGCCCCACGTATACGCGCCGTGCATCCCGCCGCCCTGCAACGCCAGCGCGACCGGCTTGCGCGCGTCGTCCGTTCGAGGTTCAGTGTTCTTCGTCGTCATTTTCTGTCTCGTCGATCGCTGCGAATCGTATTGCGCATCCGGCATGGTGCGCCAACCAGTCTTGCGCCGATGCACCGGTCAGTAGCCGGCGGGATCGGCCGATTACGGCACGATAAGAACCGTCATCCGGTGCCCGGCGCCAGTGCATCGAGCAATGCCTTGGCCTCTTGCATGTCGGCGGTGTCGAAGCCCTCCGACAAGCCGTCGTACACCTGGGACAACACCCGCCGCGCGTCGGCCGCCTTGCCCTCGTCTTGCCACAGACGGGCGAGGCTCGATGCGGCGCGTAATTCGAGCGATTTCGCGCCCAGACGATGAGACACGTCGAGCGCCTTGCGAAAACAGTGCTCGGCTTCGTCGCGGCGAGCCGATGCGCGATCGTCGTTCTCGCCCCCGAGCAGCAGGCGGCCCTTGAGCCGATACAGTTCCGCCTCGTACCAATGCTCGTTCGACTTTTCGACGATCGCCATGGCCTCTTCGAGTGCGCCGAGGCCGCTCGCGATGTCACCCGCGCGCCGGTAGCTGTCGGCGAGGAGCGCCAGAAAATACGAGCGATGGTCTTCGCCGCCGGCGGCGCGGTCGGCGTCGAGGCCTCGCCGCATCTGCGCGATCCCCTCGTCGATGTTTCCCCGCTCGCTCAGCACCCATCCGCAGAAGATGGTTCCCCACGCGAGCCAGTAGGGCAGCCCCTGTTCCGTCGACAGCGTGATGATGGCTTCGGCATGCTCGCGGGCCAGCGACGATTCGCGCCGAAGCTGATGCAACTCTGCCGCATAGGCGAGTGCGAAGGCCACATTCGGCCCGTGGGCGAGCTTGTGCGCGAGGGCGAGCGCCTCCTGGCAGCGCTTGCGGGCCTGATCGGGGTATCCCTGAAGCCACAAGGTCAGCGCGAGGAAGTTCAGCGCCCGGATGCCGGGGTCCACGCCGTGCGCGAACACATGGGTCTGATGCTGCTCCGGATCGTAGATCGCGAGCGCCTGTTCGGCATGGTTGCGTGCATCGTCGAGGCCCCCTTGCAGGAACTGGCATGCGCCGAGCGCGCCGTGCGCCTCGACGAGCAGGGCGGGGTCCTTTGCATGCCGAGCCACGTCGAGCATCTCCTTACCCACTTCGCGCGCCTTCGCGTACTCTCCATGCGTCATGAAATGGATTCTCAGGCCAAGTTGCGCCGCGAAGCGCTGCGACGCGTCGCCTGTCTGCTCGCACAACGTCAGCGCGCGGGTATAGGCGGCAGCAACCTCGGGCGCGCCGTAGCCCCGCGCGGACATCAACGCGGGCCCCAACGAGAGCCGTAGCGCCAGTTCTCTTTGCCTGCGGTCCGGCGTGTCGGGCAGACGCTCGAGCAACGTCAGCGCCGCTTCCAGGTGATGTATCGCATCGAGATGCGATGCGTGGCGCAGCGCCAGTTGCGCGGCGCGATGCAGATACTCGACGGCCTTCGGCAGGTTTCCGCTCAAGCTGTAGTGGTGCGCCAGTTCGCTGCTGTAATCGGCAATGCTGGCGGGAAAGAGCGCTTCGATCGCCTGCGCGGTTCGCTCGTGAAGCGCGCTGCGCCGCTCGGTGAGCAGCGAGTGCCCGGCCACTTCCTGCGTGAGCGCGTGCTTGAACGAATAGTCCACTTCCGGAAACGCGGGCCGCTCGTAAATGAACTCCGCGGCCTCCAGATGGGAGAGAAGTTCGCGCAGATCGTCGTCCGCGCGCGCGATGTGGTCGCCGCAGATGAGCCGCACCAGGCTGAACGAAAATTCCTTGCCGATCACGGCGAGCGTCTGCAGCAGTTCTTTCTCGGCGACGGGCAGCCTGTCGATACGGCCCGCGAGCACGCCTTCCACTGTGGTCGGTATATGCAACGCCGCAGGCGGTCGCTCGATCCGGTAGCGGCCGGGCTCGCCGAGCAGCGATTTTTCCTCCGCGAGCGTCTGGACCACTTCCTCCATGAAGAACGGATTGCCCTCGGTCTTCTCCAGGATCAGTTGCTTGAGCGGCACGAGGCCCGGATCATCGCCGAGCAGCGCCGCGAGCAGTCCCTGTGCTTCGGCGGGACCAAGCGGTTCGAGCCGTAGCCGCGTGTACTGATTCTCGTGTTGCCAGCCTGGCCGGTACTCGGGCCGATAGTTCACGAGAAGCAGAATCCGCGTTTTCGGCACGCGTTCGATCAGGTAGGCGAGGAAGCCTTCCGTCTCGCTGTCCAGCCATTGCAGGTCTTCGAACAGCAGTTCGACCGGTTGGTCCTGGCTCTCGCGAGCGAGGAGTTGCGTGATCGCGTCGAAGGTTCGGTCTCGCCGGATTTTCGGGTCCATCTCATCCAGTGCCGAACCGGGTTCGCCGATGCCCAGCAGAAAAAGCAGGTAAGGCACGAGACTTTCGAAGCTGCGTTGGAGTATGAGCGCCTTGCCCATCATCTTTTCGCGACATCGGCGCTCGTCGTCCCGACCGGTGATCTGGAAATAGTTCTTCAGAAGCTCGATCAGCGGCAAATTGGCGAAAGCCTTGCCGTGCGATACCGAGAACGTTTCGAGTACCAGACAGCCGTGTCGCGAACGTTCCTTGAATTCATGAAACAGCCGCGACTTGCCGACGCCTGCTTCACCGACCACGCCGACGACCTGTCCACGTCCCTGTCGGGTCATCTCCAGCGCCCTGTTCAAGTGGTCCATTTCGACTTCGCGGCCGACGAACCGAGCGAGTCCGCGATGCGCTGCCAATTGCAGGCGCGTGCGCAGCGCGCCGGGGCCGAGCACTTCATACACCGACAGCGGCGCGGGAATGCCCTTCAACTGCGTGGCCCCCAACGACTTGAACTCGAAATAGCCTTCGGCCAGCTTGTGGGTGGACTCGCTGACCAGAATCGACGTGGGGGCGGCGATCCCCTCCATCCGAGACGCGATGTGGATCGTATGACCGACGGGATCGTAATCGGTGTGCAGATCGTCGGTGCGGATCGAACGCACGACGACTTCGCCCGTGTGGACGCCGACGCGGATCTGCAGCGGAATGCCTTTCTCCAGACGGATGCGGTCCGCGTGGCGGCGCATCGCTGCCTGCATCCGCAGCGCCGCGAAGAGCGCGCGCTGCGGATGGTCCTCATGGGCGATCGGCGCGCCGAACAGCGCAAGGATGCCGTCACCGAGTGACTTCGCTACATAGCCTTCGTAGTAGTGAACGGCTTCCATCATCAGCGCGACGACAGGGTCGATGAGGCGATGGGCCTCCTCCGGGTCCAGGTCGTGGATCAAGGCGGTGGAGCCGGCCATGTCCGCGAACAGCGCGGTGACGGTCTTGCGCTCGCCGGCGGTTTCGCCGCGCGCATCCATCGCCGCCTGTTCGGCCAGGATGCGTTCGGCGAGGTGGTGCGGCGTGTAATGGATAGGCGCCGGGGACGGCGACGAGACAGACTGCGGATGCGGCACAGACGCTGCGGATGCATCGGTCAGCGGGGCGCCGCATGCATTGCAGAATCTGGCCGAAGGACTCGCCTCATGGCTGCAGCGCGGACATGTGCGCGACAGCATGGCGCCGCACGCTTCGCAGAATTGCGCCCCGGTGAGGTTTTCGAATCCGCAGTTTGCGCAGCGCATACTCCCTTCCCATGCCAAGCGCCATTAGTTGAAGATTATGCTCCCGGTCCGTTTGCGGCAAACTCCGGTTTAACTTTGAACGAGCGTGGGTTGTGCGGTCAGAGTCGAGGTGCCCGAAGCGGGGTTTCGACAAGAGGGGATTGCAGGGAAGGAGGCCACGCTTCGCGCAGGCGTCGACGATCGGTGGCCGGACGCGAAGTGACGATCGCGGTGCGGTGTGGTGTGATGCGGCGGGGCGCTGGCCGACCCGCGCCCCGCGACCGGCTGATCAGTTGCCGCGATACATCGGGTTGGCGTTATCGGCCATCGAAGGGCCACCCGATTCGTATCTGGCGGCTTCGTCCCCGCCGACACCGCTATGGCGTTCGTCCAGCATGCGTGCCTGGGCTTCTTCCACGGATAACGTTTGAGCGCTTTGACCGCGTTGCGATGCAGGTCCGCCGTCATCGGGGCGATAGTACGGCGCGGGGCCATAGCCGCTCGCGAAGGCGGGTGCGGCCAACGAGGCGGAGCTTGCAATCAGAAGAGTGGCGATAAGTTTCGTATTCATAGGTATTCCTAAGTTGATAATTGAATCCCCGAATGTAGCCGGATGACGATCATTGGGTCGCGCTATTCAACGTTGGTGGGATGATGCAAATGCCCGCCGCGCGCAGGCAGAGAGGCTCGAACGAACAAGACCATGGCTGGAATGCAGGCAATATCGCTGACGCCGCAGCGAAAGCAGGGAACCGGTCGTTGCCGCGCCCATCGCTGAGAAGGCACGGGTTGTGCCAAGACGGATGTGTCTGGCTTGCGAGCGATCGTAAGCAGTGGAAAACAAAGAAGATTCGCGCTCGTTCGCAACTTCTTACGACGAACCCGATGTGTGCCGATGTCTGGCTGACGGCTAACACTTTGCGGTTCGCTGTCTGGTCTGATCCAACAAAGCTCGCAGATTTAGAGCGATAGAGTCATTAGAGCTTTACGGGAAATTCCAAAAGGAAAGAATTAACTCAACCTAAACAAGCGAACCGGAATCGATGTACTTCATTTGAATCTGAAATAGATCGAGTTGCGGATCTACCCGGAAGGCGCCTCGCGAGGGCCGTCGCAGCAGATCTTCGTATGACAAAACACGCTCTATCAACGATGTCGTTCTAATGCATTATTTTCATGCGGAAGCGTGCCGAAATTCGATTTAACATTTGGGGCCTGGCCTGATGCTACCGGATTCACAGGCCGGACCATAACAGACTGGAACAATCTACTGAAATATCAAACGGCCTTTGCATCAACGGGTAATTAATGCTTGCAGGCAACGTTTAATCCAGATAATACGGAGCGAGACAAACATGCTGAGCCCTCACGAATTCGCTACTCTGATGCTGGTTAAGGCGGCCCCCGAACAGACCAGCCTTAGTCGCGAAGAACTGGATACGCTTCTGGAGCGTCAGCTGGCAGCACTGGAAAAACTGGCGTCTGAAGTGCAGCGTCCCCGTCGTACGCTGCATGCGGTTTCGGTCGTTAAGGCTATTGCGCGAAAACACTAAGCTCGCGCGGAACTGGAACCTTATCTGCGGAATCATCTCGCAAGGCGGTCTGGCGGGCGTATTGCCATTCGTCGTTCGCGCGATGCGTTCTGCAGAGGGGCGAGCGAATCGATCTCGCTTGAGTACCTGAAAATTACCCGTCATGTGCGTGCCACCTGCGGCGCGCATCATTGGTTTTCGTGCACCATCCGAAGTGGGACGTTCGCCTTAGATGTGCAGCGTCCGCATGCGAATCGCTACATCCAGGTTCTACTAACGTGTTCTTTATTGGTTCGTCATTGGCGGGCGACTGTTTCGCAGGCGCCGAAGCGAAGCTATTGAGCCGAATGGTGTGAGCTTGAATGGAGATGTTTGACTTTATCAGGAGATCTTATGCACTTCTATCACCACGGTGTAGCGATACAACCGGCGGTTGCAAGAAGCGGCAATACTTTTGTTGCGCGCGTATCCATTCTTGAGGAGGATGGCGAGCTCACGTCGCTCGGCGATCTGGGGCATTTTGCGAACCGGCAATCAGCGTTCGCTTTTGCCGTGAAGTGCGGTACTGCATTCGTCGACGAAGAGCCGATGCCGCGGCCTCCGTGTGATATCCGCCATGCTTGAGGCCTAGCAGCAGGCTGCCGTTCAAATTTCTGGCGACGTGGGTTCTACGGCTGGCCCGCGAACCGGCGAAGATTCAAACGGCCACGGGCGGCACGACCCCTTTCTTGAGCAGCAGATTGCCGTAGGGTCGCGTTTCTCCCGTCTGCACGATTGCAAAGCCGGCTCTCGCGCGCGCGTAGAACTCATTGCGCGCTAGCCCGTCGGCTTCGGGATATCCGTGGGATTTCAACACGCGCTGAAGGTCGAGCGTTGCGGGCGGAGGCGCGGGCAACGGGTCGATCGGCGTCATGATCCAGGCGGCGCGAGGTACTGCCTCGTCTAACGGAAAAAGGCGCAGCACCTCGTTCGCGAGTTCCGCCGATGTGCAAGACGGCAACCGGATCAACTGACGCGCATGAGAAGCAGCGGGGAAGTTGGCATCGACGAGCGCGATCTCATCGCCGTGACCCATCGATGCAAGCGTGAAGAGCAGATCCGGCGACAATAGCGGAGAGATTCCCTTTAGCATTTTCAATTCACCTCGTGCTATTCGATAAACCGGGATTCGATCGGCATTCGGACAGCATTCCGAATGCCGATAAAAACAAATCAGCCAAACTCAGGTGATCGCCCCCAATTGCCACGGCACGAACTCGTTCTGTCCGTAGCCGTGCAGTTCGCTTTTCGACTTTTCGCCGGAAGCGGTTGCCAGCATCAACTTGAAAATCTCTTCGCCCAACTCGTCGACGCTGCGCGTGCCGTCGATGACCGCGCCGCAGTTCAGATCGATATCTTCCTGCTGCCGCTGCCAGAGTGCCGTGTTGGTCCCGAGCTTCAATGATGGCGACGGCGCGCATCCGTAAGCCGATCCGCGTCCCGTCGTAAAGCAGATCAGGTTCGCGCCGCCCGCGACCTGTCCCGTCGCGGAGACGGGGTCGTAGCCGGGTGTGTCCATGAACACGAGTCCGTGCGCATCGACTGGCTCGGCATAGTTGTACACGTCGACGAGATTCGTCGTGCCGCCCTTGGCCACTGCGCCGAGCGATTTTTCGAGGATCGTCGTGAGGCCGCCCGCCTTGTTGCCCGCCGACGGATTGTTGTCGAGACTCGCGTCCATTCGCGCGCAGTACGCTTCCCACCAGCGGATGCGGGCGATCAGCTTCTCGCCCACCGCTGGCGAGACGGCGCGGCGCGTGAGCAGATGCTCGGCGCCGTAGATCTCGGGCGTCTCCGAAAGAATGGCCGTGCCGCCATGCGCGACGAGCCGGTCCACGGCTGCGCCCAACGCGGGATTCGCGCTGATGCCCGAGTAGCCATCGGAGCCGCCGCATTGCAGACCCACGACCAGATGCCTCGCGTCGACGGGTTGACGCCGTACCCGATTCGCGTCGGCGAGCATGGCCTCGATCTGCTCGATGCCTGCGGCGACGGTGCGCGCGGTGCCGCCGCTGCTCTGGATCGTCAGCGTCTTCAGCGACGCGCCTCCCTCCAGGCCTTGCCCCTGCATCAGTCCGTCGATCTGGTTCGTCTCGCAGCCCAGGCCCACGATCAGCACGGCCGCAAAGTTCGGATGGCGCGCATAGCCGCCGATCGTGCGCCGAAGCACGTCGAGCGCTTCGCCGTTCGCGTCGACTGCGCAGCCCTGGCCGTGCGTGAGGGCCACGACGCCATCGACGTTCGGATAGTCGGCGAGCGCCCGCGGGTTGATGTCGCGCCGGAAATGATCGGCGATCGCGCGCGCAGCCGTGGCCGAGCAGTTCACCGACGTCAGTATGCCGATGTAGTTGCGCGTGGCCACGCGGCCATCGCTGCGGACGATGCCCTGAAATTGTGCGGACGGCCTCACGCGCGCGGTCGGCCGGATGTCGGCGCCGAATGCATAGTCCCGTTCGAACGCACCGATCGCGAGGTTATGCGTGTGCACGTGCTCGCCCGGCGCGATGGCGCGCGTCGCGAATCCGATAATCTGCCCGTAGCGTCGAAGAGGCGCGCCGGTTTCGAGAGCGCGCGCCGCTACCTTGTGCCCGGCGGGAATCAGGCCGCGCACCGTGACGCCATCGCTCAGACGCATGCCCGCAACGAGTTGATGCCGCGCGATCACCACATCGTCAGCGGGATGCAGCCGGATGATCGCATCTGTCGATGAGGAGGCAGGAGCGGCAGGCGTTCCCGCTTCGAATTCCGTGGTCGTAGGCATCAGATAGTCTCCGTGCAGGTGTCGACGGGCGCGGCGGCGCGTGTCGCGATGCCGTCGACGAGGCGTGGCAGGTTCCACGGATTCGCATCGCGCAAAGCGGGAGGCAGGCTGGCGTCGGGATAGTTCTGGTAGCACACCGGGCGCAGGAAGCGCTCGATGGCTGCGCTGCCCACCGACGTGCCGCGCGCATCCGTCGTAGCAGGATAAGGCCCGCCGTGGACAATTGCATCGCTCACTTCCACGCCCGTCGGATAGCCGTTGAACAGCAGTCGTCCGACCTTGGTCTCCAGCGCCGCGAGCAATCCCGCTTGCTGCGCGAGATCGGCCCCGTTCGCGAGCACCGTCGCGGTCAACTGGCCTTGCATCTTGTCGGCGAACGCGAGGAAATCGCGCTCGTCGTCGAGTTCGACCAGTATCGTCGAAGGACCGAATACTTCTTCTTCGAGCGCGTCGCCGTCGAGCAATGCGTCGCGCCCGGCAATGAAAAGATGTCCGCCGACGCGCTCATCCTGCCCGGCTTCCCGCCCGCCTGCCAGCAGTTCTTCGACACCCGGCAGCGCACGCAGCCCTGCCACGCCGCGCCTGAAGTTCTCGCGAATGCCTGCGCCGAGCATCGGTTGCGGCGCGGTCTGTTCGAGCGCGTTGCGCAACGCCGCCTTGAACGTATCGAAGGCCGGCGAGCGCACGCCCAGCACCAGACCGGGATTCGTGCAGAGCTGCCCGCAGCCGAACGTGACGGATGCCGCCAGTTCCCGCGCGATCTGCGCGCCACGCTCGGCGAGCGCCGAAGGCAGCAGGAAGACGGGGTTCACGCTGGACATCTCCGCGAAGACGGGGATCGGCTCGCGCCGCGCCTGTGCGAGATCGAAGAGCGCGCGGCCCGCAGCGAGCGAGCCGGTGAAGCCGACAGCCTTGATCTGCGGCGCCTTCACCAGCGCCGCGCCCGTCGCGGCTGTACCGTAGACCATATTGAAGATGCCGGTCGGAAGTCCCGACTTCGCGACTGCGCGCACGATCGCATCGGCGACGAGTTCGGACGTCACCATATGGCCGGGATGCGCCTTGACGACGACGGGACAACCGGCCGCGAGCGCCGATGCCGTATCGCCGCCCGCGACGGAAAAGGCGATCGGAAAATTGCTGGCGCCGAAAACGGCCACCGGGCCCACGGCAACGCGATATTGCCGCAGATCGGGACGCGGCAGCGGCGTGCGATCCGGCTGGGCGCGATCGATACGAACATCGAGAAAATCTCCGCGACGAACCGTGGCGGCAAACATCCGCAACTGATTGCTCGTGCGCTTGCGCTCTCCTTCCAGACGCGCGACGGGCAATGCCGTCTCGCGATTCGCCTCGGCGATGAACGACGCGTCCAGCGCGTCGATTTCATCGGCGATCGCTTCGAGCAGCGCGGCGCGCACAATCGGGCTCGTCGCGCGAAAGGTGGCGAACGCCTGCTGCGCCGCCTGCGCTGCCGCGCTCACTTCGGCTTGCGTTGCCTCGTAGAAGATGACGGGATAACGCTCGCCCGTGATCGCATCGATGCTGTGCAACGGCGTGCCGGCCGCGTGGCGCTCTCCGGCGATGTAGTGATGTCCAAGAATCATCGAATCAAAACGTAAAAGTAGAGTCTGTAGGTAGAGCGCGGCCGTCATGCCGTCTCGGAGCCGGACGAACGCTGCTTGATCGCGAACGAACGTTGCGCCGCTGCGCCGATGCTCAACAACAAGAGCACGCCGCAGCCGCCCGCAATTGCCAGCGCAAGCATGCCGGCTCGCTGGCTATGGAAGCTGGATTCGACTGCCGTCTTCAGCGTCGGCGCGAGAAAGCCGCCGAGATTGCCGAGCGCGCCGATCAGCGCGATGCCGCTCGCGGCTGCTGTTCCGCTCAAATAAGCCGTCGGCAGCGTCCAGAACAGCGGTTGCACGACCACGAAGCCAATCGCAGCAACGCAGAAGGCCAGCAGCACGGGAACGAGTTCGTGTCCGAGCGTCGACAGCGCGATGCCCGTCGCGGCCATCAAGAGCATCGCGATCGCGAATTGCCGGTGCTTGCCGCTCGCGTCGGCGATTCCCGTCACGACGCGCAGCGCGATCAGCGCGCACAGCCAGGGAATCGCGGTCAGCAGACCGACCTTCAGGCCGACGGCTGTGCCCGTCAATTCGGAAAGGCGGGTCGGCAGATAGAAGATGACGCCGTAGACGCTGACCTGAATCGCAAAGTAGATCGCGACGAAGCGCATCACGTGCCAGTTGCGCAGCGCCGCGAGCGCGCTCGCGGGACCGTGGGCGACCTTGTGACGGTCTTCGGCTGCGATAGCTGCTTCGAGCGCGGCCTTTTCGTCGGCGCTCAGCCAGCTTGCGTGGCGCGGCTTGCTGACGAGATAGAAAAACGCGATGACGCCGACCACCGTCGCCGCGATCCCTTCGATGATGAACATCCATTGCCAGTTGTGCAGCCCGAGCTGACCGCCCATCACGTCGAGCAACAGACCGGAGAGCGGGCTGCCCAGCACGAGCGCGAGCGGCAGGCCGAAGTAATACACGCCGAGCGCCTTGCCGCGCTGGCTTGCCGGAAACCAATAGGTCGAGTACAGGATGACGCCCGGAGAAAAGCCGGCCTCGGCCACGCCGAGAATGAAGCGCAGCACGTAGAACGACGTTTCGTTGTGGACGAACATCATCGCCGCCGACGCGAGGCCCCACGTCACCATGATCCGGCTCATCCAGACCTTTGCGCCCACGCGATGCATGATGAGGTTGCTGGGAATCTCGAACACCGCGTAGCCGATGAAGAAGATGCCGGCGCCGAGCGCATACGCGGCATCGCCGATGTTCGCGTCGACCATCAGCGCCTGCTTGACGAAGCCGACGTTCGAACGGTCGAGCATCGACAGCGCGAACATCAGCGCGAGGAACGGCGCCAGCCGGTTGCGCGCTTTCTTGATGGCGCTGGCGAGCGCGTCGTGGTTTGAAGCCTGGGTCTGCATTGTTTGTCTCCCGTGTCATGCACGATGGTTGCCGTGCATGGCTACGTCATGCGTATCGATCCGTCCACCGACGCGCGCGGTCGGTGGGACGCACATTGAAACGCGAGCGGCGCTTATCGCGTATTGCGTATCGCGTATCGCGAGTAGCAGGGCCTGGTTCAGAGCGGCTTGCCGAGCAGCCCTCGCTGCGCGAGGTTATTGATCAGCGCGCGCGCGCCGAACTGCCACGGCGCGATACGGTCGCTGCGGCCGACGCGGTTCACAAGGGTGCCGAGCGACGGCGTGGCGATCCGCACGATGTCGCCTTCCTTGTGGGTGAAGCCGCCGCCGGGCGCATCGCGGTCTTCGACGGGCGCAAACAGCGTGCCGAGAAACAGCATCGCGCCATCGGGATACTGATGGATCGCGCCGATCGTCTGCGCGACGAGATCGAGCGGATCGCGCGTGATCTGGTTCATCGAGCTCGTGCCGACCAGCACGAAGCCGTCTTCGCCTTCGACACGCAAGCCGATTTCCGCTTGCCGCACGTGATCGATCGAAAAGCTCTCGTCGAAAAGACGCAGAAACGGACCGATGGCGGTCGACCCGTTGTTGTCCTTCGCCTTGCCGAGCAGCAGCGCGCTGCGGCCTTCGAAGTCGCGCAGGTTGACGTCGTTGCCGAGCGTCGCGCCCAGCACCTGGCCACGGCTGTTGATCGCGAGCACCACTTCCGGCTCGGGATTGTTCCACTCGGACTTCGGATGCAAGCCGATCTCCGTACCCGTGCCCAGCGCGGACAGCACGGGCGCCTTCGTGAAGACCTCCGCATCGGGGCCGATGCCCACTTCGAGGTATTGCGACCACATGCCTTGCGCGATCAGCAGCGCCTTGAGTTCGCGCGCTTCCGTCGAGTCCGGGCGAAGGCTGGCGAGACTGTCGCCGACGAGCGCCTGGATGTTCGCGCGAATCTGCGCGGCGCCTGCCGGATCGCCCTTGGTCTGTTCTTCGATCACGCGCTCGATCAGGCTGCCCGCAAACGTGACGCCCGCCGCCTTGATGACCTGGAGATCGCAAGGCGCGAGCAGATGCGCGCGCGAGTCGCTGCCGGCATCGCCCGTGCTGGCGGGCGCGCCCGCGAGGATCGACTCGAGACTGCCGATCCAGCGGCCAGCGGCATTGCGCACCGTGGCCACCGGGTCGTCGTGTTCGAGCAGGCTGCTCATGGTCGGCGCGACGTCGGAAATGTCGAAAACGCCATCGGCACGCAGCACGACCACGGCCGGGCCACCCGGCGTCGTGTCGGTCGGCGGCAGCCATGCGCGTCCGACCAGCGTGCCCTTGAAGCCGTCGTCGGGAAGCGTGTCTCGGGCGTTCAGCACTAGCGGGGTAGTCATCGTTATCTCCATGGATTCTTGTTGCCGCCCGGTCGCCCGCCAGCATCGTGGCGGCGTACCGTACCAGTAGGGTCCAAAGCCAAGGTGCAACGGTACGCGCGGCTCCCATAAACATCCAATCGATTATTCGGTAATATCGATTCCGTTTCGTTATGAGTAAGGCGTGGTTTACCTGTATGGCCAAACATCCCGCTTCAGCCGTTCCGTCGGTGTCCGTGTTGACCCGATTGCGCTTCCGACACCTGCAACTGCTCGACATTCTCGGGCGCACGCGCAACCTGCGCATTGCCGCCGAGCAGATGCACATCACGCAGCCCGCCGCGACCAAGATACTCGGCGACACGGAGGCCATATTGGGCGCGCGGCTGTTCGAGCGCCTGCCTCGCGAGATGCGTCCCACCGAACTCGGGACGTTCGCGTTGCGCTACGCGGGCGCTGCCGTCGCCGATCTCGGCAAGTTCGTGAACGAACTGGATGCGCTGCGGTTGGGTGGCCACGGTCATCTGACGGTCGGCGCGATCTCGGCGTCGGCGGCCGGCGTGGTGGCCGAGGCGATGCGGGATATCCTGCGCAAGCGACCGCTGTTGCGAATCCGGCTCGTCGAGCAGAGCAGCGATCAGCTGGTCGTCTGGCTCGAGGAGAGGAAGATCGACATCATGGTCGGGCGCCTGACCGAGCCGCATCATCAGGCGCTGTTCGATTTCGAGAAGCTGTCGCTGGAGCCGGTGTGGGTCGTGTGCGGCAAGCGCCATCCGCTGCTGGAACACGCGCGGCCCGAAGTGGCCGATCTCGCCGGGTGGCCGTGGATTCTGTATCCGCCCGCGACGGCTATCCGGCATCTGTTCGAGGAGACCATCGCCGCTGCGGGAATCCGTTCGCTGGTGGGCATGGTCGAGACGCCGTCGATCTTCTCGGCGCTGGCGCTGTTGCAAACGACCGACATGCTGTCGCTTCAGCCGCGTGCCGCCGTCGAAAAGTATGTCGACGAAGGGTTGCTCGGGCGACTGGACGTGCCGATCCGCCGGACGATGCCGCACTACGGCATCGTCACCCGCAAGAACGAGCCGCTGTCGGAACCGATGCAGGCGTTCATTTCGATCTTGCGCTCGGTCGCGGAGAAATCTCACGCGTGATGGCAACGAAGCGGCGCGTTCCTGGTGAGGGCGCCGCGTCTGTTCATCTTCGCGCATGCGAAGAGCGCGTCGCAGCCCTCGCGATCAGACGGGCTCGCGTGTCGTTGCGTGGATCGCGTCGCCCGAAGCAAGAGGCTCCGGCGCATCGGCGGGAATCAACCCATCGGCCTTCAACGCCGCCCAGAGTGCCGACGGAATCGGCTCGGTCATTGCCGCGCAGTTCTGTCTGATCTCGCTCGCGTTCCGCGCGCCCGCGATCACGCACGCGACCGCTCGCGGCGCATGCGTGAACTGCAGCGCGGCCGCCTTCAGGTCCACGCCGAAGCGCTCGCAGTGCGCGAGAAGTCGGCGCCGCTTATCGAGCATCTCCGCCGGCGCCTCCGCATATTCGAACGTCGTGCCGCCGACAAGCAGCCCCGAGTTGAACGGACCGCCCGCGACCAGTTGCACGCCGCGCCCGTCGCAAGCGGGGATCAACGCATCGAGCGCCGATGTGTCGAGCAGCGTGTACCGTCCCGCGATCAGGAACACATCGGGGTCTGCATCGTTCAATGTCATCAGGCATGGCTCGACTCTATTGACGCCGAGCCCCCATGCGCCGATCACTCCCTGATCGCGCAGATCGCTCAGCGCCCGCATCGCGCCTTCGACGGCGATACGATATTGCCGCAGCCAGTCGTCACCATGCGCATCTTCGGCGACGTCGTGGATATAGACGATATCGATGCGATCGAGTGAAAGACGCTTGAGACTCTCTTCGATCGAACGGAGCACGCCTTGCGCCGAATAATCGAATTCGACGCGAAACGGCAGCGCGCCGACATAGCCGTGCTGGACATCGGGAACGGATGCATCGGGAATCAGCAGACGCCCGACTTTCGTCGAGACGACGAATTCGTCGCGCGCACGATGCGCGAGCGCCCGTCCGAGGCGCTGTTCGGACAGACCCATGCCGTAGAACGGCGCGGTATCGAAATAGCGCATGCCGGCTTCCCATGCCGCGCTCAATGTCTCTTCAGCCGCTTCTTCGCTGACGCGTGCAAAGAGATTGCCCAATGGGGCCGCGCCGAAACCCAACGGTCCCGACGGAATCAGGGCGTGCCTGTTGTTCACGGATTGCCTCGCAACGTTGTTATAGGTCCCGCTCGCCGCGCGTATGCGCCTGTGCGCCTATGCGCGCGGATTCATGCCGCTTCATGCCGCTTCATGCGTCGGAGAGCTGTGCCTTGCCTGTGCTTTTCGCTTTCGCTCGCCGCGCCGCGGGCTTCGCGAGCGCTTTTTGTGCGGCAAGCGCAAGCCCGCTCGGCGCAGGCGGCGCGACGCACGACTGCCGGATCACCAGCTCGGGTGCGAACACGAGATGCTTGGGCGCCGCGTTCGTCCCGTCGATGCGCTCCAGCAGCAGGTTGAACGCGGCTTCGGCCATGGCATCGACGGGTTGACGAACGGTTGTCAGCGCGGGAGAGAAGGCGGCGGCCCACGGGAAATCATCGATTGCGGCAACCGACACATCGCGTGGACACGACAGGCCCGACTCGGAGATCGCGCGCATCACGCCGATCAGCATCTGGTTGTTGGTCGCGAAGATCGCGGATGGACGCTCGGGCAACGCGAGGAGGGCGTGCGCGCAGTCGAACGCATCGTTGCCGTTGAACGCGCCGTGCCGCACGAACTCGGGCACCACGTCGAGACCGGCGCCGCGCAATGCCTCGACGAATCCGGCCAGACGATCGCGGCCGGGCACGAGATGCTGCTGCCCCGCGATGATCGCAACGCGCGTGTGACCGAGACCGATGATGTGCTGCATGATCATCCGCGATGCCGCGACGTTGTCGAGGACGACCGAGTCGTAGTCGTCGGCGCGAATGATGTGATCGACCGTGACGATCGGCATGATGCCGACGTCATTGGGCAAGTCCTTGTATGACGCGTCGGGCCCTGCCGCGCAAATGATGGTGCCCGTCGCGAGATGCGCGCGAAGCATCTTCAGATACGAGCGCTCCTGCTCGATATCGCGTTCGCTGTCGCATAGCAGGACCGCGTAGCCCTGCTCGCGCGCGCGCTTTTGCACCGAATGGACGAGCTCCGTGAAAAACGGGTTCGTGACATCGGGGACGACGAGCCCAATGATCCGGGTCGCGCCTTTCTTCAGGCTGCTCGCCACGGTATTGGGCGCATAGCCGAGCGCGGCGACAGCCTTCTTCACGCGGCCGGTCAGCTCGGGGCTGACATAGGCCGAGCCCGACAGCACCGCGGAGACTGTCGCGAGACTGACCTGCGCGAGGCGCGCTACATCCTTCATCGTTGATGCCACGTCGTTTTCCGATATCAGTGAATGCCCGCCATCGCGGGCTGCCGCACCTGACGCCGCCCGTCGTCGAACGGGGAAACGTCGCCACGCTATTGCAACAGCGGTCGTCATGCGCGCGTCGATTTCGCGCGTTTGCAGCATGAACCGCAGCCCTTTTATGGGGCGTCAACGAATCATATCCGCTTTCGATTCGCTTGGTAAAGCGTTTAGCGAAACGTTTCGTTTCATGCGCGACATGGTTAACCCGATATTGCCAAAGACCGTGTTGACACGGACAACTGAGCCATCTACATTCTCGCCGAAACGTTTCACTAAACGTTTCGCTGGAACGTTCGGCGTCGAGACTGCGCGCCCCAAAAACTGGACGAGAAGAGATGAGTGAGACAGAAACACGACAGGACAACCGTCCTCGTCGCGCGCTGGTGTCGATTCGCAATCTGAGCAAGTCGTTTCCTGGCGTGCGCGCGCTCGACAATTGCCAGTTCGAGTTGCTGCCTGGCGAAGTGCACGCGTTGATGGGCGAGAACGGCGCGGGCAAATCGACGTTGATGAAGGTCCTGTCGGGCGTTTATCAGAAGGACGAAGGGGAGATCCTGATCGACGGCCGGCCCGTCGACATTCCCGATCCGCGCACGGCGCAGGCACTCGGCATCGGCATCGTTCATCAGGAGCTGAACCTGATGAACCACCTGAGCGCCGCGCAGAACATCTACATCGGGCGCGAGCCGCGCCGCGGCATCTTCATCGACGAACGCGCGCTCAATCGCAAGGCCGCTGGGATTTTCGAGCGCATGCATCTGAAGCTCGATCCGCGCACGCCCGTTTCCCAGCTCACCGTCGCGAAGCAGCAGATGGTGGAGATCGCCAAGGCGCTGTCGTTCGATTCGCGCGTGCTGATCATGGACGAGCCGACGGCCGCGCTGAACAACGTCGAGATCGACGACCTGTTCAGAATCATTCGACAGCTTCAGTCGAACGGCGTCGGCATCGTCTACATCTCGCACAAGATGGACGAGCTCAAGCATATTGCCGGCCGTATCACGGTCATGCGCGATGGTCAGTATGTCGGCACCGTCCCTGCGGACACGACGCCGATGGAGACGATCATCAGCATGATGGTCGGCCGCCAGCTCGACACGTCGCCGCGCCATCCCGTGCAGCGCGCGAACGGCGAGGTCGCGCTCGAAGTGAACGGGCTCACGCGCGGCTCGGTGATCCGCGACGTCAGCTTTACGCTGCGCAAGGGCGAAGTGCTCGGCCTCGCGGGCCTGATGGGCGCGGGCCGCACGGAAGTCGCGCGCGCCGTCTTCGGCGCCGATCCCGTCGAGCGCGGCGAGATTCGCGTGCATGGCAAGAAGGTAGCGATCCGGTCCACGCAGGATGCCGTGCGCCACGGCATCGGCTATCTGTCGGAGGATCGCAAGCAGTTCGGGCTCGCGACGGGCATGGACGTGAAGAGCAACGTCGCTCTTGCGAGCATGGGCCGGTTCGCGTCGTTTCGCATGTTTCTCGACGATTCCGCGATTCAGCGCACCGCCGACCAATACGTCAGCCAGTTGCGCATCAAGACGCCGTCCGTGCATCAGCAGGTGCGCCTGCTGTCGGGCGGCAACCAGCAGAAGATCGTGATCGCCAAATGGCTGCTGCGCGACTGCGACATTCTCTTTTTCGACGAACCGACGCGCGGCATCGATATCGGCGCGAAGACCGAGATCTACAAGCTGATCGATGCGCTCGCGGCGGAGGGGAAGGCCATCGTGATGATCTCGTCCGAGTTGCCCGAGATTCTCCGCATGAGTCATCGCGTGCTGATCATGTGCGAAGGCCGCATCACGGGCGAACTCCCGGCCGGCGAGGCCACGCAGGAAAAAATCATGCAGCTCGCGACGCAGCGCGAACCTGTCGTTACCGAATGAATTCACCAGGATGACTATGACCAACACACCTAACCCCGTCCCGTCGGCCGAACAGACTCTGCCCCTCGCGCGCGAGCGCAATGCCGCGAGCCTCGCGGCCAGGCTGTTTCATTCGGGCGCGCGCCAGAAGCTCCTCGCGTTCGCGAGCCTCGTCGTGCTCATCATCTTCTTCGGCATTGCGTCGCCGCAGTTCCTGCAAGTCGACAACCTCGTCAGCATCCTGCAGGCCACTGCCGTGAACGGCGTGCTCGCGATTGCGTCGACGTTCGTGATCATCACGGGCGGCATCGACCTGTCGGTGGGCACGCTGATGGCGTTCTGCTCGGTCATGACAGGCGTCGTGCTGACGAACTGGGGCATGCCGCTTTATGTCGGGATTCTGGCTGCGATCTGCTTCGGCGCGCTGAGCGGCGCTGTGTCGGGCGTTCTGGTTGCGAAGCTGCGCATCCCGCCGTTCATCGCCACGCTCGGCATGATGATGCTGATGAAAGGGCTTGCGCTCGTCATCTCGGGAACGCGGCCCATCTACTTCAACGACACGCCGGGATTCACGAGCATTTCGCAGGATTCGCTGATCGGCAACTTCATTCCCGCGCTGCCGATTCCGAACTCGGTGCTCATTCTGTTCGGTCTCGCCATCTTCGCCGCTGTCGCGCTGAACAAGACGCTCTTCGGGCGCTATACGTTCGCGCTGGGCAGCAACGAAGAAGCCGTGCGGCTGTCGGGCGTCAACGTCGACGGATGGAAGATCGCCGTCTACACGATGGGCGGCGCAATCTGCGGCATTGCCGCGCTCGTGATGTCGTCGCGTCTCAATTCGGCTCAGCCCGCTCTCGGCCAGGGCTACGAGCTCGATGCGATCGCGGCTGTCGTGATCGGCGGCACCTCGCTGTCGGGCGGCGTGGGGACGATCACGGGCACGATGATCGGCGCATTCATCATGAGCGTGCTCGTCAACGGCTTGCGCGTGATGTCTGTCGATCAGGAGTGGCAGATCGTCGTGACGGGCGTGATCATCATCTCCGCCGTGTATCTCGACATGTTGCGCCGGAAGAAGCAGCGATAAGAGCCGCGGTAACAGCAGCGGTAACAGCAGTGGCAAGTGAAGCCGTCCCGCTGCGCGATGCGCTGGCGGGCGAGCCGCGAGTCAAGCCGGACGCGACGCATCGCCTACGTCGGCCTACGTCGCGTTCGCACCGGGTGACGGCGCGCGCATCGTCGCGTGTCGTACTTTCAACCATAGAGGAGACTTGTAGATGATCAAACCGAAACTGATCGGCGCGGCGCTCGGACTGAGCCTGGCGTTGGGATTTTCCACGGGCGCATGGGCCGATGTTCCGTATGTCGCGCTGGTGTCGAAGGGATTTCAGCACCAGTACTGGCAAGCCGTGAAGAAAGGCGCGGAGAAGGCGGGGCAGGACCTGCACGTGAAGGTGTCGTTCGAGGGCCCTGAAACGGAGGCGATGGTCGACAAGCAGATCGACATTCTGTCGGCGACGCTCGCGCGC
The DNA here is from genome assembly GCF_038900755.1 of Paraburkholderia diazotrophica. GTDB lineage: Bacteria > Pseudomonadota > Gammaproteobacteria > Burkholderiales > Burkholderiaceae > Paraburkholderia > Paraburkholderia diazotrophica_A. The sequence goes on from NZ_JBBPEN010000001.1 coordinate 1,114,829, forward strand.
AAGCCGTCCGCGATCGGTCTCGCGGCGCTCGACAGCCAGGCCGCGACGCCGCTGTTGAAAAAGGCGCAGGCGGCGAAGATCCCTGTGATCGGATTCGATTCGGGTGTCGACAGCGACATTCCGCTTTCGACTGCCGCAACCGACAACAAGGCGGCAGCAGCCGTCGCAGCGGACAAGATGGCCGCGCTGATCGGCAACGAGGGCGAAGTCGCCGTCGTGGCGCACGACCAGACGAGCCGCACGGGCATCGACCGTCGCGATGGCTTCGTTGAGCGCATCAAGGCGAAGTACCCGAAGATCAAGGTCGTCACGGTTCAGTACGGCGGCGGAGATCAGTTGAAGTCGACGGACATTACGAAGTCGATCATCACCGCGCATCCGCATCTGAAGGGCATTTTCGGCACGAACGAAGGATCGGCGATCGGCGTCGTCAACGGTGCCCGTGAAATGAAGATGAACGGCAAGATCGTGCTGGTCGGCTTCGATTCGGGCGAGAAGCAACTCGACGCGATCCGCAGCGGCGACGAGGCGGGGGCCGTCACGCAGAATCCGATCGGCATCGGTTACGACACCGTGCAGGCGGCCGTCGAGGCGCTTCAGGGCAAGAAGCTGCCCAAGCGCATCGACACGGGCTTCTACTGGTACGACAAGGGCAACATCGACGATCCGAAGATCGCGGCTGTTCTCTACAAGTGATGTGCGGTTAGCTCGCGGCGGCCGGTGGCAATGCATGCCGGCCGTCGTGAATCCAGCAATTCGCCACGCTTGCGAGACGCGCTGTGCGTGAATGCAAATTCCCGCGTGTGCCTAGTGTGTATGTGATACGCGCGCACGTCCGCGATGCACGCCGTCGGTGCTCGGCGGCACGCGCCGCTCTATGTGGCGCTGACCGTTCCCGCTACTGTTGCGCCGCGCACGCGCACCGCCGATGGCCGCAACGGGATCGGCCGGCGTGTCCGCCGCCGTACTCGATGCGACCGGCTCGTCGTGGGCGGGCGGTTGCGGCACGGGCGGCAACTCGCTGCGTCGCTCCAGTTCGGCCGTCACCTCGGCGCGCGCATGCGGCAGATATTGCGGATAGTGATTCTGGATGAAGCAGAGCAGTCCTTCTCGCACGCGGCAGCGCAAGTCCCAGTTGAGTCCCGAATCCATCGAGCTGACCAGCACGCGCAACTGCAATGCGCGCTCAGTCGCATCCGTTGTCTGTAGCACCTGAACACTGCCGTCCCATTCGCGTGCTTCCTTCAGCAGCCGTCCCAGTTCTTCGCGCAGCGGCGCGAGCGGCATGCGGTAGTCGACGTAGAGAAACACCGTGCCGATGATCTGCGAACTGCTGCGCGTCCAGTTGGTGAACGGATGCTCGATGAACCACTGGAGCGGCACGACCAGCCGCCGCATGTCCCACAGACGCACCGACACATAGGTGCCCGTGATTTCCTCGATGCGACCCCACTCGTTCTCGATCACGACGACGTCGTCGAGCCGGATCGGCTGTGAGAGCGCGATTTGCAACCCCGCGATCAGATTGCCGAGCACGGGCCGTGCCGCGATACCGGCGACCAGTCCCGCGACGCCCGCCGACGCAAGCAGGCTCGCGCCGATCTGTCGCACGGCGGGGAACATCATCAGCGCGCCGCCGACGCCGACGATCACGATCACCACCATCACCGAGCGCGCGAGCACCCGCGCCTGCGTGTGGATCCTGCGTGCCTGGAGGTTGTCGGCGGTGTCGAGGGGATGCGCCTGAATGATCGCCTCGCCGATCGACGCGGCGAGACGCATGGCCAGCCATGTCACGGTTGCGATCAGCACGAAGGCCGCGACGTCGCGCAACGGGACAATGTAGCGCAGCGTGTCGGGCGCTTCCCAGAACACGAATTCGAGCCCCAGCACCATCAGCAGCACGCGCGTCGGCACGTCGATATGAGCCAGCACGATGATCGCGAGCGGATAGGGGCGCGCAATGCGCGTCACGATGCGCGCGCCGATACGCTGAACCGCGAGCGCAATCGCCATCGCAATGATCGACACGACGGCGCCGCCGGGCCAGGCGTGCATCGGCGCATCCACGATGCGCTCGATGTCGTCAAGGGAAATCGTCAATGCAGTATCCTCGCGTCCTCTGTTCGTAGCGGAAGAGCGGGAGACAGTTCCGGCCGCGATGTCGTTCGCCGCGCAATGCGACTGCGTGCGATGCGGGCTGCATGAAACGGATGTGCAACGCTGCCAGCAAACCACGAATACTCGTCGCTCTTCAGCGTCATGTCGGTTCGCACAAACTGTGCCGCATCGTGCGACGCGGGCGTTCCCGCACTGCATGTGGGGGCAACGATCAGGCCATTTGCGGAGCCGGAGGCGTGGCGCGATCCGAAGCTCAACGCGCGGGCACGCGCTATTCGCGCGGCGGCTCGCGCATTTCGTCCATCAGCCGGATCACTTCGCCGCGCACCCAGCGGTTCGCCTGATCCTGCTCGCCGCTGCGATGCCAATACAGGTGCCATTCGAGCTTCGCCAGCGGAAACGGCAGTTCGAGAATGCGCGCGTCATAGCGCTGCAGCAACTGCACGGGTGCGGTGAGCGCGAGATCGGTGCGCATCGCGATCAGCGGCGCGACCATGTAGTGCTGCACGCGCATCTGCAATTGCCGCCGCTTGCCGAGCTTGTGAAGCTCGGCATCGACGAGCCCGCTGCCCTGGCGGCGGCTCGACACCTGAATGTGGCCGAGCGCGAGATAGTCGTCCATCGTCAGCATGTCGCCGGCAAACGGATGATCGTGGCGCAGCATGCATGCATAGCGGTCGCTGCCAAGCGGCGACTGATGCAGTTGGGGATCGTCGATGAGCGGCACGTCGATTGCGAAATCGATCTTGCCTGCCGCGAGCGCGGCGGCCACTTCGCTGCGCGGCGTGAAATAGCTTTCGATGCGCATGCCCGGCGCCTGTTGCTGCAACACTTCGCCGAGCGCGGGCAGCAAGATCGCTTCCATCAGATCGGGCATGCTGAGGCGAAACGTGCGCTCCGACGCGGCGGGCACGAACACGTCGCCTTCCGTCGCGCTCGTCTCCAGCAATTGCAGCGCTTCGCGCACGCGGCCGATGATGTTTTCCGAAAGCGGCGTAGGCACCATGCCCGACGGCGTGCTGACGAACAGGGGATCGTCGAACGCCTTGCGCATGCGCGCGAGCGCATTGCTGACGGCGGGTTGCGTGATGAACAGCATCTCTGCCGCGCGCGTCAGGTTGCGCTTGTCGTAGATCGCTTCAAATACGACGAACAGGTTCAGATCGAGCTTCGGTGGACGCATCGCACAGTCTCCTTTCGCCCGACATCATAAGCGACGGGTGGCCGTGGCCATGCGTCCTGCGCAACGCTGCAAGCTTCAATCGCGAGGCGGCACGTTCAGATACGCAGCGGACGCGCCCAACGTCTCCTTGCTTGCCTTGATCTCCATGCGCGCAATCGCTTGCAGATGCACCTCGTCGGGACCGTCCGCGTAACGCAGCGCGCGGCCCCAGGTCCAGTGGTCGGCGAGCGGCGTGTCGGGGCTCACGCCCATCGCGCCGAACACCTGCATTGCGCGATCGCAGACGGTCGTATGCAGTTGCGGAATCAGCGCCTTGATCATCGAGATTTCCTTGCGCGCCGCCTTCGCGCCCACTTCGTCGATGAGCCACGCGGTTTTCAGCACGAGCAGCCGCGCCTGATCGATTTCGATGCGCGACTTCGCGATCCACTCGCCGACCGTGCCGTGCTGATGCAAATACTTGCCGAACGTCTTGCGTTCCTGCGCGCGCTCGATCATCAGTTCGAGCGCGAGTTCCGCCGCGCCGATCGAGCGCATGCAGTGATGAATGCGCCCTGGCCCGAGCCGAGCCTGCGCGAGCGCGAAGCCGCCGCCTTCTTCGCCGAGCAGATTCGATGCGGGCACGCGCACGTTCGTGAACGTAACCTCGCAATGTCCTTCCGGCGAGACATGGTTCAGCACGGGAATGTTGCGCACGATCTTGACGCCCGTTGTGTCGGCGGGCACGAGAATCATGCTTTGCTGACGATGGCTCTCCGCATCGGGATCGGTTTTGCCCATCACGATGAAAATCTTGCAGTTCGGGTGCGCGGCGTTCGTGATGAACCACTTGCGTCCGTTGATCACGTAATCGTCGCCGTCGCGGCGGATCGACGTCGTGATGTTCGTCGCGTCCGATGAAGGCACGTCCGGCTCCGTCATCGCGAACGCAGAGCGGATCCTGCCTTCGAGCAGCGGCACGAGCCACTGGTCGCGCTGCGCGGGCGTCGCGAACATGTGCAGCAACTCCATGTTGCCGGTGTCAGGCGCATTGCAGTTGAAGGCCTCGGACGCCCACGAAATGCGCCCCATGATCTCCGCGAGCGGCGCGTATTCGAGGTTCGTCAGGCGCGTGCCGGGCTCGTCGTCCTTCAGATGCGGCAGGAACAGATTCCACAGGCCTTCGGCTTTTGCGCTCGCCTTCAGCTCTTCGATGAAAGAGACGGGATAGCGGCCCGCGTGCACTTCATCGAGCCATTGACGCTGACGCGGCACGATGTGCTCGTCCATGAACGCGCGCACGCGGCGGCGCAAGTCTTCAACCTTGGGGCTGTAGCCGAAATTCATGATGTGTGTCCTTTGTGTTCCTGCGTGCTCTTTGCGTGGGCTAGATCGTCAGGCCGCCGTCGACGACGATGCATTCGCCGTTCGTGTAGCTCGCCGCATCGGACACGAGATACAGCACCGTGCCCGCCATTTCGTGCGGCTCGCCGTGGCGGCGCAACGGGATGTTGTTGATCCAGTGATCGTAGATATCCTTGTTCTCGAACAGCGCGCCCGCGAACTTCGTTTTCGTGAGACCGGGCAGCAGCGCGTTCACGCGGATGCCGAGCGGTCCGCATTCCTTCGCGAACGCTCTCGTCATGTTGACGACGGCCGCCTTCGTGATCGAGTAGATGCCTTGCATGTCGCCGGGCTGCAATGCATTGACGGACGCCGTGTTGACGATCGCGCCGCGTCCTTGTTCTCTCATCAGCTTGCCCGCTTCCACCGACATGAAGAAGTACCCGCGCACGTTCACTTCGACGGTCTTGTTGTACGCGGCGAGATCCGTGTCGAGGATGTGCCCGAAGTACGGATTGGCCGCCGCGTTGTTCACGAGAATGTCGAGCCGCCCATGTTTTTCGCGGATATGCGCGAACGTCGCGGCAATGTCCTCCATGCGGCCGACGTGGCACGCGAGCGCTTCGGCGCGGCCGCCCGCATCGCGTATGCTCGCCGCCACCTGCTCGCAGTCGTCGACCTTGCGGCTCGATACGATCACATGCGCGCCCTGTTCGGCGAGCAGCTTCGCAATCGCTTCGCCGATGCCGCGGCTTGCGCCCGTGACGAGCGCGATGCGGCCCGTGAGGTCGAAAGGGTTTGTGCTCATGGGTGTCTCCTTCATGTCTTTATCGATGAACGGGATGAATGCGATGAACGGCTAGACGATCAGCTCGGCGCCGAGTTGCGCGAGCGGTTCGACCATCGCGCCGACGTCATGCGCCTGCGCGCTCGACGCATTGCCTTGCAGCGCGCGCGCCTTCACGCCCTGCGCAATCGAAGCGAGCCGGAAGAAGCTGAACGCGAGAAAGAAAAACCAGTTGTCGAGCGCGGGCAGGCCGCGCAGCGCGCAGTATTGCGCGACGATCTCGTCCTCTTCGGGCACGCCGAGCGCCGCGCGGTCCTGGCCGCGCAGCCCCGGAATATGGCCGTCCGACGGCAGGCGCAGGCACATGCAGAAGTACGCGAGATCGGCGAGGGGATGCCCGAGCGTCGACAGTTCCCAGTCGAGAATCGCGCGCACGCGTGGGGTGTCGTTCGCGAAAATCAGGTTGTCGATGCGGAAGTCGCCGTGAACGAGGGACGGGCGCATGTCCGGTGTATCGGCGGGACAGTGCGCGGGCAGCCAGTCGATCAGCGCTTCCATCGCCGCGATGCGTTTCGTTTCGGCGGCGCGGTATTGCTTCGTCCATACGCCGATCTGACGCTCGAAGTAGTTGCCGGCGCGCCCGTAGTCGCCGAGTCCCACCGCTTGCGGATCGACGTCGTGCAGCGCCGCGAGCGTCTGCACGACAGCTGCGTAGTAGCCGCGCCGCGCGTCGCGGTCGACGTCGGGCAACGCGGGGTTCCAGAAGATGCGCCCTTCCTCGTAGCTCATCAGGTAGAACATGCTGCCGATCACGTCGCGGTCCTCGCACAGATGCAACGCGCGCGCGACGGGCACGGGCGTGCCGGCGAGCGCGCGCAGCACGCGATATTCGCGGTCGACGGCATGCGCCGACTTGAGCAGTTGTCCGGGCGGCTGCCGGCGCAGCACATAGCGCTCGCCTTGCGCTTCGATCAGCCAGGTCGGATTGGACTGGCCGCCCGCAAATTTCGTCGCGCTCATGGGGCCGCGAAAGCACGCGATGTGCTGTTCCAGATAGTGCGCAAGCCGCTCGATATCGAGCGTGGTGTCGTGTCGATCGCGAGTCATGTCGTTCGATGTGTCGCTCGTGGGCTAGCCGTAGGTTTGAAAAGCGCGCCGCTGCGGATCGTCGAGATGGCTGATGCCGTTGAAGCTCGATAGCTGCAGCGTGTGGCCATTGAAGAAGTAGTGGCTGACGCTGCTATTGCGGATCTGCATGTTGAGCGCGATGGCCGTCGCGGCGGGCGAGTGCAGGATCTGCTGCGTCAGCGCGGCGATCACGCCGCCCGAGCTGACCACCAGCACGCGCTGTCCGCCGCCGTGCTGGATCGCGGCGCGCGCATCGGCGACGCGTTGCTGGAAGGCGCTCCACGTTTCGGGCGCGCAGTCATCGAGCGCGCCTTCCGCCCACAGATGCAGCACTTGCCGCAGCGCCTTGAAGAAATCACGCGAGCTTGGGGTCGCGCGTCGGGCGACATCGGCGTGCTCGTCGCCGAGCGCGCGAAAAAGCGCGTGGAAATCGTATTCGTCGAGACCCGGGTGGACCTCGCACTCGACGGGCGGCGCGCCCAGGCCGCGCCAGATCGCGTCGACGGTTTGCGCGTGGCGTCGCAGCGTGCCCGACATCACGCGGTCGAACGCGATGTCGCGCTGCGCGAAGTATTCGCCGAGCCAGATGCCTTGCTGTTCGCCAGTCGCCGAGAGCCGGTCGTAGTCGTTCGCGCCCAGCGACGCCTGGCCATGCCGTACCAGATAGAGTTCCGCCATCGCTTGCTTCGCCTTGCAGAAAGGTGAGGCCAGCATAGCGGCGGGTTGCGCATTCCTGAAGTTTATTTGGTGAATCTGACGCGATTCATCATGATGATGAGTGTGCGCAACTAACTGTCAGTCGCTCTGCGCTGCCGCCTTCGCCGCGGCGAGGCGTTCGATGACGCGTCTCGCGCGCCTTCCGCGAGACGCGCCGAACGCCATCAACATCCGGCGCATAGACCGTTCAACGGTTGCCGTCAAGCAGGTCGTTCAGCAGCGTATCGAACTCGGCTTGCGCGTCTTCGAGTTCCTGTAGCGCGGCGTCGAACGTCTGAAGCGCCATCTGCGACGGCCGGCCGCTGCCCGCCGGCGGGAACTGCGATTGCAGCGCGGCGAACGCGGTCTGCACCTGCTTCGTCGCGTTCAGGACGCGCTCCATCGCGCGGGTTTCTTCGGCTCGCGCCGCTTCGTGATCCATGCTCATGCTCCGTGATTCGTGATGTGCCGCAATGGCGAGGCGCCCACTATGCCACGAGTTCGCGGCGCGTCGCCGGGCAGTTCGCCTTGACCGCGTCTGGCGATGCGTCGTCAGAGGAGCGGCAAGCCGCCATTGGCCTTCACTTCGCGCAACGATAGCGACGATTCCACCGAGGTCACGCCCGGCAGACTGCGCAGCTCGTCGCGCATGAACGTGCCGTAATCGTCGAGGTCGCGCGCGACCACCTGGAGGATATAGTCCGCGCTGCCCGATACGTTGTGACACGAAAGGATGCGCGGGATCGCGAGAATCTCGCGCTCGAAGCGCGTCGCCGTCGCGCGATCGTGCACGGCGAAGCGCACGTACACGAACGATACGACGCCGAGTCCCAGCGCCGCACGCGACAGCACCGCGCGATAGCGCTCGATCGTGCCGTCGCTTTCGAGCCGCTTCAGCCGCCGCGCGCACGGCGTTTCGCTGAGGCCAACCCTTTCGGCGAGCTTCGCATTCGACATCCGCCCATCCGTTTGCAAGGCCGCGAGGATCGCGAGGTCTGTTTTGTCGAGGTCGTTCATGTTGGGCGGAATGTCATTGATGATTTGAAAATTTTAGGGCATTCCGCTAATCTTTGGCGCTGCAAGACCGAAAAACGCCAGCATTCGCTAGCAGGGCGAAGGCATATGAAGGCCTCTAAACGTGAGGTCGTCATGGTTTCCGCTCATCTTCTGATCATGTATGTGGCCGCGCTCGTCGTGGTCTTTGCGCTGCCCGGCCCGGACATGGCGCTCGTGCTTCAGACGAGCATCGGCCGCGGCGCGCGCACCGGTTTCGCGGCCGCCGCCGGACTCGGCATTTCACGCGCGACGCACGTGACGCTGTCCGCGTGCGGCGTCGCCGCGCTGCTGCGCAACGCGCCGTGGCTGTACGAAGTCGTGCGCTATGGCGGCGCGATTTACCTGGCATGGGTGGCCGTGCAGATTTTCCGCTCGCCCGTGTTCGCGATGCCGACGGCTGGCGCGCAGCCCGGTGGAAGCCGTCCGCTGCGATCGGCATTCGTCAAGGGGCTGCTGACGAACCTGCTGAATCCGAAGGCGCTTCTGTTCTGCTCGGTGCTGCTGCCGCAATTCGTGCGTCCCGAGGCGGGGCAGGTCGCGTGGCAGGTGATCGAACTGGGTGTCGTGCTGGTGGTGATCGGCGCATGCTTCGATGCCGCTTATGCTGTCGGCGCCGCGCGTATCTCCGGCTGGGTGCGCTCGCATCCGCTTGCGCAGACGTTGCAGCGCTGGACATTTTCTGCGGCGCTGATCGGCTTCGCGGTGCGTCTGTCGCTCGACTGAGCGGCCACCGCCCCGCGCCGTTTCCGACTACTTGCGAATCATCGCCGCGCGCTCCGAATTTTGGCCGATGACCTTGCGGCGATGCTTGTCCTTCATCTTCTTCCACCCTTTGCACTCTTCGCGGGTGCGCAGACAGCCGAGGCAATAGCCGGTCTTGCTGTCGAACTTACAGATGTCGATACAGGGCGATTTGACACTCATGCTGGTTTGCTCGTGATCGTTGAACGGCGGCGAGCGACGACTGTCGCACGCCGCTCCGGGCACGCGCAAAGTGATTGTGTTAATAAGAGCGATAGACGGCGGGGCCGATGTTCTCGCCGACGCTCTTGCGCACGCCGCGCGCGGATCGACCGATCACTCCCACATCTGCTGATGAAAACTCTGTTGCTCTATGTCGTGACCGCGATCGCCGAGATCGTTGGCTGCTATCTGCCCTGGCGCTGGCTCAAAGACGGTGGCTCTGCGTGGCTGCTGGTGCCGGGCGCGTTGAGCCTCGCGCTGTTCGCGTGGCTGCTGACGTTTCATGGCACGGCGGCCGGCCGCGTCTACGCCGCATATGGCGGCGTGTACGTGGCCGTCGCGATCCTCTGGCTCTGGGGCGTCGATCACGTGCGCCCGAGCGCGTGGGATCTCGCGGGTGTGGCGCTCACGCTGGCGGGCATGGGGATCATCGCGTTCCAGCCGCGTGTTTGATGTTCCGTCTGAGGGGCCGGCTGGCGGCGCGTCTGACGGCTCATTTGACGGCTCGTTCGATGGCTCATTCGGCGGCTCATTCGATGGCTCATTCGGCGGCTTATTCGATGGCTTATTCGATGGTCTTCCTGATCGCCCATTCGATGCAGCCGTTCGCCGCCTGTTGACCGGGATGAGCGCGAACGGGCGAGCCAGTTCGCGCCAGTTCGCGTTTCCGACAGTAGTGCTGATCCCGCGCTAGCTGTTCGGCTTGCCGAGGTAATCGAGCTTGCCGACTTCCACACCGTTGTGACGCAGGATGTCGTATGCCGTCGTGATGTGGAAGTAGAAGTTCGGCAATGCGAAGCCAAGCAGATAAGACATACCGGTGAATTCGACCGGGCCACTGCGCATTTTCAGCGTCACTTCGCGCGTTTCCGAACCGTCGATCTGCGCGGCGTTGAACTCCTTCAGATAATCGATCGTTTTCTGAATGCGGGCGTGCAGTTCATCGAACGCGAACTCCACGTCTTCGTACTTCGGCGCCTCGACGCCTGCGAGACGTGCCGCGCAACCCTTCGCGGTGTCCGTCGCGATGTGCACCTGACGGGCGAGCGGGAGCATGTCCGGGAAGAGGCGCGCGCCCGTGAGCACGGACGGATCGATCTGTTTTTCCGCCGCGTGCGCCTGGCCCTTGCCTAGAATCGCCTGCAGGTTCGTGAGGCCGCGAATCAGCACGGGAATGGATGCCTGATACATCGAGATGGTCATGGGTGGTCCTCGAATTCGGGGTTCTCGCGCGCCCTCCGGCACGCGGTCGCATAGCGTAACGCAACAGCGCATTTGCTGCTGGAGCAGCGTACCGCGATTTCGATGCACGACAAAAGCTAGCCGTTCGGCCAGGTGTCGGGCGTGCAGGAACTGTGTTCGAATCGATTGGTCGGACGGTTGGTTTTCTGTCTCACGACGAATGCGTATTCGCGGCGCGACGGGCCTTGCAGCGCTCCCGTCCGCATGTGCCCGCCATGCGCCCGTCGTGTGTCTAACCCGTGGCCCCGCCATGCACTGGGAGAATCGAAACCATGACGAAACATCCATTGCCAGGCAGCGAACGCCAGGTCGCAGCCGGTTCGAAGGTCGTCGCGCAGTGCGACCCGTCGGAAACGATTCAGGTCGTAGTCGTGCTGCGCCGCAAGGACGAGCAGCAATTCGCGCAGTTGATGAAGAAAATCGAGGCGGGCGCGCCGGACGCAAAGCCGTTGTCGCGCGACGAGCTCGAGCAGCGGTTCGGCGCGGCCGCTGAAGACGTCGCGAAACTCAAGGCCTTCGCGTCGCAACATGGGCTGGCCGTCGTGCGCGAGGACGCTTCGGCGCGCACGGTCGTATTGAGCGGCACGATTGCGCAGTTCCAGGCCGCGTTCGACGTCAAGCTGCAGCACTACGAGCATCATTCGATGGGCCAGTTTCGCGGCCGCACGGGCGCGATCAGCGTGCCCGACGACCTGCACGGCGTCGTGACGGCCGTGCTCGGTCTCGACAACCGTCCGCAGGCAAGGCCGCATTTCCGCATCCGTCCGCCGTTCGCGCCGGCGAAGGCGCGCGAGGCGGCTTCGTTCACGCCGCTGCAGCTCGCGTCGATGTATCAGTTCCCGCAGGGCGACGGCAGCGGCCAGTGCATCGGCATCATCGAACTGGGGGGCGGCTATCGCACTACCGATCTGAACAGTTATTTTTCGAGCCTCGGCGTGGGCTCGCCGAAGGTCGTCGCCGTCGGCGTCGACCAGGGCGGCAATCATCCGACGGGCGATCCGAACGGACCGGACGGCGAAGTCACGCTCGACGTCGAGATCGCCGGCGCAATCGCGCCTGCCGCCACGATCGCCGTGTACTTCACGACCAACAGCGACGCCGGCTTTATCGACGCCGTCAGCCGCGCCGTGCACGACACGAAGAACAGGCCTTCCGTGATTTCGATCAGTTGGGGCGCGCCGGAAAGCGTGTGGACGGCGCAATCGATGACGGCCTTCAACGACGTGCTTCAGTCGGCGGCGGCGATCGGCGTGACGGTGTGCGCGGCGTCGGGCGACAGCGGCTCGACCGATGGCGTGGGCGACGGCAGCGATCACGTCGATTTCCCTGCGTCGAGCCCCTATGTGCTCGCGTGCGGCGGCACGAGCGTGCAAGGCGCGGGGCAAAAGGTCACGCATGAAGTCGTCTGGAACGATGGCGCGGACGGCGGCTCGACGGGCGGCGGCGTGAGCGGCGCGTTCCCTGTCCCCGCCTGGCAGGAAGGACTGTCCACGTCAGGCACGCAGGGCGGAAAGACGGCGCTGGCGGGGCGCGGCGTGCCGGATGTTGCAGGCGATGCGTCGCCGCTCACCGGCTACGACGTGCTCGTCGACGGCAACAACACGGTGGTGGGCGGCACGAGCGCCGTCGCGCCGCTGTGGGCGGCGCTGATCGCGCGCATCAACGGCGCGAAGGGCACGCCCGTCGGCTTCGTCAATCCTAAGCTGTACAAGGCGGCGGGCGCCTGCAACGACATCACGCAGGGCAACAACGGCAGTTATGCGGCGACCACGGGGTGGGATGCCTGCACGGGATTGGGTAGTCCCAATGGTGTGAAGGTGGCGGCGGCTTTATAGTCTGAACAGCGGGCGCTCGTATGTCGGAGCGTCATGCTTCAGGCGGCGATGAAGGCATCGCAACACAAGACCAGGCAACATGTGTACGCATTCGATGGAGCGATCATGACGAATACCGAATCAGCTTCCGGCAGTTTGCAGTCGCCTCACAATTCTCAGGCCGCGCATGGGTCGACGGCTGCGAGCGTGCCGCACGCCACCGGCGACAAGCCGTTCTTCGATCCCGTCGCCTATGGTAACGGGCCCGATGACTCGGTCACCGACACCAGCGAGGGCGCCGCGATCACGAAGCACACGGTCGCGATCGGCGGCAAGAAGTTCAACTACACGGCAACGGCGGGCCATCTGGTAACGGTCGATCCGTCGAGTTCCCAGCCGAGCGCGAAGATGTTCTACGTCGCGTTCACGCAGGACGATCAGAAGGAGGAGACACGGCCCCTCACGTTCTTCTACAACGGCGGGCCCGGGTCGTCGTCGGTGTTCGTGCTGCTCGGATCGTTCGCGCCGCGCCGCATCAAGACGTCGATGCCGGGCTTCACGCCACCCGCGCCGTATCAGATGGAAGACAACCCGGACAGCCTGCTCGACAAGAGCGACCTGGTGTTTATCAACCCCGTGGGCACGGGCTACTCGGCGGCCGTCGCGCCGCGCAAGAACCGCGACTTCTGGGGCGTCGACCAGGACGCGGACTCGATCAAGCAGTTCATCAAGCGCTTTCTGACGAAAAACAACCGCTGGAATTCGCCGAAATTCCTGTTTGGCGAGTCATACGGCACGGCGCGCAGCTGTGTGCTCGCATACAAGCTGCATGAGGACGGCGTCGATCTGAACGGCGTCACGCTGCAATCGTCGATTCTCGATTACACGCAGGCGGGCAACCCGGTCGGCGCGCTGCCCACGGCCGCCGCGGACGCGTGGTATCACAAGAAGCTCGGCGTCGCGCCACGGCCGACGGACCTCGGCCAGTTCGTCGAAGAAGTGGCGCAGTTCGCGCGCACCGACTATCTGAATGCGCTGCGCAAGTTTCCGACCACCGACAATGCAGTGGTCGAAAAGCTGAGCGAATACACGGGCATCGACAAGACCACGCTGCTCGCGTGGAGCCTCGATATTGCCGGCTACGACAGCCGTGGCAATTCGCTGTTCCTGACCACGCTGCTCAAGTCGCAGGGGCTTGCGCTCGGCGCGTATGACGGTCGCGTGACGGCGATCGACACGGGCATCGCGGGCAAGATCGATCCGAACTCGGGCGGCAACGATCCGACCATGACGGCCGTCACGGGCGTCTACACGACGATGTGGAACGTCTATCTGAACGAGCAGTTGAAGTTCACGTCGAACTCGGCGTTCACCGACCTGAACGACCAGGCGTTCAAGTACTGGGACTTCAGCCATATCGACCCGACGGGCGAGCAGAAGGGCGTCGACAGCAAGGGCAACATCATCCTGTACACGGCGGGCGACCTCGCGGCCGTCATGGCGCTCAACGTGGATCTGAAGGTGCTATCGGCGAACGGCTTCTACGATTTCGTCACGCCGTTCTATCAGACGGTGATCGATTTGCAGCAGATGCCGCTGCTCAGCCAGCAGGTGCGGGACAATCTGTCGGCGCGCTTCTATCCGTCGGGGCATATGGTGTATCTCGACGGCGGCTCGCGCACCGCGCTCAAGGCCGATCTCGCGGCGATGTACGAGTCGACGGTGAGCAACACGGAGGCGCTCGGGCGCGTGCGCGCATTGCAGGCGCGAACCGCGGCGAGGACGTCAGGCACGCACTAGTGCCTCGCGACACCGGCGCGTGTCCGCGCTGGCGCGGGCGCCGCGTTCGGAGCGCAAAGGCAAGGGCATCGCGGCAGGTTTCGCGATGCCCTGGATGTCTCTGATGCTCTCAGCATCGAAAAGCCGAAGCGATTCGGGGCGGTCGTATTTACGTCATGTGGCCCGGATGTGTTTTAATTGTCTGCCGAATTAACTCTTCCGCGTCGTGACGACGCGCGCTGATTAATGAATGCAGCGAAGGCGAACGCGCTCGACGAGGCGCACACGAGTCGAATCGAATCATCCGCGCGTTGCGACACGCGTGCGGGCGTCGCGCGAACGATGCGCAAGCGTTGCACGATGCTCGCCGCGATAGTGGCGGGATTGCATCTGCATATGCCCGTCGCGTTCGCACAGGACGCGACGATGCTCGACGAGCGCGTCACGCAGGAAACCATCGCCGAAACGATTTGCAAGCCGGGTTACGCGGATACGGTGTCGCCGCCGTTCGACAACCTGATGGCGCACAAGGACCGGCTGCTGTCCGAGCATGGCATCGATCCCGATCACGGCACGCGCTATGCGCTGGATCGTCGCGTGCCCGTCGTGCTGGGCGGTTCGCCGGATGCGCCGGACAACCTCGATCTTCTGCCATGGGGCGGGCATCGTGGGGAGCGTCGCAAGGAACTGCTGACGGCGAAGCTCAAGCGCTGTGTTTGCGAAGGGCGCATGTCGCTGAGCGACGCGCAGGCCGCCATCGCGGGCAACTGGTCAGCCCACTATGCGGGCTTCGGCAGCGCGCCTTGCGCCGACGATCGAGGCGTCGCGCTGAGCGGCAACGATGGCTCCTGAGGCTCGCTGCATCGGCTGCCGTCGGCTACTGGGTCCGAGTCCGCTTTCACGGCGGCCGGAACACCGGCGAACTGTCACCTTCTGGAGAATCGACATGAAGCAACTCTTTCGCGCAACCATCGCGGCCGTCGTGGCCACGCTCGGCTGTGTTGCCACCAGCCACGCCGCATTCGCCGCGACGCCGTCGCCGCAGCCGTGCGGCAAGAACGACGCATTGCAGATTCGCGGCGATACGCCCGGCGCGATCAGCTACGACGTATACAGCCAGTTGCGGCCCCTGACGGCGCGGCGTCTCGCGCTCTTCCAGGAAGCCGGCACCGTGAAGCGACTGCCTGACGGGCTCGACGTATGCGAGATCGCCGATGACGGCGTCGCCGATCCGACAGCCGTGCTCGTGCATGTGCCGCGAGGCAAGATGGCGTGGTGGGTGAGCGCGGCGAACGTCGAAGACGCGGACTGATTTCGCACGCGCGAGCCCGAGTGCGGTTTGCTGCGCAGCGCGATTGTGGCTACGCTGGGAGACTGCGAGTCGAGGTCCACAGCTTTGCGTGGGACCAGAGCAAGGCGTGGGACAAGAGTAAGTGCTAAAGCACCAACTCCCGCCGACAGCTAACGCTCCAACTCCGGTCGACCGCTCTGCGTGGGACCAGAGTAAGGCACTAAGGCACCAACTCCAGCCGACAGCAAAACCAAGAATCGCTGCGTCTGCGTGACCATCATCAACGGAGGGCGTCGCGCGTATGAAGATCATCGTGTGGAACATTCCCGAGTCGTGCTCCGAGCAGGAAGTGCGCGATTTTCTCGGCCGCGAACTCGGCCACTATGCGAAAGAGATCGAAGTGTTCGAGCAGGGCACGCCGAACGCCTATGCGAACGTGGACGTCGACGCCGACGAACCGTATGTCGCCGATATCATCGCGCAGCAGTTCAATGGCAAGCTCCTGGGCGGCGTTCCGCTGCAGGTCAGCGCCGTGCCGTTCGGCAGCAACGAGACGCCGCCGACGCCGCCCCGTCGCGAATAGCGCCTGCACGCGGGTCCGTGAAACGAAACGCGCGCTCAGCCGAACGGCGTATAAGGCAGCGCGCGCTTGTGCCGGGTGCTTTCGTAGAAGCGCATGACGGTTTCGAATACCGCGTCGCTGACGGGCTTGCCTTCAAGGAAATCGTCGATATCGTCGTAGCGGATGCCGTATGCGTCCTCGTCCGGACGTTGGGGGCGCAACATCTCGAGGTCGGCGGTCGGCACCTTGTGCGAGAGTGCGTCGCTGGCGCCGAGTGCAGCCGCGAGCGCGCGCACGCGCCGCTTGTTCAGGCCCGCGAGCGGCAGAACGTCGGCGCCGCCGTCGCCGAACTTCGTGAAAAAACCCATCACCGATTCTGCGGCGTGATCCGTGCCGATCACGATCCCGTGCCGCGCGCTCGCTGCCGCGTACTGCGCGATCATCCGCTCGCGTGCCTTGATGTTGCCGTGCACGAAGTCGCGTTGCGAATCGTCGTCAAATCGCAGGCCGCTCGCTGACAAAGCGTCGAGCATCGCGTCGGCGGCGGGGCGGATGTCGACGGTCAGCGTTTCGTCGGCGCGGATGAACGCGAGCGATTGCTGCGCGTCCGTTTCGTCGTGCTGCACGCCATGCGGCAAACGCATCGCGACGAAGCGCGCTTCGTACTGCGTGCTGCGCAGTCGCTCCACCGCGAGTTGCGCGAGGCGCCCCGCCGTCAATGAATCGACGCCGCCGCTGATGCCGAGCACATAGGTCGAAAGCCCGCTTGCGCGAAGGTAGTCGGCGAGAAATGCGACGCGCTGCTCGATCTCGTGCGCGGCGTCGAAAGTGCCGGCGACGTGCAGTTCCGCTGCGATCTGCCGCTGACGCGCGGCGCGTTCGTGCTGGTCCATCGAAGCCCCCTGGAAAGCGCGCTGACATGAGCGCCGATGATTGCATGAATGCGCCGGATTGGGTGCGCCGGCATGCGTTGTCTGGTTTAATGTCGAATAACCATAATCGAATCTCGACATTAAGGCTTTAGATCGATGATGCACGGCCGTCAATCATCGGAAAGCACTGCGTTACGCGTTTGTCATTTTTCAGCGAGCGGGGTCCGGGCGCGTCGGCGCCGGATTCATAAACGTCCGGCGGCACGCCACAAGCGGCTGTGCGGGTTTGGCAACAGGCAGTGATGTTCGACCACAATGAACCGCAAAAAAGAGAACATGGCAGTTCGTCCGCCTGCACGAGAGAGGGCGGAATCACAAGACGATGCAGGGCACAGTGTCGACGGGGCGAGCCGAAGGGCGAAAATCGCGGGATCGCGGCGGCGCGCGCGCTTCGTCGCGGCTCGGCTCGCGTTGAGCTTTTTCTCTGCGTCGGCGCTGGCCGTGCCGGCGTTCGTCGCAAGTCTCCATGCCGCGCATGCTGCCGATGCGCTGCCAGACGCGGCGAATCCCGCCGTCGATGCGTCGGCCGTCGCAGCCCGCGATGCCGCGGGTGGCGCGGACCCGCGTCGCGCGCTGTTGATGCGCGACGTGTTCGCGCGCAACGTGACACGCCGCCTGAAGGTGCCCGTCGCCGAGCAGCGCGCGTATGGCGATCGCTTGCAGCAGGCGCTCGAGCAGGACGAGCTTGGGAACCTGTCGGGCGAGTATGCGGTGCTCGTCGATCGCAATGAAAACGTGCAGGCGCTCTTCATCTACTTTCGCGCGATACCCGCCGACGCGTGGCAGATGATCGGCGCGTCGCCCGTCGCGACGGGACGGCCGGGCCAGTACGATCACTTCATCACGCCGCTCGGCGTGTTCGAGCACACGCCGGACAACATGGATTTCCGCGCGGAAGGCACGATGAACGACAACGGCATCCGCGGCTACGGCGCACACGACATGCGCATCTTCGACCTCGGCTGGGCGCAGGCCCAGCGCGGCTGGGGCAAGGGCGGCATCTCGCAGATGCGGTTTCAGATGCACGCGACCGATCCCGACAAGCTCGAGCCGATTCTCGGCATCCGGCACTCGAAAGGCTGCGTGCGGATGCCGGCTTCGCTGAACGTGTTTCTCGACCACTACGGCATTCTCGATCGCGAATACGAGGCGCTCGTCGACGACGGCAGGTCGCTGTGGGTGCTGCATTCTGATCGCATCGCGACACCGTGGGCGGGCCGCTACATTGTCGTCGTCGATTCGCAGCGCAAGGCGCGGCCCGCCTGGTCGCCGCCACCGAGCAGGAGAGTCCGCGCACAGGTGCCGCCGGGTGCCGATACGGCGGATTGATGCCGGATGACCCTTCGGCGGTGCGTTGCGGTTGGCTTTGGGCATTCACGATCGCGCCGTCAACAGCGCGCATCCACGATCACGCATTCGCGACCTCATACTCACGACCACACACCCACAACCGCGCAATCGCAGCAGCCCATTCAAGACCGCGCGAGCAACACGCCGATCAGCGCGACGACAAAGCCCGCCACCTGCGCAACAGTCAGCGTTTCGCCGAATCCGATGTAGCCTTCGACGGCCGCGAGCGGCGGCGCGAGAAAGAGCAGCGCCGTCGCGCGCGATGCGTCGCCGCGCCGGACCATCCAGACGAGCAGCGTGACGCTCACGCCCGACAGCATCACGATGCCCCACGCGAGCGACACCCACAGCGCCGGCGACGCAATCCATTTGTGCTCGCCGAGCGCCAGCGCGAACGCGAGCACGACGATGGCCGCGCCGAAGTTCTGCACGGCGCTCGCGCTGCGAATATCGGCCTTCGATAGGGAAGTCTTCTGGATCAGCGTGCCTGCCGTGATCGCGCAGACGGCGAGTATCGACACGGCGACGACCAGCCATTGAGGCACGCCGCTTTGCGCGACGCTCAGATCCGTGGTCGCGAGCTTTGGCTCCAGCACGAGCGCGACGCCTGCGAGGCCGAGCAGCATCCCCGTCCAGCCGCGCGCGGACAGACGTTCGCCGAACAGCGGCGCGGCGACGGCGGCCGTCAGAAGCGGCTGCAACGCGCCGAGCAGCGCCATGATGCCCGCGCTCATGCCTTGCGCGACGGCCCAGTAGCCCGCGCCAAGATAGACGCCTTGCAGCAGCGCGCCCGCGATCAGATGCTTGCCGAGCGCGCGGCCCGTCGGCCATTCGACGCGCGCCAGCAGCGCGGCCACCATGAACAGCAGCGCCGTGCTGCCGAAGCGCGCGAGCAGAAAGAGATTCGGATCGGCGTAAGGCTTGATCGCGCGGGCGACGACGAAACCCGTCGACCAAAGGACGACGAATACGACGGCATTGAGAAAAGCCAGCATCGGAAAGCATGGGAAGCGGACGAAGCTCGCAGTATCGGTGCAAGAGGGGCAGGCCGTCTTGTTCGAGGCTGCATCGGCGCAGTCGGCGTGAGCCGTGCGACCTACGCGAACCGAGCAACCCAGCGAACCGAGTGAACCGAGTGAACCGAGTGAACCCAGCGAACCGAGTGAACCGAACGAGACCGAACGAACCAAACGAACCAGGTGAACATTCGCCCGCCTGCGACCTACGCCCCGATCAGCGCCTATCGATACCCACCGCTCAATACGTCAGCAGCACGGCCACCGCGCCGAGCACCCCGCCGCAAATCGTGCACGCCCACAGCAGCACACGCGTTCTGCGATATTCGGTCAGCACGTCGCTGACAAGCTGCACCTGTTGCCTCACGCTCGCCGCTTCGTGCTGATGCTGCAAATAGCGCACCGCAAGCTGCGGAATGCGCGGCACCAGATGCGCGAGATGCGGCAACTCCTGCGCGATGTGCCTGGCCCAGCCGCGATGATCGAACTCGCGGCGCGCGAGCGTCGCCAGCACTGAGCGCGCGATCTTCCACGAATCGACGCCCGGATGCAGCGCGTTCGCGAGCATCTCGGCCTGCTCGAACGTGCGTTGCGCGGCGGCGAGGCGCGGCGGTACGTCGCCGCCGAACGGGCGCACGGCGAACAGCAGATGATGGAACAGCGCGCCCGCCGAGCGCTCGTGCGATTGCGGCGCGAAGTGCGCTTCGGCGCGCGTGCGCAGTTCGGCCTCGAGCTTTTCGGGGCGCGTCTCGCTCGACACATGCCCGGCTTCATGATGCAGATGCGCGAGCCGTCCGTAGTCCTGGTCGAAGAGCGCCGTCGCGCCCTGCACGAAGAACTCGCGCTCGCGGGTCGAAAGACTCGACATCACCGCGAAATCCGCGAGCACGATGCGGCCCAGCGTATCCGGCTCGATGCTCACGCGCACGCGGCGCGCGTCGAGTGTCGCGTGGAAGAAGCCGTGCTCGAACGCCTGCTCGGTGACGACTTCGATGATGTGCTCCGCAAGCGGCACCAGCTTCACGCCGCGCGCCGACAGGCCCGCGAGATCCAGCGCGGGCAGCGACTCGACATGCTGCATCGCGAACGTGCGGTCGGTGCAAAGCTCCCAGATCACGGCGGGAATCGCGAGGCGCTTGTCGTCGGCGAAGTGATGCGCGGTCTGGCTCAGGTTCGCGGCCTCGGCGCGCAGGTCGAAGCGTCGCAGGATGTCATGCGTGAAGGCGTCCGCCATGTCGCGCAGCCGCAGACGCCGCGCGTTCTTCGACAGCTTCTCCATCCAGCGAGCGACCCAGCGCAGCAACGCGGCTTCGTCCGCGATTTCCTGGACTTGCGCGGCGCGCACGAGCTTGATTGCAATGTCTCGATGTCCGTTGATCGGCTCGGCGAGGCGCCCGACATGCGTCTGCTCGGCAAAGCCGTTGCGCGCGGGTGTCAGGTCGATCGACGCGAAGAGCGTCGATACGGGACGGCCGAGCGCCGCGGCAATCGCCTGTTCGACTTCTTCCGGCGGCAACGGCGTTTCGAGGTGGCCGACGGCGTCGATCGCATCGTGCAGCGTGCCCGTCGCGAGTTCGGGGCGGCGCGCGAGCGCCTCGGCGAAAGCGCTCGCGAGCGGGCCGAGATTGGGCAGCGCGCGATGGACGCCGGCGCGCGCGTCTGGCGACTCGTGCACACGCGATGCGAGCGTGACGAACCAGTGCAGCTTGTGATGCTCGGGCGCGGCGAGCCAGACGAGACGCGCGCCGTAACGCAGCGTGTGGAACAGCAGTCGTAGTCGGCGAAACAGGGGAGGCATCGGCGGATCGTTCGGCAGGACGCATCGGCGATGCGTGAAAAGACCGCTCAGATTAGCAGGGATGCGCCGCCGGGAACACCCGCACGGCGATTGCCCACGCGCAGCAAGCGCGTGAATGCGGCGAGCGCGCAGCCGCACGGCGATACGACCAGCATCGGCATACGCTCAACATCGGCGGCATACGATCAGCCGACAGGCACTGCGCCGCCTGCAAGCCTTTTGTTACATTCCGTCCGCGCCGGATTCCCGTGCGTAATACAATACCCGCGACAATCCGGCGGGCCGATCCCATCCCTGAACCCCTGCTCACCGCCTCGCGGCGGCCACCAACCGATGCTGGCAGAACAACGTCACCAATACATTCTGGCTCAGGTCACCAAGACGGGCGCATTGTCGGTCGCCGAGCTGGTTCGCGAGCTGAACGTATCGCGCGAAACGATCCGCCGCGATCTGAACGCGCTCGCCGAGCGCGGCCTGATCGTGACGACGCATGGCGGCGCGCTGTCGAGCGATAGGCGCGAGCCCGATCTCGACACGCGCGAGGCCGCGAACGCGAGCGCGAAGCGCGCGATCGGCGAGCGCGCGGCGCAACTGGTGCCCGACGGCGCGTCGGTCATCATCGATTCGGGCAGCACGACGCATGCCGTCGCGCGCGCGCTGACGGACCGCCACCGGCTGGCCGTCTACACGAACGACTGGCGCATCGCGCTCCTGCTCGGACGCCGCAACGACAATCGCGTGACGCTGCTCGGCGGCGAGCTGTCGGACAATGAAGACGCCGCGTTCGGCCTCGATACGATTCACCAGCTGTCGCACTATCACGCGGATTTCGCGCTGATCGGCGCGGGCGGCATCACGCCGGACGCGCAGCTATCCGACTACTCGCGCATGGCAGCGGAGGTGCGCAGCCGGATGATCGCCGCCGGCAACACCGTAATCGTGGTCGCCGACAATTCGAAGTTCGGCCGCGTGACGCCCGTGCGCATCGAAGGGCTGGAGAAGGCGCGCTACGTCGTGACGGAACTCGCGCCGGATCGCGCGCTTGCGAAGGCGATCACTGCACGCGGTCCGGAACTCCTGATCGCGTGAGTGACGCGCGTCGCTTCATTTCACGCTGAGATCGAGCTGCGCCAGCGTCCGGCCGATGGCGGCGACGGCGTTGTGCATCTCGTTCGTGTCGATCGAGCCGATGCAGCCGACGCGGAACGTCTCCACTTCCGTGAGCTTGCCCGGATACAGGATGTAGCCCGCTTCCCTCACGGCTGCATAAAACTCCGCAAATTGCCACTTCGGATCGCGCGGCGCATGGAACGTGACGATCACGGGCGCCTGCACATCGGCCGAGAGAAACGTGTCGAAGCCGAGCGCCTTCATGCCGTCGACGAGCGCCGCGCAGTTGCGCGCATAGCGCGCGCCGCGCGCCGGCTGGCCGCCTTCCGCGATGAACTGGTCGAGCGCGGTGCGCAGCGCGGCGACGACGTGCGTCGGTGGCGTAAAGCGCCATTGCGTGGTCTTTTGCATGTACGCGTACTGATCGTACAGGTCGAGCGCGAGCGACGGCGAGCGGCCCTCGCATGCTTCCAGCACGCTGCGCCGAACGATCACGAAACCCATCCCCGGCACGCCTTCCAGACACTTGCCGCTCGCCGACACCAGCGCGTCGATGCCGCCTTTGCGCAGATCGATGGGCAGCGCGCCGAACGAGCTCATCGCATCGACGATCAGGCTCTTGCCGTGGTGCTTGCACACGGCCGCAATCTCGTCGAGCGGATTGAGCAGGCCCGCGCTCGTCTCCAGATGCACCTGCGCGACGTGCGTGATGCGCGGATCGCGATTGAACGCGTCTTCGATCGCGCGGGCGCTGGCCGGCTCGTCGTCGCGCAGCGGCAGCTCCACCCACGCGATGCCCAGGCGTTGCAGCACCTTGATGATGCGCGCGCAATACGCGCCGTTGTTCGGCACCAGCACGCGGCCGTCGCGCGGCACCAGCGTGCCCAGCGCGGCCTCGACAGAGAACGTGCCGCTGCCCTGGAGCGGCACGCAGACGTAGTCATTTGCTCCGTGTACGATCTCGACGAGATCGTTGCAGACACTCTGCGTGATGCCGTTGAACGCGGCGTCCCACGAACCCCAGTCGCGCAGCATTGCTTCGCGCGTGGCAGGCGAGGTCGTCAGCGGTCCTGGCGTGAGCAGAACAGGGTCGTTTCCAGGAATCACACAGCCTCCAAAATCAGTCAAATGCGGGAATCGCGCGTTGTTCGGCGCGTGTTGCTTTGCATATTATTGGCCGATTGTGTCATTTTGTGGAAATCCGCAAACTCTTCACGTCGCTGTCACAAAAAGAGACGATCCTTGCCGTGCCCGTTCAGGCAAGGCAGTCCGAAGCGAGTAATCGTCGCAGGAATGTCCTGGCGCAAACGCCGCAAAAAAGTTGTCAGCAATCTGCAATTTGCGCGGCTTCGGCCGCGAGGTCATGCGGATGCCCCTTTCGGAGCGCCGCACGGACACCACCACTATCGGGTTATCACAGGTTTTTTTGCCTTTCGGAGAGAACGACATGAAAAAGACGGATCACCTTCGCTCGACGGGCCGTATTGCGCGCAAGCTGCTGCCCGCACTCGTCGCGGCAGCGGCGTTCGGCGGCGCGATGTCCGCGCACGCGGCGGGCGCGGTCGTGCTGTACACGGCTGACGGCCTCGAAAACCTCTACAAGGACGTGCTGCCCGCGTTCGAGAAGCAGGAAGGCGTGAAGGTCAACATCGTGACGGCAGGCAGCGGTGAAGTCGTGAACCGCGCGACCGTCGAAAAGGACGCGCCGAAGGCGGACGTGCTCGTCACGCTGCCGCCGTTCATCCAGCAGGCGTCGCAAGCGGGCCTGCTGCAGAACTACGAGAGCGTGAACTACAAGAACGTGCCCGCGATCGCAAAGGCGTCGGACGGCGCGTGGGCCACGTTCGTCAACAACTACTTCTCGTTCGCGATCAATCCGGAAGTGGTGAAGAACCAGCCGAAGACGTTCGCCGATCTGCTGCATCCCGACTACAGCGGCAAGGTCGCGTACTCGAACCCGGCGACGGCGGGAGACGGCATGGCCGTGATCATCCTGACGACGTCGCTGATGGGCGAAGACAAGGCGTTCGACTATCTGAAGAAGCTGGAGCAGAGCGCCAAGTTCCACACGAAGGGCACGGGCTATCTGGACGTGCTGCTGTCGCGTAACGAAATCGCCGTCGCCAACGGCGATCTGCAGATGGATCTCGACGACGCGGCGAACGGCGGCCTGTCGCTCAAGCCGATCTTCCTCGCAGCCGAGGCGGGCGGCCAGCCGACCACGTTCCAGTTGCCGTACGCGATCGGCCTGATTAAGAACGGTCCGAACCAGGCGCAAGGCAAGAAGCTGATCGACTATCTGATGTCGACGGAAGTGCAGGCGAAGGTGCCCGATATCTTCGGCATTCCGGGCCGCACCGACGTGCCGCTCGCCGGCAAGAACGGCACGGCCGTCAAACAGGCGATCGCGGGCGTGAAGCTGATCCCCGTCGACTGGAACCAGGTGATGTCGAAGAAGGCCGCCTGGACGGCTCGCTGGAAGAACGATGTGATCGGCAGTTCGGGCAAGCAGCTCGAAGTCGTCAAGCCGAAATAATCGCGGCGTCTGATGGAAGCACGCGCGGCGTGACGAGGGTCGCGCCGCGCGCAAGGCATTTGATGCACCCGATGCGCGTGACGCATCCGGTGCTGCAATTCAAGCTCACCAATGTAGGAGGATGGAACCGGTGAACACTGCAACAACCCTTGCTGGTTCAGGCGCGCTGGACGCCACTCCGCGAGCGGAAGGCATCGCTCGCACAGGCGAGCCCGGCGGCGTGCAGATCGAGCATCTGACGGTGCGCTTCGGTTCGCGCACGGTGCTCGACGATCTGTCGCTGACGATCGAGCGCGGCGAACTCTTGACCGTGCTCGGCCGCAGCGGCTGCGGCAAGACGACGTTGCTGCGCTTCATCGCGGGTTTCATCGAGGCCGACGGCCTCGCCGGTACGCTGACGGTCGCGGGCCGCGACCTGACCCACGTGCCGCCGCACAAGCGCAATCTGGGCCTGCTGTTCCAGAGCTATGCGCTGTTTCCGCATCTGTCCGTGTTCGAGAACGTCGCGTTCGGCCTGCGCGCGCGTCGCATTTCGACGAAGGAAATCGCGCGGCGTGTCGCCGATGCGTTGAAGCTCGTGCAGCTCGGCGATGCCGGCCACGTGATGCCCGCGCAACTGTCGGGCGGCATGCAGCAGCGCGTGGCGCTCGCGCGCGCGCTCGTGATCGAGCCGGACGTGCTGCTGCTCGACGAACCGCTTTCCGCGCTGGACGCCAATCTGCGCGCGTCGGTGCGTTCCGAACTGAAGGCGCTGCATGAGCGCCTGCCGAATCTGACGATCGTCTGCGTGACGCACGATCAGGACGACGCGCTCGTGCTGTCCGATCGCACGCTGCTGATGCGAGAGGGCCACATTGCGCAACTCGGCACGCCGCAGGAGCTGTACGACAAGCCGAGCGACGCGTTCGTCGCGCGCTACCTGGGCGCGGCCAATCTGCTGCCGCCGAACGTCGCGTTTGCGCTCGGCGATTCGCGCCATGCGGAGCGCGAGCGCGTCGCGTGCCTGCGTCCCGAGGCGATGCGCATCGTGCCGCTCGGCGAAGGGCAGTTGCACGGCGCGATTGCATCCGTCGAATGGTACGGCTCGGTGCTGTCCGTGCAGGTCGCGCTCGACGCGATGCCGGGCGAGCCCGTGCACGTGTCGATGCAGCGCGGCAGCGGTGTGATGCCCGAAAAGGGCGCGCGGATTTCGTTGCGTTACGAGGCAGACGATGTCGTCCTTATCAAGCCCTGACGTGCTCGCCAACCGCGACGCGCTGCGCGCCGCAACGGCCGCATCGCATGCGGCGGCGAAGCGCCGGCGCGAACGCATGTCGCGATGGCATTTGCTGTTTCTCGCCGTATTCGTGCTCGGCCCGCTTGTGATTTATCCGCTCGTGCGTCTCGTGATGCTGAGTCTGACGGGCGCGCATGGAATGAGTTTTCATGCGTATTCGGCGTTCTTCCAGAATCCGGAGACGAGCGGCGTGATCGGCACGACGCTGTGGATCCTGTTCGCGAGCGCGGGGCTCGCGTCAGTGCTCGGTGTCGCGCTCGCGTCGCTGCTGTTCTTCAAGCCGTTTCCGGGCGCGCGGCTCGTCACGCGGTTTCTCGAACTGTTCGTGGCGTTCCCGTCGTTTCTCGTCGCGTTCACGCTGATCTTTCTGTACGGCTCGCAAGGCTCTGTCAGCATTGGTTTGCAACGGCTCTTTCATCTGGAAGCGCCGCCGCTCGATTTCCTGTTCGGCATCGGCGGCGTGATTCTCGCGGAAGTGGTGTTCTACGCGCCGTTCGTCGTACGTCCGACGCTCGCATCGTTCGCGATGCTCGACATGCGTCTGATCGAAGCCGCGCGCAGCCTCGGCGCGAATGGATGGATGGTCGCGTTTCGCGTGATCGTGCCGCTCGCGTGGCCGGGCATCGCGGCGGGCACGATCCTGTGCTTCCTGCTGACGTTGAACGAGTTCGGCATTCTGCTCGTCCTCGGCAGCGCGCACCTGATCACGCTGCCCGTGGCGATCTACAGCTCGGCCACCGTCGACCTGGATCTGCCGACGGCGGCTGCGGGCGCGGTCGTGATGCTGGCGATGTCGTTGTCGTTGTATGCGCTGTACCGCCAGGTCAACAAGCGCAAGGTGGGAGGAGCGAAGTAATGTCCGACATCGATCAAACCGTCCTGCCTGCCGTCCATCATCGCGCGCGGCCCGTTCAACACAGGCTCGTCACGCGCATCGCCGGCGGCCTCTTCATGGCGTTCGCCGCATTGCTGTGCTTCTGGCTCTTCGTGCTGCCCGTGATCGTCGTCGCGCTGTCGAGCGTCGCCGCGCACTGGTCGGGCACGATCTTGCCGGACGGCTTCAGCATGCGCTGGTTCGAGCGCCTCGGCGGCAGCGATTTCGACGCGCTCGTTACCAGCTTGCAGATCGGCTTTGGCGTTGCGATTCTCGGCACCGCGCTCGGGCTGTGGCTCGCGCTCGCGCTCGAAGGGCGCGACCGGCGCGGCCTCGGCGCGCTCGTCGATACGATCGCGATGGTGCCCAACGGCGTGCCGAGCGTCGTACTCGGTCTCGCGGTGCTGATTGCGTATCACAAGAAGCCGCTCGATCTGTCGAGCTCGGCCGCGATCGTCGTGTTCGTGCAGTTGGCGCTGGTGCTGCCGTTCTGTTATCGCTGCGCGGCCGCCGCATTGCGGCCGGAGCTGACGATCCTGCGCGAGGCGGCCGCGAGCCTCGGTGCGCCGCCGTCCATGGTGCTGCGCCGTGTCGTGCTGCCGCAACTGGTGCCCGCGATCCGCGCGTCGCTTGCGCTCGGCTTCGCGCTGTCGCTCGGCGAGCTCGGCGCGACGCTGACTGTTTATCCGCCGGGCTTCGCGACGGTGCCGATCGTCGTCGTCGGCCAGGTCGAACGCGGTTATTACCTGCCGGCGTCCGCGCTGTCGCTGATTCTGCTGCTCGCGTCGCTGGCCGCGCTATTGCTGATCGCCGCGCGCGTGCCGCGCCGTCGCGTGGACTGACAACAACGTTTCCTGATTTTTCGTGAGGTGTGCCTGTGCCGGCATGCCTCGCATCGTGGTGTGGCAAAAATTGTCGAAATGACCGAAAATATGGAAATTGTGCCGGATGATCGGATCGAGGTAGTCAGGCGGCATTCGCTGACGGCGCTGGTCCGCGACGAGATCGAGCGCAACATCGTCGACGGCAGGCTGGCGCCTGGCGACAAGCTCAATGAAACCGATTGGGCTGCGCGCTTGCAGGTGTCGCGCGGGCCGGTGCGCGAGGCGTTTCGCGCGCTGGAGCAGGCCGGGCTCGTGCGCAACGAGAAGAATCGTGGCGTGTTCGTGCGCACGGTGTCGCTCGCGGAGGCCGACGAGATTTACGCGGTGCGCGCGGTGCTCGAACAGGCGGCGTGCCGGATGCTCGCGCAGCGTATCGACGCCGCGCAACTGGCCGCGCTGCGCAAGCATGTGGAGGCGATGCATGCCGCGCTCGAGAGCGGTGATCACGATGTCTATGCGCGAGAAAACGTCGCGTTTCACGATGCGATCGTCGCGATGGCGGGCAACGGCAAGCTGTATGAGACGTATCGCAGGCTGGTCGGCGAATTGAGTCTGTTCAGGCGCGCGGCGCTCGGCGCGCGTGGCGACGCGATGGAGCGTTCGCTCGCCGAGCATCGCGCGATTCTGTCGGCGCTCGCCGCGCGCGATGCGGACGAAGCGGCGCGGCTGATGCTCGCGCACGTCGACGGCGGCAGGCAGCGCGCGCATGAAGCGGCCGGGCCGCATCGATCCGGCGAACACGATGATCGCAACGAACGGGATGACGGCTTGAGCGCGCTGCTCGCCTGAGTCAGCGGAACCAATGAAGAACACGCGTCAGCGACGCGTAGGGAAGAGAACGATGGCAATCCAATCCGAACGTAGTGTTGAAGTGAATGGCCGCAGCTACCGGTTGCCGGCGACGCCGACGGTGGTTGTGTGCGTCGATGGCTGCGAGTACGAGTATCTGGAAGCGGCCGTGAACGCGGGCGTGGCGCCGTATATCGGCAAGATGCTGCGCGACGGCGCGGCGTTCAGGGGCGACTGCGTGATTCCGTCGTTCACGAACCCGAACAACCTGTCGATCGTGTGCGGCGTGCCGCCTTCCGTGCATGGCATCTGCGGCAACTACTTCTGGGACCCGCAGGCCAACGACGGCAAGGGCGCGGAAGTGATGATGAACGATCCCGCGTATCTGCGCGCGCCGACGTTGCTCGCGGCAGCCGCCGATGCGGGCGCGGCCGTCGCCGTCGTCACGGCGAAGGACAAGCTGCGGCGGCTGCTCGGCAACAAGATGAAGGGCATCTGCTTTTCGGCGGAGAAGGCCGACAAGGTGACGCTCGAAGAAAACGGCATCGGCGAAGTGCTCGATCTGGTCGGCCTGCCGTTGCCCGATGTGTACAGCGCGGACCTTTCCGAATTCGTGTTCGCCGCGGGCGTGCGGCTTGCGCAGACGCGCAAGCTCGACCTGATGTATCTGTCGACGACCGACTACATCCAGCACAAGTGGGCGCCCGGCACGGAAGGCGCGAACGCATTCTACGCGATGATGGACGGCTATCTGGCGCAACTCGACGCGCTCGGCTGGGTGATCGGACTGACGGCCGACCACGGCATGAACGCGAAGCACGATCCGCGGACGGGCGAGCCGAACGTCATCTATCTGCAGGACCTGCTGGACGAATGGCTCGGCGCGCGGGCGGCGCGCGTCATTCTGCCCATCACCGATCCGTACGTCGTGCACCACGGCGCGCTCGGGTCGTTCGCGACGATCTATCTGCCGCGCGACGCGAATGCGCAACAGGTGATCGAGCGCCTGGGCGGCCTGAAGGACATCGAAGCCGTGCTCGACAACAAGGCGGCGTGCGAGCGCTTCGAGTTGCCGAACGACCGCGTCGGCGACATCGTCGTGGTCAGCAAAAAGAACACGGCGCTCGGCACGCGCCGCGACGAGCACGATCTCTCGGGACTGACGGTGCCGCTGCGCTCGCACGGCGGACTATCAGAACAGGAAGTGCCGTTGCTCTTCAATCGACGCATCAGCGAAGTACGCGTCGCGGGCAAGCGTCTGCGCAATTTCGACGTGTTCGATCTGGCGCTCAACCATGTGGCGACATCATGAACACAATGATCCCGTCCAACGATCACCCCGCGTTTCGCGCAGAAGCGCTGCGTTTGAAGGGCGAGCGCGTCGCGCGCTCGCGCACGCTCGATGTGTTCGATCCGTATACGGGCATGCGCGTCGGTACGGTGCCGATGGCGAGCGTCGACGATGTGCGCGCCGCGTTCGACTATGCGGCCGCTTATTGCGCGAAGCTCACGCGCTATGAGCGCTCGCACATTCTCGAGCGCGCGGGCATGCTGCTGCGCGAGCGGACGGAAGAAGCGTCCGATCTGATTTCGCTCGAATCGGGTCTGTCGAAGCAGGACACGTTGTATGAAATCGGGCGTGTCGCGGATGTGCTGAAGTTCGCGTCGATCGAAGCATTGCGCGACGACGGCCAGAGCTTCTCGTGCGATCTGACGCCGCATGGCAAGAAGCGCCGCGTGTTCACGCAGCGCGATCCGCTTGCGGGTGTGATCGTCGCGATCACGCCGTTCAATCACCCGATGAACCAGGTCGCGCACAAGATCGCGCCTGCGATTGCGACGAACAATCGCGTGATCCTGAAGCCTTCGGAGAAGGTGCCGCTGTCGGCGTTCTATCTCGCGGATCTGTTGTACGAAGCGGGACTGCCCGCGCCGATGCTGCAGGTGCTCACGGGCGACCCGCGCGAAATCGCCGATGAACTGGTCACGAATCCGCTCGCCGAACTTGTGACGTTCACGGGGGGCGTGGCGATCGGCAAGCATATCGCCGAGCGCGCGGGGTATCGGCGCGTCGTGCTGGAACTCGGCGGCAACGATCCGCTGATCGTGCTCGAAGACGCCGATCTCGAGCGTGCCGCCGCGCTGGCCGTGCAGGGCTCGTACAAGAACTCCGGTCAGCGCTGCACGGCCGTCAAGCGGATGATCGTGCAGAAGAGCATCGCTGCGCGCTTCACGGAGCTGGTCGTCGAGAAGACGCGCGAGTGGACATACGGCGATCCGTTCGACGGGGCGAACCAGATGGGCACCGTGATCGACGAAGCGGCCGCGCGGCTCTTCGAATCGCGCGTGAACGAAGCGGTTGCGCAGGGCGCGCGTCTGCTCGTCGGCAATGAGCGCAAGGGCGCGCTGTATTCGCCGACGGTCGTCGATGGAGTCGATCCGTCGATGACGCTGATTCGCGAGGAAACGTTCGGCCCCGTGTCGCCGATCATCACGTTCGATACGCTCGATGACGCGATCCGCATCAGCAACGGCACGCCGTTCGGTCTGTCGTGCGGCCTGTGCACGAACCGGCAGGACGCGATTCCGCGCTTCATCAACGAATTGCGCGTGGGCACGGTGAACGTGTGGGAGGTGCCGGGGTATCGCGTCGAACTGACGCCGTTCGGCGGCATCAAGGATTCGGGCCTCGGCTACAAGGAGGGCGTGCAGGAAGCGATGAAGAGCTTCACGAACCTCAAGACCTTTTCTCTTCCGTGGGAGTGATGTTGTGGCATTGAATCTCGACGACATTCGCGGATTGTTCGAAGCACATGGCCGGCTCGCATACAGCGGCGAGCCGGTGACGCAGCTCGAACATGCATTGCAAAGCGGCGCGCTCGCGGAAGCGGCGGGGGCCTCCGATGAACTGGTCGCGGCGGCGTTCCTGCATGACCTCGGACATCTGCTGAACCGGCAGGGCGAAACGCCGACGGCGCGCGGCATCGACGATCTTCACCAATACTTCGCGTTGCCGTTTCTGCGGCCCGTGCTGCCGGACGCGGTGCTCGAGCCGATCCGTCTGCATGTCGATGCAAAGCGCTGTCTGTGCGCAATCGACGCGACTTACTTTGGGCGGTTATCGGCGGATTCCGTGCGCAGTCTCGAATTGCAGGGCGGCATCTACACCGATGATGAGGCGCAGGCGTTCCTGAAGAAGCCTTATGCGGAGGATGCGTTGTGCTTGCGTCGCTGGGACGATCTGGCGAAGGAAGCGAATCGCACGACGCCGGATCTCGATCACTATCTCGGCGTCGTGTCGCGTGTGATGGAAAGGCATGCTGTCGTTTGATCTTTTGTCTGTACGACAGACCGCATGGAAATACTGATACTTCGTTCATATGCCATGCGCTTTACGCGCGTCGAAAAACCGCTTGCAACGGCGGAGGCGAGCGCCTAGAATCTCGCTCTTTCGCGCGGCGGACGCCGCGGCGCGAGGGAAGCGGGAAAGGCGGGAGGGCCGGCAGTGATGCGGTTGTCCGGCGATGTCGGCGGGTTCTTCGGTAGCAAAAAACCTGTTGACGAACACCGGAAGGTTGTTCATAATCTCGTTTCTCTGCTGCTGATGCAGCAAACGCAACGAAGGCAAGGCGCCTCGTGCGGATGTTCTTTAAAAACTAACAGCCGACAGATGTGGGTGCTCGATGACGGCGCGCGGTGGTTCTTCGGAGCTGCCGGAAGCGAAAGTAATCGAGTCTCACACAGAAAGAAATTGAGGAAGGTTTGAGCAATCAAGCCATCTGTCAGTGATTTTGAGTGAGCGACCGGTTTCGAAAGAGACCGAAAAACAGTAACAGGTTTGAACTGAAGAGTTTGATCCTGGCTCAGATTGAACGCTGGCGGCATGCCT
>NZ_JBBPEN010000002.1:0-1029421 GCF_038900755.1 Paraburkholderia diazotrophica
CGGCCCGCCTTCGTTCTGACTCCAGGTCAGCATCAACAGGAAGGGGCCCGCGTGGGCCCCTTAATTGTTGACGGATTCGCTCAAGCTCCTGTCGTCATTTATGCGCGCTTTTAGACCGCCAACAACAGCGGGTAGTGTCACGTGCGTATTGATGATATCCGCAGTACAAAACCTGCTGAACAAGGTTGGCGATGCTAAACGGCGTTTGAGGGGGATATTCAAAAGATCCTGATTCCGACGTTGACTGTAGGCCGCGGTTTATTTGATGGCACAAATCACTGCTGTCGGCGGTGAAGTGATGGGCTTCAGCGGCTACCGGCGCAGCAACCAGGTCAAGATGCTGGATTCGCGGCTGAATCTGCGTAAGGCGCTTGGTGACGCCCACAACTCCCTTCCAACGTTGCGTGCCGTGATGAACGCCGCTGCTGGGTCTCGCAGAGCTGCCTTAGCTGCAAAAAGACATGGCGGGTAGGCGCGATGGTCGCGTGGAATCAGATGACAGATGGCGACGTGGCAGAAATAGACAAGATCGTTGCATCCATTAGGAGCAATCCTTCCGATCCCGAACTGGTATTCGTCGAGATGATCGATAAAGGCATCATCACACCAGTGCCACCGGCTCACGATCAACCTCGTTCATGGTCTAACCCCGGCCGACCTATATTGAAGCGCGAACGACGGTTAAATCTTAACCGGGGTCGTCAGATTCATGTTGCTCGGAGGGCCGAGAAGGGTCGTGTTATGCCTTTTGTATCGAACGCACGGCCGAGGCGATCGTCGCGCTCGATCGTCGGACTCTGGTCGGCCAGAAGCGGACGTCCAAGTGGCTACCGGTATTCTGCTCCCAACCAAGCCAACCTAGCCGGAGCATAAACCGTTTCGCGGAGAGTGTAATCTGTGCCGTTAGCCGGTGGTCGTAGAGGGTGATCGGAAAGGGTGGTGCAAGACGTTCCCGGCTGCGATGAAAGGCAGTCGTGCGACCGCCGCAACATGCGTCACGGTATCGATAGACGGGAACTAGTCGGAAGTCCAAATCGTCGGGGCGGGCGGGGGCGGAAAGCTAACGTCTTTCAAACAGATGCAGACGAAGATGAATTGCACCGCTAGAGACAAAGAATTAAACACAATCATCGCATGACATTTTAAAGTGACGGTACATGGTTAATTTCAAGAAACACCTCGCCGGCAAGGTCGCGACCAAGCCAGTCGATCCTGTGGCCCTTTATGGCACGCTCGATCGTGCGCATGATAAGGGTCCTTTGCGGCCCGCCCAGGAAGCGATCCTCACGGCCTGGCATCAGACTCAGGCCAAGACGCGCGACGTCATTGTCAAGCTCCACACCGGGCAGGGCAAGACTCTGGTCGGCCTGCTCATGCTGCAGTCGCGTCTGAACGCCGAGAAATCCCCGGTCGTCTATCTCTGCCCAGATCATTTTCTGATCAACCAAACCTGTGAACAGGCCAAACAGTTTGGCATCCGGACCTGCACCAGCGACGGCGATCTGCCCGAAGAATTCCTCAATGGCGATCGCATCCTGGTCACGTCTGCGAGCAAACTTTTCAATGGCATGACGAAATTCGGTTTGCATCGTCAGTCCATCCCGCTTGACACCGTCCTCATGGACGACGCACATGCCTGTGCCGACCGAATCCGCGAACAGTGTCGCATTCGCATCCCGAGGGACGAGCCCGCCTATGCGGGGCTTCTGGCGCTGTTCGGTACCGAACTTGAGCAGCAAGGGACCGGTACCTTTGCCGAGATCGAAAATGAAAAAAGGGACGCCTTTCTTCCGGTGCCCTATTGGAGCTGGCTCGCGCACGAGAGCGAGATCGCCTCCATCCTGGCCCAGAATTCTGATCGCCAGTCGATCAAATTCTCGTGGCCGCTGCTGAAGGACATGCTCAAGCATTGCCAGTGCATCGTCTCCGGTGCGGCGATCGAAATAGAGCCCTATGTCGCGCCGCTCGACGCCTTTGGCTCCTACGCCAAGGCAGCGCACCGCATCTTCATGTCCGCGACGGTGACCGACGATGCTTTTCTGGTGAAGGGTCTTCAGCTATCGCCCGAGACGATTTCGAACCCGCTGACGTATGCCAAGGAAACATGGTCCGGCGAGAAGATGATTCTTCTCCCCTCAGTTATCCATGAAGATCTCGACCGCGACCGCCTAGTTAAGTGGCTGGCGACGCCCGGGGACAAGCGGAAATTTGGCCGGGTCGGGCTGACACCTAGCGTGGCGCGCTCAAAAGACTGGGAATCTTATGGCGCGATCATCACCGACAAGACCAATGTCGGCGAGACTATCGACGGCCTCCGCAAGGGAGATTACGAGAAGACTGTCGTGCTCGTGAACCGTTATGACGGCATTGACCTGCCCGACTCGACCTGCCGCATCCTTATGTTCGATTCCAAGCCTTTCTCAGAAAGCCTGATCGATCTTTATGCTGAGCGAGTACGGCCCAACTCCAAGGCGACGCTCACTAAGGCGATGCGCACGATCGAACAGGGCATGGGACGCAGCGTCCGCGGTGAAAAGGACTACTCCGTCATCATCGTCGTAGGATCGGAGCTTGTGCGCACCCTTCGCGATGCGACCTCCCGCCAATATCTCTCGCCCCAGTTCGCTAAGCAGGTCGAGATTGGGATTGAGCTTGGGAAAATGGCGAAGCAGGAAATTTCCGATGGCGAGGCCCCGCTCGACGCGTTCAACGGACTAATCAGGCAGTGCCTGACCCGCGACGATGACTGGAAGACTTATTATGGCGAACAGATGGCGGATGTCGCACCGGCTGGTGCCAACAATGCCATCCTCAACATCTACGCGGCAGAACTCAAGGCCGAGAAGGCCTATATGGCGGGCGACTACGGCGCGGCGGCTGCAATCCTGCAGAGCCTGCTCGACAGTGGCAGCGTGGATGCCGATGACAAGGGCTGGTATCTGCAGGAGCGAGCCCGCTACTTCCACAGCTCGGCGCGGCTTGACTCCCAAGATCAGCAGAAAGCCGCGCACAAGAGCAACATGCTGCTCCTTAAGCCGCCAACCGGCGTGAAGGTTACCAAGCTGACGGTCCGCAGCCAAGGGCGGGTTGAGAGGGTCCAGAAATGGATCCGTAGCTTCGACAACTATGGCAATCTCGATGTCGCTGTCTCGGATATTTTGGGGCGGCTCGTGTTCGGCGTGAAGGCCGACAAGTTCGAGCATGCGCTCAACGAACTGGCCTTTGCACTCGGATTTGCCGGCGAGCGTCCCGATGCGGAATGGAAGGAGGGTCCCGACAACCTCTGGGCGCTTGATGACGACCATTACCTCCTCATCGAATGCAAAAGCGAAGTCGATGTCACCCGTGCCGAGGTCAACAAGCGCGAAGCTGAGCAGATGAACCGGTCCTGCGCCTGGTTCGACAAGCATTATCCTGGGTTCGACGCCAAGCGGATCATCATTCATCCGTCGGGCAAGATCCAGAGTGCTGCGGCGTTCACCCATGAGGTCGAGGGCATGCGCGAGAACGATCTCAAAAAGCTCGTGAAATCGTGCCGCGCTTTCTTCAAGTCCTTTGAGGGACTGAATTTCAAGGATCTTTCCGACGAGCATACGCAGAAATTGATCGATCTTCACAATCTGTCCGTGTCTGCGATTTTGTCCTCTTACTCGCAAAAGCTAAAGAATCTGAAATAGGAAAGCTAAACGGTTCCCCACCGATTCCAGGGACGATTGCCGAAATCGGTGGGACGCTACCGCGGTTTTTACACAATACAGGACGTTCTCAATCGTGAACGTCTCGCGTGTGTGTTTCGTTGGCACGATCAGAGAATCGGTCGCGCGGAACCAGTCAGATCGCCGCGACGCCGCTTCGATACCCCGGTACACGTCGAGCGCTGGTATTGCGAGACACAAAAGAAGCGAAAGGCAGAGCAGCGCGTAGCGACTTTGCGGGCTGTCGCTACGCGCTAGCCGCAACGACAGTGCCGTTGCCACGCCGATCAAGGCGCCCTTCCACGCGAAGTGAATGAGCGCCCATCCTAATGCCTGAACAGTAAGCGCTCGATTGAGCACACCACTATGGAATGGGCCGTTAAGTGCCAACGTTAACTGCTTGTCAAAAGTTCGCTAGGAATTCCCGTACTTCGTCGGCTAGCCAATCACGCAGGGCACGCACCTTTGGATGATCGCGATTCCCGTTTCGGTAGACGAGGTCGTAGCCACGCTCGGCTTTGAGTCGAATGTCGGGGAACGGTGCGACGAGACGTCCGGCCGCGATATCATCTGCTACCAACGCGCTGCGCCCGAGTACTATTCCTTCTCCACGAATTGCGGCCTCTATGGCCATGCTGCCATGGCTGTAGGCCGGCCCACGACCGCTGCGGACCGTGTCGCCATCCGCCAGCGCAAACCACCGTTCCCAGTTGGCCAGCATCCGGTCTTCGTGTAGCAACGTGCAAGCCGCAACGCTGGCCACCGTAGGCAGTCCGCCCATCTCGGCGCGATACGCCGGGCTGCACACCGGCGTGACGGTTTCTTCGAGAATACGCTCGGCGACGGCGCGCGGATAATGGCCGCTGCCATAGCGGATGGCTGCGTCGACCTGCCCATCGGTGAGATCGACATTGACGTCGGTCACGTCGAGGTGAACGTCGAATTCCGGGTGACGGGCCTTCAGTCGATGCAAACGAGGCGCTAGCCACCTGCTTGCGAACGAGACACTCGTGCTGATCGTCAGGCGCGACACACTTTTTTGGGCGCGAAGGCGTTCGGCCTCCCGCGTGAGTTCGCCCAGTACCCCGGTGACTGTGAGCAGCAATTCGGCTCCCTCGTCAGTCAGGACGATCCGGCGCGTCAGACGGCGAAACAGAATCACGCCGAGGTTGTCCTCCAGCGTCTTGATGTGCCGGCTTATAGCGCCATGAGTGACATGCAGTTCGTCAGCAGCCCGCGTCATGCTCGATAGACGTCCTGCCGCCTCGAAGGCGCGCAGCGTTTGTAGAGGGGGCAGTCGATCGAACATACAGGGGAGCCATACGTGAGTTTGACTCACGCATTATGTGACGATAAATGATTTGTCGGCAAGCCGGGGCGTTGTCATGATTCCGCATCAGGCGCCGGATTGGCGCCCCTCCGCGCCTTGCAGAAACACTATGTCCACCCAGAACGTAACCGATGTTCGTCCTTTTTCCGTCGCCGGTGGCCTTGCCAACGTCACCCGCGTTTCCATTCGCAGCGTTGCAGCATTGCTGTTGCTCGCGGTCATGTGGGGATTGTCGATTCCGGTGACCAAGCTGGGACTTCAGACGCTTCCGCCGTTGACGCTCACCGCGCTGCGGTTCGCCATTGCTGTGCCGTTGTTGCTAGCGTTTGCCGTGGGCCGACATCCGCTTCCCTGGCGTGCGCTACCACGCGTCGCGGCACTCGGTGTTTTAGGTATCGGCGTAGGACAGGTTGCGCAGACTTACGGCGTTTCAGGAACGTCGGCTTCCGTCGGCACGATCATCTCTGCCACCATCCCGGTGTTCATCGTGTTCTTCGCTGCGGTGCGCCTGAAACAGCATGTATCAACCACGCAGAAGTTTGGACTGGTAGCCGCATTCGCGGGCATCGCGCTGGTCGCGCTCGGACATGGACACGGCACGACGGCAATATCACAGACAACTGCGGGCGGTGCTACCTGCGTCCTTCTTTCCGCGCTCGCTATCGCGTTCTACTACGTCTGGAGCGTCGAACTCACTACCGCGTACGGAACTGCAACCGTGGCAGCCTGGAGTACGCTGTTCGGGTTCATTGCGCTGCTACCGTGGGCTTCCTGGGAGATGTTGCATGTTCCCATCCACTTCACCGCTCACGCCGTTGGAGCAGCGGTATATCTCGGCGTCGTCGTGACCGTTGCAGGGCTGTTTTTGTGGTTGAGTCTGCTGCGTATCGTCCCGGCCAGGGTCGCCGCTAGCGTTCAGTATCTTCAGCCGGTGGTCGGCATCGCTGCTGCTTCCACCATGTTTGGCGACAGGCTCGGTCCGTCATTCGTGGCCGGCGTCGCCCTGGTTCTGGCCGGCCTCGCACTTACGATGACTTCTCGCAGTAAGCGCACCTGACGAAGCCTCGTCACGCGACGCGCGCACCAACTGATCGCTTTGCGAAGTTGAATGGCAGGAGATCGATGAGGTCTGCGTCGGGTGGCCGACGCCGATCCGTACCGCGACAAACTCGCCATATAACTGCTGGTATTACGCGCGCCCGTGACAGGGGTAAGCGCACCCGGTTGCCGTGAGTCCTAGAATATGGTTCAAGGGGAGTGTTAGTCTTCTTCCAGCCCTTAAGGATGTAGATTCGGAGGCGCACTGTTCGGCTGGTATGTGAACCGAGTTGGGCGCCGAGTAACCGGGAGGGAGTCAATGGCCACTTTCGCAGCGGCGCACCGAGAGGCGATTAACTTTCGCGACGAACTATTGAGAAATCGCTGGCCGGACGACTGCCGTGTCGCCGGATCTGTC
Organism: Paraburkholderia diazotrophica; assembly: GCF_038900755.1. GTDB lineage: Bacteria > Pseudomonadota > Gammaproteobacteria > Burkholderiales > Burkholderiaceae > Paraburkholderia > Paraburkholderia diazotrophica_A. The sequence goes on from NZ_JBBPEN010000002.1 coordinate 6,482, forward strand.
GAAGTTTCACCTTCTGCGGATGCAAGGGCACATTTGGCGCATGCCCGCGCCGCACGCTTGCTCTTGGGGGTTTGGTCTGAGGCTCAGCGCGGGTTCGTCTATCCGGATTTCCAATTTGACCGGTTCGGAAAGCTTCGTCCTGAGGTCTCTAAACTGCTGATGGCGCTGCCCGGTGAAGATGATCGTGGGGGATGGCGTCGAGCATTTTGGTTGTATTCGCCGCACGCGCTGTTAGACGGACTGCCACCGGCCGAGGTCTTTGTGAGCGACCCGCACCGGGTACTTAACGTGGCCGTGCGAGAATTTTCACCCGATTGTGATTCGTCATGGTGAGCGATATACAACTGATCTCGTGGCTGCATATGGTCGCTCATGACGGAGACCATAGGATGTCGTTCGAACGCCAGACTGATATGAGCCTCGGTAGTAAGTCACAAAAAAGCTGGAGTGCGGTTCGCTCTTACCCCGTTGATTGGGCGTTGGCAGTGAGGATCGAGGCAGGTGATGAGATGCCCGCTTTTCGCTTCTTGGCCGTATCTTTACTTCGCAGCTCGATCGTTGTTCGCCAAGTTTCCAGTGCTTCGATGTCCGCGAGGAGTTCGTCGGGCTCAGGGACAGCCACACCAGCGATCATGGCTTTGTCGTGCGCGTAGTTCGAACACTTAGTCATACCGGCATCGACCTGCGCATAGTCGCTATCTTCGACGGACACCTCCACGAGCCTTTGTGTCTCGACCCCCTTTCGGAATCGCATGATGACTTTGCGAAGCAAAACTTCCTCGACTGCCCGCTCCCATGCCATCCGGAGCCGAAAGTAAGCGTCCACGGTCAGTCGTCGATACTCTTGCTCATCACCGATCTTAAAAAGCTTCGCGATGGCTTGATGCTGATTGCGCAAAGCGCCGATACGCGCCGAAGCATTCTTGCCTTCGAACGGCAATTCAGGATCGGCGACACCAAATCCCTCAGGCCGATGAATCAGGCTTTGCGTCATTATCGGCACGTGGGCGCTGTCTGCTTCGTCGGCGAGCACGCCGAGAAAGTAAATGTCGTGCGTGAAAACGATGACCTGTCGTTTTCCTGATTCGGCGGCAAGTCGCCTTGCAACTAGCTCGCGCCGTCGATGATCGAGAGACGAAACAGGATCGTCGAAGACGACACCGCTTTTGTTGCCACTAAGCCCAACCTCAGCGAGGAACGAACCGATTGCTACGGCGCGCTGTTCACCTTCACTGAGAATATCTCCGGGGCTTCTGCTCTGTGGCAATTCAAGCTTCAACTTATGTAGCGCTTTTCCCCTATCGGAACGGCTCTGCAAAGACACGCGCAACGTCCCAACGCCAAGTTGTTTGAATTCCTGATTCAACGCGTCTGCCAACTCTTTCGAAACGACCTTCTCGGCCAGTTCAGAAGCTTTCAATGAAATGGCGTTTGTCTTGACGGAGGAAAGGCATCTGGTAAGCTTGGCTTGATGAATAAGGCGTTCGACCGCCGTCACAACAGCCCCCTTGACTTGGCTCAACTTGATTCGCACGTCCAGTTCGTCGAACTTCGTTTGCAACAAGGCGCGCGCTTTTTCATCGGAAGCTTTTTCGAGCGTCTCGGCTTCGGCGTTCAGATTATCAGCCAGCGCTTTGAGACGCGATGCTGGGTTGTCCAATTCAGCGTCCATGCTGGTCCAATCGTGGGACACCACGGCCGCTTTAATCGATTCATGCCGTGTAGCCAACAGCTTCTCGAACACTCGGGTGTCGGTGGCTAGCTGTTTATCGATGGATTCGATCTCGCCATAGGTCACGTCGTCCAGACTTAGGTTCACATTTTGTGCTGCGAAGGGCTTATATACTGCCCACAACGACGCGCGCCTCGTTTGAGCGTTTTTTTCAGCCTCTTGGTTAATGAATGCCTCGAAGCGGACAAGGCGCGTAGCCCCATCAGATAGCGGTTGCTGGCACAAGGGGCACGGCGAGTCGGAACCCAGCTCTGGAAAGGTTTTGTCAGGGTGAGATTCGAGCGCGAATTTTCTGGCGGCCTCAAACAACTCACGCCACCCTTCGCCTCCAGTGCCAGGCAGAAGCTTTTCTCCTTCTTTGAATTGCTTTGCGGCCAGCGCGGCAGCAGCCTGAGCCGTGCGGTAGTCATCCGCAAGCTTGCGCAGCGAGATAACAACAGACTCGTCCACCGACGCTCCTTTTGTGACCGCGTTATCCGAGATCGTGGCGACGCGGCGTGCCCGCAAGCGCAGCTGATTTGCTTTTTCCTTCGGATTGTTCTCTTTTAGACCTTTGTCTAGTGCGCCATGTTCGGCCAGTTCACTAGGCGTCAAGATGCCGAGCGCGTCAATTTGCGCAATCGTCGTCTTTGCGGACAATCCCGCAATCAACTTACCGACAGGCGTTTCCCCTCGGAGATGCGCAAACGCCGTAAGATCGACAGACGATTGCGCGTGCTCGGATTCGATCATTGCCTTTAGTTGCTTGCACACCTTCGCAAGGCTCTCGAAGACATCCAGCCCATAGGGGACGTACGAAAAATCGTCCTCACTATCAAGGTAGGCGCGCGCACATCGTGAATCGAAAATCGAGAGTGAAGAAAGCTCCGCCGGCGCTGTTGTGCCATTAATCCAATGAAAATTCTCCAATTTTCCGTCGATCGCAATTTCGAAATCCGCTTCAGCATTGCCAGTTGCCCCGGTTGCGAGATTGGCGTTCGGAAGAATAGGCTCCGCCTGATCCCTAGCTCGGCAAGCACGCTTGAGGACGCGAGAGTACCCGGACTTGCTCGAGCCATTATCGCCATAGATCACTGTCAGCCCGTTGGCTCCGAATGAGAGTCGATGGTTCTCAGCGATCGCATTCACCCGCTGCATGTTCTGAATCGCTCGGAGTTCGACGTGCACGGACGTCTTTATAGGCGCGGGAAGTTGGTCGGCGCTAAGCTTATTCGGGGTTCGGCCTTGGGGGTCGGGAATGCCATGTTCTATCTTGAGCAAAGCATAAAGATCGTTAAGATCCTCCGATGTGAGCGTCTGCTTCGCAAGCAGTCGTGCAACGGCGTCGCTTTGCCATGCAGGCAAGCCTTTCGCCCAAGTCAGCAGTTCCTGTAGCAGCAACATAGCGGTCCCTTTCGGTCATGACGGCGCGTCAATCGGTCAGTGCGGTAGAGCGTATTATCAATGCGATCAGAGGGCAATGCGATTCGACGACGCCCTTGCGACAGGAACGCTGAGAATCTAACCGGACCTATTCATTAAGCATAATCTGAGTTGAGGTGGTTATGAAGGATCGCGAGAAGATGGCGATTGCCTGTATTGGATGGGGATCCCTGATTTGGGATCAGCAGGGACTTCCTGTTACAGGGAAGTGGCATAGTGATGGACCGATGCTTCCGGTCGAATTCGCGAGGGAGTCTGAGGCCGGTCATCTCACTCTCGTGATTTGCCCGAATGTGAAACGGGTTCAAACATACTGGAGCATGCTTGACGTTGCTGATATGCAATCCGCGAAGGATCGGCTCGGAATCCGGGAATATTCCCAAGCGAAGGAGAAGTGGATCAGCGATAACATCGGCTTCATCGATCAACACACTGGCGAGAAGTATGGCGCTGAGGGGGACGCAATTGCCTCTTGGGCCAATCAACGTTCGCTTGATGGAGTTGTATGGACCAATCTGCCGTGCGGGTTCAGGCGCAATCGCAATGTGATGCCATCAGGTACAGACGTAATATCGCATCTGCGCGAACTTGATGAGGTAGGCCTAGAAAAGGCGGAGAAGTATGTTCGACAAGCGCCTTTGCAGATTGACACTGAATATCGGCGCTTCATCGAGAAAGAATTTGGTTGGCACCCTAGCTCGGTAATCTAGATGGAGCCAGAGACTTTGGCCGCGCCATGCGCCACCCCCGATTCCAGCGTGCGGCCTACACACAGACGAGAGTCAGAGACTTGGCTCGGTTTTCGGGTCAGCCGCAAGTGCCGAATCTCTGCGCGCCGCTTCCAGTACCCGTCGGCCCATTTCGATGCGATCGGACGCGGCAAGTGTAGCGATGTCGGGAAATGCAAGTTTGGCGCTTTCGAGTTTTGATTGTGCGACTGGCTCGTCTGTAATCTTCTCGGGGAAGACGGCAACAAACCACGCTTGAAAGACCTGCGCCTCTATAGGACCACCCTGCCGAAGTCGTATGTAATCCTCCACTGCCAGAAAAAGGATGGCGGCAACATTTGCCTCACGCAGTTCGACCGAACTATCAGGGTTCGGGTCTTGTTCAGCATGCTTGAAGAAGTTCCGACACGGCTCATTGATGTAGTACTTAAGCGTCTGTCCGGTTGGTAGATTTTCGCGCGCCTGCTTGGAGAAGCTTTCCACGCCCGCGCTCGTGCAGAGCACGTCGACAACCTCCCATGCATTCGATGCCAGCGAGTAGACGGAGACGCGATCGCCTCCGTCGAAGAAAAGGCGAATGGCCGTAATGAGTTGCCTCCGGGCGGCATCGATCTTCGTTACTCGCATGTTCGTCTATCCCTGTTCGCGCAGTTTGAGGAAAAGCTCGGCCATCGCCTGCCAGTAAGACCCGAATCATCTTGTGGCGTTCGGGAGGCCGTGCTGGTTCGCGCATCAAACATCCTCGGCCAACCCCGAAACGACCAGTCTTGCTAGCGCGCAACGCGGAAAATCAGCTACATTCCACCTACCGTATTAGCTCGCAACCGCTCGCGATGAATATCAAGGTGTTGGACTGGAGGAAACGTCGGAATTGGCTGGCCAGCGTTCGCCACTATGCAGGCCACGTGCTCACCACCGAACTGCGGCAGTATCTCTCGCAAGAACGGCCGAAATGCTGGTCAGACGACTTTTCGTGGCTTCCTGATTCAGGGTACATTCTGCCCGAGTTTGTAAGTAGCCTGACCCGCTACTACACGCACTTCAAGGGCTTTCATGGCTGCCGTCCGCTAACACTGTCAAGCTACTATGAGCGCGGTTTGCTTGGTCAGAACAGCGATCTTCTGTGCAGCGTATTCCGCGAGCTTTTTTACGATGTGCCGAAGGAGCACGTGGAAAAGATAATCCAACAGTTCGGCGACCGCGGCAACCGGGAGCGTGGTGCAATATGGCTCGTCGGAAGCGACCAATATCTAGTTGACGAATGCGGGCATTACCTCATCCAAGGTAGTGAGTATCTGATGGCGCTTGCGGCACACCTAGGCTCTTCCCCGGGCGGGGAGGACTATCGCTTCCGACTTCGTGGCCAAGGCGTCCCGACGGTCCTGGAAATCGATGTGCCGATCGGGCTGGTGCCTGCGGAGCAGCACGTTGAAGTAGCGAAGATGATCCTATCTGAGTGGGGACAACTCGCCGCTCGGCGTCCTTTGCCGTTTGGGAAAGAGCCCCCCTGCTATGTCGTGCGCCAAGACATCCCTCCTGAATGCGTCCGCGGACATTGTCATCCCGAGCGGATCGTCGATCCCCATCGAGGGCACCGACTCTACGTCAACCGTCTGCTGACCTGCGACGTGTGCGGCTGATGGCGACCCTAAGTGGCGCGTGAATCATTAAGGGCGTATCGGCCGCGTTGCGCTGAAAGTCTGCAGACGTGACGGCGCGAGTCAGGCCGGTGGCTGATGTCCTCTTGCGACCTAGCGCCAGATTTCGGCAAGCCGGAAAGTCAGGGACTGGGCCGCCGGCCAGCCGGCACTGACGAATAGGTTGAGGCACGCCATGAGTTCGTCCAGTCGCGTATCGTCGCTGAAGACGGCCCGGTAGTCGGCGAGATATTTCTCAACAATGCGAACAATCACGTCGGCGCCCATCGATTCAAACGCATAGCCGAATCTGGAGGACGCCATGACCGACTTGACGATCAATCGAAATACGCCGGCCGGGTCGGCCGGGATGAAGTGTTCTAGAGCCTGGATCAGATAATAAGCCGTGTGTACGACACCGCATTCGGCCAGGCGATCGAGCACCGGCATAAGCTCACGGTAGAGTCGCCTGCGGCGTGCCAACTCCTCCTGCGTGCAGTCCGTGTTGTCGTTGCCGCCGCTCGCAAAATAAGTCCTCATCGCCATGTCGTCGAGGACGCTGTTCAGCGCTTGCACTCGGGAAACCAGCGCCGGCGGCCACTCATGCGATCCGGCGAGATCATACTCGGCGTGGATTTTTTCGATGGCATCAGAGACGGCATTGGCGGTGTCCCGGTAGAACGCGATCGTCTTGGCGCGCTGGCGATCTTGATCCGAGCCGGTGTCGTCGCCGATGGTCAGTTTGTCGGAGTACCGAGCGACCCAGGCATGCAAGTTCTCGGCGTGCAGTGACGGGTCTGCAAGTTGCTCTTTGTAAAATTCGTCGGCTTCGGTATTTGAGAATACGAAGTGAATATCCATGATGTGCGAAGCCGCGGATACGCAGACCTGCCCGATTCCCGGACCCTGTTGCCCCTTGTACCGATCGAGGACGTGTTTTGCGATCCGAATGGCACGCGGAACGTCGAGATACGCGACCTGTGCCAGGGATTGAATGGCGGAATCGATCACCTGACGTGTGTACTCGTGCTCCACCACGTGCTCGATCTCGGCCCATACCCACGCCGGATCGCTGTCTCGAAGCACGTGGAGGTTCTGCACAATCTGGAGACGAACGTCGCAGACGGGATCATGCGCGAGTTCATGGATGGCAGCCAGGACGTCAGGATCGAGCGGATTCTGAGGCCGGGCGAGCGCCATGAGTCCTCCTGCTGCCCCGTTGCGCGCCGATGGGCCACCCCAGCTCGCGTGGTCGTGGAAGCGCTCTTCATGCTCCTGGGAAAACGAAGGGGACGTTGACCCCTTCGCGAACAGAAAGATTCTCTTCAGGCGGTCCCGAACGTCAGCCTCTTCGATTACTTCATAGTGCGTGATTGCCACTCGGTGCGCAGCTTCTGCTGCCCTGCCCGTGGCATGTTCGTAGAGCGTTGGATCAATCTGTCCTTGTGAAAGCGCGACGAGACGATCCACCAGCGGATCAATGAGATCTAACCGTCGACGGACTTCATCAAGGCTCAGGCTGGTGTCCCACGTGTTCGGCAGTGCTTCGACGGGGCGCATGAGTTCCCGGATGGCGACGCTGTGTTCGTCCGTAACATTGACGCCCATTTCCTTCAGGTAGGCGTCCGTGTCGTACGGCCTGCTGCTGAATTCAAGCTGCATGGCCGGACGATTCTCGGGTACCTCTGCGTTTGCGGCGAGCTGGTCCTGAAAGGACTGCATCTCCGGCGTCACGCAGTCGGCGGCGGAGAGACATCCGGCTAGGATTTGCTGACTACGAATGCTTCCTGGTCCGGACAGGTCGAGGATAGCCCCTTCGATGGGAGCTTTTTGTTCGGCGGTCAGCGTCGAAAAGACGGCTGTGAGGTAGTTGCCAACTTGAAAACGTGTTTCGAGCGACGCTAGGACCGGTTGGGCGCTCGCCAGGGGTAGAACGGCCGCGCCAAACATAGCAGGGTGTTTCGCCGCCGCTGCTAGCAGGGTGGACCAGAGGACTGCATTCCCCACTTCGTCGGCTACCGTTTCGACAACCAGTGCGAACACTTCTTGCGAGTCATCGCGGGCCGACAGACGCTCCAGGAACTCATTGAATTTGTTGAGGAGGACAGGAGCGTCTCGATAATGCTGGACACCGTGCCCGTTCCACCCATAGCTTCGATCATGGACATAGTGTGCTGGTCGTTCGCCGATGTAGAACTCTTCTACTTCGTTCGGACTCTCGGGGTCGGTTTCATGGCGACGAATGTAACCGTCGAGGCCGCGCGCGACGGCCTTCGTTCCTTCAGCGGGATGCTCGTCGAGCAACCGCGGGGCAGCTTCTGCAAGCATCCACCACGCCATTTCATAATCCTGGCGTCGCGTGGATGACATGCCCATGATGGCGCTGCTTGAAATGCTGGTTTTCGCATCGCCTGACGGCTCTTCGTATTCAAATATCGAAGCGTACAGGTCGATTACAAAGTCGAGATCGTGGGCCGCGTACGATCGGATGTGGCGGGTGATCCAGTCCAGTTCCTCATAGCCGAATTGGCGAAGGTGTTCAGGTTCCAGCGCACGTCTCAGAAGCCTGATCGTAGCCTGCGGGTCGGACGCCACGGTGTTGGCGACGCCGTTGATCGCGGAGATGACGAACTGCTCGATACGCGGGTCGTGATTCCAGGCAAAGCCGAGCAAGCGACGCGCGGCTGCGCCGGCATGGATCAACTCTTGGGCGGTCAGATCACCTGGCTTTTCGATGCCTGCCTGAACGAGAATTCGAACCGTATTCATGGCAGTGTCGGTTCCGATCTGCGATAGCGTCTCAGCAAGCGCCATCCAGGGGCCGGCGTCAGGCCCGATCAACGGAGCGCCTGCCTTGACGCGAGCAAGTAGTGCGCCGGTCAAGTGCTGAAGGATCAGCTCGGCGGCACCTTGCAGGCTGGAGCCTGGCGTCAGGGCATCAAGAAGCGGCTGCAAATCCGCTAAAGTTTCCACTTGCTCTGCGACCACGATAGGACCGACGAGCTGACCAACGGGCGACACCTGGGGCTCCCGCGCGACTGCGAAGGCGAGATTCCAGAAGCGGCGTCGGCCGGATTGCCTTTCGCTCCACACCTCGCTGAACGTCAGCGAAAGACTGGGCCTGAGCATCAAGGCGAGCGCGGGCTCTCTGATCAACCTGCCGATCAGGTCCGCTGCATCCCGTCCGCGGCGAAAGACGAGGCGCGCCACGGCGTAGTCAAACAGGATATGGTGCGAGAAAAGGAGCGTGTCCTCGTTTTGGCCGTGCTCGTCCTCAGCGCGCAGTATGTCGAACTGTTCAAGCTCGACGATCGCCGCTGGGTCGGCCTGCGCTAGCACGTCAACGCGAGATGCCTGGAGGGATTTGGACGCCAGCATCCGTTCAACAACCGCGCGAAGGGCGAGTTCGCGACGATCGTGATTTCCGTCGGAACGGCGGATGCGGTGGTTCCAGTAGGTGTCAAGCAGTTCAGACTGGGTCGTGATATCTGCAAGGTCGCTTGTCACGATGCCATCTTCGACCAGTTCGGCGAGAAGTCTAAGGTTGAAAATGTTGCATAGCAAGCAGCGTAATGGCGCCGAGGCGCCGTCATAAAGACTCTTCAGTTCTGGTGAAAACGCAGCGATCTGGGCAAGCTCTTGCTCGGTCAGACGCGCCACCAGAATGTGCCGTACGTTTGGAAATCCCGGGTCTGCGTGATCGGGAGTTGGTGGGCGGCCTCTAAAAAGGCGAGCCCACTCGGCCCCCTGGCGCAGGTCATAGCTTCGGACCGAGGCAACGACATTCCACCTGCCTCCGGCTTGCCTTATAACATCCTCGATCGTCACGCGCAGCACGGTTTGGGTTTCGGACTTCCGGGCTGCATCCAGAGCGTCGACAATCAGGAGACCGTGCTGTGCGCCAGGCCAGTTCGCGAGGACTTCCCCCAGGTCGTGTGAAATGCCGAGCTCTGCGCGTAGCGCCGCAAGGCCGTCCACCGTCAATATGTCGACAGGGATAAAAATGACGTCACGACCCGTGGCCCTCTCGGTCTCGGCAAGACGATAGGCGAAACCGGTTTTGCCAGCGCCCGGTTCGCCGACGAGCAACACGGAGTTTTGACGTGCAGCCTCGACGGTGTTCGGCCAGACTGCCCGTTCAATGATCGACGCGGGGTTTCCTTCGATGAGGCGGGTGAAACGGACAGCTGTGGTCAGGCGGCGGGCCGTCCATGCACGGAGGGCAGCGATGTCGGCGCGGTAGTCGGGTGCAGCCTGAAGATTGATTCCGGCTTGAGAGAGCGTACTGAGTAGTGTCGAGGTGTCCGCGCCCGATTGATCGGAACGCAGGCGCGCACAGTGAGTGACCAGATGCGAGAAGGCCGCCTCGGCTTGATCTGGGTCCGTGAGTAGCTGGGAACGCAGGTCGTCCATCGCCGAGAGCCGGTCGCGCTCACCTGGCTCTACGTCGATGAACTGGAGGTGAATCAAACGAAGTAGCGCGCCGATCGCGGGCGGTGTTGGCGCCAATCCATAGGCTACCACCCATGAGCGTCGAACGTGGGTCTCCACAACGCCAGCCACTTCGCGCTCCTCCTCGTTGAGCGCGATGTCCGAAAGCAAGGCCTTATCAGGTTGATCTCGAAGTCCTCGAAGAAGCCGCGTCAGCGCGCCTCTGATCTTGGCCGGCGCGGTGCTCCTGGTCGCGAGGACAAGCCGGTCGCGCGCAGGATCAAGGGGGCGTCCGAGAACCGCGTCGGACAGGTGTTCGGCTGCCGCCTTCTGCTGTCGGACAAACTGGTCCAAGGCCTTCGCCAGTGGCGATGTTTCGCCAGTGGTCAGTCCGACAGTACGCTTCACCTGCACGAGGACAACGCCATCGTCGCTCGTCCGGCAGTTTATGTCGTCGACGTCTTCTCCGCTCTGGGAGCGCAAGATAAGCAGACGGGTGTTCGGAGGTAGGTCAAATAGTGGGTGTGCGAGACGGCCGAGCAGAATGCGAACGCAATACCAAGCGGCAACCAGGGTTTCATAACCTCCGCCTGCCGCCTCTGCTCTACCCCCGGCTGATCCGCTCCTCGATGCCATACCTTGGTCCTTAAATATGTTCCGAATCGTAGCTTCGCCGCAGTTTTATATCCTAAGGTGGGGTGCGTTGCATAGTCATGCTTGCCGAAGCAAGCGCGTGGGGCCTATCCTCCGGATGCTGATTCCCGACGTCAGAGTGCGCTGAAGGTAACGATGAAACCCCCATTCAAAAAGACAATAATTGGTGCAGTGACGGAGTCGCCCGAAGCAGGTTTACCTGGTCCGTCGAAGTCCTCCGTCGTAACCGCGCCCTTCAAGCAAAAAATCAACAAAAGCGGGCCATTTAAGCTTTCGAAAGTGACGGACGAGTACCCGTACTTCTCACATCTCTTGAACCGGATCGTTCAACAATCGATTCGCGAGCTTCCGGACTTCTCCGACGACAGCAAGCTCGCCGTCATGTCCGACTTCGGTGGCGAACATTCGAGCGCGCGGTTTTATACTTACTCCTTTCTTTTCCTCGCGTACAACAAGGTCGGGCCATTCGAAGATAAGGTACGGGAACTACGAAAGAAGTACGGCTTGCTTGAACACTACAGTGAGTTCGCATATAAGAAGCTCGCGTCAGGTGCCAAGGCACGGGCCCTCCAAGAGTATCTGCGGTTGATCGATACTTTCATCCACGGCGCGATAATTACCATCGCGATCGACAAGCGGATCGAAACCCTATTCGGCGCGCAAAAGAAACAAGCTCATCCGATCATGGTTAAGCATCTGCAAGAGGAAGGCCTCGGCGAATGGCATGGTCTGGGGGCGGAGAAGGTTTTTCGCGTAGCCAATATCATCGCGACATTTGCGTCGTTGCTGACGCACGAAAATCAAAGGCTGCTCTGGTACAGCGATAAAGACCTGATCAACGAGGATGGCAAGAAGCGGGACTTCACGCATACGCAGAAGATACTAATGCGCGTGCTTGACATGTACTTGTCACATAGGCTGGACGTCGTTGGGTTTGCGAAATCCTTCGACAAGAAAGGCCACTTGGACGATCTGCTGAGCGTGCCAGATTTGGCTGCAGGCGTTGTACAGGATTTGTTGATGCAGAACGAGACCGGTGAAGATATTCCGGGTGGTGTCGAAAAAGCGATGGTTATGCGATGGATTGCGACGCCGGCGAAATACCTATCGAAGGTAACCGTCCAAATAAAACGGACAGCCGATGGCGAAATCGGTTTCGGGAGCGTCGATATGGTCGTCAAGCGATGACGCTCTCCCGAAAGCGTGCTGACCGTGCACGGAGTACATCTCAATTCGACGTCCCAGCCTCCGACCCGATAACAAACAGTTCCTTGGCTGCGTTGTCCTCCGTTTGGGGGAAATCTGCCGCGCGGACGGCCATGGAACATTGCGGCACACGACCGCTGCAGGCTGAACCCATACGGGCACGCTGATAAAGGTCGTAGCCCATTGGGTCCACCGGCCCAGCCCGTTAGAAAAGGTCCGCTATCCTCACATCGAGCGCGTGCGCCAGCTTTTCGATATTGTCGATTGAGATGTTTCGTGCGCCACGCTCGACGTGTGCGAGGAAGGATCTGTCTAAGGCGCAGCGAGCAGCAAGCTCTTCTTGTGACCAACCGCGCTCGGCGCGAAGGCGGCGCAAGCTGGACGCGAGTTGCTGTCTGGCGGAGATCGATGGTGAACTGGGCGCGGAAACCGACATCCGCGCAATGTTGGGTTTTGGGTGCTTTTCCGTCAGTAGCTTTTAAGTCACAATCGTCAACCTCTTCAGTATTACGACGACTTGGTTGAACGATATGTTTCTTACGCATGAGGATTGGCGGATACAAGACGCCTGCGCCGATCGACTGGCAAGACCCTTCCATCCCTGGAACTGCACGACCGCGACAAGTGCTGAGCCGATATTTCTGATAGCGTTATCGTTGAACCTCTCTTCAGAGGAATATCGATTTGCTTTTGTGGCGGGGGTAGAGAAGTTCTTGGAACTTGCCACTGCGCCGGGCAGTCGCGTGGAATCCGTAAGCCACCTGTCTCTGTTTGGCCATGGCGGAACGCCCCGTCTGGAACAGTTGGTTGAACTTCGTCGGATAACGCCTCGTTGGTTACCGGCCCAGCACCGGTACATGCGCGTAGATGGGCAATGGGATGCGCTTGAGCCTTGGCCGGTGGACGAAATCCTTCCGTTTGACAAGCAAACTGTTGTCTTTAGCTTGCTGAACGAGGCTCGTTACTGAGCTAGCGCCGTGGAAGTTATCCACAGGTTTGGTAGACGACCTCCCCCGGCACCCCCTCCGATCGAAGAGAAATATTTCGAAAGACAGACAAACTGCACCACACCTAAGACGGAACTCATCGAGGAACAGCACTCCCAGATGCGCGAGGGTGATTTCGCCAGGTTGCGGCGGATTGCGTCCACCGACCAGCGCCGCCGCGCTCGACGAATGGTGCGGCGCGCGAAACGGCCGCTGACGCCACTGCGCGGGCGTGAACCCGGCGGCGCTGGCGGACAGCAACGCAGCGGACGTGAGCGCTTCGTCGTCGGTCATCGGCGGCAAGAGGCTCGGCAGGCGCGCGGCGAGCATCGATTTGCCCGCGCCGGGCGGACCGATCATCAGCATGTGATGCCCGCCCGCCGCCGCCACTTCGAGCGCGCGACGGGCGCCGCGCTGGCCGATGACGTCGGCCATGTCGGCGGGCGTTGCGGCTGTGTCGCTGAGTAGTGTGGGCGCCGCGACGGGCGACAGGCGCGCATCGGCTTCACCAGCGAGGTGCGCGCAGAGCGACGGCAAATCTGCCGCGCCATAGACAGCCACGCCGGGCACGAGCGCCGCTTCTTTCGCGCTGGCGAGCGGTAGATACAACTCGGGCGACCGCTCATCCTCACGCCCGGATAGCGCTTCCGAAGAAGCATCCGCCGACGACAGATGACCACGCGCCGTGCCGCAAGCCATCGCGAACGCGCCGCGCATCGGCCGAAGCGCGCCCGTCAGCGACAATTCGCCGGCAAACTCCCGATGCGCGAGCGATTCGGCGGGAATCTGCCCGCTCGCCGCCAGGATGCCGAGCGCGATCGGCAGATCGAAACGTCCGGATTCCTTCGGAAGATCAGCGGGCGCGAGATTGACGGTAGAGGTCAATGCCCCCTGGACTAATGAACTAGGTAGACCTATGCTTCAAATACAACCCTCTTAAGGAAGCTCCTAGCTAGAGCGTGATGAGTAATAAGCCCCTTATGGACGAGCTCGTTGTCACTGTTCGTTGGAAATCATTCGGCAGAGAGTGGTTGAACGAGATTCGGCTCGACGTCAAGGGATTGAAGATCAGGCCGTACTCTTGGATATATGAAGCGCTTACATGCATCAAAGATTCGGCGAAAAATGGCCCGCTGCACGGTGACCTCCGAAAATTCTTTGACATCTTGCCGGCGTGTTGTGCGGACCCCGCGGTTCGCAAATACATAACGAAGCCGATAAATGAAATAGGTAGGAGCGAAGTTCGGAGTTGCTTCTCGAAAATGGAGGATCTGGTTGAAGTCGTAGGAGAGGGCAGATGGTCAAACGCCAGTTTCGCGGCTGTTTCCCGAGAGTTTAGGAAATACATGCTTAACCGAGTCCCGGGACGTCTTTTTCGAGAATCCATTCTGGGTGGTGCAAGGCCGTATCGGACGCGTTTCAACGAGGGCTCGCAGTCGCGCGCGACGCTTAGTGACAAGCCATCCGAAGGAGTGGAAGACCATCAGCGGTACCCACTGGGTGCCATGCCTCATGAAACGATCACCCAGCTTCGTGAACGACAAATCGACCGGATGACTACTGACGTGGTTCGACTTCGCGATGGTTGTCTGGCGGAGATGAGATTTTGGCGAGAGGTACGTCGCAAGCTAAACGCCGCGGCGGCAAGCTACGAACCCACCGAAGAAGAGCGAGAGCTGACCAAAAAGTTTCTCCTTGGCACTTTCAATAGAAAGGATATGTCCAAACTCTTACAGTGCCCGATTCAAAGTATTGTCTCGGCGATTGTAAGATTCGCTAATGAGGTTGGCTTTCCGCGTCATCCTGAGCAACTGGCCCATCACGGTGTTGGCGATGTCGTTAAACGTATTATCGATTTCTTGGGGATTTCAAAAGATCGGCTTGAAGGTGTAAGAAACAAGCAATTATTTTTTCTAACGAGATCGGTGACCACAAAAGAGCTTGTTGCTGCTTTTTTTCCATTGCTTATCCATTCACGGCAAAATACTGACCCCTTGCGTGAATTGACTAGGTCAAGGATAACGTTTGAGAAAGGCATATACACGGTTAGAGGTTTTAAATCGAAAACCGACCAAGAATTGCCCTTGATTGATATAACAGCAGAAAACGTGGCGGCGTTCGAGGCGATGGAGCTGTTGATCTGGAACTTTGAACGCCTGAAGCAATTTAAGCATATAACAGCCTCTGAGGAGCGGCTTTGGTTTAGCTGGGACCATACCTCCAACGAACGTTTGTCGCATCCGATGACAAATTTCTCTTCGCCTAAAGCCCTACTACTTAAACAATTATCGATAGACTGGTTCAGCGAAGAGCAAATTCGAGTCCACATGCTGACTCTAGATCGACTCAAAGATCGCTCCAATATTCACGCGGTACGGGATGAGGCGGGGCATGCAAGTCTGAACACGACGGCTGGATACTTTGAAAACCTCGCGTCACTGCGACAAAGTACGTCAATCAATCTCGAATTTCAAAGACGAATCGACTCGACAATCAAATTTCAAATATCGAAAGAGAATAGGTTCTTTGCTGACAAATTCGATGAACGATACGTCGATCAGAATTTGTTATTCCCAATCGGAGACGGAACCAGTTGTACGAATCCGTTTGAGCCGCCGGATCCGGCGTGGCTTCTGGATGGAGCCTGCGATGCGCGGAATTGTCATGCCGGATCCGGGTGTTTAAAAAATAAGATATTGATCGGGAAGAAGCGTGCCATTGAGGTCTGGGCGACTTCCATATATTACGCTGGAAGATGGAAGCAGTTGATCGCGGAAAATGAGGATGCATTCTTGAAGTGGCATGGTCCTTCCATGTTGTTTAATTTGGTGCTGAAAAATTACATCAGAAATAGCATCCATTGGCTGGACATTGAACCATCGGTGAGAACTTACGATGCCAGTGAAAACCGCTGAAAAGCCAAAAACGCTGGTTGTCGATCCAAGGTCTCGGTATGCACCATCTGCGCTTCGCGCAGTATTAAAGAGCAGCGATCTGACCATAACAGACAATTGGGTCATCCGATTAAAGCGGATTGAAGCCCGGTCTGAAGAGCAGCAATTCCAGGAATTCGACCTGAACCAAATACTCTTACCAGCCAACGGTCTCTATAAAAAGTCTACCGTGCTAGCGAAAAGAGGGGACTTGGCCGCCGCTTTGTTGTGCGGTCTCGACGCCATAGTTTTGCGTGGCGCTCGTTCTGTGAGTCGCACGCGAAGAGTGGGCGGTCACGTGAACAATATCGCGCTTTTTATGGAGGCTCTTTGGCTGGACGATCACACGCGTCTCGACACATATTCGGTCGACGTCTTCATGCAGTTGGCAAGCGATTTATCTTTAAAGGGTTGGCCGGAAGTGCTTCGTCTGAAGAAGCGTGCCGAGGAGGCGGGAATAACTCGCGCTGAATGTGATGGTGCTTTGGCGGGGGCTAATATCAGACGCCGAATTGGTACGAATTACTGGGAGGTCGCCGATTATCTTCGACGCTGTTTCGACGCTACATCAACCGACGAAGTGGCGGAGGAAGTAGCCCTGGAAGAAGTTGGTGGCGGCAGTAGAAAGAAGTCAAAGCGTTCATCAACAAAAAACATCCGGGATGAAGAAGTTTCGTCAGACCTAGGTGAGATCGCCGAGAAACGCCTTTATTCATCAAGCCGGTTTAGTGGATTTTTTCAATCGGTAAATCTGCTCTACGATGCTACCGATGGTTATGGTCTGAGTTTCTGCCCGTTTCCCCACTCGTTTTCGCTTGCTCGTGAGCTTGGTCGTCCTCCTTGCCGGACCAATAATCTAACCATAGGCTTCGCGGGGCGGCTATATCGAGTCTGCATGATTTGGGTATATGAACGGGCGCCAGCCATACTCAACTTACTCGAAAAATTAACCCAAGTGGTCGAGGAAAACCGAGAGTTTTCACGCAAGACGATCGCGCGCAGACTTGCGGCAGCCTTCGCACAATCGGAAGAGCGGTCCACGTTAAACGAGATTCTCCCTTTTCCGCTCGAAAATCTCGACATGACGATGGGCGATAGGAAAGACTTTTCATTCCGAAGCGTCATGGCGTGCCTGCTCGCGTCGTGTTTCGTACTTGTTGCGTTCATGAACGCGCGACGAAAGAGAGAAGTCAGCGACAGAAAAATTGGGCTCATGTGTGGTTGTCTCAACGTGGTGAGCGAAGGACTTGCATTATTCGAAGTAGATTTTTATATCGAAAAAAGCTACATGAAACGCATGCCATATTATGTGAATGATACGACGTGTCTGGTGATTCGCATCCTGGAGGATATTCAGCATTGCTATCGGCGGATCGATGTGGTGCTCGGAGCCCCCACTGCATTTATTCCATTCGAGGAAATCCCGCTGTTTTCTTACCGGAGATACAGTGCTAATGAAGGTATTGGTCCGGAATTAAAATGGTTCGATTTTCAAGACTACTCCCGATCTTATGATGACGTTACCAATTTGATAAGGGAGTCAGGAGGCGGTGAGGAACTGATGTTTGGTGAAACGCAGGTCTTCAGAAGAATGTATTGCCTGATCTCATATTATCGTTACGAGAACAGCGATATCGTGGCTATTAATCATCAGTTAGGACAAAAAGATCTCGAAAGCACAAGGGTCTATGTCACGGATCCAGAATCTCGTCCGGAGATGGAAACGATTTTCGCGAGAATTCCATCTGAAGCAGAAGACCGGCGTCGAGCATTCCTAGCTGAGGACGCTAACCTTGCGAAGGAAATGAGGAATGTTGGTGAGATGAAGTTGGCGGAGGAGGTTTATGAAATACTGGCCGGCGAGACTTTTGCCGGAGGGTTTGCGAAATTTGTACGTCGCCTTTTCGCCAGGCTTTCATCGATGGTTTCATTTAAGCAAGGTGATACAGAGGACGCCGTCGTTCAGATAGTAAAGCGACGGGGGCATTTCCCGCGACCGCTGCGACACGGCGAATGTATGCTCGGCGCGGTTATGAACAGAAAGGCGGGCAACTGCTACTCTGATACCGACCAGAACGTTCATGTCGAACGTGCCTCTGTACAGATGTGTGACGGCTGCGTTTATCATTTATCAAAGGTCGCGTATGTGAATAATTTACGCGCGGATCGAGTGCAAATGAAGGCCGAAATCGCGAGCAGCGGCCTCGAGGGATTTGCGCTTGAGCGTCGTAATCGCGAACTGGTTGCCTTGGATGAAGGTATAGCGCTGTTGTGCGAGCGCTTGGGGATCTCGAATGAAGATGCCTAAGAATGTGAAGAAAAAGGTCGGGCGTAAGCCTGCGTCGGCATACGTGGCGGAGGAGTGTGCGCGGCAAAATATAGTTAGCAAGCTCGAGTTGCTGCAAAAGATCATTGACTATTGCGGAAAAGATGAGAAGGAACTGGGCCGGCTGACTACGCTCGTGTCTTCAGCGCCGACGCTCGTGCTGCCGGTTAGCCTGCGCCAGTTTCATAACTGGTGTGACACACGTGTTGTGAATAGCTTCGTAGATGAAGTGCCCGTCATCAGAAGAATTGGCAATGGGACGCTTTCAAAAAACGCTGAATTGCGAACGAAGGCCGACAAGTTGCTAGCTGTGATTGCCGATATGCTCCGCCGCGCATCATCATCGGAGCAGGCATCTGACGAAGAACGAACGTCACGAGAGTTGAAAAAGGCGCGGAAGCATGTGAAAACTTTAGAAGATGCCTTGATATCGTTGCGGCTGCAGATAAATGGAGTCACCCGCGAGCGAGACACCATTGAGCGTAAATATGAGACTCTAAAGAAAAATTTCAGACGCGAATTGGACCTCGCAATGAAAGAGGAGGTTGGCGCACGTGCCGCAAATATCTCGAATCTCAGACCGAAAAGTCGAAGTCAGTGATGACGAGTCCCCAGCTACCACGGTCGCTTTCAAACGTGTTGATGAACGTACCTACGCTGTAGTGTACGACGAGCGCAACGGCAGTATTGTCTGGAGCATGGTCGACTATTCGATCTTCCTATCCGGGCCGAGGCTGCGTTGTGAACGTTCAACAGTCGAAGGTGCGCTTCTAGCGATAGCTGCCTATCGGAACTTTCTCGACAGGCATGCCAGAATCAACGATCTGGATACCCCATACGATTTTCACGAATCCACGGATGAACTTTTAGCGGAATTTCGAGAGGCTGAGTTTGAGCGAGTTTTTTCTCGAGCGAATTCCAATCACGAAGAATTTGCGGCAAAGAGAACCGTAAACCTTAAACTGGTGCACATCTATCAATTTCTAAACTGGTACAAATATAGTACTGGTCGGCTCGAGTTTTTCGGCGGTGAACATGGGCCCGTTGCAAGCACGCTCTCTGAAAGCGATGTTCAGTCGCGAAAAGCAACCACAGGAGGGGAATCGGGAGATTCGAGGTATCCCCTATTGTACAAACGTGTCGGAGCGGGCTCGAGGCTGGGTCGTGGTTATACGGCAAATGACGACGACAAGGCAGCGTTACGCGATTACTTTCAACGTAACTTTACCTCCTACGTTGGATTGCGCAATATTCTCCTAATGGAGGTTGCAGATCGAGTGGGCTGGCGTCGCGGCTCGATCAACTCATTGAGATGCGATCAATTCAATGAGGACGCCCTCGGAAGGATGTCGAGCCGCGGGCTTTGGTGTGTGCCGGATCGGCAAAAGCGGGGGTATAAGGATGGTTTTTATGTTCCCCCAGACCTTGCAAATCAAATCGCATCGTTCATCCACGATACTCGCGAGACCTTGGTTGATGAGATGGGGTGGAGCGCTCTCAGCAAATCGGGGCCGGTGTTTATGTCTGCGAGAGATGGTGGGGCTCTGACGGACAAAACGTTGTCGAAGATATTTGGCAAAGCGTTTGCCGCTATTGGTGCTCCCAAGCGAGCCGGGTTGCATAGCTTCAGGAGGAAGTTCACCGACGATTCAATTGGAGCTGAGACGCGGGCAAGGATTGCCCTGGGACTGGACACAAGCGCAGAATCAGTCTCCGCTGCTGTATCAGCCGACCTTGGTCAACATAATCCCGAATCAATCAGGCCCTATATCAGTTCCAATCAGACGCGATTGGCCAGTCGCAAGCGAAATCCTTGATGCGAACGCGGCCCAAAGGAACTTACTCCCTGAATCACCGGCGGATCAGAACGGATGTTCGCGTCTCCAGTCGCGCCTAGCGATTCCAGTTAGTCTGCGCGATTCGGTCCACATCCAACGTCGAAGGTCGATGCTTAAACAGCCGTTCCGGAGCGAGTGTCGGCAGGCACCCTAAAGACGCTTTCTGACGCTACGTTATCCCGTGGTTGCGCGCATGCTCCGTTATTCAATCTCCAATCCCGTGCCCGATCGTCATCACTTGCCGGTTGGCCAAGTCAGTCTTCGGCCATGATCTGCACGAGTCGCGCGTGCAATGTCGCTGTGATCCGTTCCGCCTCCTTGGGGGTGAGCCTGTCCATGTAGGCGATGGTTAACAGCGTTAGGGGATGCACGCCGAGCACCTCGGCAAACTGCTCGATCTTTCCGAGCGTTGGGGACTTAAGGTTTCTTTCGACTGTGCTGAGGTAGGTGCGGCTCGAGACCAGCGCGAAGTCTTCCTGTGTAACGTTGTTAATCTCGCGAAGCCGCTTTAGGGCGACGCCGATGCCCGCTTTGGAACGCATGCAAGTCCTCCTGATAAAGGACTTGATGTACTCATTGCGAACACTAAAGGGCTACAATCTATAGTGTTCATTTGTTATGATTCCGCGGAAATGTGCATTGTGCGCGGAGATCACTGTGCCCGTGGCCATCGAAAATCGACACCGCTACGCCGACTTTGCGATAACGCCCAGCAACCGGGCGCGACTTTGTTGTCTAGACTTAAGAAGCGAAGGTTATGTTTTTAACGTGTGAACAGAATCGCATGCCGGCATGGCCGGGAGTGGCGTTGTGGGCCGTTGCCGAGGTGGCGGGTTGTGGAGACGTGCTCATCCTGCAGTTCGCCGCTACAAAACGCGACCTGCCCCGGGTTGCAATGGTGGAATTCGCTTCGGGTGCTGCGGCGACGCTGATGCAGCTTGAGTCAGACGGCCAGATAGTGCGGGGAGCCGCAGTGCTCAGCGCGAAGCCGAACAAGGAGTCCGCACAATGGAGTCTGGAGCCGCTGAGCGAAATTCACATCGGCGCAACCGCGGCCTTCGATGACGAGCATCCGCTGGTGTCATTTGCGCGATTCACGACAGCCGCGGGCGAGGAATTCTCGATGCCCATCGGTGTCGCCGAGAAACACTCCCGTGGCAGGCGCATTTACCCGAGCACCCCGGTGCGTTCGCCGAAGGCTGGCCGCCGGAAACCGGCCGATGTAGCAGACTGACGTATGCGCATCCAGATCGCCTCCGACCTGCACCTTGAAATCGTGCACCAGAGTTTTCCGGGCTACAACCCGGTCGCACCGTCCGATGCGGACGTGCTGGTGCTCGCGGGGGACATTGCGAGGGGAGCTGACGCCATCGAACCGTTTGCACGCTGGCCGGTGCCCGTCATCTACGTGCATGGCAATCATGAAGCGTATGGCGTGGCGTACGGCACGCTCGCTGACACCATCCGCGTGCGCGCGGCCGGCACCGCGGTTCACTACCTTGAGCGCGACGCGCTTGTCGTCGACGACGTGCGGTTTCTTGGCTGCTGCCTGTGGACGGACTACGCGCTCAATGGTACGCGCGACAAGAGTATGACGCTGGCCGGTCGCATGATGAATGACCACCGTGTGATCCGCATCCGTGACGGCGAGCGGTACCGGCCGGAGCACGCGCTGGCCGAACACGAAAAGGCACGGGACTGGCTGCGGCACGAACTGGCGAAACCCTTCGGCGGGCGCACGGTCGTGGTGACCCACCACGGTGTTGCGCCCCCGTCGGTGCATCGGCGCTACGCGGATGACCTGCTCAGCGCGGCGTTCGTGAGTGACCTGCGACCGCTGCTCCAGATGGCCGATGTGTGGATCCATGGCCACGTGCATGATCCGGTCGACTATCGCATCGGCGAGACGCGCGTGATTGCCAATCCGCGCGGCTATGCGACGAACCGTCTGATGGCGGGTGCGCCGGCCGACCTGAAATGGGAAAACCCGGCGTTTGATCCGGCGCTGGTGATTGAGGTCTGATCGCCGGTGCTGCGGCGCCGTGAGTAGCGGGCGACGACGCGCGCGGCCCGGTGGCGACAACGGTATAGGCGCACCGGTGATGCCGGTGCCCGGCAGTAGTCAAACCGGGTGGGCCAGTGCGACCTGCCCGTCACGGACCCCATGAGGAGGAAGAGCATGACCGGGATCGAAACACTGGCTGAAGAGACGTCCGGGCTGTACGCGGGCCTCAGGCAGACCGGTTGCCGGGCGATCGGCGTGCTCCGCGCAAGCGACCCGGAACTGGTTGACGCGCTGCTGGCAACGTTCGAATCCCACGACAAAGCGGCTCGCTGGCTCGTGGGCCGCACACTCGGTTTCGGCGGCTCCAGCGCGATTGAGCTGCTGGCGCAGGGGGAGCGCGAGCGCGTCATGCAGGTCCTCAGTCACCTCCGTTACGGCCTGTGTGCATGACGACGCCGGAGGCCTTCAGTGGCGGTCTGTCAGGAACCCGCATGGCGCATCCCGCTGCGGTTTCGGTCCCCGCTGCCTGGCCCGGGCCGGCCCGCACCGGTGGCCGCGTGCTCTATCTGGATTTTGACGGCGTGCTGCATCCGGAAAACGTCTGGCGGCGCCCGGGCATCGGGCCCTATGTCGCGACACCACCGGGGCATCGCGTGTTCGAGCTGGCGCCGCTGCTCGCCCAGGCGCTTGAGCCGTATCCGGACCTCCAGATTGTGCTGGCAACGAGCTGGGTGCGCGTGCTCAGCTTCACGCGGGCCGCCCGGCGGCTGCCCGCCAGCTTGCGCGCGCGCGTGATCGGTGCGACGTATCACAGCAGGATGGATGCGGCCTCGTTCCTCGAAATGCCGCGTGGTGTTCAGATTCTTGCGGACGTGAGTCGCCGCCGGCCGGCAGCATGGCTTGCGCTCGACGACGATGCCGAAGGCTGGGCACCTGCATGGCGGACACATCTGGTCCGCACGCACGCAGTGCTGGGCATCAGCGCGCCTGAGGTGTTCGCCGAACTCGGCGAAAAGCTCGCCGGCATGTATCGCGAAGGAGGAGCCGGGTGCGAACCGACCAGGCCGCACGTTGCAGGTCACGAGGAGCGGCCTGACCTGGGACGGATGGTCGTGTCAGGTTCGGGTGCATCGCGTACGTGACGGGTACAGAATCTGACGCTGCCGTGAACTTCCTTGCCCGGGCGTCGGGGAGTCGGACCCGTATGCGACAAGACCACGTTCACAGGAAGAGCCGCTGGCAGCGCCGCCGGCAACCGTTCTGGCTAACCCGAAAGACTACAGATATCGGGAAGCCACCTGATATGGAGCGCGCGTGACCAAAGCGAACCGGCGAAAGAGACGGCGACAATCATTGCCGCCCTGTGAGAGCAGCGCACAGTTACGGGCGCGCCTGAAGGCGTTCGCGCTCGCTACGCGCAAAACAGGAACGGTGATGGCCGCAGACCTTTACCCGCTTCAGACGCAGCGGGAGGAAACGATCCAGAAAATACTGGCCGAGGGAGAGTGGATCGGCGCAGACACCGCTCCCGGGGACGTAGCCCGATGGCAGCAACGCGGCTGGATCTTTGGCGTCGAAGCTGGCGGCAGGCTGTACTTTGCCCGATACCAGTTCGATGACCACGATGAACCGCGACCGGTCATCCGGGAGATTCTGGCGGAACTCGGACCCGCTGCAGACCCGTGGACAATTGCCGCCTGGTTTCACTTTCCCAACGGCTGGATTGTGAAGGAAGGGTGTTCCGGTCCGGTCGCGCCGAAAGATGCGCTTGACTGCCCCATCGCGGTCCTCGATGCCGCGCGCCGGTTCCGCGGAACATTCGCGGCGTAACAGCCCGGTGACTTGATCATCTTCTCACCGCGGCAATGTTCCTCTGGACATGTCGACGGATTTCGCAAAGGAAAATCATCATGGGCACGAAAGACACGATCCGGTTTCAGGAGAAGACAGGTGAACTGCCAGGCTGGACGCTCTATACCGAAATGTTCGAGGAGGACGACACCGTCTATCTGGAGCTCGAGGGCGTGCAGGCCGATGTGACCATGATCGGCAGTCTCTGGGGGCATCCGCCCGGCACTGTCGTGCTGCGTCTGCCGACGGTCACGGCGCGGCAGCTGGGGCTGCTCCGCGAGAGTGGACACGGGATGCGTCGCGATTGAAGGAGTAGGGCATGCTCGAATTCCGGAAGAAATCGGTGTACGAGGTCTCAGCGTGCACGTGCGATCGCTGCGGACGGCGCATGACCCCGGATGACACCGACTGGGAGTGGCATGAGCGGGTTTCGATCGCCTGCCACGGGGGATTCCATTCCATTTTTGGCGATGGTTGCACGATCAGTGTCGACCTGTGCCAGCGCTGTGTCCGGGACACGCTGGGTGCGTGGTTGCGGATCTCGTCAACGAGCATCTACGACGATGGATCGGCGTCAGACTCGCTTCCTTTGAGCGCCTTGCGAGGCATCGTCTGGCATGGTGCCGACGATGCCATGTCTGTCGAGGCGATGAACGCCGCAGTTGCGGCCGGCGCGATTGTCTCCGGGACAGGTGACCCGTCGCCCGATACCGGCCCGACGGCCGTCGCTGACATCAGCCGGATCGTGATGGCACTGGGTGCGACGCGTGCCGCAGCGTCGGTGATTCTCAACGGGCTGGAAAACCTCGGGAGTGCAATCACGCAGGACGCCAGGGCAGAGCTGACGCGCCAGGTGTGGCAACACATCAACGAGCAGGAGCATAGCGCCCTGCAAGGCCTCGTCGACGCTTCGCCGGTTAGACTGTTGCCCCTTTCGCGCGCCGGGATGGAGTCGAAGGCGGTTGCCGCCGTGCTCAGCGGAACGACATGGTTGACCGCTCAGACAGATGGCAGGCGGCTGAATCCCGATGCTACGAATCTGCAAGAGGTGACGAGCCGTTGGGAGAAGGAGGGCAAGGTCTTTTCCATCGAGCGGGCCGGACAGACCTTATATCCAACATACATTTTCGACGAACTCGGCAATCCCATCCCCGAAGTCGCAGAGATTCTCAAGGTCTTTGACGATTACACGCCGTTCCGGATTGCGTCCTGGTTCGAGTCGACGAACAGCATGCTCCAAGGCAAGCGTCCTCGTGAGAGCCTCGCAACAGATCCGTCGGCCGTAGTTGAGGCTGCTCGGCGTCATGTGGAGGGAGCGATTCATGGATAGAGCGAGGCCAGTTCTCCTACCGAAAGACGACGGCGTGCAAATGTATCAGGGCGCTCGCAATCGACGCGTGCTCGTTTCGCGCCTATTCATGGAGACCGCAAATGAAAAAAATGGAAATCGCGAGCTTCGCGCGATGGCTATTTTCCTCAGGCGAAGCCGTTGTTTCACCGGTTATCGCGGCGCACGTCTAACGAGCGGCGTCGCGACGATCGGGCTGATCGATTTCGCGAGATAGCGACCCGCGGGATGCAGCATACAAAGGACGTCACCCTACTGGCTGGCCGGTTGTGACCGTACCAATGGCAACGGAAGCGCGTCGCAAACCGGCCCTTAGCCGCGAGATGGCCGATAACCGGGCTGGCGCCGCCCTGGAGTCGACGCGTGCGCCGGCACACCGAGGTGCGATGCGTTCGTTCGGGCGGCGGCGCCCGGGGCCGCGCCGGATGCCGTCGTTACTGCGTAACGACCTTCCGCGTAATCAGCCGCCCGAGAATCGTCACGCTGTCGGCGATCGCCTGAAAAACCGCGCGTTGCTTCGCGGAGAAGGCCGCGTAGTCCGCAGGCGTGTTGCGCTCCAGAATGAGAACAAGCTTCCCGAGCTTGTTCGCTTCCTCGGTCGTGACGCGGAACAATTCCTCGATCTCACGCGCCGCCTGCTTCAGCATGGCGATGCCTTGCTGAATCTCAAGCCGTTTCTCTTTGGCTTCGTCGGCTGTCTTACTGTTGGAGTAGGCCGCGTAGCTCACACCCGCCACCACTGCGAGTCCTGCCAGCCCCCATCCCACTGGGCCCGCGAGGCCGAGCGAGGCGCTGCCTGCCGACATGCCCCCGCCACCGGCCGCAAGCGCACCGCCACCGAGCCAGGCGAGCGCTGCGTTGGTCGCGGCCGCACCCGTCAGAGTGGAAATAGCCACCCCCGTCGATGCCGTGCCGAAGGTCGTCGCAATGGCCATCGCGGCGGTCGGCGCGGCGAACACCGTCGCGGTGCCGGCGGCGGTGCCCAACGCTATGCCTGCGCCGCTTTCGATGTCGGTATCGCGAATCCGCTGGTCGATTTCCGCGACTGCATGTTCGAAGCGCTTCTTGTGAATCCCGAACTCCTGCACAGCAATGCCGAGCGCCTCGGGCTGATTCAGGATACGGGCAATCAACGGTTCGACACGCGCCTTGATGATGTCGCTCGTGGCGCGGCGCAGTTCGAAGAGCTCGACGGCGAGTTTTTGCGTTTGGGCTGCCTGCGCATCGTAGTCACGTGCGGCGCGTTCGAGTTCGTTGCGGGCGGTCTCCGCGGCTTCTCTGTTGAGCATGGTTCTTGTTGTCTCTGGATGGTTGCGCTGAGTGGGTTGTCTGTCCGACTCATCGAGTAATCTCTGTTGATTGTCGGCACGTAACGCATTCTCTTTGATTCGTGTGGCGAATGCATTCGAAACGCCAGTCAGCTGGATAGAGGAAGGCGAAAATCCAGTCAACTGGCGTTATCGGCGAAAAATTGTAAGCAAAAGCTAAAGATGATGTCCTGTTCGCCGATATCCAAGTAACTGGAGACTGGCGCGTCCGTCTCCAGACAGCTGGACTGGCAAATGCCTGAGGGCGCGCGGCCGCGATAGAGTCGCGCTCTCCAAAAAGAACAAACGGGGTGGGCAGCATGGGAAGACCAAAGAGGCTCGCGCGCGACACCGGCCATCCGTCACAGGCGCGTTACGAGCAGATTCGCCGGCGGCTGGCCGCCGCGGTAGATAGTGTCTGCGAGGTCGCCGGAGGCAGCGACGGGCGCGGCAATCCGTTGAAGATGACTCAGGTTCAGCTGGCCGAGCGCGCCGGCATTCCGCGCGCGACACTATGCAATTACCTCAGTTGCCGGCGCGCCGTGAAGGACGTGTCGGGCACGCCCACGCTGCGGGATGTCGTCGGCATCGCGCATGCGCTTAACGTGCCGCCCGCTTTTCTGCTGCTCACGGAAGACGACTGGATTCGTTTGGATCAGGCCATCGGCACCGTTTTTCAGGCCGTGGAGTGGAGCCAGCTCCAGCACCGGCTGCCGAATATCAGCAAGCAACTGAGGAAGGGCGGCACATTCGCTTCGGATCTCGCCATGGAGATGGCGCCGGTCATCAAGGGCGAATACACCGCCGTGCCAGATGCTCAGTCATCCTCAAAAACCGAGAGTAAGCACAGGCTCCTCACGCAAGGCCTGATCAATGCGGCCATGGTGCCGCGTTATGCTCGCTTCGAACCCAACGAACAGATCGAGAAGAGCGCACCGGACTTCAAGGGCGTGCTCGCGTTTCTCTTTTGCCTGGCCATGGCGAGCAGCAACGAAACGCCGTTAGGCATCCATAGTAATCAGGAGCAGTAATGCCGACTACCGATCACGACCTCGATCCCATTCTCAAGCACGCGGACGCCGACGACCTCGGTGTGCTCGTCGACTACATCACCGACAACGGCACCGGCCGTCTCGCGCTGGACAGCGACGTGTGCCGCGTGCTGGACTCGGCCCGCCGCTCGGGCCGCTTCGGCACGCATGAGCGCGCGCTGATCGGGAAGGAAATCCGCCTGTTCGGCGGCAACTCGATCATGAATCTGTTCCGTAGTGACGGCGTACCTTACGCCGAAGTGCTGCGGGACGTGGTCTCGCACATGGGCGTGAAGTTCAGCAAGGCGGACTCAGTCGAGCAGATGGAAGCCGCCTTGCTGGTGGATGTCATGAAGCGCGCGTTCGAAAAGATGAGCGATGCCGAGCGCCGCCAGATTCTCGACGAACTCGGCATAGCTTACAGCGGCATGGGCCCGGCCGCGATGGCCGCCGTCTTCGCGGCGATGAAAATGAGCGGCTTTTCCATCTACAAGATCGCGTTGATCGTGGCGAACGCGCTGGCGCGGTCGCTGGTCGGGCGCGGTCTCACGCTGGGCGCGAATGCCGCCATCACGCGCGGGCTGGGCATTGCGCTCGGCCCGATCGGCTGGGCCGTGACGGGCCTATGGTCGATCGCAGATCTCGCCAGCCCGGCTTATCGCGTGACCGTTCCCTGCGTGATTCAGATCGCCTACATGCGTCAGAAGGCGGCGGCGGGCAGCCAGTGTCCCGCGTGTCACGAACAGGTGGACGCGGACGCCCGGTTCTGCCCGCACTGCGGCCACCGTTTGCAGACGCTGCGCCTGCCGGCGGCATGAGCGCCCGGGATGGCGTTCGCCACGCAGTCCCGCTGGCAGGGCAAGCACGCAGCGTGATCCAGCCAGCGAGACCCACGCATCCTGTGAGCGGCCGGGCATCAATAGACTGGTGTTCGCACAAAATGCACCGCATCGCAGGGGCGCGGACATCCCGTCTGGCACGCGAGGCGCGTTGAGACAAGGAAGAAACCATGTTCACTTCAACCGCACTGACCGTTTTCTGGACCGCCATAACCGCCGTGCTGCATGGCTGCTTCGAGTTGCTGGGCGCCTTGCTCGGAGTGTGCCTGGCGACGAGCTTCGTCGTCCTGCTGATCGTCGCGTTCGGCTACGCGATCTTCAGTGCCGTCTCGGACTTACAGGCAGCCTGAACCCCATGCGCGCCAACCTGCGCGCGAGCCTGTCCCGCGCTTCGTGCGACGTTCGGCAAGCGAAGGCGCGAAGCGCGGACAGCCCTGATGCAACGACGAAAACCATGTTGATACATCGACCCGGCGTGCTCGGAACACCGTCCCGTGAGCCAGTCCGCGATGCCGGATGCGGTGCGCATGCGCACCACGTCGACTGCGGGGAGCCACATTCATGACGCGTGAGTCCTGGCTCGTTTGCTGGATCGGCGAGTCCGACCATAAGTGTGCCGAACGCGTGACCGGCGATCGCGGGCCGATCGCGTCGGCGCTCGCCGGCCCGAAGAAGTACGACCGGATCTATCTGCTCACCAACTATCCTTTCGAGCGCAGCCGCGCGTATTGCGAGTGGCTGGAGCGCGAGACCGGCTGCCGGGAGCCGGACCTTTACGCGGTCGGACTGTCCAGTCCCATCAACTACGCGGAGATTTACGAGAAGGTCAGCGACGAGTTGAAACGGGCTCGCCTGCCGCGCGATGGCGTGGAGCTGACGTTCCATCTCAGTCCGGGCACGCCTGCCATGGCGGCGGTCTGGATCATGCTCGCCAAGACGCGCTTTCCGGCGCGGTTGATCCAGACATCGCGGCAGAACGGGCTGGAGGCAGTCGATTTCTCGTTCGACCTCGCCAGTGACTTTCTGCCCGAATACCTCCGGCGCAGCGACGCGCGCATCGAACGCCTGGCCGATGCGCGCGCGAGCGTCCCCGGCTTCGAAAAGATCATTCGCGCCGACCCGGCGCTGACCACGCAGATCGAGCGCGCGCGGCGCATCGCGGCGTTCGATGTGCCCGTGCTCGTGCTCGGCGAAACGGGCACTGGCAAGGAACTGTTCGCGGAAGCTATCCACGCGTCGAGCCGACGCGCCGGCAAGCCGTTTCTCGCCGTCAACTGCGGCGCGATCTCGAAGGAACTGGTTAACTCCGAACTGTTCGGCCACCGCAAGGGTGCGTTCACCGGCGCGGACCAGAAGCGCGCCGGGCATTTCGTCGAAGCGCATGGCGGCACGCTGTTTCTCGACGAGATCGGCGATCTGCCGCTGGATGCGCAGGTCCGCCTGCTGCGTGCGCTACAGGAAAAGGAGATCACGCCGCTGGGTGAGTCGCGTCCCGTGAAGGTCGATGTGCGGATCATCGCGGCGACGCATCGCGACCTGCAGGCCGACGTCGCGGCGGGGCGTTTTCGCGAAGACCTGTTTCACCGGCTCGCGGTCGGCATCCTCCGCTTGCCGCCGCTGCGCGAGCGCGGCGCCGACATCGCCTTGCTGATGGATCACTTCCTCGCGCTGACCAACGCGGACGCCGGCATCTCGCCTGAGGCATTGCACAAGGAATTCGCGCCGCAGGCACGCGAGGTTCTGCTGAGCCACACGTGGCCGGGCAACGTGCGCGAGCTTTATCACAGCATTGTGCGGGCATCGATCTGGTCGACGGGGCGCGTCATCACCGCGGACGACGCGCGCGCCGCGCTACTCGTCACGACGAAGCAGGATGACCCCGTGATGGGCCGCGTGCTCGGCGGCAGCTTCGATCTGCGCGACCTGCTGGGCGACGTGGCCCGTCACTATCTCGCCCGCTCCATGACGCAGAGTGGCGGGCGCAAGAAGCACGCGGCGGAGCTGCTCGGCTTCTCGAACTATCAGACGCTCGACAACTGGATGCGCAAGTACGGCATTCATCCCAGCTCGGACGGCGCGGCGACATCAAGCGAAGAATAAGAAAGATTATGAAACACCAGAAAATTTATTCGACCGCGCCTGCTCCGTCGCTTCTGTGTTTCGGCAAGTGCTTGTTTATAAAGACTTCGATGAGCGTGCAGCGCTTGGCACGGCTTTCGCACAAGTACGGTCACCCCGACAAGGGTAAAGACGAGGCGACCATGCTGACCGACATCACGCAACAAGATTTCAGAAGTTCCCATCCGCTGACCGCGCACGCCGCAGTGCGCATGCAGCAACGCGGCATTTCCACCGAACTGCTGGAACTCGTCCTCCGTTACGGCCGCACGCTCCATGAACGCGGACTGTCGTTCTGCGTGATCGGTCATAAGGAAGTCGAACGATATGCGCGTGACGGCGTGGACCTGTCGCGCGCGCAAGGCGTCCACGTGCTGGTGCAGTCGGATGGCGCGGTCATCACGACCTACCGCAATCAGAACCTGCGCAAGATCCGGCCGACCCGGCGGCGCCACGCGACGCGTCATTGAGGAGGCGCGCATGGGATTCGCAAAGTATCTGGAAGACAACCACAGCCGCTACTTCGGGACGAGCATCGTCCGGGCGCGCGAGCACGATCCATTTTTCACCGGCGGCACCCCGCCGCATCACGAAAACGAAGGCAAACAAAAGAACATGAATACCAGCAAGCTCAAGGATTTCACCATTGCGCAGGCGCGTCCGCTTCCCGTCATCGTCCTGGCCGATGTCAGCGGCAGCATGCTGGACGACGGCAAGATCGAGGCGCTCAATCAGGCGCTCAGGGAAATGATCGCGGCATTCGCGAAGGAATCGCGGCTGCGCGCGCAGATTCAGGTGGGGCTGATCACCTTCGGCGGCGTGGGCGCGCGGGTCGATCTGCCACTCGTCGCGGCGCAAGACGTCACCTCGATGCAGACGCTGCACGCGGGCGGCGGCACACCGATGGGCGCGGCCTTCGAGGAAGCGCGCCTTCTCATCGAAGATCGCGAGCTCGTGCCGTCGCGCGCATACCGGCCGGTGCTCGTGCTGGTGTCGGACGGCCAGCCCACGGACGACTGGGAACCCTCCTTCGACGCGCTCAGTCGCGCCGAGCGCGCGCAGAAGGCGACGCGCTTCGCCATGGCCATCGGCGCGGATGCGGACACGCAGATGCTCGCGCGCTTCGCCAATGACCGCGAATCGCCGCTCTTCCAGGCGCACGAAGCGCGCGATATCTCGCGTTTCTTCCGTGCGGTCACGATGTCGGTCACGGCGCGCTCGCGCAGCGCGACGCCGAACGCCGCCGCGCCGCTCGCGCTGGACGACATTCCCGACGACGACGGTTTCCGTCTGGACTTCTGATGTTGCGCGCGACGGGCGCCTCGGTCATCGGGCCGGGACATCTCCAGGCCTGCACGCCGAATCAGGATGCGATGCGCGTTGGCGGCGTCCGGGGCGGCTGGTTCGCCGCCGTGGCCGACGGGCTGGGCTCACGCGAGCTGAGCCACATCGGTTCGCGGCTCGCGGTCCAGCAGGTACGGCTCGCATGGAGCGGGCAGCCGGACGCAGGCTATGCAAGGGACGCGGAGGAGACGCGCGCATCGATCCGGCGCTTGTACCAGAGCTGGCTGCGCGCGATTCCGGCCGCGCCTCCCGGCATGTACGCCACCACCTTGCTCGCGGCCTCGTGTGACGCGGACGGCGCGTGCTGTCTGGCGCAACTCGGCGACGGGCTGATCGTGTACCGGACGGCGGGCAAATTCGGTGTGCTGGGCGAAGCGCCGCACGGTCTGCGGAGTGGATTCGGCAACGAGACAGAGGCGCTTGGCGTCACGAAGTCGTTCTCGGCCTGGCGTACGGACCGTGTCGCACTCGTCGAGCCGGGCGACGGCGTCATGCTGATGACCGACGGCATCGCCGACGATGTGAGGCCCGAGCGTCTGGAAGCGTTCTTCACTCACGTGCTCGACCAAGCCGGCAGGCGCAGCCGCCGGGCGGGACGGCGCTGGCTGGAACGGCAGATGAACGCATGGCCCACCGCGCTGCACAGCGATGACAAATCGATAGCACTGATTTTTCTGGATAAGAGATGAAACCCACGGACGACAGCGGCGAGCACAAAAAGCCGCAGGAAAAGAGAGCCGCGCAGGACGAGCACGGGACCGTGTATCAGGTGACGACGAAACTGTCGTCGGGTGGACAGGGCTCCGTCTGGCAGACCGAGTTTCCGAACGTGCTGGTGAAGGTGAGCAGGTTCCGCCGTGATCAGCCTGAATCGGCGAAGTGGTTCGAACAGGTGCAGCGCGTCAAGCGCTTGCCGCTCGACGGACTCAAGGTCGCGCGGCCTCAGGCGATGATCGTGAAGCCGCGCCACGGCTACGTGATGGAGCTGATGGACGGGCTTGAGCCCTTGCAGACGCTGCTCGAAGCACCCATCGCGGACGGCAGGCTGCGCACCTTCATCCGCACGGGCGGGCTGTCGCGGCGTCTGCGTCTGCTGGGCGCGCTGGCCGGCACGCTCGCCGATCTGCATGGCCGTGGCCTCGCATACGGCGATCTGTCGCCGGGCAATATCTTCGTGTCGCGCTCGACGGAGCATTCCGAAGTCTGGCTGATCGACTGCGACAACCTGACGGTCCTGTCGCGAACGGACACCCAGGGCATCTACACGCCCGACTATGGCGCGCCGGAAATCGTCCGGGGCATCTCGGGCATCGACAGCCTGACGGATGCGTGGAGCTTCGCGGTCATCGCATTCCAGTTGCTGACGCTGCAACATCCGCTCAAGGGCGATCTCGTCAACGATGGCGAGGAGGACGAAGAGCGACGCGCCTTGCGCGGCGAGCTGCCGTGGATCGACGATCCGGATGACGAAAGCAACCGCGCATCGTCCGGAATGAATCGCGAATGGGTGCTCACGAGCACGCTCATGGACCTGTTTCAGCGCTGCTTCGGTTCCGGCCGCGACACACCGCAAGAGCGCCCGCCGATGTCTGAATGGCGCGAGGCCTTCGAACTTGCGCTCAGTGCGCTGGTGACCTGCGGCGGCAGCGACTGCGGCAGCGGCTTCTATCTCAACGACGAGCGGCAGTGCAGCTTCTGCGATCACGTCGAATCCGGCGACCGCCATGTGCTGCTGTGGCACTGGATGCACGCGCCCGTCGACGAGGAGGACATGGCGATCGGCGTGAAGCCGTTCTTCAGGACCAGTCGATTCCAGGTACTCAACGAAGATCCGCTCGAATTGCGCGCATCGCCGCCGGGTACGGCGGCCTACGCGCAAAGCGAGCCGATGTGCACGCTGACGCTGACGGAGGACGGCTTGCGCGTCGACCCGGCGCCCGGCATGACCGTGCGTCTGCAGACGGTCGGGGACCGGCGTCTGCGGCAGTTGAAGCGGGGCGAGTGGTTCACGGCGGCGAACCGCAAGGGCGAGGCGTACATGCTGCACCTCGGCAACTCTGATATGCGCCATGTCTGGCACTTCAAATGGTAAGCGCGCATGAGACTCGCTGATTTTCCCATGCTCGCGCCCGACGTTCATTTCGTCCGGCCCGAAGGCCGCCTGCCGCTCGTGCCGTTGAAGCACAACGCCGAAGTGCGCGTGTGGCGCGATGCGCAAGGCACGCTCTGGCTCGCCCAGGACGATACGCTCGTCGAAGTGGACTTTGCGAGCTGCCCGAAGCAATTCATCGTGCTCGTCGAACGCTCCGAACTCGTCTGGCTGCTTCTGCAGCAGACCAGCGGCGGCTTCATGTTGCAGACGGTCGCGCCGTCCGGCTGGACGCCGCTCGACGAGCCGGTGCAGATCGCTGTCGATGAACTGACCATCGACACGCTCGTGTCTCAGGGCGCGATCCCGTCGCCCGACGGCCAGGCCGCGCTTGCGTGGCTCAGGGACGAATTCATCGTCGAAGGAGCCTCGCCGTGGATGGCGGTGCAGCGTGAAGAACGCTCGTCGCCCGGCGACTGGCGCATCATCGGGCAGTCGCGGCGGCTGCATCTGCAGGCGGAGGCGGGCGGGCGCGTGGTCGTCAGACGCATCGAGCGCATGAGCGCGCGCGGGCTTGAATGGACGCGGGTGGACGGCGCGTTCGAATTCGTCGAGGCGACGGTCGCGAGCCAGCTGCTGAGCGCGGCGGCGCGCGCGAGCTTCGATCAGTCGGTGCAGAACAACGGCAGCTATCTGAACCTGTGGGGCAAGTACAGCGAACAGGAGTGGCAGCGCAGTCAGCGTCAGGCCGCCACGCTCGGCGCGCTGCATTACACACGGGTCGAATCGGCGAGCGAGGAGGGCGGCTACTGGCGCTTCCATATGGATCCGGACGACCTGCGCGCGTTCATGAGCAAGTGGCGCGCGCTCGAAAGCGATACGGGGCTGGTGCTGGAAGCCTCGGAGGGCCATCCGGACTGGGCCGTCGGGCTGGACAAGGCCACGCAGTCGCAGCGCTTTCGCGGATCGATCGAAAAGTTCGGTCACGCAAGCGGCTCGCTCGTGATCCGCTCGCAGCGCGCCAAGGCGCCGCCCAAGGCGGGTTATCTGTCGCTTTCGCTGGCTGGCAACCGTACGGTGCAGGATCGCCGGCTGAGCGCGCGCGCGACCATCGACGGCGGCACGCGGCTGCCGCAATTGCGCTATCTGCTGCAAAACCTGCCGTATCCGAGCGTGCGGCGCGAGAAGCATCGGGCGCTGACGCCGGGCGCGCTCGCCGCCTTCAAGCACGGCAAGCCGACCGACCGGCAGGCGGAGGCGATCAAGGCGGCGCTCGAAACGCCGGACATCATGTTGATCATCGGGCCGCCGGGCACGGGCAAGACCGAGGTGATCGCGGCGCTCGAGCGGCGCATCGGCGAACTCGGCGAAGAGCAGAACGTGCAGCATCAGGTGCTCGTCTCGAGTTTCCAGCACGATGCCGTCGAAAACGCCTTGCATCGTACGCTCGTGTTCGGTCTGCCGGGCATCAAGGTGGGCGGGCGCAAGGACGCGGAAACTCACGATCTGGTCGAGCGCTGGTGCACGCAGACGCGCACCGAAGTCGAGCAGAACGTCGCCCGGCACGAGTCCGCCGAACCGCAGCTCGGCGCGCTGAAGCGGGTGCACCTATCCATCGCGACGCTGCGGCTCGCGTCGCTCCCGCCCGATCAGCGGCGCGCCGAACTGGACCGGCTCACTGCCTGTCTCGATGAGCTGATGCAGCAGGGTAGCGGCATCCGCGTGTCGGCCAGCCTGATGTCGCGATGGCGCGAGTATGTGCGCGAGACGCCCGCGCCGGCGCTGCGTGGTTCGCAAGAGCGCTCAATGCTGCTGCGCAAGGTGCGCGGCTTGCGCATCACAGCCGCGGGTCACGCGGATGACGGCCGCGAACGGCGGCTCGAATTGCTGACGGCGTGCGAACTGTACGGCGGCATGCCGGAGCCGCTCGTCGCGCGTCTGCGTGAATTGCGTTGCGACGCGACGTTCACGGACGAGGACGCGGCCACCCTCAGCGCACTCAAGAACGCGATGCTCGATGCGCTGACCGACTACCGCCCGGTGCGTGTGCGGCATCAGCTCGATGCGTGCGGACAGAGCCTGCTGGGGGCGCTGGAGATCGCCATCGAAGATCGTCTGAAGGCGTCGCGGCTCGGCACCACGGGCGTGCTCTCGCGCTACCGCGATGCGCTCGCCCTCGATCCAGTGCGTGCCGCCGAAACCGTGCGCGAGTATGCCATGATCGTCGGCGCGACCTGTCAGCAGGCCGCGAGCATGCCGATGGCGAATCTGAAGAGCCTGAGCGGCATGGTCGAAACGGGGATCGCGTTCAATACCGTGATCGTCGACGAGGCCGCGCGCGCCAATCCGCTCGACCTATTCATTCCGATGTCGATGGCGCAGCGGCGCATCGTGCTGGTCGGCGACCACCGCCAGCTTCCGCACTTGCTGGAACCGAAAGTCGAGGAAGAGGTAGCCAAGGCGCATCAGTTGAGCGAGGACGAGCGCGAGGCGTATCGCGAAAGCCTGTTCGAGCGCTTGTGGAAACAGTTGAAACAGCGTGAACAACAGGACAACGTCAGACGCGTTGTGATGCTCGACGTGCAGTTCCGCATGCATCCCGTACTGGGTGATTTCGTGAGTCGAGAGTTTTACGAGAAGGAAGGGCTCGAGCCCGTCAAGGCGGGACGCCCGGCGTCCGCGTTCATGTCCGACATTCCGGGCCACGAACGACGCGTATGTGGCTGGATCGACGTGCCCAACGGCCGCGACGACGCGCAGGAAGGCAAGCACGGCGTGCCCAGCTGGAGCCGCAGAGCCGAGGCGGCCGCCGTGGCGCGCGAGGCGAAGCGTCTGCTCGACGCGTGCGGCGAGGAAGTCAGCGTCGGCGTGATCACGTTCTATAGCGCGCAGCGCGACGAGATCTTCAGGCAGTTCGAGGAACAGGGGCTCGCGCGTCGCGATCCGGAGACGCTGGACTGGGAGATTGAGGACGACTACCGGAGCACGCCCGGCGGCGACGAGCGGCTGCGCGTCGGCACGGTGGACGCGTTTCAGGGAAAGGAGTTCGATATCGTGCTGTTGTCGGTGGTGCGCTCGAACAGGGACCCGCTGCCGGCGCTCGAGGCGACCGAAGCGGGCGCAGCGGCGTTCGACGCAGCGGCCAGCCGCAAATACGGCCATTTGCGGCTCAGCAACCGCATGAACGTAGCGATGAGCCGGCAGCGCTCGCTGCTGCTCGCGGTTGGCGACCGCGCGATGGCCGAAGGCGAAGCGGCAAAGCAGGCCGTGCCGGCGCTCAGCGGGTTCCTCACGCTTTGCGAGGGGGAGCACGGTCATGTTCTCTGATCGCTACTGCTGGCAGGATTCGGCGCGCAAGCGGCCGTCGCGGGAACGCAAGGATCTGCTGTGGCCGGTGTACGCCTGGAAGGTGCTGTATCCCGACGAGCGTCGCCGTTCCGAGCTCAATCTGTTTCAGGAAACCGTGCTCGGACTGATCCGCTCGGGCATTCGCGATGACCGCGAGCTCGCCGCGCTGATGGCGCTCGACCTGGAACTGATCCGCTTCATCATCGCGGTTCAGCTTCAGCCCAACGGCTGGCTCGATGCCTCGTTCCGCGTCACGCCCGCCGGTACGCGGCTGCTCGACGGCGCCGAGGAAATGCGCAGTTCGCTACAGGTCGGCTATGCCTTTCAGGACGCCGTGAGCGGCGACTGGCTGCCGCGCTTCACGACTCAATTGTCCGAAGTCGTGCCCACGAGCCTCGATGCGAAAAACCGCCCCTGCTTCGTGTTCGACCGCGATTCGGGTTTCGTGCACCGGCCGTTTCTGCTCAGGCACCGTGCCGCGCCGCAACTCGATGCCGACCGGCTGTTGCGCGCGCACTGGTCGTATCGCCGCGATGTGAACGCGGCGGGACGCACAGGGCGCGACACGGAGCTGGACGTGGCGCTGCATGCCATTCAGTGCATCGATGAACGACCGGTCGCGCTCTATCTCGGCTGCGAGTTGTATCGCGACGAAACCGGCATCGATCGCTGGCTCATCAGCGACCCGTTCCGCATCCGCCGTGCGGTGCCGTGGCTCAGAAAGCCGTTCGTCGAACTGGCGCGCGGTGACGAGCACGTCGCCAGACTCATGCAGAGCCTCATGCCGGAAGTGAAGGCGGAGGGCCTCACGGCGGACCAATGGATGGATCTGCTCGAAGAGAGCGTGGATCTCGAACTCGACGCGAGCTACGCCTACGTCCGCCGCGAAGCGCTGATCCGCGATCACCTCGCGCGCGTGCTGCGGCTGATGGAGAGCATCGAGCGCTCGCAACGCGGCCGCCCGGAGGAACTCGGCGCGCTGATGACGGAGTCTGCCAATCTGATCGAGAGCGTGCTGCAGTGGCTGTTGCGCGAGTGGAAAGCGCATCCGCCGGAATGGCCGAAGGATCACGACTGGTCGTTCCTCGAGGCAAAGGCCGAGCTGGGCCTGCTGCGCGTGGCTGGCGCCCCGCTCGATGCGCGGCTGATCGGCATGCTGGCCGGCCAGAAACGGCGATACATCGCCGCCGCCATGAACGAGACGGGCCAGGGTGCGCTCAAGGCGCTGCTCGCCGCGACGCTGTTCGGTGCGCACGAACGCGACGATCACCCTTTCCACGAGATCGGACGCGATGCGCTCGAATTGCATCGCCTGCCCGGTCTCACCGAATACCGCAACAAAGTGGGCGCGCACGCGTCGGGCGAAACGGCCGACCGAGCACGCACCCTCGAAAACGCCAAATTCGCCATTTCCTGGATGGCGCTCTTTTACCGCATGTACTGATATGCCGAAAAAAAACAAATCGACCCATCGCGCGCCCATTCCGGGGAATGGTCCGAACTCACCGCAAGCGCAAAACGGCGCGAAGCCGCGAGCTCCGGTTTCGCTCACGGAATTTCTGGACCGCGCGAATATCGTGCCGGCGCAGCCGTTCGAAGTGGACCAGGTGCTGTCCGGGTTGAATTCCGACGCGCTGTCGCCCGTCGAGCGCCAGAAGAAGGCAGAAGAGGCTCAGGAGGCGCTGAAGACGCAATTCGACGCGGGCCGCGCCGAGCTTGAGGCACGCACAAAGGAGGTCGAAGCAAAAGAAGCTAAGGCAACCGCGAAGGAACTGGAATTGGCCGAGCGTGCGAGAGATCTGGCTACCCGCGAAGAGGCGTGCAGTAAAAAGCACAAGGAGCTGGTGTGCAGGGAGGCCGACCTCGTAGAACGCGAGCTCGACGCGCGCAATGGTTTCGCGATCCAGCACCAAACGGTGCTGGACGGCCTCAAAGAGCAGATCCGGACGCAGGAACTGCGACGGACATCGCTCATTCTGGAAAGCGAAGAGATAGAGATTCAGGCGCACGAGAGGCAGAAGCAGGAAATCGATGCGGTGCGCCAGCGGCTCAACGAGCGTGCTGCGCGGCTTGCCGAGACGGAAATCGCGCTGACCGTGCAGCAGGAAGAACTGGCGCGCGACAAGCTCGCGCTCAGGACGGAAAAGCGCACGCTCGAGGAGATGGAAGCCATGCTGCGCAGGAATCTGGAAAGCGAGTTCGCGGCGGAGCGCAGCGAGCGTGAACGCACCATCGAGAAACTGCGCAGCCGCAGCGAGAGTCTGGCGCACGAGCTGAGTGCGGCCAACGAAGAGCTGGACAGTCAGGCAGGGCTCCTCGATTTGCTGAACGGGCGCGCCCCGTCGGCCTTGCTGGAGGAATTGCAGACGCTGCGGCACGAGAATAAACGGCTGGAGCGCACTGTGAGCGACCTGCAAGCCTTTGAAGCCGCCGATGAACTCGGCGTCGTGCGCAGCGAGCGCGATCAGGCGAGGGAAGAGCTCGAAGCCATGCGCGTCGAAATTCAGGGTTATCGCCAGCAGGCGTTCGTGACGAAAGTCTCCGCGGTTGAGCGCGAGAACACGGCGAAGGAAATGCGGGTTTTGCAGCAGAAGAATCTGGTCCTGAGCGCGCACCTGGATGGACTGGAAACGCGTATCCGCAGCCTGACGGATTCGCGCCGTGCCGAAAGCGCCTTCCCGGAACTCTCGCGCATGGACGATGAACCCGCGTTCCAGCACGAGCGCCCCACGGACAAGGTGGGCGACCTGAAGACGTTCACGGACGAACTGCAGGCGCGGCTTGCCTGGGCGCATCGCGACGAGCCCTTGCACTTCGCCCTGGACGACCTGCGGTTGTTCGTCGGCGGACTCGCGATGAGCCAGCTGCACGTGTTTCAGGGTATCAGCGGCACGGGCAAGACGAGCCTTGCCAAGGCCTTTGCCCAAGTGGTGGGCGGCGAGTGCCAGGATATCGCGGTGCAGGCGGGCTGGCGTGACCGCAGCGATCTGCTGGGCCACTACAACACGTTCGAAAAGCGCTTTGCCGAGAAGGAATGTTTGCAGGCGCTGTACCGGGCCTCGACGCCCAGCGCGCGCGATCGCGTGAACATAATTCTGCTCGACGAAATGAATCTGTCGCGCCCGGAGCAATACTTTGCGGACTTCCTCTCCGTACTCGAAAAGAAGCAGGATCGCACCATCCGGCTGGTCGAGTCGAGCGAGCCGAACCCGCCGCGCGCGCTGATCGGCGGCCGCGATATCGTGTTGCCGGAGAACGTGTGGTTCATCGGCACGGCCAATCAGGACGAAACCACCAACGAACTCGCGGACAAGACGCACGACCGCGCCTTCGTGCTCGAACTTCCGCGCAACGAAGGGCATGTCGAGCGTGGTCCGAAACCGCGCCAGGCCGTCTATTCGTTCGAGTCGCTCATGAGCGCGTTTCGCGCCGCGCAGGACCTGCATCGCGCGGACGTCGATGACATTCTGTCGGCCATCCGCAGCAGCGATTTCACACGCGCGCTCGGCGAACGCTTCGGCATCGGCTGGGGGAACCGGTTCGAGCGGCAGGCGCGTCATTTCCTGCCGGTGGTCGAGGCGTCCGGCGGCAGCTTCGCGCAGGCGCTGGATCATCTGCTCTCCACGCGCGTGTTCCGTAACGGCAAGGTCGTGGGCCGCTATGACATCGGCCGGGAAGATCTCGAACAGGTGCAAGGCGCGGTCGAGGACGTGTTCGCCATGCTCCCGGGCAACGCCGATCCGATCCGCTGCCTGAGCGCGATCGAGCGGGACATCAAACGTCTGGAGCGCGGCGCGTGAAGGTCTTCGACCGTTACCTCGATCGCGAAGTAGCGTTGCCGGAGATCGTCGAGTCCGGGCGCTACCGGCTGCTTGGACGCGCGATGCTCAATGGCGAGCATGCGCTGACCACGGGCGACCTGCTTCTGAGCGATGGCCGCGAACGCTGCATGCTGGACGGCGAAACGCGCCAGTTCAGCGGGCGGGCGCGTCACGGCGACGAGGAATCCGCGGCGGCGCTGGTCCGGCGGGCGGTGCAGGTGCTGGCGCGGCGGTATCGCGCGCATGTGTCCGAGCCGCCTTCGCCGCTCATCCCGTCCGATCTCGCCGAATCCGTCAAACTCAACGAACTGGACGACGAACTCGCGCGCGTGTTCTCGCACGGGCATCTGGACGAAATCGCCCGCAAGCCGCGCTTCGCCATGAAGTACGAAGCCGAGGTCACGCAGATTCACCGCGTGCGCCGCATGGCGCCGCGCGCGGTCGAACGGCTCGCGGCGCATTCGGAAGACTGGTACAGGCGCACGTTTTTCGGCGTCCTGCCCGGCAGGCTGCTCGCCATGCTGAGCGATGACGACTGGTCGATCTACGAAAACAAGGTGTACGCGCGCCTGCTTGACCGGCTGAACGACTACCTGAGCCGGCGTCTGGTCGAAGTCAGAAAGCTTCACGATGCCTACGCTGAAGCCGAGCGCCTGAAAGATGGCGGCGATCTCTATTTCAAGCTCAGCCATCGCCTCTACGAACTCTGGGGCGCGGCGATGGATACGTCCGCCACGGCACGCGGCCTGAAGGAATCCGGCGCCGCCATCGAGTTTCTGGAGAGCGCGAAGCGTCGCATCGGCATGCTGCGGCAGGGGCAGCTTTATGGCAATGTGCCGCGCGCCGCGCACGTGCCCGCGCAGTTGCGCAACACCAATATCCTCATGCACGACCCGCATTACAGGCATCTGCCGACGCTGTGGCGCGAGCATCAGCGATGCTCTATCGACAAGGACGCCAGTGCGCGGGACATCCTCGCCGACAATCGCGAGGCGCTCACCGACTTCGCGTGGTATCTGCGCATGCTGCTGCAGCGTGTGATGGCCTCGATGAAACTCGCCGACGTCTCCTTTGAGTCCGACGCCATGAGCTTCTCGTTCGCCGGGACGCCGGGCCGGTTCACGTTCGCGAACGAGGAGATTCGCATTCGTCAGCGTGATCGGGAGCTGGTTATCGTGCCCGCGCTGACGGAAGGCGCCTGCGCGGCGGGGCAGAAGCCGGACGGGAGCGGGCGCATCGTGATCGCCTGCCTTCCGGCCTTACCCGGCGCGAACGCGCAGACGTCTTCGCACCCTGGCAGCGGCAACATCATCAACCCGTTCGATTTCTACGGCGAGGAACGCCTCAGGCGGATGGTGGAGCGCTTCCTGTGGTCTCCGCTTTTTCATGCCTATGGCCGCGAGATCAGCCGCTTGCCCGGCGACGTGCTCGGCTGGCTCGGCGCCCGCGCTTACGGCGTGGTCCGCGCGGGCAACTGGCGGCTTGCGACGCCACTGGCCGAACACGACAGGCAAGCGTTGCGTGATTGGCTGAAGCTCGCGCAGCTCAACGACGAAAGCAGGCAGAGGATCGCTCAGGCGGCGGCCGCGCTCGATGCGCTCGGCAAATGCCGCCACTGCGGACGGCTTGCCGAATTCACGCCGCGCGAACGCGACTTCGAAGCGCGCTGCAACGACTGCGACACGCGCTGGGGCATCTACAGTCTTGGCGGAAGACGCGTCGCGCGCATGCGGCCCGACGTCGAACAGGACGCGAGCTTCGCCAACATGGGTTCGTGGTTCGATGAATTCGAACTCTTAGCCGATGAGGATGTGAGCGCATCCAAAGCGCAGCGTGCGTGCACCGCCGAACGGCACGCGATGGCTTACTTCAGAAAATGAGGCTAGGCGGATCGGGCCGCGCGGCCGGCGCCTGGCGTGCATCGACGCAAGAACTTGCGAAGCCGCCGTCACTGCGGCATCACGCATCCACAGTACGATGGACCGCCGCTCTTACAACAATCAACTTAGAAACAATGGCCCAAGTATTCCCGGCCTTCGAAAACATCGGCCGCTTGAGGTCCCGCCGACTCCCGGCAAGCGCGCCCTTCTCGAAGTACTCGCCACTCGCCTCGACGACGACAACGAGGTCTACTTCCAGCCATGCTCAATGGCGACATGCCGAACATCATCATGATGAAGAAAGGGCATGGCGTGGCGGTGATCGAGTAAAGGACCGGAATCTCGATGCTTACCGCGTCGACGAGAAAGGCAACTAGTTCGAGCCGTCGCGAAAGAACCGGTGCGGTCGCCGTTCCAGCAGGTGTTCAGATACAAGAAGAATCTGTTCGACGTGGTTGCAGAGGAGATCGTCGAGTCGGTCAAGGAAAGCTGACATGATGTATGTCTGGAATGAGCCGCCTCCAGCCGTCGTTTGGACTGGCGCGGCCCACATTGGCGATTGGGTCATTTGAATAACAGGTGTCGTTCAACCCGCCGGTGGAAACGGTACAACCGCTAAAGTTTCCACAAATTTTTCCGATGTCTCACTTGGGACAGTATCGGAATTTTCCGTTGGCGCTTCGTGCAGTCGCGCTCTAGCAGGCTGTCGATGCGAGTCTCGAACAGGTCCACGTAGCGCTCGTTACGGAGGATGACAATTTTAATCAGCAGAACAAGGGTAATTGTTAT
Source organism: Paraburkholderia diazotrophica (assembly GCF_038900755.1). GTDB lineage: Bacteria > Pseudomonadota > Gammaproteobacteria > Burkholderiales > Burkholderiaceae > Paraburkholderia > Paraburkholderia diazotrophica_A. The sequence goes on from NZ_JBBPEN010000002.1 coordinate 50,145, forward strand.
GCAATCGACTCATGTTGGTACGCAATCGGTGTCAAGTTCCGATAAATCGCGTGATAACTCGACGCGCCGTGAGATCCTGAAATTGAGCGATCTGGATAGTCAGGCGATGTCCGATCTCACAGGGATGTTCGGTCTCTGGAAGGAGACCGACCATTGCGACAAGGACGATCGCTAGTCGCGCTTTCCGGGCATCATGCTTGAGTCTCTGCAGATAGTATCCGGGTTGCCCCGGGAAACGGCTGGAGAAGCCACGTTGCTCGGCGCCTTAAATCGACAAGGCGTCCGTTTCGTGTTCAGGCGTCTGCTCGAACGGGAGACCGTTTCGCGCGGTCTCCCACATCATCATGTTGTGTTCATACTGCCGCTTCTCGGCGACAACGATCTGACAGAGGAGATATGCGCGCGGCTCCAGCGCTGGCTTTCGACCGAAGATCATGGCAACCGTGCGGTGTACGTCGTTGCGCACGGCGATCGTCACGCATCAGATGAGTTCGTCTCACACGACATGCCGTTCAGCGCCAAAGTACGCAATCTGTTTCATGCTGTTGGCGCCTTCACAATGCACGACGCAAAGCTTGACCGCTACACCGCCGTGCGGCTCTCCGAGGAGATCCTGCGGGGTGTGCGTGCAATGAGCGCTGGCGATATCGAGCAACTGAACGACATCACCCGGCTTACGGTGAAGCCACCGCTTTGGCAGTCCAACAAACGTCTACTCGACTTCTACGACCAGTTGACCGGCTACAGCCTGTTGAGGAATCAGGATCGCGACAACCTGCGCAAGATCGCGGCCTGCGTGAGCGCGCTTGAACCGCGTATCCTGAAAATCAACAATGCGAACCTGGACGACCGGGCATTACCCGACATGGCGTGCGCTTTGCGCGCTCAGGTAGTCGACCTCGGCAGCAACGGGTTCACGCTGGACGGAGCGGCACGCGTGCTCGGCGATTGTCAATGGCTTGGATTCGCGGCCAATGGCCTGACGCGCGCGGATCTGTCCATGCTGCCGCCGAGTATCGAACATCTGTATGTGCAGAAGAACCGGTTGCGTGAGTTCGTACCGGTCTTGGCGCACGCTGCGCGACTCAAGTCCGTCAGTCTTTACAGAAACGATCTCGTTTCGTTCGAGTGGCCAGCCGACCAGACCGCCATTGAGCGCTTGAATGTTGGTGCGAATCCTCTCGCTCGGCTGCCCGAAACGCTTTCGAACTGCCTCTCACTTGAGTCGTTGGGGATTGCCAGGATTGCGATCAAACGGCTTCCCGACTGGATATTTTATCTGCCTAGGCTGCGCGAACTAGATATCAGTTACATCGAAGACGTGCTTCCAGCTTCGCAGCTGGACAAGCTGCGTCAATTGCGCGTTTCGCTGATTACCCGGCCTGGATATATTGTGAGTTGAAACATGGGATCGCTTCTTCAGTTCTTGCTCGGGGACGTGCAAGAGTCGCACTTCTTTTCAGACTTCTACGGGAAGCAGCCGCTACACATCAAAGGCGCCGCGGACAAGTTCTCGGACCTGTTTACGCTTTCCGATCTGAATGCGATTCTCAACTTCTCGTCGTTGCTTTATCCACGGGTCCGGGTGACGGACCATCACAACACGATCCACAAGTACGATCTGATAGACGACAAGGATCGTTATATTAACAACCTCAACAACGAACTCAATCGAAAGAAAGTTCTTCTCGCGATCGCGCGCGGCGGCACGCTCGTCTATGACCGAATCCATGAGTGTCACTCACCGCTCGAGACGTTTGTCGACGAGCTAAGCGAGCAGATTCGCACGCGCGTGAGCGTGAACGGCTACTACACCGCGCGCGGCCAGCAAGGCGTGAATGTCCACTTCGATCGGCACGACGTGTTTGCAGTCCAGATTCATGGAAGCAAGCGCTGGTTTTATCGCGAGGACACGCATGTGCTTGCACGAGCCATTCGACACCAGCCGGTGCCACCAGTAGACGCGCAATGTACGGGATGGAAATCGGTGCTGGTGGAGCAGGGCGACGTTTTTTATTGCCCGCGCGGAATCTGGCACTTTACGCGCACCGAGGAACGGCATTCGGCGCATCTGGCGATGGGATGGTATCCGTTGACGCTTGGCGACTGGATCCGTCAACTGGAGTCGCAGCCTGAAATTGCCGAGATTCTGGAGGCCTATGTGCAGCGTCCTGCTCAGGACACGACGCAGTCGTACGATTTCGCTGCGCTCGAAAAGCTGATTTCCGCTTTGCGTTCGTCGGCGCGTCAGCCCGAGGCATTGAACGCCAAACCACGGCCGCATCTCGAGCTTGAATGATGGAACAGTTCTATTTCGTCATTACCGAGCGATGCAATCTGACCTGCTCGCATTGCATTCGCGATTCGTCGCCCTATCGCGATGAGACGGGCGAGGTCGGGATGATCCAGAATGCACTGGCGGATATCGCGCGCCTTTACCCTGATAGTTTGGTGCTGCTGAGTGGCGGCGAACCGACTTTGCACCGTCATTTCCGTGAGATTCTCGAATTCGGGCTGGCGTGCGGCCTGCATATCAACATCAATACAAACGGCGTGACGTCGTTCTATTCCGACGCGACGCTCAAGATGCTCGCTAGGCATCCGCGCCTTTCCGTTCAGGTTTCGCTGGACGGTGATGAGACAACGCACGATGGCATTCGCGGCGCTGGCTCTTATCGGAAGGCCGCGCGCACCTTGCGGCGTCTTGTCGAATATGGCATTACCTGCAGCGTGTCCACGACGGTCGTCGATGTGGGATTCATGGAGCGCGCGGCGGCATTCATCGCGCAGCTCGACACGCTCGGGCTCGTGCATATCGCCATCAAGCGGGCGACCTATGCTGGCAGGGCGGCGAGCGGGGTCGACATCGACACCGCGCGATGGAACCAGCACGTCTATCGGCTGCGAAACATGCCGGTGAGGACGCGCCTTAAAATCGCGCCCATGTACGACTTCGAGCGTCTCGACGCGCTGTCTGACGAAGTGCTCGCGAAACTCGAGCTTCCGCCGTCTGCGACGAACTGTGGCGCCGGAACCGCCAAGGTTTATGTCTACCCCAATGGCGATATCTGCCCTTGTACATGCTTCAAGGATCGGCCGATGGGAAACCTGTATCGATCAGACCTTAAGGCGATCCTGTCCAGTGCACCGGTATTCGACGTGACGCATCCGGTTTGCAACTCGTGCCGCTATTTCGCGCTGTGTCGGGGTGGATGTCTTGGCAGCGGTTATCAGACAGGAGGAGAGCCCGGCACGCCCGATCCGCGATGCCCCAAAATCGGCGGCGCGGTCGCACCGCACGAGCAAAAGATCCATCTGGTGCGCCATTGAAGGTACGCGGAAGCACTCAGTGGATTTGCAAAAGAGAATGATGAGGGCGACAGTATTGGAGTTGGTTGAGGGGAAATCTTGAATAATGAAGAGTCTTTGCATTGGTGACGAGTCGAATACGACCAGTCTACAAGACGCGCGGGTTGCGGTCCGATCGAGTCTTCGTGAAAGTCGATGCGGTACGAATCGTACGATCATTCTTTGCGTGCAAAATCCTTCGAAAGCATGCGCGATGACATCGAGGCCGTAAGATTCGCGTTATGCCTCAGTTCGCCTGCGATGGCCGCGCCGCGCTTGCGCAAATCTTCGAGTGCTTCATTGAGCGCACAAAGCTCGGGAACGTGAATCTGCAAGCGGAGCGCCGTCCCCGCGATATTGACCGCGAGGCTTTTCTCCACGCCATTTTCGAGCAGCATGCCGCTCGCGCCGCTGCAGATCACGAAGTTCCCACCGCGAGCGCATATCTGGCTCGTCATGAACAAACCGTAGCCCGAGTTGGCCCATTCATCGCGGCGTTGACGCGGCCCTCCACGAAACGCCGCGCCCGATACGCCCGGCAACAGCGCGTAGCGCAACGCGTCCTCATCGTTGCGGATGCTCAAATGAGGATTGCGCGACAGCGATTGCCTGATTCCGACGCCTTCATCCAGAATTGACAGCTCGACGAGTCCCTTGGTCGGCCAGTACTGTGCTGCGTACCAGATGGCGTCGGCCTGGCTGTGTTCGAGCACGTTACGGAAAATCTCGCGCAGCGAGTAGCCGAGTGTGTGCTGCAGAGCGCCGCCTTCGCTATGCGTGAGCACTGTTGCGAGCGATGCGCAGCGCGCTTCGATAGTGTCTCGAACGTCGACATAGTCGCTGGCCGCTTCACGTTCGAGGTCATCGATGCGCATGCTCGTGATAGGTATATAGCGCGTATTTCCAAGCGCCTCGCCGGGATCCTTGCCGAAGTCAAGACCGAACGACTGGAAGAAGCCCATATGAGCCGCATAAGCGTGCTCTTGAAAGTTGATGGCTCGGCACCGGCTCGGCTTTCGGCCGTCAGCAAACTTTCTGAGCTTGCGTGCGAAGAAGAGCAGCCCGAACGGCTCGGTCCATTCGAGTGACCCAAAGTCGATCACGTAGAGCGGTGCTTCCGGAAAGCCTTCCAGTTCACGTGCGGCTGCAATCGCGCCGTTCAGATCCAGCCGCTTTACATGCAAAATAGGTTCTTCCGACGATGCGACTGACATCAGAACTCTCCATGGAGCGGAATCTGCTCGAGCGTCTCGCCAGTTTCCATGCTGTAGTAACCGATCTTACTTTCGCCGTTGAGTGGACGGATGTGATCGACAGGAACCTGCATCGTCGTCGCTGAATGGCGCCGGTTCGCGGCTTCCATTCTCGCCCTTCCGCTCACGGGCCTTCCGCGATACGCTAGGCCCTGCATCTGCGGACTGAAGAACACACCGTCGATCTCGAATTCCTCGTTGTCGCGATGCACGTTGATGCCGACTGATCCCGGCAGCACAATTGCTACGAATTGGTCCATCCGATGCTCGGGAGTCGCGGCGCCGCCGAGTTCCAGCGGCTCCAGTTCGACGCATTCGGCGAGTTCCGTGATGGCATGGATAGTTTCGTCGTTGAGCTCGAAGTTCGTGTCGTGCATGGCGATATCACGCGCCCGCGCGAAGACATCACGCAGCACCTCTTTTTTCATGAGATGACTCGTGAGCCTCAGACTTCCATACGTCTGATCGTAGACGCAGACGAACTTGTCGCCCTCCGTCACCGGATCCCGCGTCGCACGATGCTTGTCCGCGCCCGCGCTGATATCCTGCCGCTCGAAGGGCAGCGACATCAGGAACGCTTCCTCGACGATCTCCGCGAGGACGCTTCGCCTCACGCCTTCCCTGTTCAGCACGGGGTGGGTAAAGATCACGCCAGACGTGAAGGAATAGTTCGGGAACGTCGCCGCGTCCTGGAACAGCCCGTGCATCGGATCGAGCGGGTACTTGAATTCAAGCTTGTTCGCACCTCTGTGCTCGGTGAACCCGCACACTGCTTCGCGAACCTGTAATGCACACTCGATGACGAGTAAGCTTCCATAGCGACGCCCTTGATGCACGCTGTCGCCGCTGAGATTCGGCAGGATCAGGGGCTGAAGCATGAGAGGCGCGGTGAAATAGCGCTTCTCCGGACGCGCCTCCACGATCCTTTGCTGCTTGCGGATGCGGACAATCCGGTACGGCCTCGTCTGGTAGTAGTAGACGGCTCCCGGATAGGCTTCCCGAAGCAGTTGCGACATTGACAAAGAACCCAAGTTAAACACATTTGGGCCTTGCTGGTGCTGCACCTTGAATTGAGCGTCGAGATTGCGAAGCGGGAAAATATGATGCGGGTCGTCTCCGGCCTGCGCCTTCATTGCCTGCAACTCGGTGGAGACTTCACCTACGCGTTCGGCTTCGCACAGCGCCGCGAAATCTTCGGGCAATGTTAGCGGCGACGTGAATTTTCCGTCGTTCTTGGTTTTGTTGGCAGAAGCCGCCTCATCCTCGCCGCCTTGTTGCGCCAGGCACATAGCGTGGATGTATTGGATTCGCTGGTTGTGAAGGTACAGCGCGCTGCGCAACAAGGGCAGGCTCTCTAGTCGCGCGGGATCGCGAAACACGCTCTCGGAAACGACCGACCCATTGTTGACGATGATGACAACGCCCGGCTGCTTGCGTCCTACGCGTCCGATGCGCTGAAACAGGCTCGTCGCCGATCGTGGAATGCCGAACAGAATGCCAAGCGTGAGATACGGCAAATCGATGCCCATCTCCAGCGCACTCGTGCTGACCACGCCCTTGAGCGAGCCCGATGCGAGCTTCATCTGGATCCGGTTCCGGTCTTCCTCCTCATAGCCCGAGCGATACGGATAGACCTGAAGCTCCGCCAATTTCCCGAAGTTGACCTCCTCACCCTCTGCCTCCTCGTTCACGCGGCGCTCGACGATGGACGCAAGGTATTCGGTCTGCTTTCGGCTGTCGACGAAGGTGATCGACTGATGCGACGTTTGCGTCGAGGCGAAGGTAATGAGATCGGACACGGACGATAGCAGATCCTTCGACTTGGGCGCATTTACCATCAAGAGCTTCAGCTCCGAGCGCACGGAGCTGTCCACGTCCGCGCCTATCACCTCGAACTGTTCGCCCGTCAGGCTGTTGAGATGCGCCTGCGGGTTCTCCATAGTGGCGGACGAGGCGATGAAATTGAAATCGCCCCCGAGCTTGCGCGTCGCATGGAGCAGCCGCCTGAACAGGAATGCCGAATTGCTGCCGAACACGCCCGAATAGGTATGCGCTTCGTCCGCAATGAGCAGTGTGAGATTCGCGAGGAAATCGCGAACCGCGGGCGTATCGATCGAAGAGAGCAGCCATGCGTGAATGATATCGGGCGTCATCACGACGATCCGGCTTTCTTTCAGGACGCGAAGTCGTTCATGAGACTGCACACCACCGTCGACCCGGCCCACCTTGACGTTCATGCCACTATCTTCGACGACTTTCTGCCAGCGCGCGGTCTGCTCAGCCGCGAGCGCCTTTAGCGGATACACGGCCGCGATGCGCGCCGTGGGATCGACGGCCAGTTCCTCTAGCGCGCATACGTTGAAGATCAGCGTCTTGCCCGAAGCTGTGGGCGTGGTCACGGCCAAGTTGTGCCCTTGGAGGTAGCGCTCGATTGCCTCTCGCTGATGACGGTAGATACCGTCGTATCCGCGTAAGGCGGCAAGCGACGGCGCCTCGAGTCCTAGGTCGTCAAACCGATAGAACACCCCGTCCCTCGCTTCCCGATGATCCCGATGCGCAACTGTCCAGCCTGCGTCACAGAGATATTGTTCGAGCTTTTCACTTTCCATCAGCTGCCCCCGCACCTTACGCTTTTGTGTGTCCGGTCTCCTGGTGGTATTGCGCTCAGGAACACGAGTCGGCGCATCCCACATATCCAGAAGATAACGGCCTGCCGGGCGCCAACTTGAGAGTTGCAATCAGTGCAAGAGCTGGCCCTGCAAGACGCTTGCATCGAGCGCTATGCGCGTCTCGGGCTGTCAATCGAGACCAATCCCAGTTCAAACATTTATATCTGTCAGTTGCAAACCACAGTGATCACCCGATCTCATGAAGCGCAGGTCATTTGCATCGCTCAGTACCTTGGGGGCTTCCGTCACTGATTACATAGCCGACTAGTCAATCCGAAGCGTCATGTACGGAGGGTGGGCCGAGGGGCTGCCCTATCCTAATAAGCGCACGCTTCCCCTCTATCGCTGGAACCCCCAACGGCGCGGATCTTGATTGCGGCGGCGGGTTCAATCCCTTCAGCCTTCGCAAGCGTTTTAGCCAAGAGACCTCTTCTACTAACTGATTGGCCGGTGCGGTCGACTGAGACTTGGTACCGTCGTACGAAGGAGTAGGCTGGTTCATCGCGCGAAACCAACCGTGGGATCCGGACATGACACAGTTCATTCGGTTTCGAGGGTTGTCTCGATTTCTATTCCAAACTGTGAGCGCAATTTGCTACGCCCGTTTTCATCCCGGGACAGCCACGGCGTCGGTGGCCTGTCTTCGCCGTCTTGTACTGGTGTAGATCTCGGTTCGACACTAGGAAGGGCATTTAGCAGCGACCCGAGAACGCGATCCAATTCTTGGCGGTTGACGATCCCGTTGTCTTGCACGGTTTCAGACAGCGATTCAACAAGCGATGCTGGTGCAGAAAAGGATGACTTGACCTTTCGGATCCGTGCCCTTATGTTAGGTCGCTCTGGATCAAATACTTGAGAATCACGATCGACCACCAATATGTCGGCGTGCCTCTGGAAGCCCAACCTCCGAGCTTCCTCGCTCAATCCGGCATCCGTGCGGACAAGTTCGACCTCACCTTGCTGTGCTTTTCCCGAAAAGAGTATCGAGGCGAGTCGTCGAAGGCCGACTGCGGCTAGCTGCTGGCATAAAGCCGTGAAAACTATTGATTTGCTCACGGCGCGTACACCGCCCGCTCTATCTATTAGGTCTGTTAGAGACGAGAAATCCGGATCCGCAATCTGGAGAAGAGGTCGTGATTTCTTGTTGGCCGTTGGGACGTAGAGACCGGCGACGAGCCAACTATCAAAGCAGGCGTGGAGCGCCGGAGGTAGTGCTCCGTGAGCGCGCATGTTTTCTACTTGCGGGATTCCACGCCGGATGGCAGAGGACAATGCCGTGCGGGACTTCTGAGTCCCTTTGCACTCGATAGCGTGATAGCGTCCAGCCGTATCCAACCCAACGAAGTCAGGGAGCTTTGGCGGCCCTTGCTTTTCCTTCTTAAAAGCAAGCTTGATTCCGGTCGCAAGCTCTATGGATTTAATCCAATATTCAGTCGGTGCAAAATGGACAATTTCGAGTGCTTCCATCAGATAAAGCAAGGGAAACCCCATTCCCCAGTCGTCGGCGAGAATGGTTTTCTGATGCGGATCCAAATCAATCCATTCATGCCGGAGTGACAGATGACTAGCGAGCGGATCCACTGCTGCAAAGTATCTTTGATGAGCCCACGTATCGGCTAGCGAGAAGCCGACATACATCGGCGGTGACGTGACCATTGCCACAAGGCTAAATGCATTGTTCTCGTTCGCATTCCACGTTAATTTTTTGCCTGCCAGCGCTAGCAGTTGCGGCGGTAATCCCATTGTTCCGCATTCCGTGCTGACAAGAACTTCAATTGTTTTCATAGATTTTCTTCTTTTATTTACTTCAGATCTTGTTGCGTACTTGGCCGAGGGTGGCGCCTACCGTCCAACGCCCATGCCCCCCGGTTACAACCCCAAAATCGGTAAAACTTACTCCATCTCGAACTCTTCGGACGAATGATAGGTTCCCACCTTGGCATCATGAAAATTTTGCACTATGCTGCACCAATTTACCAGAACATGGCGCGATTGATGGTGACCAAGGCTGAACTGAGTGAAATTATGACTCTTCCACAAGTCGCGCTTTTTCTAAAAGTGACGGAACGGACGATCTATCGTTTGGCGGCGGCCAAGGAAATTCCTGCTTTCAAGGTAGGTGGGAGTTGGCGTTTCTCTTTGTCTGACATTGAAGTATGGATCAAAGAGCAATCGCAATTATCTTTTGAGCGTTCGGATAAATGATCCCGACTTTTATCAGCGATAACCCACATTTTCCGTAAGTAACTCTGAAGTAATAGCTGGATATCGTAATGACAATACCGGAAACGTTCGATACGAACGCAGAGCAGGACCTTGAATCTCGTGTTGCAGAGATTAAACGCGAAATTAAGGCGGAGTACCGCCAATCTCATTCAAAACCCTGGATTATCGGATTCTCGGGAGGGAAGGATTCCACGTTGGTTCTCCATTTGGTGATCGAGTCGCTGCTCGAGATCCCATGGTCGGAACGCAAGAGAGCAGTGTATATCGTTGCAAACGATACTCTCGTAGAGTCTCCGATTGTTCAAGGTTTTGTCGATGAGACGCTCGAAAAGTTGACAACTGCGCTGGCGGACCTACAACTTCCTTGTGCGGTAAAAAAGACTGTTCCGCGGGTTTCGCATACCTATTGGGTAAACGTGATTGGGCGGGGTTATCCAAGCCCGACGCGGATGTTCAGATGGTGCACCGATCGGCTGAAGATTCGTCCTACAACCGACTTCATTCGCCAAAAAGTTAGTGAATCAGGCGAGGTAATCCTTCTGCTTGGGGTACGTCGAAGCGAGTCAGCCGCACGGGCCGCCACGGCCAAACGGTACGATAACGGGGAGCGCCTTAATTCACACAATGACATACCGGGCTGCCTTGTGTTTCGACCGATCCTCGAGCTCGCTACTGAAGATGTTTGGGAGTATCTGATGACGCGGCAACCGCCGTGGGCTGGGACTCACAACGCACTTGTAAAATTGTACCGAGATGCAATGGGGGGAGAGTGCCCGATTGTTATTGATCCGGATGCGCAGCCCTCGTGCGGAAGCTCTTCAATTCGGTTTGGCTGCTGGACGTGTACGGTGGTTGACAAAGATAAATCCTTTAGAAACCAGGTCGACAAAGGATTCGAGCATCTCATCCCGATGGCGGAATTTCGGGATTGGATGAAGTCATTCTGCTACATCCCGGAAAACAGAATGCAAGAACGTCGTAATGGGCAACAAGGAATCGGACCACTCACGTTTGAGTCACGAAAGATCGTGCTCGATAGATTGCTTGAGTTGCAAGAAGCGGTGGGCCTGCCGCTAATTAGCGATGAAGAAGTGCGAGAAATCCATAAGATTTGGGAAGATGATAAATCGACCGGCGTGATGCGCAGAGCTGACCGCCTTATAACAATGCTTGAGGAGCGCTAGATGGCGAAGAGATCGCTGCCGATTCTATCGGACGGGGCAGCTAGAAAAATTCTGAGAGACCTCTGTAAGCAACATAACGTATCACTTGATCTCGTTACGCAAATGATTGAAATTCAACGGGATAACCTCGGTCGGGGGAAGCAAATTGGCATTAGCCAAGATTTCAGTGCCGCGATTGCTGAGTTTCTTGAAAGCCACGTCGTTGCCGCTCGGGGAGAATGATCGATGCACCTTACTCAAATTCAGCTGCGCAATTGGCGCAGCTATCGCAATGCGACTTTTACACTTCCTGTTCCGGACAAGAACGGGAAGCGCAACGTCATTTTGATTGGTGCACAGAATGGTGTAGGTAAGACGTCGTTCCTGATGGCATTGTATCTAGGGTTGTTTGGCCGTGAGGCGATGCATCTCATCGAAGGATTTCGGAGCCGAACGGGCGCTGACGAGCGGTTTCCGAGCTACCAACGGCTTATCGAAAGCATCCTCCACAGACCTTCTCGTGAAATTGACGAACCGCATTGCTCTGTTACGCTGACGTTCGAGATCGACGACGCGCCTGTTGTTATCAATAGGCGATGGCTGTTTAAGAGAGGTGGTAAGGTCCGCGACCTCGATTCAGCTGATGGCGAAGAAGTACTGATCGAAGCAAACGGACGTAAAAGGTTGTATCCCGATTGGAAAGATGCGAACAGACGTGTCGAAGAGCTGCTGTTTCCGTCAAATGTGATGCCTTGCCTGTTCTTTGATGGCGAGCAAGCGCAGGCACGAGTTGAGGCAGCAGGTGGACGCGCTCTATTTGATGCTGTCAAGGCGCTGTATGGGACCGGGTTGCTGGATCAACTGGGCGACAGCTTGCGAAGTTTCATCGGCAACGAGAAAAATAAACTAACAAAGGATGTTGGATCCGTTCGTGCGCATGAGCTGGACGAGAAGCGCCAAGAACTTGATCGTCACAAAGATCAACTGAAAGAAATTCAAGAGAAGCTAGTCGAGAAACGACGCGAACGTAACAGCTCGGAGCAATCTCGGGAGCAACTCGAGAACGACTTGTACTCAATGGTCGGAGATAAGGCGACAGATATTGAGGAATATTCCGCGAGCATGTCGGCTCTCGGGCAAGAGGAAAATAAGCTCAATCAGGAACTGGTCAATGGTGTGGTGAGCCTTGCAATGCCCTTGGCGCTGAGTCGCAATGCGCGTGGCATTGTCTCCGATCTCGAAGCGGAGATTGTGAGAAATCGTTGGCTGCTATTGAAGGACGAGGCAGCAGATAAAGCCAGCAAGATCGTTGAGAGCGTACTTCCATCGTCGGGCAGTGCTGGAGTAACTCCGCCGCTTTCAGCGTCGCAGTCGAACCAGCTTCGTGGAGCATTGGAAACGGCGCTAGAGAGCCTTTGGAGCCCCCCGCCCGAGGGATGCGCGCCCGACTTCCGCTATGGTTTCTTGACAGATGCCGACCGCTCATCGGTGATCTCCTCGATTCAGAAGGGCGGCTACGGTGCTGCCGCTAATCTCGGAGAAATCGCGGTTGATCTGCACAGGGTTACGACCAAGCTTGAGGATACTCGGCAGCGATTCGAGCGTACTCGCGACATTCAACCGCAGCTTCAGAAATTGAAGGCCGATTTGCAGTTCGCGTTAGATCAGTCCCGTGAGCTTACGAGTGTCGTAAGCGGATTGGAGCATCAGGAGCGCGGATTGCAAAGCAGCATCAACGATCTGAAAGGAGCGATTGGGCAAATGGAGGCTAGGCGCGAGGCAGGGTCGCCTATCGAGGAGAAGCTCGATGTTGCTCAGCGTGTCAGGGCGTTAGTTGATGATGCAAAGGAATGCTTGATACCGCTTTGCAAGGATGCCCTCGAGCAACAGTGTACAGCGCATTTTGCCTCGATGATCTCGGGTGAATATACGAAGTTCAAGACGAAATTTGAACCGGATAATGAACCTTGGCTTGAAGGGCCCAGGGGGCAACAAGTGCTTCTGAGTAGCCTGTCGGGTGCGCAAAAGCGAGCATTCGGATTGGCGTTTACCTTGGCGGTCGCAGGCGTGGCGCAAACGAACGCACCGATCGTGATCGATACGCCGGTAGGTAACATGGATTCTCAATATAGATCAAGGGTTCTTCAGTACGTGTCGGAGGCCGCGCCAGGTCAGGTCATATTCCTGTCTCATGACGAGGAAATCGACGAGCGCTATGCAAGCACCATCAGGGGGCGAATTAGGAAGGAATTCCTTGTGACGTTTGAGCCAATCGAAGATGGTTCAGGCGTCTCGACCGTAAACGAAGATTCCTATTTTTGACCTGAGAAAGTCTCATGACCCAATTCAATATTAAAGATGTGGACCGCATGCGGTACCGCCCCACGAAGGTCGCGGAAGAGTTTCTCGGTGATCTACGTTCTATCTTAGGTTTGAGCGACAAGGCGAGTGCTGCAAGGCTCGCAATTGCTCGAAGTGTTTGTGAGCCGATTCGCAATTTTGATGAAGCGGTATCGAAAGTCAGTGGCGCCGACAAGGGAATGCCTATCGAGGGGGTGCATCTTCTCGGTGACCATTCTGATGTGTGGGCGACGATCATCGCAAGTACCGTTGAAAAACGACTGGACGACGCTACCAACTTCAGAACCCTTGTAGAGTTTCACTGGCAACGAGGGGCGACTCTGTTACAGGATGACTATAACGAGGCCAACAAGAGTACCGTTGATTTCATCGTGTTGCTTGCAAGCAGGCTTCCAAAATTGGATGGCGGTATGGTCGTTGGGCAGAAGACGCGCTCAGTCGGAAGAGCGGTCTCTGATCTTGTGCCAATTCAGTTGCTAACGGATCAAAACCCTTGGGCACTTAATGCTGCCGGCGGGAATGGTCTCATGGTTATTTCTGGTAGACCAGGGACCGGGAAAAGTCAGTTAGGGCTTGACTTGCTTGCGCAGGCTGCAGCGTCAGGGGCTCGGTTTTTGTTTTTTGACTTGAAAGGAGAGCTCCAAGATTCCCCCGACGATCCCCAGCAGCGTGAAAACCGCGACCGCTTTCTCAAACAAACCGGCGCGCGTTACTTCCGACTGATCGATTCTCAGCTTCCCATAAATCCTTTGGTAGCAGGTGGGACGGGAGCGGAGCGCGCGCAAATAGCCTCCGAGATGGCGCACCTCGTCAGGTGCTTCGCGTCTCAATTAGGTGCAAATCAAGAGCGCGTGATCCGGGAAGCTTACGAGGATTCGACTGCCCCGGATATCTCTTCTATCGTGCAAGGGCTTAAAGATAGGGGAGAGGAAGGTGTCGCTCTTTCGGTTTTCGATAAAATTGAGTCGTTCAATATTTTCGCCGGAGCGAAATTTGCGGTACCGATTGAAGACTGGCTGTCGACCTCCACAGTGATTGATTTCAAGGGACTCGGCAACGATAACGAAACGAAGTCTTTGGTCGTTGCACTCATCTTGAACACGATAATGCGCCAACTGAACCGTCAGCTGCAGGTGGTTGATGGAGTTCAGCCGCTGCAGATGATCTTGTTCGTTGACGAAGCCCACCTTCTTTTGCCAAAGGAGGGTAAGGCAGGGTTGCTTGGCTCATTGGCCCGGCAAGGCCGATCGTGGGGTTTCCCGGTATGGCTTGCTTCGCAGGATGCGGATGCATTTATTACGAGAGGACAAAATACTACCGATTTCGCCCAATTGGCTGATTGCGGGATCCACCTTTCGCCTCAGACTCTCACAGAGTCTCAGCAGCGAGTCATCCTAGGGCAAACTATTCACAAGAAATTGGGTCCCGGCGAGGGGGTATTGCGACTTCGCGGCGCAACAACGACGGGGCCGATTCGCCAGTATTGGCGCGATGCTGGACAAAAGGTTTCCGCAGAAACCGTAAAGGATGGTGTCTGAGAGCCGGACTGTGCCTTAGAGGTATTTTGAGCTAAATGAGGCCGATTGATTCCTCAACCGACGGAAGCTCACTGCTCGTAGCGACGAGGAATCAATCGACCGCTAGCGGACAAGGTCATAGAGTAGACCTCTCCTGCGCAGGATGGACCCCAGCTTATGTGAATGGGCTGATCTTTGCCGTAATAGTAGACCCGATCAAAGCTGACGTTTTTAATGATCCAATGAACGACTTCATCCATGTTCTCGTCATCTATGATGAAGTCGCAGGCCGCACCACGTCTCGCGCAAATTGGAGCGCCCCGTGTGTTAACTTCACAGGCGGCGTGTTGGTCAAGCTTGGGGGCTACTCGTCGCGTAATATGTCTGCTGAGTTCAGCTGAGCAAAAGCCATATGTTAATCGTATTGCACCGAAGTACTCGATAATCGGGTCCAAAACGAGCGACGCCAAGTCGAACAATGCGTTATATGTTTCGGCGCTCTGCGGTAAGTTAGGGACTCCAGTTCTTTTTTGAGTTTCGCCGCATTCGATGAAATCGCGAAAGATAAAATTAGCCCCGCAAGGTTGATCCAAATCGGGTAGAGCAGTGCTTCTAACCAACTGCATCCCTTTGATCTCAAGCCGTCGTTGTTCTAGAGTGGCAGCAATCTCCTGCGCTGAGGGTGGTCGAGCCCCTTCGTGTAGCAGTCCTGCTGCCTCGAATGCTTCGTCAAATGCCAGTTGTTCCGCATATCCTGGGTAGTCTTCGTTTAAAAAGCGGCTCTTACCGTACAAATGAGGCTTAGGATATTCTCGACTGCCATATTCATATTCCTCACATGTCTGCGTGCGGATATTGATCTTTAGTCGCCGCCGCAATGTTGGGAGTGGGGACGTATCAAAGTCATCAAACTCGAGTAGCGTCAGCTTTCCTGATGTTATGTGTATCTTGACTAGTTGGACATCGCTAGTGGAATTCCAAATCACCATCGCACATGCGACATAAGCCCGCAAGACAACGGGAAGTCGCTCAACCATCGAAAGGTGGAGCTGTAGGGAGTGTTCACCGTCCAACCATCCGATTCCGTTTGCCTGTGCTTCTTGGCAGGCGGCGGAGATCAGCATTG
The DNA here is from genome assembly GCF_038900755.1 of Paraburkholderia diazotrophica. Lineage (GTDB taxonomy): Bacteria > Pseudomonadota > Gammaproteobacteria > Burkholderiales > Burkholderiaceae > Paraburkholderia > Paraburkholderia diazotrophica_A. The sequence goes on from NZ_JBBPEN010000002.1 coordinate 65,808, forward strand.
GGTTGGCTGCTTCATGCAGCAAGTGAACGCCGGCACTCTGGGCGCTAGCATAGTCGCCAAAAAAAGCCTTCACGTCACGCTGGAGCCGGGGTTCGAGACTCCGATATGACTGCCGTTTCTCAAAATGTGCCACTGCGAAAAAGAGACGCAGGTCATCGGTTCGGGCGCGCGCAGCACTTTGCAGTAAGGCTTGATCAAAGGTCTCACGCACGAGCCTTGAGGCGCGTGAATAGCGCCCAACAATCTCGAGCAACGTCTCTAAATATGGCACCTCATTCGGGTCTGGCTCGCGACCGAGATCAAGGGTTAAAGACCAGAGCTGCTCAAGTTGTGGCTGCATCGCAGCGCGCTCCTGCTCGGCTTTCGTTGTTTTCTTGTGCAATACCGGCTGGGAAGGGGTGTCATTCTGTCTGCGTTTGATCTCGCGTCTTTGAAAGCGAGCCTTCGCGGCTTCGGTCGAAAGTAGTCGCTCGGCGACATTGCGCCTTCGATAGCGTCCAGCTACGAAGCCCTGTTCTGCATCGCTATCCGCAAAGACAAAAGCAATTCCCGGGGCAACCATAAATGCTTCACGATGTAGAACCGATTCGATGTAATCCTTTAGCTCGGCCTGCGTGAAATACTTTTGGAATGTGTTCCGCGATGTTAAGAATCCGTCGCGATAGGGGCGCCCCCCGACATCGCTGCCATAAAGCATGACACCAATCGAAAGGACACGGTTTGCGAGATGGAATGCACCTTGTAAAGCTTCAATCCTTTCGGCCGCATCTTCTATCACGTTAATGACGAAGCCGAGGTTGACCACAGTGGCCTGACGTAGGTTAGCTTGAGGTGCATAGTGAGGGTCCCAACCGTTTGCTTCGAATCCGAGTGTGCGAAGCCCGTCGACATCGCCGCCTCGGCCGCACCCGTAGTCGAAGAAATCGGTGCCAGTGGGTAGCAGTCCGTGACGTATCAATAATTGCACTGGAGCCGAGAGTGTACTTCGGTTCAGTGCTGTCAAATGTCGATGGATAGTGTGAATATCGATCGGTAGCTGTGAGGATTCCGTCGAGATGTCATTCCCGAGTGGATGAAACGCTCCGTCTATTAGCTTATAGCCTTTGGCCGCTACCAAGCGTTCCCAATTCAACTTGAAGCCGATTGTTACCGTATCGTCGAACAACCCAAGTTGTTCGGCGGCGGCGGTGATTTCCATCCACTTGTCTCGCCGCGGATAGGACTCTGCTACCAGTCTTTCCTTGCGGTGCAAGATGGGTGGATTGAGTGAGTCTAAATAGGACCGAAATACCGGGTTTGCTGGAAGTTCACTAGGAAAGCGCCAACTCGCCAAGAGGGTAGGGAATGGCTCTTCATCAAAATCGGGGTACGCTAGAAGTGAAAAACTGCCTGTCCGTAAGTTGATCTTGGCGACGTTCGGTACTGGACCATCTGTTTGGTCTATAGTGTCGACCGCTTGCTTAATAGCTGTTTGATGCACAACTTCCTGTAGCTCATCGACAGCAGAAAGATGAATATAGAGCGAGTCATGTACACGTTTTCCGATCATGGTCGATAAGCGAACGGGTTAGCAGGAGGCACACCACGCTGATAGCGGTTATCTATTAATTAAAGTTTTCGATCGCGGCGAATGGTCCGGCATATGTGAGCAGCGGACATGCACATCGGACGCGCAATCCTACGGCTTCACGAGAGTGTGGTCGACCTTTCGGACCACGGCGGGAGACCATGACAGCAACCACGTAGGACGGGCGCGTCGCTAAATCAAAGGTTGCGTACTCATCATCTGTTCGACCAATGAATCATGTCAAGTCGATCGCCTGACGAGTGCCGTTGCGTGGGCTAATTATGGGGGCAACTGCAAGAAGTGGGAAAGCGTGATGCCCGTGGATTGGGGGCTATCAGTTAGTTTTGTAAGAGCTAATTTAGTGGCGTTTTGGATGCCGATAGCCGCGCGGCGCACCTTCGCGAGCCCGCGGAAACGCCTTGTGATTTTGCTAACGAAATCGGGCTGGCACAAGACTCATATAGCTGTTGCCGTGCGTACACGCGGCGACGGCAGCGCTGTCACGGACGCGCGGCGGCCATCGAGGGCATTTTTCGGCCGTCAAGCACCCTCAGGCAGCGGTGTACGAGCGATAGTTGGCAAGATCGATTCCCTCTTTTCCTGCCAGCCCTGCGTCGCGGCAAATCGCGCTTCATGTTGAGCGCTGCAGGGTCCCTTGGATTTGATTAAGGACCGACGCTATCGCGGACACCCTGACATCTAGGTTACGGACGAGGACGGCCGGCGCTGGTTACGCGAACGCAAATTCGTGTGATATGCGTAAATCAAGCATACCGTTTTCGACTGGCGTCAATTTAATGCGCTTGGCATTCGCCGAATCTTTGGCGCGATTCGACTTGAAAAGGTATTATGCGACGCGCTCGCTCTACGCCGAGGGCGCGAGGCGCGTGTTGGTATAAGTGGGCGATGAGCCACAGTGCGCGTCGGAATGGTCACCGCTTTTCCCGCGAAAACAATATCAACGGGCAACTGATAAGGAGATGTTTGAAGATGGCGACAGCCGCGCAAACTCAACAAGCCATCAATGATCTCGCATTCGTGCATAGCCACGTTGTTCCCATGACGTTTTATCCAGCCGCATGGGGCGCCGCGGCGAACTCTTCTCACGTCTGGGCCACCGAGCGTTTCCCTCCCACCCGACGTGGCGACATTCCCAAGGAACCGGGTGTTTATGCTTTTGTTGTGAAGTCAGAGTTATTTGACTTTCCTCTTGCAAGCGGCCTTTTCTATGTTGGGAAGGCGACATGTTTATATGACCGCATAGCCGCTTACATCGGAGAACAAGACAAAGATTTTATGGACTCAAAGCGCCCTCACGTCTGGAGAATGGTGAACCAGTGGAAGGGCCATTTATTATATCTTTACACCAAGACTGCTGATGTGGCAGCTGCGGAAGCACTTGAGGACAAAATGCTCAGCGCATTCCTCCCACATTTCAATCGACAATTCGAAGCGTCTGTAAGCCAGACGATGAGGGCATTTTAATGGCACTTAATCCAACGCTGCTACCCGCCCTCAGATCGCGTGTGGGGGACTGGGTTTTTTATGTGACAACGCTGAGTTTTGGTGATGTCGCCAAGCTGATTAAAGCGCCTGATGAAGTGCACGAGCGTAAAGCGTTGGCCGACTGGATTCAAAGAGAGGCTATTGAATCGCACGCGGAAGGAATCGCAAAATACATAGTCAACACTCCGCAACGATTTCTCGGCTCACTTATCGTTGGTGTTTACGATGGAGCGCCTGATTGGAGACCGCTTGATATAAAAATTCGCGATGACGAGATTACGGCTGATCAACAGCAGAATGTCGAGGGGCGATTGGGGTTTCTTCATCTGAATGGCGAAGAGAAACTTTTTGCGATCGACGGACAGCATCGTGTCGCTGGAATAAAGTTGGCGCTGAAAGCTAACTACGGGAAAGTGGATTTCGCGTCTGATTATGTTAGTGCAATATTTGTAGCGCACAATGCTTCGACTACAGAAGGCAAAGAGCGTACGAGGCGTCTTTTTACCACGGTCAATAAGCGCGCAAAAGTTATTGCAAAGGCAGCTAACATTGCGCTCGATGAAGACAACGGTTTTGCGATCGTCACGCGACGATTGATTGATTCTCATTGGTTATTTGAGGATCAACGGAAGCATATTTTGTATCAAAGCAGCGGGGCCATTCCCGCAGGTGACGAGACGTCCATGACGAGTGTTGTGGGCTTATTCGAGATTGTCAAGGATCTGTACTTCGGGAAGAAGAGTCTAGATCAGGAGCGCCCTGAGGAATCGTTACTCGACCAGCATCTGACGCTTTGCGTAGAGTTCTTTGACAGCATCATTACGCTAGTACCGGAACTGCAGCAGGTGCTCGTTCAAAAACAGGGAAAACCGGGAGACTTTCGAACCCCAGAGCGAAATCACCTCCTTTTCAGACCGGCGGGGCAACGGGTATTCGCGCGCGCGGCACAATTGCTGGTGTCACGGGGGAAGTCAATGCATGAAGCTGTGACAACCTTGTCGACAGCGAATATGTGGCTGCAGGACTCGCACTGGCACTACATCCTATGGGAGCCGGTAACGCAAACGATGATCACCGGTAAGACCGTGATTGCGGAGGCGCAGTTGCTGGCGTTGGCTGGACAAGATCCTCGAAACAAATCTTCTGCGGCAAGGCTGGCATCATTACTTGCATCGAAAACGGCCATTTGACTAGTCGAAGCTAGACCAATGGCAAAGCGTGGCGGGGGCATTGAGTGCCCCCGCAGGAGTGAAAACACCATCGGCGCAATCGGTTCACGATTGCGCCGAACGTTCGACATCGTCACATTAACGCCAACCTGTCTCGGCACGCCGACAGTTAAACTGCTGCTTTATAGCCGGCTGGCGACGAAAGAAATGCTTCAATATCGGCGATTCGCCAACCCACGGAACGTGCTCCAAGCTGCACGGGCATCGGAAAAGTTCCAGCCTTGATGCGCTGATAAATGGTTGACCGGGACAAGCCCGTCTCATTTTCAACCTCTGGGCGACGCATGATTGCGTTAGGCGGTCGTCGAGCAGGTTCCGGCTTTGTATTTGCCGTCACATCGGGTGTTGGCGGCTTGTGCGACGGCTCGGCTGAGGAATACGCCCGGCGTCCGGCCATCAGGCCGAGATCGATCAGCAAAGTGGCAAGCCGGTCACTGGCTGCGCGCCATTGCGCGAACGCTTCGCAGTAGTGGGCTAACGATTCCCCATCGATAAATTCGAGTACCCCTGCGTCAGACAACTGTTTGGCCACTGTGGGCCAATGCGCCAGTGCTGAGGGCGAGAGCTGTGCGAGCCATTTCGCACCACCGGCATGGAAATCAGTGGTCCCTCCTTGCGTTCCGTAAAATCGGGCAGACGCTTGCCCAAGCCTTCGTTCAATCATACCCGGCTCCTTGCGTTCGACCTGCAAAGATACAGTCTAGGTGCGCAGTTGGAGCTACGATCGAACAAGTCCAGAGCTTCGCCCCAAATAAAGTTCATCCCATACACAGCAGATTCACGATGGCGACTATCACCGAACGAGGACCTGATCAGTGGCGTGCCCAGGTGCGGCGACGCGGCCACCCGGCGCAAAGCAAGACTTTTGATACGAAGGCGGAAGCAGAAGCCTGGGCCAGGATGATCGAGTCAGAGTTGGCTTGGGGCGGATGGGTCAACCCCGGCAAGGCGAGGGCCGTGACACTCCATGAGGCTCTGCGGCGCTATGAGATGGAAATCTCGCAAGGAAAAAGCGGTTCGGTCCAGGAGGCGTCCGTCCTCAAGGTATGGACGGGTATCCCCTTGTCCAAGCGATCCGTTGCTTCAATCCGAAGCGTGGACGTTGCCAAGCTCAGAGATGAATGGCTGAAAGATTACAAGCCCGCCACTGTGCTGCGGCGACTGGCCGTGCTGTCACACGTGTTCAGCGTGGCTCGTAAGAAGTGGGGAATGGACAGCCTATCGAACCCCGTGGAACTGTTGCGTAAGCCGCATCCGGATAACGCCCGTGCCCGACGACTGGTTGCGGGCACAGCTCACGACACGACTGAGGAGGAACATAACGCCGATAGAGGTGCATACGATCTTGAACTCGACCGGGTCGTAGCCGCCAGCGAATCCGCACTTCTGCCGTCCATTGTCTGGCTGGCGGTCGAAACCGCGATGCGTCGCGGCGAAATCGTGTCGTTACGATGGGAGCATGTGGACCTGCAACACAGGGTGGTGCATTTACCAGCGACAAAAAACGGCACAGCCCGTGATGTGCCTCTTTCTTCGCGTGCAGTTGCTGTCCTCCAATGCCTGAAAGACAGCGGCAGCGCCAGGAAGTCTGTCAAGGGCTCGGGAGTGGAACGAAACGGCCCCGTGTTTGACATTCGAAGCGATGCTGTAACCCGTGCGTTCGAACGGGCGGTGGCAAGGGCGCGGAAGCTCTACGAAGATGAATGCCGGAAGGCGCAAGGGACGCCAGACACGCGGTTTCTCGTCGATCTTCGATTTCAGGACCTGCGCCACGAGGCGGTTTCACGGCTGGCGTCGATATTTACTCTGCAGGAGTTGATAAGAATCACGGGTCACAAGGACCCGCGCATGTTGATGCGCTACTATAGTGCAAGGGCAGAGGACCTTGCGAAGAGACTTTTATAACGCGGCAAGCAATAAGCCTCGATTAGTCTTCACACTTCCCAAGTTACCGCGCCGAACTCGACAATCCGAGACACGCACAAATCTTCGCAATAAACGAATCCAAAGAAAAAGGGCCTAACCAATGGCTAAGCCCTTGAATCTGTTGGTGGAGAGGAGGAGGATCGAACTCCCGACCTTCGCATTGCGAACGCGACGCTCTCCCAGCTGAGCTACCCCCCCAACAGTGAACAGTTTATCACAGCATTATTCCTGCGTTGACGAAGATCGGTTACGCGCCTCATTGGACAGCGCCTGTTCTGATGGGCCGTCGGGCATATCATCCGTCGGCGTTGCATCCGCCTGCAAGGCTGCCTCGCGGTCCGCGTCCGATGGATCAAGCGATGCAAGCGGATCGAGCCGGTTGGCAACCGTGCGTGCCCAGTGCGCCCATGTGTCGCGCTCGCCGTCAAAGGCACGTCCCGCCACTGCATCCGGTGAAGACAGGACGGCCTCGACATACGCACGGATCTGTTGCGCCTGCTGCCATGCGCTGACCTGACCGAGCAGTCGCGTGACGCGATCACGCTCGGCATGCAGCCGCGCTTCGTGCTCACGCTGCTCGGCTTCTTCCCGGGCCTTGCGCGCCTTCTCAATCTTCTGTTCGAAGCTGTGCCTGGCCCACTCATAGGAGAACTGTCGCGATTTCCGGTACTGCCGCTCGGCGGTCAGCACCAGCGCGACCGCGATTTCGCGCAGTTGGTCTTCCAGACTGTCCGCGTCACTGTCGCTCCAGAACAGCCACTCTTCGCGTTCACCGTGCTCCCAGCGTGCGACCCGAACCTCCACCGCCATCGGCTCACTGCGTTTTCTCTTCGGCAGCGCTTGACGCGGACGCAACGTTGTCAGCATGTCGATCTTGAGATCGACATGCTGACCACCGATATGCAGGCCGAGCTCACGTGCGTCCCGTCCCCGGACCGACGCGCGCACATCGAGTGTCGCGAGCAGCGTAAACAGATTGCTCAGGAACGCGAGCCGGCGCTGCTCGAACGGGCTTTCGAAACGTGGCTTGTCCCATGCGTAACGGTTCTTTGCCATCGTTTCGCGACGCTCGTCGTCTTCTCGCAGCAGCCGCGCAATCTGCGGATGCGCGTTGTCGAGCGAGCGTACAAACCGGAATTTTGGGGGCAGCGCCTGTTGGATCCTCGCTTCGACCGCATCCAGCGTTTCGTCGTAGACCGGGCGTTCGGGCGGCCTGTCTTCCTCCATCACTCGTCCATCATCACCATCCGGCCGGAATATGTGCGCTCTTCCGGATCCCACATCGATGCGATCCGAGGCACCGGGCGCGCGTAACGGTAGCGGCGTGCGGGTGACGTGACGGCCCGCGTTCAGCCTGGCCCAGTAGCCGCGCGGCGGCAACGGTATGTCGCCGCGCCGGCACGCCTTCGCGAGTCCGACATCGGAAATGGCCAGTGATTTCGCCAGCGTGCTGATCGGGGCGGCCCAGACCAGCTCGTACAGCTGCTGCCGCGTGAACATATAACCCATGACCGGCTCCCCTGATGAGCGGTGGTGAGAGCAACTATTTCCTTCTCATCAATCCGGGCGATGTTCGCCCACCATTCGCCCACCCGTCCTCAGACCACCATCTGCACATATGGAGACCCACAGTTGCTAGTAGGGCGCACCCATGGCCGTGTCATGCAGTCGTGCTGGATCGCAGACGTTAAGAAAAAAGAACGGCCTGCCGCTCCACTCGGACGCAGTGGGCCGCGAGTGAAGCCATGCCCGGACAAATGGTGGCTGGTTATCGAGGACGCCATGCGCACGTGAGGATCGATGTAGGCGGTTGCCCGAGACCGCCCAAAAAGGAGGGTGCCGAATAAATTAAGTAAACGCACAATATTTGTAACTGCGCGAGCCGTCGTTGCACATTATGAAATAATGTGCAAAGGCAACGTCAAAACCCGTCCGTCTCTACCTAGTTCACTTCGTCGAAAGGCCGGTTGGCGACATAAGATGCGTCGGACGGGAAAATCCAGCCCGCAATTGAGCAGCGCCGCCCGTACGCGCTCGCGGCTTTCGCGCACTTCGAGATCGGGCAAGCCGACAATGGAAAAAGAAGGAAGCCCGTTGGCGAGATGAACCTCGACGGTAACTTCAGGCGCACGGCCAGCGGCCGGCGCGCGACTGCGCACCACGGCAAGCGACATGTTTTCTCCCGTCCAGACGCGCCCCGCGGGCGCATTCACCTTAAAGCGCTGACGACGTCACGGGCCGCTTGCCTGTGATGTGCAGATCAGGTGGGCGTACTCAGGAAGATTGCGTCACGGGCAGCTTCTGCTCGAGTTCGGCGACGCGCCGCTCGAGTTCTTCGAGACGCGCACGGGTGCGCACGAGCACCTGCGTCTGCGTATCGAATTCCTCGCGGGTGACGAGGTCGAGCTTCGAGAAGCCCTGCGACAGCATCGCGCGCACATTGCGTTCGACATCTTTCGCCGGCGAGTTCTTGAACAGCTCGCTCACGCGCGCCTGAAAGTCGTTGAAGACGTCGTTTGGTTGTTTCATTTCATTCCCCTTGTTGCACAAAAAATGTGCATGTGTCGTTACGTGCGTGCCTCGTAACACTGAATGATCGTTTCTGGTGCAAGCGCCAAGCCACCACGTTTCGGCGTGGACGGCTTTGGTGCGCACGCCCGTGCCCCAAGCCTGCAAACACTCTAGCAACGATCCCGAGGGCGCGCTACCGCTCGCGAACGGAACTGGCCATCCGGACAAGTAAACGCGCAAACCCTTGTGCCATAAGGCCCGGCGGGAGTGTGCCACAAACATGGCATGGACGTTGCTGTTACTGCCGCGCGCACCGGCGGGACGCCGTCTGGAGATGCGTCGCTGCTGCGGTTCCGGGGGCCGAGACCGAAAGCACGGCGCAAGGCAAATGCAAGTCACGCAACGGGTTGAGTCACTACAGCGAGGATTTCATGAAACTCATTACCGCAATCATCAAGCCGTTCAAGCTCGATGAGGCGCGCGAAGCCCTGTCGGCCATCGGCGTCTCGGGCATCACGGTGACGGAAGTGAAAGGGTTCGGACGTCAGAAGGGCCACACGGAGTTGTATCGGGGAGCGGAATACGTCGTCGACTTTCTGCCGAAGGTGAAGATCGAAGCGGCCGTGTCGGACGACATCGTCGACCAGGCGATCGAAGCCATCGAGCGGGCGGCGCGGACGGGCAAGATCGGTGACGGAAAGATCTTCGTCACGCCGATCGAACAGGTAATTCGTATTCGTACCGGCGAGACCGGCGCGGACGCACTGTAAAAAACAGCGACAAGAGGAAACTGAAGATGCGTAAATTATTGATGTCCCTGCTGATGGCCGGCTCGCTGCTGTCGGCCGGCATCGGCGCTGCCCTCGCGGACGACGCGTCGGCGCCTGCCGCGGCTTCCGTCCCGGACACGACGGCGAGCGCGCCGGCTTCGTCGGATGCTGCCGCGCCCGCTGCGAGCGCGCCTGCCGCGGATGCCTCGGCGGCGCCTGCCGCCAGTGCGCCCGCTGACGCATCGGCAGCGGCGGCGGCTTCGGAAGCGGCGCCCGCCGCGCCGACGGCACCGTTCTCGATCGATTCGTCGAAGCTCAATTCCGGCGACACCGCCTGGATGTTGACCTCGACGGCACTCGTGCTGTTCATGACGATCCCCGGTCTCGCGCTCTTCTATGCCGGCATGGTCCGCAAGAAGAACGTGCTCGCGACCGTCATGCAAAGCTTCGCGATCACCTGTCTCGTGACGGTGATCTGGACGGTGATCGGCTACAGCCTCGCGTTCACGCCGGGCGGGTCGTTCCTCGGCGGCTTCTCGCGCGTGATGCTGCACGGCATGGCGTTCATCAAGGGCGACAAGGCAACTACGCTCACCGTCAGTCACCTCGCGCCGACCATCCCGGAATCCGTCTATTTCGTCTACCAGATGACGTTCGCAATCATCACGCCGGCGCTGATCACGGGCGCATTCGCGGACCGCATGAAGTTCTCCGCGATGCTGATCTTCATGACGCTGTGGTCGATCATCGTCTACTCGCCGATCGCGCACATGGTCTGGGAACCGACGGGCTGGCTGGCTAGCGCGGGCATCCTCGACTTCGCGGGCGGCACGGTGGTGCACATCAACGCCGGTGTCGCGGGCCTGATCTGCTGTCTCGTGCTCGGCAAGCGCACGGGCTACGGCAAGGATTCGATGGCGCCGCACAACCTCGTGCTGACGATGATCGGCGGCTCGATGCTGTGGGTGGGCTGGTTCGGCTTCAACGCGGGTTCGGCGGTGGCCGCGGACGGCCGTGCCGGCTTCGCGATGCTGACGACGCAGGTTGCAACGGCGATGGCGGCGCTCGGCTGGATGTTCGCCGAGTGGATCGCGAAGGGTAAGCCGTCGGTGCTCGGCATCGTGTCGGGCGCGGTGGCGGGTCTGGTGGCGATCACGCCGGCGTCGGGGTTCGTCGGCGTAGGCGGCGCGCTCGCCATCGGCCTGATCGCGGGCGTGGTCTGCTTCTGGTCGGCCACATGGCTCAAGCACAAGATGGGTTACGACGATTCTCTCGACGCGTTCGGCGTGCACTGCATCGGCGGTATCGTCGGCGCGATCCTGACGGGCGTGTTCGCCGTCAAGGATATCGGCGGCGCGGACGGCAGCGTCATTCTTCAGTTGAAGGGTGTCCTGACGACGCTCATCTACAGCGGCGTGATCAGCTTCATTCTGCTGAAGATCATCGACGTGACGATCGGCCTGCGGGTGACGGAAGAAGAAGAGCGCGAAGGTCTGGACGTGATCCTGCACGGCGAGCACGTCGAGTAAGGCAGGCGTCTTCCGAGAGGTTCAGGCAGAGCGACTTTGGCCCGCCTTCACGGCGGGCTTTTTTCATGCTGCGGCAGTTCGTCCCAGTCGCACGGCGATTGCCTCGGCGAGTCCCGACATGCCCCGCACACCGCGCCGCAATCTTGTCTCACAAACAGCAGAATTTCCGGCTATCGTTGATATAGGGAGAATGCATCCACCCATAACTTGCGAATGGAGAAAGCGTCCCCAAATGGGCAGGGCAATTGCTCTACAATCTTTTTTCTCCAGTCTGCGAGTGATCAATGGTTCCGCATTTAGTTACGGCGTTAAACGGTCCGCTGCTCGATCTCGAGCGGAAGATCCTCGACGCGACGCCCGCCATCGAACGCTGGTTCCGCCTCGAATGGCAGGAGCACACGCCGCCGTTCTATTGCTCGGTCGATCTGCGTAACGCCGGCTTCAAGCTCGCGCCCGTCGACACGAACCTCTTTCCCGGCGCGTTCAACAACCTGCCGCAGGAGACGCTGCCGCTCGCCGTGCAGGCGGCGATGGCGTCGATCGAAAAGATCTGCCCGGATGCGAAAAATCTGCTCGTCATCCCCGAGCGTCACACGCGCAATGCGTTTTACCTGGAAAACGTCGCGCGGCTCGCGACGATCATGCGTCAGGCGGGGTTGAACGTCCGCTTCGGCACGCTGGACGAGAACATCGTCGGGCCCGTCACCATTTCGCTGTCGGACGGCCAGAAGATCGTGCTGGAGCCGCTGGAGCGCTCGGCGCGCCGGATCGGGCTGAAGAATTTCGATCCGTGCTCGATCCTGCTGAACAATGACCTGTCGGGCGGCATTCCGCCGGTTCTCGAAAACCTGCACGAGCAATATGTGCTGCCGCCGCTGCACGCCGGCTGGGCCGTGCGCCGCAAGTCGACGCACTTTTCGTGCTACGACGACATCGCGAAGAAGTTCGCGAAGATGGTCGAGATCGATCCGTGGATGATCAATCCGTACTTCGCGCATGTCGAAGGCGTCGATTTCGAGGCCCGCACGGGCGAGGAAGCGCTTACCGACGCGATCGACGGCGTGCTCAAGAAGATCGCGAAGAAGTACCGCGAGTACGGTATTTCGGAAAAGCCGTATGTCGTCATCAAGTCGGATGCGGGCACCTACGGCATGGGCGTGATGACCGTGCATGACGCGTCGGAAGTGGCCGCGCTCACGAAACGCGAGCGCACCAAGATGGCGACCACGAAGGAAGGGCTCGAAGTGCATGACATGATCGTGCAGGAAGGCGTCTATACATTCGAGCGCATCGGCGAGGAAGTGGCCGAGCCCGTCGTATATATGATCGACCGGTATGTGGTGGGCGGTTTCTATCGCGTGCACGGCAGCCGCGACCGCGACCAGAACCTGAACGCACCGGGCATGCACTTCGTGCCGCTCGGCTTCGAGCACACGGCGCTCCCCGATGCGCATGCGAAGCCCGGCGCCGCGCCGCCGAACCGTTTCTACATGTATGGCGTGGTGGGGCGGCTAGGGCTGCTGGCCGCGTCGGTGGAACTGGAAAAAACCGATCCCGAGGCGATCCAGGTCTGACATCGGGCGCGCCCGTTGCTTCCGGCAAGCCGCGCGAGTCAGTCGCAAGCCCGTCGCGAGAACCTGACGCGAGCGGACGCGCGGCAAGCGGGTCGGGCGCACTCACGGTAGGCTGTTGCCCCGGCGGAATCGAATGCCGCCGGACGGGCACGCAGCGCACGGCATCGGCGCGTTTGCCGTACGCTATAACGAACAACGCGCGGCCCGCGAGGGCGCATCAGGAACTCCATGGATATTCTCTTCATCGCCGACCCGCTTTCCCGCTTCAAGATCTACAAGGACTCGACCTACGCGATGATGGCCGAGGCCGCGAAGCGCGGCCACACGCTCTATGCGTGCGAGCCGCAGCATCTGGCGTGGACGGGCTCCGGCGTCGAGGCGAACGTGTACCGCTTTGAGATCGTCGGCGATCAATCGGACGGCCATCGCGACGTGTGGTACGAGGCGCAGCCCGTCGAGGCGCGCGCGCTGACGCGCTTCGGCGCGGTGCTGATGCGCAAGGACCCGCCGTTCGACATGGAATACGTGACGTCGACGTGGCTGCTCGAACTCGCGGAACGCGCGGGCGCGCGCATCTTCAACAAGCCGCAGGCGATTCGCGACCATTCGGAAAAGATGGCGATCGGCGAGTTTCCGCAGTTCGTCGCGCCGACGCTCGTCACGCGCGATCCGGCCCGTCTGCGCGCGTTCCATGCGGAGCACGGCGACGTGATCCTGAAGCCGCTCGACGGAATGGGCGGCATGGGCGTGTTCCGCGTGAAGGCGGACGGGATGAACCTCGGCTCGATCGTCGAGATGCTGAGCCACGACGGCGCGCGTTCGGTGATGGCGCAGAAGTTCATCCCCGAGATCAAGACGGGCGACAAGCGCATTCTGCTGATCGGCGGCGAGCCGGTGCCTTATTCGCTTGCGCGCATTCCGCAGGGCAGCGAGGTGCGCGGTAATCTCGCGGCTGGCGGTCTGGGCGTCGCGCAGCCGCTGACGGCGCGCGACCGGGAGATCGCCGAAGCGCTCGGGCCGGTGCTGAACTCGCGCGGATTGTTGCTCGTCGGGCTGGACGCGATCGGCGACTGGCTGACGGAAGTGAATGTCACCAGTCCGACGTGCTTCCGCGAGATCATGGATCAGACGGGGTTCGACGTCGCGGCAATGTTCATCGATGCGCTAGAGAAAGCCGTCGGTTGAAGCGGCGCGCGTGCGCCGCCATGTTTTGCAATGAAGGCAATGAAGGTTCGCGCTGTCGGCCAGCCAGGCGTGAAAAGGGCGAAAGCGCGAAAATGAGGCTGTTACAATGCCCGCTCGCCTGATAGCGGCCCGTGAATGGCAGCGTGATCCGGCCCCTTGGCGGCCGATCTCAGGCGAGTTCGATGGGCCTCGTTTCCCGCTCGCCGCGTCCGGCTTTCCATCTGACGCGCAGTGCGCGGGAAGCAGGGCAGCGATTTCCGGGCGGTTTTCTGCAGCAAGGCTGACATGGCAGGCATTCTGATCATTGCGCACGCTCCCTTCGCCACGGCGCTACGCGAGTGTGTCGCGCACATTTACGGCGGCTTGCCCGCCCGCATTGGCGTCATCGACGTGTCGCCGGATTGCGATCCCGTACAGGTCGTTTCATCCGCGTATGCGGAGATCGACAGGCTCAAGGAAGAAAACGGCACGCTTGTGTTGACCGACATGTTCGGCGCGACGCCTGCGAACATTGCAGGCCGGCTCGCCTCCCTTCCAGATGTGCGCGTGCTGGCGGGCGTGAATCTGCCGATGCTGGTGCGCGCCGTCTGCTACCGCGCGACGCCGCTCGACGTGCTCGTCGACAAGGCACTGGCGGGCGCGACCAAAGGCATTCAAGCCGTCGGACCAGCGACGCCGCCGCCTGCCGTTCCCGTCGCGAGCACCGCCGATTGCATTCCCGCGCTGCCGCCCGACAAGGCGCTTGCCGAAACCTGCAAGGCCGGCAGCGGGTCCGGCTGCAATTCAAACGACGCGTGAGCGCCGCATCATCTGCGACACGGCAAGCGCGCCGCGTGCGGCGTGTTTCCACGCTTACGTCGATAACTTCAACACAGCGCATCGGAACAACACATGCTGCAACAGGAAACGACCATCGTGAACAAGCTGGGGCTGCACGCTCGCGCGTCGGCGAAGCTCACGCAACTCGCCGCCAACTTCCAGTCGGAAATCTGGATGAGCCGCAACGGCCGGCGCATCAACGCGAAGAGCATCATGGGCGTGATGATGCTGGCGGCGGGCATCGGCAGCACGGTGTTGATCGAGACGGAAGGCGAGGACGAGAAAGAAGCGATGGACGCGCTGCTTCAACTGATCGCCAATAAATTCGGCGAAGGCCAATAAGAACTCTGCCGTTAAAAATCCGCTCCCGCTTTCGTTCTGCAAGAGACGCCGCGCGATGTCGCGGCGTTTTCTTTTTGACGGGCGCGTTTTGTCCATCGAGTGCGGCTTGCTGCTGGCCGCTGCACCTTCGGCCGCCGCGTGTTCTCCGAAGATCGATGTTCCGCCGATGTATTCCCAACGCAAGCGCATGGCAAACCGCGCGAAAGCATAGCGCTCGAACTACGCGCCGCGCGATGCTGCGCTGCACAGCACTGTGGGGCGTTTCGGAATTTATAATGATCGGCGGGGTCTGAGAGCACTGCAGCGGTTTGCCGCGGCATTACACAACTAGAGGAGGTGCGCGTGTCATTCACGCTGCATGGAATTCCCGTGTCACGCGGTATCGCCATCGGGCGCGCATATCTGATCGCCCCGGCTGCACTGGACGTCGACCACTATCTGATCGAGCCCACCCAGATCGAGGACGAGGTGGAGCGCTTTCGCGCGGCCCAGCAGGTCGTGCATCAGGAACTCGACGAACTGCGCGCCGATCTGTCCGCCGACGCGCCCACCGAAATGGGCGCGTTTCTCGACGTACATTCAATGATCCTGAACGATGCGATGCTCGTTCAGGAAACCATCGACCTCATCCGCACCCGCCGCTACAACGTCGAATGGGCGCTGACGGAACAGCTCGAACGCCTGACGCGCCACTTCGACGAAGTGGAGGACGAGTATCTGCGCGAGCGCAAAGCCGATATCGAACAGGTGGTCGAGCGCGTGCTGAAGGCGCTCGCGGGCGCGACGGGCTCGCTCGTCAGCATCCACGGGCGCTGCGACGAAATGATCGTGGTCGCGCACGACATCGCGCCCGCCGACATGATGCAGTTCAAGACACAGACCTTCCAGGGCTTCGTCACGGACCTGGGCGGCCGGACGTCGCATACGGCGATCGTCGCGCGCAGCCTCGGCATTCCCGCGACGGTCGGCGTGCAGCACGCGAGCGCGCTGATCCGCCAGGACGATCTGATCATCGTCGACGGCGATCATGGCATCGTGATCGTCGATCCGGCGCCAATCGTGCTCGAAGAATATTCGTACCGGCAGAGCGAGAAGGCGCTCGAGGCGCGCAAGCTGCAGCGCCTGAAATTTTCGCCGACGCAGACGGTCTGCGGCACGCGTATCGAACTGTGCGCGAACATCGAACTGCCTGAGGACGCGCAGTCGGCGCTCGACGCGGGCGCGACGGGCATCGGCCTGTTCCGTACCGAGTTCCTCTTCATGAACCAGAAGCATGGGATGCCGGAAGAGGAAGAGCAGTTCACCGCCTACAGGCGCGCGGTCGAGTTGATGAACGGCATGCCTGTGACGATCCGCACGATCGATGTCGGCGCGGACAAGCCGCTCGATTCGATCGGCGAAGAGTACGAAACGGCGCCCAACCCGGCGCTCGGCCTTCGCGCGATCCGCTGGAGCCTGTCCGAGCCGCACATGTTCCTCACGCAGTTGCGCGCAATCCTGCGCGCGTCGGCGTTCGGTTCCGTGAAGATTCTGATTCCGATGCTCGCGCATGCGCGCGAGATCGACCAGACGCTCGATCTGATCCAGGAAGCCAAGCGCCAGCTCGACGATGCAGGCCTCGCCTACGACCCCAACGTGCGCGTCGGCGCGATGATCGAGATTCCGGCGGCGGCTATTGCGTTGCCGCTGTTCCTGAAGCGGCTTGATTTCCTGTCGATCGGCACGAACGATCTGATCCAGTACACGCTCGCGATCGATCGCGCCGACAACGCGGTCGCGCACCTGTATGACCCGCTGCATCCCGCCGTGCTGCATCTGATCGCGTTCACGCTGCGCGAGGCGAAGCGGGTGGGCGTGCCGGTATCGATCTGCGGGGAAATGGCAGGCGATCCGTCGCTGACACGTCTGTTGCTCGGCATGGGGCTGACGGAGTTCTCGATGCATCCGAGCCAGTTGCTGCTCGTGAAACAGGAGATTCTGCGCTCGCATCTGAAGACGCTGGAAAAGCCCGTCGCCGACGTGCTCGCGGCGTTCGAGCCGGAGGAGGTGCAGTCGGCGCTGGAACGGGTCGCGCGAGCCTGATGCGTCATTGTTGTCCGTTCGGGCGCTTCGGCTTGATCGAGCGCCCGAGACGAAACGGGTCGTCGAAGCGGTTCTTTCTTATGATTGATGGGATCGATGGCGCTCGCCGCACACGGCGCAATCCCGCTGCCGCGCGATGCGCATCGTGTTCCACTCCATCCGCAGCGAATCGAGCATCATCAGGCGGCCGACCAGCGGCTCGCCGACGCCCGCGATCACGCGCAGCGCTTCCGCCGCCTGCATCGCGCCGATGATGCCGACAGTAGGCGCAAACACGCCCATCGTCGAGCACGCGACTTCCTCGAAAGGCTGATCCTCAGGAAACACGCACGCGTAGCACGGCGAGTCGTCGCTGCGGAAATCGAATGTGCTGATCTGGCCGTCGAAACGCAGCGCCGCGCCCGATACGAGCGGCACGCCGTGCGAGACGCACGCGCGATTGATCGCGTGGCGCGTCGCGAAGTTGTCCGTGCAGTCGAGTACGACAGTCGCTTGCGGCACGGTGCGATCGAGCCACGCATCGTCGACGCGTTCGGCCACCGCATTCACTTCGACATCAGGATTCAGTCGCGCGATCGCGTCGCGTCCCGACTCGACCTTCAGCCGTCCCACCGACTTTGTGACGTGCAGGATCTGCCGCTGCAGATTGGTGAGATCGACGGTATCGGCATCGACGAGCGTCAGCTTGCCGACACCCGACGCCGCCAGATACATCGCCGCCGGCGAACCCAGGCCGCCTGCGCCGACCACGATCGCGTGCGCGTCGAGAAAACGCTGCTGAGCCTCGATGCCGAGTTCGTCGACGAGGATGTGACGGGAATAACGCAGAAGTTGATCGTCGTTCATGGCGGGGGCGCGGCGTGTGTCGTATGTGTCGCGCTGGCTCGAGACGGGAGGCGGCGCGGTTCTCGTTATTTTAATCGCGCGGAGGAAGGTGTCTTCGCGGCGCGGGCCGCGAAGACACCGGGGATGCCGTAGCGCTTACTTGTTCGGCGTGGCAGGCTGCGAAGCCGGCGCCGTTGCCGAAGCGGGCGCTGCCGGGGTCGTCGCCGTCGGCGTGGCGGGCAGCGCGGGCTTCACGGCGACGGGCGCCGATGCCGATTGCGCGGGCTTGTTCTGCGCGAGACGCCGCTCCATCAGCGACTTCGATTCGACCACCTGCTTGCCTTCGAGCTTGTTCAGGCCTTGCTGCAGCATGAAGTCGTCAGCGGAGCCGAACTCGACCGGCTTGCGGTCACGATCCTTCGCGCGCTGTTCCGGCGTCTTCTTGTCGTTCTGCTCTTCGAGCTGACGCAGCTGGTCCATGCGCTCCTGCTCGCGCTGTTCCTGTTCCTTCTTCTCGTTCGGGTCCTGCGTGTTCGCAAGGTGATTCGAATAGTCGACTTCGCGCGTGACGAGCGCGTCGTCGGGATCGCCGTCCGCGTACTGGTCGACGGCGATGTCAGGTCGGATGCCCTTGTTCTGGATCGAGCGGCCGCTCGGCGTGTAGTAGTACGCCGTGGTCAGGCGCAGTGCCGTATCCGCCGTCATCGGACGCACGGTCTGCACCGAGCCCTTGCCGAACGTCGTCTTGCCGACGATCAGCGCGCGATGCTGATCCTGCAGCGCCCCCGCGACGATTTCCGACGCCGACGCCGAGTAGGCGTTGGTCAGCACGATCATCGGCACGGTCTTGAAGATGGGCGGCAGATTCTTCAGCGGATCGCCGTCGAAGGAAGGCAGCCGATAGTTGTCGAACGTGTCGCGGTAGACCTGCTTCGAATCCGGAATCTGGCCGTTCGTCGACACGACGACGGAATCTGGCGGCAGGAACGCGCCCGCGACGCCGACGGCACTTTGCAGCAGGCCGCCGCCGTTGTTGCGCAGATCGAGGATCAGGCCCTTCAGGTTCGGCTGCTGGCGCGCGATGTCCTGCAGTTTCGCGGCGAGGTCAGGCGTCGTGCGTTCCTGGAAGCTGGTGATGCGCACGTACGCGTAGCCCGGCGCGAGAATCTTCGACTTCACGCTTTGGACGCGGATGACCGCGCGCGTGACCGTGAGCGGGAACGTGCGGTCGTCAGTCTTGCGGAAGATGGTAAGCGTGACCTTGGTGCCCGGCTCGCCGCGCATCTGCTTGACGGCTTTATCCAGCGTCATGCCGCGCACGGGCTTGTCGTTGATGCGGGTGATCAGGTCGCCCGGACGGATGCCGGCGCGGAACGCGGGCGTGTCCTCGATCGGCGAGATGACCTTGATCAGGCCGTCTTCCTGCGAGATCTCAATGCCGAGGCCCGCGAAGCGGCCTTTTGTCTGCTCCTGAAGCTCTTCGTAGTCGGTCTTGTCGAGATACGACGAGTGCGGATCGAGGCTCGACACCATGCCCTTGATCGCGGACGTCAGCAGCTTCTTGTCGTCGACCGGCTCCACGTACTCATGCTTGATCTGCCCAAAGACTTCGGCGAAGAGCCTCAACTGGTCGAGCGGCAACGGCGCGGACGCGGGTTGCTGGGCCGAGGCGCTCAGTTGCAGGGTTGCAAAAACGCCGGTAGCGAGGCCCGCGGCGATAAGGCCGATGTTTTTCAGGTTCTTTCGCATAGAGTATGTTGCGGTCGGATGCGGGTAGCAGCGTCAAAGGAAAAGGACGGACAAGTATAACGTGACGCTCGCACGGCCTGTACCTGACGGTTGATGGGGATTCGACAGCGATTGCTCAGCCAGGTTCTAAGGATCGCTGGCATGGGCGGGATGCAATGTGCGCTGGCGGACGTCCGCGGAGCCAAAAGCGGCCTGACTCGGGCCACATTTTGTCGATACCGTTGCGTGCGCACCGGTATCGATTGCCGGGGCGCTGTCTGTGACGGCCTCATCATGCGGCATCGAGATGGCGGGAACATGGCCCGCACGTGGCAATGCCGTCAGGAAAGAGCGGCCGCGAATCATGGAGTGCGCGAGCGCGGGAGCGAGCTGCAACAACGCGAAAGCGCTGAAAGTCATGAAAAACCACGGCCTGCCGCAAGCCGCGGCGAGCCGTGGCGATGGCCGTATCAGCCCGCCTTGCCCTGCTTGGCGACAGCGGCTTGCGCCTTCGCGATCGCTTCCTGATCGCCGAGGTAGTAGTGCTTGATCGGCTTCAGGTCTTCGTCCAGTTCATAGACGAGGGGCACGCCGTTCGGAATGTTCAGGCCGACGATGTCCGAATCGGAAATGTTGTCCAGATACTTGACCAGCGCGCGGATCGAGTTGCCGTGCGCGGCGATCAGCACCTTGCGGCCCGACTTGATCGCGGGCGCGATCGATTCGTTCCAGATGGGCATCACGCGCGCCACCGTGTCCTTCAGGCACTCGGTGAGCGGCAGCTCTTCGCGCGGGACCTTCGCGTAGCGCGGATCGTCGTACGACGTGCGCTCGTCGGTCGGCTCGAGCGCGGGTGGCGGCGTGTCGTAGCTGCGGCGCCAGACCAGCACCTGGTCATCGCCGAACTTCGCCGCCGTTTCGGCCTTGTTCAGACCCGACAGCGCGCCATAGTGGCGTTCGTTGAGGCGCCACGAGTGCACGACGGGCAGGTACATCAGGTCCATCTTGTCCTGCACGTGCCACAGCGTGCGGATCGCGCGCTTGAGCACCGATGTGTACGCAATGTCGAACGTGTAGCCCGAGTCCTTGAGCAGCGTGCCAGCCTGCTGCGCTTCGAGGTTGCCCTGTTCGGTCAGGTCGACGTCGACCCAGCCGGTGAAGCGGTTTTCCTTGTTCCACGTCGATTCGCCGTGGCGGATGAGAACGAGTTTGTACATGTCGTGCCGGTCGGTAGTAAGGAAGCGGTAATCGGGGCGGTACCGCAGCCAGCGGCTGGCGGTCGCCATCGCGTCAGATGGTTATTTTATAATGGTCGGATTGCCCTTTCCGATTTAACCCGATTTCTTCCTTTTTTCCGGCGGATCTTCCGTGAAGTTTTTCACCGATTACACGAACCTTGTACTGATCGCAGTCGCCCTCATCTCCGGGGCGTTGCTCCTGTGGCCGACGATCGCGCGCCGTGGACGCGGCGGCCTCTCGGCGGCTGCCGCCACGCAGCTGATCAACCGGCGTAACGCCGTCGTCGTCGACCTGCGTCCCTCGGCGGATTACGCGAAGGGACACCTGCCGTCGGCGCGTCACGTCGAGTTCGGCGAGCTGCAAGCGAAAGTCGGCCAGCTCGTGAAGAATAAGAGCAACCCGGTGCTGCTGGTCTGCCAGAACGGACAGCAGTCGAACAAGGCGGCACGCATCGTGCGCGACGCAGGCTATGCGGAGGTGCACGTGCTGGAAGGCGGCGTGGACGCCTGGCAGCAGGCGGGCATGCCCGTCGTCAAACAAGGAGTTGCGAAGTGAACAAAGTGATCATGTATAGCACGCAGGTGTGCCCGTATTGCCAGATGGCCGAACGTCTACTAAAGTCGCGCGGCGTCGAGCACATCGAAAAGGTGCTGATCGACAAGGATCCGGCGCGTCGCCAGGAAATGATGACGCGCACGGGCCGTCGGACGGTGCCGCAGGTTTATATCGGCGAGACGCATGTCGGCGGTTATGACGATCTGTCCGCGCTCGATCGCGCGGGCGGTCTGACGCCGCTGCTCGAAACTGCCGCATAGCGAGGCAGTTGCAAGGAGGCGGCTTCGAGCCGCCAATCGCATGTCTCGCGTTGCCGCATCTATCGCGGCACGCGGTCGCGAAAAACAGAAGGCCGGGCACACGGCGGCAATGTCTGCACCGGCTGGTTTGAGGCCGTCCCTCGGGGCGGCCCGCAGCACAACGAGATCTGGCGGCAACCGTCCGCCGCAACGAAATTTAGGGAGTAGAGAACCATGTCCGACGAGAACAACCAGCCGTTCTTCAATATCCAGCGCATCTACCTGAAAGACATGTCGCTCGAACAGCCGAACTCGCCGGCTATTTTCCTCGAGCAGGAAATGCCGTCGGTCGAAGTCGAAGTCGACGTGAAGGCCGAGCGTCTCGCGGACACGGTGTTCGAAATTCTCGTCACGGGCACGGTGACGGCGAAGGTCAGCGACAAGGTCGCGTTCCTGATCGAAGCGAAGCAGGCTGGCATTTTTGACATCCGCAACATCCCGACCGAACAGATCGATCCCCTCGTCGGCATCGCATGCCCGACCATTCTGTTCCCGTATCTGCGCTCGAACATCGCTGACGCGATCACCCGCGCAGGCTTCCCGCCGATCCATCTCGCCGAAATCAACTTCCAGGCGCTGTACGAGCAGCGCATCGCGCAGATCGCTGCGCAGGAAGGCGGCGCGCAGAGCACCGCCAAGCACTGACGCATGCAGGCGGTGCCGGGTATGAAGGTCGCCGTTCTCGGCGCCGGTGCATGGGGCACCGCACTCGCCGGCCATCTGGCCGCGCGGCACGACACGGTGCTCTGGGCGCGCGATGCCGCGCTCATCGCCGAACTCTCCACATCGCACGAAAACGCCCGCTATCTGGCGGGCGTCAAATTGACGCCTACGCTTCGCTTCGAAGCGAACCTCGATGTCGCACTGGCTCACGCGCTCGCCGATGACGCGCTGTGCGTGATCGCGACGCCCGTCGCCGGCTTGCGCGCGATGCTGCGCACGATGCGCGACTCGGGCAAGGTGCCGGCGCATATCGTATGGCTCTGCAAGGGCTTCGAAGCGGATACGCAACTGCTGCCGCATCAGGTTGTCGCGCAGGAGTTGAGCGGGCACACGAGCAATGGCACGCTGTCCGGCCCGAGCTTCGCACGTGAGGTCGGGAAGGGGCTGCCCGTCGCATTGACGGTGGCGAGCCCGTCGGCGGCGTGTCGCGAGCGGACCGTCGCGGCGTTTCATCACGGCGCGATGCGCATCTATAGCGGCGATGACGTGATCGGCGTCGAAGTCGGCGGCGCGGTGAAGAATGTGCTCGCGATCGCGACGGGCATCGGCGATGGCCTCGGGCTCGGTCTGAATGCGCGCGCGGCCCTGATCACGCGCGGTCTCGCCGAAATGTCGCGTCTGGGCACGGCGCTTGGTGGCCGCGCCGAGACGTTCACGGGTCTCACCGGCCTCGGCGACCTGATCCTGACAGCGACGGGCGATCTGTCGCGCAACCGCACGGTCGGCATGCAGCTAGCAAGCGGCCGCTCGCTCGACGATATTCTGAACGCGCTCGGGCATGTCGCCGAGGGCGTGCGCTGCGCCCGCAGCGTGCTCGCGATCGCGCAGGCCCACGGTATCGACATGCCGATCACGTCGGCTGTCTGCGATGTGCTGTTCAACGGCGTGGCGCCACGCGATGCCGTCAGCGCGCTTCTGCGTCGAGACGCCAAGGCCGAGTAGAAACTTCAGCGCCCGTTGCCGGTCGCGTGCAGAAGCCACATCGCTACAAAACGCCTGAAAGTGTTTTACGCAGCCGGTAACGCTTCGCGCCGAACGGCCCGCTTCTTTTGCTGTCCACCTCCTATCGATGCTGTATCGAATCTGGAGGTTTTCCCATGCTCACCATTGGCAGTTGCACGCTTGAGACGCGCGTCGTCGATATCACGACGCTCGACGTCGACGCGATCGTCAACGCGGCGAACACGTCATTGCTGGGCGGCGGTGGCGTGGATGGCGCGATCCACCGCGCGGCGGGCCCCGATCTGCTGCGCGAATGCGAGCGGCTAGGCGGCTGCGCGACGGGCGACGCCAAGATAACGGGTGGCTACCGGTTGAAGGCGCGTCATGTGATTCACGCTGTCGGTCCTGTGTGGCACGGTGGCGAGCGCGGCGAGGCGGAACTGCTGGCTTCGTGCTACCGGCGCTCGCTCGAACTCGCGCGCGACGCGAGCGCGAAGAGCATCGCGTTTCCCGCGATCAGCTGCGGCGTCTATCGCTTCCCCGCCGACGCCGCCGTGCGCATCGCCGTTCAAGCCACGATCGACATGTTGCCGCAGGCGCCTCTCGTCGAATGCATCGTCTTTGCGTGTTTCGACGAAACGATGTTCTCGCGCTACCGGACGGAATTCGAACGACGCCTTCAGGCGCCGCCCTCGAACCCCGCCTGACGCCACGCCTCGAACACGACGACGGCCACCGTATTCGACAGATTCAGGCTGCGATTGCCAGGACGCATCGGCAGGCGCACGCGCTGTCCATTCGGAAAGCGGTTCAGTACGGAGTCGGGCAGGCCGCGCGTTTCCGCGCCGAACACGAACCAGTCTCCCGGCTTGAACGCGTGCGAATGAAATGGACTCGAGCCGCGCGTCGTGAACGCGAACATGCGCGCAAGGTCAGGTGACTCGCTTTCGATCAGCGCATCCCAATTGCGATGCACATGCATCTGCGCGTATTCGTGATAGTCGAGACCGGCGCGGCGCATCTTCGCGTCATCGAGCGGAAAGCCGAGCGGCTCGATCAGATGCAGGCGCGCGCCCGTATTCGCGCACAGGCGGATCACGTTGCCGGTGTTCGGCGGAATTTCAGGCTCGACGAGAACGACGTTGAACATAAGCGGGTGAATTGAAAACTAGTTTTTCGGCGTCCGAAGCGCGACCAGGTTGGTCACGCGGCGCGCGCCTGCTGCCTTCAGTGTGCGGGCCAGCGCGTCGAGCGTGGCGCCCGTCGTCATCACATCGTCGACGATGGCAACGTGCAGGCCCTCAACCGGATTCACGACCTCGAACGCGCGGCCGACATTCTGCCTGCGCGCGTCGCGATCGAGCTTCGATTGCGGCGCCGTATCGATCACGCGACGCACGAGTGCCGCATCGCTGCGAATGCCCATCGCTTTCGCACACGGCCGCGCGATTTCCCACGCCTGGTTGTAGCCGCGCTCGATAAGCCGGCGCGCCGAAAGCGGAACGGGCGCGACGACGTCGGGGCGGTCGCATTCGTCGAGCGAGTCAGCAGCGGACCATGCGAGGCGCCGCGCGAACTCGTGCGCGAGCGCAAGCCGCGCGCGAAACTTCAACCCGACCGCGAGCGCATCCAGCGGCGCGCGATAGTCGGCGACGGCCAGCGTCGCGTCGAACGCAGGCGGTGTCGCGATGCAGTTGCCGCAGCGATATCGCGTGACGCTCGCGCGGCGAAAGCCACTTAGCGGGACTGCACACACCGCGCAGCGCAGTCGCGCTTCGTTCCACCATGATTCGTCGCAAAAGCCGCACAGTGTTCGATGCGACATATTGCCGCATAACGCGCAGAGATTCGGTAACGCGAGCCGCGCGAGCGCCGGCAATGTCGAGATCAAGCGTTGCGCGACGCGCACGGATCGTTCGCAAAAGCCATGGCGTGAACGGCTGGAGCGCGACAACCGGAAAGCCCGATTCGGCATATCGACACGCCTCCGAAGGCCGCTGACACTGAAGGGACGGAATCGAGCGAGTATACTTCGCACTCTTCGTCCGTACGACTCCCATGACCGTGTCTGTCACCGAAACTGGCCGTCCGGCCTATGATCTGCGCCGCATCCGGAAGATTTTCGACCGCCGGGCCGCCACGTTCGACGACGTTGCGTTCCTGCCGCGCGAGATTGCGCAGCGCATGCGCGAACGGCTCGATTACATCAAGGTGAATCCGGCACAGGTGCTCGATGCGGGCTGCGGTGCCGGCGACGATCTCCCTGCGCTGCGCGAGCGCTTTCCCGAAGCGCCCGTGTTCGGCACCGATCTCTCGCAAGCGATGCTCGCGCGCGCCGTCGCGCACGACGCCACCGATACCAGCTGGCGTCGCTTTCTGCCCGCATCGCTCGGCAAGGCGCTCGGCTCACGCGGTCCGCGTTTCGCTCAAGCCGATTTCTCCGCGCTGCCTTTCGCATCGGGCGCATTCGAATTCATCTGGTCGAACCTCGCGCTGCATTGGCACTCGCGGCCCGATCTCGTTTTTCCTGAATGGCAGCGCGTGCTGAAGGTCAACGGCCTGTTGATGTTCAGCACGCTCGGACCCGACACGCTGAAAGAACTGCGCGGCGCCTATGCAGAGATCGAAGCGGCGCACGGCGTCAATACGCACAAACATGTAATCGACTTCGTAGACATGCACGATCTGGGCGATATGCTTGTCGAAAGTGGCTTCGAAATTCCCGTGATGGACCAAGAGACGCTGACCATCACTTACAAGTCGCCGGAGTCGCTGCTCGCCGATGTGCGCCGTTGGGGCGCTTATCCGTTGCAGCGCGAAGGGTTGCCG
Organism: Paraburkholderia diazotrophica; assembly: GCF_038900755.1. GTDB lineage: Bacteria > Pseudomonadota > Gammaproteobacteria > Burkholderiales > Burkholderiaceae > Paraburkholderia > Paraburkholderia diazotrophica_A. The sequence goes on from NZ_JBBPEN010000002.1 coordinate 91,988, forward strand.
GGCGTCGCGTCGAGGCGCATGCACAAGGCGCTGCTTGCCGCGCTCGAGGCGCGTCGGCGCGCCGATGGCACGATCCCTCTGACCTTCGAGGTGATCTACGGACACGCATGGAAGGCCGTGCCCCGGACCACTCCCGAAGGGCATGGAATCGTGCGAATCGAAGACATAGGGCGAGGACGGCAGAAGAATCGTTGAGGCGGTAAAGACGACATCTGTTATGTCTGGGATTACCGCCTCAAAAACTGCGTCAAAACGGCGCAGAGGCTTGTGCAGCTTGGCTTGGCGGCCGATAGAGCGTTGCTTGTGGATGCCCTGGATCGGCCCTATAATGCGTCAGTTTGTCGCTCAATGTTCCCACAATTGGAGCGACAGGCCCGGGGGCGTTTGCGGTTCGGGTAGCCGTAGTTGCTGGGCGTGAATGGCATGGGCGGTATGCGATGACTGGCGGTTCGCGGGAGGCAGCGATGAATGCAACCGATCTGCTTGCTGAGTCGGAACCCGTCCTCAAGGACTGGACGATGAAGCGCAATTGTTCGGTGTCGCCGCGGCAATTCGTGTTCTTCTATGTCTCGCTCGCGGCATTCTCGCTGTTGATAGCATTCCTGCTGGTCCTGTACGGCGTGTGGCTGGTGTTGCCGTTCACGGGTATCGAGTTGCTCGCTGTCGGCGCCGCATTTGCGGTCTATGCGCGCCATGCCGTCGATTACGAACGCATCCGGCTGTTTCCAAACCGGCTCGTGATCGAACAAGTCAGCGCCGAGCATCTCACGCAGTTCGAATTCAATCCGCGCTGGGTGCGGATCGAACCGGCAGCGACGCCGCGCGATTACATCAAGCTGGTGTCGCGGGGTGAGACGGTCACGGTCGGGCAGCATCTTGCGCAATATCGGCGCGCGCAATTCGCCGACGAACTGCGTCTGTGGCTCAGGCGGTGTTAGGCGTCAAAAGTTGCGCATTGAATCACGCGCCATTCCAGAGGACGAGGGGCAGCCTTCCAGCGGGGTCGAGGGTTTGAATGGAAATTTTGGGTAAGGAAGCTATGAAAACAATCAAGCGAGCCCTCACGGGCGTGCTGGCGTGTAGCGGGCTGCTCTTCGCCGGCGCCGCCCTTGCAGTCGGCGACAGTCCAGGCGGCCCCCGCGTCAACGAGATCAATCTCCAGCCGCCAGTGACCAAAATCGCTGAGGAGCTCTACAGCCTCCATACGCTGATGCTGATCCTCTGTACGATCATCTTCGTCGGCGTGTTCGGCGTGATGTTCTATTCGATCTTCGCGCACCGCAAGTCGAAGGGCCACAAGGCCGCCAATTTCCACGAAAGCACCACCGTCGAAATCATCTGGACGATCGTCCCGTTCATCATCGTCGTCCTGATGGCGTTGCCTGCCACGCGGACCGTCGTCGCGATGAAGGACACTTCCAATGCCGACCTGACCGTCAAGGTCACCGGCTATCAGTGGAAGTGGGGCTACGACTACGTGAAGGGTCCTGGCGAAGGCATCAGCTTCCTGTCCACGCTGACCACGCCGCGTAGCGAAGTCAACGGCCAGCAGCCGATCACGGATACCTATCTGCAGGAAGTCGACAACCCGCTAGTCGTGCCTGTGAACAAGAAGATTCGCATCATCACCACGGCGAACGACGTCGTTCACTCGTGGTACGTGCCTGCGTTCGGCGTGAAGCAGGACGCGATTCCCGGCTTCGTGCGCGACACGTGGTTCAAGGCGGAGAAGGTCGGCACGTATCGAGGCTTCTGTACGGAACTCTGCGGCAAGGAGCACGCGTACATGCCCGTCGTCGTGAACGTGCTGTCCGATGACGACTACGCGAAGTGGGTCGACGACGAGAAGAAGAAAATGGCCGCTGGCCAGGACGATCCAAACAAGACCTATACGCTCGCCGAGCTGACGGAACGCGGCGGCAAGGTGTACGCGTCGAACTGCGCTGTCTGCCACCAGCCGACGGGCAAGGGCGGCGGCGCGTTCCCGGCGCTCGACGGCAGCAAGGTCGTGAACGGGCCGCTCGCCGATCACGTGAGCATCGTGCTGAAGGGCAAGAACGCGATGCCGTCGTGGGCGCCGACGCTGAACGATGTCGAGATCGCCTCCGTCATCACGTTCGAGCGCAATTCGTGGGGCAACCACACGGGCGACATCCTGCAGCCGAAGCAGGTCGCCGATGCGCGCAACGGCCGTCTGCCGTCGGGTGGCGATCACCTGGCGGGCGCGGCGGCGGCAGCCGCGTCGGATGCAACGGCTGCGAGCGGCGCGGAAGGCGCAAGCGGCGCGGCAGCGGCAAGTGGCGAAGCGGGCGCATCGGCTCCCGCGGCAGCGTCAGGTTCAACCGGCGCTTCGGACAATGCAGCGGCATCGGCGCCGCAATCGTCCCTGCCCGCCACGATCTACTTCGAAACGAACAAGAGCACGCTGCCCGCCGACGCGAAGGCGGCTGTCGATGCGGCCGCAGCGTACGCGAAGGCCCATCCCGATGCGAAGTTCACGCTGTCGGGCTACACGGACTCAACGGGTTCGGCCGACAAGAACGCGAAGCTCGCGAAGGCGCGTGCCGAAGCCGTGCGCGATGCGCTCAAGGCAGCAGGCATAGCCGAAGACCACATTATTTTGAAGAAGCCGGAGACGATCACGGGCGGTGCGGAAGCGAAGGAAGCGCGCCGGGTCGAGATCAGCCCAGCGGCCTGACGTGTCACAGTCAGAGAAAAGCAGCATTCGATTTAGGAGATTGTCATGTCTAGCATCGGACACGATGTAACCGCGGGGCACGAGCACGTCCACGGCGATCACGCGCATGCGACGCCGCACGGCTGGCGTCGCTGGTTGTTCGCGACCAACCACAAGGACATCGGTACGCTGTATCTGATTTTCTCGTTCATCATGTTCCTGTCAGGGGGCGTGATGGCGCTGGGAATCCGTGCCGAACTGTTCGAGCCGGGGTTGCAGATCATGCGTCCCGAGTTCTTCAACCAGCTGACCACCATGCATGGCCTGATCATGGTGTTCGGCGCGATCATGCCGGCCTTCGTCGGCTTCGCAAACTGGATGGTTCCGCTGCAGATCGGCGCATCGGACATGGCCTTCGCGCGGATGAACAACTTCAGCTTCTGGCTGCTGCCCGTCGCTGCCGTGCTGCTGGTCGGTTCGTTCTTCACGCCGGGCGGCGCGACGGCCGCCGGCTGGACGCTGTACGCGCCGCTGTCCACGCAGATGGGCCCGGGCATGGACTTCGCAATCTTCGCGGTCCACATCATGGGCGCCTCGTCGATCATGGGCGGCATCAACATCGTCGTCACGATCCTGAACATGCGCGCACCCGGCCTCACGCTGATGAAGATGCCGATGTTCGTGTGGACGTGGCTGATCACCGCGTACCTGCTGATCGCCGTGATGCCGGTGCTCGCGGGCGCGATCACGATGGTGCTGTTCGACCGCCACTTCGGCACGTCGTTTTTCAACGCGGCAGGCGGCGGCGACCCGGTGATGTACCAGCACATCTTCTGGTTCTTCGGGCACCCCGAGGTGTACATCATGATCTTGCCGGCGTTCGGCATCGTGTCGCAGGTGATCCCTGCGTTCGCGCGCAAGCCGCTGTTCGGCTATAGCTCGATGGTGTACGCGACGGCTTCGATCGCGATCCTGTCGTTCATGGTCTGGGCGCACCACATGTTCGCGACGGGCATGCCCGTCACGGGCCAACTGTTCTTCATGTACGCGACGATGCTGATCGCGGTGCCGACGGGCGTGAAGGTGTTCAACTGGGTCGCGACGATGTGGCGCGGTTCGCTGACGTTCGAAACCCCGATGCTGTTCGCGGTGGGCTTTCTGTTCGTGTTCACGTTCGGCGGCCTGACGGGGCTGATGCTCGCGATGGCGCCGCTCGACATCCAGTATCACGGCACGTACTTCGTGGTCGCGCACTTCCACTACGTGCTGGTGGCGGGGTCGCTGTTCGGTCTCTTTGCCGGCTGGTACTACTGGTCGCCGAAGTGGACGGGCTGGATGTACAACGAGACGCGCGGCAAGATCCATTTCTGGGCATCGCTGATCTTCTTCAACCTCGCATTCCTGCCGATGCACTTCGTCGGTCTCGCCGGCATGCCGCGTCGCTACGCTGACTATCCGGCGCAGTTCGCCGACTGGAACCAGGTCATCACGATCGGCGCGTTCGGCTTCGGTCTCGCGCAAGTGTACTTCCTGTTCGCGGTCGCGCTGCCCGCTTACCGTGGCGGCGGCGAACTCGAAAAGGCATCGGACAAGCCGTGGGACGGCGCAACGGGTCTCGAGTGGACCGTGCCGAGCCCGGCTCCGTTCCACACGTTCGAAAACCCGCCGACGGTCGAATAAGCGATCAGGCAGTCTTCGAGGTTCCGCTTCGGCAAACGCAGCGCCGGAGCGGAACGCTGAACCGAAACACTGCGCAGCAACGAAGGTTCGAGAAGTCCAGCATGACCCGGAATCCACAAAAAAGACGTACGCCCGAAGAAATTCGCGCTGGCAATCTGCGACTCGGTCTGATTCTGCTTGTTATCGTCGCCGTCTTTTTTCTGGGTGCCATTGTCAAGCAGGTCTGGTTTTCCTGACCTGTCATGACAGTCGATCACCCGTGCACGTGATCTGTTGAGGAAGTTCGATGTCGACGCAACCGCCCGCTGGGGCCGATCGTTCTTTTAACCGTTCGATGCTGTTCAAGCTCGTCGTCGTCGCGTTTCTGATGTTCGGCTTCGGCTTTGCGCTGATACCGATGTATCGCGCGATCTGCGAGGTCACGGGCATCAACAATCTGGTGCAGCGCGACGCAACGGCGCGCGAGGCGAAGAATACGCAGGTCGACATGAGCCGTACGGTTTCGATCGAGTTCGATGCGAACGCGCGCGGGCTGCTCGGTTTCAAGCCGGAGCAGAACAGCATCGACGTGCATCCGGGCGAAGTGACGACGGTGATCTACGACGTGACGAACCAGCAGGGGCGCACGATTCAGGCTCAGGCCATCCCGAGCTATGCGCCGAAACAGGCCACCGAGTACTTCAGGAAGATCGAGTGCTTTTGCTTTACGCAGCAGACCTTGAAGGCGAACGAATCGAAACGGATGCCGGTGGTATTCCTCGTCGATCCGAAATTGCCGAAGGACGTGAGGACGATCACGCTGTCGTACACGTTCTTCGAATTGAATACGCCGGCGGCGGCGCCGCGCGGCACGGAAGGGCAGGCGGCTGACAACGCGAAGGCGTCGAACCCCGCCTGACGGGTAACAGAAACGCTTGCCCAAAGAAGGCGAGGATATGAGCGATAGCGGTGGCGGCGGCAGGAAGAGCAGTTTCGGCCAGTCGATGAAAGCCGTGATGTGGTCGTTTTTCGGCGTGCGCAAACGGCGCGACCTGGAAGCGGACGCAACGCAGCTCAACCCGCTGCATGTGATCATCGCGGCGCTGATCGGCGCGGCGGTCTTTATCGGGGTGTTGATCCTGATCGTGCGCGCGGTGGTCGGCTAGACGATGCGGTGAACAAGGGCGGTCGTTTCGACGCCCGGACGGAATGGAGAGGGTGGCGCAAAGCTGCGCGCCGCTGGATGTTGCAGAGAGAGCCGGAGAGCGGCGCGGGCGGCTGCGGAGCCAACCGGACCAAGCGGAACAACTGGACTGAAGTGGAGAATCAAGAATGAGCGGTCAAAACGATAGCCCGTACTATTTCATACCGCATCCGTCGCGGCATCCGATCAGCGCGGCGATTGGGCTGCTGATCCTGCTCGGATCGTTTGCGTCGTGGGTGAACGGCGAGCCCTGGGCGCCCATCACGGCGCTGATTGGTCTGCTGTGGCTGCTCTTCGTGCTGTATCACTGGTTCGGCGACGCCATCTCCGAATCGGAAGGCGGGATGTACGGCAAGCGCGTCGACACGTCGTTCCGATGGAGCATGAGCTGGTTCATCTTCTCCGAAGTCATGTTCTTCGGCGCGTTCTTCGGTGCGCTTTTCTATGCGCGCGCGATCGCGATGCATCAGCTCGGCAGCCTCGACTACAAGCTGATCTGGCCGGACTTCTCGGCGGTATGGCCGAACATCGGCCCGGCCGATCTGGTGTCGCACTTCAAGTCGATGACCCCGTGGCCCGTGCCGACCATCAACACCGCGCTGCTGCTGTCGTCGGGCGCGACGCTGACGGTCTCGCACCACGCGCTGCGCGAGAACCATCGCACGAAGGCCATCGCGTGGCTCGCCGCGACAGTCGTGCTGGGGATCACGTTCCTGTTCATGCAGGGCTTCGAGTACTTCCACGCGTACAACGAACTGAACCTGACGCTCGCGTCGGGCGTGTACGGCTCGACGTTCTTCCTGCTGACGGGCTTCCACGGCTTCCACGTGTTCCTCGGCGGCACGATGCTGACGGTGGTGATGATCCGGTTGATCCGCGGCCACTTCACCGCGGACCATCACTTCGCGTTCGAAGGCGCGGCGTGGTACTGGCACTTCGTCGACGTCGTATGGCTGGGTCTGTACGTCGTCGTGTACTGGCTGTAAGCGTTGTTTTCCGAGCTTCGGAGGCCTGCGCGCCGTGCGTCATATCGACGCAAGAAAGCATCGCAGGCATCCCCGCAGGTGTCCCCGAGGTGTCCCATAACTGACGCGGCTCGTGCGTCGAGCGCGCTGCGGTGAAGGCAGTGGTGCAGAGGTGTCAGCAGCGCCGCCCTCGACTTTCGTCGGGCGGCGTTTTGTTTGCTAAAGTGGGAATTTCGCCGATCGCGAAAGGCTGTATTGCCGGATCGTCGCGAAAATAAGTGGCATACTTCGCCGTCAAATTGAGACGGCGCACGTCGACGAGTGGTAGCGCAAGCGACGTGAACCGCATGTCACGACCGTTTGCGAAAAGCGCATCGTCGATGGACGGCGGGGCGCGTCAGCGGCCGTACGGAATGCCAGTCGATTGAATCCAGCCCATCCAGTGCGCGAACAGGATGAACAGGAACAGCGAAATCGACAGACCGACACGCGTCGCCAGCGACCACACCATGCGCTTCGTCCTGCCGCGGTCGTGCATCATGAAGTACAGCGCAGATACCATGCTGGCGATGATCAGAGCGAAAGCGATGGGAACGAGAATGTGCATGGAAGCAACTGAAATTCAGGAAAGCGAAGGCAACGAACTCATTATCGCACCGCGAGCAATGATTCGTCTGTCCGCCGAAATTGCACGATGAAGATTCGTCTGATCCCCACGCTGCTGATTCTGATCGTTGTCGCTGTGACCGTGAGGCTCGGCTTCTGGCAGCGTGATCGCGCGCATCAGAAGGAAGCGCTGGAGGCGCAAATCACGCAGTTCGGGAACGCGCCCGCGCAGAATATCGGCGCCGCGCCAATTGCGTTGAAGCAAATCCAATTCCATCGCGTGCGGGCCGTCGGACAGTTTATGCCGCAGCAAGTGGTGTACCTCGATAATCGCCCGTATAACGACCAGCCGGGCTTTTACGTCGTGATGCCCTTTAAACTGCGCGACGGCGGTTATGTGCTCGTCAACCGCGGCTGGCTGCCACGCAACATGAACGAGCGCACGACGATCGCGCCGTATGGCACGCCGAATGGCGAGGTTCAAATCGAAGGAATCGCGCGCGCTGACGCGACCCGCGCATTCGAACTCGGCGAGGGCGGCTCGGCCGCGCATCAGACGATTCGTCAGAACCTCGACGTCGCATCGTATGCGTCTGAAACCGGTCTGTCGCTCCAGCCTTTCGTGATCCAGCAGCTCAGCGACGATGGCGACGGCCTGGTGCGCGACTGGCCCGCGCCGACTTCCGGCGTCGATCGCAACTACGGCTATATGTTCCAGTGGTGGACCATGGCCGCAGCCGCCGTCGCGTTCGGGCTATACGCGGCCCGACGCGCCGCGAAGCATGAAAAGCTCGCGCAAAACGCGAGCCCCGAGGGCAGCGCCAGCAACGAAAAGGCGCCGCACGCCTGACGCTCGACGGGCGCTTCGGACGACATCCGAAGGCGCCGCCAACAGCACCATCATTGAAAGAGGATCAGTAGTGTCGACGCAGAACCCCCGCTCCCAGCAAGCAGGACAGAAGCCATCGCAGGGCGCGACGCGTCGCCAGCCGGCCGGCAAGGGCTCATGGCAGCGCGGCCGCTGGATGATGCTGCTGATCGCCATCGTCTGCGCGGCGCCTGCAATCGGCGCCTACATTGCCTACTACGTCATCAAGCCCGCGGGCGGCTCGACGAGCTACGGCAAGCTCGTCGAGCCGCAGCGTCCCATCCCCGAATCGCTGGTCGTGACAGCCGAAGACGGCAAGCCGATGAAACTCGCGTCGCTGCGCGGCCACTGGCTGATGGTTTCCGTCGACAGCAGCGCGTGCGACAAGGCTTGCGTGACGAAGCTGTACTTCATGCGCCAGGTGCGCGCGACGCAGGGGGCCGAGCGCGAGCGCATCGTCAACGTGTTTCTGCGCACCGATGCCGGAAAGGTGCCCGACGTCGTCGATAACGCATACAAGGACACCGAGATGCTGATCGCCGATCCGAAGGATGTGACCGCCTGGCTGCCCGCCGACGACGGCACGCGGATCAACGACCACATCTATATAGTCGATCCGAACGGCAATCTGATGATGCGTTTCCCGAAAGACCCCGACCCGAGCAAGATCAAGGGCGACGTCACGAAACTGCTGAAGTATTCGGGTATCGGCTAAAGTGCGCCGGAGCACATTGAATCGCGTTGTTTGGCGGAAGAAGGAAAGATAGATGTTCGTATTGCAACTGGGACTGATCGGGCTGTGCATTGCGCTGCTGCCGTTGTCGTACGTGTGGGTGAAAGTCGACGACAACAAGTTCCGCAAGCTGGTCTGGATCACGACGTTCCTGACGCTCGATCTCGTGATGTTCGGCGGCTTCACGCGCCTGACCGATTCGGGCCTTGGGTGTCCCGACTGGCCGGGCTGCTACGGCACATCGTCGCCGTTCATCGCGCACGCGGCCATCAGCGCCGCGTTTCAGGCCATGCCGTCGGGCCCCGTCAGCATGACGAAAGCGTGGATCGAGATGATCCACCGCTACTTCGCGATGGCGATCGGCGTGCTGATCGTCGCGCAGACGATCATCGCCTGGGTTGCAAGTATCCGGCGCCGTCCGCTGCATGTGTCGCCGTGGTGGCCGACGTCGCTGCTGCTGCTGATCTGCGTGCAAGGCGCGTTCGGCGCGTGGACCGTCACGATGAAGCTGCAACCGGTGATCGTGACCACGCACCTGCTGCTCGGGCTTGCGCTGCTCGGCACGCTCGGGTGGTTCGCCGCGCGTCAGACGCCGCTGCCCGCCTACGAGCCGGAAACCGCGCGCTGGCGCACGGCGGCGCTGTTCGGCCTTGCGCTGCTGATCGTGCAGATCGCGCTCGGCGGTTGGGTCAGCACGAATTACGCGGTGCTCGCCTGCACCGACTTCCCGACCTGCAACGGCCAATGGATTCCGCCGATGGACTTCGGACACGGCTTCCATCTGTGGCGCGCGCTCGGCATGACGGGCGACGGCGACGTGATCACGCAGGATGCGCTCGTCGCGATCCACTGGACGCACCGCACGTTCGCATTTGTCGTCGTCGCGTATCTGCTGTGGTTCGCGCTGAGAATGCGCCGTTTCGAGTCGCTGCGGCGGCCCGCGAACGGCGTGCTGTTCGTGATCGTGATTCAGTTCGTCACGGGCCTGTCGAATATCGTTTTGCAATGGCCGTTGCCCGTTGCCGTCGCCCATAACGGCGGGGCCGCGATCCTGCTGCTCCTGCTCGTTATGCTAAACTTTCGAATCGCTTATAGCCGTCCCGGCCGCGCCGTTTTTCCCGCGCGCGATGCCGCGCCAGCGTGATCTTCATGGACAGCACAACTCTCCCCCATTCGCCCGGTAGCCGGATTTCCCAATACATTGCGCTGACGAAGCCGCGTGTGACGCAGCTCGCCGTCTTCTGCGCGGTAATCGGCATGTTCCTGTCGACGCCCGGCATGGTGCCGTGGACGGTGCTGATCGGCGGGGCCGTCGGCATCTGGTTGCTCGCGGGCGCCGCGTTTGCGATCAACTGTCTCGTCGAACAGAAAGTCGACGCGAAGATGCGCCGCACCGCGTGGCGTCCGTCGGCGCGCGGCGAAATCACCACCGCGCAAATTCTGGTGTTCTCCGCGATCCTTGGCGGCCTCGGCATGTGGACGCTCTACACGTTCACCAATGCGCTCACGATGTGGCTGACCATCGCCACCTTCGTCGGCTACGCGATCATCTACACGCTGCTGCTGAAGCCCGCCACGCCGCAGAACATCGTGATCGGCGGCGCTTCGGGCGCTATGCCGCCGGCGCTCGGCTGGGCAGCCGTGACAGGTCACGTGCCCGGCGACGCATGGATCCTGGTGCTGATCATCTTCGTGTGGACGCCGCCGCATTTCTGGTCGCTCGCGCTGTATCGCCGCAAGGACTATGAGAACGCCGGTCTGCCGATGCTGCCGAACACCCACGGCGAAAAGTACACACGTCTGCATATCTTCCTGTACACGGTCATTCTGTTCGCCGTCACGCTGATGCCGTTTATCTCGGGCATGAGCGGAATCGTGTATCTCGCATCGGCGGTTCTGCTGGGCGCGGTGTTCCTCGCGTATGCGTGGAAGATTTATCGGGAATATTCCGACGTCCTCGCGCGTAAGACCTTCCGTTATTCGATCGTTTATTTGTCGCTGCTCTTCGCGGCGCTGTTGATCGACCACTATGCGCGCGCCTTGATCGGCGCGTAACACCATGCTCACCAAACGGTTCGCGCGCGTGGCGCGCGTTGCACTCGTCGCGTGCGCGCTCGGCGGCGCGGCGCTGATTTCGGGATGCGGGAAAGAACAGCCCGCGTTCACGAACGTCGACATCACGGGCAACAAGCAGTTCGGCGCCGATTTTTCGCTGCCCGACGCGAGCGGCAAGATGCGCTCGCTTGCCGACTACAAGGGCAAGGTCGTCGTGCTGTTCTTCGGCTACACGCACTGCCCGGACGTCTGCCCGACGACGATGGCCGAACTCTCGCAGGCGCTTCAGCAGTTGGGCCCCGAAGACGCGAAGCGCGTGCAGGTGCTGTTCGTCACCGTCGATCCAGAGCGCGACACGCCGGAACTGATGGCGCAATACGTGCCCGCGTTCAATCCGACGTTCGTCGGCCTGCGTCCCGCCAATCAGCAGCAACTGGAGAAGGTGACGAAGGATTTCCGCGTGTATTACGCGAAAGTGCCGGGCAAGACGCCCGACAGCTATACGATGGACCATACGGCCGCCAGCTACGTATTCGATACCGACGGCAAGCTGCGCCTCTTTGCGCGGGACGGCCAAGGCGCGTCGCCGTGGGTTCACGATCTCAAGCTGCTGCTGGGCTGAGGCGGGACTAACCCGCGGCGCGAAAACCGCATTCCGCGTTTCGGCGATGAAAGGGCTGCACGGTGACGTGCGGCCCTTTTTTCATTCTGCGCCGCACCTGTCTGCTGACGCGCCTCGTTGTGTCCCTCACAAGCCATCTCAAGTCGGCGCGCCAGGCTGCCGTTATCCAGAAAGGCAATCGTTTGCGATCGTGGCGCGTCAACGCCGCGCGCCGGCGATCCGCCGAAGAAGTAACCACACCAAAGAGACCAACACAATGAGCAGGATGAGTCTGAACCGCAAGCTGTGGCTGTCGCTTGCGCTCGTATGGCTGGGTTTGCTGGGCGTCGGATTGTGGAGCGCGGTCGAAACGCGCTCGACGATGCTCTCCGAGCGCAAGGCCGGCATGGTGAACCTCGTCGAAGCGGCGCAAGGCGTCGTCAACGGTTATTACGCACTCGCGCAGGCCGGCAAGATGAGCGAGGCCGACGCGCAGCGCGATGCGCTCGCGCGTCTCGCGACGATGCGCTACGGGGAATCCGGCTACCTCTTCGTGATGGATTCGAAGCCCGTCGTGCTGATGCATCCGACCTTGCCGCAGATGGTCGGCAAACAGGTCGGCGACTTCAAGGACCCCGACGGCAAGCTGCTGTACGTGACGATCGTCGATGCAGCGAAGGCGACGGGCAACGGCTTCGCCGCGTATCGCGGACGTCTGCCGCACAGCGAAGAGGCCGTGCCGAAGATCAGCTATGTCGTGCATTTCACGCCGTGGGACTGGAACATCACGAGCGGCGTGTTCGTGCGCGACATCGACACTGCTTACTACGCGAACCTGGTCGAGCACTTCATCGTCGTGCTGGTGATCGGCGCGGTGATTTCGCTCGCGATGCTGCTCATCATCCGCAACGTGCGCGCGAGCCTCGGCGGCGAACCGCAGGATGCGGCGCGGCTCGCGTCGCGCATCGCGACGGGCGATCTCACGCAGCTCGTGCCCGTACGTACCGACGATTCGTCGAGCATGATGGCCGCGATGAACGAGATGCAAAGCCGCTTGCAGCGCGCAATCGGCGAGATCCGGCAGTCGGCGGAGTCGATAGCCACCGCGACGCAGCAGATCGCGGCCGGCAACGGCGATCTGTCGCAGCGCACTGAGCAGCAGGCGGCCTCGCTGCAGGAAACGGCAGCGAGCATGGAAGAGCTGACGGCGACCGTCAAGCAGAACGCCGACAACGCGCGCCAGGCGAGCGGACTCGCGAACAACGCATCGGAGATCGCGACGAAGGGCAACGAGGTCGTGAATCGCGTGATCAGCACGATGACGGAGATCAACGACAGCTCGCGTCAGATTTCGGAAATCATCGGCGTGATCGAGGGCATCGCCTTCCAGACGAACATTCTCGCGCTGAACGCGGCCGTCGAAGCGGCGCGCGCGGGCGAGCAGGGGCGCGGCTTTGCGGTCGTCGCGGGCGAGGTGCGCAGCCTCGCGCAACGTTCGGCGACGGCCGCGAAGGAAATCAAGCAATTGATCGGCGCATCCGTCGAGCGCGTCAACAACGGCTACACGCTCGTCGAACAGGCGGGCACGACGATGGGCGACATCGTGCAGGCCGTGCGTCGCGTGACGGACATCATGGGCGAAATCGCAGCGGCATCGGAAGAGCAGAGCAGCGGTATTTCGCAAGTGGGCCGCGCGGTGACGCAAATGGATGAAGTGACGCAGCAGAACGCCGCGCTCGTCGAGCAGGCTGCCGCCGCGGCCTCGTCGTTGCAGGATCAGGCGGTGCGCCTGCGACAGGCGATCGGCATGTTCCGGGTGAACGGCAGCGAAGCAGCCGTTGCGTCGAAGACGGTTGCGTCGGCGGCGCAGAAGTCAGCGCCTGCCGTCGCGAAGGCGCCGTCCGCGCCCGCCGCTGCCGTGACGAAAGCCGCACCGGATGCGGCGCCGCGCGTCGCGACGAAGCCCGTTGCGAAGCCCGCTGCAAAGTCCGCCGAGCCGCCGCGTCCGGCAAAGATCCAGTCTTCCGACGACGACTGGACGACGTTCTGACCAGTTGCGCATCCGTCGATCGCAATCATCGTTGCCGGACTGAAGGCGGCTGTGGTTGCGATCGACGATCGCGCTGCTGTGGTTCTTCGCGAACACGCCTTTGCGAGCGCTCGTCACGTAGCGGAACCTTCGCGCGCGGCAGGGCGCGCTGCATGCGCATACCCGTGCGCATACCCATATGCGATCCCTGTATTTCACATCGCTGCTCGCCTGTGAGACCATTTCAGGCTCGACGGATCGTGAGCAACACCCGGTCGCCCGCCGTCGGATGCGAGTCTGAAACAAGGCAGTCAAGAGAGAATCACATGCAGCGCAGAACACTCATCAAGGTTTTTTCCGCGGCGCTCGCTTCGGCGGCACTCGTCACCAGCTTCGGCGCGCGCGCCGACGACAAGGTCATCAAGGTCGGCACGATCAGCGGTCCCGACGCGCAAATCTGGTCGGTTGTGCAGAAGGTCGCGAAGCGCGAAGGCCTGAACGTCAAGGTCATCGAGTTCAACGATTACGTGCAGCCGAATGCCGCGCTCGACGCCGGCGATCTCGACGCGAACAGCTTCCAGCATCAGCCGTATCTCGACAGCCAGATCAAGCAGCGCGGCTACAAGATCGTCAACGTCGGCCTGACGTACATCTCGCCGCTCGGCATCTATTCGAAGAAGCTGAAGTCGGTGAAGGATCTGCCGCAAGGCGCGAAGGTCGCGGTGCCAAACGATCCGTCGAATGAAAACCGTGCGCTGCTGCTGTTGCAATCGCAAGGCGTGATCAAGCTGAAGGCGGGCGCGGGCACGAACGGCAGCAACGCGACGCCGCTCGATGTTGCCGACAATCCGAAGAAGGTGAAGCTCATCGAACTCGATGCCGCGCAACTGCCGCGCTCGCTCGCCGACGTCGACGCCGCCGCCATCAACACGAACTTTGCGCTGGCCGCGGGCCTGCAGCCGACGAAGGACGCGATTGCGCTCGAAGACGTGCACAGCCCGTACGCGAACCTGATCGCCGTGCGCACGAAGGACAAGGATCAACCGTGGGTGAAGAAGCTGGTCGCCGCTTACCAGTCGGAAGACGTGCGCCAGTTCATCAAGACCGAGTTCAAGGGATCGGTCGTGCCGTCGTTCTAAGCGGGGCAGTCGACCTGTCGATGTGTAAAACGCCACGGGAAACCGTGGCGTTTTTTTATGCTCAGGAAAGGCCAGCAAGCGTGCGCTTACAGCGCGCGTTCCCATCGCTCGATCACGAGATCGCGCCCGAAGCGCCGCTCGGGCGTCGCCGACGCCAGCGAGAAACCCGTCTGAATGAAGAGGCGCCGTGCATCGTCGAGCGTGCTTTCGCTTTCGATGCCTAGCGCGCGATAACCGGCGCGCTTCGCAAAGCGCAAAGACTCGTCGATCAGCTGCGTGCCGACGCCGAGTCGCCGCACGTCCGGCTCGACATACAGCGCGCGCACCTGTGCCTGATCATCCGACGCAGCCGCGACCAGCGCCGAGCCGACGATCAGGCCGTCCTGTTCGGCGATCCAGCAGTTCTCGCGCCGTGCATCGTGGCGCTGCGCGAATTGCCCGATCTGCTGCGCGATCAGCGCCTCGAACGTGTGATCCCAGCCGTGGCTGGCCGCGAACAGCTGCGCCTGTCGCGAGATCAGCAAGCCGTAATCGCCCGCTCGCGGCGCGCGCAGCGTGACGATGCTGCGCCGTGGCCGCTCGTCGAGCAGCCGCTCGATCAGCTTCATCGCGCCGACCAGTTGATCTTGCGATTGCGGCGCAATGCGGGACAGCACGGCGGAGACTTCGTCGACGGCGGCGGCATCGAGCGGCCGCCAGGCGGCGAGTCCTTCGTCGGTGAGCGAGACGAGCGACTGGCGTGCGTCGACTTCCGACGGGCGGCGCGAAATGAAGTTGCGCCGCTCGAAGCTCGAGAGCAGACGGCTCAGATAGCCGCTATCGATGCCGAGGTTGCGCGCGAGCGCGGCAGCCGTCTGATGCTGGCCGCGCGAAAGCTCGTGCATCACGCGCACTTCCGTCAGCGAAAACGGGCTTTTCTGCAAATGCTCGTGCAACACGCCGATGTGCTGCGTGTAAAAGCGATTGAAATGGCGGACGGCTTCCGCCCGGACTGTAGCGGGATCATTCACCGTGTCCGTTCCCCGTAGTTGCTTGTCATTCGTTCACCGCGCTTATGTGTCTGTCGATCGGTTGATAGCGCCCGAATTCCGGAGTTTGCACCAGATTGTTAATTAAGAGGTATGACATTTGCGGCTTAACGCACGCAACTTGACAGACGATTGGCGGACACCAATCGCGCAACTGGTCTCATATACGGGTATGCCCTAATGCCAGATCGGTGTCAGTTGGAATCCGCTTAATTCGCACAGTGCCTTTTGCGACAAGGGTTTAGTCGAGACAGACCAGCTAGATACCAGCTCGTTGACTGGTATTATGGTGGTTATATAATGGGCTCCGATTTCGTAGGCCATCTTCCTCACGATCCTCGACCGAGCCCTATGGAAACCCGTTGGTCCGCCCTGACACCCGACGCCCACAACGTCACCCCGCTGTACCTGCAACTCGCCCGCAATCTGGCGACGGCGATCCATTGCGGCGTATGGTCGGCGGGGGAAGCGCTGCCGTCGGAGCGCACGTTGTCGGATGCGATCGGCGTGTCGCGCATCACCGCGCGCAAGGCGATTGCGCTGCTGGTCGAGCAGGGTTTGATCCGGCGGGCGCGCGGCGCAGGTAGCTTTATCACGCCGCGCGTCGAAGATCCGCTGTCGCGTCTCACGGGCTTCACGAAGAAGATGGAGCAGCGCGGCTTCCGGCCAGATTCCGTTTGGCTCGAGCGCGAAATCCGCGCCGCGACTCGCGAAGAGATCGTGCATCTGGGCCTGTCGCCCGGCGCGTCCGTCGCGAGCCTGCGCCGTCTGCGGCGCGCCGACGGCATCGTGATGGCCGTCGAGCATTCGTCGCTGCCCATTTCGATCGTGCCCGAGCCACAGGGGATTGGCGGCTCGCTCTACAGCTATCTCGAGCGGCGCGGCGCGCCCGTCGTGCGCGCGCTGCAACACTTTCGCGCCGTCAACGCATCGAGCGAAATCGCGTCGCTGATGGATATCGATCCGGGCAGCGCACTTCTGCTGATTACGCGCGTCGGCTACAGCGCCGACCAGCGCGCCATCGAACTCACGGACACCTATTGCCTGGACGACTACTACGATTTCGTCGCCGAACTGCGGCTGTGATCTGCGCGCATGCACGGCGACGAAAGCGCGAATGAAAGCGGGCTCGATGCACGACGTGCAAAACAGCAGGACGCACGAAACCCACGCGGCACGAATCAGTCACGCACTGGATAACGCAACATCAGAGAGACTCATGCTGACCGGAAACATACTCACCCCCGAAGGCTGGATCCACGGCACGATCGAATTCGAGAACGGCCGCATCACGGCTATCAAGGGCGACGCCGTCGATCCGTCGACGAACGACGCGCCGTACATCCTGCCCGGCTTCATCGATCTGCACGTGCATGGCGGCGGCGGCGCCGACGTGATGGAAGCGGGCAACGCGATCGAGGCGATCACCCGCACGCACGCGCGCTACGGCACGACGAGCCTGCTCGCGACGACGATGACCGCGCCGCGCGACGAACTGATGAGCGTCGTGGCGGACTTGGGCGACGTCGCTCGCAACCGCGTGCCCGGCGGCTCGCGCGTGCTCGGCGTGCATCTCGAAGGGCCGTACATCAACCCCGGCAAGCTCGGCGCGCAGCCTGACGCGGCCGTGTCGGCGGTGCTCGACGAAGTGCTGAAGTATCTGTCGATCGCACCGATTCGCGTCGTCACGATCGCGCCGGAAATCTCCGGCCACATGGACATCATCTCGGAGATCGCCGCGCGCGGCGTGCGCGTGCAGCTCGGCCACTCGCTCGGCACCTACGACGACGCCGTCGCCGCGATGAAGCACGGCGCGCGCAGCTTCACGCACCTGTTCAACGCGATGTCGCCGCTGCATCACCGCAATCCGGGCATGGTCGGCGCGGCGCTCGCGCATGCCGAGTACGCGGAAATCATCCCCGATCTGCTGCACGTCCATCCGGGCGCGATCCGCGCCGCGATGCGCGCGATTCCGCGTCTCTACGTGGTCACGGACAGCACGTCGGCGACGGGCATGCCCGACGGCGAATACCGCCTCGGCAGCCAGCACGTCACGAAGTGTCTCGGCGGCGTTCGCCTGGCCGACGGCACGCTTGCAGGCAGCACGCTGACGATGGATCAGGCGCTGCGCAACCTCGTATCGCTCGGCCTGCCGATGGCCGACGTTTCAAACCGTATGTCGCGTTACGCCGCCGACTATCTGGGCCTCGAAGACCGCGGCCGTCTCACACGTGGAGCGTGGGCCGATGTCGTCGTGTTCGACCGTGAGCTGGCGCTGACGGCGACCTTCGTCGAAGGAGAATCGATTGTCGAATATGCTTAAGGAAGCGCTGGCGTCCGCCGACGTGGTCGCCGCGCAACTCAACGATACGTCGCGCGTCGAAGCGCTCGCCGCACGGCTCGCGCAAGAGCCGCGCCATGTCGCGCTGACGGTCGCGCGCGGCAGCTCGGATCACGCGGCGAGTTACTTCGCATCGCTGACGATGAGCCGCATCGGACTGCCCGTCGCGTCGCTGCCGATGTCGGTCGCGACGCTCCAGCAGGCGCCGCTGAAAGTGCGCGGCCAGCTTGCGCTCGGCTTTTCGCAATCGGGCAAGAGCCCCGATCTGGTCGGCACGATGCAGGCGCTGCGCGACGCGGGCGCGCTGACCGTGGCTGCCGTCAACGTGCCCGGCTCGCCGCTCGAAGCGGCATGCGAGTTCTATCTGCCCCTTGTCGCCGGTCCCGAGCTGAGCGTGGCGGCCACGAAAAGCTACATCGCGATGCTGTCGGTCTCTGCGCAACTCGTCGCGCATTGGCAAAACGACGAAGCGCTGCTCGGCGCGCTGAAGTCGCTGCCCGATGCGCTCGCGCGTGCGGGCGCGCTCGACTGGTCGAAGGCTGTCGACGAACTGCGCGACGTCGAACGGATGATCGTGATCGGTCGCGGCCTCGGTCTCGCAATCGCGCAGGAAGCGGCGTTGAAGCTGAAGGAAACGTCGGGCATTCAGGCCGAGGCGTTTTCGAGCGCCGAAGTGCGTCACGGTCCGATGGAACTGATCGACCGCGACTATCCGCTGCTCGTGTTCGCGCCGCGCGGGCCGGAGCAGGCGGGCCTGCTGCAACTCGCGCGCGACATGCAGGCGCGCGGCGCGCGCGTGCTGCTCGCCGCGCCCGGCGACGTGCCCGAAGCCGCATTGCCGCTCGTATCGACGGAGCATGCCGCGCTCGATCCGATTGCCGCAATCCTTTCTTTCTACGTGATGGCTGCCGGCCTTGCCGCCGCCCGCGGACGCAATCCCGATGCGCCGCGCCATCTGATGAAAGTCACCGAAACTCATTGATCGAGAGATGCAGATGCGACGTGTCGAGGAGTCCGTTTTGAAGAGCCATTCCGAAGGCCAAATTGTTCTGCTGGCGCCGATGACGGGGCCCGTCGTCCCGCTCGCGAGCGTGCCCGATCCTGTGTTTTCAGGCGGCATGTTCGGCGATGGAATCGGCATTGATCCACTGGAAGGCAAGCTCGTCGCGCCGTGCGACGGCGTTGTGATGCATCTGGCGCGCACGGGCCATGCGGTCACGATCACGACGGAAGAAGGCGCCGAAGTGCTGCTGCATATCGGTATCGATACCGTCGAGCTGAACGGCAAGGGTTTCGCGCCGATGGTCGAACAGGGCGCGAAGGTGCGCAAGGGCGACGTGCTCATCGAGTTCGATCAGGATACGGTCGCGCGCAACGCGCCGAGCCTCGTGTCGGTGATCGCGATTGCGAATTCCGATGCGTTCGAAATCGTCGAGCGCGCCGAAAGCGGCACGTTGAAGGCAGGCGAATCGCCGCTGCTGACGCTGCGTGCGCGAGACGGTCATGCCGTCGCGGCGTCGCGCGCGGCATCGAGCGTCAGCGAAGAAGCGCGTCAATCGATCGTGCTCACGCATGCGGGCGGCCTGCATGCGCGTCCGGCGGCGCGTGCGCGCGAAGCGGCGCGCGGTCTCGATGCGCGCGTCGAAGTCCGCTTCGAGGGCAAGAAGGCGGCGATCGAAAGCGTCGTCGGTTTGCTGGGGCTGGGCGCGGGGCAGGGCGCGGCGGTCGAGATCGTCGGCATCGGCGCGCAGGCTGCGGCGGCCGTCGAGGCCGTCGCGCGCGAACTGACGCGCGAGGCGCACGGCGAAGCGGAAGAAAAGCCGGCGCGCGAGATATCGCCCGTGCCCGTTGCGGCTGCGCCCGTGCCGTCAGCCGGCGGCGCGCCGATTGCGCCGAACACGCTCGCGGGCGTGTGCGCGGCGCCCGGCATTGCCGTGGGCAAGCTGTTGCGCTGGGATGACGCCGACATCGATCCGCCGGAGACGACGGCCAACACGCCCGCCGCCGAAAGCCGCCAACTCGACAAGGCGCTCGCCGCCGTCGATGCCGAACTGAACACGACCGTGCGCGACGCTTCGCAACGCGGCGCGCATGGCGAAGCGGGCATTTTCGCGGTGCATCGCGTGCTGCTCGAAGACCCGACGCTGATCGACGCGGCGCGCGACCTGATCAGCCTCGGAAAGAGCGCGGGCTTCGCGTGGCGCGAGACCATTCGCGCGCAGATCGACGTGCTGTCGAAAGTCGACGATGCGCTGCTCGCCGAACGTGCCGCCGACTTGCGCGACATCGAAAAGCGTGTGCTTCGCGCGCTCGGCTACTCGAACGTGGCTGCGCGCTCGCTGCCCGACGAAGCCGTGCTGAGCGCGGATGAATTCACGCCGTCGGACCTGTCGTCGCTGGATCGCACGCGTGTCACGGCGCTCGTGATGGCGCGCGGCGGCGCGACGTCGCACGCGGCGATCATCGCGCGCCAGGCGGGCATTCCCGCAGTCGTCGCGCTGGGCGACGCGCTGCATTCGATCGCCGACGGCACGCAGGTCGTGGTCGATGCGACGGCGGGCCGTATCGAGTACGCGCCGAGCGCGCTCGATATCGAACGCGCTCGCGCCGAACGTCAGCGCCTTGCCGGCGTGCGCGAAGCGAATCGCCGCACGTCGCAGCAAGCGGCCGCGACGAACGACGGTCGCGCGATCGAAGTGGCCGCCAACATCGCGACCCTCGACGACGCGACAGCCGCTGTCGAAAACGGCGCGGATGCCGTCGGCCTGCTGCGAACGGAACTGCTGTTCATCCATCGCCAGGCGGCGCCGACCGTCGACGAGCATCGTCAGAGCTATCAATCGATCGTCGACGCGCTGCAAGGCCGCACGGCCATCATCCGCACGCTCGACGTCGGCGCTGACAAAGAGGTCGACTATCTGACGCTGCCGCCCGAACCGAATCCGGCGCTCGGCCTGCGCGGCATCCGTCTCGCGCAGGTGCGCCCCGATCTCCTCGAAGACCAGCTGCGCGCCCTGCTCGCCGTTCAGCCGGCGGGGAAGGTGCGCATCATGTTTCCGATGGTGACGGACGTGGGTGAACTCGTGCGTCTGCGCAAGCGGATCGACGAGCTCGCCGCCGAAAGCGGCCGCACCGATAAGATCGAAGTCGGCGTGATGATCGAAGTGCCGTCGGCTGCGCTGCTGTCCGATCAGTTGTCGAAGCACGCGGATTTCCTGTCGATCGGCACGAACGATCTGACGCAATACACGCTCGCGATGGACCGCTGCCAGGCCGATCTCGCCGCGCAGGCGGACGGTCTGCACCCCGCCGTGCTGCGCCTCATTTCGGTCGCGGTGCAGGGCGCGGAGAAGCAGGGCAAGTGGGTCGGCGTATGCGGCGCGCTCGCCGGCGATCCGCTCGCGGTGCCGCTGCTCGTCGGACTCGGCGTGAGCGAACTGTCCGTCGATCCCGTGTCCGTGCCGGGCATCAAGGCGCGTGTGCGCAAACTCGATTATCAGTTGTGCCGTCAGCGCGCCCAGGACGCTCTGTCGCTCGAATCGGCACAAGCGGTAAGAGCCCTGAGCCGCGAACTCTGGCCGCAAGACTGATTGCGCTTGCGTCGCAACCGGTCTGAAAGGGCGGAACTCGTCGGCTCGACATTTTCAACCTGCAAATAAAGCAACGACTCACATACGAGACAAAGGAGTGGAGGTATCAATGGATGGAAATCCGTTTCTGAAGATTCAGCGCCTTGGCCGCGCACTGATGCTGCCGATCGCGGTACTGCCCGTGGCTGGCCTGCTGCTGCGCCTGGGTCAACCCGATGTGTTCAACATCAAGATGATCGCCGACGCCGGCGGCGCGATCTTCGACAACCTGCCGCTTCTGTTCGCGATCGGCGTCGCTGTCGGCTTCGCGAAGGACAATAACGGCGTTGCGGCACTGGCGGGCGCGATCGGCTATCTGATCGAAGTTGCCGTGATGAAGGACATCAACGACAAGCTCAACATGGGCGTGCTGTCGGGGATCATCGCCGGCATCGTCGCGGGGATGCTGTACAACCGGTACAAGGACATCAAGCTGCCCGACTACCTCGCGTTTTTCGGCGGCAAGCGCTTCGTGCCAATCGTCACCGGGGTGGCGTGTCTGGTGCTCGGCATAGTCTTCGGCTACGCGTGGGCGCCCGTGCAGGGCGCAATCGACGCCGCCGGCCACTGGCTGACGACGGCAGGCGCGATCGGCGCATTCGTGTTCGGTCTGCTGAACCGTCTGCTGCTCGTGACGGGCCTGCATCACATCCTGAACTCGCTCGCATGGTTCGTGTTCGGCACGTTCACGCCGCCGGGCGGCGCGGCCGTGACGGGCGACCTGCACCGCTTCTTCGCGGGCGACCCGACGGCGGGCACGTTCATGACGGGCTTCTTTCCGATCATGATGTTCGGTCTCCCCGCCGCGTGTCTCGCGATGTTCCATGAAGCGCCGAAGGAGCGCCGCGCGGTGGTCGGCGGCCTGCTCTTCTCGATGGCGCTGACGTCGTTCCTGACGGGCGTGACCGAGCCGATCGAGTTCAGCTTCATGTTCCTCGCTCCCGTGCTCTACGCGATCCACGCGGTGCTGACGGGCCTGTCGCTCGCGATCTGCTCGGCGCTCGGCATCAAGCTCGGCTTCACGTTTTCGGCGGGCGCGATCGACTACGTGCTGAACTACGGCCTGTCGACGAAGGGCTGGGAAGCGATCCCCATCGGCCTCGCCTATGCCGTCGTCTACTACGGCCTGTTCCGCTTCTTCATCCGCAAGTTCAACATGGCGACGCCGGGCCGCGAGCCGGACACGGCTGATGCTGCCACCGATTCCTACGCGTCGGCCGGTTATGTAGCGCCCGTCGAAGGCGCGGCGGCGAAATCGTCGACGCGCGCGCAGCGCTATATCGCGGCGTTGGGCGGCGCGGCGAATCTGTCGGTGGTCGATGCATGCACGACGCGCCTGCGTCTGTCGGTCGTCGATTCGGACAAGGTGTCGGAGAACGAACTGAAGTCGATCGGCGCGCGCGGCGTGCTGAAGCGCGGCGCGGGCGCTGTGCAGGTCATCATCGGACCGGAAGCGGACATCATCGCCGATGAAATCCGCGAGACGATTGCGAGCGGCGATGCGACGGCGGCTGTCGTTTCGGCTGCTTCGTCGGCTGCGTCGTTAGTGGCTTCGTCAGTGGCTTCGGTGAGCAACACGGCTATGGCTGACGATGCTTCTGCTGCGGCGGGCAATGGTCCGCTCGATCCGGACCCGCTGCGCTGGCTTGCCGTGTTCGGCGGCGCGACGAATATCGCCTCGCTCGAAGCGGTGGCGGCGACGCGCCTGCGCATCGTCGTGCGCGATCCGTCGGCTGTCGATCGCCAGCGACTCGACACGCTGAACGTCGCGTGGGTGTCGACGGATACATTCCATATCGTCGTCGGCGATTCGGCGCAGCGTTACGCGCAGCAACTGTCGACGCGTTTGACGGCTACGGCTTGATGTTCCTGGCAGTCTGAGTGTTTTGCGATAAAAAATCGGCGCCCCTTGGGGCGCCGATTTGCTTTGTGCGCCCGGCACGTGTGCAACCTTGCGGGAGTAAGTCCTGCCGTGAGTTCGCGACAGCAAACGAAGCGAAGCGCAACTGCGCGAGGGCGGCGGGCGTGGGAGCGGGTAGCCGCTACGACTGCTCCCTGTCACGATTGCGGGCGCGATGCGCCAAATGTCGATCGCCTATCGGCGCCGCGGAGGTCAAGATCACCTTTCATGGAATGGATCATGTTCCCAAACGTCTTGCGGTCATGGCCCAGCATTTTCGCCGCATAGTTTGATTGTTCACGGCGTCACCGCATGCATCTCCCTACAGATCACCGCTCACCCGCGTCGACATCAGCGGCATGATTCGCTTCGAGCCACATCACATTGATGATGCCGAACGCGAGCGCGAGGCCAATCCCGAGAATCCAGCTGAAGTACCACATGATTTGCTCCTCTTGGCGAGTCGTGCGTCAGTACATCGAGTGATGGTTTTGCTCGATTGCTTCGGCGGTCACTTTTCCGCGCATCACGCGATACACCCAACTCGTGTAGATGAGCACGATGGGCAGAAACACGATCACCGCGATGAGCATGATCTGCAGCGTCATCTGGCTCGATGTCGAATCCCAGACGGTGAGACTGCTGCGGCCATCCAGCGACGACGGCATGATGAACGGAAACATCGAGAAGCCTGCCGTCAGAATGACGCCGATCACCATCAGCGACGTCGACAGAAACGCCGTGCGCTCGAAGCGCGAGTTCGCGAGCACCAGCGCGAGCATGCCGCCGATGATGCCGGCCAGAGGCGCCGCGATCATCCACGGATACAGCGAATAGTTCGTGAGCCACAGGCCGGGCGCGCCGATCACGTTTTTCAGCAACGGATTCGCGACGGTATCGAACGGGGCTGGGTCGATGATCTGATAGCCGCCGATCAGCGTCGCGACCAGCACGCCCGCGATCAGGAACAGCGCGACGGCGGTGAGCGACGCGATGCGCAACGCGACGGACGCGCGCCGTGCCACGATGCCATCCGCTTTCATCTTCACGAACGCCGCGCCGTGCGCCGCGAGCATCGACACGCTCAATAGTCCGCACAGAAGCGCGAACGGGTTGAGCAGCGCGAAGAAGCTGCCGTGATAGGTGACGCGCAGTTCCTGATCGAACGCGAACGGCACGCCTTGCAGCAGATTGCCGAACGCGACGCCGAACACCAGCGCGGGCACGAAGCCGCCCGCGAACAGCGCCCAGTCCCACGCGCTGCGCCAGCGCGGGTCATCGCGTTTGCCCCGGTAGTCGAAGCCGACGGGGCGGAAGAACAGCGCAAACAGCACGAGCAGCATCGCAAAGTAGAAGCCCGAGAACGACGCCGCATAGACGAGCGGCCACGCGGCGAACATCGCGCCGCCAGCCGTGATGAGCCACACCTGGTTGCCTTCCCACGTCGCGCCGACGGTGTTCACGACGATGCGCCGCTCCGCGTCCGTCTTGCCGATGAACGGCAGCAGCATGCCGGCGCCCATGTCGAAGCCATCGGTGAGCGCGAAACCGATCAGCAGTACCCCAATGAGCGCCCACCAGATCAGTTTGAGAGTTGCGTAATCCATGGCGTGGTATCCCTCGATGCAAGCGTCTCGATGCCGTTCATGCGGCCGTGTTCGCGCCGACCGTGGCCGTCTCGGTCCGCTCGTGGTGATAGCGGCCCGTGTGCAACGACGACGGACCGAGCCGCGCATACTTGAACATCAGCGTGATCTCGATGATGAAGAGCGCGGTGTAGAACACGACGAAACCGGCAAGGCTCAGATACAGATCGCTCGCCGTCAGACTCGACGCGGACAGCGACGTCGGCAGAATGCCCGCGATGGTCCACGGCTGGCGTCCCAGTTCGGCGACGACCCAGCCGAATTCCGCCGCCAGCCACGGCAGCGGAATCGCCCACACGGCCCAGCGCAGGAACCAGCGCCGGTTGTCGCGCAGCAGCGTGCGCTGTGCGCAGAAGAAGAACGCGAGCACGAATGTCGCGAGGAACAGCAGCCCGAGACCGACCATCAGCCGGAGCGACCAGAACACGGGCAGAATGGGCGGGACCGTTTTCTTCGCGGCCTGCCTGATCTGATCGGCGGAGGCGTCGGTGACGTTAGCCGTGAACTGCCTGAGCATCAGGCCGTAGCCGAGATCCTGCTTGTGCGCGTCGAACGAGGCGCGCGTTTGGTCGCTCGTATCGCCCTGCTTGATCTTTTGCAGCGCGCCATACGCGATCATGCCGTTTCTGATGTGCGCTTCGTTGCGCGTCATTAGTTCCTTGAGTCCGACGACGGGTTCGTCGAGCGAACGTGTCGCGATGATGCCGAGCGCGAAGGGCACACGCAATGCGTAATCGGTGCGCTCTTCCTGCTGATTCGGGATGCCGAAAATCGTGAACGACGCGGGCGGCGGCGCGGTTTCCCATTCGGATTCGATCGCGGCGAGCTTCATCTGCTGGACTTCGCCCGTCGTATAGCCCGATTCGTCGCCGAGCACGATCACGCACAGCGTTGACGCGAGTCCGAAGCCCGCTGCGATCGCGAACGAGCGCAACGCAAACTCGGTGTCGCGGCGCTTGAGCAGATACCACGACGACAAGCCGAGCACGAACATCGACGCCGTCACATAACCTGCCGATACCGTGTGCACGAATTTCACCTGCGCGACCGGGTTGAAGATCACGGCGAAGAGGCTCGACAGTTCCATGCGCATCGTTTCGTAGTTGAACTCGGCGCCGACGGGATTGTTCATCCAGCCGTTCGCGATGAGAATCCAAAGCGCGGACAGATTCGAGCCGAGCGCGACGAGAAACGTGACCATCAGATGCTGGACGCGGGACAGCCGGTTCCAGCCGAAAAAGAACAGCCCGACGAAGGTCGATTCGAGAAAGAACGCCATCAGCCCTTCGACGGCGAGCGGCACGCCGAAGATGTCGCCGACGTAGTGCGAGTAGTACGACCAGTTCGTGCCGAACTGGAATTCGAGCGTGAGCCCCGTCGTGACGCCCATCGCGAAGTTGATGCCGAACAGCTTGCCCCAGAACTGCGTCATGTCCTTGTAGATCGGCTTGCCCGTCATCACGTAGACGCTCTCCATGATGACGAGCAGCCACGACAGTCCGAGCGTCAACGGTACGAAGAGAAAGTGATACAGGGCCGTAACGGCGAACTGCAGACGTGAAAGGTCGACGACATCGCTAGCGGGCATGGTTGTCACCTTGGGACGGGGGCGAGGCGGGCACGGAAAGCAGTGCCTGGGCGACCTGGGCGGGCGGCAGCGACATGTGCTGCGCCTGCGGATGATCGAAGAATGCGAGCTTGAGCGAGAGCAGAAGCGCGAATTTGACGGCGAGGACGATAGCGATATCGCGTGCGAAGGTCGGGCTGCGGGCCCACGCGACGATGCGGCTGCCGGGGGCGCGGCGTGAAGGATTCCTATGATTGAACGTTATGGCCATGATCGGTTGGAAACGACATCGCGCCGGATGCTCCGGCAGGACCCAGCGCCTCACACAGCCGCACTGGCGCATGCATAACGATTGTAGGAATGGTCTGTCGGTTGGAGGCGCGTCATCGCGTCGCGAGCCCGGCAATGCTTCACCACTAATAGGCCAGGTTCCACATCAGGTCAAGGCGAGTGCCCGGCGGCGAGTCGCGGTGACTCAGCTTTCGACGATGGAAATAAAAAGCCCTGCCTTCTTTCGAAAGGCAGGGCTTGGTGCGGGTTCGATGCGGCGGCTTTCCGCCGCCCGATGCTTCTCTGACTGTTTCTCTCTAAGGTTACGCGTACTCGGCCAGCGCGGTGCGCATCTTCTTCATCGCGCTAGCTTCGATCTGACGGATGCGCTCAGCCGACACGCCGAATTCATCGGCGAGTTCGTGCAGCGTCGAGCCGCCCGAGCCGTCGTCTTCGACCTGCAACCAGCGCGCTTCGATGATGCGGCGGCTGCGCGGATCGAGCGACTCCAGCGCGCTCGCGATACCGTCGCTTTGCAGGCGGTCGCGCTGGCGTGCAGCCAGCACGGCCGTCGGCTCGTTGTGCGAATCGGCCAGGTAGGCGATCGGGGCGAACGCTTCTTCGCCGTCCTCGACCTGTCCTTCGAGCGCAATATCGCCACCCGACAGACGCGTTTCCATCTCGGCCACTTCCTCGCGCTTCACGTTCAACTCTTTCGCGAGACCGTCGATCTCGTCCGGCGTGAACGACTGCAACCCTTGCTTGTGGCTGCGCAGGTTGAAGAACAGCTTGCGTTGCGCCTTGGTCGTTGCCACTTTCACCGTGCGCCAGTTGCGCAGGATGTATTCGTGGATCTCAGCCTTGATCCAGTGCATCGCATACGACACGAGGCGCACGTTCTGCTCCGGGTCGAAGCGCTTCACCGCCTTCATCAGGCCGATGTTGCCTTCCTGGATCAGGTCGGAGTGCGGCAGACCATACCCGAGATAGTTGCGCGCGATCGACACGACCAGCCGCAAATGCGACAGAACGAGCCGGCGAGCGGAGTCGAGGTTGTTGTGCTCGCGGTATTCGGTGGCGAACTGGCGCTCTTCTGCCGGCGTCAGCATCGGAATCCGGTTCACGGCCTGGATGTAGGCGTCGATATTGCCCAGTTGGCCGGGCAGAAGAGAAGCATGCGAGAGCGTCAGCGCACCTGCCGAACCGGCCTTGGCCGACGACGGGCTCAGAGTACTCGGAAGGGTCAATGTGTTGCTCACGTAGCAAACTCCTTTATTCAGACAAAAGTCCGGCAAAGCCAGACCACGATGGATGTTAGCACTCTCGTATGCTGAGTGCTAATACTTAGAGCCGATAGGGGCATCCAAGTTCCCGACTGTCTATCGAAACTCGCATGTCAATAGCATTGTACCTCGTCTGCTAGTTCTCTACCGAACGCGTAGCATCCATCGCCTGAAGCAGGAAATCGCAATCATCAGTAAGATTTTTTCGGAAACGGAAGCAATTATTTGCGACTCTTTGGTTGTTTTTAAAGGGTCCGATAATTGCTGCTGTCTCTAAAATGTTGCTGCGCGATTTTGCCGCTCGACCCTTGAAATCTCAGTGGACACACGATGGAAGAAAAGAACAAGGCTTGGTGTGGTCTGGTACTCAGTTGCGCTGCGGCGGCCGCGCTTTTGGGCGTGTGCGGTCCGGCTTTCGCGGACCAGTTTGGCGTGCAGATCACGGGCGCTCTTGCCGATCATCATGTACGCAAGCTCGATCTGGGCTTCGTCTGGGACCCGAACCTGACGTGGTGGGAAATCGGCGGCTGGCACTTCGCGCTGATCGGCGAAGCGCACGCAGCGTGGTGGCACACGGACGAAGGCAACGTCCACGACAACATCGGCGAATTTGGTGTCACGCCTGTCGTGCGGTTCATCAAAGGCTCGGGAGCGTTCCGGCCGTTCGTCGAGGCGGGCGTCGGCGTTCGCGTGCTGACCAGTCCGCGAATCTCTTCGACCTTCACGATGGGCTCTGCGTTCCAGTTCGCCGACATGGTGGGCGCGGGCGCGCAATTCGGCTCGCATCAGCAGTATCAGCTCGGCTACCGTTTTCAGCATGTCTCGAACGGCGGTATCAAAGAGCCGAATCCTGGTATAAATTTCCACCAGGTTTACGTGCAGTACAACTTCTGACGACGGCCGCCGTTGCGAGCGCTGTCGTCCTTGGGGGCGAACGCGATGGCGGCAAAAGTGATCGAGGCGATTCGCGGGCTGGAGCGCGATCGCTTTCGCGCGATGGTCGAAGGCAACGGGCAGCAGCTCGACGCGCTGCTCTCCGACAACGTCATTTACGTCCACACGAACGGCAAGCGCGAGTCGAAGCAGCAGTTCATCGATGCGATCACGGCCGGGCGCCGCCGCTATCGGCAGATCGAGATCCAGTCTCAGGACGTGCTGCCCGTCGGCCGCGAGACGTGCGTAGTCACGGGACGCGCGTTGATCGAGATGGAGGCCAACAGCGGCGCGCTGCTCTTTCCGATCGCTTACACCGCGATTCAGGCCCAAGAGGACGGAAAGTGGCGGCTGATCGCCTGGCAGGCGACGCGTTGCGCAATCGAGTGACGCGGATCCCGCGATCCCTCTGTTCCTGACGGCGCCGCCTCGTGGGCGGCCCGTGCGCGCCGCGGTGATCCGAACCGTTGGCGCTGGCGTTTTTCTGCGTTCCCGCTCGTGTGTCCGTCCCGATGTCTCTACGTCAGTCCGGCTACTACGCAGCAACGCGCCGGTCCGCCGTTGGCCATCCGGCTCGATTGACGCCGCTGACTACGGCATCGACGACGGCAGTCATTTGGTCGTCCGCGACGCCGACGCCATGCCTGATCGGCTGCTCGCCGACACGGCAACCGACGAACACCGCCGTGCGCCCGTCCGTCGTGCGCACGGTCTCGAACGACGTGATTTCGATGGGCTGCTTCGCCGCCGCTGCCATTTCCTGCGCGACAGCCTTTGCATACGCCTCGTGACCGTCGACGCGCGTCGCCGCCGTCGCGGGCACGCCGATCTCGCGCTTGTTCCAGCGGACCGTCGATCCGTTCACGCGCTGCGCCGGTCCTTCAGCCTCGTAGTATTCGCGCGCGAAGAGCGCGCAGATCGCGTCGCCCGTCACTTCTTCGCCCGACTGGTCGGCAACCGTCTGCACGGCGTGGCTGAATTCGATCTGCACGCGACGCGGCGGCGCGAAGCCCATGCCGCGCTCGAGCAGATACGTCGCGCCGCCCTTGCCGGACTGGCTGTTCACGCGAATCACCGCGTCGTAGCTGCGGCCGACGTCGGCGGGATCGACGGGCAGGTATGGCACTTCCCACACCGCGGCCGCCTTCTGCTGCGCGAAGCCCTTGCGGATCGCGTCCTGGTGCGAGCCGGAAAACGCCGTGTAGATGAGATCGCCCGCATACGGATGGCGCGGATGCACGGCAATCTGGTTGCAGCGCTCGACCACGCGCCGCACTCCGTCGATATCCGAGAAATCGAGCTTCGGGTCGACGCCCTGCGTGTACAGGTTCATCGCGAGCGTCACGATGTCGACGTTGCCCGTCCGCTCGCCGTTGCCGAACAGGCATCCTTCGACGCGGTCCGCGCCGGCCATCAACGCGAGCTCGGCCGCCGCGACGGCCGTGCCGCGATCGTTATGCGGATGCACCGACAATACGATGCTGTCGCGGTAGCCGAGATTGCGATCCATCCACTCGATCTGATCGGCGAACACGTTTGGCGTCGCGGCTTCGACGGTGGCGGGCAGATTCACGATCATCTTGTGGTCGCGCGTCGGGCGCCACGTCTGCGCGACGGCGTCGCAGACTTCGCGCGCGAACGGCAGCTCGGTCATGCTGAACGTCTCCGGCGAATACTGATAGGTCCAGTGCGTCTGCGGGCGGGCATCGGCGTGCTCGCGAATGATCCGCGTGCCCTCGACGGCCAGCGCCTTCACCTCTTCCTTCGACTGGTCGAACACGATCTTGCGGAACGACGGGCAGATCGCGTTGTAGAGATGGACGATCGCGCGCGGCACGTCTTGGAGCGCCTCGAACGTACGCGCGATCAGCTCTTCGCGCGATTGCACCAGCACTTCGATCGTCACGTCGTCGGGAATGCGCTTTTCGTCGATCAGCTTGCGGATGAAGTCGAAGTCCGTTTGCGACGCCGACGGAAAGCCGACTTCGATCTCCTTGAAGCCGATCAGGACGAGCATCTCGAAGAACTCGGTCTTTTGCCCGATGCTCATCGGCTCGATCAGCGACTGGTTGCCGTCGCGCAGATCGGTGCTCATCCAGATGGGCGCGCGCTCGATCGTGCGACTGGGCCACTTGCGTCCCGTCAGGCGGACGGCGGGGAAGGGACGGTATTTCTCGGCAGGGTTGCGCAACATGGTGAGCCTCGTTCGTTTCGTTTAGTCGTGTGCTGGGTGATGTGGCGTCGAGCGGCTGGCGGGCTGCCACGGATGCACGTCCCGCAAGCCGGGCGCTAGCGGGAGCAACGAACGGGCGCGGACGAAGAACGTCATCGGGACGACGACGAAGGCAACGATCGGTACTGAAGCCCATGCAACGTGCATTTGACCCTCGCGATTCGTCCGAGCGGTAAACGGACGAATACAGACGACTACAGGTTTTGAAGGAACTACGGACTGGGGTGAAACAGGAACTATGGGAACTGCTTCGGAGGACCGCGCGAGCCGCTCTGACGACTGCGTGCGGCGCTACGCCTGGCTTACGCTAGACGTAGCGATAGAGGCCGCGCTAGGCGGCCGAGGGTAATTCGGAGGGTGTTCGGGTGAGAACGCATTTTTTAAGAGTAAGCGAGGCCGCGCGTGGCTGTCAACACGCCGCGGCCTTACGATGCTTTTCTGAGTGCGCTCGCCGCGGCCATCCGCGGCGGTTCGCAGCTTGCGTGAAGCCGCTGTTTGCCTCCATCAGGCGGCCTTCCTGGCGATGTCGACGATCAGCTCGACCTGGCGCGTGATCGCGGCCGGCACAGGCGCTTCGCCACGCAGAACGGACTCGATCCACGCCGCCGTCGTAGGCGCGTCGCGGCCTTCGGGCAGTTCGACTTCGGGCGCACCCGGCGACGAGCGCTCGGCGGCGACGCGCGTTTCGCAGATGCCGTCGTGCAGCCAGTCGATCTGCACCTGGCGGCGTGTATCGGCGACCGCTTCGCCTTCCGTGCCGCGCGCAAGCAATGCGCCGCCAATGGCCGCGTCGGGATGCGAGACGAATAGCTGCGTCAGACTTTCACGGTACGGCGGATGCGTGTAGTTCACGAGCCGCAGACCTGCGGGCGCGAACGGCTGAAGGATCTTCACGAGCGTATGCGTCGAGTTGCGCACGCCCATCCGCCGACGCAGCGACAGCAGCCGCGCGAGCTTCGGCGCCAGCGTTTCGATGGGCGCGAATGCGATGCGCCGGATCGCGAGGCCCGTTTCGATGTCGGCGTGCGTTTGCGCTGGCGCGACGTCCAGATGGGCGAAGATTTCCGCGCTGGTCACGCGTCCGGGGTCTTCCGTCACGCCGTGAACCAGCACGGGCACGCCTTCGCGCGCGAGTAGCGACGCGAGCAGCGGCACGAGGTTCGGCTGCTTGCGCGCGCCGTTGTAGCTCGGGATCGAGACGGCCTGATGCACGTCGTGCGTCACGTTGACGGGCGCGAACGACGCATGGGCTGCCGCCAGCATGGCGGCCAGCTCATCGGCGGATTCCCCTTTCACGCGATACGCGAGCAGAATCGCGCCCAGTTCCAGGTCGGACACGCGGCCGTCGAGCATCGCGGCGTAGAGCGCATGCGTGTCGCCGGGTGTGAGCGCGCGCGCGCCATTGGGGCCGCGCCCGATTTCCTTGATGAATCGGGCGCAGGGGAAAGGAGCGGCAGTGTCGGTGAAATCGGTCATCGGGCAAATCGGTTCGTGGAGACAGCGCGCAACGAGGCTTCGCATTGGCTCGTGAGCGAGCGGGCGCGGATCGCGTGGCGTGGGCCGTTTGGTTCTGGTTCAGTCCAGTATCGCACGCTGCGCATGCCTCCAGAATTCGAGCAAATTGCCGGCCTGCATCGAACGTTAAAGCATGGCTGCGAGGCTCGCCACCTGGCCATTCGGCCAGGCTACGCGCGTGATGGTGTCGCGTTACACTCAATGCTTCGCCGCGTCGGGCGGCTCAACCAATAGAAGACGGAGAACGGAATGGGTTACGTGTTTGCGCCAGCGCCGGTGACGGCAGTGCCGGTCGTCGGATCGGACGATCAATTCGCGGTGCGCCGCATTTACTGTGTCGGCCGGAACTATGAGGCGCACGCGCGCGAAATGGGCCACGATCCCGATCGCGAGCCGCCGTTCTTCTTCGCGAAACCCGCTGATGCCATTCTGTACGTGGCGCCTGGCGCGACGGGCGAATTCACGTATCCTGCGCAGTCGAAGAATGTGCACTATGAGATGGAGCTTGTCGCGGCAATCGGCAAGGCGGGCAAGAACATCTCCGCCGATAAAGCGCTCGACCACGTCTACGGTTACGCCCTCGGCCTCGACATGACGCGCCGCGACCTGCAGGCCGAGGCGAAAAAGCTGGGCCGTCCGTGGGACACGGCAAAGGGCTTCGACCAGTCGGCGCCGCTCGGGCCGATTCATCCCGTGTCGAAAGTCGGGCACGTCGGCGAGGGCGCGATCTGGCTCACGGTCAACGGCGAGGAGAAGCAGCGTTCGGATGTGTCGCAACTGATCTGGTCAGTCGCGGAGACGATCGCGTATCTGTCGACCTTCTTCGAGCTGCAACCGGGCGACCTGATTTTCACGGGCACGCCGGAAGGTGTCGGCGCGATCATGCAAGGCGATCTGATGAAAGGCGGCGTGGACGGGTTGGGCGAGTTCAGCGTACGCGTCGTTTGATGATGTAGAAGTGAGGTTGGGGAGGACAACACAATGAAGCTGTATAGCTACTTTCGCAGTTCCGCGTCATATCGCGTGCGCATTGCGCTGAACCTGAAGCACCTGCCGTACGAGTATTTGCCGGTGCATATGCTGCGCGATGGCGGCGAACAGTTCAAGCCCGAATATCGCAAGCTCAATCACGATGCCGTCGTGCCTACGCTGGTGGACGACGGCACCGTGCTGACTCAGTCGATCGCGATCGTCGAGTATATCGAGGAGACGCATCCAGAACCGCCGCTGCTGCCGTCAAATCCCGCCGACCGGGCGTATGTCCGCTCGATCGCGTTGCAGCTCGCATGTGAGATTCACCCGTTGAACAATCTGCGCGTGCTGAAGTATCTGAAGCGCACCGTCGGCGTGAACGACGAGGTGAAGGATGCGTGGTATCGCCACTGGATCAGTTCGGGCTTTGCGGCGCTCGAAGAATATCTGGTTGCGGACGGGCGCGCGGGCAAGCTGTGCTTCGGCGACACGCCGACTCTGGCGGATATCTGTCTCGTGCCGCAGGTGTTCAACGCGACCCGCTTCAATGTCGATATGAGCCCATATCCGACTATCCAGCGCATCTGCGAATATGCGAACACGCTCGATGCGTTCGCACGTGCGGAGCCCGGCGTGCAGCCCGACGCTGAATAAATCAAGGCCTTTGAGCGGCCTGTTATCGCGATACCCGAACGGTGAGCGCAACAAAAAGGGCGTCATGCGAACACATGACGCCCTTGGTGCCGGATGCATCACCAGCCTTAGCGGCCTGACACCTCAACCCAGCAACGCATCCGAGAACTCTTCGGCGCTGAACGGCTGCAAAT
Organism: Paraburkholderia diazotrophica; assembly: GCF_038900755.1. GTDB lineage: Bacteria > Pseudomonadota > Gammaproteobacteria > Burkholderiales > Burkholderiaceae > Paraburkholderia > Paraburkholderia diazotrophica_A. Next base: position 126,668 of record NZ_JBBPEN010000002.1, read on the forward strand.
CCTCGACTTTTTCGCCTACGCCGATGAAATACACGGGCACTGGCCGCTGCCGCGCGATCGCTGCGAGAATGCCGCCCTTCGCGGTGCCGTCCAGCTTGGTCACGATCAGGCCGGTGAGCTTCAGCGCATCGTCGAATGCCTTGACTTGCGCGAGCGCGTTCTGACCGGTGTTCGCGTCGATGACGAGCAGCACCTCATGTGGCGCACCGTCCATTGCCTTGCCGATCACGCGCTTCACTTTGCGCAGCTCTTCCATCAGATGGAGCTGCGTCGGCAGACGGCCGGCCGTATCCGCCATTACCACGTTGATCTTGCGAGCGCGCGCCGCGCCGACCGCGTCGAAAATCACGGCAGCGGGATCGCCGCTTTCCTGCTGCACGACCGTCACGTTATTGCGCTCGCCCCAGATCGCGAGCTGTTCGCGCGCTGCGGCGCGGAACGTATCGCCCGCAGCCAGCAGCACGGACTGGTTGAAGTTCTGCATGTGCTTCGCCAGCTTGCCGATGCTCGTCGTCTTGCCGGCGCCGTTCACGCCCGCGATCATCATCACGGTCGGCTGGTAGTGGCCGAGCGTCAGTGACTTTTCGAGCGGCTTCAGCAGGTCGACGAGCAGTGCGCGCAGCGCGCCCTTGACCTGCTGCGGGTCGGTAAGGCGCTCGGCGCGCACTTTTTCGCGCAGCGCTTCTAGCAGATACTCGGTCGCGTCGACGCCCGCGTCGGACATCAGCAGCGCCGTCTCCAGTTCTTCGTACAGTTCTTCGTCGATCTTCGTGCCGACGAAAATGCCCGTGATGCTCGAACTGGTCTTCGACAGGCCGCTCCGCAGACGCGTGAGCCATGTGCGCTTCGCTGCCGCTTCGGGTTGCGGCGGCGGGATGATTTCGACTGCCTCCTCTGCGTCTTCGAAGTCGGCGGCGCTGGGCACGTAGTCGGGGTCGAATTCGGGCGCGTCGGCCGAGTCGGGCACCGGCCGCGCGTCACGCGCGGGCTTCGACGAAGCGGCGGGCGGTCCAGAAACGGCGGGTGCTTCGGGTGCGGCGGCGTCCTGCGTATCGACGTCGTCGCCGGAATCGGTCTGCGACGCCTCAGGCGTGCCGTCGGGCGTCTTCGAACCCTTGAATCGTTTGAAAAAGCTGAACATGGTCTGAGCTGCGTGAGAGTGCGCTGGATTCCCGCTATTTGCCCGATGGCGCGTGGCGACGAACGTCGACGCGTCGGTTCTGGCGGCGGGGCATGGCAGTGCGGGATGCGAGGCGCTGGAAGCCCGACATTTTATCAGGCGCTTCCGGCGCCGTCGTGACGGCGTGTCATTGGCACCGCCACAGGCGGCATCGCGCACCAGCCGGTGAACTTCGGCGAAGGCCACCGCGCGCGTGTGGTAACGTGGGCGCTCCGGCCCGCCTGTCGACGAAGCCCACGCGATCTATCGATCCCGACGCGTTTCGACCGCATCCGCGACAGGCAGGCGCACGCTCAACACACGAACCGCATGCCCCGTACTTCCCCTGCACGCGCAAGAAGCGCGCCGTCCGGCCGTGGCCAGGCGCACACCATTCGCATCATTGGCGGCGACTGGAAACGCACGCCGCTGCCCGTGATCGACATCGACGGGCTGCGTCCGACGCCCGACCGCGTCCGCGAAACGCTGTTCAACTGGCTCGGCCAGCGGCTTGACGGCCAACGCTGTCTGGACCTTTTCGCCGGCAGCGGCGCGCTCGGCTTCGAGGCCGCGTCGCGCGGCGCGGCGCGTGTGCTGATGGTGGAGCGCAACGCGCGCGCGGCGGCGCAGTTGCGCGCCAATCAGGCCAAGCTGTCGGCGAGCGCGATCGAAATCGCCGAGGCGGATGCGTTGCGTCTCGCCGCAAGCCTCGCGCCCAGCTCGTTCGACGTGGTCTTTCTCGATCCACCATTCGGCGAGGATCTGCTGGGCCGCGCCCTCGAGGTCGCCGTACCGCTCGTAAGCGCGGATGGCTTTCTTTATGTCGAGTCCGGAGAATCGCTCGACGCTGCTGCAAACGCGGCGCTCGAAGGCTGGACGCTGATCCGCGAGGGAAAGGCTGGCGCCGTCCGCTATCATTTGCTGCAACGCGAAAATGAGGAATAATGCGCGTTCATAACAAGCGCCGGGCGGCTTGCCGCTGAACGCGCGGTGTCGTTGTCGGACAGGTCCTGCGGGCGTTCCGGCACGCTTCTAGTCTGTAGAGAGGAGAAATCCCATGGTAGTCGCCGTGTATCCCGGTACGTTCGATCCGCTCACGCGTGGTCACGAGGACCTCGTGCGCCGCGCATCGAGCATTTTCGACACGCTGGTGGTGGGAGTGGCGGATAGCCGCAACAAGAGGCCGTTCTTTTCGCTCGAAGAGCGGCTCGACATCGCCAACGAGGTGCTCGGCCACTATCCGAACGTGCAGGTGATGAGCTTCAAGGGGCTATTGAAGGATTTCGTCCGCGTCAACAACGCGCGCGTGATCGTGCGCGGCCTGCGCGCCGTATCGGACTTCGAGTACGAGTTTCAGATGGCGGGCATGAACCGCTATCTGCTGCCGGACGTCGAGACGATGTTCATGACGCCGTCCGATCAGTATCAGTTCATCTCGGGCACGATCGTCCGCGAGATCGCCCAACTCGGCGGCGACGTGAGCAAGTTCGTATTCCCGTCGGTGGAAAAGCGGCTGCAGGACAAGGTCGCGGCAATGGAGCAGGCGCGGGCGGCGGCGCAACCGTGATCTCTGTCGCCCGACGGAGCGCTGCGTTCTCGTAGTCGATAACCGGATGCTGAACGTGGTCAATCCGACAGGCGTAAAATTGCAGATTACGGAATGTTAGCCGGCATGCGCGCGACGCGCGCCGGCATGAAGTGAGAACAGCATGGCCCTGATGATTACCGACGAGTGCATCAATTGCGACGTTTGCGAGCCCGAGTGCCCGAACGACGCGATTTCGATGGGCCCGGAAATCTATGTGATCGATCCGAAGAAGTGCACCGAATGCGTCGGCCATTTCGACGAGCCGCAATGCGTGCAGGTGTGTCCCGTCGAATGTATTCCGCACAATCCGGAACATCTCGAGACGCCGGAACAGTTGATGACGAAGTACAACGCGCTGCAGGCCGCAAAGAGCGCGTGATCTCACCCAAAGCGGCGCTCTGGGCGCGCCGCTTGTCTTGTTCTCGGCGTATCAGCCGACGATCTCCTTCAGCGCATTCAAGAGCGTGTCGCACTCGGCATCGGTGCCAATCGAAATGCGCAGATGCTGATCGATGCGCGGCGCCTTGAAGTGTCGCACGAAGATTTCCTTTTCCCTGAGCCGCGCGGCAAGCGTCGCGGCATCGTATCCGGCGTGACGCGCGAACACGAAATTCGCCGATGACGGCACGACTTCGAAGCCGAGCGCGGTCAACTGCACAGTGAGCCGTTCGCGGCTTGCGATCACTTTCTCGGTGCAATCGCGGAACCACGCGTCGTCCGTGTATGCGGCCGTCGCGGCGGCTTGCGCGAGACGGTCGAGCGGATACGAGTTGAAGCTGTCCTTCACGCGATTCAATGCATCGATCAACGCAGCATCCCCGAAAGCAAAGCCGACGCGCATGCCGGCGAGCGAGCGCGACTTCGACGTCGTATGCACGACGAGCAGATTCGGATACTTGCCGATCAGCGAAATCGCAGACTGCGCGCCAAAGTCCACATACGCTTCATCGACGACGACCACCGAATCGGGATTCGATGCGACCACTCGCTCGATGTCCGATAGCGGCAGCGCGTGGCCGGTCGGCGCATTCGGATTCGGAAAGAGGATGCCGCCGTTCGGCTGCATGTAGTCGTCGATGCGAATCTTGAACGCGTCGTCGAGTGGAATCGTCCGATACGCGACATCGTAGAGACGCGCGTACGTCGGATAGAAGCTGTATGTGATACCGGGAAAGAGAATCGGCTTATCGTGCTTCAGAAGCGCCTGAAATACGGTCGCGAGCACTTCATCTGAGCCGTTGCCCGCAAACACCTGATCCGCCTTCAGTCGATGATGCGCGGCCACCGTCTCACGCAGCACGCGCGCAGTCGGATCGGGATAGCGGCGCAACGACTCGGCGTGCTCGCCCAGTTCGTTGCGGACCGCGCTCACCACGCCGGGCGACGGCGGATACGGATTCTCGTTGGTGTTCAGCTTCACGGGATGCGCAAGCGCGGGCTGTTCGCCCGGCTCGTACGGCGTCAGCCGATGAACGATATCGCTCCAGTAGTGGCTCAAGCTTCTCTCCTTTGCCCCGACGCGCGCCGCGTCAGGGGTTGCGATGCAGCTGCATCATCGCGCGTTCGAGTTCGCCCTTGACGACGGTCGGCATCACGGCAAGCGCGCGCTCGATCGACGCGTCGATCAAGTCCTGTTCTTCCTTGCGCGGCGGCTTCAGCACGAAGTTCGCGACGTCCGGTTTCGCGCCCGCGCGTGCGCTCTCGGGAATCAGGTCGCGCGGATGGCCGATTCCGATACGAAGTCGCCAGTATTGCTGCGTCGACAGATGCGCGGAAATGTCCTTCAGCCCATTATGTCCGCCGCTGCCGCCGCCGAGCTTCAGCTTGACGGTGCCGGGCGGCAGATCGAGTTCGTCGTGCGCGACGAGAATCTGATCCGGCAAAATCTTGAAGAAATGCGCGAGCGCGACGACCGATTGACCCGAACGGTTCATATACGTCTGCGGCTCGAGCAGATGCACTTCTTCGCCATACAGACGCACTTTCGCATAGAAGCCGTGAAAGCGCCGTTCGTCGCGCAACATCGCGCCTGCTTCGCGCGCGAGTTGGTCGACGAGCCAGAAGCCGGCGTTGTGGCGGGTCGCGGTGTATTCGGCGCCCGGATTGCCGAGCCCGACGATCAGCTTGATCATGTTCGAGTGAGCCGCGCGGCACGCACGCGGCCTGGAAAAAATCGAAAAAAAACCCGCCGGGGCGAACCGCGGCGGGTTACGTCGACCGTTCCATGGAAACGGATCGAGAGGATAGCGGCCTTATTCGGCAGCCGGCGTTTCGCCTTCAGCCGATGCTTCTTCCGACACGGTACCGGCAGGAATCGGCGCCGAAACGATCACCGGGTTTTCTGCTGCGAGGTGCGCAACGAGTGCGACGCCAGCCGGCAGAACGATGTCCGCTGCGTGCAGCGATTGACCTGCTTCGATCTTCACCAGATCGACTTCGATGAACTCCGGCAGAGCGGCCGGCAGGCATTCGACTTCGATTTCGTTGATGACGTGCGAGATCACCGCGCCACCCAGCTTCACAGCCGGGTTGGTTTCCTGGTTCAGGAAGTGCAGCGGCACCTTCGTGTGAATCTTCTTGTTCGCGTCGACGCGCTGGAAGTCCACGTGCAGAATGATCTGACGGAACGGGTGGTATTGCACGTCGCGCAGCAGAACCTGTTGCGACTTGCCTGCCACTTCCAGGTCGAGGATCGACGAGTGGAATGCTTCTTTCTTCAGTGCGTGAAACAGCGCGTTGTGATCGAGTTCGATCAGTTGCGGTTCGCCGGCGCCGTACACGATACCCGGGGTCTTGCCCGAGTTACGCAGGCGGCGGCTCGCACCCGTACCTTGCAGATTACGCTCGAAAGCGATGACTTTCATTTGATTCTCCATTATCTGCCCGCGACCAGGCAGCAAGACGGGGCCTGCATACCTAAAACCGGATTAACGGCCCCAGACACGACGGCGTGAACCTTCGTCCGCTCACGCCGAAATGCAAAAGCGCCGCATTCGTCATGCGGCGCCTTCGCGAATACTTTAGCTTTCCGCGAACAGCGACATCACTGAGTCGCCGCGACGGATACGCGAGAACGTTTCGGCCAGCAGACCTGCGCTCGTCAGCGAGCGGATCTTCGGGCACGAGCGGGCTTCTTCGCCGAGCGGGATCGTATCGGTCACGACGACTTCGTCGAGTGCCGACGCGGCAATGCGCGCGCCAGCACCGCCCGACAGGACCGGGTGCGTCGCATACGCGAAAACCTTCGTTGCGCCGCGCTCTTTCAGCACTTGCGCTGCCTTGCAGAGCGTGCCGGCCGTATCGACCATGTCGTCCATGATCACGCAGGTGCGGCCTTCGACTTCACCGATGATGTTCATCACTTCAGCGACGTTCGCTTTCGGACGACGCTTGTCGATGATCGCCAGATCGCAGTTCAGCTGCTTTGCAAGTGCGCGGGCGCGGACCACGCCGCCGACGTCCGGCGACACGACCAGCAGGTTCTCGTGATTCTGCTTGCGCAGATCACCGAGCAGCACGGGCGTTGCGTAGATGTTGTCGACGGGAATGTCGAAGAAACCTTGAATCTGGTCAGCGTGCAGATCCATTGTGATGATCCGCTCGACGCCAGCGATTTCCAGCATGTTCGCCACGACCTTCGCCGAGATCGCGACGCGCGCCGAACGCGGGCGGCGATCCTGACGGGCATAGCCGAAGTAGGGGATGGCTGCCGTGATCCGGCCGGCGGATGCGCGCTTGAGCGCATCGACCATGATCATCAGTTCCATCAGATTGTCGTTCGTCGGCGCGCACGTGGACTGCAGGACGAAGACGTCCTTGCCACGAACGTTTTCCTGAATCTCGACCTGGATCTCGCCGTCCGAGAAACGGGAGACCATTGCTTTACCGAGGGGAATACCGAGGATCTTGACGACTTCCTGTGCAAGCGCCGGATTTGCGTTGCCAGTAAAAACCATCAGGCCGTCATGGCTGCTCATCATGCACCTGCTTCAGGCTGTGGGAGGCGAGGAACTGCGAGAATTTTTGGCAGGGGAGGAAGGACTCGAACCCTCGAATGCCGGAATCAAAATCCGGTGCCTTAACCAACTTGGCGACTCCCCTACACTAACTTTGAGCTTCGCTGAACATGTAGGCTATTCAGCGCCGCGAAACTTATGCCGCGAAAGCGAAGAGTGGATGCGTATCCAGACTTGCCGTAACTGCACTGTTCCATTCGACGGGCAGTTTGGCTTGCGCCGCAATTGCTTCATCTTTGCTACGGAACGCTGCAAAAACGCTTGCGCCTGATCCCGTCATCCGCGCCGGCGCGATGTCGTCAAACCATCGAAGCACCTGCGCGACTTCCGCGTATTTTCCCGCGACAACCTGCTGCATGTCGTTCCGGCCGAAGCTGTCCGGCCATTCTGCGCTGCAGCTATGCTGTGCAAGAAAGTCTGCTATTGTGAGGGCTTTTGTATCTCTTGTCAACGTTTTTTCGGAAAAAATCGCTGAGGTTGGGACGTGAACCCTCGGTGTCACCACCAGAAAGTGGCGCGGCGGCAATTGTACCTGCTCAAGTTCTTCTCCGATACCCTCAGCGAAGGCATTTTTTCCGAAGATAAAGAACGGCACGTCGGCGCCCAGTTTGACTGCGAGCGCCTGCAATTCCACGCGCGGCAAGTCGAGCTTCCACAGACGGTTCAGCGCGAGCAGCGTCGTCGCCGCGTCGGAGCTGCCGCCGCCCAGGCCCGCGCCCATCGGCAGGCGCTTGTCGACCTCGATGTTCACGCCGAGGCGCGTGCCCGTGTGCTCCTTGAGTAGCTTCGCTGCCCGCACGGTGAGGTCTGCGTCGGCGGGAACATCGACGATCTCGGTGCCACGCGTAATCGCGCCGTCGTCGCGGCGCGTGAAGTGCAGCGTGTCGCCCCAGTCGAGCAACTGGAACACCGTCTGCAATGCGTGATAGCCGTTCGGCAGACGGCCGGTGATGTGCAGGAAGAGATTCAGCTTCGCCGGAGCGAGACAGTCGCGCAGCGAGTCGTTCGTTTCGATCATGAGTCTTTGCGAGGAGCGCGTGCGCGCAGTTACTGGTCGAGCACGAGCTTGATGTCGAGCGGCGGTTCGGAACGTTCGAGATTGACGCGCTTCACGCCGGTTGCGGGCGCATCGGCATAGGCGAGATAGTCGATCGTCCAGCCGTCCTGTTGAATCTGCTTCAGATGCGATTGTTGCTGCGGATCGCTTTCGGTCGTCGCCTTCGACGTCGGCGCGACGGACGGCTGCAGCCAGTAGCGCAGTCCTTCGACGGGCAGCGTGAAGCCGAGCGCATTCTGCATCAGCGTAGCGACGTTGTCGGCCGTCATCGGCTGACGGTTCGGCAGTTCGAGCGTCGCGGTCGCCGGCGACGACGTCACGATCGCCATGGTCTGTCCGAGCGGATTGCGCAATTGCACGGTGACAGTGTCGCCGCGCTCCTGCCAATCGAAATTGCCGTAGGCATTGCGCTGCTGGCCGTTCTGGTCGACGTACTGAACGGCAAAACGGCCGTGATACGCGCGGGCCGTCTGCGCGGTGACAGCCGTTGCGGCATTCGACGTGGATGGGCCCTGCGGCTTGACGGAAGCACAGCCCCCCAAGGCGACGACGGCTGCGGCTGCGAGACCCAGCGCCGCGCGGCGCGGCGCTGGACTTGAAAACACGAGACGGGAAAAATGCATCAGAGATCGTTCACCTGAAAACGTTTGAGCGTTTTTACGAGTGTGTCGTTGTCCGGTTCGAGCTTGCGCGCATCGCGCCATGCCGCGCGCGCCTGGTCTTGATCGCCGCTCTTCCACAGCACTTCACCGAGATGCGCGCCGATTTCGGCGTTCGGCTGCAGGTCGTAGGCCTTGCGCAGCAGATTGATCGCATCCGTCGTATCGCCGAGTCGGTACTTGACCCAGCCGACGCTATCCATGATGAACGCATCGTTCGGCGCGAGCGACAGCGCCTTCTCGACGAGCTTGTCCGCTTCCTGCAGACGCTGGTTGCGGTCCGCGAGCGAATAGCCGAGCGCGTTGTAGGCCTGCGCGTTATCCGGTTGCGTGCGCATCAGCTTGCGCAGCTGCGTTTCCATCACGTCGAAATGGCTGTTCTTTTCCGCAGCCATTGCGTAGTCGTAGGTGAGATCCGGATCTTCCGGGAAATCGCCCGTGGCTTGTGCGAGCCGCGTTTCGGCTTCCGAATAACGCTTCGCGTCGAAGAGAATGGCGGCGTCGGTGCGCGCGATCAACGCCTGATCGCGCGGGTCCTGTGGGTGAATGCCCGCCAGCAGCTTGCGCGCGTCATCGGCTTTGCCCTGCTTTTCGAGCAGCTGCGCGCGCGTGATCTGAGCGGGGACGTACTGCGTGCTGGTCGGCGAGATCTTGTCCAGCCAGCGGCCCGCCGCGTCGTTGTCCTTCTGTTCGAGCGACAGTTGCGCGAGATAGATATACGCCTGACCCGCATCGGCGCCCGGCATTTTTTCGGCTCTCTGCGCGTACTGCTGCAGATAGTTCTGCGCTTCGGGCAGATTCTTTTGCTGGATCTTGATGAGCGCAAGCGCCATCAGCGGCGTCAGATCGTTCGGGTTGTCCTTCTGCATGTACTCGAACTGTTTCTGCGCGTCGTCGAGGCGATCGCTCGCGAGGTACATTTGCGCGAGCGCGAGCCGTGCTTCGTGCGACTTCGGATTGGCCTTGACGTACTTTTCCAGCGACTCGATGCCTTCCTTGCGTTCTTCCGGTCCCATCTGCGAGAGCAGCAGCGCGGCGGGCAGATAGTCGGGCTTGAGCTTGAGCGCCTGTTCGAGCGACTTGCGCGCGCCGGGCGCATCGTCGGCGAGAAGCTGCTGACGACCCATCGCGAATTGCGCTTCCGGGCGGTTCATGTCGTTCGCGAGCAGATCCTGCAGCACGTGCAATCCGCCCACGCGATTCGGCCCGCGCGAAATCAGCAACTGCAGCGCGAGAATGCCGTTGCCGCGATTTTCCGGCGCGATCTTCGCGAGTTCTTTCGCGAGCATCGGCTTTGCGTCATCGGGCTTGCCCGACAGCACGAGCAGCGATGCGTCGAGTTGCGCGGCGCGCTCGGACGTCGGCGCATATTGTTGCCATAGTTGCGCCGCCGTCAGCGCATCCGACGGGCTCTGCGCGGCGAGCGCGATTTCCGTCGCGCGCTGCGCCATGCGCGGATCGTGCGTGTCGCGAGCGAGCGAGAGATAGGTCTGATACGCGGGCGCGGGCTGATTGCGCTGCAGCGCGACTTCTGCTGCGAGCACCTGGAAGACGATCTGGCTCGTCAGCGCAACGTTCGGCAGATTGTTCTTTTCTTCGGCGGATTCCGGGCCGAAGGCGTCTTGCACGGAGACGGCATTGTCATCCGTATCGGGCGACGGATCCTGAGCATGCACTGGCGATGCGGCGAGCGCCCAGACAGCCAGAGCGGCCACACCGAGCAGCCGGCGTGGGGAAACAGCGTGCGGCACGCTGTTCACACCAGTCCGGCGCTTGAAAAACTGCGTAACGAAGGACAGGTTCATACAGATCCGTTCAATGTTTCGGACGATTGTAACGCGCTCGCTACAATAAGCGCATAACCACGGACGCAAGTTGCAGACCAGTTAGACATGCCAGAGTTGCCAGAAGTTGAAGTTACGCGACGCGGAATCGAGCCGTTTGTCGCCGGGCGGCGCGTCGAGCGCGTCGACGTACGCACGCCCGCGCTGCGCTGGCCGATTCCAGCCGGTTTCGCGCGCCTGCTGCATGGCCGGCTGGTCCACAAAGTGGAACGGCGCGGCAAATATCTGCTGTTCGAGATCGACGAGGGCTGGTTCATCGTGCATCTCGGCATGACGGGGACGCTCAGAGTGCTGCGCAACGTGCCGCATCCGCCGGCAGCCGCAAAGCACGATCACGTCGACTGGGTGTTCGACGACTTCATTTTGCGCTTTCGCGATCCACGTCGCTTCGGCGCTGTGTTATGGCACCCGCGCGCGGCAGGCGACATTCTTGATCATCCCTTGCTGGCAGCGCTCGGCGTCGAGCCGTTCGCGCCGTCTTTTTCGGGTGCGCTGCTGCATCGTAAGACGCGGGGGCGCAAGGTATCGGTGAAGCAGGTGCTGCTCGCAGGTGAAATCGTCGTCGGCGTGGGCAACATTTACGCATCCGAATGCCTGTTCCGCGCCGGCATCCGGCCGACCACGCCAGCCGGACGCATCTCGCTCGTTCGTTACGATCTGCTTGCAGACGCCGTGCGCGCCACGCTCGCGTCCGCGATCGAAAAGGGCGGCAGCACGTTGCGCGATTTCGTCGGCAGCAATGGCGAGAGCGGCTACTTCCAGCTCGACTATTTCGTCTATGATCGCGCGGGTCTGCCATGCCGCGTGTGCGGCACGCCGATCAAACAGATCGTGCAGGGGCAACGCTCCACTTACTACTGTCCGACCTGTCAGCGCTGAATCATTCATGTCCGCTTCCGCTTCCTCGACCGTTTCCGCGGCTGCCTCTTTGAGCGCATCTGCGACCGACTGCTCGACAGCCACGATACCCGCTCTGTCCGATTTCTCTGTGCGCCTGATCGCATGGCAGCGCGAACATGGCCGTCATGACCTGCCGTGGCAGAACACGCGCGATCCATACCGGATCTGGCTGTCGGAGATCATGTTGCAGCAGACGCAGGTGTCGACGGTGATTCCGTACTACGCGCGTTTTCTCGCGCGTTTCCCCGATGTCACCGCGCTCGCCTGCGCTCCTGCCGACGACGTGATGACGCTATGGGCCGGCCTCGGCTACTACACGCGCGCGCGCAATCTGCATCGTTGCGCGCAGGTCGTCGTGGAACAGCACGGCGGCCGGTTTCCCGAATCGGTCGAAGCGCTCGCGGAACTGCCGGGGATTGGACGATCGACGGCGGCTGCGATTGCATCGTTCGCATTCGGTGCGCGCGCGACGATTCTCGACGGCAACGTGAAGCGCGTGCTTGCCCGCGTATTCGGCGTCGAAGGTTTTCCGGGCGAGAAGAAAGTCGAGAACGGCATGTGGCTGCTCGCGGAATCGCTGCTGCCCGTGAACGCAACCGACGATGACGTGAGCGCGTACACGCAAGGCCTGATGGATCTCGGCGCGACGCTGTGCGTGCGCGGCAAGCCCGATTGCGCGCGCTGTCCGTTTGCGGTGGACTGCGTGGCGAAGGTGACGGGCCGTCAGCGCGAATTGCCGGCGGCGCGTCCGAAAAAGACCGTACCGACGCGTCGCACGTGGATGCTGCTGCTGCGCGACGGCGATACCGTGATGCTCGAAAAGCGTCCGCCGTCGGGCATCTGGGGCGGCTTGTGGAGTCTGCCGGAAGCGGCGGATGAAGCGGCGCTCGCCCAACTCGCGCGCGACTTCGGCGCGAGCGCCGATGTATCGCCGCTCTCGCCGCTCACGCATGTGTTCACGCATTTCAGGCTGGATATCGAGCCGCGTCTCGCCGAACTCGATCGCTCGTCAAGCGCCGCGAATGCGCGCGACGCCGGAACCGTGTGGATGTCGCTGAATGAACTCGACGCGTATGGCGTGCCGGCTCCCGTGCGCAAGCTGCTGGAAGGCCTGCAGGGTTCGCTGATCTGATCGGCGCGAGCAATAACGGCTTATAGCAACTGATGCTGCTGCATGTAGTGATGCACGACGTCGATGCGCGCGCCGGCGTCTTGCAACTCCATCAGTTTTTGCCGCGCCTTCAACGCGATCGGCAGCACTTCCGACAAACGGTTCGATACCCATGTGGGATCGTCGAGCCTGAACGGTTCGATGAACGGAAGACTTTCCGGGTCGCGCTCGCGTATGGTCGCGATGATGCGTTCGAGCACTTCCGCGCACGCGCCGAATTTCTCCATGTGCCCGGTGCCTTCGAGCGGCAAGTCGCCGCCGATCGGCTCTGCCATGCCGACCAGCAAGCCGCTCGATTCGACGCGATGCGACAGCAGGCGAAACCGTTCTGTGCCGCGCGCGCGAATCAGCAGCATGCCGAACTCGTCGACATCGCACACGTCGATTTCCGCGAGACAGCCTATCGCTTCCGGCACAGAAGGTTCGTTGGGCTGCGCGACTTCCGCACCGCTTTTCAGCAGACACACGCCAAACGGCGTCTTGTCGCGCAGACAGTCGCGCGCCATGTCGAGGTAGCGGGCCTCGAAGATTTTCAGAGGCAGCAGTCCATCGGGAAAGAGGACGGTGTGCAGTGGGAAAAGCGGCACATCGGCAAGCACTGACGGTGTAGAGGACATGGCGCAACGCTTCGGTTAGGGCCGCCTCGAGCGGCCGGTCAAGCCACCATCGGAGACCTCAGGCGACCAGTTTCGATGAGTCGTCGACGTCGATCGGCGCATCGCGATGCCGCACTATCACGTTCGCTTCGCTCGCGAAACGCGCGGCAAGCGTTTCGGCGATAAATACCGAGCGGTGCTGTCCGCCCGTGCAACCGATCGCGACGGTCAGGTAACTGCGATTGTCGTCGCGGAAATGCGGTAGCCATTTCTGCAGGAACGACTCGATGTCGGCCATCATCTGCTGGACGATCGGCAATGCATCGAGGAAATCGATGACGGGCTTGTCGAGTCCCGTCAACGGACGCAACTCGCGGTCGTAGTAAGGGTTCGGCAGCGCGCGCACATCGAACACGAAGTCGGCATCGAGCGGCACGCCGCGCTTGAAGCCGAACGACTCGAACATCAGCGCGAGGCCCGTGTGCTCCTGCTCGATAAAACGCTTGACCCATGCGCGCAAGACGTTTGCCCGCAGGTTGCTGGTGTCGATCTGATGGCCGAACTCGGCGAGACCTGCGACCAGCTCTCGCTCGCGTTCGATCGCTTCCGCAAGCGATGTCAGCACGCCGACGTCGGCATCGTGCGCGGGCGAGCCCGACAGCGGATGGCGGCGGCGCGTTTCGGAAAAGCGCTGGATCAGGGCTTGCGTGCTGGCGTTCAGGAACAACACCCGCACGTCGTGCTGGCCGGCGAGATCGCGGATCATCTGCGGCATGTCTTCGAGCGAGGCGCCCGAGCGTGCGTCGATCGCGACCGCGAGCTTGTCCTGGCCGTCGCTCGCGATGTACGCGGCGAGTTCTGGCAGAAAGCGCGGCGGCAGATTGTCGACGCAGTAGTAGCCCGCGTCTTCGAGCGCGTTCAACGCAACAGACTTGCCGGAGCCGGAGATGCCGGTGATCAGGATAATGCGCATGGAGTCGAGGAATCCGTTGAGTTCATCATAGCATCCGGTGCGAACCGCTGTGCCGGTACGGCTTCTCGTCCATCGCGTCAGATCAGCTTGCCGGGAAACTGGCTGTCGGGGTCCTGCATCGCGAGACGCTGGCGATCCATGAAGTCGCGCAAGGTATCGATGCCGCGCAGTTGCAGGATCGTGTTGCGCACGGCGGCCTCGACCAGCACCGCGAGGTTGCGGCCGGCCGCCACCTGGATCGTGACCTTGCTGATGGGCAGGCCGAGCACGTCGACGGTCTGGCTCTCGAGCGGAAGACGCTGGAATTCGCCGTCCGGTCGGCGTACCAGCTGCACGATCAGCTTCAGCTTCATCTTCCGGCGCACGGCCGTTTCACCGAAGATCGTCTTGATGTCGAGCAGCCCCAGGCCTCGTACTTCAAGCAGATTCTGAAGCAGGGGTGGGCAGCGTCCTTCGACGAAGTCCGGGCCGAGGCGCACGAAGTCGACGGCGTCGTCGGCGACGAGACCGTGGCCGCGGCTGATCAGTTCGAGGCCGAGTTCGCTCTTGCCGAGGCCCGAGTCGCCCGTGAGCAGCACACCCATGCCGAGGATGTCGAGGAACACGCCATGCAACGTTGCGCGCGGCGCGAGAATGCGCGACATATAGAGGCGCAGGCTATCGATCACGGCTGCCGGCGACATCGGCGTCGTGAAGAGCGGCGTCGACGAACGCGTGCAGCGCAGGACCAGTTCCGGCGGCGCGGCGACGCCGCCCGCAACCACCAGGAACGGCGGTTCGAGCGCGATCAGCTCGGCCATGTGGCGCGAACGGTCCTCGTCAGATTGACGCTGGTAGTAATTGGTTTCGGCATCGCCGAGCACCTGGATCCGGTTCGGGTGGATCAGGTTGAGGTGGCCGACGAGGTCGGCACTGGACGTTGCAGTCGCAACCGTTTCCGCCGAGAAGCCGCGCTCCCAGCCCTCATGCCCCGTCAGCCAGCTGAGCTTCAGCGCGGCGGCGTTGTCGTCGAAAATGCTTTGGGCGTTGATGCTGGACGTATCCATGAATCCCTGACTCCCTGACCTCATATGTGCCGCTGTGGTGCTGCCCTGGTGCTGCCGTAGTGCCGCTGCGGTGCGCTCTGCCCGTTGCCCGGTCTGTTTGCCTGCTCGCTATCCGCTTGTGACCCGCTGGTCGCGCGTTCCGCCCCGCTTCGCGCGGGATGTGTTCGGTTCGCCGCGACGCCCCGCTCACGGGACGATCGCCGCGTGCTCCGGACGTGGCCGCGTGCTCTTCTCACGGACAGTGCGCCACGCCGACACGTCAAGGTTGCCACTGAGTGAGCAGGCGATGCAATGCCTCCGGGTCCTGTTCCGTGTGCAGCCGTTCGCGCGCTTCGCGGTCCGACAACAGTTGGGCGATCTCCGACAGGATCTCCAGGTGTTGCTGCGTCGCCTGTTCCGGGACCAGCAGGAAGATCAGCAGCGAAACGGGCTGGCCGTCGGGCGATTCGAACGGGATCGGTTCGGACAGGCGCACAAACGCGGCGAGCGGCTGCTTGAGGCCCTTGATACGGCCGTGCGGGATCGCGACGCCTTCGCCGAGTCCCGTCGAACCGAGACGCTCGCGCGCGAACAGATTGTCAGTCACTGTGCTGCGGGCGATACCGTTCTGGTTTTCGAAGATCAGGCCCGCTTGCTCGAATACGCGCTTCTTGCTGGTAACCGAAAGACCGACGACGACGTTTTCGAGGGGAAGATATTTGGCTAAACGATTCATGTTGGCAGGCGCAAAGGTCGCCTGGATTCTCCTCGCTGTGGCGTTTGAAAAGCGTTCCATGCGTGGCAACTGCTCATAGCGGACACAACGATGCGCAATGAGCCCCACCCCTGAGATCCGCAACGACCCCTTTGTGCAGGACTCGGGCTGGACAAAACCCCTAAAGGCAATCGATTCATTATAGAACAGGGTTGCAACAGATGGTGCGCCGCGCCATGAGCGAAACGACGAGTCGTCCACTATCGCGTGTGCGGACGCGAACGTTCGCATGAAACGCGGTGCACGGGCAATCGATTGCGACGGGCTACTCAACGAAAAACCGCCCGATGTCGGGCGGTTTCGCGGGGAAGAAAGTAACTTCCGTATCTGCTTATTGCGGCGGCACTTCAGGTTGCGCCGCCACCGGCTGATACTTGATCGCGTCGTGCTGATGGCCTTGCAGGCGATCCTTGTGACGAATGACTTGCCGATCCAGCTTGTCGATCATCAGGTCGATCGCGGCGTAAAGGTCGCCATCGCAGCTTTCGACGAAAATGTCCTTGCCTTTCAGATGCAGGTTGATTTCAACCTTTTGTCTCTTTTCCTTTTCCTTGTGGTTGTCGACCGAGAGGACCACATTGCCATCGATCACCTGATCGAAATGTCTTAGCACCCTGTCTAATTTGGTGATCACGTATTCTCGCAACGCTGGCGTTACATCGAGATGGTGTCCACTGATCTTCAGATTCATAGTGCTTCTCCAAGCTAGTGGCCGCTTGGTCCGCATGAATCGCGCGAGCGCCGGTCGATTGTCGCGACTGCCACGCCGTCCCCCGTTGACAGGCTACTGGCAGGTCGCATCGGCCAGCCTGCTCCGCCATACAGCGGCGCGGCCGGAAAATACCCGCCACAGGAGGCAGCGGGCTACAGAGACTTGCGCAGATTGACTGCCGGGATTTTCAGTGCTTCGCGATACTTCGCAACTGTACGGCGCGCTACCACGAAACCCTGTTCTGCCAGCAGTTCGGCAATGCGGCTGTCTGAAAGAGGAGATTTGGTGTCTTCTGCTCCTATCAGTTGCTTGATGAGTGCGCGAATGGCCGTGGAAGAGGCCGCGCCCCCCGTGTCGGTGGACACGTGCGATCCGAAGAAGTACTTAAATTCAAGCGTCCCGAACGGGGTGAGCATGTACTTGCCGGTTGTCACACGCGAGACCGTCGACTCGTGTAAACCCAGCGTATCAGCTATTTCCCGCAAAACCAAGGGGCGCATGGCAATTTCGCCGTGGGCAAAAAAGTTCTTTTGACGTTCGACAATCGCCTGGGCGACACGCAGAATCGTCTCGAAACGCTGCTGAATATTTTTGATCAGCCAACGCGCTTCCTGTAGTTGTTGCCGCAGCGAACCGCTGCCCGGATCGCCGCGATTGTTGCGCAGGATATTCGCGTATAGATGGTTGATGCGCAGCTTCGGCACGACTTCCGGGTTCAGTTCGGCCACCCATCCCTGTGCCGTTTTGCGTACCATGATGTCGGGCACGACGTAGTCTGCTTCTGCCTTGCCGTACGAAGCACCTGGGAAAGGTTCGAGCGAGCGGATCAGCGCGTGGGCTTCGCGCAAGTCGTCGTCGCTGGCCTTCAGGTATTTGCGCAGCCGCGTGAAATCGCGTGCGGCGAGCAGTTCAAGATGATGCGCGACGATATCGAGCGCAAGCGTGCGCGTCGGCGACGGCTCGAGTCGGCACAATTGCAGACGCAGGCACTCCGACGCCGAACGCGCGCCGACACCCGCCGGATCGAAGCTATGCAGCAACGCCAGTGCCGCGTTCAGTTCGTCGGTATCGACTTCGAGTTCTTCGGGAAGATCAGCGAGAATTTCATCGAAGGTGGCCGTCAGATAGCCGTCGTCGTCGAGCGATTCGATCAGGAACGTGACGAGCGCGCGGTCGCGCGGGCTCGCCTGTGTCACGCGCAATTGCGCCGTCAGGTGATCGCGCAGCGTCGTAGTCGATTCGTGGATTTGCAGCGGCGGCAGATCGTCGTCATCCGACGCGTTACCCGAACGGCCGTAGTCGTCGAGGTTCCATTGCGTCGAATCTGCGTTCGCATCCGAGCCCAAGCCGTTGTACTCGTCGACGCCCTGCGGTTCGCCGCCATCGGCGCTCTCGCTGGTTGACGTCGACGAAGCGGACGGCGGCGCGCTCGACATTTCCTCCGGCGCGGTGTTCTGCGACGTCTGCGCGATCACGGACCCGTCGGCGGCGACGCGCAACGGACTCGCGATCCAGTCGTCCTCCGCTTCGAGCAGCGGATTCTGAGCGATCGCCATTGAGACTTCCTGTTGCAGCTCAAGCGTAGACAGCTGCAGCAGCCGGATGGACTGCTGCAGTTGAGGTGTCAGCGCAAGATGCTGCGACAGGCGGAGTTGGAGGCTGGCTTTCATGGCAAGTTGTGAATCATTGTAGAGAGTTTGCCACGACCGCGATACATTGCGACACCCGCAAAAACGCGCGTGCATCAGATTTTGGCCCGGACGGCGGAAACAAGCCAGTCCGGCGTCAAAATTACTGGGAGCCGTTCGTGAAACAGGCGCAGGGTTGGGCGAAGAAGGGCGAGCCGAACGCGGCGGCCGCCCGGCGCGGGCGCGCCTTTACATGCGGAAGTGTTCGCCCAGATAGACGCGACGCACGCTCTCGTTTTCGATGATGTCGCCGGGGGCGCCGGCCGCGAGCACGCTGCCGTCGCTGATGATGTATGCGTGATCGCAAATACCGAGCGTCTCCCGGACGTTGTGATCCGTGATGAGCACGCCGATGTTGCGCTGCTTCAGGAACTTCACGATCTTCTGGATTTCCAGCACGGCAATCGGGTCGACGCCCGCGAACGGCTCGTCGAGCAGAATGAAGCTCGGGTTCGTTGCCAGCGCTCGTGCAATTTCGACACGGCGGCGCTCGCCGCCCGACAGCGACAGCGCAGGATTTTCACGCAGATGGGCAATCTGCAGTTCGTCGAGCAAAGCTTCCGTGCGCGACGCGATCGCATCTTTCGACAGCCGCTTGCCGTCTTCGCCGATCTGCAGTTCGAGCACGGCGCGGATGTTTTCCTCGACGGAGAGCTTGCGGAAAACGGAAGCTTCCTGCGGCAGATACGACAGTCCGAGCGATGCGCGCTTGTGAATCGGCAGAAGACTGATCGACTTGCCGTCGAGGTCGATCTCGCCGGCATCGAGCGGCACCAAACCGACGATCATGTAGAACGACGTGGTCTTGCCCGCGCCGTTCGGCCCGAGCAGGCCGACCACTTCACCGCTTTTCACGTCGAGCGACACGTCCTTGACGACCGTGCGCGAGCCATAGCGCTTCTTCAGATTGCGTACGACGAGCGAACTGCTGGTGCCGGCGGGCTTTCGGTTGGGAAGGGCGGGGGCGCTCACGGCTTCGTCGTTCCTTGTCCTTGGAATTGGTTGGCCGGTTGCAGCGTCGCGGACGGGCCGCTGATCGGTTGCGCGCCGCCGTTGCGCGGCGACAGCATCGCGCGCACGCGGCCATTCGGATTGCCCGGACCCGCGACGTCCTTGCCGGCCTTCGCCGTGTAGAAATCGTTCTGGCCGTCATACGTGATGACGCTGCCATGCACTTCGTCCATCAGCGTCGTAAGGCCTTGCAGGCGGCGCACCGTTGCGCGCGTCGTCAGCGTGGTGAGGTCCTGCTTGCCGTCGTAGTCGATGCGTTCGGCATCGCCGTCGATATATTCGTTGACGCCGTCGCGCTTCTGGCGGAAATACGCGAGATTCTTGCCCGTCGACGTGCCCGTTGCATATTGATAGCCCTGCGGGTCCTGCGAGACTTCGACGCGGTCCGCCTTGATGACGATCGTGCCTTTTGTCGCGACCACGTGGCCGGTGAAAATGTTGACCTGCTTGAGGTCGTCGTACGTCATGTTGTCCGCTTCGATGTTGAGCGGCTTATCCTTGTCGGCACGCTCGGCGTGCGCGAGCGGCGCAAAACCGGCGAGCGGTAATGCGATCAACAGTGCCGCAAGTCCGGCGCGGCTCGCGCGCAGCGCGCGCATGCGGCCGGACTCAAAACGGGGGAACGATTCGTTCATGCAGTCACGCCTGGAATTGAATTACCCGGGTTGCTTCTGGGAGCCGCCGGAGTCGACGGGGGCGATGGCGCCGCGCACGTTGCCGAATAGCTGCATGACCCGGGTGACATTGTTGTATTTCATGCCGCTGGCCGTCATGATCGACTGGCCGCGCTGAAGTTTAACCGGCTTTTCCGTCTCGATCACATCGTCGTTGACGAGCACGCGGAAATGCGAGGAATCGGCCTGCATCTGCGGATCGCCGTAGCCCGCGTCGCGAAGGATGCGCGCGTTGTCGTACAGATCGACGATCGACGCGTCCGCGTTCACCGTGCCGCGATCGCCCGTCGCGGTGACGACGGGCTTGCCGGGCTGAAACGCGCGGATCGCGGGCTTGGTCAGGTCGCTCACTTCGGTGTCCTCGTAGTGAACGAGCTTCGCCGCGGTGAGGCGGTATTGCGTCGCGCCCGACTGATCGAGTTCGGACACCGAGAAGCTGTCGGCGAAATAGTCGGGCGTGTGCTGCTTCGGCTTGACGACGCCTTCGTTCTGGCGCGGCAGCGTTGCTTGCAGCAGCCAATATGTGATTCCTGCGAGCGCCGCCATCGCGACGAGCGGTATCAGCGAAGTCCAGCGAAACCGGTTCATCCGACGAGGCCCCGCGGCATCTCGCCGCTACACGCTGCCGCGAGCAGCGCGTCATAGCGGCCTTGCGCGCGCAGTAGCGCATCGCATACTTCGCGCACGGCGCCGTGGCCGCCGCGCGCTTCGCTGACCCAGTGCGCACGGGCGATCACTTCGGGATGCGAGTTAGCCGGCGCGGCCGCGAAGCCGACTTTCAGCATCACGGCCAGATCGACCCAGTCGTCGCCCATATAGCCGCATTCTTCGGGCGCGCGGCCCGTTTCGTTCAGCAGTTGCGAGAACGCTTCGAGCTTGTGTTCGACGCCCTGATAGAGATGCGTGATGCGCAGTTCCCGCGCGCGCGCCGCGACGATGCCCGACTTGCGCCCCGTGATGATCGCCGTGTCGATGCCGGCTTCGCGCAGCAGTTTTGCGCCGTGGCCGTCCATCGAATTGAACGCCTTCATCGTGTCGCCTTCGGCCGTAAACAGCAGGCCGCCGTCGGTGAGCACACCGTCGACGTCGAAAATCATCAGCTTCACGCGGCTCGCGCGTTCGGCCGCGGTCAGGGCGGAAGAGGCCATCAGATCACCTTCTTCGAGAACAGGTCGTGCATGTTGAGCGCGCCGATGAGCTTGCCCGTTTCATCGACGACGAGCATCTGATTGATGCGATGACGCTCCATCAGTTCCACGGCTTCGACGGCGAGCCGGTCGGGACCGATCGTACGCGGGCCATGTGTCATCACTGATTCGATCGGCAGCGCGCGGAAATCGCCGTCGCGTTCGAGCACGCGGCGCAGGTCGCCGTCGGTGAAAATGCCTTTGACGCGCTCGTTTTCGTCGACAATGGCCGTCATGCCCATGCGCTTCGCCGTCAACTGGAACAGCGCGTCGCGCACGGTCGATCCGGACAGGACCATCGGCATCTGATCGCCCGTGCGCATTACGTCGCGCACATATGTGAGCAGGCGTCGGCCGAGCGCGCCGCCCGGATGCGAGCGCGCGAAATCGTCTTCTCCGAAGCCGCGCGCTTCGAGCACGGCCACCGCGAGCGCGTCGCCGAGCGCGAGCGCTGCTGTCGTGCTCGCCGTCGGCGCGAGATTCAGAGGACACGCTTCTTTTTCGACGCCGCAATATAGATGGACGTCGGCGAGCCTCGCGAGACTCGAAGTGGGGCGACCGGTCATCGCGATCAACTTTGCGCCGAGGCGCTTGATCAGCGGCAGGATCGAGACCAGTTCTTCGGATTCGCCGGAGTTGGACATGCCGATGAAGACGTCATCGGCCGTGACCATGCCGAGGTCGCCGTGGCTCGCTTCGGCGGGATGCACGAAGAACGCGGGCGTGCCCGTGCTGGCGAGCGTCGCCGCCAGCTTGCGCGCGATATGACCGGATTTGCCGATGCCTGAGACGACCACGCGTCCACGGCAGCCGAGTATGAAATCGATCGCTTCGACGAAGGAGTCGTCGAGATGATCGCGAAGGGAGCGCACGGCGTCCGCTTCGATGTCGAGCACGTCACGAGCGAGCGCAAGTGCCCGATCGCCATTGATTTTCGCTATCATCCGGGGAGTATAGCAAAGGCGTATGTTCGCCGCGCCGGGACTGACCGTTCCGGACATTGCCCTCACCGGCCCTTCGACCTTGCTGCGCGGGCGTTTGCGCGTAGCTTCGCTGACGAACCAGGACGCTCTCTCCGATGCGCTTTTGCCGATGATTTCCCCGCTCGAAATGACGCTGTTTCTGCTGCTGGCCTCAGTGGTGGGCGTCGTCGTGTTCCGCTATCTGAACCTGCCGCCGATGCTGGGTTATCTGACGGTTGGAATCGTCGTCGGGCCGCACGCGTTCGGCCTCGTGCCCGATTCCGTCGGCGCGCAGAATCTCGCCGAATTCGGCGTCGTGTTCCTGATGTTCTCGATCGGGCTGGAGTTTTCGCTCGCGAAACTGCGCTCGATGCGCCGGCTCGTATTCGGCCTCGGCCTGCTGCAGGTGCTCGGCACGGTGGCCGTCGCGGTATCGCTCGGCATGGTGCTGGAGCGCTGGGTGCACATTTCGTGGCAGGGCAGCGTCGCGCTGGGCGGCGCGCTCGCGATGTCGTCGACGGCCATCGTCAGCAAGATGCTCGCGGAGCGGCTCGAGATCGAGACCGAGCACGGCCGCAACATCTTCGGCGTGCTGCTGTTCCAGGATCTCGCCGTCGTGCCGCTTCTGATCATCATCTCGGCGTTGGGCGGAAACTCGGACGATCTCGTCAGGTCGCTCGGCATCGCGTCGATCAAGATCGTGATCGCGCTGTCGCTGCTGCTGATCGTCGGGCAGAAATTCATGACGCGCTGGTTCAACGTCGTCGCGCGCCGCCGTTCGCAGGAACTGTTCATCCTGAATCTGCTGCTCGTCACGCTCGGCGCGGCGTTCATCACCGACAGGTTCGGCCTGTCGCTCGCGCTCGGTGCGTTCATCGCGGGCATGCTGATCGCCGAGACGCCGTACCGGCATCAGGTGGAAGAGGACATCAAGCCGTTTCGCGACGTGCTGCTCGGTCTCTTCTTCGTGACCACGGGCATGCTGCTGAATCCGCGCGTGATCTGGACGCATCCGCTCGTCGTGCTCGCGTTCCTGATCGGCCCGCTGCTGCTGAAAGCCGTGATGATCACGGGGCTCGCGCGGCTGTTCGGCGCGACGCCGGGCGTGGCGATGCGCACGGGCATCGGGCTCGCGCAGGCGGGCGAGTTCGGCTTTGTGCTGCTCAATCTGATCCTCGATAAACATCTCGTCGACGCGACGTTCCTGCAGGCGATTCTCGCCGCGATGCTGCTGTCGATGCTCGCCGCGCCGTTCCTCATTCAGAACGCGGATCGCATCGTGCTGAGGCTGTCGTCGACTGAATGGATGATGCAGTCGTTGCAGATGACGCGCATCGCGACGCAAAGCCTGAAGCAAACGGGCCACGTGATCATCTGCGGCTACGGTCGCGCCGGGCAGAACCTCGCGCGGATGCTGGAGCACGAAGGGCTGTCGTACGTCGCGCTCGACCTCGATCCCGATCGCGTGGCGGCGGCCGCGGCGGCGGGTGAATCGGTCGTGTTCGGCGATGCGGGGCGGCGCGAGTCGTTGCTCGCGGCGGGTATCCATCGCGCGGCGACCGTCGCGATCACGTATGCGAACACGCCGTCGGCGCTGCGCGTGCTGCACAACATCCACGAACTGGAACCGACGCTGCCCGTCATCGTGCGCACCGTCGACGACAGCGACCTCGAAAAGCTGCTTGCCGCGGGCGCGACGGAAGTGATTCCGGAAATCGTCGAAGGCAGTCTGATGCTCGCGTCGCACACGCTCGTCGTGATGGGCGTGCCGATGCGGCGCGTCGTGCGGCGCGTCGAGGAGTTGCGTGACGAGCGCTATAGCCTGCTGCGCGGCTATTTCCACGGCGCGGACGACGTGGATGACGACGACGGTCACGAACAGGTGCGGCTACAATCGGTCCCCGTCGACGAGAAGGCCGATGCCGTCGGGCGCACGCTCGAAGAACTCGGCCTCTTCGATCTCGGCGTCGAAGTGACGGCGATCCGGCGGCACGGCATTCGCGGCGTCGAGCCCGATCCATCGACTAAACTTCGCGCAAGCGACATCGTCGTGCTGCGCGGCCTGCCCGAAGCGCTGGCGGAAGCGGAGGAGCGTCTGTCGAAGCTTCGGCGACCGGGCGCGGCGGCGGCCTGACGTTGCCGCCATTCACCGGCACCGATCACGCGGCGGCGCTCGACGAACGCTCGCCGTATTCAAGCAACTCACTGGAAACATCGGGGTCTTCGACGACCCGTCTGGAGTCATCATGTCCAACGCGCCTGCGAACAAGCCATTCGATCCGGCCGAATACATCAACAGCCAGATCCGCACGGTGCCCGACTGGCCGCAGGCCGGCGTGCAGTTTCGCGACATCACGCCGTTGCTGCAAAACCCGAAAACGCTGCGCGTGCTGATCGACCTGTTCGTGCAGCGCTACATCGACCAGAAGCTCGACTACATCGCGGGGCTCGACGCGCGCGGCTTCATCATCGGGCCGATTCTCGCGTACGAGCTGAACCTCGGCTTCATTCCGATCCGCAAGATTGGCAAGCTGCCGTACAAGACGGTGTCCGAATCGTATGCGCTCGAATACGGCACGGCGACCGTCGAAATTCATGAGGACGCCTGCAAGCCCGGCGACCGAATCGTGATCGTCGACGATCTGATCGCGACGGGCGGCACGATGATGGCGGGCAAGAAGCTGCTCGAGCGTCTTGGCGCGACGGTGGTCGAAGGCGCGGCGATCGTCGATCTGCCCGATCTCGGCGGCTCGAAGCTGTTGCGCGATGCGGGTCTGCCGCTTTTCACCGTGACGGCATTCGGTGGTCACTGATTCTTTCCAACGGAGTTTCTGAGCGATGCCCAATTTCCTGCTCTTTCTCGCGACATCGATAGCGATCACGTTCGCGCCCGGCCCCGACAATCTGCAAGTGCTCGCGCGCGGCATTTCACAAGGACGCGCGGCGGGCTTCGTCGCCGCGCTCGGCTTTGCCGCGGGCATTTCGTTTCACACGACGCTCGCGGCGCTCGGCGTCGCCGCCGTGCTGCGCTCGTCGCCTGTCGCGTTCCAGATCATCAAGCTCGCGGGCGCCGCGTATCTCGTGTGGATCGGTATCAAGGCGCTGCGCAGCAACGGTCTTGCAACAGCGCACGAGCGCCCGCCGCAGCCGCTTTCGTCGATCTTCCGGCAAAGCGTGATCGGCAACATGATGAACCCGAAGGTGACGCTGTTCTTCGTCGTGTTCCTGCCGCAGTTCGTCGATCCGCACGGCGCGCAGAGCGTCACGTTGCAGATGCTCGAACTGGGTGTGCTGTTCATGCTGCAAACGGTCGTCGTGTTCTCGCTGTTCGGCGTGTGCGCGGGTGTGATCGGCGGATGGCTGAAGCGTCGCCCGCGCGCGGGCGTGTGGCTCGACCGGCTCGCGGGCGCGACGTTCATCGCGATCGGTATCCGCGTCGCGCTGCGCGACTGATCTGATCGGTTCGCTGTTTGCCACTTGAGACGTTGGCTGGATCGTCAACACGTATCACGCTGTCTGGAGCTTTCATGTCTTTGCCTTGCATCGCCGCCGCGCGCCGCTTCGATCCTGCGCGGCATCTTCCGTTCGTGATCGACGGGGAGCGCGTCGGCTGGATTCGCGCGACCGACGTGCCGCTGCTCGCGCGCTGGCCCGATGTGTTCGACATCGATGCGAAGAACGTTGTGCTGGCGCCGCGATTCAACACGGTCGCACTGCGTAGCGCGGCGCTGGGTTCGGTGATCGGCGCGCTTGCCGCCGACGGCTGCATTCCCGGCTGGCGCGACGAAACCTACGCGATCCGCAATGCGTTCGACGCGCCGCCGCTCGCGTATATCGAGCGCGCAGCGTCACGCTTTTTCGGCACGATGACGTACGCGGTGCATCTCAACGGCGTCGTAGAATATGAAGATCGCGCGCCGCAGTTGTGGATCGCGCGCCGCAGCGACACCAAGGCGACCGATCCGGGCATGCTCGACAACGTCGTCGCGGGCGGCATCGGCTGGGGCTTTAGTCTCGCTGAAACGATCGTCAAGGAGTGCTGGGAAGAAGCGGGCATTCCGCAAGAGATCGCCGCGCGCGCGGTCGCGGGACGCACGGTGCATGTGTTGCAATCGTTGCTCGAAGGCACGCAGGCCGAGCAGATTTTCATCTACGACCTCGCATTGCCCGCAGACTTCGCGCCGCGCAATCAGGATGGCGAAGTGGGCGAGCATCGGCTGGCGCGCATCGAAGATGTCGCGCAGTCGATCGAAGAAGGCGCAATGACGGTCGATGCGAGCCTCGCGACACTCGATTGCCTGCTGCGCCGCCGCTGGATCGACGAAGACGCGTGTGCAGGCATCGACGCGCTGTTCGAGCCACTCGTCTTCGACTGATGCTGACGGACGAACGCGCACGCGCACCTGAAGCGCCGCATCACACTCTACGAAACACGCACTGAAGAAGGGAGTCACCGAGGTCATGTCGACCGAACACAGCTTTATTCTCAAACTGTCGTGTGCCGATCGGCCCGGCATCGTTCACGCCGTGTCGGGTTTTCTGTTCGAGCGCGGCAGCAACATCCTCGACTCCGCGCAATTCGGCGACAGCCACACGGGCGAATTTTTTATGCGCGTCCACTTTCAACAAGTGGGCGGCGATCCCGGCCTCGACGCGCTGCGCGATGCGTTCGCGACGCTCGCCGAACAGTTCGGCATGCGCTGGGAATTGCACGACGCGAACGTGAAGCCGCGCGTCGTGATCATGGTGTCGAAGATCGGCCACTGTCTGAACGATCTGCTGTTCCGCTATCGCACGGGACAGCTGAACATCGAGATTCCCGCCATCATCTCGAATCACAAGGAGTTCTACCAGCTCGCCGCGAGCTACGATATTCCGTTTCATCATTTCCCGCTGACGTCGAAGGACGCGAAGGCGCAGCAGGAAGCGCGCGTGCTCGAAGTGATCGACGAATGCAAGGCGGATCTCGTCGTGCTCGCGCGCTACATGCAGGTACTGTCGCCGGAATTGTGCGAGCGGTTGGCGGGGCGCGCGATCAATATCCATCATTCGTTCTTGCCTAGCTTCAAGGGCGCGAAGCCGTACTACCAGGCATTCGATCGCGGCGTGAAGCTGATCGGCGCAACGGCGCACTACGTGACGACGGATCTCGACGAAGGCCCGATCATCGAGCAGGAAGTGGAGCGCGTCGATCACAGCATGACGCCGGATCAACTGACGGCGATCGGCCGCGACGTCGAATGCGTGACGCTCGCGCGCGCGGTGAAGTGGCATGTCGAGCACCGTATCGTGCTGAACGGCAGCAAGACGGTTGTGTTCCGCTGATTCGCTTCCGTTTTCGCTAAAACCGGCGCGGGTCGTGAGCGACCGCGCCGGTTTTTTATTGCGACGTCGCGCTTTCGGTTTGCGCGCGAACGGCGCGTGACTTTGCGTCTCGCGCGATCGTCGCATGGCGGCGCGCGTTCATCTTCTTTAGCCAGATCAACAGGCCCGTCGCGCTCAGCACGGCCACCATCACGCCGACGAAGCTGACCAGAATGCGTCCGCCGATGCCGAGGATGCGCCCTGAATGCAGCGGGAATTGCGCCTGCATGAAGAGGTCGCCCGCCGTGCCCTGGCCGGGAATCTGAGCGCCGAGCGCCTGGCCTGTCCGCGCGTTCCAGTACGTCCATGCATTGCCGAGGCCGCCGTCGCCGTGATCGTTGCCGGCTCCGAAATAGCCGACGCCGTACACATGGAGCGCCGGCGCGTAATAGATCGCGCCTGGCGGCGCATCGATGTGTTTTTCGATACGCGCCTGTTCTGCGGCCTTCAGAATCTGCTCGCGCGGCAGTGGGTCGTCGTTGGGTTTGGCGTTGGGCAGCATCGACGGATCGGTGAACGGCGTCGGCGTGAGCGTCGAGAACAGCTTGACGATCGGCTGCACGACGGGCGTCGACAGATTCATCGAGACCGACGTCACCGCGACGATCAGCAGCAGCCCCCAGATCCATACGCCGCCCGAGCGGTGCAGATCGAACGTGAGCGCGTAGCCGCCGCGCCGCACGCGAAACTCAAACGACTTTCTCCACGCCTTCGCGCTGGGAAACGCGAGCACGAGCGCGATCACGCTATCGAAAAACCACACGATGCCGACGATGCCCATCAGCCACGTGCCGATGTCGACGCCATGCGTGAACGGCAGAAACAACGTGTAGTGCAGCTTGTAGATGAATGGCAGCAGATCGATCCGTGCGACCGACAGCGCGCCCCATTCACGCCTGCCCTGAATGTCGCCCGTGGCGGGATCGACGGCGATCTGATTGAAGTCGAGCGGATACGGCTGGTTCGTTTTCGGATCGACGCGCGGCATCACCATCATTTGCAGCGTGTGTCCCTTTTCAGCCGCCAGCGGCAGATAGGTCACTTGCAGTCGGGGGTCGCTCGACTCGACGCGGCGCGCGAGTTCCAGCGACGGCAACGGCGCGGCGTGGGTGCGCGCGTCGAAGAACGACGGATTGAGCGCCGCGTCGAGTTCGTGATCCCACGCGATCAGCGCACCCGTCAGTCCCGCGACGAACAGAAACAGCGCCGTCCCGATGCCGAACCAGCGATGCAGTCGAACGAGCGCGGGTCTCATACGCGGATTCCGTCGAAAGCGACGGCCGTCGACCGCAAAAAAGTAACAGACATGACCGCGTTGCTTCCTTGCAAATAAGAATTATTCGCATCTTATGGGGCGAGCACCGATGTCGCAAGATTTCATGGGCGCTCGCGGCGCATATTTTCTTTGTCAGCGGCGGCTTCGCAGGCAGACGGACAACCGATCCACGGCCTCCGTTGGATGTGCATGCGACGAAATGTCGCATCTAGGCGCTTACAGAAATCCCACGGTTCCGGGCATCATTCGTTTGCTGTAAATACGAATGATTCGTATTTGTATAAAATAAATCGACTGACTGTCTGGAACAACAATGAAAAGCGCTGCTGAACAAGGGGTAGGTAAGAAACAACGCGGAAAGGCGAATGTACCGGCGATCGGCGTCATGTATATAGCGGTGATGCTGGCGTTTACCGGGAACCAAAACGTTTACGCGCAGACGGACGCGCCGGTAAATGCGTCGAGTGCTGCCGCGGAATCCGCGGACGCAGCAAACGACGCCGCCGCCGAGAAATCGTTGCCCGCCGTCAAGGTGACGGCCGCGCAGGACTCGCCCCAGCATCTGAACGCCGACATCGGCGGCGGTGCGCTCGGCACGCGCACGCAACTCGACACGCCGTACTCGACGACGGTCGTGACGAGCGAGGAACTGCAGGACATGCAGCCGCAAAAGCTCGGCGACGTATTCGCGCGCGACGCGTCCGTCTCCGACAACGGCAATCCGTACAGCGCATGGGCCACGTATCTGAGCGTGCGCGGCATGCAGCTCGACTGGCAAAACGGCTTCAAGATCGACGGTTTGCCGTTCAACAGCTACGGCATCACGATGCCGTACGAACAGCTCGAGAACGTCGAATTGCTCAAGGGCCTGTCCGGTTTCATGTACGGCTTTGGCGCGCCCGGTGGCGTCGTCAACTATGTGACGAAGAAGCCGCCGCTTTCGGGCACGCCCATTCGCAGCGTCGACGTCGGCTATCGGACGGACGGCGTATGGGCCGAACACGCCGACCTCGGTGGCCGCGTCGGTCCGAACGGCATGTTCGGCTATCGCTTCAACGCGACGCACGAAGAAGGGCAGACGTACAACGACGGCACGCTTCGCCGCAACGCATTCTCGCTCGCGCTCGACGCGCGCATCACGCGCGACCTGAGCGCGACGTTCGGCGCGTTGTATCAGGACCAGCACACGACAGGGCAGGGCGGCTCGATCTCGACGGCGCAATACGTCGGCACGTCGCTACCGACGACGCTCAGCGGCTCGACCGACAACCTCGGCAATCCGTCGCAGCATCTAAACACGAATCTCCAGCTTTACACGGCGGGCGTTCACTACAACCTGAGCCCCGACTGGACCGCGCATCTGATATACAGCTTCAGCAAGAGCTTCCGCGATCGCAACGAAAGCACGTTCTTCCTCCAGAACCCGGCCGCTGACTATACGGACTTCCGCTTCGCCGGCAAGGAAGGACATCGGCTGAGCCTCTGGCAGGCGATGGTCGAAGGCAACGTGAAGACGGGACCGTTCGAGCATCAGCTGGTATTTGGCGCGGCGTGGCAGAAGCAGGTGAACGAGAACGAAGCGAACAGCGTCTACGAGCAGATCGGCACGGGCAATCTCTATTCGCCGAACACGAACCTGTTCTACAGCCCCGAAGGACTATCGACCTATCGCGCCGGCGACATCACGCAGAAAGCGCTCTTCGCGAGCGATACGATCCGGTTGACCGAACGCTGGTCGGTGCTCGGCGGTGTCCGTTATACGAACTACGAGCAGAACGGCTACACGCTGACGGGCGCGACCAGTTCGCACTACAGCCAGAGCGGCGTGCTCACGCCGACAGTCGCGCTGATGTTCAAGCTCGCGCCGACGACCACGCTCTACACGAGCTATGTCGAATCGCTCGAACCCGGCTCGATCGTCGACTTCACTTATGCGAACGCCGGCCAGATGCTCAAGCCGCTGCGCAGCAAGCAGTACGAAGTCGGCATCAAGAGCGAGCATGCGCGCTGGAGCGCGAGCACGGCGCTGTTCCGCATCGAGCGCGGCGCGGAGTATGCGAATAGCGCGAACGTCTACGTTCAGGATGGCGAGTCGATTTTCGAGGGCGTCGAAGCGGGCGCCGATGTACGGCTCGGCGCGAACTGGACGGTCGGCGGCGACCTGATGTGGCTGCATACGAAGTACGAGCGCGGCTCGTCATTTGATGGCAACCGCGTCGCGGGCGCGCCCGGTTTCGTCGCGGCGGGCCATGTGACGTACAACGTGCCGTACGTGCCCGGCCTCAGAGTCGGCGCCGACGCGAAGTTCACGGGCAACACGACCGTGCGTCCGGCCGGTGATCTGAAAGCGGGCGGCTACACGCTGTTCAACGTCGGCGCGTCGTATGCGACGCGTATCGGCGGCTACGGCGTGACGTTCCGTGCCGCGATCGACAACATCACGAACAAGCGTTACTGGGAATACCAGTACGCGGACTACATCTCGCCGGGCGATCCGCGCACACTGTCGCTCAACGCGCGCATCGACTTCTGATTGCCGCGGCGATGTGGACATGAAGCGTACGTGGAAGCGCACATCGAAGCGCACATCGAAGCGCACATCGAAGCGCACATCGAAGCGCACATCGAAGCGCACATCGAAGCGCACATCGAAGCGCACATGCAAAAAGGGCGGCCTCGCGGTCGCCCTTTTTGCGTCGATGCCCTCGTTGCGATGCGCTACACCAGCCGCAGATAGATCAGTTCGCGCTTGATGTACGCATAGAAGATCGGCGCAGCGATCACGCCGGGAATGCCGAACGCGGCTTCCATCACGAGCATCGCGATGAGCAGTTCCCATGCGCGCGCCTCGATTTGTCCGCCGATGATGCGCGCGTTGAGGAAATATTCGAGCTTGTGAATCAGGATCAGGAAGATGAGCGCCGTCACGGCCGCCGGAAAGCTCACCGACAACGCAACTGCGACGATCAGCGTGTTCGAGATCAGATTGCCGATCACGGGCAGCAGGCCGACGATGAACGTGAGGATGACGAGCGTCTTCGCCATCGGCAGCGGCGCATGGAAGAGCGGCAGCAGCAACAGCAGGAATATGCCCGTGAACACCGTGTTGATCGCGGAGATCTTCATCTGCGCGAACACGATGCGGCGGAACGCATCGGCGAAACGGCTGACGCGCGCGATGAACGCCGTCGACAGCGGCAGCCGCTGAATGTGCTTCTGCGCGCCGACCGCGACGATCGCGCCGATGATCATGCCGATCAGCACATGCGTGAAGATGCGCGCCGCGTTCTTGCCGCCTTGCGAGAGCGTGCTCGCATGCGTCTGCATCAGCACGGTGGCCTTTTCCTTCATCTGCTCGGTGGAGACGGGCAGGTTCTGCGCGATGAACTGTGGCAGGCGGCCACGCGCCTGGTCGATCAGCGACATCGCCTGGTCGAGCAGCTTCTGGACGCTCGGCACGTCGCTCTCGAAGTGCTCGATGATCGCGACGGTGAAGCCCGTCAGCACGCCGACGATCACGGCGGACAGAATCACCACCGCGAACCAGCGCGCGCGATAACTCGACATGTGCTTTTCGATGCGCGGCGCGAGCGTATGGACGAGCTGGAACACAAGCATGCCGGCGAGCAGCGCGCCCAGCAGCTTCAGTTCGAGCACCGCCCACATCGCGAGCAGCGCGACGACATAGCTGCCGATCTCGACCGCCGACAGTTTCGGCAGGCTCATGTCGCTGGTCAGCCTGACCGGGCGAGGGCGCAGATCCTGCACCTGCCCGTCATCGCGGGCCGGATTACGCTTGGCCATGGCTTTCTATTGTCTCCAACCTCGGGTTTTTACGCTCGGCTTGCCGGCTTTTGCTGTCGCTTTTGCCGTTCCTGCCGCAGGCTTCGCTGTCGATTTCGAAGCCCGTTTCGGTGCATCGGCGGCGACGGCCTTTTTTGCCCTCGCCGGTTTTACGGCTGTTTTTGCGGATTCTGCAGTGGTGTCGCTTCCTGTTGCCTCGGCCTCGCCGGTTTCATCGTCGGATGGTTCGCCGGATTCCGCATCCGTCGATTCAACCGATGCGGCCCGTGCTTCCGCTGCCGATACGCCAGCCGCCGAGCCGCGCAGCAATAGCGGCGCGAGATACCGGCCGGTAAAACTTGCCTTCGATTTCGCGATCTGCTCCGGCGTGCCCTGCGCGATGATCTGACCGCCGCCGGCGCCGCCTTCGGGACCGAGATCGATGACCCAGTCGGCTGTTTTTATCACATCGAGATTATGCTCGATGATGACAACCGTATTTCCTTGATCGCGCAACCGATGGATTACTTCCAGCAGCAGCGCGATATCGTGGAAATGAAGGCCCGTCGTCGGTTCGTCGAGGATATAAAGCGTGCGACCCGTATCGCGCTTGCTCAGTTCCAGCGAGAGTTTGACGCGCTGCGCCTCGCCGCCCGACAGCGTGGTCGCCGACTGGCCGAGGCGGATATAGCCGAGGCCGACGTCGAGCAGCGTCTTCAGCTTGCGCGCGACGACGGGCACGGCACGGAAGAACTCGTGCGCGTGCTCGACGGTCATCTCCAGCACTTCGCTGATGTTCTTGCCCTTGTACTGGATGTCGAGCGTCTCGCGGTTGTAGCGCTTGCCGTGACACACGTCGCACGGCACGTACACGTCCGGCAGGAAGTGCATCTCGACCTTCAGCACGCCGTCGCCTTGACATGATTCGCAGCGTCCGCCCTTCACGTTGAACGAAAAGCGGCCCGGATCGTAGCCGCGTTCCTTCGCGGCGGGCACGCCCGCGAACAGTTCGCGGATCGGCGTGAAGACGCCCGTGTACGTCGCGGGATTCGAGCGCGGCGTGCGGCCGATCGGCGACTGGTCGACGTTGATGACCTTGTCGAAATGCTCGAGGCCTTCGATCGCCTCGAACGGCGACGGCTCCGTCGATGAGCCGTACAAGTGCTGCGCGACGGCGTGATAGAGCGTGTCGTTGATCAGCGTCGACTTGCCCGAGCCCGAAACGCCCGTCACGCAAGTCAGAAGACCGACGGGCAGATCGAGCGTCACGCGCTTAAGGTTGTTGCCATAAGCCTCGACGATGCGCAGATGGCGCTCGTCGGGCTGCTTGCGGTCGTCGGGGAATTCGATGCGGCGCGTGCCCGCGAGATACTGGCCCGTCATCGAAGCCGGGTCCGCCTGCACTTCGACGGGCGTGCCTTCCGCGATCACCATGCCGCCGTGCTCGCCCGCGCCCGGTCCCATATCGACGACATAGTCGGCCATCCGGATCATGTCCTCGTCGTGCTCGACGACGATCACCGAGTTGCCGAGATCGCGCAGATGCTTGAGCGTCGAAATAAGGCGGTCGTTGTCGCGCTGATGCAGGCCGATCGACGGCTCGTCGAGCACGTACATCACGCCCGTCAGTCCCGAGCCGATCTGCGACGCGAGCCGGATGCGCTGCGCCTCGCCGCCCGACAGCGTTTCGGCGCTGCGCTCCAGCGACAGATAATCGAGCCCGACGTTGTTCAGGAACATCAGGCGCGCGACGATTTCCTTGATGACCTTGTCGGCGATTTCGCGTTTTGCGCCTTCGAGCCGCAGCGTCTGGAAATAGCCGAGCGAGTCGCGCAGCGGCCAGCCGCTCACTTCGTAGATCGCGCGCGCGTCGCCGTCCGCGCCGATGCGCACGAACCGCGCTTCGCGCCGCAGACGCGTGCCTTCGCACGACGGGCACGCCTGGTTGTTCTGATACTTCGCGAGCTCTTCACGCACCGCGACGGAATCCGTCTCGCGATAACGCCGCTCCAGATTCGGAATGATCCCTTCGAACACATGCTCGCGCACCGAAGTGCGCCCGCGCTCGTTGATGTACGAGAACGGCACGGTCTGCTTGCCGGAGCCGTACAGCAGAATCTGGCGCACCTTTTCCGGCAGGTCCTCGAACGCGGTGTCGATATCGAACTCGTAGAACGCCGCGAGGCTTTGCAGCATCTGAAAGTAGAACTGGTTGCGCCGGTCCCAGCCCTTCACGGCGCCCGCCGCCAGCGACAGCGACGGATGCGCGACCACCCGCTTCGGATCGAAGAACGTGATCTGGCCGAGGCCGTCGCATTCCGGGCACGCGCCCATCGGATTGTTGAACGAGAAGAGGCGCGGCTCCAGTTCTTGCAGCGAGTACGAGCAGATCGGGCACGCGAACTTCGAACTGAACAGATGCTCGTTGTCCGTATCCATTTCGAGCGCGATCGCGCGGCCGTCGGCGAGACGCAGCGCCGTTTCGAACGATTCGGCGAGACGCTGCTTCGCGTCGGGCCGCACCTTCAGACGGTCGACGACCACATCGATCGTGTGCTTGTCGTTCTTTTTCAGTTGCGGCAGCGAGTCGACTTCGTAGATCTTCGCGACGCCTTCGTTCGCGGTGCCGCCGCCCGAGCGCACGCGAAAGCGGATGAAGCCCTGCGCTTGCATGTCTTCGAACAGTTCGGTGTGCTCGCCCTTGCGATTCGCGACGACGGGCGCGAGGATCATCAGCTTCGTGTCTTCGGGCAGCGCGAGCGCGGCGTCCACCATCTGCGAGACGCTTTGCGCCTCGAGCGGAATTTCGTGGTCCGGGCAATACGGCGTGCCGACACGTGCGTAAAGAAGCCGCAGGTAGTCGTGGATTTCGGTGACGGTGCCGACCGTCGAGCGCGGGTTGTGCGACGTCGCTTTCTGCTCGATCGAAATGGCTGGCGACAGACCCTCGATCAGGTCGACGTCCGGCTTTTCCATCAGTTGCAGGAATTGGCGGGCGTATGCGGACAGACTCTCCACATAACGGCGCTGGCCTTCGGCGTAAAGTGTGTCGAAGGCCAGCGACGATTTGCCCGAGCCGGACAGGCCCGTAATCACGACCAGCTTGTGACGCGGCAGGTCGAGATTGACGTTCTTCAGGTTGTGGGTCCGAGCCCCACGGATACGGATTTGTTCCATGAACCGGCGGGAAGAGGAGAAGGCTAAACCTGCTACTATAACGACTTTTCCAGACCGCCGTTACGGCTTCCTGACAGCCCGCAAACGGCGTGCTGACTGATACGAAACCGTCGTTTTTTTGCGGTCCAGCGTCGCGGTGAACTGCCTGTGTGCGACCTGTATGTGAGGCGTTTTCCGTCGTCTGCAAGGCAACAGGTGGCCGGCGCGAGCGCTGCACGCGTCAGAAGCTGCGCATGCGGGCCCACGCGGTTCGCCGTCCGTTCATTCGAATATCGCTCCCGATGTCCAATCCGTCCGCCACCTCTTCACGCATGAGCGCGCATGAACTGCGCGCGACCGTGTCGCTTGCCGCGATCTTCGCGCTGCGCATGCTGGGTCTCTTCATGATCATGCCCGTCTTCTCGATCTACGCGAAGACGATTCCGGGCGGCGAGAACGTGTTGCTGGTCGGCATCGCGCTCGGTGCGTATGGCGTCACGCAATCGCTGCTCTATATTTTCTACGGCTGGATCTCGGACAAGGTCGGCCGCAAGCCCGTCATCGCGACGGGCCTGCTGATCTTCGCGCTCGGCAGCTTCGTCGCCGCGTTCGCGCACGACATGACGTGGATCATCATCGGACGGGTGATTCAGGGGATGGGTGCGGTGTCGTCGGCGGTGATCGCGTTCATCGCCGACCTGACGGCCGAAGAGCATCGCACCAAGGCAATGGCGATGGTTGGCGGATCGATCGGCGTATCGTTCGCGGTTGCGATCGTCGGCGCGCCGATCGTGTTCCATTGGGTCGGCATGAGCGGCCTGTTCGCGCTCGTCGGCGTGTTCTCGATCCTCGCGATCGGCGTCGTGCTGTGGATCGTGCCGGATGCGCCGAAGCCCGTTCACGTGCCCGCGCCGTTCCGCGAAGTCCTGCACAATCGTGAGCTGCTGCGCCTCAATTTCGGCGTGCTCGTGCTTCACGCGACGCAAACGGCGCTCTTCCTCGTCGTGCCGCGCATTCTTGAAGCGGGTGGCCTGCCCGTCGCGTCGCACTGGAAGATTTACCTGCCCGTGATGGGGCTGGCGTTCGTGATGATGGTGCCTGCGATCATCGCCGCCGAAAAGCGCGGCAAGATGAAGGCCGTCCTGCTGGGTGCGATTGGTCTTATCCTGATCGGCCAGTTACTGCTCGGTGTCGCAGCGCATACCATTATGGCTGTGGCGGCGATCCTGTTTGTCTACTTTCTCGGCTTCAATATTCTCGAAGCATCGCAGCCTTCGCTGGTGTCGAAACTGGCGCCGGGCAACCGCAAGGGCGCGGCGGCGGGCGTCTACAACACCACGCAATCGATCGGCCTCGCAATGGGCGGCGTGATCGGCGGCTGGCTGCTGAAAGTGGATGGACAAAGTGCCGTGTTTTTTGCATGCTCGGGGCTCGTAGCTTGCTGGCTTATAATCGCCGCGAGCATGAAGCAGCCGCCGCGCAAGGCATAAATCTTTTACGGCACGAATTTAAAGGCGGCGGTCAAACGGGGCGCGGGGGCGCGCTTTCCGGTCATTGACACAGGCGGCCCTGGCGTAGAAAGCCATCGGTGCCGCGTCGCCGGAAACGGAATCAACAGGAGAAACTCATGGCATCCGTGAACAAGGTCATTCTCGTCGGCAATCTCGGCGCCGATCCGGAAGTCCGTTACCTTCCGAGCGGTGACGCAGTGGCGAACATCCGCCTTGCCACGACCGATCGCTACAAGGACAAGCAGTCGGGCGAATTCAAGGAAATGACTGAGTGGCATCGCGTGTCGTTCTTTGGGCGCCTCGCGGAAATCGTGTCGGAGTACCTGAAAAAGGGCTCGTCGGTGTATATCGAAGGCCGTATCCGCACGCGCAAGTATCAGGCGCAGGACGGCACCGACCGTTATTCGACGGAAATCGTCGCTGACCAGATGCAGATGCTTGGCGGCCGCGGCGGTTCTGGCGGCAGCGGCGGTGACGACGGCGGCTATAGCCGTGGCGAGTCGATGGAGCGCGGCGGTGGCGGCCGCATGTCGGGCGGTGGCGGCGGTGGCCGTGTGTCGGGCGGCGGTGGTGGCGGTGGCGGTCAGAGCCGTCCGAGCGCGCCGGCCGGCGGCGGATTCGACGAGATGGACGACGATATTCCGTTCTGACGCGTCCCGCGCAAAAACTCTCCGGCGCAGCGAAACACCGCGCGTCGAGCGAACAGGAAAACACCCCGCCTTCGAGCGGGGTGTTTCTTTATGCTCAGGCCTGTCGCGACTGTTGCAAGAGCAAGCATAAGGAGCCAATCATCCAAAGCCCCGCTCCTTGCCTCAAGCCAACCCCCCATTCGCCCGCAGAATCTGCCCGTTGACCCACGCGCTATCCGGCCCTGCCAGAAACGAGACCACGGACGCAATATCCTCCGGCTGTCCCAGGCGTTGCAGCGGCGGCATCTTCGCGAAGTTCTGGATCTGCTCTTCCGTCTTGCCTTCGAGGAACAGTGCGGTCGCGACGGGTCCCGGCGCGACCGCATTCACGGTGATGTCGCGGCCGCGCAGTTCCTTGGCAAAGACATGCGTGAACGCTTCGACGGCCGCCTTCGTCGCGTTGTAGACCCCGTAGCCCGGCATGTTCAGCGCGAGCGCGGTGCTCGAAAAGTTGACGACGCGCCCGCCGTTGTTCATCCGCGCCGCCGCTTCGCGCAGCGTATTGAAAGTGCCGCGCACGTTGATGTCGAAAGTCTGCGTGTAGAGCGCGTCGCTGGTGTCGGCGAGCGGCAGCGGCTTCATGATGCCCGCGTTGTTGACGAGCACGTCGACCTTGCCGAGCTGCTGCTCGGTCGTTTCGAACATGCGGCGCACGTCGTCGGCGTTCGACACGTCCGCTTTCACCGCAATCGCAGCCGCGCCCTGTGTGTTCAGTTCCGCGACGAGCGCGTCCGCTTCCTTCGAACTCGCCGCGTAGTTGACGACGACTGCAAATCCATCGGTGGCGAGCCGCCGCGCGAGGGCCGCGCCAATGCCGCGCGATGCGCCCGTCACGATAGCCACCTTGGCGTTCTTCACGTTATTCATGATCCCGTTCCTCGAAGTAGTGATTCGGTGAAAGGATGATCGGATATTTCATGGAAGAGATAATCGGTCGGGAGTTGCTATCATCGTTCCATTTACTTCAACAATGTGCCGCATGAGGCGGCGGAGCTAGCCGTCATGGACCGTTTCCAGGAAATGCAGGTGTTCGTCCGCATCGCCGAGCGGCAAAGCTTCACGCGTGCCGCCGACGATCTGCAGATTCCGCGCGCCACTGTCACGAACCTGATGAAGCGGATGGAGCAGCGGCTCGGCGCGCGTTTGCTCGAGCGCACCACGCGCACCGTGCGCCTCACGCCCGACGGCGAAGCGTATTACCGCCGCTGCGTGCGTCTGCTCGCCGATATGGAAGAGGCTGAAGGCTCTTTCCGCAACGCGGCGCCGAAAGGACTGTTGCGCGTGAACTTGCAGGGTACGCTCGCGCGGCACTTCATCGTCCCGGCGCTGCCGGATTTTCTCGAACGCTATCCGGGCATCGAACTGCATATCGGCGAGGACGACCGGCTCGTCGATCTCGTGCGCGAAGGCGTCGATTGCGTGCTGCGGGCGGGCAACCTGCAGGATTCGTCGATGGTGGGGCGGCGCGTCGCGCGGCTCGAACAGGTGACGCTCGCGAGCCCCGCGTATCTGGAACGGCACGGCCTGCCAGCCGATCTCGCCGCGCTCGCGACGCATCGTGCCGTCAACTACATATCGAGCGCGACGGGCAGTGCAATGCCGCTCGAATTCACCGTCGACGAACGCGTGGTCGAAGCGAATCTCAAGGCGATCGTGTCGGTGACGGGCGCCGATCTGTACACGGGCGCGGCGGTCGCCGGACTCGGTCTCGTGCAGGTGCCGCGCTATCGGGTGCTGAACGAACTCGCCGCGGGCAGTCTCGTCGTCGTGCTGCCGCAGTTTCCGCCGCCGCCGATGCCCGTCACGGTGCTGTATCCGCAAAGCCGCCAGTTGTCGTCGCGCGTGCGGGCGTTCGCGCAATGGCTGCGCGGGATCTTCGACGCCGCGGGCGGACTCAACGTCGGTTGATCCACGGCACGCCCGGCGTTTCGGCCGAGATTGCGCGAGATCAAGCCCGGCGGCCTTCCGGCAGAACGCTTCCCGGCAGGCCATAAAGTTTTTGGCAAATCAGCCGTAACTGGCAGTGTGGTGCATCTGCTTAATGTTCAATCGAGTTGCGGACCTTGCCTGGCGGCCTGGGCGCAGCAATCCTGCCACGGAACTCTGGAGATTCCGGTCAGGCGGCCATAGGAGACATGCTTCATGTTGAAAGGTCTTTCGATACGCACATACCTCACGTTGATGATCGTGCTATTCGGCATCGTATTGCTGATCGGCGCGGCGGCGGGACTGCTGTCGCTGCGTGCGAGCAATGCGTCGTTGCAGCGGATGTATACGGTCGATACGCCCGCCGTCGCGGACCTCGAAGGCAGCGCGGGGCAACTGCTTCGCCTGCGCCTCTCGCTCGCGACGTACTCATCGCTCAACGAACTGAACGATCAGCAAGGCGCCGACGCCGTACTCAAGCGGTTCGATACGTATCTGAAGGTGTCGAACGAACGTCTCGCCAATTTCCTGCGCGCTGCGGGCAATGCGGCCGACGAGCAGGGGCTCATCAAGGAGATGCAGGAGAAGCGCGACGCGTTCCTGCACGAAGGCGTCGAACCTGCAATGGCGGCGCTCAAGGCCGGCGACAAGGCGGCGTTCCACGAGTTGCAGGGGCATAAATTGTCGCCGCTGTATAGCGCCTACGAAAAGCCGATGCTGGCGCTCGAAAAGGTGCAACTGGATCATGCCGAAAAGCGCTATCAGGATGCGCAACAGCTCTTCTATGCCGTCTGCGTTGCTGTTGCGATCGGCATGGCGGGCACGCTGATCTTCTCGTGGATCGGACGCGTCGTGATGGTTCGCGCGATCGTGCATCCCGTCGACGCCACGATCGAGCAGTTCCAGCGCATCGCGCACGGGGACCTGACAGGTCGCATCGAAAGCACCGGCGACAACGAAATGGGCCGCCTCGCTGCGGCGCTGCGCAGGATGCAGGAGTCGCTGATCGCGACGGTGAACACGGTGCGCCACAGCACCGATTCGATCGACACAGGCGTGAGCGAAATCGCAGCGGGCAATACGAATCTGTCGCAGCGCACGGAAGAGCAGGCGGCCTCGCTCGAAGAGACGGCGGCGAGCATCGAAGAACTTACGTCGACGGTCAAGCAGACGGCCGACAACGCGAAGCAGGCCAGCTCGCTTGCGCAAGGCGCATCGACGCTCGCGGCGCAAGGCGGCGAGCTCACGCAGCAGGTGGTGGGCACGATGCAGCAAATCGTCGACGACTCGCGGCGTATCGCTGATATCGTCGGCGTGATCGAGGGCATCGCGTTCCAGACGAATATCCTCGCGTTGAACGCCGCTGTCGAAGCGGCACGCGCAGGCGAACAGGGGCGCGGCTTTGCCGTCGTCGCGAGCGAAGTCCGTTCGCTTGCGCAGCGTAGCGCGGCAGCGGCGAAGGAGATCAAGGGATTGATCGGCGCGTCGAATGACCGTGTGACGGCGGGTGCCGATCTCGTCCAGCGCTCGGGCTCGACGATGACAGAAATCGTCGACGCGATTGCGCGCGTCAGCGCGATCATGAGCGAGATCGCCGAAGCGGCGAACGAGCAGAGCACGGGTATCGATCAGGTGAACGTCGCCGTCGCGCAGATGGATGAGGTGACGCAACAGAATGCCGCGCTCGTCGAGCAGGCCGCAGCAGCCGCGAGTTCGCTCGAAGAGCAGGCGCGGCATCTCACGGAGGCTGTTTCCGTGTTCCGCACCGATGGCGCGCGCGCCTCGTCGCCGCGTGCCGTTGCGCATCACACGGTCGCGCAGAAGCCAGATGTGGACGTATCGCTGGAGACGGCCGAAGCCGTCTAGGCACGCCGGCGAATGGAATGGCGGAGACGTGGCTCACTTCTTCGCATCGCCGGCGGATGAAGGTGCGTGAAGCAGGGGAGTAGCACCGGTAACTCGCGCGTCGTTATCGAAGCAAAACAGAACGGCCGTGCAAGCCTTCAACGCTTGTACGGCCGTTTGTTTTCTAGCGCAATGCGCGCGGCAGCCTATAACCCCAAGAACTTAGGTCCTCAGGTCCTTAAGGCCGCACTGCGTAATACTTCGCCACGCCGTCGATTTCTTCCGGCGTCATGTTGCGCGCGACGTTACGCATCTGTTCGTTGACGTCGTTATGACGATCGCCGTTGGTGAACGCGCGCAACTGCGCCGCCATATACACCGACGACTGCCCGCCCAGCCACGGCGCGGACCCTTTGCGATCGCGCTCGCCGTGACACGCGGCGCACGGCGCGATGTTGCGCATCGGCGAGCCTTCGTTGACGAGCTTGCGGATGCTCGCGTCTTCGACTGTGCCCTTTTCGACGGCGGGCGGGCGCGGCAGCGTCGAATAGTAGTTCGCGAGATCGTGCAGATCGCGGTCGTTCAGGTGGCGGATGATGGGCGGCATGATCGAGTTCATGCGCTGCCCGCTCTGATAGTCGCGCAACTGCTTGTAGACCACGTCCGCGTATTGCCCCGCGAGCACGGGCGCCGTGACCTGAATCAGGCTCTCCACGCCGTGGCACATCGAGCAGTTCTGCGCGAGTGTTGCGCCGCGCCCGACTGAAACTGCATCGGGACTCGGGCGGCTCAACGGCGGCGCAGGAGGCAGCACGACCACATTGCTCGGCGCCGGGCCCGCGATGTTCCCGTTTTGCGTGTACCACGACGACGGCGCGCCCGCCGCGCTACAGATCGTCGCCCAGAGTCCGCGTTGCGTGAAGTCGGAATGCTTCGACGGCAGCCAGATGAAGCCGATCAGAATCGACACGACAGCAATCACGATCACGCCGCCGACGCTCGACGTGAACCACCGGTTGCTGAAGCTGAATACGCGTTCCTCGCTCATCACCGTGCTCCCACTGCGACGGCCGGCACGGACGTCTGTTGCAAGCCGAGCAACTGCGCGATCGGCACGCTGTAGTTCACGACCGTCAAACCGATCATCAGCGCGACCCACAGGCCGAAGCTGTTCAGCGCGGCCGGCACGCGCTCGACGGGATGCACGGGCGCGCTGAAGCGGAACTGCTTCGGCTGCTCGATCGCGCCGAACTGCGCTTTCGCGAGGATGTAGAGGAACAGCAGACCGGAGATCACGAGTATCAGGCCGCCGAATGCCGACACGGCAACCCAGATTGCTTG
Source organism: Paraburkholderia diazotrophica (assembly GCF_038900755.1). Lineage (GTDB taxonomy): Bacteria > Pseudomonadota > Gammaproteobacteria > Burkholderiales > Burkholderiaceae > Paraburkholderia > Paraburkholderia diazotrophica_A. The sequence goes on from NZ_JBBPEN010000002.1 coordinate 169,556, forward strand.
CGGCGCAATCGCGGGATTGCTGTAGTCGTAGTAGGCCATCCGGCGCGGCGCGCCGAGCAGGCCGACGTAGTGCCAGGGCAGCGTGACGACCATCATGCCGATGAACCACAGCCATAGTTGCCAGCGGATCAGGTTCAGCGAGCCGATCGCGCGGCCCGTCAGTTGCGGCCACAGTTCGTACGCGATCGCGAAGTACATGATGACGATCGCGCCGCCGAAGATCAGGTGAAAGTGGCCCGTGACCCACTGCGTGTTGTGAATCGTCTCGTTGAGCTGGTAGCTCATGTTGATGAGGCCGCCCGCGCCGCCGAAGCCAAGCATGATGAACGAGAACGCAATGACGAGCATCATCGGGTTGTCCCACGGCAAAGCCTTCAGCCAGCCGAATGCGCCCTTGCCGCCGCGCAGCCGCCCGGCGATTTCCACCGATGCGCAAATCGTGAACACGGTGAGCAGCGTCGGCACCGACACCATGCCCGTGAACACTGCATGAACGAACTTGAAGCCCGCGCCCACTTGCGGATCGGCGAACAGATGGTGAATGCCGATCGGCATTGCGAACACGAGGAACAGGACGAACGACACACGCGCCATCGAATCGCTGTACAGCCGTCCGCCGATCGCGCGCGGCACCAGCGTGTAGTACGCGATATACGACGGAACCAGCCAGAAGTAGACGATCGCGTGCAGTGTCCACGAGAAGAGCACGCGCGCGAGGCCGGCGTCGATGGTCGTCTTGAGGCCGAGCGCGACGGGCAGGATCTGGAAGAGGATTTCGAGCGCCGCGCCGACGGCCGTCCACGCCCACAGGTAGGCGCCCGCGACGTTCGCATACATCGCGAGCGGCACCGGCTTGCCGGGGTTCGCGCGCTTCCAGATGCGCAGGTTGATGCCCATCAGCGCGACCCAGATCCACGAGCCCACGACGACGAGCACGACGCCGAGGTAATAGAACGGGCTGCCGATCATCGGCGGATAGAACGTGAAGAGCACCGATGCCTGGCCGGCCGCGACGGGCACGATCGCCATCACCGCGCCCACCGCGAGCACGATCAGCGCGGCCCATGCCCACTTCAGGCCGACCAGCGCCTGTTGAAGCGCGAGTTCGACGATCGCGTAGCCGAAGCCCATCGCGACCAGCGTGGGCAGCACATAGGCCATCACCGTGCCGTGCGCCGTCACCGAACGGTAGTAAAGCTCCGGGTCGCCGATCCACGGATGCAGCGGACTGCGCACGAGCATCTGCCATGCGCCCAGCAGCAGCGCTACTCCGAACGAGATGAACGCGAGCCAGAAGTGCGCGAGAACGAGTCGCTTAGCGTGAAACACAGCTGAGCCTCCGGTTTTGTTTTGCCTGTTCGAAGAAGGCGGCCTTGTCGATGACCTTCACGTGCGCCCACATCGTCTGATGGCCGAAGCCGCAGAACTCGTGGCACGGCATCAGATGATCGGCGGGTTTGTCAAAGGAGGAGGAAAACGTCGCGACGTAGCCGGGCACGACCATCGTGTTGATGTTCGTGTCGGTGACGAGCAGGCCATGCACGACATCGGCGCTCGTCGTGCGGAAGGTAACGTCGGTGCCGGCGGGCACCAGCAGGCATTGCGGCGTGAACGAGTACTGCTGCGCGATGAAGCGCACGACGACCGAACCGTCGGGCTCGACGGCGCTGCCGAGATTGCTCTCGACGAATTCGCCCGACATCTGCAGCCGCGACGGATCGATGGTCTCGACGCGCGACGGCGGCATCATCGCCCAGTGCAGCCCCGAGTACACGACGAGGACGAGCATGAACACGACGATCGCGATGACGAAGTACGCCCAGCGACGCTCCGAGCGCACGGAGACGGCATGACCGCTGTCTGGAGAATGGGAAGGTTGGGTCGACATGATCAGTGAATGACGCCGCGCGGCAGGAACACGAGAAAGTAGAAGCCGATCCATATCGCGAGGACGACCACGGCGGCGACGCCCGCGACCGCGATCGCGCCGTTCGGTCCTTGCGCGACGATGCGTTCGACTTCGTCGTCCGAAGCGTTGCCGTAGTGGTCGCCGGAGTGATCGTTAGGGTCCATCTGCGAAGTCTCCGAGGACAGGATTGGTGTCAGTGAAGCGGGATCAGCGCAGCGGCGCCTTGCGCAATTCGTTGACCTGTTTCGCCGTCACGGGCTGGCCGTGATTGCCCCAGGCCGTGCGGATGTAGGTGACGACAGCGGCGGCGTCGGCGTCGTTCAGTTCCTGCGCGAACGGCGGCATGCCGTAGGGCTCCGGGTTGCGTCGCGTGCCCGGCGGGAAGCCGCCGTTGAGCACGATGCGGATCGGATTGACGGCCGAATCCATTTCGATCGACTGGTTGCGGGCGAGCGGCGGGTAATGCTGGAGCTTGCCTTCGCCGTTGTCGCCGTGGCACATCGCGCACTTCGTCATGTAGATGTGCTGGCCGGATTCGAACACGGCGGGCTTGACCGTCGCCGATGGGCCCGTCTTGCGGCCCGGGTCGTTGTCGGGCAGCGTCTTCAGATAGACGGCCATCGCCTTCACGTCGTCGTCGGTCATGTATTGCAGGCTGTGGTACGTCACTTCCGCCATCGGGCCATAGACCGCGCCGCGATCGGAGATGCCAGCCTGCAGCAGATCGACGATGTCCTTGATGCTCCAGTCGCCGAGTCCGCCGTCCTTGTCGGACGTGAGCGACGGCGCGTACCAGTTCTGCACCGGGATCAGGCCGCCCGCGAACTGCTCGCTCTTCGACGAGCCGCCGAGCAGATTGATCTTCGTATGGCACATCGTGCAATGGCCGAGTCCTTCGACCAGATAAGCGCCGCGATTCCATTCGACGGAGCGCGTCGGGTTCGGCTGGAACACGCCTTCGCGGAAGTACAGCGAACGCCAGCCGATCAGCAGCTCGCGCTGGTTGAACGGGAAGCGCAGCTCATGCTTGCGGTTCGCCTGATGCACGGGCTCGACCGACTTCAGGTACGCGAAGATCGCATCGGAGTCTTCGCGCGTGACCTTCGTGTATTGCGCGATCGGCATCGCAGGATAGATCAGCTTGCCGTCCGGGCTCTTGCCCGTGCGCATCATCTTGAAGAAATCGTCGGCCGTCCAGTTGCCGATGCCGTACTCGCTGTCGGGGCTGATGTTCGGCGTGAAGAGCGTGCCGAACGGCGTTTCCATCGGGAGGCCACCGCCGAACGTCTTGCCGCGCGGCGCCGTATGACACGCGACGCAATCGCCCGCTCGCGCAAGATACTCGCCGCGCACGACCTGTTCGGGACGCGCTTCGGCGGCTGCGGGCGCGGCTGCACCCGCCGCATATGCAGCGGTGACGAATGGAGATTGCGCAGCGATGGCGGCGAGCGCAAGCGCGGTGCGTGCCAGCAATGACATCGTCGCGCGGCGCGTGAGGCTGGCGGCGCGTTGCATGCGATTCACGGAGCGAGAGGAGAGAGTCTTCATTCCGGTTGGCTCCCACATGCCAATGGCAGCTTGCCGGGCAGTCGCGGCACGGGACGCGGATCGGCGGGCCGTGGCTGGCGCGCGAGCCAGCTCGATACGGCAGTGATGTCCTTGTCGTTCAGTTTGACGGCGATCGAGTGCATGCAGTCGGGCGCGAGCGCGTGGCGCGTGCCTGAGCGCCACGTGCCCATCTGCCCCGCGATATAGCTCGCATGCAGACCGAGCAGTCCGGGGATGCCGGGCTGCTGTCCCGTCAGGCGTTCGCCGTGACACGCGGCGCACGCGGGAATGCCGCGCTTCGCGTCGCCTTGCATGACGAGTTGCTTGCCGTAGTCGAGCGTCGCTTGCGGCAGCGGATTGGTATCGGGATTCGGATACGGCGGCTGGCGATCGGCAAAGTACTGGCTGACCTTGCGCAGATAGTCGTCGGGCAGGAACGCGAGCAGATAGCCCATCGGCGGATACGTGCGGCCGCCGTCGCGGAATGCAGTGAGCTGGTTAAACAGATAGTCCGCAGGCTTGCCGGCGATGCGGGGGAAGTAATCGTTGTTGCGTCCCTGGCCCTGCACGCCGTGACAGGTCGTGCAGGCATGCATTTTTTCGTCCATGGTCGACGGCGGTGGTACGTCGTTCGAGGCCGCAATCGAAGGCCGCGCACTCAACGTGCAAATGGCGCAAATCAGCAACAGGATCGACGAGCCGACGGTTCTGCGATGCACGAGTGGCCTCGTAGGGAAATGGGTTTCTAGATTCGTTGTATGAACACCCTTTGAAGAGGCGGGTCGCTCTCTTCAATACTGCCTGGTCGCCTTGGTCACGTATGTGATCTATGTCAATCGAATGGCTGCTGCTCTTGTTCGTCCGACGCGCGGCGCCGACAGTGTATTCAGGTTCGCAAAAAGTCGCAGAATAGGGGGGCGGCTTTGCCAGGTTTTATGATGTTTTACTAAACGCTGCCTCGCGCGGTGTGAAGCGGCGTTCTCCGCGCATGAACAGGCTTGCCGCAGAACCGACACGCTAGAGCATCACGATGACGCTGACATTGCAACCATCATAGGAGGCAATCCGCGTGCTTTCAACGAATGCCTGAAAGAATGCCGCATGAAATGCGGTCATTGTCCCGATTGCAGACACGACCGTTGCGTTCATGCAAGCAGCCGTGTGAACGCTGCGCGCGCGTTGGCGACCAGTGCGCTCTCGCCGGGGCGCGCCGGCAACAGATGGAATTCGACTGAAGGCAGCGGAGGCAGGCCGATGGTCGCCGGGCACGGCACCATGCCCGAGCCGATCGACGATTCATTCAGACACGAGATGCCGAGACCTGCCTTCAGCGCGAGTTGAAGCCCGGCCATGCCCGACGCCGAATGCGAAACGAGGTAAGGCACGTTGCGTTCGTCGAGCAACCTGACGACGAAGCGCTGCAACTGGCATGTCGCGGGCAGCAGCACCAGATGAAAGGGGGCCGCGAGATGCTGTGGATCGGCATCGGCCGACATCGCCCACAGGAGTTTCTCGCGCCGCACGACGGTGCTCGACGCGCGCGCGTTACCACCCGTGGCGCGCTTCGCACCCGGCGCCATGATGCGCAGCGACAGGCCGATGTCGAACGTAGTGTCGTCTTCGATGCTGCTGTCGATCACCGCGCTCGGCAGCACAGTCACATGCAGACGCAATCGCGGATGCTGTTCGGAGAACATCTTCAGCACGCGCGCGACGTCGTGCGGGCGATAGTAGTCGGTGATCGCGATGCGCAATTCGCCGTCGAGCGAACGGCCCTGCAGGTCTTCGAACGCCGCTTCGCTCATCGCCAGAATGCGGCGTGCGTGGTCGAGCAGTTTCGCGCCCGCCGGCGTCGCGGTGACGCCTTGCTTGCCGCGCAGGAAGAGCGGCTGGCCGGTGCGCTCTTCGAGCTTCTTCAATTGCTCGCTCACTGACGATTGCGACAGGAACACGCGCTCTGCACCCGCCGAGACGCTGCCCGCCTCCGCCACGGCGACGAAGGTACGCAACTGCGCGAGGTCGAATGCACGTTGATTCATGTTTCGGATTCTCCGATGGAAGGCATCTTATTTTCCCGCTTTTCCGATTGGTCGTCCAATCCTACGATGGCCGTCAATGGAACTGATGCGGAGGCAATCGTGGGGCAAGTAGTCGATGCAACGGGGAGTTCAGGCGGCGCGCGCGCCAATCACCGATGGAAGGTGCTCGGCGTCGGCTTTGCGGCGAACGCGAGTTTTTCGGCTGCGTTCTCGGGCATTCCGACGACGGCGATTTTTCTGCGCCACGGCTATCACATCGGCAACGGCGGACTGGGTCTCGTGCTCGGCATGCTGGGTCTTGGGATCGCGGTCAGCGAACTGCCGTGGGGGCTGCTCACCGATCGCTGGGGCGACCGGCGCGTGTTGCTGCTCGGCCTGTTGACGACGGCGGCGGCGCTCGCCGCGATGGCGGGCTTCGTCGTGCCGCGCGGCGCCGATGCACCGGGCATCGTGCCGCTCGCGCTCGGACTGCTCGCCGTCGGGTTGCTCGGCGGAAGCGTCAACGGGTCGAGCGGACGCGCGGTGATGGCGTGGTTTCGCGAAGGCGAGCGCGGACTCGCGATGAGCATCCGGCAAACGGCCGTGCCCACAGGCGGGGGACTCGGCGCGATGATGCTGCCGTCGCTCGCTGCGCACGTTGGATTCGTCGCTGTGTATGGGGTGCTTGCTGCGTTGTGCGCCGTGACGGCGTGGTTCGCATGGCGGTGGCTGCATGAGCCTCCCGTCGCGGTCGCGCGCGCAGCGCATCAAGCGGCCATCGGCGATGAAGGCGCGGCTTCGCGGCCGCAGCCTGTTTCGCCGCTGCGCGACATCGGCGTGTGGCGCGTGGCGTTGGGGATCGGCGTGCTGTGCGTGCCGCAACTCGCCGTCGTCACCTTCGCGACGGTCTTTCTGCACGACTTCGGCCATGCCGGCGTGTTCGCGATAAGCGCGACGATGGCCGCCGTGCAGACGGGTGCGGCTGTCGCGCGCGTCTGGAGCGGCCGATGGACCGACCGGCACGGCAACCGGCGCCAGTACATGCGCGCTTGCAGTGTGCTGACCGCGCTGCTCTTCGCATCGCTTGCGCTGCTCGCAGCGGCTGTGGACGGCAGGCACGGATGGATGACCGTCGCGCTCGCGGTGATGATCGTGCTCGGTGGCGTGAGCGCCTCTGCCTGGCATGGCGTGGCCTATACCGAACTCGCGACGCTCGCGGGGACGCGCCGCGCGGGCACCGCTCTCGCGATGGGCAACACCTGCGCGTTCATGACGCTGTTCGTCACGCCGCTCGCGATTCCTCCGCTGCTCGCGGCGACCTCGTGGCCAGCCGTGTGGGCGATCGCGAGCGTTTGCGCATTGCTTGCGTTGCCGGTGTTTCCGCGCCCCTCGCGTGCTGCGCGATATGGTTCACGTGTCAGGGCATGATCGTCGGATCGCGTTTCTCGGATTTTGTTTTAGGCGTTCAGCCGCGTGCTGAACGCTTTTTTTGTTTTTGCGATTATCGGCTTTTGCGAGATCGATCGAATTAATCTGGTGACTGAAATCCCTTCCGTTGAGTCTGAATTGTCTGTCATGGAAGTCAGATTTATTTTAGAAGTTGGTTTTTATCATTCGCGCTTCTAGGGTCATTTCTCTTTCGGGCGTATATTTGGCGACCGTGAAGACGCGAGTTGCCTATTTTTGAATGTCGGATCCAAGGGCGCCTAGGCGGGACGTTATGAAAGAGGCGCACTAGGCCTTACGGCTCAGTGCGTTAGCTGTGTTCATGCTGCCACTTCCTAACTCCTGTTTTGAAATTTCGGAAAAGGTGCGCTGAAAAAGGATAAACGTAATCGACACGAAATCGTTTGAAGGCGGTAATTCTCAACGAAATTTTCAAAATATCTTTGAATCAGACATTGATTCGGAACTCTCTGATATTCCATTTTTCCAGCGGATGTTTTGATTCTGTTGGTCGGAACATGATTCGTTATATGTCGCAAACGTTGCCGTGAAGCGAGCCCGTTTCGACGTTACTTTGAAAGGGCGTTTCGGCGCTGACAGATATAAACCAATAACAAGGCAAGGCGGCAACAGTGAACCTTCGAATCATGCTGGCAGACGATCACCCGTTTGTTCTGCTCGGTATCCGGGCCACCCTGATGGCGCAAGGAGGCTTCACTGTCGTCGGTGAGGCGACGAGTCCTTCGTCACTCGTGCAATTGATGGAGAAGACGCCATGCGACGTGCTGGTAACGGACCTGACTATGCCCGATTCATCGGGCGAGTCCGACGACGGGCTGCGGCTCATTCGGCGCATTCGCACGCGCTGGCCGGAAGTGCGCATCGTCGTGCTGACGAGCCTGACCAACGCCGCCATCCTCCGCTCGATCATGTCGGACGGCGTGATCGGCATGCTCAACAAGAGCGAATCGATGGACGAACTCGCGTCGGCCATCCGCTCAGCCGGCATGAGTCGCTCGTACGTCAGCCGGTCGATCCTTCAAACCCTCGCGGATGCGAGCGGCGAGCCGCTCGGCATGTCGCCCATGCGCCATCTGTCGCCGCGTCAGGCGGAAGTCATTCGGATGTTCGTGCGCGGCAAGTCGATTTCGGAGATTGCTCGCGAACTCGGGCGCGATGTCAGGACGGTCAGCCGGCAGAAGCGCGACGCGATGGCGAAGCTCGGCGTCAGCAACGACCCTGGACTCTTCGCATTCGTACGTGCATACGGTCTTGTGCAGAGACGTATGACGGATTGCTAACTAATCATCCGGTTCGTCACTTTCAGAGAACGTCTGCGTGCAGTTGAATGTCTGATTCTCGCGGGCATAGCGCCCACCACATCGATACCAAGCCAGAGTACAGGAGGGACCCACGTCGTGAATATCAGAAAGGACGTGACACTGCCGATCCGCACCATCATCGCCGACGATCATCCGCTGGTCTTGCTCGCGATGGAGAACCTGATGTCGGGCTTTCCGAACATCGAGCTGGTTGGCAGAGCAACAGACTCATCCGAACTGTTCGCCGAGGCGCAGCGGGTCGAATGTGATCTCGTCGTCATGGATCTGTATATGCCGGGCGGCACGCATGGCGATGGTGTCGAAATGGTCCGTCAGTTCACGGAGCGTCATCCCGATGTGGTCGTCGTCGTGTTGACCATGGAGGTCGCGGCCGAGGTGCTGCAAAAAGTGATCGGGCTCGGCGTGGGTGCAGTGGTCAGCAAGCGCGATCGTATCGATCTCATTCATGTGGCGATCGTTACAGCGCTGGCGCGCGAATGCTACGTCGGTCCGGCGATTCGTGCGCTGCTGGCCGAAGCCACGCTGTCGCGCCGCATCGACTATGTACGACAGGTTCTATCGAGACGTGAACTCGAAGTGCTGACCCACTACGCGTCGGGACGCGGCGTCACTGAGATCGCGTTGAGGCTCGGGCGGAGCGTCAAGACAATCAGCGCGCAGAAATGCACGGCGATGCGCAAGCTGTCGCTGCAAAGCGATGCTGATCTGTTCAGGTTCGCAGTCGAGCATGGTCTCGTGCCTGGCGACCAGTCAGGCGCTGAAAGACGGATGGCCGCAAGAGCCTGACGCACTGGCATTGCGAACGTGGCAAAGCGACCGTCCGAGGGGAAGCGCGATATGCGACGGCGGTCGACTAACAAGAACACAAAAAGATGGAAGACAAGATTCGCGTCATCGTGGCCGATGACCACGCCTGTGTGCGCGATGGCATCCGGTTTTTGCTCAATCAGATTACGCATGTGTCGATCGTCGGCGAAGCGTCCGATACACAAGGACTCGCTGATTTGCTCGGTTCGCGCGCGTGTGACGTCGTCGTATCGGATATCGGCATGCCGGGTATCGATGGCGAGAGCAATGCGATCCAGTTTCTGAGGCGTCTGTTGTGTCACGCGCCGCAGTTGCCGGTCGTGGTGCTCACCATGATCCATCAGGCGTCTATCCTGGTGGGCTTGCTGCAGCATGGCGTTGCGGCCGTCGTCGACAAGCGCGACATCACATCGTCGCTCGTTCATGCAATCGATGCTGCACTGACTGGGCAGGGCTATCTGTCCGATCACGCCCGCACCGCGATCGCGCAGGCGGGCCCGCCTCAGCCCAGGGTGGGTGTCATAAGTGCGCGTGAGTGGAAAGTGTTCACGATGTACGTAAGCGGCATGACCATCGGCCAGATTGCCGTCAGGCTCAACCGAAGCGCCAAGACAATCAGCACGCAAAAGCGCAACGCGATGCGCAAGTTGGGGCTGGAGACGGAAGCCGACGTCATCGATTACGCCTGCCAAATCGGGCTCACGTGAGCGCATTTCGCGAGCCTTAGGCGGCCTTTGTGTGTTCCACAGATTTTCGGAGTTGTCTGATTCCGCCTTTTTCCGGCTAAGCAAACAATTCTCTGTTGTCCCCGATTCACGGGGGCGTTGCGCCATGCCATTGATTCGCCATGCAAATCAATCGACACCGAGCGCATCAATGAGACTAGCCCGTGCACTTATCGGGTGGCGCAGTTACGGGAGGATGCATGTCAGGGCTGGGGAAGCGGTTGATCGTCGAGGGTGCCGGAACGGCGTGGCTTGTATTCGTGGGTTGCGGCACGGCGGTGCTCAATGCGGGCGCGCAAGGCAGCAGCATGCTGGTCGTGCCGCTGGCATTTGGATTTGCGCTGGCTACGGCGACCTACGTGTTCGGGCGTTTTTCAGGCGCCCACTTCAATCCCGCCGTCACTGTCGGCTTCGTGACGGCCCAGCGTTTTCCCGTTCGCGATCTCGCCCCGTATATTGCCGCGCAGGTTCTCGGCGCGATCGCTGGCGCCGCGTTGCTCGCCTATATCGCGGGCGGCCGGCCCGGCTTCGCGCTTGCGGCTAGCGAGTTTGGCGCCAACGGATACGGCGATCATTCTCCCGCCGACTTTCAATTCCACTCCGCTTTGGCCGTCGAGCTGGCGATGTCTTTCGCGTTCGTCATGGCGCGCATGCTGACGTCAGACGGCAGGGCGGCGAGATTGCTTGGTCCGCTGGTAACAGGCCTGTGGCTGGCCTTGAGCTACATCGTCGCGACACCTGTGACCAACGCGTCGCTCAATCCCGCGCGCTCGACGGGGCCGGCGCTCTTCGTCGGCGATTGGGCGCTCGACCAGTTGTGGCTCTTTTGGGCGGCACCGCTCGCGGGCGGCGTACTCGCAGGCCTGCTGCACTCGTATCTGCTCCGCCATTCGCACGATACACTTGCGCCTTCTTCGCGCGGGGACCGGCACGGCGAGTCGGCGTGAGTGCGCGATCATGCTTTCGTCGTGCGTTTCCATCCGTTCGCTTCCCGGCATCGTATTCGGCGCAACGCTGATCCGTATCTGCCGAGCGCTTCTGAGCAGCCTCGCGTTGTTGTCGATGCTGTGCGGCCAACCGGCGTACGCGGCACCCGGACGCGATCCGCTTGCGTTCCCATCGATGCTGGTTGTCGGCGTGCTCGCAAACGGCTGGTCGCCATTCGAGATGTTTCAGGACGGCAAGCTCACCGGCCTGAGCGTCGACTATCTGAACGCGGTTGTCGGATCGGACACGAAGATCGAGACGAAGGCCTTTTCGGACATGGAGCAATTGCTCGCAGCGGCATGTTCGAACCGGGTCGACGTGGTGATGAGCATCGCTCGCACACCAGAGCGTGAGCATTGCCTGTCGTTCTCGGTGCCTTACTTTCGCGGTTCGACTTCCGCTGTGACGCTAGCCAGCAATGCGCTGGTGCTGTCCGGCCAGACACAGGTCCAAAACGCGCGTGTCGCCGTTGAACGCGGCTTTGCACTCAGCTCGGTGTTGCGTGAGCGATATCCGCACGCCCGGATCGATTCCTTCGCGGACACGTCATCGGCATTACGGGCGATCAAACAGGGCGGCGACGATGTCTACTTCGGCTTTACTCCCGCCGTGCGGCACTACCTTGCCGATCCTGAATTTCGCAGCCTGAGCGTTGCATTCGAGGAAACCGGCCAGTTCAGCGAGATGCGCTTCGCGGTGCCTGTCGCGAGGAGCGGTCTGAGAGACAAGCTGGACAGTGGACTGGCTGCGATGCAACCCGAAGACGAAGCCGCCATTCGGGCGCGCTGGCTCGGCGGCGGCTTCGACGCGCGGCCCGCCTCAACGGTGTCCAATCTCGTACTGAGCCGCGAAGAGCAGGTCTGGCTTCAGGCGCTGCCGCCGTTGTCGGTTGGCTTCGACGGCGACTGGGCCCCATTCAGCACGCTCGACGAAACGGGCAGACCGTCCGGCGTCGCCGCCGACTACCTCGACTATCTGGGCCGCGCGCTTGGCGTCACCTTTCATCGCGCGCCTGCGAAGGACTGGTTCGCGACACTTGCAGACTTCGGCCGCGGCAACGTCGCCGTGCTTGCCACCGCCACGCGCAACGATCCGCGGCTGTCGCGAGCGTCCTTTAGTCAGGCATACGAAACCTATCCGCTCGTCATCGTGGCGCGCGAAAACGAGCCGGCCGCGCGCAGTCTCAGCGATTTCTCGTCGCGCCGTGTGATCGTGTCGGCGCATACCCAGGGTTCGGTGCCGTTTCATCTGTACGGCGTGTCCGCGGCGCGCGTGACCGTTACTGCGAGGCTGGACGAGGCCTTGAAGGCGATTGCCTCAGGCCGCGCCGATGCGCTGGTCGGCAATGTCGCCGAAGTCGATGCCGCGCTCACGCAGCAATACGCTGGCGTGCTGAAGATCGTCGGCACGGTGCGCGAACCGGACGCGGTGGGCTTCGCAGTCCGTCCGGACCTCGCGCCGCTGGCCGGCCTGATAGACCGGGCATTGCTCGCGATGCCCGCCTCGGAACGGCAGCGTATCCGTCAGAAGTGGGTGACGGGCGACGTCCATGCGCAGGGTGCCTGGAGCGTGACTGCGCTGCGACTGTTGCCGGTGCTGATCGGTATCGGCGTCGTGCTGCTGGTGACGCTGCGGGCGTACGTAATGCTGCAGCGTGAAGTCACGCGGCGCGAACGCACGGAGCATGAACTCGAGTCGCAACTGAACTTCCAGCAAACGATGATGGAGATGATGCCGTATCCGTTTGTCGCGAAGGACTTGCGTGGGCGCTACATCGCCGTCAACCGTGCATACGAGGAAGCGACCGGGCTCGGACGCAACGCGGTGATGGCCCGCACGAGCGCCGATGTCCGCGCGTGGGGCGAGGACAACAGCGTGCGTCTCGAACAGCTGACGCATGACGCGCTGGCGAGTGGGATTCCCACGCAGATCGAACTCGAATTCGAAGACCCGGACGGCGATACGCGGCACGGCCTGTTCTGCGTGCGCGTCTGCAACGGAGCCGACGGTACGCCTTCCTGTGTGCTGGGCACGGTCGTCGACATCACCGACATTCGCCGCGCGGAAAGGCTTGCGAGCGAAACGCAGCGGCGTCTGGTCGACGTGACGGCGTCGCTGCCCGCCGTCGTGTTCCAGTTGCGTCGCGGGCTCGATGGCAAATACACGTTCCCCTATGTCGGCGGCGATACGAAGCATCTGCTCGGCTATGACAGCGTGGCCCTGATGCGCACGGGCGCACTCGATTTCGCCACCATCTGCGTGGACGACCGGCCGGTGGTCGTTTCCGAACTGGAACGCTCGGCCGAATTGTCGACGCCTGTGCACCTGGAATTCCGGATCGACGGGCCAACCGAGCAGCGCTGGGTCCGCGCTGAACTCGTGCCGCGCTTCGAGCCATCGGGCGCGACCGTCTGGAGCGGCTATTGGGTGGACGCGAGCATCGAGCGATTGCGAGCCGACGAACTGGCGCACGCGCGCGATTTGGCCGAAGCCGCCTCGCGCGCGAAGGACGACTTCCTCGCGATGATGAGCCACGAAATCCGCACGCCGATGAACGGCGTGCTCGGGCTTGTCGAAGTGCTGGAGCGCACGCGGCTCGAAGCCGATCAGGGCGAAATGCTCCGCATGATTCACGAGTCGGCGGGCGCATTGCTGCAAATTCTCGATGACCTGCTCGACTACTCGAAGATCGAAGCGGGACGGCTGACGATCGAATCGGAGCCGATCGACTTGCGCGATCTCGTCGACACGGCGGTTGGCCTGCTGGCAGGACGCGCGCATGAGAAGGGCCTGAAAGTGCGTGTCGACATCGAGCCTCAGGTGGCGGCGACGCTGCGCGGCGACAGCGTACGTCTGCGACAAATCCTGTTCAATCTGCTCGGGAACGCGATCAAATTCACGCCTCAAGGCGAGGTCGACGTGCGCGTTGTCGTGGCCGAGCAGAGCGAGGCAGGGCAAACAGTCGAGATCACTGTCGACGATACGGGTATCGGCATCGCGCCCGAGGTGCAGGCGCGGCTATTCGAGCCGTTCGTGCAGGCGGAGTCGTCGACGACGCGGCGCTTCGGCGGCACGGGTCTCGGCCTGACCATCTGCCGGAAACTGGTTGCGTTGATGGGCGGCACGCTCACGTTGTCCAGTACGCAGGGCAAAGGCACGCGCATGAAGCTGCGGCTGCTGATGCCGCTCGAAACGGAGCACTACACGGCGGGCGGGTTGCGCGGCAAGCGCGGGATCGTCGCGACTGCCGACGCGGGCGTCGAGCAGGCGCTGATCCACTTCGGCGCGGCGCTCGGTATCGATTTGCGTTGCGCAGATCCGGAGCGCGAGCAACTGAGCGATCCGCGAGCCCTGCAAGACGTGGATCTGATTTTCGTCGACGTTGGCGTCGAAGTGCCCGCAGCCGTCGAGCAGTCGGGCGCGAAGGTCGTCGTCTTGACTGAGAAGCCCAAGCCGACGGGGTATCGGATCGTCGACAACGCAGTGCGCGTGAGCATCAATCCGATCTCGTGGCGCGGCCTGAGCGCGGCGTGCGCCGCCGCGCTGACGGGGCTGTCGCCCGCGCCGGCGCGTGAGCCCGGCGATGCAGAGGCGGGCGTCGTTGCGCCGCCCGATCGGGAAAGCGCGATCGCAAGCGGCCGGCTTGTGCTCGTCGCTGAAGATCATCCCGTGAACCAGGAATTGATCCGCCATCAACTGGCGCTGCTCGGCTTTGCCTGCGATGTCGTCAACGATGGTGCCGAAGCCGTCGAAGCGCTCGGTTCGACACCGTACGGCTTTCTCATTACCGACTGTCACATGCCGCGGATGTCGGGCTACGAACTGGCACGGGCGGTTCGTGAGAAAGAGGCGCTGACGGGCGCGCGGATGCCGATTCTCGGTATCACCGCAAACACCGCGCCGGAAGATCTGCAGGCGTGCCGCGACGCCGGTATGGACGATTGCCTCATCAAGCCGACTCGTCTTGCCACGTTGCGCGACTATCTGAGCCGTTGGTTCGGCGCGGACAACGCGCGTACCGGCGCGCCCAGCGAGACGTCAGGCGTTCCGGTTGCCGACTCGCAACCTGAGAATGCCGACAGCATGACGTTTGTCCCCGTCGATCTCAGCCAGCTGACCCAGGTCTGGGGCAGCGAATCGACGGTGAAGTCGTTGCTCGATGCATTCGTGTCCGCGGTGCGCGACGACATGCGCGCGTTGCCGGCGCTGCTGCATGAGCCGGATGTCGCGAAACTGCGGCAATGGCATCATCGCGTCGCTGGCGCCGTTGGCGTGTTGCAGTATCCGCCGTTGCTTCGCGCGCTCGAACACTATCGTCGGCAGTTGACGATCGCGCCGCCCGAGACGCTGCGCAGCGAAGGCATCGCCCTCGCGCGGATGTGCAATGTGATACTCGACGGCATAGAAGTGCAGGCTGCGCTGCTCACATGACGTCTCATTTCCTCCCGCTTTGCAAGGCTCTACGCTGCAGCGTGTGAGTCATACGCGGTGCTCCGATTTGCACTAGTATGTGCTGGCGCTACGTGCGGCATCGGCGCATCGACAGCCACGCCGATGCGCCGATGCCGCGCGCAAAGACTCGGAGAAAACAATGACTGCAGTTCGAAAGCTGAGCTTGGTAGCTGTGCTGTTGGCGCTGGCGCCGGGGGTTGCGCTTGCGGATACGGTCGAATTGAAGGCTGACCTCGAACCGTCGAGCGAAGTGCCGCCGCGAGTGAGCCACGGCCACGGCGCACTGGACGCCACTTTCGATACGTCGACCAAGACGCTCAAATGGACGGCGACTTACGAGGGCTTGTCGGGTCCTGTGACGATGGCGCATTTCCATGGCCCTGCCCCAGTCGGTCAGAACGCGAAGGTGCAGGTGCCGATCGACAAGAGCGCGTTGGCCAGCCCGATCAAAGGTTCCACCACGCTGACCGAACAGCAGGTCACCGACCTCATGGCGGGCCAGTGGTATTTCAATGTCCACACCGCGCAGAATCCATCGGGTGAAATTCGCGGCCAGCTTCTGCCGGCGAACTGAGCGGACATATTTGCTGGAACCGTTCGCACGTTTCGGCATTCATGCTTTTCTCAAACGGCGCGCGCCCATTTGCGTCGCCCGATAGAACCCACGTCCGGGTTTCCTGCGACGGAAGCGACCCAAAAGCCACGTACCATGACGCTTAACCGTCGATGGAGACCATTCCGATGAGTTGGCAAAGCGCCTTGGCGTGCTGGTTTCTGCGCCGTCAGTTTCATCCACAGACGCGGCATTCGACGATCAGCGCCGAACGCGCGCGCAAGATGACAGCGAAGCGCGCCTATACGCCGCGCGTGCCGACCGGCTGGGCTCTGCACGAACGGTATCGCGAGCAGGACTGGCCTTTGCGCGGCGAATGGCTCACGCGCATCGGCGGGCAGCAGGCGGCGACGATCCTGTACCTGCATGGCGGCGGCTATTACTTCTGCTCGCCGCGGACGCATCGCGCCGCTTCCTTCGGTCTCGCCACGCGCAGCGACGCGCGCGTCTTCTCGCTCGACTACCGCCTCGCGCCGGAGCATCCGTTTCCCGCCGCGCTCGACGATGCGATCGCCGCCTATCGGCATCTGCTCGCAGAAGGGACGAAGCCGGAATCGATTGTGATTGCGGGCGATTCGGCGGGCGGCGGTCTCGCGCTCGCAACGCTGGTCGCGTTGCGCGATGCAGGCGATTCGCTGCCCGCTGGCGCGATCCTGTTTTCGCCGTGGACCGATCTGGCTGCGACAGGCGCGTCGCTGGAAGCCAACGACGGCATCGATCCAATGTTTCATGGTCCGTCCGTCGCGCGCGCAGCAACGCTTTATCTGGGCAGCACGCCCGCGACGCATCCGTACGCTTCGCCGCTCTACGCGGACCTGAGCGGCTTGCCGCCGCTCTTCATGCAGGTGAGCAGCACGGAAGTCCTGCTCGACGATTCACGCCGCGTCGCGGACAAGGCGCGCACGGCGGGCGTCGACGTCGACTTCGAGATCTGGCGCAAGATGCCGCACGTATGGCAGCTATGGGTGCCGTTCATCCCGGAGGCGGGCCGCTCGCTCGATCTCGCCGCCCGTTTCGTCCGGCGCGTGACGGCCGTGCCGGGCAACGTTCATCCGTCGAGCGAAACGTCGATTGCCTGATAGGCCGTCCGGACGGCATCCGGGCCGTACTGGCGCTCGAGCCTGCGCACGGTGAAGTGGCCGTGTGCCACCTGCTGGAAGTGGTCGATGAACACGGTGTTCACCATCGCGCCGAGCACCGCGCCGATCGCCGGAATCGACTTGGCCGCAATCTGTTCGCTGACCTGCACCGAGAAGCGCGACGCGATCGTGCTCATGAGGCGCAGCAGCGCCGCCGAGCCGTGCGTGGTGAATCCCTTCGTCGCGATTTCCGACGACGCCTTCGACACCGCCTGGGCCAGCGCGCCGCGCATGATGAAGTAGCCGTAGTCGGCGTCGTCGTCGGCTTTCGACGTGCCGCCCATGCCGAGCACCGTCAGACATTGCAACTGCGTATCGATCGACGTCAGATCCTCGCCCTCGCTGCGCGCGACATCGCAAATCGAGCGGAACATCAGCGTCGTCGTGACGGGCAGTTCGACAGGCAGCGCGAGCAGTCCGAATGCACCGCCCGCGGCACCCGTCGTCGCGACGGCGAACTTGTGCAGCAGATTGCTCGGCCGTTCGCTGACACCGAGCGGCGCGCCGCCGATCGGTCGCCCGAGCGTGCGCAGCGCGATTTGCAGACACTTGCGCAGTGCGAGTTGCGTCGCGTCGTTGACCTTGTCGCCGGCCATCGACGGCATGCGCGCGATCAGTTTTTCCAGCGGCGCCCCGACGATCCCCGCCAGTTTCATCGCCAGCGCGGGGCTTTCGAGTTCGTTCTTGGCGCGACGCAGAGCGGCGAGGTCGTCGGTGGAAAGCGGTGTGGCGGCAAGCGTGGCTGGATCC
The DNA here is from genome assembly GCF_038900755.1 of Paraburkholderia diazotrophica. Classification (GTDB taxonomy): domain Bacteria; phylum Pseudomonadota; class Gammaproteobacteria; order Burkholderiales; family Burkholderiaceae; genus Paraburkholderia; species Paraburkholderia diazotrophica_A. The sequence continues at coordinate 187,293 of NZ_JBBPEN010000002.1, forward strand.
ATGAATCTCCCTGACGTTGTCTTTGGCGATTTTTCTTGCGCATTCGGGCGGAAACGGCATGCCGGATGCACGCAGGATTAGAACCATTCGGCGTGGTATGATTCAGTATCGTTGACTCGTCAACAGTTGCACCATCAAAAATGGCCGTACACACTGCCGCCCACCATTCGAGCGGGCAAGTTTTACCGTTCCGGGAATCGCTGCTGGCGATGCTCGGCGTCTCTTTCGTGTCGATGCTCGTCGCGCTCGACCAGACCGTGGTCGGTACCGCGCTGCCAACGATCGTCGCCGATCTGAAAGGCTTCGAGCTTTATGCATGGGTCGCGACGTCCTATCTGCTGACGTCAGTGATCACCGTGCCGATTTTCGGCCGCCTCGGCGACTACTATGGGCGCAAGCCGTTCGTCATTGCGTCGATCGTCGTGTTCACGGCGGCCTCGGTGTTATGCGGCGCCGCGCACGACATGCTGTTCCTCGTGATCGCGCGTGGCCTGCAGGGCATCGGCGGTGGCATGCTGGTCGGCACGGCGTTCGCGTGCATTCCCGATCTGTTCCCCGATTCCGTGGTCCGCCTGCGCTGGCAGGTGCTGATGAGTTCGGCATTCGGCATCGCGAATGCCGTCGGCCCGTCGCTCGGCGGTTTTCTGACGCAGTACTACGGCTGGCGTTCGGTGTTCTATGTGAATCTACCCGTCGGCCTGCTGTCGCTGGTTTTCGTATGGCGGTATCTGCCGCATCTGCGGCACGTCGCGCATGAAGGCAAGATGCGGCTCGACTGGCCGGGTGCGCTGCTGATCGCGCTGTCGCTCGGCAGCTTGCAGCTTTTCGTCGAGCTTCTGCCGAAGCATGGCGTGACGGCTTCGGCCGTTGCGCTGCTGGCGGTCAGCGTCGCGAGCGCGATTGCGCTGTGGCAGTGGGAAAAGCGCTTCCCGCAAGCGATTCTTCCCATCGACATGTTCCGCAACCAGAGCCTTTCCGCGCTCTTCATTCTCGCGGTGCTGGGCGGCTTCGCGATGTTCTCGCTGCTGTTCTACGCGCCGCTGCTGTTTCAGGGCGGCTTCGGCATGATGCCGAACGAGGCGGGCCTCGTGATCACGCCGCTCGTCGTGTTCATCACGATTGGCAGCATCGCGAACGGGCGCGTCGTGTCGCGCATTCCCAATCCGAACGTGATGCTGTACATCGGCTTCGCGTTGTTCGCGGCGGCGTCGCTCGGCGTGGTGGTGGCCACGCGCTCGATGCCGCATTGGCTGCTGATGCTGTTCATGACGCTCGGCGGCCTCGGCCTCGGCTTCGTGCTGCCGAATCTTACGGTCTTCGCGCAGCAGACCGCGGGCCGCGAGCATCTCGGCATTGCGACGGCGCTGCTTCAATCGCTGCGGATGATCGGCGGCATGATCGGCACAGCGCTGACGGGCACGCTCGTCACGCATATGTACGCGAGCGGCGTGCGCAATGCACTCGATGCCGATCACGCGAGCCAGTGGTTCGCCAATCTCGGCGATCCACAGATTCTCGTCAATCGCGACGGACAGCACGCGCTTTTGAATGAACTTGCGCGCGCAGGGCACAATGGCGCGGTGCTGCTGGAGTCGGCGCGCGAATCGCTGGTCGGCGCGATCCATATGGGTCTGGCACTGGGCGCGCTGGTCGCCGTATTCGCGGTCTGGCAAAGCCGACGCGTTCCGCCCGTCAGGCTGCGCAAGAAGATCGAGCCGGTCGTCCACGTCGATTGACGGGTGTTTCAGCGCTTCGGAATCGTAGAAAGATCATGGAAGAACAGGACCGCGTCGCTATCCTTCAACAGTTCGGCCGCACGTATCGGGCGTTCATGTCCGCCTTCGAGACGCGCGTCGGCCATCCGCTGCCGCGCTGGCGCATTCTGCTCGCGCTGTACGAACAGGCGGGCGAATCGTCGCAGAAGAAGCTGGTCGAGCGCTTGCGCGTCGACCCGGGCGCGCTGACGCGTCAGTTGAAGTCGCTGGAAGCGATGGGCTGGATCGCGCGCAGCATGGACGAGCGCGATAACCGCATCACGAACGTCAAGCTCACCGATGAAGGCCGCGCCGCAATCGAAACGAGTCTGCCGAATCGCAATGCGTTCCTGCACGACACGATGGCCGCGTTGCCGGACGACGTACTGGCGGGATTGGGGAGCGCGCTGACGATGCTCGAAGCGCGCATCGGGGAAGTGGTGACGGCCGCGTCCGCTGATACGGAAGCCACGGCCGCGGGACGTTGAACGTTTGAACAGGAGCGGCGCGTGCCGCGACATGAAGCGAGTGTCGCGCGGCGCCGCTCCGCTCCAAGAAAAATCAGAAGAACGTTTCGATCACTTCCGTCACGCGATACGACGGATCGAGCACGAGCACCTGACGCCACTTGTCGAACGTCAGGCACGGATGCGAGATATCGAATGCGATCATGTCGCCGACCTTGAGATCGGCGCCTGCGGGAATCCGCAGATACGCGTGCTGATCCATCATGCCGAAAATTTCCCAGCCTTCGTCAGCGGTGATATCGCGCGGCGACTGCGTGCCCGGACGATAGTGCTTCGCGGGCTCCGGATAGCCGGCGTCGAATGCCGAGTCGCGCTTGCCGAGGCCGATGATCGCGCGGTCCGGTTCCGGAATCGACTGCACGTAGGCCCACAGATGCAGCGCGGGCAGCAAGCCTTCGCCCATGCGCTTCGCGACGGGATTACGTTTGAAGATGTCCGTCTGCGCCTTGCGATAGATGCCGACGTCGTGCGTCAGATAGCAGCCCGGACGCAGCACGATCTCGATGCGGTCCTTGCGTGAAGCCTTCGCGAACTCTTCCGCGACGACGTCGTACCACGCCGATCCGGCGCCCGACAGCACGGCCGGTGTGCGCGCAAAGCGGCCCTCATCGGATAGCGCGAGCGTGAGCTTGACGGCGCTGCGCAGAAAGTCGCGTACTTCCTGTTCTTCCTTCAGCACGCCTTCGTACAGTTCGACGCCCGCAAGCTTCAGCGAATCCGGATAACGCGCAATCGCGTCGAGCACCGCGTGGGCCTGCGCCTCGTCGCGCACGCCCGTGCGGCCGCCCGGCACGCCGAGTTCCACAAGCACCTGCAACTGCTTCTTCACCGAGCCGAAAAACTTGCCGAGCTGCTCGACGCCTTCGACGGAATCCACGAGACAGAAGAACTCGAAGTTGGGGTCGCTCAGCAACTCGGCGATCATCAGCATGTTGCGCTTGCCGACCAGCTGGTTCGCCATCAGCACACGCGAAATGCCGCCGTGATACGCAGCGCGCACCTGATGCGCGGTCGCGAGCGTGATGCCCCATGCGCCCGTTTCGATCTGGCGACGGAACAGTTGCGGCGCCATCGTTGTCTTGCCGTGCGGCGCGAGCTTCACGCCGTATTCGGCGACGAACTTCTGCATCCAGTTCAGGTTGTGCTCGATGCGGTCCGCGTACAGCACGGCGGCCGGCAGGCTCACGTCCTCGTCGAGCAGATTCCATTCGAGACGCGCCGCGTCGGCAAGCTGGATACTCGTGCCGGGCACATTGCCCAAGCCCTTGCTATAAGGATCGATCGTCGCTCCCTGATAGTTTGTAACTTTCATGTCACGCTGCTCCATCATCCAGTTAAATCGAACCGAAGTTGACTTTCATATGTTACCGAAAGTACGATGGCTGATGAAATGTTATTTAGTACCACGCATCCGGCAGCCGATGTTACCGGCGCGGCGTGGTGCGCGCGAGCCATGAATTCCACAGCCGAACCCGTTGCCTTCGACATCGTCGCGCGCATCGCCGAATGCGCGCCCGAGTTGCGCTCGGCGGAGCGCAAGGTGGCGGCGCTGATCCTCGACGATCTGACGGGCGCATCGCGCGCAAGCATCGGCGCGTTGGCCGAGCGGGCGGAAGTGAGCGTCGCGACGGTCACGCGTTTCGCGAAAGCGGTCGGCTGCCGGGACGTGCGCGAACTGAAGCTGCGGCTCGCGCAGGCGGCCGCCGTCGGCCAGCGCTTCCTGCAGCCGGGCGCGCAGGCGGACACGCCGGAGCCGCTCGCAACGCGCGTGTTCGACGAGTTGCAGACGGCGCTCGCGCACAACCATCACCTGCTGTGCCAGGCGCCCATTGCGCAAGCCGCTGCCGCGTTGCGCGAAGCGCGGATGATCTACGTGTTCGGCATGGGGGGCGGCTCGACGGCGCTTGCCGACGAAATGCGCTTTCGCCTCGTGCGTCTGGGCCGGCCGGTCGCGACGTATCAGGATGGCCTGTTGCAACGCATGGTGGCGTCGACGGTGTCGCGCGACACCGTCGTGATCGCGCTTTCGACGACGGGCCGCGTGCCTGAGATGGTCGACAGTTGCCGCATCGCGCGCAGCTACGGCGCGACGCTCGTCACAGTGACGGCGCCCGCGTCGCCGCTTGCGAAGCTCGCCGACTGGCTGATCCCCATCGTCGCGTTCGAAACCGATTTCATCTACAAGCCGTCGTCGTCGCGCTACGCGATGATGATGGCACTCGACGTGCTCGTCACCGAACTGGCCCTGAGTCTGGGCGACGAGAGCCGCGAACTGCTGCGCCGCATGAAGCATGCGCTCGATGCGCATCGCGGCGGCGGCGACCGACAACCGCTAGGAGACTGATCCATGCATTCGCACCCCGAAGCCGCCGATACGCTGATCGTCGGCGCGCAACTGTACGATGGCACGGGCGCGCCGCCTGTCGAGCGCGATGTGGCGACACGCAATGGGAAGGTCGTCGCGATCGGCAATCTGTCGAACTGGCTGGCCGAAGAAGTGATCGAGGCGAACGGCCGCGCGCTCGCGCCGGGTTTCATCGACGTTCACACGCACGACGACACGCATGTGATCCGCTCGCCGCAAATGCTGCCGAAGATCACGCAGGGCGTGACGACGGTTATCGTCGGCAACTGCGGGATCAGCGCGTCGCCCGTGTCGCTGAAGGGCGATCCGCCCGATCCGATGAACCTGCTCGGCGAGCGCGATGCGTTCCAGTATCCGACCTTCGCCGCATATGTCGACGCCGTCAACGCGGCGAAGCCGTCGGTGAACGTCAGCGCGCTGATCGGGCACACGGCGCTGCGCAACAATCATATGGACCGGCTCGATCGCGCGGCGACGCCGAAGGAAATCGACGGCATGCGCGCGCAGCTCGAAGAGGCGCTCGCGAACGGCGCGCTCGGCCTGAGCTCGGGGCTCGCGTATGGCTCCGCATTCGCCGCTCCGACTGAAGAAGTGATGGCGCTCGCCGAGCCGCTCGCGGCGTCGGGCGCGCTGTACACGACTCACATGCGCACCGAGTTCGACGCGATTCTCGATGCGATGGACGAGGCGTACCGGATCGGCAAGCACGCGCGCGTGCCCGTGGTCATTTCGCATCTGAAGTGCGCGGGGCCGTCGAACTGGGGGCGCAGCGTCGAGGTGCTCGGATCGCTCGAAGGCGCGCGCCGGTTGCATCCCGTCGGTTGCGACTGCTATCCGTACAATCGCAGTTCGTCGACGCTCGACCTCAAGCAGGTGACAGGCGATATCGACATCACGATCACGTGGTCGACGCCTCATCCCGAGATGGCGGGCAAGACCGTGAAGGACATCGCGGCCGAGTGGGGCGTGACGCAGCAGGAAGCCGCGAAGCGCTTGCAGCCCGCGGGCGCCGTGTATCACAACATGTCCGAGGACGATGTGCGGCGCATTCTTTCGCATCCGGCGACGATGGTCGGCTCCGATGGCTTGCCGAACGATCCGCTGCCGCATCCGCGTCTGTGGGGCGCGTTCCCGCGCGTGCTCGGACACTATGCGCGCGACCAGCAACTGATTCCGCTCGAAGAGGCGATCCGCAAGATGACGAGCCTGTCGGCGCGGCGTTTCGGCTTGCAGGATCGCGGTGAGGTGCATATCGGCTATCACGCCGATCTCGTGCTGTTCGATCCGGCGCGCGTGCGCGATGCGGCGACGTTCGACAAGCCGCAGCAGGCCGCCGATGGCATCGACGCCGTATGGGTGAATGGCGTGCTGTCGTATCTCGACGGCAAGCCGACGGGCGAGCGCGCGGGCAAGTTCGTCGCGCGTGGGGCGACAGCGGCATCGCGTGCCGCGTTGTCCGAAGCTTTTTGAATTTCGATCGATGCGTTCGCATTGGTGCGAGCGCGCTTACGACAGGAGTTGAACGATGAAGCGTTATGGCGTTGAAGGTGGCAAGGGCACGGGTGGTCAGGTGATGCCGTTTGCGCGTGCGGTCGAAGCGGATGGCTGGCTGTTCGTGTCGGGGCAGACGCCGATGGAGAACGGCGAAGTGATCAACGGTGGGATCGTCGAGCAGTCGCGCAAGGCGATTCAGAACGTGCTCGCCATTCTGACCGAGGCCGGGTATGGGCCTGAGCATGTGGTGCGTTGCGGTGTGTGGCTCGACGATGCGCGCGATTTTGCGTCCTTCAACAAGGTGTTCAAGGAATACTTTGGCGCGAATCCGCCCGCGCGTGCTTGTGTCGTTTCGTCGATGGTGATCGACTGCAAGGTCGAAGTCGATTGTGTTGCTTATAAGAAGCCTGCGGCTTGAGGGTTGGTTTTCTGCTGGATTGCTGGCCGTTTTCGCTGGCATCCTCGATTGCCTCGAACTTTTCAGCTTGCCGCTGGCATCCGCGATTGCGCCTCGCGGCGCGGGCGTTGCCACTGTGCGGGGCGGCACCTACTTTTCTTTGCCGCCGCAAAGAAAAGTAGGCAAAAGAAAGCGGGCTAACACCGCCCGCGCTTGACCTCTACCCACGGGCTCTCAGCGTCCCCATACTTCACGCGGCAATGCACCAGCTAATGTGCGTCGCTAACGCGCCGGCTAAACGCTTCACCCGCTTCAAGCACGCGTGGCATGGCTAAGGGCATCGAACGTTTCAGCGCCGCATGTCGGTAGTGAATGAGGTTGCTGTGTCGTACAGGGCAACGCCCTCGCTTGGGCGGCATCGCGTAGCGAGGGTGTCCTGTGCGGTGCGAATGCCTACACATAGTTAGCCGCAAATGGGCCGAGGGTATTCGATGTCGCGGGCCGCGACACGGGTGCATGAGCAGGTGAGGCGTTTGATCGGCGCGCTGGCAACGCGTATGAGATAGCACGCTGCCGCATGAAGCACGGGGACGTTGAGAGCCCGTGGGCATTGGCGGTGTGAGCCCGCTTTCTTTGCTTACTTTCTTTGCGGCGGCAAAGAAAGTGAGTGCCGCCCCGCACAGGGGCAACACCCGCGCCGCGAGGCGCATCGCGGATGCCAGCGGCACGCTAAAAAAACCACCAGCGTCGCAGACAAAAAAACTCACTGCCGCGCGGTGCGCAAATTATCCGGCATCGGCAGATTGAAGTTCGTGCGGAACGGATTGATATCCAGCCCGCCGCGCCGCGTATAGCGCGCGTACACGGCCAGTTTCACCGGCTGGCAAACCTTCAGCACATCGGTGAAGATCTTCTCGACGCACTGCTCGTGGAACCCCGTATGGTTCCGATAAGAAATGATGTACCGAAGCAGCGAAGCATGATCGATCTGCGGCCCGACGTAGTGAATCTGCACGGAGCCCCAATCGGGCTGACCCGTCACCGGGCAATTGGATTTCAGCAGATTGGAGAACAACGTTTCCTCGACAGGCGCTTCATCCAGCGCGGCCTTCAGCAAACTGGCATCCGGTTGATAAGTCTCGGCATCGAGATCGAGTCGGTCCAACGACGTCCCTTCGAACTCGTCGAGCCCGAGCTTCGCAAACTCCGCGGGCGGATAGAGATGCAACGACACGGAAGCGCCACACGCGGCGGACACATCGCGCTTGATGGCATCGCGCACGACGTCGATCGAATCGAATGAAGTCTGCGCAAAAGACCCCAGATACAGCTTGAACGACTTCGACTCGACGATATTCGGCGAATCCGCCGGGATATAGAACGTCGCGATCGCGATCTGCGGCTTGCCGCGCGCGTTGAGCCACGACAGCTCATACGCGTTCCAGATGTCCGTGCCGAAGAAAGGCAACGTCGCGCCGATGCCGATCTGGTCGCGCGCGTTTTTTCGCGCAATCGGGAAAAGCAGCGTTGCGTCGTACTGCTCGGTATAAGTGGCCGGCTTGCCCAGCGGAGATTGTTCGGGTGTCATGATGCGTTCACGATGCCACTCACGACATGCCCGATCGCTGTCACGTCACGGGCCGATTCGCAGTGGTGAATTTGGTCGTCGAAGAAAAAATCCGGCTCGAACTCGCGCAGAAAGGCGCTCTTGTCGAGCCCGCCAAGAAACATCGCTTCGTCGATTTCAATGTTCCAGGCCATCAGGGTGCGGATCGCCCGCTCGTGCGCGGGCGCCGAGCGCGCCGTCACCAGCGCCGTGCGAATGTGCATCGGCGCGGCTTCGTCGGCCAGCGTCTGCAAGCGATGCAGTGCTTGCAGCAAAGGCTTCAGCGGTCCGTCGGCGAGCGGCAAGTCCTTGTTGTCGATCTCATGACCGACGAATGCCCGCAAGCCATCGCTCTGAAACACGCGCTCCGCTTCGTCGGAAAAGAGCACGGCGTCGCCGTCGAACGCGATACGGATTTCGTCCGGATACTTGCTCGCCATTTTCGCCGATTCAGGCAAAACGCGCGCAGCGGGAAATCCTGCCGCCAGCGCATCGCGCACGTCGTTCTGATTCGCGGACAGAAACAGCGACGCGTTCAGCGGCTTCAGATACGCAAACGGCGCGCGGCCGCGCGTGAATACGCCGCGCTCGATCGCTAGCCCATGCTCGCGGCACGAACTGAACGCGCGCAAGCCGCTGATGGGATCGCTGCGCGACAGTATCACTACCTCCACGCGATGCGCGACTGCATTCAGCGCGAGCAACTTGCGAATCAGCGAAAACGCGACGCCGGGCTTGGCCGGCACGTTCAGCCGTTCGCGCTGCAGCCCTTCATAGGCGCACAGATCGCCGTCTTCATACACGCGATTCTCTTCCTCGAAATCGAACAGCGCGCGCGAGGAGATCGCCACCACCAGCTTGTCGTTCAGCGAAAAGGCCATGCGTTAAACATGCGTTAAAAGAAGTGCGTCAGGCGAGGAACAGTCGATACACCGGATTCGCCGTCTCTTCCCAGTACGGATAGCCGAGCGTCGCGAGGAAGCGCGCGAATTCCGTGTCTTCCGCCGACGGCACCTGAATGCCGACGAGGATCGAGCTATAGTCCGCGCCCTGGTTCCGGTAATGGAAGAGGCTGATGTTCCAGTTCGGCGCCATCGACGACAGGAACTTCATCAGCGCGCCCGGCCGCTCGGGAAACTCGAAGCGGAACAGGCGCTCGTCGTGCGCGAGCGGCGAGCGTCCGCCGACCATGTAGCGGATGTGCTGCTTCGACAATTCGTCGCCCGTCAGATCGACGGTCGCGAAGCCGTGCGCCTCGAATGCACCCGCGATCTGCGCCGATTCGCTGCGGTTGCGGATCTGCACGCCGACGAAGATATGGGCGGACTTCGCATCCGCAATACGGTAGTTGAATTCGGTGACGCTGCGCGTGCCCACCAGTTCGCAGAAGCGCTTGAAGCTGCCGCGCTCTTCGGGAATCGTCACGGCGAACACGGCCTCGCGCGCCTCGCCCACTTCCGCGCGTTCCGCGACGAAGCGCATGCGGTCGAAGTTCATGTTCGCGCCGGACGTGACGGCGATCAGCGTCTGGTTCTCGATGCCTTCGCGCTCCGCGTATTGCTTCGCGCCCGCGACGGCGAGCGAGCCCGCCGGCTCAAGCACGCTGCGCGTGTCCTGGAAGACGTCCTTGATTGCGGCGCACAGCGCGTCGGTGTTGACCGTCAGCACGTCGTCGAGATACGCCTGGCACAGGCGGAACGTCTCTTCGCCGACGAGTTTCACGGCCGTGCCGTCCGAGAACAGACCGACTTCGTTCAGCGTCACGCGCTCGCCCGCCTTCAGCGATTGCGCCATCGCGCACGAGTCGTCGGTCTGCACGCCGATCACCTTGATCTCCGGGCGCACCGATTTCACATACGCCGCGATTCCCGCCGCAAGACCGCCGCCGCCGATGGGAACGAAGATCGCGTGAATCGGCGCCTGATGCTGGCTCAGGATTTCCATCGCGACCGTGCCCTGGCCGGCAATCACGTACGGATCGTCGAACGGATGCACGAACGTCAGGCCATGCTGTTCCTGCAGTTTCACTGCATGCGCGTAGGCATCGCTATACGATTCGCCCGCCTGCACGACCTCGACGGTCGGTCCGCCGTGCGCGCGCACGGCATCGACCTTCACCTGCGGCGTCGTCACGGGCACGACGATGATCGCCTTCACGCCCATGCGGGCCGCCGACAGCGCGACGCCTTGCGCATGATTGCCCGCCGAAGCCGTGATCACGCCACGCGCGAGCGCGTCGGCGGGAATGTGCGCCATCTTGTTGTACGCGCCGCGCACCTTGAACGAGAAGACGGGCTGGTTGTCTTCGCGCTTCAGGTAAATCGGATTGCGCAGCCGTGCGGACAGATTCCGCGCATGTTCGAGTTCGGTCTCACGCGCGACGTCGTAGACGCGGGCGGTGAGGATTTTCTTCAGATAGTCGTGGGAAGCCATGCGGATCACGCGCGATGCGCTTTTACGGGACGGGAAAAGATCAATGATAGCGCCAACGGCCCGCCCCGACGCACCTGATCGGGCATTCGCCCGTGGGGTTTCGCCGTATGCATGCAGTCGGCCAGCCGACCGGACGGTCGGAAAATCAGGCGCGCTTCGATGCGGGCGACGACGCATTTCGGGCGCGTCGCCGTCTGGCAGTTTCGCGGCGAATTCTGGCAGGCTGACGCGCAAAGGCTTGTCGCGCGGACATCCGGGCGTCAACGCGCGCGAGGATGATGCGGTAGAATCGTGTTTTGGAAAAGGATCAGATGATGCATTGGCAGCCTCGGATCGCCCATTTGATGCCCGTCCCGCGTGAGGCTCGCCCCGCGGCGCAGCGGCATGTGCGGCATGCACGATCGTGTAGCTATATCTGAGCGCCGCGACGCGACCGGCCATCTACGTTCTCGCCATGTTCCCGGCGATCCCGGGCACAGGCCGCCGGTCGAGGCTTCGCACACTAGAAAGATTTCCAGCATTGCGCCCCACGCGCACCGTCAGCACGCCTTTTCGCCGAATGTTCGATGAGCGCGCGTCGCTGACCTACCGAGTCGTCCAAACATGAACGCACCTCAAGTTTTCGATCCGCACGGCGCCGCCGCTACCGTCGCCGCCGATACCGAACCGCGTCTGCGCGAAATCCCATACAACTACACGTCGTTCTCCGACCGCGAAATCGTCATTCGCCTGCTGGGCGACGAAGCCTGGGCCGCGCTCGACGAATTGCGAACGGAGCGCCGAACGGGCCGCTCGGCGCGCATGCTGTACGAAGTGCTCGGCGACATCTGGGTCGTGCGCCGCAATCCGTATCTGCAGGACGATCTGCTCGACAACCCGAAGCGCCGCACGCTGCTGATCGAGGCGCTGAATCACCGTCTCACTGAAATCGAAAAGCGCCGCCGCGCCGACCTGACCGAACATGGCGACGAAGCGGGCGTCGGTCGCGCCGCGCGTGTCGAAACGCTGGTCGCCGCCGCGCGCCGCGCCGTCGATGCGTTCGCTGGCGAGTTCGACAAGATGGCCGACCTGCGCCGCCGCGCGACGAAAGTGCTGGGCCGCCAGACGCAGAAGGACAACATCCGCTTCGACGGCCTCGCGCGGGTCTCGCATGTGACGGACGCGACCGACTGGCGCGTCGAATATCCGTTCGTCGTCCTCACGCCGGATACGGAAGCGGAGATTGCCGGCCTCATCAAGGCGTGCTTCGAACTCGGCTTGACGGTGATTCCGCGGGGCGGTGGCACCGGCTACACGGGCGGCGCGGTGCCGCTCACGCCGTTCTCCGCCGTTATCAACACCGAGAAGCTCGAACAACTCGGCGCCGTCGAACTGACGGAAATGCCCGGCGTCGCGCACAAGGTGCCGACCATTTTCTCCGGCGCAGGCGTCGTCACGCGCCGCGTGACGGAAGCGGCCGAGCAGGCGGGCTACGTGTTCGCCGTCGATCCGACTTCGCTCGACGCGTCATGCATCGGCGGCAACGTGGCGATGAACGCGGGCGGCAAGAAGGCCGTGCTGTGGGGCACGGCGCTCGACAATCTCGCGTGGTGGCGCATGGTCGACCCGGAAGGGAACTGGCTGGAAATCACGCGGCTCGACCACAACCTCGGCAAGATTCACGATATTCCCGTCGCGCGCTTCGAGCTGAAGTGGTTCGACGGCGAGCACGCGCCGGGCGAAAAGCTGTTGCGCACCGAACTGCTGGAGATCGAAGGACGGCGCTTTCGCAAGGAAGGGCTCGGCAAGGACGTCACCGATAAATTCCTCGCGGGTCTGCCGGGCATCCAGAAGGAAGGCTGCGATGGCCTGATCACGTCCGCGCGCTGGGTGCTGCACAAGATGCCCGCGCATACGCGCACCGTCTGCCTGGAGTTCTTCGGCCAGGCGCGCGAGGCGATTCCGAGCATCGTCGAAATCAAGGACTATCTGTTCGAAACGTCGAAGCAGGGCGGCGCGATTCTCGCGGGCCTCGAACACCTCGACGAGCGTTATCTGCGCGCCGTCGGCTACGCGACGAAGAGCAAGCGCAACGCGTTTCCGAAGATGGTGCTGATCGGCGATATCGTCGGTAATGATGCCGATGCCGTTGCTACCGCGACGTCGGAAGTGATCCGCATGGCCAACGGCAAGAGCGGCGAAGGCTTCGTCGCCGTGAGCGCCGAGGCCCGCAAGCGCTTCTGGCTCGACCGCAGCCGCACGGCCGCGATCGCGAAGCACACCAACGCGTTCAAGATCAACGAAGACGTCGTGATCCCGCTCAACCGGATGGGCGAGTACACGGACGGCATCGAGCGCATCAACATCGAGCTGTCGATCAAGAACAAGCTGCAACTGGTCGACGCGCTCGAAGTGTTCTTCAAGAGCGGCAAGCTGCCGCTCGGCAAGACCGACGATGCGAACGAAATCCCGAGCGCCGAATTGCTCGAAGACCGCGTGCATCAGGCGCTCGAACTGCTCGGCCGAGTGAAGAAGCGCTGGGAATTCCTGCGCGACAAGCTCGATCTGTCGTTGCGCGAGGCGCAGCACTATCTGGTGCAGCTCGGCTATGCGGGGCTGGCGGAAAAATTCGCGGATCGCGTCGACGACCAACCCGACGCAAACGTGTTTCACATCGTCCAGGACCGCACGGTGCGCGTGTCGTGGAAGCAGGAAATCCGCGCTGAGTTGCGGCAGATCTTCAACGGCGGCGAGTTCAAGCCGATCCTCGACGAAGCGCAGGCGATTCACAAGCAGGTGTTGCGCGGCCGCGTGTTCGTCGCGCTGCACATGCACGCGGGCGACGGCAACGTTCACACGAACATCCCCGTCAACTCCGATAACTACGAGATGCTGCAGGACGCGCACACTGCGGTGGCGCGCATCATGAAGCTTGCGCGTTCGCTCGATGGCGTGATCTCCGGCGAGCACGGCATCGGTATCACGAAGCTCGAATTCCTGACCGAAGACGAAATCGGCGAATTCCGCGCGTACAAGCAGCGCGTCGATCCGCAAGGGCGCTTCAACAAGGGCAAGCTGCTCGACGGCGCGGACCTGCGCAACGCGTACACGCCGTCGTTCGGGCTGATGGGCTACGAATCGCTGATCATGCAGCAGTCCGATATCGGCGCGATTGCCGATTCGGTGAAGGACTGCTTGCGCTGCGGCAAGTGCAAGCCCGTCTGTGCGACGCACGTGCCGCGCGCAAACTTGCTGTACAGCCCGCGCAACAAGATTCTCGCGACGTCGCTGCTGGTCGAGGCGTTCCTGTATGAAGAGCAGACGCGCCGCGGCGTGTCGATCAAGCATTGGGACGAGTTCAACGACGTCGCCGATCACTGCACCGTCTGCCACAAATGCGTGACGCCGTGCCCGGTGAAGATCGACTTCGGCGACGTATCGATGAACATGCGCAACCTGTTGCGCAAGATGGGCAAGAAGAAGTTCAACGCGGGCAACGCGGCGGGCATGTTCTTCCTGAACGCGACCAATCCGCAGACCATCAATCTCGCGCGCACCGCGATGATGGGCGTCGGCTACAAGGCGCAGCGCCTCGGCAACGAAGTGCTGAAGAAGATCGTCAGGAAGCAGACGGCCCGTCCGCCCGCGACGACTGGCAAGCCGCCTGTGGTGGAGCAGGTGATCCACTTCGTCAACAAGAAGATGCCGGGCAATCTGCCTAAGAAGACGGCGCGCGCGCTGCTCGACATCGAGGACAACAAGATCGTCCCGATCATCCGCAACCCGAAGACGACGTCCGTCGATTCGGAAGCGGTGTTCTACTTCCCCGGTTGCGGCTCGGAGCGTCTGTTCTCGCAGGTCGGTCTCGCGACTCAGGCGATGCTGTGGGAAGCGGGCGTGCAGACGGTGTTGCCGCCGGGCTATCTGTGCTGCGGCTATCCGCAGCGCGGCTCGGGCCAGTACGACAAGGCCGAGCAGATCGTCACCGACAACCGCGTGCTGTTCCATCGCGTCGCGAATACGCTGAACTATCTCGACATCAAGACGGTGGTCGTATCGTGCGGCACGTGCTACGACCAGCTTGCGGGCTACGAATTCGACAAGATTTTCCCGGGCTGCCGGATCATCGACATCCATGAGTTCCTGCTGGAGAAGGGCATCAAGCTCGACGGCGTGAAGGGCATGCGCTACATGTACCACGACCCGTGCCACACGCCGATCAAGACGATCGACCCGGTGAAGCTCGTCAACGAGCTGATGGGTTCGGAGAAGAACGACGGCTACCGGATCGAGAAGAACGATCGCTGCTGTGGCGAGTCGGGCACGCTGGCCGTCACGCGCCCGGATATTTCGACGCAGGTGCGCTTCCGCAAGGAAGAGGAAATCCGCAAGGGCGCGGCGAAGCTGCGCGGCATTCCCGTCGTGGCCGACGCGGGCGCGAACGCGATCAACATGGCGAACGCGGCGGCTGGCGCGGCTGGTGCTCAGCAAGGCTCGGTGCTGAAGGCGGGCGATGGTCCGCAGCCGAATGGCGCAACCGGTGCGAATGGCGCTGCGGACGTCAAGATTCTCACGAGCTGCCCGTCGTGCCTGCAAGGACTGTCGCGCTACAACGAGGACGCGAACATCGAAGCGGACTACATCGTTGTCGAAATCGCGCGGCACGTTCTCGGCGAGGACTGGATGGCCGACTACGTCCAGCGCGCGAACAATGGCGGAATCGAGCGCGTGCTGGTCTAATTGCACGATATGGCGTTTCGCTCGAGGTAGACGATGGACTGTATTTTCTGCCGTGAAGATGGCGGCGACGTGCTGTGGCAGGACGACGCGCTGCGTGTCGTCCTCGCCGACGAACACGACTATCCCGGCTTTTGCCGGGTGATCTGGAGCAGGCATGTCGCCGAATTCTCCGATCTCGGTCATGGGGAGCGCGACCACGTGATGCGTGTGGTCTACGCGGTCGAGCGCGCGATCCGGCGCATTCTGCAACCCGTCAAGGTGAATCTGGCGAGCCTCGGCAACCAGGTGCCGCATGTGCATTGGCACGTAATCCCGCGCTTCTCCAACGACGCGCATTTCCCGTTGCCCATCTGGGCGCCGCGCCAGCGGACGGTATCCGAAACGATGCTGTCGCAGCGCCGCGCACAGGCGACATTGCTGCGCGAAGCGGTACGCGGCGAAATCGAACAAGCTCTCGCCTGAGGTCATCATGAGTGGATTGAAATCCGATACGCCGGTGCCCACCGGCGTCGTCGTTCATGCCGTATCGCGGGTGCTCGAATTGCAATATGCGAACGGCAAGAGCTACCGCGTGCCGTTCGAGCTAATGCGCGTCTATTCGCCGTCGGCGGAAGTGCGCGGCCACGGCCCCGGCCAGGAGACGCTGCAGACGGGCAAGCGCGAAGTGACGATCACGGCGCTCGAAGGCGTCGGCAACTACGCGCTGCAGCCCACGTTCTCTGACGGCCACAACACGGGCATCTATTCGTGGGACCTGCTGTGGGACCTCGCGACCCGTCAGGACGAACTCTGGGCCGAGTATTTCGACAAACTTAAGGGCGCGGGTGTCGACCGGGACGCGCCGATGCCCGTATCCAGCCCAGCGCACGGCCACCGACACTGATACGATCCGCGGGGCGGCCGTCCGCGGTGCGGCGATCTGCTCTTCACGGCGCCGCCCGGACGCGGATGCGGCGAAACAATTTTCAGAACGAATACGCGAAAGGACGACGCGCGATGACCAATACCCACTTCGGCTATCAGACAGTCGATGAACAGGAAAAAGCGAGGAAAGTGGCGGGGGTGTTCCACTCGGTCGCTTCCAACTATGACCTGATGAACGATCTGATGTCGGGCGGGCTGCACCGCGCGTGGAAGGCGTTCACGATCGCGCAAGCCAATGTGCGGTCCGGCTACAAGGTGCTCGATATCGCGGGCGGCACGGGCGATCTGTCGAAAGCGTTCGCGAAGCAGGCGGGCGAGACGGGCGAAGTGTGGCATACCGACATCAACGAATCGATGTTGCGTGTCGGTCGCGATCGCCTGATCGACAAGGGCGTCATTACGCCCACGCTGCTATGCGACGCCGAAAAGATTCCGTTTCCGGACAACTACTTCGATGTCGTCACGGTGGCATTCGGCTTGCGTAACATGACGCACAAGGACGTGGCGCTCGCGGAAATGCGCCGTGTGCTGAAACCGGCCGGGCGGCTGCTCGTGCTGGAGTTCTCGAAAGTGTGGGACCCGCTGAAAAAGGCGTACGACGTCTATTCGTTCAAGGTGCTGCCGTGGCTCGGCGAGCGCTTCGCGAAGGACGCCGACAGCTACCGCTACCTGGCTGAATCGATCCGCATGCATCCGGACCAGGAAACTTTGAAGACGATGATGGAACAAGCTGGCCTCGACGCCGTCAAATATTACAATTTGTCAGCTGGCGTGGTAGCTTTACATATCGGGACCAAATACTAGCGTCCCTAACTTCTCGTTTTTAAAGGAAATTGCGAAAATGTCGGATTCGAATCTGTTATCTCGTTGTAATGTAAAGGGGTTGTGGGCGAGGAGAATCGGACTGATCGCAATGGTCGGTCTGATTACCGTCGGCACGCTGACTTCACTCGACGCCGAAGCGAAACGCATGGGCGGCAGCCGCAGTTTCGGGCGCCAGTCCAATATCACCCAGCCGCATCAGCAGACGGCGCCGTCGCCTTCTCCTTCGCAGTCACCAGGCGCGCCGGCGCAGGGGATGCAATCGCAGCGTCCGTCCACGCCGCCGCCCACGCCCGCGCCGCAGCCTAACCGCTCGCGCTGGCTGGGGCCGATCGCCGGTCTCGCGGCTGGTCTGGGCATCGCGGCGCTGCTGTCGCACTTCGGTCTTGGCGAAGCGTTCGCCGGCATGATGGCGAATCTGATCGTCGTCGCGCTGATCGCGTTCGTCGCGATCTGGCTGATCCGCAAGTTTTTCGGCCGCAAGCGCGATGCATCGGCGCCCGCTTATGCCGGCAATTCGCCGACGCTGAACGCAGGCGGCACGGGCTATTCACAGGAGCCGCGCTATACGGCGCCGCCGTCGGGCTCGTACCTCTCGCCGCAAGGCAACCCGCTGACGACGCCGGAAGTCGCCGCCGCGCCCGCCGTTCCTGCCGGCTTCGACGCCGAAGCGTTCCTGCGCAACGCGAAGGTCTACTTCGTGCGTCTGCAGGCAGCGTGGGACGCCGGCAACATGGACGACATCCGCGAGTTCACGACGCCCGAAATGTTCGCCGAAGTGAAGGTCGATCTGGCGTCGCGCGGCGCCGAAAAGAACCAGACGGACGTAGTGAAGCTGGACGCCGATCTGCTCGGCGTCGAAGATCGCGGCAGCGAATACTTCGCGAGCGTGCGCTTTTATGGCCTGATCCGCGAAACGATGGGCGGCACGGCCGAGCCGTTCGAGGAAATCTGGAACCTGTCGAAGTCGACCCGTACGGGCGAAGGCTGGCTGCTCGCGGGCATCCAGCAAGTGAATCATCACTGATATTGCGTCAAGGATTAGCCGTTCGGCAGAGCAAGGCGCGAAGCGAACGGACGTTACAATAGGAACCCGCGTCGGCAGTCGCCGGCGCGGGTTTTCTCTTTCCACTTCCGATGACCTTTGCCGCCAAGCCCTTCGCTGCTGCCGTCAACCATCTGCTCGCTCGCGAAACGTGGGCGCGCGAACGCCTCACCCCATATGCCGGGAAGACCGCGCGGCTCTCGTGTCCTCCCGTCACGCTGATCCTGCTGGTCCAGCCTGACGGCTATCTGAGCGCCGTCGACGAAAGCGAAGCGCACGCGTTCGACGTTACCGTTTCCGTGCCCGCCGACGCTGCGCCTGCGTTCCTGCAAGGTGGCCAGGCGGCCGTGATGAAGCACGTGAAAATCGAAGGCGATGCGGAGTTCGCGACGGTGATTGCCAAGCTCGCCGAGCATCTGCGCTGGGAGCCCGAAGAAGACCTGGCGAAGCTGATCGGCGACGGGCCCGCGTGGCGGATCGCGTCGGTGGCGCGCACGGTCGGCACTCACGCACTGCGCACGGGCCGCAACCTGCTCGAATCGGTGGCCGAATATCTGCTCGACGAGAACCCGCAGTTGGTGCGCCGCGCGGCGCTCGACGACTTCAACGCCGACCTGGCGCGCGCCCGCGATGCGCTCGCGCGCGTCGAGAAACGCATCGAGCGTCTCGAACAGAAGGTCGAAGTCCGCGGCGCCCATGCGCCGGGCGGCGCCGCCACGTCGCGCGGCACGCGCTAGTCATCGGGCCCAGTCATGCGTTTCCTGCGTTTCCTCAAGATATTCTTTACCGTCATCCGGTTCGGCCTCGACGAGATGATGCTGAGCCGCATCAACGACCGTCGCGTGCGATTGCTGCTGCGTATCACCACGATCGGCCGCAAGTTCGACCAGCCGCCCGGGCTGCGGCTGCGCCTCGCGCTCGAGAGCCTCGGGCCGATTTTCGTGAAGTTCGGCCAGGTGCTGTCGACGCGCCGCGATCTGCTGCGCCCCGACATCGCGAACGAACTCGCGAAGCTGCAAGACCAGGTGCCGCCGTTCGATTCGGACATCGCCATCGCGATCATCGAAAAGTCGCTGGGCGCGCCCGTCGATTCGATCTTCGACGACTTCGAGCGCGTGCCAGTGGCGAGCGCATCGATCGCGCAGGTTCACTTCGCGACCTTGAAGACGGGCGAGCACGCGGGCAAGCAGGTCGCCGTCAAGGTGCTGCGGCCGAACATGCTGCCCGTGATCGATTCCGACCTCGCGTTGCTGCGCGATCTCGCCGTGTGGGCCGAGCGCCTGTGGGCGGACGGCAAGCGCCTGAAGCCGCGCGAAGTGGTCGCGGAGTTCGACAAGTATCTGCACGACGAACTCGACCTGATGCGCGAGGCGGCGAACGGCAGCCAGTTGCGGCGCAATTTCGCGGGCCTCGATCTGCTGCTCGTGCCGGAGATGTACTGGGAATATTGCACGGCCAACGTGCTCGTGATGGAGCGCATGGTCGGCGTGCCGATCAGCCAGGTGGATACGCTGCGCGCGGCGGGCGTCGATATCCCGAAGCTCGCGCGTGAGGGCGTCGAGATCTTCTTCACGCAGGTTTTCCGCGACGGCTTCTTTCACGCGGACATGCACCCCGGCAACATTCAGGTGAGTCTCGATCCGGCGCATTTCGGCCGATATATCGCGCTGGATTTCGGCATCATCGGCGCGCTGTCGGACTTCGATAAGAACTATCTCGCGCAGAACTTTCTCGCGTTCTTCAAGCGCGACTATCACCGCGTAGCGACTCTGCACCTGGAATCCGGCTGGGTGCCGCCGACGACACGCGTCGAAGAACTGGAAAGCGCGATTCGCGCGGTCTGCGAGCCGTATTTCGACCGCGCGCTGAAGGACATCTCGCTCGGCCAGGTGCTGATGCGGCTCTTCTCCACGTCGCGTCGCTTCAACGTCGAAATCCAGCCGCAACTGGTGCTGTTGCAAAAGACGATGCTCAACGTCGAAGGGCTGGGCCGTTCACTCGACCCGGAACTCGACCTGTGGAAGACGGCGAAGCCGTATCTCGAGCGCTGGATGAACGAGCAGGTCGGCGTGCGCGGCTGGTACGAGCGGCTCAAGATCGAGGCGCCGCAATGGAGCAAGACGCTTCCGCAATTGCCGCGGCTGATTCATCACGTGCTGGCGCAGCGTCACGACGCGCAGCAGCGCGGCATCAACGACGAAACTATCCGCCAGATCCTGCTCGAGCAGAAGCGCACGAACCGCCTGCTGCAAGGGCTGTTGATGTTCGGCGTGGCCGTCGGTGTCGGTGCGGTGCTGGCTCGCGCGTGGCTCACCATCGCGTACGGCGGCTACTGAACTCCCCACTTCGAGGTGCGCTAATGAGCGACTCCAGGCCAACGGTTCCTTCCGGCACGCCGGATTTCGAAAACCGCGATCCGAATGCGCCCGGCTTCTGGGACGAGCGCTTCTCGCGCGGCTACACGCCGTGGGATCAGGCGGGCGTGCCTGCATCGGTCAAGGCGTTCGTCGAGCGGCACGCGCCGATGCCCGTGCTGATTCCCGGCTGCGGGAGCGCATACGAAGCGTGGTGGCTTGCCGAACGAGGCTGGCCGGTTCGCGCAATCGACTTCGCGCCTAATGCGGTCGATGCCGCGCGCGCTCATCTGGGCGCGCATGCCGACGTCGTGGAAGTTGCCGATTTCTTCACATATCAGCCGCCTTTCCAGCCGGGCTGGATCTACGAGCGGGCGTTCATGTGCGCGCTGCCTCCGTCGCGGCGCGGCGACTACGTGGCGCGCATGGCCGCGCTGTTGCCGGCAGGCGGATTGCTCGCCGGTTTCTTCTTCATCGGCGCGACGCCGAAGGGGCCGCCGTTCGGCATCGAGCGCGCCGAGCTCGACGCGCTGCTCACGCCCCATTTCGAGCTGACGGAAGACGAGCCCGTCAACGATTCGATTGCCGTCTTTGCCGGCCGGGAGCGCTGGCTGACGTGGCGTCGGCGCGGCGCAACAGGGGCTTGATTCGTAGCGACATCGCCCCCATCTGTCGAGGTCGTGACCATGCCGGCCGTTTCCCCTGGAATTCCGGGGCGGCCCATCGTTTGCGGCTATAATTCAAGGCTTTGCAAGCGTTCAAAAGATTTCTGTAGGGACAAGATCATGCCGATCTACGCTTATCGTTGCGAGTCATGCGGCTTCGGGAAGGATGTGCTTCAAAAAATGAGCGACGCCCCGTTGACGCAATGCCCCGAGTGCGGAGCCGATGCGTTCCGCAAGCAGGTCACTGCCGCCGGTTTCCAGTTGAAGGGCTCGGGCTGGTACGTCACGGACTTCCGCGGCGGCAATTCGGGCGGCGCTTCCAGCGCCAATGGCGGCTCAGGCGCAGCGGCTGGCAAGGCCGAGAGCAAGCCGGAGGCGGCTTCGACCGATTCGTCCGACAGCGCGGCTTCCACGAGCGCGCCGGCTGCGGCACCGGCGGCGCCCGCCGCGGCAAGCAGTTCGGGCGCTTAGCCGGCTCGCTGCTCCACGGTGAAGTAGACGCCGCGCAAGGGGTTCGTGCGGATTTCTGGCGATACACATGACGACGAAAAAGACGACGCTCAAATCGGTGTTCCTGACGGGCCTTCTGGTGCTGGTGCCTCTCGCCATCACGTTGTGGGTGCTCGGCCTGATCATCGGCACGATGGATCAGACGCTGCTGTTGCTTCCCCGTTCGTGGCAGCCCGAGCGTCTGCTCGGTTTCCGCCTGCCAGGGCTCGGCGCCGTGCTGACCCTCGCGTTCATTTTCGTCGTCGGTCTATTGACGCAGAACTTCGTTGGGCAGAAGCTGGTCGGCTGGTGGGAAGTGATCGTCGCGCGCATTCCTGTCGTCGGTCCGATCTACACCAGCGTCAAGCAGGTGTCCGATACGCTGCTATCGTCGAGCGGAAACGCCTTCCGCAAGGCGCTGCTCATCGAGTACCCGCGCAAAGGCTCCTACACCATCGGGTTTCTGACGGGCATCCCCGGCGGCGACGTCGTGAACCACCTGAAGGAAGATCACGTCAGCGTCTACGTGCCGACTACGCCGAACCCGACGTCCGGCTTCTTCCTGATGGTGCCGAAAAGCGAAGTGATCGAGCTCGACATGACCGTCGACGCCGCACTCAAATACATCGTCTCGATGGGCGTCGTCGCCCCGTCCTCGCCCACGCATCAGCCGTTGGCGGAGCGCCGCACGACTGTCGAGCCACCCATGTAATGCCGGCGCGCGCCACTCGCACATCCGTCTGGCGCGCGCCGTTCAACCCATGCAAAACGAAAGACAAACATCATGTCGATGAGATCTGAATACTGCGGTCTGGTGACCGAACACCTCCTGGGTCAAACTGTGTCGCTGTGCGGCTGGGTGAGCCGGCGCCGCGACCACGGCGGCGTTATCTTCATCGACCTGCGCGACCGCGAAGGCCTCGTTCAGGTCGTCTGCGACCCGGATCGCGCTGAGATGTTCAAGACGGCCGAAGGCGTGCGCAACGAATTCTGCGTCCAGGTGAAGGGCGTCGTGCGCAACCGTCCGGAAGGCACGACGAACGCTGGCCTGAAGAGCGGCAAGATCGAAGTGCTGTGCCACGAGCTGACCGTGCTGAACGCATCCGTCACGCCACCGTTCCAGCTCGACGACGACAACCTGTCGGAAACCACGCGCCTCACGCATCGCGTGCTCGACCTGCGCCGTCCGCAAATGCAGCACAACCTGCGTCTGCGTTATCGCGTCGCGATGGAAGTGCGCAAGTACCTCGATTCGCGCGGATTCATCGACATTGAAACGCCGATGCTGACCAAGAGCACGCCGGAAGGCGCGCGCGACTACCTGGTGCCGTCGCGTGTGAACGCGGGCCAGTTCTTCGCGCTGCCGCAGTCGCCGCAGCTCTTCAAGCAGCTGTTGATGGTCGCGAACTTCGACCGTTACTACCAGATCACCAAGTGCTTCCGTGACGAAGACCTGCGCGCCGACCGTCAGCCGGAATTCACGCAGATCG
Organism: Paraburkholderia diazotrophica; assembly: GCF_038900755.1. GTDB lineage: Bacteria > Pseudomonadota > Gammaproteobacteria > Burkholderiales > Burkholderiaceae > Paraburkholderia > Paraburkholderia diazotrophica_A. Next base: position 210,377 of record NZ_JBBPEN010000002.1, read on the forward strand.
ACTGCGAAACGTCGTTCCTGAACGAGCAGGAAATCCGCGATCTGTTCGAAGACATGACGCGCCATGTGTTCAAGGAAACGATCGGCGTCGAACTCGACGCGAAGTTCGCCGTGATGCCCTACTCGGAAGCGATGAGCCGCTTCGGTTCGGACAAGCCGGACCTGCGCGTGAAGCTCGAATTCACCGAGCTGACGGATGCGATGAAGGACGTCGACTTCAAGGTGTTCAGCGCGCCCGCGAACACGAAGGACGGCCGCGTCGCGGCACTGCGCGTGCCGAAGGGCGGCGAGCTGTCGCGTGGCGATATCGATAGCTACACGGAATTCGTGCGCATCTACGGCGCGAAGGGCCTCGCGTGGATCAAGGTCAACGAAGTGGCGAAGGGCCGTGACGGCCTGCAAAGCCCTATCGTGAAGAACCTGCACGACGCGGCTATCGCGGCCATCATCGAGCGCACGGGCGCGCAAGACGGCGACATCATCTTCTTCGCGGCGGATCGCGCGAAGGTCGTGAATGACAGCCTCGGCGCATTGCGCCTGAAGATCGGCCACTCGGAGTTTGGCAAGGCGAACGGCCTCGTCGAAGCGGGCTGGAAGCCGCTGTGGGTCGTCGACTTCCCGATGTTCGAGTACGACGAAGAGGAAAACCGCTACGTCGCCGCTCACCATCCGTTCACGAGCCCGAAGGACGAGCACCTCGAATATCTGGAAACGGACCCGGGCCGCTGCCTCGCGAAGGCATACGACATGGTGCTGAACGGCTGGGAAATCGGCGGCGGTTCGGTGCGTATCTTCCAGGAAGACGTGCAGAGCAAGGTGTTCCGCGCGCTGAAGATCGGTGCTGAAGAAGCACGCGCGAAGTTCGGCTTCCTGCTGGACGCGCTGCAATACGGCGCGCCCCCGCACGGTGGCATCGCATTCGGTCTGGACCGCATCGTCACGATGATGGCGGGCGCCGATTCGATCCGCGACGTGATCGCGTTCCCGAAGACGCAGCGCGCGCAGGATCTGCTCACGCAGGCCCCGAGCGAAGTCGACGAGCGCCAGCTGCGCGAGTTGCACATCCGTCTGCGTCAGCCCGAGCAGAAGGCGTAAATGTGACGTCTGGCGCGACGCGCCGTTAAAACAACGGCGGATGCGCGAAACAGCGAACGAAGAAGGCGCGTGATGCGCCTTTTTCGTTTTTTGCGTTAAAGTCACTGAAAGCTACGCCTTCCGACATGCGATCGCGCGACTCTCGCGCCGCTCTATCACCATGCCGAAACCGCCGAAGATTCCGGAATCCGTACTCGTCGTCATTCACACGCCCGAGCTCGACGTGCTGCTTATCGAACGAGCCGATCGGGAGGGGTTCTGGCAATCGGTGACGGGCTCGAAGGAGCGCATCGACGAGCCGATCGCGGAAACGGCCATCCGCGAAGTGGCGGAAGAGACGGGCATCGTGATCGGCAGCGACGTCGTGCCGCGCGAGGCGCTCGTCGACTGGCATCATCACATCGAGTTCGAGATTTTTTCGACGTGGCGCCATCGCTATGCGGAAGGTGTCACGCACAACATCGAGCACTGGTTCAGCTTGCAAGTGCCTGAGCGTCTCGAAGTGACGCTCGCGCCGCTCGAACATACCGCGCATTTGTGGCTGCCGTGGCAGGAGGCCGCCGAGCGCTGTTTCTCGTGGTCCAATCGCGACGCGATCCTGCAACTGCCGCAACGCGTGAAGGAGCGTTGCCGATGAGCGGCGGCGGTGGCCGCAGCTTTGCGCGACTGACCCAGCATCTGCCCGGTCGGCGGTACTGGTCCAGGTATCGCTTTTGCACGGGCAACGAGATTCGCCTGTTCACCGAGGGCGAGCCGTTCTTTGCGTCGCTCGTCGAGCGCATCGATGCCGCGCAAGTCGACGTCGCGCTGGAAACCTATATCTTTTGCGACGACGCCGCGGGCCGCCCCGTCTCCGACGCGCTGATACGGGCCGCGACGCGCGGCGTGCGCGTGCGCGTGATCACCGACGGCATCGGCACCGAGCGCCTCGCGATGTTCAACGACTGGACGCTCGCGGGCATCGAGCATCGTATCTACAACCCGAATCTGTTCGGCCGCTTCGGCTTTTCTCGCACGCACCGCAAGCTCGCCGTGGTCGACGACGCGTTCGCGTGGTGCGGCGGCATCAACATCGTCGACGACTACGATCAGAACGGCATGCGCCTGCCGTATCCGCGCTGGGATTTTGCCGTCGAGCTGCAAGGGCCCGTCGTGGCCGACGTGCGCGAAGCATTTGACGTGCAATGGGAGCGCATCCGCATCGGCCACCGGCCCGCGCTGACGCCTCCGCCCGTCGGCGCCGCGACGCCGCGCGCCGCGACCGCGCGCTTCGTGCGCGCGCGCCAGAGCATGAAGAGCGCACGCAATGCCGACATGCGTGCGATGGCCGAGCCGTGCGTCGCGTTCGTCGCGCGCGATAACTTCGTGAACCGGCGCGCGATCGAAAAGGCGTATCTGACGGCGATCGGCCAGGCGCGCTCCGAAGTGCTGCTCGCCAATCCTTACTTCATGCCTGGCCGCAAGCTGCGGCGCGCGCTGATCTTCGCGGCGCAGCGCGGCGTCGACGTGCGTCTCGTGATCGGCAGAAAAGAGTTTGCCGCGCTCGATTACGCGGTGCCGTTCCTGTACCGCTCGCTGCTGAAGGCGGGCGTGAAGATCGCCGAGTACGAAAGGACCATGCTCCACGGCAAGGTGGCCGTGGTCGACTCGAATTGGGGCACGGTCGGCTCGTCGAATCTCGACGCACTGAGCCTGATGCTGAACAACGAAGCCAATGTCGTGCTGGTGCTGCATCCCGAGATCGATCAGTTGCGCGATGCGATCCTCGCGGCGTTCGACGAATCGCGCCGCATCGACGAAAAGCACTACGAGTCGCGTCCCGCCGGCGAGCGGCTGCTCAACTGGCTCGCGTATAACACCTATCGGCTGGCGATGAAACTGCTGACGGTCGGCGGCTACGACTAAGCGAACGATCGGAAGGCGGGCTGGAAAGAACGAAAAAGCACAGAGAAAATGCGGTCCGCAGTGCGCAGAAAACACAAATTGGAGACAACTCAGACCGGTTCCGCTAAATGATTCTAAAAATTCCGCATCGTCCTATAGACGAATGACGGAAAATTGAAGCGTCGTTAGAAACCCGTTTCTAATAAATTCCTTGTTTCGCGGACGGTCACGCCCAATAATGGTACGACCGTTCGATTTTTCCCTTCGATCAAATCAGACGGTACACAGCTATGCGAAAAGGCGAACAAACGCGAGCCGCGATTCTCGATGCAGCACTCGATCTGGCAAGCCGCGACGGACTGGAAGGTCTGACGATCGGCCTGCTGGCCGAGCGCATGCAGATGAGCAAGAGCGGAGTGTTCGCGCATTTCGGGTCGCGCGAGGACTTGCAGGTCGAAGTCGTGCGCGAATATCACCGTCGTTTTGAAGACGAGGTGTTCTTCCCGAGTCTGCGCGAGCCCCGTGGCTTGCCCCGCTTGCGCGCAATGCTCTCGCGCTGGATCGAGAAGCGCGTCCAGGAGGTCACGACTGGGTGCATCTACATCAGCGGCGCGGTCGAGTATGACGATCGCGCGGACAGCGCGGTGCGCGAGCAGCTGGTGGCGAGCGTGCAGATGTGGCGCGCGGCGCTCACGCGAGCCATTTCGCAGGCGATCGAAGAGGGGCATCTGCGCGCGGATACCGACTCGCAACTGATGCTCTTCGAACTGTATAGCTTCACGCTCGGCCTGCATCACGACGCACGCTTTCTGCATCTGCCCGATGCCGTGCGCCTCACGTGGGCCGCGCTGGAAAAACTGATTGTTTCGCGTCAGAGCGAGAGCACGAGCCGCTAGCGGGGCTGGCTGGGTCCATCGGATCCAAACGGCGGCAGGCTGCTCGCGACGCGCCACACCTTTGGATTGACTGGAGAGACTCATGGGACAGTACGCCGCGCCGTTGCGCGACATGCAATTCGTATTGCACGAGCTGCTGAACGTCGAAGCCGAGATCAAGCAGATGCCTAGGCACGCGGATCTCGATGCCGACACGATCAATCAGGTGCTCGAAGAGGCCGGAAAATTCTGCTCGGAGGTGCTTTTCCCGCTGAACCAGAGCGGCGATCAGGAAGGCTGCAAGTACGAAGGCGATGGCGTCGTCACCACGCCGAAGGGTTTCAAGGAAGCATATCGACAGTACGTCGAGGCGGGCTGGCCCGCGCTCGGCTGCGATCCCGAGTACGGCGGCCAGGGCCTGCCCGCGTTCGTCAACAACGCGCTCTACGAGATGCTGAACTCGGCGAATCAGGCATGGACGATGTACCCCGGCCTGTCGCACGGCGCGTACGAGTGCCTGCACGCGCACGGCACGCCGGAATTGCAACAGGCGTATCTGCCGAAGCTCGTGTCGGGTCAATGGACGGGCACGATGTGCCTGACCGAGCCGCACTGCGGCACCGATCTCGGCATTCTGCGCACGAAGGCCGAGCCGAATGGCGACGGCTCGTACTCGATCAGCGGCACGAAGATCTTCATCTCCAGCGGTGAACACGATCTCGCCGACAACATCGTTCACCTCGTGCTCGCGCGTCTGCCCGATGCGCCGAACGGCACGAAGGGCATCTCGCTTTTCATCGTGCCGAAGTTCGTGCCCGATGCGAGCGGCAATCCCGGCGCGCGCAACGGCGTGAAGTGCGGCTCGATCGAGCACAAGATGGGCATTCACGGCAACGCGACGTGCGTGATCAATCTCGACGACGCGAAGGGCTGGATGGTCGGCGAGCCGAACAAGGGCCTCAACGCGATGTTCGTGATGATGAATGCAGCGCGCCTGGGCGTCGGCATGCAGAGCCTCGGCCTGACGGAAGTCGCGTATCAGAACTCGCTCGCGTATGCGAAGGAGCGTCTGCAGATGCGCTCGCTGACGGGCCCGAAGGCGCCTGAAAAGGCCGCCGACCCGATCATCGTTCACCCGGACGTGCGCCGCATGCTGCTCACGCAGAAAGCGTACGCGGAAGGCGCGCGCGCGTTCTCGTACTGGTCCGCGCTGCATATCGACAAGGAGCTGTCGCACGAAGACGAAGCGGTGCGCAAGGAAGCCGCCGATCTCGTCGCGCTGCTCACGCCGATCCTGAAAGCGTTCCTCTCGGACAACGCGTTCGAAGGCACGAACCTCGCGATGCAGGTGTTCGGCGGCCACGGTTATATCGCCGAATGGGGCATGGAGCAGTACGTGCGCGACGCGCGGATCAACATGATCTACGAAGGCACAAACACGGTTCAGTCGCTCGATCTGCTGGGCCGCAAGGTGCTCGGCGACATGGGTGCGAAGCTCAAGAAGTTCGGCAAGCTGGTGACGGATTTCGTCGAAGCGGAAGGGATCAAGCCGGAGATGCAGGAGTTCGTCAATCCGCTCGCGGACATCGGCGACAAGGTCCAGAAGCTGACGATGGAAATCGGCATGAAGGCGATGCAGAACCCGGACGAAGTGGGCGCGGCGGCCGTGCCGTATCTGCGTACCGTCGGCCATCTGGTGTTCTCGTACTTCTGGGCCCGCATGGCGCGCGTCGCGCTCGATAACGAAGCGTCCGGCGATCCGTTCTACAAGTCGAAGCTCGCCACCGCGCGCTTCTACTTCGCGAAGCTGCTGCCCGAAACGGCCTCGACGATCCGCGCCGCGCGCGCCGGCTCGAAGACGTTGATGGACATCGACGAAGCGCTGTTCTAACGCCATCGCAGGCGGCGTATCGATCGTCACGCCATGCGCCGCCGCTTCCCTTTCTCACATACGCCGCGTCAAGGAGGCTACGTGCGCCTTCACGCGGCAACTCGCGACACCGCATAACTCCCCGGAGGAACGACGTGAGCAATCTGATCATTCGCAAGGTCGCCGTGCTCGGCGCCGGCGTGATGGGCGCGCAGATCGCTGCGCACCTGATCAACGCCAGAGTGCCCGTGCTGCTGTTCGACCTGCCTGCAAAGGAAGGCCCGAAGAACGGCATCGCGCTGAAGGCGATCGAGAACCTGAAGAAGCTGTCGCCGGCGCCGTTCGGCGTGAAGGACGACGCGCAATACATCCAGCCCGCCAACTACGACGACGACATCGAGAAGCTCGCGGAATGCGACGTGGTGATCGAAGCGATCGCCGAGCGCATGGACTGGAAGCACGATCTCTACAAGAAAGTCTCGCCGCACATCGGCGCGAATGCGATCTTCGCGACGAACACGTCGGGCCTGTCGATCACGGAATTGTCGAAGGGCTTTTCCGACGAACTGAAGGCGCGCTTCTGCGGCGTGCACTTCTTCAATCCGCCGCGCTACATGCATCTGGTCGAGCTGATCCCGACGACGGCGACGCGTCCGGAAATCCTCGACCAACTCGAAACGTTCCTGACGAGCGTCGTCGGCAAGGGCGTCGTGCGCGCGAAGGACACGCCGAACTTCATCGCGAACCGTGTCGGCGTTTTTTCGATTCTCGCGGTGATCGCGGAGGCCGCGAAGTTCGGCCTGCGCTTCGATGAAGTCGACGATCTGACGGGCAGCCGCCTCGGCCGCGCGAAGTCGGCGACGTTCCGCACGGCGGACGTCGTCGGTCTCGACACAATGGCGCACGTCATCAAGACGATGCAGGACAACCTCGCGGACGATCCGTTCTTCCCGGTCTATGAAACGCCCGCCGTGCTCGCCGGACTGGTGAAGCAGGGCGCGCTCGGCCAGAAGTCGGGCGCGGGCTTCTACAAGAAAGAAGGCAAGGCGATCAAGGTGCTCGACGCGAAGACGGGCAGCTATGTCGACGGCGGCGCGAAGGCGGACGAACTGGTCGGCCGCATTCTGAAGCGCCCGCCCGCCGAGCGCCTGAAGCTCCTGCGCGAAACGCAGCATCCGCAGGCACAGTTCCTGTGGGCGATCTTCCGTGACGTGTTCCACTACATCGGCGTGCATCTGGAATCGATCGCCGACAACGCGCGCGACGTCGATCTCGCGGTCCGCTGGGGCTTCGGCTGGAACGAAGGCCCGTTCGAGGGCTGGCAGACGGCGGGATGGAAGCAGGTCGCCGGGTGGGTGCAGGAAGACATCGCGGCGGGCAAGGCGCTGTCGAACGCGCCGCTGCCCTCGTGGGTGCTCGAAGGCCCCGTCGCCGAAAAGGGCGGCGTGCATACGAACGAAGGCTCGTGGTCGCCGGCTGAACAGCGCTTCGTGCCGCGCTCGTCGCTGTCCGTGTACGACCGGCAGGTATTCCGCGCGCCGCTCGCCGGTGAGACGGGTGTCGATCCGAAAACTTACGGCAAGACCGTGTTCGAAACGGATGCGGTGCGCGCGTGGGTCGACGATCGCGCGGGTGAAAGCGATGTTTTGATCGTGTCGTTCAAGAGCAAGATGAACACGATCGGGCCATCGGTGATTGACGGCCTCGTGCAGGCCATCGACGTCGCCGAGCAGGACTACAAGGCCCTCGTGATCTGGCAACCGACTTCGCTGAAACTCGGCGCGCCGGGCGGTCCATTCTCGGCGGGCGCGAATCTCGAAGAAGCGATGCCCGCGTTCATGATGGGCGGCGCGAAGGGCATCGAGCCGTTCGTGAAAAAGTTTCAGCAGGGCATGCTGCGCGTGAAGTATTCGAACGTGCCCGTGGTCGCGGCCGTGTCGGGCATCGCGCTCGGCGGCGGTTGCGAGCTGGTGCTGCACAGCGCGAAGCGCGTCGCGCACATCGAGAGCTATGTCGGTCTCGTCGAAGTGGGTGTCGGCCTCGTGCCGGCGGGCGGCGGCCTGAAGGAAGCCGCGCTGCGCGCCGCCGAAGCCGCGACGCAGGCCGGCGCGACCAACGATCTGCTCAAGTTTCTGCAAAAGCCGTTCGAAAACGCGGCAATGGCGAAGGTCTCGGGCTCCGCGCTCGACGCCCGCGCGATGGGTTATCTGAAGCCGTCGGACACGATCGTCTTCAATGTATTCGAACTGCTCGACACCGCGAAGAAGGAAGCGCGCGCGCTGGCCGCTGCCGGCTATCGTCCGCCGTTGCGCGTGATGCAGGTGCCCGTCGCCGGGCGCTCGGCGATTTCGACGATCAAGGCGTCGCTCGTCAACATGCGCGACGGCCGCTTCATCAGCGATCACGATTACCTGATCGCGAGCCGCATCGCGGAAGCGGTGTGCGGTGGCGACGTCGAAGCGGGCAGCCTCGTCGACGAAGAATGGCTGCTGACGCTCGAGCGTCGCGCGTTCGTCGAGTTGCTCGGCACGCAGAAGACGCAGGAACGGATCATGGGCATGCTGCAAACGGGCAAGCCGGTGCGCAACTGAGGGAGTCTCAAATGACAAAGCAATTGCAGGACGCCTATATCGTCGCCGCGAGCCGCACGCCGATCGGCAAGGCGCCGCGCGGCATGTTCAAGAACACGCGCCCCGACGAACTGCTGGTGCACGCGATCCGATCGGCTGTCGCGCAGGTGCCCGGCCTCGATACGTCGCTGATCGAAGATGCGATCGTCGGTTGCGCGATTCCCGAAGCGGAGCAGGGGCTCAACGTCGCGCGGATGGGCGCGTTGCTGGCGGGTCTGCCGAGCACGGTGGGCGGCGTGACGGTGAACCGCTTCTGCGCGTCGGGCGTGACGGCGCTCGCGATGGCGGCGGACCGCATTCGCGTCGGCGAATCTGACGTGATGATCGCGGGCGGCTGCGAATCGATGAGCATGGTGCCGATGATGGGCAACAAGCCGTCGCTGTCGCCGCATATTTTCGACCGCAATGAGGACGTCGGCATTGCCTACGGCATGGGCCTGACTGCCGAGAAGGTCGCGGAGCGCTGGAAGGTGAGCCGCGAGCAGCAGGACCAGTTCTCCGTCGAATCGCACCGCAAGGCGATCGCCGCGCAGCAGTCCGGCGAATTCAACGACGAGATCGCGCCGTACACGCTGACCGAGCGCTTCCCCGACCTCGCGACGGGCGAAGTGAAGATGAAGACGCGTGAAGTGAATCTCGACGAAGGCCCGCGCGCCGATACGTCGATGGAAGGTCTCGCGAAGCTGCGCACCGTGTTCGCGAACAAGGGCACGGTGACGGCGGGCAACAGCTCGCAGACGTCGGACGGCGCGGGGGCGCTGATCGTCGTGTCGGAGAAGATCCTGAAGCGGTTCAACCTGACGCCGCTCGCGCGCTTCGTCAGCTTCGCCGTGCGCGGCGTGCCGCCGGAGATCATGGGCATCGGTCCGAAGGAAGCGATTCCCGCCGCGCTGAAGGCTGCGGGCCTGAAGCAGGACGATATCGACTGGATCGAGCTGAACGAGGCGTTTGCCGCGCAATCGCTCGCCGTGATCAACGACCTGGGCCTCGATCCGTCGAAGATCAATCCGCTCGGCGGCGCGATCGCGCTCGGCCATCCGCTCGGCGCGACGGGTGCGATCCGTGCTGCAACCGTCGTGCACGGGCTGCGCCGGCGCAATCTGAAGTACGGGATGGTGACGATGTGCGTCGGGACGGGCATGGGCGCGGCGGGGATCATCGAGCGGCTGTAGTTTCCCCTGTAGTTCTCTATCGCTTGCGGGCCGCTTCTTGCTGCAATTCAAGGGGCGGTCCGCTGGGCGCGCGCAACGCGAAATACACCGACGAAAGTCGAGGAGACACAAGATGGACATTCTGGTCGAACGCACAGCCGACGTGCTGACGATAGCCTTCAACCGTCCCGACAAGAAGAACGCGATCACAGCCGCGATGTATCAGACGATGGCCGACGCGCTGGTTCAGGCGCACGCCGACGCCTCGGTGCGTGCGATCGTGATTCGCGGCAGCGTGGGCATCTTCAGCGCGGGCAACGATCTCGAAGATTTCCTGAACAAGCCGGCCGTCAGCGAGGACGCGCCGGTGTCCCAGTTCCTGCGCGCGATCTCGACGGCTGAAAAGCCGGTGGTGGCGTCGGTGGCGGGCGCGGCCATCGGCGTGGGCACGACGCTGCTGCTGCATTGCGATCTCGTCTATGCGGCCGACACCGCCATGTTCTCGATGCCGTTCTCGCAACTGGGCCTCTGTCCGGAAGCGGCGTCGTCGCTGCTGCTGCAGCGGGTGGCGGGCTATCAGGCGGCCGCCGAAAAGCTGATGCTCGGCGAAGCGTTCGACGCAAAGGAAGCGCAGCGCATGGGCTTCGTGAACCGCGTGCTGCCCGCCGCCGAAGTGGACGCGTTCGCGATGAAGCAGGCGCAGAAGCTGGCGGCGCTGCCGGCATCATCGCTGCGCGTGACCAAGCAGTTGATGAAGCGCGCCACGCAGCACGAACTGCGCACGCAGATGACCGACGAGGCCGTGCACTTCGCGAAGATGCTGCTCGCGCCCGAGGCGAAGGAAGCATTCAAGGCGTTCTTCGAGAAGCGCAAGCCGGACTTCCGGCAGTTCGACTGAGCGCGGCGACGTCCGCGCGAGGCGTCGTCAGACGGTGTCGTAATCGACGTAACTCGACTCGCGGCAGAAGCTCACGAGCCGCACGCCCGCTTCGCGCGCAATCGTGATCGCGAGCGACGACGGCGCCGAAATGGTCGCGACCATCGGAATGTCGACGCGCGCGGCCTTGCGCACCAGCTCGTAGCTCGCTCGGCTCGACAGGAACACGAAGCCGTCCGTCGTATCGACGCGGTCCAGCACGAGCCGGCCGATCAGCTTGTCGAGCGCGTTGTGGCGGCCGACGTCCTCGAACGCGTAGCGGATCGCGCCCGTCGCGTCGCACCACGCGGCGGCGTGCAGGCCGCCCGTCATCTTCGTGAGCGCCTGATGCGCGGGCAGCTCCTTCGCGGCACGGGCGATCGCATCGGGCGCGAGCCGTTGCAGAAAACCGGTGTCGGGTATGCGTTCCGGCGTCAGGTCGAGCAGATCGATGCTCTCGATGCCGCACACGCCGCAGCCCGTTCTGCCCGACAGCGCGCGGCGTTTTTCCTTCAGCGCGACGAACGCCTGCTGCACGACGGTCAGCTGCACTTCCGCGTGAGGCAATTTGCCGTCGCGGAACTCGACCTCGATGTCCTGAATGTGCGCGCCGCGCTCGACGATTCCCTCCGAAATCGCAAATCCGACCGCGAACTCTTCCAGATCGCGCGGTGTGCACATCATCACCGCATGCGAGATGCCGTTGAAGACGAGCGCAACGGGCCATTCCTGGCCGACATGATCGGCGACAGTCTCGACGGTTTCGACCGCTCCGCCGCGGTGCCGGCGCACCGATTGCTCGATGACGCCCGGCTGTTCGCCCGTTTCCAGTTCGTTCACCTGCCTGCTCCTCTCGTGCCGTGCAAAGGTTTGCTGTGCGTTGGCGGCAGTCGACGGCGGGGCCGCCGCGCCGCGAATAAGGTTCTAAAATACCTCAGACCGGCTTAGCGCGTTGGCCGCCGAACAAGAGGAATCTGCTATGGGACTCAATGATGCGCCGCTGCTGTTCAACTTCGAGATCGAGTCTTCGGAGAATTTGAAATTTATCCCGATGGCCGTTCGCTTCAATCTCGACCGTTTCGGGCTGCGGATTTCGCTCGAACAATGGCAGATGCTGCCGCACGAAGACCGCACGCTGCTCGCGCGGTTTCCCGTCGACGAAGACACCGCGATCGAGCCGAACTTCGATCACGCGCTCTTCGAAATGATGCGCACGCACGCGAACGTCGAGCCCGAGTGGTTCACGCCCGAGGATAACCCGGCGTGGCGCGACACGGCGGCCGTGCCCGAGACCGTGCTGCATCAGGCGAATCTGGCGAACCTGAGCGCGCCGGGCGTCGACGACTGGGCGCGGCTCGATCCGTTCAAGCGTTATGTGCTTGCCAAACTGTCGCGCAAGAGCGCGAGCAACCACGATTTCCTGCCCGCGATGAAGGAATTCGGTCTCGCCGGCTGATCCCGGCGAAAGATTTTTTCGTTTTCACACTCAATCTCATCCGAACGCTGCCGTTATCCAAAGATGGCGCGTAAGAGCGCTGCGCCCGGCGACGTCTTTCGTCCGGGGCGCCCGCGCGCCGCCTGTGAACGGCTCCCTCGCGGGCATCGCCTGCAGGATCGAACGACGTTCGGAACCTATGATCTCTTTCCTATCGAAGCGGCTGCTGATCAACCTGGCGGTCGTCGCCGCGGCTGTCGGCGCGAACGCCTTTGTCGCGTACACGCAGATTCGCGGACAGCGCGACGCCGATGAGCGCACGGTTCGCTCGACGGCCATTCGCGAGAACCTCGAAGCGTATCGCGCGACGCTCGACCACGGCCTGTCCGTGCTCGGTCGCTACGAGGCGGCGGGCGTGCCGGCGCCCGCGAATGCGGGATCGGCGATGTCCGCGACGCTGGCGACGCTCGAAAAGACGCTGCGCGACCAGTTGGCGAGCGAACCGGCGATCGCCGCCGAGTTCGGCCGGCTCACGGCCGACGGCAGCCGTCTCCAGCACGACATCGCGCTCGCGCTCGACAGGACGATGGCGCCCGCAGAGGACGACACGCGCGCCTGGGCGGCGCAAGCCTATACGCGCCTGGGCATGGAATCCGACGGGATCGACGAGCGGATCGGCCGGTTGCGCGACGAGGAGGACCGCGCGCTGAAGGCGGCGCTCGACGAATCGATGCGCGATACGCAGTACGCGACGCTCGTTCTCATCCTGACGATGCTCGCGGGCAGCGGGCTGCTGATCTACACGTTCGGCGCGCGCGAAAACGTCGCGCGGGAAAAGCTGCGCATCGCGAAGGCGCTGCATCGCAACGACGAGCGTTTTCGCGGGCTGTTCGAAGAGCATCCCGTGCCGATGTACATCTTCGACCGCGAAACGCTGCGCTTTCTCGCCGTCAACGCGGCGGCCGTCCAGCAGTACGGCTACACGGAGAGCGACTTCCTGTCGATGACGATCCGCGACATCCGCCCGGGCTCCGAGGTCGCGCGGCTCGATTCGCATCTTCAGCGCAGCGACGCGACGCCGGGCGGCCCGCGCACGATGGCGGGCATCTGGCATCACCGCCGCAAGGACGGCTCGCTGATCAGCGCCGACATCTCGTATCACGCGATGACCTTCGTGGGCCGCCCCGCGCTCTTCGTGCTCGCCGACGACGTCACCGAACAGATCAACGCCGAAGCCGAAGCGCAGCGTTCGAACCAGATGCTCGAAACGGTGATCGACAATATCCCGCAGCGCATCTTCTGGAAGGGCAAGGACTTGCGCTATCTCGGCTGCAACATGGCGTTCGCGCGCGATGCGGGGCTCGCGTACCCGGAGCAGGTGATCGGCAAGCTCGACGAGGACATGCCGTGGCGCGCATTCGCCGACCAGCTGCATCGCCATGATCTCGAGGTGATGAACTCGGGCGTGCCGAAGATGAACTTCGAAGTCGACGTGGTGATCGACGGCGTGCATCGCACGACGATGACGAGCAAGCTGCCGTTCACCGACGGCGAGGGCCGCGTGATCGGCGTGCTCGGCTCGTACACGGACATCACGGAGCGCAAGCGCGCCGATCTCGCGCTGCGTCTGCAAAGCCGCGCGCTCGATGCGAGCGTCAACGCGATTCTGATCACCGCGCCTTCGAACGAGGGTAATCTGATCGAATACGTGAACCCGGCGTTCAAGCGCATCACGGGCTACGATCCGCAGGAAGTGATCGGCCAGGACTGCCGCCTGTTGCAGCGCGACGACCGCGATCAGGACGGCATTGCGGCGATCCGTCAGGCGCTCGCGGCGAATCGCGAAGTGAGCGCGGTGCTGCGCAATTACCGCAAGGATGGCGCGCTGTTCTGGAATCAGCTGTACATCGCGCCCGTGCCCGACGCCGACGGACAGACCACGCACCACATCGCCGTCATCAACGACGTGACGGCGCTGATCCGCTATCAGGAGCAGCTCGAATACCAGGCGAACTACGACAGCCTCACGCGGCTGCCGAACCGCAATCTGCTGCGCGACCGTCTGCAACACGCGCTGATCGTCGCTGAGCGGCATCACAAGGGCGTGGCCGTCGTGTTCATCGACCTCGACGGCTTCAAGAACGTCAACGACAGCTTGGGGCACAGTGTCGGCGACCGGCTGCTGTCGGTGGTCGCGGACCGTCTCGCGCGTTGCGCGCGGGCGAGCGATACGGTGGCGCGTCACGGCGGCGACGAGTTCGTGATCGTGATGACGGATACCGTCGACGAGCAGTCGCTGATCGCGTGGATGGAGCGCGTGCGCGCGTCGATCTCCGAGCCCGTTTGGCTCGACGGCACGGAGCTGTATGTCGGCTGCAGCATGGGCGCGAGCCTCTTCCCGCAAGACGGCGAAGACGCCGAAACGCTGATGAAGAAGGCCGATCTCGCGATGTATCGCGCGAAGGACATGGGCCGCAATACGTTCCAGTTCTATCAGCCGGAGATGAACGTGTCGGCGGGCGCGCGGCTCAACATGGAGCGCCGACTGCGCCGCGCGCTGCGCGACAACGAATTCCTGCTGCACTATCAGCCGCAGGTCGATATCGAAACGGGCCAGGTGGTCGGCATGGAAGCGCTCGTGCGCTGGCGCGATCCGGAAGTGGGTCTGATTCCGCCGTCGCAGTTCATTCCCGTCGCCGAGGAAAGCGGGCTGATCGGACCGCTGTCCGAATGGGTGTTGCGCGAAGCGTGCCGGCAGAACAAGGCCTGGCAGGACAACGGCCTGCCGCCGGCGCGCGTGTCGGTGAATCTGTCGGCGCGGCAGTTCCAGCAGCGCGATATCGCGAAGCTCGTGACGCAGGTGCTCGCGGAGACGGGTCTGGAGCCGCAGTATCTGGAGCTCGAACTGACCGAGAGCACCATCATGCGCAACGCGGAGGAAGCCGTGACGATGCTGACCGAACTGCACGCACTCGGCATTGGCCTCGCCATCGACGACTTCGGCACCGGCTATTCGAGCCTGAGCTATCTGAAGCGCTTCCCGGTGGATCGCTTGAAGATCGACAGATCGTTCGTGTCGGACATCGGCGAATCGTCGGACGATGAAACGATCACGTCGGCAATCATCGCGCTGGCGCACTCGCTGAACTTACAGGTGATCGCGGAAGGGGTGGAGACGTCGACGCAGCTCGACTTCCTCAAGGAGCGCGCGTGCGACGAGATGCAGGGCTACTTCTTTGCGAAGCCGCTGCCGCATGACGCGATACCCGACATGCTGCAACGAAGCCCGGACAATGCGGCGGAAAACAAGGACATGGTTCCGGCGGGCGTGTGATCGCTGTGCCGCCGGGCGTGAACGTGCCCGGCGGCGTCCCGATGTCCGAACCTCAGTCCAGCTGAGGCAGCGCGCGCGGACGGCGGTCGCTGTCCGTCGCGACATACGTGAGGGTCGCTTCCGTGACCTTCACCACTTCTTCCGCGAGGCTCATGCGCTGCGCGTAGACCTCGACGTCGACTGTGACCGACGTGTTGCCCGTCTTCACGATATCCGCGTAAAAGGTCAGCAGGTCGCCGACGAACACCGGCTGCTTGAACACGAATGAATTGACCGCGATTGTCGCGACGCGGCCATTCGCGCGGCGGCTCGCGGGAATCGAGCCGGCAATGTCGACTTGCGCCATGATCCAGCCGCCGAACACATCGCCGTGGACGTTCGCATCCGACGGTTGTGGAACGACGCGTAGCGCGCACGGTTTCTGCGGAAGTTGGAGAGTCTCGGTCATCGGGGTATCCATAAAAATCAGTTGGGCCGACAGCGGCAGCGGCGGATCTCACGACAACGGCACGACGGGAACGGCAAACGACGACGCTGGGTCAACGCTGCGAAAGCGGCGCCAGCCGGCTTCTGCGACAATATTGTCGAATCAGGAATTGTACGGGAAAGCGCATGCTGGGGCGTATCAGGCGCCACGGCGCTTCTGGACGTTTCAGGCGCGTCGCCCGTCACATTCCGCATCAGTCACGCGTCAACGCGTGCAGGCTCTCCCACAAAACAATCATGCGTCGCTATTCCGCTTCGTCCGAACCGCCGCCGATCTCGAACCAGCCGCGCAACGACTGGCAAACGATCGTCTCGCTGCTGCCGTACCTCGCGACGTACAAGTGGCGCGTCGTGCTGGCGCTCAGTTGCCTGATCGGCGCGAAGGTCGCGAACCTCGGCGTGCCCGTCGTGATGAAGCGCATCGTCGACAGTCTCGCGTCGGTGCAGCATCTGACGGCGCTCGGGCGCGCGGCGAATGCGCCGGGCGTCGTGCTGCTCGGCGGCGTCGGGCTGCTGGTGGTCGCTTATGCCGTCGTGCGGCTGTCGACGTCGCTCTTCACCGAACTGCGCGAAATTCTCTTCTCGAAGGTGACGGAAAGCGCGGTGCGCCAGCTTGCGCTGAAAGTGTTCCGGCATCTGCATTCGCTGTCGCTGCGTTTTCATCTGGAGCGGCAGACGGGTGGCATGTCGCGCGATATCGAACGCGGCACGCGTGGCATCACGCAACTGATTTCGTACTCGCTGTACAGCATTCTGCCGACGCTCGTCGAAGTCGGTCTCGTGCTGGGCTTTTTCGTCGTCAAGTACGAGGCCTATTACGCGATCGTCACGTTCGTCGCGCTGGCCGCGTACATCACGTACACCGTCAAGGTGACTGAGTGGCGCACGCATTTTCGCCGCACGATGAACGAACTCGATTCGAAGGCGAACTCGCGCGCGATCGATTCGCTGTTGAACTACGAGACGGTCAAGTACTTCAACAATGAAGAGTGGGAAGCGAAGCGTTACGACGAAAACCTGAAGCGCTATCGCGCGGCGGCGATCAAGTCGCAGAACTCGCTGTCGGCGCTGAACTTCGGCCAGCAGGCGATTATCGGCACCGGGCTCGTATTCATCCTGTGGCGCGCGACGCAGGGCGTGATGGCGGGGCGCCTCACGCTCGGCGATCTCGTGTTGATCAACACGTTCATGTTGCAGCTCTATATACCGCTGAATTTTCTCGGTGTCGTGTATCGCGAGTTGAAGCAGAGTCTCACGGACATGGACCGCATGTTCACGCTGCTCGGCGCGTCGCGCGAAGTGCCCGACGCGCCCGATGCGCCGCCGCTCGCCGTACGCGGCGCGCAGGTCAGCTTCGAGCACGTGAACTTTGCGTATGAGCCGTCGCGAGCCATTCTTCACGACGTGAGCTTCACGATTCCGGCTGGCACGACGACGGCCGTCGTGGGACATAGCGGCTCGGGCAAGTCGACGCTCGCGCGGCTGCTGTTCCGCTTCTACGATCTGGACCGCGCGACGGGTGGCGCGATCCGCATCGACGGACAGGATATTCGCGACGTGACGCAGGATTCGTTGCGCGCGTCAATTGGCATCGTGCCGCAGGACACCGTGCTCTTCAACGACACGATCTACTACAACATCGCGTATGGCCGTCCAACGGCGACGCGCGACGAAGTGATCGCGGCGGCGCGCGCAGCGCACATACACGAGTTCATCGAGAGCCTGCCGAAGGGCTATGAAACGCCTGTCGGCGAACGTGGATTGAAACTGTCGGGCGGCGAGAAGCAGCGCGTCGCGATCGCGCGCACGGTGCTGAAGAGTCCGCCCATTCTGCTCTTCGACGAAGCGACGTCCGCGCTCGACTCGCGCTCGGAGCGCGCGATCCAGCACGAACTCGATCAGATCGCGCGCGAACGCACGACGCTCATCATCGCGCACAGGCTATCGACGGTCGTGCACGCGCAGCAGATCATCGTGATGGACAAGGGGCGCATCGTCGAGCGCGGCACGTTCGCCGAATTGATTCAGATGGGCGGGCTATTCGCGCAGATGTGGGCGTTGCAGCAGGAGCGCGCGGCGCAGGGAGAGGAAGCGGTTGAAGAGCAGGGGAATGGCGAGGGGCGCTAAAGCGCCGCTTGCCTGCTCTTTCAAGAACACTCACACGTTCTGCCCCACCAACTGCCGGTCGAGCGCATCGAGCTGCGCCGGCGTCCCGACGTTCTCCCACAGCCCTTCATAAAGCTCGCCGCTCGCGCGTCTCTGCGCGATCGCCTCGCGATAGTACGGCGTGAGCGCGCGACGCGTGCCCGGCGCGAGATCGCGAAACATCCGCGTGTCGTAGAGCCCGATGTTGCCGAACGTGTAGCGCGGCGCGCCTTCCAGTGACAGCACACCGTCGCTGCCCAGCGCGAAATCGCCGTTCGGATGAAACGCGGGGTTGGGCACCATCACCAGATGCATGCCCGGATCAGCCGCTTCGGCGAGCCGCGCCGCATGCGCGTGCAACGCCGCGTAATCGAAGTCCGCGTACACGTCGCCGCTGACGGCCACGAATACCTCCGGCTTGCCCGCGTCTTCGAGCAGCGGCAGCGCCTGCGCAATGCCGCCCGCCGTTTCCAGCGCTTCGTGTTCGGCGGAAAAGCGCAGCGACAGACCATACAGCGAGCCGTCGCCGAGCGCCGCTTCGATCTGCGCGCCGAGCCACGCATGATTGATCACGATGGTCGTGAAGCCGGCGCGCGCGAGCCGTTCGATCTGCCACTCGATCAGCGCCTTGCCGCCGACCTTCAAAAGCGGCTTCGGGCAAGTGTCCGTTAGCGGGCGCATCCGTTCGCCGCGTCCGGCGGCGAAGATCATCGCTTTGTTCAAGTTGTTCACCCGTGCGTCAGAAGGTGTAGCCGACATCGACGGCGCGGCCTTCGAGATCATCGAGCAGTTTCGCGAACGGCGCGAGCGGCCGGTAGCGCTCGGCTACCTTGCGCGCATAGCCGATGAAGCGCGGCAGGTCGGCCATGTAGTGCGGCTTGCTATCGCGATAGTTGATCCGGCAGAAAAGACCGAGCACCTTGATATGCCGTTGCAGACCCATCCATTCGATCTGGCGATAGAACTCGCCGAAATCGGCATCGACGGGCAGGCCGGCCTTCTTCGCGCGCTCCCAGTAGTACGCGAAGCAGTCCAGCTCGAACTCTTCGTCCCAGCTGATAAACGCATCGCGAAGCAGCGACGCGACGTCGTAGCTGATCGGCCCGTACACCGCATCCTGGAAGTCGAGCACGCCCGGGTTCGGGCTCGCGATCATCAGGTTGCGCGGCATGAAATCGCGCAGCATGAATGCCTGCGGCTGTGCGCGCGCGCTCGCGATCAGCAGCGCGAACGTGCGGTCGAGCACGCCGCGCGTGTTGTCGTCGACCTCGCGCCCGAGGTGCCGGCCGATGAACCACTCGGGCATCAACTCCATCTCGCGGCGCAAGAACGCTTCGTCGAACGGCGGCAGCACGTCTTCGCGCGAGGAAAGCTGCCAGCGGATCAGCGCGTCGAGCGCATCGCGCATCAGTTTTTTCGCGTCGCCGGGGCTGCCTTCCTTGAGCGCGCCCAGATACGACTGCGTGCCGAGATCCGTCACGAGCATGAAGCCCGCATCGAAATCGACTTCGAGCACGCGCGGCACATGCACGCCCGCATCGGCCAGCAGATGCGCGACCTGAACGAATTCACGGCATTTCTCGGGCGGCGGCGCATCGACGGCGATCACCGTCGCGCGGGCCGGATCGTTCGCGCCAAGGTCAGCGCCGCTGCCCGCGAGGCGGAAATAGCGGCGAAAGCTGGCATCGGCGGAAGCGGGCGCGAGCGTCGCGAGCTCGAGCCCGTAGCGGTCGGCGTGGGTGCGCAGCCAGGCGCTCAGAAGATCGAGGCGCTGATCCGCGCGCGAAGCTGCGGAGGCGGCAGAAAAAGCGGAAGAAGCAGGGGGAAGCGTCATGAAATGCTGGTGACAAAATCGGGGTGGGCAACGTCTTGCCATATAATACCCCACGACTTTTTTGACGCGACTCGCGTCAGTTCTTGCGCATCTCCCGGATCGCCCGCCTTACCGCTGCATGAATCGTCAATAGTTGTGCATTCGAAGCCCGACTGCACAGGCGGCAGCTTGTGATCGATGAGCCGGGTGGATGAACTGACCGCAGAGCCGATACGCCAAACGATACATGCCGCCTAACAAGCTTTTCCCAACCACTCCCTCCTCTGACGGCCTGCCGCGCAGAAGGCGGCTCGCAGCGGCGCTGGTCGCCGTGCCGGGCCTGCTGCCCGCGCTCTCGCACGCGCAGCTGGCGGGAGAGGCGGCGCAGGCGCAGCCGATAGACGCGCCGTGGGGCCTGCGGCTTGCTCCACAACTCGAAGAACACCCGACGCCCAACGGTCAGAGCCCCGCGACCTTCGTGCTCGGCGACTCGACGACGGGCACGGCCGATCAGGACATCGCCGCAAAAGGCTCGGCAGAAGTTCGCCGCGGCTATTCCGCGCTCAAGGCGGACGCGCTTCATTACGATCAGGATACGGACATGGCCGACGCTTACGGCAATGTCCATCTGTCGGGCAACGGCAGCGTGTTTACGGGGCCGGAAGCGCACATGAAGGTGGAGTCGAGCGAAGGCTTCATGACTTCGCCTAAGTACCACTTCAACGCGACGGGCGGCTCGGGCAGCGCGGAACGCGTCGATCTGCTCGACAACGAGCGCTCGGTGTTCACGCGCGGCACGTACACGGCGTGCCAGTGCACGGACGATCCGGCGTGGTACATCAAGGGCAGCGAGTTCGATTTCGATTCGGGCGCCGACGACGGCGTCGCGCACAACGGTGTGCTGTTCTTCCAGGGCGTGCCCGTGTTCGCGAGCCCGTGGCTGTCGTTCCCGCTGTCGGGCGCGCGGCGCAGCGGTCTGCTGCCGCCGACGGCGTCGCTCAGTTCGACCAATGGTTTCGAGCTGTCGCTGCCGTACTACTTCAACATCGCGCCGAACCGCGATCTGACGCTGACACCGCGCATCCTGTCGAAGCGCGGCGTGCAGACGCAAGCGAATTTCCGCTATCTGTCGCCCACCTATAGCGGGTCGATCACGGGCGAGTTCCTGCCCGACGACAAGATCACGAAGACGAACCGCTACGCGCTGTACATCCAGCACAACCAGAACTTCGGTTCGGGCTTCGGCGGGTACATCTACTACAACAAGGTCTCGGACAACACGTATCCGGAAGACCTGTCGTCGACGACGAACCAGTTCCTGAACGGCACGCAACTGCTGTATCAGCAGGAAGCGGGTCTCACGTACAACAACGGTCCGTGGTCCGTGCTCGCGCGCGAGCAGCACTGGCAGACGCTGCCGCCGTCCACTGCGCCGTACGGCCGCGAGCCGCAGTTGAACGTGAAGTACACGAAGTACAACGTCGGCGGCTTCGACTTCGGCGCGGAAGCGGACTACACGCGCTTCCGGATCACGACGGCTGACTCGACGGAAGGCGATCGCGTCGTCTTCAATCCGTATCTGTCGTATTCCGTCGTCGGGCCGGGCTACTTCGTCACGCCGAAGGTGCAGTGGCACTTCGCGTCGTACGACCTGAGCAACATCGGCACGGGCGCGCCCGCTGGCCAGCCGAAGAACTTCACGGAGTCGGTGCCGACGTTCTCGTTCGATACCGGCCTGATCTTCGACCGCTCGGTGCGCATCTTCGGCGAGGACTATATCCAGACGCTGGAGCCGCGTCTGTACTACGTCTACACGCCGTATCGCAACCAGAACTTCGCGCCGCTGTTCGATACGGCCGAGTCGGACTTCGGCCTCGCGGAAATCTTTACGCCGAACACGTTCGTCGGCAACGACCGCATCGCCGATGCGAACCGCCTGACGGCCGCGCTGACCACGCGTTTCCTGAACCCGGCGACGGGCGACGAACGCGCGCGCTTCGTGATCGCGCAGCAGTACTATTTCCGCGATCAGCGCGTGACGCTGAACCAGACGCAGACGACCGAACAGGCGACGCATTCGGACCTGATTCTCGGCGCGTCGCTGAAGCTCGGAGCCGGTTTCGCCTCCGAAACGGCGTTCCAATATAATGCGGACAACAACCAGCTGGTCAAAACCAGCGTCGGCTTCGGGTACAGCCCGGAGTCCGGTAAAGTCATCAACGTCGGATACCGCTACACGCGCGCCAACACGACGCTGGACAACCAGCCGATCAACCAGCTGCTGATCTCGGGCCAATGGCCGCTGA
This sequence comes from Paraburkholderia diazotrophica, assembly GCF_038900755.1. Lineage (GTDB taxonomy): Bacteria > Pseudomonadota > Gammaproteobacteria > Burkholderiales > Burkholderiaceae > Paraburkholderia > Paraburkholderia diazotrophica_A. The sequence goes on from NZ_JBBPEN010000002.1 coordinate 232,316, forward strand.
CGCACCGCTTCTACGGCGTCGGGCGGATCAATTACGACCTGAAGGGACACCGCGCCGTCGACGCGCTGCTCGGCGTGCAATACGACGCGGATTGCTGGACGCTCGGCGTCGGCTTCCAGCGCTACGCAAACGGGATCAACTCGACGGGCGGCCAGTCGGCGGGCACGCGGGTGCTTGCGCAGTTGACGTTCAAGGGACTGTCGAGCGTCGACAATGGACTGATGTCCGCGTTCCGCGCGAGCGTGGCGGGCTATACGCCGCTGCCGCCTCCGCCACCGCCCGAATCGCAGTTCAACAACTACGAGTGACCGGGTCGCGAGCGATTGGGTCGCGAATGACCGGGTCGCGAACGACGGATGCCGCGTCGTTCGCAGAAGGGAAAGGCAACTGTGTTGCATAGGATCGGAGTAAGACGCTGGAGCGCCCACTTCCGTCGACCGCAACCGCGTTGCATGGGATCAGAGCAAGGCATGCGACGGGAATACGCGCCAAAGCGCCGACGTCCGCCGACACGCCGGCTCTGGTCGACAGACGGGCCGAGCGTGCCCGACATCATTGGAGTATCTGTGGCAATCATGAAAAAGCTTCGCCTGGCAACGTTCGCGACCGGCCTCGCTGCGGCCGCATCCATTCTGTTGGCGGCACCGGCGCACGCGCAGGCGCTGAGCAACGGCAACAACGCGCAAACCGTCGATACGATCGCGGCTGTCGTCAACAACGGCGTCATCACGCAGCGCGAGCTGGACATGCGCGTCGGCCTGATCACGAAGCGGCTGAACCAGCAGCACGCGCCGATTCCGCCCGCCGACCAGCTGCGTCAGCAGGTGCTCAACCAGATGGTGCTGGAGCGCATCCAGCTGCAAAAGGCGCGCGAAGACGGCATCACCATCGACGACGCGACAGTGCAGCGCACGCTCGAACGTCTCGCGCAGGCGAACAACATGCCGCTCGAAATGTACCGCGCGCGCATCGAGGCGCAAGGCGTGCCCTGGACGACGTTCACGGGCGACGCGAAGACCGAGCTGATCCTGTCGCGTCTGCGCGAGAAGGAAGTGGACAGCAAGATCACAGTGTCGGATGCCGAAGTGGCGAACTACATTGCGAGCCAGCGCGGGCCGACGGCGGGTCTCACGTCCGACCTGCACTTCGAGCACATCTTCCTGAAGGCGCCGCTCAATGCATCGCAGACGGACATTGAGGCCGCGCAGGCCAAGGCGAATTCGCTGCTCCAGGAAGCGTCGAACGGCGGCAACTTCGCACGGCTCGCGAAGGCCAATTCGCAGGCGCCGGACGCCTCGAAGGGCGGCGACATGGGCTTTCAGCCGCCGTCGAAACTGCCGGCTGAATTCGTGACGGCGGCTTCGACGCTGCGTCCGGGCCAGGTCAATCCGTCCGTGATCCGCACCAACGACGGCTTCGAGATCGTGCGCCTCGTCGAGCGCCGTTCGGGCCAGGGCGCCGCGACCGCCGATTCGACGAAGCTCGTGCAGACTCACGTGCGCCACATCCTGCTGCGCGTCGGCGAAGGCATGTCGGAACCGCAGGCACGCGAGAAGCTGGTCGAAATCAAGCGCGACATCCAGTCGGGCCAGGGCGACTTCGACAAGTTCGCGCGCACCTACTCGCAGGACGGCTCGTCGTCGCAAGGCGGCGATCTGGGCTGGATCAGCCCGGGCGAGACGGTGCCCGAGTTCGAGCGTGCGATGAACGCGTTGCAGGACGGCCAGATCAGCGAACCCGTGCGAAGCGAATACGGCTACCACCTGATCCAGGTGCTGGGCCGCCGCGAAGCGGAAGGCTCGGTTGCGCAGCAGATGGATCTCGCGCGTCAGGCCATCGGCCAGCGCAAGGCGGAACAGGCCTATGCCGACTGGCTGCGTGAACTGCGCGACACCGCGTATGTCGACTACAAAGTAGGCCCTGTCACGGGCACATCGATGCAATAAATTCCGGAGCCGTCATGACCGCTGACCAGCCCTCGAACGCACCGCTGAACATCGCGATTACCACGGGCGAGCCGGCCGGCGTCGGTCCTGAACTGACGGCACTGGCGCTCGCCGCGGCGGGCGCGCACTGGCCCGATGCGCACTTCACGGTGCTCGGCGACAGCGGCCTGCTGGCCGAGCGCGCGAAGGCCGTCGACATCGACTGGGCGGCGCAGCAGGGGCGCCGCATCGCGACGCAGCATCACGCGCTCGCCGTGCCCGCGCAGGCCGGCAAGCTCGATGCGAAAAACGGTCCGTATGTGCTCGGCCTGCTCGATGCCGCAATCGACGGCGCGCTCGCCGGCACATTCGATGCCATCGTCACCGCGCCGCTGCAAAAGAGCACGATCAACGATGCAGGCGTGCCCTTCACCGGCCACACCGAATATCTCGCCGAGCGCACGCACACGCCGCGCGTCGTGATGATGCTCGCGGGCACGGGCGCGCGGCCGCTGCGCGTCGCGCTCGCGACCACGCATCTGCCGTTGAAGGACGTATCGGCGGCATTGACCGTCGACGGGCTCGTCGATACGTTGCGCATCATCGATCACGATCTGCGTCATCATTTCGGCCTGCCCGCGCCGCGCATTCTCGTCACGGGCCTGAATCCGCATGCGGGCGAAAACGGCTATCTCGGCCGCGAGGAAATCGACGTGATCTCGCCCGCGCTGAAGCTCGCCAACGAGCAGGGCGTCGACGCGCGCGGACCGTATCCCGCCGATACACTGTTCCAGCCGCGCTATCTGAACGAAGCCGATTGCGTGCTCGCGATGTTCCATGATCAAGGCCTGCCCGTGCTCAAATACGCGACGTTCGGCGAGGGCATCAACGTGACGCTGGGCTTGCCCATCATCCGCACTTCCGTCGATCACGGCACGGCGCTCGATCTTGCGGGCACGGGCCGCGCGGATGCGGGCAGCCTGATCGCCGCGATCGACACCGCGGTTTCCATGGCGCGCAACCGCCGCGCCGCGTGATTTTTTCTTAAGCTTCTTCGATGTCCAACAGTTCAAGCAGACAGCACCAGGGCCACTTCGCGCGCAAGCGCTTCGGACAGAATTTTCTCGTCGACCTCGGCATCATCGATTCGATCGTCGACGTAATCCGTCCGCAACGCGGCGAACGCATGGTCGAAATCGGGCCGGGCCTGGGCGCGCTCACCGGGCCGCTGATCGAGCGTCTCGCGACGCCCGAAGCGCCGCTGCATGCAGTCGAACTGGACCGCGATCTGATTGGGCGTCTGAAGAAGAAGTTCGGCGATCTGCTCGAACTGCACGAAGGCGACGCGCTCGCATTCGATTTCGGTTCGCTCGCGGCGGAAGGCGACCAGCCGACGCTGCGCATCGTCGGCAATCTGCCGTACAACATCTCGAGTCCGCTGCTGTTCCATCTCGCCACGTTCGCCGGGCGGGTGATCGATCAGCACTTCATGCTGCAGAACGAGGTGGTCGAGCGCATGGTCGCGGAGCCGGGCAGCAAGGCGTTCAGCCGGCTTTCGGTGATGCTGCAGTACCGCTATGTGATCGACAAGCTGCTCGACGTGCCGCCCGAATCGTTCCAGCCGCCGCCGAAAGTGGATTCGGCCATCGTCCGCATGATTCCGTATGCGCCGCACGAACTGCCCGTCGTCGATGAGAAGACGCTCGGCAACCTCGTTACGGCGGCGTTCTCGCAGCGTCGCAAGATGCTGCGCAACACGCTGACGAGCTATCGCGATGTCGTCGATTTCGAGGCGCTCGGCTTCGATCTGCAACGCCGCGCCGAAGACGTGCCCGTAGAAGAATACGTAGCCGTCGCGCAGGCCGTCTCGCGCGCAGCGGGCGGTTAGCCGGAAGATCGTGCAACGCCCTCGTTGCATCGGCTCGGATCAGTGTAGACAGCCCGCAACACGCGGGCTTTCTTTTATCTTTCTGACGCATCGCACGGATTAATCTTACGCATTTGCCTGCGCTCGCCATTCGCGCTGGCCGCCGCACCGCTTGATGACTTTCCCGGGCAATTCAATTCGAATGCATGCTGGTTGAGGAGACGGTATGACGATGGTGAGCAAGAGGCTTCTGTTTAGCGCCTGCGCGGCGCTTGCGCCCGTATTGACGGCTACGACGGCGCACGCGCAATCGAGCGTCACGCTATACGGAATCGTCGACGAAAGCGTCCGCTATATGACGCACGTGAACACGAAGGGAGATTCGAGCGTGGGCCTCGGCAACGGCGGCATGTCGGAGAGCCGCTGGGGCTTGCGCGGCGTCGAGGACCTGGGCGGCGGCTGGTCCACCTTCTTCAAGATCGAAAATCGCTTCTTCATCAACAGCGGCCAGAGCGATCCGACGCTGCCGTTCTTCAACGAAGCGCAGATCGGCGTTCAGTCGTCGTCGTATGGCAAGCTGATCTTCGGGCGCATGCCGAACGTGCTGATCGAGGGCATCACGATCGGCGGCTACGGCAGCAATCCATGGATTCCGTACGACTTCAGCTTCCAGCCGGAAGTGACGATGTCGGGCGGCATCTGGACGAGCAATCAGGTGCACTATCAGGCACGCACGCATGACCTGATGTTCGCAGCGGCCTATGCGTTCGGCGGCGTCGCGGGGCATCCGTCGTATGGCTCGCAGTTCGGCGCGGCCGCCGCCTATGCGCCGCACGGCGGGCCTGTGAATCTCGGCGGCGCGTACGAGGAGACGCGCGATTCGGTGAACGGCAGCACCGCCAAAGCCTGGACGTTCGGCGCGTCGTACACATGGGATCAGACGCGCTTCGCGCTCGGCTATATCGTCAACCGCAACGACCCGGGCTTTTCGAACTTCGCGAACGGCCCGTTCACGGCGCCCGTGCTGGCCGCGCTCAAGTACACGGACTTCTCGCGCCGGCGCATGATACTGGGCGGCATTACGCAGCAGGTGGGCGCCGCATGGCATTTCGCCGCGAACGTGTGGCGGACCTTGCAGGACGGCAAGACGCATGCGCAGGACGGCTCCGCGTGGCAGTATCAACTGGTCGCCGACTACAACCTGTCCAAACGCACGGACGTCTATCTCGAAGCTGATTACGCGCTGTATCGCGGCGATCTGATCGGCGCGCAATTGCAGGGCGTCAACGGCGTCGGCCTCGCGCAGAAGGGCTCGCAGATCGGCATGATGGCGGGGCTGCGTCACCTGTTCTGAGCACGCGGCGCACGAGCGAGGATAGCGCCGTCATTGCATGGTCAGCGGGCGCGCGGGTTTTTCTGTAAATTGACGTCCTCGACATCATCAAGCAACAGGGGAGTACACGATGCGCCTTCTTCACACGATGCTTCGAGTCGGCAATCTCGACCGCTCGATCAAGTTCTACACGGAGCTGCTCGGCATGAAAGTGCTGCGCCGCAATGACTATCCGGAAGGCAAGTTCACGCTCGCCTTCGTCGGCTACGAAGACGAAAAAGACGGCACGGTGATCGAGCTCACCCACAACTGGGACACCGAGTCGTACGACCTGGGCAACGCATTCGGCCACCTCGCCGTCGAAGTCGACGATGCGTACGCCGCATGCGAGAAGATCAAGCAGCAGGGCGGCACGGTGGTGCGCGAAGCCGGTCCGATGAAGCACGGCACCACGGTGATCGCGTTCGTCACCGACCCGGACGGCTACAAGATCGAGTTCATCCAAAAGAAGTCGTGATGTAAAAACGAAAGCGCCGGATGATGAGTCCGGCGCTTTTTGCTTTACAGCGTAGGCAGCAATTCGGGCGGATGATGCTTGAGCGTCTGCCGCGCTTCCTTGAACTCGGGGAAGATCGATTCGACCGTCTGCCAGAAACGCGGACTGTGGTTCATCTCGCGCAGATGCGCGAGCTCATGCGCGGCCACATAGTCGATGATCGACAGCGGGAAGTGAATCAGCCGCCAGTTGAGCCGGATCTTGCCGTCGCTCGAACAGCTGCCCCAGCGCGTCGCCGCCGATGACAACGCATACGCGCGATACGTGACGCCCAGCTTCTGCGCATACACATTGAGACGCTCGCCGAAGATGCGCTTCGCCTCGCCTTGCAGCCAGCCTTGCACGCGGTCTTTGATCTGCTGCGGATCGGCGTGCGCGGGCAACGGCAACGCGAGCACGTTCTGTTTCGCATCGAATGCGACGAGGCCGTTCGGCGCGGCGAGCGTCACGCGCACGGTCTGTCCGAGATAGGGCAGCTCGGCGCCGTCTTTCCAGTCGACGCGCGGCATCACGCGCTGTTCGGTGCGCGTCTGCCATTCGGTGAGCTTCGTGAAAATCCAGCGCTGCTTTTCGGCGATTGCCGTTTCGATGTCGGCGAGTGTGACCCAGCGCGGCGCTGTGATCGTGAGCCCGGTGCTGTCGATCGCAAAGCCGATCGAGCGGCGCGACGAGCGCTTCAACGCGTAATACAGCGTGCGCGCGCCGAGCGTGACGCTACGCAGTTTCGAACCGTCGGGAGCAAGGGGAACGGCGGGCCTGGACTGCGGCGGCGCGGCAGACTGGCCCGGCTCGTCGAAGAGCGGCAGATCGAGTTGCCGGCTATCGAGCGCTGCAGCAGGCTGCGGCTTTGAAGACTTCTGCATCGGACTCACTTCGCGCTGATACGTCGCGCGGGGCACACATGCTGCACGTGCCCGTTGCGGCGTGGCGCGTCAGATACGGGCGGCGGCGGGCGTGTTCTGCTCGACGCCATAAGCGGCTGGATCGATGCGGCGCATTTCAGCTTCGATCCACGTTTCGACGCGCGTGTTCACTTCGTCGGGCGTGAGCCCGGTGGTGTCGATCGGTTTGCCGATCGACACTGTGACTATACCCGCATATTTCGTAAACGAGTTGCGGGACCACACGCGCCCCGCGTTGTGCGCGATGGGAACGACGACGGCGCCTGTCGCGACCGCGAAGCGAGCGCCACCCGTTTTGTACTTGCCCTGCTTGCCCGTCGGCGTGCGCGTGCCTTCGGGGAACATGATGATCCACGCGCCTTCCGCCAGGCGACGCGCGCCTTGCCTCGTCACCGATGCAAACGCGTTCTTGCCTTCCTTGCGGTCGATGTGAACCATCTTCAGCAAGCCGAGCGCCCAGCCGAAGAACGGCACGTACAGCAGCTCGCGCTTGAACACATAGCACAGCGGACGCGGCATCAGCGCGGGGAACGCGATCGTCTCCCACGCGGACTGATGCTTCGACAACAGCACGGCCGGACCGCGCGGCAGATTCTCCATGCCTTGCACTTCATAGCGAATGCCGTTCAGCACGCGCACGACAGCGAGCGTCACGCGACACCAGCCGACGGCCATCCAGTAACGGTTGTCGGCGCGCATGAACGGAAACGCGAAGAAGCACGCGGTCGCGTACGGAATCGTGAAGACCGCGAAGAAGATCAGCAGCAACAGCGATCGGATGAAGCGCATCGTTGTGGTCGGTGAGATGAGGGCGCGCTATTGCGCGTCATTCTTGTGCTTCGGCGAGGAAGTCGAGCGCGAAGGCGCGCAGGTCGTCGTGCACGCGCGTGCCTTCGGGCAGGCCGCCTGCCGCGAGTGTCTTCTTGCCCTTGCCCGTCAGCACCAGATGCGGGATGAAGCCGAGCGCGGCGGCCGCCTGCAAATCACGCAGCGAATCGCCGACTGCGGGCGTGTCGGACGGCTCGATCTCGAAGCGCTCGGCGACCAGCTTCAGCATGCCGGGCTTCGGCTTGCGACACTCGCAGTGATCTTCCGCCGTGTGCGGGCAGAAGAACACCGCATCGATGCGTCCGCCGACAGCCGCCGCCGCGCGATGCATCTTCAGATGCATCGCGTTGAGCGCGTTCATGTCGAACAGGCCGCGCCCGATGCCCGACTGGTTCGTCGCGATGGCCACGCGATAACCGGCCTGATTCAGCCGCGCGATCGCTTCGAGGCTGCCGGGCAGGGCGACCCACTCATCGGGCGACTTGATGTACGCGTCCGAGTCGACGTTGATCACGCCGTCCCGGTCGAGCACCACGAGTTTCTTTGCGCTGATAGGCATGATGTGGTGCTCAGGCGGCGAGGCGCGAAATATCGGCGACGCAGTTCATCTGCTGATGCAGCGCGCCGAGCAGCGCAAGGCGATTCGCGCGCAGCGCCGGATCTTCCGCATTGACCATCACGTCATTGAAGAACGTATCGACAGGTTCGCGCAGCGCCGCGAGCGCCGACAGCGCGCCCGTGTACTGACGCTCGGCCAGTTGCGACTGCACGCGCGGCGCGACCTGTTCGAGCTGCGCATGCAGCGCCTTTTCGGCTGCTTCGATGAGCAACGCGATATCCACGCCGTCGACCTTCGCGCCTTCCGACTTCTTCAGGATGTTCGAGATGCGCTTGTTCGCGGCCGCAAGCGATGCCGCTTCGGCGAGCGCCGCGAATTCGCGCACGGCATCCAGCCGCGCGACGATGTCGTCGAAGCGCGTCGGGTTGAGCGCGAGCACGGCATCGACTTCACCGACCGCATAGCCGCGCTCGCGCAGCAGGCCGCGCAGACGGTCGATGCAGAACTCGTAGATGGCCTGCGTCGAATCGGCGACGTTCGGCACGTTCGCGAATTGAGCGTAGGCGGCGCGCAGCAGTTCGACGAGATCGACGGGCAGTTGCTTCTCGACGAGAATGCGCAGCACGCCGAGCGCGTGACGGCGCAGCGCGAACGGATCTTTTTCGCCCGTCGGCTGAAGGCCGATGCCCCAGATGCCGACGATCGTTTCGAGCTTGTCGGCGAGCGCGACGACCGTGCCCGTCGCCGTCGACGGCAATGCGTCGCCGGAGAAGCGCGGCTGATAGTGCTCCGTGCACGCGAGCGCAACTTCTTCCGGCTCGCCGTCGTGGCGCGCGTAGTATGTGCCCATCGTGCCTTGCAGCTCGGGGAATTCGCCGACCATGTCGGTCAGCAGGTCGGCCTTCGCGAGATGCGCGCCGCGCTTCGCGAGTGCGACGTCCGCGCCGATCATCTGCGCGATGACAGCCGACAGTGCTTCGACGCGCTCGACGCGTTGCAGCGCCGAGCCGAGCTTGTTGTGATAGACGACGTTCGCGAGTTGCGGCACGCGCTCGGCGAGCGGCTTCTTCTTGTCGTGCTCGAAGAAGAACTTCGCGTCGGCGAGACGCGGACGCACGACACGCTCATTGCCTTCGATGATCTCGACAGGCGTCTTCGTCTCGATGTTCGACACGATCAGAAAACGCGAGCGCAACTTGCCGTTCGCATCGGTGAGCGCGAAATACTTCTGGTTCGTCTGCATCGTGAGGATCAGGCATTCCTGCGGCACTTGCAGGAACTCGTCCTCGAACTTGCATGCGTAGACGACGGGCCATTCGACCAGCGACGTCACTTCGTCGAGCAGCGATTCGGGCATCACCACCTGATCGCCGTTCGCGTGCGCGAGCAGATGCTCGCGGATCGTTTCCTTGCGGTCCGTGAAGCTCGGCACGACGTGGCCCTTGTGCATCAGCGTATCAGCGTAGTGATCCGCGTGCTGGATCTGCACGTAGCCTTCGGACAGGAAGCGATGGCCGAGCGTCGTGTCGTCGGCGTCGATGCCGAACGCGGTGACGGGCACGACATGGTTGTCGTGCAGCACCGTGAGTCGATGCACGGGGCGCACGAACTGCACGTTCGTGCCGTCCGGGCGCTGATACGTCATGACCTTCGGAATGGGCAACTTCGCGAGCGTTTCGTCGAGCGCGGCTTGCAGTCCTTCGGCGAGCGTCGCGCCGGGCGCCGCGTAGCGCAGGAAGAACGCGTCGGCCTTGCCGTCGTTCGCGCGTTCGAGATCGTTCACCGAGAAATCGGGGAAACCGAGCGCCGCGAGCTTCTTCGCGAGCGGCGGCGTGGGCTGGCCGTTCGCATCGAGCGCGACGGAGACGGGCAGCACTTTTTCGCGCACGTGTTTTTCCGGCGCGACGCTGCGCACGTTCTTCACGGTCACGGCAAGACGGCGCGGCGTTGCGTAACGCTGGAACGACAGTTGGCCTTCGATCAGATCGCGCGCCGCGAGGCGTTGCGCGATGCCTTCCGCGAACGCATCGCCAAGACGCGCGAGCGCTTTGGGCGGCAGTTCCTCGGTCAGCAGTTCGACGAGCAGGGTGGCTTGATGGAATTGCGTCATGTCTTCTTGGTCTCGTCAGTCCTGATCGATCTTGCGTTCGACTTTGAGCGGCGGCGCCCACGCGGGCAGCGCGGCGTCCTGTTCGTCGGTAGTGAGGCCGGGCACGCCGTGCACGGGATTGCCGAGCATCGGGAAGCCGAGCTTTTCGCGCGAGTCGTAATACGCTTGCGCGACGAGGCGCGACAGCGCGCGAATGCGGCCGATGTACGCCGCTCGCTCCGTCACCGAGATCGCGCCGCGCGCGTCGAGCAGGTTGAATGTATGAGCGGCCTTCAGCACGAGTTCGTAGGCGGGCAGCGCGAGCGGCACTTCGATCATGCGCTTCGCTTCGCTCTCATAGCTGTTGAAGAAGTTGAACAGCAGGTCGGTGTTGGCCTGTTCGAAGTTGTACGTCGACTGCTCGACCTCGTTCTGGTGATACACGTCGCCGTACGTGAGGCGGCGCAACTCGGGACCGTTCGGGCCTTCTTCTTCCCACTCGGTCCAGATGAGGTCATAGACGTTCTCGACCTTCTGCAGATACATCGCGAGACGCTCAAGACCATAGGTGATTTCGCCGAGCACCGGCTTGCAGTCGAGGCCGCCCACCTGCTGGAAGTACGTGAACTGCGTCACTTCCATGCCGTTCAGCCACACTTCCCAGCCGAGACCCCACGCACCGAGCGTTGGATTTTCCCAATCGTCTTCGACGAAGCGCACGTCGTTCTGCTTCAGATCGAAGCCGAGCGCTTCGAGCGAGCCGAGGTACAGGTCGAGGATATTTTCCGGCGCGGGCTTCAGCACCACCTGATACTGGTAGTAATGCTGCAGGCGGTTCGGATTCTCGCCGTAGCGGCCGTCTTTCGGGCGGCGCGACGGCTGGACGTACGCGGCACGCCACGGCTCCGGGCCGATCGCGCGCAGGAACGTATGGACGTGGGACGTGCCCGCGCCGACTTCCATGTCGATCGGCTGGAGCAGCGCGCAACCCTGCTTGTCCCAATAGGATTGCAGCGTCAGGATGATTTGCTGAAACGTGAGCATGAAGAGCCTTGAAGGTGCCTTTCAGGCAGGACGCGGATGCCGTGCGGCTGGCGTGATGCGATGGCTTGCTGGCCGTCGATCAATCAGCCGGCCGGTTGCGCGGCCCAGTGCTGTAAAACCCTGAATTTTACCGGATTGCCGCTGGCTTGAGACTTTCCGGGGCCTGGTGATTGCCTGGTGGTTCGACGGGGGCGCGCCGTTGTGCTTGTTGTCGTTGCGCCGCCCGCTGTTGCGAGCGTGTCAGGCGTCGCGATTGCGCTTTGGGTCGTCGCTCGCGCTGTTTTTACCGTTCTTGCCGTTCGACCGGTCGCGGCCCGGACCGAACGCGAAACCGAACGCGAGGAACAGCAGCGACGCCGCGAGCACCGTGTTGTTGCCGCTGGTCACGTACGGCGTCTTGCCCGTGGTGCCCTGGACGATGGTTTCGATCGAGCCTTCCGTGAACGTCGGCATGCGCGCGATCACGTTGCCGTGCGCGTCGATGGCGGCCGTCGCGCCCGTGTTCGTCGCGCGCAGCATCGGGCGTCCCGTTTCGAGCGAGCGCATGCGCGCGATCTGCAGGTGTTGGTCGAGCGCGATGGTGTTGCCGAACCACGCGAGATTCGTCGAGTTGACGAGCACGCCCGCGGGCGTGTCGCTTTCGCGCACCGTGCGCGCGATTTCCTCGCCGAAGATGTCCTCGTAGCAGATGTCGACGGCGATCGGCTGGTTGTGCACGACGAACGGCTTCTGCACGGGCGCGCCGCGCGCGAAATCGCCGAGGGGAATGCTCATCAGGTTCACGAACCAGCGAAAGCCCCACGGCACGAACTCGCCGAACGGCACGAGATGATGCTTGTCGTAGCGGTACACGCCCGCCTCGCCGGGCGTGATGCCGAACAGGCTGTTCGTGTAATCGACGACGTGGCCCTCCGCCGTGATCGTGCCGCCGATCGCGCCGAACAGGATCGACGTATTCGTCGAATCGGCGAAACGGCGCACGGCCACCGCGAACGACTCGGGAATGGCCTGCGCGAGCACGGGGATTGCGGTTTCCGGCGTGACGACAAGATCGGCGGGCTTTGCGGTGATCATCCGTTGGTATTCGTCGATGGCGGCCTTCACGCCCGACTCTTCGAACTTCATGTCCTGCTTCACGTTGCCTTGCAGCAGGCGCACGGTCAGCGGCGCATTGGCGGGCGTCGTCCACGAGACGAGCGGCAGCAGCAGACCCGCTGCGATCAGCGCGACGGCAATCGCGGCGGGCGTGATGACTCGGGCGGTGCGTGGCGAAGCGTTCGCATCGCCGTTCGACGCCGCGCGCGAGCGCAGCACGGCCTGCGCGATCAGCGCCGCGGCGAGCGCCATCACCCAGCCGACGCCATACACGCCCGCGATCGGCGCGAATCCCGCGAACGGGCCGTCGACCTGCGCATAGCCGCTCGCGAGCCATGGAAAGCCGGTGAACACCGTGCCGCGCAGCCATTCGCCGACGGCCCACGCGCTCGCGAAGGCGAACGCGCCGTGCCAGGTCGGCGAAAACGGCTGGAGATCGGCGAGCTTGCCGTTGCGCGCGTGTCCTGCGCAGAACGACCAGATGCCCGCGGCGAACGCCGGATAGACGGCCAGATACAGCGAGAACAGCACGAGTGCCGTGCCGGCGAGCGGCGCGGCCATTCCGCCGTAGAAGTGCATGCTCACGTACAGCCACCACACACCCGTCACGTAGTTGCCGAAGCCGAACGCGAAGCCGGTGAGGGCGGCGCTCCTCCAGCCCGTCGTGCGCGTGAGCCACGCGAAGAAGAAAGCGAAGATCGCCAGTTCGAGCCAGCCGCCGTGCGGCGTCGGCGCGAACGAAAGCGTGTTGAGCGCGCCGACGGCGGCGGCCGTGAGGTAGTGCCACCACGGCAGCACCCGTGCGCCTCTAACGGCTGCGTCGGGTGTCACGCCGCGGCGCAGACGGGAAGTGATCGGGTCGGCCATTGTTGCGTGGTCGGCTTGATGAAAACCAAAAGGGAAATCAGGTTTGCACGTGCTGCGCGTCGCGTTCTCGCTGTCCTGCGAGCGGATCGCGACGCACGAGCAGCATGTGGATCTGCCGTGCATCGGCGCGCAGCACTTCGAAGATCAGGTCGTCGATCTTCACCTTCTCGCCGCGATGCGGCACGCGTCCGAAATGATGCGTGACGAGCCCGCCGATCGTGTCGACTTCCTCGTCGGAGAAGTGCGTGCCGAACTCTTCGTTGAACTGCTCGATCTCGGTCAGCGCGCGCACGCGGAAGCGGCCGTCCGGCGACGCGATGATGTTGCCGCTTTCCTCGTCGAAATCGTATTCGTCCTCGATGTCGCCGACGATCTGCTCCAGCACGTCCTCGATCGTGATGACGCCCGCGACGCCGCCGTATTCGTCGACGACGATCGCGATGTGGTTGCGGTTCACGCGGAAGTCGTGCAGCAGCACGTTCAGGCGCTTCGACTCGGGGATGAACACGGCGGGGCGCAGCATGCCGCGCACGTCGGCTTCTTCTTCGGCGTAGTAGCGCAGCAGGTCTTTCGCGAGCAGCACGCCGATCACGTTGTCGCGGTTGCCTTCGTACACGGGATAGCGCGAGTGCGCTTTTTCCAGCATGTACGGGATGAATTCGTCGGGGGAGTCCGCGATGTTGATCGCGTCCATTTGCGCGCGCGGAATCATGATGTCGCGTGCGCAAAGCTCGGAAACCTGGAACACGCCTTCGATCATCGACAGCGAATCGGCGTCGATCAGATTGCGCTCGTGCGCGTCCTGCAGGATTTCGAGGAGTTCGCCGCGAGAATCGGGCTCGGGCGAGATGAAATCGGTCAATCGCTCAAGGAGCGAGCGTTTTTCCTGGGGTTTGTCGCTGGTATGGCGTCGACTGGGATACGTGTCGTTCATGGTGGTGCGCCCGAAAAGCTGGGCGCGCTGTTGCAGAGCGTTAAGGATACACCACGCTCATGGCAGGACCGTGTCCCGGCGCACGAGGCGGTGCAAAGCGCAGTTCCCGGCGCGCGGTTGTTGCCGTTCGATGGCAAAGACGTCCGGCGGGTGACGCTCGCTTTTATCCTAACTGATATCGGAGCGCCGGGGGGCGCATGGTCAAAATTGCCGCCGCTCCTGTTCGGCGAGCCGGTGTGCCTGAATTTTCGACGCATTTGCGGCGCGCGGCGGCGCAGCGCTCACTTGCGGCAACGCGCAAGCAGCGCCTCCAGCGCGCGATCGGGCATGCCGCTTTTGCGCAGCGCTTCGACGGTGCGGCTCACGTAGTCGAGCGTCGTGCCGTAGCGGCCTGATGCGCAGCCGAGCACCGTTCTCACCACTTCGTCGGAAAGCTTGCCCGTGTACGACGGCACGTCGCGGCGCATCACGAACGCGAGCGCTTCGATGCGCCGTCCGTCGGCGAGCACGCATGGCAGCCACGCGGGACGATACGAGCCCATTGCCATTTCGCGGCGCCACAGGGCTTCGAGATGCGGCATCGCGCCTTCGGCCGTGAGCCGGAACGCGATGCCGCTGCACGAGCCGCCGCGATCGAGCGCGAGCACGAGCCCCGGCTGCTCCGGCGTGCCGCGATTGACGCGCGACCACAGATACAGCCCGCGGTGATAGCCGTGCACGCGCGAGCGCATCGCTTCGACGGTCGGCAAGCCGGGGTTCCAGATCAGCGAGCCGTAGCCGAAGAGCCACAGGTCGCGCTTGCCATCCCAGTCTCGCAGCGAGCAATCGAGCGACGCGCGCAACTCGTCGTCCGTCAGCAGGCGCGATTCGCCGAGCGACGGCGGATAGCCGGGGCAGGGCTGAGGCGGCGTCGGTGAGGAAAGGGGCTGGCTCACGTTGGATTCGATCGATGGGCGGCTTGACGGGAGTTCGGAGCCTGCGATCTGCGGGATGGGGCGGCGATGAAGGCTCCGTCGCCTGCTGTTGCGTCGCGCGTCATTCGTACGGATCGGGGAAGCCGAGCTTGCCGAGCACTTCGGTTTCGATCGCTTCCATTTCTTCGGCTTCGTCCTCTTGCTCGTGGTCGTAGCCTTGGGCGTGCAGCGTGCCGTGGACGAGCAGATGCGCGTAGTGCGCTTCAAGCGGCTTGCCCTGTTCGCCTGCTTCTTTCTCGACGACTGGGCAGCACAGGATCAGATCGCCCGTCACGGGATCGTCTTCCGATTCCGCGTACGCGAAGGTCAGCACGTTGGTCGCGTAGTCCTTGCCGCGATACGTGCGGTTCAGCGTGCGGCCTTCGTCTGCATCGACGAAGCGCACGGTCAGTTCGGCATCGGCGAAAAGCGCGGCCTTGATCCACGCGGCGACGGTCGCCTTCGGCAACAGCGCCTTGTGCTCGGGCCACGCTTTTCCAGCGGGAAATTGCAGGTTCAGCGACAGTTTCGGGGCGCGGCTCATGCGAGGTTCTGGGTGCCTGTCATGTCCGTGTCACCGGGCCGTTTCGGCATCGGACGGGCTCGCTTCTTTCTTCGAGTGCGCGTCGTACGCCTCGACGATCCGCGCGACGAGGGGATGCCGCACGACGTCGGCGCTCGTGAAGCGCGTGAGCGCGATGCCGCGCACGTTCGCAAGCACCTGCTGCGCTTCGATCAGCCCGCTCTTCTGCCCGCGCGGCAAGTCGACCTGCGTCGTATCGCCCGTGACGACCGCCTTCGAGCCGAAGCCGATACGCGTGAGGAACATCTTCATCTGCTCGGGCGTCGTGTTCTGCGCCTCGTCGAGAATGATGAACGCGTGATTGAGCGTGCGGCCGCGCATGTACGCGAGCGGCGCGATTTCGATCATCTGCCGCTCGAACATCTTCGCGGTCTTGTCGAAGCCGAGCAGATCGTAAAGCGCGTCATAAAGCGGACGCAGATACGGATCGACTTTCTGCGCTAGATCGCCGGGCAGGAAGCCGAGCCGCTCGCCCGCTTCGACGGCCGGGCGCGTCAGCACGATGCGCTTGACCTGATCGCGCTCGAGCGAATCGACGGCACACGCGACGGCGAGATACGTCTTGCCCGTGCCCGCCGGGCCAACGCCGAACGTCACGTCGTGCGAGACGATCTGCTTCAGATACTCGCGCTGCGCGGGCGTGCGGCCGCGCAGATCGGCGCGCCGCGTGTACAGCTTCGGGCCGAGTTCTTCGACTTCGTCGTCGCCTTCATGCGCCGGTTCGTCGAACGGATGATCGGGGTCGCCGCGAAAACGCGGATCGAGTTCTTCCGTCTCGCCGTTCCCGCCGTTCGGGCGCCCGTTGTTGCCGGGATGACGCGCTTCGACGAGCGCAAGCTGGATGTCGTCGACGGAGAGCGGATCGCGCGCGCTGTTGTAGAAGTTTTCGAGCGCATTGAGCGCGACTTTTGCGCCGCGCCCGCGAATGCTGATGCGGTGTCCGCGGCGTTGCAGCGTGACGTCGAGTGCCTGTTCGATCTGCCTCAGGTTCTCGTCGAGCGGGCCGCAGAGGTTGGCGAGCCGCGCGTTATCGTCGCGCGGCGCGGTGAATTCCAGATGTTGCTGAGTGGTCTTCAAGGCTGATTTTCGATCCTGTCGGTGCGCTACGGCTTAGTGAGTGGCGGGCGCGTTGTCGTGAACCATCACGAGTTCGCCGCGCAGCGAGTGCGGGTACGCGTGCACGATCTTCACGTCGATCATCTGGCCGATCAGGCGCGCATGCGATTCGGGCGGCGCGGGGAAATTCACGACGCGGTTGTTTTCGGTGCGGCCCGCGAGCTCGTTCGGATCCTTGCGCGCCGGGCGCTCGACCAGAATGCGCTCGACCTTGCCGACCATCGCCGCGCTGATGCGCTGCACGTTTTCTTCGATGGTCGCCTGCAGATGCTGCAAGCGGCGCAGCTTCACTTCGCGCGGCGTGTCGTCGTGCAGGTTCGCGGCGGGCGTGCCGGGACGCGGGCTGTAGATGAACGAGAAGCTCGTGTCGTAGCTCATGTCGTGCACGAGCTGCATCATCTTGTCGAAGTCTTCTTCTGTTTCGCCGGGGAAGCCGACGATCATGTCCGTCGACAGTGACAGGTCCGGGCGGATCGCGCGCAGCCGGCGGATCACCGACTTGTATTCGAGCACCGTGTAGCCGCGCTTCATCGCCATCAGGATGCGGTCGGAGCCGTGCTGCACGGGCAGATGCAGATGGCTCACGAGCTTCGGCACTTTTGCGTAGGTGTCGATCAGGCGCTGCGTGAATTCTTTCGGGTGCGACGTCGTATAGCGAATCCGTTCGATGCCCGGAATCTCCGCGACGTATTCGATCAGCGTCGCGAAGTCGGCGATTTCGCTGGCGCCGAGCGTCATCGCGCCTCGATAGGCGTTCACGTTCTGGCCGAGCAGCGTCACTTCGCGCACGCCCTGATCGGCGAGGCCGGCGATTTCCGTCAGCACGTCGTCGAGCGGACGCGACACTTCCTCACCGCGCGTGTACGGCACGACGCAATAGCTGCAGTACTTGCTGCAGCCTTCCATGATCGACACGAACGCGCTCGGCCCTTCGACGCGCGCGGGCGGCAGGTGATCGAACTTCTCGATTTCCGGGAACGTGATGTCGACCTGCGGACGGCCGCTCGCGCGACGCTGGTCGATCATCTGCGGCAGACGGTGCAAGGTTTGCGGACCGAATACAAGGTCGACGTACGGCGCGCGGGAAACGATCGACGCACCTTCCTGGCTCGCGACACAACCGCCGACGCCGATCAGCAGATTCGGGTTCGCTTCTTTCAGCTCGCGCACGCGGCCCAGATCGGAGAACACTTTCTCCTGCGCCTTTTCGCGCACAGAGCATGTATTGAACAGAATGACGTCGGCGTCTTCGGGGTTGTCGGTCTTGACGAGGCCTTCAGCCGCGCCGAGTACGTCGACCATCTTGTCGGAGTCGTACTCGTTCATCTGGCAGCCAAAGGTCTTTACATAAACTTTCTTGGTCATCGAGTGTTCGCCGGTCGCAGTGGTTAATCTGGGGGCGTCAGTTAAAAGTGAAGAGACAAAAACGCGCGGCGCCGGAGGCGCGAGAATGGGGGCCTGGCCAGCCCGAAGCGCATTTTTACAGCGTAGTCCAACATTATAGCCCTTTGCGACGTGGGGCTTTGGCGGCTTGCCGCCGTGACGGTCATGCGTCCGGCGCCGCGTCTGCCGATGGCTTTCGCGTCCGTGCAGAGGTTTTCCGCGCGCCGCTGATGGGCGTCTGCACGCTGTCCGGCGGGTGCGGCAGGCCGAACTGCGCCTCCAGCTCGCCCGTCACCGTCGCGAAACGATCGGCGAGAAAATCGAGCAGCACGCGCACGCGCGGCGCCATGAAACGGTTGCGGTGATACAGCGCGTGCAGCGGCGCATCGGGATAGCGCCAGTCGGGCAGCAGCACACGCAGGCCGTCGCTTTTCAGGTCCGCTTCGACGTCCCACATCGACTTGATCACGATGCCGTAGCCGCGCAGCGCCCATTCGCGGGCGACGGCGCCGTCGTTGGTTTCGCGCGCCGATTCGAGCGGAACCGTGTAGGTGACGGTCTCGGCGCCGCGCGTGAAACGCCATTCGTTGACGGGCCCCGACGCCGTGCCGAGCACGATGCAGTCGAAGCGCGCCAGATCGAGCGGATCTTTCGGCTCGCCGCGCCGCGCGATGTATTCCGGCGACGCGCACAGCACGCGGGGATTCGGCGCGAGCGGGCGCGCGACGAGCGAGCTGTCTTGCGGCACGCCGAAGCGGATCGCGAGATCGATGTCTTCCTGCACCAGATTCGACAGCGAATCGGATAGCGTCAGCGCGAACGTGACGTCCGGGTAAAGCGCGTTGAATTCGTCGAGCCAGTGCATCAGCAGATTGCGGCCGAAATCGGAGGTCGCCGAAACGCGCACCTTGCCGCGCACCGCGTTCTGGCCTTCCTGCAACGCGGCTTCGGCGTCGTCGAGCGCGCGCAGCGCCTGCTGGCAGCAGCTCAGATAGAGGCGGCCTTCGTCGGTGAGACGCAGTTGCCGCGTCGTGCGCTCGAAAAGCCGCGCCTTCAATCCGCCTTCAAGCTTCGCTAAGCGCGCGCTGGCGGCGGCCGGCGTCAGCCCGAGCTTGCGCCCCGCCGCCGACAGGCTGCCCAGTTGCGCCGCTTCGACGAAGAGGCGAATGTCGCCCAGATTGTCGGTCATTATTCAGAACGGTTTGAAAATCCTTCAAATGGTACGCCAATTATCAAAAGCTCGATGCGCGCGGACAATTCCACGCTGAAAAACGCGAAATCCGCGTTTACCCGGAGTCCGCATCATGCATCTCGACCACGCGACCATCGTCACTCCCGATCTCGACCCCACACGCCGGTTCTTCGTCGATGTCGTCGGGCTGACGGAAAAGGCGCGGCCGCCGTTCGGCGTGGGCGGCTACTGGCTGTACGACGACGGCCGTCCCGTGATCCATCTCGTCGATTCGACGCTGCCGCACCACTCGGGCCGCACGAGTCCGCGCATCGACCACATCGCGTTCCGTCTCGACGGCGACGACGAGTGGCAAGCGCTGGTCGCGCGGCTGGAAGCGGCGGGCGTCGCGTATCAGACCGCGGATGTGCCGCTCTCGGGTGAAGTGCAACTGTTCGTCGCGCTGGCGCCCGGCGTCGTCATCGAATTCGTGACGGCGGCGCGCAATGTCCGGCGCGCGTCCTTCTGAATCGTCGTCTGGAGTCTCACATGCCTATCCCTTTGCTTGCGCTCGCGATCAGCGCATTCGCCATCGGCACGACGGAGTTCGTCATCATGGGCTTGCTGCCCGAAGTGGCGAAGGATCTGTCCGTGTCGCTTCCGTCCGCCGGGCTGCTCGTCAGCGGCTATGCGCTCGGCGTGGCCGTCGGCGCGCCGCTGCTCGCCGTCGTCACCAGCAAGATGCCGCGCAAGCTCGCACTGCAACTGCTGATGGGCGTGTTCATCGTCGGCAACGTGCTGTGCGCGATCGCATCCGACTATCCGATGCTGATGGTCGCGCGCGTCGTGACGTCGTTCGCGCACGGTTCGTTCTTCGGCATCGGCGCGGTGGTGGCCGCGTCGCTCGTGCCGCAGGAAAAGCGTGCGAGCGCGATCGCGCTGATGTTCACGGGACTCACGCTCGCGAACGTGCTCGGCGTGCCGTTCGGCACGTTCATCGGCCAGCAGTTCGGCTGGCGCGTCGCGTTCTGGATCGTCGCCGCGTTCGGCGTGCTGTCGTTTCTCGGCGTCACTGCGCTCGTGCCGAACGGGCACGACACGGGGCCGGCGGGGCTGGGTCACGAAGTGCGCGTGCTGAAAGAGCCGCAAGTGTGGCTCGCGCTGACGATGACGGTGCTCGGCTTCGGCGGCGTGTTCGTCGTGTTCACGTATATCGCGCCGATCCTCGAGCAGGTGAGCGGCTTCACGCCGCACGGCGTCACGCTGATTCTGGTGCTGTTCGGCGTGGGTCTGACGGTCGGCAACACGGTCGGCGGCAAGCTCGCGGACCGCTCGCTAATGCCGTCGCTGATGGGCATTCTGATCGCGCTCGCCATCGTGATGGCCGTGTTCGCGCATACGAGTCACTCGCAGATCGCGGCGGCCGTCACCGTGTTCGTGTGGGGCATCGCGGCGTTCGCGACAGTGCCGCCGCTGCAGATGCGTGTCGTCGAGAAGGCGAAGGCTGCGCCGAATCTCGCGTCGACGCTCAACATCGGCGCGTTCAATGTCGGGAATGCGGGCGGCGCGTGGCTCGGCGGCCTCGCGATCGGTCATGGCTATGGGCTCGATGCGCTGCCGTATGTGGCGGCGATCGTCGCGCTCGTGGCGCTCGCGGTGACGTGGATTGCCGCGCGGATGGATGCGCCTGCCGCCGTCGTTGCGCGTGAGGTGCGCGAGCGGGCTTGAGCAGCATGTTGCGAGCCGATGCGTGGCCATGATCATGGCCGCGCTTTTGCATTGGACGGTTCTGTCGACCGCGCCGAGTTTGGGCGCATTCGATCAGCGTCTTCTCGCGACATGCAGGACGCGCGGACGCGCTGCCAGCCATAAAGACGCGCCGGCCGCCGCCAGCGACACTTGCTGTTCGCATCGCACGCCAGCGCATAAGCGTCCTCTGCGATCGTGATAACAGTGTGAAGATAACTTCGTTGGGCGCGTGAAAGCCGGGTGCTAGGCTTGCCTCCATTCATGCTTGCTCCGCTTTGCCGCGGGGTTCAGGAGGCAACCATGCAATCACCGCTTGCGCTCGTGCGCGATCGCGCATCCGACGGTTCCAACGGTTCTAACGATCACCACGGTCAGGACGATGTGCCGCACGCACACGACGAAGCGCGCGCGCCGGAGTTCGATGCGCTCGAACATCGCGTCGGCGTGAATCTCGCGCGGCTGCGCGCCGAGCGTCAGTTGTCGCTCGATGCATTGGCCCGCGCGTCGGGCGTTTCGCGCGCGATGCTTGCGCAAATCGAGTCGGCGCGCAGCGTGCCGTCGATCAAGGTGCTGTGCAAGGTCGCGGCGGCGTTGAAGGTGTCGGTGGCGGCGTTCCTGCGGCAGCATGCCGTGAACGGCTTCGAGCACTTGCCCGCGGACAGCACCGCGCGCGTGGTCACATCGAATGGCCGCTTCTGGACGCGCGCGCTGTATCCCGACGCCGAGCCGTCGACGGCCGAGTTCCACGAGTTGCGCATCGCGCCGCTGCACACCGAGGCGGGCACGCGCCGCGCGCCGGGGACGACGGTGAATCTCGTTGTCAGCGTGGGGGCAATCGAGGTCAGCGTGCACGAGCGCCGCCAGTTGCTCGCGACGGGCGATTCGATTGTCTTCGATGCCGATCAGCCGCACAGCCTGCGTAATCCCGGCGACACGGAAGCGCGCGCGTTTCGCGTGACGGTGAACGCGGAGACGCCGCCGCGCTGGGCGGTCGCAAAAGAATCTGCGAAGGACGTCGTCACGGTAGAAGCCCCCGTGCGCGCTCATTCCGACGCGTGAACCATGCGGTACGCGCGGGCTGCACGCCGCGCGCGGTTGTTGTATGCTCTGCGAGCCGGATCGTTCCGGCAATCAGTACGTCTTCAGGGCGGGGCGAAATTCCCCACCGGCGGTATGCAGGCGGCGCGCAACGCGCGTGAGTCTGCGAGCCCGCGAGCGCCTGCATCGTCGTTTCGTCGCAGGGTCAGCAGATCTGGTGAGAGGCCAGAGCCGACGGTTAGAGTCCGGATGGAAGAAGATGTGCAGATAGTCATCTGACTGTTCCTGCGTGCCGTGCTGCTCTCGTTGTCGCGAGCGGCGCGGGTGTGTCGTCCGTCGCTGGATGGACGCGCGCTCGCGGCCCGCAGGGCGCGTTTGTCTGTTTGCAATGCCCTGAAACGTTTTTCGCCCACACTCTCGCGAGGAGCGTTTCACATGTCCGTTGTATCCCGGTCTGCTGCATCTGTCTGGCCCGCTTCGCCAATCGTCGCTGACGACGCGACGGCCGATCTTCCCCTGCTTGCCGCCGAACCCGTTCCGCCGCGCATCGCCGTTGCGCTCGCCGCGCTGCGCGAAGGCCGCGCCGTCGTGCTTCAGGACGACCATGATCGCGAGAACGAAGCCGATCTGATCGTTTCCGCCGAGCGGATGAGCGTCGAGATGATGGCGCTCTTCATCCGCGAATGCAGCGGCATCGTCTGCCTGTGCCTCACCGACGACAAGGTGCGCGCGCTCGATCTGCCGCCGATGACGGCCCACAACGAAAGCCGCAACACGACGGCGTTCACGGTGTCGATCGAGGCGCGCGAGGGCGTGTCGACGGGCGTGTCGGCGGCCGACCGCATCACGACGATCCGCGCCGCGATTGCGGATCACGCGAAGCCTTCTGATATCGTGCGTCCGGGCCACGTGTATCCGCTGCGCGCGATGCCGGGCGGCGTGCTGGCGCGCCGCGGCCACACGGAAGGAACAGTCGATCTGGTGACGCTCGCCGGGCTGAAGCCGGCAGGCGTGCTGTGTGAACTGATGAACGCCGACGGCACGATGATGCGCGGCGCAGACGTCGAACGGTTCGCGGCCAGGCACGATATGCCGATGCTGACGATCGCGGAGCTGGTCGAGTTCCGTCAGGCGCTGGCGGCGGCACGTGAGCTGTGCATCGACGAAGCGTGATCTAGCGAAGCGTTCAGTCGAAATGAAAAGGCCCGCGTGACGATACGCGGGCCTTCTTGCGCAAAGCGAGCGCGGTAGTCGACCGCGCGACGGCGTCGCATCAGAAGACGCTACGACTGCACGTCGCCAAACTCTCCGCGCACGCCTGCATCGATCAGCGCGGGCAGTTCGTCCATATGCTGCATGATCCGCGTGATGCCCATATTGCGCAGCACATCGGCGTAACCGTCTGGAATGTGGCTCGCGCCGACGAACGCAATCGTCTTCATGCCCGCCGCGCGCGCCGCGTTCAGGCCTGCGACGCTATCTTCGACGACGATGCAGCGCGACGGATCGACGCCGAGCTGCTGCGCGGCGAACAGGTACACGTCGGGGTAAGGCTTTGGGCGCGGGACCTGCTCGGCGCTGAACACGCGCGGCCCGAAGATCTCGGCGAGTCCGGCGCGGCTCACCGATGCGCTGACGCGCGCCATGTGGCTGTTCGACACGACGGCGACGGGAAGCGTCACGCGCTGCAAGGCATCGCGCACGCCGCTGATCGCGGAAAGCGACGAAGCAAACGCCACCTCGACGTTCGCCTCGATGGTTTGAAGAAAGTCGGCGGGCAGCACGATATCGAAGGCCGCTTCGACGCTTTTCAGAAAACGCGAGGTCTGCTGGCCGAAAGCCGTCTTGCAGATTTCGTGGAAATCGAGTGCCGGAAACGCGGTGGCGAGCGTGTCGTGCATCACGCGGTCGGCGATGACTTCGCTGTCGACGAGCACGCCGTCGCAGTCGCAAATGAGATGATCGATCATGCGGAAAAACTGAAGGAAAGCGCAGCCCGAAAGCGTCGGCGTATCGATGAAAACGACAGGCCGAGCGGCGGGCTGAAAGCAACATGATACGTGCTTCGCAGCGCCGCCGCGTCAAACGGGCGCGTGGGTTAATGCAAGCACGCGCGCGGGAAGAGGCCGCGCCGAATCACGGCGCGTCGGCCCACGCCTTGGCGGCGCGGATCGCGCGCTGCCAGCCGGCGAGGCAGGCTTTCGCTTCGTCGGCTGGCAGCGACGGCGAGAAGCGGTGTTCGAGCTTCCACTGGCTTTGCAGTTCGGCGATGTCCTTCCAGTAGCCCGTTGCGAGACCGGCTAGATACGCGGCGCCGAGCGCCGTCGTTTCGCTGACCTGCGGACGCACGGTATCGACGCCGAGAATATCGGCCTGGAACTGCATCAGCAGATTGTTCGCGCACGCGCCGCCATCGACGCGCAGTTCGTCGATGTGAATGCCGGAATCCGCTTCCATCGCCTTCAGCACGTCGACGGATTGATACGCGATCGAATCGAGCGCCGCGCGCGCGATATGCGCGGACGTCGTGCCGCGCGTGACGCCGAACAGCGTGCCGCGAGCGCGCGCGTTCCAGTGCGGCGCGCCGAGACCCGCGAACGCGGGCACGAGATACACGCCGTCGCAATGCGGCACGCCGCGCGCGAGCGCTTCGACCTCCGACGCGCTGCGGATAATGCCGAGCCCGTCGCGCAGCCATTGCACGACAGCACCCGCGATGAAGATGCTGCCTTCGAGCGCATAGTTGATCTGATCGCCGATCTGCCAGGCGATCGTCGTCACGAGATTGTTCTTCGATTCGATCGGCTTCGTGCCCGTGTTCATCACGAGAAAGCAGCCGGTGCCGTAGGTGTTCTTCACCATCCCGGAGCGCGTGCACATCTGGCCGAAGAGGGCCGCGTGCTGATCGCCGGCGATGCCCGCTAGCGGAATCGTCGACGCGAACACGGTCGTTTTCGTCGGCCCGTACACCTCGGACGACGGACGCACGTCAGGCAGCATGCTGCGCGGAATGTCGAACGCGTCGAGCAGTTCGTTGTCCCATTGCAGCGTATGGATGTTGAAGAGCATCGTGCGCGATGCGTTCGTCACGTCGGTGATGTGCAGCCCGTGTTTCGTGAAGTTCCACATGAGCCAGCTGTCGACCGTGCCGAACGCGAGCTTGCCTTGCTTTGCCTTCTCGCGCGCGCCTTCGACGTTGTCGAGAATCCAGCGGATCTTCGTCGCGGAGAAGTACGAATCGATGGGCAGGCCCGTTTTCGCGCGCACTATGTCTTCGAGGCCTTGCGCCTTCAGCTGGTCGCAGAAGTCGGCGGTGCGCCGGTCCTGCCAGACGATCGCGTTGTAGACGGGATGACCCGTTTCGCGATCCCAGACGATGGTCGTCTCTCGCTGGTTCGTGATGCCGATCGCGGCGATCGACGTGCCGTTCAGCCCGGCGCGCGTGACGGCTTCGGCAGCGACGCCTGCCTGTGTCGACCAGATTTCCTGCGGATCGTGCTCGACCCAGCCTGGACGCGGATAGATCTGCCGAAACTCCTTCTGCGCCACCGAGACGACATTGCCGTTGCGGTCGAACAGCATCGCGCGCGAACTGGTGGTGCCCTGGTCTAGCGCCAGGATGTATTGATCCTGCATTGTCTTCTCCATGCGTATCTTGTTGGACAGGCGCGGCTTCGCGCCCCCGTCGCGTGAAAGCGACGTGCTTGCGCGGATTGTTGCATGTGACGTGGCGGCGCGCGCAAGCGCTTTCGGTCGGCTACGGACAGGCTTCGTTCAGGCGTGCTGCTTCGACGGTTCGCGGGCGAACCATGCGTCGATTTCCCGCGTGACGCTATCGAGCGTGCCCGGCTCGACATGCAGCCCGAGCTTCGAGCGGCGCCACAGCACGTCGTGTGCCGTCGTCGCCCATTCCGCGTCGCGCAGATAGCGCAACTCCGCTTCATAGAGCCCCGGTGCGAACCGATGACCAAGATCGGCGAGCGAACGCGCGTTGCCTGTCACGCGTGCGGCACGCGTGCCGTATGCGCGCGCATAGCGGCGCGCGAGATCGGCGGGAAGCCATGCGTGCTGCTGCTGGAACTGCGACGCGAAGCGCTCGAAGTCGGCGTTCGCGATATCGCCGCCGGGCAGCGGCGCGCGCGCGGTCCACGACGGTTTGAGGTTGCCCAGGGCGCGCGTGAGTTCGTCGACGGCTTCTTCCGCGAGCTTGCGAAACGTCGTGATCTTGCCGCCGAACACCGACAGCAGCGGCGCTCCTGCGGAGGGCGCGTCGAGTTCCAGCCGGTAGTCGCGCGTCACCGCCGACGGGTTGTCCGCGTTTTCGTCCTCGAGCAGCGGGCGCACGCCCGAGTACGTCCAGCATACGTCGCGCGGCGCGACGGGCTGCTTGAAGTAGCGGTTGATCGAGTCGCACAGATACTGCGTTTCTTCTTCGGTGATCGCGACTTTCGATGGATCGCCGTCGTACTCGAGATCGGTCGTGCCGATCAGCGTGAAGTCGCGCTCGTACGGGATCGCGAAAATGATGCGCTTGTCCTGGTTCTGGAAGATGTACGCGTGATCGTGGTCGAACAGGCGTCGCGTGACGATGTGACTGCCCTTCACGAGCCGCACGCTGTAGTTCGCATCGCGTCCGCGTGCAAGCGGACCGCGCAGCAGTTCGCCGACCCACGGCCCTCCCGCATTCGCGATCGAGCGCGCGCGCACGTTGATCGTCGAGCCGTCTGCGCGCGCAAGTCGCGCATGCCATTCGCCGTTCGCGCCACTCGTCCTTTCGGCGCCGACCAGCTTCGTGCGCGTCAGGATCGTCGCGCCGTGTTCGCTCGCGTCGAGCGCGTTCAGCACGACGAGGCGGGCATCGTCGACCCAGCCGTCCGAATAGACGAAGCCGCGTCGGATCGAATCGACGAGCGGCTTGCCGGCCGGATGCCGGCGCATGTCGATGCCGCGCGAGCCAGGCAGCAATTCGCGGCGCGCGAGGTGATCGTAGAGAAAGAGCCCGGCGCGGATCAGCCATGCGGGACGCAGATCGGGCATATGCGGCATCACGAAGCGCAGCGGCCACATGATGTGCGGCGCCGCGCGCAGCAGCGTCTCGCGTTCCTGGAGCGCCTTGCGCACGAGGCCGAATTCGCGGTACTCGAGATAGCGCAAGCCACCGTGAATCAGCTTGGTGCTCGCCGATGACGTATGCGAGGCCAGATCGTCCTGTTCGCACAGGAGCACGGACAGGCCGCGCCCCGCCGCGTCGCGCGCGATGCCCGCGCCGTTGATCCCGCCGCCGACGACGAGCAGATCATAAATGGAATCGTGCGTCACCCGGAGCGCCCTTGACGGAGAGGAAAAGCTGGCATGTTTCGAAATCAAAATGTTCGTTTTCGAAACTCTAATGAACGTATACGAAAAAGTAAAGTTCGATTTGACGTAGGTTCGTGGGCGTTTTCGCATGCTGGTGGCGCGAATGCCGCGCCCGGACGATACTTTCGATGACCAGCCAACTAGCGGTTTGACGAGGTGAATTTCATGCGTGGACTCTGGACGACGGGCGCGGCGGCGCTGTCGATGGCAGTGGCGCTCACGGCATGCGTCAGCACGCCGAGCCTGAGCGGGACGATGGGCGCGCCTTCGTTCGCGGATATTCAGGCGATGTGCGGCACTCAGCGGGTCGATTACGGAAACGACGCGCAGTCCGTCTATGTGACGCTGTTCGATGCCTATGTGGCGAACAGGCGTGGCGGGCTCTCGAAAGCGGATTTCTGCGCGTTCCAGGCGTCGATCGCGCAGCGCTATGAATCACAGGGCGCGAGCAGCGATCCGCACGCGCGCAATCAATGGGTGGAGTTTTTCAACGCTCAGCGCGTGAAGGCACTGAGCTGGCGCGCGGCCGTCGATCCGACGCTGCGCAGCGGCTGAGCGTGCAGTCAGCCCGTTGAGCGTGCAGCAGAACGGATCTGCGCAACGTGAAGCGTAACGACGCGCAAAAACCGAAGCGACGCACAAAAAACTGAAGCCGCAAAAACGTAAAGACGGCCAGGCGGGCAAGGCCGCGTGACCGTCCAGGCGTCCGCATGTTTGCGCGTTCATTGCGAATACGCCAGCGGACGCGGAGGTTTGACAGGCAAGTCGTCGGTGAGCCCGATCGTTTGCCGTCAGGAAAAGCGCTTGATAGCGCGCAGAGCACTGTCGCCGGACTCCGTGATACGCCATTGCTGCAAGCCAGACGCGAGTTTTTCGAGCTGAACGAGCTGCCGTTCGAGCAGGGCATCGAGCTCCTCGCGTTCCATGTCGACCTGATTGGGGGCGTCCTTGACGAGCAACAACGTGGCGAATTCATGCGGACTCAGCATCGTTTCTCTCCGTGTCAAGCGTACTCGGGGTGCCTTTGCGCCAGCCGACGGCCCTGTCGGCGGCGGAGGATCCAGCGGGCGGCGATTCCCCTGGATCAGGCCTGAAGTTGTGCTTTATCGCCCCACATCCGTGCATTCGCTGCCGTCCGAGGACGTTTAAGGACGTTGGGGAACTGGAGTGTAGTCAATCGCCGCGGGAAGTCCAAATCGGCCCCCGAAAATTTTCCCGTTGACAGCACGACCACTGAGAGGCGGTCCGGGTTCGACGGCAACTCCTTGATTTCACTGGAGGTATTGCGTGCGGTGCAGCATGGCGGAAATCGGCTTGCGATCGCTCCGCGCGCATGCCTCCACGAAGGTCATTCTGCGACGTAGACCTGCGTGCCCGCGCTGGCCAGCGTGTCGGCCATGTCCGGGGGCGGCGGCGCGTCGGTGAAGAGCGAATCGATCTGGTTCAGATGTCCCTGGCGGACGAGGGCCGGACGGCCGAATTTCGAATGGTCGGCGGCGAGAAAGGTGGTGCGCGAGTGCTCGATGATTGCCTCCGCGACGCGCACTTCGCGCGTGTCGAAGTCTCGCAGCGTGCCGTCCGTCTCGATACTCGACGTGCCGATAATCGCGAAGTCGACCTTGAACTGCCGGATGAAGTCAATCGCGAGCTCGCCGACGATGCCCTTGTCCCACGGGCGCACGATGCCGCCCGTCACCAGCACCTCGCAATCCGGGTAGCCGCTCATCATGCTCGCGACGTTCAGGTTGTTCGTGATCACGCGCAGTCCGCGATGCCGGTTCAGTGCGCGCGCGACTTCTTCCGTCGTCGTGCCGAGGTTGATGAAGAGCGAGGCCTGATCGGGAATGTGCGTTGCCACGAGGGCCGCGATGCGCCGCTTCTCGTCATGGAACATCCGCTGCCGCGCGCTGTACGACACGTTCTCCGAGCTGGTCGGCAGACTGGCGCCGCCGTGATAGCGGCGCAGCAGATTCATGTCGGCGAGCCAGTTGACGTCGCGGCGAATCGTCTGCGGCGTCACGTCGAAATGCGAGGCCAGGTCGTCGACCGTCACGAAGCCGTCGCGCTGCACCCACTCGAGCATTTCCTGTTGACGTGCATTGAGCGTGAGGCGTGGGTCTCGTGTCATGGTGATTGTGTTGAGCGCCACGCGATGAGCGGGCGAAGGTTGGCTTGGCCGTATTGTAAGACCTTCGTCGGCGCGGGCCTTGGCGTCCGGCTCCCTCGCATGTCGTATCGGTCATGCTGCTTGCACGCGGCATGCTCGAATTGCTCAGGACGACAACGATTCGAAAGCTCGCATTGTGGTCGCAAAAGAAGGCGTTTGCGATAGCACTCGCGGCCCTTCTTACAGTCGATTACTGCAATGCGATTGTGTGTGCGAAGCCATCGCGCTGAGTTTGCGAGGCGTTGTGTTCACACGCCGCTTGTTCGTTTTGTGCGTCGCGTTGATCGTCGTCGGTATTTGCGCGTTTCGACTCATGCGGTTGTGGAACTGCGCCCCTTCGGCACGGTCTGTGCTGTGTTATCTGCGAAATTGCAGAGCAACGGCTAAGATGAAAGAAAGAAGTCAAATGTTGCAAGGCACTGTAGTGGTCACGGGCGGCGGTCGAGCCGGATTCATACGGATCAGCCCGCGCGCGGGGCGCTACGGTTTTCGGAGCGTACGTTTATGCACAACGAGGCTGCCCACGTGATGCCCTGGCGCATCGAAGACATCGATCTCAATCGCATCGACCGTCAACGCGCGGTCGCTAACGAAGACCTGCTGTTGCTGCTTTGCGCGGCTTCGTTCATCGAGAGCGGTACGGACCTCTACACCAGCAATCTGAGCAAGTTCTTCAACGGCGATCCCGAAGTGTCCGCGTGGCTCAACAACGAGTGGGAGCCGGAAGAGATGCAGCACGGCCGCGCACTGAAGGCCTATATCGCGCACGTGTGGCCGGAGTTCGATTGGGACACGGCCTTCCGCAACTTCTTCGAAGAGTATTCGAAGACCTGCAACGTCGAGGACTTCGAGAAGACGCGCGCGCTGGAGATGGTCGCGCGCTGCGTCGTCGAGACGGGTACGGCCACGCTGTATCGTGCTATCGGCGAATGTTCGGATGAACCCGTGCTCAAGGAAATCACCGACAACATCCGCACCGACGAAGTCCGTCACTACAAGCACTTTTTCAAGTACTTCAAGAAGTACAACAAGATCGAGGGCAATGGCCGTCTCGCGGTGCTGGGTGCGCTGATGCGCCGCGTGATGGAGATCAAGAACGAAGACTCGGAGATCGCGCTGCGTCATGTGTTCGCGATCCGCTATCCCGAGCGCGTCAACGATCCCGCGTATAACCGCGACAGGGCCGCGCGCGTGAACCGGCTCGTGCGGCACAACCTGTCGGCCGATATGTGTGTGAAGATGCTGCTCAAGCCGCTCGATCTGCCGGCGAAGATCCAGCCTGGTGTTCACTATCCGCTGGCGAAGATCACGCAGCACGTGTTCTTCCGCTGAATGTCGCGGCTATGGCCGCCACCTTGCCGGCCGGTTTCGACTGCTGCCGAACGACATACGACGAACGGATGGCCCGCTACGCGCGGGCCATTCGCATTGGGCACGTCAACTGCCATGAGGCGTGTGCGGCGACATCGCGACGGGCCCGAACCATCGACGGAGGAAAAGGTTCATGACTGCATCCGCGGATCAAAACCGCGCACTCGATCAACAGGTGTTCGACGAGTGGCCCGTCGAGTTGCGCGCGCTCTTCGATGGCGCTGCGCTCGAATCGAAAGTGGGATTCACCGCGTCGCTGCTGACCGTCGATACGAGCGGCGGACACGTGCGCACGTCGCTGCTCGGCATCGGCGAACTGTACGCGCCAGACTCGCGCACGCTATGTATCGCGCTATGGCCGCAGTCGCGCGCGGCGCGAGCGATCGGGCTCAACGGGCGTGCCGCATTGACGTTCGTATTCGACGATGCGTTCTATCAGATTCAACTCCAGCTTGCGCCGATGCACGCGAAAAGTGCCGGGCTTGCGTGCTTCGCGGGATCGATCGAATCGGGTGAAGCGCAGCGGGTGCGTTATGCGCGGCTCACGTCCGGCATCGCGTTCGAACTGCAAGAGGGGAGAGACGCGGTACTCGAACGCTGGACGCAGCAGATCGAGTACCTGAAGAAAGCCGCCGGCGGCGCGGCGGATGGGAGATAGCAGTCGGAAGCGCGTTCGATGCCCGCGAGGCATCGACAGAATCGCTTCGATTTGCGTTAGTTGCCGCGCTGACCGTCGCGCCGCGTATTTGGCGCATCGCTGCGCGGCTTGCCGCCGCCGAGCAGCGCACCAGGGTTCGCATTGCGCGGTTTGCGCGCCGCGTGCGGAGCATGCGCTGTGCCGTCATGCGCTGCCGCGCGCGGCTTGTCCTGATGACGCGTGCCGTCGTGACGCGCATGCGTCGGCTTTGCGTTTTGCGGCTTCGCATGCGGCTGGTGCTTCGGCTTATCGGCCGAACCGGAGCCCGAATGCGAACCGCGCTGACCCTCGCGCGACGCGCCGTTGTTCGCGCCCGCCGAGCCTTCGCGCTTCGGCTGACGCTGGCCTTGCCGTTGACCCTGGCCTTGCCCTTGCCCCTGGCTTTGACCCTGACGCGGTGCGCGGCCGCCACCGCCTTGTCCGCGGCGCTGGATCGGCTCGGGACGCGCATTCGGATCGGGCTCGAAGCCCGCGATTACTTCTTGCGGCACAGCGCGCTTGATCAGCTTTTCGATGTCCTTCAGCAGTTGCAGTTCATCGACGCACACCAGCGACACCGCTTCGCCCGTCGCGCCCGCGCGGCCCGTGCGGCCGATGCGATGCACGTAGTCTTCGGGCACGTTCGGCAGATCGAAGTTGACGACGTGCGGTAGTTGATCGATGTCGATGCCGCGCGCCGCGATGTCCGTTGCGACGAGCACCTGCAGCGTGCCGTCCTTGAACTCGGACAGCGCGCGCGTGCGGGCCGACTGGCTCTTGTTGCCGTGAATCGCGAGCGCGCTGATGCCGTCCTTCGTCAGCTGTTCGGCGAGTCGGTTCGCGCCATGCTTCGTGCGCGTGAACACGAGCACCTGGAACCAGTTGTGCTGCTTGATCAGGTGAGTCAGCAGTTCGCGCTTGCGGTCGCGATCGACGGGGTGAATCTTTTGCGCGACCGTTTCGGCCGTCGTGTTGCGGCGCGCGACTTCGATCAGCGCGGGCGAATCGAGCAGGCTGTCGGCGAGCGCCTTGATCTCATCGGAGAACGTCGCGGAGAACAGCAGGTTCTGTCGCTTCGGCGGCAGCTTCGCGAGCACGCGCTTGATGTCGTGGATGAAGCCCATGTCGAGCATGCGGTCCGCCTCGTCGAGCACGAGAATCTCGAGATGCGACAGGTCGATGGTTTTCTGCTGCATGTGATCGAGCAGGCGGCCCGGCGTCGCGACGACGATATCGACGCCGCGCTTCAACGCGTCGATTTGCGGATTGATGCCGACGCCGCCGAACATCACGGTCGACTTCAGCTTCAGATACTTGCCGTAAGCACGCACGCTTTCTTCGACCTGTGCGGCGAGTTCGCGCGTCGGCGTGAGAATGAGCGCGCGCACGACGCGCTTGCCGCCCGGCGCGGGCGGCATCGTCAGAAGACGTTGCAGGATGGGCAGCGTGAAGCCGGCCGTCTTGCCGGTGCCCGTCTGCGCACCCGCCATCAGGTCGCCGCCGTTGAGCACCGCGGGGATGGCTTGAAGCTGAATGGGAGTCGGGGACGTGTAGCCGAGTTCGTTGACGGCGCGGACCAGCGGTTCGGACAAGCCGAGAGAATCAAAAGACATAAAAGCTCTTTGCAATGCAATTGTGAGAACGGTGCGGACGCAGCCATCAGGCGCGCTCCCGGGCGATCGAGGCGATCGCTCGCCCGACACTCACCGTTCACGGAGAAATCGGCGGCACGCGCGATGCGTGCCGAATGCTCGACGCGCTATGCAGACACGTCGACTGGCATTAAGTTGCATCCGCCGCCGCGCGCCTTACGCGACATAACGCGCGACGCTGACGAATTGACACAGACTGCCGGCGAGTACGAACAGGTGCCAGATACCGTGTCCGTGCCGGATGCGCTCGTCGTTGACGAAGAAGTAGATGCCCGCGCTATAGATGATCCCGCCGGCCATGAGCCAGGCAGTGCCCGCGGCCGGCAACGCAGTGACCAGCGGGCGGATGGCGACGAGCGCAAGCCATCCCATCAGCACATAAAGCACCATCGATACGCTGCGGGTGCGTCGCCCGAGCGTCAGTTCCTGCACGATCCCGAGCGCCGCCAGGCCCCAGCTCACGCCGAACAGCGACCAGCCCCACGGACCACGCAGCGTGACCAGCGTGAACGGCGTATAGCTGCCAGCGATCAGCAGGTAGATAGCTGAGTGATCGCACTTCTGCAGGATCGCCTTCAGACGCGGACCGGTCACGCTGTGATAGAGCGTCGAGATGCCGTACAGCGCGCATAACATCGCGCCGTAGACGCTGAAGCTCACGACCTTGTACGCGTCGCCGTCGAGCGCGCCCATCGTCACGAGCGTTGCGAGCCCCGCCACCGACAACACGGCGCCGACGAGGTGAGTGATGCTGTTCAGACGCTCCCCGACGTGCACGGTACTTCCTCCCGCATGATGCCTGCGCCATCCGACAAACGACACTGAACATACGTTATACGCCCGATATGTCAGATTCCGTTACGTCGAAGACAAACGGGCTTCGAAACCGCGATGCTACACGATGCTACAAAAAGCGAAGGGCGCGGCCGCGATAACCGCAGGCCGCGCCCCGATACATCGACCGGCGCTTAGTCGAGCGGCGCCGAACGCAGATCGACCACCTGTTGCGGCGACACAGCCGTGCCGTGGTTGCCCCACGACTGGCGGATGTACGTCACAACGGCTGCCACTTCCTGATTCGACAGCGACTGCGCGAACGGCGGCATGCCATACGGTTTCGGATTGCCATCCGTGCTTGGCGGATAGCCGCCGTTCAGCACCATGCGAATCGGGTTGACCGCCGACGGCATCTGGATCGACTGGTTGTTCGCGAGCGGCGGGAAGTTCGGCGGCTGGCCGAGACCATTCGCTTCGTGACACTTCGCGCAGTTGTCCGCGTAAACTTTCTGGCCTTGCTTCAACAGTTCGCCGCCGAACTGCTCCGACGTCTCCAGCTGCAAATGCTCAGGCGCTTCGCTCTTCTGCGGGATCGTCTTCAGGTACGTCGACATCGCGTGGATGTCTTCGTCCGACATGTACTGCAGGCTGTTGTGAACCACTTCGGCCATCGGACCGAACACCGCGCCGCGCGGCGACACGCCTGTTTTCAGCAGATCGGAAATGTCCTTGATGTCCCAGTCGCCGAGGCCCGCTTCCTTGTTCGATGTCAGCGACGGCGCGTACCAGTTCTGCAGCGGGATCAGACCGCCGGCAAACGCAGCCGAGTTGACGGGGCCGCCCATTGCGTTGATCGACGTATGGCACATGCCACAGTGACCGAGGCCTTCGATCAGATACGCGCCGCGGTTCCATTCGACCGACTTGGTCGGGTCCGGCTTGTACTCGCCTTCACGGAAGAACAGCGTGCGCCAGCCGATCAGCAGATTGCGGTTGTTGAACGGGAACTTGAGTTCGTGCGGACGGCTCGGCACCGATGCGGGCGGGACCGAACGCAAATAGGCGTAGATCGCGTCAGAGTCGGCGCGCGAGACCTTCGTGTAGCTCGTGAAGGGGAACGCCGGATAGAGCAGGCTGCCGTCCTTCGAGCGGCCCGTGTGCATCGCGCGATAGAAATCGTCCTGCGACCATTTGCCGATGCCGTACTGGTCATCGGGCGTGATGTTCGGCGTGAACAGCGTGCCGAACGGCGTGGCCATCGGCAGGCCGCCGGCGAATATCTTGCCGCCGCGTACCGTGTGGCACGCGATACAGTCGCCGGCGCGAGCGAGGTACTCGCCCTTCTTGATCAGTTCAGCCTGGTCTGCCGGCGTGGCCGCCATCGCGGTGCCGTTGTGCAGGTTGTCGCCACCCGACCACAGGACGGGAACGAGTGCGGCAGCCGCAACGACGACGACAGCCGAAAGGGCGAACAAAGACTTGCGTTTCATTTGTTTGTCTCTCCCGGTGCCTTATTGCGGTTCGCTGCCGCAGGCAAGCGGAGTCTTCAACGATTTGGCGGGTACCGGCACGGGGTTCTGCGGCGCCTGCTGCGTGGACAGCCACGCGGCGACTGCGTTCACGTCGGCGTCCGTCAGACGCGTTGCGATCGTGTGCATGCAGTCAGGCTCGATTGCGTGGCGCGAACCCGAACGCCATGCGCCCAGCTGCGCGCTGATGTAGTCAGAGTGCAGTCCGACCAGGCCCGGAATAGCCGGTTCCATGCCCGTGAGGCCCTTGCCGTGGCAAGCCGCGCAAGCAGGAATCTGCTTCGATGCGTCGCCGTTCAGCACGATTTCCTTGCCGCGCGCGAGCGTCGCATCGGAGACGGTCGGCCTGGCCGGCGTCGGATACGGCGGACGCTGCTGTGAGAAGTACGTCGCGATCTGATGAAGGTAGTCGTCCGAGAGATACGTGACGAGGTAGTTCATCGGCGGATACTTCCGGCGGCCTTCGCGGAAGTTCTTCAACTGGTTGTACAGATAGTCGGCCGGCTTGCCAGCGAGACGCGGGAAGTAGTCGTTATCCGTGCCCTGGCCTTTCGAGCCGTGACATGCCGTGCAGCCTTGCACGCGCGCTTCCATCGTGTCCGGAGCTTTGGGCTGAGTTTGCGCTTTCGCAGCGCCAGATACGCCTGCACACCCGATCAACAGCAGGGCGAGCAAAGGGCGGAAAATGCGTCTTGAAGACACGCGTAACTCCATGATTATCGGGGACCTTGCCGAACTTCGAGCGGATCGGTGTGTGCAGCGCGATGGATACTTCAGACGCTGCGCGGCGACGCAGCATTCTATCATCGATGGGTAATGGTGACTATTTGACACATGCGACCAATTTCCCACCTGATGCGCCCTCACGACATCCGTCGATGCGACAAGTTGACGCAACCGATCGTCGTCGCATAAGGACGCGCGCTTGCTCACAAAATGCATCGCGGCCTGGCGGCAGCGCTTCCAGCTCATTTAAGATTGCGCATTTGCATCGGCGGCGGCCGCTTGCTTGCGATGTCTCGCGCTCCTCGCTTTCACGATCTTCGCGCGCGGCGCTGCTGCGCATAGTGATGCTGATGCCGCGCGGTGCGAACGAAAGGTCCGGCATCGTTGAACTGAGCCGGCCGCGAAATATCGAAGCGTACTATTCCGATCGTCCTTGCCGTCCTTGCGTTTTCCAGCGTTCCACTCATAGCCACCTTATGACTCTTTTTCAGCCATTGCGCACGCCACTTCGCTGGCTTGCGTCGTGCGGCGTGTCGCTCGTCGTCGCGTCGAACGCCTTCGCCCATGCGACGCCGACGTCGCGCCAACCCGCGCCCAATGCCGAGATCGCAGCGCCTTCCGCGGTGACGATCCACTTCAGCGAGCCGCTCGAGCCGGCGTTCAGCAAAATCGCGCTCGTCGATGCGCATGGCAAGCCGGCGTCATCCGCCGCTTCCGAAGTCGATGCAGCGGACACGAAGACCATGCATCTCGCTTTGCAGCCGCTCGCGCCTGGGCGTTACACGGTGCAATGGACGGCTGTTGCCGAAGACGGACACCGCACCAA
The DNA here is from genome assembly GCF_038900755.1 of Paraburkholderia diazotrophica. Taxonomy (GTDB): domain Bacteria; phylum Pseudomonadota; class Gammaproteobacteria; order Burkholderiales; family Burkholderiaceae; genus Paraburkholderia; species Paraburkholderia diazotrophica_A. The sequence continues at coordinate 269,390 of NZ_JBBPEN010000002.1, forward strand.
AGGCAACTACGCCTTCAGCGTCAAATGAAAGTCGACGGATTGTGGATCGGGCAGGTCGCGATGGCCGCGCTCATGAACGTCGCGTTTGCGTTCGCCATCGGTTCGGCGTTGCTCGGCGCGTGGCTCGCGAACGATGCGCAGGCGAAGATCGCGCCCGCGCGCCCAGCGTGGTTGCGCGCGCAGCGGTCGATGCAGGCCGCCGCGATCGTGCTCGTGCTCGCCGACCTCGGCTGGCTGCTCTATCAGGCGGCTGAGATGGCGGGCGTCAGTCTGCCTGAAGCATTCGGCGTCGTGCCGACGATGCTGTCGCAGACGCATGTCGGTTTCGGCTGGAGCATCGCGTTCGTCGGCGCGCTCGTGCTGGCGCTCGTATCGTTCGCACGGCAGACCAACGTGCTGCGCAATGCGCTGCTGTGGCTCGCCGTGATCGCGATTGCGGGCGGCAAGGCATCGCTCGGACATGCGGCGGATGCGGGTGTTGCATCTGCCGCAATCGGCATGCAAACGCTGCACGTGTTCACGACTTCCGTGTGGGGCGGCCTCGTGCTCGCGGCGGGGTTCTCGGTGCTGCCGGCGCTCGGCACGTCGATCGCGCGCGGCGTGATGATCCGCACCGCGACGCAGTTGTCGAAGGTATCGCTCGTCGCTGTCGTGTTCGTGCTGCTCTCGGGCGTGTTCAATGCCGTGCGCGGCGCGGGCGGGTCGTTCGACGCGATCACGGGGAGCACGTGGGGACACGTGCTCGTGCTCAAGCTCGTACTCGTTGCGCTCGCGCTGGTGATGGGCGGACTCAACCGTTTCGTCGCGCTGCCGAGATTGCGCCGCACCGCCGCGACGATGGATGCGCATACGTTCTCAAATGTGCTGTATCTCGAGGCGCTTGCGATGCTCGGCATCTTCGCCGCTGCGGCCGTGTTGTCGCACAGCGTGCCGGGGTATGTCGCGTTGGGCTGAACGCTTGAAGCATGTGAAGTACATCGAGCGCCTGAGCGCGTTAAGTCAAATGACAAACGCCGCCCGAAGGCGGCGTCTGCTTTTTCATTCGCAATACGGCGCGAGCCCGCTTACCACTCGGCGACGCTGCCGTCTGCGTGACGCCAGACCGGGTTGCGCCAGCGATGGCCGATCTTCGCCATTTCGCGCACCTTGTCCTCGTTCACGTCGATGCCGAGCCCCGGACCTTGCGGAATTGACACGAAGCCGTCCTCGTACTTGAAGACTTCCGGGTTCCTGATGTAGTCGAGCAGATCGTTGCCCTGGTTGTAGTGGATGCCGAGGCTCTGTTCCTGGATGAACGCGTTGTAGCTGACGGCGTCGATCTGCAGGCATGTCGCGAGCGCGATCGGTCCGAGCGGGCAGTGCAGCGCGAGCGCGACATCATAGGCTTCCGCCATCGACGCGATCTTGCGGCATTCCGTGATGCCGCCCGCGTGCGATGCGTCCGGCTGGATGATGTCGACGTAGCCGCCCGCGAGAATGTGCTTGAAGTCCCAGCGCGAGTACAGCCGCTCGCCGAGCGCGATGGGCGTGCTCGTCTGATTGACGATGTCGCGCAGCGCTTCGACGTTCTCCGACAGCACCGGCTCTTCGATGAACATCAGCTTGAACGGATCGAGCTCCTTCGCGAGCACCTTCGCCATCGGCTTGTGAACGCGGCCGTGGAAGTCCACGCCGATGCCGACGTTCGGCCCGACGGCTTCGCGCACGGCCGCGACGTTGTTGATGACGCCTTGCACCTTGTCGAACGTGTCGATGATCTGCAGTTCTTCGGAGCCGTTCATCTTCACGGCCTTGAAGCCGCGCTCGACAACGGCGCGCGCGTTGTTCGCGACGTCGCTGGGCCGGTCGCCGCCGATCCACGAATACACCTTGATGCGATCGCGCACCTGGCCGCCGAGCAGCGTGTGGACTGGCACGCCGTGGAATTTGCCCTTGATGTCCCACAACGCCTGATCGACGCCCGCGATCGCGCTCATCGAAATCGGGCCGCCGCGATAGAAGCCCGCCCGATACATGACCTGCCAGTGGTCCTCGATGTTGCGCGGATCTTTGCCGATCAGATAGTCGGAAAGCTCGTCGACGGCGGCCGCGACGGTATGCGCGCGGCCTTCGACGACGGGCTCGCCCCAGCCGACGAGGCCTTCGTCCGTCTCGATCTTCACGAAACACCAGCGCGGAGGAACGATGAATGTTTCGATTCGGGTGATCTTCATGGGGTGTCTCCTTTGCTGGCAAAGCCGGTTGCAGTTGATGAGCGCCTCGTTTCACCGACGGGTCGAGCGCGGCGCGGCAGTCGAGGAGCCACATGCTACAGCAAAAATCGCTTTTAAGTAGTATTAATAGTATTATTCGGCGCAAGGTTTTGTTGGGCGGAACGGGATTCGCGTTGGGTTTCGCGCGCGCGATCGCTGATAATCGCAGGCGGTTCGCGCCGCTTCTGCACGCGGTGTCGCGTAACGGACCTGCCGCCAACCCGTATCAGGAGAACCGACATTCAGCGAGATCTGCACGGCCGCGTCGCGTATTTGCTGGCGACGGCCATTCTGCGCGGCGACTACGCGCCGGAATCCATTCTGCCGCGCGAAGCGGACCTGATGGAGACGTTCGGCGTGAGCCGCACGGTGCTTCGGGAAGCGCTGCGGACGTTGACATCGAAAGGGCTGATCGAGTCGAGGCCGCGCGTCGGTACACGCGTGCGTCGGAAGACCGCGTGGAACCTGCTGGATGCCGATCTGCTCGACTGGTATTCGCGCGTCGCGCCCGCGATGGATTTCGCGCTGAAGCTGCAGGAAATGCGCGAGATGATCGAGCCCTACGCGGCCGCGCTCGCGGCGGCGTCGCATGGCGACGAATCGTTCGGTGCGCTGGATGCTGCGCATTCGGCGATGGCGGCGGCGCGCACCGTCGACGAATGGGTGCGCGCCGACCTGCAGTTCCATCTGAGCGTGCTGGCCGCTTGCAGCAACGAATTGCTGATACCGCTCGGCACGCTGATCGAGCGCACGCTCGAAGCGCAGTTGCGTCTGAACGCGAAACGCGCCGACGTGTTCAATGCGTCGCTAGGCGAGCATACGGCCGTGTTCGAAGCGATCCGCGACCGCGATGCGCCGCGCGCGCGTCACGCGATGGCGTCGCTGCTCGGCGTGACGCGAGGGCGGATCGAAGGCTGACGCTTTTGGCTGCGCGGCCTCAGTCCATCGCCGCATGCGCGGCGGTTTCGCTGCTTGCTCCGCGCGACGGGCGAATCAGCAGCACGAGGGGAATGACGGCGAGCGTCGCGACGAACATCAGCTTGAAGTCGTTCAGATACGCGATCATCGCGGCCTGCTGCGTGATCGATGCATCGAGCACCGCCACGTCGACGCGTGAACCCGTCGCGAGTATCGGCTGGACGACGGGATTGAACATGTTCACGTTCGCCGCGAGGTCCGAATGCGCGACTTGCGTGTTGCGCGTGAGCAGCGTCTGCACGATCGAGATGCCGATACTGCTGCCGATGTTGCGCATCAGGCTATAGGTCGCGGTGCCGTCGGCGCGCAGCGCGGGCGTGAGCGTCGAGAAAGTCAGCGCGCTCAGCGGCACGAACACGAGCCCGAGGCCGAAGCCCTGGATCACGCCGGGCCAGACGATGTCCGATGCCGATAGCACGATCGTGTAATGCATCATCTGCCAGAGCGCGAAGGCCGATACGACGAAGCCGGTGAGCAGCATCGCGCGCGCGTCGATGTGCTTGAGCAGGCGCCCCGCGAGCAGCATCGCGAGCATCGTGCCGGCGCCGCTCGGCGCGGTGACGAGGCCTGTTGTGGCGACGGGATAGTTCATCAGGTTTTGCAGCATCGGCGGCAGCAGCGCGCGCGTCGCATACATCACCGCGCCGATGATGAAGATGAAGAACGTGCCCGTCGCGAAGTTGCGGTCCTTCAGCAACTCGTACTTGAAGAACGACGACTTGCCGACGGTCGCCGTATGCGCAATGAAGAACGCGAAGCTGATCGACGCGATCAGCGCTTCGGCGACGATTTCATGCGAGCCGAACCAGTCGAGCTGCTCGCCGCGGTCGAGCATCGCCTGCAGCGCGCCGATCGCGAGGCCGAGTGTCGCGAAACCGAAGGCGTCAAACTTCGCGTCGTGCTTCGGTTCGCGCGACGGCAGAAACGTCAGCACACCAAAGAGCGCAAATGCGCCGATCGGTAGATTGATGAAGAAGACCCAGCGCCAGTTATAGCTATCGGTGAGCCAGCCGCCGAGCGTCGGGCCGAGAATCGGGCCGACCATCACGCCCATGCCCCAGACGGCCATCGCCTGGCCTTGTTTCTCGCGCGGGTTGATGTCGAGCAGGATCGACTGCGACAGCGGCACGAGCGATGCGCCGAAGATGCCCTGCAGGAGGCGCGACGCGACGATCTGCGTGAGCGTCTCGGACAGCCCGCACAGCGCCGACGCGACCGTGAACCCGCCGATCGCGAACATCAGCAGCCGCTTGACGCTCAGCCTGTCGGACAGCCAGCCGGTGAGCGGCGTCGCAATCGCGGCCGCGACGATGTACGACGTGAGCACCCACGTGATCTCATCCTGCGACGCCGACAGACTGCCCTGCATGTGCGGCAGCGCGACGTTGGCGATGGTGCTGTCGAGCGTCTGCATCAACGTCGCGAGCATGATCGCGATCGTGATCATCGGACGGTTCAGCGCGACGGCGGGCTTTGCTGCCGGCAAATCGGGGGACATGAAGCGATAATTTTGGGATAGTAAGCATGCTTATTGTATAGGCAACCGATTTTTATGGAAACGCTGAATTTCCCGGATACCGCGGTTCGCCGCATGTCTCGGGCCGAAGAAGCGGAGCCTCTTCGTATAATCGCGCGATGAAAACCCATTTCGACGAGCGCTTCGGCTTTCTCATTTCCGATGTCGGCAGGCTGGTCGGCAAGCGGTTCGACGACCTTGCGCGGTTGTCGATCGACTTGACGCGGGCGCAATGTCGCGCGCTCGCGTATCTGTCGCACTACGGTGACATCAATCAGGCAAGGCTCGCGGATCTTCTGGAAGTCGCGCCGATTTCGGCTGGCCGGCTGCTCGACCGGATGGAGGAGGGCGGATGGATCGAGCGCATTGGCAATCCACGTGACCGGCGCGAGAAACAGATTCGCTTGACCGAGAAGGCCGAGCGGACACTCGATGACGCGAAGAGAGTCGGCGATCAGATCGCGGCGGAGGGGCTGAGCGGCTTGACCGACGACGAAGTGAAGCAACTCATCGCGCTGCTTCAGAAAGTGCGGGGGAATCTGACGAGGATCGTCGAGCGGTGAGACGGAGGGCAGACGCGGCTTCGACAATTGCCACGAGCGATATCAAGTGCTCGCGTCGCGCTGATCCCTGCCTTTGTCGATAGCAGACTCTATCGCAGTGAAAGAATCCAACAAATAGAAGGCGGATGGTCTTGTCGATAATCAACGAGGCGCTTTTAAATGACTGCGATGTCTTAATTGAGTTTGTCTCACGAAGTATGGGCAATGGGAGTTAGTTCATTGGCCAGTGATTCGACTTCATCCCGAATACGGTGGGTGTCAAATCTGAAACGCGCTACCGAGTGCACCCGAAACAAGATGGAGCACGAATATTCCGTTACGAGCAACGACATTACTGAGCGCCGAGTGTGTTATCGCAGCGTTAACCGATACACCACTGCTATCGCCGCTGGTCGTCGCCAAGGTTGGTTGAGCCGTGTCGAATCGAATGCCTGGCGTGGAAAGCGGGGCGAGCCTATGTGATCAAGATATGGACTGGTAACCACGGCAGATTCGCCTCAAACGATCAACCGGTCTCGTCCAGATTCAATTCAGGCGCGTTACAGGCCAATTATCGGTGGGCCAAGACAAAAAAGCCGCTGTCCTTGCGGAACAGCGGCTTTTTCTTGAAGCTGGTGGCGAATCAGGGACTCGAACCCCGGACCTGCGGATTATGATTCCGTCGCTCTAACCGACTGAGCTAATTCGCCGAAAGAAGCGAAATTATGAAGATGCCGACAGAGACTGTCAACCCCAATCGGCATCTTTTTGCGACTTCTCGTCTACGCGGCGCTCAGTCCTGCGCGTAGATGTTGGAGTCCTTTGTCTCCCGCACGAAAAGCAGGCCGATCACGAAGGTGCCCAGCGCGATCACGATCGGATACCACAGCCCCGAGTAGATGTTGCCCTTGGCCGCGACGATCGCGAACGCGGTCGCTGGCAGGAAGCCGCCGAACCAGCCATTGCCGATGTGATACGGCAGCGACATCGACGTGTAGCGGATGCGCGTCGGGAACATCTCGACCAGCATCGCCGCGATTGGCCCGTACACCATCGTCACGTAGATCACGAGGATCGTCAGGATCACGACCGTCATCGGCCAGTTGATCTGTGACGGGTCGGCCTTCGGCGGATAGCCGGCCGTCTTCAGAGCGGTGCTCAGCGTCTTGTCGAAGGTCGCGCCCGCCTCCTTGGCGCCTGCCGCCTTGCCGTCATACGTGTCGATCGTCGTGTCGCCGACCTTGATCTGCGCAAGCGTGCCCGCCGGCGCCGCCACGTTGTCGTAGTTCAAGCCGGCCTTCGACAGCGCGCCCTTCGCGATATCGCAGGACGTCGTGAACTTGGCCGTGCCGACCGGGTTGAACTGGAACGAGCACTCGTCCGGATTCGCGATCACGACGATGGGCGCCTTTTGCGTCGCGGCTTCGAGAGCCGGGTTCGCGTAGTGCGTCAGCGCCTTGAAGAGCGGGAAGTACGTCAGCGCCGCGATCAGGCAGCCCGCCATGATGATCGGCTTGCGGCCGATGCGATCGGACAGCGAACCGAAGAACAGGAAGAACGGCGTGCCGATCAGCAGTGCGAGCGCGATCAGAATGTTCGCGCTCGCACCGTCGACCTTCAGCGTTTGCGTCAGGAAGAAGAGCGCGTAGAACTGACCTGTGTACCAGACAACTGCCTGGCCGGCCGTCACGCCGATCAGAGCCAGGATCACGATCTTCAGATTCTTCCATTGACCGAACGCTTCCGAGAGCGGTGCCTTCGAGGTCTTGCCTTCAGCCTTGATGCGCTCGAATGCCGGCGACTCCCGCAGTTGCAGACGGATCCACACCGAAACGCCGAGCAGGAACAAAGATGCAATGAACGGAACGCGCCAGCCCCAGCTGCCGAACGCTTCTTCGCCCATCCACGTGCGCACGCCGAGAATCACGAGCAGCGACAGGAACAGGCCGAGCGTCGCCGTCGTCTGGATCCATGCGGTGTAGAAGCCGCGCCGGTTGGCGGGCGCGTGTTCTGCGACGTAGGTCGCGGCGCCGCCGTACTCGCCGCCGAGGGCGAGACCTTGCAGCAGACGCATCGCGATGAAGATCACCGGTGATGCGAAGCCGATCGCCGCATAACCCGGCAGGAAGCCGACCACGCACGTCGACAGACCCATGATGATGATCGTGATCAGGAAAGTGTACTTGCGGCCGACCATGTCGCCGAGCCGACCGAACACCAGCGCGCCGAACGGGCGAACCGCGAAACCGGCCGCGAAGCCGAGGAGGGTAAAGATGAAGGCGGCCGTCGGATTGACGCCTGAGAAGAAGCTCTTGCTGATGTAGGCCGCCAGGGAGCCGGCCAGGTAAAAGTCGTACCACTCGAAAACCGTGCCCAACGACGACGCGAAAATCACCCGTTTCTCGTCTTTCGTCATCGGCGCGTGCGAGATTTGCCCGCTTACGGTAGCCATATGTCGTCTCCAGTATTGATATAAGTCGCGGTTCGCCCGGACAGGCGTTGCCGTGTAGCGATTATTGGAGTGGAAACTTACGGCGTTCTGACTCGCAAGACATCTTATTAGGAGCGCTAGAATCGGGCTAACGTTGGCTAATTCGTTGTAACTTCGGCGATTCGTGTCCGAACGGCTTGAAAATCGTCCGCATTTGATTGCTGACGGAAACGAGCCAAACCGACGTGTTAGGGTAAGTCCCGTGCACGATCGATCATCCGCAGGCTGACACGCACGAGCGTCCCGGCGAGGCGAGGCGACGTCTGATACACGTTGTCTTCGATGCTGAGCTCGCCGCCGTGCATCGTCGCGATTTCGCGGACGATCGCGAGACCGAGACCGCTGCCGTCTCCTTCGCGTCCAAGAATCCGATAGAAGCGCTCGAGCACGCGCTCACGCTCCGCAGGAGGAATGCCCATGCCCGTGTCTTCCACTTCCAGATGGGCCATCCCCGCGACATCGTCGCGCCGCACGCGCACGGTGATGCGTCCGCCCGCGGGCGTGTAGCGGATCGCGTTGTCGATCAGGTTGGACAGCATCTCGCGCAGCATGACCGGATTGCCTTCCACTTGGACCGCTTCTTCAGGCGTTTCCGGTCCTTCGTAGCCGAGATCCATCTGCTTCGCGAGCGCCGCCTGGACCCAGTCGCGCACGGCGCTGCGAGCCACGTCACCGATTTCCACGGGCGTGAAGATCTGCCCGGACATGCGATTCTCCGCGCGCGCCAGCGCGAGCAGCTGCGTGACGAGCCGCGCGGCGTGCTCGGAACTGGTTGCGATCTGTTCGAGCGACCGATGCACTTCCGCCGATGCATCCTGCCGCAGCGCCAGTTCGGCCTGGGTGCGCAAGCCGGCGAGCGGCGTCTTCATCTGATGCGCGGCGTCGGCGATGAAGCGCTTTTGCAGCTCCATGTTCTGTTCGAGACGCGTCAGCAGGTCGTTGAACGACGTGACGAGCGGCTCGATTTCGGGCGGCGCGCGGCGCGCTTCGAGCGGCGACAGATCGTCGGGGCGGCGCGCGCGGATATGTGCCTGCAGCGCGTGCAGCGGCGCGAGGCCGCGCGACAGCCCGAACCACACGAGCAAAATGGCGAGCGGCAGGATCACGAACTGCGGCAGGATCACGCCTTTGATGATGTCGTTGGCGAGCGCGCTGCGTTTGTCGAGTGTCTCGGCCACCTGCACGAGCACCGGCTGCGCGCCGGGCGTCTGCGGAAACTCGACAGTCGTATAGGCCACGCGGATGTCATTGCCGCGCAGCAGGTCGTCTCGAAATTCGACGATGCCCGGCTGCGGCCGGTCCTCTTCACGCGGAAGCGGCATGTCGCGATCGCCGCCGACCAGTTCGCCGCGCGTCCCTAGCACCTGATAGAACACGCTGTCGATGTTGTCCGCGCGCAGGAAATCGCGCGTCGACTCGGGCAGCGTCAATTCGGCGACGCCGTTGACGGGATGAATTTGCCGCGCGAGCACATACGCGTCGGTTTCCAGCGCGCGGTCGAACGGCCCGTTCGCAATCGACTTCGCGACCAGATATGTGACGGCAAGACTCATCGGCCACAGCAGGAGCAAGGGCGCGAGCATCCAGTCGAGAATTTCGCCGAACAGGGAGCGCGGGCGCGTCTCCGCCGCCGCTTCGGTTTCGTCGGGCGGCGCGAACGGATTCGCGTAACGGGCGTCGCGGACTTCGTCGATATCCGCCGCGTGCGCCGTGGCGCGTGGTGCGCGGACGGACATGGAGCGCCTTTACTTGAAATGGTGGCTGGCGGGCATCGCCGCCGACGCGGTCGCCTCGGATTGCTGTCGCGCCGGCGTCTGCGGCGAAGCCTGCTCGCCGGCCGTTTGTGGTTGCGTTTGCGCCTGAGGCGACGGCGCGGCTTTCTCGAGACAATAGCCAAGCCCACGCACGGTGATGATGCGTACGCCGCTCGGTTCGATCTTCTTGCGCAGCCGGTGCACGTACACCTCGATCGCGTTGTTGCTGACTTCCTCGCCCCATTCGCACAGGTGATCGACGAGCTGTTCCTTCGAGACCAGCCGCCCGATCCGCTGCAACAGGACTTCGAGCAATCCTAGCTCACGCGCGGAGAGATCGATAACCTGATCATTGGCATAGGCAATTCGGCCAACCTGGTCGAACGACAGCGATCCGTGCCTGACGACGGTCGGTCCGCCGCCCGCGCCGCGCCGCGTCAGCGCGCGCACGCGTGCTTCGAGTTCGTTGAGCGCGAAGGGCTTGGCCATGTAGTCGTCGGCGCCGAGGTCGAGTCCCTTGACGCGCTCGTCGACGCTGTCGGCCGCCGTCAGAATCAGCACGGGAAGGTTCGAATTGCGCGCGCGCAGACGCCGCAGCACGTCGAGACCGGACATTTTCGGCAGTCCGAGATCGAGAATCAGGAGGTCGAAAGTCTGCATCGACAGCGCGGTATCCGCTTCCGCGCCCGTCTTCACATGGTCAACGGCGTATGCCGATTGGCGGAGTGATCGGACGAGACCGTCCGCGAGTATGCTGTCGTCTTCGGCAATGAGAATTCGCATGATGCGCCCTGCCCGGCCGGCACCGGGGCGCTCCGGCGCACAGCGTCTCCGAAAATTTTTTGTGGGTAGCGAGTGTAGCCCGCTTCGCACATGCGGACGTCCGCATGTGATTCGGGCTTGCCAAAACTACTGTTTTTTTATACAGTGTCTGCGTTTAGCGTGCTGGCTGTTCATACCGTGTTCAAAGCGGTGTCGAATCAGCCGGTGCACCTGCCTCAGACGCCGTTCATCATAGCAAAGGACGATTCATGGAAGAAAGCAAGAAAGGCTCGGCTGGACTGACTGCGGAAAAGAGCAAGGCCCTTGCTGCCGCGCTTGCGCAGATCGAAAAGCAGTTCGGCAAGGGGTCGGTCATGCGGCTCGGCCAAGGTGAGGCAGTCGAAGATATTCAGGTGGTCTCGACGGGATCGCTGGGTCTCGACATCGCGCTGGGCGTCGGCGGTCTGCCGCGCGGCCGTGTGGTCGAAATCTACGGACCGGAGTCATCGGGCAAGACCACGCTGACGCTGCAAGTCGTTGCCGAAATGCAAAAGCTCGGCGGCACAGCGGCGTTCATCGACGCGGAACACGCGCTCGACATCCAGTACGCGCAAAAGCTCGGCGTGAATGTGAGCGACCTGCTGGTCTCGCAGCCGGACACGGGTGAACAGGCGCTCGAAATCGCGGACGCACTGGTCCGTTCGGGCTCGATCGACATGATCGTGATCGACTCGGTTGCGGCGCTCGTGCCGAAGGCTGAAATCGAAGGCGAAATGGGTGATTCACTGCCTGGCTTGCAGGCACGTCTGATGTCGCAGGCGCTGCGCAAGCTGACGGGCACGATCAAGCGCACGAACTGCCTTGTTATCTTCATCAACCAGATTCGCATGAAGATCGGCGTGATGTTCGGCAACCCGGAAACCACGACGGGCGGCAACGCGCTGAAGTTCTACGCGTCGGTGCGTCTGGACATTCGCCGTATCGGTTCGATCAAGAAGAACGACGAAGTGATCGGCAATGAAACGCGCGTGAAGGTCGTGAAGAACAAGGTGTCGCCACCGTTCCGCGAAGCGATCTTCGACATCCTGTATGGCGAAGGCATCTCGCGTCAGGGCGAAATCATCGATCTCGGCGTGCAGGCGAAGATCGTCGACAAGGCCGGTGCCTGGTACAGCTACAACGGCGAGCGTATCGGTCAGGGCAAGGACAACGCGCGTGAATTCCTGCGTGAGAATCCCGACATCGCGCGCGAGATCGAAAACCGTATCCGCGAATCGCTCGGCGTGAATGCAATGCCGACGGACGCCGCAGTCGGTGCGGACGCGGAAGTCGCGGGCGAAGAAGAATAATCGTCGCGTGATACGCAAGGGCCGCCCCGTTTCTTCGCGCCCTGCTTCCACCAGGGACGCAGGACACGATGCGGGCGACCCGCGTGACGACGCAGCATTCGAATCGTCGTCACGCTCATCTTCATCATCTTCAGCTTCGTCTGCGTCTGTGGCCTCGTCGCATACACACGATTCATCAACGGACGATTCCGATCCGTTCGAATTGTTCGATGCCCACGATCGTGCCGCGGGGCTTGGTCCGTCTTCCCGTCCGTCTCCTTTCAACCGTTCAAGCGACGGCAGCGGCGAGACTACCTATACGCGATCACGTCGCCAGCCTGGCGAACCCAAATCCGCCGATACGGCAAGCCGCGCGTCACAACGTCCCATACGTTCGCTCAAAGGCCGCGCGCTCGGCTATCTTTCGCGCCGCGAATACAGTCGCGCGGAGTTGTCGCGCAAGCTGGCGCCCTACGCGGAGGAGGGCGAATCCATCGACGTGCTGCTGGATTCGCTCGAAAGCGAAGGCTGGCTATCCGATTCGCGTTTCGCGGAAAGCCTGATCAACCGGCGCGCGTCGCGCATGGGCGCGGGTCGCATTGTCGGCGAACTCAAGCGCCATTCGGTCGGACAGGCGCTGGTCGAAGAAGTGAGCGCGCAATTGCGCGAAACGGAACTGGCGCGCGCTCAAGCCGTGTGGCGCAAGAAATTCGGCCAACTCCCCGAGACGCCCAATGATCGCGCGAAGCAGGCGCGCTTCCTTGCCGCGCGTGGTTTTTCGCAGGCGATCATCGGGAAGATTCTCAAGGGTATCGACGAAGACTGGGCGTCGGAATAGGGCGAGTAAATGGGGCGAATGAGTCGGGCGAATGAGTCGGGCCAATAAGTCGGGCGCCCCGCGACAGCCCCGTCGGATGAAACGCTCCTGAGATCTATGCCGCAACTCCGCGCAAGGCCCGGTGGAACAAGCCCCCGCGGGCTTCGGCCAGTCTCAAATACCCAGTATGCTAAAATTCAACGGTTCTTCAATCCGGCCTTTTTTCCCGCATGCCGCTTTCCCCGCCAGTGTCCCGACAATTGCGCCATCGCCGCGCAATCCGAGTGGACGCATATGAGCGTGAAGATGGCCTGTGGGATATCGAGGCGTGCCTCACCGACGAAAAGCCACGTGACGTGGCGCTTGCGTCGGGTGTCCGGCCGAACGGCCTGCCGATCCATGAACTCTGGCTCCGCATCACGATCGATCGCAAGCTCAGTGTCGTCGACGCCGAAGCGTCGTCCGACTGGGTGCCGTATCCCGGTCTGTGTGAAGCCTCCAATCCCGCCTATCGGGCCCTCATCGGGCTCAATCTGTTCCGAAACTTTCGTCGTGATGCCGCCCGCTTGCTGGCCGGCACGGCTGGCTGCACGCATCTCACCGAGTTGTGCGCAGTCCTGCCGACGGCCGCCATCCAGGCGTTCGCCGGCGACGTGTGGAACACCGCGCGGGGAAATCCAGGGGATAGGCAGCAAACAGGTTCGCAAAACGGATCGGCAGACGGTTCGAGCCAGCATGCACAGGGCAGCAACGGACAGGACGCACAAAACAACGCTTCGAACGAGCACGCGAGCGGTCAAGCAAGCGAGCAATCAAACGACAAACCGCCATTCCAGTTGGGCCGCTGCCATGCGCTGCGATTCGACGGCGAGGCGGTGCGCCAGTTTTATCCGCGCTGGTATGGCCACGCGCCGCGTTCAGCGGATCGCGCGGACGCCGCGCCCGACGGACAGACCGTGAAGACGGCCCGTCCCGAGTAAGCGGTCCAGGCGGAAGCGAAGTTCAATCCAACTCTCAGACTGAAGGGAATCACGCATGAAGATTCACGAGTACCAGGGTAAGGAAATCCTGCGGAAATTCGGAGTCGCGGTACCGCGCGGCAAGCCGGTCTTCTCGGTGGACGATGCGGTCAAGGCCGCTGAAGAGCTGGGCGGCCCGGTGTGGGTCGTGAAGGCTCAGATCCACGCGGGTGGCCGTGGCAAGGGTGGCGGCGTGAAGGTCGCGAAGTCGCTCGACCAGGTCCGCGAATATGCGAACCAGATTCTCGGCATGCAGCTGGTCACGCACCAGACGGGCCCGGAAGGCCAGAAGGTGAATCGTCTGCTGATCGAAGAAGGCGCTGACATCAAGAAGGAACTGTATGTCGGTCTCGTGATCGATCGCGTCTCGCAGAAGGTCGTCGTGATGGCCTCGAGCGAAGGCGGCATGGACATCGAAGAAGTCGCTGAGAAGACTCCGGAAGCGATCCACAAGGTGGCAGTCGATCCGTCGAAGGGTCTGCAGGATTCCGAAGCCGACGATCTCGCGAAGAAGATCGGCGTGCCCGACGCATCGATTCCGCAAGCACGCGCGATCCTGCAAGGCCTGTACAAGGCATTCTGGGAAACGGACGCATCGCTGGCCGAAATCAACCCGCTGATCCTGACGGGCGAAGGCAAGGTGATCGCGCTGGACGCCAAGTTCAACTTCGACTCGAACGCACTGTTCCGTCATCCGGAAATCGTCGCTTACCGCGATCTGGACGAGGAAGATCCCGCTGAAGTCGAAGCATCGAAGTTCGACCTCGCGTACATTTCGCTCGACGGCAACATCGGCTGTCTCGTGAACGGCGCGGGCCTCGCAATGGCAACGATGGACACGATCAAGCTGTTCGGCGGCGAGCCGGCGAACTTCCTCGACGTCGGCGGTGGCGCGACGACGGAGAAGGTCACGGAAGCCTTCAAGCTGATGCTGAAGAACCCGAACCTGACGGCCATTCTCGTCAACATCTTCGGCGGCATCATGCGCTGCGACGTGATCGCGGAAGGCGTGATCGCGGCTTCGAAGGCGGTCGATCTGCAAGTGCCGCTCGTCGTGCGCATGAAGGGCACGAACGAAGACCTCGGCAAGAAGATGCTGGCTGACTCCGGCCTGCCGATCATCTCGGCGGACAGCATGGAAGAAGCTGCGCAGAAGGTCGTCGCGGCTGCCGCAGGCAAGGCCTGATCGCCCCGGCGCTTATCACCGGATTACGAATGGCGGCGTGCGAGCGGCGCGGGTAGAGAGTTGCCGCAAGACGCTAAAGCGCACGTCGCCAAACGAACAGAGGTCAATACATGTCGATTCTGATCAACAAAGACACCAAGGTCATCACGCAGGGCATCACCGGCAAGACCGGTCAGTTCCACACGCGCGCATGCCGTGAATACGCAAACGGCCGCGAAGCGTTCGTCGCGGGCGTGAACCCGAAGAAGGCTGGCGAAGACTTCGAAGGCATTCCGATTTACGCGAGCGTCAAGGAAGCGAAGGCAGAAACGGGCGCGACCGTCTCGGTCATCTACGTGCCGCCCGCAGGCGCTGCTGCTGCAATCTGGGAAGCCGTCGAAGCCGATCTCGATCTCGCGATCTGCATCACGGAAGGCATCCCCGTTCGCGACATGATCGAAGTGAAGGACCGCATGCGCCGCGAAGGCCGCAAGACGCTGCTGCTCGGACCGAACTGCCCGGGCACGATCACGCCGGACGAACTGAAGATCGGCATCATGCCGGGCCACATCCACAAGAAAGGCCGCATCGGCGTCGTGTCGCGTTCAGGCACGCTGACGTACGAAGCGGTCGGCCAGTTGTCGGCGCTGGGCCTCGGCCAGTCGTCGGCAGTCGGTATCGGCGGCGATCCGATCAACGGTCTGAAGCACATCGACGTGATGAAGATGTTCAACGACGATCCGGATACGGACGCCGTCATCATGATCGGTGAAATCGGTGGCCCGGACGAAGCGAATGCGGCGTACTGGATCAAGGACAACATGAAGAAGCCGGTGGTCGGCTTCATCGCCGGCGTCACGGCGCCTCCGGGCAAGCGCATGGGCCACGCCGGCGCGCTGATCTCGGGCGGCGCGGATACGGCTGACGCGAAGCTGGAAATCATGGACGCCTGCGGTATCAAGGTCACGAAGAACCCGTCGGAAATGGCCCGCCTGTTGAAGTCCATTCTGTAAGACGTATGGCGATAGCGCCGGAAACGCCCGCTGGTTGCGGCGTTTTTTGATACTCTTACGAAATTCTTTCGTAAGACGCAGTTCAAAGCGAGGGAGCGAGCGATTGCTCCCTCGCTTTTTTGTTGCCTGCCGCTTTCGCCACCTTTTATTCTGCTTTCCATGTTCGAGTTCCTCACCACGCTCCATTGGGGCGCTGTTTTTCAGATCATCGTCATCGACATCCTTCTCGGTGGCGATAACGCGGTCGTGATCGCGCTCGCTTGCCGCAATCTGCCGGCTGCGCAGCGCACGAAGGGCGTGCTGTGGGGCACATTGGGCGCGATCCTGCTGCGCGTGATGCTGATTGCGTTCGCCGTCGCGCTGCTCGACGTGCCGCTGCTCAAGTTCGCGGGCGGCTTGTTGCTGCTGTGGATCGGCGTGCGCCTGCTCGCGCCCGCACCGGACGCGCACGCGAACGTCAAGCCCGCCGACAAGCTGATCACGGCGATCAAGACGATCATCATCGCGGATGCCGTGATGAGCCTCGACAATGTGATTGCGATTGCGGGCGCCGCCGAAGCCGCCGAGCCGCATCACCGCATTGCCCTCGTCGTGTTCGGGCTGTTCGTCAGCATTCCGCTGATCGTGTGGGGCAGCCAGCTCGTTCTGAAGCTGCTGGACCGCTATCCGCTCGTCGTCACGATCGGCGGCGCGCTGCTCGGCTGGATCGCGGGCGGCCTCATCGTCAACGACCCGGCCGGCGATCGCTGGCCGATCCTCGACACGCCCATTGCCGAGTACGGCATGCGCATCGCGTGCGCGCTGTTCGTCGTGATAGCCGGCTACGCGATGAAGCGGCGAAATGCGGCGCGCATCACGGGCACGCCGCCCGGAATGCACTGACGCCATTCACTCTACCTATGCATTCGCGCGCGCACCATTAGCCATTCGGCCGACTGCCGGCGCCATTCGCGGCTCGCTACGATCGAAGCGCCTGTCCTGATTCCCGGGGCAGGCGCTTTCGTTTTGAGGAGTCTGCCGATGATCGCTACTGTTGCCGTTGCTTCGTTGTCCACGCTTCACGCCCCCGGGCGGCGCACCCGTTCGATGCGCCCATGGTCTGCCGCGCTTGCGCGCATCGGGCGCTTCTGGGGCTTTACGCTGATCGAGCTGATGATCGTGCTTGCGATCGTCGGCGTGATCGCCGCGTATGCTATTCCCGCCTATCAGGACTATCTCGCGCGCAGCCGCGTCGGCGAGGGGCTGTCGCTGGCGGCCGCTGCGCAGCTGACCGTCGGCGAGAACGCCGGCAGCGGAAATGCGTTCGGCAGCGGTTATGCTTCGCCGCCCGCCACGCGCAACGTCCAGTCGATCCACATCGACGACGACACCGGGCAGATCACCGTCGCGTTCACGACGCGCGTCGCCGAAGACGGCGCGAATACGATCGTGTTCGTGCCGTCCGCACCCGATAACGCGGACACGCCGACTGCGCGCGTCGCGCTTGCGAAGGGCGCGGTGCAGAAGGGCACGATCACGTGGGAATGCTTCGCGGGCGGCAAGGGCGCATCGTCGCTCCCCGCGCCGGGCGCCGGACCGATGCCCGTAGACGCTCCGACGTTGGCTTCGAATCTCGCGCCGCCGGAGTGCCGCGGCTGACGGGAACCCGACGACAGGCGGCGCGCCTTCAGTCTGTTGAACATCGTCAAGGGTCACGGCGAAAGCTTTCGCGCCGTGGCCCGATTCGAGGTTATTTCGGCCGGCCGGCGCACAGCGCAAGGATTTTTTTGTATAGTGCGCCGGTTGCTGAGATCCCCGGTTACTCATGTCCAACCCCTTTGCGCGTTACCTGTCCTTATTTCTGTTGGCTTGTGCGTTGATCCTGCCGTATGCCGTCGTCAACCACACGTACCCGATCCCGACGTTCTATGCCGAATTCACGGCGCTGTCGCTCTATCTGCTGCTGGGCGCGGGCGTCGTTTTTCTCGTGTCGACGGCCCGGCCGCGTGTGACGTTTGCGTCTCCCGTGGTGGCGCTGGTGCCTCTGGCGTTCGGGCTGGTGCTTATCGCGCAGTCCATCGTGCTGCCCGTCGCGCAGCCGTCGATGAACTGGCTCGGCGCGGGCTTCCTGCTTGCTGCGTTTATGGCGGTGCACGCGGGCTATGGGTTCAATCGCGCGAATCTGTCGGAGACCGTGGTGACGGTGGCTGCGTTCGCGCTGGTGGTCGGCGGGCTTTTTGCCGTCTTCTGTCAGGTGATCCAGCTGTTCCACCTGGAAGTGAAGGTGACTCCGCTCGTCGTCGCGTACAACGTGACGTCGGAGCGCCGTCCGTTCGGCAACATGGCGCAGGCCAATCACCTCGCAACCTACATCGCGTTCGCGACGGCAGGCGCGATGTACCTGGTGCAGACGCGGCGCATCAACGTCTTCATCTGGCTGCTCGTCTCGGCGATTTACTCGGGCGGGCTGGCGTTGACCGTGTCGCGCGGACCGTGGCTGCAAATGGGCGTGATCGTGGTCGCGGGCTTCTGGATGGCGTTCGCCGAGCAGCGCCGCGATGCGTCCCGACGTCGAAGCGGTCGCGAGTGGTTGTTGCCCGTCGTGCTCGCCGCGTTGTTCTTCGTGGTGAATGCTGCGATCCGCTGGGCGAACCTGCATTACGATCTCGGTCTCGCGCAGTCCGCGGCGGAGCGCATGAAGGACGCGAGCCAGATCGCGCCGCGTATCGCGCTGTGGAAATACGGCTTGACGATGTTCCGCACGCATCCGTTGCTCGGGGTCGGCTGGGGCGAATTCCCGCGCTATCAGTTCGATCTGGCAAAAGCGCTAGGCGGCGTGGAGATCGCGAACAACTCGCATGACATTTTTATCGATCTGCTCGCAAAGACGGGTCTGATCGGACTCGGCATCGTGCTGCTCGGGCTCGGTGCATGGTTTATGCGCGTCGTGCGCGTCCCGCACACGGCTGCGCGTGTGTTCGGCCTTGCGGTGATTGGCGTGCTCGTGATGCACGCGCTCGTCGAATATCCGCAGCAGTATATGTTTTTCCTGTTGCCCGCGATGTTCGTGTTCGGCCTGCTCGACACGAAGCCGCTGCGTCTGATTCCGGGCGGCGTGTCGTTCGGCGCTTTCGTCGTGATCGTATTCGGCGGGCTGGCTGCGCTGTATCCCGTCTATCGGGATTACGCGCGCTCGGAGGTGCTGTACTACGGCTCGCGTCCGTTCGACCAGTATCGCGAGGACCCGTCGTTCCTGTTCGGTGCATGGGGCGAGTACGGCATGGCGACGCTCTTGCCGATGAACGCGCAGGATTTGCCGCACAAGCTCGCGATGCATCGTCAGGCGATCGCGTTGCTGCCGGGCGAAACGGTGCTGCGTCGCTATGCGGTGCTGCAGGCGCTCGCCGGCGACACGAACGGCGCATTCGATACTGTCGAGCGCCTGAAGATTTTCGCGGAAGAGCTGCACGACTGGCCTTCGCAACTCGCGTATCTGTACGATCTGTGCGATCAGCAGAAGACGCTGGGCGAGTTCAAGGCGGAACTGATGAAGAAGTATGGAACGCCGCCGAAGGGCATCAACGACAACGACGAGGACGACGGCGACGACGAAAGTTGAGTCGCCTGTTCCATGTCGTAGAAACGTGAGCGGCGCGCTAAGCGCGCCGTCACTGCGCCACCCAATCCCCCGATTTCCCGCCGTGCTTTTCTAGCACCTTCACATCGGTGATCGTCATTCCGCGATCCACCGCCTTGCACATGTCGTAGACGGTCAGAAGGCCGACCTGAACGGCCGTCAGCGCCTCGATCTCGACACCCGTACGCCCCAGCGTCTCGACCTGAACGCGGCAATGCACGGCAGGCACCGTCTCGTCGAGTTCGAAATCGACGGCCACGCGCGTGAGCGCGAGCGGATGGCAGAGCGGGATCAGATCGGCAGTGCGCTTGGCGCCCTGGATCGCGGCGATGCGCGCGACGCCGATTACATCGCCTTTCTTCGCCTCGCCTGTGCGGATCAGCTCGAACGTCGCGGGCAGCATGCGGATCGATCCGCGCGCGACCGCGATGCGTTTGGTTTCCGCCTTGCCGCCGACGTCGACCATATGCGCCTGGCCGGCTGCGTCGAAATGAGTGAGTTCGGACATGGTTGGCTCCTTCAGAGGGCGCCTATCATAGCAGCGCAGAATGCCGTCGGGCTCCCGGGCGCGGATTGCCGTCAGTTCACGATAACCCACATCGCGCAGCAGCGTTCGATCGCGCGTGAGCCGCCGCCCACGCGTTTCAGGAAGTCCGTGCATCCGTTGCTCGGTACAATCGCAAGAGGCCCGTTCCATCCGGCTCTTTACGCCGCTTTCGATTTCGCCATCGTCCGCAATGCGTCTGAAACGGTTTATCGCTGCGTTGTTGTCCGTCACGCTCGCCGTTCCGCCCGCGATCATCGCGCAGCCGTCGAATACCTCGGAGCTGCCGCTCGTCACGGGGCCGCTCGACGCGTATGGCGATGCCTCCGTGCCGCACGACATCGCGCAAGGCGTGTTCGGCATGTATGGCGGCGCGCAGGCGCGCCTCTCCGGCAACCCGGGCGGCAACGCGAGCCTGCGCGCGCCGATGTCCACGCAACAGTTGCCGGACCTCGGCGACGGCTCGGGCGGAACGCTCACGCCTCAAGCCGAGCGCAAGCTCGGCGAGCGCGTGATGCGCGAAATCCGCAGCGATCCCGACTATCTCGACGACTGGCTGGTGCGCGACTATCTGAACTCGATCGCCGCGAAGCTCGGCGCCGCCGCGGCCACGCAGTACATCGGCGGCTATCGTCCGGACTTCGATCTGTTCGCGATGCGCGATGCGCAGATCAACGCGTTCTCGCTGCCGGGCGGTTTCATCGGCGTGAACACGGGCCTGATCGTCGCGACGCAGACGGAATCGGAACTCGCATCGGTGCTCGGTCACGAAATGGGCCACGTGCTGCAGCGGCACATCGCGCGCATGATCACGGCGGGCGAGCATAGCGGCTACGCAGCGCTGGCGGGCATGCTGCTCGGCGTGCTGGCGGGCGTCCTCGCGCACAGCGGCGATCTGGGCAGCGCGATCGCCGTGGGCGGGCAGGCCTACGCCGTCGACAACCAGTTGCGCTTCTCGCGCGCTGCCGAGCATGAAGCGGATCGCGTCGGCTTTCAGCTGCTCGCGGGCGCGGGCTACGATCCGTACGGAATGGTCGCGTTCTTCGAGCGGCTCGATCGCGCGTCGATGAGCGATGCCGGCGCGCCCGCCTATGCGCGCACGCACCCGCTGACGGGCGAGCGTATCGCCGACATGTCCGACCGTGCGCGCCGCTCGCCGTACCGTCAGCCACGCCAGTCGTCGGAATACGCGTTCGTGCGTGCGCGGGCACGCGTGCTGCAAGACCGCTCGCGCAGCGAATACGCGGACGACATTTCGCGCATGCGCTCGGAGCTCGAGGATCGTACCGCGATCAACGTGGCGGGCAACTGGTACGGCATCGCGTACGCGCAGACGCTGCTCGAGCGTTACGACGACGCGACCGCAGCGCTCGCCAATGCGCGCGCGGCGTTCGAATCGGCCGAGCGCGCGGAGGGCGACGCGACCCGTAGTTCGCCGAGCCTCGACGTGCTCGCCGTCGATATCGCGCGGCGCGCCGGCCGCAACGACGAAGCCGTGCGTCTCGCGGAACTCGCGCAAAAGCGCTGGCCGCGATCGCACGCGGCCATCGACATGCATCTGCAGACGCTCCTTACCGCGCGCCATTTCAGCGAGGCGCAAGCGCAGGCGCTGCGCGAGACGCGCGCCGATCCGCAGCAGCCCGTCTGGTGGCGCTATCTCGCGCAAGCGAGCGTCGGCACGGGCGATGCGCTGACGCAGCATCGCGCGCTCGCGGAGAAGTTTGCACTAGAAGGAGCGTGGCCGTCGGCGATCCGGCAGCTCAAGGAAGCGCGTGACATCAAGTCGGTCGGCTACTACGACCTGTCGACCATCGACGCGCGTCTGCATGAATTGGAGGCGCGCTACAAGGAAGAGCGCGACGACGAAAAGGACAGCAGCTAATGCGAGGACTTCTCCGAAGCGGAGGCTGCCTCTGTCGTGGCACGTGCAGCCGGACTTGCGACGAATCCGAAGCGCTTCTCGACCTCAGCCTTGCGCACCGGCTGTAGCGTCAACGCGATATCGTCGCGCCAGAGAAACTGGCCGCTACGGCCGTCGCCGGCGAGTTCGGCATGTTCGGAGAACAGGTCGAGATCGTGATCGTGCAGAACCGCGATGCGCGCGGGCGCGGATTTGTCCGTGAAGAGAATGCCGCCTTCGTCGTCGAGATACGCGGCGGCGGGTTCGAACGCTACGCCAGCCTGATCGGTCAGCGTGAGCTTGCCGGCCGCGTCGTCGGTGGAAAGCCGCACGACGAACGGCGTATAGACAAGTTCGACGTACACGCGCTGCGGGCCGTTCTGGAAGAACCATTGGCCCTGATCATCGGCTTCGTAATTGCGATTAATGAAGCCGAGCAGCGCCGTGTGGCGGATCGGCTCGCCGAGCGCGCCTGCCGCTTGCGCCGCTTCGTCGCGCATGCGCCAGTTGCCGCGCCTGTCGAGCAGCAGCCAGCCGGTGCAGTGCGGCACGTTCGGCCATTTGGCGAGTGCCTGCCTGACGATGTCATCCATGATGCGTGAACGGATCGAAGTAGCCGAAGACACGGCGCGAAAGCCAGTCGATACGGCCGGGGAAAGGGCCCGTCATGAAGCCGACGTGTCCGCCATGCTCCGGTTGATCGAGTTGCACCGCCGATGATACCTCGCTGCGCGATGGCAGCGCGGCGCCGGGCAGGAAAGGGTCGTTGCGCGCATTCAGCACGAGCGTCGGCACCGTGATTTCGGGCAGCAGCGGGCGGGTGCTCGCGCGGGTCCAGTAGTCGTCGGCATTGCGGAAGCCGTGCAGGGGCGCCGTCACGACGTCGTCGAACTCATACATCGTGCGGCTTGCGCGCACATCGTCGAGATCGAACAGGCCCGGGTATTGCGCGAGCTTTTGCTGCGCCTTCTGCTTGAGCGTCTTCAGGAAACTTCGCGTGTAGATCATGCCCAAGCCTTGCGACAGCGCGCGGCCCCCGGCGTGCACATCGAGCGGCGCGGAGATCGCGGCGGCCGCCGCGATGATCGACGCGTCCTCGCGGCGCTCGCCGAGCCAGCGCAGCAGCACGTTGCCGCCGAGCGACACGCCCGCCGCCACGATCGGCCCCGCGTGCATGTCGCGCAGACGGCGCAGCACCCAGTCGACTTCGTTGCTGTCGGCGAGATGATAGAAGCGCGGCAACAGGTTCATCGACCCGCTGCAACTGCGAAAGTGCGGCACGACGCCAAGCCAGCCCCGCGCGCAGGCGGCCGCCATCAGCGTGCGCGCGTAATGCGAATCCGAGCTGCCTTCCAGTCCGTGAAACAGCACGAAAAGCGGCGTGCCGGGGCGCGCGCGATAGCTGGTGAGAGGATCGGACGCGAGCCAGTCGAGATCGATGAAATCGCCGTCGGGTGTATCCCAGCGCTCGCGCCGGTACTCGACCACGGGACGGCGGCCGAACAGGGCGGGGACGATTGTCTGGATATGGTTGTTGGGCAGCCACAGCGGGGCACGGTAGAGCAGGTCGACGGTCGCCTCGACGGGCGCCTCCATCGCAGCCTCCAGGGCCGCCGCTGCTGCATCGAGGGCCGGCCTGGAAGAAGCTTTCTTGTCGTGGGTCGTGCTCATGCCAACACCGGTATTCGAGCGAAGCCCCGAGGCGCGGCTTCGGAAAAGCGGGTCTCGCGGAGCGCTTCAGTGCAGCGCGCCCTGACCATGTCTCATTTTGGCAGCAAACTGCGTGGCCGTTTCGTTCGGCATCGCACTCGCGTGGATATGCGCGATCTTCCACTCGCCGCGCTCGTGGACCATCACATAGGTCGTGAAGATCATCGACGGAATGGCTGCCGGGTCGGCCGGACGATGCGCTTCGGCAATCGCATAGACGACGGTGCCCAGGCTGTCGTAGACGCGAATGTCGAGCGGTTCGATAGACACAGGCTGCGCTTCGAGCTGAAGCGTGAGGCCCGCGCGGATCGCGTCGAGGCCGTGCAGATGCGAGCCATCGGCGCAGATGCAGCTGACGAACTCCTCGTCGATCCACAGGCCCATCAAGCTGTCGATATTGACCTCCGCGACGGCCTGGTAGTAGGCGTTCAACGTGTCCGCAGCGGCTTCGAAGATGTGGGCAAAACGTGGCATGGCTCGTCAGTCTCTTGCGCGCGAGGCGCGCGGTTGCGGGTCAGTGGTCGGCGTCTCGTGCCGTCGGCGGCACGGTTCGCGCAGGCTGGCTCGTGGCGCGGATGCACAGGCCTTTTCCACGCCTTTTGCAGAACAGTTCCGGGCCGCTTCCGGGTGAATCCCAAGCCGATCCCAAGTCAACTCTCCGGCCTGTTTTCAGGCGATTTTCCGGGCTTTCCCTACGCGCCTGCAAGGCCATTCGCCAGCATGCCCGCACTGCAAGACGCGAGCATGACGCATCGAGCGGACACGGCGCGCTTCGCACGAGACGTGACCGATGGCCGCCAACCTGCCCGCGATGCTTTCCAGCGAACACATGGCAGGCGTTTCGGCGGGCGGAGCGCGGCCCGAACGCTCAGCGTTGCGCGATCAGCATGCCGCGCAGATCGTCGAACACCTGCTCGGCGCTCAGTTGCCGCAGGCAGTTCAGATGACCCAGCGGGCACTCGCGCTGGAAGCAAGGACTGCACTCGAGATGCAGCCATTGTACCTTTGCGAGGTCCGACAAGGGCGGCGTGTGGCGCGGATCGGTCGATCCGTAGACAGCGACGAGCGGACGGCGCAGTGCCGCCGCGACGTGCATCAGCCCGGAGTCGTTGGTCACGACGGCGCTCGCCCGCGAGATCAGCGCGCTCGCTTCGCCGAGCGCCGTCTGGCCACAGAGGTTGCGCACGTTCGGCGCGCGGTCGGCGATCGCCTGGGCGATGGGCGCGTCTTTCGGCGAGCCGAGCGCGATGATCTTCGTGTACGGAAACGACTGGCCGACCATCTGCGCAAGCGCCGCGAAATGCTCGGGGGGCCAGCGCTTCGCGGGGCCGTACTCGGCGCCGGGGCAGAACACCAGCAGCGGCACGCGTGTGTCCAGGTTGAAGCGGGATGAGACGCGCGCCGCCTCGTTCAGGTCGGCGTCGAGCCGGGGCTGTGTCAGGTCGTCGGGCAGTTTCGCGCCGGGCGCGTAGGCGAGCGCGGCGTACTGGCCGACCATCGGCGGACGCTCGTCCTTGCGCGGGTTCGCGTGCCGCACGTTCAGCAAGCCGTAGCGGCTTTCGCCCGTATAGCCGATGCGCAACGGAATGCCCGCCATCCACGGAATCAGCGCGGACTTCAGCGAGTTGGGCAGCACATAGGCGGCGTCATAGCCGACGTCGCGCAGGTCGCTCGCCAGTTGCCAGCGGCGCAGCATTTGCAGCTTGCCGTGCGCGAGATCGGTCGCGTAGACGTCGCGGATTTCAGGCATCCGTTCGAGGATGGGCGCGACCCAGCTGGGCGCGACCGCGTCGATCGCGATACGCGGATGCAATTTCACGAGGCGCGCGAACAAAGGCTGCGCCATCAATGCGTCACCGATCCAGTTCGGTGCGATAACCAACGCGCGACGCATCAGGGGGAGTTTCCGATGTCGAAAATAAAGCGCCGCGCGCACGGGGCGCGCGGGGCCGGGGTTGTCAGGAACAATGGACTGCGGCTCGGGCTATACCGGCGTGCGCGGGAAGTGCGGCTTTCCGCGCGGATTGCCGCACGACGCGCGGCGCCGCGGCCCGTGCCGCGGACGAAGCGGCGCGCGGATCAGTGACCTTTGATCACTTCGCCGTCGCGCAGCTTGTAGCGCGTGCTGCAGTAAGGGCAGCGCGCTTCGCCGTGCGTCACGTCGATAAAGACGCGCGGATGGTTGCTCCAGCGCGGCATCGACGGGTTCGGGCAGTACGCAGGAAGATCCTTCGCCGACAGTTCGACCAGCGGCATTTCCTTGATTTCACTCATAGGGACTTTCTCGTTGTATGCAAAAAGCGGGTGCGGCTGGCGTTTGCCTTCACGTGTGGCCGCCGCGCCCGCGGAATTCAGATCTTCGTGAGCCAGTGCGCGTACTTCTCGCTCTTGCCGTTCACGATGTCGAAGAACGCCGATTGCAGCTTTTCCGTGATCGGGCCGCGCGTGCCCGAGCCGATCGTGCGGTTGTCGAGTTCGCGGATGGGCGTGACTTCGGCGGCCGTGCCGGTGAAGAACGCTTCGTCGGCCGTATAGACTTCGTCGCGCGTGATGCGCTTTTCGATCACCTCGATGCCGGCGTCCTTCGCCAGCGTGATGACCGTGTCGCGCGTGATGCCGTCGAGGCACGACGACAGGTCGGGCGTGTACAGCTTGCCGTTGTTCACGAGGAAGAAGTTCTCGCCCGAGCCTTCCGATACATAGCCGTCGACATCGAGCAGCAGCGCTTCGTCGTAGCCGTCGGCGGTAGCTTCCTGGTTCGCGAGGATCGAGTTGACGTACCAGCCCGACGCCTTCGCGCGGACCATCGACACGTTCACGTGATGGCGCGTGAACGACGACGTCTTCACGCGGATGCCCTTCTTGATGCCGTCTTCGCCCAGATACGCGCCCCACGGCCATGCGGCGATCGCGACGTGAATGGTATTGCCTTTCGCCGACACGCCCAGCTTTTCCGAGCCGACCCAGATGATCGGGCGCAGATAGCACGACTCCAGCTTGTTCTCGCGCACGACTTCGCGCTGCGCGGCGGCGAGCGTTTCGTGGTCGAACGGCACGTCCATCTGGAAGATCTTGGCCGAGTTGAGCAGGCGCTTCGTGTGCTCCTTCAGACGGAAGATCGACGTGCCGCCGTCGACCGTCTTGTACGCGCGCACGCCCTCGAAGACGCCCATCCCATAGTGCAGCGTATGGGTGAGGACGTGGATCCTGGCGTCGCGCCATTCGATGAGCTTGCCATCCATCCAGATCTTGCCGTCGCGGTCGGCCATTGACATACGGTTCTCCAGGCAGTGCGGGTTCGGGTTCTAACGTTCCAACGTGTACGGACTTGTTGTGACGCGCGATGCGCGTGGCGCGCCGACTACACAAAGCGCCGGGGACACGCGGCAAACGCGATATTTTACCGTCATTTGCACAGGCAACGGGCATTCGCGGGCACCCTGGACGCTATAATCCGGCGGTCGCTGAAAAGAAAGCCGCATGCGCCAGCGGCTGCCTCACGATCTGGCGCTGACCTCCAGCCGTCGCGGCGTCCATCGCGCCGCATTGCCTTCGCCTCATGCTCGCTCGCCTGTCCGATCTCGATCGCCGTGCCTTCTGTGATGGCATGCGCGCCTACTCGCCGACCTTGATGGCGATCTTCTCCTGGGGCCTCGTAACAGGCATCGCGATGAGCAAATCGGTGATGACGGTGCCGCAATCGCTCGGCATGTCGCTGCTGGTCTATGCGGGCTCGTCGCAACTGGCCGTGCTGCCGCTGATGCTCGCGAAGCTGCCCGTCTGGACCATTCTGCTGACGGCCGCGATGGTCAACACGCGTTTCGTTATCTTCAGCGCGGGTCTTGCGCCGCATTTTTCGTATCTGCCGCTGCACCGGCGGCTGCTCGTCGGCTATTTCAACGGCGACGTCATCTATCTGCTGTTCCAGAAGAAGGCCTTCGCGACGGGCTATGTACCCGGCAAGGAAGCTTATTTCTGGGGCATGGCCGTCTCCAGCTGGCTGTCGTGGCAGGTGTCGTCGATCGTCGGCATTCTGCTCGCGAGCCTCTTTCCCGATAACTGGGGCCTTTCGCTCGCGGGCACGCTCGCGCTGATTCCCGTGATGGTGTCGGCGATCTCGTCGCGCTCGACGCTCGCGGCCGTCAGCGTTGCGGGCATCGTCGCGCTGATCGCGTTCGACCTGCCGTACCGGCTCGCGCTGCCGCTCGCCGTCGTGATGGCGATCGTCGCCGGCGGCGCCGCCGATGCGATGGTCGAGCGCGCCGACTTGCGCCGCATCCGCAACAGCACGGAGAACCCACGATGACCACGCTGCAGATCTGGCTCGCGATCATCGGCATGACGTTTGTCACAGCGCTGACACGCGCGCTGTTTCTGATCGGGGGTGAGCGCACGGTTTTGCCCGAGCGCGCGCAACGGATGCTGCGCTACGCGCCCGCGGCGGCGCTCGCGGCCGTCGTCGTGCCGGACGTGCTGGTGACGGACAGCGGCGTGTCCGTCGCGCTGTCGAACCACGAGCTGTACGGCACGCTCGCGGGCCTCGCGTGGTTCCTCTGGCGGCGCACGATGCTGGGCACGATCGTCGTCGGGATGCTGGTGTTCACGGCGTTGCGGCTGATCTTCTGACGCGGCGCGCCGATGTTGCGGCGCAATAGCCTGTCGGGCCCCACTGGCGCCGCCAAATACCGGGATTCTCGCGCCACGGGTTAGATCGGCCTGTCGATCGGTTAAAATACCGGTCTCCCGGAACACGCGCGAAGCCGCCGGCACCGTTCGCGAGAGGCCGTTCGCGCAGCGTCCGCACCGCCTTCCAATCAACTCGCATACGAATCATGAAACAGGTATTGCGTCTCTCCGATCTGATCGCCGAAGGCAAGCTGTCCGGCAAACGCGTCTTCATCCGCGCCGACCTGAACGTGCCACAGGACGACGCCGGCAACATTACCGAAGACACCCGCATCCGCGCCTCCGTGCCCGCCATCAAGTCCGCGCTGGACGCCGGCGCGGCCGTCATGGTCACGTCGCACCTGGGCCGCCCGACGGAAGGCGACTTCAAGCCCGAAGACTCGCTCGCGCCCGTTGCGAAACGCCTGTCCGAACTGCTCGGCCGCGACGTGCCGCTCGTGTCGCAGTGGGTCGAGAACGGCGTGAACGTCGCGCCGGGCCACGTCGTGCTGCTCGAAAACTGCCGCGTGAACAAGGGCGAGAAGAAGGATTCCGACGAGCTCGCGCAGAAAATGGCGAAGCTCTGCGACGTCTACGTGAACGATGCGTTCGGCACCGCGCACCGCGCCGAAGCGACGACGCACGGCATCGCGAAGTACGCGCCTATCGCGTGCGCGGGCCCGCTGCTCGCGGCCGAGCTCGAAGCGCTCGGCAGGGCGCTCGGCTCGCCGAAGCGTCCGCTGGTGGCGATCGTCGCGGGCTCGAAGGTGTCGACCAAGCTGACCATCCTGAAGTCGCTGGCCGATAAAGTCGACCAGCTGATCGTCGGAGGCGGCATCGCGAACACGTTCATGCTCGCGGCCGGTCTGAAGATCGGCAAGTCGCTCGCCGAAGCCGATCTCGTCGACGAAGCGAAGGCGATCATCGAATCGGCGAAGGCGCGCGGCGCGTCGGTGCCGATTCCGAGCGACGTGGTTACGGCCAAAGAGTTTTCGCCGACGGCCAAGGCCGAAATCAAGAAGGTCGCCGATGTGCAAGACGACGACATGATCCTCGACATCGGACCGGAAACCGCAAAGACCCTCGCATCGCAGCTGGAAAGGGCGGGGACGATTGTCTGGAACGGCCCGGTCGGCGTGTTCGAGTTCGACCAGTTCGGCAACGGCACGAAGACGCTGGCTGAAGCGATCGCTGAGTCGTCCGCATACTCGATCGCCGGCGGCGGCGATACGCTCGCGGCCATCGCCAAGTACGGCATCCACGACAAGGTGAGCTATATCTCGACGGGCGGCGGCGCATTCCTCGAGTTCCTCGAGGGCAAGAAGCTGCCGGCTGTCGCCGTGCTGGAATCGCGGGCCTGATAATGGCGACGCGCTCCCCCAACAAGCCTCAGAAGACGCGCAACGCGTCGCGCACGGCAGCGGCAGGGGAGCGCGCAGCGCGCTCCGCGAAAGCGCTGCAACCCGAGGCCGCCGCGCAGGCGGCTTCGCAACCCTCCGGCAGCGCGCCAGCGGCACAGACCGCAGCCGTTGCCGCGGATCGCCCGGATCACTCAGATCGAGCAGAACAGAATACGGAACTGGCCATTGAAGCCGTCGCCGCTAACGCCGCGACGGACGCGCAAGCAGAGGCGGGTTCGAGTGCAACGGTGTCTCCCGCCTCGCACACCGAAGTCGACGATGAGTCTTTGCTCGCGGCCGATCAGCCGTCGCCGCGGGTTTATGTGCAGCTTAATGATTTCGCAGCAGTCCCCCACGATATGACGCCGGGCCTTCAAGGTTCGAAGGGAACGAACGGCGCACCACCCCATGTAGCACCTGTCGTTGCGCAGCCTCCGCATCCGACTCCTGACGTTCATCCCAGCGATCTCATCCAAACGAGGAGACTCATGCATCGCGCCACCAAGATTGTCGCAACCATCGGGCCGGCTTCCAGCACGCAGGAAATCCTGCAGCAAATGATCGAAGCGGGCGCCGACGTGGTGCGCCTCAACTTTTCCCACGGCACCGCTGACGATCACCGTCAGCGCGCGGAGTTCGTGCGCGCAGCGGCCCGGCAGGCGGGCCATGAAGTCGGCATCATGGCCGACCTGCAAGGTCCGAAAATCCGCGTCGGCAAATTCGAAAACGGCAAGACGACGCTCATCGCCGGCAACACCTTCATCCTCGACGCCGACTGCGAGCTCGGCAACGACGAGCGCGTCGGCCTCGACTACAAGGACCTGCCGCGCGACCTGAAAGCCGGCGACACGCTGCTCCTGAACGACGGCCTGATCGTGCTGAGCGTGCAGCGCGTGATCGGCAACGAGATTCACACCGTCGTGAAGATCGGCGGCGACCTGTCGAACAACAAGGGCATCAACCGCCAGGGCGGCGGCCTGACGGCGCCTGCGCTGACAGCGAAGGACATGGAGGATATCCGCACGGCGATGTCGCTGGGCGCGGACTACGTCGCCGTGTCGTTCCCGAAGAACGCGACGGACATGGAAATGGCGCGCCAGCTCGCGAACATCGCGGGCGCGCCGTACGGCATCAAGCCGAAGATGATCGCGAAGATCGAGCGCGCCGAGGCCATTCCGGCGCTGCAAGGCATTCTCGAAGCATCGGACGGTATCATGGTCGCGCGCGGCGATCTGGCCGTCGAAGTCGGCAACGCGGCCGTGCCCGCGCTGCAAAAGCGCATGATCAAAATGGCGCGCGAGGCGAACAAGTTCGTCATCACGGCCACGCAGATGATGGAATCGATGATCAATGCCCCCGTGCCGACGCGCGCCGAAGTCTCCGACGTCGCTAACGCGGTGCTGGACGGCACGGACGCGGTGATGCTGTCGGCGGAATCGGCGGCGGGCAAATACCCGGTGCAGACGATCGAAACGATGGCCGCGATCTGCGTCGAAGCCGAAAAGTCCGAGCACGTCGAACTGGACAAGGACTTCCTCGACCGAACCTTCACGCGCATCGACCAGTCGATTGCAATGGGCGCGCTCTTCACCGCGTATCACCTGGGCGCGAAAGCAATTGTCGCGCTGACGGAGTCGGGCTCGACGGCGCTGTGGATGTCGCGTCACTGGACGCACGTTCCTATCTTCGCGCTCACGCCGCGCGAGGGCAGCGAGCGCGCGATGCAGATCTACCGCAACGTGAACCCGCTGCATCTCGACACCAGCAGCGATCGCGACATCGCGCTCCAGCAGGCGCTCGAAGTGGTCGTCAGCAAGGGCTATGCGGCGCGCGGCGACATGGTCGTGTTGACGGTCGGCGAGCCGATGGGCCAGGCGGGCGGCACGAATACGCTGAAGATCGTCCGCGTCGGCGAGCCGGTCTGATTTCTGCCGGCACGCGATCGATCGCCGTCAGAGCGAAGAAACACGAGCCGTCGCGGATCCGTAAAGGAACCGTGACGGCGAGCCGAACGGCGCGCGTGAAGCAGAGCGCCGTGTCCCCGAAAGAGAGGCGGCGCACGCAGTTTGGGAAGGGTGCGCTCGGGACACGGTCTGCTTCACGATAAAATTGCACGAAATTGCATAAATAGATGCCGTCGGCACAGGATTCGTTTCAATCTAAGGAGTACATCAATGCCTCTCGTATCAATGCGTCAACTGCTGGACCACGCCGCCGAACACGGTTATGGCCTTCCGGCATTCAACGTAAACAATCTGGAGCAGGTGCAGGCGATCATGGCGGCGGCCGATCAGGTCAACGCGCCCGTGATCATGCAGGCATCGGCAGGCGCGCGTAAGTACGCCGGCGAGCCGTTCCTGCGCCATCTGATCGAAGCGGCCATCGAATCGTATCCGCACATTCCCGTCGTGATGCACCAGGACCACGGCCAGTCGCCGGCCGTCTGCATGGCCGCGATCCGCAGCGGCTTCACGAGCGTGATGATGGACGGCTCGCTCGAAGCCGACGGCAAGACGGTGGCGTCCTACGAGTACAACGTCGACGTGTCGCGCAAGGTCGTCGAAGCGGCGCACTCGATCGGCGTGACCGTGGAAGCGGAACTGGGCGTGCTCGGCTCACTCGAAACGATGAAGGGCGACAAGGAAGACGGCCACGGCGCGGAAGGCACGATGACGCGCGAACAGCTTCTGACCGACGTCGAGCAGGCAGCGGACTTCGTGAAGCTCACGCAGTGCGACGCACTGGCGATCGCGATCGGCACGTCGCATGGCGCGTACAAGTTCTCCAAGAAGCCGACGGGCGATATCCTGTCGATTCAGCGCATCAAGGAAATCCACCAGCGCATTCCGAACACGCACCTGGTGATGCACGGTTCGTCGTCGGTGCCGCAAGAGCTGCTCGCGGAAATCCGCGAATTCGGCGGCGACATGAAGGAAACGTACGGCGTGCCCGTCGAGGAAATCCAGGAAGGCATTAAGAACGGCGTGCGCAAGGTCAACATCGACACCGATCTGCGCCTTGCGATCACGGGCGCGATCCGCCGCTACATGGCCGAGAACCGTTCGAAGTTCGATCCGCGCGACTACCTGAAGCCGGCTCGCGAAGCCGCGAAGAAAGTCTGCGTGGACCGTTATCTGGCGTTCGGCTGCGAAGGCCAGGCGTCGAAGATCAAGCCCATCTCGCTGGACAAGATGGCTGAGAAGTACAAGGCGGGCGAGCTCGCGCAAGTCGTTCGCTAGGCGGTGGACGGGTGGGGTTCACCCCGCTCGAGCGCCGCACGAGCATCAGGCGCCTGGCCATCTGGCCAGGTTGTCGTCCGATCGCCGTTCCCGCATGATCCGGGGAACGGCGTTTCCCTTTTGTTCCGGGCCGTTTTTCAGCCCCATTTTAGTGAATCACGACGATGTCTACCCTTTACGAATCCACGCTTCGCTCGCTGCAGCTGCTCGGCCGCGGCAAAGTCCGCGACAACTACGCGGTGGGCAACGACCAGTTGCTGATTGTCACGACGGACCGTCTGTCCGCGTTCGACGTGGTGATGGGCGAGCCGATTCCGGGCAAGGGGCGCGTGCTGAACCAGATGGCCAACTTCTGGTTCGACAAGCTCAAGCACGTCGTGCCGAATCACTTGACGGGCGTTGCGCCGGAAACCGTCGTCGCGCCCGATGAAGTCGAGCAGGTGAAGGGCCGCGCGGTCGTCGTGAAGCGCCTCGAGCCGATTCTCGTCGAAGCCGTGGTGCGCGGCTATCTGGCGGGCAGCGGCTGGAAGGACTATCAGGCGACGGGCGCCGTGTGCGGCGTGACGCTGCCCGAAGGCTTGCAAAACGCGCAGAAGCTGCCGGAGCCGATCTTCACGCCGGCCGCGAAAGCCGAAATGGGCCACCACGACGAAAACATCACGTACGAAGAGATGGAGCGCCGTATCGGCACCGAACTCTCGGCGACGATACGCGACATTTCCATCCGCCTGTACAAGGAAGCCGCCGATTATGCAGCGACGCGCGGCATCATCATCGCGGATACGAAGTTCGAATTCGGTCTCGACGACAAAGGCCAGCTCTATCTGATGGACGAAGCGCTGACGGCCGATTCGTCGCGCTTCTGGCCGGCCGATCAATACCAGGTCGGCACGAACCCGCCGTCGTTCGACAAGCAGTTCGTGCGCGACTGGCTCGAAACGCAGCCGTGGAAGAAGGAGCCGCCCGCGCCGAAGCTGCCGGAAGAAGTCGTCGAGAAGACGGCGCAAAAGTATCAGGAAGCGCTCGAGCGCCTG
The DNA here is from genome assembly GCF_038900755.1 of Paraburkholderia diazotrophica. Lineage (GTDB taxonomy): Bacteria > Pseudomonadota > Gammaproteobacteria > Burkholderiales > Burkholderiaceae > Paraburkholderia > Paraburkholderia diazotrophica_A. Next base: position 303,135 of record NZ_JBBPEN010000002.1, read on the forward strand.
ACGGGCCAGAAGCTCGCCTGAGCGCCACGCACACGGAACAAGCAACATCATGAGTGAAGTTCAGACAGCACATACCCATGACGCACCGCTCGTCGGCGTGCTGATGGGTTCCAGCTCCGACTGGGAAGTCATGAAGAACGCGGTCGCCGTCTTGCAGGAATTCGGCGTGCCGTACGAAGCGAAGGTCGTCTCCGCGCACCGCATGCCGGACGAAATGTTCGCCTATGCTGAAAGCGCGCGCGAACGCGGCGTGCGGGCGATCATCGCGGGCGCCGGCGGCGCCGCGCATCTGCCGGGCATGCTGGCCGCGAAGACGACGGTGCCCGTGCTCGGCGTGCCCGTGGCCAGCAAGTATCTGAAGGGCATCGATTCGCTGCACTCGATCGTGCAGATGCCCAAAGGCGTGCCCGTCGCGACGTTCGCGATCGGCGAAGCAGGCGCGGCGAATGCGGCGCTGTTCGCGGTATCGATGTTGAGCGGCACGTCGCCGGAATATGCGGAGAAGCTCGCCGCCTTCCGCGTGCGCCAGAACGAAGCGGCTCACGCGATGACGCTGCCGCCGCTGTAAGCGCTCCTGATGCGCAGCGGCTAGCACCCGAAGAAGTTCAACGCAGTACAACGCTTTGACCGGCCGATCCCCACATCGGCCGCGACCGACCACCAAGATGAATCCAGATAACACTCCGGTATCACCGATTATGCCCGGCGCATGGCTCGGCATGGTGGGTGGCGGCCAGCTCGGCCGCATGTTCTGCTTTGCCGCGCAAGCGATGGGCTATCGCGTCGCCGTCCTCGATCCGGATGAAAACAGTCCGGCGGGCGCCGTCGCGGATCGTCATCTGCGCGCGGCCTATGACGACGAAGCGGCCCTCACCGAACTCGCGCGCCTGTGCGCGGCGGTGTCGACCGAGTTCGAGAACGTGCCGGCGGCAAGTCTCGATTTCCTCGCGCGCACGACGTTCGTGAGCCCTGCGGGGCGCTGCGTCGCCATCGCGCAGGACCGCATCGCGGAGAAGCGCTTCATCGCGTCGTCGGGCGTGCCCGTTGCGCCGCACGTCGTGATCGAATCATCGGACGCGCTTGCCGCGCTTGACGATGCCGCGCTCGAAGCCGTGTTGCCCGGCATCCTGAAGACGGCCCGGCTCGGCTACGACGGCAAAGGCCAGGTGCGCGTCGGCAATGCAGCTGAAGTGCGAGCGGCGCATGCGTCGCTGGGCGGCGTCGCTTGCGTGCTCGAAAAGCGCTTGCCGCTGAAGTTCGAAGTGTCGGCGCTGATCGCGCGCGGCACGAACGGCTCGTCGGCCGTCTATCCGCTTGCGCAGAACACGCATCGTCACGGCGTGCTGTCGCATACCATCGTGCCCGCGCCCGACGCCAACGCGACGCTCGTCGAACAGGCGCAACTGGCCGCGCTGCAGATCGCTGCCAAACTGGGTTATATCGGCGTGCTGTGCGTCGAGTTTTTCATTCTCGAAGACGGCACGCTGGTCGCGAACGAAATGGCGCCGCGTCCGCACAACTCCGGCCACTACACGGTCGATGCCTGCGCGACGAGCCAGTTCGAGCAGCAGGTGCGCGCAATGACGGGCATGCCGCTCGGCGACACGCGCCAGCATTCGCCCGCCGTCATGCTGAACATCCTCGGCGACGTGTGGTTCCCGGTCAACGCGAAGGGCGAAAGGCCGAGCGCAGCCGTCACGCCGCCGTGGCACGAAGTTGCGGCGATGCCGGAAGCGCGTCTGCATCTGTATGGGAAGGAAGATGCGCGTCCCGGCCGCAAGATGGGCCACGTGAACTTCACGGCCGCGACGCTAGAACATGCACGCACGGCGGCCCGCGACTGCGCGCGCCTGCTGCATATCCCCACCAGCTGAGCGTAGCCGTCATGCCGGATCAAACGAAACCTGCCGACACGGCGTCGCGCATCGGCGCCGATGAAATCGCGTACTCAGCGGCGCTGCTCGATGCGGGACAACTCGTAGCGTTTCCCACGGAGACGGTCTATGGGCTGGGCGGCGATGCGGAAAGTCCCGACGCCATCGCGCGCATCTACGCGGCGAAGGGCAGGCCGACGAATCATCCCGTCATCGTTCACCTCGCGCCGAACGGCGACCCGAATTACTGGGTCGAGCAACTGCCGTCCGATGCGCAGCGTCTGATCGATGCGTTGTGGCCAGGGCCGCTTACGCTGATTCTCAAGCGCGCCGCGCATATTCCGGCAGCTGTGAGCGGCGGCCAGGACTCGGTCGGGCTGCGCTGTCCGTCGCATCCTGTCGCGCAGGCGTTGCTCGAAGCATTCAGCGCGCTGCGCAACGGACATGGCGGCGTGGCCGCGCCGTCCGCGAACCGTTTCGGGCATGTCAGTCCGACGACGGCGCAGCATGTGCGCGAAGAGTTCGGCGATAGGATTCATGTGCTCGATGGCGGGTCGTCGGATGTGGGTATCGAATCGACGATCATCGACCTGTCGCGCGGTTTTCCCGCGCTGCTGCGCCCGGGTCACGTCACGCCGCAAGACATCGCCGACGTGCTCGGCGAGATGCCGCGTTTGCCGGATGGAACGGATGCGAGCGCGCCGCGCGCATCGGGCACGCTGAAGGCGCACTATGCGCCCCGCACGCCGCTCGCATTGCTGCCGTTCGACGTGCTCGAACCGATGCTCGTCGCGCGCGTGCCTGACGAGCGCGTCGCGCTGGTCGCGCGTGCGTCGCGCGCGGGACGCTGGGCCGAGGCCCAAGGCGTGCATTTCGTCGCCGCGCCGGAAGATCCGCATCTCTATGCGCGCGATCTGTATGGTTTGCTGCGTGCGCTGGATCGCGCGAACGTGTCGCGCATCCTGATCGAGAAGTTGCCCGATACGATCGAGTGGATCGCTGTCAATGACCGGCTCGGCAGAGCGGCGGCCGCGTTCGAGGCGCACGAGTCCTGACGGCTCGGCGGTTCGTCTTCGGCGCTTCGCGAGCAATGCCGGGAGCGAACGCGCAAACAAAGTCAACGCGCAAAAACAAAAAGCCCGACTCGCAAGGAGCCGGGCTTTTTCGTATCGAACCAAGCGGGATACGCGGGAGGCCGTCAGCGGGAGACGTGCTCCCGCCAGGCGCCGGATGTCCGCTTACTTGCCCAGACCCGTCGCTGCGATCTGCTGTTCGACAAACGTGGCAAACGCGGCATATGCGTGCGTCGTCGGATGGAGCGTATCGGCGAAGACGTACGACTGGTCCGCGCCCGCGACGGTCAGCGTCTGCGGCGAGCAGAACAGCGACGAGCCGAATTGCTGGCCGTACTGCTGCGCCGTCATGCCGCCGACCAGCACCGACGGATTCGCCGTCGCATAGGCCGTAGCGTTCTGTTCCATCTGCGTGAGGTTGCAGGCCGTGCCGGTCGCGTTGGTGAATCCTTGCGACTGGTAGCTGCCGAGCAACTGATGCAGCCAGTTGAACGAACTGACCTTGATCACCTTCGTGTCGATTCCGGCCGTCGCCAGGCCATTTGCGACCAGCGCGTTGTATGCGGACACGATGCCCGTGATCAGCGCGGGCAGTTGCGGCGCGTTGTTTGCTGCGGCTTCGGCCGTCGCAAGCGGCGTCAGGCCGATGTCCGGCACATCGATCACGACGACGTGCGTCGCGCCGTTCGACAGCGTGGTGCCGACGAGGCCCACGAAGCCCTGGATCGCTGGCTGAAGCTGCGTTCCAACCGCCGTCGCGATGATCAGTTGCTGTTGCTGTACCGATGTGGCCGTCGCGAGCTGCGTCTGGAGGTTGGTCATGAACTGCGTGTTCTGCAGCAGCTGCAAGATGTCGTTTGCGCCGCCGTTGATCAGCACGAGCTGGTTCGAGTTGAAGCTGCCGTGATCCGTCAGGTATTGCTTGACCTGTGACGCGACGGGCACGGTCGTGGCCGCCATGTTGTTGGGCGCGAAGCCGATGCCGGCCGGGTTCACCACATCGGAGCCGCCCTGCGCGTAACCGAAGCCGCCGTTGGCTTTCAGCGGCTGGCCGAACCCGCCGACCCAGGCGGGCGTCAACGTATCGCCGTAATATTCGGCGACCTTCTGCGTCCACACCTCACCGGGGTTCGTCGTGAAGCGCCCGCCGCCGAAGTTCGCGGCGATCACGGGCGTGTATGTACCGGCGTCCGACAGACTGTCCCCGAACGACACCACCTGCAGCTTGACCCCACCCGCCGGCGTGCTGCTCGCGTTGTTATTGTTGTTGTCACTGCCGCCGCACGCGACGAGCGTCGCGAATGCTGCGCACGCGACCGCGATCCGTGCCAGGCGCACGATGCCAGTGTTGTTCGATGCTTGCTTCATAAGGTCTTTATCTCCTCGTATGTATTTGGCCTCGAGCGATCCGTCTCTTGAGCCATCTGATGCAGGCTGTGACCAACGTCGTGTGGACGTGGCGACGGCTTTGCAAAAACTTTTCCCTGTCATTCGATTCGAGGCGGCCACACGGGCGCGTTCGTGTTCTGCTGCGTGTGTCCTGCCGTGTCAAAAGCGCTTTGGCCGCCGCGAAGGCTCGCGTGATACCGCGCAGCCCACGCAGGCGGCGCGAACAGCGCGTTCAACCGGTTGCGCCAGCCGCGCACGCGCGCGACATCGCGCGCCATCGACGTCCATTCGTGAAACGTCGCCTTCAACGGGTTATACGTGCGCAGCGGCTCGACGATACCGTACGTGGGCGCCTCGTTGGCGTCCTCGTCGACGTAGCTGCCGAACAGCCGGTCCCAGATCACGAGCACGCCCGCGTAGTTGCGATCGATGTAGCGGTCGTTGCGCGCGTGATGGACGCGATGGATCGACGGTGTATTCAGCACGTATTCGAGCCAGCCGAGCTTGCCGATCGCCTGCGTATGCACGAAGAACTGAAACGCCAGATTGATCAGCACGATGCCGACGATCTGCTTCGGCGGAAAGCCGAGCAACGCGAGCGGAATCCAGAAGAGCCACATGCCCGCGACGGGATACATGAGGCTCTGCCGGAACGCCGTCGAGAAGTTCATCCGCTCCGACGAGTGATGCACGACATGCGCAGCCCACAGCCAGCGCACGCGATGGCTGCAGCGATGGAACGCGTAGTAGAGCAGGTCCTGCGCGACGAACAGCACGGCGAACGACAGCCAGCCCGCGTGCCAGTCGAACAGACGGTAATGCCCGTAGCACCACGTATAGACGGGAATGACGAATAGCCAGGCGAGCTTGTCGGCGCCTTGATGCATCAGCGCGAGCGCTGTGTTGGACAACGTGTCGCGCCAGCTGTAGATGCGCGCTTCGGGATGCGTGCGCCGCACGTGCCACGCTTCCCAGCCGATGCACGCGAGAAAGACCGGCGCCATGGCGAGCAGGAGCAATTCGGCATCGAATTGCATTGACGTCTCCCTCCGAGGGTCCCTGCGGCCTCCTTCAGGAGGCCGGCATTGTCTTTATTGTTCGAATGCGGCGTCGTTGGACGAGCGGCGCGCATCATGTGCGGCTTGCGCGATGGTGCTTCGTTGCCCACGCCATTTTCATACTGCCCGACAGCGTACAACGCCTCGCGACGCGCCGCGCATCGCTTCGCTAGAAGGAATCCTCAGTGCGCGCCGCGCCGCTGAGGGTTTGTCCTGGTCTTTCGATGCGGCGCTGCGCTGCGCTCGGCAGCGACGGGCGCAGCCGTCTCAGCGAGCATCGCCGAAGGCCCCTGGTACACCCATTCGAGCAGCTCGTCATGCGCGGCGCGCGCCGCTTCCGCATGTGGATCGTTGATCAGGCTCACGACCACATAGCTCTCGCCATCGGCGGACGCAACGTAGCCCGCGATCGCGCGCACGTCGCGCAGCGTGCCCGTCTTGATGTGCGCATTGCCGTTGACGGGCTTCGACGTCAGACGGTTGCGCATCGTGCCGTCCACGCCGACCACGGGCAGTGAATCGACGAACACCTGCGCGACGGGACTCGCGTTCGCGCTTTGCAGCAGATCGGCGAGCGCGAGCGCCGTGACGTGCTCGTCGCGCGAGAGACCCGAGCCGTTGTCGAGCGACAGGTATTCCATCGGCATCGCGCTGCGATGCAGGAACGACTCGATGGCCGCCGCCGATTTCGCGGGCGTCGCGGGCGGCTTGTTCGTGACGGCGCCGATCGTCAGGAACAGATTGCGCGCCATCGTGTTGTTGCTGAACTTGTTGATGTCGTGAACGATGTCCGACAGCACCGGGCCCTGGTGCGTCGCGACGAGCTTCGCATCGATGGGCACGGCGCCTTCGCGCGTCGTGCCATTGAACGTGCCGCCCGTCTGCTGCCACAGCGCGAGGAAGCCGCCCGCGAAGAACGTCGTGTGATCGAGCACGGCCACGTTGACCGTACGCTCGCCACAGCGCAGCGGATAGTCGCCGACGAACGAAGCATTGACGACGCCATTCGATGCAGGCGTGACGGCCGGCGTCACGAGGTCGCCGCGACAGGGGCCGCGCGTCGCGTGCAGTTCGTTGTCGATCTGCAATTGCGCGAGCGCGGGCAGCACGTCGATCTGTACCTTGCCGTCGTCGTTCGGCGACATCGTGAACGAGAGCGACTTGAACGCATACAGCAGCGGATCGGGGCCGACGTTGTACGGCGCGTTCACGTCGTCGTCGAAGGCGGGCAGATCGCGCGTCGACGGATCGAAGAAGCGCTTGTCGAGCACGAGCGCGCCGTCGATACCCGTGATGCCCGCCTTGTGGATCTTCTGGACGAGATCGATCAGCTCTTCGGGCACGAGCTTCGGATCGCCCGTGCCCTGGATGTACAGATTGCCGTGCAGCACGCCGTTGCCGTCGACGTCGCCTTGCGCATAGGCCGTGGTTTTCCAGCGGTAGTCGGGGCCGAGCATCGACAGGCCCGCGTAGGTCGTGACGAGCTTCATCGTCGACGCGGGCATCATCGGCTGGCCGGCGTTCAGCGCGAGGACGGGCGTGCGGTCGCCGACCTTCTCGACGACGACGCTGATCGACGACAGCGGCACATGCGCGCGCTGCAAGCCCGCCATGACGGGCGCGGGCAACACCGTGCTGACGTTGACGGAGGGATGCTGCACTTTCTTGCGCGCTTGCGCGGGCGCGGCGACGGCGAGCGCGGAACAGGCGAACAGCGCGACGGCGGCGCGCGAGACCGTCAACGATCTGAAACGGCGCCCGAGCGAACGGGCATACGACGAAGCAGGTGAAACGAAGGCGAGCGGCATGTAGAAGAATTCGGCGAATGATCGGCAGCGCAAGTCGGTGTCCAGGCACACTCGCGGACGACGCAAAAGCAGCGCGGCAAGCACCATGACACGCAGCCTGGAACCAACGGCCCGGAAAGGCAAATGCAAGCACCGGCAAGCGGAAGAGACCGCACGCGCGATGCAAAAGCGCTCATTGTAGAGAGTTGCCGTGACGCCGAGAACAAAATGATGAGGCGCGCGCAGTGCGGTTCGGAGTGTGCCGCGTACCGCGCGCCACGCCGTGTTCGGCGGCGCATCGCGATGACATGCAGCGTGCATGCATCGGGTATCCGCTCAGCGCTCGGGCGCTAGAATGCTGGCATCGGAAAACCATCCCGGAATGCAACGGCCGGAACTGCCGGCACGGATACAAAGCGATGCGCATACTTCTCGTTGAAGACGACCGGATGATCGCCGAAGGCGTCCGCAAGGCGCTGCGCGGCGAAGGCTTCGCGGTCGACTGGGTGCAGGACGGCGAGTCCGCGTTGAGCGCGGCGGCGGGCGAGCCCTATGATCTCGTGCTGCTCGATCTCGGCTTGCCCAAGCGCGACGGCCTCGATGTGTTGCGCACGCTGCGCTCGCGCGGCCATCAGCTGCCGGTGCTGATCGTCACCGCGCGCGATGCCGTCGCGGACCGCGTCAAGGGACTCGACGCGGGCGCCGACGATTATCTCGTCAAGCCGTTCGATCTCGATGAACTCGGCGCGCGGATGCGCGCGCTGATTCGCCGTCAGTCGGGACGCAGCGAATCGACGATCCGCCACGGCAATCTGACGCTCGACCCCGCGTCGCATCAGGTGACGCTCGACGGCGCGCCCGTCGCGCTGTCCGCGCGCGAGTTCGCGCTGCTGGCGGCGCTGCTCGCGCGGCCGGGCGCCGTGCTGTCGAAGAGCCAGCTCGAAGAAAAAATGTACGGCTGGGGCGAAGAAATCGGCAGCAATACCGTCGAGGTCTATATCCACGCGCTGCGCAAGAAGCTCGGCGCGGAGCTGATACGCAACGTGCGCGGTCTCGGCTACATGATCGCGAAGGAAGCCTGACACGATGCGTTCGATTCGCCGTCAATTGCTGTTCTGGCTGCTTGCTATCGTGTTGCTCGGCGTCGGCATTGCGGGCTGGCTGATTTACCGTCAGGCGCTCGCCGAAGCCAACGAACTGTTCGATTACCAGTTGCAGGAAATCGCCGCCGCGCTGCCGGCCGAGCCGTTCTCGCAAGTGCTCAGCTCGCGCGATACGGGCGACGAGGGCATCGTGCTGCAAATCTGGAATCGCAACGGCGTGCTGATGTACTACTCGCATCCGCGCGCGCCGCTCGCGCCGCGCGCCGAGCTCGGCTTTTCGACCGAGCGCACCGAGCGCGGCGACTGGCGCGTGTACGGCGCAATCGTCGGCGATAACGTCGTGCAGCTCGCGCAGCCGGTGTCGGTGCGCAACCGGCTCGCGGCGAACGTCGCGTTGCGCACGCTGTGGCCGCTGATCGTTCTGCTGCCGCTGCTCGGCGTGGCCGTGTGGGGTGTCGTCGGGCGTGGGCTTGCGCCTTTGCGGCGCGTCACGGGCGCGCTCGACGCGCGCCACCCGGAAGCGCTCGACCCGCTGCCGGACTCTCGTCTGCCGCTCGAAGTGCAGCCGCTCGTGCGCGCGTTGAACGGCCTGCTCGAACGGCTGGCGGGCGCGCTCGATACGCAAAAGGCTTTCGTCGCGGATGCCGCGCACGAGTTACGCACGCCGCTTGCCGCCGTGCAGATTCAGGCGCAACTGGTGGCGCGCGCGCACGACGAGACGGAACGCCGCGAAGCGCTCGACGATCTGCAGACGGGCGTCACGCGCGCGACGCGTCTTGCCGAGCAACTGCTCGCGCTCGCGCGCTCCGAGCCGGACGGACACGCGGCGACGGCCACCGTCGATCTCGACGCGCTGGTCCACGAATGCGTGACGGCCTATCTGCCGCTCGCGCAGGAACGCCGCGTCGACCTCGGCATCGAGGCGAGCGAGCCGGCCACCGTCCCCGGCGATGCCGAAGCGCTGCGTGTGATGCTCAACAACCTGATCGACAACGCAACCAAATACACGCCGTGCGGCGGGCGCGTCGATGTGTGTCTGCGCGTCGATAACGACAGGCCCGTCGTGCAGATCGCCGACAGCGGCCCCGGCATTCCGCGCGACGAGCGGGAGCGCGTGTTCGACCGTTTCTATCGCGTCGGCGCGGGCGTGAATCGCGCGCGCACGGATGTGTCGGGCAGCGGTCTGGGGCTCGCGATCGTGCGGCGCATCGCGCTTCAGCATCATGCGTCCGTCGCGCTCGACGATGCGCCCGCCGGTGGACTGCAAGTCACCATTCGCTTTTGAGCCTGCCGCACGCGCAAGGCTTTCATCGCGTTAGCGTTATTTAAGATTGATTTAAGCGACGCCACGTACTCTTCGAGACATCAGAGTCCAATCTCTCCCAGTCAGGAGTACGCGATGAAAGCAAGAATGCTGACCCGTAGCGCCGTTGCAGCGGCTGTCGTTATCGCCTTGTCGGCGGGCTACGTGGCGGGCCACCGCAACGTGCCCGCTCCGCAGGTGATCTCGCCCGCGCAGGCCGCCGCGATGATGCCCGCCGAGGCTGCGGCGAAAACGGGCATTCCCGATTTTTCGGGCCTCGTCGAAACGTATGGTCCCGCCGTCGTCAACATCAGCGCGAAGCACGTCGTGAAGCAGGCGTCGATGCGCGGCAACGGTAATGGCAACGGCCAGTTGCCCATCGATCCGAGCGACCCGTTCTACCAGTTCTACCGCCACTTCTTCGGCCAGATGCCGGGCATGCAAGGCCCGAACGGTGGCGGCGACGACGGCGGCGATCAGCCGAGCGCGAGCCTCGGTTCCGGCTTTATCGTCAGCAGCGACGGGTACGTGCTGACGAATGCACACGTCGTCGACGGCGCGAACGTCGTCACCGTGAAGCTCACCGACAAGCGCGAGTTCAAGGCGAAAGTAGTCGGCTCGGACAAGCAGTCGGACGTGGCAGTCCTTAAGATCGACGCGAAAGACCTGCCGACCGTGAAGATCGGCGACCCGCGCGCAAGCAAGGTCGGCCAGTGGGTCGTCGCGATCGGCTCGCCGTATGGCTTCGACAACACGGTGACGTCGGGCATCATCAGCGCGAAGTCGCGCTCGTTGCCGAACGAGAATTACACGCCTTTCATCCAGACCGACGTGCCTGTGAATCCGGGTAACTCGGGCGGGCCGCTCTTCAACCTGCAAGGCGAAGTGATCGGCATCAACTCGATGATCTATTCGCAGACGGGCGGCTTCCAGGGCCTTTCGTTCGCTATCCCGATCAACGAGGCGATCAAGGTCAAGGACGATCTCGTGAAGACGGGTCATGTGAGCCGTGGACGTCTCGGCGTCGCCGTGCAGAGCATGAACCAGACGCTCGCCGATTCCTTTGGCATGAAGAAGCCGCAAGGCGCGCTCGTCAGCTCCGTCGATCCGGGCGGTCCCGCCGCAAAGGCGGGCTTGCAGCCGGGCGACGTGATCCTGTCGGTGAACGACACGGACGTCACGGATTCGTCGGATCTGCCGTCGCAAATCGCCGGCCTCAAGCCGGGCACGCAAGCTGATATCAAGGTATGGCGAGACAAGTCGACGAAGGACCTGAAGGTGACGATCGGCTCGTTGTCGGATGCGAAGGTTGCGTCGAACGACGAAAGCGGTCCGGCGCAGATGCAAGGGCGTCTCGGCGTCGCCGTGCGTCCGCTGACGCCGCAGGAGAAGAGCAGCGCGTCTGTATCGCACGGCTTGCTGGTGCAGAATGCGGGCGGCGCGGCGGCCAGCGCGGGCATCCAGCCGGGCGACGTGATTCTCGCTGTCAACGGACGCCCCGTGTCGAACGTCGATCAGCTGAAGCAGGCGGTGACTGCGGCGGGCAACAGCCTCGCGCTGCTGATCCAGCGCGACAACGCGCAGATCTTCGTGCCCGTCGATCTCGGCTGATGACCGGCTGACGATCGGCTAATGCTGGACTGCCGATCGGCTGTGACCGGTAAAAGCTGCCGCTCCTGGAAAAAGGGCGGCAGCTTTTTTCACGGGCGCGCGCAATGCGTGCCCGCGGGACGAGCCATATCTACGGTGTTGCAAGGCGGTGGCGGGAATGGCGAACGAACGGGCATACAGATTGCGTGCGTCTGCTCGTCAGGACTGTTTGGGATCGCCCAAAAAGGAGCCACGCAATGACTCATCGTCGTATCGTCGCACGCGCCATGACGGCCGCGGCCGCGACAGTTCTCACGCTCGGTCTCGCGGGCGGCGCCTTTGGGCAGCAGGCGAGCGAAGTGACGGGCGGCACCACCACGGACAACACGAGCGCGGGCAACGTCAACGGCGGCGGCCTGCCGCAGGTGCAGCAGCAGGGCGACGTGTCGTACACGTCGGGCGGCGTCGGTCTCGACGAATCGAAGGCGCTGCTCGCGGCCCAAAGCCAGTGGCCGTTGTCGCTGCGCTTCACGGGCCCCGGCTCCGACTACCTGGCGGACGTCAAGGTGAAGATCGTCGATGCGCATAGCGCCGACGTGCTCGACGTGACGTCGCGCGGACCGTACATGCTGGTCCGGCTGCGTCCCGGCCGCTACACCGTGCACGCTTCCTACAAGGATCGCGACCAGTCGAAGGCCGTCACGGTGCCGGCGAGCGGCACGGCCAAGGCGGGGTTCTACTTCGCCACGCAGTAAGCGGGCCGTAATCGCCCGCGAAGCTCGTCGGGAATGAGGCGGGCGGTCTGCGGGTTGTGTGACGCGCGGCCCCAAGCATGCCCGAACGTTCGCCGGAGACTGCGCCGAACGCCCTTTCCGCGCGCAGCGTGGGCGCGGCGCAACAGGTGCGCGTCGGCAATCGCGTCTGCAATCGGTAGAGACCCCATCCCGCCAACGAAGGTCGCGCAATCCCGCTGCGTTTGGTCAATAATGAAGCCACGAACACGCTCGTGGCTTCGTCGTATCGAAGCCGGCGCGGCGTGGCCGAGGGAGACGCGCACCGCAGAATCACAACGAGGCGGGGCGTGCCGCGCGTGCCGGGCTGACCCCTTCAGCCGGGCGGCCAGGCGGACAGGACAAGCATGTGCCATCAGCGGAGCGGACGACATGAACGATGCCCCAGCTAGCGGAAGCGCCGACGGCGCTGACGGCGCCGATGCCGTTCGAGGCGGCCCTCCCGGCGATGCGTCCGGTGGTGCGCCAGCGCACGGCGGGCACGGGCAGGCGCCTCATACGATCCGTATTACGACGAACCGGCACCGGGTGCGCGTGATCCATCAGGGCGTGACATTCGCGGATACGTCCGGCGCGCTCACGCTGAGCGAAACCGGCTATCCCGACGTGTTTTATTTTCCCCGCGCCGACGTGAACATGGCGCGGCTCGAACGGTCGAGTCATACGTCGCGCTGCCCGTTCAAGGGTGAAGCGTCGTACTTTCATCTTCGTACCGAAGACGAGGTCATCGAAAACGCAGTCTGGAGTTATGAAAGCCCGTTAGAAGAGGTCAAGCAGATCGCGGGCTATCTGGCGTTTTACGCATCGCGCGTCGACCGCATCGATCAGACGTCCTGATCCCGCAGTCGCGTGTATTTCGGGGAGGCTGCCATGGAATTGAACGACGCGTTGAGGGTGCCGCTCGCGCCGTCCGAAGTCTGGGACGCGCTGCAGGATCTCGCGTTGTTGCGCGCGAGTCTCGACAACTGCGAGTCGCTGCGCCGGCTCCAGGGCGGCGAATATCTGCTGACGATGACCGTGCCGCTCGGACCCTTGCGCGCGCATTACCAGATTCGCGCGCATGTCGCGAACGAGGACGGCCCGGATAGCGACAAGCCGCACCGCACGCTGAATTTCAAGGCGCGCGCGGAAGGCGTCGGCTCGTTGCGCGGACAGATCGACGTATCGCTGCGCACCGACGATGCGCTTCATTTGCCGGGACGCGGCCCAAGCACGCGCATCGACTATTCGGTGTGGGCGACGGCGACCGGGCCGCTTTCGGAACTGCCCGCGCGTCAGATCGAAAATGCGCTGCACGAACTCGCCGACGATTTCTTCACCGAGTTCTGCGCTGTCGTTCAGGCGAAGCACGGCAAAGGCCCGAATCGCGCGACGGCCACGCAGGGGCGCCGCCAGCATGTGTTTCTGCGGCCGATCAGCCTGAGCGGCGTCGCGCGCCGCGCGCGGCTGCACGACCAGCAGCACGGCGGCACGCTGACGGGCCGCGCCGCGCATTCGCTGCTGCACGGCTTGCATCACGAGCACGATCCGCATGTGCTGCCCAACTGGGCATGGGCCGCGATGATTTTCTTCGTCGCGCTGCTGCTCTATATCGCGCGGTACTTCACGCAGGGCTGACGGTCTCCAATTGCTGTTGGCCCGGCGGCGAATCGCGGGCCGCTTCCGCCGCGCATCACACGCCGCGAAACTCCCGCCGCCATGCGGACGGCGATGTCCTGAACGCGTCGGTGAAATGCTGACGCAGCGACGCCGTCGAACCGAACCCCGCCATCCCCGCAATCGATTCGATCGACGCGTCGGTGCTCTCGAGCAACTGCTGCGCGCGGGCGAGCCGTTGCGCGAGCAGCCACGCGCCGACGGTCGTGCCCGTCGCGGCCTTGAAGTGACGCGTGAACGTGCGGCGGCTCATCGCCGCGCGGCCGGCGAGCGAATCCAGCGTATGCGGCATGTCGAGCGCGCCGTTCACCCAGTCGAGCAGCGCGGCGAGACGATTGCCGCGCACGTCGCGCGGCATCGGCTGCTGCACATATTGCGCCTGTCCGCCCTGTCGATGCGGCGGCACGACGAGGCGCCGCGCGACATAGTTCGCGCTCTGCGCGCCGCACAGCTTGCGCACGACGTGCAGGCAGCAGTCGAGCCCCGCCGCCGTGCCCGCCGACGTGAGGATGTCGCCGTCGTCGACATACAGCACTTGCGGATCGACTTTCACCTCCGGGAAGCGGCGCGCGAAGTCGCTGGCCCACGCCCAGTGCGTCGTCGCGGGACGCCCGTCGAGCAGGCCCGCGGCGGCGAGCACGAACGCGCCGAGGCACAGGCCGACCAGTTGCGTGCCGCGCGCGTGAGCGGCGCGCAATGCGTCGAGCAGCGCTTCTGGCGGATCTTCGTGCGGATCGCGCCAGGTGGGCACGATGATCGTATCGGCATCGGCGAGCGCTTCGAGGCCATGCGTCGCGGCGATCGAGAAACCGGCTGTCGTCGACAGCAGGCCAGGCTCGATCGAGCAGACGCGAAAATCGAAAGCGGGCACGCCGCCGTCGCTGCGGTCCTCGCCGAACACGACACAAGGCACGGACAGATGGAACGGGCTGATGCCGTCGAACGCGATCGCGGCGATCACATGCCTGCGCGGCTTTTTCGCCGTGGCGTTGCGAGTGGCCGTCCTGACGCGTCGAGGCGCGCGGACGGGAGCGTGGGGAACAGCTGAACGGGAAGCATGGCGGGCCATTCGCGGCCTCCGGAGCGCAAATGCGAATGGCCCAATGCTAGCGAAAATTGTCATTCGGGTCACTGTCGCGCGGCGGCGGGAAAGCGAAGAATGCGGACATCGCGGCTGCAACCGCCAGCCGCTCAACGCCACCTCGAGGAGACCTGCCATGTCGACCCCCCGTCGCGCCCTGATCGTCATCGACGTCCAGAACGAATACGTCACGGGCGATCTGCCGATCGAATACCCCGACGTGCAGACGTCGCTCGCGAACATCGGCCGCGCAATCGACGCGGCGCGCGCCGCGCACATTCCCGTTGTCGTCGTGCAGAACCTCACGCCGCCCGGCGCGCCGGTCTTCGCGCGCGGCAGCGACGGCGCGGCGCTTCACTCTGTAGTGGCGTCGCGGGAGCGCGATCACTTCATCGAGAAAGCGCTGCCGAGCGCGTTCACGAACACGGACCTCGCCGGCTGGCTCGCCGCGCGCGACATCGACACGTTGACGGTGGTCGGCTACATGACGCACAACTGCGACGCATCGACGATCAATCACGCGCTGCACATGGGACTGGCCATCGAGTTTCTGCACGATGCGACGGGCTCGGTGCCGTACGAGAACAGCGCGGGCTTTGCGAGCGCCGAGGAGATTCATCGCGTGTTCAGCGTCGTGTTGCAGTCGCGCTTCGCGGCGGTGGCGAGCACGCAGCAGTGGATTGCGGCCGTGGAGTCGGGCGGCCAGCTCGAGCGCGGTTCGATCTATGTGTCGAATCAGAAGGCGCGCGCGAGGACGGCGGTCTGAACGAAGTCGAAGTGAATGTGAGCCGGTCGGCAGCGCCTGAGCCGGCTTTTTCGCGGCCGGTCAGGAGCGGTCTCAGTCGCCGGCGCAAATGGAGCGTTTGCGGCGCCCGTCGCTCAGGCACCTGCCCTCACGCGCCCAGCCGCAACGCCGGACTGCGCAGCGCGTCAATCATGCTTTCGACCATCTGCCGCGCGTGGTGGCCGAAGTCCAGCGCTTCGGGCACGAACAGCATGTCGCGCAGCGAGCCGCTGATGAACGCATGCACCATCGACGCGGCGACGGGCACGTTCATGTCTACCGGCAACTGTCCTTTGGAGATCGCATTGCGCATCGCCACCTGCATGTTGGCGAGACCCTCGCGCATGTTGTTCTGATAGCGCGCCATCACGGGGCCCATTTCCTCGACGAACTCGCACTTGTGAAACAGAATCTCGAACACGCGGCGGCGGTGCGGGTCGTTGGCCGTGTCGCGCAGACACACGGTGCAGATATCGATCAGGCGGCCGAGCGGATCGGCTTCGTTCGGGTCCACCGAGGCCGCCTTGAGTTCATCGAGCGGCAGCAGCACGCGGTCGAACATGACCGTGAAGAGTTCACCCTTGTTGGCGAAGTGCCAGTAGATCGCGCCGCGCGTGACGCCCGCCGTCTGCGCGATGTCGGCCAGCGAAGTGCGCGAGACCCCTTTCTCAAAAAAGACCTTTTCTGCGGCATCGAGGATGCGGGTGCGCGTCTCCTGCGCTTCTTCCTTGGTTCGACGGACCATGCGTGTGACCTGCGGTGATTACGGGGTTTCCCTGACGTTTTTAAACGTGTGTGATAAAGATCATTTCCCATGCAGGTTATTGCCTGGTCGATCTTTCGGGAGAACGCTTTTTTTCGGGCTGAACGCTCTTTTACGTGCATTCATGAATGTATATATAATAGCACCCCATCGATCGGATAGCTCATGTCGGAGTGAACGGTTAATATCCGTCACTGTTGCCTTTTACGGGTGCCTTGCGCTGTCTCAATTAATTGGGCGGTGCGGTGCTGCATTTCCGGCTTCGCGCATTTCGCAATGGGTGCATCCGCAGGAACGCATTCGTGAGCGTCCGGTCATGGCGTCGTCGTCGAGACGCCGATGTGCGCAGCCTTCTCCGAAGAGAGATGCACGCACTTTTTCCTTCTCAGTCTTTGACAGAGGTCGCTCCATGCGCGTCGAACGGGTTCCATTCCGCTTACTCACTGCCGCGACGGCTGCCGTAATGCTGGCAGCGTGCGGACAAAAACAATCAGCACCTCCGCCACAAACTCCTGAAGTCGGTGTCGTCACGGTTCAGCCGCAGTCCGTGCCTGTCGTCACCGAGCTGCCGGGCCGCACCAGTGCGTTCCTCGTTGCGCAGGTGCGCGCGCGGGTCGACGGCATCGTGCTGCGCCGGGAATTCACGGAAGGCACGCAGGTCAAGGCCGGCCAGCGTCTGTACAAGATAGATCCGGCGCCGTTCATCGCGTCACTGAACAACGCGAAGGCATCGCTCGCGAAGGCGCAGGCGAATCTCGCGTCGACGACCGCGCAGGCGAACCGCTACAAGGTGCTCGTCGCTGCCAACGCCGTGTCGAAGCAGGATTACGACAACGCCGTGGCCGCCGAAGGCCAGGCCGCCGCCGATGTCGCGGCAGGCAAGGCCGCCGTCGACACCGCGCAGATCAACCTGGGCTATACGGATGTCGTTTCGCCCGTGACAGGTCAGGTCGGCATCTCGCAGGTGACACCGGGCGCGTATGTGCAGGCAAGCCAGGCGACGCTGATGTCGACCGTGCAGCAACTGGACCCCGTCTACGTCGACGTGACGCAATCGAGCCTCGCGGGCCTGAAGCTGCGTCGCGAAATCCAGCAGGGCCGTCTGAAGACCAGCGGTCCCAATGCCGCCAAGGTCGAACTGATTCTCGAAGACGGCCGTGTGTATTCGGAGAAGGGCAAGCTGCAGTTCACCGACGTGACCGTCGATCAGACCACCGGCTCGGTGACGATCCGCGCAATTTTCCCGAACAAGGATCACGTGCTGCTGCCGGGCATGTTCGTGCGCGCGCGCATCGAAGAGGGCATGAACGACAACGCGCTGCTTGTCCCGCAAGTGGGCGTCACGCACGACCAGAAGGGCCAGCCGACGGCGCTCGTGCTCGACAAGGACGACAAGGTCCAGTTGCGCGTGTTGCAGACTTCGGCGACATATGGCCAGTACTGGGTGGTCGATAGTGGCCTGAATGCGGGTGACCGCGTGATCGTGCAAGGCACCGACAAGGTCCGTCCGGGCGCACAGGCGAAGGGCGTGCCGGCGCAACTGCCGCCCGCATCCTCTGCGTCGGACGCGGCAGCCGCGGGCACGCAGAACTCGCCGGCTCCGGGCGGCGCGCAGGCAGCCAGCGGCGCGGCTGCGGCCTCCGCTGCATCGGGCGCGTAATCAAAGGGAGCCTGTTTCATGGCAAAGTTTTTTATCGATCGCCCGATCTTTGCATGGGTGATCGCCATCATTCTGATGCTGGCGGGTCTGGCGTCGATCTTCACGCTGCCGGTCGCGCAATACCCGACGATTGCGCCGCCTGCCGTGCAGGTCAGCGCGACGTATCCGGGCGCATCGGCGAAAACGGTTGAAAACACCGTCACGCAGGTGATCGAGCAGCAGATGAGCGGCCTCGACCACCTGCTGTACCTGTCGTCGACGTCGGACGATTCGGGCACGGCGACCATCACGCTGACATTCGCGCCCGGCACGAACCCGGACATCGCGCAGGTGCAGGTGCAGAACAAGCTGCAGCTCGCGACGCCGCTTCTGCCGCAAGTGGTGCAGCAACTCGGCACGAAGGTGACGAAGTCGAGCAGCAGCTTCCTGCTGGTGCTGGCGTTCGTGTCGACGGACGGCAGCATGAGCAAGTACGACCTCGCGAACTACGTCGCGTCGAACGTGCAGGACCCGGTCAGCCGTATCGACGGCGTAGGTACCGTCACGCTGTTCGGCTCGCAGTACGCGATGCGGATCTGGCTCGACGCGCACAAGCTGACCAACTTTGGGCTCACGCCCGTGGATGTCGAAAACGCGTTGCAGGCGCAGAACATCCAGGTGGCGGGCGGCTCGCTCGGCGGCACGCCGTCGATTCCGGGCCAGCTGCTGCAGGCGACGATCACGGAAGCGACGCTGCTGAACACGCCGGAGCAGTTCGGCAACGTGCTGCTGAAGGTGAACCAGGACGGCTCGCAGGTCCGCATCAAGGACGTCGCGCGCATCGAACTGGGCGGCGAAAACTACAACTTCGACACCAAGTACAACGGTCAGCCTACTGCCGGCTTCGGTATCCAGCTGGCGACGGGCGCGAACGCGCTGGCGACGGCGAAGGCCGTGCGCGACAAGATCGACCAGCTGTCGAAGTACTTCCCGCACGGTCTCGTCGTGAAGTACCCGTATGACACGACTCCGTTCGTGCGCCTGTCGATCGAGGAAGTGGTCAAGACGCTGCTCGAGGGCATCGTGCTGGTGTTCCTCGTGATGTACCTGTTCCTGCAGAACCTGCGCGCGACGCTGATTCCGACGATCGCGGTGCCCGTGGTGCTGCTCGGTACGTTCGCGATCATGAGCGCGGTGGGCTTCTCGATCAACGTGCTGTCGATGTTCGGTCTCGTGCTTGCAATCGGTCTGCTGGTGGACGACGCGATCGTGGTCGTGGAGAACGTCGAGCGGGTGATGTCGGAAGAAGGCCTGTCGCCGCGCGACGCAACGCGCAAGGCGATGGGCCAGATCACGGGCGCGCTGGTCGGCGTGGCGCTGGTGCTCTCCGCCGTGTTCGTGCCCGTGGCGTTCTCGGGCGGCTCGGTCGGCGCGATCTACCGGCAGTTCTCGCTGACCATCGTGGCGGCGATGGTGCTGTCCGTGCTGGTCGCGCTCATCTTGACGCCGGCGCTGTGCGCGACGATTCTCAAGCCGATTCCGCAGGGCCATCACGAAGAGAAGAAGGGCTTCTTCGGCTGGTTCAACCGCAACTTCGACAAGAGCCGCGACAAGTACCACACGGGCGTGCACCACGTGATCAAGCGCTCGGGCCGCTGGCTCATCATCTATCTGGTCGTGATCGTCGCAGTGGGTCTGCTGTTCGTGCGTTTGCCGAAGTCGTTCCTGCCGGACGAGGACCAGGGCACGATGTTCGTGCTGGTGCAGACGCCGTCGGGCTCGACGCAGGAAACCACGGCGCGCGCGCTGAAGGACATCTCCGACTATCTGCTGAACGACGAGAAATCGATCGTCGAATCGACGTTCACGGTGAACGGCTTCAGCTTTGCGGGCCGCGGCCAGAACTCCGGTCTCGTGTTCGTGCGGATGAAGGATTATTCGGAGCGTCAGCATGCGGATCAGAAGGTGCAGGCGCTGGTCGGCCGGATGTTCATGCGCTTCTCGACGTACAAGAACGCAACCGTGTACCCGGTGAATCCGCCGTCGATTCCTGAACTCGGCACGGCGTCGGGCTTCGACTTCGAGCTACAGGATCGCGCGGGTCTCGGTCACCAAAAACTGATGGAGGCGCGCAACCAGCTGCTCGGCATGGCCTCGAAGGACCCGACGCTCGCACAGGTTCGTCCGAACGGCCTGAACGATACGCCGCAGTTCAAGGTGTCGATCGACCAGGAGAAGGCGTCGGCGCTGGGCGTGAATCTCTCGACCATCGACCAGACGTTCTCGATCGCGTGGGCATCGCAGTTCGTGAACAACTTCCTCGATACCGACAGCCGGATCAAGAAGGTGTATCTGCAAGCCGACGCGCCGTTCCGCATGACGCCGGAGAACCTGAACGACTGGTACGTGCGCAACACGGCGGGCGGGATGGTGCCGTTCACCGCGTTCGCAAGCGGCCAGTGGACCTACGGTTCGCCGAAGCTCGAGCGCTACAACGGTATTTCGGCGATGGAAATCCAGGGTCAGGCGGCGCCGGGCAAGTCGACGGGGCAGGCGATGACGGCGATGGAAGCCCTGGCGGCGAAGCTGCCGACGGGTATCGGCTACGAGTGGACGGGGCTGTCGTTCCAGGAACGTCAGTCCGGCTCGCAGGCACCGATCCTGTACGGCATTTCGATCCTCGTCGTGTTCCTGTGTCTCGCGGCGCTGTATGAAAGCTGGTCGATTCCGTTCTCGGTGATCATGGTCGTGCCGCTCGGCGTGCTGGGCGCGCTGCTGGCCGCGACGCTGCGCGGACTGGAGAACGACGTGTTCTTCCAGGTCGGTCTGCTGACGACGGTGGGCCTGTCCGCGAAGAACGCGATTCTGATCGTGGAATTCGCGCGCGAGCTGCAGCAGGGCGAAGGCATGGGCCCGATCGAAGCGGCGCTCGAAGCGGCGCGTCTGCGGCTGCGTCCGATTCTGATGACGTCGCTCGCGTTCATTCTCGGCGTGCTGCCGCTCGCAATCAGTAACGGCGCGGGCTCGGCGAGCCAGCACGCAATCGGTACGGGCGTGATCGGCGGGATGCTGACGGCGACCTTCCTCGCGATTTTCATGATCCCGATGTTCTTCGTCGTGATCCGCGCGAAGTTCACCGGCGAGAAGGAAGATCCCGACGAGGCGCTGAAACACTACAACGAACACCATCCGCATGACCCGCAGGGCGGCAGCGGCCCGGGCAACGCCAGCTGAGGACATTGAGATGCGTAAATATTCTTTGATGGCAGTGGCCGTCGCGCTTTTCGCCGCGGGCTGCACGATGGAGCCGAAGTACGAACGGCCGGCGGCACCCGTCTCCGGTGCGTTCCCGAGCGACGGCGTCTATGCGACGCAGCCTGCGCCCAGCGCGGGCGCGCGCTCGGCGAACGGCCAGGCGGCCGTCGACATCGGCTGGCGCGATTTCTTCGTCGATCAGCGGATGCAACGGCTGATCGATATCGCGCTGAAGAACAACCGCGATCTGCGCGTGTCGGTGCTGAACATCGAGGCTTCGCGCGCGCAGTATCAGATCGCGCGCGCGGCGCTGATGCCGACGCTCGACGCCGTCGCGTCGCAGACGAAGCAGCGCACGCCGAAAGACCTGTCGTTCTTCGGCAAGACGATTTCCAACGAGTACTCGGTCGGTCTGGACGCATCGTGGGAAATCGACTTCTTCGGGCGTATCCGCAGCCTGAAGGACCAGGCGCTCGCGCAATATCTGGCGACGGCGCAGGCGCGCAAGGCCGCGGAGATCGCACTGGTTGCATCCGTCGCGGATCAGTATCTGACGGTGCTCGCCTATGACGATCTGTTGAAGGTCACGCAGGACACGCTCAAGACCGCGCAAGAGTCCTATCGCATTACGAAGTTGCAGTACGACACGGGCACCGGTTCTGAACTCGATCTGCGTCAGGCTGAGACTGTTGTCGAACAGGCGAATGCGAATCTGCAGGCACAAGCGCGTCTGCGGGCACAGGCTGAGAATGCGCTCGTGCTGCTCATCGGCGAACCGTTGCCGACCGATATGCCGAGCGGACTCGCGCTCAACGACCAGAACCTGCTGACCGACATTCCCGCCGGTCTGCCGTCCGATCTGCTCACGCGCCGTCCCGACATCATGGAGGCCGAGCAGAATCTGCTGGCGGCCAACGCGAATATCGGCGCGGCGCGCGCGGCGTTCTTCCCGCGCGTTTCGCTGACGGGCAATTTCGGCACGTTGAGCCCGACGCTCGGCGGGCTGTTCAAGCCGGGTTCGGCGGCGTGGAGCTTCGCGCCGCAGATCACGCTGCCGATTTTCGAAGGCGGCCAGAACCGCGCGAACCTCGATCTCGCGAACGTCGAGAAGAACATCCAGATCGCGCAGTATGAGAAGGCGATCCAGACGGCGTTCCGCGAAGTGGCCGACGGGCTCGCCGCGCGCGGCACGTACGATCAGCAGATCAAGGCGCTCGAGCGCAACACGTTTGCGGAGCAGCGCCGTCTCGATCTGTCGGACCTGCGTTATCGAAACGGCGTCGACAGCTATCTCGCCGTGCTGACCGCACAGACGGATCTGTACACGTCGCAGCAGTCGCTGATCACGGCGCGCATGCAGCGTCTGACGAACCTCGTCGATCTGTACAAGGCGCTCGGTGGTGGATGGATCGAGCACGCGGGCGAGCGGCCCCGTCCCGCCGACGCGCCCGTCGACTACGGCGCGGCCAGTGCGCCCGTTGCGGCATCGGCTGCGACCTCGGGCTGAGTCCCCGGCCGCATCGACAGCGGCTTTTCCTTTCTCTACGCAAGACGCCACGGCATGCCGTGGCGTTTTTTATTGTTGTCCTGCAAACCTTGGCCGGATGGCTAATTCAGGTATCCAGATCGTTTATTCGCGTCGTCAGCCGCTAGTATCGACACCTGGTGGACGGAAACGGATGGTCCATTTAAAGGTTGTCATTTGACAACCATACGGCAAGCGCTATAGACTGGAGTTGTTCATGAATCGTCGAACTCATTCGAAGAAGGAAGTCGAGTCAGCACTCGGCTATGCGGAAGAAAACGGCTGGCGCGTCGTACCCGGCACGGGCTGCGGGCATGCGTGGGGGCGAATGTATTGCCCCTACAACGACAGCGATTGCCGATGTGGTGAGTTTTGCATCGCCAGCATCTGGTGCACGCCGCGCAATGCAGTCAGTCACGCAAGAACGTTGCGTCGCATCGTGGAGAATTGCGCGCCGCATCGGCACAAGGTCATTTCCTTGCACGTGATTGGCGAAGCAAAAAGGCGCGCGCGGGCGCAACCGCAGCACGGGCTGCAACAAGAGCAGCAGGAGCAGCAACCAGGGAAGGACAAGGAGCAAACATGGAATACACCTTCACACTGAAGTACCGTCTGAGTGCGGAAGATTGCGAGCACGACGACATCGTCGAGCGTCTTGCGGCGCAAGGTTGCGACGATGCAACCATCGGTGTCGGCCAACCGGGGCGTCTTGCGCTCGCGTTCGCGCGCGAGGCAAAAACAGCGACGCATGCGCTCGTCAGCGCGCTGAAGGACGTGCGTCGCGCGGTGCCGACGGCACAGCTGGTCGAGGCCGCGCCGGATTTCGTCGGGCTGACGGATGTGGCGGAAGTGGCAGGCGTGTCGCGCCAGAACATGCGCAAGCTGATGCAGTCACATGCCACGGAATTCCCCGCGCCCGTTCATGAGGGCAGCACGTCGTTGTGGCATCTGTCGGACGTGCTCGAATGGATGCACGATCGCGGCGGCTATGACATCGCGCCCGAGGTATTCGAAGTGGCGAGATCGGCGAAGCAGATCAATCTGATGAAGGAGGCTCGCGATCTTGAGCCGAAGGTGACGCGACACTTCAACAACCTGGTCGCTTAAGGCGGGGCGAAAGCTTCTGTTCTGCGGTTTGCGTGCGCACGACCGTAGTCATGCGCACGCGTAAGGCGGCGGTAGTTGCGGCCTGGCGCCTGGCGCTGCGTTTGGCGCGAGCTTTAGTGCATGTCGGCGGCGCGCAGCATTTCGTCGCCTGCGATGGTGTCGTCGTTGCCGCCGCGTCCGTCGAAGTCATGACCGGCGCGGTGAATGTCTCGCTTCGCTGCGCGTTCACCCTTCACCCCATTGAAGATCAGGTTCAGCACGACAGCCGAAACGGATGCCAGCAGAATCCCGCTGTGCAGCAGCGGCGACAGTGCGGGCGGCAGCTTCGAGAAGAAGTTCGGCGAGACCACGGGCACGAGGCCAAGGCCGATGCTGACGGCGACGATAAAGAGGTTGTGATGGTTCTTCACGAAGTCGACTTTCGACAGCACCTTGATGCCGTTTGCCGCCACCATGCCGAACATCACGATGCCCGCGCCGCCCAGCACGAAGGCCGGTACCGATGCGACCAGTTGCGCCATCTTCGGGAACAGGCCGAGCAGCACGAGGATCACACCGCCCATCGCACAGACGAAGCGGCTCTTGACGCCCGTCACGCCGATCAGCCCGACATTCTGCGAGAACGACGTATGTGGGAAAGAGTTGAAGATGCCGCCGATCAGCGTGCCGAGACCGTCCACGCGCAGACCGCGCACGAGTGTCTTCTGGTCGACGGGCCGGTCCACCATGTCGCCGACGGCGAGGAACATCCCCGTCGATTCGATGAACGTGACGAACATCACCGTGACCATCGTCGCAATGGAGAGCGGATCGAAGTGCGGCAGACCGAAATGGAACGGCATCACGAAGCCGACCCACGGCGCGTTCGTCACGCCATCCATGTTCACGCGTCCCAGCAGCGCGGCAATGATGAAGCCCGCCACGATGCCGAGCAGCACCGAAATATTCGCGACGAAGCCTTTGCCGAACTTGTTGATCAGCAGGATGAGCGTGAGTACGACGAGCGACAGCGCGAGGTAGACCGGGTTGCCGTAATCCGGATTGCCGACTCCGCCCGCCGCCCAGTTGATGCCCACTTCCATCAGCGAAAGACCGATCACCGATATCACCACGCCCACCACCACTGGAGGAAAGAAGCGCAGCAGCTTGCCGATCATCGGCGCGACGACGATGCCGATCACGCCGGCCGCGATCGTCGAGCCGAAGATGTCGAGAATGCCCAGGTTCGGGTTCGTGCCGATCGCGACCATCGGGCCGACTGCGGCGAACGTGCAACCCATGATGACGGGCAGGCGGATGCCGAAGATCCACAGGCCGAGCGTCTGAATCAGCGTGGCGATGCCGCACGAAAAGAGGTCGGCGCTGATGAGAAAGGCAATTTGCTCTTTCGGCAGCTTGAGCGCAGTGCCGATGATCAGCGGCACGGCAACGGCGCCTGCGTACATCACCAGCACGTGCTGGATGCCGAGCGTCAGCAACTGGCCGAAGGGCAGTCGCTCGTCGCACGGATGAACCGTGTTCGAGTGCATCTTGTCTCTCTCCACATCTGGTTTTGGGATGACTCCAAGGTATGCGGGACGAAAAAATGCGACAAGACCACGTCGTTCTATTTCAACCTTTGCCGCGACGATATGCGCGAGACGGATTTGGAGTCCACGTGCTATGCGGAATCGGAAGAATCTCGCCGCAGCCCTTGTGGCGTGGCACGTTGTGGGATTTTCGTCAAAGGGGCGCTCAATGGTGACGTATCGGCGGCCATATGATGTGTATTGCGGCTCGCACATAATGCGTTTTCGGACCGCGTTCTATCAGGGGCGGGTTAACCCGCGCGGGCGGCCGCCACGCATGGAAATGGCCGTTCGCAATCTGTCCCGTCTCGACGCAAGCTGTTCCAATTCGATGAGCGCAGCGAGCCCCGGAAGCACGGTTCTCTTCAACACACCCTTTCAAACCGCATTTAACCCATCGCATTCATGTCCTTTCTTGGCATCGATCTCGGTACAGGTTCACTAAAGCTCGCGATCATCGACGGCGATGGCCGCGAGCAATGCGCGGCGAGCGTCGCCTATTCGATCGACACGCCGCAACCGGGCTGGGCGGAAATTAATCCGGAGGTCTGGTGGCGCGCGCTGCGCGAAGCGGCTTCGCGCATGCCGCAGGCCCAACGCAACGCCGTTCGGGCGATCGGTTTTTCCGGTCAGATGCACGGCGTCGTGTTGAGCGACGCACAAGGCAATGCCGTGCGGCCCGCGATGCTCTGGCCCGATACGCGCGCGCTGTCATTGCTCGACGCGTGGCCCGCGCCTCAGCCGAACCCCGTCGCGCCGGGCATGGCGGGCCCGTTGCTGCGATGGATCGCGCTGCACGAGCCGCAGTCCATGCAAGCGGCTCGCTGGGCCTTGCAACCGAAAGACTGGCTGCGCTTCAAGCTCGGCGGGGCGATCGCGACCGATCCTTCCGATGCCTGCGCGACCGCGCTCGCCGATCCAGCCGGCATATGGGATCGCGCCTTGCTGGAACGGCTCGGGTTGCCGCTCGACCGCTTCGCGCCGCTCGTTGCGTCGTATGAGACGAGCGGCTCGCTGTCCGACGACGCGGCGCGCGTGCTCGGCTTGCGCGCTGGCATCATGCTTGCCACAGGTGCAGGCGACACGCCTTGCGCCGCGCTCGGCAGCGGCCTTGTGAACGACGGCGACGCGCTGCTTACCACTGGCACAGGCGGACAGATTCTCGTGCTCGCGACCGAACAGCCGAACGAGGCACAGGGTCTGCATCGCTATCGGGCCGCAACGGATCACTGGTATCGGATGGCCGCGATGCAGAACGTCGGTGTCGCGCTCGAAGCGGTACGGGGTTGGCTGTCTTACGAATGGCCCGATGCATATCGCGATGCGTTCGAGTCCGATCCAGCGTCGGGCATGACGTTCTTGCCGTATCTGACGGGCGAGCGCACGCCCTGGCTCAATCCCTCGGCGCGCGGCGGCTGGCTCGGGCTCGCGCTGGGCACATCGCGCGGCGCAATGATGCGGGCTGCGTTCGAAGGTGTCGCGTTTTCGTTGCGCGCGGGGCTCGACGCGATCAGGCAAAGCGGCGCCAACGTGTCGGCGCTGCGTCTCGCGGGCGGGGGTTCCGTCGATGCGCGCTGGCGCCAGTTGCTCGCGGACGCGCTCGAAGTGGAACTGCATGCCGTCGATTGTCCAAACGCGGCGGCGCGTGGCGCGGCGATGCTCGGCGCTATCGCGTGCGGTCATTGGCATGCAAGCGATCTGGCTACGCTCGCGCCCGCAGCGACACGCGTCGCGGGGCCGAAAAACGATACGGCGCTTGCCACGCGGTACGCGCGCTTTATCGATCTGTACGGCCGCGTCGAAGGCTGGTTCGCGCCGCCATGCGCGTGAGGCGCGCGCCACGCGTCGCATGACGACAATCGCGCGACGCGGCATGCCATGGACGCGTCGCGATTGTCGGCGATGATGTCCGAAGCGCGGCGCGCGAACATGCGAGACAATCCGGGCCGCAATCGTTCACGGCCATCAGGAACAGATTCAGGAACAGATTCGGATTCAAACTCAGATTCATGGAACCGCTTTGGCGAACCACAGGAGAGCATTCACGATGAAGACGAAAGCAGCAATTGCATGGAAAGCCGGCGCACCGTTGACGATCGAAGAAGTCGACCTCGAAGGGCCGCGTGCCGGTGAAGTGCTGATCGAAGTGAAGGCGACGGGCATCTGCCACACCGACTACTACACGCTGTCGGGTGCCGACCCTGAGGGCATCTTCCCGGCCATTCTCGGTCACGAAGGCGCGGGCGTCGTCGTCGATGTGGGGCCGGGCGTCGGCACGCTGAAAAAGGGCGATCACGTGATTCCCCTCTACACGCCGGAATGCCGCCAGTGCAAGTTCTGCCTGTCGCGCAAGACGAACCTGTGTCAGGCGATCCGCTCGACGCAGGGCAAGGGCCTGATGCCCGATGCGACATCGCGCTTCTCGCTCGACGGCAAGCCGCTCTTTCACTACATGGGCACGTCGACGTTCTCGAACTACATCGTCGTGCCGGAGATCGCGGTCGCGAAGATCCGCGAGGACGCGCCGTTCGACAAGGTCTGCTACATCGGCTGCGGCGTGACGACGGGCGTCGGCGCTGTCGTCTATTCGGCGAAGGTGGAGGCGGGCGCGAATGTGGTCGTATTCGGTCTGGGAGGCATCGGCCTCAATGTGATCCAGGGCGCCAAGATGGTAGGCGCTGACAAGATCATCGGCGTCGATATCAATCCGGGCCGCGTCGAACTGGCAAAGAAATTCGGCATGACGCACTTTATCAACCCGAAGGAAGTCGAGAACGTCGTCGACCATATCGTGCAGCTCACCGACGGCGGCGCCGACTATTCGTTCGAGTGCGTCGGCAATACGACGCTGATGCGCCAGGCGCTCGAATGCACGCACAAGGGCTGGGGCCAGTCGTTCATCATCGGCGTGGCGGCGGCGGGCGAGGAGATCAGCACGCGGCCGTTCCAGCTGGTGACGGGCCGTCAGTGGAAGGGCTCCGCGTTCGGCGGCGCGCGCGGCCGCACCGACGTGCCGAAGATCGTCGACTGGTACATGGAAGGCAAGATCAACATCGACGATCTGATCACGCATCATCTGAAGCTTGACCAGATCAACGAAGGCTTCGACCTGATGAAGAAGGGCGAGTCGATCCGCTCGGTGGTCATTTACTAAAGGAGCGCGCGATGCTCGAACTGATCGAATCGCATGCGTCGTTCGGCGGGATGCAGCGTATCTACAGGCATGAGTCGAAGGCCATCGGGTTGCCGATGCGTTTTTCCGTATTCATGCCGAAAGAGGCGTCGCAGCGGAAGGTGCCGGCGCTGTTCTACCTTGCGGGGCTGACCTGTACCGAAGAGACATTCCCGATCAAGGCGGGCGCGCAGCGCTTCGCCGCACAGCATGGCATCGCGCTGATCGCACCCGATACGAGCCCGCGCGGCGCGGGTGTGCCGGGCGAAAGCGCGTCGTGGGACTTCGGCGTCGGCGCGGGCTTCTATGTCGATGCCACGCAGGAGCCCTGGTCGAAGCACTACCGGATGTACTCGTACGTGCGGGACGAGTTGCGCGAAACGGTTGTGAATGAACTGCCCGTCGATGGTGAACGACTCGGCATCTTCGGTCACTCGATGGGCGGGCACGGCGCGCTGATGCTTGCGCTGCGCAATCCGGACATCTATCGGTCGGTGTCGGCGTTCGCGCCGATTGCCGCGCCGATGCGCTGTCCGTGGGGCGAGAAGGCGTTCAGCGGCTATCTCGGCGCGGACCGCGACGCATGGAAGCAGTACGACGCGAGCGAACTGGTCGGCAAGGCGACACGCAAGTTCGCGGAAGGCATCCTGGTCGATCAGGGTCTCGCGGATCAGTTTCTCGCCGAGCAGCTGAACCCGGACGTGTTCGAAGCCGCCTGCAACGCGGCGGGGCAGCCGCTCACGCTGCGTCGGCATGAAGGCTACGATCACGGTTATTTCTTTATCTCGACGTTCATCGAGGATCATCTCGCGCATCACGCGAAGGTGTTGCTCGGCTAATCGTCAAGGCGACAAGGCGAAGGCCGCTGGTGCCTGAAGCAAAACGGGGTGCTCGCAAGCCACCCCGTTCTTATCGGCGCATGTGTTGCGCCATCAGACTCGCGCCGTACACCAGCGCCGCGAGCAACGTGATCCAGAAGCTCGTCGGCCAGTCGGTGTAGAAAGCGAGCGTCACGCCGATCCACGCCTGCGCGAGCGCGAGCAGCGCGGCGACAACAAGCCCGACGGAAAGACGCGTCGACAGGTTCTGCGCTGCCGCCGCCGGCCCGACCATCAGCGTGAACACGAGCAGCACGCCGACGATCTGCGTGCACGCGGCTACTGCAAGCGCGGCAATTGCCAGGAACAGCACCGACACGAGCCGCAGCGACACGCCCTTCGCCTCCGCCAGTTCCGGCTGCAACGATGCGAACAGCAACGGCCGCATGATCGCCGCCAACGCGAGCAGGCTGACGATGCCGAGCGCGGCGAGCACTGCGAGCGTCGCCGAACTGACGCCGAGCACGTTGCCGAACAGCAAGGCCGTGACTTGCGTCGCGTACGCAGTGAAGAAGTGCAGGAACAACAAACCGAAGCCCAGCGCCAGCGACAGGATCACGCCGATCGCCACATCGCGGCCCGCGAGCTTTTCGCCGAGCGCGCCCATCCCGACGCCCGCCGCGAGCGTGAAGCCGATCATCCCCCAGATCGGCGAAATGCCGATCAGCACGGCGCCCGTCGCGCCCGTGAAGCCGACGTGCGACAGCGCGTGTCCCGCGAAGGTCTGTCCGCGCATCACGAGGAAGTAGCCGACGATGCCCGACAGCACCGCGACAATCCCCGACGCCGCGAAGGCGTTCACCATGAAATCGTATTCAAACATCGTGCGTGTGTCCGTCGCGTGACGCGTGATGGTGCGCATGTCCGTGGCCGTGCGCGTGGCCATGCGCATGCCCGTGGCTATGCGGCTCGCCGTGGTGATGGTCGTCGTCTTCGTGCTCGTGATCATGCTTCTCGACTTCGACGTCGCCGGACATCACGAAGATGCGGCCATTCACGCGCATCACTTCGATGGTCGAGCCATAGAGGCGCGAGAGCACCGGCTTCGTGATCACTTCATCGACGGTGCCGAGCGCGGCGACGCCATTGCCGAGATACAGCACGCGATCGAGCGCATGCAGCAGCGGATTGAGCTCGTGCGCGGAGAACAGCACGGCGATGCCGAGTTCCTGCTGCACGCGCTTCACCAGTTCGACGACCGACTTCTGGTGATGCGGGTCGAGGCTGATCAGCGGCTCGTCGAGCAGCAGCAGGCGTGGATTGCCGAGCAGACATTGCGCGAGCAGCAGCCGTTGCCGCTCGCCGCCCGACAGTTCGGACAACGGCCTCGCAGCCAGCGCGCTGCCGCCGACCAGATCGAGCACGCGATCGACATCGGCGCGTGTTTTGGCATCGGCGTGAGGCAGGCCCCAGCGATGTCCGTCCGCGGCCATTGCGACGAAATCGCGTCCGCGCACGCGCCGGCCCGCCAGCGCGCTGCGCGTCTGCGGCATGTAGCCAATCGACGGATTGCCGCGCACCACGGGCTCGCCGAGCACGCGCACCGTTCCGCTTGCAGCAGGGACGAGCCCGAGCACCGAGCGCATCAGCGTCGTTTTGCCCGCGCCGTTCGGCCCGAGCACGCCGATGAATTCGCCCTGGTTGATCGTGAGGCTGGTGTCGCGCAGGATGGTGCGGTCGCCGAGTTCGAGCGTCACGCGATCCAGTTCGAGCACGGGCGCGTTGCCAGGCGATGCGGCGCGGCGAGGTATGTTCATGGGGTCTTCCCTTGCTTCGCGCCGCCGCCGTTGCCTGCGGCCAATGCGTTTCCGAGCGCGTCGAGTTGCGCGAGCATCCATTGCTGGAAGGTCTTGCCGGCGGGTTGCGTCTCGGTGACGCTGACCGTCGGCACGTGCGATTGCTGCGCAAGTTTCAGCATGCGTTTCGTGATGGCTTCCGTTGCCTGGCTGTTGTAGATCAGAACGCGCACGCGTCGCTCGCGAAGATCGCGCTCGAATGCGGCGATGTCCGATGCGCTCGCTTCCGTGTCGTTCATTGCGGCAAGCTGAAAGCGCTGGTTACGCATATCGAGTCCGATCGCATCGGACATGTAGCCGAACACCGGCTCGGTCGCCGTCACGCTCGCATGCGCGTACTGGCTGCGCAGCGCGGCGAGCTTGTCGTTCATCGGCTTGAGCGAATCGAGGAACTTCGCGAGGTTTGCATCGTACACGGCCTTGTGCGACGGATCGGCTGCTGCCAGCGCCGCGCTCACCGCGCGGGCGACGGCGGGCATCGTCGGCGGGTCGTACCACAGGTGAGGATTGTCGCCGCTCTTCTTGCCGACGAGATCTGCCGCGACGATCACCTTGCGCTTGTCGTTCTTCGACGCGTTCAGCAGCTTCGCCATCCACGGATCGTAATCGGCGCCGTTGTAGACGACAAGGCTCGCGCGCTGCAACGCGCGCGCCGTCTTAGGGCTCGCTTCGAACAGATGCGGGTCCTGGTCGGGATTGCTCAGGATGCTGGTCACGTCGACGCGGTCGCCTCCCAGTTGCTGCACGACGTCGCCATAAAAATTCTCAGCGGCGACGATGGGAATTTTCGCATCCTGCGCGTGCGCGGCCTGAATAAATGCGACGGCCATCAGCGTCGAAGCGGCGGCGCGCGTCAGAAACTTCCACATCGAGATGTTCTTCTTCATATCGGGTTGACCTGTGGCTCGAGAGGCGTCGGGTTGAACGAAAAGGACGCGGCGTTACGGGTGAATGTGCTTGCAGGCGGCGCACAGCCCGCTCAATTCGACGACCTGGTGATGCACTTCGAAACCGGGTGCGCTGCGCGACAACTGCTCGGCTACTCCGTCGCCGGGAATCTCGACCGTTTCGCCGCACGCTTCGCACATCAGAAACTGGCTTTGATGCGGCTCGCCCATCTGGCAGCACGCGAAGAACGCATTCTTCGATTCGATCCGATGTACGAAGCCATGTTCGACGAGAAACTCGAGCACACGGTAGACCGTGGTCGGCGGCACGCGGCCGCGCTGTGGTTCGAGCGCGGCAAGCAGGTCATATGCGCCGACGGGGCGCTCGCTCTGCGCGATCAGCGTGTAGACCTGGCGGCGCAGCGTCGTCAGTGCGAGGCCGCGCTTGGCGGCGAGCGCATCCGCGCGGGCCAGCTTGCGCGCGAGCTTGTCCGCGGACGGCGCGGTCTGATCGCCGGGATGGGCGGCGCCATGAAAAGCGTGAGCATCGGATGAGCGGGCCATATCACGACCACCGGGCGGCATCGGAATCAACGAAGGCGCAATGATATAACGTATCTCGAAAAATTGTCATTGCCCGTTGCAAAGTCATCGCCGATTCTTAGAAAGAAGCGTCGTATTAGGAGCCTTTTGACGCTGCCGCGCTGCACCATCGAAATTGCGCGACGCGCCTTGACATGACCGGACGCGTATCCGATCATTCGATCACAACGAGAGCAATTGCTCGGCAATCGAGCGTTCGCTCATGCTGATTCGAAGAATCAAACGAACCGGAGACAGGTGGTGACAGCCCGACTGCAAGGCAAGGTGGCGATTCTGACGGGCGCAGCGAGCGGGATCGGCGAGGCGGTGGCCCGCCGCTATCTCGAGGAGGGAGCGCGCTGCGTGCTGGTCGACGTGAAGCCGGCTGGCGAGTTCGCGCACGCGCTGCGCGAAACGGATGACGACCGCCTGCTGACGATCAGCGCGGACGTTACGCGCCGCGAAGACATCGCACGCATCGTCGACGAGACGGTGCGGCGCTTCGGCCAGATTGACATTCTTTTCAACAACGCGGCGCTGTTCGACATGCGCCCGCTGCTCGACGAATCCTGGGACATCTTCGACAAGCTCTTCGCGGTCAACGTGAAGGGCATGTTCTTCCTGATGCAAGCCGTCGCGCAGCGGATGGTCGAGCAGGGGCACGGCGGCAAGATCATCAACATGTCGTCGCAGGCGGGCCGCCGCGGCGAGGCGCTCGTGTCGCACTACTGCGCGACCAAGGCGGCGGTGCTGAGCTATACGCAATCGGCTGCGCTGGCACTCGCGCCTCACGGGATCAACGTGAACGGCATCGCCCCCGGCGTCGTCGATACGCCGATGTGGGATCAGGTCGATGCCCTTTTCGCGCGTTACGAGAACCGGCCGCTCGGCGAGAAGAAGCGTCTCGTCGGTGAAGCGGTGCCGCTGGGCAGGATGGGGCTGCCCGCGGATCTGACGGGGGCGGCGCTGTTCCTCGCGTCTTCGGATGCGGATTACATCACCGCGCAAACCCTGAACGTCGACGGCGGCAACTGGATGAGCTGACCGTCATTCATTCACCGGCATTCAATTCCGGCGTCCTGCGCGCACCCGCCGGTCACGTACCAAAACGCAAGTACGAATAAAGGAGACAAACGATGAAGCCCACCTTCAAACCCGCGCTCAATGTGTTCGGCGCCGCGGCGCTCGCGTGCGCCGCGTTCAGCGCGAACGCGGCGACCGTGACGATCGCGACGTTGAACAACCCGGACATGATCGAGCTGAAGAAGCTGTCGCCGGCGTTCGAGAAAGCGAATCCCGACATCAAGCTCAATTGGGTGATCCTGGAAGAAAACGTGCTGCGCCAGCGCGCGACGACCGATATCACGACGGGCAGCGGCCAGTTCGACGTGATGACCATCGGCGCCTATGAAACGCCGCAATGGGGCAAGCGCGGCTGGCTCGCGCCGCTCACGGGCCTGCCCGCCGATTACGACCTGAACGACGTCGTGAAGACGGCGCGCGACGGTCTTTCGTACAACGGCACGCTGTTCGCGCTGCCGTTCTACGTCGAAAGCTCGATGACGTACTACCGCAAGGATCTGTTCGCGGCGAAGGGGCTGAAGATGCCCGACAACCCGACGTATGACCAGATCGCCCAGTTCGCCGACAAGCTCACCGACAAATCGGCGGGCACCTACGGCATCTGCCTGCGCGGCAAGGCTGGCTGGGGCGAGAACATGGCCTATGTGACGACGCTCGTGAATACGTTCGGCGGCCGCTGGTTCGACGAAAAGTGGCATGCGCAGCTGACCACGCCGGAATGGAAGAAGGCGGTTTCGTTCTATGTCGATCTGCTGAAGAAGGACGGCCCTCCGGGAGCGAGCTCGAACGGCTTCAACGAAAACCTCACGCTGATGTCGTCGGGCAAGTGCGCGATGTGGATCGACGCGACGGTCGCGGCGGGCATGCTCTACAACAAGCAGCAATCGCAGATCGCGGATAAGGTCGGCTTCGCGGCCGCGCCGACGCAGGCGACGCCGAACGGCTCGCACTGGCTGTGGGCGTGGGCGCTGGCGATTCCGAAGTCGTCGAAGCAGGCCGATGCCGCGAAGAAGTTCATCACGTGGGCGACATCGAAGCAGTACATCGAACTCGTCGCGAAGGATGAAGGCTGGGCTTCTGTGCCGCCGGGCACGCGCCAGTCGACGTATGCGCGCCCCGAGTACAAGCAGGCCGCGCCGTTCGCCGACTTCGTGCTGAAGGCGATCGAAACGGCTGACCCGAATCATCCGACGGCCAAGCCGGTGCCGTACACGGGCGTGCAGTTCGTCGGCATCCCTGAGTTCCAGTCGTTCGGCACGGTGGTCGGCCAAAGCATCTCGGGCGCTGTCGCGGGCCAGATGTCCGTCGATCAGGCGCTCGCAGCCGGCAATGCGACAGCCGACCGCGCGGTCAAGCAGGCCGGCTACCAGAAATAACGATGAAGTGAAAATGGGCGCGTCGTTTGCGTTTCCCCTGGCGCAAGCGGCGTACCCAGCCCCAGTTCGAAACCAGGCCGTAACGATGTAACGCGCCGGCTGACAGCGCACCGTCAGCCGGACTCTGCAGCACAGCGAGCCGCAAGCCCCGCGACCCGCGCACTACCGAAGAGGTGGTCCATCATGCGTATTCCTTTGCGTCTACCCCTCATGCACGCACAACCTCAGCCCAAAACAGAACACGAGCGAGAAGAGCGCAAGGCCGCGCACGCGCGCTGGCTCGTTTCGCCGTCTGTAGGCCTTCTCGTTCTGTGGATGACGATACCGCTCGCGATGACGATCTGGTTTTCGTTCTCGCGCTACAACCTGCTGAATCCGGATGAAAAAGGCTTCACGGGTATCGACAACTACAAGTTCCTCGCCAGCGATCCTGCATTCGGTCCGTCGATTCTGCACACGCTTCAGCTGATCGTCGCCGTGCTGGTCATCACCGTGGTCGGCGGCGTGCTGATGGCGGTGCTGTTCGACCGCAAGTTCTATGGGCAGGGCATCGCGCGGCTGCTCGCGATCGCGCCGTTCTTCGTGATGCCGACCGTGAGCGCGCTGATCTGGAAGAACATGATCCTGCATCCGGTGTATGGGCTCGTCGCGCAGGGCATGCGCGCGATCGGCCTCACGCCGATCGACTGGTTCGCCGACTATCCGTTGACGGCCGTGATCATCATCGTTGCGTGGCAGTGGCTGCCGTTCGCGTTCCTCATTCTGTTCACGGCGATCCAGTCGCTCGATCAGGAGCAGAAGGAAGCCGCGAAGATCGACGGCGCCGGTCCGTTCTCGATGTTCTTCTTCATCACGCTGCCGCACCTGAGGCGCGCGATCGCCGTGGTCGTGATGATGGAAACCATTTTCCTGCTGTCGATCTTCGCCGAAATCTACACGACGACGGGCGGCGGTCCGGGCAACGCGACGACCAACCTGTCGTATCTGATCTACGCGCTGGGCCTGCAACAGTTCGACGTCGGCCTTGCATCGGCAGGCGGGATTCTCGCCGTGGTGCTCGCGAATATCGTGTCGTTCTTCCTCGTGCGCATGCTCGCGAAGAACCTGAAAGGGGAGTACGAAAAATGAGCCAGGTTGCTGCTACACCCGTTACGACGACCCAGTCGTCGGCCGCTTCGCCGCTCGCCGTCATCCGGCGCAGCATTCCCGGCATCATCGCGTGGCTGCTCGCGTTGCTGCTGTTCTTCCCGATCTTCTGGATGACGATTACGGCATTCAAGACCGAGCAGCAGGCGTACGCGTCGTCGCTCTTCTTCGTGCCGACGCTCGACAGCTTCCGCGAGGTTTTCGCGCGCAGCAATTACTTCGGCTTCGCGTGGAACTCGATCCTGATCTCGGTCGGCGTCACGGTGTTGTGCCTGATCCTCGCCGTGCCGTGCGCGTACGCGATGGCCTTCTTCCCGACCCGGCGCACGCAGAAAGTGCTGCTGTGGATGCTGTCGACGAAGATGATGCCGTCCGTCGGCGTGCTGGTGCCGATCTATCTGCTGTGGAAGAACAGCGGGCTGCTCGATACCGTCACCGGTCTCGTGATCGTCTACACGCTGATCAATCTGCCGATTGCCGTGTGGATGGCGTTCACGTACTTCGCCGAAATACCGCGCGACATTCTCGAAGCGGGCCGCATCGACGGCGCCGCGACGTGGCAGGAGATCGTCTATCTGCTGATGCCGATGGCGCTGCCGGGGCTCGCTTCGACGGCGCTGCTGCTCGTGATCCTGTCGTGGAACGAGGCGTTCTGGAGCATCAACCTGTCGAGTTCGAACGCGGCGCCACTCACGGTCTTCATCGCGTCGTATTCGAGCCCTGAAGGATTGTTCTGGGCGAAGCTGTCGGCGGCGTCGCTGCTGGCCGTCGCTCCAATCCTGATCGTCGGCTGGGTTTCGCAGAAACAGCTGGTGCGTGGCCTTACGTTCGGGGCGGTCAAGTGACGGACACGAGAACCGAATCGAATCTCGCGCTCATCTGCGATTGCGACGGCGTGCTGATCGACAGCGAAGCCGTCGCGGCCGCGATGCTCGTGCACGAGCTCGAAGCGCGCTGGCCCGACGCCGACGTTGCGCCTGTCGTGATGCCATTGCTGGGCTTGCGCATCGAGAGCGTGCTGCAAGGCACGGCGACGCAGTTGGGCAAGACGTTGACGCCCACTGACATCGCCGCGATTCGCGGCGCTGTCGAAGCTGCGGCCGTGAAGGCGCCGATGGTCGACGGCATCGAGGCGGCGCTCGCGAACATTCCGCTCACGAAGGCGTGCGCGAGCAACAGCTTTCGCGCGTACGTCGAAGCGGCGCTGGCGCGCACGGGCCTCGTCCGGCATTTCGGCAACCGGCTGTTTTGCGCGGATGCCGTCGCGCAACCGAAGCCCGCGCCCGACGTCTATCTCGCCGCCGCGCGCGGACTGGGTGTGAGCGCCGATGCATGCCTCGTCATCGAAGACAGCGTGACGGGCGTCACGGCGGCGACGGCGGCGGGCATGACAGTGTATGGATTTATCGGCGGCGGCCATGCGAGCGACGAGCAGATCGGCGCGCTTCATCGCGTCGGAGCGCAACACGTATTCGACGACATGAGGCAATTGCCGGGACTGGTCGCGGACTGGATGCAGCGCATAACGGTCGCATGAAGGCCGCGTGATGGTTACGTCTGGCCGGACGGGCACCGCATGAAAGCCCGCTTTCCGGCATAGCGATTGAACGTAGTAGAGCAGCAGCAACTATTTTGCATGGGACGGAAGTAGACGCCGAAGGCCAACTCCCGTCGACAATGGAGACACATCATGGCAAGCGTAACTCTGCGCAACATCAGGAAAGCTTACGACGACAACGAGGTGATGCGCGACATCAACCTCGACATTCAGGACGGCGAGTTCGTCGTGTTCGTCGGGCCGAGCGGCTGTGGCAAGTCCACGCTGATGCGGATGATCGCCGGCCTCGAAGACATCACGGGCGGCGATCTGCAGATCGACGGCACGCGCATGAACGACGTGCCGCCCGCCAAGCGTGGCATTGCGATGGTGTTCCAGTCGTACGCGCTGTATCCGCACATGACGCTGTACGACAACATGGCGTTCGGCCTCAAGCTCGCGGGCACGAAGAAGCCGGAGATCGACGCCGCCGTGCGCAACGCCGCCAAGATCCTGCACATCGACCATCTGCTCGAACGCAAGCCGAAGCAGCTGTCGGGCGGCCAGCGGCAGCGCGTCGCGATCGGCCGCGCGATCACGCGCAAGCCGAAGGTGTTTCTGTTCGACGAACCGCTGTCGAACCTCGATGCCGCGCTGCGCGTGAAGATGCGCCTCGAATTCGCGCGTCTGCACGACGAGCTGAAGACGACGATGATCTACGTCACGCACGATCAGGTCGAAGCGATGACGCTCGCGGACAAGATCGTCGTGCTGTCGGCGGGCAATCTGGAACAGGTGGGCAGCCCCAACACGCTGTATCACGCACCCGCGAACCGCTTTGTCGCGGGCTTCATTGGCTCGCCGAAGATGAATTTCCTCGAAGGCGTCGTGCAGTCGGTGTCGGCGAA
Source organism: Paraburkholderia diazotrophica (assembly GCF_038900755.1). Classification (GTDB taxonomy): domain Bacteria; phylum Pseudomonadota; class Gammaproteobacteria; order Burkholderiales; family Burkholderiaceae; genus Paraburkholderia; species Paraburkholderia diazotrophica_A. The sequence continues at coordinate 341,846 of NZ_JBBPEN010000002.1, forward strand.
AGGCGTGCTCGTGAAGTACGAAACGGGCGAGACGCAGCTCGTGCTGGTCGAGCCAGGCCGCGCGAAAGAGGGCGACAAGGTGACGGTCGGCATCCGGCCCGAGCATCTGCATATCGACGTGCCGGACTATGGCGTGTCGGCGCGCATCATGACGGTCGAATCGCTCGGCGATGCGGCGTATCTGTACGCCGAAAGCGGCGTCGCGCCCGATGGCCTGATCGCGCGCATTCCGCCGCTCGAGCGGCACGAGAAAGGCGCGACGATCCGCCTCGGCGCAACGCCTGATCATTGCCATCTGTTCGACAGCAACGGGCAGGCGTTCCAACGCAAGATCGTCGAGGTGCTTGCGGCCTGATTCACCGATAGAAAGAGCGCTGCACGGGCGCCGTTGTTCCGCCGTTGTCGGCAAAGATGACGGTGGAGCAACGGCGCCTTGCGTTTGCGGACGCGGACTCGTCCGATAAGCTGCGCATCGTCCGACGGGGCGCGTCGGGCCGGCCAGTCCAGCGCGTTCCGCCGGTTCTCCGTGCATCCCGTCGAACGCGCCGTCAACGCGATTGCAGTCCGAATCGCGCGCGTCAGCGTGCCGCCGCCGACCTACGACGCCATGCCGAGCGCTTGATGCGCTCCATGCCGCGCTAGCGTGCTCGCATCAAGCGCGTGACGCGACGGCCACATCCGCGCCGTGATTAAGCGCGGCGCGCGCGCAAAGTTCGTCGGTGACGAGTCCCGACAGCCAGCCGCCCTTGAGCGCGGCGATCACTGCATTGCGCTTGCGCTCGCCGCCCGCAAAGCCGATCACGGGACGCTTCGGCGGCGAATCGAGCCGCAAGCTCGTCACGCGGCGGCCCGTCGGCGATTCGACGCGCGCGCCGTCGGCATCGATGGGCAGGCCGAGCAATTCGGCGACGGCGCCCAGCGACACCAGTTCCTCCACCTCATCCGACGTGATGAAGCCATCCTCATGCAGCGGACAATGCAAGCCGATATTGCCGATGCCGACGAACGCCACGTCCGCTTCGCCCGACAGCGACTCGACGATCCGGTACAGACGGTGATTGCACCACTGCGCGCGTTCCGCTTCGCTGTCGGCGATCAGCGGCGCGGGCAGCAGGAAGTGCTTGCCGCCCGTCTTTTCGGAGATGTGCAGCGCGACGTCGTAGCGGTTCGACGAACCGTCTTGCGCGATCGCGCCGACCATCGACACGAGCCGATGCTGCGGCCGCTCCAGTTGCGCGACCTGATCGACGACTGCCTTCAACGTGCGCCCGCTGCTCACGGCGACGACCATCGGCCGTTCCTCGCCGAGATAGCGCTCCATGACCTGCGCGCCCGCGACGGCGAGCTTGCGGTCGATCTCTTCGGGATTGTCGTTGTCGACGGGCACGACTTCGCACATCGACAGCCCGTAGCGCTTCGACAACTGCGCGGCGAGCGACAGGCAGTCCGCAAGCTGATGATCGACGCGCACGCGGATCAGGTTCTTCTCGACGGCGAACGCGACCAGCCGCTGCGCGACGGGCCGCGACACCTGCAGTTTTTCGGCGATCTCGTTCTGCGTATTGCCGGCGACGTAGTAGAGCCAGGCGGCGCGCGTCGCGAGATCGAGCTTTTCGGTGGACTTGGGCACGATGGGTTCGCTCAGGATTGCGCCGAAGCGCGTAACACCAGGCAGCCCGCATCGGACGTTCTGGCGTGCTGCATACCGTGCGCATTCGTCGTAGTGCGCATCACGGCCTCACATTACGCGGCGTTTGCATCGCGCGCGGGCACGAACATCGGCTTCACGTGCCGATACAGCGCGCGATAGCTGGCGAGCCGCTCGCGCAGCACGGCATGACGCCGCGTGTTCGGCGTGAATTCGATTTCGACGGGCGGCTTGGTGAGCACCGTCGACGGATCGCCGCCCGCCGCGAGCCAGCCCAGACGCGCCGCGCCGAGCGCCGCGCCCGTTTCGCCGCCGCCGTGCTTGCGCGTCGCCGTGTTCAGCGAATCGGCGAGCAGTTGCGCCCAGTAGTTGCTGCGCGCGCCACCGCCGAGCAGCGACAGCGCGCTTACTTCGGTGCCCGCCGCGCGCAACGCGTCGAGGCCATCCGTCAGCGCAAGCGTCACGCCTTCGAGCACCGCATAGCCGAGCAGCGCGCGATCGGTCGCGTGCGTCATGCCGAAGAACACGCCTTGCGAATACGGATCGTTGTGCGGCGTGCGCTCGCCGGACAGATACGGCAGGAAGAGCGGCGCAGTCGCGAGCGCGTCGTCGGGCAGCTTTTCGACTTCCGCGAGCAGCGTCGGTTCGTCGGTGGACGTCAGCTTGCAAACCCAGCGCAAGCAGCTCGCCGCCGACAGCACCACGCTCATCTGATGCCAGCGGTCGGGAATCGCATGGCAGAACGCGTGCACGGCCGACTCCGGATTCGGCCGGAAACTGTTGCCGATCACGCACAACACACCTGACGTGCCGAGCGACACGAAACCGTCGCCTGGCTGCGTCGCGCCGATGCCGATTGCGCTCGTCGCGTTGTCGCCGCCGCCCGCCGCGACCACGACGGGTTCGCGCAAACCCAGCTCGCGCGCGAGTTCGGGAAGCAGCATGCCCGACGGCGCGCTGCCTTCCGCGAGACGCGGCATATGCGAGCGGTTCAGGTCGCAGGCGGCGAGCAAGGTATCGGACCAGTCTCGCTGCGCGACGTCGAGCCACAGCGTGCCCGCTGCGTCGGATGGATCGGAGACCTTGTCGCCCGTCAGTTGAAGGCGCAGATAGTCTTTTGGCAGCAGCACGCAGGCCGTCTGCCGGAAGATCTCCGGCTCATGGCGCGCGACCCACAGCAGCTTGGGCGCGGTGAAGCCGGGCATCGCCAGATTGCCGGCGATGCGATGCAGGTCCGGCGCGCGCCGGTAAAGCTCATCGCACTCCTCGACGGCGCGCATGTCGTTCCATAGAATCGCGGGACGCAGCACGCGGTCTTCGTTGTCGAGCAGCACCGCGCCGTGCATCTGCCCCGACAGCCCGATGCCGCGAATCTGCGCGAACTGCTCCGGGTAACGGTCGCGCAACGCGAAGAGCGCGGCGCGCGTGCCTTGCCACCAGTCGGACGGATTCTGCTCCGACCAGCGCTGATGCGGACGCGAAACGGTGAACGGAGAACCCGCCGTGCCGATCACGCGTCCGTCGGACGCGAGCAGCAGGACTTTCACTTCGGACGTGCCGAGGTCGATGCCGAGATACATGGGCGCGAAACCTTCGTCGGTAGGAGATGCGCTACTTTAGCCGCATGCCGCTGGCGATGCCATGCGCAATAGACCTGACGCACGGCAGGCTTCGAACGCGGCGATCAATGGGAACGGCCGCGCGTGGATGCAGTGTGGATGCATTTACACGCGCGGCCATGCTGTCATCAGTCGAGCAAAGTGATGTCGACGGTTTTAGCCGGGTTTGGTCATCTTCACGCGCCGCGCTTCGCGAGCCACGCATCGACGCGTTCGAGCGCCGCGCGCACCACTTTCTCGAGCGAAGCCGTGCCCGCCATGCTGCCCCAGAGCAGACGGTCCGCGCAGTAGGCCTGCACCGGATCGGATGCCTTGAAGAAGCCGCGCGCAACGCTCTCGTCCATCACGCCGTCCTGGTACGTGTACGGCAACTGGCCGCGCTGCCATCTGTCGAGAAAGCGGAAGAAGAGCGCGGGCAGCATCGCCGTCGCGTTCGGTTCGACCTTGCGCTCGAAGCACTCGGCAAGCGTCGGCGCGATGAAGCCGGGGATCTTCGAGAAGCCATCGGCGGCGACGCGCTGATTCGTGTCCTGGATATAAGGATTGCCGAAGCGTTCGAGCACGACGTCGCGGTACTTCGCGAGATCGAGCGGACTCGGCGCGAGGCAGGGGATCACGTCCTGTGTCACATAGTCGTGCGCGAACTGGCGGATTTCCAGATCGTGCGTGCCTTCGTGGATATACGAGAGGCCCACCAGCGTGCCCGCCCACGCGATGCAGCTGTGTGTCGCGTTGAGAATGCGGATCTTCGCCTCTTCATACGGCAGCACCGATTCGACCATCTCCGCGCCGACCTGCTCCCACGCCGGCCGCCCAGCAATGAAGTGATCCTCGATCACCCACTGGATGAACGATTCGCCCATCACGGGGCATGCATCGTCGACGCCCGTCGCCGCCTTCACGCGCTCGCGCACATCGGGTGTCGGGCGCGGCGTGATCCGGTCGACCATCGAGTTCGGACATGCTGTGTTCGCATCGAACCATTGACGCAGCGCGCTCGCGCCGCGCCGCTCCAGAAACTCGGTCATGCCCGCGCGGAAGCGCTCGCCGTTGCTGCGCAGGTTGTCGCAGGTTTGCAGCGTGACGGGGCCGGCGTTGCGCTGCATCCGCGCTTCGAGGATCGCGGCGAGCGCGCCGTAGATCGTGGTGCGCGCGCCGTTCAGATCGGCGGACAGATCGGGATTCGCCGTGTCGAGCTTGTGGTGCTCGTCGAGGTAGTAGCCGCCTTCCGTCACGGTGAACGCGATGATCTTGCACGCGGGATCGGCGCCCGCTTCGACGAGCCCATCGAGATTCGCCGACCACGGCACCACGCGCCTGATCGAGCGGATCGTCTCGTAGTCGCGCTTGCCTTGTGGCGTGACGGTTTCGAGCGTGTAGACGCCGTTCTGCGCGGCCAACGCATCGGCGACGGCATTCATGTCGCTGCGGATATTGCCGACGGTGAGCGACCAGTGCGTATCGCCAGGCTGACTCGCTTCGTTGAGCCGGTGCAGATACCACGCCTGATGCGCGCGATGAAACGATCCCGCGCCGATGTGCAGGATCACCTGCGTGCTAGCGCCGTTGTTTGCGCCGCTGCTTTGGCCGCTGTTCATGTGCGTCTCCTGTGTCGACCCGGGGCGGCATGTCGACGAGAGGCGCTTTCGCGCTGACTCCCGCTCCATGCGTTGCCGGGTCCGATGCTAATGAAGTCTTATGCGCACGGTCTTTCGCGTGCGTTACTTGGGATAAGTCTAGAAGCTGTCTCGGCGACATGAGCCGACGATTCGAATCAAGAGCATTTGCTCTCAACGTGAACTAATGATCGTATTCGGCCGATCGAAAGTCAAGGCGAAGGACGGTGCTTTTTCACGGCGGATCGTTGCGCGGCGCGGCGGGACGGGCTTTTCAACGGCTGATGCTTTGGCCGCGAAACGTTGGCAGAAACGTTGGCGGGCGGCCGGTGGGCTGGCTGTTGCGTTGCATCAAATTTGACAGCCAGGAGGCCAGGACTAACCCGAATGCAAAAAAGTATCAGTCGACGGTCTCATTTCTAGTGGCCGCGATTGCCCTCGGGGTCTAACTTTCGCTACACAAGAGCAATGAAGCCGATGGTGCCCGCGAGACGCGAAACGCAAGGCGCCGGACGAAGGAACAGGAGGAGGACCGACGTGCAACCCGATCTGGAACTGGTCAGCGTGCGACGCGACGAGTCGTTCAAGGTGTGGTATCACGGCTTTCCGTACCGCACCGTGCGCTGGCATTTTCATCCGGAATTCGAAATCCATCTGATCGTCGCGACGACGGGCAAGATGTTCGTCGGCGATTACATCGGCAGTTTCGCGCCGGGCAATCTCGTGCTGATGGGTCCGAACCTGCCGCACAACTGGGTCAGCGAAGTGCCCGAAGGCGTGACGATCGCGCAGCGCAATCTCGTCGTGCAGTTCGGCCAGGACTTCGTCGCGCATTGCACGGAGAGCTTCCCCGAATGGCGCACGCTCGAAGCGCTGCTCGCCGATTCGCGGCGCGGCGTGTCGTTCGGCGCGCAGACGAGCGCCGCGATCCAGCCGCTCTTCATGGAACTGCTCGAGGCGCGCGGCCTGCGCCGCATCGTGCTGTTCCTGTCGATGATGGAAATCCTGTTGAACGCAAGCGACCGCGAACTGCTCGCGAGCCCCGCGTATCAAAGCGACCCGACCAGCTATGCATCGACGCGCATCAACCATGTGCTGTCATATATCGGCAAGAACCTCGCGTCGGAGTTGCGCGAATCCGATCTCGCGCAGCTCGCGGGGCAGAGCGTGAGCGCCTTCTCGCGATACTTCCGACGCCATACGGGCCTGCCGTTCGTGCAGTACGTGAACCGCATGCGCATCAATCTCGCATGTCAGCTGCTGATGGATGACGAGCTGAGCGTCACCGACATCTGCTACAAGGTCGGCTTCAACAATCTGTCGAACTTCAACCGGCAGTTCCTCACGGCGAAGGGCATGGCCCCATCGAAGTTCCGCCGCTTCCAGCAACTGAACGACGCGAGCCGCGATGCTTCCGAAGCGGCAGCCGCGCTCGGCAAGGGCATCGCGAACGCGCCCTCGATCGTGCCCGCCGTGCAGGCGCGAAACCATGCGCACGCTCAGCCGCGCGCCGCACCTGCGGCGTATCCGCCTCTGGGCTCGCCAGTCGCCACGACATAGAGCACTCCGGCATCAACGACGTTTCACCCACTCATCGCGCGCCCGAATCGCGCGAGGGACGCACTCATCCTCATAAATGGAGACAACCATGACGCACACCGCTTCGCACCCTACGCACCCTACGCGCACATTGCGCCTGCGCGCCGCGCTGACCTTCGCCGCCGTGATGCTCGGCGCGCCGCTTCTTGCGCCGGCGACTGCCAACGCCGCGCCGCTGAAAATCGGCATGACGTTCCAGGAACTGAACAACCCGTATTTCGTGACGATGCAAAAGGCGCTGAACGACGCCGCCGCATCGATCGGCGCGACGGTCGTCGTCACCGATGCGCATCACGACGTGAGCAAGCAGGTGAGCGACGTCGAAGACATGCTCCAGAAGAAGATCGACATCCTGCTCGTGAACCCGACCGACTCGACGGGCATCCAGTCGGCCGTGACGTCGGCGAAGAAAGCGGGCGCCGTGGTCGTCGCCGTCGATGCGAACGCGAACGGTCCCGTCGATTCGTTCGTCGGCTCGAAGAATTTCGACGCGGGGCAGATGTCGTGCGAGTACCTTGCGAAAGCAATCGGCGGCAGCGGCGAAGTGGCGATTCTCGACGGCATTCCCGTCGTGCCGATTCTCGAACGCGTGCGCGGGTGCAAGGCGGCGCTCGCGAAGTTCCCGAACGTGAAGCTCGTCGATACGCAGAACGGCAAGCAGGAGCGCGCGACGGCGCTGTCCGTCACCGAGAACATGATTCAGGCGCATCCGAACCTGAAGGGCATCTTCAGCGTGAACGACGGCGGCTCGATGGGCGCGTTGTCCGCGATCGAATCATCGGGCAAGGACATCAAGCTGACGAGCGTCGACGGCGCGCCTGAAGCGATCACCGCGATCCAGAAGCCGAACTCGAAGTTCATCGAAACGTCCGCGCAATTCCCGCGCGACCAGATCCGTCTCGCGATCGGCGTGGCGCTCGCGAAGAAGTGGGGCGCCAATGTGCCGAAGGCGATTCCCGTCGACGTGAAGCTCGTCGACAAGGACAACGCGAAGGGCTTCAGCTGGTAAGCGATGTGTTGCCTTGCAGTGACGCTTGTTTTTTTCAGGCAAGCGTCACTGCATGAACAAGGAAACGCGATGGACACGGTCCTCAAACTCGACAACATCACGAAGAGCTTTCCCGGCGTGAAGGCGTTGCAGCGCATTCATCTCGAGATCGCGCGCGGCGAGATTCACGCGCTGCTCGGCGAGAACGGCGCGGGCAAGTCGACGTTGATGAAAATCCTGTGCGGCATCTATCAACCCGACGACGGCACGATCGTGATCGACGGCGAAGCGCGGCACTTCGCGAACTATCACGATGCCGTCGCGGCGGGCGTCGGCATCGTGTTTCAGGAGTTCAGCCTGATTCCGTACTTGAACGCCGTCGAGAACATGTTCCTCGGACGCGAGTTGCGCAATCGCTTCGGGATGCTCGATCGCACGCAGATGCGGCGCGCGGCGGCCGAGATTTTCGCGCGGCTCGGCGTCGCGATCGATCTGTCCGTGCCGATTCGCGAACTGTCGGTCGCGCAGCAGCAGTTCGTCGAAATCGGCAAGGCGTTGTCGCTGAACGCGCGCATCCTGATTCTCGACGAACCGACGGCGACGCTCACGCCCGCCGAAGCCGAGCACCTCTTCACGATCATGCGCGACCTGAAGCGGCACGGCGTCGCGATGATTTTCATCTCGCACCACCTCGAAGAAATTTTCGAAGTGTGCGACCGCATCACCGTATTGCGCGACGGCCAGTATGTCGGCATGACGGATGTGGCAAAGACGGACGTCGGCCGGCTCGTCGAGATGATGGTCGGACGCAAGATCGAAAGCAGCTTTCCGCCGAAGCCCGCGCTGCCCGTCGATGCAAAGGTCGTGCTCGAAGTGAACGCATTGCAGTTGCACAAGGACGGCCCCGTGAATCGCTTCACGCTGCGCGAAGGGGAAATACTCGGCTTTGCGGGACTCGTCGGCTCGGGGCGCACGGAGACGGCGCTCGCCGTCATCGGCGCGGATGCGGCGCACGTGAAGGACGTTCGCATCAACGGCGCGCCGGCCAATCTGTCCGATCCCGCCGACGCATTGAAGTCCGGCATCGGCATACTGCCCGAAAGCCGCAAGACGGAAGGGCTGATCACGTCGTTCTCGATCAAGCAGAACATCTCGATCAACAACCTCGGCAAGTACCGCGCCGCGCGCTTCTTCATCGATCATGGCAACGAAGCGCGCGCAACGGCCGACATCATGAAGCGCGTCGGCGTGAAGGCACCGACGATGAACACGGAAGTCGCGACGCTGTCGGGCGGCAATCAGCAGAAAGTGGTGATCGCGCGCTGGCTCAATCACCACACGAACATCCTGATCTTCGACGAGCCGACGCGCGGCATCGACGTCGGCGCGAAAGCGGAAATCTATCTGCTGATGCGCGAGCTCACTGCGCGCGGCTACTCGATCATCATGATCTCGTCGGAACTGCCGGAGATTGTCGGCATGTGCGATCGCGTCGCCGTGTTCCGGCAGGGCCGCATCGAAGCGATGCTCGAAGGCGACCAGATCGAATCGAACGCCGTGATGACTTACGCAACCGCTGGTGCGACAGCCGGCACTCGTGGAGCAACACAGCATGAACACGCCTGATACTTCCTCCAAGACATCGACCGTCGCGTCCGATACGCCAGGCGCGCCGTTGCGCCTCAACTGGGCGAGCATCAAACGCTCAACGCTGTTCTATCCGTTCATCGGCTTGCTCGTGGTGTGCATCGTGATGGTGTTCGCGAGCGACAGCTTTCTGTCGGCGGCGAATCTCGAGAACGTGCTGCGCCAGGTGTCGATCAACGCGATCATCGCCGTCGGCATGACGGCCGTGATCTTGACGGGCGGCATCGATCTGTCCGTCGGTTCCGTGATGGCGCTCTCGGGCACGCTAGCCGCGGGCCTGATGGTGGCGGGGCTCAACGGCGTCGCCGCGATCGCGATCGGCATTGCTGTCGGCCTCGGCTTCGGTTTCGGCAACGGCTTCTTCGTTGCGTTCGCGGGCATGCCGCCCATCATCGTCACGCTCGCGACGATGGGCATCGCGCGCGGCCTCGCGCTGATCTACACGGGCGGCTATCCGATCGACGGCCTGCCCGACTGGGTGAGTTTCTTCGGCAGCGGCAAGGTGTTCGGCATTCAGGCGCCTGTGCTCATCATGCTCGTCGTCTATGCGATCGCGTGGCTGCTGCTCGAACGCATGCCGTTCGGCCGCTACGTGTATGCGATCGGCGGCAATGAGCAGGCGACGCGTCTTTCCGGCGTGCGCGTCGCGCGCGTGAAGCTGATCGTCTACACGCTTGCGGGTTTGACGTCGTCGTTCGCGGCCATCGTACTCACGTCGCGCTTGATGAGCGGCCAGCCGAATGCGGGCGTCGGCTTCGAGCTCGATGCGATTGCAGCTGTGGTGATGGGCGGTACGTCGATATCGGGTGGACGCGGCTCGATCATCGGCACGCTGATCGGCGCGCTGCTGCTCGGCGTGCTGAACAATGGCCTCAACATGGTCGGCGTGAATCCATACGTGCAGAACGTGATCAAGGGCGGAATCATTCTGCTCGCGATCTACATCAGCCGCGACCGCAAGAAGTGAATTTCCCTTTCCTTTGTTCTCCCCTTAAAAGCAGGGCAATGCAATGACCACTCAGGACACCACCAAAAGCATGACGGCGATCGTGTGCCACGCGCCGAAGGACTATCGCGTCGAACGCGTGACGAAACCGCAGGCGCGCGCGCACGAACTCGTGATCCGCATCGCCGCGTGCGGCATCTGCGCGAGCGACTGCAAATGCCATTCGGGCGCGAAGATGTTCTGGGGCGGCCCGAGCCCATGGGTCAAGGCGCCCGTGATTCCCGGCCACGAGTTCTTCGGCTACGTGGAAGAACTCGGCGAAGGCGCCGCGGAACACTTCGGCGTGAAGAAGGGCGATCGCGTGATTGCCGAGCAGATCGTGCCGTGCGGCAAGTGCCGCTACTGCAAGTCCGGCCAATACTGGATGTGCGAAGTGCACAACATCTTCGGCTTTCAGCGCGAAGTCGCGGACGGCGGCATGGCCGAATACATGCGCATTCCGCCGACGGCAATCGTCCACAAGATTCCCGACGGCATCTCGCTCGAAGATGCCGCGATCATCGAGCCGCTCGCGTGCGCGATTCACACCGTCAACCGCGGCGACATTCAACTGGACGATGTGGTCGTGATCGCGGGCGCGGGTCCGCTCGGTCTGATGATGACGCAAGTCGCGCATCTGAAAACGCCGAAGAAGCTCGTCGTGATCGATCTGGTCGACGAGCGTCTCGAACTCGCGCGCGAATACGGCGCGGACGTGACGATCAATCCGAAGAACGACGATGCGCTCGCCATCATCCGGTCGTTGACGGACAACTATGGCTGCGACGTCTACATCGAAACGACGGGCGTGCCTGCCGGCGTGAATCAGGGCATGGACCTCATTCGCAAGCTCGGGCGTTTTGTCGAGTTTTCCGTGTTCGGCGCCGAGACTACAATGGACTGGTCGATCATCGGCGACCGCAAGGAACTCGATGTACGCGGCGCGCATCTCGGGCCTTACTGCTATCCGGTTGCGATCGACCTGCTGGCGCGTGGGCTCGTCACATCGAAAGGCATCGTCACACATGGCTTCTCTCTCGAAGAGTGGGACGAAGCGATCAAGGTCGCGAACTCGCTCGATTCGATCAAGGTGCTGATGAAGCCGGCCCGATAGTCCCGTGCCTGATCCGTCATTCCGAAGGAAAACAGACAGTGCGCGTCGCAAAGGCGCGCACACGGAGACACTATGAATTACGTCATCGGCGTCGATATCGGCACGCAGAGCACGAAGGCGGTGCTCGTCGACGAGAACGGCGCAATCGTCGCGCAGCATTCGAGCGGCTATCACCCGGATACGCCGAAGCCGTTGTGGGCCGAGCAGTGGCCGACGGTGTGGATGAAGGCCGTCGTCGAATGCATTGCGCGCTGTGTCGCGAAAGCGCGCGAGGCGGGCGTCGCATCGAACGCGATCAAGGCCGTGTGCGTGAGCAGCCTGTATGGCGGCTCCGGTATTCCCGTCGATAGCGAAATGAAGCCGCTGTATCCGTGTCTGATCTGGATGGACCGGCGCGCGACGGCTCAGGTCGAGTGGGTGCGCAACAACGTCGATGTCGACCGGCTCCATGCGATCACGGGCAATGGCGTCGACAGCTACTACGGCTACACGAAGATGCTGTGGCTGCGCGAGAACGAGCCGAACGTATGGGCCAATACGCGCTTCTTCCTGCCGCCGAATGCCTATGTGATCTATCTGCTGACGGGTGAAGTGGCCGTCGATCACAGTTCGGCGGGCAACATCGGCGGCGTGTATGACATCGCGAAACGCGACTGGTCCGATGAAGCGCTCGACATGCTCGGCATTCCCGCGACGATGATGCCCGAGCATCTCGTCGAATCGTCGGACGTGGTGGGCGGCCTGCTGTCGCAATGGACAGAACAATTCGGACTCGAAGCGGGCACCGCGATCGTCGCGGGCGGCGTCGATGCGGCAATGGCCACTTACGCGGCGGGCGTGACGCGCGCGGGCCAGCATGTCGCGATGATCGGCACGAGCATGTGCTGGGGCTACATCAACCAGAGCGTCGATGCGCGGCACGGTCTCGTCAGCATGCCGCATGTGTTCAACGGCCAGCACGACATCTACGTGTTCGGCGGCGCGATTACGGCGGGTGCATCGGTGACGTGGTATCGCGAGCAGTTCTGTCAGGCGGAGATCGAAGCGGCGCGAGCGATACCGGACGGCGACCCGCATCAATTGCTCGAAGAAGACGCCGCGCACATACCGGCGGGCTCGGATGGCGTGATGTTCTTGCCGTATCTGATGGGCGAGCGTAGTCCCGTGTGGGACGCGAAGGCGAGCGGCGCGTTCGTCGGCCTGAGTCTTTATCACACGCGCGCGCATCTGTATCGCGCGGTGCTCGAAGGCGTCGCGTTCGCGTTGCAACACAATATCGTCGCGGGGCGCAAGGGCGCGAAGTCGCTCGACGACAAGCTGATCGTCGTCGGCGGCGCGGCGCATTCGGACCTGTGGATGTCGATCATCGCGGACGTCACCGGCTTTCCCGTTCATACGATCGAGCAGGAGGTGGAAGCGGCGATGGGCGCGGCGCTGCTGGCCGCGTACGGTGTGAAGCTGATTTCGCAAGAGACGGCGCGCGGCGGCTGGGTGAGGCTCGTCGAGCGCGTGAAGCCCGATCCTGCGCGCCAGGCATTGTACGCAGAGCGCTTTTCCATCTACACGGATCTGTATCCGGCACTGAAGCCTGTCATGCATCGGCTGCAAGCGAAATGAACGCGACCTTCGATTTTTCCGGACGCTCGATCCTCGTGACGGGCGCATCGAGCGGCATCGGCCGCGTGACCGTCGAGCTACTGTGCGCGAGCGGCGCACAAGTCGTCGCGGCGGCGCGCAACGTCAGCGAGCTTGCGCGGCTCGCTGAGGAGACGGGCTGCGAGCCGCTGGTTTTGGATGTCGGCGATGAAGGGGCCATTGATGACGCGTTAGGATCGCTCGATGTCCTTGATGGACTCGTGAATTGTGCCGGCACGACGGTGCTCGAACGCGCGATCGATACGACGGCGGCGAGCTTCGACAGCGTGATGAACGTGAACGCGCGTGGCGCGGCGCTCGTCGCGCGACATGTGGCGCGCGCGATGATCGATGCGAAGCGCGCGGGCAGCATCGTCAACGTGTCGAGCCAGGCGGCCCTTGTGGGGCTCGACGATCATCTGAGCTATTGCGCGTCGAAGGCGGCGATGGATGCGATCACGCGTGTGCTGTGCGTCGAGCTTGGACCGCATGGCATACGCGTGAACAGCGTGAATCCGACGGTGACGTTGACGCCGATGGCCGTGAAGGCGTGGAGCGAGCCGGCGAAACGCGATCCCGCGTTGCAGGCGATTCCTTTGAAGCGGTTCGCTGAACCGCGTGAAGTGGCCGAGCCGATTTTGTTTTTGCTGAGCGACGCGGCTTCGATGATCAGTGGTGTGACGCTGCCGGTTGATGGTGGGTATACCGCGAGGTGATGCCCTTATGGTCTTTTGCCTTTATCGCTGGCATCCGCGATGCGCCTCGCGGCGCAGGCGTTGCCCCTGTGCGGGGCGGCACTTGCTTTTGTTTGCAACAGCTTTTGTTTTGGTGTTTTTGCCTTTGCGCTGGCATCCGCATATGCGCCTCGCGGCGCAGGCGTTGCCCCTGTGCGGGGCGGCACCTACTCTTCTTTGCCGCGGCAAAGAAGAGTAGGCAGAAGAAAGCCGCTCACACCGCTAGTGCTTGACCTTTACCCACGGGCTCTCAACGTTCCCGTTCTTCACACGGCAATCTGCTGGCCCATGCACGTTGCCAGCGCATTTATCGGATGCCTCACCTGCTTCATGCACCCGCGTTGCGGCTCGCGACATCGAAGTCTTGCGCGCTTCTTTGCGGCAAACTGTGTGTAGGCATTCGCACCGCACAGGACACCGTCGCTACGCGATGCGGCTCAAGCGAGGGCGTCGTCCCGCACGACACGGCAATCCTCATTCACTACCGACATGCGGCGCTGAACCGTTCCATGCCCTTAGCCGTGCCATACGTGCGCGAAGCGGGTGAGGCATTTAGCGAGAACGTTGGCAGCGAACACAAGTGAGCACGCCGCCGCGCGAGCGATGGGGACGTTGAGAGCCCGTGGGCAGTGGTCAAGGGCTGGCGGTGTTAGCCCGCTTTCTTTTGCCTACTTTTCTTTGCGGCGGCAAAGAAAAGTAGGTGCCGCCCCGCACAGGGGCAACGCCTGCGCCGCGAGGCGCATATGCGGATGCCAGCGCAAAGGCAAAAACATAAAAACAAAAGCTGTTGCAAACAAAAGCAAGTGCCGCCCCGCACAGGGCCAACGCCCGCGCCATGAGGCGCTAAACGCGGATGCCGGCGGCAAGCCATAAAAGCAGAACAACGCATCGCGAATGCCGGCTGCAAGCCATAAAAACAGCAAAGCCGTCGCAGACCAAAAAATCACAAAACAGTCCTTACGTGCCACAACTCAGGAAACAGCACCACGTCCAGCATTTTCCGCAGATAGGGCGCTCCGCTCGTCCCGCCCGTCCCCTGCTTGAACCCGATGATCCGCTCGACGGTCGTCACATGCCTGAAGCGCCACTGACGAAACGCGTCTTCGAGATCGACGAGTTCTTCGGCCATCTCGTACAGCTCCCAATGCTGCGACGGATTGCGATACACCTCGAGCCAGGCCGCTTCGACTGACGGATCGTGCTGCGTCGGTTGTGTCCAGTCGCGTTCGAGCCGCGATGGATCGATCGCGAAGCCGCGCCGCGCCAGCAGACGGATCACTTCGTCGTAGAACGATGGCGCTTCGAGTGCCGCCTTCACTTCGGCATGAATATCCGGGTGATGCGCATGAGGCTTCAGCATCTGCTCGTTCTTGTTGCCGAGCATGAACTCCAGCTCGCGATACTGATACGACTGAAACCCCGACGAGCTTCCAAGGAACGGCCGCATCGACGTGTATTCCGATGGCGTCATCGTCGACAGTACGTTCCACGCTTGCACGAGCTGCTCGAGAATCCGCGACACGCGCGCAAGCATCTTGAACGCAGGCGGCAATTCATCGCGATGCACGCACGCGAGCGCCGCGCGCAGTTCGTACAGCGCGAGCTTCATCCACAGTTCGCTCGTCTGATGCTGGATGATGAACAGCATCTCGTTGTGATCGGGCGAAAGCGGATGCTGCGCGTGCAGAATCGAGCCGAGCGACAGATAGTCGCCATAGCTCATCGACTTCGAGAAATCGAGCTGCGCGTCGTGCCAGCCTTTGTCTTCGTCGGCGGCCATGTGCGACGCGTGCCCAGTGTGATCGGGGTGCGCCGTCTGCGTGCCGCCGTGCCCGAACGGACAGCCTTGCGCGGGCTTCTCTTCCATCATCTTCATGTGATCGGTCATCGTCGTTCCTCAGGTCACGGCGCCGCGCGCGGCGAATTCGGGGGCGCGCCATGTTTCGCGCTCGAGCACGTCGCGCAGATGCTCGACGGCATCCCATACATCGACATAGCGCGTGTACAGCGGCGTAAAGCCGAAACGCAGCACATGCGGCTCGCGGTAATCGCCGATCACGCCCCGCGCGATCAACGCCTGCATCACTTCATAGCCATGCGGATGCTCGAAGCTCGCATGCGAGCCGCGCTGCGAATGCGCGCGCGGTGTCACGAGCTTGAGCGGAAACGCGTTGCAGCGCTTTTCGACCAGCTCGATGAAGAGATCGGTCAGCGCGAGCGACTTCTTGCGGATCGCCTGCATGTCGGTTTGCAGGAACACGTCGAGCCCGCATTCGACAAGCGCCATCGACACCATCGGCTGCGTGCCGCACAGGAAGCGGCCGATGCCGTCGTCGGCGGCGTACGTCGGGTCCATCGCGAACGGCGCGCGATGACCCCACCAGCCCGACAGCGGCTGCTCGAAGTCGTTCTGATGGCGATGCGGCACCCACGCGAACGCGGGCGAGCCAGGACCGCCGTTCAGGTACTTGTACGTGCAACCGACCGCGCAATCCGCGCCGACGCCATTCAGATCGACGGGCACGGCGCCCGCCGAATGCGCGAGATCCCATAGCGCGAGCGCGCCTTGCCGATGGATCAGTTGCGTGAGCGCGGCCATGTCGTGCATGTAGCCCGTGCGGTAGTTGACGTGCGTGATCATCGCGACGGCGACATCGTCGGCGATCGCGGCGGGCAGCTCGGATGGATCGTCGACGAGGCGCAGTTCATAGCCGCGGTCCAGCTGCTTGATCAGCCCTTGCGCGATGTACAGATCGGTCGGGAAATTCGAGCGCTCCGACACGATCACGCGGCGCTTCCGGTCGCGCCTGTCCTGCATGCGCAGCGCCGCCGACAGCACCTTGAACAGATTGATCGAAATCGTATCGGTGACGACGACTTCGTTGTGCGCTGCGCCGATCAGCGGCGCGAGCTTGTTGCCCAGACGCCGCGGCAGCGAGAACCAGCCGGCCGTGTTCCAGCTGCGGATGAGGCCTTGCGTCCATTCGGCGCCGATCACCGTCTGCGCGCGCTGCGCAGCTGCGGCGGGCGGCACGCCGAGCGAATTGCCGTCCAGATAGATGACGCCCGGCGCCAGCGCGAACTGGTCGCGCAAGGGCGCGAGCGGATCGGCTGCGTCGAGCGCGAGTGCTTCGTCACGTTGATTCATGATGGTTCGTTCGGTCCAGAAAGTCTTCAGGCGGAAAGTTGCGGAAAGTCGTCATGCAGGCAGTGCTCGAAGCACGGCCCGTACCGGGCTCGCGTCGAGTGTCGTCAGCTTGAGCGGCAGCGCGATCAATTCGTAGTCGCCCGGCTCGACGGCGTCGAGCACGATGCCTTCAAGAATCGCCATTTGATGCGCGCGTATGCGGCGATGCGCGTCCATCGTCTTCGACTCCTGCGGATCGAGCGACGGCGTGTCGATGCCGATCAGCTTTACGCCGTGCGCGGCGAGCAGATCGATCGTGTCGGGCGCAACGGCGCAGAAGTCGCTGTCCCAGGCTGTCGTCGGCGCCGCGCGATAGGTGCGCAGCAGCACGCGCGGCGGCACGCCGACGACGAGCGATGCCGCGACGTGCTCAGGCGTCACCAGCGGCTTCGCGCCGATGCAATGAATCACGCGGCAGCGGCCCAGATACGCATCGAGCGGCACCGCGCCGATCGCTGCGCCCTGGGCATCGTAGTGAAGCGGCGCGTCGGTGTGCGCGCCCGTGTGCGGCGAGATCGTCAGCCGCGCGACATTGACGGGCGAACCCGCCTCCATCCGCCACACGCGCTCGATGCCGACGGGTGTGTCGCCCGGCCAGACGGGCGTCGCCGTATCGACGGCGGGCGTGATATCCCAAAGTGTCTCCATGCGTCTGTCATATCGTTGTACGTCGATCTTTGGATGATAGGCGGCATGAAGCGAAATGTGCTTGCTAAAAAAACTGTTTATTTCGACCCCTTTGGAACATAATTTGAGACAAACGGGAAAGGGAGACCGAAAATGAACGCGATCTCACTCGACGCCACCGATTGCCGTATCTTGACGGTGTTGCAGCACGAAGGACGAATCAGCAATCTCGATCTGGCGGAGCGGATTTCGCTTTCGCCGTCGGCGTGTCTGCGCCGTTTGCGCCTGCTGGAAGAGCAGGGCGTGATCGAGCGCTATCGGGCGTGCCTGAACCGCGAAGTGCTCGGCTTCGAACTGGAAGCGTTCGTGCAGGTTTCGATGCGCAACGACCAGGAAAACTGGCACGAGCGCTTCGCCGAAGCGCTGCGCGACTGGCCGGAAGTGGTCGGCGCGTTCGTCGTGACGGGGGAGACGCACTATCTGCTGCGGGTGCTCGCCCATAATCTCAAGCACTATTCGGATTTCGTGCTCGGCCGGCTCTACAAGGCGCCGGGCGTGATGGACATCCGCTCGAACATCGTGCTGCAGACGCTCAAGGAGGATTCGGGCGTCCCCGTGTCGCTGGTGACGGGCGCGAAGGTGCAGCCGCACGGATAGCGGCGCGGGTCGGCGCGGGTTGGCGTGAGCGCGTTGCGCGGAAAACCTGCGAAATCCTTCTTTCTCGCCGCCGCTGAAATGACGCGAGCCGTCAGCCCAGCGGCTTCAACCCATGGAAATCGCCGTTCTGAAACACGAGCGGTTGGACCTGGCCGGCGCTGTCGAGGACGCCGCAGCGCTCCACTTCGCCGACGAAAATGACGTGATCGCCTTCCTGGTAGCGGCTGCGGTTATGGCATTCGAACCAGGCGAGCGCGCCGTCGAGCACGGGCATGCCCGTGTCGCCCGCCGCATGCGAGACGCCTTCGAAACGGTCGCCCTTGACGGTCGCGAAGCGCTTGCACAGCTCGAGTTGCGACGCGGCCAGCACATTGACGACATAATGACTGTTCGCCTGGAACACGGACATCGACGCCGAGCGCGTCGCGAGGCTCCACAGTACGAGCGGCGGCGTCAGCGAGACAGAATTGAACGAACTGGCCGTAATGCCGATCAGTGCGCCGGATGGCGCGCGCGTCGTGATGACGGTGACGCCCGTCGCGAACTGGCCGAGCGCGCGGCGAAACGCTGCATCGTCGAAATTGGGCGGGGCGGCGCGCTTCATTGCGTGAGGCATTCCGGCGAACGGACCGCTTGATGAAGCGACCAAATGGAAAAAATCGGTTTGAAGGTCATGTAGAAATTCGGCGAATTGTCCCAATTTTAACTGCAATCGCGGAGGGCCTGGCGCGGCAGGCAGTCGGTGTGGCGGCGCAGCCCGCCGTCGCGAGCTGCGAGGCTTGCGCCTCGCGTGACGAATCGCGCGCGAATCGCACATGGTACGGATGGTGCGTGCGTCACGTGTTGAACAGAAGGACGGTGCCGCGCGAACGTCCCGCCGGCCGGATGCGATCAAGCATCGGGTTTCAAGGTGACTGTGGCGAGTCAGTCCGTTCCGCGCGTCGAAGCGCGGCGGCGAGGCGGGCGAGCCAATCCAAGGAGCGAACATGAGTCAGTCGGTCGAGACCGCCACGCTGGGCGGCGGATGTTTCTGGTGTCTTGAAGCGGTGTATCTGGGCGTCGATGGCGTGACGTCCGTGGAGTCCGGCTACGCAGGCGGGCAGGTCGACAACCCGTCGTACGAGCAGGTGTGCGACGGCGACACGGGGCACGCGGAAGTCGTCAACGTCGAATTCGATCCGGCCCGCATCAGCTATCGCGAAGTTCTGGATATTTTCTTTGCGATCCACGATCCGACGCAGCTCAACCGCCAGGGCAACGATGTCGGCACGCAGTACCGGTCGGTGATCTTCACGCACTCGGACGCGCAGCGCGAGACGGCGTTGCAGGCGATCCGCGAGATCGGCGCGGAAGGCATCTACGACGGCCAGATCGTCACGCAGGTGCTGCCGCTCGACGGCAACTACTGGCCCGCCGAGGCGTATCACCAGAACTACTTCGCGCAGCATCCGGATCAGGGCTATTGCGCGTTCGTCGTCGCGCCGAAGGTAGCGAAGTTCCGCCAGAAGTTCGCCCATCGGATCAAGGCCGGCGCCTGATCCTTAAGCGTCACGGCGCGCTTTTCACATCGCACGCGCAGCGCAGGCCCCGCGCGGCTTGCGCTGCTTTTCAGTTCGGCTTAGCTAGGCGGCCTGCGCCGCGTTTTGCAGTGGCGCATTGCGAAGCCGCTCGCAGGCAGCGGCGATTTCCGCTGCGAGCTTCACGCAGCTCAGCGGCGCCGAGCCTTCCGCCTTGTTGTTCGCGGCAATCAGCACCGGCTGGCCCGCGATCGCGTAGCGTGCGGCGAGTTCGGCGAGCGCTGTGCGCGTTTGCGGATCTTCGTCGACGAGCTTGTCGAACGGCTCATACTTCGCCTTCGCCTGTTCGTACTTGAAGCCGCCATGCAGATTCCAGCGCACGATGAGCGGGCCCAACGGCGCTTCGTCGAGCAGTGCGAGAGCTGCCGCCTGGCGCGAAGGATCGGGCATCCGCGCATGAATGCCGACGCAGTACCGCACGCCCGTCGCCTTTAGCGCGCGGATCAGGCGCGGCGTCAAGAGGCATGCGTCGCGGATTTCGACGGCATAGCAGGTATCGCCTGGAAGCGGCGGCAACGCCGACAGGAACGCCGTCAACCGTTCGACGAAGAGCGCGGGCTGCGAGAGCAGTTCATTCGGCAGCGGCGAGAACTGGAACACGAGCGCGCCCGCCTTCCCGCCGAGACCATCGATGCATGGCCGCACGAATTCGTCGATGGCCAGTTGCGCGTTCAGAAAGCAGGGGTTCTCCGACACCGGCTCGCCACGCTCGGCGCGCACGGTTGCATCGGTGACGAGCGCGGGCGCCTTCACGATGAAGCGGAAGTTATCCGGCACCTGCCGCGCGTAGCGCAGATAGTCGGTGAGCGTGAGCGGCGCATAGAACGAGCGGTCGATGCTCACCGTGCGCAGCAGCGGATGTGCGCCGTATGCCGCGAGTCCATCGCGCGACAGCTTGCTGTTGCTGTAATCGTCTCCGTAGACGATGCCTTTCCAGCCAGGAAACGACCATGTCGACGTGCCGAGATGCACGTGCTGGGGCAACTGGCTTGCGAGTTCGACGATATCGGCGGACGGCTGCGCGGCCAGCACGTCACGCGCACGGCGCTTTTTCGACGGCGTGCCGGTCTGCGCTGAAGAGGTATCGGATGTCGCGCCGGATGCCGCCGTGGGCGGCGAAGCATCGGCGGTGGGCGTCTCGCCGACGGGGTTGCCGAACATGTCGAGTTGCGCGGAGTGCTCCGGCGTTTCTTCTTTCATCGATGCGTTGCGAGAGAGAGTGCGCTGACGTGAAACGCGCGTGCTTCGGGCGGCCCCGGCCATACACGCGTGCCGCGCCAGCCCGCCCGAAGCCGTATGCTGCGCGCGATTCTACAGCGCCTTCTCGTACATATAGCGGCGCGACCACGGTAGCGTCTTCGCGCTGCGTCCCGCCCTGCGGCATACGACCTGAAAGATCGATACGTCGTCGTTCTCGAACGCATACGCACAGCCCGCGAGGTACACGCGCCAGATGCGGAATTTCTCGTCGTCGACGAGCTTTTTCGCTTCTTCCGCTTTCGCCTCGAAGTTTTCCGTCCAGATGTCGAGCGTGTGCGCATAGTGACGGCGCAGGCTTTCCACGTCGATGGCTTCGAGCCCGCCGCGCTGCATCGATTCGAGCGCGAGGCTGATATGCGGCAGCTCGCCGTCGGGGAACACATACCGGTCGATGAATTCGCCGCCGCCGAGCGCCGTTTCGCCGCTATCGTAATCGGTCGACGTGATGCCGTGATTCATCGCGATGCCGTCGTCCGTGAGCAGATCGTGAATCTTCTGGAAGTACGTCGGCAGATTCTTGCGGCCCACGTGCTCGAACATGCCGACGCTCGTCACGCGGTCGAACTGGCCTTCGATGTCGCGATAGTCCTGCAGACGGATTTCGATCTGGCCTTCGAGGCCGGCCGCTTTCACGCGCTGCGTCGCGAGATCGAACTGGTTCTGCGACAGCGTCACGCCCACGCACTTCGCGCCGAACTTCTGCGCCGCACGCAGCACGAGCGCGCCCCAGCCGCAACCGATGTCGAGCAGACGCTGGCCTGGTTGCACCCGGATCTTCGTGAGGATGTGATCGATCTTCTTGATCTGCGCGGTGGCGAGGTCTTCGTCGCCGTTCTCGAAGTACGCGCACGAGTACACCATGTTCTCGTCGAGCCACAGCTTGTAGAACTCGTTCGAGACGTCGTAGTGATACTGGATCGCTTTCTTGTCCGACGTTTTCGTGTGATTGAAATAGCGCCGCACGCGGGCGAGCTTGCTGGCGTTCGTCACCGTGCTGCGCGCGAGCGAGTAGCCGATGTTGATGATGTCCGACAGCTTGCCTTCGATGTCGATCTTGCCCTTCACGTAGGCCTCGCCGAGATTGTCGAGGCTCGGTTCGAGCAGGAGGGGCAGCGCCGAAGCGCTATTCACTTTCAGCGTGACCTGCGGCGCCGCGAACGTGCCGAAGTCGTGTTGCTGGCCATCCCACAGCACGAGGCGCGCCGGAATATTGGCCTTCGTTTTTACTTCTTCTACCCACTGCGCCAGCTTCTTCTCCCAGAACATGTGATTTCTCCGTGTCCAATGAATCAAAGCAAAGCCTGTCGGATCGCGGTGCGCTGCGCGTGCCGGGCACGCGTCGGCTGCGCGCATTCGAACGTAGGGCAGCGCGCGATCCAGCCGTCCGCGCATTGCGCCGCCGTCGCGCTTGGGGGCGCGATGCGGCGCGCGGGCCGGCCTATCGATGACTCAGGGCGACAGACGGTCGATCGTCCAGTCGGCGCCGCCGCTGCTGCGCGTGTAGAGCAGCCGGTCGTGCAGACGTGATGGCCGTCCTTGCCAGAATTCGATCGCATCGGGAATCAACCGGTATCCGCCCCAGTGCGGCGGACGCGGCGGATTCTCTCCGTATTGTGCGCTGAATTCACGTTCGCGCGCTTCCAGAAGCGCACGGCTTTCAATCACCTTGCTCTGTTCCGATGCCCATGCGCCGATGCGCGAGCCGAGCGGCCGCGACACGTAGTACGCGTCGCTTTCCGCGTCGCTCGTCTTGACGACGGTGCCTTCGATGCGCACCTGGCGTTCGAGTTCGATCCAGTAGAAGAGGAGGCTCGCGTGCGGGTTGTCCGCGAGTTCGCGGCCCTTGCGGCTTTCGTAGTTCGTGAAGAAGACGAAGCCGCGCTCATCGACACCCTTGATCAGCACGATGCGTGCCGAAGGTCGGCCGCGCGCGTCGACGGTCGCAAGCGTCATCGTGTTCGGCTCGGGCAGTTGCGCATCGACTGCCTGCTTGAACCACTTGTCGAACTGACGGAACGGATTGGGATCGACATCGGCGATGTCGAGAGAACCGAGCGAATAGTTTTTGCGGAGGTCGGCAAGAGTGCTCATATTTTTATGCAAGCGCTACAGTGGGGCCAGTATAGCGAAGGTCGCAAACTTCTGTATTGAGTCTTGTTGTATCGACGGCGCGAGTGCGGGGAGGCGGCGGCGCACGTCGGGCGCTTGCGGGCGCGATCAGGCAAAATACGGGCTTGGATGCGTGCGGATATCCGCAAGATAGCTGCACGCTCACGCCTGAATTCGCCAAGCCATGCATCATGTCCACGCCTCTCGTCACCGAGCAATCCGATCTTACTACCGACGCAACGAACGATGCGGCCGACCGCGCGCGCCGCTTCGGTGGCGTCGCACGCCTGTACGGCGCGGATGCGCTGGCGGCGTTCGAACGCGCGCACGTCGCCGTGATCGGCATTGGCGGTGTCGGTTCGTGGGCGGCCGAAGCGCTTGCGCGCACGGCGATCGGCAGGATCACGCTGATCGATCTCGACAACGTGGCCGAGAGCAACACGAACCGGCAAATTCACGCGCTCGACGGCAACTACGGCAAGCCGAAGGTCGACGCGATGGCCGAGCGCATCCGGTTGATCGATCCGCAGTGCGATGTGCGCCTGATCGAAGATTTCATCGAGCCGGATAACTTCGACGCGGTGCTGGGCGGCGGGGGCTTCGACTATGTGATCGACGCGATCGACAGCGTGCGCACGAAGACGGCGCTGATCGCATGGTGCGTCGAGCACAGGCAGCGGTTGATCACTGTCGGCGGCGCAGGCGGGCAGCTCGACCCGACGCGCATTCGCATCGACGATCTCGCGCTCACGATTCAGGACCCGCTGCTGTCGAAAGTGCGCGGCCAGTTGCGCAAGCAGCACGGCTTTCCGCGCGGGCCGAAAGCGAAGTTCAAGGTGAGCGCCGTGTATTCGGACGAGCCGCTGATCTATCCGGAAGCAGCCGTCTGCGATATCGACGAAGAGGCGGAGCACGTCACGACGTCGCCTGGCCATCATGGGCCCGTGGGCCTGAATTGCGCTGGCTTCGGATCGAGCGTGTGCGTGACGGCGAGCTTCGGGTTTGCCGCCGCGTCGCATGTGTTGCGAGCGCTCGCGAAGCAGGCGGCTTGAAGCGCAGCTCTTGTATCAACGAAAAACGCGGCCACGTGGCCGCGTTTTTTCATCTGCATCGGGATAAACCGGCAGCGAACGGTCAGTTCAGCGACGCGCTCAGCCTGCGCCGCCACTTCGACACCAGCTCCGGCTGATGCGCGGCAAGGTCGAACACCGACAGCATCGTCTTGCGGCCGATGTCCTCGCGGAACGTGCGGTCGCGCTGCACGATAGCGAGCAGATGCTCGAGCGCCGGATCGTACTTGCGCCGCGCGATGAGCGCGCTCGCGAGATCGAAACGCGCTTCGAGGTCGTCCGGATGGTCGGCGACGCGGGCTTCGAGCGCATCCGTGGGCGGTAGATCGGCGGCGGCGTCGACGGCATCGAGCCGCGTCTTGATCGCGTTGTAGCGCGCGTCGATGCCCTGCGTCGTTTTCGGCGACAGCAGATCGTTTTCGTTCTGCGCTTCGTCGACGCGATGGTCTTCAAGTAGCAGTTCCATCAGATCGAGCCGTGCTTCGTCGTAGCCCGGATCGAATGCGAGCGCGGCTTTCAGCGCGTCATACGCGTCTTCGCGGCGGCCTTCGGAGATGGCCACGGCCGCTTCGGCGCGCGCCGCTTCCGCGCTGTCCGGCACGAGACGGTCGAGAAACTGGCGCAACTGGCCTTCCGGCAGCACGCCGATGAACTGATCGACGGGCCGTCCGTCCGCGAAGGCGACGACGTGCGGAATGCTGCGCACCTGGAAGTGCGCGGCCAGTTCCTGGTTCTCGTCGACGTTCACCTTCACGAGGCGCCATTTGCCTTCGTACTCGGCTTCGAGCTTTGCGAGCATCGGGCCGAGCGTCTTGCACGGTCCGCACCACGGCGCCCAGAAGTCGACCAGTACGGGCGTGTGCATCGATGCGCCGATGACGTCCTTTTCGAAGGTGGCGAGAGTGGTGTCCATTGCAATCTCTTCCTTGAATCTGTACCTGGAGTAAATAGGGGCGGCCGGCGCGGTTTCAACACGCGTCTTCGATTCGTCTGGTTTCATTACGCTTTCGGCGTTGCCCCTGCCGATGCTTGCGAGTCTAGCGCGGCTTGCGCTCCGGCAGCGGGATCCATTCCGTTTCGCCCGGCACCTTGCCCATTTCCTGATTCGTCCAGGCGGCCTTGGCGCGCTCGATCTTCTCGCGCGAGCTCGCAACGAAATTCCATTCGATGAAGCGTTCGCCGTCGAGTTTCTCGCCGCCGAGCAGCATCACCGTCGCGCCTTTCGCGCTCGCGAGCGTGACGGTTTCGGCGGGCGCGAGCACGGCCATCTGCTCGGCTTCGAGCGGCTGGCCATCGAGCGACAGATCGCCGTCGACGAGATACACGCCGCGCTCATCGTGCTCCGGTTCGAGCGCGAGCGCGCTGCCGGGCGAAAAGTGCGCGGCAGCATACAGCGTGCCCGAGAACGTGCGCGTGGGCGCCGTCTGGCCGAACGACGTGCCCGCAATGATGCGCAAGATGACGCCGTTTCGCTCGATCTCGGGCAGTGTGGAGCCGGGATGATGTTCGAACGAGGGCTCGGCGTCCTCGTCGGCGAGCGGCAGCGCGACCCAGGTCTGGATGCCATGCACCGTCGAGCCGTTCGCGCGTTCCGGTTCGGGCGTGCGCTCCGAATGCACGATGCCGCGGCCGGCCGTCATCCAGTTGACGTCGCCGGGGACGATTCTCTGCTCCGAACCAATGCTGTCGCGATGCATGATCGCGCCTTCGAACAGATACGTGACGGTCGCAAGGCCGATATGCGGATGCGGACGCACGTCGAGTCCTGTTCCTGCCGGCAGCGTCGCGGGGCCCATGTGGTCGAAGAAAATGAACGGGCCAATGAGACGCGCGGCCATCGCGGGCAGCACGCGCCGCACGGCCAGGTTGCCGATGTCGCGGACGTGAGGCTTGAGAACCGCTTTGATCGATGAGGACATGACGGGCTCGATGGGTGGGGACAGGGCAGGTCATTCTACTGCCCATGCCGGCAGGCTGCGCGCGAGGCATGACGCGACGCGGCGCGCGCGTTTCGCAAAGCGGAAGATGCGTTGGCCGCCGCTCCGCTAAACTCGTTTCTTTGAGAACAAGTAGAAGAGGAGTCCAGATGTCGCCGAAAGATCTGCTGCTGGCGCTGGTCGTCGTTCTTGCGTGGGGCGTGAACTTTGTGGTGATCAAGGTCGGCCTGCATGGCGTGCCGCCGATGCTGCTCGGCGGGCTGCGCTTCACGCTCGCCGCGATTCCCGCTGTGTTCTTCATCAGGCGGCCGAAGATGCCCTGGCGTTGGCTCATCGCGTATGGCGCGACGATCTCGCTCGGCCAGTTCGCGTTCCTGTTTTCGGCGATGTATGTCGGCATGCCGGCCGGTCTCGCGTCGCTCGTGTTGCAGGCGCAGGCGTTTTTCACGCTCGGTTTTGCCGCGCTGTTCCTGCACGAGCGCTTTCGCGCGCAGAACGTGCTCGGTCTCGTGATCGCGGCGATCGGGCTCGCGGTGATCGGCATGCAGGGCGGCCACGCGATGACGCTGACCGGCTTCATCCTCACGCTGTGCGCCGCCGTGATGTGGGCGCTCGGCAATATCGTCACCAAGAAGGTCGGCAAGGTCGATCTGGTCGGCCTCGTCGTGTGGGGCAGTCTCGTTCCGCCCGTGCCGTTCTTCGTGCTGTCGTATCTGCTCGAAGGGCCGCAGCGCATCGAGGCGGCGTTGACGGGCATCGGCATGTCGTCGGTGCTCGCGATCGTCTATCTCGCGTTCGTCGCGACACTGCTCGGCTATGTGCTGTGGAGCCGTCTGCTGTCGCGCTACCCGGCGGGACAGGTCGCGCCGTTCTCGCTGCTCGTGCCGATTATCGGGCTTGCGTCGGCATCGGTGCTGCTCGGCGAGTCGCTGACGGTTGCGCAGATCGGCGGCGCGGCGCTCGTGATGGCGGGTCTTGCCGTCAACGTGTTCGGCGGCTGGGTCGTGCAAAGGCTTGCGCCCGCGCGTTGAACCGTATTTATCCGGGTTGCTCTTTGACGACTCGTAAAACGGCAACGGCCGCACTTCGCAGTGCGGCCGTTTTGTTTGCGGCGTGGGCTTCGCGGAAAGCCTCGTACTCAGGTCATCCGGCTCTTCGCGAGCGGCGGGTTCGCTGCAAAGTAGCGCTTGATGCCGCTCAGGATCGCGTTCGCCATCTTCTCGCGATACGCGTCGTCGTTCAGGCGGCGCTCCTCGTCCGGGTTGCTGATGAACGCGGTCTCGACGAGGATCGACGGAATGTCGGGCGCTTTCAGCACGGCGAAGCCCGCCTGTTCGACGCTGCCTTTATGCAGCTTGTTGATCCCGCCGATTTCCTTCAGCACGAACGTGCCGTAGCGCATCGAGTCGCGGATCTGCGCCGTCGTCGACATGTCGAACAGCGCGCGGTTCACGCTCGCGTCGGCGGACTTGATGTTGATGCCGCCGATCTGATCCGACGAGTTTTCCTTGTTCGCCATCCAGCGCGCGGCCGCGCTCGACGCGCCATGCTCCGACAGCGCGAACACCGACGAGCCGCTTGCTTCGGGCGTCGTGAACGCATCGGCGTGAATCGACACGAACAGGTCCGCACCGACGCGCCGCGCCTTTTGCACGCGCACGTTGAGCGGCACGAAGAAGTCGGCGTCGCGCGTCATCATCGCCCGCATGTTCGGCTGCGCGTCGATCTTCGCGCGCAGCTTCTTCGCGATGTCGAGCGCGACGTGCTTCTCGTACGTGCCGCTGCCGCCGATCGCGCCGGGGTCTTCGCCGCCGTGGCCCGGATCGATCGCGACCGTCAGCAGGCGCACCGTCGTGCTGCCCTTTTTCGGCGTGGTGAACTTGTAGGCGTCGTCGCCGTTGTCGGCTTCGTTATCCGTATCGTTGTCGTTGTTGCGCGCGATGACGGGCGGCGCGGGCGTCGGCTTCTGCGACGTATGAGGCGCCGGCGCCGCATGCGCGGGCGGACGGGGCGCGGGCACGGAAGGCGAAGGCGCGTTGTTCTGCGCGTACTTTTCGAAGAAGGCGTCGCTGTTGTCGGCGGGCGGCGTGGTCGGGCCGCTCAGCGTCGCGGCGGGCGGCGACGATTCTTCGTTGAGCTTGTCGAGCTGTTGCTGCTTGCGCTCCGTCTGCGCGAGCAGGTCCATCAACGGATCGGGCGCGACGGCGGGATACAGGTCGAACACGAGACGGTACTTGTACGTGCCGACGGGCGGCAGCGTGAACACCTGGGGCTTCACCGAGCCCTTCAGGTCGAACACCATCCGCACCACATGCGGCTGATACTGCCCGACGCGCACCGATTGAATCTGCGGATCGTTCGGCGCGATCTTCGAGACGAGATCCTTCAGCGCCTGATCGAGGTCGAGACCGTTCAGATCGACCACCAGCCGGTCGGGGCCTTGCAGCATCTGCTGCGTGTTCTGCAGCGGCTGATCGGACTCGATGGTCACGCGCGTGTAGTCGCGCGCGGGCCACACGCGCACGCCGAGCACCGACGACGCCCACGCGAAGCGCGGTACGGCAAGCCCGAGGACGAGGGTGGATGCGCCCGCGCGGAGAATCTGCCGGCGACGCCAGTTATGCGTCGCGGTGGCCGCCGATTCGATCGAGCGGAACGGTTTGATCAACATCTTTCGAGACATGCCTTTCCTGATTCGCTATACGCCCGTGCGACGAGCCTGCGGCCATCGCCGTCGACGTCGAGCGAGAACACGAGATCCGGCACGCCTAACAGACTGCCCGCGCGTTGCGGCCATTCGACGAGGCAGATAGCGCCGCTGTCGAAATACTCGCGAAAGCCTGCATCGGCCCATTCGGCCGGATCGTTGAAACGGTAAAGATCGAAGTGATACAGCTCGAGTTCCCCATCCGGCCTTTCGACCGCATAAGGCTCGACGAGCGTATAGGTGGGGCTGCGCACGCGGCCCGTGTGTCCGAGGGCGCGCAACGTGGCGCGCACGAGTGTCGTCTTGCCGGCGCCCAGGTCGCCGAAGAGCTGCACCTGAAGGCCGTTGAAGGCAAGCTCGCCCGTCCCGCTGCTTGCGTTGCGCACGCTGTCGATCGCATGCGCGAAGCGTTCGCCGAATGCCATCGTGGCGGCTTCGTCCGCGAGCGCAAAATGGCGCTCCAGCAGGACGGCAGCAGACGGTTGATTCGCGAGACCGGATTGATCGGGCATTCTCGTAAAATGGCGTTATGAACCAAAGCCAGCAGCACCCCGACGACTTGTCGGAGCAACATCGGGAGCGACGTCCCGACGCGCATTCGCCACCCCGTGCGGCGAACGACGAAGCACCTGCCACGCGTCATTACGATGAAGCGCAACTGGCGGCGCTTGCTTCGCGTATCCGGAGCTGGGCACGCGAACTGGGTTTCGGCGCGGTCGGCATCAGCGATATCGACCTGTCGAACGCCGAAGCGGGCCTTGCTGCATGGCTCGACGCGGGTTGCCACGGCGAGATGGATTATATGGCCAAACATGGGATGAAACGTGCGCGGCCAGCCGAGCTTGTGGCCGGAACGCGACGCGTGATCTCCGTGCGCATGGCCTATTTGCCCGCGCATTTGCCTCGTTCTTCGGATGTGCGAAAGGATGATGAAAGTGCGGACGCGGACACGCAAAGCGTTCAGCACGACTGGCGACTGGAAGAGCGCGCGCGTCTGAACGATCCGTCGGCGGCTGTCGTATCGATCTATGCGCGCGGCCGCGACTATCACAAGGTGATGCGCAACCGTCTGCAGCAACTGGCCGGGCGGATCGAGGCGGAAGTCGGCCCGTATGGCCATCGCGTGTTCACCGATTCGGCGCCCGTGCTCGAAGTCGAGCTTGCGCAGAAGGCGGGCACGGGCTGGCGCGGCAAGCATACGTTGCTGCTGCAACGCGATGCGGGGTCGCTCTTTTTCCTCGGCGAGATTTTCGTCGACCTTCCTTTGCCGACAGATGCCGCGACGGCGCCCGAGCGCGCGCCCGAAACGCCGGGCGCGCATTGCGGCAGTTGTACGCGCTGCATCGGCGCATGTCCGACGGGCGCGATTGTCGCGCCGTATCAGGTCGATGCGCGGCGTTGCATTTCGTATCTGACGATCGAACTGAAGGGCAGTATTCCCCAGGACTTGCGGCCGCTGATCGGCAATCGTGTGTATGGCTGCGACGATTGCCAGCTCGTATGTCCGTGGAACAAGTTCGCGCAGGCCGCGCCCGTCGACGATTTCGACGTGCGTCACGGACTCGATCGCGCGTCGCTCGTCGAGCTGTTCGGCTGGAGCGCCGAGGACTTCGACACGCGCATGCAGGGCAGCGCGATCCGCCGCATCGGCTACGAGTGCTGGCTGCGCAATCTCGCCGTCGGCATGGGCAATGCGCTGCGGGCCGCGCCGCAGAGCCTTTCCGCCGACGCTCGCGCCGCCATCGTCGACGCGCTGCGCAAGCGCGCCGACGATCCGTCGCCGCTCGTGCGCGAGCATGTCGAATGGGCGCTGGAAGCGGCTTAGCAATCCATTGGACCTTCAGAAAGAGGTGAGCACATCATGTTCGATGCAGTGATCGATGCGCCGTTTGGCAAGATCGGCTTGCGCGTGCAGGACGGTCCGAACGGCGAAACCGTGCGCGAAATCGTCTATCTGCCCGATTCGGTCGCGAACGTCGAGCCGCAGTCGCCGCTCGCGAAGCAGGCCGTCGAGCAGATCGAGCAATACCTGGAGCGCGCGTCCGCGACCTTCGACCTGCCGCTCGCCAATGTCGGCACGCCGTTCCAGCGGCGCGTCTGGCAAGCGATCTGCGAGATTCCGCCGGGCGTCGTGTGGACCTATGGGCAGCTTGCGAAGAGCATCGGCAGCGTGCCGCGCGCGGTCGGCCAGGCGTGCGGATCGAACTTCTTTCCAATCGTGATTCCGTGTCACCGCGAGGTGGCGTCGGGCGGCATCGGCGGCTTTGCGCATACGGGCGGCGACGGCTACTATCGCAACGTCAAACGGTGGCTGCTGAAACACGAGGGCGTACCCTACGCATGACTGATGTGCTGACCGAAGACGCGCGGCCCGCGTCGCCTTTGCTGCTGACGAGCGGCGCGTCGATCGACGCGTTCTGCGACGCGCTGTGGCTCGAACACGGCCTCGCACGCAATACGCTCGACGCGTACCGGCGCGACTTGCGGCTCTTCTCCGAATGGCTCGCCGATACGCGCGATGCGTCGCTGGATACGGCGACGGAAGCCGATCTGACGGCTTATAGCGCAGCGCGCGCGAAGGACAAGTCGACGTCGGCGAACCGGCGTCTTTCTGTGTTTCGCCGCTACTACGCGTGGGCCGTGCGCGAGCATCGCGCGTCGGCCGACCCGACGTTGCGCATCCGCTCGGCGAAGCAGCCGCCGCGCTTTCCGTCGACGCTGACGGAAGCGCAGGTCGAAGCGCTGCTGGGCGCGCCGGATGTGACGACGCCGCTGGGCCTGCGCGATCGCACGATGCTCGAGCTGATGTACGCAAGCGGCTTGCGTGTCAGCGAACTCGTGACGCTGAAGACGGTGGAAGTCGGCCTGAACGAAGGCGTCGTGCGCGTGATGGGCAAGGGCTCGAAGGAGCGGCTGATTCCGTTCGGCGAGGAGGCGCATGCGTGGATCGAGCGCTATCTGCGCGAGTCGCGGCCCGCGCTGCTCGGCCAGCGTTCCGCCGATGCGCTGTTCGTCACCGCGCGCGCCGAAGGCATGACGCGCCAGCAGTTCTGGAACATCATCAAGCGCCACGCAATGACCGCGCATATTCACGCGCCACTGTCGCCGCACACGCTGCGTCACGCGTTCGCGACGCATTTGCTGAATCACGGCGCGGACCTGCGCGTCGTGCAATTGCTGCTCGGTCACACCGATATCTCGACGACGCAAATCTACACGCACGTTGCGCGCGAGCGCCTGAAGACGCTGCACGCGGCGCATCATCCGCGCGGGTGATCGCTTTTGCGACTGGCCCTTCTTGCTGCTGACTTTCCTCGGCCGACTCTTCGCGCGATTGACCTTTCTCGCGCGGCTCACGCCAGATCGCGTAGCCGGTGCTTGAGGATCTTGCCCGTCGACGCGGCGGGCAGCGCGGCCAGTACCTTGATTTCGGCGGGACGCTTGTACGGCGCGAGCCGCGTTTCACACCACGCGGCGAGGTCGGCGGGCGTCGTGGTCGCGCCGCCGGTCAGCTCGACGAACGCCACCACTTCTTCGTTGCCTTGCACCGCGCGCCCGATCACGGCGGACTGCACGACATCGGGATGCGCATTCAACGCCTGTTCGACTTCGACTGGATAGACGTTGAAGCCCGAGCGGATGATCAGCTCCTTCGTGCGCCCGGCGATATGCAACGCGCCGTCCGTCTCCTGGCGCGCGAGATCGCCTGTCTTGAGCCAGCCGTCTTCGGTGACGGCGGCTTGCGTCTGCTGAGGGTTACGGTAGTAGCCGAGCATTACGTTCGGTCCGCGCACCCATAGTTCGCCGACTTCGCCTTGCGCGACATCCGCGCCATTCACGCCGACGAAGCGCACCTCGATGCCCGGGATCGGCTGGCCGACGGAGCAATCGGCGCGCGGCGCGTCGATCATCGTTTGAGAGACGGTCGGACTGCTCTCGGTCATCCCGTAGCCGTTGTGAAGCTTGACGCCGTACACGGATTCGACGCGCGCCTTCAACGCGGCATCGAGCGGTGAGCCGCCCGAGTACGCAAAACGCAGTTGCGGCGCGGACCACGGCAGCCCGTTTGCCTGCAAATATTCGAGCAGCTTCGCGTGCATCGCGGGCACGCCCTGGAAGATCGACACGCGTTCTTCGGCAAGCGCGCGGCGCACGGCTTCGGGCGAGAAGCGCGGCGCGAGCCTCAGCGTCGCGCCCGCATACAGGCTGCCGAGACACACCGACGCAAGCCCGTACACATGCGAGATCGGCAGCACGGCATAGACGACGTCATCCGCGTCGACGCGTCTCAGCGTGCTCGACATCGCCGCGATGAACAGCAGGTTGCGATGCGACAGCATCACCCCCTTCGGCGCGCCCGTCGTGCCCGTGGTGTAGATCAGCGCGGCGCATTGACGGTCGGAGGCGGCTTCGACGGGTTCGGCTTGCGCTTCGCCATCGAACGCGTAGCACCACGCGCCGATGTCGATATCGATGCCGGGCGCGGGCATCGCGCCGTGGCGTTCTGCGTGCTGCCGCGCATCGGCCGATGCATTGACGGCATACGCGACGACGCGCGGCTTCGCGTGCTCGCGGATCGCATCGAGCTCGGCCATCGACAGTCGCGCGTTCGACACCAGCGCCCATGCATCGAGCTTCGCGGCCGCGAACAGCAGCACGATCTGCACGATGCTGTTTTCCGCGACGATCATTATGCGATCGCCGGCGCGCACGCCTTGTTTGCCGAGCAGCGCGGCGACGCGATTGACGGCCTCGGCGAGTTGTGCGCGCGTGAGACGCCGTTCGTCTTCGATCAGCGCGACACACTGCGGATCACGCGCGGCAATCAGCGCGGGAATATCGGCGATGCGCGCGGGGAGCGAGGCGAGCAGGGCAGCGGCATCGATGCGCTGAGGCGCGTCTTCCGCGATATCAGGAGGCTGCGAGGCTGGATTCAACGATGTCTCCTTCATGGACGATCCGCGCGCCTGGATCGGCTGCATGCCGTTGCGCCGGAAGGTTCTCGAACGAGCGTGCCATAATCCGCGAGCGCGCACAATTGGCCGTCTGGCAAATGGTCGTTGCGTCGCGCGGACATTACAATGCGCCGATGAGTAAATCCAGACACGTTTCCGAAACCCCTGCCACGCAGTTCTTGCGCCGTCACAAGGTCGAGTTCGGCGAGCATCCGTACGACTACGTCGACCATGGCGGCACGGGTGAATCGTCGCGACAGCTTGGCGTCGATGAACATCATGTCGTCAAGACGCTCGTGATGGAAGACGAGCAGGCCAAGCCGCTGATCGTGCTGATGCATGGCGACCGCACTGTGTCGACGAAGAATCTCGCGCGGCAGATCGGCGCGAAACGTGTCGAGCCATGCAAGCCGGAAGTGGCGAGCCGGCACTCGGGTTATCTGATCGGCGGCACGTCGCCGTTCGGCACGAAGAAAGCGATGCCCGTGTATGTGGAATCGACCATACTCGAACTGGACAGAATATTGATCAACGGCGGGCGGCGCGGCTTTCTCGTCAGCATCGTGCCGGGCGTGCTGACGTCGCTGCTGTCCGCGAAGCCGGTGCAGTGCGCAAGCGTCGATTGATGTGCGGGTCTGTATCTGCAAAACGGCGTGAACGCGGCGGTAGAATGTGCGCCGTTGCGCGAGCGTCGTTCGGAGATACGCGCCGCTTGCTGCGCTTTCCAATACTGATAAGAGTTTCAACATGGAAAACCTGATTGTCGCCATCGTGGCTTATCTGATCGGCTCGGTGTCGTTTGCCGTGATCGTCAGCGCTGCGATGGGACTCGCCGATCCACGCTCATACGGCTCGAAGAACCCCGGCGCCACGAATGTGCTGCGTAGCGGCAACAAGAAGGCCGCGATTATCACGCTGATCGGCGATGCGTTCAAAGGCTGGATCGCCGTGTGGCTCACGGGGCATTTCTCGGCGCGTTTCGGACTCGACGATACGTCCGTCGCCATTGCCGCCATCGCCGTTTTTCTCGGCCACCTGTATCCCGTCTACTTTCGCTTCAAGGGCGGCAAGGGTGTCGCGACGGCGGCGGGCGTGCTGCTCGCGATCAATCCCGTGCTTGGCATCGCGACGTTGCTGACCTGGCTGATCGTCGCGTTCTTCACGCGCTACTCGTCGCTTGCTGCGCTGTGCGCCGCCATTTTTGCGCCGCTGTTCGACGGCTTTCTATTCGGCGCGAACGTGATTGCGCTGGCGATCGTCGCGATGAGCGCGCTTCTGATCTGGCGCCACCGTGCAAACATCGCGAAGCTGGTGGCAGGGCAGGAAAGCCGCATCGGTGACAAGAAGAAAGCGGAAGCGGCCACGCGACCGGCGTCGCACAAGCATTGAATTGGCAAAAGCGGCGACTCCGTATCGCCGCTTCTTGCTCGAGCCGTATATCGAGCGATCGAGCGATTAAATGGTTGGCACGCGCCGTCCGGCGGACGGCACATGCCGGCACATATCAGTCGCGGAAGTTGTTGAAGTCGAGCGGCGTATCGGTCACGTCCTTGCGCAGCAGCGCGATCACGCTTTGCAGATCGTCGCGCTTCGTGCCCGACACGCGCACGGCGTCGCCCTGAATGCTCGCCTGAACCTTGATCTTGCTGTCCTTCACGAGCTTGACGATTTTCTTCGCGAGATCGCCGGACACGCCCTTCTTCACGGTGACGACCTGTTTGACCTTGTCGCCGCCGATCTTCTCGATCTTGCCGTAGTCGAGGAAGCGCACGTCCACGCTGCGCTTCGCCATTTTCGACACGAGCACGTCCTTCACCTGGCCGAGCTTGAACTCGTCGTCGGCATACGCGGTGAGCTCGCGCTCCTTCTGCTCGACGCGGGCGTCCGAGCCCTTGAAGTCGAAGCGCGTCGAGATTTCCTTGTTGGACTGCTCGACGGCGTTCTTCACTTCGATCATGTTGGCTTCGCAGACGACGTCAAACGATGGCATTGCATTCTCCCATTTGTATCGAGCGGCGGCGGCCCGCCTGACGCCAGGCGGCTGCGCGCGACGCACTCGCTATAATCACGAACCGGTGTCATTTTACCGACCCCTTTCCCTTTTGCCCAAGGCTCGCGAACCGATTGCGCCGTACCGTTCGCGCTTCGCTGGGCGCTTGCCAGAACATCCGATGTCCGAGTCCGATCTGCTTCCGTTCACCGCTGGTTTTGCGCTGAAGTCGCGCAACACGTTTGGCTTCGACGTGCGCGCGCGTCTCGCGTGCCATGTCGAAAGCGAGGCGCAACTGCTTGCGGCCGTGCGCGATCCGCGTGCGGCGGGCTTGCGGCGCCTCGTGCTGGGCGGCGGCAGCAACGTCGTGTTGACGGGCGATTTCGACGGCCTCGTGCTGCTGATCGGGCTGCGCGGCCGCAAGCTGGTCCGCGAGGACGCCGATGCGTGGTACGTCGAAGCCGCCGCGGGCGAGAACTGGCACGACTTCGTTTCGTGGTCGGTCGCAGAGGGCATGCCAGGCCTCGAAAATCTCGCGCTGATTCCGGGCACGGTCGGCGCGGCGCCGATCCAGAATATCGGCGCGTACGGGCTGGAGATGTGCGAGCGCTTTGCGTCGCTGCGCGCAATCGAGCTTGCGACGGGCGAGCCGGTCGAATTCAATGCCGACGATTGCCGCTTCGGCTATCGCGACAGCTTTTTCAAGCAGGAAGGGCGCGACCGTTTCGTGATCACGGCGGTGACGTTCAGATTGCCGAAAGCGTGGACGCCGCGCGCCGGTTACGCGGACATCGCGCGCGAGCTTGCCGCCGTTGGCATCGGCGATGCGACGCCCACGCCGCTGGCGATCTTCGATGCCGTCGTCGCGGTGCGCCGCGCAAAGCTGCCCGATCCGCTCGCGCTCGGCAACGCGGGGAGCTTCTTCAAGAATCCCGTCGTCGACGCCGCGCAGTTCGACGCATTGCTCGCGAAGGAGCCGGGGCTCGTTTCATATCGACAGGCGGATGGACGCGTGAAGCTCGCGGCGGGCTGGCTGATCGACCGCTGCGGCTGGAAGGGGCGTGCGATGGGGGCGGCGGGCGTGCATGAGCGTCAGGCGCTCGTGCTGGTGAATCGCGGCGGCGCGAGCGGGGCGGAAGTGCTGGCTCTCGCGAAAGCGATCCAGCAAGACGTTGCGCAGCGATTCGGCGTCGAGCTTGAGGCCGAGCCGGTTTGTCTCTGAGTTTGAACGGCTTCGCCCGAACGCGAACTCGAGCGAAACAGAAATGAAAAAGCGCCGGGCGTGATCCCGGCGCTTCCTTTTTTGCAGCAGCGTTTTATCGCTTAGCCACGCTTGCGGCGCGCGTTTTCAGCGATACGCATGCGCAGCGCGTTCAGCTTGATGAAGCCGCCGGCGTCGGCCTGGTTGTAGGCGCCGCCATCGTCGTCGAACGTTGCGATGGTCTTGTCGAACAGCGTCTCCTTCGAGTCCCGCGCGACCACCGACACGCTGCCCTTGTAGAGCTTCACGCGCACCCAGCCGCTGACCTTTTCTTGCGTGTGGTCGATCAGAACCTGAATCGCGCGGCGTTCCGGGCTCCACCAGTAGCCGTTGTAGATCAGCGACGCGTAGCGGGCCATCAGGTCGTCCTTCAGGTGCGCGACTTCGCGGTCCAGCGTGATCGATTCGATGCCGCGGTGCGCCTTCAGCAGGATCGTGCCGCCCGGCGTTTCATAGCAGCCGCGCGACTTCATGCCGACGTAGCGGTTCTCGACGAGATCCAGACGGCCGATGCCGTGCTTGCCGCCGAGGCGGTTCAGCTCGGTCAGCACTTCGGCGGGCGACATGCGCTTGCCGTTCAGCGCGACGGGATCGCCGTGCTCGTACTCGATGTCGAGGTATTCCGGCTGATCCGGCGCTTCTTCCGGCGACACCGTCCAGCGCCACATTTCCGGCTCGGCTTCCGCGTTCGGGTCCTCGAGGTGACGGCCTTCGAAGGAGATGTGCAGCAGGTTCGCGTCCATCGAGTACGGCGCGCCGCCTTGCTTGTGTTTCATTTCGATGGGAATGCCCGCTTTTTCCGCGTATGCGAGCAGCTTTTCGCGCGACAGCAGATCCCATTCGCGCCACGGGGCGATCACCTTGATGCCCGGCTCGAGCGCGTAGTAGCCCAGTTCGAAGCGCACCTGGTCGTTGCCCTTGCCCGTCGCACCGTGCGACACGGCCTGCGCGCCGCTTGCGCGCGCGATTTCGATCTGACGCTTCGCGATCAGCGGACGCGCGATCGACGTGCCCAGCAGATACTCGCCTTCGTAGATCGTGTTCGCGCGGAACATCGGGAACACGAAATCGCGCACGAACTCTTCGCGCAGGTCTTCGATATAGACGTTTTCCGGCTTGATGCCGAGTTGCAGCGCTTTCTTGCGAGCCGGTTCCAGTTCTTCGCCCTGGCCGATATCGGCCGTGAACGTGACGACTTCGGCGTCGTAGTTGTCCTGCAACCACTTCAGGATGACGGAGGTGTCGAGACCGCCCGAATAGGCGAGCACGACTTTGTTGATATCGCTCATGGTGAACTCGTAGCTGGGAGAACTGAGCGCGTCGGCCGGTCCGGCGCGCGGAAAAACCATATTTTGACACTAAACCGCCACATGTCCCGCGATTTCGGGCGCGGCGGCGAGTGAGTCAACGCGTTGTTGCGGGACTGTGCGCCCCGCTCGAGAGTCGGCGCGGGGACACGGTCGATGCCCCGTTCTGCTTGCCGACTGCCTGTTGCCGGGGTTTACTGCACGGCGTTTTATCTGCGTCTTGCTTTTGAACTGCGTGTCGTCTTGAACTGCTTGCCGCCAGATCGATCCGGCGGCTCTTTGCTGCGTTTGGCCGGATGCCTAATGATTCAGCTTGCCGAGCAGCAGGAATTCCATCAGCGCTTTCTGCACGTGCAGACGGTTTTCCGCTTCGTCCCACACGACGCTCTGCGGCCCATCGATCACTTCCGCGCTCACTTCCTCGCCGCGGTGCGCGGGCAGGCAGTGCATGAAGAGGGCGTCCTTGGCCGCGCGCGACATCATGTCGGCATCGACGCACCAGTCGGCGAAAGCCTTCTTGCGCGCTTCGTTTTCGGCTTCGAAGCCCATGCTGGTCCACACGTCCGTCGTGACGAGGTCGGCGCCCTTGCACGCTTCGTTCGGATCGTCGAATTCTTCGTAGAACGGCGCGCTTTCCGGCGAGACCAGCCCACGGTCGAGCTTGTAGCCCGGCGGCGTGGACAGGCGCAGCTTGAAACCGAGGATCTGCGCCGCTTCGATCCACGTATAGAGCATGTTGTTCGCGTCGCCGACCCAGGCGACCGTCTTGCCGCGAATCGGGCCGCGATGCTCGTAGTACGTGAAGATGTCGGCGAGCACCTGACACGGGTGATATTCGTTCGTCAGCCCGTTGATGACGGGCACGCGCGAATTTTCCGCGAAGCGCTGGATGATGTCCTGGCCAAACGTGCGGATCATGATGATATCGACCATCCGCGAGATGACCTGCGCTGCGTCTTCGATCGGCTCGCCGCGGCCAAGCTGCGTGTCGCGCGTGCTCATGAAGACGGCGTGACCGCCCAGCTGGAAGATGCCCGCTTCGAACGACAGGCGCGTGCGCGTCGAGTTCTTCTCGAAGATCATCGCGAGCGTGCGGTCGTGCAGAGGATGATACGTCTCGTAGTTCTTGAACTTGCGCTTCAGGATGCGGGCGCGTTCGAGCACGTACTCGTAGTCTTCCAGCGAGAAATCGTTGAACTGCAGGTAGTGGCGGATTGTCTTGGAGGTCATGAAACAAATACGGCGGATTCACCCGGGCGAAATTGCCGGACTGGGCCGCCGTTGTTTGTGGTAACTCAATGCAGCATAAAGGATTTTGAATGTTTTGACGAGTCGGCCAAAAGGCATCGGCGGTATGCCGGAACGTGCAAAGGACTGTTCCAAAGGGCTTGTGTGCAGTGCGGAAAAACCCTGGCTGCGCTATAATCTCGCAGTTTTCTCAAAGCCCGGCAGGCAGGCTTCACGCTTGCAGGACACGGCTTTCGCACATCCGGTATGCGCCGTATCGTGCGCCATCTGATCGCTGCCCGAAGCGCCCTCGCTGGTTCGCTGCGGCGGCCGGACTCCAAGGCTTGATGCAGGATTCACTGTGGGTTCGGGTGGTCGCGAGACGTGTTCGAACAGCGTTTTCAGGCAGTCATCTTTCGCCGGCTCGTCACTGGCAGTTCGCCGGGCAGTCACACAGGGTTTCGTACATGGCCGATACACCCCCAACCGAGTATTTCATTCAAGGCATCACGTCGTCTGGGCGCAAGTTTCGTCCGAGCGACTGGTCGGAGCGGCTGGCAGGCGTGATGTCGTGTTTCGGTCCGGGCGCGAAAGGGCCGAATGCCCGGCTCCAGTATTCCCATTACGTGCGCCCGACGATGATCGGCGACCTGAAGTGCGTGATTCTCGATTCGCGGCTGCGGGACATCGAACCGATGGCTTTCGACTTCGTGATGAATTTCGCCAAGGACAACGATCTGCTCGTCACCGAGGCATGCGAGCTTCCGCCGGAGCACGAAGCGCAAAAAGCATCGTCGCGTTGAGTCGAACGCCGCGTCCGCGCGGCGTCGGCACCAGGTGGATGAACAATGGAACCCGCATCAGCGGGTTTTTTTGTGTCCGCGATCGGATCGGATTCGCGCGATCATCGATCGAAGCAGATATGCGGCGCGATGCGCAGCCGCGCGAAAAACAAAAAAGCCCGCGATGGCGGGCTTTGATGACGCAGCGGAAACAGGAAGCAGCTCGCGCGAGCGAGCTGCCGGATTCGACAATTTACTGCGCTGCGGGCGCTTGCAGGCCCTTGATGGCTGCAGCGAGGCGGCTCTTATGGCGAGCTGCCTTGTTCTTGTGAACGATTTTCTTGTCGGCAATGATGTCCAGCGTCTTTGCCGATGCCTTGAAGATTTCAGCGGCTTGTGCTGCGTCGCCGGCGTCGATGGCCTTGCGGACAGCCTTGATTGCCGTGCGGTACTTCGAGCGCAGCGCCGAGTTGTGCGAGTTTGCCTTGGCGGCTTGACGGGCGCGCTTGCGTGCTTGTGCGGAGTTAGCCATGACGGTTCCTTATCCTGTTCCTGTTTCCAGTGCCTGCCTTTGACGGCGGCAGACGCTGCTTTTAGATCGAACCCCTGAGAGCGATTGCCCAAGGGCGCAAATAGACAAACAACTGATAACTACATGAAATCCCGCTCGTTCCGACTCCGATGGAGTAGGGCAGTAAGGTGAGCGAGCTTCGAAACGGGCGATTATAGCAACAAAATCAGACACGTGGCAATCGCGTGCGCTCTTGGCTTTGCTGACTCACGGGTGAGGGCCGGCGGCAGGTGTGCTGTCGAAGGCTGTCCGGTGTCCCGAGCGGACGGCCCGATGTGCCCGCACAACCACTCGAAAGACGCCAACCTCCCCACAAATTCGCGGTCGCACCGAACGTATTTCGCGCAAAACGGTCCGATTCGGTCCCGATTACCTGGAATCTTGCCCTGACATGCTGACCGCCCTGGACGCACCCGTATAATAAGCGCCCCATGAATCTATTCCGAGCCCTGCTGACGGTCAGCGGCTTCACGCTGCTTTCGCGCGTGACCGGACTGGCCCGCGAGACCCTGATCGCCCGCGCATTCGGCGCGAGCCAGTACACCGACGCGTTCTACGTCGCTTTCCGAATCCCGAATCTGCTGCGCCGGATTTCCGCCGAGGGTGCGTTCTCGCAAGCCTTCGTGCCGATCCTCGCCGAGTTCAAAAACCAGAAGGGCCACGACGCGACGAAGGCGCTCGTCGATGCGACCTCGACGGTGCTCGCATGGGCGCTGGCGATTCTCTCCCTGCTGGGCGTGGCGGGCGCGACGTGGGTCGTGTTCGTGGTGGCATCCGGCCTGCGCAGCGACGGCCAGGCGTTCACGCTGGCCGTGTCGATGACGCGGATCATGTTCCCTTACATCGTGTTCATTTCGCTGACGTCGCTGGCGTCGGGCGTGCTGAACACGTACAAGAACTTCTCGCTGCCCGCGTTCGCGCCCGTGCTGCTCAACGTCGCGTTCATCGTCGCGGCTGTATTCGTCGCGCCGCACATGAAGGTGCCCGTTTTCGCGCTCGCGTGGGCGGTGATCGCGGGCGGCGTCGCGCAGTTCGTCGTGCAGTTGCCGGGCCTGAAGAAGATCGACATGATCCCGCGCATCGGGCTCGATCCGTTGAAGGCGATCGCGCATCGCGGCGTGAAGCGCGTGCTCGCGAAGATGGTGCCGGCGATGTTCGCGGTGTCGGTTGCGCAGATCAGCCTCATTATCAATACGAACATCGCGTCGCACATCGGGCCTGGCGCAGTGTCGTGGATCAACTACGCGGACCGCCTGATGGAATTCCCAACGGCGCTGCTCGGCGTCGCGCTCGGCACGATCCTGCTGCCGAGCCTGTCGAAGGCGCACGTCGATGCCGACGCGCACGAGTACTCGGCGCTGCTCGACTGGGGCTTGCGCGTGACGTTTCTGCTCGCCGCGCCGAGCGCGATCGCGCTGTTCTTCTTCGCCGAGCCGCTCACGGCGACGCTCTTCCACTACGGCAAGTTCGACGGCAACGCAGTCGTGATGGTGGGACGCGCGCTGGCAGCATACGGCGT
This sequence comes from Paraburkholderia diazotrophica, assembly GCF_038900755.1. Lineage (GTDB taxonomy): Bacteria > Pseudomonadota > Gammaproteobacteria > Burkholderiales > Burkholderiaceae > Paraburkholderia > Paraburkholderia diazotrophica_A. The sequence continues at coordinate 384,174 of NZ_JBBPEN010000002.1, forward strand.
CGGCCTGATCGGCCTCATTCTGATCAAGATCCTCGCGCCCGGCTTCTACGCGAAGCAGGACATCAAGACGCCCGTGAAGATCGGCGTCTTCGTGCTGGTCATCACGCAACTGAGCAACTACGTGTTCGTGCCGATCTTCGCGCATGCCGGGCTGACGCTGTCGGTCGGGCTTGGCGCTTGCGTCAACGCGCTGTGCCTTTTCATCGGCTTGCGGCGGCGCGGCATCTATATGCCGTCGTCGGGCTGGACGGTGTTCTTCGTGCAGATGATCGGCGCGTGCCTCGTGCTGGCGGGCGTCATGCATTGGTTCGCGATCAACTTCGACTGGATCGGCATGCACGCACAGCCATTGCGGCGCATGGCGCTGCTGGCGGCGTGCCTCGTGCTGTTCGCCGCGCTATATTTCGGTATGCTGTGGCTGATGGGCTTCAAATACGCGTATTTCAAAAGGCGAGTGAAGTGATCACGATGACGCGGGTTCTCGATTATTTCAGCGCTCTCGTCGCCGAAGACGATGGGTTTCCGCTCACGGAAGCGGCGCTGTCGCTCGCGCAGGACGCCTATCCCGACCTGGACATGCAAGCGGTGCTCGCGGAAATCGACGAACTCGCGCTGCGCGTCAAACGCCGCATTCCCGACGACGCCGACATCCAGCAGCGCGTCGGCATTCTCAATCGCTATTTCTTCCGCGAGCTCGGCTTCGCGGCGAACGTCAACGATTACTACGATCCCGACAACAGCCACCTGAACATGGTGCTCAAGCGCCGGCGCGGCATTCCGATCTCGCTCGCGGTGCTGTATCTGGAGATGGCGTCGCAAGTCGATATTCCCGTGCGCGGCGTGTCGTTTCCCGGGCACTTCCTGCTGCGCGTCACGCTGCCCGAAGGCGACGCGATGATCGACCCGACCACGGGCCATCCGCTGACGGAGCACGAGATGGTCGAGATGCTCGAGCCTTATGTCGCGAAGGCGGGCGAATCGGTGAGCCGCGCGCTGCGCATGCTGCTGCAGCCGGCGACGCGCCGCGAGATCGTCGCGCGCATGCTGCGCAACCTGAAGGCGACGTATCTGCAGACGGAACGCTGGCAGCGGCTGCTCGCCGTGCAGCAGCGTCTTGTGATTCTGTTGCCGGAGAACATCGAGGAAGTGCGCGATCGCGGCTTCGCGTATGCGCGGCTGGATTACCTGCGGCCCGCGCTCGAAGACCTCGAACGTTATCTCGACGACAGGCCGGATGCCGAAGACGCAACCGTCGTCGAATCGCAGCTGAGCGAATTGCGGCAGCGCACGCAGCACAACGATCGCGATTGATGGACTGACGCGCCGCTGCGTCGCAAATGAAAACGCCTGCGCAGAACAATGCGCAGGCGTTTTTCATTGCAGCGGCCGTTCGTGGATGGCGCGCATTGCGCTCACTTCGGCTGCATGCGGATCGCACCGTCGAGGCGGATCACTTCGCCGTTCAACATCGGGTTGTCGAAGATCTGCCTGACGAGCATCGCGTACTCGTTCGGCTTGCCAAGGCGCGGCGGGAACGGCACCATCGCGCCGAGCGCGTCCTGCACTTCCTGCGGCATGCCGAGCAGCATCGGCGTTTCGAAGATGCCGGGCGCGATCGTCATCACGCGGATCGCATTGCGCGACAGATCGCGCGCGACGGGCAGCGTCATGCCCGCGACGCCTGCCTTCGACGCTGCATACGCGGCCTGGCCGATCTGTCCGTCGAACGCGGCCACGGACGCCGTATTGACGATCACACCGCGCTCGCCGAGCGCATTCGGCTCGTGCTTCGACATTTCGGCGGCCGCGAGGCGAATCATGTTGAACGTGCCGACGAGGTTGATCGAGATCGTGCGCGCGAACGAGTGCAGCGGATGCGGGCCGTCCTTGCCGACCGTTTTCATCGCGGGCGCGACACCCGCGCAGTTGACGAGGCCGCGCAGCGTGCCGAGCTTCGTCGCCGCTTCGACGGCCAGCACGGCATCGTCTTCGCGGCTCACGTCGCACTTGACGAACACGCCGCCCAGATCCTGCGCGAGCGTCTCGCCCGCTTCGTGATTCAGGTCCGCGAGCACGACCTTGCCGCCGTTTTCCGCGATCATGCGTGCCGTCGCAGCGCCGAGCCCCGATGCGCCGCCCGTGATCAGAAACACGTTGCCCTTGATGTCCATGTCTTCTCCTTGATTGGATGCGTTGATCGCGTGATTCGAATAGTTATCGCTGAACGATTTTAACGGCTCGACCCGACGCGTCAAACCGCGCGATACGGCAGCGGCTGTCACGCGTGCGTCGATATTTCGGGCGGCCCGCTCAGTGCTCCGAATGAACAGCGACGTCGGGAGGCAAAGCGCGGCGCCAAACAAAAAAACCCGCCGTGAGAGGCGGGTTCTTCGAACTTTGTGTGGCCTTGCGGCGAAGCGTGCTGCTTACTTCAGCGCGTCGAACACGCGAACGCGAATTTCATCGACGGAGCCCTGGCCAGAGATGCGGCGGTATTGCGGCGCCTTCAGCGAAGTGGATGCGTCGCCTTTCTGCGCCCAGTTGTTGTAGTAGTCGATCAGCGGCTTCGTCTGCGCGACATACACGTCGAGGCGCTTCTTCACCGTCTCTTCCTTGTCGTCGTCGCGCTGGATCAGCGGCTCGCCCGTCACGTCGTCGATGCCTTCGACTTTCGGCGGATTGAACTTCACGTGATACGTGCGGCCCGACGCCGGATGCGTGCGGCGGCCGCTCATGCGCGTGATGATCTCGTCGAACGGGACATCGATTTCAAGCACGTAGTCGATGGGCACGCCCGCCTGCTTCATCGCTTCCGCCTGCGGAATCGTGCGCGGGAAGCCATCGAACAGATAGCCGTTCGCGCAGTCCGGCTGTTGCAGACGTTCCTTGACGAGGTTGATGATGAGTTCGTCGGTGACGAGCTCGCCCGCGTCCATGTAGCGCTTCGCTTCGATGCCGAGCGGCGTGCCCGCTTTGACCGCAGCGCGCAGCATGTCGCCCGTCGAGATTTGCGGAATGCCGAACTTCTCCTTGATGAAGTTCGCCTGGGTGCCCTTGCCCGCGCCAGGAGCGCCCAACAGGATCAAACGCATTTGATATCTCCAGATCTATGTCAATTCTGTGCGGCGCGCTGCGCGCTGTTTGCGGCAGCCTGCGCTCTTGATTCTTCGTGGCACGCTGTTTCGTCGGGCAGGTTTTCGCTGCGAGTTTCGCGCTGCACGTCATAAACGGCGCTGCAAAACAGACGACAGAACAAGCGGCTTAAGACTACGGGCGAATGGCGATATCGATTGATGCGCACCGATATCGGAGTGAATCGCATGAACGACCGATTATGCCATGGCTTTTTACACAGACGACCCAAAAAACGCCTGTACGCGGGCAAGATCTTCCGGTGTATCGACGCCCGGCAGCGGCGCGTCCTGCGTGACGAGGACGGCGATCCGCTCCCCGTGCCACATCGCGCGCAACTGTTCGAGGGCTTCGGCCTGCTCGATCGGCGAAATCGACAAGCTCGGGTAAGTACGGAGAAACTTCGCGCGATACGCGTACAACCCGATATGCCGATAGACGGCGGCGGGTGCGGGCGGCGCCGGCATCTGCGCGACGTTCGGCCAGTGCGGCCGGTATGCGTCGCGGGCCCACGGAATCGGGGCACGCGAAAAATACAGCGCGACGCCGCGCGCGTCCAGCACCACCTTGACCACGTTCGGATTGAACACATCCGCGGGCTCATGGATCGGATGCGCGGCCGTTGCGATCGCGCAGCCGTCCGTGGCCGCGAGATGCGACGCCACGCCACGCACCAGCGCGGGATCGATCAGCGGCTCGTCGCCCTGCACGTTGACGACGATCGTGTCGTCGCTCCAGCCATAGTGAAACGCGACTTCGGCGAGACGGTCTGTGCCCGACGGATGATCGGCGCGCGTCATCATCGCGTCGATGCCGTGCGCGCGCGCGACGTCGAATACCGATTGCGCATCGGTGGCGACGAGCACGCGCCGCGCGCCCGATTCGAGCGCGCGCTCCGCGACACGCACAACCATCGGCTTGCCGCCGATATCGGCGAGCGGCTTGTTCGGCAGACGCGTGGACGCCAGCCGGGCCGGAACCACGGCGATGAAGGGCGGAGTGTGCTGGGTAACGGTAGCGGTATCGGTATCGGTCATCGGTGGAGCGGCCGTCTTAGGCTCGACTTAAAGGAGGCTCGAAAGCGGTTCAGCGTAAAACGGCCGGCTTAAACGAGTTCGCGCGAAACGACCACCATCAGGCCCGAAGTGTCGAGAAAAAAGCGCCGCCATGATCGGCGGCGCGTTTGGGCGCGTTTGGGCTCGGTGTTTTCGCTTGCGGTCAGCGGACAACGAAGTGCCCGTTACAGCGACTCGTCGCGCGTCATCATCTGCGCGCAATCGGCAGGCGAATCACGCAACCGAGCCGGGATTCAGATCGACGGGCGTGCCTTCGACCGTCTGACGCGCTTCGTCGACGAGCATCACGGGAATGCCGTCGCGGATCGGATAGGCGAGCTTGTCTGCGTTGCAGATCAGCTCCTGCGCGGCGCGGTCGTAGCTGAGCGGGCCCTTGCAGATCGGGCAGACGAGGATTTCAAGCAGGCGAGCGTCCACGGACTTTCTCCACAACAAGTGCAATGAGGCGATGATCGAGCGTGGCTTCGACGGGAACGACCCACAGCCGCGCGTCATGGCAGGACGCCAATTTTACCGCATCCTTTTCAGTGATCAGGATGGCGTCGGCGTCCACGTCGACGAACGGATTCGCGCTGAACGCGTAATGATCGGGCAGCGCCCGCGTCTGCGGCGCGAGGCCCGCCGCGCGCAACGTTGCAAAGAAGCGTTCCGGCGCGCCGATGCCCGCCGCCGCCAGCACGCGCTCGCCCGCGAACTGCGCGAGCGGGCGGCGCAGGCGCGGATTGTCGAGATGCCAGGCGTCGCCGGGCGCAAGCTCCAGCGAAAACGTGTTCAGCCACGGCGGCAGCCCGCTGTCGTACGGATTGTTGATCAGCGTCGCGTCACGCTTGCGCGACAGCGGCTCGCGCAACGGGCCGGCGGGCAGCAGGAAGCCGTTGCCCCCTAGCCGGTGATCGAACACGACGATCTCCGCGTCGCGCTCGAGCCGGTAGTGCTGCAGCCCGTCGTCGCTGACGATCACGTCGACGTCGCGATGCGCGAGACACAGCGCCTCGGCGGCTGCCACGCGGTCGGGGCACACGAACACGGGCGCGCCCGTGCGGCGCGCGATCAGCAGCGGTTCGTCGCCCGCTTGCGCCGCATTCGAAGTCGGCGTGACGAGCGTCGGCAGCGTGATCTTCGCGCCGTAGCCGCGCGACACGACGCCCGGCGTGAAGCCCGCGCTGCGCAATGCCTGCACGAGCGCGATCACCGTCGGCGTCTTGCCCGTGCCGCCGACCGTCACGTTGCCCACGACGACGACGGGCACGCGAACGCGCACCGACTTCAGCCAGCCGAACGAGTACGCGGCGCGGCGCGCGAGCGCGATCGCGCCGAAGACGCACGCGAACGGCGTCATCGCCCACGCGAGCGGGCCGCGCTGCTGCCACTCGCGCGCGATACGCGCTTCGATGCGGGACGCGAGTTCGCTCATCGGAAGCAAGCCGGCCGGCGCGGCGCGTCAGACAGGGCGGATAGAGCGGACATCAACGGACATCTCCGGGCGGTCGGCTGCACCGACGGTTGAAAGACTGGGGCGAAGGGAACCACGAAACGCAGACGACAAAAGCGGCAACGGCAATGTGGCAACGGCAATGTGGCAACAGCGGGTCAGCCACGGAACGGCACAAGCGCCCGACAAGCACGAGACGAACCCTGCCGACAGGGCGCGCATCACGGCGACCAGATCGCGCCCGAACCCGGCACTCTAGCGCGCGAGCGGCGTCGGCCGCAAGTCGGGGCGGCCTTCGTGCGGAGCCCAGGCACCGCTCATGCTCATTCCATAACCTGTGGATAACTTTGTGGAGAACGTGCCGTGCAAATTGTCGGAAAGGCCGTGGTGCAAGCCTCGGATCGGCGAACGGGAATCCTCGGCGACAAAAAAATGTTTAAAAATCATAAAGTTGGATGGTATCAAGTGGGCTCTTGAGGACTTTCGTGCCGCCAGATCAAGGTGCTCCCGACATGTGGACACTTTTAACAATCCGGCTAAAGGCACTGACGAGGTGCTGGACCTGACTGGCCGATCGGTCTATCGTCTGTCCGGCCTGTTCACACCATTCCTCGCATGAATTCCGAAAGTCCATTCTCGTCTGCCGCCGCAGCGGGCGGCGATGCCGTCGTTCCCGTATCGGTGCTCAACCGTGCAATCGGGACGATGCTCGAACGCACGTTTCCCCTCGTCTGGGTATCCGGCGAAGTGTCGAACTTCACGCGCGCCGCCAGCGGACACTGGTACTTCTCGATCAAGGACGCGCAGGCGCAGATGCGCTGCGTGATGTTTCGCGGCCGCGCGCAGTACGCCGAATTCACGCCGCGCGAAGGCGACAAGATCGAAGTGCGCGCGCTCGTCACGATGTATGAGCCGCGCGGCGAGCTTCAGCTGAATGTCGAAGCCGTGCGCCGTACGGGCCAGGGCCGGCTGTACGAAGCGTTTCTGCGTCTGAAGGCGCAACTCGAAGCCGAAGGTCTGTTCGACGCGCAACGCAAGCGCGCATTGCCCGCGCATCCGCGCTCGATCGGCATCGTCACGTCGTTGCAGGCGGCCGCGTTGCGCGACGTGCTGACGACGCTCGCGCGTCGCGCGCCGCATATTCCCGTGGTGATCTATCCGGCGCCCGTGCAGGGCGCGGGCGTGGGCGCGAAGCTGGCCGCGATGGTCGAGACGGCGAGCCGTCGGCGCGAAGTGGATGTGCTGATCGTCTGCCGAGGCGGCGGCTCGATCGAAGATCTGTGGGCTTTCAACGAAGAAGTGCTCGCGCGTGCGATTGCTGCGAGCGAGGTGCCCGTCGTGAGCGGCGTCGGTCACGAAACCGACTTCACGATCGCCGACTTCGCCGCCGACGTTCGCGCGCCCACACCCACGGGCGCCGCCGAACTGGTTAGCCCGCAGCGCGTGCTGCTGCTGCGCGATCTCGATCATCGGCATGCATCGCTTGCGCGCGGCTTCGGACGCATGATGGAGCGCCGCGCGCAACAGCTCGACTGGCTCGCGAGGCGTCTTGTGTCGCCCGCTGAAAGGCTCGCGCGGCAACGCACGCATCTCCAGCAGCTATGCGCGCGTCTCGCGTCGGCGGGCGCGCGGCCCGTGCGCGATGCGCGCGCGCGTTTCGCGCTGGTACAGATGCGCTGGCAGCGCTGGCGTCCCGATCTCTCGCAGCATCGTGCAACCGTGAATGGACTTGACGAACGGATGGAGCGTGCATTGTTGCGTCAGCATGAAAGACACGTTGCCCGAGTGGAAACACTTGTTGCGCGGCTCGAAGTATTGAGTCCGCAACGCACGCTCGAGCGCGGTTACGCGGCGCTGCTCGATGCGCAAAGCGGGCGCGCGGTGCGTGCGCCATCGGCGTTGAAGCCCGGCCGTCGCATGACGCTTCATCTCGCGGAAGGCTCTGCGGACATCGCGCTTTCGGATGTGCAGCCGCGTCTTACGGATGGCTTTTGACGTGCGTTGGGCACAGTACTTTTGACCTTTATATGACGTGTGAAAACGCGTTGCGCGAGCATTAATTACGCTGCACGCGCGGCGCGTTTTCGCAATGAAGACCATAAAGGGCTTGTGTTTGCGGGGTTATTCCAAGTCGCCTACAATCGAGTGCTCCACAGCGTTATCCGCAGACTCCCCATAAACAGATACAAAGGAATAGCACCATGGAACATACGCTCCCGCCGCTGCCTTTCGCAAAGAACGCGCTCGCTCCGCACATGTCGGAAGAGACGCTTGAATTTCACTATGGCAAGCATCACCAGACCTATGTGACGAACCTGAACAATCTGATCAAGGGTACCGAGTTCGAGAAGCTGTCGCTGGAAGAGATCGTCAAGAAGTCGTCGGGCGGTGTCTTCAACAACTCCGCGCAAGTGTGGAACCACACGTTCTTCTGGAACAGCCTGTCGCCGCAAGGCGGTGGCGCGCCGAAGGGCAAGCTGGCGGACGCAATCAACGCGAAGTGGGGCTCCTTCGACAAGTTCAAGGAAGAATTCACGAAGACGGCAGTCGGCACGTTCGGCTCGGGCTGGGCATGGCTCGTCAAGAAGGCTGACGGTTCGCTCGACCTGGTGTCGACCAGCAACGCCGCCACGCCGCTGACCACGGACGCAAAGCCGCTGCTCACGATCGACGTGTGGGAACACGCGTACTACATCGACTATCGCAATGCTCGTCCGAAGTTCGTCGAAGCGTACTGGAACATCGTGAACTGGGATTTCGCTGAAAAGAACTTTGCGTAATTCCGGCTTCTTTTGCTTAGCCTGAAGCTCAGGATTCGCACAGAAAAAGCCCTTGTTTCGAGGGCTTTTTTGTTTTCCGATGCACCGAATGTGTGATGGCGTTATCGTTAGTCATCCCGATCGATCAGGGATGCCAACGATACCGCTCAACCGGCCTCGCCGGTCGGCTCGGATTTGCGCGGGCGGCGGCTTCGCGTCGTCGATTTACGCGGCGTCTTCCTGGTGGCGGAAGCTTTGGCTGCTTGAGGTCCCGCGTCGGGTGTCATGACCTGCGGCTCGGTCACGGCGACGTGTTCGGTAACGGGCGGCGCATCGGCAGGAAGAGGTGAACCGGTTGCATCGGTATCGGCAGCATCCGTTCGCTCAGTCGTCTCCTTGCTCGCTTTCTTCGCCTTCTTTGCCGCAGGCTTGCGCGTGCCGCGGCCCTTGCGGCGTGCGCCGTTCCTTTCGCTGTCCGCGTGCTCGTGCTGCGTCACAGATGTCTGCTCGACTGCTCCGACGTCTTCTCCGGTCAGGCTATCCTCTTCGCGCTTTTCAACCGCATCATCCGTTTCAGCCATTGCAGCGGCTGTGGGCATCGCGGTCCATTCGTCACCCGTGTCGCGCGAACTCGCGATGTCGCTCGTGCCCACGACGGCGCTCGCGCTGCGATACACGAACGTGCCCGACTTCTCGTCGCGTCCCACTTCCAGAAGCCCGCGCGATTGCGCTTCTTCGAGCAGATTGCCGAATGCGCGGAAACCGTAGTACGTCTCGTTGAAGCCGGGCTTGCGGCGCTTGATTGCGTCCTTCAGCACCGACGCCCACATCTTGCCGCTGTCGCCGCGCTCCGATGCGAGCGCATCGAACGTCTGCACGGCAAACTCGATCGCCTTCGTCTTGCGCGCTTCCAGATCTTCCTTGCGCTTCTCGCCATCGGATGCGCGCTTCATCGCCTGCTGTGCGGCCTGTTGCGCGGCCTTCGCGCTCTCGCGCTTCGCGGTGGCGCGCTGGCTCTCGCGCACCAGATCGTCGTAAAAGATGAACTCGTCGCAATTGGCCGTGAGCAGATCCGACGTCGAGCGCTGCACGCCGACGCCGATCACCTGCTTCGCGTTCTCGCGCAGCTTCGACACGAGCGGCGAAAAATCAGAGTCGCCGCTGATGATGACGAACGTGTTGACGTGCGACTTCGTATAGCAGAGATCGAGCGCATCGACGACGAGCCGGATGTCCGCCGAGTTCTTGCCCGACTGCCGCACATGCGGAATTTCGATCAGCTCGAAGTTCGCTTCGTGCATCGCGGCCTTGAAGCCCTTGTAGCGGTCCCAGTCGCAATACGCCTTCTTCACGACGATGCTGCCCTTCAGCAGCAGCCGTTCGAGAACCAGCTTGATGTCGAATTTCTCGTATTTCGCGTCGCGCACGCCGAGCGCGACGTTTTCGAAATCGCAGAACAGCGCCATGCTGACGGTATCCTGGGATGACGCCATGTATCTCTCCAATGAAGTGCAGGCACGATCGTCTCATACAACGCGGCATCGATCGAGTGCTTGCACGACGACCGGCCTGCGCGCGATGCGCTCAGGCGCCGCCAAACGAGCCCGTTTCTGCGACCGCGCCGACGAATTCCTCTGTCGAGCGCACGAAGCCCATGCGCGGAAAGATATGCTCGACGGGAAAGCGATGCACGTCGCGGGAGAAGCTCGTCATCGCGTCTTCGATGAAGACCAGTTCGTAGCCGCGATCGAAGGCGGCGCGGGCCGTCGATTCGACGCCGAAGTTCGTCGCGATGCCCGTCAGCACAATCGTGCGAATGCCACGGCGACGCAATTGCTGTTCCAGATCGGTTCCGTAGAACGCGCCCCATTGGCGCTTCGTCACGATCACGTCGCCGGATTGCACGTTGCATTCGGGCACGAGTTCCGACGCTTGCGGCGGCGGGGCGGGCGCGTCGCGCGGACGCAGCGGCGCGTCGGCGCGCAGCGACAGCAGTTGCGGGATATCGACGCGCACGAACACGACCGTGCCGCCTGCCGCGCGCAGCGCATCGGCGGCGCGCAGCGAACGCGCGACCACGTCGGCGGCCGAATGAGGCTCCAGCTGCCGTCCGACGTTGCTGTGCTGCAGATCGATCAGCACGATCGCCGTACTGCGTGGGTCGATGGAAAGCGCTTGCGCCATATGTCACCTATATGTGAGGATGTGCTCATATCATGATACGACAGAAATATGAGTCTGGCCTCAGATAATCCGAAAGTGCGGCGCGTGCCGCGGCAAGCGCGCGCGGCGAAGCGCGTCGATGCGCTGCTCGATGCGGCGGGCGAAGTGATCGCGGAACGCGGTTTCGAAGCCGCGACGATGACAGCCATCGCCGGGCGCGCGGGCACGTCGATCGGCGCGGTCTATCAGTACTTTCCGAACAAGCATGCGCTCGTTCTTGCGCTGCGCACGCGTTATGGCAACGAAATGGATGCGCAATGGAGCGCGCTCAGCGAGTCGGCGCAGGGGTGGAGCGTCGAAGAACTCGTCGAGCGGCTGTTCGCGCTGATGGTCGATTTCATGGCGGCGCGGCCCGCGTATCTGCCGCTGCTGTCGGTGTCGCTGAATTTCCGGCGCGATGCCGCCGCGCGCAACCGCTTGCGCGGCAAGTTCGCCGAACTGTTTCAACGCTACAGTCCGGCGTTGTCGGACGACGACGCGTTTCGCATCGCCGAAGTCACGCTGCAGGTCGTGAAGAGCCTGAGCCCGCTGTACGCGGCCGCGAAGCCGAAAGAACGCAAGCCGCTCGTCGACGAATACCAGACGGTCGTTTCATCGTACCTGGCCGCGCGGCTGCGCTAAAGCCCGTTACATCGGCGAATCAGATCGCGCGATGCGCGGCGTCGATCATGCTCGCTTCACGCGTCGCGAGCACATCGTCGATCAGACCATACGTCTTCGCCGCCTCCGCCGACATGAAATTGTCACGGTCGGTGTCCTTCTCGATCTGCGCGACGCTCTGGCCCGTGCGCTGCGCGAGCACGGCGTTCAGGCGCTCGCGCAGGTACAGCACTTCCTTCGCCTGGATTTCGATGTCCGACGCGGTGCCCTGGCCGCCGCCCGAAGGCTGATGAATCATGATGCGCGCGTTGGGCAACGCAAAGCGCTTGCCCGGCGCGCCCGCCGCGAGCAGGAACGTGCCCATGCTGGCCGCGAAGCCGGTGCACAGCGTCGAGACATCGGGCTTGATGAACTGCATCGTGTCGAAGATCGCGAGGCCGTCGTAGACCGAGCCGCCCGGCGAGTTGATGTAAAAAGAAATATCCTTATCAGGGTTCTCCGATTCGAGGAACAGCAACTGCGCGACGATCAGGCTCGCCGACTGTTCGTTGACGGGGCCGACCAGAAACACGATCCGCTCGCGCAACAGGCGGGAAAAGATGTCGTAGGCGCGCTCGCCGCGGTTCGATTGCTCGATGACGGTCGGCACGAGATTGAATCCGGAGTACGTCGGTGAAATGAAATGACGGTGCATGCGTTCCTCGCTGATGGGCTCGTGTGTGCGAAAGGGCCGCGCCCGTGCGCGGCTCCCATCGCAAGACGCGAAAGCGCGGGAACGCGTGACAGAAGAATTTTTGCGTCCGCGTGTCACATCGCAGGCCGCTGGTCCGTCTAGCCGATGAGAACTGATGGGAACGCAAGAGGAGTGGCATGCATGGACCAGTCAGCACAAGACAAGCCGGCGCAGTTCGAAGCGGTACGCGCGAAGCTCTTCGCGCTCGCGTACCGGATGCTCGGCAGCCGCGCGGAAGCGGAAGACATCGTGCAGGACGCCTGGCTCAAGTGGCACGCGGCCGACGCCAGCGAGGTGCGCTCGTCCGCTGCCTGGCTCACGACGGTCACGACGCGCCTCGCGATCGACCGCCTGCGTCATCTGCAGACGGAGCGCGCGACGCATTCGGGCGGCTGGCTGCCGGACCCGTGGCTCGATGGACTTGCGCCGTCGGCGGAAGATCTTGCGTTGCAGGCCGTGCAGATGTCGTACGGCGTCATGCTGCTGCTCGAACGTCTGAAGCCCGAGGAGCGCGCCGCGTTCGTGCTGCATGAGGCATTCGATTGCGACTACGCGGAGATCGCGAAGATTCTCGCGAAGACGCCCGCGCATTGCCGGCAGATCGTGCATCGCGCGAAGACGCGCTTACGGCGCGAGGGCGTGCCGGTGAAGCACGCCGATCCCGCCGCGCATGCGCGCATCGTCGAGCGCTTGCGGGCGGCGATGGAAGCGCAGGACCGCGTGGCGCTGGTGCGGCTCTTCTGCGAGGTGCCGGACGTGGTCAGCGATGCCCCCGAACGGGTCGATGCCGTCGCATCGGCGGAACGCGTGGCGGCCACGTTGATGATGCGCGGCAACGGCGATCAGGTGGAAACGGTGTCGATGAACGGCATGAGCGCGGTGGCGCTGATGCGCGACGGCGAGATCGATACGCTGCTCGATATTTCGATCGGCGACGACGAGCGCATCGTCGCATTGCGCATCGTGACGGGCGCGCTGCGGCTCGCGCCCTTTGTGCGCGTATTCGGACGCGCGGCGATCTTGCTGCTTCTGCAACAGATCAGCAACGAGGCGGCATCAGTCACGATGCGCGGCGACCTCCCAGTTGATATCCACGCATAGCACCTGCATGCCCCGCGCGGTCTCCGCCGCGATCGATGCGGTCACGCACAGGTGCGCCTCGTTGATCGACAGATATGGCGGCGTCAGGTGCACCTGCCCCGGCGCGCGCACGGCTTCGATGAAATACGGACGGCGTTCCCAGCTCGCGCCTTCCGAATGCAAAAGCGGCCGGAACCGCTTCGCGCGCTGAGACGCGCGGCCCTGAGGCAACACGTTGTCGCCGATCTGGCGCCCCGAGCCGTCCAGCAGGAAGCAGCGCGCAGTCTCGCGCAACGCGAGCAGCGGCGCTGTCGCGTCGGCCATCGGTTCGCCTTCGACGAGCTGCGTGCTCGCCGCCTCGAGTGCGGTGACGAACGGCGCGAGCCGCTCGGCTTGCGCGCGCTCGCGCTCGGCCACGCGCTGACGCAGCGCCGCCGACAGTTCGTCCATGAGCTTCACCGTCGCCTGGCGCGCGACGGGCTCGACGCTCGGCCCCGCGAAGAATGTGCCCTGCACGAAATCGACATTGCATTCGAGCGCGATCAGCGCATCGCGCTCGGTGGAGAGGCCGCCCATCAGCACCAGTTGCCCCGACTCGTGCAGCATCGACACGATGCCGGGCAGCACGCGCTCGATATGCGAATGCTCGGTTGCCTGCGCGAGGATGCAGCGGTCGAGCGTGACGATATCGGGCCGGAGATTCCACACGCGGTCGATGTTCGAATGCTTCGCGCCGAAGCCGTCGAGCGCGATCAGAAAACCGGACTTGCGCAACGCGTCGATGATTTCGGTGAAGCGGGTCGTCTCGCCGCCCGAATGCTCGGAGACTTCGAGCACCACGCGCTGCGGCGGCAGGCCGAGCGCCTTCAGGCCCGCGAGCAGCGCGTCCCCATAGCTCGTGTCCATCAGCGCGGCGGGATGCAGGCTCAGGAAGAGCCATTCGTCGTGGCTGTCGAACGCGTTGAAGTTGCCCAGATGCAGCGACTCCGCGAGACGCCCCAGTTCGAGCAGATCGCCGCGGCGTGCTGCCTGCGTGAAGACTTCCGCCGACGGCACCTGCTTGCCGTTTTCATCGTGTGCGCGCAACGACGCGTGATAGCCGATTGCGCGTCGATGCGAAACCGAAAAAACAGGCTGAAACACGCTGAAAACCGTGTAGCCGCCATACCGGACGGTGCGGCGCGAGCCTTCGTCGCCCGCCACGGGGCGCGTCTGGAAGCCGGGAGGATCGAGTTCGATCATGCTCATCGTGTCGGTCATCGGTAGAGAAGCGAGGCAAGCCGCGCGCACTGCGCGGACAGTTCGAGTTTACAGGATAGGTCAGCAAGAAACATGCGCAGAACGAAATGCCGCGGCCTTTCTACGGGTGAATCGCATCGGTCGCGGTCGTGCGTCGCCGCTTCCTTGGTATCGTGCGCGGGGTCGTGCTTCGGCTCTTGCTTCGCGTATTGTTTCGAGTGCTTCGGGTTGTGCCCGGATTGTGCGCCGGGAATGCGGCTACTGTCATGCGCACGGCGCGTGACGCGCACATCGATGGTGCGGCATACGCCCCGTAAAGGTTCCGATGGGTGCCGCGAATCATGCGCGTTGCGTTCGTGGCAGGGCCGCCATCATGTGCGTTCCTGCGGATCGGCACGTTTCGCGGGCTGCCGGATATCGGCCGACAACTGCGCGAAGATCCACGACGTCGCGGCCGTGATCAGGCCGACGCACAGGAACGTCGCGTGAAACGCGGGCAGCGAGTTCGCGGCCGTCACGCGCGGGATGATGCCCGTGAACGTCGTGAGCAGCGCGCCGGCGACGGTGACTCCGAGACTCATCGCGAGCATCTGCACGAGCGAGAAGAGACTGTTGCCGCTGCTCGCGCCGCCCGTGCCGAGGTCTTTCAGCGTCAGCGTGTTCATCGCGGTGAACTGCATCGAGTTGACGCCGCCGAAGAACGCGAGCTGCACGAGGCGCAGCCACAGCGGCTGATGCAAGCTCGTGAGCGAGAAGCTCGCCATCGCGAGACCGACGAGCACGGTGTTCGACACGAGCACGCGCCGGTAGCCGTACTTCATGATGAGGTTCGTGACGAGGCGCTTCGACGACATGCCGGCGGCGGCGACGGGCAGCATCATCAGGCCCGCTTCGAATGCGCTGTAGCCGAGGCTTACCTGCAACAGCAGCGGAATCAGATACGGCATCGCGCCGCTGCCGATCCGCGCGAACAGATTGCCGAGCAGGCCGACGCTGAATGTGTGGATCTTGAAGAGATCGAGCGAGAAGATCGGGTTCGCTGCGCGCACCGCATGCAATCCGTAGGCGACGAAACAGCCGAGCGAAAGAATCAGCAGCATCAGAACCGTTGCATGCTGAATGGAAAACTCGGTGCGTCCGTCGAGCGCCATCGAGATCGACACCATGCCGACGATCAGCAGCACATAGCCTTTGATGTCGAACGGCGCGGTGTCGGGATTGCGGCTGTCGGGCATGAAGACGAACGTCGCGATCACGCCCGCGACGCCGACGGGCACATTGATCAGAAAGATCCAGTGCCACGACGCGATCTTGACGAGCCAGCCGCCGAGCGTCGGTCCGATCAGCGGGCCGATCAGTCCCGGAATCGCGACGAACGACAGCGCGGGCAGATAGCGTTCGGCGGGAAACACGCGCAGCACGGCGAGGCGTCCGACGGGCAGCAGCATCGCGCCGCCCACGCCCTGCAAAACGCGATAGATCACCAGTTGCGTGAGCGTATGCGCGTTCGCGCACAGCAGCGAGCCGACGGTGAAGATCAGGATCGCGCTCATGAACACGCGGCGCGTGCCGAGCTTGTCGGCGAGCCAGCCGGACACGGGAATCATCACGGCCATCGTCAGCGAATACCCGATCACGACCGATTGCATGCGCAACGACAGCTCGCCGAGACTCGTCGCCATTGCGGGCAATGCGGTGTTGACGATCGTCGAATCGAGCGTCTGCATGAAGAAGCCCGTCGCGACGATCCACAACATCACCGACAGCGAGCGGGCAGTGGGCGCGGTTTGAGCGGTGTGATGGTCGGCGGCTGATCTCGTTTCGGTCGATTCGGACATGAACGCTAGGCAGGACGGCTGGGCGGGGGGAGCCCACATTCTAAGGAAAAAGCGCTGTGCCCGTATGACGGGGCCGCACGAGCAAAACCCGCGCAGACCGTGAGCAAACGGCACGCGAGCAAAGGAAGCAAGCCGCGCGCCTCGCCGTTCGTCATGGCGCCAGTTGCGCCGCCGCGTCGAAGAATGTGCGCGCGCGCGGATCGTTTGCGAACGCGGCGTTGATGCGTATCCACGGGCTCGTTTCGGCGTTCGGGCGGAAGTAGCTGCCGGGCGCGACGGTCACGCCGAGCGGCGCGCCGCATTCCACCAGCCGCTGCGCATCGTCAATATGCGGCACGCGCGCCCACACGAACTTGCCGCCCAGCGGATTTTCGAACACCTGCCAGCCACTCATCTCGAGCGTCTGTACCGTCGCGCCGAGCGCATCGCGCATGCGCCGGCGCAATCTTTCCAGATGCTTGCGATACATCCCGCGTTCGAGCAGCGCGACGGTCACGGCTTCCGCGAAACGCGACCCGCCGATACTCGTCAGCATCTTGATGTCGGCGAGATCCTTGATCGTTGCATGGTCCGCGATCACATAGCCGATGCGCAGCGACGACGACAGCGTCTTCGACAGGCCGCCGATGTAGATCACGTGTTCGAGCTGATCGAGCGTCGCGAGCCGATCGGTCGGCTCCGCCTGGAAGTCCGCGTAGATGTCGTCTTCGATGATCTTGAAGCCATGCTCGCGCGCCAGTTGCAGCAGACGGAACGCGACGGGCGGCGCGACCGTCGTGCCTGTCGGGTTGTGAAACACCGAGTTGATGAAGAAGAGCTTCGGCCGATGCTGCTGCAACTGCGCGTGCATCACATCGAGATCGGGCCCGGTGCGCGTGCGCGGAATGCCGACGAGCTTCACGCCATGCAGCTTCAGCAGGCCGTTGAAATTGTAGTAGCCGGGGTCTTCGACGAAGATCGTGTCGCCGGGCTTGAGCATGTAGCGCATCAGCAGATCCATCGCCTGGCTCGCGCCGATCGTGATGAGGATCTGCGACGCGTCCGCTTCGATGCCGAGCTGCGCGACGCGCCCCTGCAGATGCTCGCGCAGCGCCGCGTTGCCGAGCGGCGTCGCGTAGTCGATCATGCTTGCGCCGTCGGTGCGCGACACGTAGCGGATCGCCTGCGCGAGGCTGTCCATGTCGCGCCACGTCTCGGGGATGAAGCCGCTGCCGAGCTTCAGCGATTCGCCGGGATGATTGAACTGCTGGAGGATGTGCACCGATTCTTCCTCGGCGCGGCGCGGATCGGATGCGCCCTGACATGCCATCGACGCGCGATGCCGCTCCGCCACGTAAAAGCCCGAGCCGGGACGCGAATCCAGATAGCCGAGCGACACGAGCCGGTCATACGCCTCGATCACGGGAAAGCGGCTGATGTCGTTATCGGCGGCGAACTGGCGGATCGACGGCAGCCGCGCGCCCGGATGCGCGGTGCGCGAGCGTATCCATTCCTGCACGCCGCTCACGATCTGCTCGGTGAGCGGCACGCCGTTGTCGCGGTTCAGTTCGATGTCGAGCTTCATGGCGTGTCTTCCTTCGCGCTTCCTTCGTCGGTGACGATGCGTCTGTCACGGTGTGTCTGTCACGGTGGAAGCGCCGGCAACTGTCAGGTTTTCTGACTGTACAGTTCTTCGGAAACTGTTCAGTACTGTGCATGTGACAGCCATCATCGCACGCCAATAATGGATGCAAGCGAAAAAGCTTTTCAAGGAGCACTGCGATGCGTGAAATCCGTACTTTCGAACTCGAACACAACGAGCCGGCGAGCGCCTGGCGCATCGCGCAGCCGCTCGCAGTGAACGTGCTGGCGGGCGAACTGTGGCTGACCGTCGAAGGCGATGCCGAGGACTATTGGCTCGTGCCCGGCGAATCGTTCGAACTGAAGCGCGGCGCAGTCGCGTGGATGAGCGCGGGACGCGAAGGCGCGCGGCTGTCGCTGACGGTTGCGGGCGGCGGGCGCGAGATGGGCGAGACGCTGCGCGTTCAGCGGCGCCCGATGCGCTGGACGTGGATGCCGCGCTGGCTGCTCGCGGCCTGACGCGCGGCTTCAGGCTTGCGATTCGCGTTACGGAGCGCCGTCATTGCGCTTCATACGCGCCGATGTATCTTGCGCGCGGACGGATCAGCCGGCCATCGCTGATCTGCTCGATCGCGTGCGCGATCCAGCCCGTCACGCGGCCCACTGCGAACAGCGTGAAGGCCGCGCCGGCGGGCAGGCCCAGCGCTCGCTCGATGGCCGCGAGCGCGTAATCGACGGTCGGCTCGGCGCCCGTCGTGTCGCGCACGGCGCGCGCAAGCCTTTGCACGTCGGCCAGCGACGAGCGCGCCGGCGCGCATTGACCAAGCAGATCGAGCAGCAGTCGCGCGCGCGGATCGCCGTCCGGATACAGCGGATGGCCGAAGCCCGACAGCGCCGGACCTGCCGCGCCATGCTCCGGATGCGCGAGCCGCGTGGCGAGATAGCGGTCGAGATCGGCGGCGCGCGCGGCTTCGTCGAACAACGCCGCGATGCGCGCCGTTTCTCCGCCATGCCGAGGCCCCGACAGTGCCGCAAGTCCGCCCGCGACGGCACCGAACAGATGCGTGCCCGTCGACGTGATGCAGCGCACCGTGAACGTCGACGCATTCAGCTCGTGATCCGCGCAGGCGACGAGCGCCGCGCGCAACAGGTTGGTTTGCGCTCGGTTGTGCACGCCCCACGCGCTCGCGAGCTGCCTGTGCAGCGGTTCGTTCGATGGCGCGGCGGAAATCATCGCGCTCGCCAGCAGCCGGATCAGCGCACAGGCATTGTCGAGCTGCGCGTCGCGGCCGAGCGCCCAGACGCGCGGCATCTGCGCGGCGGCCGCGGGCAGCAGCACCAGCGCGCGGTCGAGCGGCGCGCTGTCGCTCCACAGCTTCAGCCACGCGGACCATTGCGCGGCGGCGAGCGGCGCGGCGGGCGCATCGGCGATGCGCCGCGCGCTGCATTCCCACAGCAGCGCGGCGACTTCCTCGAGCGTGGCCGTGCGCGCCAGTTCGATTGCGTCGCGGCCACGGTATAGCAGCTTGCCGTCCGCGATCAGCGTGATCGACGATTCGAGCACGGGCACGCCCCAGTCCAACACTTTTTGCGCGACCTTGCCCGCGCGCTTGCCGTCTTCCTTGCGGCGCGCGAGACGCCGCACTTCGTCGGCATCATAGAGACGCCGCTTGCTGTCCGCATCGGGCGTCGAGCGCAACATGCCCCGGCTGACGTACGCGTAAAGCGTCGTGACGCTGATGCCGAGCATCGCGGCGGCTTCATCGGCGGACAGGTAGCGGGGCCCTGAGCCCACCTGCGTCCTCATTTGTGTCATATCGAAGAGGCAAAGCCAAAGAAAACGATATATGTTGATTATATGAATCAAGATTGATCGTGGCGAGCGGCAAATCTAGACTGAGTCACGCCTTCTTTCCGGATGCCCGCTCATCATGACGCCCCAGCTCGCTCTCGATCATCTGTGGTCCGTTGCCGGTTGCGATCCGGACTTGCTCGATTACGCGGCCATCGACGGCAATGATCCGTCGCTGCCATCCGTGTTCCGCGTCGGGACGCTCGCGAGCGCATCGATTGCCGCGATGGGTCTAGCCGCCGCCGATTGCTTCAGGCTGCGCACGGGCCGCATGCAGCGCGTCGATGTGAGCGTGCGGCGCGCGCTCGTCGCGTTTCGCAGCGAGCGTTATCTGCGCGTCGACGATGGCCTGCCGCCCGAGTTGCGCCATCCCGTCACCGGCTTTTACTCGACGCGCGATGGCCGCTGGGTCCAGTTGCACACGAACTTTCCGCATCATCTGCAAGGCGTGCTGACGGTGCTCGGCTGCGACGGCGATCCGGGCGCCGTGGCCGAAGCGATACGCGGCTGGGACGGCGCGAAGCTCGACCAGACGCTCGCCGACGCCGGCCTGTGCGCCGCGCTGATCCGCTCGCCGCGCGAATGGGCGGCGCTCGATCAGGCGAAGGCGATTGCGAATCTGCCGCTCTTCGAAATCGAGCGGATCGGCGACGCGCCGCCGGAAGCGCCAGGGCGACATGCGCCACAGCGGCCGCTGAGCGGAACGCGTGTGCTCGATCTGTCGCGGATCATCGCGGGACCCGTGGCGGGGCGCGCGCTCGCGCAGCATGGCGCGGACGTATTGCTGATCAACGGGCCGCATCTGCCGAACATCGCGCCGCTCGTCATCGATAACGGCCGCGGCAAGCGCTCGGCGACGCTCGATCTGCGCGAATCCGCCGCGCGCGAGCAGTTGCACGCGCTCGCCGCCGATGCCGATGTGTTCCTTCAGGCGTACCGGCCCGGCTCGCTCGCTTCACGCGGCTTCGCGCCCGAAGCACTGGCGCGGATCAGGCCGGGCATCGTCTGCGTGTCGATTTCGGCGTATGGGCATGCGGGTCCGTGGGCGACGCGGCGCGGCTTTGACAGCCTCGTGCAGTCGGCGAGCGGCATCGCGTACACGGAGAGCCACGCGGCGGGCGTCGAAGGGCCGAAGCATCTGCCGTGTCAGGCGCTCGATCACGCGACGGGCTATCTCGCCGCGTTCGGCGCGATGGTCGCGCTCGCGCGCCGCGCGCAGGAGGGCGGCAGCTGGCACGTGCGGCTGTCGCTTGCGCAGACGGGGCGCTGGCTGCAATCGATGGGACAGATCGAGGACGGCTGGCGCGCGCCCGACGTGACCTTCGACGACGTGCAGGACTGTCTGCACGAAGTCGACTCGCCGTTCGGCCGCGTGCGCGCGGCGGCGCCCGCCGAGCAGATGTCCGGGACGCCTGCGTTCTATGCGCGGCCGCCTGTGCCGATCGGCACCGACGCGGCGCGCTGGGAAGACTGAGTCTTTTAACGATCGGCGGAAACTGAACGAGCCTACTTGCGCAGCTCGGCGACGAAATCGTAGTAGTCGTTGCGGCAGTAGGTGTCGGTGAGCTCGATCGCGCGCTGGTCTGCCGTGTAGCCGACGCGCGTAATCAGCAGCAGCGCCTCGTTCGGCGCGATGCTCATCTGCTGCGCGATCTCGTCGCTCGCGTTGACCGCGCGAAAGTGCTGCAACGCGCGCACGATCGTCAGCCCGCGCTGTTCGAGATACGTGTACAGCGAATCGCCGATGGCCAGCGGATCGGGAATGATCGAAGCGGGGAACGTCGAGTTTTCGACGGCCATCACGATGCCGTCTGCGAGACGCAAGCGGCGCAAGCGCGTGACGGCAGCCGCGGGCGACAGTCCGAGCTGGATCACTTCATCGCGATTGGCGGGGACGATCTCGCGCCCGAGCCACTGCGAGCTGGGCGTGAAGCCGCGCCGGCGCAGCATTTCGCTGAAGCTCGACAGGCGCGACAGCGGGTCTTCGTAGCGCGGCGTGATGAAGCTGCCCGCGCCTTGCGAACGGCGGATCAGCCCCTGTTCGACGAGCAGCGCGATCGCCTTGCGCGCGGTGATTCGCGATACGCCGAGCGCTTCCGACAACACGCGCTCCGACGGCAGCGCTTCGCCCGCGTTCCAGCGGTTCTCGTGGATCGCGTTGCCGAGCTTGCGGGCGAGCTGAAGATACAGCGGAGTGTCGTTTTCCGGGTCCGGGCGCAGGTCGCGCCAGCGGTCTTCCGAGGCTGGATTCATGTGACGGACGCAAGAAGGGCAAGCGGCAATTCTATGACATTGGCGCGCTGCGTTATAGCGGGGTTTTGCCGGGACGCCGATGCGTTTCGCGATCAGACGCTACACTCGTTGCACCAGCCGATGCGTGACAGGCAGTGACGCGCGCATCGACATCACATCATCTGCGAGGAATCGAACATGACGAACGACATCGCCAGCGTGACGCTGCCCGACGGCGAGCGCATTCCGAAGCTGGGGCAGGGCACGTGGGAGATGGGCGAGCATCCGTCGCGCCGCAAGGCCGAGATCGAGGCGCTGCGTGGCGGCATCGAACTGGGCATGACGTTGGTCGATACGGCCGAAATGTACGGCGAAGGCGCGACGGAATCGCTAGTCGGCGAGGCGTTGCATGGCCTGCGCGACGATGTGTTTCTAGTCAGCAAGGTCTATCCGCACAACGCGAGTAAGCGCGGCGTGCAGCATGCGTGCGAGCAGTCGCTGAAGCGCCTGAAGACGGATCGGATCGATCTGTATCTGTTGCACTGGCGCGGGTCGGTGCCGCTCGGGGAGACGGTCGCGGGTTTCGAAGCGCTGCGCCGCGACGGCAAGATTCGTCACTGGGGGGTGAGCAACTTCGACGTCGACGATATGGAAGAGCTTGTCGCCGTGCCTCATGGCGACGCGTGCGCGACCAATCAGATTCTCTACAACGTCTCGCGGCGCGGGCCGGAGTTCGATCTGTTCCCCTGGCTCGCGGAGCGCAAGATGCCCGCAATGGCGTATAGCCCCGTCGATCACGCGCGGCTGCCGAAGCGCTCGCCGCTCGACGATATCGCCGCTGCGCACAATGTCTCCGTAATTCAGGTCGCGCTCGCGTGGGTGCTGCGGCAGCCCGATGTGTTCGCGATTCCGAAGTCCGGGCGCATCGAGCATGTGCGCGACAACGCCCGCGCGCTCGAACTTCGTCTTTCCGCCGACGATCTCGCCGCTATCGATGCGCACTTTCGTCCGCCGGGAAGCAAGCGACCTCTTGAGATGCTTTGAGCGTGAGATGCGTTGGGTTTGCGTGGTTGGGTCGTAGTGATCTGCGGGGCTTCGTGCGTTTGCTTCGTACATTTGCTTCGTGCGTTTGATGTTTGAGTCGGCTCACCGCCCAAGCGGTGACGTTCGTTCGGGGGATCGGAACGTCACCGCCAATGCGGCCAGAGGAGCGCCGGCGCGTTGTGCGATTGTTGTTGCGAGTGAATGGCGCGTGGCGCGATCCGCTGGATCTTAGTGTCCGCTGCCGCCACCGTGACCGCCGCCTGACCCAGAGCCGCCACCGTAGCCACCACCTTTACCGAAACCTCCCGCTCCAAAGCCGCCCGCGCCAAAGCCGCCTGCTCCAAAGCCGCCCGCGCCGAAGCCGCCTCCAAAGCCGCCGCTGCCGAAGCCGCCTGCTCCAGATCCGCCGCCGGGGCCGCTCGGGCCGCCGTGGCCGCCGCCACAACCGCAGCCGCCATTGGCCCCGCCGCCACTGCCTCCACCGTTGCCGCCGCCGCCGTTACTGCCGCCGCCGTTACTGCCACCGCCGTTACCGCCGCCGCCGTTGCCGCCGTTACCGCCGTTACCGCCGTTACCGCCGTTACCGCCGTTACCGCCGCCGCCGCCGCCACCGCCACCGCCACCGCCACCGTTGCCACCACTACCACTGCCGCCGCTTCCACCACCCGATCCACCAAAACCACCACTGCCCGAATTCCCACTCGGACCTGCCGCAGCTCCGCCGCTGGAGCTACCACCGAAACCGCCGCCGCCACTGCCACTACCGCCCGAAGAAGCCCCAGCCGAACCCGAAGCGCCGGCCGCACCCGCGCCGCTGCCGCGCCCGCCATTGGGCGAGCAGTTGCCGGGATTGCCAATACAAGTCTTGAGCAGAAAGACGGATGCCGCGTCGTCGGCTGCCGTCGTCGTGCTGGGTTGCGCGCCTGTCGAGTCCGCATCGTTCTGAGCGAGCCGCGTCGCAGCCGACGCTCCGCTTGCCATGAGCGGCGCATCGGCTGTGACGATCCACCTCGGAATCACTTCGTCCGTGGATGCGGCCCGAACATACTGGGCCGCCATCAAAGTCCCCGCACCTATCGCGAAGGCTGCCGTACCCTTTATTGTCTTGTAGTAGTACGTAGCAAGTTTGTTCGTATTCATCGCACGTCTCCCGAGGAACGGCGACCCCCGCAAGCCGTCATCCCTTTATGCTGCTTTTTGCTTTTGTCCCGTTTGCTCTATCGAGCCACGCGTGGGCCGGAAGTCCGCGGCGTTCATCAGATGCGAGACCGGCCGTCCTTTCTGCGCCGTTACGTCGTTCGTATACCGGCGCGAAGCAACATGCCCGAGGATTCGTCGATCTCGCCGCAACCCCATGCGTGACCGTCTTTTAGCGATAAACATGCCATTGCGCGCGCACGCCCGCCGCGTATGGCAGTGCTGTGACAGCTCGACCGAACGCGCATCGGAACGCATGAAAAACGTTTCGGACATGAAACGCGAGCCGCGAATCGCGCGGCTTTCCGTTTCAACGATGTCGGTGAGCGCTGCGTCAGCGACGTTGACAAGCGGTTTCAGCGATGCTCGACGAGCGTGGCAAAACACACATTTCAGTCGCGGCGTTGAAGGATGCGCAACTCGTCGACGGGAATGTGGCAGCGGATGCGATGCCCGTCGCCGGCATCGGTGAAGGGCGGGTCTTGCTGTTCGCAGATCGCGCCGAGCTTGCGCGGACAGCGCGTGTGAAAGACGCAGCCCGAAGGCGGCGAAGCGGCGCTCGGCAATTCGCCCGAGAGGCGGATGCGTTGCGTGCGATTGCTATCGATATCGCGCGTTTCGTCCGGCTGTCCTGCGTGCCCATCGAGCGTCGGCACGGAAGACAGCAGCGCTTCCGTATAAGGATGATGCGGACCGTTGAACACGGCGTCGGCGGGCCCGATCTCGAGCAGCCGGCCAACGTACAGCACCGCGATGCGATCCGACAGATAACGCACGACATGCAGATCGTGCGAGATGAACACATAGCTCACGCCGCGATCGCGCTGCAGATCGGCGAGCAGATTGAGGATCGCGGCCTGCACGGACACATCGAGCGCGGAGGTCGGCTCGTCGCACACGACGATGCGCGGATCGCCCGCGAACGCGCGCGCAATCGCGACGCGCTGCTTCAAGCCGCCCGACAGTTGCCGCGTGCGCGAAGTCAGATAGCGGTCGGGCAGCCGCACGGCTTGCGTCAGCGACGCGAGGCTTTCGTCCCGCGCCGGCCCGTGCAGCGAAGACAGACGCGACAGCGCGCGGCCGATCAAACGCTTGACGGAGTGCGCGCGATTGAGCGCCGAGTCCGGATTCTGGAAGACGATTTGCAGCGACTTCACCTGATCGTCGTTGCGATTCGTGACGCGCGGCGGCAGGCGCGTGCCGTCGAGTTCGATGACGCTGCCCGCGTCGGGCGAAATCAGGCCGAGCAGCAGCTTCGCGAGCGTCGTCTTGCCGCTGCCCGATTCGCCGACGAGGCCTAGCGTCTCGCCTTTCCCGAGTTCGAGCGATACGTCGTCGACGGCGCGCAGCGTCGCGCCCGGCACGTGAAAAGTCTTCGACACGTTTTCCGCGCGCAGAACGGGCGAATGATCGTGCGCGCCGCGCACGTGGTCGGGTGCATCGCCAGGTGCATCATTGGACGCATGCAAGGCCGTCGCGCGCGGCAGTTCCATCGCGCGTTCGTGATAGTGGCAGCGCGACATCTGATCGCCGTGCTGCGACCGCACGCGATAAGGCGGCGGTGCTTCGCGACGGCAGCGGTCGTCCGCGAGACGGCAGCGCTCCGCGTAGATGCAGCCCTGCGTGACCGAGCCCGGCTGCGGCAGGCTGCCCGCGATCGTGTCGAGCCGGTCAGTGTCCTTGCTGCGGCCCGATGTCGGCAGACAGCGCAACAGACCCACGGTGTACGGATGACGTGGCCGCGCGAACACATCCTGCGTCGCGCCTTCTTCGACGAGCTTGCCTGCGTACAGCACGCCGACGCGTTCGCACATCCGCCCGATCACCGCGAGGTTGTGGCTGATGAAGAGCACCGCGGTGCCGAACTCTTCGCGCAGTTGCGCGACGAGGTCGAGCACTTCGGCTTCGACGGTGGCGTCGAGTCCCGTCGTCGGTTCGTCGAGAATCAGCAGCGCGGGTTGCGACGCGAGCGCCATCGCGATCACGACGCGCTGCTGCATGCCGCCCGACAGCTGATGCGGATAGCTGTCCATCACGCGCTCGGGCTCGGCGATGCGCACCTTGCGCAGTATTTCCGCAGTTCGTGCGAGCGCTTCGTCGTAGGTCGCGCCGGATGCTTCGAACGCTTCCGACACCTGGCGCGCAACCGTCAGCGACGGATTCAGCGCGCGGGACGGGTCCTGATAGACCATCGAGATCGCGTTCGCGCGCATCTCGCGCAGCGCGACGGCGTCGAGCGAATGCACTTCCTTGCCCGCAATCGAAATGCGGCCCGCCTTCACGCGGCCATTGCGCGGCAGATAACGCAGCGTCGCCATCGCGACCGTCGACTTGCCGCAACCCGATTCGCCGACGAGCCCATACGATTCGCCGCGCCTGATCCGAAACGACACGTCCTGCAGCACTTCGCGCTCGCGTCCGCGCGTGCGGTACGTGACCGTGAGTCCGACGACCGTGAGCGCGTCCGACTGTTCGCTCTTCGACACGTCGAACGCAGGGAACGAGGCGGGAGGTGAGGGGGGCGGCCCGTTCATCCGTCGACGGCTCCTTGCACGGCATCCGCGATCAGGTTCACGCCGACCACGAGCGAAGCGATGGCCGCCGCGTCGAACACGACCGTCCACCATGCGCCGCCCGCCATCAGCGTGTACGACTCGGAGAGCGCGAGGCCCCAGTCGGCGGAAGGCGGCTGGATGCCGAAGCCGAGAAACGACAGCGTCGCGACCGCGAAGATCGCGTAGCCGAGCCGCACTGTCGCCTCGACGATGATGGGCGGCAGCACGTTCGGCAGGATCTCCGCGAACATGATGTAGAGCGCGTTCTCGCCGCGTAGCTGGGCCGCCGCCACGTAGTCGAGATGCCGTTCGGCGAACACGGCGGCACGCACCGTGCGCGCCGTGATCGGCGCGAACGTGATGCCTATCACGAGAATCACCGTTGCATTCGACGCGCCGACAGCCGCCAGCGCGAGCAGCGCGACGATCACGAGCGGCAGCGCGAGCACGGCATCGATTGCACGTCCGATCACGTTGTCGACCCAGCCGTCGAAGTAGCCGACCACCAGACCGAGGGCGGTGCCCGCGAGCGTGCCGAGCAGCGTCGCGAGTGGGGCGATCGTCAGGATGTCGCGCGCGCCGACGATCACGCGCGAGAGCACGTCGCGGCCGAGCTGATCGGTGCCGAACCAGTGCCCATGCGCGGGCGGCGCGAGCGAGTTCAGCGGATCGGATGCATACGGATCAAGCGGCGCGATCCACGGGCCTCCAATCGCGCACACGATCCACCACAGCACGATGACGGCCCCGACGATGAACGTCGGCGAGCGCAGCAATACGCGCAGCGCGTCGTAGCGGCGATCGCGCGAGCGCGACGCGGGTGCTTGCAGCGGCGTCTGCGGTGGCGTTTCAGGTGGCGTAACAGGGGAAGCGGGCGTCGTGCTCATTCGGCGCTCCTCACGCGCAGGCGCGGATTGAGCAGCACATACAGCGCATCGGCGATGAGATTCGCGGCCGTATACACGACGCCGATCGTCAGCACGCCAGCTTCGAGCATCGGAAAGTCCTTGGCCTTTGCCGCGTTGTAGATCAGCGAGCCGATGCCCTGGTAGTGGAACAGCGTCTCCACGACAACGAGCCCGCCGATCATGTAGCCGAGCTGCGTCGCGGCGACGGTGATGGTCGGCAGCAGCGCGTTGCGCAGCACGTGCCGCCAGATCACGACGTGCGGCGGCAGGCCCTTGAGGATCGCGGTGCGCGTGTAGTCGGCGTCGAGCGCCTCGACGGTGCCCGCGCGCGCCATCCGCGCGATATAGCCGAAGAACACGAAGACGAGCGGCAGCACGGGCAGGATCAGATGCTTCAGTTGCGTGAGGATGCCCGCATTGGCCGGATACGATGCCTCGATGGGCAGCCATTGCAGCCACACGCCGAACACGAGTATCAGCACGATCGACGACACGAACTCCGGCACGACCGTCGCCGACAAGCCGGCGATGCTGATCGTGCGGTCGAGCCAGCGCCCCGCGTGCATCGCGGCCCACACGCCGCCCGCGATGCCGAGCGGCACGACCACGATGAACGCGAGAAAGCCGAGCTTCGCCGAATTCGCGAGCGCGTTGCCGACGAACGGCGCAACGGGCTCGCGAAACGCGTACGACATGCCCATGTCGCCGTGCATGAAGTGCGTGATCCACTGCGTGTACTGCGTGAGAAGCGGCCGGTCGGCCCCCAGCTGATGATTGAGCGCGGCGACGGCGCGCGCATCGGCGAGCGGGCCGAGCAGCGCGCGGCCGATGTCGCCGGGCAGCAGCTGCCCGCCCGCGAACACGATGATCGACAGCAGCCACAGCGTGATCAGCGACAGGCCGACACGCGTCGCGACAAAACGCGCGACACGCGCCGTACTGCGACCCGAGGTGCGAGCGATGGAAGAGGGGACCGTGGTCGACATCGATATCTCTTGCTCGCGGCTTCGCGCCCGGTCAGGCCGTGAGCGTCGCGCGATCGAAATACAGCTGCGCGATCGCGGTGAAGCGCACGCCGTTCAGCTGCTTGCGCGCGGCGATCAGCTGATCGTAGAAGAACGGAAATATCACGGGCGTTTCGTCGAGCAACAATGTCTGGATCTGCGCGGACACTTTCTTTTGCGACGCGAGATCGAGTGCGGCGACGTAGTCGGCGACCAGCTTGTCATACTGCGGGTTCTTGAAATGCGCGGCGTTCCAGGTGCCCGTGCTCGTCAACGGCGCGTTGAGGAATACGTTCGGCACGCCACGGCTGCCGTAATCGGTGATGCCCAACGGCGAGTCGAGCCAGTCCGATTTGCCCGGCGTGCCCGAGCCGTAATACTGCGACTGGCTCTCGACCTTCAGATTGATGCGTATGCCAATGGCCTTCGCGTAGTTCTGCACGACGACGGCGAGATCGGGAATCTCCATGAACTTCTCGGTCGTGAGCGTCACGTCGAAACCGTTCGGCACGCCCGCCTGCGCGAGCAGTTGCTTCGCCTTGGCGACGTCGATCTTGCGCTGCGGCACGCCCGCGTCCGACGACGGAAACGCCGGCGCGAACGGGCTGTCGTTGCCGACTTGCGCGCGGCCCTTGAACAGGCCCTTGACGATCACATCGCGATCGAGCGACAGCGCGAGCGCCTGGCGCACGCGCTTGTCCTTGAACTGCGGACTGTCGACGCGCATGTGAATCTGCCGGTGCGCGCTCGACTTCACGCCGATCACCTTGAACTCGGGATTGTTCATCAAGCCCTGGCCGCCCTGCACGGTGAACGTGCCCATCACGTCCGCCTGATGGCCTTGCAGCGCGAGTATCTGCGCCTGCTGGTCCGCGTAGAACGTGAACTGCACGCGTTGCGGCAACGCTTTTTCGCCCCAATAGTCGGGATTGCGCACGAACGTCGCGCCCACTTTCGCCTGATACTTCTCGAGCTTGAACGGGCCCGTGCCGATGAAGCTCTTCTCGTATCCGCCCGCATAGTTCGCGGGGAGGATCACGGCGTTGTAGTTGTCCGACGAAACGTAATACGGGAAATTGCCGTTGGGCGCGTCGAGATGGAACGCGATGGTGTGATCGTCGACGACCTTCGCCCCGCCTTTCGACAGCACGCCCTTCAGCACCGACAGCGCGGCCGAGCCGGCGGCGGGATCGGCGAGACGGTCGAACGTCGCGGCGACGTCCTTTGCCGTGAACGGCTGGCCGTCGTGGAACTTGACGTTCTCGCGCAGCTTGAAGGTCCACACGTCGCCCTTGTCGTTCGGCTTCCACGACAACGCAAGCGCGGGCTTGAGCACCTGCTTTTCGCCGTCGTCGTCGATCAGGAATTCGCCCGTCTGATTCAGCAGGCAGAGGCTTGCGGCATCGGTGACGGTCATCGGATCGACGGCGCCCGCAGGCGTCAGGTGCGCGACGCGGATCGTTCCGTTCGCGCTCGCCGCGCCTTGCGCGCGGGCGCCACGCGGCGCAAGCAGGCCGCCGCCCACGAGCGACACGCCGATCACGCTCGCGTATCGCAACAGATCGCGCCGCGTGAGACGGCCGGCCAGCCATTCGTCGATTGCATGATTGCCGTAGGCGTCGGCGCTGCGGCGTGTCGCCTCGACGTCAAAGGCGGCTGCTGAAAGAGGCGCAAAACGCGGGTCCGCGGAATTCTTCATCGATGGTTAGTCCGATCCGTTCTGTTGGGACGCCACGCGTTGTGCGCGCGGCGCTGCGGGTTGACGCAAGCGGTACTGCGGCGACGATGCGGGTTCAGTGTAAGCGATTGCCTTTGTGTTGGGAGCATTCGTGTCCGCGAGGGGTTCCCTTCAGACGAATCAGTGATGAACGTGTGTCGCGCACACAACGCCCGCGGCGCGCGTGCGGGCGCTCGACGTCGTTGCGGCGGCCGATCCGCCGTTCGGGCGGCGCGCGGTATTTATGAAGCGTTTATGAGGCGGTCATGGGGTGCCTATCGTGTGCTTATCGGGCGCTTATCGCGCGACGGAGGCGGGCGCGCATGAGGCGATTGGCGGCTCGACGCACACGGCAGCGCTAGCGGCCGAGCGGCGCGGGCCTGCGCCAGCGATGAAACAGAATCGAGCCGACCCAGCACAGGATGAACGCGCTGACGATCCCATAGCCCAGCGTGCCGAAGCGCGCGTTGACGGCGGCCACCGCGTCCCAGGCGCCGCCGTCGAGGCCCAGCTTGTCCGCCAGCAAGCCGAGCGCCTCGATGCCGCCGATCGCAATGGCCACGACAGCGGACACGAACGTGATGCTCGCGTTGTAGTAGAGCTTGCGTCTCGGATCGTCCATCGCCCAGCCGTACGCGTGGACCATCAGCACGTTGTCGGTCGAATCGACGAGCGTCATGCCCGCCGTGAAGAGCGCCGGAAACACGAGGATCGAGTAGAGCGGCAGGCCTTTGCCCGCTTCCGCGGCGGCGATGGCGAGCAGGCCGATTTCCGTCGCCGTGTCGAAGCCGAGGCCGAACAGCACGCCGACGGGGTACATGTGCCAGCTTTTCGACACGAGGCGAAAAAGCGGCTTCAGCGCGCGCGACAGCAGGCCGGCGGGCGCGCCGCGCGCGGCGTCTTCGTGCGACAGTTGTCCGCCTCGCTGCACGTGACGGTAGCGGCGCCACACGTCGCGCAGAATCGCGAGATTCACGCCGGCGAGCACGAGCAGAAAGGCCGACGAGACGATCGTCCCGATGGTCCCGCCGACCGCGTGAAATGCGTCGAAACGCTCATGCAACGTCAGCGCCGTCAACGCGATGCCGACCGTCGCCGCGATCACGATGCTCGAATGTCCGAGCGAAAACGCGAGCCCGACGCCGAGCGGACGCTTGCCTTCCTGCATCAGCTTGCGCGTGACGGCGTCGATGGCGGCGATATGGTCCGCGTCGACAGCGTGCCGCAGTCCGAAGCCATACGCGAGCAGCGCAGTGCCGAGCAGCAGCGGATAGTGGCGAAACGCGATCAGCGCCCACGCCCAGGCGGCGACGTTTGCGCCGATCAGTCCGGCGTACAGCGTGACGAGGCGAGGGCGCAGGGAAGACGGCGGCGTCATGCGGGCGTGGGCGTTCGGCGTGATATTCGGCGTGATGTTTGACGTTGGGCTGAGGTTGCGTGGGACGTCAGTGCTCGTGAGGATGCTTGTGAATCGGATCGACCCAGTAGACGGTCTCGGGCTTTTCGACGGCATCGATGTTCAGGTTCACGACGACGGCTTCGTTGTCGCTGCGCACGAGCACGCATTCGAGCGGATCGTCGGTGCTCGCGTTGATCTCCTGATGCGGCACGTACGGCGGCACGAAGATGAAGTCGCCGGGGCCGGCTTCGGCTGTGAATTCCAGATGCTCGCCCCAACGCATCCGCGCATGGCCGCGCACGACGTAGATCACGCTTTCGAGCGCGCCATGATGATGCGCGCCCGTCTTCGCATTCGGATGAATCGTCACGGTGCCCGCCCACAGCTTCTGCGCGCCGGCGCGGGCCGCGTTGATCGCGGCGGCGCGGTTCATGCCGGGCGTTTGCGGCGTGTTCGTGTCGAGCTGGTCGCCCTTGATGACCTTTACGCCGTGCTCGCGCCAGTCGATTGGGCGTTGAGGCGCTTGCTGATGTTCGTCGCTCATGTGTCGTCTCCGTGCTCGGGCGGCGTCGCGCGCTCGCCGTCATGCTTACAACGATGTGATCGCGATACGAGTCGGACCATTCTGGCATGGCCAAAAAATTCGCGTATGAAGTTGCGCCAGAAGGGGAGCGCAAACAAAAAAAGCCCGTTCTTGCGGAACGGGCTTTCATGCTCAGGGGCGGAAAACGCCTACTTCCCCTTCGAATTGATGATTGCCTCCGACACGTTGTTCGGCGTCTCGGCGTAATGCTTGAACTCCATCGTGTACGTCGCGCGGCCTTGCGTCAGCGAGCGCAGCGACGTCGAATAGCCGAACATCTCGGCCAGCGGCACTTCGGCGCGCACCAGCTTGCCGCCGCCGCCCGCGATGTCCTCCATCCCCTGCACGATGCCGCGGCGGCCCGACAGGTCGCCCATCACGTTGCCCATGAAGTCCTCGGGCGTTTCCACTTCGACGGCCATCATCGGTTCGAGCAGCACCGGCTTCGCGCGGCGCATGCCTTCCTTGAACGCCATCGAGCCGGCCATGCGGAACGCGTTTTCATTCGAGTCGACGTCGTGGTAGGAACCGAACGTGAGCGTGACCTTCACGTCGACGACGGGATAGCCCGCGAGCACGCCTGCCTTCAGCGTCTCCTGGATGCCCTTGTCGACGGCGGGAATGAATTCGCGCGGAATCACGCCGCCCTTGATCGCGTCGATGAACTCGTAGCCTTTGCCCGGATCGGGTTCGACCGTGATCACCGCGTGACCGTACTGGCCGCGTCCGCCCGACTGCTTGACGAACTTGCCTTCGACGTTCTCGATCTTCGTGCGCACCGTTTCGCGATACGCGACCTGCGGCTTTCCGACCGTCGCCTCGACGCCGAACTCGCGCTTCATCCGGTCGACGAGAATTTCCAGGTGCAACTCGCCCATGCCGGAGATGATGGTCTGGCCGGATTCCTCGTCGGTGGTGACGCGGAACGACGGGTCTTCCTGCGCGAGACGGTTGAGCGCAATGCCCATCTTCTCCTGGTCGGCCTTCGTCTTCGGCTCGACGGCCTGCGAGATCACCGGGTCCGGGAAAATCATCCGCTCGAGGATGATGATGTTGTTCGGGTCGCACAGCGTGTCGCCCGTGGTCGCCTCTTTCAGGCCGACAGCGGCCGCGATGTCGCCCGCGCGCACTTCCTTGATTTCCTTGCGCTCGTTTGCGTGCATTTGAAGAATCCGGCCGAGGCGCTCCTTCTTTTCCTTCACCGGGTTGTAGACGGTGTCGCCCGATTCGACCACGCCCGAATACACGCGGAAGAAGATCAGCTGACCGACGAACGGGTCGGTCATGATCTTGAACGCGAGCGCGGAGAACGGCTCGTCATCGCTCGGATGACGCTCCGCTTCCTGGTCGTCTTCCGTATGGCCGAGAATTGCGGGCACGTCGACGGGCGAGGGCAGATAGTCGATCACGGCATCGAGCATCGCCTGGACGCCCTTGTTCTTGAACGCGCTGCCGCACAGCATCGGCACGATTTCATTGGCGATCGTGCGCTTGCGCAGGCCCGTCTTGATCTCGTCTTCCGTCAGGCTCTCGTGATCGGTCAGATACTTTTCGAGCAGCTCTTCGCTCGATTCCGCCGCTGCCTCGACCATCTTTTCGCGCCACTCGTGCGCGAGGTCCTTCAGGTTGTCCGGAATCTCTTCGTAGGTGAACTTGATGCCCTGGCTCTCGTCGTCCCAGACGATCGCCTTCATCTTCACCAGATCGACGACGCCCTGGAAGTGATCTTCCGCGCCGATCGGAATCTGGATGGGCACGGCCACGCCCTTCAGGCGCTCGCCGATCTGCCGCTGCACGCGGAAGAAGTCCGCGCCGACGCGGTCCATCTTGTTGACGAACGCGATGCGCGGCACCTTGTACTTGTTCGCCTGGCGCCACACGGTTTCGGACTGCGGCTGCACGCCGCCGACCGAGTCGTACACCATGCACGCGCCATCGAGCACGCGCATCGAGCGCTCGACTTCGATCGTGAAGTCGACGTGTCCCGGCGTGTCGATGATGTTGATCCGGTGCTCCGGATAATTGCCGGCCATGCCTTTCCAGAACGCCGTCGTGGCCGCCGACGTGATCGTGATGCCGCGCTCCTGCTCCTGCTCCATCCAGTCCATCGTCGCCGCACCGTCGTGAACCTCGCCGATCTTGTGAGTCACGCCGGTGTAGAAAAGAATGCGTTCGGTGGTGGTGGTCTTGCCGGCATCGATGTGAGCACTGATACCGATGTTCCGGTATCGCTCGATAGGAGTCTTGCGGGGCACGTGAACCTCCATGAGTTGGCGCGCCGGTAAATGGCGCCGGGCTTTCCGCTGAGACTGACTGCGCGGCCCGGACGATCTCTCTCGGTGCTGCGGATGAGACTATAAGAATAGCGTGTCGCCCTGGCTTTTGCAGGAATCCTGCCAGCGCTTGTCCAACGCCGCGCCCGCTTTGCATTGCAATGCAGCGGACGCAAAAAAGCCGGCGCGCCCCGAGGCTGCGCCGGCTGGTATTCGTTCGAGCGGTGACGGTTTCCTGCTTGCGCCGTTCGCGCGCTTGTTGTGTTTGTCGTGCTTGCCGCGCCTATTGCGGCGCCGGCAGGCCCTGAATCTTCATTCCGGGCTTGATGCCCTTCGATGTGAACCAGCCCTTGCTCATCTCCAGCGCATACACGCCATTGTTTTTCGGGCAATGGTTGTTGGTGGTTTCGGCCTGCATCTCGTCGATGTCCGTGATCGTGCCGTCGGCGCGCATGAATGCGATCGACAGCGGAATCAACGTGTTCTTCATCCAGAAGCAATGCACGGCGTTCTCGCCGAACACGAAGAGCATGCCTTCGTTCGGCGCGAGTTGCGTGCGGTACATGAGACCTTGCTCGCGATCGGCATCGTTCGCGGCGACGGCGGCGTCGATGACGAACATGCCCGCCGAGAGTTTCGCGCGCGGAAAATCGCCCGGCTGTTTCGCGCCCTGAGGCATCTGCTGTGCAAGGACGTCCTGTGAGGACAACGTTGCCAGCGACACGACGGACAATGCGGCGACAGGCAGTGCAACTGCAATTGCGAAGCGCGCCATCAACGAGCGCAAAGAAAATCGCACGACGTGACTCCTTGCTGAATATGAACCGCGAATGTTACGCGAGCGCGTCAAAAACAAAAAGGCAGAGAGCCTTGCGGCCATCTGCCTTTCAACGCCGTAAGAACGGCAATGAAGCTAATTCTTGACTGCGTTATTGCAACAAACTTATTCCGACGCTGCCGAAGCTGCTGCTGCCGGAGCTGCCTTCTTGTGCGACTTCTTATGCGACTTCTTGTGCGACGACTTGTGAGCCGACGAAGCTGCTGCTGCCGGAGCTGCCGAAGCTGCTTCCGGTGCCGAAGCTTGTGCGAATGCTGCCGTTGCGAAGAGACCAGCGACCAGAGCGGCGATCAGTTTGTTCATTTTGTGAATCCTCGACTTTAGTTAATTAACCCAATGACCCGGTTAGGTTGAGTCATGTCGTTAAACGTGCCGTCCACCTTTCGGTTGACATCCGCATCGAAGAAATTTTTCTCAGCGGCTGCTAGCGTTCGGACACCCCGTACAGGTCGTCGAAGCGGCTTGTATCAAGGCTCTTGAGGCTCAATGCCGGACAGCTTCAGCGGCATCTGCGTCGAATAACGCGTGACGTTGCAGCACGGTTGACGAAAATCTTCTGGAATTTTTTTGAGTGCGCCGCGCAGACTTTCGAATGCTTTTTTGAGGCTTTATCGCACGCTTTTCAAATAGCGAAAAGAACCGAAAATGCTTGCCGATACAACGGCTTAGTGCTCCTGACGACGCGCTGTTCCAAGGTATGGCGATTGCTATGCAAGGCCATCCCACGGCGCGCGCGACGGCAACTCGACGCACTCGCCCGGCTGCAATCCGAGCGAAAAGATATCTAGCGCGCCGACGCCGACGCGCACGAGACGCAGCGTCGGAAAGCCGACGGCTGCCGTCATGCGGCGCACCTGTCGGTTCTTGCCTTCTGTGATCGACAGTTCGATCCACGTCGTGGGAATCGCCGCGCGATAACGGATAGGCGGCGTGCGAGCCCATAGCGCATCGCCGGGCTCGACGAAATCCACGCGGCACGGGCGCGTCACATAGTCGCCGAGATCGACGCCGCGCGCGAGCGCCTTTAGATCGCTCCCGCCTGGCGCGCCTTCGACTTGCGCCCAATAGCGCTTCACCAGCTTGTGACGCGGCTCGGCGATGCGCGCCTGCAATGCGCCGTCGTCGGTGAGCAGCAGCAGGCCTTCGCTGTCGGAGTCGAGTCGGCCGGCGGGATAGACGCCGGGCACTTTCACCCAGTCGGCGAGCGACGCGCGTGTTTCGTGCGGCGAGAACTGGCAGATCGTGCCGAAGGGTTTGTTGAGAGCGAGCAGAGTCATGCGTGAGCGAAGCACTGTGCGGACGCGGCGTCCGTGCGGCCGCAGCAACGCGATCGCCGCGCGCCCACGGCCAGTACGGGCAAGTCCGGTGGCAAATGGCGAGATCTTAATGCATAATATGGAACGTTATGTCATGTGTCTTATATAAGACATAGGACACTTGATTCCTCTCGCGCCAGCGAGGCTGCGGCGGCGTGCGTCGGTGCTCGTCCCAAGGGCAGCGTCACGCCGACGTGGGCTAGAATACCCGCCTGCCTGTCTGCTGCATCAGGTCCTGCTGCATGGGCCTTGCAGTATCGGGCATCGGCATTCGCAGCGGCATCTTGTCGCGTCGCGCGCAAGAGGAGCGCCCCGGTTTCGCAGTTCCAACCTGTTCTCACAGACCAGCCATCACTGGAGTCCGATCATGGCGTATCAGCACATCAAGGTTCCGACTGACGGTGACAAGATCACAGTCAACGCGGATTTCTCGCTCAACGTTTCCGACCAGCCGATCATTCCGTACATCGAAGGCGACGGCACGGGCTTCGACATCACGCCCGTGATGATCAAGGTCGTCGATGCCGCTGTTGAAAAGGCGTACGGCGGCAAGCGAAAGATCCACTGGATGGAGATCTACGCGGGCGAGAAGGCGACCAAGGTCTACGGTCCCGATGTGTGGCTTCCGGAAGAATCGCTGCAGGTGCTGAAGGAATACGTCGTGTCGATCAAGGGACCGCTGACGACGCCCGTCGGCGGCGGCATCCGTTCGCTGAACGTCGCGCTGCGCCAGGAGCTCGATCTGTACGTGTGCTTGCGCCCGATCCAGTACTTCAAGGGCGTGCCGTCGCCGCTGCGCGAGCCGGAGAAGGTCAACATGGTGATCTTCCGCGAGAACTCCGAAGACATCTACGCAGGCATCGAATGGCCGGCGGAATCGCCCGAGGCGAAGAAGATCATCAAGTTCCTGCGCGAAGAAATGGGCGTGAAGAAGATCCGCTTCCCCGACACGTCGGGCATCGGCGTGAAGCCGGTGTCGCGCGAGGGCACGGAGCGTCTGGTGCGCAAGGCGATCCAGTACGCGATCGACAACGATCGCCGCACGGTCACGCTGGTCCACAAGGGCAACATCATGAAGTACACGGAAGGCGCCTTCCGTGACTACGGCTACGCGCTCGCGCAGAAGGAATTCGGCGCGGAGCTGATCGAAGGGGGCCCGTGGATGAAGGTGAAGAATCCGAAGACGGGCAACGACATCGTCGTGAAGGACGTGATCGCCGATGCGTTCCTGCAGCAGATCCTGCTGCGTCCCGCCGAATACGATGTGATCGCCACGCTGAACCTGAACGGCGACTACATCTCCGACGCGCTGGCGGCACAGGTCGGCGGCATCGGCATCGCGCCGGGCGCGAACATGTCGGATTCCGTCGCGATGTTCGAAGCGACGCACGGCACGGCGCCGAAGTACGCGGGCAAGGACTATGTGAATCCGGGCTCGGAAATCCTCTCGGCGGAAATGATGCTGCGTCACCTGGGCTGGACGGAAGCGGCCGATGTCATCATCTCGTCGATGGAAAAGTCGATTCTGTCGAAGCGCGTTACCTATGACTTCGCGCGTCTGATGGAAGGCGCAACGCAAGTTTCCTGCTCTGGCTTCGGGCAGGTGATGATCGAGCATATGTGATCGCGTATTAACGCTTCGGCATCCTGCACGGACCCCGGCAAGCTCACGCTTGCCGGGGTTTTTCGTTCGGGCTTCCGTGATCGATGCAGCGGTCGCGCTGCGTTATGATCGAGTGATCCGCATTCCCGTATCCACCGATAGATACGCATGACCCTGCTTTCGCGCATCCTCATCGTGTTGACGCTCGCCCTGCTCCGCATGCAGGGTGCGTCCGCGTGCGAGCATGAGCATGCGTCGACGTCATTATCGCCGCGAGCGATGCGCATGCATGAACCGATGCGCGTCGTTGCAATGCATTGCGATGTCTCGATGCACACGACCGATGCCGTCTCGCCTTGCCGGCACGCGCACTCGCTCTGCTGCACGACGATGTGCGGCGTGCACTGCGGCGCGATGCTGTCGGGTGCGCACGTTTCCGTGCGCATGTCGTCGGCCCGTGTGCCGGTTCCTCGCAGCGACCCGGCGCGCGCCGGTGTCACGCGCGCGCCGCCTGTGCCGCCGCCGATCGTGTGACCGCTTCGTGTTGGCGCGCTTTTTCGTCGCGCGCAAAAACGCAGCTCGATGCGTGAGCGCACACCCGCTCGCAACTCGTCACACGATCCATGCGCGCTGCGAGCAATCCGATTGCCGCGCCGCATCAGCAAGGAAACGATCCATGATCCGCAGGGAATTTCTCGTCCGCACGTTGAGCGCCGCCGTTGCTTCGCTCTTCGCGCGCGACGTTTTCGCACAGCACTCGATGCACGACATGTCCGGCATGGGCGATATGAAAGACATGCCCGGCATGTCGCCGGATCACGCGGCGCATTCTCGCGCCGCGTCGTCGGCGGGCGATCTCGCGCCCGAAACGGCGCTGCCCGCGGGCGCGCCACTTGCCGCGTTCCGCAAGCTCGCAAACGAGAGCAGCGAGCCGGGCGTGTTTCGCGCGACGCTCGTCGCGCAGCCTGTGCGCCGGCAGTTGATGCCGGGCCATTCCACCGCGCTGTGGCTATACGGCGATGCGGCGCAAGGCTCGATCGTCGGTCCGCTGATCGACGTGCGTGAAGGCGACACCGTCGAAATCCGCTTCGTCAACCGCTTGCCGCAGCCTTCGACGATTCACTGGCACGGATTGCCCGTGCCGCCCGATCAGGACGGCAATCCGACGAACCCCGTCGCGCCTGGCGCGACGCACGTCTATCGCTTCACGCTGCCGCGCGGCAGCGCGGGCACGTACTGGTATCACCCGCATCCGCACATGATGACGGCGGAGCAGGTGTTTCGCGGACTGGCCGGGCCGATCATCGTGCGCGCCGGCGACGACCCGCTCGCGGCATTTCCGGAACGGCATCTGTTCTTCTCGGACCTGAAGCTCGCGAGCGACGTGTCCATCGCGCCGAACGACATGATGGACTGGATGAACGGTCGCGAAGGCCAGTTCATTCTGGTGAACGGCGCGCGGCGTCCGCGTCTCACCGTTGAGCAGGACGAACGCTGGCGTTTGTGGAACGGATGCAGCGCCCGCTATCTGAGATTGTCGCTCGGCGGCGAACAGACTTTCGCGCAGGTCGGCACGGACGGCGGTCTGCTCGACAAGCCGCGCGACGGTCTGACGGAGTTGTTGCTCGCGCCCGGCGAGCGCGCGGAGATTGTCGTGCGCGCAGGTGCGCAGCCGTCGACGGCGGTTCTCACCGCTGCCGTCTATGACCGTCGCAAGATGACAATGACGGAAGGCCATAGCCTGCCCGCCGATCCGGCGAAAGCGCTCGCCGATGTCCGCTTCGAGCCGGGCCCGTCGGCGGCGCGCGCTGTGCCTTCGACGCTGCGTCCCATCGCTCCGCTGTTGTCATCGCCTGATACGGCAGCGAACAAAGCGCCGCGCAAATCCGTCGTCTTCACCGAAGCGATGGACATGCAGTCGATGCACCGTCCGGGCGCGATGATGTCGGCGCTGCCGCCCGGCATGAAGTTCATGATCAACGGCTCGACATTCGATCCATCGCGCATCGCGCTAACCAGCCGGGCGGGAGAGGTCGAAGTGTGGTCGATCGAAAACCGCACCGACATGGATCATCCGTTCCATCTGCATGGCACGCAGTTCCAGGTCATCGAGCGCGAGCAAGCGGGCGCGAAGACAGACGAGCCGTATCTCGCATGGCGGGATACCGTCAACGTTCGGCGGGGAGAGACGGTGCGCATCGCCACCGTTCAGCGCGACGCGGGCGAGCGGATGTTCCACTGCCACATTCTGGAGCATGAGGATCTCGGCATGATGGCGACCCTCAAGGTCGTCTGATTGCGGCCGTAGATACCGATAGCGGCGCGGACTGCGCAGAAACGAAAAAACCCGGCGTGACGCCGGGTTTTCAAGGGTGCGGAACCGAACGTATCAGGCTGCGGCCTGAATGTTCGATGCCTGCTTGCCCTTCGGGCCTTGAACGACCTCGAAGCTGACTTTCTGGCCTTCCTTGAGGGTCTTGAAACCGTTCATCTGGATAGCCGAAAAGTGTGCAAACAGATCCTCACCGCCTTCGTCGGGCGTAATGAATCCGAAACCCTTTGCGTCGTTGAACCACTTGACCGTACCAGTTGCCATACCAACTTCCCCTGTAACTCAAAAGCTGCCACGAGCCCTCGAAAAGCTCAACGACCGCGGGATGCAGTCGCCCCTCCTCACAAGCTCACCAACGGCATTTTTTCGTATAGACCACTTATTGAAAAAAGTGCCAGCTTGATTGTTGAGTCTCTTTAATCGAGTGTCAAGAAAATTTTGAGACGCTGAATTCTCCGTTGTAAAGAACCAATTTCCAGGGTTTTTACCGCTTTGCATGTGTGCGGTGGCGCAAGCGGGGCATCTTGAAAAGTCGCATAATCAACGCACATGCTGTTATGCGGGGAGAGGCCGGCGTCGACCGGCCGGGCCGTCAGCCTGCTGGCCCGGGTTGTGCGATACTCAATCCGACCGAAGTCATTACGCTGCAACACAGATGTATATCGAATATTTCGGAGGGCCGCGACCGCAATCGGCCCGGCGCAAAGCGCACCCACGAGAGGCCGCTCCAACGGGCCGGAGGGAACTGATGTCCGACCAGCCGGTCGGGTTTTGACAGGATTGCGGGCCTGTCCGAGTTGTTTAGAATGGGTGTATGGCGATTATCCCGGACAAGCAGGACAACACCGTACTGGAGCGGCAGGAACAAAAGCTGAAACCGCCTGCCATGTTCAAGGTGGTGCTGTTGAATGACGATTTCACGCCGATGGAATTCGTCGTGATGATCGTGCAGGAATATTTCAATAAGGATCGCGAGACCGCGACACAAATCATGTTGAAGGTCCATCGCGAGGGCAGGGGAGTTTGTGGGGTCTACACGCGGGACATCGCGTCGACCAAAGTCGAGCAAGTCGTTACCCACGCACGGCAGGCCGGGC
Source organism: Paraburkholderia diazotrophica (assembly GCF_038900755.1). Classification (GTDB taxonomy): domain Bacteria; phylum Pseudomonadota; class Gammaproteobacteria; order Burkholderiales; family Burkholderiaceae; genus Paraburkholderia; species Paraburkholderia diazotrophica_A. Next base: position 425,796 of record NZ_JBBPEN010000002.1, read on the forward strand.
ATCCGCTGCAGTGTGTGATGGAGGAAGCATGATTGCCCAGGAACTGGAAGTCAGCCTGCACATGGCGTTCATGGAAGCGCGCCAGGCGCGGCATGAGTTCATTACGGTCGAACATCTTTTGCTGGCGCTGTTGGACAACCCGACGGCGGCCGAAGTGCTGCGCGCGTGCGCGGCCAACATCGAAGACCTGCGTCAGAACCTGCGCAACTTCATTCACGACAATACGCCGACCGTTCCGGGCACCGACGATGTCGATACTCAGCCTACGCTGGGTTTCCAGCGCGTGATTCAGCGCGCGATCATGCACGTCCAGTCCACGTCGAACGGCAAGAAGGAAGTGACGGGCGCGAACGTGCTCGTCGCGATTTTCGGAGAGAAGGACTCGCACGCGGTCTACTACCTGCAACAACAGGGCGTCACGCGTCTGGACGTCGTCAATTTCATTTCGCACGGCATCGCGAAGACGAACAGCTCGGAAGCCGCGAAGTCGACCGACGCAAGCGCCGAATCGGACGAAGCCGCTGCGCAGAAGGAAACGCCGCTCGCACAGTTCACGCAGAACCTGAACCAGATGGCGAAGGACGGCCGCATCGATCCGCTGATCGGACGCGAAGCGGAAGTCGAGCGCGTCGTGCAGGTGCTGTGCCGCCGCCGCAAGAACAATCCGTTGCTGGTCGGCGAGGCGGGCGTCGGCAAGACCGCGATCGCCGAGGGTCTCGCGTGGCGCATCACGCGTGGCGAAGTGCCGGACATTCTGGTCGACGCGCAGGTCTACTCGCTCGACATGGGCGCGTTGCTCGCGGGCACCAAGTATCGTGGCGACTTCGAACAACGTTTGAAGACGGTCCTGAAGGAACTGAAGGAGCGTCCGAACGCCATTCTGTTCATCGACGAAATTCATACGCTGATCGGCGCGGGCGCTGCATCGGGCGGCACGCTGGACGCGTCGAATCTGCTGAAGCCGGCGCTGTCGTCGGGCACGTTGAAGTGCATCGGCGCGACGACGTTCACCGAATTCCGCGGCATCTTCGAAAAGGACGCAGCGCTGTCGCGTCGTTTCCAGAAGATCGACGTGACCGAGCCGACCGTCGAGCAGACGGTGGCGATCCTGCGCGGCCTGAAGTCTCGCTTCGAAGAGCACCACGGCGTGAAGTATTCGTCGGGTGCGCTGTCGGCGGCGGCTGAGCTGTCGGCGCGCTTCATTACGGATCGTCATCTGCCCGACAAGGCAATCGACGTGATCGACGAAGCGGGCGCGGCGCAACGCATCCTGCCGAAGTCGAAGCAGAAGAAGACGATCGGCAAGAGCGAGATCGAGGAAATCATCTCGAAGATCGCGCGCGTGCCGGCGCAAAGCGTGTCGCAGGACGATCGCAGCAAGCTGCAGACGCTCGATCGCGATCTGAAGGCCGTCGTGTTCGGCCAGGACCCCGCCATCGACGCGCTCAGCGCTTCGATCAAGATGGCGCGCGCGGGCCTCGGCAAGACCGACAAGCCGATCGGCGCGTTCCTGTTTTCCGGCCCCACGGGCGTCGGCAAGACGGAAGTGGCGCGGCAACTCGCGTTCACGCTGGGCATCGAGCTGATCCGCTTCGACATGTCGGAGTACATGGAGCGTCACGCGGTGAGCCGTCTGATCGGCGCGCCGCCGGGATACGTCGGTTTCGACCAGGGCGGCCTGCTGACGGAAGCCGTGACGAAGAAGCCGCATTGCGTGCTGCTGCTCGACGAAATCGAGAAGGCGCATCCGGACATCTTCAACGTGCTGCTGCAGGTGATGGACCACGGCACGCTGACGGACAACAACGGACGCAAGGCCGATTTCCGCAACGTCATCATCATCATGACGACGAATGCGGGCGCCGAATCGATGCAGAAGTCGACGATCGGTTTCACGACGCGCCGCGAAACGGGCGACGAAATGGTCGACATCAAGCGCATGTTCACGCCGGAGTTCCGCAACCGTCTGGATGCGACGATCAGCTTCCGCTCGCTCGATGAAGAAATCATCATGCGCGTGGTCGACAAGTTCCTGATGCAGCTCGAAGACCAGTTGCACGAGAAGAAGGTCGACGCGCTCTTCACCGACTCGCTGCGCAAGCATCTCGCGAAGCACGGTTTCGATCCGCTGATGGGCGCGCGTCCGATGCAGCGTCTGATCCAGGACACGATCCGCCGCGCGCTCGCCGACGAACTGCTGTTCGGCAAGCTGATGAACGGCGGCCGCGTGACGGTCGACGTCGACGCGGACGACAAGGTTCAGCTGACGTTCGACGAGAATTCGGCGCCGCCGCGCAATCCGAATCCGGAAGCGGTGGAAGTGGACTGAGCGTCAGTCGCTCCGCAGATCTGAAGCAAAAACAAAACGGCGTGGGTTTTTCGACCCACGCCGTTTTTATTTCGTGCGCGTCAAACGCATCGCATGCATCGAACGAATTGAACGAATTGAACCGAAGACGGGCAATGCCTCAGTGCTTGCCGGTGCTGCCGAAGCCGCCTTCACCGCGCTCGCTCGATTCGAACTCGTCGACGATATTGAATTCGGCTTGCACGACCGGGACGATCACCAGTTGCGCGAGACGCTCCATCGGATTAAGCGTAAAGGTGGTCGTGCCGCGGTTCCACGTCGAGATCATCAACTGGCCTTGATAATCCGAGTCGATCAGGCCGACCAGGTTGCCGAGCACGATGCCGTGCTTGTGGCCGAGACCCGAGCGCGGCAGGATCAGCGCCGCATAGCCGGGATCGCCGACATGGATCGCGAGGCCCGTCGGCACGAGCGCCGTTTGTCCGGGCTCGAGCGTTAGCGGCGCTTCGAGGCAGGCGCGCAGGTCGAGGCCCGCGCTGCCCGTCGTCGCGTAGGCGGGGAGTTGTTCGCGCATGCGCGGATCGAGAATCTTCAGGTCGAGTTTCATGCAGTTCGGTGAGAGGTTGAAAAAGTAGCATCCGTTGATTCGAATGTCTTTCTACGACTTGCCGAGTTCGAACGCCTCGGCGAGCAGTTCATATGAGCGCAGGCGCGCGCGATAGCTGCCCGCGACAGTGAGCACGATCAGTTCGTCCGCGTCGAACTGTTCCTGCAACGCATGCAGCCGTGCTGTCACCGACTCAGGCGTGCCGATGATGCTGCGCGGCTTTTCCCTGTCGATGACCAGCAGTTCGCGCTCGCCGTATTCCTGCGCGAGCCCCTGTTCGATCGACGGAATCGGCGCGTTGAGACCGTACGCCATTTGCACGCGGCGCAGATCGACGGCCTTTTCGAGGTCGGCGGCTTCGCGTTCGGTGTCCGCGCAGATCACGAACACAGCGGCCGCGAAATACGGCTTCTGCTCCTGACCAGGCTTGAAACGCTCGCGATACGCCTGCGCGACGGCATGTCCAAAATGCGCATTGATGAAGTGCGCGAACGAGAAACGAATGCCGAGCTGCGCGGCCAGCAGGCCGCCGAAATCGCTTGAACCGAGCACCCACAGTTGCGGGCGCGTTTCGACGTGCGGCTGCAGCAGCACGCCATAGGCGAGATGATCGGAAGGCAGCGTGCCGTCCATCATTGCGACGAGATCGGCGACCTGCTGCGCAAACTGTTCGCCGCGATTGTAGGCGCCCGCCGCGACAGCCTGCGCGGTGCGCATGTCGCCGCCCGGCGCGCGTCCGACGCCCAGATCGACGCGGTTCGGAAACAGCGCTTCGAGCATCATGAACTGCTCGGCGACCTTGAACGGGCTGTAGTACGGCAGCATGATGCCGCCCGAGCCGATCCGGATGCGCTTCGTCACGCTGCCGAGCCGCGCGAGCATCACTTCCGGGCACGGGTTCGATACGCCGGAAAGCCCGTGATGTTCGGCGCACCAGTAGCGCGTGTAGCCGAGATCGTCGGCGAGTTGCGCGAGTTCGACCGTCGCGGCAATCGCGTCGGACACCGTATGCCCGTCGATAACGGGCGTCTGGTCGAGCACGGAGAGCAGGGTCATGTCAGCACCATGGCATTGGCTGAGGGATCGTATTCGAGCGTGACCATTCGCGATGATGCGATGAGCGCGGCGACGCTCAGGCGATCACGCTCGCATCCGGCAGGCGCTTGGCTATTTCCACGATCAACGCGCGCGCGAGCGTCTGCTTGTCCGCGCGCGGAAGCCGCGTGATGCCCGCGGCCTCGAAAAGCACGACTTCGTTGTCATCGAGCCCGAACGTCTGCGGGCCGAGATTGCCGATCAGAAGCGGCACGTTCTTGCGCTTGCGCTTTTCTTCGCCATGCGTGTCGAGATCGCCGCTTTCCGCCGCAAAGCCGACGCAGAACGGCGGACGCGGCAGTTTCGCGACCGACGCCAGAATGTCTGGATTCTCGACGAAAGAGAACGACGGGATCGCACGATCGGCGGTCTTCTTGATCTTGTGATCGGCGACATGATCGACGCGCCAGTCCGCGACGGCCGCCACGCCGATGAAGATGTCGCAGTCGGGCGCGGCACGCATCACGGCGTCGTGCATCTGCTGCGCGGTCTGCACGTCCTCGCGATAGACGCCCCACGGCGTCTCCAGGCCAACAGGCCCGGCGACGAGATGCACGTCCGCGCCCGCCTGTTGCGCCGCGCGCGCGAGCGCGAAGCCCATCTTGCCGCTCGAACGGTTCGTGATGCCGCGCACGGGATCGATCGGCTCGAACGTCGGACCGGCCGTCAGCAGCACGCGGCGGCCTGCCAGTATCTTCTGCGTGAAGAACGACGCAATCGCTTCATAGACGGCTTCCGGTTCGAGCATGCGTCCGTCGCCGACTTCGCCGCACGCCTGCGCGCCCGAATCCGGTCCGAGCAGCTCGATGCCGTCCGCGCGCAGTTGCGCGACGTTGCGCTGCGTGGCGGGATTCATCCACATCTGACGGTTCATCGCGGGCACCACGAGGAGCGGACAGTCGCGCGCGATGCAAAGTGTGGACAGGAGGTCGTCGCACAGGCCGTTTGCGAGCTTGGCGAGAAAATCGGTGGAGGCGGGGGCAATCACGATCGCGTCTGCTTCGCGCGACAGATCGATGTGCGGCATGTTGTTCGGAATGCGCGCGTCCCACTGGCTCGTATACACGGGGCGGCCCGACAGCGCCTGCATCGTGACGGGGGTGATGAACTGCGTCGCTGCGTCCGTCATCGCGACCTGGATGGTCGCGCCGGCCTTGATCAGAAGGCGCGTGAGTTCAGCGATCTTGTAGCAGGCGATCCCGCCTGTCATGCCGAGGACGATGTGTTTTCCGGCGAGTTCTGTGGCCAACTGATGCCTCCGACAAGACGTGATGACCGACGCATCGGTGAAGCGCGCCGGCTTCGTAGTGCAAGACTGCTGCCTGATCGCGAGCGGCAGGGCTTGTGTTTTTGCCGAGGCTCGCGCGCTGCGTGCGGCCGGAGCTCGTCCGCGCGCAGCCTGTTGTTGTTCAGTCGAACGTCGTGCTCAGCGCGCGCCGCGCACGCGCCGCAGTTCGTCGAACACGAGCAGCGCCGCGCCGATCGTGATCGCGCTGTCCGCGAGATTGAACGCCGGCCAGTGCCACGTGCCGACATGGAAATCGAGGAAGTCGATCACATGGCCGTACAGCAGACGGTCGATCACGTTGCCGATCGCGCCGCCCATGATCAGCGCGAGCGCCGTGCAGAACAGCTTCTGCGTGCCGTGGCGCTTGAGCAGATAGCAGATCAGCAACGCCGCCGCGACGCCCAGCGCGGTGAATGCCCAGCGCTGCCAGCCGCCCGCCATTGCGAGAAAGCTGAACGCAGCGCCGCGGTTGTAGACGAGCACGAGGTTGAAGAACGGCGCGATCACGTGCGACGAGCCGTATGCAAACACCTTCGCGACCGCGATCTTCGTCAACTGGTCGAACAGGATCACGATGACCGCGACGCCCAGCCACGGCGCGAGCGAACCGCCCGTCGATTTCGACAGCGTTCTGGACATTATGCCGCGCTCCTCGTTTCGCCGTTGCCGAACAGATTGCTGATGCAGCGGCCGCACAGCGTCGGATGCTCGGCGTTTTCGCCCACGTCCTTGCGGTAGTGCCAGCAGCGCTCGCACTTCAGGTACTTCGACGTGATCACGTCGACGCCTTCTTCCGCTTCGCTGTTGACCTTCACGACCGTCGCGCCCGACGTGATCAGCACGAATTTCAGATCGGCGCCGAGGCTGGCGAGCGCATCGTGACGCGCGCCGCTCGCGCGGATTTCGACTTCCGCCTGCAGCGACGAGCCGATCTGGTTCGCGACGCGCGCTTCTTCCAGCGCCTTCGTCACGTCGCTGCGCACCGAGCGCAGCAGCGTCCACTTGTCGAGCAGCGCTGGCGCGTCCGGCACTTCCGGATACGCGTGGTAAGTCTCGGTGAAGATGGTTTCGCTTTGCGGCTGGAAGACCTTCCACGCTTCTTCGGCCGTGAACGACAGGAACGGCGCCATCAGACGCAGCAGCCCCTGCGCGATGTGATACAGCGCGGTTTGCGCCGAACGGCGCGCATTCGAATCGGGCGCGGTCGTGTACAGGCGGTCCTTCAGCACATCGAGATAAAAGCCGCCGAGGTCTTCCGAGCAGAACGTCTGCAGCTTCGCGACGACCGGGTGGAACTCGTACCTGTCGTAGTGCGAGAGGATGTCGGCTTGCAGACTGGCCGTCAGCGCAACCGCGTAACGGTCGATTTCGAGCCACTCGTCGACGGGCCGCGCGTGCTTCCCGAAGTCGAAGTCCGACAGGTTCGCGAGCAGAAAGCGCAGCGTGTTGCGGATGCGTCGATAGCTTTCCGTCACGCGCTTGAGAATCTCTTCGGAGATCGCCAGTTCGCCCGAGTAGTCGGTCGACGCGATCCACAGACGGATGATTTCCGCGCCCAGCCGGTTCGCGACTTCGTGCGGATCGATGCCGTTGCCGAGCGACTTCGACATCTTGCGGCCTTCGCCGTCGACGGTGAAGCCGTGCGTGAGCAGCGCGTTGTACGGCGGGCGGCCGTCGAGCATCGACGCCGTCAGCAGCGACGAGTGGAACCAGCCGCGATGCTGGTCCGAGCCTTCGAGGTAGAGATCTGCCGGGAATTGCAGATCGTCCTTGTGCGAACCGCGCAGCACGTGCCAGTGCGTCGTGCCCGAATCGAACCACACGTCGAGCGTGTCGCGGTTCTTTTCGTACATGTTCGCGTCGTCGCCGATCAGCTCGCGCGGGTCGAGCGTCTGCCACGCCTCGATGCCCGACACTTCCACGCGCTTCGCGACTTCTTCGAGCAGCTCCGGCGTGCGCGGATGCAGTTCGCCCGTTTCCTTGTGGACGAAGAACGCCATCGGCACGCCCCATTGGCGCTGGCGCGACAGCGTCCAGTCGGGACGGTTCGCGATCATCGCGAAGAGGCGCTGCTTGCCCCACGACGGATAGAACGCCGTCGCTTCAATGCCTTCCAGCGCGGTTTCGCGCAGCGTCTTGTCGCCGTCGTTCGGCTTGATGTCCATGCCGGCGAACCACTGCGACGTCGCGCGATAAATGATCGGCGTCTTGTGGCGCCAGCAGTGCATGTAGCTGTGCACGTACTTTTCCGTGCGCAGCAGCGTGCCTGCTTCATCGAGCGCTTCGACGATCTTCGGATTCGCCGCCCAGATCGACAGGCCGCCGAACAGCGCGAGCGATTCGATGTAGCGGCCGTCGCCCATCACCGGGTTGATGATGTCCGAGTCGGCCATCCCGTGTGACTTGCACGAAACGAAGTCCTCGACGCCGTACGCCGGCGACGAGTGCACGATGCCCGTGCCCGTTTCCGTCGTTACGTACTCGCCGAGATACACGGGCGACGTGCGCTTGTAACCGGGGTGCGCGGACGCGAGCGGGTGCGTGAAGCGCACGTTCGCGAACTTCGCGCCGGGCGCCGTTGCGATCACGCGGCCTTCGAAGCCATACGTCTTCAGGCATGCCTCGACGCGTTCCTCAGCGAGGATCAGCAGGCCGCGCGGCGTATCGACGAGCGCGTACGTGATTTCCGGATGCACGTTGAGCGCCTGGTTGGCGGGGATCGTCCAGGGCGTCGTCGTCCAGATGACGATGCCGCCTTCGTCGCGCGGCAGCGACGCGAGGCCGAACGCCTGCGCCGTCTTGTCCGGTTCGGCGAACGGGAACAGCACGTCGATGGTCGGATCGGTCTTGTCCTTGTACTCGACTTCGGCTTCCGCCAGCGCCGAGCCGCAATCGAAGCACCAGTTCACCGGCTTCAGGCCGCGGAACACATAGCCCTTTTCCATGATCTTCGCGAGGGCGCGAATCTCGCCGGCTTCGTTCGCGAAGTTCATCGTCCTATACGGATTGTCCCAGTCGCCGAGCACGCCCAGACGGCGGAAGCCGGCCTTCTGCTTCTCGATCTGCTCGGTCGCGTAAGCGCGCGCCTTCTGCATCACTTCGGCGGCGGGCAGCGACTTGCCGAACTGCTTTTCGATCTGGATCTCGATCGGCATGCCGTGGCAGTCCCAGCCCGGCACGTAGACGGCGTCGAAGCCCGCCATGTTGCGCGCCTTGACGATCATGTCCTTCAGGATCTTGTTCACTGCGTGGCCGAGGTGGATGTCGCCGTTCGCATACGGCGGGCCGTCGTGCAGCACGAACTTCTCTCTGCCCTTGCTGGCGGCGCGGATCTTCTCGTAGACCTTGCCTTCCTGCCAGTCCTTGACCCATTGCGGCTCGCGCTTGGGCAGATCGCCGCGCATCGGGAAGGGCGTGTCCAGCAGGTTGACGGGATACCGGGCCTGCGGTTTCGAATCGGCTTTCTTGTTGCTCATGGTGACGTAGCGGTGAATACGGTGTTAGGGCGCGGCATGCGCGAAAGGCCTCAATGGCGCCGGGCGCGGCGTGTTGCAATGCGCCCGGCGTCGCGCACGACGCGGGGGCCATTGCATTGCACTTTGCTGTCGAAGCTTCGTGCTGCGCGCGGCGCCCCTCGATGCGCGGTGGACGGTACGTGCGTCACGCGATGTGTCTCGCACGTACCGCGTCGGTCATCTAATTCGATCAGTGGCCGATGTGGCGAAACCCGTGGAACGGCTGCCGGGCGCATCGCCGATTGCTTCGAACCACGCGCGTGCATGGGTGACGTCGCGCGCGATCGCGGCCGTCAGAGTTTCGAGGTCGACGAATTTTTCCTCGTCGCGCAGCTTCTTCAGAAACTCGACGCGCACCAGCTTGCGGTACGCATCGCCGTGCCAGTCGAGCAGATGCACTTCGAGCAGCACGCGGCCGGAATCGTCGACGGTCGGACGCAAGCCGAGGCTCGCGACGCCCGGCAACGGCTTGTCTTCGATGCCATGAACGCGCACGATGAAAATGCCTGACAGCGCAGGACGCTTGTGCGCGATCGGCAGATTCAGCGTGGGAAAACCGAGGTCGCGGCCGAGCTTCAGTCCGTGCACGACGTGGCCGCTGATCAGATAGTCGCGGCCGAGCGCGGCGCGCGCCGCGTCGAGGTCGCCCGACACCAGCGACGCGCGCACGCCGGAACTCGAAATGCGTGCGCCGGACGGATCGGCGACGGTCGCCATCTGCTCGACCTCGAAGCCGTGTTGCTCGCCTGCGGCCTTGAGCGACGCGAAATCGCCGGCACGCTTCGCGCCATAGCGGAAGTCGTCGCCGATCATCACCCAGCGCGCGTGCAGCCCGTTGACGATGATCCTTTCGACGAACGCATCCGGCGACTGGCTCGCGAATGTGTGGTTGAAATGCTCGACGACCACGCGGTCGACGCCGTTCATGCGCAGCGCTTCGAGCTTGTCGCGCAGCATCGCGATGCGCGGCGGCGCGCTCGCGGGATTGAAGAACTCGCGCGGGTGCGGCTCGAAGGTCATCACGCAGACGGGCAGGCCGCGCGCGTCCGCGGCCGCGCGGACACGGGCGAGCAATGCCTGATGCCCGCGGTGGACACCGTCGAAATTACCGATGGTCAGCGCGCAAGGCGCACGGCTCTCGGCATTGGGAAGACCGCGAAAGACTCTCACAATAGCGGGCGATGGGATTTGAGCGGGCGGATGCCGCAAAACAATCCATTATAAACGCACAGGGCCGTACACGGCGCCGCGGCGCGGATTGGCGGTTGCCGAATGATAAAATCCGCGGATGAAAAATCTCGTCATTCTGATTTCCGGACGGGGCAGCAACATGGAAGCCATCGTACGCGCGTGCGCGAGCGAAGGCTGGCCGGCGCAAGTCGCCGCCGTGATTGCCAACCGCCCAGACGCCGCCGGGCTTGCGTTCGCGGCGTCGCAAGGCATTGCGACGGTGGTCGTCGACCACCGCCAGTTTCCCGAACGCGAAACCTTCGACGCGGCGCTCGCGCGCGAAATCGACAGTTTCGAACCCGATCTCGTCGTGCTCGCCGGCTTCATGCGCGTGCTGACGAACGGTTTCGTCGATCGTTATGCGGGCCGCATGCTCAACGTGCATCCGTCGCTGCTGCCTAGCTTTCCGGGCCTCAGGACGCATCAGCAGGCGCTCGACGCCGGCGTGCGGCTGCACGGCGCATCGGTGCATTTCGTTACCTCGCAGCTGGATCATGGGCCGATCGTCGTGCAATCGGCTGTGCCCGTGCGTGCCGGCGACGACGCCGCGTCGCTCGCGGCGCGCGTGCTGGAAACCGAGCACGTGATCTATCCGCGCGCGGTGCGCTGGTTCGTCGAAGGGCGCATCGCGCTCGACGGCCTGCGCGTCACGGTGACGCCGCCGGAGCCTCAGTGGCTCTTCGTTGACACAGCAAGCCAGAACGCTGCCGGGGAGGCTGCATGAGACTGCATGGATTTCTGATCGGACAAACCGAGACGCTGCTCGCGGACGTTCTTAAGTTCACCGGGCCCGCGGACGCGGCGACCAGCCGGTTTTTTCGCGCACATCCGAAGCTCGGCCACGGCGAGCGAGGCGTAATCGCGGAAGCGGTGTTTGCGGTGCTGCGTCGGCGCATGGAATTCGCGCATCTGGCGGAAAGCGGAACCGGCAGTCCTAACCGGCGTCTCGCGCTGCTCGGACTGATGCAGACGGCGGGCCGCACGGCGCTGAAGCCGTTCGTCTCCGACGCGGAAGGCGCCTGGCTGGAGCATGTGTCGAAGGTCGATCCGCAAAGCCTGCCGCTGCGCACGCGTCTGAACCTGCCGGACTGGATCTGCCACGCGCTCGGCGCGCGGTTCGAAGCGGAGGAGCTCTCGCGTCTGGCCGCTGCGCTGAACTATCCGGCGCCGCTGGACCTGCGCGCGAATCCGATCAAGGCCAGCCGCGACGAAGTGCTGGACGCATTGTCGAAGGCGGGTATCGAGGCGGGCGCGACGCCCTATGCGCCGCTCGGCGTGCGCGTGGTCGGCAAGCCGCCGCTGTCGAAGCTCGACGCGTTCCAGAACGGCTGGCTCGAAGTGCAGGACGAGGGCAGCCAGCTGCTGTGCGCGCTCGTGGCGCCCAAGCGCGGCGAGATGGTCGTCGACTTCTGCGCGGGCGCGGGCGGCAAGACGCTGGCGCTCGGCGCGATGATGCGATCGACGGGCCGCCTCTATGCATTCGACATTTCTGACCGCCGCCTCGCCAAGCTCAAGCCACGCCTTGCGCGCAGCGGCCTGTCGAACGTGAACCCCGTGCTGATCGACAGCGAGCACGACGCGAAGATCAAGCGCCTTGCGGGCAAGATCGACCGCGTGCTGGTCGATGCACCGTGCAGCGGTCTCGGCACGTTGCGGCGCAATCCCGATCTGAAGTGGCGCCAGTCGCCGGAATCGATCGCCGAGCTGACGCCGAAGCAGTTGTCGATCCTGACGAGCGCCGCGCGTCTCGTGAAGAAGGGCGGGCGGCTCGTCTATGCGACGTGCAGCATTCTCGAAGCGGAAAACGAAGGCGTCGTGCAGCGGTTTCTCGCCGATCATCCCGATTTCGAGCTGGTGCCCGCGCGCGACGTGCTCGCCGAGCAGCGTATCGATCTCGAAATGGGCGACTTTCTTTCGCTGTGGCCGCACCGTCATTCGACGGATGGCTTCTTCGCCGCCGTGCTGGAGCGCCGCGGGTAAGGCCGGCCGCGCGACCGGCCAGGGCTGAAGCGGTCCCGCCGGCGCACGCGTCGGCGTCGCGCCGGCTGCAGGAAACATCATGCAAAACCATCTCTTGTTCCATACGCTGGGCGATGTCGTGCGCGACTTCGGCCAGCCCGTCATTCTGTGGCAGCTCGGTGTGCTGCTGGGCGCGCTGGCGCTAGCGTGGGCGCTCGCGCGCGTCGCCCGCCGCGCGCTCGATGCGCAGCGCGATACCCGCTACGGCGCGCTGCGCTTCGGCGCGAAGGCGCTCAATCGCGCGCTGTTCCCGCTGCTCGGCGGCATTCTCGTATGGGTCTCGCAGGCGATTGCGGGGCAGTTCATCCATACGTCGCTGCTCGAACTCGCGATGGTGCCGCTCTTCGGCATCGGGCTGATTTACATCGTGTTCTATCTCGCGCGGCGCGTGTTCGGCGCCGACGGCAGCACGCATACGTGGCTGTCGCTGGTCGAAAAGCTCGTGTCGCTGATGGTGTGGGTCGGCATGGTGCTGACCGTGATGGGCATCCAGAACGACGTGCTCAAGTGGATGGCGAGCGTGCAGTTTCGCATCGCCAATACCCATTTGACGCTGCTTTCGCTGCTGTCGGGGCTGCTGTGGGTATGCGTGACGATGATCGTCGCGATGTGGCTCGGCGCGGCGCTCGAAGACAAGCTGATGCGTTCGCGCTCGCTCGACGCGAACCTGAAAGTCGTGCTGTCGCGCGTCGGACGCGCGCTGCTGATCCTCGCGGCGGTGCTGATCAGCCTGTCGCTGGTCGGGATCGACGTGACGGTGCTCGGCGTGTTCGGCGGGGCGCTCGGCGTCGGCCTCGGATTCGGCTTGCAGAAGATCGCGAGCAACTACGTGTCGGGCTTCATCATCCTGATCGACCGCTCGCTGCGCATCGGCGACACGATCAACGTCAGCGGCCTGCAAGGCATGGTCACGCAGATCCGCACACGCTACACGGTGGTGCGAGGGCTCGACGGCATCGAAACGCTGATTCCCAACGAAAAGCTGATCACCGACGTCGTGCAGAACCAGTCGTCGTATCTGACGCGCGGCAACGCGAAGGCGACCGTGCAGGTTGCGTATTCGACGGATGTCGAAAAGGCAATGGCGCTGCTGGCCGAGGCCGCGCACGGCATCGAGCGCGTGCTGCAGGAACCGAAGCCGACGCCCTTGCTCGCAGGTTTCGGCCAGGACGGCATCAATCTCGAACTCGGCTACTGGATCGAAGACGCGGCCACGGGCACAGCCGGCGTGCGTTCGAACGTGAACCGCAACATCTGGCGGCTTTTCACGGAAAACGGCATCTCGATTCCCTACGCGCAGCGCGACGTGCGCATCGTCAACGGCCCGAGCGACATCATGCCGCAGACAGTCGCAAGGACTGCCGGACGCGCGGCGAACGAACCCGGCAGCGCGGCCTGACACGCGCCTCGGCGGGTAGTGACCGGGCGTTTTTCGACCAATATCGGGAAACGCCCGGTTGATGCAGCACAACAATTTTCTTTTTTGTTACAGACACTTGGAACGGTTCGCGTAAAATATCGTCCAAAACAATCTGCTTGCTTTCACTTTCTTGACATTCGTCGTTGTATCCTTCCACGGATGTCTTCCATTCCCAGGTAAATGGCCTTGCTGAATTCCCTGCTTGATTTTCTGGCGCACGGCGCGCTGCGTTTTTCGTGGTGGCAAATCGCGTTGTGGACGCTCGCCGTCACGCACGTGACGATCATCGGCGTCACTGTCTATTTGCACCGCTGCCAGGCGCACCGCGCGCTGGACCTGCATCCCATCGCGAGCCACTTTTTCCGCTTCTGGCTGTGGATGACCACGGGCATGTTGACGGGTCAGTGGGCCGCGATTCACCGCAAGCACCACGCAAAGTGCGAAACCGAAGACGATCCGCACAGCCCGCAGACGCGCGGCATCTGGAAGGTGCTGCTCGAAGGCGCCGAACTGTATCGCGCGGAAGCGAAGAATGAAGAGACGATGCGCAAGTTCAGCCACGGCACGCCGAACGACTGGCTCGAGCGCAACGTCTACACGAAGTACCCGATCCTCGGCGTGAGCCTGATGATGGTGATCGACGTGGCGCTGTTCGGCATCGTCGGTCTGACGGTATGGGCCGTGCAGATGATCTGGATTCCGTTCTGGGCGGCTGGCGTCGTGAACGGCCTCGGACACTTCTGGGGCTATCGCAACTTCAACTCGGCAGATGCGAGCACGAATCTGCTCCCGTGGGGCATCATCATCGGCGGCGAAGAGCTGCACAACAATCACCACACGTATGCGACGTCGGCCAAGCTGTCGAACAAGTGGTATGAGTTCGATATCGGCTGGATGTACATCCGCATCATGTCGGCGTTCCGTCTTGCCAAGGTGAAGAAGCTCGCGCCGACGCCGCGTCTGACCACCGGCAAGCTCGTGCTCGACCAGGACACGCTGCAGGCCGTGCTCGCGAACCGCTACGAAGTGATGGCGCGTTACGCGAAGGCGATCAAGCGCGCGTACCGCCAGGAACTCGCGCATCTGAAGGAAATGGGCGCGCGCGAGAAATATCAGCTGATGCGCGGCGCCCGCACGTGGTTCCACAAGGAAGAAGCTGGTCTGGACGAGCCGCAGCGCCGCCAGCTTCCGCAGATTTTCGCGAACAGCCAGAAATTGCGCACGTACATCGAGTTGCGCAACGAACTGTCGGCGATGTGGGAGCGTTCGAACGCGTCGCGCGAACAGCTGCTGGTGCAATTGCAGGATTGGTGCCATCGCGCTGAACAAAGCGGCATCAAGGCGCTACAGGAATTTGCGATGCGCCTGCGTCGCTACGCATGATCCCCGACGAAATCTATTAAACTTTCGTTACGTCACAAAACCCCGCGTTGGCGGGGTTTTGCTTTTTGGGCCGCCGGAATCAGGCCGCTGAAGGCTATCGGCGGCGGAATCAGCAGGGCAGAGGAGATCATGAATCAGGCGATCAGGAGCGTCGAGTACGACCGCCCGCAGGGTGCCGCCTGCAGCGTCGGCCAGGCTTGGGCGAAGGTGCCCGAGACGCCGTCGGCGCAGGAGCGGCTCGCGTTGAAGGAGCGTATTCGCGGATTGCTCAAGCGCGAGAAGGCGGTGCTCGTCGCGCACTACTACGTCGATGCGGAATTGCAGGAGCTGGCGGACGAAACGGGCGGCTGTGTGGCCGATTCGCTGGAAATGGCGCGTTTCGGACGCGATCACGATGCGCAAACGCTGGTCGTCGCGGGCGTGCGTTTCATGGGCGAGACCGCGAAGATTCTTAGTCCAGACAAGCGCATTCTGATGCCCGATCTGGACGCAACGTGCTCGCTCGATCTCGGCTGTCCCGTCGACGAATTTTCTGCATTCTGCGATGCGCATCCGGACCGCACGGTCGTCGTCTATGCGAATACGAGTGCCGCGGTCAAGGCGCGCGCCGACTGGATGGTGACGTCATCGATCGGGCTGGAAATCGTCGCGGATCTGCATGCGCGCGGCGAAAAGATCATCTGGGCGCCGGATCGGCACTTGGGCGCGTACATCCAGAAGAAGACGGGCGCCGACATGCTGCTGTGGCAAGGCTCGTGTCTCGTGCACGACGAGTTCAAGGGCGTCGAGCTCGATCTGATGCGCGCCGAGTATCCGCACGCGAAAGTGCTCGTGCATCCGGAGTCGCCGGAAAGCGTCGTGGCGCACGCGGATGTCGTGGGTTCGACCACGCAGCTGATCGACGCGGCGAAGAACAGCGACGCGACGCACTTCATCGTCGCGACCGACCTGGGCATCCTGCATAAGATGCGTCTCGCGGCGCCCGGCAAAACCTTTATCGAAGCGCCCACGGCCGGCAATAGCGCAACGTGCAAGAGTTGCGCGCATTGTCCGTGGATGGCGATGAACGGCTTGCGCAATCTCGCCGAGGTGCTGGAGCGCGGCCACAACGAAATCTTCGTCGATCCTGCGATCCGCGCGCGCGCGCGTCTGCCGATCGACCGCATGCTCGATTTCGCTGCGCGTCACAAGAAGCGCGTGCAGGCAAGCGGCGATCTCGCGCGCGATACGGCGCTGTTCTCGAATGTGGGAGCGGCTTGATGGGTGCGAATGAATCGATGGACTTGAGGGACGCGGTATCGCCGCTTTTCGCGGAGATCCGCGCGCAATATGGCGAGGCACTCGATACCGCGATCGCGCGCAATGTCAACGATGCGCTTGCCGAGGACGTCGGCACGGGCGATCTGACCGGCCTGCTCGTTCCCGCCGACGAGATGCGCGACGCTCGCATCATCGTGCGCGAAGAGGCGGTGTTGTGCGGTGTGCCGTGGTTCAACGAAGTGATGCGCCGCGTCGATCGGCGTATCGATGTGCAATGGCGTTATCGCGAAGGCGACCTCATGGCGACGGATTCCGTCGTATGCACGTTGCGCGGCCCGGCTCGCGCGCTGCTGACCGCCGAGCGCAACGGGCTTAATTTTCTGCAGATGCTGTCGGGCGTCGCGACCGCGACGCGCAAGTTCGCCGATGCGATCGCGCATACCCGCGCACGCGTGCTCGATACGCGCAAGACGCTGCCGGGGCTGCGTCTCGCGCAAAAGTACGCAGTACGCGTCGGCGGCGGCGCGAACCAGCGGCTTGCGCTGTACGACGGCATTCTGATCAAGGAGAATCACATCGCGGCGGCGGGCGGCGTGGGCGCGGCGATGGACGCGGCACTCGCGCTGAACGCAGGCGTGCCGATCCAGATTGAAGTCGAAACGCTTGAACAACTGGGGTCGGCGCTTGTGCATGGCGCGCAGTCGATTCTTCTCGACAACTTCTCGCTGGATATGATGCGTGAAGCTGTGCGTATCACGGCTGGCCGCGCAGTGCTCGAAGTATCGGGTGGCGTGAACTTCGATACGATCCGACAGTTCGCAGACACAGGTGTTGATCGCATTTCCGTCGGCTCGCTGACGAAGGACGTGCGCGCGACCGACTTTTCGATGCGCATCGTTTGACCGCATAGTCGGCGCCGGAAAGCAAAAGGCCATCGCCCGATCTACGGGCAATGGCCTTTTTCGTTTTACTGCTCAACAGCGGTCAATAGTGGTCAACAGGCAAGACGCTATACGTTCCGATTCGGCACGCGTTCCGGGGACAGCACGGTCGGCAGCGCCTTTGGCAACGAGTTCGGCCAGTCGCGGCTGTAGTGAAGTCCGCGGCTTTCGCGCCGCGATCGCGCGCTATCGACGATCAGCGAAGCCACGTCGACCAGGTTGCGCAGTTCAAGCAGATCGCGGCTCACCTTGAAGTTCGCGTAGTACTCGTGGATCTCGTCGCGCAGCAGTGCGAGCCGGTGCCGCGCGCGCGCAAGACGCTTGTCCGTGCGCACGATGCCGACGTAGTTCCACATCAGGCGGCGCAGCTCGTCCCAGTTGTGCGCGACGACCACCTCCTCATCGGGATCTGAGACGCGGCTTTCGTCCCAATCGGGCAGCGGAGCATGCACGGCCGCGCCGAAGCCTTCTTCCTCGATCGCCTGCGCAGCCGACCGGCCGATCACGAGACACTCGAGCAGCGAATTGCTCGCGAGCCGGTTTGCGCCGTGCAAGCCGGTGTACGACGTCTCGCCGACGGCATAGAGTCCTGTCAGATCCGTGCGCCCGGCGAGATCCGTTACGACGCCGCCGCAGGTGTAATGCGCCGCCGGCACGACGGGGATCGGCTCTTTCGTAATGTCGATTCCGAATTCCAGGCACCGCGCGAGAATCGTCGGAAAATGCTCGCGCAGAAATTCGGCTGGCTGATGGCTGATGTCGAGATACACGCAGTCGATGCCGCGCTTCTTGATCTCGAAGTCGATCGCGCGCGCGACGATATCGCGCGGCGCCAGTTCGGCGCGCTCATCGTGGGCCGGCATGAAGCGCGTGCCGTCGGGCAGCTTCAGGATGCCGCCTTCGCCACGCACGGCCTCGGTGATCAGAAACGACTTGGCGTACGGGTGGAACAGGCACGTCGGATGAAACTGGATGAATTCCATGTTCGACACGCGGCAGCCGGCTCGCCAGGCCATCGCGATGCCATCGCCCGTCGCGGTATCGGGATTCGTCGTGTAGAGATAGACCTTGCCGGCGCCGCCCGTCGCGAGCACGGTGTGCGGCGCCTCGATCGTGACCGTGCGGCCGCTGGCCAGATCGAGCGCATAGAGACCGTGGCAGCGGCGTCCCGGCATGCCCAGGCGGTCCGAGGTGATCAGATCGATCGCGTAGTGATCTTCGAGCAGCGTGATGTTCGGATGATGCCGCACGCGTTCGCTTAGCGTCGCAACGACGGCATGGCCCGTGGCGTCCGCCGCGTGAATGATGCGGCGATGGCTGTGGCCGCCTTCACGCGTCAGATGGAAGCCGAGTTCGGCAGCGTCGTCTTTGGTGAACGGCACACCTTGATCGATCAGCCACTGGATGGCCTCGCGACCATGTTCGACGATAAAGCGCGTCGCGGCTTCGTCGCACAGTCCGCCGCCGGCGATCAGCGTGTCGTCGACGTGATTCTCCGTGCTGTCCGCCGAATCGAGCACGGCCGCGATGCCGCCTTGCGCCCAGTCGCTGGCGCCGTCCGTCAGCGAGCGTTTGGCGACCACGGCGACGCGTCGCGTCTGCGCGAGATTGAGCGCGACGGTCAAGCCGGCGAGCCCGCTACCGACAATCGCTACATCGAAATTCATCTCCTCTCTCCGTCGTATTGCGTGGCTCGTACAGCGAACGCCGCCGCAGCCATTCGATTGGGAAATCGAAGAGCATACGCGTTGCTGCCGTCGAGGGAAAGCTGGCCGAATGGCGAAGTCTATTGCGCGCGGCGGAAGGGTCGCGGACCATCGACGACCCCGACGACAAAGAGCGGCAAACGGCGTCGGAAGGCAGGAAAGGGGAACGCCAAAAACAAAAAGCCCCGCGTGAAGCGGGGCTTTTCGTCGTCAACAGGGCGGAAACCAGATTACTTGATCTTCGTTTCCTTGTACGCCACATGCTTGCGAACGACGGGATCGAACTTCTTGATCTCCATCTTTTCCGGCATGTTGCGCTTGTTCTTCGTCGTCGTGTAGAAGTGACCCGTACCAGCGGTCGATTCCAGCTTGATCTTGTCGCGTGCGCCTTTGGCCATGATTTACTCCTTAGGCTTCGCCACGTGCGCGCAGATCTGCGAGCACCGAGTCGATACCGTTCTTGTCGATCAGGCGCAGGCCGGCGTTCGAAACACGCAGGCGCACCCAACGGTTTTCGCTTTCAACCCAGAAACGGCGGTTTTGCAGATTCGGGAGAAAACGACGCTTGGTCTTGTTGTTCGCGTGGGAAACGTTGTTGCCGCTCATCGGCGCTTTCCCAGTTACTTGGCATACGCGTGCCATGAGAGCACTCCTAATACGCTAATTCTGAGTTCGAACGCCGTGAAGTTTCCCGGGAAAACCAGAGGACCGAGCCGTAGCCGACTGCAATCACTCGCTTTCCGGAAAGGCCTTGGTGGCTTCGGAACAGGGTTGGAAAGAGGCAAACCGAGAGTCTAGCAGAAAAAGAGCCGCAAAATCAAACCTTATTTGGAGACGGCTGGCGGCTGCGCAACGGCATCTTTGCGCTGTGCCCACTGTTCCAGATATCACGGCCAGCCTGCGCGGGCAAACGAGAACGTGTCGTTCGCGCCGATCACCAGATGGTCGATCAACTGCACGTCGATGAGCGCGAGGGTATCGCGTAGCACCCGCGTAAGCTGGCGGTCGCTGGCGCTTGGCTTGACAGCGCCAGACGGGTGATTATGCGCGACGATCAGGCTTGCCGCATTCACCGACAGCGCCCGCCGCACGATCTCGCGCGGATACACGGCCATGCGGGTGAGCGAGCCGCGCGAATTCTCCTCCGAGCGGATCAGCCGGTGGCGTGTGTCCAGAAAGAGACAAACGAACACCTCATAAGGCCGCGAGCCGATCAGCAGGCGTAAATAGTCTTCGACGGCTTCTGGCGAATCGATCAATGGGCGCTCGCGCATCTTTTCGGCGAGCGCGCGCCGCGCCAGCTCCATGATGGCCAGCAACTGCGCGCGCTTGGCAGGGCCGACGCCGCGCACGCCGTTGAAATCCTCGGGCGTCGCGTCGAGCATCGCGCGCAGCGAGCCGAAGCGCTGTAGCAGCGAGCGCGCGACATCGAAGACATTATGTCCGGGCAGCCCGGAACCCAGCACGAGCGCCACCAGTTCGGTATCGGACAGTGCCGCCGCGCCGGCGTCGAGCAGCCGCTCGCGGGGCATGTCGCGCACGGGCCATGCGGGTGCGGGGACGGACGTAGGCAGGGACGCCGAAACAGGCGCTGGCAAGGGCGCGGCGCGGCGGACGGAGGTTTTCTCCGCTTCGTTGAGCGGGATGACTATCGGATCGTTCATGGCAAAGTCCTTCGTGATTCGGTGGAGCGGCGACGACGCGCCGCGCAGCGGCGTTCCAGCCGGCTCGGGATATGTGGCTTACAATAGAGCCTTTGAGCACGGCGCCCGACGGCCTGCCATGCGCGCGACCTCTGCCGCCGCGCCCTGCGCCGCGCGCCACGACTGAACGAGTACCGCATGAGCATCATCGACATCTCCGAAGTGAAACCCGGTTCGCACGTCACGCTTCATTACCGGCTTTCGCTCGCCGATGGCACCGAGATCGTCAGCACTTTCAACGACAAGCCCGCCACGCTGCTGCTGGGCGCCGGCCAACTGGCGCAACCGCTGGAAGACATTTTGCTGGGCCTGAAGGCGGGACACCACTCGACCTTTCAGCTAGAGCCGGGTCAGGCATTCGGTCCGCGCAATCCTGAAATGATCCAGCGCGTGTCGCTGGCCACGCTGCGTGAAAACAGCATGATCGGCGAGGATTTTTCTCCCGGCGATCTCGTCGAATTCAATGCGCCGGGTGGCGGCCGCTACGCCGGCGTGCTCAAGGAAGTCGGCGAAACCTCGGCGCTCTTCGATTTCAACCATCCGCTCGCCGGCCAGGCGCTGACGTTCGAAGTAAAAATCATCGGGATCCTGTAAACATGAGCATCACGGACACGACTCTCGCCGAAGCTGAAATCCTGCTTGCGCAACCGCGCGGATTTTGCGCCGGCGTCGACCGGGCGATCGAGATCGTCGAACGCGCCATCAAGCTGTACGGTTCGCCGATCTACGTGCGCCACGAAATCGTTCACAACGCGTATGTCGTCGAAGACCTGCGCAAGAAGGGCGCGATTTTCATCGAGCAGCTCGAAGAAGTGCCCGCGGGCAGCACGGTGATCTTCAGCGCGCACGGCGTATCGAAGGCAGTGCGTGCCGAAGCCGAAGAGCGCGGGCTGCGCGTCTACGATGCGACGTGTCCGCTCGTCACGAAGGTGCACATCGAAGTCGCGAAAATGCGCGCGGAAGGCTTCGACATCGTGATGATCGGCCACAAAGGCCATCCGGAAGTCGAGGGCACGATGGGGCAGACGGGCGAAGGCATGTATCTCGTCGAAGACATCGAGGACGTGCAGGCGCTGCAACTCGCCGACCCCGAGCGCATCGCCTACGTGACGCAGACGACGCTGTCCGTCGACGATGCCGCGCAGATCATCTCCGCGCTGAAGGCGAAGTATCCGAACATCAAGGAGCCGAAGAAGCAGGACATCTGCTACGCGACGCAAAACCGCCAGGACGCCGTCAAGTTCATGGCGCCGCAATGCGACGTCGTGATCGTCGTCGGTAGCCCGAACAGCTCGAATTCCAACCGGCTGCGCGAACTCGCAGAGAAACTCGGCGTGCCTGCCTATATGGTGGACTCGCCCGATCAGATCGATCCCGCCTGGGTTGCGGATAAGCGCCGCATCGGCGTGACGGCTGGCGCATCGGCGCCCGAGGCGCTGGCGCAGGCCGTGATCGGCCGTCTGCGGGAACTCGGCGTGCGCAGCGTGCGCGCGCTCGAAGGCATCGAGGAAAACATCGCTTTTCCGCTGCCGCGCGGCCTCGGTTTGCCGGCCTGACGAACCCACCCCAATCGAAAAAGCGCGCCGCGGGCGCGCTTTTTTTGTATCCGCACAAGCCGAAAATCGACGAGAAAACGGTGTCATATCACGGAAAAAGGCGAGATGCACGGTGTCGGGACGCACATTCTTTTTGACATTTGGGGCGTATCCTGGCCTAAGATGAATGATCGCGCCCCGTTTTACATCAGACGAACGATCAGCTAACAGATCAGTCGCACAAATTTGGTGCATTTGCAGGCGTGAGATCCGGCGCAAGGCCGCCTTGTATCGAAGTCCGCTCGACAGGGCTCAGAGCGCCGTCCATGCAACAACTGATGTTGCGGAGCGTCATTCATGGTGCAACTGGTGCACGAAAATCTGGCGCAACCGGGTTGCAATCTGCATGCGCTAGAGGTCTCAAAAAGCGGTTGCAATGCAGGAAAACCCTGCGCATTCAACAATATTGCCCGTCGCATAATTGGAGTTACAATGCGCGCGTTCTCAAGGCTTCAGGGCCTCGGAACGCCAGATTTTGCAAGGCGCAGGAGACCTATTTAATGCGAGTCAAGTTTGCTTGTGCCGTGTCCATCGCGGCCGCGGTCGCGATGTTGACCGCGTGCAGCAAAAAAAACGATGGCGAGGCAAGCACGGGCGCGTCGGCTGCAGTGGCAGCGTCGGCACCTGCAAGCGAAGTGACTGTCGTGAAGATCGGTCATGCGGCTCCGTTGACGGGCGGCATTGCGCATCTGGGAAAGGACAATGAAAACGGGGCGCGTCTCGCGACAGAGGAGATCAACGCGCAGGGGTTGACCATAGACGGCCGCAAGATCCAGCTTCAACTCGACGCGCAGGACGACGCAGGCGACCCGAAAACGGGCACGCAAGTCGCGCAGAAGCTGGTCGACGACCGCGTCGTCGCCGTGGTCGGGCATCTGAACTCGGGTGTCTCGATTCCCGCATCGAAAATCTATAGCGACGCAGGCATCGTGCAGATTTCGCCGTCCTCGACGAATCCGGCCTATACGCAGCAGGGTTTCAAGACGACCTTCCGGGTCGTCGCAACCGATGAGCAGCAAGGTCCGGCGCTGGCGAACTACGCGACGAAGTCACTCGGCGCGAAACGGATCGCCGTCGTCGACGATGCGACTGCCTATGGCAAGGGTCTTGCTGACGAATTCGCGAAGACTGCCGAAGCGGGCGGCGCGAAGATCGTCGCGCGCGAGGCGACCAATGACCGGGCCACGGATTTCCGGGCCATTCTCACCAAAATCAAAAGTGCTCAGCCGGACGCCATCATGTTCGGCGGCATGGATGCAACGGGCGGGCCGTTCACAAAACAGGCAGCCGCGCTCGGAATCAGGGCAAAAATCCTTGGCGGCGACGGCGTGTGCACCGACAAGGTAGGGGAGCTGGCGGGTAGTGCCGTTCAGAACCTCGTATGTTCGGAAGCAGGTCTTGCGCTTTCGAAGATGGACAGGGGAGCGGACTTCGAAAAGAAGTACGACGCACGCTTCCACACGCCGGTGCAGATTTACGCGCCGTTCACGTATGACGCTGTGTACGTGATCGTCGATGCAATGAAGCGCGCCAACTCGATCGAGCCGTCCAAGGTGCTCGCTGCGATGCCGTCGACCGACTACACAGGTGTCATCGGTCACATCGCATTCGACAACAAGGGCGATTTGAAAGAAGGCGCTATTACGCTTTACGACTTCAAGGACGGCAAGAAAGCCGTCCTCGATGTCGTGAAGATGTAATGACGGGACGTACAGCCTGACGGCACCGGACCATCCGACGGTGCCGTTTTTGCATCCGCGTCGAGTGCGACTGCCGCTGCAACCCAGCGACCACGAACGCTCGATGGAAATAACCCTTACCGGTCTTTTATATCAGTACCCGCAGTGCCGTTGCGATTCCGCGAAGCATCAGCGCCAACCGGCAGATGAAGAGCGCGAATCCAGTCGCACGGGCTAAGGAGCATTAAATGGATATTTTCATCCAGCAGGTTCTCAACGGGCTGGTGCTTGGCAGTGTCTACGCCATCATTGCACTCGGCTATACGATGGTGTACGGCATTCTCGGCATCATCAACTTCGCGCACGGCGACATCCTGATGGTGGGGGCGATGGTTGCCCTGTCCTGCATCGGTGTGTTGCAGAACCACTTCCCCGGTCTCGGCAACGTGCCGACGCTGTGCATCGCGCTGGCCATTGCCGCCGTGGTGTGCGCAGTGGTGGGCTACACGATCGAGCGCGTCGCGTACCGGCCGCTGCGCAAAGCGCCGCGTCTCGCCCCGCTGATCACCGCAATCGGCGTGTCGATCCTGCTGCAAACGCTCGCGATGATGATCTGGTCGCGCAACCCGCTGCCGTTCCCGCAGCTTCTGCCGACCGATCCCCTCAACGTGATCAAGGCCACGGACACGACGCCGGGCGCCGTGATCTCGATGACTGAAATCGTGATCATCGTCGTGGCGTTCCTCGTGATGGCGGGCCTCCTGCTGCTCGTGCACAAGACGAAGCTCGGCCGCGCGATGCGCGCGATCGCCGAGAACCCGGGCGTCGCCTCGCTGATGGGCGTGAACCCGAACTTCGTGATCTCGGCGACTTTCATGATTGGCTCGGCGCTGGCTGCGCTGGCGGGCGTGATGATCGCGTCGGAATACGGCAACGCGCACTTCTATATGGGCTTCATCCCCGGCCTGAAGGCGTTCACGGCAGCCGTGCTCGGCGGTATCGGCAACCTGGGCGGCGCGATGGTCGGCGGCGTGATTCTCGGCCTGATCGAACAGCTGGGCGCGGGCTACATCGGCAACCTGACGGGTGGCGTGTTCGGCAGTAACTATCAGGACGTGTTCGCATTCATCGTGCTGATCATCGTGCTGGTGTTCCGTCCGTCGGGCCTGCTCGGCGAACGTGTTGCGGATCGTGCGTAAGGGAAAGGAGTAAACACAATGACCTCAATTCAACCGATCGAGCCGTCCACGACGCTCGTCCCCGAACGCAACATGACGAAAACGCTGACGGTGGGCATTCTCACCGCCGTGTTCGTGATCGCTGCGCCGATGATCATCGGCACGGCAGGCGGCAACTACTGGGTCCGCGTGCTCGACTTCGCGATGCTGTACGTGATGCTCGCGCTGGGTCTGAACGTGGTGGTCGGCTTTGCCGGCCTGCTGGACCTGGGCTACATCGCGTTCTACGCAGTGGGCGCCTACACGGCGGCACTGCTGAGCTCGCCGCACCTGTCGACGCAGTTCGAATGGATCGCGCATCTCGCGCCGGGCGGCCTGCACACGCCGTTCTGGATCATCGTGCCGATCGCGATGGCGATTGCCGCGTTCTTCGGCGTGATTCTCGGTGCGCCGACGCTGCGTCTGCGTGGCGACTACCTCGCGATCGTGACGTTGGGCTTCGGGGAAATCGTCCGGATCTTCCTGAACAACCTCGACCGTCCGGCGAACATCACGAACGGCCCGAAGGGCATCACGGGCATCGATCCGATCCACGTCGGCGACTTCAGCCTCTCGCAGTCGCACTCGCTGTTCGGCTTCCAGTTCCCGTCGGTGTACTCGTACTACTACGTGTTCGTGCTGTGCGCGCTGCTGGTGATCTGGGTGTGTACGCGTCTGCAGCACTCGCGCATCGGCCGCGCATGGGCCGCGATCCGCGAAGATGAAATCGCCGCGAAGGCGATGGGTATCAACACGCGTGACGTGAAGCTGCTCGCGTTCGCGATGGGCGCGTCGTTCGGCGGCCTGTCGGGCGCGATGTTCGGTATGTTCCAGGGCTTCGTGTCGCCGGAATCGTTCACGCTGCCGGAATCGATCGTCGTGCTCGCGTGCGTCGTGCTGGGCGGCATGGGCCACATCCCGGGCGTGATTCTCGGCGCCGTGTTGCTCGCCGTGCTGCCGGAATTCCTGCGCTCGACGATGGGTCCGCTGCAAAACATGCTCTTCGGTCATGAGATCGTCGATACGGAAGTGATCCGTCAGCTCGTCTACGCACTCGCGATGGTGCTGATCATGCTGTACCGCTCGGAAGGCCTGTGGCCGTCGCCGAAGCATGAGGACAAGATCGCGAAACTGGCGAAGCGCAACGGCAAGAAGCCGGTGCGCGCGTAACGGACAGGACAGGAGTGAAAGATATGAGCGACAAACAAATCCGTCTGTCCGTGAAGGGCGTGAACAAGCGCTTCGGCGGCCTGCAGGCGCTGTCGGATGTCGGGCTCGAAATCGAGGAGGGCTCCATCTACGGTCTGATCGGCCCGAACGGCGCCGGCAAGACCACGTTCTTCAATGTGATCACGGGCCTCTATACGCCGGACTCGGGCGAGTTCAAGCTCGACGGCACGGCGTATACGCCGACGGCCGTGTATCAGGTGGCGAAGGCAGGCATTGCGCGTACGTTCCAGAACATCCGTCTGTTCGGCGGCATGACCGCGCTGGAAAACGTGATGGTCGGCCGTCACGTGCGCACGAAGCACGGTCTGCTCGGCGCTGTGTTCCAGACGCCCGCTGAGCGTCAGGAAGAGCGCGAAATCAAGGAGCGCGCGCTGGAACTTCTGGAGTACGTCGGCGTGCTGCAATACGCGGACTATACGTCGCGCAATCTGTCGTACGGCCACCAGCGCCGTCTGGAAATCGCGCGCGCGCTGGCGACCGATCCGAAGCTGCTCGCGCTCGACGAACCGGCTGCCGGCATGAACGCGACGGAAAAAGTCGAACTGACGAAGCTGCTCGACAAGATCCGCAGTGACGGCAAGACGATTCTGCTGATCGAGCACGACGTGAAACTGGTGATGGGCCTGTGCAATCGGATGACAGTGCTCGACTATGGCAAGGTGATCGCCGAAGGTCTGCCGCAGGACGTGCAGAAGGACCCGAAGGTGATCGAGGCTTATCTCGGTGCGGGGGTCCACTGATGGCTACGGCAATGTTGAAAATCAAGGGCCTGCAGGTCAACTACGGCGGCATTCAGGCCGTCAAGGGTGTCGACCTTGAAATCGCGCAGGGCGAACTCGTCACGCTGATCGGCGCGAACGGCGCAGGCAAGACGACGACGATGAAAGCGATCACGGGCCTCAAGCCTTACTCGGCCGGCGACATCGAATACATGGGCCAGTCGATCAAGGGCGTGCCGCCGCACGAGTTGCTCAAGCGCGGCCTTGCGATGGTGCCGGAAGGCCGGGGCATTTTCGCGCGCATGTCGATTGTCGAGAACATGCAGATGGGCGCGTATCTGCGCAACGATACGGATGGCATCAAGAAGGACGTCGAGCGCATGTTCGGCTTCTTTCCGCGCCTGAAAGAACGGGCAACGCAGCTTGCAGGCACGCTGTCGGGCGGCGAACAGCAGATGCTCGCGATGGCGCGCGCCGTCATCTCGAAGCCGAAGCTGCTGCTGCTGGATGAACCATCGATGGGTCTGTCGCCGATCATGGTCGAGAAGATCTTCGAAGTGGTGCGCGAGATCTCGAAGGAAGGCATCACGGTGATGCTGGTCGAGCAGAACGCGCGTCTCGCGTTGCAGGCAGCGGATCGTGGCTACGTGATGGATTCGGGCACGGTCACGATGTCGGGTGACGCGAAGCAGATGCTCGACGATCCGAAGGTGCGCGCCGCGTATCTCGGCGAGTGAGTCTCGTGGACCGGTTGTAGTCAACGGCAACGCGCAATAAACAAAGGCCGCATGCGTCAGCGTGCGGCCTTCGTGTTTTCAGCGATTCAACGCGCGGCGATGCAAGCGCTCAAGCCACACTCAAGCCAACGCGCCGAGCCGCTTGCCGAGGCTGATGACTTCATCGGCGCGATAGCCGAGCGATTCGTAGAAAGCACGCACGTCGGCCTTCGCGCTCAGCACCTGAAGATTGACCTTCGGACAGCCGCGCGCCGTCAACGCCGCTTCCGCGTGACGCACCAGCCGCGTGCCGATGCCCTGACGCCGTTGCGTCGGGTCGACCGCGAGCGAGTACAGCCAGCCGCGATGCCCGTCGTAGCCGGCCATCACGGTGCCGACGATGCGCGCATCCATCGCCGCGACAAAGAACAGCTCGGGCTGTGTCGCGAGCTTGTTCGCGATAGACAGATGCGGATTGCGCTGCGGCCTGCTCGCGTCCTTGTACTCCGGGAACGCGTCGGTCCACAGCGCGACGACGGCATCCATATCGGCCGCGTCGAAGCAGCGGATAGACAGTGACGAAGCAGCCAGTGACGATGCAGCCGTCACAGCGTGTCCAGAATCGAGCGCAGCATCGACATCATCTGGTCGATTTCTTCCGTCGTCACGTTGAGCGCCGGCATGAAGCGCAGCAGATTCGGACGCGCGGCGTTGAGCAGCAGGCCGTCCGGCTGCATCAGGCGCGCCTTTTCGACGATCTGGTTGCCGATGTCCTTGCCGAGCAGCAGCGCGCGCAGCAGACCTTCGCCGCGCTCGCCCCCAAAGCCGCGCTCTTCCGACAGCTCGAGCAGCTTCGCGCGCAGATATTCGCCGCGTGCCTTCACGCCATCGAGGAAGCCGGGCGCCGTCAGTTGCGAGATCACCGAATAGCCGACTGCCGTCATCAGCGGATTGCCGTTGTACGTGCCGCCCTGTTCACCCGCTTCGAACACTTCGGCTTCCTTCGTGCATAGCAGCGCGCCGAGCGGCACGCCGCCGCCGATGCCCTTCGCAAGCGTCATCACGTCGGGCTCGATACCCGACAGCTCGTACGCGAACAGCGTCCCCGCGCGGCCGCAACCGCTTTGCACTTCATCGACGATCAGGAGCAGGTTGTGCTTCTTCGTCAGCTCGCGCAGCTGCTGCATGAATTCGCGCGTTGCGGGAATCACGCCGCCTTCGCCCTGGATCGGTTCGAGCATCACGGCGACCGTCTTGTCGCCGATCAGCTTCTCGACGGACGCGATATCGTTCAGATCCGCTTTCGGGAAGCCGGGCACCTGCGGTGCGTAGATCGTGTCCCATCCCGGCTTGCCGCTCGCCGACATCGTCGCGAGCGTTCGTCCGTGGAAGCTGTGATCGAACGTGATGATTTCATACGCGCCATTCTTGAATTTCTTGCCCCACTTGCGCGCGAGCTTGATCGCGCCTTCGTTCGCTTCGGCGCCGCTGTTCGTGAAGAACACCTTGTCGAAGCAGCTGTGTTGCGTGAGCAGGCTGGCGAGCTTGGCCATCGGCTCGTTGTAGAACGCCGGCGACGGGTTGATCAGCGTGCGTGCCTGGTGCGTGAGCGCTTCGATCATGCCTTCGTTGCAGTGGCCGAGGCTGTTCACGGCCCAGCCCTGGATGAAGTCGAGATATCGCTTGCCTTCGTTGTCGTAGAGCCACGAGCCTTTGCCGTGCGTGAAAACGATTTCGGGCCGGTTCGTGATGTACATCAGCGAATCGATCGGGTACTCATTGAAGTTCATGGCTACAGGCTCCAGGCAAACAGGGATAAGAAACCGCCTCGGACAAAATGGCCCAGCAACGGAGAAAAAACGCCGGCGAGTGCACGTGCTCAACAACGTGTTCAACGGCACTTCATCGATAGAACGTCATCGATAGAACGTCAAAGCAGCGACGGAAAACAAAAAAGCCACGGCATGCCGTGGCTTTCGTGATTTGAACTGCGTGCGCGTGATACTGAACTGATACGCGCAAACCGTGACGAAGCCAGCGGCGCCCCTATGGGAGCAGCGAGCGGCGACGTCGAAGTTCGGACAGGATGCGGTTCATGCGCGAAAGAATACGACAAGGCCGGCGCCCGTGTAAACCAGCAATTTGCAAGTCTTCACGCATTGCCAGCCGATTCGTTCACGCAGGATGACGACGCAACGATCACACGGGGTTTGCGAGATCGGCTGCGCTCGTGAACGAATCCGCGTAGAACTCGTCTTCGGGCAGGCGATGATGCTGCGTGAAATCGCGCTGCGCGGATTCGACCATCACAGGCGCGCCGCACGCATACACCTGATACGCCGACAAGTCTGGCAGATCTTCGATGACGGCGCGATGAACGAAGCCGGTGCGGTCCGTCCATGCGTCGCTCGCATCGGGTTCGGAGAGCACGGGCACGAACCTGAAGTTCGGGATGTCGCGCGCCCATTGCTCGGCGAGATCCATCATGTACAGGTCTTTCTTGCGGCGAGCGCCCCAGTACAGCGTCATCGGGCGCGTGATGTTCTTGAAGACGGCATGCTCGACGATCGCCTTCAGCGGCGCAAAGCCCGTACCCGAGGCGAGCAGGATGATCGGCTTGTCCGATTCTTCGCGCAGGAAGAACGTGCCGAGCGGTGCCTCGAAGCGCAGGATGTCGCGCTCCTTCATCGTGTTGAACACGTGATCGGTGAACGCGCCGCCAGACATGTGACGGATATGCAGTTCGATCGGGCCTTCCGTATGCGGCGCGTTCGCCATCGAGTAGCTGCGGCGCTTGCCGTCCTTCAGGATGAACTCGAGATACTGGCCGGCCATGTATTGCAGGCGCTCGTTCGCGGGCAGTTGCAGCTTCAGCACGACGACGTCGTCGGCCTTGCGCTCGATCGAATTCACGCGGCACGGCAGCTTCTTGATCTGCACGTCGCCGATGCCCGTCACTTCGCGGATGTCGACTTCGAGGTCCGTGCAGGCCGTCGCGCAGCAGAAGAGGGCCATGCCGCGCGTCTTCTCGTCGTTCGACAGCGCCGACGACGAGTGCGCGCGCTGTTCGATTTCGCCGGCAACGACCGTGCCCTTGCACGAGCCACATGCGCCGTTCTTGCAGCCGTACGGCAAACCGATGCCCTGGCGAAGGGCCGCCGTCAGCACGGGTTCATCGGGTTCCACCTGAAACTGCCGGCCGCTTTGCCGGAGCGTTACGTTAAATGCCATAGGTCGTTCGAAGTTTGAGTACAGAGAGTCGATCGGTGCGTACCATGGATCGCGGCTACAATGCGTCCACGATGAAAGCGACACGAAACTTGCGCAGACCGCGCGTGCTGATCGTCGGTTGCGGCGATGTCGGCATGCGCTGCGTGCAGCAGTTGCAACGGCGCGCGCGCCTCTATGCGCTCACGCATCACGCCGAGCGCCGCGACGAACTGCGCGCGGCGGGCGTGACGCCGATCGTCGGAGATCTCGACGCGCGCAAGAGCCTCTGGCGTCTCGCGGGCCTTGCGCCGACCGTGCTGCATCTCGCGCCGCCGCAAAAGACGGGCGACATCGACATGCGCACGCGCTCGCTGATCGCCACGCTGACCACGCCGCGCATCGCGCATGCCCGCCATGTCGAAGCACGGGCGACGGGGCGGCTCAGGTCCGCGCAGCAAGGCATTCGTGCTCGCAAAACATCCGTTATTGTACCCGACGGGGGTATCCCGCCCCTTAGGGCTGGACACTACGCGAGCGTGCGTCCGCGCATTGTCTACGCGAGCACGACGGGTGTCTATGGCGATTGCGGCGGCGCGTGGCTCGATGAAACGCGTCCCATCGCGCCCGCGAACGAGCGCGCGAAGCGCCGCGTGTCGGCGGAGACGCAGTTGCGGCGCGCGGCCACGCGGCGTGCGATTACGGCGAGCATCGCGCGCATTCCGGGCATCTACGCGGGCAACCGGCTGCCGCTTGCGCGGCTCGAGAGGCGCACGCCCGCGCTCGTCGATGCCGACGACGTGTACACGAATCACATTCACGCCGACGACCTCGCCGCAATCCTGCTGCGCATGGCGACGCACGGCCGTCCGTCGCGCGTGATCCACGCATCCGATGACACGACGCTGAAGATGGGCGCGTACTTCGACCGGGTCGCGGACGCGTACGGCGTCGAGCGGGCGCCGCGCATCACGCGCGACGAAGCGGAGCGGCAACTCGAACCGATGATGCTGTCGTTCATGCGCGAGTCGCGGCGGCTCATCAACGGCCGGCTCAAGCGCGAGTTGCGCGTGAAGCTGCGCTATCCGAGCGTCGATGATTTCTTGCGCACGGCTGCCCGTCGCGTGTGAACGCAGCCACACACGGCTGCACGCAGCGATGCCGCGAAGAGCAGCGAGCGCGTTCGTGAGACCGCGAAGCCGTCAGGTGAGGGCAGGCAGCGCCTCCAGCAGCAGGAAGCAGCAGATTGCGCCGATCAGCGCTGCGATCAGATTGGGCGCGTACTTGTGCCGCACGTGCATGACGGCCACCAGGCCGCCGACAAGCAGCATCGCGAAGCAGATGATCGCGACCATCCCATACGAAACCGCCAGGTTGCCGTAGATGACCATGGCGCCTCCTTGCCTGCTTTGTAATGTTTGTTAGTACGAGTATAGGACGGGCGTTCGTACCACGCATGCTGCGTCGCAGCGCTCAGACAGGCTTTCGTCGCCGCTTTGTTCGCAACCCAACGCAGGGTCAGCGCATCTGAAAGCGGGCGGGCGCGAACGCGTCGCTTATGCGACACGCAGCGATTCGAGGGCGGCCTCATCGAGCCATTGCCACGCGCCTTCGGCAAGCGAAGCGGGCAGCGCAAGTCCGCCGATCCGTTCGCGACGCAGCGCTTCCACGCGATTGCCCGCCGCTGCGACCATCCGCTTGACCTGGTGGTACTTGCCTTCCAGCACGGTCAGCTCGAGTTCGTGCTCGCCGCGCGCATGGGCCGCGACGGCCGCGACCGGCTTCGCTTCGCCATGCAGCATCACGCCTTCGCGCAGCGCGGCGAGCTGCGCGTCGTCGAGGGGATGACGCGTCGTCGCCAGATAGACCTTTGGCACCTTGCGTTTCGGCGACGTGTACGCATGGACGAACTGGCCGTCGTCGGACAGCAGCAGAAGCCCCGTGGTGTCCTGATCGAGCCGCCCGACGCACTGTACGCCGCGCGTCGCGAATTGCGCGGGCAGCAGGTCGAAGACGCTCAGATGATGCTGCGGCTCGCGCGAGCACTCATAACCCGCCGGCTTGTTGAGCACGATGTACGCGCGTTCGCGATACGGCCACGGCGTGCCGTCGACATCGAACGTGAGCGCGTCGGTCGCGACATCGGCGTTGGGATCGTCGATCGTCGAGCCGCCGATCGACACGCGGCCGCCCGCGATCAATGCGCGGCACTGTCGGCGCGAGCCGAAACCTTGGGAAAAGAGAACGCTTTCGAGATTCATTGGAACAGGCAGAGGGCGGCCACAAGCCGCGATGCATCAGACGACGACGGCGCCCCCGAGCATCGAGGAACGCCGACATCGCGTGCATTCTACCCGCCGCCTTTGCCGCCTTGCCCCGCTCGCGTGAGACACACGCACGCGGCACGCGGCGCACACGCTCAATGCGCGCCCGACCGCCGTTCGACGAAACGCGCGACGTAGTCGTCGGCGGGCTTCGTGAGAATTTCGTCCGGCGTGCCTTCCTGCACCAGCGTGCCGTCGCGCAGGATCGCAATGCGATTGCCGATGCGCAGCGCTTCGTCCAGATCGTGCGTGATGAACACGATTGTCTTGTTGAGCGTCGCCTGCAATTGCAGCAGCTGATCCTGCATTTCCGTGCGGATCAGCGGATCGAGCGCGGAGAACGCTTCGTCCATCAGCAGCACGTCGGTATCGGCGGCGAGCGCGCGCGCCAGTCCGACGCGCTGACGCATGCCGCCCGACAGCTCGTCCGGATAGTGGTCGCCATAACCGTCGAGTCCGACCTTGCCGAGCCACATGCGCGCTTTCTCGTTCGCGTCGGACTTGCGCTCGCCGCGCGTGCGCAGCGCGTAAGCGGTGTTGTCGAGCACCGTTTGATGCGGCAGCAGCCCGAAGTTCTGGAACACCATGCTCACCTTGTAGCGGCGAAGCTCGCGCAGGCCGTGCGCGTCGAGCTTGATGACGTCCGAACCGTCGATGACGATCTCGCCCGACGTCGGTTCGATCAGCCGGTTGAAGTGGCGCACGAGCGTCGACTTGCCCGAGC
Organism: Paraburkholderia diazotrophica; assembly: GCF_038900755.1. GTDB lineage: Bacteria > Pseudomonadota > Gammaproteobacteria > Burkholderiales > Burkholderiaceae > Paraburkholderia > Paraburkholderia diazotrophica_A. The sequence continues at coordinate 459,682 of NZ_JBBPEN010000002.1, forward strand.
CCGACAGGCCCATGATCACGTAGATTTCGCCCGAGCCGATGTGCAGGCTCACGTCGTTGAGCCCCACGTTGCAGCCCGTTTGCGCGAGCACGTCGGCCTTGGTCCGGCCGCTCTTCAGCAGGTCGAGCACGCGCCGGTGTCCCGCTTCCGGGCCGAAGAGCTTGTACACGTTTCTGACTTCGATCGATGACATGTCCGTGCCCTCCGTCAATCCGCCGCGCGGGTTTCGAGACCGCTCTGCGCGGCGCTTTTGCTGCCCGTTGCCGCCGATGCCTCATTGCGCGGCGAGCCTGCCGTTCGATAAGGGATGCGCGAAGTCGCCTTCGCCTTGCGCCTCTGCGCGACGAGCCGCCGCGTGCGCCGGTCCTGGCCGTATCCCTGGCTGATGCGGTCGATGACGATCGCGAGAATCACGATCGCGATGCCCGCCTGCATGCCCTTGCCGATGTCGAGTGTCTGGATGCCCGCGAGCACGTCTTCACCGAGTCCGCGCGAGCCGATCATCGACGCGATCACGACCATCGACAGCGCCATCATCGTCGTCTGGTTGATGCCCGCCATGATGCTCGGCCGCGCGAGCGGCAACTGCACGTTGACGAGCAGTTGCCAGCGCGTCGTGCCGAACGCGCGCGCCGCCTCGACGACGTCGGCATCGACGTGGCGAATGCCGAGATCGGTGAGGCGGATCAGCGGCGGCAGCGCGTAGATGATCGTCGCGAGAATCGCGGGCACCTTGCCGAGACCGAACAGCATCAACACGGGAATCAGATACACGAAGCTCGGCAGCGTCTGCATGATGTCGAGCACGGGCAATAGGACGCGCCGCATCCACGGACTGCGCGACGCCCAGATGCCGAGCGGCACGCCGAGCACGACGGACAGCACCGTTGCGACGAGCATTAGCGCGAGGGTTTGCATCAGCTTGTCCCACAGCCCGAAGCAGCCGATCACATAGAGCAGCAGCACGAAGAGCGCCGCGACGCCGATGCGCCGCGTCGCGTTCAGCGTGAGCAGCCCGACGGCGACGAGGATCAGCCACGGCGGCATCGCGCGCAGCGCGCCTTCGAGCGGCACCAGCACGTCGCGCAAGACGGCCGTGCTGAAATCGTGAAAGCTGTCGCCGTACGCGGCGACGAACGACTGCACATGGTCGTTCACCCAATCGGCGATCGACAGATGCAGGAAGATCGAGTTCATGATGAAACCCTCCGATGCTTCATGACGCGTCGCTGCGAATCTCAGGCGCCGGCAAGCGCGGCCTGAACCTTCTGCGCAACGTCGGTCGGCACCCAGGCCTTCCACATTTCCGGATGCTCGCGCAGGAACTGCTTGGCCATCGTCTGGCCGTCGATCTTCTTGCTCGTCATGTCGAGGATGGTCTTGTTCAGAAAGTCCATCGGGAAGCTGACCTTCGAGTACGTGTCCATCAATTGCGGCTCGGCCTGATAGAACGGCGTCGACACGCCGACCTTCAGATGCGACACGAGATACGACGACGCGCATTGCGACGCGCTGTTGTCCGCGCGCAGCGTGTCCCAGCACTTCTGGCTGAACGGCGGCATCTTCAACTGGACGAACTTGTACTTCGCCATCAGCGCGGCGGGCTCCCAGTAGTAGAAGAGGATCGGCTTGCCGCGCTCGTAGGCCGACGCGATCGCGGCATCGAGCGCCGCGCCCGTGCCGGGGCGGAAGTCGGTATACGAGTCGTCGAGATTCAACGTCTTCAGCAGACGCCGGTTCACGCGCTCGCAGTCCCAGCCCGACGGACAGTTCAGGAATCGGCCCTTGCCCGGCTCTTCATCGTCTTCGAAGACGCTCTTGTACTTCGGCAGGTCCGTCACCGAAACGAGATTCGGCGCGAGCGGCTTGATGTTGCGCTTCGCGTCGCCCTTCACGACGTACTCGGGCACGAACCAGCCTTCGTTGGTGCCGCCCGGCAGCGTGTCGCCGAGCAGCTTCACGTGGCCATCGGCGACGGCCTTCGCGACGATTTCCGAGCGGCCCGTCCATTGCTCGGACCACACCTGCAGATCGTCGCGCGACAGGGCCGTTTCCGTCGCGGCCGTGTTGCCGGGCACCGTGTCCGTCTTGCAGCCGTAGCCCTTCTCGGTGATGAAGCGCAAAACTTCCGACGTGAACGCGCCGCTCTCCCACGTGACGCCCGCAAAGCGCACGGTCTTGCCGCTCGAACACCAGCTGCCGGCATGAGCGGCGGCGGGCCATAACGCGCTGGCCGCAAGCGCGACTGTGGCCGCGCGCATCAAGGATTTGATCTGCATGGTTGTCTCCGTTTATGTGATTCGATGCTGGGCGCCGTCGTGGAGCGCCTTGTCGGGTAGTGCGTTGCTGCTGCGGGCCGGTAGCGTCAGCCGTAGGTGCTGCGTGCGCTGAGCGTCGCGGCCAGGATGTCTTCGTCGATCGAGAGGCCGAGGCCCGGCGCATCGGAAAGCGTGATCCAGCCTTCGCTGTCGATATCGATGGGATTCCTCAGCATGAAGTCGCGGCGCTCGATCGACCATTCGGGCGGGTCGTACGGGAACTCGATGAACGGCGCGCTCGCGGCGCCCGCCGTCAGATGCAGGTTTGCGGCAAGACCGATGCCGTTGCCCCACGTGTGCGGCGTGAACACCTTGCCGCGCGCCTCGACGGCCTGCGCGAGCCTGCGCAGCCCTTCCATGCCGAGCGAGCACGCGACGTCGGGCTGAAATATGTCGAGGCAATCGCGCGCGAGGAGCTGATCGAACTCGTAGCGCTCGCGCGTCATCTCGCCGCCGGCGATGCGCAACGCGGGCGACACCGCTTGACGCAGCCGCGCATGGCCGTCGTAGTCGCCGCGATGCAGCGGCTCTTCCATCCAGTAGACGCAATGCTGTTCCAGTTCGCGCGCGACGGCGAGCGCCTCGTCGAAAGTCCACGGCGCGGCCGTGTCCCACGGCATGCGCCAGCCCTGGTTGCAGTCGACCATCAATTCGAGCCGGTCGCCGACGGCTTGGCGCACGGCGGCGAGCACCGCGAAATCGTCTTTCAGATGCGCGCGGCCAAAGCGGATCTTCAGCGCCGGAAAGCCGCGCTCGGCGACATGCAGCGCCAGTCGCGCCATCTCGTCGGGACGGCGATGCACGCCGCTCGACGCATACGCTCGAATCCGCCTGCTGCGGCCGCCCGCCATCTGCCAGCACGGCTCGCCACGGATTTTCCCGGCGAGATCCCATAGCGCGATATCGAGCGGCCACGGTCGGCCTGCGTGAAAGCCGATGTTGTCGAGCACTCCGCTGTGGCGCGCGAGATCGAGCGGATCGGTGCCGATGAAAAGGTGCTGATAGTCCGCGAAGCCATACATCGCGTCGCCGGAACCGAGGCCGACGCGGCCCGCGTCGTCATGCACGCGCACGATCGTCGCCGGGAATTTGCGGCGCGGCTGGCTATCCCAGGACGCGGGGAACGGCGGATCGAGCACCAGCTGATGGTGCGTCACGTCGATCCGGGTAATCCGGGCCGTTTGCGCGGCCTGGCTTGCTTCGCGATCCATCAGGCGTCTCCTCCTGTGTCGGCGGGAGCGGTGCTTTCACACTTGCTCCCACCTATGCTGAATGCCGCAGTGCCGCATGCAAGACGCTATGCAATGCATGTCGAAGGGCAAAGAATGACGCCATGCTATGAAGCCATTACGGGCAACTCAATCGCTTCAATTAAAGTAAATGACCGCATCCAATTTCGGGATGTGCGGTGCGTATCATCCGAATGACACAACTCAACAGACTCACGGAGACCGTCGCATCATGGCGATGAATGCCTGGCTGCCGAGAATCGAGGCGGGCAGCGAACCGAAATACCAGGTCATTGCGCGCGCGTTCGCGCAGGCCATCATGAACGGGCAACTGCCCGCCGGCGAAAAGTTGCCGCCGCACCGCTCGCTCGCAAGCGAGCTGCATGTGACGACGGGCACGATCAGCCGTGCTTATGCCGAACTGGAGCGCCAGGGGCTTGCGAATGCGCGCGTCGGCGACGGCACGTATGTCGCGCAGGCACGCGCCCGGGAACTGCCGGCTGCGGCCAACGGTCATGCGGCGCAGCGCCTGGGCGCGAACGGCGCGCCGCCGCTGATCGATCTCGGCCAGAACGTGCCGCAGTCGACGGAAGAGGCGGCCGCGTTGTGCGCGACGCTCGCCGAAATTGCCACCGACCAGCGCCTCACGACCGAGCTGCTTCAATACGCGCCCGAAGCGGGCTCGATGCGCCATCGCCTTGCAGGCGCGGCGTGGCTCGGGCGCGCGGGCAGCCCGGCGAGCGCCGCGCGCGTGCTCGTCACGCAAGGCGCGCAGCATGCGCTCGCATCGGTGCTGCGCGCCGTCACGCGTCCGGGCGATACGGTGCTCGCCGAAGTGGTCAGCTATCCGGGGATCATCGCGCTCGCGCGGCAATTGCGGCTGCATCTCGTCGGTGTCGAGATCGATCAGGAAGGGCTCGTGCCCGCGGCGCTGGAGCTCGCGTGCAAGTCGCTCCATCCGCGCGCGATCTTCTGCGTGCCGACCATCCACAATCCAACGACGGCGACGATGTCGGGACCACGGCGCGACGCCGTCGCGGAAATCCTGCAACGGCACGGCGTGCTGCTGATCGAGGACATCGTTCCGGCGATGCTGCTGGAGTTGCCGCCCGAGCCGCTGTCGGTGCGCATGCCGGAGCAGGCGTTTCTGATCGCGGGGTTGTCGAAGTCCGTCGCGCCGGGTCTGCGCGTCGGCTATCTGCAGGCGCCGAGCGCGTGGTGCTCGAAGATCGCCGCCGTGATCCGCAGTGACTGCTGGATGACCGCGCCGCTGATGGCGGAGATCGTGTCGCGCTGGATCGAAAGCGGCGAGATGGAGCGGCTCAACGGTTTGCAACGCGCGCGGATCGACGCGGAGCACGCAATCGCCAACGACGCGCTCGCAGGCATCGCATACCGGCGCGCGCCGACCAGCTCGCATCTGTGGCTGTCGCTGCCCGAACCGTGGCGCGCGGCGGAGTTCGCAGCGGCGCTGCGGCAGGAGGGCGTGCTCGTCAAGACGGCCGACAGCTTCGTGATCGGCCGCAACGCCGCGCCGCACGCGATCCGCATCTGCATGAGCGGCGCGGCGTCGCTCGATGCGCTCGGCCGTGGACTCGCGGCGATCCGCACGACGCTGGAGCATGGGCTCGAGAGCGGGATGGCGTCGTCGTACGCGCCTTAAATCCCGTGCGCGCCTTCGTGGCGAGCGAAGCGCCGGAGCGTAGAAAAGGAATCACACAGCAAGAAGCGGAGCGCCCGGACAGGCCGAAAACGCGACGATGGACTTCTCGTCACCGCGTCACGGAGCCCTCCGATGCGTTCCCGCCTTTCCCGCTTTCGCTTGCCCATTGCCGGCGCCAGCCTGTCCGCGTCGTTCCATCAGCTCGCGTGGTCGAACCTGATCGCGCAATCCGCCGAGCAGATCAGTCTCGCCGCGGCGCCCCTCGTTGCCGTGTTCACGCTGGGCGCGACGGCCCGCGACACGGGGCTTCTGCAAACGGCGCAGACGCTGCCGTTCCTGTTGCTGTCGATACCGCTCGGCGTCGTTGCCGACCGCCGTTCGCGCCGCACGCTGATGGCCGTCTCGGAGAGCGTGCGCGCGCTGGCGATGGCGAGCGTGTTGCTGCTCGTGCTGTCGCATGGACTGACGCTGCCGCTGCTCGCCGCGCTCGGCTTTCTCGGCGCGACGGGCACGGTGGCGTACAGCGTCGCCGCGCCCGCATTGGTCCCCGCGCTCGTGACGCGCGACGCGCTGCCCGCCGCGAACGGACGCATCGAGCTTGCGCGCAGCGTCGCCTATTCGGCGGGGCCGGCGTTGGGCGGGCTGCTGGTCGGCTGGATCGGCGCGGGTTGGGCGTATGGCTGCGCGGCCGCGCTGTCGGCGCTCGCGGCCGTGTTGCTCGCCGGATTGCGCGAGCCGCCGCGCGTCGTCGGCGCCGCGCGTCACTTCATGGCCGAGTTGCGCGAAGGCGCGCGCTTCGTGATCGGCGACGAGTTGCTGCGGCCGATGCTCGCGACAGCCGTGTTCTTCAACATCGGCTTTTTCACGCTGCAGGCGGTCTATGTGCCGTATGCGGTGCATCGGCTCGGGCTGAGCGCATCGGCGATCGGCGTGACGCTCGGCGCGTATGGCGTCGGCATGGTGTGCGGCGCGCTGGCCGCGCCGTCCGTCGCGCGGCGGGTGGCGTTCGGGCGCACGTTGATCGTCGGGCCGTTTTGCGGGCTGGCCGCTTCGCTGACGATGGTCGCGACGCTCGCCGTGCCGTCGTTCTGGCTCGCGGCGGCGAGCTTCTTTCTGCTGGGCGCGGGGCCGATCCTGTGGACCGTCGGCTCGACGACGCTGCGTCAGGCGATCACGCCTGCGAACATGATGGGCCGCGTGTCGGCGCTCAACAGCACGGCGACATACGGCGCGCGGCCGCTCGGCGCGCTGCTGGGCGCGGTCGTCAGCGCGCGTTACGGGATGGACGCGTGCCTCGTCGTGGCCGCGCTCGGCTTCGTCGTGCAGGCGTGGATCATCGTGATGTCGCCTGTCGCGCGGCTCGCGCGGATTCCTGACGATGCGGCCGCCCTCTCCTCGTGATCCGCGCCGTGCGCGCGTTTTTCACGAGCCCGTCACTCCTTGCCGAATTCCTTCGCCGCGCGGGCGATCGCATCGGCCGTCGCGCCCGCGTGAGCGACGGACACGAGATGGCTCGACGGCGTTTCGACGATGGTCGCGCCGATCCGATGGGCCATCCAGCGCTGGATTTCCGGCGATACGGCGCGGTCGCGCGTCGTCACGATGTACCACGATGGCTTGTAGCGCCACGCGGCCTGCGTCACGCGCTCCTCGAACGCCTTGCCCGCAATCGGCTGCTGCGCGGCGACGAGCACGCGGGTGAGGTTTTCGGGCACATCGGCGGCGAAATCGCTGTGGTATTTCGCCGGGTCGAGCCAGAGGAAGCCGGTGGCGTCTTTCGTCATCGCCGAGCCGATGGGCATCTGCGGGCCGCGCTTGAGCACGTCGCCCGTCGATTCGCCGACGTCGGGCGCGATCGCCGCCACGTAGACGAGGCCGACCACCTTCGATGCGTCCGGTCCCGAACCCGCCTCCGTGATCACCACGCCGCCCCACGAATGACCGACCAGCACGGTCGGCCCGGATAGCCGGGCGAGCACGCGTTTGGTTGCGGCGACATCGTCGGCGAGCGACGTCAGCGGAATCTGCACGGACGCCACGCGATAGCCCTTTTTCTGGAGCCGTTCGATGACGCCGTTCCAGCTCGATCCGTCGACGAACGCGCCATGCACGAGCACGATGTTCTGCACGGGGCCGGCGGGCGGCGCGGTATAAGCGGCGGCGGGTCGAGGCGCGGGGGCGGAAGCAGGGGCAGGAGAAGAGGCCTGCTCCGTGGAAGGCGCGGCGGCAGATGGCGCGGCCGCGGGCGCTGGCGATGTCTCGGCGTCCGGGGCGGCTGGGGCAGGCGCTCCCGACGTATCGGGCGCAGGCTGCGGCGCGGGTTGTCCGGTCTGGGCGTGTACGCCGGAGGCGGCGATGCAGACGCCAAGGAGAACGGCATAGAGCAGACGTTTCGGCGACATGGCGACTCCATCATCGGCTGGACCGGATTCTCGGAACATACCGACCGGCAAGCAGGGTGACAACCGCTATCTAAAGGTAATTTCGGACACGTTGGACGGTGCGTTGGCGGGTGGGTGGCGCGCGTGCGCGGCGGCATCGGCGGCGCAATGCAAATTCCACGCAACGCGGTTGCGCGCGCCCGTTCTGTGGGCACGTCGCAGGAGGGTACAATTTACGGTTTTTCTGGCCGCGTTTCGTGCGTGCCGCGTGGATTTCAATGCAGTGGAGCGAGACATTTTGAGCAACGAACAACACCATGACGGCCTCCAGCGTGGGCTGAAGAACCGGCATATCCAGCTGATCGCGCTGGGCGGCGCGATCGGCACGGGCCTCTTTCTCGGATCGGCGGGCGTACTGAAGGCGGCGGGGCCGTCGATGATCCTCGGTTACGCGATCGGTGGTTTCATCGCGTTCCTCATCATGCGCCAGCTCGGCGAAATGGTTGCGCAGGAGCCCGTCGCTGGCTCGTTCAGCCACTTCGCGTACAAGTACTGGGGCGATTTCCCGGGTTTCCTGTCGGGCTGGAACTACTGGGTGCTGTACGTGCTCGTCAGCATGGCCGAACTGACGGCCGTCGGCACCTACGTGCATTTCTGGTGGCCGGGCGTGCCGACATGGGTCTCGGCGCTCGTCTGCTTCGTCGTCATCAACGCGATCAACCTCGCGAACGTCAAGGCGTACGGCGAAACCGAGTTCTGGTTTGCGATCATCAAGGTCGTGGCCGTGATCGGCATGATCCTGTTCGGCGGCTATCTGCTGATTAGCGGCCACGGCGGTCCGCAGGCGTCGATCACGAACCTGTGGGCCGACGGCGGCTTCTTCCCGCACGGCTTCAGCGGCCTCTTCATGATGCTCGCCGTGATCATGTTTTCGTTCGGCGGGCTGGAGCTGATCGGCATCACGGCGGCGGAAGCCGACGAGCCGCAAAAGAGCATTCCGAAGGCCGTGAATCAGGTGATTTACCGGATTCTGATTTTCTACATCTGTTCGCTGGTCGTGCTGCTGTCGCTGTATCCGTGGAATCAGGTGGCGGCGGGCGGCAGTCCGTTCGTGATGATCTTCTCGCAGATTGGCGCGGGCCTGACGGCGAATGTTCTGAACGTGGTCGTGTTGACGGCGGCGCTGTCCGTGTACAACAGCGGCGTCTATGCGAACAGTCGCATGCTGTACGGTCTTGCCGAGCAGGGCAATGCGCCGCGCGTGCTGCTGAAGGTCGACGGCCGCGGCGTGCCGTATATGGCGATCGGGCTGTCCGCGCTGGCGACGTTTGCTTGCGTGATCATCAACTATCTGATTCCTGCCAAGGCGCTGGACGTGCTGATGGCGCTCGTCGTGGCCGCGCTGGTGCTGAACTGGTCGCTGATCAGCCTGACGCATCTGAAGTCGCGTCGCGCGATGGTCGCGAACGGCGAGAAACTCGTGTTCAAGTCGCTGTGGTTCCCGCTCGGCAACTGGATCTGTCTCGCGTTCATGGCGATGATTCTCGTGATCCTCGCGATGACGCCAGGACTCAACGTGTCGGTGATGCTCGTGCCCGTGTGGCTCGTCGTGATGTGGGCAGGCTATGTGGTGAAGCGCCGGCGCGCGGCCGCGCGTGGGCTCGCGGGAGCGGCGAGCGGGCGCTGAGCCCAACTGATGCTTTAGCGGGCGCGTTGATGTCGAGCGCGTCTGATCGTCGGATCGTTTGACCGAGGAAGAGTGAAGCCGGATTTGCCGTGAGGCGATTCCGGCTTTTTTGCGTTCGCGCGAATTCCCATGGCCTGCGGAAGGTCTGCGCTGACGACCGCATGTGGACCGCAGAAAACACAAAACCCGCGGCATCGGACAGATGAACGCGGGTTTGTCGGGGTGAAGCGAACTGAAGCTGAATTCTGGTGCCCAGGGCCGGACTCGAACCGGCACGCCTTGCGGCGGGGGATTTTGAGTCCCCTGCGTCTACCTGTTTCACCACCTGGGCTTGATCTTCGACTCGTAGCGGACCGGAAAACCGGCGTCTCAAGACGAAGACGCAGATTATGGCGGAAAACGCGTCGGCGGGCAAGCCGACGCCCGATCGCGCCGCCCCGCTGACGCTAGACCGTGCGCGAAAACCGCTGCGACGGCTGCTGGCCCAGATAGCGGTCGAACACCATCGCGATGTTGCGCACGAGCATCCGTCCCGCCAGTTGCACATCGATCCGCCGCGCGCTGATCTTCACGAGCCCGTCGTCCTCGAACGGGCGCAGGCGCTCCAGTTCCGGCGCGAACGCGTCGTGAAAGCGGATGCCGTACGCGGCTTCGAACGCGTCGAAGCGCAGTTCGAGATTGCACATCAGTTGCGTGATGACATCGCGCCGCAGACGGTCGTCGAGGGAGAGGCGCACGCCGCGACTGATCGCCAGCTGGCCTTTGTCGATGGCGGCTGCGTAGCCCACCAGCTCCTTCGCGTTCTGCGCGTAGACATCGCCGACCTTGCCGATCGACGATGCCCCGAAGCCGATCAGATCGCATTCTGCGCACGTGCTGTAGCCTTGGAAATTGCGATGCAGCGTGCGCTGGGCCTGAGCGCGCGCGAGCTCGTCGGTGGGGAGCGCGAAGTGGTCCATGCCGATGTAGACATAGCCCGCATCCGTCAGCCGCTCGACGACGCGGCGCAGAATCGCGAGCCGTTCAGCGGGAGAAGGCATCGTGGACGGGTCCATCTGCCGCTGCATCTTGAAGAGCTGCGGCATGTGCGCGTAGCCGAATACCGAGAGCCTGTCGGGCGCAAGCGCGAGCATCGTGTCGAGCGTCCGGCTGAAGCTGTCGACGGTCTGATACGGCAGACCATAGATCAGATCGACGCCGATCGAATGAAAGCCCGTTGCGCGCGCGGCGCGCATCACGCTCGCCGTCATCTCGAGCGGCTGGATGCGATTGATCGCCCGCTGCACGACAGGATCGAAGTCCTGCACGCCGAGGCTCAGGCGATTGAAGCCGAGATTGCGCAAATGGACGATGGTTTTCGGCGACGCTTCACGCGGATCGACTTCGATCGAAAACTCGCCTTCTGAGTCGCTGCACAACGTGAAGTGTTCGCGCGTGGTGGCCATCAGTTCCGTCATTTCGTCGTGCGACAGAAACGTCGGCGTGCCGCCGCCCCAATGCAGTTGCGACACGGGCCGCGCGGTGTCGAAGAGCGCGGCCTGCAACGCGATCTCGCGCTTCAGTTGCCCGAGATACGGGCGCGAGCGCGCGCGGTTCTTCGTCACGACCTTGTTGCAGCCGCAATAGAAGCAGACGGTGTCGCAAAACGGAATGTGGAAGTACAGCGAGAGATCCGTGTCCGATGCGCCCTTGTCTTCGGCGGCGCGGCGGTAGTCGCCGGGATCGAAGTCGTCGCGGAATTGAACGGCCGTCGGATAGGACGTGTAGCGCGGGCCGTTCGAGCTGTATTTCGCGAGCAGATCGGGGCGGAAGAGGGCGTCGGCGGAAGGGGCGGTAGTCATCGGATTCATATCGCGACGCCTGCCGGATGATGCGCGAGCCGCCTGGTCGTTGCGTGTGGGAGCGGTTCGACGTGTGCTCGGTGGAAAAGGGCAGGCGCCGTGCGAGCGTGGTATCTGTTGCGAAAGTGTGCAAACAAGTCTATGGGAGCGGGGGCGCGCAACCTTGTGTAAAAAGGTCGCATGCGTCAAATGGCACAATGTGGGCTGAGCGGCGGCCGCTTCATCTGCGGTCGGCCGGCCTCGTCGAGTGTTTGTCGTTCAGGAAAAGCGCAGTGTCTGTCGATTTGTTCCAACCGTCATCCGCGACAGCGGATCACGCGTGCCGTCCCAATTGCGGCGCGTGCTGCATCGCGCCTTCAATTTCGAGTCCCATTCCCGGCATGCCGGACGGCAAGCCGGCAGGCGTGCGCTGCGTGCAACTCGGCGACGATTTGCGCTGCGCGATCTTCGGCAAGCCGGAACGTCCGGCCTGCTGCTCGGGTCTACAACCGCAGGCCGGCATGTGCGGCAACTCGCGCGACGAAGCGCTGCTCTGGCTCACGCGTCTCGAAGCCGATACGCGGCCATGACATCATGATGTGATGGCCGCGTGCCGTTGATCGAAGCGCTCGCGCCGCAAGACCGTCGCGCGAATCTAGAGAAACACCCCTGGCAACACGAGCAACACCGATGCGGCGCGTCCGCTGCGTCACGAGGAGAAACTGCATGACCCATCCCGCTGCGCCCGCACGGCGCCGCTTCCTGATTTCGGCGCTGTCGGCGTGCGCAGTCGGTGGCTTGATGACGTCGCTCGCCGCGTGCGCGACATCGACGTTCCCGTTTATTCCGGATCACTACACGTTTTCGCAGAAGCAGGTGCAGGAAGCCGTGCAGCGCAAGTTTCCGTACCAGCGCACGGTATCGCAGGTGTTCGAGGTCGCATTGATGCATCCTGTCGTCGGCTTGCTGCCGGATACGAACCGCGTATCCGTGCGGGTCGATGCGCGGCTCGCAAGTCCGTTTCTGCAGGAGCCGGTCAACGGCGTGTTCACGCTGTCGAGCCAGCTCGAATACGATCCGCAGAGCCGCTCCGTCGTGCTGCGCGCGCCGAATGTGGAGGACGTGAGGGTCGACGGCGACGCGCAGGCGTACACGCAGCAGATCAACGCAGCCGCGGCGGTGCTCGCGACGCAGCTGCTCACCAACTATCCCGTCTACACGTTCAAGCCCGACCAGCTGCAATTCGCCGGGGTGACTTACGAACCAGGTACAATCACGGTCCTTACAAACGGCATACGCGTCCAGATCGTCGAAAAGTGACGGGCGCGCGGCCGGGCGGGCCGCGTTGTCTTTGCTGACGCGTCCTCACATCGTCAATCCCCAAACGAAGAGGGCCACGGATGGACTGGATACTCACCCTGAAGGCGCTGATTCTCGGCATCGTCGAAGGCTTGACGGAATTCTTGCCCGTGTCGAGCACGGGTCATCTGATCGTTGCCGGCAGCCTGCTGAACTTCGACATCCCGCAGGAAAAGACCTTCGACGTCGTGATCCAGCTCGGCGCGATTCTCGCGGTGTGCTGGGAGTACCGTCAGCGAATCGGCCATGTCGTGGCCGGGCTCGCGACGCGGCCCGACGCGCGCCGCTTCACGCTGAACGTGATCATCGCGACGATTCCCGCGATCGTGCTCGGCCTGCTGTTCGAGAAGGCGATCAAAGCCGTGCTGTTTTCGCCCGTGCCCGTCGCGTTTGCGCTCGTCGTGGGCGGCGTGCTGATTCTGTGGGTCGAGTCGCGCCAGCGCAGCCGGCAGGACCTTCAGCCGCGCGTGCATTCGATGGACGACCTGAGCCCGCTCGATGCGCTCAAGGTCGGTTTCGCGCAATGCTTCGCGCTGTTCCCGGGCATGTCGCGCTCGGGCTCGACGATCATCGGCGGCATGCTGTTCGGGCTCGACCGGCGCGTCGCAACCGAGTTCTCGTTCTTCCTCGCGATACCCATCATCTTCGGCGCGACCGTTTATGAGTTGCACAAGGACTGGCAGGCGCTGTCGTCCGACGCGCTCGGACTTTTTTCGATCGGTTTTCTCGCGGCGTTCGTCAGCGCGTTTGCGTGTGTGCGCTGGCTGCTGCGCTATATCGCGGCGCACGATTTCAGCGCGTTCGCGTGGTATCGGATCGGCTTCGGCTTGCTGATCCTTCTGATCGGCTACAGCGGCGGATTGAGCTGGGCGGATTGACGTTGCGCGCGCCCTCGACGCGTTGCAAATGAAAACGGCCTGCCGTTCGCGAACGGCAGGCCGTTTCTGTTTTGTGGAGCTTCAGGCAGCGTCGCTCAGGCGTCCGGACGGCGCCGGTAAATCAGGTCCCACACACCGTGCCCGAGGCGCAGGCCGCGCTTCTCGAACTTCGTCACGGGACGATAGTCGGGACGCGGCGCGTAATCGTCGGCAGTGTTCTCCAGCGCGGACTCTGCGCCGAGCACTTCGAGCATCTGTTCCGCGTAGTTCTGCCAGTCGGTCGCGCAGTGGATGTAGGCGCCCGGCTTCATGCGCGACACCAGCAGCGCGACGAACTTCGGCTGGATCAGACGGCGCTTGTGATGGCGCGCCTTGTGCCACGGATCGGGGAAGAAGATGTGTACGCCGTCGAGACTGTGCGGCGCGATCATGTTCTCCAGCACGTCGACGGCGTCATGCTGGACGATGCGTATATTCGACAGATTCTGCTCGCCCATCAACTTCAGCAGCGCGCCGACGCCCGGCTCATGCACTTCGACGCCGAGGAAATCGTCGTCGGGACGATGCGAGGCGATTTCAGCCGTCGTCGCGCCCATGCCGAAACCGATCTCCAGAATGCGCGGCGCGCGGCGGCCGAACACGGCGTCCCAGTCCGGCTGCCCGGGCGCGTATGGCACGACGAAGCGCGGGCCGAGTTCGTCCATGGCGCGGCGCTGGCCCGTCGATACGCGGCCTGCGCGCGTCACGAAGCTGCGGATGCGGCGCAGGTGCAGTGCTTCTTGTGGTGCTTCTTGTGCCGCAGCGGCGTCGGACGTTTCCGAGGTCTCGGCGGGCGCGGACGCGTCGTCGCTGGAAATCTGGGAAGTGTCGCGCGGCAGACCGGCTTCGTTCGGATCGTGAATCATTGTGGATGAAGACTAGGGGGTGGCGGCGGGAACAGCTGGCGTGAGGGCGGGCTCGTTTCTTTGGCAGACAGCGCGCACCACAAAAAAGCCGCCTTCATGGAGGCGGCTCTCACGCTGGATTTTCCGCCTCGTCTTTCCGCCCGTGCGTTGCGCGGCAGAGAGAGCGGCTGATAGTGGAGCGGGCGATGGGAATCGAACCCACGTCTCTAGCTTGGGAAGCTAGGGTAATAGCCATTATACGACGCCCGCAGAGCGCGCCATTTTACGCGGTTTCGGCGGATTTGGGCAAATCGCCGGGCACGCACGCGCCCGGCACAGAGACGCCAAGCGGTCAGATGCCGAATAGCGTCAACGACACGGCGGCCCGCGTCACGACCATCAGCAGCACCTGGACGATCACGAACAGCAGAATCGGCGAAAGGTCGATGCCGCCCAGGCGCGGCATGATCTTGCGCAGCGGGTCGAGAAACGGTGCCGTCAGCTCGTACAGGATCGGCATCGCGGGCGAGCGGGGATTGAGCCACGACAGCAGCGCCATCAGGATCGTCAGCCAGATCAGCAGGTTCAACGCCCACTTGATGACGGTCAGTAGCGCGACGATCAGCAGCGACGGCATCAGCCCGAGCGGATCGACGCCGACGATCACCACCATCAGCACCACGTAGACGATCGACGTAATGAGCGCAGCGACGATGCTCGCCCAGTCGATTCCGCGCGCGCCCGGAATGATCTTGCGCAGCGGCAGCACGAGCCAGTTGGTCACTTGCATCACGGCGCTCGACACCGGGTTGTACGGCTGCATGCGCACGAACTGGAGCCACGCGCGCAGCAGCAGAGCCGCGCCGAATAGCGTAAAGATGGTATTGAGCAGAAAACGGGCGATATCGCCGAACATCGTGGATCCTTTCCTTCAGAAGACGTCTCGCGGGAAGCGGGACGCATGGCGCCGGCAAGCCGGCGGACGGCTGGAAACACCGAGCGCGCGCCGTACGCCGCGCGGCTCACCAGAATGCTTGCGCGTGCCGCTTGCAGCGGCGCTGCGCGGATGGCCGCGTCAGACGGCGACCTTGACTTCGCTGATCAGGATTGTGCCGTTGCCGCCGTCCGTATAGTTGGGAATGTCGGCGAGCAGTGTGTCGCTGGCGGGTTTGAAAACCTCGTAAAACGCCTCGGCGCTATCGAACAGAAAATGCCCGGCGGCGACGAACGGCGGCGGCGAGCCCGGCGGGCCGGCGTTGATGCCGGCATCGACCGACCAGCCCTTCAGCGATGCGCCGAACAGCCTGGCGGCGAGCGGCATATGCGTGCCGCAGTAATAGTCGATGTCGAAACGTCCGCCTTCGCGATACGGATAGAGGATGCTGACCTTGATCATTGTGCGTTCTCGTCGGTTGGTCACGAAGCGCGGGCGAGGCGCCGTGCGCCCTGATCGCGTCGTTGCGCGCGTGTTGGTCCTGGTCGTGCTGGCGAGACGGGCGGCGATACGGCCTGCAACTCCGATGGAGGCATGCAAGCCGCCGCGTTCCCGTCGATGCCGGTCGTCACATTATCACGGCTTACTCGGCGCTTGCACCTGTCGCCGCGCCTTTCAGCGTATGGCTGAGCGACCGCTCGACGGCTGCGCCGATCGCGTCGATGGCGGCGGGCGGCCGTCGCTCGGGCGCGCGCGAGCGCTACCGCCCGTCGCGGCATCAGCCCGAAAAGCGCCGCGTGATCGCCGCCGAGCTGTTCCATCAGCGACAGTTGCTTTTCCACCACGCCCACGTCGCCGCGTGAAACCGGTCCCGCCGGCGCGTCGGCGAGGCCTGGGTCGCGCGCCGTTTCGAGCGTGCCGGCCATCATAGGCAGCGGCGCGCGCAGCGCATCGTTTTCGTCGAAGTCGAGCTTGCGCCACAGGCTCACATTCTCAGCCACACTGCATAAGGCGAAGCTGGCGGCGTAGTGCGCTGCCGCGCGATACAGCAGGCGGTGGCCCGGCGGAATCGACAGCGGATGGCAGCGCAGCGCGGCGGCGAGCGCTATCAGATCGGCCTTGAGCGCGCCGTCGGCTTCGATCGTCACGGAGCAGCCGGCGATGCGATCGACATCTGTCAAATCGCCGATGAACGGGTAAAGTGGATGAAAACCGCCGATCGACGCACCCTGGTCCCAGCCGGGGCAAGCAGCTCGACGGGCGACGCACCGCTGCAATGCACGACGGCCCACGCTCCTCTCGCAGGCGCCGCGTGGCAAGGGAACGTGAGTGTGTTCGCTGTCGTACCGATGCTGTCATCGGGGACGGTTAAAAAGAGTATGTCCGCCGACTCGACGACCCGCTGGGGATCGTCATACGCGGCGCAGAATCCGATCTGACTGGCGAGCCGCCGTGCCGATTCCGGCGTTCGGCTCGCGATGGCCGTGACGGGATCCCCGACGCGTGCGAAGCCGGGCGCAAGACACCGCGCAATCCGGCCCGCGCCGACGAAACCAAGGCGCGGCAAGGAGGGCTGGGACATGTTTCCTGCTCCCGACGGGACTGAAGAAGGAAGCTGACGTATCGCGCTCCGATGATCGCGAGCGCGAACTGGCGGCTTTCGTAGGTGGTTTGGGCGCACGCAGACGCGCGTTTCCCGGTCAACTGGCAACCCGGTGCCGTTGGCGCGACGCGCGAAAGCAAGGTACCTAGTAAACAGGCGCGAAAACTGCTTGGCGATTTCCGTAGGAGTGGATGGCAGTCACCGTGGTTTTTAATGTCTCGCAGTCAGATTCGGGAGGTCACGATGAGTATCTTTTCTTACCGAAAGCACTTACGGTTCCTCACGCATTCCCAACGCCGCCGCTGGTGGGATCAGAGAAAGCGGCTCAGCCCTCGGGTCAAAATCAGTGGCGCGTACGTGCCGCCTAACGTCACCCGCGAATTCACCTATGTGAAAGTCGGCTGACGCGTTCACTCGTATCGGATCATGCAAAACGCCTGGCCAGCCGCCAGGCGTTTTTCGTTTGGGTTCGACGCGTCGAACGCCGTGTGACGCGCGCCAGCAACGGCGCAGCGCGAATTTGTAATCAAAGATTACCGAGGCGCGCGGAATGCAATCGGCGGATGCGGTCAAGTTGCCCGATTGACAGCGGATTGCCGGCAAAATCCTTGATTTTCGATGCGCCGGACGCCATTTAACAGACGTATGGAAAGCCTCGACTGACGAACCGCTTTCCTGCAATTGCAATTTGCAACAAATGCAGCCTACGGCGCGCGGGCTTTTTCGATACATTGGAATCACAGCATGTCCGTCATGCGACCCGGTCACGAACTGGCCGCGCCGCCAGGAGAAATACAAGTGAAGAAGATCGTTCCGTTTATCGCTGCTGCCGTACTCGGGGTTGGATTGACCACTGCGGCTCAAGCTCACGTGTCGGTGGGTATCGGCATTGGCGTGCCCGTCGCTCCCGCCTATCCCGTCTACTCCGCGCCGCCGCCGGTGTATTACGCGCCGCCGCCTGTGGTCTATGCGCCGCCGCCGCCCGTCGTGGTCGCGCCGGCCGTCGTAGTGGGCGGTGGGTATTATCACCGTCCGTACTATCGCCACGGGTATTGGGGTCGTCCGTACTACCGGTACTGACGCGCTACTGATTTTCGCGCCGCGCAGCCTGCCCGCTGCGCGCGCCAACGTGTGCAACGGCGCAACGCCGGCTCGATGCCGTGTTGCGCCGTTTCCATTTCGGCCTGTGAATTTCGGCCTGTGAATCTGCGGCTTCGGCTTGAGGTGCTTGTGACCTTGGCCTATGACCTTCGGGAGATTCGTCCGGCACGCACACACATCGCAGAAGCTGGGAGAATAAGCGCTTTCTCAAGCCTTGGAGTCACCCGCCCATGCATGCGTTGTCTGCTCCCACTTATGAAGATGTCGTCGACGCTGCTCAGCGCATCGAAGGCATCGCGCATCGCACGCCGGTGCTCACATCAACCACGGCCAACGAGCGCACGGGCGCGTCGCTCTTCTTCAAGTGCGAAAACTTCCAGCGCATGGGCGCGTTCAAGTTTCGCGGCGCGTACAACGCCATTTCCCACTTCGATGCCGAGCAACGCGCGGCCGGCGTCCTGACGTATTCATCGGGCAATCATGCGCAAGCCATTGCGCTGTCGGCACGGCTTGCCGGGATTCACGCGACGATCGTGATGCCGCACGACGCGCCCGCCGCAAAGGTCGCCGCGACGAAGAGCTACGGCGGCGAAGTCATCACCTATGACCGCTACAAGGAAAACCGCGAAGAGATCGGCCGGCGTCTCGCGCAGGAGCGCGGCATGACGCTGATTCCGCCGTACGATCATCCGCACGTGATCGCGGGGCAGGGTACGGCGGTGAAGGAACTGATCGACGAAACGGGGCCGCTCGACTTTCTGTTCGTCTGCCTGGGCGGCGGCGGGCTGCTCGCGGGCAGTGCGCTCTCGGCGGCTGCGCTCAGTCCGCAGTGCCGGGTGATCGGTGTCGAGCCGGAAGCGGGCAACGACGGCCAGCAGTCGCTTGCAAAAGGCGAGATCGTGCATATCGACGTGCCGCATACGATTGCCGACGGCGCGGCATCGACGCATCTCGGCAGCTACAACTTTCCGATCATCAAGCGCAACGTCGAGCAGATCGTGACGGTGAGCGACGCACAACTCGTCGACACGATGAAGTTTTTCGCGCAGCGCATGAAAATCGTCGTCGAGCCGACCGGTTGTCTCGCGGCGGCGGCGGCGCTGGAGAAGGTGGTGCCCGTCGAAGGCAGCCGCGTCGGCGTGTTGATCAGCGGCGGGAATGTGGATCTTCAGCGGCTCGGCGAGTTCTTGCGCTGAGGTTGCGAGGCAACGCTGGCGGCATCGATCGAATGACGTCGTTAGCGAATGCCGTCATCAGCGTATCGATGCATGCGACGCGAGCGGCAGGTCAGCTTGCCGCGTGCGCCGTTTGCACGATCAGATCGCGGTATCCGTTGACGATCACGCTGTACGAAAAGTACGCGAACAGCAACGCCGACAGCAGATGACAGACGCGCAGCAGTCCCGTGCCTGCGCGCTTGCGTCCGTGGCTCGCGAGCCCGCATATGAAGAGCGTCCAGCACAGGCCGCCGAGGAAAAAGCCGCCGAGAAACACGGGTGCCGTCGTCGTCGACGTCGCGCCTGCTTTGGCGATCAGCGCGCCGCCAACGGCCGCGAACCACAGGATCGCGCTCGGGGAAGAGATGGCGAGCAACACGCCGCGCAGGAAACCGCGCTTCGGGTCGAGACGCGGCGCCGATGCGTCGGCTTCGCCTTCGACGGGCGGCGCAGATGCCGGAAACAACGCTTCGCGCGCCATTTTCAACGTGAGGAACAGCAGAATCGCCGCGCCGCCGATCCAGACCACCCAGCGCACCGACTCGAATTGCAGCAGCGCCGCCATGCCCGCGAGGGCGAGCGCCGCGTAGATCAGATCGCCGAAACAGGAACCGAGCCCGAGCCAGAAGCCGGGCCTGAAGCCATGCGACAACGTCAGCGAAATGATCGCGACGTTGACGAGCCCGATGTCGAGGCACAACGACAGTGACAGAAAAAAACCGTCCGACAACATCGACAAGCTGTGCATCCGTCCAACCGCTCACAATGAATTGTTGTTGTTCAATCACGGCAACGCGGATGCGGACGACGCTTCGCCGTCGCCGTTCCGCGAACCTGAGTGCTTCAAAGCCGAGTCGCTGAATTCAGGTTCGCGAACCGCGAAACTCACAGGCCAAGCTCGTTCCACAGACCATCGATGCGCGCCTTCACGGCGTCGTCCATCAGGATCGGCCGGCCCCATTCGCGATCGGTTTCGCCTGGCCATTTGTTGGTCGCGTCGAGGCCCATCTTCGAGCCGAGACCCGCGACGGGCGATGCGAAATCCAGATAATCGATCGGCGTGCTGTCGACGAGCACCGTATCGCGCGACGGGTCGATGCGCGTCGTGATCGCCCAGATCACTTCCTTCCAGTCGCGGATATTCACGTCTTCATCCACGACGACGATGAACTTCGTATACATGAACTGCCGCAGGAAGCTCCACACGCCGAACATCACGCGCTTCGCGTGGCCCGGATAGCTCTTCTTCATCTGCACGATCGCCATCCGGTAGCTACAGCCCTCGGGCGGGAGGTAGAAGTCGGTGATTTCGGAGAACTGCTTTTGCAGCAGCGGCACGAACACTTCGTTCAGCGCGACGCCGAGCACGGCAGGTTCGTCGGGCGGCTTGCCCGTATAAGTCGAGTGGTAGATGGCGTCGCGGCGCATCGTGATGCGCTCGATCGTGAAGACAGGGAACCACTCCTGTTCGTTGTAGTAGCCGGTGTGATCGCCATACGGGCCTTCGAGCGCATGCTCGTAAGCGGCGCTCGCGCCCTTCGACGGACGCGGAGGCGCGCCATCGGGTGCGGGCGCCGGCTCGCCTTCTTGCGGATAGATGAAGCCTTCGAGCACGATCTCCGCGCGCGCGGGCACCTGCAGCGTGTCGACACCCGGCGTGATGCACTTCGCGAGCTCCGTGCGGCCGCCGCGTAGCAGGCCGGCGAACTGGTATTCGGACAGCGTGTCGGGAACGGGCGTGACAGCGCCGAGGATCGTCGCCGGATCCGCGCCGAGCACGACGGCGACGGGATACGGCTTGCCGGGGTTCTTCAGCGCGAACTCGCGGAAGTCGAGCGCGCCGCCGCGATGTGCGAGCCACCGCATGATGACCTTGTTCCGGCCGATCACCTGCTGGCGGTAGATGCCCAGGTTCTGGCGCGTCTTGCTCGGGCCGCGCGTGACGGTGAGGCCCCATGTGATGAGCGGACCGGCGTCGCCGGGCCAGCAGGTCTGAACGGGCAGTTTCGCGAGATCGACGTCGCTGCCTTCCCAGACGATTTCCTGGCAGGGCGGGCCGCTGACGGTCTTCGGCGCCATGTCCCAGACCGCCTTTGCGAGCGACAGCAGCTTGCCCGCGTCCTTCAGACCCTTGGGCGGCTCCGGCTCCTTCAACGCCGACAGCAGACGCCCGACATCGCGCAGCGACTCCAGCGACGCCTGATCGCCGCCAGCATCGCCCTGCGTCGCGGCATTGATGCCCATGCCCAGCGCGACGCGCCGCGGCGTGCCGAACAGATTGCCGAGCACCGGGAACGCATGGCGTTGCTTCGACTCGAACAGGAGCGCCGGGCCGCCGGCGCGCAGCACCCGGTCGCATAGCTCTGTCATTTCCAGGACAGGCGACACGTTTTGCGAGATACGGCGCAACTCGCCGAGCGATTCGAGGCGGCTCGCGAAGTCACGCAGGTCTTTGTATTTCATCGGTCCGGTTGGCGGCCGCGAAGCGGCGGATGCAAGAGCTGAGAACAGTGGCGAGAGCAGGCGGCGCGGCAACGCACCGTCATGCCGAACGGATTGTCGATTTTACATGCGTTGGCAAGCGCACGCTGAATAGCGAAAATGCGGATCGGCTGAAAACCCCTTCCGCAGAGGGATTGCGCTCCCTGAACAGTGTTCATAATTACAATTAGTTATAAATTTTGCCTTTTATAGTGTTGACGATCTATAAAACCCTGTTAGAATCCGGTCACATTGGTTGCAGGGAATTGATAGTTTTTACCACCGTCCCCCGGTCCTCAGACGCAACGCGTCACCCTTACCGCCCCCTGCACGGTATTGACGGTCACAAGTAGTCTCCACCAGCGCACTTCGACGCTGGTTTTTCGCGTGGGAGCCACCGAATGCGTGCTTTTTGGCATGCAGGCGGCCCTTTTCGAGATTGTGGCTCCCCAACGGTACTTTTTGCCGTTTTCCCGACGTCGTGGTCGCCTTAACCAGAGCACACGGCGTCTTGGTCTTGCGAACAGCATCCCCAAGCCGGTCGTTTTTACGGCGTTCGCAGGGCCAGCAACATGGGAGATCTGAATGAACGCCTGGTTATCGTGGCGTCCCAACGAGCGTATCGCGCAGGTCATGCGCGGCGCGCTGCGTCAGGGGACGCGGTTGAGTCATCATCTATTCAGCGTAGTTGGCGGGTTTGCTGTTCTGTTTGCACTCTCGCTGTGGCTGATGCCCGGCTGGCGCCTGATGCTGGCCACGCGGCTGATGCCCTTCATCTCGGCCGCCGTGCAGGCTGGCCCCGCCCGTCTGCTGCAGGGCAATCCGCTGCCGTCGTTCGCGCCGCCACAGCGCGGCAATACGGCGTCTCCGGACGATACGCTCTCGACGTCGTCGAATACGGGAGACAACACCAACGGCCCCGCCAAGGCCGCTGACGCCGGCTTCAACATTGCGGGCGACAACTCGAGCTTCTCGTCTCCGGCCAGCACGGGTCTTTCGTCGGCTGCGCTGAACGGTCTCGATCCGCGCACGCTGCCGAGCGTGAGCACGATCGCCTCGATGATTCCGTCGCAACGCGTGTCGGCGGATGCCCGCGACGACCGCGTGCTCATTTCCACGCGCGAGCAGGATCTCGTCGCGTCATTCCTCTCGCGCCGCTATCGCGTCGCTCAGGAGCCGGTCAGCGAACTCGTGAAGGCCGCGTTCGACACGGGCCGCGAAGTCGGCCTCGATCCGCTGCTGCTGCTCGCCGTGATGGCGATCGAGTCGGGCTTCAATCCGTACGCCGAAAGCGGCGTCGGCGCGAAGGGCCTGATGCAGGTCATGTCGACGGTTCACTCGGACAAATTCCGCTACTTCGGCGGCCAGTCCGCGGCGCTCGAGCCGCTCGCGAACATCAAGGTCGGAGCGATCGTGCTGAAGGATTGCATCGCGCGCGGCGGCTCGCTGCCGGGCGGTCTGCGTCTTTACGTCGGTTCGACGTCGCCTGACGACGGCGGCTACGGTGCGAAGGTGATGGCCGAGCGCACGCGTCTGCGCGACGTCGCGCGCGGTCGCAAGGTGCCGATCAACTCGCCGCAGGCGCCCGCCACCGTGCAAGCTTCGAACTCGACGCCGGCAGCGACTTCCAGCACCTCGAACAAGCGCGTGCAGGTGACGCTCGACGGCCATCCGCTCGCCTCGACAAAGACCGCGCAGACGCCGGCGACCAAGGATTCCGAACAGGACGATGCGAGCGCGAACGCAGCGAAGCATGCGACGCAGCAGCCGGAGCTGGGCGCCTGATCGCATAACGAGCGCGGTCAGGTTACAAGCGCATAGACAAGGCTGATCTAGCGAAAAGAAAGGGCACCCTCGGGTGCCCTTTGTCATTGTGTCATTGTCTCGCCGGTTTCTGCCGAATCGGCATCCGCTTCTCCCGCTCGACGAGCGCCGCCTCGCGTGCGGCTCCGCCTCGCTCTGGATCAACCGCCGAACAGCTTCCGCAGGCGCTCGACAGCCTCTTCGAGCTTTGAATACGCGGTCGCGTACGATAGCCGGATGTACTCGCGCGGCTGATACGAGCCGAAGTCCATGCCCGGCACGAGAACGACGCCCGCGTCGTGCAGCATCGCTCTCGTCAGCGCGGCGCTGTCGCCGGCGGCCGGATGCGCGACGCTGCGGCAGTCGGCATAGACGTAGAAGGCGCCGTCCGGCATGACGGGTACGGTGAAGCCCAGCGATTCGAGTGCGGGCGCGATGAAATCGCGGCGGCGCTTGAACTCCATCCGGCGCGATTCGTAGATCGCGAGCGTTTCCGGTTCGAAGCAGGCGAGCGCCGCATGCTGCGCAAGCGCCGATGCGCAGATGAACAGATTCTGCGCGAGCTTCTCGAACGCGCCGACGAGCGCCGGCGGCACCACGAGCCAGCCGAGCCGCCAGCCCGTCATGTTGAAGTACTTCGAAAAGCTGTTGACGGTGACGACATCGTCGCCGAACGAAAGCGCCGACACGGGCGGCGCGTCATAGCTTAAGCCCTGATAAATTTCATCCACGATCGTAAAGCCGCCGCGCGCGCGGACCGTCTCGACGATGCGCTTCAGTTCGGCAGGCTCGATCGACGTGCCCGTCGGATTCGACGGCGAAGCGAGCAGCACGCCGCGCGTGCGCTCGCTCCACAGACGCTCGACGTCGCTTGCGGTCAACTGGAACCGTTCGGCGGGGCCGCTCGGCACGAGCACCGGCTTGCCCTCGGCGGCGGCGACGAAATGGCGGTTGCACGGATAGCTCGGATCCGGCATCAGCACTTCGTCATCGCGATCGACGAGCGCCGCGCACGCCAGCAGCAGCGCCGCCGACGCGCCCGCCGTCACGACGATCCGCGCCGGATCGATATCGAGCCCATACGCATGCTTGTAGTGCCCGGCGATCGCGTCGCGCAGCGCATGAATGCCGAGCGCGCTCGTGTACTGGGTGACGCCACGCCGCAAGGCCTCTGTCGCGGCACCGATGACGGGCTCCGGCGCCGTGAAGTCGGGCTCGCCGATGCCCATATGGATGATGTCGCGCCCGGCGCGCTCCAGTAGCGCCGCTTCCTTGGCCAGCTCCATCACGTAGAACGGCTGAATCGCGTCGACGCGGGCCGCCAGTTTCACGAGGGGTTCGGTGATGCTGTTCATTCGATGAGTCCGGTTCAAACAGGAGCGCGGAGTCCGCCGCGCAAAAACAACGGCGGGCCCGCGTTACGCCGGGCCCGCCTGCATTAGCGATGACAGAAGCCAGCCACGCTTACTGCTTGCGGGCGGCCGCCTGCGTCTCGGCGACGCGCAGTTTCGCCGACAGCTTGTCCAGCACGCCGTTCACGTACTTGTAGCCGTCTGCGCCGCCGAAGGTCTTGGCCAGTTCCACAGCCTCGTTGATGACGACGCGATACGGAATGTCGACCTGATTCTTCAGTTCGTAGGCCGCGACCAGCAGCACCGCGCGTTCGACGGGCGACAGCTGGTCGATCGGGCGGTCGAGGCACGGCGTGAGATCTGCGGTCAGTGCTTCGGAATCGCGGATCACGCCATGCAGGATCGCGTCCAGATGCTCGTGGTCGGCCTTGTCGAAACCCTGGGCGCCGCGCAGCTGCGCGTCGATTTCACCTGCCGGCGAACCCGACAGCAGCCACTGATAAAGCCCCTGCGTGGCCAGTTCGCGGGAGCGTCGGCGTGCGCTCTTCATGCCCGTTCCTCTTCGTCGTCCTCGTCTTCACCTTCTTCGTCCTCGTCGCCGTCCAGCTGTTCGAGCGCGACCGCGAGGTTCGCCATTTCGACAGCGGTGCGCGCCGCGTCACGGCCTTTTTCGGTCATGCGCGCGACGGCCTGTTCGTCCGTTTCGGTCGTCAGCACGGCGTTCGCGACCGGGATGCCGAAGTCGAGCGCGATGCGCGAAATGCCCGCGCCACTCTCGTTCGACACGAGTTCGAAGTGATACGTCTCGCCGCGGATGACCGCGCCGAGCGCGATCAGTGCGTCGAACTGGCCGCTTTCCGCGAGCTTTTGCAGCGCGAGCGGGATTTCCAGCGCGCCCGGCACGGTGACGAGCAGCACGTCTTCGCCCGTCACGCCGAGGCGTTCGAGTTCTTCGATGCAGGCGTCAGCGAGGCCGTTGCAGACGGGTTCGTTAAAGCGCGATTGGACGATGCCGATGCGCAGACCGTCGCCGTCGAGATTCGGTTGGTATTGTCCGATTTCCATATGAGGTCCGTAGTGTGTTGGTTGAGCGCAGGTTAGCGAAAAATGAGCGATAACTGAGCGTGAAACCGGTTGAAGCGTTCAGCAGTTTTGCGGCTTTTCGGCCGCGCTGCCCGGCATCGGTATGAAGCCGGTCACTTCGAGCCCGTAGCCGGACATGCTGCCCAGCTTGCGCGGGGTCGACAGCACCTGCATCTTGCCGACACCGAGTTCGCGCAGAATCTGCGCGCCGATGCCATACGTCTTGAAGTCAACCGGGCGGCGCTTGAGCGCCTCGGCCCGACTCTTTTCGTCGAATGCCTTGAACACGTCGATCAGGTGATCTTTCGAGTCGCCGCAATTGAGCAGCACGATCACGCCGTGATCGCGCGCGGCGATTTCCTTCATCGCGGCGTCGAGCGTCCACGAGTGCGTGGAGCGGCCCACTTCGAGCAGATCGAGCACCGATAGCGGCTCGTGCACCCGCACCAGCGTTTCGCGCTCGGGCGTGGGCGTGCCGCGCACCAGCGCCATATGCGGCTGTCCGCTCGGCTGGTCCAGATACATCACCGCTCGGAACGGGCCGTGCACGGTCTGCATCGTGCGTTCGCAGACGCGCTCGACGATCGATTCCGTGCGGCTGCGATAGTGGATCAGATCGGCGATCGTGCCGATCTTGAGGCCGTGCTCTTGCGCGAACGTCAGCAGGTCGGGCAGGCGCGCCATCGTGCCGTCGTCCTTGATGATTTCGCAAATCACCGCGGCGGGCGTGAGCCCTGCGAGCGCCGTGAAATCGCAGCCGGCTTCCGTGTGGCCTGCGCGTACCAGCACGCCGCCGGGCTGCGCCATGATCGGAAACACGTGGCCCGGCTGGACGATGTCCTCGGTGCGCGCGTTCGCCGCGACAGCCGTGGCGATGGTATGCGCGCGGTCGGCCGCCGAAATGCCCGTCGTGACGCCTTCGGCCGCCTCGATGCTGACCGTGAACGCGGTGCCGTATTGCGTGCCGTTGCGGTGTGTCATCAGCGGCAGGTTCAGCAGCTTGCAGCGTTCCTGCGTGAGCGTCAGGCAGATCAGGCCACGGCCGTAGCGGGCCATGAAGTTGATCGCTTCCGGCGTGATGAATTCCGCTGCGATGACGAGGTCGCCCTCGTTTTCGCGGTCTTCTTCGTCGACAAGAATCACCATCCGGCCAGCTTTGAGCTCGGCGATGATTTCAAGGGTGGAGGCGAGGGTCATGTTGGCGAGAAGATTGGGAAAGCGCGTATTTTACGCCACGCCGCCCGGCAAGTCGCCCGTCCGAACGGCATATGCCGTTCGGACGAATGATCAGTTGCGCTCCCGTACGCGAGAGTGGATGGCGAAATTACTTCGGTGCGTTGAGCATCCGCTCGACATATCGCGCGATCAGGTCAATTTCCAGATTCACCTGCTTGCCTTCCTTCAACGCCTTCAGCGTGGTCACTTCAACCGTATGCGGAATCAGATTGATCGAAAATTCGCAGCCGTCCTCGCGATCCGTCACCGAGTTCACGGTGAGGCTCACGCCGTTCACGGTAATCGAGCCCTTGTACGCCAGATACCTGCCGATCTCGCGCGGCGCGAGCACGCGCAATTCATGCGATTCGCCGACGCGCGCAAAACGCGTCACCGTGCCGAGGCCGTCCACATGGCCCGACACGATGTGGCCGCCCAGCCGGTCGTGCGAACGCAGCGCCTTTTCCAGGTTCACTTCGCCGGTGTCGGCAAGGCCCGCCGTGCGGTTCAGGCTTTCGCGCGAGACGTCCACGTCGAACGAAGTCGACGTCTTTTCGATCACGGTCATGCACGCGCCCTGGATCGCGATGCTGTCGCCCAGTTGCACGTCCTCCAGATCGAGACCGCCCGCTTCGACGGTCAGGCGCACGCCCGCGTCCGGTTCGCTGCCGAGCGGCTTGATCGATGCGATGCGGCCGACAGCCGCGACGATACCCGTAAACATCGTGTTGTGTCCTATATCTATCGGTCAGTGTCCGGGCGGCCTCGGCATCAGGCGCGCGAGAATTCGCACGTCGCTGCCGATCCGGTCCACGGCGTGAAATTCGAGCTGCGTGCGCGCGTCGAGCGAACCCGGCGCGGCGAGATTGAACATGCTCATCGAGTCATTGCCGAGCAGGCTGGGCGCGAGATAGACGAGCAGCTCGTCGACGCAGCCTTCGCGCAACAGCGAGCCGTTCAGCTTGTAGCCCGCCTCCACGTGCAACTCGTTGACTTCGCGCTTGCCGAGCTCTTCCAGCATCTTCGGCAAGTCGACTTTGCCGTTTTCGTTCGCAAGCGGCACGATTTTGGCGCCGCGATCGTGCAGCGCGGCCGCGCGCTCTTCGAGCAGCGGCGTGAGCCTGCTGCAGAAGATCAGCGTTGGCGCGCCGGCGAGAATCTGCGCGTCGGGCGGCACTTCGAGCTGGCTGTCGATCAGCACGCGGTGCGGCTGGCGCGGCGTATCGACAGCGCGCACGGTCATGCGCGGATTGTCTTCCTTCACGGTGCCGATGCCCGTCAGGATCGCCGATGCGCGGGCGCGCCATGCGTGGCCGTCGTTGCGCGCCGCTTCGCTCGTGATCCACTGGCTCTCGCCCGAAGGCAAGCCGGTGCGCCCATCCAGCGATGCCGCGATCTTCATCCGTACCCATGGCCGGCCGCGCGTCATCCGCGACACGAATCCGATGTTCAGTTCGCGCGCTTCCGTTTCGAGCAGGCCGCAGCGCACTTCGATGCCCACGTCGCGCAACATCGAGAGGCCGCGTCCCGACACGCGCGGGTTCGGGTCTTCCATCGCGGCGACCACGCGCGCAACTTTCGCTTCGATCAGCGCGTTCGCGCAGGGCGGCGTGCGGCCGAAGTGGCTGCACGGTTCGAGCGTCACATAAGCAGTCGCGCCGCGCGGATCGTTGCCGCGCTTGCGTGCGTCCTTCAGCGCCTGGATTTCCGCGTGATCGTGGCCGGCGGGCTGCGTGTAGCCTTCGCCGATCACCTCGCCGTTCTTCACCAGCACGCAGCCGACGCGCGGATTCGGGTCGGTCGTGTACAGGCCGCGCCAGGCGAGGGCCAGCGCGCGCTCCATGTGGACGAAATCGGTCTGCGAAAACATCGGTCTGGCGTTATCCGTTCAATGGTTCGTCAACACGGTTCACGCGAGCGACTTGAATGCGCCGCGCGCGGCATCGATGGTTGCGTCGATGATCGCGTCGTCGTGTGCGCTCGACACGAAGCCTGCCTCGTACGCGGAGGGCGCGAAGTACACGCCCGCATCCAGCATCTTGTGGAAGAACGCGTTGAAGCGCGGCACGTCGCAGCGCGAGATTTCGGCGAAGCTGCCCGGCACGCTCGCGGAAAAGTACAGGCCGAACATGCCGCCGACGGAATCCGCCGTGAACGGCACTTTCGCTTCGCGCGCGGCTTCCGTGAGACCGTGCACGAGACGCGTCGTCTGACGCGACAGCGTATCGTAGAAGCCCGGCGCCTGGATCAGTTGCAGCGTCTTGAGACCCGCCGCGACCGCGATGGGATTGCCCGACAGCGTGCCCGCCTGGTAGACGCCGCCCAGCGGCGCGAGATGGGCCATGATGTCGCGCCGTCCACCGAACGCTGCCGCCGGCATGCCACCGCCGATCACCTTGCCGAGACACGTGAGATCAGGCGTGATGCCATACAGTTGCTGCGCGCCGCCCAGCGCGACGCGGAACCCGCACATCACTTCGTCGAAGATCAGCACCGAGCCGTATTCTGTGCAAAGGCGGCGCAGCGCGGCCAGGAACTCGGGCGTCGCGCGCACGAGGTTCATGTTGCCCGCCACCGGCTCGACGATCACAGAAGCGATCTCGTTTCCGAACGCCTTGAACGCCTCTTCGAGCGCTGTGACGTTGTTGTATTCGAGCACGGTGGTGTGCTTCGCGATATCGACGGGCACGCCCGCCGACGTCGGATTGCCGAACGTCAACAGGCCCGAGCCCGCCTTCACGAGCAGGCTGTCGGCGTGGCCGTGGTAGCAGCCCTCGAACTTGACGATACGGCTGCGGTTTGTGAAGCCGCGCGCGAGGCGCAGCGCGCTCATCGTCGCTTCCGTGCCGCTCGACACCATCCGTACCTGTTCCATCGAAGGCACGAGCTTGCAGATTTCTTCGGCGATCTCAACTTCGGCTTGCGTCGGCGCGCCGAACGAGAAGCCGTTCACCAGCACGCGTTGCACGGCCTCGAGCACTTCCGGATGCACATGGCCGACGATCATCGGCCCCCACGAGCCGATGTAGTCGATATAGCGCTTGCCCTCGGCGTCCCAGAAGTACGCGCCTTGCGCGCGCTCGATGAAACGCGGCGTGCCGCCAACCGAACGGAAGGCGCGCACGGGCGAGTTGACGCCGCCCGGAATGGTTTTCTGGGCGCGGTCGAAGAGTTCTTGATTGCTGGACATGAGCGTTGGACCTGCTTGAGTTGGGCTCGCACGCCAAATGGCTGCAACACGCGCGAGTGCGGAACAAGGGCGGTATCGATGCGCTGCGAACGGGCGCGTACAAGCGCGCAGCGAACGCACGACCGTAAGAATGACCTCACGAAATTGTACCGGAGTCGTGTGGAATCGGCCGTGAGCGGGAAGGCGCGGCGGGGTGCTGCCTTATGCGTTCAAGTGCCGCCGCCGCGCTTGCCGCCTGGGTTGCCACCTGCGTTGCCGCCCGAGTCGCCGCCGTTTTTGCCTTCGCCGTCGCCGGGCGTGCCACCCGGGCGCTTCGCCGGCCCGAAGTACATCGCGACTCGCGCCGCGCGTTTGCCGGCAGCGGCCTTGTTCGCTTCGCTCCACGCTTGCGTCGCTTGCTCCTTCGTCGATTTCGCCGGCTTGTCCGCTTGCGGTGCGACGGCAGGCCGCGGACGCTTGCCCGTCCTTTCGAGCCAGCGCTTTTCGAGCGCGCCCTCGGCGATCGGCTTGATCGAGATGCCCGAGGTTTGCGCGTCCCACGTCTGGACGGAGAAAGGGTGCTGGCGCAATTCGTCGCGGGAGATCACGACTTCATGATGCGCATCGACCAGATAGTCGTATACGAAGTCGATGCACAGCCGGTAGCCGCGCTTCTTCGTCGCGTCGGGCACTTCGTATGGCGCGCGCGTCACGTATCCCGACGCGAACACGCCTTTGGGCTCCAGCGTCACGCGGTGAATGAACACGCGGTCGCCCGGCAGGATGCTGCGCGAAAAACCGCAGCCCCATACGTCGGTGACGGTTTCGCCCGCCGTGACGCGCTTTGCCACGTCCGGCAGTTCGGGCCACGGCCACTTCCGGGGGCTCCATATCAGCAGAAAGGCGGTCATCTGCGTCGAATGTCTGTGTCAAGGAAACGGAAGGCCAGCTTAACCGATAAGGCGGAGAAGGCCTGTTGCCTGTGGGCGCACAGACCGCGTCAAGCGAGGCGAGATTTAACGTCGGTTACAATCTCAGGCCGTATCCGCGTCGCCGCACGGTCCGTTGGATCGCCCATCGGCCGATCTCTGCGCGTCGCCTCTCACTGGAATCCCATGTCTCACGCTGTCAGATCCCGGCCGGATGCCCGGCTGATTCTGCTGCTCGGCGCGCTGGCCGCGTGCGGGCCGATTTCGATCGATATGTACCTGCCCAGCCTGCCGTCGATCACGCAGGCGTTCAACGTCAGCGCGGGCGCGGCGCAGGGCACGCTGACCAGCTTCATGCTGGGCTTCTCGGTCGGGATGCTGCTGTACGGGCCGATGTCGGATGCGTACGGGCGGCGCCCCGTGCTGCTCGGCGGCATCATCATGTACACGCTCGCGACGATTGCCTGCGCGGTGTCGCTGTCGATCGGCGCACTTGTGACGTTCCGCTTCGTGCAGGCGCTCGGCGCGGGCGCGGCATCCGTGCTCGCGCGCGCCATTGCCCGCGATGCCCATGGGCCGGCCGACGCAGCCCGCGTGTTGTCGATGCTCGCCATCGTCACGTCGATCGGGCCATTGCTTGCGCCGCTGATCGGCGGGCAGTTGCTGCTGTTGGGCGGCTGGCGCGTCGTCTTCATCGCGCTGACGATCTTCGGCGCTCTCTGCGCGGCCACTGCGTTCATGCGCGTGCCGGAAACATGGCCGCGCGAGAAACGCGCGCACGGCGCGGTGCTCCAGTCGTTCGCCGCGTACGGCACGCTGCTGAAGGACCCCGTCACGTGGGGGCACATGCTGTGCGGCGGCATGGCGTTCGCGTCGATGTTCGCGTATATCACCGCGACGCCGTTCGTCTATATCGAGTACTTCCATGTGTCGCCGCAGCACTATGGCTTTCTGTTCGGGCTGAACATCATCGGCATCATGCTCGGCAACTTCGTGAACACGCGCGTCGTCGGACGCACGGGGCCGCTGCCCGTCATATCGGTCGCCGCGACGATCAGCTTCGTCGCATCGCTGTATGTCGCATTGATGTGCGTGACAGGGTGGGGCGGGCTGTGGTCGATCGTCGTCGGGCTGTTCTTCGTGGTGGGCGTGGTTGGCTTGCTGTCGGCCAATTGCACGACCGATCTGATGCATCGCTATCCGCAGAACGCAGGCGCGGCGGCGGCCGTGTTCGGCGCGATGCAGCTTGCGTTCGGCGCGCTGTCGAGTTTCGCCGTCGGGCTGTGGCATGACGGCTCGCCGCAAGGGATGGGCGTGACGATCGCCGTCGCGGGATCGCTGTGCTTCGTCGGGCGGTTTCTGGTCATGCGCTGGCATGGCCGGCCCGTATCGCGGGCTTCGGCGGCCTGACGCTCGCGCACAAGACAACGTACAAGACAACCACGAAACGAACTGGCGGACAAGAAAAAGCCGGACCTGCCGCCGAATGGCAAACGGTCCGGCTTTTTTACTGTTGAGACTCGCCGTCCAAACGGGAGCGCAGATTAGTCCCTCGGCGAGGCCGCCGCTCCGTGGCTGAGCCAATCCAGCACGGCCGTCGTATCGTCGTCGGCGTCCTTGCGCGCCTTCGTCACGGCTGCGCTGACTTCCGCCGCCGGCGCCGCCCGGCGGATCGCCACGCCGACAGCCAGGATGTCGATCATCAACAGATGCAGGATGCGCGAGATCATCGACAGCTGCGACTCGCGAATCTCGATGTGATCCGTTTCCAATGCGACCGTCGCGCGCTTGGCCAAAGGCGTGTTGCTCGACGTGATCGCGATCACCTTCGCGCCCGCCTGCATCGCGACTTCGAGCACGCGCAGCAGTTCGGGCGCGCGGCCCGACTTCGACACCGCGACGATCACATCGCCCTTGCCGAGCAGCGCCGCCGACGCCGCCTGCATGTACAGATCGCCGTAAGCGATCGTGGGGATGCCGAAGCGGAAGAACTTGTAGTGCGCGTCTTGCGCGACGATGTTCGAATTGCCCAGGCCATAGAACTCGATGCGTCGCGCGCCGTTCAGCAGATCGATCGCTGCTTCGACATGCTCGAAGTTCAGATGCTCGCGCAACTGCAGGATCGCCGATACCGTATTGTCCAGCACCTTCGCGCCGAAGTCCGTCGCCGTGTCGCCGAGATGAACCTGGCTGTGCGAGACGGGAATCGTGCCCGTCAGACCCGTCGCCAGCTTCAGCTTGAAATCGGACAGGCCCTGGCAGCCGAGCGAACGGCAGAAGCGGATCACAGTCGGCTGGCTCACGTCGGCCTTGCGCGCGATGTCGACAATGGGATCGTTGATGATCGAGCGCGGGTGATTGAGCGCGAGATCCGCGACGCGGCGCTCGGCGGGCGTCAGCGCATCGCGCATTTGCCGGATGCGCTCGAAGACGGCGGATGAACTGCCGCCCGCGCGATTCGACAGTTGCTCCGCGAGAATCGCCGATACGCCGAGAAACGCCGGGTATTCCGCCGTGATCACGTACGTCGGCACGTTCTTCAGATACGCCTCGAAGCGGCCCTTCGCCTCGAAGCGCTGACGGAACGACGAGCGCGCGAACATGTCGCCCAGACGCGGCACGACGCCGCCGCCGATATAGATGCCGCCCAGCGCGCCGAGCGTCACCGCGATGTTGCCCGCGAATGTGCCGAGAATGCCACAGAACACGTCGATGGTTTCGGCCGCTAGCGGATCGCCGTCGAGGCCTTTCTTGACGATCTCCGACACTTCGAGGGTCGCGGGCACGCGCTTCTTGTCGCGAGCCGCGAGCGCGCGATAGATCACTTCGAGGCCCGGCCCAGCCGCAACGCGCTCGAACGACACGTGCGGCCACTTCTTGCGCGCGTATTGCAGCACGAGGTCTTCGCGCTCGTCCATCGGCGCAAACGTCGCATGGCCGCCTTCGCTGCCGAGCGCGATCCAGCGGTCGTCGGCGGGAATCAGACCCGACACGCCCATGCCCGTGCCCGGACCGAGCAAGCCGATCACGCTGTTCTGCCGGCGCGTGCCGCCGCCGACCTGCACGCGCTGCGAATCGGTGAGGCCCGGCAGCGCCATCGCGAGCGCGGTGAAGTCGTTCACGACGAGCAATGTGTCGAAACCGAGTTGACGGCGCGTCGCTTCGATCGAGAACGTCCAGTCGTGATTGGTCATGCTGACCTGATCGCCGTCGACGGGATTCGCAATCGCAATCGCCGCATGATTCACGCGACCGATCTTGCTGTCCTTCAGATACTTCTTGATGACCTCTGCGACGCCCGGATAGTCCGCGCACGGATAGACGAGAACCTGCGTGATTTCGCCGGGACCGGTTTCAAGCGCAAAGCGCGCATTGGTGCCGCCGATGTCGGCAAGCAGCCTCGGTCCGTCGGCGTGCTGGCCCGCGGCAGGGGCAGCCTTAGTTTGCACACCAGTAGACATCGAGTCTTACTCCCTTGTCGTTCGCCAACGTCGAGATGGCATTTTTTTGTGGGGCGGCTGCGGCGGCTTTGAGCACGTCGAGCTTTTTCTGACCGGCGATCAGCAGGAACAGCCGGTCGACTTTCTTCAACGCGGACATTGACCAGCTCACGCGCGCATGCGGCGCAGCGCCGGGATGCACGGCGACGAACGGATCGGCCGTCGAAACCGCGTGCTCCCATTCGGGCGCATCCGCGAAAATCGACGCCGTGTGGCCGTCTTCGCCCATGCCGAGCACGGCCACATCGGGCAGATGACGATTACCGTGCGCGACGTCGCGATTCAACGCGGCGATATGAGCTTCGAGCGATTGCGCCGTGTCGACGAGCGGCAGGAAGGTCGCCTCACGCGCGGCGTTCTGCAACAGCGTCTCGTGGGCGAGGCGAGCGTTGCTCGCGTCGTCCGTCCCGGGCACCCAGCGGTCGTCGACGAGCGTGACCGCGATGCGCTTCCAGTCGAACGGCTGCGTGGAAAGTGTTTGCAGAAACGGACGCGGACTCGTGCCGCCGGATACGGCAAGCGTCGTCGGGCGCGCGCCGGTTGCGCTCGCACGGGCGGCGAGCGACGCATGTAGCGCGTCGCCGACCGCCTTCGCCAGCGCGTCGGATTGGGCGCGCGGGTCGTCGAAAGCGTGAAGCTCGATCACTTCTCCTCCATGCTGCTTTCTTTGTTAGATCTGAGGTGCTGCGGGGATACCATCGGCGATCGGTCGTGCCGACGTTCCCTTATCCCGCCGCTGCCGCGACCGGTCCTGTGTCGTCTGCGTCACCGGGTTCCCGTGCGGCTGTTCATGCCGTACTGCAAGCGGCGCGGCGCGCCCGACATCGATGCAAAAGCATCGATCATCGCAGGACAAATCCAGATGCGCCGTACTTCCTTAATTCTCTTCTTCGAGCCAGCAGGTATCGTGCTGCGCGAGCATCGCGCTTGCCGCCGCCGGCCCCCACGTGCCCGCCGCATAAGGCTTCGGTTTGCCCGACGCGGCCCACTCGTTGAGGATCGGCTCGACCCACTTCCATGCCGCTTCCTGTTCGTCGCGACGCACGAAGAGCGCGAGGCGCCCGTGGATCACGTCGAGCAGCAGACGCTGATACGCCTCCATCTGGCCTTCCTTGAAGAACTGGTCGAAGGCGAGGTCGAGGTGCACGCTCGACAGGTTCATCCCTTCGCCCGGCTTCTTCGCGAGGCAATAGAGGCGGATCGTTTCGTTCGGCTGCAGGCGGATCACGAGGCGATTCGCGCCCGGCCGCAATGCCGACGAACCCAGCGCCGAATGTGGCACGGCGCGGAAGTTAACGACGATCTCCGCGACGCGATCGGCCAGCCGCTTGCCCGTGCGCAGGAAAAACGGCACGCCGGCCCAGCGCCAGTTCTCGATCTCGACCTTCAGCGCGACAAACGTTTCCGTCGCGCTGTCCGTCTTCACGCCGGGCTCCGTCGCATACGCGGGCACGGAAGTGCCGCGAATGACGCCCGCATGATACTGGCCGCGCACCGCGACTTTGCTGATATCGCGCGGATCGATCGGCTTCAGCGCGCGCAGCACGCGCAGCTTTTCATCGCGGACGGAATCCGAATCCATCGAATGCGGCGGCTCCATCGCGACGATCGAAAGCAGTTGCAGCAAATGGTTCTGCACCATGTCGCGCAGCGCGCCCGTATTGTCGTAGAAGTCGCCGCGCGCTTCCACGCCGAGTTCTTCGGCAATCGTGATCTGAATGCTCTCGACCCACTCGCGGCGCCACAGCGGCTCGAAGAGCGCATTGCCGAAGCGCAGCGCCAACAGGTTCTGCACGGGCTCTTTGCCGAGGTAGTGATCGATACGGTAGATCTGCCCTTCGGCGAAGATCTCGCCGACGGCGTCGTTGATCGCATTCGAAGAACGCAGGTCGTAGCCGAGCGGCTTTTCGAGCACGATGCGCGCGTTTTCGTTGAGACCAACGGACGCGAGCGCGCGGCAGATGGGGACGAAGAGCGACGGGCCCGTCGCCAGATAGAACACGCGTGTGCCGGGCAGGTCCTGCACCGCGTCGCGCAGCTTGACGAAGTCCTCGGCCTTGCCGAGATCGAGCTTCACGTACTCGATGCGTTCGAGAAAGCTCTGCCACGCGTTTTCGTCGATGCCGTTCTTGGAGACGTGCGCCTTCACATGTTCATTGACCCACTGCAGATAGCCGTCACGGTCGTCTGCATGCCGCGCGACGGCAACGATCTTGCCACTCGCCTCGAGCATGCCCGCGCGGTGTGCTTCATACAGAGCGGGGAGTATCTTGCGCATCGACAGATCGCCGGTTCCGCCGAAGAGAACGAAGGTGAAGCTGGAGTCGGTTTGCATGAGTCTCCGTGGATATCTGGTGGGCCTGTAAGGCGCCCGTAGTCCGATAAAATTTTTTTTGACACTGAATTGTAGTTTAACTACAATCCAAATCAAGAGGTAACGTGAATTCGACGAAAAAAGCGTGCGGGGCTTGTGAACAAGCGCCTTTTCGCGAGTGCACGTAGCTTCCCTGCATGTTAACGGACAACGCGTTCCGGCATGCGCCAGAGTGCCTTTCGCGGGCGGCGCACAACGGCCGGAACGGGCGTTTCAGCGAATGACGTGCGCGGACCACCTCGAGTCTGCAACGCGCCGCAGTCAGAAGGCGGAAGCAGGCAAAAATCAGAAGAGGAGACAGTTCTTGCATCGCAAACCACTCATCTCTTGAGCGTCACGCGGCCGAACCTCGGCACGCCGGCACATCCACTTCACCGTGTGCCTGTCCGACGCTCGACCGTCCAGCGCATTGCCTGCTTGACCAACCATCGCACCCTGGTGACATCAGGGGCCACTCGTTTTTAGTTCAGGTGTCTGGAGGAGATAAGCAATGAAATTCCGCGCGATCATGGGCGCCCTGTGCGCCGCAGGTCTGATGTGTGGCGTCGCCACGGCACAGGCGGCCGAATCCGTCGAAGTGCTGCACTGGTGGACGTCGGGCGGCGAGTCGAAGGCCGTCGGCGTGCTGAAGGACGACATGACCAAACAGGGCTACACGTGGAAGGACTTCGCGGTGGCAGGCGGTGCAGGCGCGGCGGCCATGACGGCGCTGAAGACCCAGGTGATCTCGGGCAACGCGCCGAGCGCGGCCCAGATCAAGGGCCCGCTGATCCAGGAATGGGCATCGCAAGGCGTGCTCGTGAACATCGACTCCGTCGCTGGCGACTGGAAGAAGAACCTGCCGCCGGAAATCGACAAGATCATGCACGCGGAAGGCCACTACGTCGCGGCGCCGTTCTCGGTGCACCGCGTCAACTGGCTGTACATCAACAAGGCAGCGCTCGACAAGGCAGGCGGCAAAGTGCCGACCACGTGGCCTGAGTTCTTCGCCGTCGCCGACAAGATGAAGGCGGCCGGCATCATGCCGATCGCGATGGGCGGCCAGCCGTGGCAAGACCTGACGCTGTGGGAAGACGTCGTGCTGTCGCAAGGCGCGGACTTCTACAAGAAGGCGCTCGTCGACCTCGATCAGAAGACGCTGACCTCGGACAAGATGGTCCAGGTGTTCGACACGGTTCGCAAGATCCAGGGCTATTTCGACAGCGGCCGCACGGGTCGCGACTGGAACCTCGCGACGGCGATGGTCATCAATGGCAAGGCCGGCATGCAGTTCATGGGCGACTGGGCGAAGGGCGAGTTCGCGAACGCGAACAAGAAGTCGGGTTCGGATTACATCTGCGCGCCGGTGCCGGGCACGGAGAAGTCGTACACGTTCAACGTCGACTCGTTCGTGTTCTTCCAGCAGAAGGGCCAAAAGGCTGCGACGCCGGGCCAGCTGGCGCTCGCGAAAACCATCATGAGCCCGGACTTCCAGGAGCAGTTCAGCCTGTACAAGGGCTCGATCCCGGTTCGTCTGGGTGTGTCGATGGATAAATTCGACGACTGCGCGAAGAAGTCCTACGCTGATGAACAGACGGCCATCAAGTCGGGCGGCTATGTGCCGTCGCTGGCTCACGGCATGGCTCAACCGGACGCAGCAGCAGGCGCGATCTCGGACGTCGTGACGAAGTTCATGAACTCGTCGCAAGACTCGAAGAGCGCGGTTGCCGCACTCGCGAAGGCTGCGAAGACCAAGTAAGCAGTCAGCACACAGTTGTAGCAGAACGCCCGGCGCGCAGGGCCTTGCATGAACTCGTGCAGGACTCCATGCGCGCCGGACGACGATGGTGCGATGCATCACCCGCGCCTCTGCCGTACCGGCGTCGCCTGACGATGACGATGCCTGACGGTACAGTTCCAGGAGTCGAGTTGTGACTGCTTCTATTAGCGGAAACGCAAAAGGCACGGCGCCCGTCGCGCGCCGCTCGTCGCCGATGGCGGCGCTCGCCGACCGCTGGATTCCGAAGCTGGTGTTGTCGCCCAGCATCGTGATCAGCCTTGTCTTCGTCTACGGTTTCATTCTGGTGACCGGCTATCTGTCGCTGTCGAGTTCGCGACTGATGCCGCGCTACGATTTCGCCGGCTTCGATCGGTACGCCGAGCTTTTCGACAACGACGTCTGGTGGACGTCGGCGGCGAACCTCGGCTGGTTCGGTATTCCGTTTATCGCGATCTGCGTCGGCCTGGGTCTGTTTCTCGCGATCCTGCTCGATCAGAAGATTCGTAACGAAGGCGCGTTGCGTGCGGTGTTCCTGTATCCGATGGCGTTGTCGTTCATCGTGACGGGCACCGCATGGCAGTGGATTCTGAATCCGGGCCTCGGCATTGAAAAGGTGTTGCACGACTGGGGCTGGACGAGCTTTTCGTTCGGCTGGCTCGGCGATCCCGACAAGGCGATTTTCTGCGTCGTGATCGCGGCCGTGTGGCAATCGACGGGCTTCGTGATGGCGCTGTTCCTTGCCGGCCTGCGCGGCGTCGACAGCGAAATCTTCAAGGCTGCGCAAGTGGATGGCGCGACGCTGCCGACCATCTATCGCAAGATCGTGATTCCGAGCATGCGCCCGGTGTTCTTCTCGGTGCTGCTGATTCTCTGCCACATCACGATCAAGACCTTCGACCTCGTCGTCGCATTGACGGCGGGCGGTCCGGGCACGTCGTCGTCGCTGCCCGCGATGTTCATGTACACGTTTTCGTTCAACCGTGGGCAACTGGGCGTCGGCGCGGCTTCGTCGATGATGATGCTCGCAACCGTCGTGGCCGTGCTCGTGCCGCTGATGTATCTGGAATCGAGGAGCACGCGCAATGCAGCCTAAGATGAACATCAGCCGTGCTGTCATTTACGCGGCACTGATTCTGTTCGCGTTGTACTTCCTGTTCCCGCTGTACGTGATGCTGTCGACGTCGTTCAAGGACATCGACCAGTTGCGCTCGGGCAATCTGCTCACGCCGCCGTCGCACTGGACGTTCGCGCCGTGGGTGAAAGCGTGGAGCGAAGCGTGTACGGGCGTGCGCTGCGATGGCATGCAGCCGTTCTTCATGAACTCGGTGAAGATGGTGATTCCCGCCGTGCTGATCTCATCGATCATCGGCGCGTTCAACGGCTATGTGCTCACGCACTGGCGTTTTCGCGGTGCCGATGCGCTGTTCACGATGCTGCTGGTTGGCTGCTTCATTCCGTTCCAGGCGATCCTGCTGCCGATGGCGCGACTGCAAGGCTTCTTCGGCCTGTCGAACACGATCGGCGGCCTGGTGCTCGTGCACGTCGTGTACGGCATCGCGTTCACGACGATGTTCTTCCGCAACTTCTACGTGAGCGTCCCCGCTGAACTCGTGAAGGCGGCGCGCATCGACGGCGCCGGGTTCTTCATGATCTTCACGAAGATCATGCTGCCCATTTCGCTGCCGATTTTCATGGTGTGCCTGATCTGGCAATTCACGCAGATCTGGAATGACTTCCTGTTCGGTATCGTGTTCTCCGGGGTCGATTCGATGCCGATCACCGTCGCGCTGAACAACCTCGTGAATACGTCGACGGGCGTGAAGGAATACAACGTCGACATGGCGGGCGCGATCATCGCGGCACTGCCGACGCTGCTCGTGTACGTGATCGCCGGCCGCTACTTCGTGCGCGGCCTGACGGCGGGCGCGGTGAAGGGCTAATTTTTCTTGTTGGCGTGTCGCTCGCGTCGATGCGAGCGACGGCCTGAACGGCATTCGGCCTGCGTCGCCAGCTAGCGGCGCATCAGCAGTACAGAGACTAGAGGATTCACAGCATGGCAAGCCTTTCCATCCGTGACGTGTACAAGACCTACCCGAACGGGGTGCCTGTCCTGAAGGGTGTCAACATCGACATCGAAGACGGCCAGTTCCTGATTCTCGTCGGCGGCTCGGGCTGCGGTAAGTCGACGCTGCTCAACATGATCGCCGGTCTCGAGACCGTGACGAAGGGTGACATTCAGATCGGCGGCAAGACGGTGAACAACCTGTCGCCGAAAGATCGCGATATCGCGATGGTGTTTCAGTCATATGCGCTGTATCCGTCGATGACGGTGCGCGACAACATCTCCTTTGGCCTGAATATCCGCAAGGTGCCGAAGGGGGAGCAGGATCAGATCGTTGCGCGCGTTTCCAAGCTGCTTCAAATCGAACATTTGCTTGACCGGAAGCCTGGGCAGCTGTCTGGCGGTCAGCGGCAGCGGGTTGCCATGGGACGTGCGTTGGCACGCGATCCGGCGATGTTCCTGTTCGATGAGCCTCTGTCGAATCTGGATGCCAAGCTGCGGATCGAGATGCGTTCGGAGATCAAGCTGCTGCATCAGCGCCTTGGGACGACGATTGTTTATGTGACGCACGATCAGATCGAAGCAATGACGCTGGGCGATCGTATCGCTGTGATGAAGGACGGTATCGTTCAGCAGTTCGGCGCGCCGCAGGAGATTTACGATTCGCCGTCGAATCTGTTCGTCGCTGGCTTTATCGGCGCGCCGCCGATGAACTTCATTCAAGGCAAAGTCGTCGAGCAAGGTTCTGGCGTCGGGCTGGAACTCGATACGGGTGTGAAGCGCGGCGTGCTGAATCTGCCTTTCGATGGCGCCGTGAAGTCGCATATCGGCAAGGAAGTGATTCTTGGGCTGCGGCCTGAGCGGATTACCGATACGCGGAATGCTCACAATGTCGATGATGGCAAGCATCAGCCAATCGACGTCAAGGTCGATGTGATCGAGCCGACTGGGCCGGATACTTTGGTATTTGCTCAGGTGAACGGCAAGCGCATCGTCAGCCGTGTTCACCCGGGGGCTAATCCGCAGCCCGAGCAAAATATGTCGCTGATGTTTGATGTTTCTAAGGCTGTTCTGTTCGATCCGCAGACGGAGCAGCGGATTGCTTAAGGGTTAGTTGCTGTTGTTGGTTTTGGGAAGGCCCCGGGTGTTTGAGATGCGCTCGGGGCTTTTTGGTTTGGGCAATTACCACTCCGCGCTAATGCGGCAGCCTCACATCCAACTTAAACGTAACCAACCTCGCCACAAGAATAAACCCCGTAGCAATCATCACGCTGTAGACGGTATCGAAGTTGATGTAGTCGAGCAGCAGGTAAAGCCAGCACCCAACCAACGCACAAGTCGCATAAGGCCTTGAATCCCGCAGAATCAGCGGAACCTCATTGCAGATCACATCACGGATAATCCCGCCAAACACGCCGGTCGCGACACCCATCATCGACGCCACGAACCAGGGCATCCGAGCGTCGAGCGCTAGCGAAGTCCCCGAGATGCTGAAGAGTCCAAGCCCAACCGCATCAGCCACCAGCAACACGCGCTCATTGAAAACTCGCGTATACGCCTTGAGCACAAACGGCGCAAAGAATGAAAGAGCAAAAATCAGAATCGCATACCACTGATGCTCGACCCAATAGAACGGTCGACGATCCAGCAAGATATCTCTAACCGTTCCGCCACCAAACGCAGTAGCCATCGCGACAAGAAAAGTCCCAACAGCATCGAGCCGTTTCGTACGAGCCTCGATAAAGCCAGAGATTGCATACGCGAGAATAGCCAGCGCTTCCATGATGGCAAGCGCGAGAGTCAGTCGAGGATGCATCGTTGAAAAGCCTTCTCAGACTTTACCGGACGAAGACGACGAAGAAGCCCCCGAGCCGGAGCCGGCACCAGAACCCACCGACCCAGGCTGCAACAAAACAAGCACAGCACCCGCGCCGCCATCATGCGGACGAGCCTGCGAAAACGCGATCACTTCTTCCTTCTGCACGAGCCACGCGCGAACCTTGCCTTTCAGCACAGGTTCTTTCCCAATCGACCCCAGCCCTTTCCCATGAATCACACGCAGACACCGTAAGCCTTTCTTGCTCGCCTCACGGATGAACTCGGACAAAGCCTCACGCGCTTCCTCACGACGCATCCCGTGCAGATCAAGCTGCGCCTGCACGATCCAGGCACCGCGTCGGAGCTTCTTAACGATTTCTTGGCTCACACCCGGTCGACAGTAGGAAAGCGACTCATCGGTATCGAGCAGCACTTCGGGATCGAACTCATCGGAGATCGCTTCGTGCAGCACGGCTTCTTCGTCGAGCTTCGTCTGCATCGGAACGGGAGCGGGCGGCGTGCGCGTCACCGACGCGCGAGGTTTTGCGCTGAGCGGCGCGATTTCGCCGATTTCGCGCCGAAACAGATCGGCATCCGCAGCCGCTTCACGCGACGCTTGCGCCGCCGCGGCCTTCTCACGCTGAGCGCGCTGCGCAGCGCCTTTCAACGCATCGCGCAAGCCACCCAACCCGGCCAACCCCGAGCCGGCCTCGACCAAAGGCTTTTTCGACGAAGACGAAGATGAAGAAGCCGAAGCGCCAGCCTCCGACGACGCTTCCGCATCAGCGGGACTGGAAGCCGCAGTACGCGGCCGTTTCGGTTCGCTCGGGTGGGGCAGATTCTTGGGCATGGCGATCGAAGCAGAAAACAAAAAAGGGCCGCCGGCATCACGCCGCGGCCCTTCCAGACATTGAGAATCTCAACAAGCGCGGCAAGCCTGCTGCATGCCGCTATTCTACCGATCCGCGTTCCCCGTCCGGCACAAGCCACTTACCGAACGAGGCCACGGAAAAATCATCAGATCGAACGCTCAGCCTCGGCGCTCATCGCGCGCTCGCCGATCGATTCGTGGATGCTTTCCAGATAACGCTGCGCATCCAGCGCAGCCATACAGCCCGTGCCCGCGCTCGTAATGGCCTGGCGGTACACGTGATCCTGCACGTCGCCGGCCGCGAACACGCCCGGCACGCTCGTCCCCGTCGCGTTGCCGCTCAGACCGCCGTTCGTGATGATGTAGCCGTTCTTCATCTCCAACTGGCCTTCGAAGATATCGGTGTTCGGCTTGTGGCCGATCGCGACGAACAGACCTTGCAGTTCGATATCGGTGGTCGCTCCCGTCTTCACGTTCTTCACGCGCAGGCCGTTGACGCCGCCGTCATCGCCTTTCACTTCGTCGAGCACGTGGTCCCACTTGATCTCGACGACGCCTTCCTTTTCCTTCTCCAGCAGACGGTCGATCAGGATCGGCTCCGCGCGGAACTTGTCGCGGCGGTGGATCACCGTCACCTTCTTCGCGATGCCCGCGAGATACAGCGCTTCTTCGACGGCCGTATTGCCGCCGCCGACCACGGCGACGTGCTGGTTCTTGTAGAAGAAGCCGTCGCAGGTCGCGCACGCCGACACGCCGCGGCCCATGTACAGCTCTTCCGACGGCAGGCCGAGATATTGCGCCGACGCGCCCGTCGCGATGATCAGCGAATCGCACGTGTACTCGCCCGAATCGCCGATCAGGCGAATCGGCTTCTCGTCCAGCCTGGCCGTATGGATGTGGTCGAACACGATTTCGGTGTTGAAGCGCTCGGCATGCTCGAGGAAGCGCGCCATCAGCTCCGGACCTTGCACGCCCTTGGCATCGGCGGGCCAGTTTTCGACGTCCGTCGTGGTCATCAGCTGGCCACCCTGCGCGAGGCCCGTGACGAGCACCGGCGACAGGTTGGCGCGCGCCGCATAGACGGCCGCCGTGTAACCGGCAGGGCCGGAACCGAGAATCAGAACCTTCGCGTGTTTGGTCGGGGAAGCTGGCATGATCGAAATCCGTTAAAAGCGTCGGTCAGCGGCGGAACATCGGCTGCAATGACCGGCGGTACTGGCGTCGAGCCGGGAAACCTGCTTGACACGATAGATGGGCATCAGCCCCGTATTATAAAG
The DNA here is from genome assembly GCF_038900755.1 of Paraburkholderia diazotrophica. Classification (GTDB taxonomy): domain Bacteria; phylum Pseudomonadota; class Gammaproteobacteria; order Burkholderiales; family Burkholderiaceae; genus Paraburkholderia; species Paraburkholderia diazotrophica_A. Next base: position 504,449 of record NZ_JBBPEN010000002.1, read on the forward strand.
GGCAGGCCAACCGGCTGCTTCATGAAGCTTTGCGATCAGGGCGATAGCCGACGCCAACGGCATCGGCGAGAAAATCGGCCGAAAACACGTCGATTCCGGCGGGAAGCGTATGGGAATTACGACATTCCTGGCCGTTCGGCCGACGTTACCGTCATTTACAGCCTTGCGCGCAACAGTGCGTTTACAATAGTCGCCGATGAACGACAGGCGGCTTGCCCGGCAGGATGTGAGTGACTCCGTCGGCAGCTGGATCGGCCCCGACGGTGGATTGAAGGGCAACTGAACCGGCACCTGAAACCGCTGCAGGCCGCACACGCAACAGGCTCAATGGCAAAAGCTACCTATTCCGCGAACGCGCAGGCATTGCCTCATCGCATGTCGCGCCTTTTCACCGAAATCCGCTGGATTCTCCAGCTGGCGCTCGGCGTTTTCCTCGTGATGGCGCTGATCAGTTACAGCCGCCGCGATCCAAGCTGGACACACGCGGCGCAGGTCGATCACATCTCGAACTGGGCCGGCCGCGTCGGCGCCTGGACCTCCGACATCCTCCTTCTGCTCTTCGGCCTTTCCGCCTGGTGGTGGATCGTGCTGCTCGCGCGCCGCATCTCGGCGAACTACAAGCGCATCACGCGTCATGAGGAGCCCGACGAAAACGCGCCGCGCGACAACAGCTGGCTCGCGGACGTGTTCGCGTTCGCGCTCGTGCTGCTCGCGTGCGACGGCATCGAAGCGTTGCGCATGTGGTCGCTGAAAGTGCAGCTGCCGCGCGCGCCGGGCGGCGTGATCGGCGAGGCGGTCGCGAAGGGCGTATCGCATGCGCTCGGCTTCACGGGCGGCACGCTGGCGCTCCTGATCGCGCTCGCCATCGGCTTGTCGCTGTATTTCCGTTTTTCGTGGCTGTCGGTGTGCGAGAAGGTCGGCGATTCGATCCTCTCCGGCGTGACGCTCGCGAAGCTGCGCCGCGAAGCGGGCCGCGACCGCAAGCTCGGCGAGGCGGCCGCCGTGAAGCGCGAAGGTAAGGTCGAACAGAGCCGCGTGAAGATCGACGAGCACGAACCCGTCGTGATCGTTCCGCCCGTGACGAAGCCGGAGAAATCGGAGCGCGTCGAGCGAGAACGCCAGGTGCCGCTCTTCGAGAGCCTGCCCGGCGATTCGACGTTGCCTGCGATTTCGCTGCTCGATCCCGCGCCCGCGACGCAAGAAACCATTTCCGCCGATACGCTCGAATTCACCTCGCGTCTCATTGAGAAGAAGCTGAAGGACTTCGGCGTCGATGTGAGCGTGGTTGCGGCTTATCCTGGCCCAGTGGTGACGCGTTACGAAATCGAACCGGCTGTCGGCGTGAAGGGCAGCCAGATCGTGAACCTCGCGAAGGACCTGGCGCGCTCGCTGTCGCTCACGTCGATCCGCGTCGTCGAGACGATTCCTGGCAAGAACTACATGGCCCTCGAATTGCCGAACCAGCGTCGTCAGACGGTGCGGCTGTCGGAGATTCTCGGCTCGACGGTCTATGCCGACGCGGGCTCGCCGCTGACGATGGGCCTCGGCAAGGACATCGGCGGCAAGCCCGTGTGCGCGGACCTCGCGAAGATGCCGCACTTGCTCGTCGCCGGCACGACCGGTTCGGGCAAGTCGGTCGGTATCAACGCAATGATTCTCTCGCTGCTCTACAAGGCGAGCGCGGAACAGGTGCGAATGATCCTGATCGATCCGAAGATGCTTGAAATGAGCGTCTACGAAGGCATTCCGCATCTGCTGTGTCCTGTCGTCACGGACATGCGTCAGGCCGGGAACGCGCTGAATTGGACCGTCGCCGAAATGGAGCGCCGCTACAAGCTGATGAGCAAGCTCGGCGTGCGCAATCTCGCCGGATTCAACAACAAGATCGACGAAGCGTCGAAGCGCGAAGAGAAGATTCCGAATCCGTTCAGCCTGACACCGGACGATCCTGAACCGCTGTCGCGTCTGCCGAATATCGTCGTCGTGATCGACGAACTGGCTGATCTGATGATGGTGGTCGGCAAGAAGGTCGAAGAACTGATCGCGCGCATCGCACAGAAGGCGCGCGCGGCGGGCATCCATCTGATTCTGGCGACGCAGCGTCCGTCCGTCGACGTGATCACCGGTCTCATCAAGGCCAATGTGCCGACGCGAATGGCGTTCCAGGTATCGTCGAAGATCGACTCGCGCACGATTCTCGACCAGCAGGGCGCGGAATCGCTGCTCGGCATGGGCGACATGCTGTATCTGCCGCCGGGTACGGGTCTGCCGATTCGCGTGCATGGCGCGTTCGTGTCCGACGACGAAGTGCATCGCGTCGTCGACAAGCTCAAGGAGCAGGGCGAGCCGAACTACATCGAAGGGCTGTTGGAAGGCGGCGTGTCGGGCGAAGGCGACGAGGGTTCCGCGGATGCCGCGGGAACCGGAGCGGGCGGCGGCGAGTCCGACCCTCTGTACGATCAGGCAGTCGAAATCGTCATCAAGAACCGCCGCGCGTCGATTTCGCTCGTGCAGCGGCATCTGCGCATCGGCTACAACCGCGCCGCGCGTCTGCTCGAACAGATGGAGCAGTCCGGGCTGGTGTCGGCGATGTCGTCAAACGGCAATCGCGAAATTCTGGTGCCCGCGCGCGAGACGGATTGACACTCGGCGTTTTATTCATGCGACTGATGACGGACAGCGGCGCGCGTCGAAGCGTGGCCGCTGTCTTGGTTTCACATTCCGTGCGCATCGAGTCCGATATAAGCGACCAGCTTGCTCGATACAAGGGAGAAAACAACATGCTGCAAATCGTTGGGTCTAAGACCTGTCTGGGCAGTCTGATGCGCACGCTGGCTTTCGGCGCATCGATGCTCGTCGCGTCGCATGCATTCGCAAGCGGCACCGAGCAACTGAAGCAGTTCGTGTCGCAAGTGCGTTCGGCGCGGGGCGAATTCGTGCAAACCGAAGTGCGCGCGCCCAGCAACGCGCAGCAACAGGCGAGCGGCGTCCTGTCGACGCAAGGCGCGACGCAGAACAAGGTGTCGAGCGGCACGTTCACGTTCGCGCGGCCGGGCAAGTTCATCTGGGCGTATGAGAAGCCGTACGCGCAACTGCTGCAAGCCGACGGCGACAAGCTCTACGTCTACGACAAGGACCTGAACCAGGTGACGGTGCGCAAGCTGGGCGGCGCGCTCGGCGCGAGCCCGGCGGCGATCCTGTTCGGCAGCAACGATCTCGACAAGAACTTCACGCTGAAGGACGCGGGCGTGAAGGCGGGCATCGACTGGCTCGAACTGATTCCGAAGTCGAAGGACACGCAGTTTCAGCGCGTCGGCATCGGCTTTCGTGACGGCAACCTCGAAGCGATGGAACTGCACGACGTCTTCGGCAACGTGACGCTGCTGAAATTCTCGAACATCCAGAAGAACCCGTCGCTGCCTGCCGATGCGTTCAAGTTCACGGTGCCGAAGGGCGCCGACGTGATCAACGGCTGAACGCAGCGTTCGCCTGCGATCACTCTTGAAGGCCGGGCGCCGGATGCGCGGCCTTCATATCGTCGATAAACGCATCGACGATATCCGTCCGATGCTGCCGCGTGCGCGTAATCATGTGAAACGCGACGCGGTAGCTCATCTGCTGCGGGTTCAGCGCGGCGAGCAAACCGTCCTTCACATACGGCGCGGCGAAGTGCCCCGGCAGATAGCCGAGGTGATGACCCGACAGCACGAGCATCGCGACGGCTTCCATGTTGTCGGCGACGGCGGTGATGTTGCGCGGCGTCGTCGATGCCTCGGCCTCGGGCAGCGGATAGCTGCGCCACGCCCACTCGTGCTGCGCGGCTTGCGTCGGCGTCACGTGTCCCGATTGAGCGAATAGCGGATGGCTCTTCGCGCAATACGCGAACTGGTCCTCGGAAAAGATCTCCGTGTAATCAAGCGACGGCACACGATGCCAGAAATATCCAATGCCGATCTGAATCCGTCCATTCAACAGCAGCTCTTCGAGTTCGCCCGGCGAGCGCACGAGAATTGAAAATCGCACGGATTCGTCGCGTGCTCGGAAGCGCGCAATCGCATCGCTGATCCTGGCGCTTTCCGACACCGGCGTATGACCGATCATCCCGATTCCTAGCGTGCCGACCAGCTTCCGGCCAACGTTGCGCGCTTGCACGCCGAACGCATCGACGGCGGAAAGCAGCGTGCGCGCCGCGTCGACGAACTGCTCGCCTCGCGCGGTCAAGCTAAAACCGCTGCGGCCGCGTTCGCACAGGCGGTAGCCGAGTCGCGTCTCCAGTGTGGATAGCTGGGTGCTGATCGTCGACTGGCCCACATTCAATGTAGCCTGAGCAGGCGAAACGCCGCCCGCGTCCACGATGGCGAGGAACACGCGGATCAGGCGCAAATCGAGATCGGTCAGTTGAGAGAACATGCGGCAGGATACATCGACGCCCATCGATGTGAAGTTTATTTCGTCGGCATTTAATGTCCACCGGAACCGCACAAAAATGAGAAACGTACCAGTGCTGCGCGCTTTGCGGCGTGTGGATTCCTGGCTTTATCGAGACGCTGTTCTTGCCATTGGCGAACTACGATGAATACTTCTTCGAATTTCGTTTCCCCGGAACTCACCGAGCGGCCGCAGCCGTTGTCGGGCAACGCAATGACACGCGCGGGCGGCATCGCCACGATGATGCGGCTGCCGAACGTCGGGTCGCCGCAAGGACTCGATGCCTGTTTCGTCGGCGTGCCGTTCGATCTGGGCACGTCGAACCGCACGGGCGCGCGCTTCGGCCCGCGCCAGATCCGCGTCGAATCGGTGCTGCTGCGCCCGTACAACATGGCGACGCGCGCCGCGCCGTTCGACTCGCTGCGCGTTGCGGACATCGGCGACGTTGCGATCAATCCGTACAACCTCCTGGATTCGATCGGCCGCATTGAGCGCGCTTACGATGAAATCCTGCAACACGGGACGAAGCCGATCACGCTAGGCGGCGATCACACGATCGCGTTGCCGATCTTGCGCTCGATTCATCGCAGGTACGGAAAGGTCGGTCTGATCCACGTCGATGCGCACGCGGACGTCAACGACACGATGATGGGCGAAAAGATCGCGCACGGCACGCCGTTTCGCCGCGCGGTCGAAGAGGGCCTGCTGGATTGCGAGCGCGTCGTGCAGATCGGTCTGCGCGGCACGGGCTACGCGGCCGAAGACTTCGACTGGTGCCGCGATCAGGGCTTCGAGGTCGTGCAGGCGGAAGCGTGCTGGAACCAGTCGCTGGCGCCACTGATGTCGCGCGTGCGCGAGAAGATGGGCGACGGCCCGGTGTACATGACGTTCGATATCGACGGCATCGATCCCGCTTTCGCGCCGGGCACGGGCACGCCCGAGATCGCCGGGCTGACCGTGCCGCAGGCGCTCGAGATCATTCGAGGCGCGCATGGGCTGAATATCGTCGGCTGCGATCTGGTGGAAGTCGCGCCGCCGTACGACCCGTTCGGCACGACGGCGCTGCTCGGCGCCAATCTCGCGTTCGAAATGTTGTGCGTGCTGCCGGGTGTCGAGTATCGGCCGGCGACGCGATAAGCCGCGGCAGCCTGGCGTGAGTGGAGCAAGGCAATCGAGCGCGTGAGAATCGCGCTCGAGGAACAGCCGGCGCATCCGTGCGCGCCGGCAAAACCAACCAAAGCGTCTACGCGTAAGCCTGCTTGCGCGCCGACACGAACGCCAGATAGCACAGCCCGCCGACCGCCAGCGCGGGCAGCGTCGCGCCGAGATTCGGCAGCCACTGATTGATCGCCTGATACGCGGCAATGCCGATCGCCCACGCGACGAACGCGCTCAAGTGCCAGCCGCCCGAGAAGCCATAGCGGCCTTGCGTATCGGCGAGCGAGCCCACGTCGATACGGCGCCGGCGCACGATGAAGTGATCGGCCAGTACCACGCCGAACAGCGGCGCGAACACAGAGCCGATCAGCAGCAGGAAGTTCTGATACTTCGCCATCGGCACGAGCAGCGCGATCAGCGTGCACAGCGCGCCGAACGCGGCCGACAACATCGGCACGCTCGCGCGCGTCCAGAAAGTGCCCGTCGATACGGCCGCCGAGTGCACGTCGGCGAATGCGTTGTCGATTTCGTCGATCAGCACCAGCAGCAGCGCAAGGCCGCCGCCTGCTTGCGCGAGCGCCGTCGTGAGCAGCGTGTCTCCGCCGCCCGCGGCGAGCCCGTACACCGCGCCGAGCGCGTAGAACCACACGTTCGCAATGCCATAGCCGAAGAGCGTGCCGCGGAACGTCTCGCCCGCCTTCCGGCCGAAACGCGTGTAGTCGGCGATCAGGGGGAGCCACGACAGCGGCATCGCGACGACGAGATCGACGGCGCCGCCAAACGACATTTCGCCATTGCCCGGACGATGCATCAGCGCGCCCACATCCTGCCGAGCCAGCACGGCCCAGGTCAGCCACGCGGCGCCCGCGAGCAGCAGCCAGATGCCCCACGTGCGCAGAAAGCGCCGCACGAACGACAGCGGGCCGCTGATCGCGAGCAACGTCGCGAGCACGCCGAAGATCAGCGTCCAGACGAGCGGCGCCGAAAAGCCGAAGGCCTGCTTCGAGAGGGCATCGGCGGAATCGCGCATCACGATCACTTCGAACGCGCCCCAGCCGACCAGCTGGATCATGTTCAGCACGGCGGGAATCGACGCGCCGCGCACGCCGAGCGTCGGACGCAGCGACGACATCGCTGCGAGTCCCGTATCCGTGCCGATCACGCCGGCGAGCGCGAGCAGCACGACGCCGATCACGCTGCCGATTGCGATCGCCAGCAGCGCGTGCGGCAGCGACAGGCCCGGCACGAGCAGCGCGCCGGCCTGCGCGACCAGCAGGCCGATGCCGAGCGAAAACCACAGCGCGAATGCGTCGCCCGTCCTGAACGCGCGGCGCGAATCCGGCACCGGCTTGAGCGGAGCGTAAGTGGAACCGGCCTCGCCGGTCATCGAATCTTGAGCCATCGAATCTCTTTCCTGTCTGTCGTAGTCGGAGTCGTTGTTAGGGGGCGTCGTCATGTCGGCCGTCGTCGCGGCCGCGTTCCATCACGGTACGCGCATTGCCTCTCAGAAAGCGCCTATGACGTTTGCCGCCGGCTTTGCCGCGCTGCGGCTGTCATAATGCACAACTCTGCATGCGCCGCCGTTCTCCCGCTGGCGGTTTGACGCGGTTGCATGCCGTTCAGGGGCAGATCGCCGCGTGTCCCATCAAGTGCATGTGATGCATCGTGACGGTTTATACCCGAAAAGCCGAGATTATCCCCAAAACGCCATGTTTGAAGAAACCCGCGCCAACGTTCCCCTCGCCGAGCGCCTGCGGCCGCGCAGTATCGACGAAGTCATCGGGCAAAAGCATCTGCTGGGCCCGAACAAGCCGCTGCGCGTCGCGTTCGAGTCCGGCGAAGCGCACTCGATGATCCTCTGGGGCCCGCCGGGCGTCGGCAAGACGACGCTCGCGCGCCTGATGGCCGACGCGTTCAACGCGGAGTTCATCGCGCTGTCGGCAGTGCTCTCGGGCGTGAAGGACATCCGCGAAGCCGTCGAGACGGCGCAGATCCATCGCGCGAACGGCCACCAGACGCTCGTGTTCGTCGACGAAGTGCATCGCTTCAACAAGAGCCAGCAAGACGCGTTCTTGCCGCATGTCGAATCCGGGCTGTTCGTGTTCGTCGGCGCGACGACGGAGAACCCGTCGTTCGAGGTGAACAGCGCGTTGCTGTCGCGTGCGGCTGTCTATGTGCTCAAGAGTCTCGATGCCGACGAGCAGCGGGAACTGCTGGACCGCGCGCAACAGGAACTGGGCGGCTTCACGTTCACCGACGAGGCGCGCGACGCGCTGATCGGTTCGGCCGACGGCGACGGCCGTAAGCTGCTGAACAACATGGAAATCGTCGCACGCGCGGCGGCGCGGCAGAACAAGACGGAGATCGACGGCGAACTGCTCGCGAGCGCGCTTTCCGAAAACCTGCGCCGTTTCGACAAGGGTGGCGACGCGTTCTACGACCAGATCAGCGCGCTTCACAAGTCGGTGCGCGGAAGCAATCCCGACGGCGCGCTGTACTGGTTCTGCCGCATGCTCGACGGCGGCGCGGATCCGCGCTATCTGTCGCGGCGCATCGTGCGCATGGCGTGGGAGGACATCGGCCTCGCCGATCCGCGCGCCGCGCGTATCGCGCTCGACGCCGCCGAAACCTACGAGCGTCTCGGCACACCCGAAGGCGAACTTGCGCTCGCGCAGGCCGTGATCTATCTGGCCGTCGCGCCGAAGTCGAATGCGGGCTACAACGCGTACAACTCGGCGCGCAGTTTCGTCGGCAAGGACCAGTCGCGTGCTGTGCCGATCCACTTGCGCAACGCGCCGACGAAATTGATGAAGGAGCTCGGCTACGGGCACGAGTACCGCTACGCGCATGACGAACCGGACGCGTACGCGGCCGGCGAAACCTATCTGCCCGACGGCATGCGCGAGCCGCGCTGGTATCAGCCGACGCCCCGCGGGCTCGAAGGCAAGATCGGCGAGAAGCTGACGCGCCTCGCCGAACTCGATGCGCAATGGCGCAGCGAGAACAGAAAGAAGAACTGATCAACGCGCTTTGCGCACGAGTCGACAATGCCGCCGGCGACCCGCGCCGGTGCGCTAAAATCGCCCATTCACACAACGAACTGTTGCCCCATCCCATGCTTGACATCCAGCTGCTGCGCAAAGATATCGACGGCGTCGCGAAACGCCTCGCCGATCGCGGCTTTAACCTCGACGTCGCGGCTTTCTCCGCGCTCGAAGCCGAACGCCGCGCGATCCAGACCCGTACCGAAGAGCTCCAGGCGAAGCGCAACAGTCTGTCGAAGCAGATCGGCGCGATGAAAGGGCGCGGCGAAGACACGTCGGCGGTGATGGCCGAAGTGGGCGGTATCGGCGACGAGATGAAGGCGTCGGCGCTCCAGCTGGAAGCGATCCAGAAGCGTTTGTCCGATCTGCTGCTCGGCGTGCCGAATCTGCCGCATGAGAGCGTTCCAGTCGGCAACGACGAAACGCAAAATGTCGAAGTGCGCCGCTGGGGTACGCCGCGCCAGTTCGATTTCGAGGTGAAGGATCACGTCGATGTCGGCACGCCGCTCGGTCTGGACTTCGAGATGGGCGCGAAGCTCTCCGGCGCGCGCTTCACGATGCTGCGCGGACAGATTGCGCGCCTGCATCGCGCGCTCGCGCAGTTCATGATCGACACGCATACGCAGCAGCACGGCTACACGGAAATCTATACGCCGTACATCGTCAATCCCGAAATCCTGCTCGGCACGGGCCAGCTGCCGAAATTCGCGGACGACATGTTCCGCGTCGAAAAGGGCGGCGGCGAAAACACGGTCACGCAGTATCTGATCTCGACGTCCGAGATCTCGCTGACGAACACGGTGCGCGAGAGCATCGTCGATGCGAGCGAACTCCCCATCAGGCTGACGGCGCATTCGCCGTGCTTCCGCTCTGAAGCGGGCTCGTATGGCCGCGACACGCGCGGCATGATCCGCCAGCATCAGTTCGACAAGGTCGAGATGGTCCAGATCGTGTCGCCAGAAACGTCGTACGACGCGCTCGAGCAGATGGTCACGCACGCGGAAACGATTCTGCAGAAGCTTGAACTGCCGTATCGCGTGATCACGCTGTGCACGGGCGACATGGGCTTCTCGGCGTCGAAGACGTACGACCTCGAAGTGTGGCTGCCCGCGCAGAACACATATCGCGAAATTTCGAGCTGCTCGAATACCGAGTCGTTCCAGGCGCGTCGGATGCAGGCGCGCTACCGCAACCCTCAGGGCAAGCCCGAACTCGTGCATACGCTCAACGGATCGGGGCTGGCGGTGGGCCGCACGCTCGTCGCCGTGCTGGAGAACTTCCAGAACGCCGATGGCTCGGTGACTGTGCCGGCGGCGCTGCGTCCGTATCTGGGCGGCATCGAGCGCCTGGAAGTGACGGCGGCGCGCTGAGCGAACGCGCTTGTTTCGTCGGCCAAGTCCTCTTTCAACTTTCTGCGAAAAAGGGCTTGGAATTCAAAAACAGGTGTTCTATAATCTTCGTCTCACGCAAGCAACGACCCGCTTAGTGTGAAGATGTAGAACAGACAAGACCACCTTGGTGGGAAGTCAAAGAATCAGGAAAGGTGGCAGAGAGGTCGAATGCGCCGGACTCGAAATCCGGTATACGGTTATACCGTATCGTGGGTTCGAATCCCACCCTTTCCGCCAAGATGCAAAGCGATACAGGCCCTTCGGGGCCTGTTTTCGTTTGTGCGTCGATTTATGCGTCGAACTGCGCGCATCCGGCACCGTGCGATTATCCAGGCGCCATCAGCTTTCGCAATTACAAAGAGAAGCGCGTAGCGGGCCCGTCTTACGCTTTCCGTTTCAATGTTTCGATGAAGCGGTTTCGACATATGTTCGTCCGCACATCGCGTGAGGCCTTTTCAAGCCGGATGGTCCGCGCGATACGCCGCCGCATCCGCACAAAAAATGGGTATGGTCATTGCATTGCTGGAAGCGTCTGCCAACCACAATTGGAGTGACGATGACGAACCCCAATAACGCGGAAAGCACACCCCCGAAAGACCCGGCCGAAACACCGCCGAACGAGCTCAACAAGCCTGTCGGCGACGCGCTGCCGACGCCCGTCGAGCCCGGCCTGGACCAGCCATTGCCGGAGAAGCCAAAGTCGGACGACGAGGCATCCTCCGACGAATCACCCGACGAGCACCTGGGCGATGAAGATCCGCCTGCAGGCGTACCGCCGCCGGGCCCATCCGATTTCGCCTGATGTCGAACGACGGCATGTGCCATCCTTTATCCGCCCAGCGGTCCGGAATGCGAAATAAAACGATTAGTCATTTCGGGCCGCGCATCAAACGTCGCTTTAAAATCATTTCCCCCTTCTGGAATACCCGGATTGAGTGATTCGATAAATGCCGTCGTCGGATAGCAAATAAAGCAAGGCTTATTTTCTCGTTGATTCGTTGATCTGCGCTTTACTAAGGATCGCTTTGTGCATAGGATGAAGTTGCACTTTTTTCCGCACTGAGCCAGGCGGGCGAGTAAAAAATTAATTGCAATTATTGACCGAATAGCTTTGCGCGATATTTGCTGTCCATATGAAGATTCGAATGAAGCGATCGCTGTAATTCGAATCTCTTTTTGCTTCATGTCATTGCATTCATAAACCGACGGAATGCATTAATAAATACACGTAGTCGCAGCTTTGTTCGTGAAGGTGAGTCGTCGCGCGCCCGATTCCCGCGCCGTCGCACCGGTTGCATTGCGCACAACAACGAAGACGTCCGCAACTGCCGCGGCTGTTCAGGTGCAAACGTCTTGAGGAACGGTAAGCCATGCACATCGCCATTTCTGCTGTCACGGTCGCGGTGGCTGCAATCGTCATCTGGTGGTCGCTTCATCCGCGCCGCGTCGCTTCCGCTCGCGAGGGGACGTTCGCGCATGCGCGCAACGGTCCGTCTGTCGTGCCGATGCTTCATCGCGTGACGGACGCCGTTGCGCAGTTGCGGACGACGCGTGGCGCGGCCGGTCTCTTTGCCGTCGCGCGTCGGCAGCCCGGCACGATGACGGAACTGGCCGACGTGTTGGACTGCTTGCCCGTCGCGTCCGTCGTCTTCGACGAGCACGGCGTGATCATGCTAGCCAACGCGCAGGCCGATCGGCTTTTCGACTATCGGCGCGGTGTGCTGAGCGGCGCATGCGTTGGCCTGGTCGCGCCGGCGCTGTCGCAGGAAAACCGCGCGCACATGGGCGCGTCGCAGAACGTGAGCCGTTCGGCCGTGACCGCCACGCGCAATGTGCGCGCGCGTCGCCGTGACGGCAGCGAGTTTCCCGTCGAAATCGCGACGAGCACCATCCGCTACGAAGGACGCGTCGCGACTGTCGCGTTCATCACCGACATGACCGAGCGCTTCGAGCTCGAACGCAATCGCCGGGAGCTTGCGCATCTGACGCGCGTATCGATGATGGGCGAGCTTGCTGCGTCGCTCGCGCACGAACTGAACCAGCCGCTGACGGCCATCCTCAGCAACGGCCAGGCCGCGCAGCGCTTCATGGACAAGGAGCCGATCGACCTTGCCGAAGTGCGCGACATCCTGAAGGACATCGTCGACGACAGCGGCCGCGCAAGCGAAGTGATACGCAGGATGCGCGCCTTCGTGAAGAAGGAAGAGCAGCAGCAACTCGCGAATCTCGATGCGAGCGGATTGCTGCGCGACGTGGCGTTGCTCGTGCATAGCGATGCCGTCGCGCGCGGCATCCATCTGTCGCACGTGATCGACGATGGACTGCCGCCCGTGCGCGGCGACAAGGTGCAACTTCAGCAGGTGCTGCTCAATCTGCTGCTCAACGCATTCGATGCCGTTAGCGAGTGCGACGCGCCCAGCCGCGTGGTTGCGCTTTTTGCGCAAATCGATCGCGAAGGCATGGTGCGCATTGCCGTGCGAGACCGCGGACATGGACTGACGCCCGACAAGCTCGAATGCATCTTCAAGCCGTTCGTCACGTCGAAGCCGCAGGGGCTGGGGCTCGGTCTGTCGATCAGCCGCTCGATCGTGCAGATGCACGGCGGCCGCTTGTGGGCCGAGACCAATCCCGATCAGGGCATGACGTTCTATATCGCGTTGCCTGCATCGCGAGACGCATGCAACGCGGGCGTTGCGCAGGCGGCGTCATGAGCGAAACAGGCGGCATGAACGGAACGAACGGCACGATGAGCGAAGCCGCGACGCAAGCACCCGCGCTTGTCTATGTCGTCGACGACGACCTGTCGGTGCGCCGCGCGCTGACGCGTCTCGTCAAATCCGCCGGCTACGGCGTCGAGGCCTATGGCTCGGCCCGCGAATTTCTCGACCATGCGTGCGCCGGGCGCGTGCCTGCGTGCGTGGTGCTCGACGTGCAGTTACCGGATCTGAGCGGGCTCGAATTGCAGCGCGAACTCGATGAGCGTTTGCCCATCATCTTTTTGACGGGGCACGGCGACATCGCGATGACGGTCGACGCAATCAAGGCGGGCGCAACCGATTTCCTCACCAAGCCCGTGCGCGACGACGACCTGTTGCACGCGATCGAACAGGCGCTCGCGCACTCGGTTCAGGTGTCGATCGCGATGCACGAACTCGAAGTGCTGCGCAGCCGCGTCGGACGTCTGACGGTGCGCGAGCGCGAAGTGATGAATCTCATCGTGCTTGGCCTTCTGAACAAGCAGGTTGCATGCGAACTCGGCACCGTCGAGAAAACCGTCAAGGCGCATCGCGCGCGCGTGATGCAGAAGATGGAAGCCGGTTCGCTCGCCGAGCTCGTGCGCATCGCCGACAAGATCGCCGTCGCGACTGTCACACGCAATCCCTTCAGTCCGCAGGCGCCGCATACGAACGAGCCGCGCGTTGCGCGCGAGATCACACGCCAGCGGATACGGGACCAAGGTCCAATACCAGGGGCGCCCGCAGTCTCATAGTCTATTGCTGAAGCGTTCACGCATCGCTGCGTGCGCGTGGCCGGTCAATGGACTATTCAGAATGGGCACAGACAAACCCTTCGTCGTCGTCGTCGACGATGATGCGTCGGTGGGCAGGGCGATCAAGCGTCTGTTGCGCTCCGTCGGGATTGCGGCCGACACGTACGTGAGCGGCGATGCGTTTCTCGACGTGCTGTCGGCCACGCCGGCGTATCGCCCCGACTGCGTGATACTCGACGTGCAGATGCCCGGCTCCAACGGGATCGAGGTCCAGGGCCGGCTGGCGGGCAGCACCGTGCCCGTCATTTTCATCACGGCCCACGACGACGCGGGCGTGCGCGAAGCCGCGCTTGCGGCGGGCGCGAAGGCCTATCTGCGCAAGCCATTCAACGACGTGCTTTTCATCAGGACAGTGTGTGCCGTGCTCGGCATCGCTGCGCCGCTATGACATCTCTTTTCTCGCGAACAAACGGCGTCGGACGCTTGCGTGCAGACGCTTGCGCGCGCGTTTCGCGCGGTCAAAAAAGGGTATTGGACCAAGGTCCAATTGTCTTTGTTATGGCCGGATTCCACACTTCATTGCATTGGGGTCGCCAGGCCGACTGGCGCATCCGGACTCGTCCGCCGCGCGATGCGCGAGCAACGCGTGCGACGGGCGCAATCGTATCGACATAGGGAGATTGATCATGAAACGGGTGCTTCCTGTCACGTGGATGCTTGCCGCGTTGCTGCTCGCGGACGTTGCATCGGCGCAGCAGCCGATCTTCTATCCGGCCAAGGGCCAGAGCCAGCAGAAGCAGGCGAACGACATGTCGCAATGCCAGAGCTGGGCGACGCAGAACACGGGCGTCAATCCCGCCGTGCTCGCGCAGAACTCGGCGAATCAACCGCCGCCGCCCCAGCAGTCGGGACAGCGCTTGCGCGGCGCGGCAGGCGGCGCGGCGACGGGCGCAGCGATCGGCGCGATCGCAGGCGACGCCGGCAAGGGCGCGGCGGCGGGCGCCATCGCGGGCACGGTGGTGGGCGGCTCGCGGCAGCGCCGCCAGGCGGCCGCCGCGCAGGAGCAGCAGCAAGCCGCTCAACAGCAGACATCGCAGCAGATGGCCACATGGAACCGCGCGCTTGCAGCATGCATGAACGGACGCGGATATACGGTGCAATGACGCGGCGATCGAAGGGGGCCACGATGAACAGTCGATCGCAAGTTGCGTTGTCCGGTGCGGACTCTGCCGCCGTGCGGCGCGCGGGCCGCATGATGCCGCGTCTCGCGCTGGTGTCGGCGCTCATGTGCGTCCTTTCTCTCAACGCCTGCAAAAAGGCCCCCGCAGAGACGGCCCGTCCGCCCGTCGAGGTGACGGTGGTCACGGTCGCGCAAAAGGAAACACCCGTCGCATTCGAATTCACCGCGCAGACGCAAAGCTCACGCGAGGTCGAGATCCGCGCGCGCGTCGAGGGCTTTCTCGAGAAGCGCATGTACACGGAAGGCGGGCTCGTGCAGCCCGGCCAGGTACTGTTCGTGATGGACCGCAAGCCGTTCGAAGCCGCGCTGCAAACGGCCAAGGGCGCGCTCGCGCAACAACAGGCGCGCCTGCTCGTGACCAGGCAGAACCTCGCGCGGGTGGTCCCGCTTGCCGCGCAGAACGCGTTGAGCAAGAAGGATCTCGACGACGCGACGGGCAACGAGAAGCAGGCCGAAGCCGCCGTCATCGCCGCGCAGGGCGAAGTGCAGACAGCCGAGCTGAACCTGAGCTACACGACGATCCGCTCGCCGCTCAAGGGCCTGTCGAGCTTTGCGCGCGTGCAGGACGGCAGCTATGTGACGCCCACGCAGTCGGGGCTGCTCACTTACGTGTATCAGCTCGATCCGATGTGGGTGAACTTCAGCATCTCGGAGAACGAGTTGCTGCGCTATCGCGAGCAGGTCACGAAAGGCCTGCTGCGCTTTCCGCCCGGCAACCAGTTCGACGTGACGGTGATCCTCGCCGACGGCTCGATCTATCCGCAGCAGGGGCGCATCGATTTCACGAACCCCGCGTTCAGCCAGGAAACGGGCACCTTCCTCGTGCGCGCCGTGTTCGGGAATCCTGCTGGCACGCTCAAGCCCGGCCAGTTCGTGCGCGCGAAGGTGACGGGCGCGGTGCGGCCCAACGCGATTCTCGTGCCGCAGCGCGCGGTGCTGCAGGGCGCGAAGAGCCACTTCGTATGGGTGCTCGACCAGAACGGGAAGCCGCATCAGCGCGTGATCGACGTGGGCGACTGGCACGGCGACGACTGGTTCGTCAACGAAGGGCTGAAAGCAGGCGAGCGCGTGGTGGTCGATGGCGCGATCCGCGTATCGTCGGATTCGACGATCAAGGTGGTGAGCGCGCCTGCTGCGCCAGGCGCTCCAGGGCCCGCATCGGCGCCTGCTGCTGCGGCGTCGGCGCCCGCATCGACGCTGGCGCAAGCGCAAACACAACCACAACCACAGGCACAGCCACAAACGCAGGCGCATCCCGGCAGCAGCGGAACGAGCACCAGCGCTAGTCCCTGATCCGATGACGACTCGACGCCGTCCGGCGCAACCGATCCGATGAACATCTCTCACTTCTGCATCGACCGTCCGATCTTCGCCTCGGTCATCTCGATCGTCATCACGCTGGGCGGCGCGCTGACGATGCTCGCGCTGCCGACCGCGCAGTACCCCGACATCACGCCGCCGCAGATCACGATCTCCGCGACCTATCCGGGCGCGAGCGCCGACGTGGTCGCCAACAACGTCGCCGCGCCGATCGAGCAGCAGGTCAACGGCGCGGACAACATGATCTACATGAGCTCGTCGAGCTCGTCGACGGGCAACCTGACGATCAACGCGTACTTCCAGATCGGCACGAACCCCGAGCTCGCGCAGGTCGACGTGCAGAACCGCGTGAACCTCGCGCTGCCGCAACTGCCCCAATCGGTGACGGCGCAGGGCGTGCAGGTGCAGAAGAAGTCGCAGGCGTTCATGATGGTGATCGCGATCTACTCGCCCACCGAGCGCTACGACGCGACGTACATCGCGAACTACGCGAACGTCTATGTGCTCGATGCGCTCAAGCGCATACCCGGCGCGAACCAGTCGAGCATCTTCGGCACGCCCGACTACGCGATGCGCATCTGGCTGCGCCCCGACCGCATGGCGCAGCTAGGCATCACGGCCGCCGACGTGCAGCGCGCCGTCGCCAACCAGAACCAGCAATTCGCGGTCGGGCGCCTCGGGCAATCGCCGACGGGTGCCGCCGTCGAGCAGTCGTTCGCCGTCACCACATCGGGGCGGCTCACCGAGCCTTCCGAGTTCGAGAACATCATCATCCGCGCGCAGAGCGGGGGCGCGGCGATCGTGCGCCTGAAGGACATCGGGCGCGCGGAACTCGGCCAGAAAGACTACTCGATCCGCAGCCGCTTCCAGGGCAAGCCCGCGACCGTGCTCGCCGTCTATCAGCAGCCGGGCGCCAACGCGCTGGACGTCTCGAAGCAGGTGCGCGCGACGCTCGCCGAGATGAAGAAGTCGTTTCCCGAGGGCATCGACTACGAGATCGCGATGGACACCACCGAGTTCACGCGAGCGTCGATCTCCGATGTGGTGCACACGTTCTTCGAGGCCGTCGTGCTGGTGGTGATCGTCGTATTCGTGTTCCTGCAGAGCCTGCGCGCGACGCTGATCCCGGTGCTTGCCGTGCCCGTGTCGATCGTCGGCACGTTCATGGGCATGGAAGCGCTCGGCTTCTCGATCAACATGCTCACGCTGTTCGGCATGGTGCTCGCGATCGGTATCGTGGTGGACGACGCGATCGTCGTGATCGAGAACGTCGAGCGCAACATGACGGTGCACAAGCTCGATCCGAAAACGGCCGCCAAGCAGGCGATGGATGAAGTGGCGGGCCCCGTGGTCGCGATCGTGCTCGTGCTGTGCGCGGTGTTCGTGCCCGTGGCGTTTCTCGGCGGCATCACCGGGCAGATGTACAAGCAGTTCGCGATCACAATCGCGATCTCGGTGGTGATCTCGGGCCTCGTCGCGCTCACGCTGTCGCCTGCGCTCGCGTCGCTGCTGCTCAAGCCGGGGCATCACGAGAAGAAGGGCTTTTTCCGCTGGTTCGACAATCAGTTCGCGCGGATGACGGCGGGCTACACGCGCGCGGTGCGCCTCATCATCAAGCGCTTCGTGATCGCGCTGCTGTTGTTTGCCGGCATGATCGCGCTGGCCGTCATGATGATGCGTTCGATCCCGACCGCGTTCCTGCCGCCCGAGGACCAGGGCTATCTGCTGGGCGCCGTGATCATGCCCGATGCGGCGTCGCTCGATCGCACGGGGCAGGTGTCGGACCGCGTGTCCGAGTACTTCATGAAGCAGCCGGCCGTCGGCAGCATCACGACCGTCGACGGCTTCAGCATTCTCGACAGCCAGAACAAGAACAACTCGTCGACCTTCTTCGTGGGCTTCAAGAGTTTCGACGAGCGCTACAAGTCGGACAACATCCGCACGCAGAACGCGCGCGCCGTGCTCGTCGATGCGTACAAGGCGCTCTCGCAGATTCGCGAGGGCATCGTCGTGCCGCTCAATCCGCCGTCGATTCCCGGTCTCGGGACCACGGGCGGCACGGAGATGTGGATCCAGAGCAAGGGCGACGCGACCATCGCGCAGTTCGCCGCCGTCGTCAACGATTTCGTCGCGAGGGCCAAGCAGCGCCCCGAGCTGACGGGCGTTACGTCGACTTTCAACGCGGACTCGCAGCAACTGCTGGTGGACGTCGACCGCGACAAGGCCGAAACACTGGGCGTGCCCGTCGAGGACGTCTACAGCGCGATGCAGACGATGTTCGGCTCGCTGTACGTGTCGCAGTTCAACCGTTCGAGCCGCCTGTGGCAGGTGATCCTGCAGGCCGAGCCGTCGTACCGGCTGAAGCCCGAGGATCTCACGCAGATTTTCGTGCGCAGCAAGACGGGCAGCATGGTGCCGCTCAAATCGGTGGTGACGTCGCACTACGTGACGGGCCCGGACCTGATCACGCGCTTCAACAACTTCCCGGCCGTGAAGATCACCGCGAACGCGGCGCCCGGCTACGCGTCGGGCCAGGTGATTGCCGCGCTCGAGCAAGTGGCCGCGTCGATGCCCTCGGACTACGGCATCGCGTGGAGCGGCGAGGCGTTCGAGGCGAAGCAGTCGGGCGGCACGTCGGGGCTCGTGTTCGTGTTCGGGCTGATCATGGTGTTCCTGATCCTCGCGGCGCAGTACGAGAAGTGGAGCCTGCCGTTCGGCGTGCTGATGGCGGTGCCGTTCGCGCTCTTCGGCGCGCTGCTCGCGATCATGCTGCGCGGGCTCAATAACGACGTGTACTTCCAGATCGGTCTCACGATGCTGGTGGCGCTCGCGGCGAAGAACGCGATCCTGATCTTCGAGTTCGCGGTGATCAACCGCGAGGCGGGCAAGTCGGTGTTCGACGCGACGATGACGGCAGCCGAGGAGCGGCTGCGCCCGATCGTGATGACCTCGCTCGCGTTCATTCTCGGCTGCGTGCCGCTCGCGATCGCGACGGGCGCATCGGCCAACAGCCGCCATTCGATCGGCACGGGCGTGATCGGCGGGATGCTGGGCGCAACGGCGATCGCCGTGTTCTTCATCCCGATGTTCTTCTGGGCGCTCGAATCGATGTCGGAGAAGAGCGGCAAGAAGAAAACGGGGGAGACGCCGCCGGCTTCGCCGCAAGCCCCCTCTTCGTCGACGACGGTGCCGCCTTCGGTGCCGGGACCAGCGGGCACGGGCGGACCGACGATCACGCCGTCCGCTCCACGCGAGGGCGACTGACATGCGCCGCGTTCTTCAGCCTGTGCTCCGCGTGCGCCGCGTGCGCCGCGCTTCGCCTACGCCCGTCGCCAGCGCGCTCGTGTGCGTGCTGTGCGCTTTCGCGCTGAGCGGCTGCCTGCTGGGACCGAACTACTCGCGCCCGCAGGTCGACGTGCCCGCAACGTATCGCTTCCCAGACAACTACGCGTCGGATGTGGCGAACACCGAATGGTGGAAGCAGTTCGACGATCCCGTGCTGAACGACCTGATCACGGCGGCGCTCGCGAACAACAACGACGTGAAGATCGCCGCTGCGCGCGTCGACCAGTTCCTCGGCCAGTTCGTTACGACGCGCGCGGCGCTGCTGCCGCAGGTCGGCGCAAGCTTCGACGCGGAGCGCCAGCGTCTGCCGACGGGCTCGCCGCTGCTCGCGAACGTGAACAACCCGGTGTTCAACACGTACACGGCGGCGCTGTCGGCGTCGTGGGAAATCGATCTGTTCGGCCACAACCGGCGGCTGACGGAATCCGCGCGCGCAAGCCTGCTTTCGAGCGAGGAAGCGAAGCGCGGCACGATCCTTACGCTGGTGTCATCGGTCGCGTCGTCGTATATCAACTTGCGCAGTCTCGACCGGCAACTGGAGATCGCGAAGGCGACCACCGAAAGCCGCGCCGATTCCGTGCATGTGTTCGAGCTGCGCTTCAAGGGCGGCGAAGTCTCGCAGATGGAGCTCGCGCAGAGCCAGTCCGAATATGAGGACTCGCGCTCGCGTATTCCGCAGATCGAGGCGCAGATCGCGCAGCAGGAGGACGCGCTTTCCGTGCTGCTCGGGCGCAATCCCGGCGACATTTTGCGCGGACGCGCGCTCGCCGAACTTGTGGCGCCCGCGGTGCCCGCAGGGCTGCCGTCGGATCTGCTCGAGCGGCGCCCCGACCTGCGCCAGGCCGAGCAGGACCTGATCGCGGCGAACGCGCAGATCGGCGCGGCCAAGGCGCTGTACTTCCCGCAGATTTCGCTGACCGGTCTGTTCGGCACGCAAAGCGGCCAGTTCTCGAAGCTCTTCACGGGCCCGACGCGCGTGTGGTCGTTCGCGGGCTCCATCACACAGCCGATCTTCACGGGCGGCGCGATCACGGGCCAGGTGAAGCAGGCCGAAGCTGTGCAGCAGCAGGCGCTGTATTCGTATCGCAAGGCGATCCAGGTTGCGTTCCAGGAAGTCGACGACGCGTTGATCGCGTCGCAGAAACTGCGCGAGCAGTTCGACGTGCAGGGACGCCAGGTCGATGCGCTCGCCAGTTACGCGCACTTTGCGCGGCTGCGCTACGAGGGCGGCTACACGAGCTATATCGAAGTGCTCGATGCCGAGCGCAGTCTCTTCAATGCGCAGTTGAGCCAGACGCAGACCCAGGCGGGCGTGCTGGTGTCGTATGTGAACCTGTACAAGGCGATGGGCGGCGGCTGGGTCGTCGATGCGGAAGGGCTTACCACGCAGGCAGCGCAAGCGGGGCAAGTGACACAGGTGACACAAGCGACACAGGCGTCGCAACCGACACAAGCGACGCAAGCGACACAAGCGACACAAGCGACACAAGCGACACAAGCGACACAAGCGACACAAGCGGCGCAGGTGACATCGGCACAAGCGGCACATACGAGCGACGACGCCGCCCGTCCCGCCGATTCATCGTCGCAGGACGCGAAATGAGCGACGCGACGTCTTCCGGCTATCTCGGGCATGTGGCGCGGACGATGCCTGTGATCGCGTGCCACGAATGCGATCTGCTTCAGCGCGAGAGCGACGTGCCGCACGAAGGCGTGCTGCGTTGCTGCCGTTGCAACGCGACGTTGTACCGGCGTCATGCGAACAGTCTCGATCGCACGCTCGCGTATGCGCTTGCGGCTTGCGCGCTGTGGATCATCTCGAACTCGTTCCCGATCGTCGGGCTGGCGGTGAACGGCGATCTCGTCGAAACGACGATGTTCGGCGCCGTGCGCGTTCTGTACCTGGACGGCATGTGGCCGCTGTCGGCGCTGATCTTCATCACGACGATGCTGATGCCCGCCTGCCAGGCGCTCGGTCTCGTGTGGCTCATGTTGCCGCTGCGGCTCGGCCGCACGCCGTATCGCGCGGACGTCGTGTTTCGCACGCTGCGCATCGCGCAGGAGTGGGGCATGACGGAAGTGCTGATCCTCGGCCTGCTCGTCGCGCTCGTGAAGCTCTCGCATATCGCGTCGGTGGTGACGGGTCCGGCGTTGTGGTCGTTCGGCGCGCTGATGCTGATGCTCGCGGCCGCGGCGTCTGCGTTCGACGCGCGCGATCTGTGGACGCGTCTGGAAGGGATGCCCGACGCCGGTCCCGCGTTCGACAGCGACACGCCGTTTCCCGCCGCGACGGCAGCGGCCTGCGGCCTGTGCGTGTGCCACGATTGCGGCCTCCTCACGCGCGCCGCGCCCACGCGGACCCGCGACGCGCGCGACTACGCGAACGTGCATGCGCCCGTGCGTCTGCACGCGCATCCCGGACATTGCCCGCGCTGCGGCGCGCATCTGCATCTGCGCAAGCCCGATAGTCTCGCGCGAACGTGGGCGTATCTGATCGCGGCGATGATCCTGTACATCCCGGCGAACGTGCTGCCCGTGATGGACACGAGCTCGCTGTTCGGCGCGCAGAAGGACACGATCATGAGCGGCGTCGTCTATCTGTGGACGTCGGGTTCGTGGCCGCTCGCCGTGCTGGTCTTCATCGCGAGCATCGCCGTGCCGATGCTGAAAATTCTCGCGATCAGCTTTCTGGCGCTGATGGCCAACTTCCGCTCGACGTGGCAGCCCGATCAGCGCGCGCGCATCTATCGCATCGTCGAGCTGGTCGGGCGCTGGTCGATGCTCGACATCTACGTGATCGCCGTGCTGACGGCGCTCGTGCAATTCAACGCGCTCGCGACCGTGCGCGCCGGTCCCGCCGCAATCGCTTTCGGCGCGGTCGTGGTGCTGACGATGTTCGCCGCCATGTCGTTCGACCCGCGGCTCATCTGGGACAAGAGGGAAACACAATGAGCAGGCCCCCCGATCTGCCTGACGCCGTCGCCGTGCCGCGCAAGCGTTGGCGTATCCAGTGGATCTGGCTCGTGCCCGTCGTCGCGGTGCTGATCGGCATCTGGCTTGCCGTCCAGGCCGTGCTGTCGCAAGGTCCGACCATCACGATCCAGTTCAAGACGGGTGAAGGGCTCGAAGCGGGCAAGACGAAGATCAAGTTCAAGGACGTCGATATCGGCGTCGTGAAGAAGGTCGCGCTTTCGCGGGACTACAAGAACGTGGTGGCTACGGCCGAACTGACGCGCGACGCGACCGACATGCTGGTCGACGACACGCGCTTCTGGGTCGAGCGTCCGCGCATCGCGGGCGGCAACGTGTCGGGCATCAGCACGCTGCTGTCGGGGGCGTTCATCGGCATGGACATCGGCCGTGCGAAGCAGGAGCGGCGCGACTACGTCGGGCTCGAAACGCCACCCGTGTTCGCGAGCGACGTGCCGGGCCGCGAGTTCGTGCTGCACGCGGAGAACGTCGCTTCGCTCGACGTCGGTTCGCCCGTCTATTTCCGGCGCCTGCGCGTCGGCCAGGTCACGTCGCTCGAACTCGACAAGGACGGCGGCGGCGTCACGTTGCATATCTTCGTCAACGCGCCCTACGACCGCTACGTGAAGGTCGATTCGCGCTTCTGGGAGGCAGGCGGCATCGACGTCGCGCTGGGCACGGAAGGCGTGAAGATCAACACGCAATCGCTGGTGTCGATCCTGATCGGCGGGCTTGCGTTCGACACGCCCGCGTCGTCGCTCGCGGGGCCCGAAGCACAGGTGCGCGCTTCGTTCACGCTGTTCCCGACACACGCCGATGCGCTCAAGATGCAAGACCGTATCGTCGATACTTATGTGCTCAACTTCAAGGAGTCGGTGCGCGGCCTGACGGTGGGCGCGCCCGTCGACTTCAGGGGCATCGTGATCGGCGAAGTGGCGGGCATCTACACGCGTTTTGACCCTGTGACGAAACAGATCAGCATTCCTGTCGAGATCAAGTTCTATCCCGAGCGCTTCACGTCGCGTTACTCGCAGCCGTCCGAAGGACGCGTCGTAACCGACCCGAAAGCGATAGCGGACTTCCTCGTGTCGCGCGGCTTCCGCGCGCAGCTCAAGACGGGAAGCCTGCTGACGGGGCAGCTGTACATCTCGTTCGATTTCTTCAAGCACGCGCCGCAGGCGAAGATCGACTGGAGCCGCACGCCTGCCGAGTTGCCGACCGAGCCGAGCGGACTGCAATCGCTGCAGGAGTCGCTCAACCGGATCGTCGCGCGCATCGACAAGCTGCCGCTCGAGCAGATCGGCAAGAACACGCAGCAGACGTTCGCCAATGCCAGCGCGCTGCTGCAAAGCCTCAACACGCAGGTCGTGCCGCAGGCAAAGAGCGCGCTGTCGGCTGCGCAAACCACGCTCAATACGGCAAACAGCGCGCTCGCGCCCGACTCGGCGTTGCAGCAGGACACGAGCGATGCGATCCGCGAGCTCGCACGCACGGCGGCATCGTTCCGCGCGCTGTCCGATTATCTGCAGCAGCATCCCGAAGCGCTGCTGCGCGGCAAACCGGGGGACGCAAAGTGAACCGATCGATGCTCTCGCGCGGCGGCGCGTGCCTCTGCGTCGCGGCAGCGGCGGTGGTGGCCGCGTGCGGTTCGCCGCGTTCGAACTTCTATACGTTGAGCCCGGACGCGACGCTCGACAGCACGGGCGCGCCGATGTCCGTGTCGGTGGTGGTCGGTCCCGTGACGGTGCCCGAACTCGTCGACCGGCCGCAGCTCGTCACGCGCGTGTCGGGCAACGAGGTGAAGCTCAACGAATTCGCGCGCTGGGGCGAGCCGCTCAAAAGCGGCGTCGCCGATGTGATCGCCGCCGATCTGTCGCGGCTGCTCGGCTCGCAGCGCGTGTCCGTGTCGTCGCAGACGGTGGCGGGCACGGAGGCGTGCCGCGTGCGCGTCGATATCGTGCGGTTCGACTCGATGCCGGGCGAGGCCGTCGCGGTCGATGCGCTGTGGACGGTGCGCCTGGCCGGCCAGACGGCGCTGCTGACGGGCCGCTCGACTGTGCGCGAACAGGTGCAGGGCACCGACGAGGCGGCGCTCGTGGCGGCGCACAGCCGGGCGCTGGCGTCGGTGAGCCGCGACATCGCCCAGGCGATCCGGCGTTCGCCGCCGGGTTGAACGCTCGCGTGACGGGCGTGGCCGGTGCATGCTTTGGCGTAGGGTTTGGCGCATAGTGCGGGCCGGCCTCGCGGACAGACTCTGTACAATGGACTGATCGACAACCGGACGCGGGGCCGCCATGCGGGCCGCGTCCAGCGCCGGCAACGCAAGACGGCGCGCCAGCACGCTCGCCTGATCGCACAGCCTGCGCGCGCCGCGCGCTGCGTGCCGCCAACGTTTTTCCGACATGGCCATCACCTACAAGACTTCCGAAGACCTCGCGCGTTTGCGCATCTCAGGCCGGCTCGCCGCCGACGTGCTCGCGATGATCGGCGAACACGTGAAGCCCGGCATCTCGACGGGCGAACTCGACGCCATCTGCCACGACTACATCGTCAACACGCAAAAGGCGATCGCCGCGAACGTCGGCTATATGGGCTTTCCGAAGACGGTCTGCACGTCGGTCAACTCCGTCGTGTGCCACGGCATTCCCGATCGCAGCGAGGTTCTCAAGGACGGCGACATCATCAACATCGACGTGGCCGTCATCAAGGACGGCTATTTCGGCGACACGAGCCGCATGTACACGGTCGGCGAGCCGGGCGCGGTCGCGAAGCAGCTGATCGACACGACCTATGAAGCGATGCTCGCGGGCATCCGCCAGGTGAAGCCTGGCGCGACGCTCGGCGACGTCGGCAATGCGATCCAGAAAGTCGCGCAGCGCGAGGGTTTCTCGATCGTGCGCGATTACTGCGGACACGGCATCGGCAAGGTGTATCACGAGGATCCGCAGGTGCTGCACTACGGCCAGCCGGGGCAGGGCGTGCGCCTGAAGCCGGGCATGGTATTCACGATCGAGCCGATGGTGAACGCGGGCCGCGCGGGCACGACGGTGATGCGCGACGGCTGGACGGTCGTCACCAAGGATCGCTCGCTGTCCGCGCAGTGGGAGCACATGGTCGCCGTCACCGACGACGGCTACGAACTGCTCACGCCGTGGCCCGACGGCACCGGGCGCTACGAGGCGCCCTGACGCGCGCGCATTGCGCTGTGCCGGCTGGCTCGCGTTTCACATCTGGCGTCTCGCGTCGTTGCGCGCGAAAAGCCCCGAGCGGGCGGCAGGCGCGCATTGCGCTCGACGCAATGCACAAAATCGGGCGCGCAGGCACGCCGTCTTGTTGTCGGCTGTCAACCCATGCGCGCCCGCCCGCACCGCGCCGAATTAAAGATTTGACTCGCGCGCCCGTTCGGTTGAAGCTACGCCCTAGCGCTTTACCCGGACGACATAAGGGATTTCAAGGGATTTCGACCGCATGAGTCCTTCACTGACTGTTCGCCGCATCGCAGCCGATCAGGGTGCTGTCTTCCGTGAGCTTCGTACCGCATCGCTGCGCGAAGCGCCTTACGCATTCGACGAGACACTGGAAGAAGCGATGCTGGCCGATGCGTCCACGTTCGAACAGACGGCCGCGCGGCATGCTGCTTCGACCACGTCGACCTCGTTCATCCTCTACACGGAAGGCCATCCGGCCGGCCTGATCGGTGCCTGCTTCGAAGACGCTGCGCCGCACCGCGCGTTCGTGAGCGAACTGTGGGTGGCGCCCGCCGTGCGGCATCTGCGCGGCGGCGAGCTGCTCGTCAACACGGCGAGCGACTGGCTCGCGGCGGGCGGCGCGACAGAGATCTACGCATGGATCGCCGACGAAAACCGCAACGCGATGCGCTTCTACGAGCGGCTGGGCTTCGGCCCGACGGGCGAGCGCGAACGCATTCCGCGCGCGCCGGATCAGTTTCAGACATTGCTCGTGCGGCACGTGCCGCACCATGCCGCATCGACTGGCGTTACCGACGCGCCTGGCTAGCCGATTCGCGCTCGACGGCTTCGTGGGGCGCCTGTCCAGCGCGCTCCCGCCAGCTTCATCCCCATCTTCCGCCGCTCGTTCTTCACGCTTTTTGCCGATCTGTCTCGCGCCGATCCAGCGCGCACGCGGCATTTGGCTGTCGCGTGAAGACTTATTGGCAAAAAAGCTCACCGTTCGCCTGGACGCCTGTAAAATACGCAAAATTTTTTGCCGAACGCTATGTCGCCCAGGAAATCGCCATTTTTTGAACTGCGCAGTGGCGCGGTCGACACGCTGCTGTTTGTCGTCAAGACGACCAACCTCGATGAGATGCGTGCCGAACTGACCCGGCGCTTCGAGGCGACGCCCGAATTCTTCGCGAACGATACCGTTGCGATCGACGTGCGCCGTCTCGCCGAGAATGAACGCGTGCCGCTTGCCGACATCGCAAAGCTGCTCGACAGCGTGCGCATGCGGCCGATCGGCGTCGTCGCCGACAGCGCGCAACACGCGTGGGCGAACGAAGCGGGGCTGCCGCTGCTCGACGCGCGCGATCCGCGCGCAAGCAAAGGCGCCGGCGACGCGGCGGGCAATGAAGCGGGCAAGAGCGCGGCGGAAAAAAGCGCGGCGCCCGCAGCCGAAAGCCCTGCTCGCGAGCCGGAGCAGGCGCCGTCGGCCGCTGCCGAACCCGTGCGCATCTCGTCGCAGACGATGGTCGTCGACAAGCCGCTGCGCTCCGGCCAGCGCATCTACGCGAAGGGCGATCTCGTCGTGCTCGGCATGGTGAGCAACGGCGCCGAAGTGATCGCGGAAGGCAATATCCATATTTACGCGCCGTTGCGCGGCCGCGCGCTCGCGGGCGTGCACGGCAATCACGATGCACGCATTTTCTGCACGTGTCTCGAACCGGAACTGATCTCGATCGCGGGCATTTACCGGACGACCGAAAACCCGCTGCCCGCCGACGTGTACGGCAAGCCGGTGCAGATCTGGCTCGAGGACGAAAAACTGATGATTGAACCGCTGCGGCTCACCTGATGCGTGGGCCGCGCATGCAGTGCGTGTGTCGCGCGATGGAACTACCGCCGGACTCAATAGACGAATTGACGAACACAAGGTAAAGGGTAATGGCAAAAATCATTGTGGTGACTTCGGGCAAGGGTGGCGTAGGCAAGACGACGACCAGCGCGAGCTTCGCCTCGGGTCTCGCGCTGCGCGGCTCGAAAACGGCGGTGATCGATTTCGACGTCGGCCTGCGCAATCTCGATCTCATCATGGGCTGCGAGCGCCGGGTGGTGTACGACCTGATCAACGTGATCCAGGGCGAAGCGAATCTGAATCAGGCGCTGATCAAGGACAAGAAGTGCGAGAACCTCTACATCCTGCCCGCGTCGCAAACGCGCGATAAGGATGCGCTGACGATGGAAGGCGTCGAGAAGGTCATCAACGACCTGATCAAGATGGACTTCGAATACATCGTCTGCGATTCGCCGGCGGGTATCGAATCGGGCGCGCTGCTCGCGATGCACTTCGCCGACGAAGCGCTGATCGTGACGAACCCGGAAGTGTCGTCGGTGCGCGACTCGGATCGCATTCTCGGCATCCTGTCGTCGAAGACGAAGCGCGCGATCGAAGGCAAGGATCCGATCAAGGAGCATCTGCTGATCACGCGCTACAACCCGAAGCGCGTCAGCGAAGGCGAGATGCTGTCGCTCAGCGACATCCAGGAAATCCTGCGCATCGATCTGATCGGCGTGATTCCGGAATCGGAAGCCGTGCTCCATGCGTCGAACCAGGGCCTGCCCGCCGTTCACATGGATGGCACGGATGTCGCGGAATCCTATAAGGACGTCGTGTCGCGTTTCCTCGGCGAGCAGAAATCGCTTCGCTTTGTCGATTACCAGAAGCCGGGCCTGCTGCAGCGCCTCTTCGGCACCAAGTAAAGGGGGGCGCACCTGATGTCGATTCTTTCGTTTTTGCTGGGCGAGAAGAAGAAATCCGCGTCGGTAGCGAAGGAACGCCTGCAGCTGATCATCGCGCATGAGCGCGTCGGTGGCCGCGCGCCTGCCGATTATCTGCCCGCGTTGCAACGTGAACTCGTCGCCGTGATTTCGAAGTACGTGAAGATCTCGGACGACGATATCCGCGTCAATCTCGAACGTCACGACGATCTCGAAGTGCTCGAGGTCAAGATCGAGATTCCACAGGTCTGATCGGTCTGTAGCTTCGGCTTCGTCTATCGCGTGATGCGCGCCATCGTTGTACGGTGGCGCGCATTTTCGTGTCTGCGGTGCGTGCGTTGCCATTGCGCGTCGACATCGTCCGTTTCCATCGCGCGCCTTTCTTCTGCGCCTCTTCCCGCGCTTCTCCGAAATAAACCGTTGCACTTGAGGGCATGCCGTAACACGGCTTCTGTCAGCCCCTTCGTCACCTCGCGCATTGAACGGACAACGCCATCATCCGGCGCTGACACATGAGGTGAAAACATGAACCGATCGATTCGTTTGCTCGCCGCTTCTGCTGTGCTCGTGGTGTCCGGCTTGTCCGCCGTCGCGTCCGCGTCGGCTGCCGAAGTGGTTGTCGTGGCGCCGCCCGTCGAGCGCTTCGAAGCCGTCCCCGCGCCGCGCGCGGGCTACGTGTGGGACAAGGGTCACTGGCGTTGGGACCACGGCCGTTACGCGTGGGTGCCGGGTCACTGGCAGGTCCAGCGCGTCGGGTACCACTGGATGCCCGGCCACTGGGTCGCGCATGGTCCGAACTGGCGCTGGGTCGAGGGCCATTGGGTCTGATCGGCGGAGTGAACATCCAACGGATGTCGATGCCGTGCGTTTTCATCGTGCGCGGCGCGTCGATGTCCGTTGCCTGAACGCGCCCGAGAGCGCGCTTACGCAACCATCAAGGGAGTCGTCACATGAGAAAAAGGACCTTGCTCGCGATCGCCGTGCTGGCGGTCACGTTGGCCGGTTGCGTCGTCGTACCGGCACGCCCTGTCTACTATCACCCGATGGGTGTCGTCGTGTATTGACGTTGTGGGAGGTCGGGCGCGCGTTCCTCATGGAACAAGCGCCCGATTTTTTCGCGAGCCTGTTGCTGTTGCAGGCGCTTGCTCACTACTCGCGCTCATCTTGCGGCTCCGACTCGGAACGCTCCACTGGCAGTTCAGGCGAAGCGGCGGGCGCGGGCAGCGGCGCCATGTAGCGCAACGAAAGCGCTTCGTACAACGGCGGCGCGAACAGCCTCGCGACGCGGCTCGAAATCAGCGCAGTCGCCATCAGCGAAATCACGAGCGCATGCCCGTTGATCATCTCCATCACGATCACGAACGACGTGATCGGCGACTGCGTTACAGCCGCGAGATAGCCGACCATCCCGAGCGCGATCAGCATCGGCAGCGGCATGTCGGCGAACAGCATGTTCAGCACGTTGCCGAAGCCCGCGCCGATCGACAGCGACGGGGCAAAAATGCCGCCCGGAATGCCCGGCAGATACGAGCCGACCACCGACACCAGCTTCAGCACCGGATAGAACACCGACAGGTGCTCGCTGCCGTACAGCAATCCGCGCGCTTCCGCGTAGCCGCTGCCGAAAGTGGCGCCGCCCGAGATCAGTCCGACGAGCGCAATCACGACGCCGCACAGCGCGGCGAACGCGACCGGCCGCTCGGCGTGCAACTGGCGCAGTGGCGCGGGAATCCAGCGCGCGGTGTTGAGCAGCAGCCAGGCGAATACGCCGCCTGCAATGCCCGTGACGATGCCCGTGATGACGACGGCCACCGCGAACAGATCGGGGAAGTGCGCGCCGATATCGATCGTGCCGAAGTATGTGTAGTTGCCGTTCAGGCCGAGCGCAACGATACCCGCGATGATGATCGCCGTGATCAGCACGCCGCTCGCGCGCGCCTCGAAGCTGCGCGTCAGTTCCTCGATGGCGAAGACGATTCCGGCGAGCGGTGTATTGAACGCCGCCGACAGACCCGCCGCCGCGCCCGCCAGCACGAGCTGCCGTTCGATCTGCGCGTTGGAGCGCGGGTAGAGCCGGCGCAGGTTGAACATCAGCGCCGCGCCGACCTGCACGGTCGGCCCTTCGCGTCCAATCGTGAAGCCGCCGAGAATCGCGAGAAACGAAACGGCGATCTTGCCGAGCAGAATGGGGAACGTCAGCAGCCGCGCGCCGGATGTGCTCGGGTTCGTATGCAGCGTCGCGATGACCTGCGGAATGCCGCTGCCCTCGGCGCCGCGAAAGAAGCGCCGCGTGAGCCACACGGACGCGGCCCCGACGGCGGGCGTCAACACCAGCGGCAGCCACCAGTGCTGCTTTTGCAGACCGAGGAAAGCGTTGTAGCCCAGATCGATCAGCCGCGCGTAAAAGACGGCCGTCAGGCCGACGGCGATCGCGCCCAGCCAGAAGATGCCGTACTGGCGCCATAGACGCCGTAGGCGTCTGCCGATGCTCGAGGACAGCATGGGTGTCCGTGACATGGGAGTCGGGCGAAGGGCAAAGCGGAAATTATAGCGGCGCGAGCAGCGCTGGCGCCGCGAAGGGGCGCGCTACTGACGCGAGATGACGAGAGGGCGGACAAGAGGGCGGACGAAAGACAGGCGCGAGACGGACGTGCGATGGCCTCGATGCGGATGCAAAAAACCGCGACTGCCGCGAGCCGGCGCGATGCCTCGCGGGCGCCGGGCGGCTGTCGTCTGTCAGGGCCCGTATCTCCGGTATTGCAGAGTGGCTCCAGCAAGACTTCCGACTGCGCAGTTTTCCGGCAAATCTTTTGATCTGGGCTAAAATTGTCGATTGCGACCGCGCAGGCTCAATGGGCAATCAATGAAGCGAATTCTCATCGTCAAAGTCACCTCCATGGGTGACGTGATACAGGCGCAACCCATCGTGTCGGATCTCAAGCGCGCGTTTCCGGGCGTCAAGGTGGATTGGGCCGTCGACGAGTCCTTTGCGGAAATCGCCGGCTGGAATCCGGGCATCGACCGCGTCCTCTGCGCGCCGCTGCGCCGCTTCAAGAAGGCGCGCCGCTGGGGCGACTTCAAGGCCATCGCGCAGTCCATCGGCGAATTGCGCGCGCACCGCTACGACTACGCCCTCGATATTCACGGCGTCTACAAGAGCGCGATCATCTCGTTCCTGTCGCGTTCGCGGCGACGGCTCGGCTACCGGTCGAAAGACCTCGGCGAGCGCGGCGCTGCGTTCGCGTACACCGGCCGCTTCGCGCCGCCGCGCGACAGAAACGCCTGGAACGCCATGCGCGAGACGGTCAGCACGGCACTCGGCTACCCGCTCGAAGGTCCCGCCGACTACAACCTGCACATTCCCGCGCCCGCAAAGCCGCTCGTCGACACGGGCGGCCGGCCGCTCGCGATGCTGTTCCACGCTGCGTCGAAGGACGACAAAAAGTGGCCGGCCGACCACTGGATCGCGATCGCGCGCGATCTCGTGCGGCGCGGCTTTTATGTCGCGGTGCCGTGGGGATCGGCTGCCGAGCGCAATGAAGGCCTCGCGATCGTCAACGAGGTGGAAGGCGCGGAACTGCTGCCGCAACTGAGCGTCACCGAAATCGCACAGGTGATCGCGGCGTCGGAGTTCGTGATCGGCGTCGATACCGGTTTTGTCCATCTCGCGCACGCGCTCCAGAAGCGCACGGTGATGATCTTCATCGCGACGTCGCGTGAAATCTTCGGCAACAACGTGCCGTTCCGGTCGGTATCGATTGGGGATGGCAATTCGGTGCCGCCCATCGCCGAGGCGCTTGCAGCCATCGATCACGTGCACGCGGACCCGCTGGCGTTGGACGGACACGGAAAGTCGGTAGCAGCGGCCTGAGGCGTCTGTTCGCGTGGATCAGGCCGGCCCGCCAAAAAAGAAAAGAGGCGCACGCGCAGTTCGCCCAATTTCGGACGCCGTCGCGTAACGCCTCTGAAAAGCCCGCGCCAGAAGCGCGGACCGAGAGGAAACCTGCAGAACAAACCGATACAACATCCGTAAAGACCACGCGGGTACGGACAAGTTCAACCGTTTAATTGATTTTTTTCGGCGGCCTTCGGGGCCGGTTTATGCCGGTCTCGCGACCGTTCGTCCGCTGCTGCCTTCCGTTTGCTTCGCGTTCATCGCGCTCGCGACCCTTTTCGCTCATTACACGGCTGTTAAAACTGTCGCTTTTCATTTGGCGTCAGCGCTGCCTTCGGACCGGTGCGTTCAGGGCATTGGCGCAGCCGTCGCATCGATCGAGCATTGGCGTGCCTGCCGAGCCTTTGCGGGCGGCCTTGATGCGGATTGGGTCAGGTCTCGACGCGCAGATTGCCGGCGGGACTGCGGCACGGCGCGCCGCGCGATGTTTTCTCCCGTGTAACACAACCTCAGTGGACGCTTACAAATTGCAACGCTCGTCCCTGACGGGTTCGTGTTCAATCGAGGTCATTCGGGGTTCGCTCGAATAACGACACTGACTCAAAGGGAGAAAAAACGTGAAACGCTTGATGTTGGCTCTGGTGACGGGCGCGCTGCTGGCTGCATCGCTCAGTGGCTGTATCGTGGTGCCGGACGGCGGCGGCTATCACCACCATCACGACTACTACTACCGCTGACCGGGTAACGGACGCTGATGGCCGTCGCTCAGGCCACCAGCATTTCGAAGGCGACGACGGCGGCGATGGCCGCCGCGTTCGCCGCAACCGCTTCGACGACAATGCCTTTCCACGTCGCCGGCCTGAAGCGCACCGCGAGCAGCAGCGAGCCTAGCAGCGCCAGCGCGATGATCACGACGATGTCCGCGTTGTGAAGATGAATGTCCATCGATGCCTCCCTCGAACCGCTTGTTGTCGATTCGAGTATAGGCGTGCCAAAAACGGCGGCGAAAACGGGGGTTTCCCTGTCCGCATTTGCCCGGAGTCGAATCTTCCGCGCCGGTTTCCGTATCGAGTGGCGGCTTTCGGCTTAGAGATGGTTCGAGGCTGCAGGCAGAACGGGAACGGCCCCGGCGCAAATCGCTTGCGCCGGGGCCGTTGCGTCGTCGGGATAGACGGCGGCGCGAAGGGTTACATCAACCTTGCATCGCGCGTCTCGCGCATGCACAGCACGCCGAGCAGACTCAGCACGGCGGCAGCCGACACATACAGGCCGACCCACGACAGGCCGCCCTTTGCGGCGAGCATCTGCGCGATGTACGGCGCCACCGACGCACCCAGAATCCCGCCGAGGTTGTAGGCAACGCCCGCGCCCGTGTAGCGGACGTTGGTCGGGAACAGTTCGGGCAGCAGCGCGCCCATTGGCGCGAACGTCACGCCCATCAGGAACAGCTCGATGACGAGGAACAGCTGCACGAGCGGCATCGAGCCGCTGCCGAGCAACGGCGCCATCGCGAAGCCCGACAGGATCGCGGCGATGCAGCCGACGATCAACACCGGCTTGCGGCCGAAGCGATCGCTTGCCCATGCGGAGAGCGGTGTCGCGAGCGCCATGAACACGACGGCGACGCACAGCATGCCGAGGAAGCTCTGACGCGAGAAGTGCAGCGTCGACACGCCATACGACAGCGAGAACACCGTGGAGATATAGAACAGCGTGTAGCAGACGACCATCGCGAACGCGCCGAGCAGCACGGGCCACAGATGACGGCCCAGCAGCGTCGCGACCGGGACGCGCACGCGCTCCTGGCGTTCGATCGCGGCCTGGAACGCGGGCGTCTCGGCGATCTTCAGCCGCACGTACAGGCCCAGCGCGACCAGCACCGCGCTGACGATAAACGGCACGCGCCAGCCCCAGCTGCGAAACTGCTCGTCGGACAGCGACAGCGCGAGACCGAAGAACAGGCCGTTCGACGCGAGAAAGCCGATCGACGGCCCGAGTTGCGGGAACATGCCGAACCAGCCGCGCTTGCCCGCGGGCGCGTTCTCGGTGGCGAGCAGCGCCGCGCCGCCCCATTCACCGCCGAGGCCGATGCCCTGGCCGAAGCGCAGGACGCACAGCAGGACGGGCGCGAGGCTGCCGATCGAATCGTAGCCGGGCACGAAGCCGATCAGCGTCGTCGACAGACCCATCACGAGCAGCGAGGCGACGAGCGTCGATTTGCGGCCGATGCGGTCGCCGAAGTGCCCGAACAGAAACGAGCCGATGGGCCGCGCGATGAACGCGATGCCGAACGTGACGAACGCCGACAGCGCCTGCGCGGTCGCCGAGCCGTGCGGGAAGAACACCGGGCCGATGACGAGCGCGGCGGCCGTCGCGTACACGTAGAAGTCGTAGAACTCGATCGCGGTGCCGATGAAGCTCGCGAAGATCACGCGCGAAGCGCTGTTCTGGCGGCCCGCGCCGGACTGCGCGCGGGAGAGGGGCGAGGTGGACATGCAGGGTCTCCAAATGTCGTGACGCTGCCGCGGGGGCGGGCGGTGCGTCTTTGTGTGTCTGATGTGAGCGTAGCGGCTAGCGCGCAAATCGTGTAAACGGCGATGCAAGCGGCGGCACGGCCTGCGAGCGAAGCCTGGCTCAAACGGCGATGCAGATGGTGCAAGCGCGATGCAAGCCCGATTCAGGCGGCGGACTCGTGACGCGAGACGTTGCAACTGCAACGATTCGACAGCTTGCATCGCGCTGACGGCTTCGAGCGTTGCGAAGAACGCGTGGCTTCGAAGCGACGCACGATGCAAACGGGACGGACGCGCGCGCGGGTGGCGCGGCAACGTGACGGTCGGGCTGCGCGAGGCGAGCGGGTAGGCTCGCGGCACGCAGCGATTGCCGGCGAATCCGGCGGGCGTTTAAAAAATTATAGCGACGGCGGGCGGCGCGCAGCAAGGCGCGTGTTCGGAGCGCGGCCTGTTGAGGCCGATCTTGGCGCGCTTTTCTGTTAGTCGATGGTCTGCGCCTGCGGCGATGCGAACGTGCGCAACTGGAATTTGCCGTTGTCGTTGAAGAGCCAGTCTTCGAACATCTCGACCTGGCCTTTCGTATTCAGCAGTTTTGCGGGCGGCAGCGGCAACGGCGCCGAGCGTCGCAACGTGGCGAGCGCGGTGCTCTCCGCTTCATCGTCGCCGTTCGTGCGATACACCGACGATGCCACGATCTGTCCATTGCGATCGACGACGAACGACACGACGACGAGCGAGCGCAGCATCGCCTGCGGATTGCCTCGCAGCACATATGACGGATTGCGCTCGACGATACGTTGCGCGACGGCCGAGCGGTACTGATCGAGCGTCGCGCTGTTGATCGCGGCGGGCGGCACGACGGCCGTCGGTCGTTGAGGCGGCGTGATCGTGAAATTGCACGCTGCCGTGCCGAACAGCGCAAGAGCGAGTGCCGCCGCTCGCCTGACTACTGGATGGATGCGGCTGTGAAGCGAGAGGGTGGGCATCGCAATAACTCGCACGCGAGATGTCTCTTCATCGTAGGCGATGCATGTTGCGATTCAATGAGCGTTGCTACGGATGTGCGTGGTAGCGCGCAATGGGATGTCGGTGGGAGGATGGCGGTGCTCGTCGCATTCGCTGATGGGTTGAGCGGGGTGCGTTGTTCGATCGCATGAGGCGCGTCGCACCTGGCTTCGAACAGGGAGATTCGCGCGTCGGCACACGAAGAGGTGCAACAACCGGGATAAGAGGCAGGGCGCTCGAAGTGTTGCGTGAGGCGAAGTGGCGGAGGGTGTGGGATTCGAACCCACGAAGGCCGTAAAGCCTTGCCGGTTTTCAAGACCGGTGCATTCAACCGCTCTGCCAACCCTCCGAGCCCGAAATTGTAACCTGAAACGCTTCGCTCACGGGCAACAAACGATGGAGCCGATCAAGGCTCCTTCAGAAAGAGCGCCTGTAGATCGTTGAGGAATGCCTGCCCGAGCGGTGTCGGCGCGATCTTCTCATGGTTGCGCGAGATCAGGCCGCGACGCTCCGCTTCCTGCAACGCTGGCTCGATCGACGTCATCGGAAGACCCGTGCGCTCGATGAACCGATGCACGGGAAAGCCCTCCACCAGCCGCAGCGCGTTCAACATGAACTCGAACGGCAGATCGCGCGCGCCGACTTCATGCTCTTCCTGCACGGCGTTGCCCGAACGCGCTTCTTCGATGAACGTCGCGGGATGCTTGAAGCGCATCTGCCGCAGGATACGGTTCGGAAACGACAGCTTCGTATGCGCGCCCGCGCCGATGCCGAGATAGTCGCCGAAGCGCCAGTAGTTCAGGTTGTGCCTGCTCTGCCGATGCGGCTTCGCATACGCCGACACTTCGTACCGCTCATAACCCGCTTCGCGCGTGCGCTCGTGGATCCAGTCCTGCATGTCGGCGGACGCGTCATCGTCGGGGAGCGGCGGCGGGAACTTCGCGAACAGCGTATTCGGCTCCAGCGTCAGGTGATACAGCGACAGATGCGGCGGCGCGAACGACAGTGCCGTCTCGATGTCCGCCCGGCATTCGACCAGCGTCTGCTTCGGCAGCGCGAACATCAGATCGAGATTGAAATTGTCGAACGTCTTCGCCGCTACCTCGACGGCATGGCGGGCCTGCGCGGCATCGTGAATGCGGCCGAGCGCCTTCAGATGCGTTTCGCTGAAGCTCTGGATGCCGACCGACAGCCGGTTCACGCCGCTCACGCGGAACTGCGCGAACTTATCGGCTTCGAACGTGCCGGGATTCGCTTCGAGCGTGATCTCGGCGTCCGCATCGAGCGGCAGCAGCGCGCGCACGTCGGACAGCAGCCGGTCGAGTCCTTTCGCCGACATCAGACTCGGCGTCCCGCCGCCGATGAACACCGTATGCACCTGCCGGCCCCACACGAGCGGCAGCGCCTGTTCGAGATCGCTGCGCAGCGCATCGAGGTACTCGTCCTCGGGGAACGCGCCGCCCTTCGACTCGTGCGAGTTGAAATCGCAGTACGGGCACTTGCGCACGCACCACGGGAAATGCACGTAGAGCGCGAGCGGCGGCAGCGACGTCAGGCGGATGCTGCCGGGCGACGTGAACGCCTTGATCACGCCGGCTCCCGTCGTCGATGCGTGGCTCACGCTTCCTCCTTCAACCGCGCGAACAGCTGCTGCAACGCGATCGCGCGATGGCTGCTCGCGTTCTTCACTGCGGGATCGAGTTCGGCCGCCGTCGCGTTCAGCGCGGGCAGATAGAAGTATGGGTCGTAGCCGAAGCCGTTCGCGCCGCGCGGCGCGTCGAGCATCTCGCCGTGCCAGCGGCCTTCGGCGATCAGCGGCTCGGGGTCGTCCGCGTGGCGCACGAGCGCGAGCACGCAGAAGTAGTACGCGCGGCGGTCGTCCACGTCCTTCAGCTGCTCGACGAGGCGCGCGTTGTTGGCCGCATCGCTCTTCTCGCCGCCCGCGAGCTGCGCGTAACGCGCCGAATAGACGCCCGGCGCGCCGCGCAGCGCGCGCACGCACAAGCCGGAATCGTCGGCGATCGCGGGCAGGCCCGTCAGCTTCGATGCATGGCGTGCCTTCGCGAGCGCGTTTTCGACGAAGGTCGGATGCGGCTCTTCCGCTTCCGGCACGTTCAGCGCGCCTTGCGGAATCAGCTCGACGCCCGCCTTGCCGAAGAGCGCCGCGAACTCGCGCAGCTTGCCGGCGTTGTTCGACGCGAGGACGATCTTGTGCAGCGCCGGCTGCATCGAAAGCGCCGCGCTTTCGCGACGGTCATTCATCCTTTATCTCCAGCGCGGCCTTCTGCTTCGCGATCAGCGTCGCGATGCCGTTTTGCGCGAGATCGAGCAGCGCGTTCATTTCGCCGCGCGAGAACGGCACGCCTTCCGCGGTGCCCTGAATCTCGACGAAGCCGCCGTCGCCCGTCATCACGACGTTCATGTCGGTATCGCACTGCGAGTCCTCGTCGTAGTCGAGATCGAGCACGGGCACGCCGTCGAACACGCCGACGGACACGGCGGCGACATAGTCGGTGATCGGCGACGTTTCGATGCGGCCCGTCGCAAGCAGCTTCGCGACGGCATCGTGCGCGGCGACGAAGGCGCCCGTGATGCTCGCCGTGCGCGTGCCGCCGTCGGCCTGGATCACGTCGCAATCGATGTTCAGCGTGCGCGTGCCCAGCCGTTCGAGATCGAACACGGAGCGCAGCGCGCGGCCGATCAGGCGCTGGATTTCCTGCGTGCGTCCCGTCTGCTTGCCACGCGCGGCTTCGCGGTCGCTGCGCGTGTGCGTCGCGCGCGGCAGCATGCCGTATTCGGCCGTGAGCCATCCCTGGCCGCGGTCGCGCAGGAACGCGGGCACAGTCTCGGCGATGCTTGCCGTGCAGATCACCTTGGTGTCGCCGAATTCGACGAGCACGGAGCCTTCCGCGTGCTTCGTATAGTGGCGCGTGATGCGCACGTCGCGCAGCTGATCTGCGGCGCGGCCGCTCGGGCGTTTCGTGATGTCGTTCATCGTCGGAATCAAAGGCAAGAAAGGGCGGAAGGAAACTGCAATTTTACCGCCGATCGGTCCGGCGACGCCCGTACGCAACTGTTTTCCGGCCAGCTCGCGGATGGCCACGCGGCCAGATGCATCGGCGCATGCACGGCGAGCGAGAGCGCCAAACGATGTCGATGCATGCGTCGTCGCGCTATCCGATTTTTGCTCGCGCCGCAGCGCATGCAAAATGCGTAATGGCCGGGTTCAGCCGCGGGCGCCGCACGGCGGCTCTCCGCGCCCGGCCGGCCCGGCAAAAATGGGATAATGCGCGTTCCCCGCCTCGCGTCTCGTACACGCCGGGCGACTCGAATCCCTGGTCGTGCGATGTGATCGCACATTCGCATTCGCGCGACCGCAATCGCGAGACCTATCATGATCTACAGTATGACTGGCTATGCGAGCGCCACGCGCGAACTCGCAGCGGCATCGGGCAACGGCGGCGTCAGCGTGTCCGTGGAGTTGCGCACGGTGAACTCGCGCTTCCTGGACCTCAACTTCCGGATGCCGGAAGACGTGCGCGTCTGCGAGCCGACGCTGCGCGAAATGCTGATGAACAAGCTCTCGCGCGGCAAGGTCGACATCCGCATCAACCTGCAGCGCAGCGAGCAGGCGGCGAACGCGGGCGCGCTCAACCGCGATGCGCTCGCGCAGCTCGCGGTGCTGGAACGCGCGGTGCTCGATGCGTTTCCTGACGCGGGACGTCTGCGCACGGGCGAAATCCTGCGTTGGCCGGGTGTGCTCGCGGAAAGCGGCGTGTCGCCGGAAGTGCTGCGCGACGCCGTGCTCGAATGCGGCAAGCAGGCGATCGGCGATCTGATCGACGTGCGCGGCCGCGAAGGCGCGCAGCTCGCGACGATGCTGCTCAACAATGTCGGCGAGATGGAAGCCATCGTCACGAAGATCACGCCGCTCGTGCCGGATCTGATTGCGAAACATCAGCAGAAGATCGTCGAGCGTTTGCAGGAAGCGCTCGGTATCGCCGCGCCGGATACGGCGGCAACGATCGTGTCGCGCGAAGAGATCGCCGAGCGCATCCGTCAGGAAGTGACGATGTACGGCATTCGCATCGACATCGCGGAAGAGCTGTCGCGCCTCACTGCGCATCTGAACGAAACGCGCCACGTCATCCAGAAGGGCGGCAAGGTCGGCAAGCGTCTCGACTTCATGATGCAGGAACTGAACCGCGAGGCAAACACGCTCGGCTCGAAGGCGGCCGCGAAGGAACTCGCCGATTCGTCGATGACGCTCAAGCTGCTCATCGAGCAGATGCGCGAACAAGTACAGAACCTGGAGTAATACGGGAGTCTCACCAGCATGACCGAATCCAAACGCAATCCATACGCAGGCGTTTATCCCGGCAACCTGTTCATGGTCGTCGCGCCGTCGGGCGCGG
The DNA here is from genome assembly GCF_038900755.1 of Paraburkholderia diazotrophica. GTDB lineage: Bacteria > Pseudomonadota > Gammaproteobacteria > Burkholderiales > Burkholderiaceae > Paraburkholderia > Paraburkholderia diazotrophica_A. Next base: position 544,620 of record NZ_JBBPEN010000002.1, read on the forward strand.
GCAAGTCGACGCTCGTGAACGCGCTGCTCGCGCGCGACGCGGCGATCCGTCTGTCGATTTCATACACGACGCGTCCGCCGCGTCCGAAGGAGCAGGACGGCGAGCACTATCACTTCACGACCGTCGAAGATTTCCTCGCGCGCCACGATGCGGGCGAGTTTCTCGAAAGCGCGGAAGTGCACGGCAACTACTACGCGACTTCGCGCGTGTGGATCGAAGAGCAGATGAAGAGCGGCCATGACGTGCTGCTCGAAATCGACTGGCAGGGCGCGCAACAGGTGAAGAAGCAGTTCCGCAACGCCGTCGAGATTTTCATCTTGCCGCCTTCGCTCGAAGCGCTCGAAGAGCGCCTGAAAAAGCGTGGCCAGGACGAGCCGAACGTGATCACGCGACGCCTTCTCGCAGCGGGCAGCGAGATGGCGCACGCAGCGGAAGCGGAGTACGTCGTGATCAACGAAAACTTCGATCACGCGCTCGCCGAACTGCAGTGCCTCGTCTCGGCAACACGTTCGCGCTTCACGTCGCAATACGCGCGCCACACGGAGCTCTTCATGCAGCTCGGTATTCACTTGCCGCACGCCTGATACGGGCGAGCTCTCGAGGACATAAGGTAGAATAACCGACATACAGAGAAGGAATTTTCAACATGGCCCGCATTACCGTCGAAGACTGTCTGAAACAGATCCCGAATCGTTTTGAACTGGCGCTTGCCGCGACCTATCGCGCACGTCAGCTCGCTCAAGGCCACACGCCGAAAATCGAAAGCCGCGACAAGCCCACGGTCCTCGCGCTGCGTGAGATTGCGGCTGGCCAGGTTGGCGTCGAAATGCTGAAGAAGGTGCCTGTCTAAGGCGCGCTTCAAGTTTCGATCGTCATGTAACTCAACCCAACGCGTGCAGACGGGCACAATCGCAAAACGGAGGCGACCATGAGCACCAACCCCTCGCCATCCGCAACGGAAGTGGAACACGCTGCCCACGAACACGATAGCGAATCGCCATCGTCTGCACGCAGGTACATCGACGCGGTCCTCGAACAATCGTTTCGCCATCTGTTCGGACCGACCGCCACGCCGGAGCAGCCGCGCCGGCATGACGTCGTCTCGATCGCCAAGCTGACGTCCGCGCTGTCCGGCTACCTTAGCCCGGAAGAGATCAAGGAAGTCAAAGCGGCGTTCCACTTCAGCGACGAAGCCCACCTCGGGCAATACCGTCAAAGCGGCGAACCCTACATCACGCATCCTGTGGCTGTCGCGGAAATCTGCGCGGCCTGGAAGCTCGACGCGCAGTCGATCATGGCCGCGCTCCTGCACGACGTGATGGAAGACCAGGGTGTGACCAAGACCGAACTCGCGGAGCGCTTCGGCGCGAAGGTCGCGGAACTGGTCGACGGGTTGTCGAAGCTGGACAAGATGGAGTTTCGCAATCGCGAGGAAGCGCAGGCGGAGAACTTCCGCAAGATGCTGCTCGCGATGGCGCGCGACGTGCGCGTGATTCTCGTGAAGCTTGCGGACCGGCTTCACAACATGCGCACGCTCGGCGCCGTGCCGCCGGAAAAGCGCCGGCGCGTCGCGCGAGAGACGCTCGACATCTACGCGCCGATCGCGCACCGGCTCGGCCTGAACAACACATATCGCGAGCTGCAGGACCTGAGCTTCGCGAACTTCAATCCGCATCGTTACGCGACACTCGAAAAGGCCGTGAAGGCGGCGCGCGGCAATCGCCGCGAAGTGGTCGGCAAGATTCTCGAATCGGTGCAGCGCGCGATTTCAGATGCGAAGATCGAAGCGGAAGTGACGGGCCGCGAGAAAACCATCTTCAGCATCTACAAGAAGATGCGCGACAAACAGCTGTCGTTCTCGCAGGTGCTCGACGTGTACGGCTTTCGCGTGGTCGTCGAGAGCGCGCTCGAATGCTATACGTGCCTCGGCGCATTGCACGCGCTCTACAAGCCGGTGCCGGGCAAGTTCAAGGACTACATCGCGATTCCGAAGGTCAACGGCTACCAGTCGCTGCATACGACGCTGGTGGGCCCGTTCGGCGCGCCCATCGAGTTCCAGGTGCGCACACGCAAGATGCACGAGATCGCGGAGGCGGGCGTCGCCGCGCACTGGCTGTACAAGAACGGCGGCGCCGATCTCAACGACGTGCAGAAGCGCGCGCATCAATGGCTCAAGTCGCTGCTCGACATTCAAAGCGAAGTCGGCGATTCGAGCGAATTCCTCGAGCACGTGAAGATCGACCTGTTCCCGGATGCCGTCTACGTGTTCACGCCGAAGTCGAAGATCATGGCGCTGCCGCGCGGCGCGACCGCGCTCGACTTCGCGTATTCGATTCACAGCGATCTGGGCAATCAGTGCGTCGCGGTGAAGATCAACAATGAACTGCTGCCGCTGCGCACCGAGCTGAAGAGCGGCGATATCGTCGAAGTGATCACCGCGCCGTATTCGAAGCCGAATCCCGCGTGGCTGGGTTTCGTGCGCACGGGCAAGGCGCGTACCGCGATCCGCCACTATCTGAAGACGATGCGCCTGAACGAGTCGGTGCAACTGGGCGAACGCCTCGTCGATCAGTCGCTCAAGGGCTACGGACTGTCGCTCGCCGACGTCACGCCGGAAGTGTGGGACAAGCTCGTGCTGTGGACGGGCAACAAGAACCGTCAGGAAATCTTCGCGGATATCGGCCTGGGCCGGCGTGTCGCCGCGGTGATGGCCAAGCGCATCGAAGTGCTGATGAGCGGCCGGGAAGGCCACGAAGCCGACGACGAGAACCCGCGTGCCGAACAGGGCGCGACGCCGAGTGCGCCGCCCGTCGTCATCACGGGCACGGAAGGGATGTCGGTGCAGCTTTCCGCGTGCTGCCGGCCCATTCCAGGCGACGACATCATGGGTTATATCGGCATCGGCCTCGGCATGGCGATCCACACGACGGATTGCCGCGTCGCGCAGCGCATCCACAGGCGCGACCCGGGCCGCTGGATCGACGTCGCGTGGGCGCCGCAGCCGGGACGTCTGTTCGACGTCGCGATCAAGGTGCTTGTCAAGAACACCAAAGGCGTGTTCGCGCGCGTCGCGGCGGATATCACGTCCGCCGACGCAAATATCGTCCACATTGCGATGGACGAAGACCAGTCGCAAGAATCGACGTTCCTGCGCTTCGTCATTCAGGTCAGCGACCGCGTGCATCTCGCGAACGTGATGCGCCGAGTTCGGACCAATCCCGACGTGATGCGCATCGCGCGCGAACGTCCGAGCGAAGAAGGGCATCGACATCACGACGGCGGCATGCGGATCGAACGCGAGCGCGCCGATTACTGAAATCGAAGTTGAGCGGCGGGCGCGCCGTTTGCACCACTGCGCGCACGCCTTTGCCTGTTTTCACGGGAACAACGCGATGAACGTAGCTGATCTCTCCGGCCTCGCGCTCGACTACTGGGTCGCGCGCAGCCTGCACGACTTCGTGCGCGAAATCCACTTCACCGATAGCGGCCGCGTCGTCTCGATACGCGGCAACGACCGCGGCCGAGCATGGGATGGGCGTTTCACGCCGTCGACGTCATGGGAAGCGGCGTCCGTCGTGCTCGAACGCGCGCGGCGGCTCGAAGTGCGCGAGCGCACGCGCGAGGGCGCGGCGCATTGCGTCGCCGACTTCGAGGGCGGGCACGGGACGGTGTCGGCGCATGGCGAATCGCTGCGTGATGCGCTGCTGAGGGCCTTCGTGATCAGCCGGTTCGGCGATACCGTCGACGACGTGCTGCGCCAGCCGCAGGCGCTCTTTGGGATGCGCGCGACGCCGATTGGCGAGCAGTCGTCGCCGTTGGGCATCGAGAACGAACTGCCGAAGCCGGATGGCGAAATCGGCGATATCAAGTCGACGCCGCGTTGACGCGAGGCCTCGGGCGCAGCACGAACGGGAAAAGAAGCAAAAACCGCGGAAAAGAAAGGCACAGCAGAAAGGGGCAGCAAAAGACAAAGGGCCTTCCGGATGGAAGGCCCTTCATGGGTGGCGCGGCTGGCAGGATTCGAACCCACGACCCCTTGGTTCGTAGCCAAGTACTCTATCCAACTGAGCTACAGCCGCACGCTAAGCTTGAACTGCTGGGTCGCGCTTACTGCATCGCGTACAACCCGGTGAAACGAAAGGGCCTTCCTGGTGGAAGGCCCTCGAAAGAGGTGGCGCGGCTGGCAGGATTCGAACCCACGACCCCTTGGTTCGTAGCCAAGTACTCTATCCAACTGAGCTACAGCCGCACGCAGAAATGAGATTATAGCAATGTCTCGGAAAAAGGGAAGGGCTAACCCTGAAATTTGTGACAGTAGCCGTATCATGTACCCTTGGTATATGGATGTCCGCTTGAACGCTGAATCATCATGAACAAAGCCTTTGTCAAAGAATCGACTGACGAGAACGACGACGATCTCGAAGCCGCTCAACCCGACGTGCCCGCGGGCGCGAAGAACTACATCACGCCGGCCGGGTACAGGCGCTTGCGCGATGAACTGCTGCATCTGATCGACGATGAACGGCCGGAGGTGGTCAAGCTGGTGTCGTGGGCGGCATCGAACGGCGACCGCTCCGAGAACGGCGACTACATCTATGGCAAGCGGCGGCTGCGCGAAATCGACCGTCGCATCCGCTTTCTCACCAAGCGCATCGATCTGGCCGAGGTCGTGCAAAGCAGCCGGCAGGAAAACACGGATCAGGTGTTCTTCGGCGCGACCGTCGAATACGCGACGGAAGACGGCGAGACGCACACGGTGAAGATCGTCGGCATCGACGAAGTGAACCTGGACGAGGGGCACGTCAGCTGGATCTCGCCGGTTGCGCGCGCGTTGCTGAAGGCGAAGATCGGCGATCAGGTGACGTTGCATACGCCTGCAGGACCGCAGACGATCGACGTACTGGACGTGATCTATCCGACGCGCGACGAAGAGGGGGACGCGTAGGCGGTCCTTCCCAAGGGCCTGTGTGGGCCGCAGCGTCGCCGATGAAGAACAACGGGAACGCGAGTGAACAACGAAAAAAAGGCGCCGCAAGCGGCGCCTTTTTCATGCTGCGAGTACTTCTGATGCTCAGAAGCGGTGACGCAGGCCAGCCGTCACAGCGACTTGCTTCTCGTTGCCCGACGCGTTCAGACCGTTGATGTTCGCGTTGACCAGCGAGTTTTCGCTGACTTGCTGGTATTCGCCCTGCAGGTAGACGTCGGTACGCTTCGACAGCGCGTAGGCTGTTTGCAGGTTGAACTGGTTCCAGTGCGGGCGCTCGCCAGCCATGCTCGCGCGGGTGTACGTGTACGAACCGGCGATGCTGATAGCCGGCGTCAGAGCGTAGCGTGCGTTCGCTTCGAAGTTCTGGAAGTGGCCGCTGTTGCCGCCGAAGCGGTTCGTCAGACCCTGGTTGCCCGACGCGCTCTGGCCGATGCCTGCCCATTGCGACAGATTCGTCTGCGAGTACACGAGGCCGACGGTTGTCGGGCCGAACGTGTAGTTCGCGCCTGCGCCCCACGTCTGCTGGCGGCCAGCGAAGAACGTGTTGTCGCCCTGAACTGCGCCGCTGCTGTTGAACGCAGCAGCCGTGCCCGTTGCGCCGTTGCTGTTCAGTTGCAGGTAAGCAGCAGCGAGGTTGAAGCCTGCGAAGCTGTACGACGCGCCAGCGCTGTACACGCGGTTGTTCGCGAAGCCGTCAGCCTGGTTCGAGAAGCCGTACAACGCGCCGAACTTGAAGCCCGCGTAGTTCGCGCTCTGGTACTTGACCGAGTTGTTCACGCGGAACGAGTTGTTCAGGTTGTCGTTGTCGAACGGGTGGGCGAACTGCGTGCCGCCGTATTGCGTGCCCGTCAGCGACAGGGGACCGACGTAGTCGACCATGCTGTCGTATTGACGGCCGAGGGTCACGGCGCCGAACTGGTCGCTCGCAAGACCGACGAACGCCTGACGGCCGAAGATACGGCTGTTCTGCTTCAGCGTGCCATCATTGATGCCGAAGCCGTTTTCCAACGTGAAGATTGCCTTCAGGCCGCCGCCGAGGTCTTCAGCGCCGCGCAGGCCGAAACGGCTGCCGTTCACCGAGCCCGTCGTTTCTTGCCAGTTGCTGTGACCGCCCTGGTTGTTCGTGTAGGTGATGCCGGCGTCGATCAAGCCGTACAGCGTGACGCTGCTTTGCGCATGCGCAGCCGTTGCAAATACGCCCGTCAGGGCAGCGACCATGAGAGTCTTTTTCATCTTTGTAACTCCGAGAACAGGATGGGTTTTAGTACCCAGGCTTGAAGGAAACTTCACGCGAGCGCTGCGAGAGGCAAATCGCGTGAACAACGCACGGTGACCGACGTGCGTTCGTTTCCGGGTAGGCAAAGTGTAGAGACGTGGCTCGGCAGATGGCCGTTCCGAATTTCGCAATAAAGTATTACGGGATAGGAAATTATCGAGCGAAAGCCTGAAGGCCTTATTCAGAAAGGCTTTCCGGCTGATTGAGTTGTGCCAGCGGAGGGTGTCAACCTTTACGCGTTGTTCAATTACGACACGAAATGATGTGCGAAAACAACGCGAAAATGGCGGAATTCAGATTGTTGTCGGTATTGAAATAGTAGTTTGCGAGATGCGCATCTATTCAAACTCGTTTCCAACGCTATACTGAAAGTTCTGCTTTTCGAAGCAGACTTTTTCGTTGACGAAAAAGATCTCCAAACCTTTGTCAGCGCGACTTTCTCCAAGTCGCGCTTTTTTTTGCCTGCGCTTACCGCATCATTTATTGATGCTTTCCATCCGCAACGACGGGAGCAAATTCGAGTCCCGGCGTCAGGCTCCAATCTTCGATCACGTAGTGGCGCGCGTCCATTGGGGATGACAGCAGGTTCTGCCAGTGATCGCCGTGCCACATCGGATCGAACTCCAGCGCGGACGTGCGCTGCGCGGACCTGTCAGCGCGCGGCGTGTCTTTCGGGGAGCGGAACCGTTGGGCGGCGATGCGGAGGAGGGTATCGAACAGCATGGCGTTTCTCCAGTTGCAAACTGCTGGCTAGAATCTTGCGATTCACGTGTTACCTTAACAACCCGTGGAAACACTTACGAAAGACACGATTTGTTACACCGCGGAAAAATTTGCCCGAGTTCCTTTGTTATAGCAGACAAAAACCGGCAATACAGACCGATTTTATTCCGCATACTTTAAGAAAATTCATGATTCCGTTCGCTTTTATGACGGACTTGACGAACATTCAAATACCAATTTGAAACCGCTTGACGCCTGCAGCCCGTTCCCCGTATAAATGCCATGCTGGATTTTCGATAGCGGGACGCTAATCTGTGCTGTACGCACTTATTTCCGTTTTCTGAAATTCGTGAATCGTAATCGGCATTAAATGGCATTGCCTGTTTAGTCAAATATCGAGGAAAGTGGAATATGGAAACCGGTATCGTCAAATGGTTTAACGATGCTAAAGGCTATGGCTTTATCACGTCCGACACGGGTGGCGAGGATCTCTTCGCGCACTTCTCGGAGATCCGTGCGGAAGGCTTCAAATCGCTGAAGGAGAATCAGCGCGTGTCGTTCGACATCAAGGCCGGCCCGAAGGGCAAGCAGGCTGCCAACATCCAGCCGCTCTGATCGTCGCCGAACGCATTCGCGCCCAGGTTAAACCCTCGCCTTGCGAGGGTTTTTCATTTTGTCGCTCAATGAATGCTAATGCGGCGCTCGAATCCCTGCCGTCCTGGCTGAGAGCGTTCGGAACCATTTCCTCGCGAATGCAAATTCAGTCGGTTAACGCCGAGAACCAAGCGTTATCCCTGATTGATGATTTATTTATGACGGACATGGAAAAGATAATGCACGAGTACGGTAAAAGGGTCGAGCGCAAATTCCCATGACGTGACCAATGCGCGCGCAAGCATTGCCGTCGATAGGGCATACTTGTAACCAGTCCCGCATTGCACAAGTTTTTCTCATGTCCGTACCGTTTCTGCCTGCTCCGGCCCTCGATGTGCCGATCGCCTTCGTCGACCTCGAAACGACGGGCGGTTCCGTAGGCACGCATCGGATCACGGAAATCGGCATCGTCGAATTGGGGCCGGACGGCGCGTCCAGCTGGACCACACTGGTCGATCCCGGCCAGCCGATTCCCGCTTTCATCCAGCAGTTGACAGGCATCACCGACGACATGGTGCGCGGCGCGCCCACGTTCGAATCGATTGCAGCCGATCTGTTCGCGCGGCTCGAAGGCAAGCTTTTCATCGCGCACAACGCCAGTTTCGATCGTGGATTCCTGCGCAACGAGTTTCAGCGCGCGGGTTATGCGTTCAATCCGGACGTGCTGTGCACCGTGCGCCTGTCGCGCGCGCTGTTCCCGGCAGAAAAGCGTCACGGACTCGATGCGCTTGTCGAGCGGCATGCGCTCGTGCCGTCGGACCGACACCGCGCGCTCGCCGACGCCGATCTGCTCTGGCAGTTCTGGCAACGTCTGCACGGCCTCGTCCCCGTTGACGTGCTGCGCGCGCAGATCGACAAGACGATGCGTCGTTACCAGCTGGCGGGCGATATCACCGAAGATCTGCTCGATACCGCGCCGGCCGGCTGCGGCGTGTATGCGTTTTATGGCGAGAACGACACGCCGCTGTACGTCGGCCGAAGCGTGCGCGTGCGGCAGCGTCTGCGCTCGCATTTGACGGGCGAGCGCCGTTCGTCAAAAGAGATCAGGCTTGCGCAGCAGGTGCGGCGCGTCGAGTGGCGCTCGACGGGCGGCGAGATCGGCGCGCTGCTCGCGGAAGCGCAGTGGATCGCGACGCTGCGCCCGCCGCTCAACCGTTTGCCGCGCGTGAGCCGCGCCGATCCCATCGATGTGCCGTGGCCTTACGAAGGTGCGATTGCGTTCGAGGAGCGCGATGCATCGGAAGGCGCGCGCGTCTTCCATATCGTCGACGGATGGCACTATCTCGGGCACGCGCCGTCGCTGGCCGAAGCCTCGGCGCTGCTTGCTGCCGACACGCGCGGCGCGTTCGAGCTGTCGACGTGGCGCATCCTCCAGACGCACCTCGCGCGCGGACTGCGCGTGCTGCCGCTGTCCCGCGCACCGGGCGAGGCCAACGCCGCCGCGGCCCCCGCTACGGCAGCCATCGATGCGGCCTAGCCCGTCGCCCCGACGCCCCCCGCTTCGCACACATGCCCGAGCGCTCGCGTGAGCGCGGCATTGCGCGTGTTGTCGTAGCGCGTGAGCGATTTCCAGTTATCGATGCCGCGTGCGACGCGTGTCGGGCAATCGTCCTGCGCGCGCAGCGTCTGCATGCGCGCGAGCGCGGTAATCAGCGATTGCGTCAGCTTGTCCAGTTGCGGCCGCAGGCTGGTCGCGAGATCCGGTGCCGCGCCTTCGGGCGGCCGGGTTGCGCGCCACGAATCGAACAGCGCGTTCTGCACTTCCTTGCTCGCGTCGATCTGATCCTGGAAGAACGCGCGCGCGAGCGCGGGATCAATGCCAGCTTTCATCGCGCGCTTCTCGACGTCGGCGAGCAGTGCCTGCTCGCGCGGCGTATCGGTGATCGGTTGATGATGGGCCCACTTGTAGCGCGCGACAGGCTCGGCCAGCGACAGACGCTGCGAGACGAGCGCGATCAGATTGGTGAGCGCGGTGTCGTCGCCATCGGCGCGCGCGGGCGTCGGCGTGAAGGCGAGGGCGAAGGAGAGCGCGATCGCGCCAAGCGCGCCGAGGTGAAGCGAACGGATCATTGAACTCGAGACAGCCCGAAGCTGCGCAGGAAGGAAACACAAGAGAATAGACGAAGCGTGCGGCATGCGTCGCACATGCACATCGACGGCCGCGCCGCAGCGGGGAAAAACGAGGGATAAGTCAGCGAATACGGATGAGCGCGCGGACGAACTCGCGTGCGTCACGTTGACGCGCGATTAGCCGTCGCTCAAATGAAGAACGAAACCACCGGACACAGGTAAAAGCACAGACGCGCACCGATTCCGCGCCTCGATATGCGGAGCGCATGGACGTGCGTCGGCATTGCGCGCATTCATTTGATGCGCGTGCCCCGGCGCTGCAATGCACACGTCAACCGTTACTTCGGTTCGCACGACTTGCGTTGTTCGTCGAAGAACGCGCGAACATGCTCGGGCAGTTCCGCGCTCAGAAATTCGACGCCTGCCGGTTCCGGATCCGGGCTCGAGACCTTGTCGGGGGTCGGAATCTTCGGCGGTTTGGTATCCATGATGTTCTCTCCTTTACGAAATCATTATCTTCCTCGGCATGCGCGTCGGACCAGCGCTGCCGCACACAGCCGATGTTTTGGCGCGCCCCTTGTTGCTTTAACGGCACAGGCTCCCAGGCATTGAAGCGCCTTGTTTAGAATTTAACGATTGCCTGATCGCAGTACGTCTAAACACTGTTTCGCGGCCCATTGCTATACTGCGCGCTCACTCTTTCAGGTAGCGATGGCACGCCCGACACGCTGGATCGGTCTCGTATGGCTGGCGCTGGTACTCAACGTACTGTCGCCCGTCATCGGCTATGCGCGTGCTCCCGGCTCGCAAGGCCCGCTCTCCGTCGAACTCTGTCATGCGGCCGGTGCGAAGAACGTCGTCATCGACCTCGGCGATTCGCACGACAGCACGTCGAAGTCGCACCTCGTCGTTCCTCACTGCGTCTACTGTCCGGGCTTCGCTGCGAACTTCGCACTTGGCGCCAGTGTCCCGTTCGTTCCGCCTCCCGTCCGTGCGCTCGCTTACGCGCGCGCTGTCGAGCCCGAAGTCGTCTTTGTGCGCCGCAGCGTACGCGCCGCACTACCCCGCGCCCCTCCCGTCGCGTCGATCTGAAGCCCTTTCAGCCCGTTCGTTCGCCTGCGTCTGACGTCGTCACGACGTAGCAGGCGGCGAGCCGCTGCGCCTGCCTTTGCTTTGCTCCCGCGTTTCCCGCTCGCCGCATCAGTCATTCGGCGAGCCGCCTGGCATCCGCATCGGCAGGGCGTCTTCGATCACGTTTTCAGGACTCTTCATGCGCATCGCTTCCGCTGCGCTGTCCGCACGCACGCCGCTTTCAGTGGCTTGCGCGGCAGTGTTCGCCATTCAACCTGCATGGGCCGATCAAGGTACGACCGATCGTGCCATCCCGGATACTTCGGTCTCCCATTCTTCTGTAACGAGCGATTCCACGGATTCGTTGACGGAACCCGCCGGCACGCTGCAAGCCGTCAGGGTCACGGCCACGCGAGCCGCGCCCGCATTTGCACCGGACACGCCGGGCGTCGTCGAAACCGTCACGCGGGAGCAGATCGACGCGCGCAACATCGTCAATACGGAAGACGCGCTCAAGTACGCGCCGAACGTCATGGTCCGCAAGCGCTTTATTGGCGATCGCAACCCGGTGTTCGCGGGCCGCGACTTCAACGAGCTGCAGAGCGCGCGCGGCCTCGTCTATGCCGACGGACTGCTGCTGTCGAACCTGCTCGGTTCGAGCTATGCGTACCCGCCGCGCTGGTCGCTGATCGCGCCCGACGACATCGCCCAGGTCGAGGTGCTGTACGGGCCGTTCTCGGCGCTCTATCCGGGCAACTCGATCGGCTCGACGGTGCAGATCACGACGCGCAAGCCCGAGAAGCTCGAAGCGTCGCTGGACACGCAGCTTTTCACACAGCATTACGACGACCCGTATGGCTTTACGAAGAACTTCGGCGGCAATCACGAGTCGGCGCATATCGCCGATCGCATCGGCCGCTTCTGGTATTCGCTGACGCTCGACCGTCTCGAGAACAACAGCCAGCCGCTCCAGTACGCGAGCCCGAATAGCGCGTACAACGCGAAGCTGGGCGCGCCCGTCGCGGTGACGGGCGCGGCGACGGATACCGGCCCGAACGGCCAGCCGCGCGTGATCGTCGGTCCGCAGATGATGGAGCGCACCGAGCAGATCGGCGAATCCGTGCGCATGGGCTACGCGCTGACCGACCACGTCGACGCGACGCTCACGGTCGGCCACTGGGAGAACCACTACAACGATCGCGCGCAGACCTTCCTGACGGACGCCACCGGCGACCTGGTCTATGCGGGCAATGCCACGATCGGCGGGAAGAACTACACGATCGCGCCGACGGCGTTTTCGCCCGCCAACGGCGATCAGGAGAACTGGCTCTACGCGTTCGGCCTGAACGCGCGGCTCGATTCGGGATGGAAGCTGTCGGGCGTGGTATCGGCGTACGACGTCTCGCGCGACGTGCTGCGTTCGTCGACGACTGCGCCGCCCGCTGCCTATGGCGGCGGCCCCGGCACGATCTTCTTCGGCGACGGCACCGGCTGGCGGACGCTCGACCTGAAAGCGGAATCGCCGTCGTACGCGGGCCATGCGCTGACCGTCGGCTATCACTTCGACAACTATTTCCTGCGCAACGAGACGTACAACGCAGCCGACTGGCTGAACGGCTCTGCGTCGACGCTCGCGAGCACGTATCGCGGCGACACGCGCACTCAGGCGCTCTACGGCCAGGACGCATGGCGTTTCGCGCCGGGCTGGCTTGCGACGCTCGGCCTGCGCTACGAGCGCTGGGACGCATACGACGGCGCACTCGGCAACGGCACGTCGACGTTCGGCTACGCGGATCGCAGCGCGAACGCGCCGTCGCCGAAAGCGTCGGTGCAATGGCAGGCCACGCAATACTGGCTGTTTCGCCTCTCGTTCGCGACAGGCACGCGCTTTCCGACCGTCGCCGAGCTGTTCCAGGGCACGATCTCGAACAATGCGATCGTCAACAACAATCCGGGCCTGCGCCCCGAGAAGGCAATCGACTGGGACTTCACGGCGGAGCGCGACGTCGGCGTGGGTGTCGTGCGCGCGAGCGTGTTCCAGAGCGACTTGCGCGATTCGATCTACGGCCAGACGACGGTCAACGGCGCTTCGACGGTCACGAACATTTCGAACGTCGACCGCGTGCGCGCGCGTGGCGTCGAGCTGGCGTTCTCGGGGCAGAACGTGCTGCTGCACGGGCTCGATCTCGATGCGAACGTGTCGGCGACCAACGCGCGCATTCTGGCTGACTCGGCGAATCCGTCGTATGTCGGCAAGCGCTTTCCGCGCATTCCCGTGATGCGCGCGAATCTGCTCGCCAACTACCACTTCAATCCGCAATGGCAGGGCAGCGTCGGAATACGTTATTCCGGCCGCCAGTACAACACGCTCGACAACAGCGACATCAATCCCGACGTCTACGGCGGCACGAGCTCGTTTCTGGTTGTCGATCTGAAGGCGCGTTACCAGATGGGCAAGCACTGGGTCGCGTCGGTCGGCATCGACAACCTGACGGACCGCCGCTACTACGTCTTTCACCCGTATCCGGGCCGCACGTTCTACGGAGAACTCAAATGGTCGCTTTAAGAAAATGGACGGCGGCGCTGGCCGCCGGTTTGTCGCTGGCGCTGATCGCGCAGCCGTCGATGGCACATGACGCTTCGAACGATCCGCACACGGGCCACGCGATGCCGATGGACATGGCGGACATGAGCGGCATGAGCGGCATGAGCGGCACGGGACCGCGTGCCGGCGCGAAAGCCGCGAGCGCAGCCAAAGCGCCGCTCGCGACGGGCGCCGCGTTTGACGCGCAGCATCGCCTGTGGGTCGCGTGGGTTGAAGGGCAGCACGTCGTCGTCGCGCATTCGAGCCACGCCGACAAAGCGGGCCGCACGCTGTCGCCGCCCGTCGTGGTCAACGCGATGCCCGAGCCGATCTACACGAGCGCCGAGAACCGTCCGAAGATCGCTGCAAGCCCCGATGCGCAGACGATCTACGTCACGTGGTCGATGCCGCTCGATGCGCCGTACACGGGCATGGTCCGCTTCTCGCGCTCGACGGACGGCGGCGCAACGTGGAGCGTGCCCGCCACCGTCCACGGCGATCGTCAGCCGATCACGCATCGCTTCGATTCGATGATCGTCGACGGACAGGGGCGCATTTTCGTCGCATGGATCGACAAGCGCGATCTGACGGCGGCGAAGAAGGCCGGCAAGGCGTATGACGGCGCGGCTGTCTACTACGCGGTATCGACGGACGGCGGGCAGTCGTTCCAGCCCGAGCGCAAGGTCGCCGACCACACGTGCGAGTGCTGCCGGATCGCATTGGCGCTCGACAACGAAGGCCGCGTGCAGGCGATGTGGCGCAACGTGTTCGACGGCCAGATCCGCGATCACGCGCTCGCCGTGCTGCCCGCCGATTCGCGCGAGGCCGTCGTGCCCGTTCGCGCGACGTTCTCCGGCTGGCATATGGAAGCGTGTCCCGAGCACGGCCCGGCGCTCGCAATCACGCCGGACGGCGTGCGGCACATGGCGTGGTTCAGCGTCGTCAACGGACGCGCCGACGTCTACTACTCGCGCCTCGACGCGAACGGCCAGCAGATCGGCGAGCCATGGGCGTTCGGCGACACGGGCAAGCCCGACGACCAGGCGTCGCACGCGGCGCTGATCGCACAGGGCAAGACGCTGTGGCTCGCGTGGAAGGACTTCGATGGCGACACGATGCGTCTGATGCTGCGCCGCTCCGACGACGAAGGCGCGCACTGGAGCGCGCCGCGCATGCTCGCGCAGACGGCGGGCGGCAGCGACAATCCGCAGTTGCTGGACGACGCGGGGCGCGTCTATCTGTCGTGGCGCACGCAGAACGACGGCTACATGCTCGTGCCGGCCGGGGAGGGCAATCAATGAAACGAATGTGGATGGCGCTCGCCGGCGCCTTGATCGCGGTCGGCGCGCACGCTGGCAGTCTCGAGCCGCTGCGCGCGGCGGACGTGAACGCGCTTTTCGCCGCGTCGCACGGCAAGCCGCAGATAGTCGAAATCTGGTCGCTCGATTGCAGCTACTGCCGCGAGAACGCGGCGCGGATCGTCGAATGGCAGAAGAAGCACCGCGATGTGCGGCTGACGATAATCGCGATGGACCCCATCGACGACAACGCCACTGCGCTATCGCAAGTGCTCGCGTCGCTGCCGTTGCCGCCGCGGACCGCGCTCTACGCGAACGCCGAGGCGATCCCCGACAAGCTGCGCCGCGCGCTCGATCCCAACTGGCACGGCGAGATGCCGCGCACGCTGCTCATCGACGCGCACGG
The DNA here is from genome assembly GCF_038900755.1 of Paraburkholderia diazotrophica. Classification (GTDB taxonomy): domain Bacteria; phylum Pseudomonadota; class Gammaproteobacteria; order Burkholderiales; family Burkholderiaceae; genus Paraburkholderia; species Paraburkholderia diazotrophica_A. Next base: position 559,689 of record NZ_JBBPEN010000002.1, read on the forward strand.
CGCACGTCAGGCGACGAGCGGGCTGTTGCAGCCTGCCGTGCTCGACGCCTGGCATCGGTAGCGCGCGGCGAGCCACGTTTCCGCGCCGCGTGCTTTACGCACGCGAGCGGCGTCGCATCTGTCCCGCGCGTGCGGACATTGCCTCGTTCACTGCGTCGCGCATGCACTGCGCGACGAGTTCCGACGCCTTCGTGCGCGACGCGCGCGCGGGCCGCGCGATCACGAGTGGCTGACGTATGGTCTCTTCGCGAATGGGCCGCTCGATGGCGCCCGTCGATGACGAAGCCGTCTCGCTCTGCGTGATCAGCAGCGACACGCCAAGGCCCTGCGCGACCATGCTGCGCACGAGTTCGAGCGACGTCGCCCGATAGCGCACTTCGGGCGCGAGCCCGCATTGCCAGAACGGCGCCATCAGAAATTCGCGGCTGTGCGGCAGATCGATCAGGATCAACGGCTCTTTCGCGAGCTCGTGCAGCGATAGCTTGCCCGCTTTCTTCGCGAGCTTCGATGCGGCGGGCACGAGCGCGTAGGGCTTCAGTTCCGCGAGACACTCGCGTTCGATATCGGCGGGCAGGCCGACGTCGTACATCAGCGCGAGTTCGATGTGGCTGCTGCGCAATCCTTCTTCGAGCTGTACGAGATCGCCTTCGACGAACCGTATCGACAGGTCCGGAAAGCGCATGCGCGCAATGCGCAGCAGCGCGGGCAGATAGACGGGCGCAATCGTGCTGAAGACGCCGATCTGCACTTCCCCCGATGTCGCGTCGCCGCTGTCGTCGGCTTCGAACGATGCGGCGGCGTTCAGCAGTTGACGCGCCTCCGCGAGCTTGCGCACGCCGAAGCGCGTCAGCGTCATCTTCGCGCCCGATTCGCGCGTGAAGAGCGTGTCGTCGAACAGCGATTCGAGTTCGCGTATCGCAACGGAGATGGATGGCTGCGAGACGTTCAGCTGTTTCGCCGCGGCTGTCGTGCTGCCTGTTTCCGCTGTCGCCGTGAAATAGCGCAGGAGCCGCAACGAGACGCGCATCGGAAAATCCTATAGGTGCTAATTTGATTCGATATTTTACTTGATAGCCTGTGCAGGCCGAGAATCGGTGCATCGAACCCCTGATGGAAGGAGCCGTCGATGTTCCATTCGAATCTGCCGCTCGAAGGGCTGCGCGTGATCGATTTCTCACGCGTGCTCGCGGGCCCTTATTGCACTGCGCTGCTCGGCGATCTGGGCGCCGATGTGATCAAGATCGAGCCGCCCGCAGGCGACGACTATCGCGCCGTCGGCCCGTTCACCGAAGACGGCGAGAGCGGTCTGTTCGCCGCGATGAACCGCAACAAGCGAAGCATCGTGCTCGACCTGAAAACGGATGCGGGGCGCGAGCTTGCGCGCGCAATATGCGCGGATGCCGATGTCGTCGTCGAGAACTTCAGGCCGGGCGTCGCGGACAAGCTCGGCATCGGTTATGCCGCGTTGAGCGACGTGAATCCGTCGCTCGTATATGCAAGCGTGTCGGGCTTCGGTCAAACGGGACCCGAATCGCATCGCCCCGCATACGACATCATCCTGCAAGCGATGTGCGGCCTGATGGACGCAACCGGCTCGCCCGACGGACCGCCGACGATGATCGGCGAATCGGTATCGGACGCCGTCAGCGGTCTCTTTGCGTCGTGGGGCGTGCTCGCGGCACTGCTCGCGCGCGAGCGGAGCGGCAAGGGGACGCATGTCGACGTGTCGATGTTCGATGCGACGCTCGGCATGAGCGCGACGCTCGTCGCGCGTTATGCGGCAACGGGAATCGCGCCGCGCCGCGTCGGCAACCGCCATCCGTCGTCGGCGCCGTTCGGCGCGTATCGCGCGTCGGACGGCTTCTATGTCGTCGCGGTGTTGAACAACCGCTTGTTCGGCACGTTCGCGCATGCCATCGACGCGCCGCATCTCGCGAGCGATCCGCGCTTCGCCAGCGATGCGTCGCGTTGCATTCACGAAGCCGATCTGCGCGCGACGATCGAAGCGTGGTCGGCGTCGCGCACTGTCGACGAAGTCAATCGCACGCTCGGTGACGCGGGCATTCCCGTCGCGCCGATTCGCAATCTGCAGGAAGCGCTGGAAAGCGATCACGCGGCCCATCGCGCGCTGCTGACGCAAGTGCAGCGCGAAGGCCAACACGCGGCGCGCCTGCCTTCGCAGCCGGTGAAGTTTTCCGCGTATGAGGCTAATCGTGTATCGCCTGCGCCGGCGCTTGGCGAGCATGCCGAAGCGCTGTTGCAGCAACTCGGCTACGACGCGGAAGACATCGTTTCGTTGCGCGAGCGTGGCGCGTTCGGCTCAGGTGCATCGAAAGAGGAGAGCGCATTTCGCAACGAGGAGCGTGACCATGCATAAGCGCCTGGGTATCGAGGACAGTGATCTGGAGATCGCCGATGCAATCTCGCGTTTCGCGCAAAGTGAACTTGCGCCGCGTGCCGCACACGTCGATCGCGATGAACTGTCGACCACGCGCTATGTCGCGCAACTCGCCGAGCTCGGCGTCATGGGTATGAATGTGCCCGAGCGTTGGGGCGGCGTGGATGCGTCCGCGGTTGCGATCGTGCTGTCGCTCGTGGAGATCGCGAAGGCATGCGCATCGACGTCGTCGATGATCGGCGCGCACTATCTGGCGACGGACTCGATCCTGATCGGCGGCGACGATGACGTGCGAGGGCGCTATCTGTCCGATGCGGCTTCGGGCCGCAAGCTCGGCGCCTTTGCGTTGACGGAGCCGCGCGCCGGCTCGAATCCCGCCGACATGGCCACGCGCGCGACACGCGAGCGCGACGGCTATCGGATCACGGGTGTCAAGCACTTCATCTCGAACGCGGACGCGGCGGGCTTTATCGTCGTGTACGCGAAGACGGATACCGATGCGGGCACGCGCGGCATCAGCGCATTCGTGGTCGATCGGGAAACGCCGGGCGTCGACGTTGCGCCCGCCGAAAAACTGATGGGCATACGCGGCGCGCCGGCACATGAAGTGGCGCTCGATTGCCATGTGCCCGCTGCGAATCGCCTGGGCGCGGAAGGCAGCGGCTTTCGCACGGCGATGAAAGTGCTCGACAACAGCCGGCTCGATGTCGCGGCAACGAGCATCGGCATTGCAGAAGCGGCGCTGGCGCTTGCCGTCGAATGGCTGAAGACGCGGCATGTCGGCGGCGAGCCTCTGTCGCACAAGCAAGGCTTGCAATGGACGATCGCCGATATGAAGACGCGTCTCGAAGCCGCGTGGCTGCTGACGTTGCAGGCGGCGGCAAGGCGTATGGCAGGCGAGTCGTTCACGCAGCATGCGTCGATGGCGAAGCTCTACGCATCGGAGATGGCCGCATTCGTCACCGATGCCGCGTTGCAGTTGCATGGCGGCTATGGATTCACGCGCGAGATGCCGCTGGAGCGGCTCGTGCGAGATGCGCGCATTCTGCGGATATACGAGGGGTCGTCGGAAATACAGCGAACGGTAATTGCACGTTCTATTCTCGCATGAATGATTCGCAACACTTAATTAACGCTTGGTGCAAAGCGTTAACAGGGTGCGTCTTGTGTTGCACAGCTTATTGTGTATCCTGTTTTAGAAATGCGCGCGGCAAAGCAGAGGCCCGATGTTCATGCGTCGCTTCGAACATCTGCTGAGGCGCGCGATAATTTCTAACCTTATCGGTCAAGCATGCGGCTGCGCTCTTCGTCTCTTCTGTTGTGGCGCGCGGTTTCCTCGGCGCTCGGCTTTATCTGCGCGCTGCGTTATGACGTCGCGTTTGCCGCATGCGATAACACGGCGCCGGCGTCGGGCGAAACCGCGACGTGCAGCTCCGCATCTCCGAACCCTTCGACGATGCCGGTCGTGGCGTTGCCCGGCAGTGTCAATGTCACAGTGAACGTGCAGGCCGGCGCCGAACTCGACGTCAGCACGGGCAATGCTGTGCTCGTGCGCGATGCGAGCACGGTCACGAATCTCGGCACGCTGAACGTGCTGGCCAACGACTTCGATGGCATCTCCGCGCAGGGTACGGGCGCAGGGCGCAACGTGCTCGTCAATCGCGGCATGATCTCGACGATCAGCCCGCTATCGGAAGGCATGTTCAACAGCGCGGCCGCCGTGACGATGCTGAACGACACGACGGGCGTCATCCATACGGCTGGCAACAACGCCGTCGGCATGCACGATTTTTTGAGCCCGGGAGGCGGGACGCTGACCAACAACGGACAGATAGCGACGACGGGCGATGGCTCAAATGGGATGGCCGCGCTCACGCACGACGACACGCTGACCAACAACGGCACGATCGCGACGAGTGGCCCCAACGCGCACGGCATCTTCGCGAGCGGCGGCGCGGTGGGCTCGACGGGCAACAACACGATCGCGAACAACGGCGCGATCGCCGTATCCGGCGCGAACGCGCACGGCATTGTTTCGGTGGATTCAACGCCCGGTGCCATCACCAACAGAGGCTCGATCACGGTGAGCGGCGCGGGCGGCCTCGGCGCGTTCATCGGCGGCAGCGTGACGTTCAACAACGAGGCGGGCGCCAGCGTCATCAGCCGTCAGGCGAACGGCATCATCGCGAATGGCGGCGGCACGTTCACCAACGCGGGCACGATCGAGGCGCTAAGCGACGGCATCACGCTCGGCGGCCCGGCGACCGTGACGAACACGGGGTCGATTGCCAGCACTGCGAGCGCCGCGATCCTGTCGAACGGCACTGGCGCGATAACGATCGTCAACACCGGCAGTCTCAGCGGCTTGCGGGCCGTCGGTACCGATGCGGGCAACGACGCGTTCACGATGACGGCGGGCTCGACGACGGGCAGCGTCGATCTCGGCGATGGCGACAATACGGCGACGATCAGCGGTGGCGCGGTCGGCCAGGGCATCGCGACGGGCGGCGGCGAGGATACGTTCGTCTGGTCGGGCGGCACGATCGCGGGCGCCGTGACACTCGGCGCGGGCAACGATACGGCGACGCTGCAGGGCATCGCCGACAGCAACGTGGCGAAGCTCACGTCGCTCGACGGCGGACCCGGCAATGACGCATTGACGCTGTCGAACAGCCGGCTCGGTGGGTCGTCGCGGATCGTTGGCTGGGAGACCGTGAATCTCACGAACGACAGCCAGTTGACGCTCGACAAGAGCGGTCTCACGCTCGGCGACAGCGGCACGGCCACGGGCACGCTGAACGTCGATTCGACGAGCACGCTGTTCGCAGGCGGGCTCGGTGATCCGCCCATTTCGCCGGCGGTCGCGGGGCAACTCGTCACGGTCATCAATGCCGGTACGATCGACCTGACCAACGGCGGATCAAGCACGAGCGATACGCTTGTGATCAACGGTAACTACGCGGGCATGAACGGACGCCTGCTGCTGCAAAGCCTGCTGGGCGGCGACGGCTCGCCGTCAGACAGGCTCGTCATCTCTCAAGGCGCAGCGACGGGGAGCACGGCGATCGGCGTGACGAATGTCGGTGGAGGCGGCGGCGCGACGAACACGAATGGCATCCTCGTCGTTCAGGCGATCAACGGCGGAACGACGGCAGCGAGCGCATTCACGTTGTCGTCGCCGCTGATGGCGGGCGCGTACGTCTACTATCTGTTCAAGGGCGGCGTCGATGCGGGTACTGCGGACAACTGGTATCTGCGTTCCAGCGTTGCCGCGCCTGCACCTGCACCTGCGCCTGCACCTGCACCTGCACCTGCACCTGCGCCTGCGCCTGCGCCGCCTCCACCCCAGCCGGCGCCGATGCCCGCTGTCGGCACGCCGGCGTTGCCGCCGCCACCACCGCCAGGCTCGCCGCCGATTCCGCTGTATCGGATGGAAGCGCCCGTCTATGCCGCCGTACCCGTCGTCGCGCGAGCGCTCGGCGTCGAGCAGATGGGCACGTTTCACGAGCGGCAAGGCGCGCAGATGCTGTTGAACGAGACGGGCACGCTGCCCGCGGCGTGGGTGCGCGCGTGGGGCGAACATGCGGAAGTGATGAGCGGCGGCACCGTCGAGCCCGCGTTCAGCGGCACGATCGGCGGCGTGCAGGCGGGCCATGACCTGTACGCTGACGGCACACCCGACGGCCATCGCAATCACTACGGCGTGTTCTTTTCCTTCGTGCGCGCGACGGGCGACGTCAATGGTTTCGCGCTGGGCTTCCCCGATTTCGCCGCCGGGCATCTGTCGATCAACTCGACGGGAGCGGGCGCGTACTGGACGCATATCGGGCCGGGCGGCTGGTACACGGATGCCGTGATCGTCGGCAGTTCATTGTCGGTATCGCCGTCGTCGAACGAAGGCATTTCGACATCGACGAACGGCTATGAAATAGGGGCCTCGATCGAAGGAGGTTTTCCCGTTCCGTTGTCTGCGGGCCTGAGTGTCGAGCCGCAGATCCAGTTGATCGTGCAGCACGTTGGCCTCGATGATCTCAACGATGGTGTATCGAACGTATCGTTTCATGCGGCGAACAGCGTCGTCGGGCGGATCGGCGCGCGCGTGCAAGGACAGTTCGAGCAGGGCGGCGCTGCGTTCCAGCCTTTCGCGACTGTGAACCTGTGGCGCAACTTCGGCGGCACCGATTACGCGACGCTGGGTCCGACGGCGCTTTCCGTCAGCGATGCGGCGACTGCGCTGCAATTCGATATCGGGGTGGTTGCAAAGGCAAGCAGGCGCGCGAGCGCATTCGCGAGGGTTGCATACACGATGAATGTGAACGGATCACATCGGAGTGTCGTGGGCGGGAACGTGGGCGTGAGATGGAGCTGGTGATTCGCTTCGGCAGAAAGTTTCCGCAGAAAAGCAAAAAGCCCAGTCGCGAGGACTGGGCTTTTTGTTTGAATCTGCTGGTGCCGGAAAGAGGAATCGAACCCCCGACCTTCGCATTACGAATGCGCTGCTCTACCGTCTGAGCTATTCCGGCGCCGTTGTTGCGTTCGTTTTGGACGTCAGCAACGAAGAAGGAAGATTATAGAGTGCCGTTTATTCAGTTGGCAAGTGCTTTCTTAACTTTTCTTTTCCAGGTGATAGCGCGTCACGCGATCCACCTCGTTCTTTGAGCCGAGGAACACCGCGACGCGCTCATGCAGGCTCTTCGGCTGGATGTCGAGAATGCGCTTTTCGCCGTTGGTCGCAGCGCCGCCCGCCTGCTCGACGATGAACGCCATCGGGTTCGCTTCGTACATCAGACGCAGCTTGCCGGGCTTCGACGGATCGCGCTTGTCGGCCGGATACATGAAGATGCCGCCGCGGCTCAGGATGCGATGCACATCGGCGACCATCGATGCGATCCAGCGCATGTTGAAGTCGGCCTGGCGCGGACCGTCCTTGCCTGCGTTCAGCTCGCCGATGTACTGCTGGACGGGCTCATACCAGTGGCGCTGGTTCGACGCGTTGATCGCGTACTCGCGCGTCTCGACAGGGATGCGCATGTCGCTTTGCGTGAGCACCCACGAGCCCAGCTCGCGATCGAGCGTGAAGCAGTTGACGCCATTGCCCGTCGTCAGCACGAGCACGCTCTGCGGACCATAGACGGCATAACCCGCCGCGACCTGCTGCGTGCCTTTCTGCAGGAACGATTGCTCCGTCGGCTGCTGGCCGTCCGGGCAGCGCAGCACCGAGAAGATCGTGCCGATCGACACGTTCACGTCGATGTTCGACGAGCCGTCGAGCGGATCGAACACGAGCAGATATTCGCCCCTCGGATAGTTCGCGGGAATCGGGAAGAACTGTTCCATCTCTTCCGACGCCATGCCTGCGAGATTGCCGCCCCATTCGTTGGCGTCGAGCAGGATTTCGTTCGACAGGATGTCGAGCTTCTTCTGCACTTCGCCCTGGACGTTCTCGCTGCCGGCCGTCCCCAGCGCTTCGCCGAGCGCGCCCTTGCTGACGTGATAGCTGATGGCCTTGCACGCGCGCGCAACGACTTCGATCAACAGACGCAGATCAGCGGGCAGATTGTTGTTTTCGCGCTGCTGCTCGATCAGATACTTGGTGAGAGTGGTACGACGTTGCAAAGACATTGCTGTACTCCGGAGAGGCTTGGGAATTTCCAGATTTTAACCTTTCGATGTGCGGGTTCCGTGACTTTATGAACTATACGGATCTTGGGCGCATAGCCGCCTGCTTTCAAGCGTGCTTTCAATCGCGTAGACCTGCGGCAGATCGACGGCGCGGCTTTTGCGACGATCGCATGCCGGGACGCGCGTCGCGAGCGGCCCATTGCCGGCTCAATGTTGAAGCAGGTTAATGAAAACCGAAGAAGGGTGCTTGAGCGAGGCGTTTGCTGTGCCGGACAGGACACCACCTGGCTGAACGGACTAATGCAAGCCGATTGGCGACAGCAAGTTCAGATGACCCGACGAAAAAAAGCCGGCACGTGTGCCGGCTTTTGACTGCCACGGATACCAAGGATCAGACCAAAGCTTTTTCGACAATCTCGCGCACGTCGCGCGACTTCGCGTGAGCCGCGACCTTCTCCAGCGCGGCGCGCATCTGCTCGCGCAGCGCGGGCGTGAAGCGCCGCCACAGTTCCAGCGCTCGCGCGAGACGGGCGGCGACCTGCGGATTGAGCGCGTCGAGCGCGATCACCTGCTCGGACCAGAACGTGTAGCCCGAGCCGTCTTCCGCGTGGAACTGCGCCGGGTTCGCCGAGCAGAAGCTGAAGATCAGCGAGCGCGCGCGGTTCGGGTTCTTCAGGTTGAATGCCGGGTGCATCATCAGCTTGCGCACGATGTCGATCACGGGGCGCTGTTTCGTGCCGCGCTGCATCGCTTGCAGCGCGAACCATTTGTCGATGACGAGCGGTTCGTTCTCGAAGCGGCGATAGAAGTCGTCGAGCGCGTCCGCGGCGGCCGCGCCGCCGTTCGATACCGCGGCCGTCAACAATGCCGAGAGCGCCGACGCGCGATCCGTCATGTTGTCCGCTGCGTCGTACTGCGCCTTCGCGAGACGCACGGCATCGGCGGGATCGTCGAGTTCCGCGAGATAGGCGAGCGCCAGATTTTTCAGCGCGCGATGGCCGGCCGCTTTCGGCGTGGGCTCGTACGCGCCCGGCGTCTGATGCCGTTCGTAGATGGCGAGCCAGTCGATCTTGAGCGCCGATGCGAGACGCTTGCGCACATACTGCCGCGCGCTATGCACGGCGGACGGGTTCGACTCGTCCATCTGCTCGGCGAGATACGCCTCCGACGGCAGCATCAACGCGAGTTCGCGGAACGCCGGCGACAACGTCTCGTCGTTCAGCACGCGGGCGAACGCGGCGACGACGGTATCGTCGAGTTCCAGCGTCTTGCCCGTTGCCGCGCGCTCGGCGAGCGTCAGCAGCTCGCGCGTCGCGAGTCGCTGGCCGGCTTCCCAGCGGTTGAACGGATCGCTGTCATGCGCGAGCAGGAACGCGAGCTCGTCGGCCGTGTAGTCGTATTCGACGACGACGGGCGCCGAGAAATTGCGCAGCAGCGACGGCAGCGGCTTTTCGGCGACATCGACGAACGTGAAGGTCTGCTCGGTCTCGGTAAATTCGAGCACGCGAGTCGATTGCGGCGACGCCGATGCTTCGCCTTCGAGGCGCAGCGGCAAGTCCTGGCCGTCCGCGCCGATCAGGCCGATCGCGAACGGAATCAGCAGCGGACCTTTCTGCGTTTCGCGCGCGGCCGGCGATGCGTCGCCGAAGCCCTGCGTGAGCTTCACGGCATAGCGTTTTTGCGCGGCGTCGTAGTTCGTTGCGACTGTGATACGCGGCGTGCCCGCCTGGCTGTACCAGCGCTCGAACTGCGCGAGGTCGCGGCCATTCGCGTCCGCCATCGCGTGACGGAAGTCGTCGCACGTCACCGCGTGACCGTCGTGGCGCTTGAAGTACAGATCCATGCCGCGCCGGAAGCCTTCTCGTCCGAACAGCGTCTGATACATCCGCACGACTTCCGAGCCTTTCTCGTAGACGGTCATCGTGTAGAAGTTGTTGATCTCGACATAGCTTTCCGGGCGGACGGGATGGGCCATCGGACCGGCATCTTCGGCGAATTGCATCTGACGCAGCACGCGTACGTCTTCGATGCGCTTCGTCGCGCGCGCTGCCTGATCCTGGCCGGAGCTGCCGCCGCTTGCCATATCCGCAGAAAATTCCTGGTCGCGAAATACGGTCAGCCCTTCTTTCAGACTCAACTGAAACCAGTCGCGGCAGGTGACGCGATTGCCCGTCCAGTTATGGAAGTATTCGTGACCGACGACGGCTTCGATATTCGAGAAGTCCGTATCGGTCGCGGTTTCGGGATTGGCCAGCACGTACTTCGTGTTGAAGATATTGAGGCCCTTGTTCTCCATCGCGCCCATGTTGAAGTCGCTGACGGCGACGATCATGAAGCGGTCGAGATCGAGTTCGAGGCCGAAGCGCTCTTCGTCCCAGCGGATCGAGTGGATAAGCGAATCCATCGCGTGGCGGGTCTTGTCGAGATCGTGCGCCTCGACCCACACCTGCAGCAGCTTTTCCTTACCGGAACTCGTCTTCACGCGTTCTTCGAGCGCGACGAGCTTGCCCGCGACGAGTGCGAACAGATAGCTCGGCTTCCTGAACGGATCTTCCCAGCGCGCAAAATGGCGGCCGTCGGGCAGATCGCCCTGTTCGAGCAGATTGCCGTTGGAGAGCAGCACCGGATATGTGGCTTTGTCGGCGCGCATCGTCACGGTGTAGGTGGCCATCACGTCGGGACGGTCGAGAAACCACGTGATGCGACGGAAGCCTTCCGCTTCGCACTGCGTGAAGAAGTTGCCGCTCGATACGTAGAGGCCCGAGAGCGTGGTGTTCGCGGCGGGATTGCAGATGCCCGTCACCGTCAGCTCGAACGAGTCGGGCACGTTGTCGACGGTCAGGCCATGTTCGTGCGCGTGCACGCCTGCATGAGGCTTGCCGTCGAGCGACGCGTCGACGAATTCCAGTTGCTCGCCGATCAGCTCGAGATGCGTGGCGCGCACGGCATCGGGATTGCGGCGGATGCGCATCGTATTCCTGACGACGGTGCGCTCGGGCACCAGATCGAATTCGAGCGCGACGGTATCGATGAGAAAGGCGGGCGGCGCGTAGTCGGCGCGGCGGATCACTTGAGGCGTTTCGGTATCGGCCATGGTGTCGTGACGGAAGGAAGCTCGAAGCCGGCGAGCGTCATGCGCAGGCCGGGCGGGTCGGACCATTGTACAAAGCCTCGGCCAATCGTGCGGACAGAACTTTTTACCGGCCGCCTGGGTCAGCGTATTATCGGGCCGCTCGCGCGGCAGACGCGGGCGACGATATCAACGAGGTAGACCATGAAGCTCGACCGATTGACCCGCCACGCGGCACTCGCGCTGGCGGCGCTCGCCACGCTGCTGGGGGGCTGCACGACCTATGTCACGACGCAGGTGACGGCCTTTTCCGACTGGAACGGCAGCGACGCGACGCGCACTTACGCATTCACGCGCGCGCCGGAGCAGAAGAACAATCTCGAACAGGCCACGTACGAACAGATCGTCGCGAACGAACTCGCGTTGCATGCGTTCCGGCAAGCCGATGCGCGCGACGCGCGCTATCTGGTGGCGCTTGCGTGGGGCATGCGCTCCGATACCGTGACCGTCGCGCAGCCCGTCTACTACTACAACCCGTGGCCGGGCCCGTACTACTGGGGAAGGCCATTCGATCCGTGGGGCCCGTGGGGTCCGTTCCCGCCTACTTATGTGAACCAGAGCTATCCCGTGTACACGCACCTGCTCGGCATTCGCATCACCGAGCGCGCATCGGGCAAGGAGGTCTATAACGTGACGGCGCGCAATACGGACGAGCAGTCGTCATTGTTCGCCGCGATGCCTTTTCTCGCGCGCAGCGCGATGTCCGATTTTCCGTTGAGCAACGGCGCGGTGCGCACGGTGAAGATTCCTCTGAACGCCAAAGACGGCGCGCCGAACGAGGTCGCGGCGGGCGGCGCGGCGCCACCGGCTCCGGCGTCGGGCGCGAAGACCGTCGAGTAAGCGCCGAAGGCCATCGAATAAGCGCGTTCTCGCGCGAGAAAAAAAGCCGCATCGTGTGAGCGATGCGGCTTTCTTGTTCAGTGGCGCCGCGCACTCGATGCGGCCCGCATCGTCAAACGCCGATGCCCAGCAGCGCCATTGCGCCCAGCACGACGAACATGATTGCCGCGATGCCGTGCACGAGTTTCGTCGGCAGCTTGTGGGCGAAGCGGTCGCCGAGCAGGATGGCCGGCACGTTCGCGATCATCATGCCGAGCGTCGTGCCCGCGACGACGCCGAAGAATTCGTGGAAGCGCGCCGCGAGCGCGACGGTCGCGATCTGCGTCTTGTCGCCCATTTCGGCGAGAAAGAATGTAACCACGGTCGCGCCGAACACGCCGAAGTGCGTGCGGCTGGTATTCGCTTCCTCGTCCTCGAGCTTGTCGGGCACGAGAATCCACAGGCCCATGCCGATGAACGAAGCGGCCAGCGCCCAGCGCATCACGGTCGGCGTGACGAGCGAGCCGAGCCACGCGCCGAGCGCGCCGGCGCCCGCATGATTGATGAGCGTCGCGGCAAGCACGCCGAGAATGATGGGGAGCGGTTTGCGGTAGCGCGCGGCGAGGACCAGCGAGAGTAGTTGCGTCTTGTCGCCGATTTCAGCGAGCGCGACGGCGCCGGTCGAGATCAGAAAAGCTTGTTCCACGTTTTTATTGATTCCCCGGGCCGAGATGTGTGCGAGCGACGACCCACGACGCGCCGGGCCCTAAAGCGGCGGTGGTGGATCATCGGTCTCGCCAGGCCAGAGGCTGCGTCTGCCATGGCCATACGGCCAAGTCTGTTGACAGGCGCCCCCGTGATTCATGCGCGCTGCGCTCGCTGTTCGGGCTGACCGAACCGTTGCGCGGACATGAAACGGGGCGGCTACTCCCCAATGAGCGTCGGAGTATAGCACGGGCCCCGTACGGCAGAGCTGTGCTTCGGGCAGCCTGCGGCGCCTCTTCGCCCGCTTACAACAGGCCGTTGCGACGCGGAGCACGAATGTCGATTTTTAACGGAATTGTCGTATGCGCCCCACTGGAATGGGGAAGTAACAAAACGCGTGCTACTGTTGCGTCCCTGCGTTCGGCCGGGCGCGGCGAAACCCCGTCGGAACAGGCTGCGGCCTGACGGGAAACGCAGGAAAACGCGTTCGTCGCGCGCAAGAGACGGATACAGATGGATACGTCTTTCCTGGCTGATTTCGGCCAGAATGCTCTGTATCATTTCGGGCGGCCGAGGTAATGACCAGACGAAAGCCCGGTTTTGGCATTCCGCCCTAAATAATCATCGCTGCGTGCCGTTATTTCGGTGACTTCTTAAAACAATTCCTGGAGTCATCTTGGCGTCGCGCCCCGCCCCGGAGTAGCGCGCCTCACGTGCTGTCGACGGCAGGCGCGCCCACGGCGCCAGCAGCCTTCACGCGCGAACACCGATATGCCCGATCTGCACTGGACAATTCCGGTTGCTCGCTGGTCTTCGTGGCCTGCCGTCGCAGCCGTCGCCCCCGACATTGGCTTCATCGAGCCGATGGTGCGGCGTCGTCTGAGTACGCTGTCGCGGGTCGCGCTGAGGGTCGCGCACGATTGCGTCGCCGGCTACCCGAACGTACGGATCGTTTTCGCCTCGCGCCACGGCGAGCTGCGCCGCACGACCGATATCCTGCGCAACATCAGCGCGGGCGAGCCTGTCTCGCCGACTTCTTTCAGTCTTTCCGTGCTCAACGCGATGACGGGCGTGTTCGGCATCTCGCGCGGCGACCGCACGGCGGCGAGCGCGCTGTCCGCGGGCGCGGAGACGCTCGGTTACGCGCTGCTCGAAGCGCACGCGCAATACGCGACCGATCCTTCGACGCCCGTATTGCTCGTATACGCCGACGAGCCCGCCGATCCCGCCTACGGCACGATCGAAGAGGAAGTGCAGGGCGGCGCGCTCGCGATTCTGCTCGAAGATTCCGCGGCAACCGGGCGGCTGACCTGTGCACGCACGGCGACGACGGCCGCCACAACAACCGTCGATACAACAACCGCCGATACAACCGCCCCCACAGCCGCCGCTACGAACACACCGCAAGAAGCACCGTGGGGCACCGTCTTTGCGACGCAGAGTCAGGCCGTGCATCACTGTCTCGACACACGCACGGACGCGCAGTGGCGCGGCGAGCACGCCGCCTGGGCATGGAGCTGGCATGAAGGCGTGGCTTGACTATCACTGGCGCCTCGTCGCGACGGCGCTCGCGTTCACGGCGTTCGGCATCTGCGGACTCGGCTTTTCGCTGATCCTGTTCCCGATCGCGTGGATCTGGCCGCATCGCGCGTCGAAGCAACGTGCCGTGACGGCGATCATCCATGCGTTCTTCCGCGCGCTCGTCGCCGTGCTGCGGCGGGCGGGCGTGATGGAGCTCGACGTGCGCGGCATAAAAGCGCTGCGCCGCGACGGTGAGGGCCCCGTCATCGTCGTCGCGAATCATCCGACGTGGCTCGACGTGATGGTGCTGCTGTCGCTGACCCCGCATGCGTGCTGCGTCGTGAAAAGCGCGCACTGGGGCAATCCGTTTTTCTGGGGCGTCGTGCGTGCGGCGGAGTACGTGAGCAACGCGGACCCCATCGAGCTCGTCGACGCGGGTGCGCGACAACTGGCGCGCGGCTACACGATGATCATCTTTCCGGAAGGCACGCGCAGCCCGGCGCGCAACCGGATGCACGCTTTTTCGCGCGGTTTCGCGCATATGGCGCTCAAGTCCGGCGCGCCGATCCTGCCCGTCCTGATGGACTGCGATCCGCCGGCATTCACGAAGGGCATGCGCTGGTACGACGTGCCCGCGCGCGCGTTCCGCATGCGCGTCAACGTTCTGGAACCCGTCGGCGCGGACGGGCTGGCGGCGCACGACGAACCGCCCGCGCTCGCCGCGCGCGCGGTGACGAGCGCAATCGAAGCACACATTACCCGGCACCTGTTCGACTATGGATTCTTTAAAGCTTGAAATCAAACAGCTTCTGATCGAAGCGCTCGATCTGGAAGACCTGACGCCCGCCGACATCGACGACGATGCGCCGCTCTTCGATACCGACGGCGTCGGGCTCGATTCGATCGACGCACTCGAGATCGGCATCGTGCTGCGCAAACACTATCAACTGACGATCGCGGCGAACGACGAACGCACGCGAGAGCACTTCCGCTCGATCAATACGCTTGCAGCGCTGGTGGCGAGCCAGCGCGAACTGGCGCATGAGTCGGGCGAAACCACCAAGAAAGGGGAATGACCGTGACCGACACCGAGATTCTTGAGCGCATCCGCGCGATCTTCAAAGAAAACTTTGCGATCGAGCCCGAACGCGTGACGCCCGACGCGCATCTGTTCGAAGAACTCGACCTGGACAGCATCGACGCCGTCGATCTCGCGATCAAGCTGCAGGAGATGACGGGCCGCCGGATCAAGCCGGAGGAGTTCAAGTCGGTGCGCACGGTCGGCGACGTGATCGTCGCTGTCGAGTCGCTGCTCGCGGCGCAGGGCTGATGCACGCGCAACGTTCGCACGCACGCGACGGTTCGGACGAGGCGCACATGCAGGCCTCGAATCAGCGCGGCTGGACAGGCCTCGTGCTCTCGATCGTCGCGAAGCTCGCGTATCCCGCCGTCATTTTGTGCGCGTGGTTCTGGGACACGCCGCGCTATGTCGGCTGTCTGCTGTTCGCGCTGCTGTGGTTGCAGCGTTGCGCAGGCACGGGCGCGTTCGGCGCGTCGCTGCGCAGGCTCACGCGCGTCGACTGGAGCGTCGCGTTCATGCTGAGCATCGCATCGGCTGCCATCGTGTGGACTAACAGCGAACTGTTGCTGCGCATCTATCCGTCGCTGGTGAATCTCGGTCTGCTGATCGCGTTCGGCGCGACGCTCGTGCGCGGGCCGACGATGATCGAAAAATTCGCGCGCATCGGCACGCCGGATCTCGGCGAGCCCGCGATCCGCTATACGCGCCGCGTGACGCAAATCTGGTGCGTGTTCTTCGTGCTCAACGGCGCGTTCTCGTTATACACCGCGCTGTACTGGTCGCGCGAAGCGTGGTCGCTGTATAACGGCGCGATTGCGTATGGACTGATCGGCGTGCTGCTGGTGGGCGAAATCGCATGGCGCTATCTGGTGATCCAGCCGCGCGCGCGTCGTTCGGAGGCGGCATGATCGCGTTGCACGATCTGCTGTCCTGCGGCCATGACGCTCGCGTGCCTGTCTGCCGCAACACGCCTCGCGACGGCGACGCCGACGCCACGATCGAGTTCGCGTCGTTCCGCGCGCGCGTTGCCGCGATCGCCTCGCAACTGCGCGGCACGCAAGCGCGACGCTACGCGCTGTGCATCGACGATCCGTTCGACTTCGCGTGTGCGTTGTTCGCGCTCTTCGCATGCGGCAAAGAGCCCGTGATTCCGGCGAACGCCACGCCCGGCTATCTCGCCGATCTGGCCGACGCCTACGATGCCGTGCTGACGGATGCGGATGTCCGCGCGCATGCCGACGCGCAAGCAGACGCACCGGTTGCATCGCCTGCGATCGATCCGAACGCGCCGCTCACGCTTTACACATCGGGCAGCAGCGGCACGCCGAAGCCGATCCACAAGACGCTCGCGCAATTCAACGCCGAGGTGCACACGCTCGAACGCGAGTGGGGCGCTCTCATCGGCGATGCGACGATGCTTTCGAGCGTGCCGCATCATCACATCTACGGCTTGCTGTTTCGCGTGATGTGGCCGCTGGCGGCGGGACGCGCATTCGATCGTGCCGTCTGCAACGAGCCGCATCACGTGCAGTCGCGTATCGAGCAATGCGGCGCGGCCGTGGTCGTATCGTCGCCGGCGCAACTGTCGCGCTGGCCCGCGTTGCCGGGCTTCGCTGCGTTGACGCCTGCGCCGCGCGCATTCTTTTCGTCGGGCGGGCCGCTTTCCGCCGAGGCCGCCGCCGAATACACGGCGGCATTCGGCAGCGCGCCGATCGAGATCTATGGCAGCACGGAAACGGGCGGCATCGCGTGGCGCCGGCGGAACGAGACGGCGGCGTGGCAGCCCGTCAACGGCGTCGAAGTGCGGCGCGGCGAAGACGGCGCGCTCTTCGTGCGCTCGCCGCATCTCGGTCACGCCGACTGGCATCGCACCGACGACGCCATCGCGTTCGACGACGACGGGCGCTTTCGTCTGCAAGGACGGCTCGATCGCGTGATCAAGCTCGACGGCAAGCGCGTGTCGCTGCCCGAAGTCGAAGCGCGTCTCGCGCTGCATCCGTATGTCGCGCAGGCGTGCGTGGTGCCGCTCGCGGGCGCGTCGCGCGAGCGTGTCGGCGCCGTCGTCGCGCTCAACGATGCGGGCAGCGACGCGCTGCGCAGCGAAGGACGCGTCGCGCTCGCGAAAACGTTGCGCCGCCATCTCGCCGCGTATTTCGACGTGGTCGTGCTGCCGCGTCACTGGCGCTTTCGCATCGCGTTGCCGTTCGATGCACGCGGCAAGCTGCCCATCGCGGCTGTGGCCGCCGCGTTCGACGCGCGTGCGGAAGGCTTCGAACTGCTGTCGGAAGCGCGCAGCGGCGACGATCTGCACTACGCGCTACGCGTGCCGCCGACGCTCGTGCATTTCGATGGCCACTTTCCCGGCCTGCCGATTCTGCCCGGCGTCGTGCAGCTCGACTGGGCGATCCGCCTCGCCGCCGAGCATGTGACGGGCGTGCGCGACATCGAGTCCGTCGATCGCCTGAAGTTCACCGCGCCCGTGATGCCGGGGGCGATGCTCGATCTGAAACTGTCGCACGATGCGGCGCGGCGGCGCGTGCAGTTCACGTTTCGGCTCGACGGACGCGACTGCTCGTCGGGCATTATCGTGTATCGGGAGCGCGCATGAGCGAGGTCGCCTTCGCCGCGTGCATCGTCATTCCGATCTACAACCACAAGGATGCGATCGTCGGCACGGTCGAACGTCTGATCGTGCATGGCCTGCCCATCTTCGTCGTCGACGATGGCAGCGACGAGGCGACGCAAGCCGTGCTCGCGAAGCTGGCTTGCCAGTATCGCCATCACATGACGCTGCTGCGCCTGCCCGTCAACCGCGGCAAAGGCGCGGCCGTGATGGCGGGACTGCGCGCGGCGAAGCGGGCCGGCTACACGCACGCATTGCAGATCGACGCCGACGGACAGCACGACGCGAACGACGTGCCGCTGTTCATCGCTGCCGCGCGCGCCGAGCCGGGCGCCGTGATTCTCGGCCGACCTGTCTATGACGAGAGCGTGCCAAAGGCGCGTCTGTATGGCCGCTATCTGACGCACGTGTGGGTGTGGATCGAGACGCTGTCGTTCACGATCCGCGATTCGATGTGCGGCTTTCGTCTCTATCCGCTCGATGCCGCGTGCGCGTTGGTCGACAGCGTCGATCTGCCGACGCGCATGGACTTCGACATCGAAATTCTCGTGCGCTTGTACTGGCGGCGTCTCGCGTTCCGCGCGATTCCGACCCGCGTCACGTATGCGACGGATGGCGTCTCGCACTTCGACGTGGTGTGGGACAACGTGCGCATCAGCGCGAGCCACACGCGGCTCGTGTGCGGGATGCTGCTGCGTTTGCCGCTGTTGCTCGCGCACAAGTTCATGCCGCGCAAATCCACCGCTGTTGCGAGCCGCGACGACGCGAAGTGGTGGCGCATCGCCGAACGCGGCAGCCGCCTCGGCATGACGCTGCTCGCCCTCAGTTGCAGGCTGTTCGGCATGCGCTTCACTGCGCTGTGGCTGCATCCCATCGTCGCGTATTTTCTGCTGACGGGCCGCGCCGCGCGCGATGCTTCACGAAACTACTTCGCGCATCTCGCCCATTCGACGCAAGGCGAGCGCACGCCGCGCCCCGGCTGGGGTTCCGCGTACCGGCACATGCTCGCGTTCGCGCAATCGGGGCTCGACAAGCTCGCGGCGTGGTCGGGGCGCATCGGCTCGGACGATGTCGTGTTCGACGACGCGTCCGCGTTCGAAGCGCTCGTCGCGAGCGGGCGGGGCGCGCTCGTGATCGGCGCGCATCTGGGCAATCTCGAAATGACGCGCGCGCTCGCGTGGAGCGGCGGTCATGCGAAGGTCACGGCCATCGTCTATACCGAGCACGCGAAGCGCTTCAACAGCGTGCTGTCGACGGCGAACAGCGAGTTCGCGAAGCGTCTCGTACAAGTGAGCGACTTCGGGCCCGAGACGTCGATGATGATGCAGGAGCGCATCGATGCGGGCGAACTGCTCGTGATCGTCGGCGATCGCGTGCCCGCGCGCGAATCGGGCCGCACGACCGACGCGCAGTTTCTCGGCGCGACCGCGCCGTTCGCGCAAGGGCCGTATGTGCTCGCGCATGCGCTCGGTTGCCCGGTGTATCTTTTCTTCTGCCTGAAAGAGCGCGATGAACGAAACCGCGAGCGCTATCGCCTGTATTTCGAGCCGTTCGCCGAGCGCATCGACCTGCCGCGCCGAGAGCGCGCGCAACACATCGCGGCATGGGCGCAGCGCTACGCGTCGCGGCTCGAGCACTATTGCCGCAAGGCACCTTATCAATGGTTCAACTTTTTCGATTTCTGGGCGCGTCCCCGAAAGGCGATAACGGGTGGTATCCCGCACGGAGACGCGAATGTCAGAACATGATCTGATCGACAATGCGCACGCTGGTGCCGCCGATGCCGCGCGTGTAACAACGCCGCGCGCAGTGGTGGTCGGCGGACGCAGGCTGTCGATCGAAGAGGTCGTCGCGATTGCGAAGGGGCGCGCGAACGTCGCGCTGACCGGAGACCCCGCATGGCGTTCGCGCATCCAGCGCGGCGCGGACTTTCTGCGCCGTCATCTCGCTGCGGGTGAAACGGTGTATGGCGTCAACACGGGCTATGGCGATGCATGCATCGTCGACGTGCCGATGGAACTCGTCGAAGCGCTGCCGCTGCAACTGACGCGCTATCACGGCTGCGGCATGGGCGCGTATCTCGACGACGCGCAGACGCTCGCCGTGATCGCCGCGCGTCTGAACTCGCTGGCGCATGGGTTTTCCGGCGTGCGTCCGGTACTGCTCGAACGGCTCGCCGATCTGATCAATCATCGCGTGCTGCCGCGCATTCCTGCCGAAGGGTCGGTCGGCGCGAGCGGCGATCTCACGCCGCTATCGTATGTGGCCGCGGCGCTCGTCGGCGAACGCGACGTGATGTTCGACGGCACGCTTCGCGATGCCGCGGGCGTATGGTCACAGCTCGGCCACGCGCCGCTGACGCTCGCGCCGAAGGAAGGTCTCGCGCTGATGAACGGCACGGCTGTGATGACGGGGCTCGCGTGCCTCGCGTTCGCGCGCGCCGGGCATCTCGCGCGACTTGCCGCGCGCCTGACGGCTCTCGCGACGGTCGCGCTCGACGGCCGCGCCGCGCACTTCGACGCGCTGATCTTCGAAGCGAAGCCGCACGCGGGGCAGGCCGACGCGGCCGCATGGATACGCGCGGATCTCGCGGGCCGCGACGACACGCCGGGCCATCGCTTGCAGGACCGCTATTCGATCCGCTGCGCGCCGCATGTGATCGGCGTCGCCGTCGATGCGCTGTCGTGGGTGCGGCGCGACGTCGAGAACGAACTCAACAGTGCCAACGACAATCCGCTGATCGATCCCGATGGCGAGCGTGTGCTGCACGGCGGCAACTTCTACGGCGGCCACATCGCGTTCGCAATGGATGCATTGAAAACAGCCGTCGCGAATCTTGCCGATCTGATGGACCGGCAACTGGCGCTGCTCGTCGACGACAAGTTCAACAACGGCTTGCCGCGCAACCTGTCGGGCGCCACGTCGGCGCGCGCGCCGATCAATCACGGTTTCAAGGCGGTGCAGATTTCGTCGTCGGCGTGGACAGCGGAAGCGCTCAAGCACACGATGCCCGCGAGCGTGTTCTCGCGTTCGACGGAAGCGCACAACCAGGACAAAGTCAGCATGGGCACGATCGCCGCGCGCGACTGCCTGCGCGTGCTCGAACTGACCGAGCAGGTCGCTGCCGCGCACACGCTCGCGACGGTGCAGGCGCTGGAACTGCGCATGCACATCGACGGCGCCACGTTTGTGCCCGCGCCGCTGCGCGCGTTCGCTGCACAGGTCGCGGCGCTGTCGCCGTTCGTCGACGAAGACCGTGCGCTCGAAAGCGATCTGCGCGCGCTGACGGCGCGCATCGCCGCTTGCACGCTCATAGAAAGCGGAGGCGCGTGATGAACGAGCGTCTTCACGGCAAGACACTGACGGTGAGCGCGCTCGTCGAAGTGCCGTTTCATGACGTCGACGCGATGAACGTCTGCTGGCATGGCCATTATCTGAAGTACTTCGAGATCGGCCGCGCCGCGTTGTTGCGCGCATTCGACTACGACTACGGCGAGATGCAGGCGTCGGGCTATCTGTGGCCGATCGTCGAGGCGCATCTGAAATACGTGCGGCCCGCAACCTATGGCCAGCGGCTCGACGTGCGCGCGGAACTGCTCGAATTCGAAAACCGCCTGAAAATAGGCTATCAAATCGTCGATTGCGCGACGGGCGCGCGTATGACGAAGGGCTACACAATCCAGGTGGCCGTCGATGCCGCCACGCAGGAATTGCAGTTCGTGTCGCCGCCTGTCGTGTTCGAGAAGCTGGAGCGCGCATGGGCACGCTGACACTTCGCGCGATGTCGATGGCTGCATCGCTTGTCGTAAGCGCGAGCACGCTGACGACCGCACACGCCGCAGCGCCGACGCAAGCGCAAGCGCAAAACGCCAACGCAGCGCTCGTCTCGCAGATCGCCGCGCGTCTCGCGCAAGCGAAGGGCGTGCGCGCGCAGTTCACGCAGACGCAGACGCTCTCCGCGATGAAGCAGCCGCTCGTCAGCACGGGCTCGCTCGTGTTCTTTCGCGAGCGCGGCGTGATCTGGCGCATCGACACGCCGTACAAGGCGACCTACGTGATCGGCGACGCGGGCGTGAGCGAAGTCGATGCGAACGGCAAGCGCATCAATACGAAGAGCGCGCAAGGCGTGCGTGGCGTCGCGCAGGTATCGAAGATGATGCGCGCGATGCTCGGCGGCGATCTGTCCGCGTTGTACTCGCAGTTCGACGTCGATGCGCAAGGCACGCCGTCGCAATGGAAGCTCGAACTGAAGCCGAACCAGCCGCAACTCGCGCAATCGATCAAGGGGTTGCAGATGACGGGCGGTGAATTCCTGCAAACGCTGCGCATCGCGCTCGCAAACGGCGACGTCACGCAGATCGAGTTCGCGAAGAGCGAAGCCGTCAGCGAACCGGCGCCCGGCGAACGCACGCTGCTCGGAGCGCAATGATGCTGCTGGCGCGACAGTGGACGAAGACGCAGCTGTGGAGCATCCGGGCCGCCTGGCTCGTGCTCGCGCTCGCCGCTTCGCTTTACTGCGTCCATCGCTTCATGGGGCCGTCGCCGCTGGAAACGAATCTGCTCGCGCTGCTGCCCGCGACGGAAGCCGACCCTGTCGCCGAAAAGGCCGTCGATACGCTTGCCAACGCGCTCGGCGACCGTACCGTGTTCCTCGTCACGAGCCAGGACGCCGATCGCGCGAAAGCGGCTGCGAAAGAGTTCGGCGCGGCGCTGCAAAAGAGCGGCGCGTTCGGTTCGGTGACGGCGGAGCTGCCGCCGTTCGACATGTCGCAGATCGGCGCGCTGTACATGCCGTATCGCTTCGGCCTGCTGACGCGCGACGACCGCGATGCGCTCGCAAGCAACACGGTGCCGTTGCACGACGCGCTGATGCAGCGCATCTACAACCCGGTGCGCGGCCCGCTCGCAACGCAGCTCGCCGACGATCCGTTCGGCTGGCTCGAACACTGGCTTTCAGGCTTGCCGCTCGCGACGTCGAATCTCGATCTCGAAGACAACATGCTCGTCGCGCATCGCGGCGACAGGACGAGCGTGCTCGTCGTCACGACGCTGCCGGGCTCCGCGTACGAAACGCAGACGCAGCGCGCGGTGCTGTCGGCCGTCGCGCAGGCCGAGGTGTCGCTGAAGGCGAGCCATCCCGATGCGCACGTCGCGCGCACGGGCGCCGTGTTCTATGCGGAAGCGGCGCGCGCCGCGTCGGAACGCGAAGTGCATCTGATCGGCGTCGCGTCCGCGTGCGGCATCGCGTTGCTGATGCTGTGGGTGTTCCGCTCGCCGCGTCTGCTGCTGCTCGGCTTCGTGTCGACGGCGCTCGGCATCGTATGCGCGCTCGCCGCGACGATGCTCGTGTTCGGCAAGCTGCATCTGCTGACGCTCGTATTCGGCGCAAGCCTGATCGGCGAGGCCGTCGATTATTCGATTCAGTACTTCGTCGTCTATCTCGGCGCGAGGCGAGGGGACGGAGGCTGGAATGCGCGGCAAGGCGCGCGCTCGGTGCGGCCCGCGTTGAGCGTCGCGCTTGCGACGAGTCTGCTCGGCTACGCGATCCTCGCGTGGGTGCCGTTCCCGGCGCTCAAGCAGATCGCGTGCTTCGCGATCGCCGGCATCTGCACGGCGTTCGCGTCCGTGCTGTGGCTGCTGCCCGTGCTGCTCGTCAAAGGGCCGAAGCGCGCGCAACGGCGTCTCTTCGTGCGTGCAGCCGCGCTGCTCGCGCGCTGGCATGCGGTGATCGGCGGACGGCGCGCGTGGATTGTCGCGGGCTTGCTCGTGCTCGCCGCGATCCCTGGCTGGCTGCGCCTGACGAGCGACGACGACATCCATCTGCTGATCCAGCGCGATGCGTCGCTGGTCGCGCAGGAAGATCAGGTGCGCAATGCGATCGGCGTCGACAACACGGCGCAGTTCTTCGTCGTGCGCGGTCCGTCGCAGGAAGTGGTTTTGCAGCGCGCGGAAGCGCTCGGCGCGAAGCTCGATGCATTGAGCGGCGCGCAATCGGTGGACGGCTGGCAATCGGTCACGCAGTTCGTGCCGTCGGCGCAACGCCAGGCCGATGCACATGCCGTGCTCGCGCAGCATGTGTTCGCCGATCCCGCCGCATTGCGTTCGATGCTGCTGCAAGCGGGCTTTCGCGATGAAGTCGCCGATGCGTGGCTCGCTTCTTACGCGAAGTCGAATGCCGCGCCGCTGACGGTCGACCAGTGGCTCTCGGCGCAATGGTCGCAGCCGTATCGTCATTTGTGGCTGGGCGCGGTGGACGCACGCGGTCAACGGGGCTATGCGGCCATCGTGATTCCGCAGCGCGTGACGCCCGAGAACGTTCGAGCGTTGACGACCACCGCGCGTGCCGTCGAGGGCGTCGTGTTCGTCGACAAGGCGGCGAGCGTGTCGAAGCTCTTCGGCGCGTATCGCGTCGATAGCGGCATCTGGCTCGCGCTGGCGCTGCTGTTCGTGCTGGTGCTGCTGATGGTGCGCTACAAGCCGCGCGGCGGCATCGCGACCACGCTGCCCGTGTTCCTCGCGATCGGCGTGACGCTGGCCGCGTTCGGTTACGCGCGCGTGCCGCTCAATCTGTTCAACTGTCTCGCGCTGATGCTGGTGCTCGGCGTCGGCGCAAACTATGCGGTGTTTCTGCGCGAAGGCTGCCTGCGCGACGACGCCGATCTGGGCGCCGTGTGGACGGGCGTGCTGCTGTCCGCGGCGACGACGCTGCTGTCGTTCGGCATGCTAGGCATGAGCGAGATGCCCGCATTGAAGAGTTTCGGTGCCACGCTGGCGCTCGGCATTCTCGTGTCGGTGCTGCTTGCGCCGATCGGGATGCCGCATCAGGAAAGATCCGCAACGAGGAGAGCCGCATGACGCTGCCATCTGTTTATTTGCATGCGCTCGGCATGGTGAATGCGCTCGGCGGCGACGTCGATTCGATCGTGCCCGCGCTCGCAGCGGCGCAATCGCCGGGCATGGGGCTGATGCACACGGGCATCGGCGATGCGTTCGTCGGCCGCGTATCGACGCCGCTCGACATCGAGCCGCCCGAACGGTTGAAGCGCTTCGACTGCCGCAACAACCGCATGCTGCTCGCGGCGCTCGCGCAGATTCGCCCCGCGATCGAAGCGGCGCGCGAGCGCTACGGCTCGCATCGCATCGGCGTCGTGCTAGGCACGAGCACGTCGGGCATCGATGCGGCGGAAGTCGCGTTCGTTCATCAGGCGCAAGCGGGACAACTCCCGGACAACTTCAACTACCGGCAGATGGAGATCGGCACAGCCGCGCCGTTCGCGGCCGCCGCGCTCGACGTGCAGGGCCCCGCGTTCACGATTTCGACGGCGTGCACGTCGAGCGCGAAGGCGTTCGTGTCGGCGCGCCGTCTGTTGCAACTGGGCCTGTGCGACGCGATGATCGTCGGCGGCGTCGATACATTGTGCGAGCTGACGGTGCAGGGCTTCGCGTCGCTCGAATCGACGAGCATCACGCGGACCAATCCGATGAGCCGCAATCGCAACGGCATCAACGTCGGCGAAGGCGCAGCCGTGTTCCTGATGACGCGCGACGAAGGCGAAGTGCGCCTCGCGGGCGCGGGCGAATCGAGCGACGCGCATCATGTGTCCGCGCCGGACCCGCATGGCGTCGGCGGCGAACTCGCGTTGCGAGACGCGCTGAAGGACGCGGGCATCGAAGCGTCGGCGATCGCGTATGTGAATCTGCACGCGACGGCCACGCGCAAGAACGACGACATGGAAGCGCATCTGATGGCGCGCGTGTTCGCGAACGGCGTGCCCGCAAGCGGCACGAAGCCGTTCACGGGGCACCAGCTCGGCGCGGCGGGCGCGACGGAACTAGGCTTCGCATGGCTCACGCTCGCGCGCGACGGCGTCGCGATGCCGCGCCATCAATGGGACGGCGAAGCAGACCCCGCGTTGCCCGCGCTCGATCTCGTGCAGGACGAGCGGCATGTGCCGCACAACGGCGGCACGCGGTACGTGATGAGCAATTCGTTCGCGTTCGGCGGCAGCAACGTCAGCCTGATACTGGCGCGCTGAGCCGCATCGAATGCCACGCAGCGAAAACATAACGACATGACGGCCACACTTGAGACCAACGAAATTTTTCCGCCGATCGACACGATCCTGCCGCATCGCGGCACGATGCTGTTGATCGACGGCGTGAGCGCGTGCAGCGACGTTGCGCTGACGGCCCATGCAGCCGTGCGCGGCGATACATGGTACGCGGACGGAAACGGCGCGATGCCCGCGTGGATCGGCATCGAGCTGATGGCGCAGGCGGTGGCCGCGCACATCGCGCTGCTCGCGATGCGTGCGGGCGGCCATGCGCGTCCGGGCGTGCTGCTCGGCACGCGCAGCTACAAGGCACACGTGAGCGCGTTCGCGCGCGACGCGCAACTCGCGATCGGCGCGCACGAGGTGCTGCGCAGCGAAGAGGGACACAGCGCCTACGAATGCACGATCGATCATGACGGCGCGCGCTGTGCGGAGGCCGTCATCAAGGTGTTTCAACCGGGCGATTTTCAGACGTTCATCGAAGGGAGTCTCAGTACATGAGCCGGCGAGTTCTCGTAACGGGCGCGAGCCGCGGCATCGGCCGCGCGATTGCGTATCAACTGGCCGCCGACGGTTTCGCCGTCTCCGTGCATTGCCGCACGGGCCGCACCGAAGCGGAAGCCGTCACGGCGGGCATCGCGGCGCAGGGCGGCTCGGCGCGCGTGCTGCAGTTCGACGTGCGACAGCGCGCTGCGTGCCGTGAAGTGCTGGAAGCGGATGTGGCCGCGCACGGTCCGTACTACGGCATCGTGTGCAGCGCGGGCGTGACGCGCGACGCCGCGTTCCCCGCGCTCACCGACGAAGACTGGGACGTCGTGATCGAAACGGGGCTCGACGCGTTCTACAACGTGATCCATCCGCTGACGATGCCGATGGTCCGCGCGAAGAAGGGCGGCCGCATCGTGACGATCGCGTCGGTGTCGGGCGTGATCGGCAATCGTGGACAGGTGAACTACAGCGCGGCAAAAGCGGGGCTGATCGGCGCGACGAAGGCGCTCGCCGTCGAGCTTGCGTCGCGCGGCATCACGGTCAACTGCGTGGCGCCCGGGCTGATCGAAACGGGCATGCTCGACGACGTGCCGCTCGATCACGCGTTGAAGACCGTGCCGATGAACCGTGTCGGTCAACCGGCTGAAGTCGCGTCGGTGGTCAGCTTTCTGATGTCGGATGCGGCCTCGTATGTGACGCGCCAGGTGATCGGCGTCAATGGCGGGATGATCTGATGAAGCGAGTCGTCGTTACGGGCATGGGCGGCGTCACGGCGCTCGGCAGCCGCTGGGACGAGATCGAGGCGGCATTGAAGGCGGGCCGCAACGCGGTGCGGCGCATGCCGGAGTGGGACTACTTCGAGTCGCTGCATACGCGCCTCGCGTGTCCGCTGCCCGCGTTCGAGCAGCCCGCGCAATGGCCGCGCAAGAAGACGCGCTCGATGGGCACGGTGTCGATGTACGCGGTGCGCGCGAGCGAACTGGCGCTCGCCGATGCAGCCCTCGCTGACGATGCAACCATCAAGGACGGCCGCATGGGCGTCGCTTATGGCTCGTCGTCGGGCTCCGTCGAGCCGATACGCGCGTTTGGCGCGATGCTCGAAACGGGCGCGATGACCAACGTCACGTCGAACAGCTACGTGCAGATGATGCCGCACACGACGGCCGTCAACGTGAGCCTATTCTGGGACCTGAAAGGCCGCATCGTGCCGACGTCGTCGGCGTGCGCGTCGGGCAGCCAGGCAATCGGCTATGCGTACGAGACGATCGCGACGGGCAAGCAGACGCTGATGCTCGCGGGCGGCGCGGAAGAACTGTCGGGGCCAGCGGTGGCCGTGTTCGACACGCTCTATGCGACCAGCACGCGCAACGACGAGCCGCATCTGACGCCGCGTCCGTTCGATGCGAAGCGCGACGGTCTCGTGGTCGGCGAGGGCGCCGCGACGCTCGTGCTCGAGGAGTACGAGCACGCGAAAGCGCGCGGCGCGACGATTCACGCGGAGATCGTCGGCTTCGGCTGCAATTCGGATGGCGCGCACATGACGCAGCCGACGGCGAACACGATGGCGCGCGCGATGCAGCTCGCGCTCGACGACGCGAAGCTCGACGCGCAGGCCATCGCGTATGTGAACGCGCACGGCACGTCGACGGATCGCGGCGACATTGCCGAGAGCGAGGCGACCGCGCAAACCTTCGGCGAACGCATGCCGATTTCATCGCTGAAGAGCTACGTCGGCCATACGCTCGGCGCGTGTGGCGCGCTCGAAGCGTGGTGGACGATCGAGATGATGAAGCGCAACTGGTATGCGCCGACGTTGAATCTCACCGACGTCGATCCCGCCTGCGCACCGCTCGATTACATCCGCGGCGAGGGGCGCGGCATCGACGCGGAATACGTGATGAGCAACAACTTCGCGTTTGGCGGCATCAACACGTCGCTGATTTTCAGGCGCGTTCGATGAGCGGTCAGCGATCCTTGCAGCGTGTCGTCGTAACGGGCATGGGCATCGTATCCTGTCTCGGCAATACGCTCGATGAAGTCAGCGCCGCGCTGCGCGAAGCGCGCAGCGGCGTCACGCATATCGATGCATGGCGCGCGCGCGGTTTCGGCTCGCAGGTCGCGGGCGTCGCGTCGGTCGCGGACGAGCCGCCGTTCGACCGCAAGCTCGAACGCTTTATGGGCG
Organism: Paraburkholderia diazotrophica; assembly: GCF_038900755.1. Lineage (GTDB taxonomy): Bacteria > Pseudomonadota > Gammaproteobacteria > Burkholderiales > Burkholderiaceae > Paraburkholderia > Paraburkholderia diazotrophica_A. The sequence continues at coordinate 588,313 of NZ_JBBPEN010000002.1, forward strand.
ATACCGCGCGCTTTGCCTGTCACGCGGCGCGCAAGGCCATCGACGATGCCCGTCTCGATCCCGCTGCGCTGCGCTCGTCCGATACGGGCGCCGTGATCGGCTCGGGCGTCGGCGCAATGTCCGCGTATGACGAAGCGGTGGCCGTGGCCAATGCGCGCGGTATCGATAGAACGCCGCCCTATACGGTGCCGCAGGCGATGAGCAGCACGGCGTCGGCGAATGTCTCGCAGGTGTTCGGCATCGAAGGCGTCGCGTATTCGCCGTCGTCGGCCTGCACGACGTCGACGCTTGCAATCGGCCAGGCGATGCAGCTGATCCAGACGGGCCGTCAACAGATCGTGCTCGCGGGCGGCAGCGAATGCCTGCACGACAACATGACGCTGATGTTCGACGCGATGCATGCGCTATCGCGCCGCTTCAACGACACGCCCGCGCGCGCGTCGCGGCCATACGATACGGCGCGCGACGGCTTTGTGATCGGCTCGGGCGGCGGCGTGCTGGTGCTCGAAGCGCTCGATCACGCGCTCGCGCGCGGCGCGCGCATCTATGCGGAGCTGACGGGCTTCGGTCACGGCACGGATGGCGCGGGCATGGTGACGCCGCACGCGCCGGGCATTGCGCGCGCGATCGAGGCCGCGCTCGATGAAGCGAGTGCGCGCCCCGACTACGTGAACACGCACGCGCCATCGACGCCGCTCGGCGATCTCGAAGAATTGCGCGCATTGCAAACGGTATTTGGCTCGGACGTGCCGCCGTTTTCGTCGACGAAAGGACTCACGGGGCATCCGCTCGGCGCATGCGGCGCGCACGAAGCAATCTATACGCTGCTGATGATGCGCGACGGTTTCATCGCGGGCACACCGGGCATCGAGCATATCGAGCCGTTGGCACAGGCGCTGCCGCTCGTGCAGGCCACGCGCGATGCGCGCATCGATACGGCGATGTCGGTGTCGTTCGGCTTCGGCGGCAGTTGCGCGAGTTTGATGTTCGCAAGGATCTGACCGCCGCCTGTCGGGACGAATCACAGGCACACGCGTGCAGTACGCACGATACGAACAACGATAAAAGGAAGTCGAACAAATGAAAACGAAAATGACGCTGGGGCTGGTGGCGGCCGTTCTGTTGACGCAGGCGGGCTGCACGACCAAGATCAGATCGCTGCCGATGCCGGCTGCGGTGCAGACACAGAACACGCAAGACGTCGCGCTCTATTTCGGCGACGACGCGCATCCGAGCGTCAAGCAGACGTTCGGCAACAAGGAGTTTGCGGTGCGCGTGAACCGCCAGCCGGAAAACAGCAAGGAGGCAACCTGCAATCTCGCACTGACGAAGGCGCTTCAACAACTGCGCGACTATGCGCGCGAGCATCACGCGAATGCCGTCATCAACGTGAAGACGCGCTTTCAAAGCACGATCACGGCATCCGCGACGGAGTTCACTTGCGGCGCGAGTCTGAATGGATCGACGCTTGCCGTGCGCGGCGATATCGTGACGCTCGAAGCGAACTGAGCGTGCTGTGCGAAAGCGCGACGGCGTTCTCCCACGGAGCAGGCGCGACGGTTGCCAACGCGTGACTAACGCGTGAGGACGCCGCCGGGCACAGCCGATGCCTGGCGCCCTTCGATACGATCAAGCCGTCTTGACGGCCACAACGTTGACGAGTGTTTCGCGGCGCTTGCCGGGTTTCGGCGTATAGATGCGCAGACGTTCGAGCAGCCCGAAATCTTTTGCGCGGCTCCACCACAGATACGGCAGCGACACGTTGCGCGCGCCGAACGTGAAGCCGCCTCGACGGATCATGTCGAGATAGCCATCCGCGCTCTTTTGCACGTGCATCGGGTGACGGAAGAGCAGGCGGATCACCCACGACTTGATGTAAGCGTCGGTGGATTCGGCGAACAGCAGCACGCCACCAGGCTTCAGCACGCGGCGGAATTCGGCGAGCGCGCGCTCCTGTTCGACGAGGTGATGGAACGTCTGATGGCAGAAGACAATATCGGCGCTTGCATCAGGCAACGGCAGGTTCGCGCAGTCGCCGTGCAGCAGGTCGATGTGCGTTGAACGGGTATCCGCGTGATTGCGGCAGTTGCGAGCGGATTGCGCGGCAAGCCCGAGCGACGGCCGATGAAAGTCCACGCCGACGATGCGCGCCGGCTTGAACGTTTGCGCGAGCAGCCGGAATGAAATACCCTGGCCGCAACCGGCATCGACGATCACGGGCGAAGCGGGCAGCGGCGTATCGATCAGGCGTTTCAGATCGTTGATCGCGACGCGCAGCACATGATGTTCCCAGGTATGGGTGCGGAGGAACCAGACGCCGAAGGCCGTCTCCGGGACGAAGGGCACGCTGGATGTTTCGGTGGACTGCACGTTGTTCCCCGTGAATCGTTGGTCCTGGTTTGATTTCTTGATGATTGCGCGACATTGTAATCGCTGGCGGGTCTAGCGGATGTCGCGTGTGCAATACGTAATGACGGGTTATCTGAAGGAAGATTGATGAATACGGAATCGCTGAACGCCGCCGTGGATGTGGCCATCATCGGGGCAGGGCCGTCGGGCGCGGTCGCTGCGGCGCTGTTGCGCAAGACGGGGCGCTCGGTGCTCGTGCTGGAACGCCAGCACTTTCCGCGCTTCTCGATTGGCGAGAGCCTGTTGCCGCAGAGCATGGCGTACCTCGAAGAGGCGGGCATGCTGCAGGCGGTCGTCGAAGCGGGCTTCCAGTACAAGAACGGCGCGCAATTCGTGTATCGCGAACAGACGTCGGCGTACGACTTCCGTGACAAGCATTCGAGCGGTTGGGGCACGACGTATCAGGTCGAGCGGGCCGTGTTCGACGATCTGCTGATCCGCTGCGCGGCGCAGCAGGGCGCCGACGTGCGCTTCGGCCATACCGTGCTCGCGATGAAGACGGGCGACGCGCCCGCGCTCGACGTGACCGACGAAGCGGGCCATCGCTACGAAGTGCATGCGCGCTTCGTGCTCGATGCAAGCGGATTCGGTCGCGTGCTGCCGCGTCTGCTGAATCTCGAAGCGCCGACGCGCATGCCCACGCGCGCCGCGATTTTCACGCATGTACGCGACGGCATTCCCGTCGACGCGCACGATCGCAACAAGATCACGGTCGCCGTGCATCCCGAGCACCGCGATGTGTGGTACTGGATGATTCCGTTGGCGAATGGCCGCTCGTCGGTCGGCTGCGTCGCGGATGCCGCATTCCTCGATGTGCGGGAAGCGGAGCGCGAGGCGAAGTTGCGCGCACTGATCCACAGCGAGCCGACGTTGAACCGCCTGATCGGCAACGCGCCGTTCCTGATGCCGGTGCGACATATCGGCGGCTATTCGGCGAATGTCGAGCGGTTGCATGGACCGGGCTTCGCGCTGCTCGGCAATGCGGGCGAGTTCCTGGACCCGGTGTTCTCGTCGGGCGTGACGATCGCGCTGCGTTCCGCGCATCTGGCCGTGAAGACGCTGGAGCGTCAATTGAACGGCGAAACGGTCGACTGGCAGCAGGCTTACGACATCCCGCTGAGAAAGGGCATCGATGCGTTCCGCGCATTCGTCGAGCGCTGGTACACGGGCGAGTTGCAGGACATCATCTTCTATCCCGACCAGACGCCTTCGATCCGCCGCATGATCAGCGCCGTGCTCGCAGGCTATGCGTGGGACGAGACGAATCCTTATGTCGCGGACCCGGCTCGCAGATTGAATGCGCTGCATGAGTTGTGCAGGCAGAAGCGATAAATGAAGAACGGCGCTTCGTGAATCACGAAGCGCCGTTTTCACTTCAGCGCACTTCAGCAATACGGCCCGCTGAAACCGCTATGCCGCGATGCGCGCCTTTCCCGCCGCGTGCTGGCGCGCGTCGTCGCGCCGATGCACGCGCTGGCCCGCCGCATAGGTCTCGTACACGGCGCGATCGTCGCCGAGCAGCGCGAACGCGAACAGCAATTCTTCGAGCGTTTCCGTGCGCGCCGTGCGCCGCGCGAGCAGCGGCGTTGCCTTCGGGTCGAGCACGATGAAGTCCGCTTCCGACTTCGGCTTGAGCGTGCCGATCGTATCGCCGAGATCGAGCGCTTCCGCTGCGCCCGCCGTTGCGAGCCAGAACATGCGCGTCGCCGTCAGATGATGGCCGCCCAGGCGCGCGACCTTGTGTGCTTCGTTCATCGTCTGAAGCATCGAGAACGACGTGCCGCCGCCGACATCCGTCGCGAGCGCGATGGGCATCCGCGATTGCGCCGCCTTGTCGAAATCGAACAGGCCGCTGCCGAGGAACAGGTTCGACGTCGGGCAGTGCGATGCGACCGTGCGCGTCTCCACCATGCGTCGGCGGTCTTCGGCATCGAGATGAATGCAGTGTCCGTAGACGGCGCGCGGGCGCAGCAGGCCGTAGTGGTCGTACACATCGAGGTAGCTGCGATGACCGGGGAAGAGGCTCGCGACCCACTTCACTTCGTCGTGATTCTCCGCAACGTGGCTCTGGATGAACACATCGGGATGCAGCTTCGCGAGCGCGCCCGTCGCTTCGAGTTGCGCTTCCGTCGAGGTCGGCGCGAAGCGCGGCGTGAGCGCGTACATCTGACGCCCATGGTTGTGCCAGCGTGCAATCAGTTCGGCGCTGTCGTCGTAGCCCGATTGCGCGGTGTCGCGCAGGAACTCAGGGCAGTTGCGGTCCATCAGCACCTTGCCGCCGATCATCCGCACGTTGCGCGCTTGCGCTTCCGTGAAGAGCGCGTCAGCCGACTGCTTGTGCACCGTGCAGTACACGAGCGCCGTCGTCGTGCCGCACGCGAGCAGTTCGTCGATGAAAAAGCGCGCGGTGTCCTTCGAGATGGCGGGATCGCTGAAGCCGCGCTCGGTCGGGAACGTGTACGTGTCGAGCCACGGCAACAGCCCCGGCGCCGGCGACGCGATCATGTCCGTCTGCGGGAAATGGATGTGCGTATCGATGAAACCGGGGACGATCAGCTTGTCGCGCATCTCGAACACTTGCGTTCCAGGCGCGAGTTGCGACGCAACGGACGCATGCGCGCCCGCCGCGACGACATGTCCGTCTTCGACGATCAGAAGCCCGTCTTCATCGAAGAGGGCCGCGTTGGACGATTGCGCAGGATCGCCGTTGAACGTCAGCAGTTGCGCGCGATAAGCCGTTTGAGTCATGAGTGAAACCGTCTCCGAACTGTATGAATCATGCTGATGCGCGCCAGTGCGCATCGAGTCTGGCGATCATCGCGTCGCGCTCGGCAGGCGTCACGAACGACGCTTCGAAGCCGTTGCGGATGATCGTGTACACCTCGTCGTCGCCGAGCTTGAGGGCTTCGATCGTCGCGAGGTAGTTCTCGTTGACGTAGCCGCCGAAGTAGGCGGGGTCGTCGGAATTCACGGTGACGGCGACGCCCTGATCGAGCAGCGCCTTCAGCGTGTGTTTGGTCAGGTCGTCGAACACGCACAGCTTCAGGTTCGACAGCGGACACACCGTCAAAGCGACGCGCGTGTCGGCGAGGCGCGTGACGAGCGCCGGGTCTTCGATGCTGCGCACGCCGTGATCGACGCGGTCCACCTTGAGCAGATCGAGCGCTTCGTAGATGTACGACGGCGGGCCTTCTTCGCCCGCATGCGCGACGAGCTTCAGGCCTTTGGCGCGGGCCTTCGCGAAGACGCGCTCGAACTTCGACGGCGGATGGCCGCGCTCCGACGAATCGAGACCGACGCCGATCAGCCGGTGCGCGTACTGGTCGAACAGAGGCAGCGCGGCGTCGAATGTCGCGAGCGCGTCGTCCTCGGACAGATGGCGCAGGAAGCACAGGATCAGCTTGCTCGTGAGGCCGCGCTGTTCGGCTTCGGCGAGCGCGCGTTCGATGCCCGCGACGACGGTCGCAATCGGCACGCCGCGCTCGGTGTGCGTCTGCGGATCGAAGAAGATTTCCGTGTGCACGACGTTGTCCGCGAGCGCGCGCTCAACGTAGGCCATCGTCATGTCGTAGAAGTCCTCTTCCTTCAGCAGCGCGCTCGCGCCCGCATAGTAGATGTCGAGGAACGATTGCAGATCGGTGAACGCATACGCGGAGCGCAGCGCTTCGATCGAGTCGTATGCGAGCTTCACGCCGTTGCGTTCGGCGAGCCTGAAGATCAGCTCGGGTTCGAGCGAGCCTTCGATATGAATGTGCAGCTCGGCCTTCGGCGCGTCCTTCGTCTTTTGCGCCAGCGGAGAAAGTGTGGTTGTCGTCATGGTCGGTCAATGATTCGAGTTATCGATGAAAGGCTGTAGCGCCCGATGGCTGGTCAGGCGTCCCCCAAGATGCGTTCGGTGATTGCCGTGTTCGTTGCCGTGCCCGCTGCTGTTCGTCGCGTTCAGGCCGTCTGCGCCGCCCGCGCCGCGTTGGCCTCGACGGCTTGCAGCAGTTGCGCCGCCGCCGAAATCGCGATGATTTCCGGCGACTTGTCGACGATGCCGTCCACGCCGAGCGGGCACTTCATCCGCGCGACAAGCGCAGGGTCGAAGCCGCGCGCGGCGAGCCGGTGCTCGAACTGCTTGCGCTTCGTATGCGAGCCGATCATGCCGAAGAACGCGAAGTCGCCGCGCCGCAGGATGCGCTCGGCGAGATCGAGGTCGCGCGCATGGTTGTGCGTCATCACGATGAAGTACGTATTGGGCGAGGCCTTGTCGACGGCTTCGTCGGGCGCGTCGTTCGCGTCGATCACCACGTTCGGCGCGCCCAGCGTGTCGGGCGGCGGGAACTGCGCGTCGCGTTCGTCGACCCAGCGCACGTGGCAGGGCAGCGTCGCGAGCACGCGCACGAGCGCGGCGCCCACATGCCCCGCGCCGAACAGCACGACGGGGAAATCGCGCGGCGCGATGGTTTCGGTGAGCAGCGCGCTGCTGTCGTCGAAACCCGCGCCGTCCCACAGCAGGCAATCGGCGCTTTCGACGCCCGGCTCCGGATCGGACAGCATCACGGCATCGGGCGCGGGCCCGAATGATACGCTACGCACCACCGATTGGCCCGCCGCGACGCGCTTCGCCAGCGACGTGACCCAGCCCAGGTCGCCGATATCGAGCCGCTCGAACGCGAGCACGACGGCACCGCCGCAGCACTGGCCGAGGCTCGGGCCGAGCGCGAAACGCTCGAGCCGCCGCATGTTCGGCGCGCGCATGCCGTCGCGCAGCACCTGACGCGCGCCTTCGATCGCTTTCCATTCGAGGTGTCCGCCGCCGATCGTGTGGCGCGCCGAGTCGCGCGTGACGATCATCTTCGTGCCGGCATCGCGCGGCGCCGAGCCTTCCGCGCGGGCGACCGTCACGAGCACGACGGCGTCGCCGTGCGCGAGCAGTTGTTGCAGATCGGTGAGCCAGGGGTGCATCCGGCAGTTCTCCATGCAAGGCCGCGCGGGATAGCCACGCAGCCGGTTGATCTCGTGCGCCTCGCGGTCGTGTCGCGCGGCACTTTTTTCCGGCGCATGCGCTATGCCGTCGTGCCGGCGCCGGCGGGCGCAGTCTCCGGTGATTTTGGACTGGCCGTCGTGGCAATCGTTGCAGCGGGCTTCAGCGCGCCCATCGCATCGATTGCATCGAGAATTGCCTCGGGCGTCGCGGGCGCGCGCAACGCGGGCGCATGCGCGGCATCGGGCGCCGTCGCGGCGACGGCATCGCGGATCGCGAGAAACACCGAGAACGGCAGCAGCAGCGGCGGCTCGCCGACGGCCTTCGAGCGGAACACGGTCGGCTCGGCGTTCACGTTGCGATATAGCTTCACGTTGAACGCAGCGGGCGTATCGCTGACGGCGGGAATCTTGTATGTCGAAGGCGCGTGCGTCATCAGGCGGCCATCGCGATTCCACCAGAGCTCTTCCGTCGTGAGCCAGCCCATGCCCTGAATGAAAGCGCCTTCGACCTGACCGAGATCGATGCCCGGGTTGATCGACTGGCCGGCGTCGTGCAATGCATCGACGCGCACGAGCTTCCACTCGCCCGTCAGCGTGTCGATCACGACTTCGGAGACGGCCGCGCCATACGCGAAGTAGTAAAACGGATGGCCCGTCAGCGTCTTTGCGTCCCAGTGCACTTTGGGCGTTGCATAAAAGCCGTCGGACCACAACTGGACGCGCGCGAGATAGGCCGCGCCGACCAGTTGCGCGAACGGAATCGATGCGCCGTTCGCATGCACCGCGCCGTTCGCGAACGTCACGTCGTCCGCGCTGCCGCCGAGTTCTTTCGCGGCCAGCACGGCAAGCCTTTCGCGGATCGTGCGCGCGGCGGCTTCGGCGGCCTTGCCGTTCAGGTCGCTGCCCGTCGATGCAGCGGTGGCCGACGTGTTCGCCACTTTCGACGTATCGGCGGCCGTCACGCGCACGCGCGCAAGCGGCAGGCCGAATTCGTTCGCGACGACTTGCGCGACCTTCGTGTTGAGGCCCTGGCCCATTTCGGTGCCGCCATGATTCACGAGCACCGAGCCGTCCTTGTAGACATGCACGAGCGCGCCCGCCTGATTCAGAAACGGCACGTTGAACGAGATGCCGAACTTCACCGGCGTGCAGGCGATGCCGCGCTTGAGAACAGGACTCGTCGCGTTGAACGCGGCGATCGCGTCGCGCCTCGCGTGGTAGTCGCTCGATTCGATGAGCTCGTCCGTCAGCGGCGCGATGATGTTGTCTTCGACGGTCTGTCCATACGGCGTGACGTTGCGCTCGCCGATACCGTAGAAATTCGCGCGGCGCACCTCCAGCGGATCGCGCTTCAGCTCGCGCGCGATGCCGTCCATCATCACTTCCATCACGAGCGCGCCCTGCGGTCCGCCGAAGCCGCGAAACGCGGTGTTCGACTGCGTGTTCGTCTTGCACGGCAGCGCGACGATCTCGACGTCGGGCAGGTAATACGCGTTGTCGAAGTGGCATACGGCGCGCGTCGCGACTGCGCCGGAAAGATCCGCCGAAAAGCCCGCGCGCAGCGCGATCTCGACGCGCGTGCCGAGAATGCGGCCGTCGTCGTCGAAGCCGGCTTCGTATTCGTAGACGGCATCGTGACGCTTGCCCGTGATCATGAAGTCGTCGTCGCGATCGGCGCGCAGCTTGATCGGGCGGCGCAGCCGATGCGCAGCGAGCGACGCCGCGCACGCAAACAGCGCCGACTGCGATTCCTTGCCGCCGAAGCCGCCGCCCATCCGGCGGCATTCGCACACGACGTTATGCGTCGGCCAGCCGAGCATATGCGCGACGACGTGCTGCATCTCGCTCGGATGCTGCGTCGAGCTATAGACGAGCATGCCGTCCATTTCCTTCGGCACGGCATACGCGACCTGGCCTTCCAGATAGAACTGCTCCTGGCCGCCGACTTCGAAAGTGCCCGCGATCCGGTGCGGCGCGCCGGCGATCTTGTCGGCGGGCGCGCCGCGCTTCAGATGCAACGGCGGCAGCACGTACTGCTTCTTCGCCTTCGCTTCGGCGGCGGTGAGCACGGCTTCGAGCGGCTCGTAGCGCACGACGTCGTCGCTCTTCGCGAGCGCCGCCGCGCGCCGCGCGAGTTCATGGCTCTGCGCGACCACGATGAACACGGGCTGCCCGAGATACAGCACTTCGCCGTCCGCGAGAATCGGATCGTCGTGCAGCACGGGGCCGCAGTTGTTTTCGCCGGGGATGTCGTCGGCCGTCAGCACGGCGACGACGCCGGGCGCCGTGCGCACGGCATCGAGATCGAGCGACACGATGCGCGCATGCGCGTGCCGCGACAGGCCGAGCGCCGCGTGCAGCGTCTGCTGGAGCTCGGGGATGTCGTCGGTATAGGTCGCTTCGCCGCTCACGTGCAGCGCCGCCGATTCGTGCGGCAGCGGCACGCCGATCGCCGCTTGCGCCGTCTGATCTTCGGCCGGCGCTGCCTGATGAATGAAGGCATCCGTCTGCTTGTTCATGACGTCGGCTCCTGCGCGGGCGCGGCGTGACCCGCGCCTGCATCGAATGCGAATGCGTTGACGTCGCAGAGCGCGAGCGGGGCGGCGTCGCGCGTTTCCAGATGGAAGCGCCACAGCAGATTGCGCGCGACCTTCAGCCGGTACGCGGCCGACGCGCGCATGTCGGTGAGCGGCTGATAGTCGGCGGCGAGCGCGTCCATCGCGCGTTGCGCCGTCGCTTCGTCCCACGGCGCGCCGTTGAGCGCGGCTTCGGCATGCGGTGCGCGCTTCGGCGTCGCGGCCATCCCGCCGAATGCGACGCGCGCATCGGCGATCGTGCCGTCGTCGACGATGCGCAGCGCGAACGCGACGCACACAGCCGAGATGTCCTGGTCGTAGCGCTTCGACACCTTGTAGGTCCGAAAGCGCAGATCCGGCGCGGGGCGCGGCACGCGGATCGCGGCGACGAATTCGCCCGGTTCGAGCGCCGTCTTCTGATAGCCGACGTAGAACGCATCGAGCGGCAACGTGCGCGTCTTGTGCTCGCGTTGCAGCACGACGAGCGCGTTGAGCGCGATCAGCGCCGGCATCGAGTCGCCGATGGGCGAGCCGTTCGCGACATTGCCGCCGAGCGTGCCTGCATTGCGGATCGGCAGCGACGCGAAGCGCGTCCACAGCTCCGCGAGTTCGGGATAGTCGGCCGTCAGCGCGGCATAGGCGTCCTCGAGCGATGCGGCCGCGCCGATCGTCAGCGTCTGCGCATCGCGCTCGATCGTCTTCAGTTCGGCGACGTTGCCGATGTAGAGGATGTCGCCCAGATCGCGGAACTGCTTCGTGATCCACAGGCCGACGTCGGTGCTGCCCGCGAGCAGCCGCGCGTGCGGATGCTGTGCGCGCAGCGTCGCGAAGGCGTCGAGCGTGACGGGGGCGTAGAAGGTCGGCGAGCCGAATGATGCGCCGCGCGTGTCGGGCGCGCTGTATTCGAATGTTGCTTCGCGCTGGATCGAACGAAGCGCGTCAACGACGGCGGCGCGGTCGAGCGCGGCGCGCGGGTACTGCTGCTCGTCGAACATCTTTTGCGCCGCTTCGACGATCGGCCGGTAGCCGGTGCAGCGGCACAGATTGCCGGAGAGCGCGGTGTTGATTTCATCGCGGGTGGGCAGGCCCGCGCCCGTGGGCTGGTTTTCGTACAGCGCCCACATCGACATCACGAAGCCGGGCGTGCAGAACCCGCACTGCGAGCCGTGGCAATCGACCATCGCCTGTTGCACAGGATGCAGCGCGCCGTTCGCGGCGCGCAGGTCTTCGACGGTGAAGAGCGCACGGCCGTCGAGCGTGGGAAGAAGCTGGATGCACGCGTTGACGGCCTTCAGCGAAAGCCCGCCGTGCGCATCGGCTTCACCGACGACGACGGTGCAAGCGCCGCAATCGCCTTCCGCGCAGCCTTCCTTGGTTCCCGTGCAATGCAGGTCGTCGCGCAGATGCTGGAGCACGGTGCGCGAAGCGGGGACGTCGGAGACTTCGTGGACGGTCCCCTGGTGATAGAAACGGATGGTTTGCGTTGTCACGGCGAATCCTGAAGACATTGCGGACCAGGCGCGCGTTACGCATGGGGTCGCGCCGTAGCCGGCCTCGCGCACGTAGATCGCCATCCATGACCGAACATAACACCACTTTGTCCCAAAAATATTTTCCCGCGCGAATGGGGGTTATTCGGCAGCGGTCATGAGGGGCGCGGGGGCGGGGACTCAAGCGCGCCGGAAAAGGCGTGAAGCCTTATGGCTCGGGGCTTTGCGCGTATCCAAGCGGCGGACAGGGGATCAGGCGATGCGCTCGCGGCATACGGTGGCGGGCCAGGTGTTTACGCCGAATGCGCAGCCGGGTCGTCGCGCCGCCCGAAGCAACGGCAACGCGAACGGCCCGGAGCGGCGGATCAAAAAGGACGCGTTGCGCCGGAAAGCCGATCCCGGCCCGTCCCGGCGCGGTCCAGCAAAATCAGCGTGCCTGCCGTTTCCGCGAAAGGCTTACAGCGAGAGCCAGAAACGCGACGGCGAATCCAACCAGCGACCACTGCGGCAGCGACAGACCGAGTATCGGCGGATAGGGCGTCTCGCACAGCCCGGCGACCTTGAACAGACTCGGCAGCCAATGCGCGGGAGGCAGTCCGTCGACGATCGGTTGCAGCGCATCGAACCCGCAACTGAAGTTCGGGTGCGACTGCACGTACACATGCCGCACGGCCGTCGCCACGCCACCGAGCGCGGAGAGCAGCGCCAGCACTTCGAGCGCACGCACGCCGCGCCATCCGCGCATGCTCGCGCCTATAAAAGCGAACACGGCGATCAGCAGATAGAAATATCGCTGGATGATGCACAGCGGGCAAGGGTCCTGATGCTCGACGAACTGAAGATAGAGCGCCCCGCCGACGAGCGCGACGCAGACGAGCCCAAGCAGAACGAGGAGATTGCGCTCGCGGCGCAGCGTGACGTTATCGTTGGCCATAATCCTTATAGCGGTTGAGTTTCCGAAAAGGCGTCGCGCGATTCTAGCCGAAGGCCGTCGCGCTTGCCGCCGTGCGGGAGGTTGCGCGACGAGCCGTCGCCAGCAGCCGTCAGCGGATCGTATTCAATACCGCTTCGACGGCCCGTCCTATTCCCAGCAGCGCATCGTCCGCGTGCGGCGCGGCGGCCAGCATCAGCCCGACGGGCGCATCGCCGCGCGGATGGCACGGCAGCGACAGCGCGCACGCATCGAGGAAATTGAACGCGCTCGGATTGCGCAGCACCAGTCCGTTGGCGCGGAAAAACGCGTCGTCGTCATCGACGAGATCGGCGACACGCGGCGGCACGATGGGCGTCGTCGGCGCGACGATCGCATCGAAGCGCTGCCACATCGTGCGCGCTTCGGCGAGGACGGCCGCGCGTTCGGCGAGCAGGTCGAGGTAGTCGGCGGCCTTCGCCGGCTCGCCTTTCAGGATGCGCACGAGCACGCGCGGATCGTAGTCGCCGCGATGCGCTTCGAGCAGTGGCCTGTGCCATGCATACGCCTCGATCGGCGAAAAGCCGAAGCGGTTAATTCCGGCGAGACGGTCGAGCGGCGCAAAGCGCACGTCGCTGACGATGGCGCCCGCGGCTTCCAGGTGCTTCAGCGCGGCGTCGTAGGCCTGCGCGACTTCCGGCTCGATGCCGTCCGTCACATAGTGATTCAGCACGCCGAGCCGCACGCCTTCGAGCGGCCGCGCGGCCGGGACGACGGGCTCCAGCCCCGCGAGAATCCGGTCGACGAGCGCGCAGCACGCGACCGTCACGCCGATCGGACCGAACGCGTCGAGCGTCGGCGAAAGCGGCACGCCGCCTTGCTTCGGCACGCGGTCGGCTGTCGGCTTGAAGCCCGTCAGGCCGCACAGCGCGGCGGGGATGCGGATTGAGCCGCCCGTGTCGCTGCCGAGCGCGACGGCCGCCATGCCGTCCGCCACTGACGCGGCCGCGCCCGACGACGATCCGCCCGACACCCGCTCGTCACCTTTCACGCCGCGCCGGTACGGCGACAGCGGATTGCCGTAGTGCGGATTCAACCCGAGGCCGGAAAACGCGAACTCGCTCATGTTCGTGCGGCCGACGATGACGGCGCCCGCGCGCTTGAGCCGCGCGACGGCGGGCGCATCCGACGCGGCGGGCGCGGCGCCCGCCAGTGCCGTCGAGCCGGCACGTGTCACCTGGCCTTCGATGTCGAACAGGTCTTTCACCGACACGGGAATGCCCGCCAACGGCGACAGCACCGTGCCGGCCGCGCGCAGGCGGTCGTGCGCATCGGCTGTCGCGCGGGCGTTGTCGGCGTCGACGTGCATGAAGACGGTCGCGCCCTGGCCGGCGGGATCGGCGATGCGTTCGAGCGCTGCTTCGACGAGCGCGCGGCTCGTCGTGCGGCCGGCGGCCAGATCGGCGCCGAGCTGGGCGAGTGGCGGGAGAGGCGTGAAATCGGTAGGCGTGGCTGTGGTCATGGCGTGAGCGCGACAGGTACGGTTGACGATGCTGGAACCGTATTGTGACGCTTCATGCGGGACACGCGCCAATCGCGCGGTGTGCGCGATGCTGACCATCACGCTTTGGCCGCAATTGTTTTTCACCGTTCGTGCGGTACCATCGCGCTCTCTGTATTACTTTTTGTAAGGAAAGGCGCCATGCACCACGGAATCGGCTTTATTCAGGATCTGGCAGTCGTGATGGCGCTCGCGGGCGTCGTTACCGTGCTGTTCCATCGCCTGAAGCAGCCGGTGGTGCTCGGCTACATCGCGGCGGGCGTGATCATCGGGCCGTACACGCCGCCGTTTCAGTTGATCCATGACGAACAGACGATCCAGACGCTCGGCGAGCTCGGCGTCGTGTTCCTGATGTTCTCGCTGGGGCTCGAGTTCAGCCTGCGCAAGCTGGTCGAGGTCGGCGCGACGGCCATCGTGGCCGCGCTGTCGGAGATCGTGCTGATGCTGTGGATCGGCTACGAGATCGGCAGCGCATTCGGCTGGAGCCCGATGGATTCGCTGTTTCTCGGCGCGATTCTCGCGATCTCGTCGACGACGATCATCGTCAAGGCGCTCGCCGATCTCGGCCTGAAGCGCGAGAGCTTCGCGCAACTCGTATTCGGCATTCTGATCGTGGAGGACATTCTCGGCATCGCGATGCTCGTGCTGCTGTCGGGCATCGCGCAGACAGGCGAGCTTTCCGCGGGCATCGCGTTCGTCACGCTCGGCAAGCTGCTGCTGTTCATGACGGTGTCGCTGGCGGTCGGGATTCTCGTCGTGCCGCGCGCGCTCAACTACGTCGCGAAATCGCGGAGCGACGAAATGCTGCTCGTCTCCGTGCTGGGCTTCTGTTTCGCGTTCTGCCTGCTGGTCGTCAAGCTGGATTACAGCATCGCGCTCGGCGCGTTCCTGATCGGCGCGATCATGGCCGAGTCGCGCCACCTGCACCGGATCGAGCATCTGATCGCGCCGCTGCGCGACACGTTTTCCGCGATCTTCTTCGTGACGATCGGGCTGATGCTGAATCCGTCCGTGCTGGTCGACTACGCATGGCCGATCGCGGTGATCACGATCGCGGTGATCGTCGGCAAGATCGTGTCGTGCGGCCTCGGCACTTTTCTGGCCGGCAAGGACGGGCGCACGGCGATGCGCGTCGGCATGACGGTATCGCAGATCGGCGAGTTCTCGTTCATCATCGCGTCGCTCGGGCTTACGCTTAAGGTGACGAGCGCGTTTCTCTATCCGATCGCCGTCGCCGTTTCCGCGCTGACGACGCTCTTCACGCCGTATCTGATCCGCGCCGCCGATCCCCTCACGCGGCGCCTGGGTCACGCGATGCCGCCGATCATCGCCAACGTGTTCGGCCTGTACGGACAGTGGCTCCGCAGCCTGCGGCCGGCGTCGGGCGGCCCGACGGTGTTCGGTCTCACGCGGCGGATCATCCTGCAGATCGCGGTGAATCTGGCGATCGTCGCGGCGATTTTTCTGGGCGCATCGTACGGCGCGCCGTATGGAAGCCGCTTCATCACCGAATGGCTGCCGTCCGAGCCGATGCAGCGCGTCGTGCTATGGAGCGCGGCGCTCGTCGTCTCGATGCCGTTTCTCGTCGCCGTCTACCGGAAGACGAAGTCGCTCGCATTGCTGCTCGCCGAAATCAGCGTGCAGCCGGCGAAGGCAGGGCGGTTCACGAGCGCGATCCGCTACGCCATTTCGGATCTCGTGCCCGTCGTTTCGATGCTGGGCGTGTTCCTGCTCGTCTCGGCGCTGTCAAGCGCGATTCTGCCGCCGACGGGTCTGCTCGTCGCCGTGCTGCTGGTCGCCGCGCTACTGCTGGCGGTGCTCTGGCGCTGGTGTGTGCGGATTCACGCGACGATGCAGATCGCGCTGCGCGAAAGTTTCGACGAACAGCCGGACCCTTGATGGCAAGGCGTCATCGAAGCGGCGCATGATGGCGTTGCGTGGATGCAATAGGGGACGGGGTATCCGTTCGCACAACGTTGCATGTTGTGACGCGATGTGACGAAATGTGTGCTGGTTTGCCGCCGCAAGGCGCGAGGCGGATAATCAACCATGTCTATTCGTTCGCGCGCCAGGACGCGTTTGGACCACAGTCATGAGCGAAAACAATTCCGATAACGCCGGCGCACCCGGCACCCCCACTCCTTCGACGAGCCAGCCGGGCGCGCCGAAATCCGCACCGGCTCCGACTCCCACACCCGCCAAAGAAGCGGCCTCCACCGATTCTCCCGAAAGCGCCTCCAACGTGACGCCCAAGGACGCCCCTGCGGCGCAGCGCAGCGAGGCGGAGCGCGCGCGAGCGAGCGCCGCAGAGGCCACCGCGCAGCAGGAAGCGGCGGCGCGCGTGCAATCGGTCGTGTCGAGCGCGGAGCGGGCAGCCGCTCAAGCGGGAAGCACCGCGGGAACGGCGGACGCATCAGGCACGGCGGCGGCTGCGCCCGTCGGCGGCGAGCCGGACGGCACGCTCGGCTCGTCGGCGAAACCCAGTGGTTCGCCGCCGCCGGGTTTTGGCTCGGCGCCCGATTTCGGCGCGGCCAATCCGCCGCCTCCCAACGCCATTCCGCCGGGACCGCCCGCGTATCTGAAGCGCAGCGATTCGGCGTGGTCCGTCTTCGGACGGGTCATGGCGGCGCGCGCGCGCCAGCTGTTCGACCGCGCGGGGCGAAGGATCACGCAGCGCACGCTGCGCATCGGCGTGTCGGCGCGGATCTTCCATCCGGAGCCTGGCGCAAAGGGGCTGCGCGGCAAGACGCTGCAGTACCTGGAAGAGTCGATCGCGCACTGGGTGATGTCGCGCGACGTGCTCGTGTTCATGATTCCGACAGTCGGCCATCAGGGCATGCTGCACCCAAGCAACATCCGTCTGCGCGACTACGCGAAGCATCTGGACGGCCTGCTGCTGCAAGGCGGCGCCGACGTGTCGCCGCAAACCTATGCCGAAGCCGCGACGCGGCCTGAATGGCCCGGCGACCGCGTGCGCGACATGTACGAACTGGAGCTGCTGCACGAATTCATCGAGTCGGGCAAGCCGGTGCTGGGCGTGTGTCGCGGCTGCCAGCTGATCAACGTCGCATTCGGCGGCACGCTGTATCAGGACATCGCCAGCGACGTGCCGACGGCGGGTATCCACGTGAACGAACATTACGACCAGCACCGCCACTCGGTTCACTTCCCGGAGGGCTCGACGCTCGTCAACATGTTCCCCGGACGGCGCGAGGCGATCGTCAACTCGATCCACCACCAGGCGGTCAATCAGCTGGGACGCGATCTGAACATCGAAGCGGTGTCGGCGTCGGACGGCATCATCGAAGCCGTGCGCTACCGGCGTGCGCCGTTCGTGATGGGCGTGCAGTGGCACCCCGAGTTCCACCGCTCGGGCGGCCCGGAACTGCTCGATTGCACGCCGCTGCTCGATACGTTCCTGCGCGTCGCGCGCGAAACGCGCTTCTGATTCCTCGTCGTTCTGCCGATAAGCGGGCGCACGTTGTATGTGGCGCCCGCTTTTCTTTTATGCGTCGGTAGTTGATGCGGGCGATCGTCTCGTTCGGTGGTCACGATTCGGGAATAGGGAACGCGTTTTACGAACTTTTGCGTTTGCGCATCAGATTGCTTAGTTGTCCGTTTATCTCGATTTAAAGTCCTGTAGCAGCGCGTCAGAAAGGGCAAAATCCGCGCGATAATCCGAGGCTGTTTCTGGATGCGCATGGAGTATCGACGTATGAAGTACCCCTTGGATTTGCGCCGCATAGGATTGCTTGCGATTATCTGCGCGCTCATGCATGGCGGCGTCGCGTGGGCGGCGGGCAAGGCGGCGTCGAACCCTGACGTCGCTCGCGCGAGCGCTGCCAAAATCGCCCGGGCCGATGCGTCGCATGACGCGCAAAGTGACGCGGATTCCGTCGCCGAACCGGCAAGCGAAGCGAATTCCGACGCGAACTCGAGTGCGGGCGGCGGCGCGCAGGGCGATGTCGCCGATCTGATGCAACTGATCCACGACGGCGCGCTCGCGGAAATGCGCACGACGTACAACGGCGGCTACGGCGCATCGATGTTCTTCTACGCGCAGGACATGACGTACTACGTCGCGCTGTTCCAGAACAAGCGCTTCTGGCGCGTCATCCGGACATCCGATCAGGCGCGCGCCGAAGCCATCTATGCGGGCTTCGCGCGGCAGACGGCGCAACTCGCCGAAGTCGAAATCCGCAGGACGCAATTGCAGGCGCAGAACGCCTCGATCGAGCGTGTGATCAGCGAGTCGCAGGCACGCGCGCAGCGTTTGCAGGCGGACATCCAGGTGGCGCGCGCCCAGGAAGCGAAGGTCGCCGATTACCAGCGGCAAACGCAGGACGAAATGCTCGCGTTGCGGGAAGAGAAGGAAAAGGCGCAGTCGCAGTTGCGCCAGTTGCAGCAGCAGGTTCTGCAATTGCAGCGTCAGGCGGAGGCGGGATTGCCTGGCGGGCGCTGACGGATTGCCACGGCGGGCTCAACGCGGAGCCGCATTCGCGCCGTGCTTTGCCATGAAAAACACCCCAAAAGCTGGCGTTCAGCTTTTGGGGTGTTTTTTTGCGTGGTCGCTTTGTCTTGTCTGACCGGCGCGCTCGCCGACCGGTCCTACTTCGAGAAGCGATCGGGTATCTCGGTGACGCGTCGTTGCGACATATGGTTCATCCACTCGGTGCTGTCCGTATCGACGTGTCCACGCGCGATGGCTGCGGGGGCAACGCCGTGCATGCCCGCCGACATCGTGACGGAAGCATAGTCGCTGTTGTCTCGCGGCGATGGCGCGAACGGCGAGTAGGCGCCCGCCATCGACGGTTGCGGACGCGCGCGATGGAGCGAGGCGTGGGTCGGATGATGTCGTCCGTCGAGTTGCGACCGCCAGCCGTAGCGCGCCTCGGTATCCAGCGAACGGATCGTCGCATGCGGGGCGCGGCGCGTGCCTGCGTGGACGATGGCGTTGCGTTCGCGTTTGTGCCGGGCTTTCGCGGTAGGTGCGCCCGGCGCGTCCGCAGCCTGCGGCGCCGTCGTCTGCTCGGACGCGCGTGCGTTCAGATTGCCGCGAGCGCCATTCCAGGCGACGGGCGCTTCAGCCGATCGCGCGACGTTTCCGGTGCGGAGATGTTCCGGCGCAGCGGGTTCATCGTTTGCATGCGTTGCGCGGGCGCTGAGCGTCACGTCAGGCGCGGCTGCCAGCGTCGGCGTCGGCGGCTGCCGCTGCTGGCTCGCGACGAGCCACGCAATCACGGCCGCGCCGCTGATCGCGCATGCGCCGCCCGCAATCGTGTTCCATTGACGGTCCTTGCGCCTGGACGAGCGCGCCGGATGACGCAAGGCGAGTGGAATGGCGCTGCTGCTGCGTGTGGGAGCCGGCGAGTTCGGGACGGCGTTCGGGACGGCCGGTTGGTGGCGCAGGGTCTGCGGATCCCAGCGGCACATCGCGCGGATCGCGGCAGCGTTCAGGCAGAACGTACGCATCATCGCCGTATACAGGACTTTCAGTTCCTTTCGGAGGCTGATGTTCGGCGGCAACAGCGACCATTCACGGCCAATGGAGCGCGAGACCAGCTCGAGAGGACGGAGGCGCGGCATCGCCATGGCACCGGCGATGAGAGTGAATTGTGGTGTCGACACGGTCTTCGCCTCGTTCCCTCGTTTTTGTTGGCATTCCTGGAGCCTCGAGACGGCAGACAACATCGGGTGTGAACCGGCATCCTGCTACGCTGCCCGTCGGGGCCTTCGACGCGGCATGGTGTCAGGCAGATGCGGATCGATCGATCAGATAACTCCCAAAAACTGATCAGGTGTCAGTGATAGTCAGAAGTGCGATCCAGGCGATACACGTATCTCAATGCGGTGATATCGACGCCCCCCATATGATCGGGCTCGGCGCCCGAAAGCTGCCAGCCCTGCCGCTCGTAGAACGCGATTGCGGGCGCATTGCCTTCGAGCACATAGAGATAGAGCTGCGCTTCCCCGTGTTCGCGCGCCCAGTCCTGAGCGGCGCGCATCAGCAGCTTGCCCGCGCCGATGCCCTGGTGAGCGGGCAGCGCATGCAGATTGTCGAGCAGCACGCCCCACGGCGAATCCGGCTGACGCTCGACGCACATGAAGCCGATCGGCTCTCCGGCGCGCTCGGCGATCAGCACGATGCGCCGGTCGGCGCCTGGCGCCGAGAGCCGCGCGCGCCAGTAGGACGCGCGCTCCTGCACGACTTCGCCATCGAGAAACGCATCGGGCAGCAGTCCACGGTACGTCGCTTGCCAACTTGCGCTATGGATGGCGGCGATGAGATCGGCGTCGGCGTCGGTGGCAGGGCGCAGCGCGAGGATCGAAAGAGCGGGCGGCGAAGCAGGATCGGGCATTGCGGCGTGACCGGACGGACGAAAGCAGACAGGTTGGGCGGATCGAAGCAGGACAAAATCGGCAGAATCAGCAGGACAAGATCGCCAAGGACTCACGATAAGGCGCATAGGCGCCGCCGTCATCTGGCATCGCGGAAGCGGCGGCAACTGCGTCGGGAGAATTTTCCTGAAAGCGTGTCAATGTAAGCAAATTGCATTAAATGCGTAGCCTTCTCAGAAACGTTATTATCGAAAGAACCGCGTGTCGTAAGCGAGACTGCAGGTTTACCCTGATATATCGGTGGGATTCGCAGGATCAGAATACCGCGCCCACGTGAACGCCGTGCCCGAGCCAATCGTGTTCGTGTTTGCCTTGGCTGCCGCCCGATCCGGGCATTCGCGGCATCCGTTTCCGTGCGGATCGTTTCCACTGCCCCGCGTCACCTGCGTCGCGCAGGTTGCGGGCCAATACCGAGATTGACATGGCAACAGCATCCCATGCCCACGCATCGACGGGCGAATCCAAGGCCCGTACCGTATTCCGCGTCGTCAGCGGCAACTTCCTCGAAATGTACGACTTCATGGTCTACGGCTACTACGCCAGTGCGATCGCGAAGACGTACTTTCCGGGCGGCAATGAATTCGCCTCGCTGATGCTTTCGCTATCGGTGTTCGGCGCGGGCTTCCTGATGCGTCCGCTGGGCGCGATCGTGCTCGGCGCTTACATCGACCATCACGGCCGGCGCAAGGGCCTGATCCTCACGCTGTCGCTGATGGCGCTCGGCACGCTGACGGTGGCCGCGGTTCCGGGCTACGCGACGATCGGCGTGCTCGCGCCCGCGCTCGTGCTGCTCGGCCGGCTGTTGCAGGGCTTCTCGGCGGGCGTCGAGCTGGGCGGCGTGTCGGTGTATCTGTCGGAGATCGCGACGAAGGGCAACAAGGGCTTCTATTGTTCGTGGCAGTCGGGCAGCCAGCAGGTGGCCGTCGTGTTCGCCGCGCTGATCGGCGTATTCCTGAACCGCCTCCTGCCCGCCGACCAGATGACCGCGTGGGGCTGGCGCGTACCGTTCCTGATCGGCTGCCTGATCGTGCCGTTCCTGTTCCTGATCCGCCGCTCGCTGAAGGAAACGGACGAGTTTCTCGCGAAGAAGCATCGTCCGTCCGTCGGCGAAATCTTCGCCTCGATGGTCCAGAACTGGGGCATCGTGCTCGGCGGCATGGGCATGGTCGTCATGACGACGGTATCGTTCTACATGATCACCGCGTACACGCCGACCTTCGGCAAGGAAGTGCTGAAGCTCTCGGCGATCGATACGCTGATCGTGACCGTCTGCATCGGCGTGTCAAACCTGATCTGGCTGCCCGTGTCGGGCGCGATCTCGGACCGCATCGGCCGTCGCCCGGTGCTGCTGACGTTCACGATCCTGACGATTCTCACGTCGTATCCGGCCGTGCAGTGGCTCGTCGCCGATCCGTCGTTTGCGCGCCTGCTGGTGGTCGAGCTGTGGCTGTCGTTCCTGTATGGCTGCTACAACGGCGGCATGGTCGTCGCGCTGACGGAAGTGATGCCGTCGGACGTGCGCACGGCGGGCTTCTCGCTGGCGTACAGTCTCGCGACGACGATCGGCGGCTTCACACCCGCGATCGCGACCTATCTGATTCATACGACAGGCAACAAGGCGGCGCCCGGCCTGTGGATGAGCGTGGCGGCCGTCTGCGGGCTGATCGCGACGCTCGTGCTGTACCGCACGCCGGAAGCACGCAACCAGTACCGGGCGGCGTAAGCGCTTTTCGCCCGGCCGGCTGTTTCGCCAAAAACAAAACCCCCGCACGCTGGCGGGGGTTTTTCATTGGATCGTCGGCGAAGGCACTGCCGCGCGATCAACTGCGCAACGCGGCCGCCACTTCTTCGACGACATCCGCCCACGCGCCCGGCCGTGGCTGCCGCACGAGACGCGCCGACGGATACCACGGGCTGCGCGTGTCGCCGACAAACCAGCGCCAGTCGGCGGCGAAGGGCAGCATCAGCCACAGCGGCCGGTTCAGCGCGCCCGCCAGATGCGCAATCGACGTATCGACCGACACCACGCCGTCGAGCCGCTCGATGATCGCTGCAGTATCCGCGAAGTCGTGGATGCGCGCATCGAAGCGATGAATGTTCTTCGCGCGCGGATGCGCATCGAGCACGGCGCGCTCGTCGTCGCTGAGCGCAGGCTGGACCACGATCCAGTCGATGCCGTCGAGCGCGAACAGCGGTTCGAGTGCATCGAGCGGCAATGAGCGGTTTTCCTGGCGCTGCGCGCGCCCTGACCACGCGAGCCCGATCTTGCGCTTCGCGTGTCCGCCGAGCGAACCGCGCCATGCGCGACGCGACGCAGCGGGCACATTCAGATAAGGCGCGCGCGCCGGAATCGCGTCGAAATCGGTGCCGAGCGCGAGCGGCAGGCT
The DNA here is from genome assembly GCF_038900755.1 of Paraburkholderia diazotrophica. Lineage (GTDB taxonomy): Bacteria > Pseudomonadota > Gammaproteobacteria > Burkholderiales > Burkholderiaceae > Paraburkholderia > Paraburkholderia diazotrophica_A. The sequence goes on from NZ_JBBPEN010000002.1 coordinate 611,016, forward strand.
CAACAACGGACACTGCAAGTCGGCATGCGGACGCTTCGCGCCTTGCGCGATCAACGTGACGCGCCATTGCTGCGCAGCGGGCGCGAGCAGCGAGACGAGCTGCGGCTGCACTTCGAGCACCACATGCGCGGCGCGCTGCGCGGCAATGTCGACGAAGCGCGCGAATTGCAGCGTATCGCCGAAGCCCTGTTCCGCGTGGACGAAGAGCGTGCGCCCGGCGATCGGCTCGCCGTTCCAGCGCGGCAGCGCAGCCGCGTTCGGCGACTGCGCGGCGTTCTCCAGACGCCATTCGTATTCGGGCAGGCCGCGCTTGAAATTGCCGAGCGTAAGCAGCGTCACGCCACGGTTCATATGCGCGATGGCGAGATCGGGCCGCAGACGCAGCGCCTGATCGAACGCGCGAATCGCGGCCTCGTGCGCGCCGAGCGCATGATGCGCGGCGCCCAGGCTCAGCCACGCGAGCGCGAACGTGGGGTCGAGGCCGACCGCGCGCTCGAAACGCGGCAGTGCCTCTTCGTGCCGGCCGAGCGCGGCCAGCGCGTTGCCAAGCCCAAAGAGCGCGGGCGGCAGATTGGCCTGGAGCCCGAGCGCGGCCTCGAACGCGGCGACGGCTTCCTGGTGCCGGCCCGTCGCGTCGAGCGTATTGCCGAGATTGAACTGCGCGGCGACGAAGCGCGGCTCCGCTTTGAGCGCCGCGCGGAAATGCACGATCGCTTCGTCGGCCGAGCCGAGCGCATTGAGCGCCATGCCGAGGTTGTTGTGCGCGCCCGCGTGGCCCGGCCGCAGTTCGAGCGCGCGCCGTAACGAGTCGACGGCTTCGCGATGGCGTCCGAGCGCATGCAGCGCGTTGCCGAGATTGACGTGCGACGACGCGTCCGTCGGCTGGAGGCGCAAGGATTTCTGGAAGGCGTCGACGGCATCTTCATGGCGGCCCGCGAGCGCATACGCGTTGCCGAGGTTGTAGTGCGCGATCGCGAACGCGGGCGCGAGCGTCAGCGCATTGCGAAAGCGCTCGATTGCCTTGTCCAGCTGGCCGAGCGCCTTCAGCGCATTGCCGAGGTTCAGCTGCAGCGCGGCGTCTTGCGGACGCAGATCAGCGGCACGGCGCACGAGGTCGGCCGCTTCTTCGTGCTGGCCTTGCTGGTGGCGCAGCACGCCGAGCAGATGCAGCGCGTCGACGTGAGCAGGATCGAGTTCGAGCGTCGCGCGATAGCCGCGCTCTGCGTCGTCGAGCCGGCCGTCACGATGCGCGCTGTACGCGCGATCGAAAAGGGGTTGCATGACGGAGGCGGTGGGGCGATGCGGGAAAACGCGCATTTTCCCACACTCGGCGCGCGCACCTCAGACTTGACGCGGCGAGTGTTGCTCAATAACATATGAACAAGTGTTCATATGTATGTCGAAATCATGTCAGCCGTTGTCTCTTTCAATGCCGACGACCGTGTTGTTCAGATCGCCGATCTGTTCCGTCTGCTGGGCGACCCGACGCGTCTGCGCATCGTGCTCGCGTGCGTCGACGAGCGCCGCGCGGTCGGCGCGATCGCTGAGTCGTTGAAGCTGTCGCCTTCGCTCGTGAGCCATCATCTGCGGCTGTTGCGCGCGGCGCGTATCGTGCGCGCGGAGCGGCAGGGCAAGCAGGTGTTTTACGTGGCAGCGGATCGCCACATCAGCGGCATGCTGGCGGACATGCTCGAACACGTCGCCGAACCTCTCAACGATTCTGTCGGCGAACCGGCCGTCGATCTCGCGCAGGACCACGCATGAAATACAACACCAACACGAACACAAACACCACGGCGGCGAAGCATCGGCCCGGCGCGCACGCGCATACGGACGCTTGCGATCACGCGGGCGATGACCGTGCAGCGCACGCGCATCAGCGTGATCACGACCACGATCACGACCATGCGCACGCGGATGACCGCGATGCATCGGACGCGCATCATCACGGCCACAGCCATCATCACCATCACCACGCGCCCGTCGCGGGACATGGACGCGCATTTGCGCTCGCCGTCGCGCTGAACGTGTTCATCGTCGTCGTGCAAGCCGTCTATGGCGTGCTCGCCAACTCGACGGCGCTGCTCGCCGATGCCGGCCACAATCTCTCGGACGTGCTGGGCCTTTTGCTCGCGTGGGGCGCGACGTGGCTCGCGACGCGCCGGCCGTCGGCGCGCTTCACGTTCGGCCTCGGCGGCTCGTCGATTCTCGCGAGCCTGCTCAACGCCGGACTGCTGCTCTTCGCGTGCGGCGTGATCGTCGCGGAAGCGGTCGGACGTCTGATTCATCCCGCGCCCGTCGCGGGTCTCGACGTGTTCATCGTCGCCGCCGTCGGCATGGTCGTGAACGGCTTCTCGGCGTGGCTCTTCATGCGCGGCCAGGAAGACGACCTGAACATCCGCGGCGCGTTTCTGCACATGGCAGCCGACGCCGCTGTGTCCGCGGCCGTCGCGATCAGCGGTCTTGCGATTCTCTTCACCGGCTGGACCTGGCTCGACCCGGTGATGAGCATCGTCGTGGTCGCGGTGATCGTCTACGGCACGTGGGGCTTGTTACGCGATTCCGTGAGCCTCGCGCTCGACGCCGTGCCGCCCGGCGTCGACGTGCAGAAGATCCGCGCGTACCTTGCCGCGCAGCCGGGCGTGATTGACGTGCACGATCTGCACGTGTGGGCGATCTCGACGACGGGCAACGCGCTGTCCGCGCATCTCGTGATACCGGACGGGCATCCGGGCGATAACGTGATCGACGGCATCGTCTGCACGCTGCGCGAAGAGTTCGACATGCATCACGCGACGTTGCAGGTCGACATCGGCACGACGCATCATCGCTGTTCGCTCGATCAGGCGCACGGCGCGCATTGAGCCCTCGCGCCGTGTGTCTGTTTGATGCGGCGCGTCGTCGGCCGAGGCCGCAGCAATCCAGAGGCACGGCGTACACTAGCAAGCATGTCCGACAGCGGAGGTCTGCATGACGGGTGCTTCCTTCGACGCGCCGCCCGTGCTGATCGTCGGCGCGGGGCCGACGGGACTCGCGGCGGCCATGAGCCTTGCACGCGCGCGCGTGCCCGTGCGGCTCATCGACAAGGCGCTGCAGCCCGATCCCCATTCGCGCGCGATCGGCATTCAGGCGCGCACACTCGAACTGCTGGAACAGCATCGCCTCGTCGAACCGTTTCTCGATCTCGGCCATCGCGCGCGTGCCGCGAATCTCTATTCGAATGGGCAGCGTCTTGCGCGGCTCGATTTCGATCCGCTGCAAACGCGCTATCCGTATCTGCTGTTCCTCGATCAGTCGATCACGGAGCGCCTGCTGACGGAGCATCTCGCGACGTTCGACGTGCACGTCGAACGCGGGGTCGAACTGACGATGTTCGCGCAGGGCTCGGCGGGCATCAACGCGACGTTGCAGCGCGCGGACGGCCACATCGAGACGCTTCATCCGTCGTACATGATCGCCGCCGACGGCGCGCATAGCGCGATCCGCCATCGGCTCGGCATGAGCTTCGCGGGCAAGACGTTCGAGCAGACTTTTCTGCTCGCCGACGCGGAGGCCGATACGGGCTGGTCCGACGACGAGTTCCACATTTTCGCGTCGGGCGTGGGGCTTGCAGGGCTGTTTCCGATGGGCAAGGGCCGGCACCGGTTGATCGCCGATCATCCCGCGATGCCATCGAACGCATCGGCGAACGGCAACCCGGCGCCGCTCTCTTCGATCCCTGCGCCGACGCTCGACGAGTGCCGGCAGATCGCGAAGAGCCGCATTCATCATCCCATCGCGCTGACGGCGCTGTCGTGGTCGAGTTACTTTCACCTGAATAGCCGCATGGTCGAGCAGTTGCGCGTGCAGCGCGTGTTTCTTGCCGGCGATTCAGCGCACGTACATAGTCCGGCGGGCGCACAAGGGATGAACACGGGCATCCAGGAAGCGTTCAACCTTGGCTGGAAACTTGCGCGCGTGCTGAAGGGCGACGCGCCCGACCGTCTGCTCGATACCTACCACGTCGAACGTCATCCCATCGAGCGCGACGTGCTGCGTCAGACGACCTTCGTCACGCATATGGCGGAAGCGGATCATGGTCCGATGAAGCTGCTGCGCGATCGTGTGATGCCCGTGCTGGCCGCGCTCGGACCATTGCGCGATGCCGCGCGGCTCACCGTCAGCGAGCTGTCGGTCCAGTACCGGCGCAGCCCGCTGACGCTCGAACGCGTGCTCGACGGCGGTCCGCGCGCGGGCGAGCGCGCGCCCGATGCGCTGGTGCATGTCGTCGATGGACCGCTGGGACGCGCGCCCGGCGTCGGCTGCATTTTCGATCTTCACGACCCCGCGTTCTTTTCACTCTTTCTGCTCGTCGAGCCGCCGGAAGATGCGGCATCGAACAACGGCAAGGTGCTCCCGCTGTCTCGCAAGCCCATGCGCGCCGCCGATCTCGACCGTTTCGTCGCGGCCGTCGAAGACCTGCTGCCGGGCGCGGTGCGTATCTGGCGCGTGTCGGATGCGAACGGCGAGGACGGCGGCCCGTCGCTCAGCGAATCGTTCGGTCGCACGCGGCCTTCGTTCTATCTGGTGAGACCCGACGGCTATGTCTGCGCGCGCGGCCGCCCCGGCTCCGACCTGAACGGACTGCTGCGCCATTGCGAAGCGTGGTTCGCGAAGAGCGCGTTGCACGAGCCGCCGTCGCCGGCGCAGTGACGCGCGAATAAAAAAGGCGTTCGCATCGTGCCCGATGCGAACGCCAGGTGCTGTTGCTTCTGCGTGAATGAAAGCGTGCTACGCCGCCGCTGCCTCCTTCGGCGTCAGATCCTCGCGATGGCGGACGATCGCCTCGCGGACCATCTCATGCAACTCCAGCTCCACGCCTTCGGGTTTCGAATGAAGCGTGGCCAGCAGCGCGCGACGCATCCGCGGCTCCCAGAAACGGCGGATATGATCCGCGATGTTGTCGATCGCTTCTTCGCGATCCGGCATCGACTCGAAGAAATCGCCGATCCGGTTTGCCATGTCGACCAGGTTGTGTACGTCCATTGTGTTGCCTCACTTGCCTGATGTGATAGCCGACAGCTCGCGGTTGCGCAGATGTTCGAGCTGTTCGTTGTTGAAGCGCGAGTAGTCCTTCTGCCATTGCGACGGCTGCTCGACGGGCAGCACCTGCACGGCTGTCACCTTGTACTCGGGGCAGTTGGTCGCCCAGTCGGAGCTTTCCGTCGTGATCACGTTCGCGCCCGATTCGGGGAAGTGGAACGTCGTATAGACCACGCCCGGCTGCATCCGGTCCGACACCTTCGCGCGCAGCACCGTGTAACCCGCGCGCGATTCGATGCCGACCCAGTCGGCGTCCTTGATGCCGCGGTCTTCGGCGTCTTGCGGATGGATTTCCAGGCGGTCCTCTTCGTGCCAGCGCGAGTTCTCCGTGCGGCGTGTCTGCGCGCCGACGTTGTACTGCGACAGGATGCGGCCCGTCGTCAGGATCAGCGGGAACTTCTGCGTGACCTTTTCCGGCGACGCGACGTACCGCGTGATCACGAACTTGCCCTTGCCGCGCACGAACTCGTCGATGTGCATCGTCGGCGTGCCTTCCGGCGCGTGTTCGTTGCACGGCCACTGGATGCTGCCCAGCTTGTCGATCTTCTCGAACGACACGCCGTGGAAAGTCGGCGTGAGGCGCGCGATCTCATCCATGATCTGCGAAGGATGCGTGTAGTCCATCTCGTAGCCGAGCGCGCGCGACAGCAGGATCGTCACTTCCCAGTCCGAGTAGCCGGCGAGCGGCGGCATCACCTTGCGCACGCGCGAAATGCGGCGCTCGGCGTTCGTGAAGGTGCCGTCCTTTTCGAGGAACGTCGAGCCGGGCAGCAGCACGTGCGCGAACTTCGCGGTCTCGTTCAGGAAGATGTCCTGCACGACGATGCATTCCATCGACTCCAGCGCCGCGCCCACATGCTGCGTGTTCGGATCGGACTGGACGATGTCTTCGCCCTGGCAGTACAGGCCCTTGAACGTGCCGTGAATCGCGGCGTCGAACATGTTCGGAATACGCAGGCCCGGTTCCGGCTGCAGCGTCACGCCCCATTCGCCTTCGAAGAGCGAGCGGGTGATCGTATCGCTGATGTGGCGATAGCCCGGCAGTTCGTGCGGGAACGAGCCCATGTCGCACGAGCCCTGCACGTTGTTCTGGCCGCGCAGCGGATTCACGCCGACGCCTTCGCGGCCGATGTTGCCCGTCGCCATCGCAAGGTTCGCGATGCCCATCACGGTCGTCGAGCCTTGCGCGTGTTCCGTCACGCCGAGGCCGTAATAGATCGCTGCGTTGCCGCCCGTCGCATAGAGCCGCGCGGCTTCGCGCACGTCTTGCGCCGGCACGCCCGTCACGCTTTCCATCATCTCCGGCGAGTTTTCCGGCAGCGCGACGAAATCGCGCCATTGCTGGAACGCGCGCGTCTCGCAGCGCTCGGCGATGAACTTCTCGTTCAGCAGGCCTTCCGTGACGATCACGTGCGCAAGCGACGTGACGATCGCGACGTTCGTGCCCGGACGCAATTGCAGATGGTGCGAGGCTTTCACGTGCGCGGTGTCGACGATATCGATGCGGCGCGGGTCGATGACGATCAGCTTCGCGCCCTGACGCACGCGGCGCTTCAGACGCGAGCCGAACACCGGGTGGCCGTCGGTCGGATTCGCGCCGATCACGATGATGACGTCGGACTTGTCGACGGACGCGAAGGTCTGCGTGCCCGCCGATTCACCGAGCGTCGTCTTCAGGCCGTAGCCCGTCGGCGAGTGGCACACGCGCGCGCAGGTGTCGACGTTGTTGTTGCCGAACGCGGCACGCACGAGCTTTTGCACCAGATACGTTTCTTCGTTCGTGCAGCGCGACGACGTGATGCCGCCGATCGAATCGCGGCCGTACTTCTGCTGGATGCGGCGGAACTCCGACGCCGCGTAGCTCAGCGCTTCTTCCCAGCTGACCTCGCGCCACGGATCGGTGATCTTCGCGCGGATCATCGGCTTCTTGATGCGGTCCTTGTGCGTCGCGTAGCCCCATGCGAAGCGTCCCTTCACGCACGCGTGGCCTTCGTTCGCCTGGCCGTTCTTGTGCGGCACCATCCGCACGACCTGGTTGCCCTTCATCTCGGCCTTGAACGAGCAGCCGACGCCGCAGTACGCGCACGTCGTCACGACGGAGTGCTCGGCCTGGCCCATCATCACGATGCTCTTCTCTTGCAGCGTCGCCGTCGGGCATGCGGCGACGCACGCGCCGCACGATACGCACTCGGATTCCATGAACGGCTGGCTTTCGCTCGCGGCGACGCGCGATTCGAAGCCGCGTCCGGTGATGGTCAGCGCGAACGTGCCTTGCGTCTCTTCGCATGCGCGCACGCAGCGGTTGCAGACGATGCACTTCGACGGATCGTACGTGAAGTACGGATTCGACTCGTCCTTCTGGTCCTTCAGGTGATTCGCGCCGTCGAAGCCGTAGCGCACTTCGCGCAGGCCCGTCACGCCCGCCATGTCCTGCAGCTCGCAGTTGCCGTTGGCGGGGCAGGTCAGGCAGTCGAGCGGGTGATCGGAGATGTACAGCTCCATCACGTTGCGGCGCAGGTCTTGCAAACGATCGGTCTGCGTACGCACCTTCATGCCCGCTTCGACAGGCGTCGTGCACGACGCGGGATAGCCGCGCCGTCCTTCGATTTCGACGAGACACAGACGGCACGAGCCGAACGGTTCGAGCGAATCGGTCGCGCACAGCTTCGGGATGTTGACGCCCGCTTCGGTGGCGGCGCGCATCACCGACGTGCCCGAGGGCACCGTGATCGCCTGGCCGTCGATTTCGAGCGTCACGTCGACGTCGGAGTGGCGCAGCGGCGTGCCGTAGTCGGTATCGTCGAACGGACCGCGCTCGTTGCGCAGCGCGCCCGCCTTGCAGGCACAGTTGCCGGAGCCGCAGCCGCCGGACTTGAAGGTGATCGGATCAGACATGTTGGGCTCCCTGTTACGCCGCCTGTTTCGGCGTCGCGGTTCCGAGACCGAAGTCTTCGGGGAAATGGTCGAGGGCGGAGACGACCGGGAACGGCGTCATGCCGCCCATCGCGCACAGCGAACCGGACACCATCGTGTCGCACAGATCGCGCAGTAACTGCACCTGCTTCGTCGACGTGTCGCCGTTGCGGATGCGCTGGATCACTTCGACGCCGCGCGTCGAGCCGATCCGGCACGGCGTGCACTTGCCGCACGATTCGAGCGCGCAGAAGTGCATCGCGTATTGCGCAAGCTCGGCGAGATTCGATGTGTCGTCGTGAATCACGAGACCGCCGTGACCGACGACGGCGCCGACCTTCGCGTATTCCTCGTAGTCGAGCGGGATGTCCCACTGGCTTTCGGGCAGATACGTGCCGAGCGGACCGCCGACCTGCACCGCGCGCGCCGGACGGCCGCTCGCCGTGCCGCCGCCGTAGTCGAACATCAGCTCGCGCAGCGTGCAGCCGAACGCAAGCTCGACGAGACCGCCGCGCTTCACGTTGCCCGCGATCTGGAACGGCAGCGTGCCGCGCGAGCGGCCCATTCCGAAGTCCTTGTAGTACGCTGCGCCCTTCGCGAAGATGATGGGTACGGTGGCGAGCGTGATCACGTTGTTGATCACCGTCGGCTTGCCGAACAGGCCTTCGATCGCGGGCAGCGGCGGCTTCGCGCGCACGATGCCGCGCTTGCCTTCGAGCGATTCGAGCAGCGCCGTTTCCTCGCCGCACACATAGGCGCCCGCGCCCTTCGCGACGAACAGCTCGAAGCGATGCGCCGAGCCGAGCACGCTGTCGCCGAGCCAGCCGGCCGCGCGTGCCTTGACGATGGCTTCTTCGAGCGTCGCGATCGAATGCGGATACTCGCTGCGCACATAAATATGGCCGACCGTCGCGCCCGTCACGATGCCCGCGATGATCATCCCTTCGATCAGCACGAACGGATCGCTTTCCATCACGAGGCGGTCGGAGAAGGTCCCTGAGTCACCTTCGTCCGCGTTGCAGACGATGTACTTCTGGTCCGCTTTCGCGGCGCGCACCGTGCGCCACTTTATGCCCGCCGGGAACGCGGCGCCGCCGCGGCCGCGCAGGCCGGATTCGACGAGCGCTTCGACGGCTGCGTCGCCGCTCATCGCAAGCGCGTTGTACAGGCCGACGATGCCGCCGTTCGCGATGTAGTCATCCGTCGAAAGCGGATCGGTGATGCCGATGCGCGCGAACGTCAGGCGCTGCTGCTTCTTCAGATAAGGAATCTCTTCGACGAGGCCGACATGCTTCGCGTGCGCCTTGCCGTCGACAAAGCCGGCGTCGAACAGCGACTTCACGTCGTCGGCTTCGACATTGGCGTAACCGATGCGACCTTCGGGCGTCGCCACTTCGATGAGCGGTTCGAGGTACAGCAAGCCGCGTGTGCCGTTGCGCACGAGTTCGATTTCGATGCCGCGTGCTTGCGCTTCGTCGGCGATGGCCCGGGCGATGGCGTCCGCGCCGAGCGCCAGTGCCGACGAGTCGCGGGGAACGTAAATGCGCGTCATACCGTTTCCTCCACGCGTTTCATGGCGGCTGCGAGCAGCGCGTCGAATTTCTGCGGCGTCACTTTCGCGTGCAGTTCGCCGTTGATCATCATCGCCGGTGACAGCGCGCATTGACCGAGGCAGTAGACCGATTCGAGGCCGACGGCGCCATCGCACGCGTGATCGTGTGAATCATGCTTGCGCGCGTCGAAGCGGCAGCCGGTGCGTGCTTCGATATGCTGCGCGAGCGCTTCCGTGCCCATGCTGCGGCACGCTTCCGCGCGGCACAGCTGCACCGTGACGGGCGCCGCGGGCGATTGGCGGAAGTGGTGGTAATAGGTAATCACGCCGTGGACTTCCGCACGCGAGAGGTTCATCGTCCGCGCGAGCGGCGCGACGGTCGCGGGCGGCACGAAGCCGACGTCATCCTGAATGGCATGTAGTACAGCAACCAGCGACATGCCGGGTTGTGCATGACGTCGCACGAGGTCATCTGGTGCTATGGCGGTCGAACGTTCCACAGTGGGGCTCCTCCAAAGGCTATATATGCACTTGTTATTCATAGGCCGTGCATCTATGCTTGGCTTGTTTGATATATCAATGCGAACGATAGGCGGGTGTACCGGCTTTCGCAATAGGAACTCCAACTGCATATATGATTCGAATCGAATGCCAGGCGCAGCTGATTGTGCGGGACAGCAACGGCGGAACGTCCAGCCTGACTGACGCTGTGCCGCTGCTCGCGCTCGTGGACCAGACGGGGAGCATCGCGCAGGCCGCCGCGCTTAAGGGTTTGTCCTACCGTCATGCGTGGGGCTTGCTGCGCGCAATCGAGACGCAGCTGGGCGGCGCGCTGATCGAAAAGGAACGCGGGCGCGGCTCTGCACTATCGGAATTGGGGCAGGCGGTGTTGCGCGCGCAACGACTTTGCGGCGAGCGGCTGGACGGCAACATGCAGGCTCTGGCGAGCGAGGTCGCGAGCGATCTGAACCGCTGGCTCGCGCCGCCTGCCGATGACGTGCGCATCCATGCATCGCATGGTTACGCGGTGGCCGCGCTCGTGACGGCGCTCGTCGCCGATGACGTGCCGCTCGACATCAAGTATCGCGACAGTGCCGAAGCGATCACGGCGCTCGCGCGCGGCGAGTGCGATCTGGCGGGCTTCCACCTGCCGCGCGGCGAGTTTCGCGCGGTGTGCGCGGACAAGTATCGCCAGTGGCTCGATCCGCAACGTCACGTGCTCGTGCATCTGACGCGGCGCAAGCAGGGGCTCTTTCTCGCGAAGGGGAACCCGAAACGCATCGAAGGGTTGACCGACCTCGCGCGCGACGACATTCGCTTCGTCAACCGGCAGCACGGGTCGGGCACGCGCATGCTGATCGATCTGGCGCTTCGGCGCGTGGGCGTCGATCCGGACCGGATCAACGGCTATGCATCGACGGAGCTGACGCATTCGGCGATCGCGGCGTTCGTCGCGAGTGGGATGGCGGACGTCGGGTTCGGCGTCGAACCGGCCGCGCATCACTTCGGGCTCGATTTCATTCCGATCGTCGACGAGGACTATTACTTTGCGTGCGATCGCGCGCGGCTAGAACGCGAGCCGCTGGCGACGGTCATGACGGTGCTGGGCGGCGACACGTTCCGGCAGAGCGTCGCGCATCTGGAAGGCTACGATCCCGTCGATTGCGGCAGGCTGCTCGGACTGGACGAAGGTCTCGCGGGGTAGGGCGGCGGGTGAGGCGGACGGGCTTTCGCGACGCGGGCAGGCGACGGTAACGGAGCGTAAAGCCATGGAGGCTGCGTCGCTGCTCGCTTTGCGCTAATCTCTACGCTTTCTTTACTCAGCCTCATTTGCGCGGCGCTTGTGCCACGCCGAATCGACATGAAATATCTTGCTTCCGCTTGTGCAGCCGCGCTCACCGCCGGCACGTTGTTTGCCACGATGTCTGTTGCGTTCGCGCAGAATTCGCCCGGCGTACCGGGCGGCATCCTGAACGACGAGTTTCGTCTGAACGAGCATCCGCAGATGCCGTTCGGCGCATCGGCTCCGTCGAAGAAGTTCCAGGGCGACAAGCCCACCAAAATGCGCAAGCGCGGCGACAACGGCGATCCGAACGGCTGCAACCTGAAGTGCCCCGAGGATCAATAACCGTTCAGGATTTCGGCGGCGGCCGCTTTGCCGCGCGTTGCGTGCTGACGGAAAGGCTTGTGATTACGGCTTCGCTGTATGCCACATATCCTTGAAGCCCTCGCCCTTCATGTCGCCAGGCTTTTCATCCTTGGCAAAGCGATAGAGCGGCTTTCCTTTGTAAGCCCATTGTTTCTTGCCATCCCCGTCGTCGATCAGGGTCCAGTCGCCCGAGGGCTTGTCAGCCGAGTCGGCGGCGGCGGCGGGCCAGTACGTCGTGCAACCGCCTGTGCAGGCGCTTTTTCCGGGTGTCGTGTCCTTGTCGAAGGTGTAGAGCGTTCTGCCTTGGTCATCGACGAAACGTCCGTCCATGGTTTTCGGCGGCGCAGCGAAGGCAGTCTGCTGAACGGCGAGCGCGGCGATGAGAAGGAGAGTCTTGCGCATGATGCGGCTCCTGTTCTGACGTTGTATATGGAGTTTATGCAATCGGTCGGCATGCGCACGCTGTAATTGCGTGCGCATGGGTTAAACGGATTGCGAGCCGCGATATTCCATGCGTTGTGGGGCGGCAGCGGCTATCGTCTGTCTCGCGGTTGTTACTGACGGAGACAATGCGGAGCCGCGCGCCAGATCGTGCAACCGGTCAGGTTCGGATCAGCGTCGCGCCGCATGTCGTGATGTCGCCGAGGTATGCCACACGCAGACCATCGTGCCGGCGTCTGCCGCTGGCGATGATGGGATATTTGCCGCCGCAGCGAGGGCACGCGACGAGATGGCCGTCGAGTGCGACGCGGACGCCTTCGTCTGTCAGATCCAACGCTGCCTCGACGATCTTTCCGCCGTGACTGGTGGTGTCGCCGAGCCGGGCCATCGAGCGTTCGTCTATGTGTCTCATGTCTGTTTCTTTCGTTAGTAATGTTTAGTTATGCTATGTGAATGTCGAACCGTCGAAACTGCCCGGTGTTTCAGGATTTCACGCTATGCCGCGTGAAGCTGGCTATCAGAAAAGGTTGAAAAGGGGGCGGACGATGTCTGGCTTATCCCGAGGGGCCTGCCGCGCAATGGCGATGCGCAACAAAAAACCCGCGTAGCCTGGGCTATCGCGGGTCTCGGGGCAGCGTAGACGCTGCCGGGAAAATATGTGGTGGAGGCGGCGTCAACCAGATGGGTTATATAAGTTACGGATTTATTGAGATCTTTAAGGTTGATGGCTTTTGAAAAACCCCCAGTGCAACCCCCAAACTGTTGCTGCTTCGCAACTGGTTCAGTAGTCGGCGCGTTTCGATCTTGGGGAACATTTGCGCTTCTCGCCATCGTTGCGCTTGAAGCCGTATAGGGCCAGAATCTTTCGCGCAGTAATAATAAACCGAAAACGGGCGGCGACACGTCGCCAAAATGCATCGACTTGCGATCGGGGGAAGGGATGGAAATCGTCGGGGGCGTGCTGATTTTCTTGGCGGTGCTGATGCTGCCAGTTGGGGTTATTGGCTTCATTTCCCCCAAAGTTGTATCACCAAAGGGCAAGCCGCCGGTCCCCCGGTTAAAAGTCCTTTGGAGTTGCACGCTGTCGTTCTTGATCTTCGGCATCGCCGGCGGCGCGCTGGTAGGTAGCTCGCAGCCGTCAAAGGACGCAGGGGGTGACCAGCCTGCAGCGAGCACCGAAGAGAATCCTAAGTCGACGCCGGCGGACCCCGAGCGGCGTGCAGAACCACCGGCTCCACAACTCCCGACCCACAACTACGTCATGCGCGATGGTGATCTCTACGGCTATCAGCCTGCGATCAGCGACGCGGAGCGCAACCAGGGAGTGGCGACGAAGGCCCTTGTTATGGTCCGATATCGCGGCGAAAAGCACGGCGTGTACACGGTTGAGACGCCGAATGATTCCGGCGCCATCTATCTGATGGAGTGCAAGTCTCCATGCGAGTACATCAAGACCAAGGTTATCGTCGCCGGCGAAGTCCTGAAATCTGATACGGTGCCGAACGCGCCCGGATCGTTGATGGCTGCCGTATTCGATGATGTGCTGAGTGACCAGCTCCAACCGGCCGCGTCCCGCTCTCGCGCGAGCGGCAACACGTCAAAAGGCGGCTGAATATGGCCAAGAAGAAGGCGCCGCGCATTCAACGCTCGCGAGCTGAGACCTTGGACGCGCTTCGGGCACAGTTGAATCTGTTGTCGAAATCCTGCCGTGACTACGACGATGGTGACCGGGATGAAATTATTCGAGTCGCGCAAGGCCTGCGCGTCTTGCTGAACTCGAGCGGGCAAAACAACGTTTCGTTGGTCGCGCAGATAGGTGCCACGCAAAGTCGGTTCTTCGACACTGCGGCGAGCTACTCTGAGACCTCGTTGACCACATACTCTGGGCTCATGTCGGTCCAGATAGACTTCGGCAAGGTGCCGCCGACGATGCGCTCCATGCCAGTCCTTGACGGCAACGGCCGCAAGCTGGTTAGGTTCGCGGATTGGTGGAATATACATCCCGCCATCAGAGACACGAACAGAGCGAAGTTTTCCCGCCGGCAGTTAGTGTGCTGGATGGCGAACGAGGATGGCGGAAGTCACGTCGACACGGGCCTTACCGCCGCGTATCACTACCTCTCTCGCGGCAACGCACTTGGTTGGTGGATGGATGGCCCGCTCGGCCAAGTCTCGCTCATAGGTGCGATTGACGCGACGATCCGCCAAATAGCGCATGAGACCTTGCGAACGTTTCAGCGGCGGAACCCCGAGCTTTTTAAGGACGTACATTACGGCATGTATCGCGAGGGGCAGCGGGATGGAAAAGGACAGTAAGAAAGGGCGTCCGACGGCGGTTGAAATGGCGGTCGATATTCTGAACCGCAGGTTCGCGGGCGCGCGAGCCGCGGGCGCCGCTATGTCGAGCCAGAACCAAAGAAGCCCGGTGAAACGTCAGCTTACGACGCCTGCTCCGCTGCCGAAGGTGCTTTATAAATATCTGCCCCGACGCTACGCCGAGTCGCTGGTTGGCGTCGGCAATACCCAAATCGGCACTCTCCATGATTTTCGGCGGCTGGAACTCGGCCCAGGAATCGCAGACGCTAACGAAGGGCGCAAGGAGCTTCGCGCTTCGTTTGTTGAGGCAGAAACATTTGCGCACGGCACTCCATCAGGCGAAGCTCTTAACGAACTGGGAGTGATCAAGGTTACCGGAGGCGCGTCCGTCACCTTTTCTGACGTGACGATAGTCAGGGGGATTGATCATCCAAATGCGTACATTTGGTGTTGCTCAACGGATATGTCCGAGGAAGCGATGTCAGGACTTGACGGCGCAGACACATGCGTTGAGATATTCGACGTAGATGGTTTTTTCAAGGCTCTTCACGCTGCGGTGTCTTCGCTGACCGCCGTTCAGCTAATTGGCGTCGCTCCCGTCACATACTCCACCCGCTCGGAAGAGTGGAGCAGGCAAAACCTCGGCTTGCACGCGGCATATCTGAAGGGCATTGAGTACAAGAGGCAGGGCGAGGTGCGCGCCGTTTGGACGGTCGACAACGATCCTACGACGTTGCAACCGTTGATCATCCCCGAGAGCAATATCGGAAAGTACTGTCACATCGTCGACATTTCAGTTTCCGGCTAATCTTAGTCTTCGGCTCGCGTATATAACGACGCAGCACACTAATTAGCAGTGCAAAAAGAAAATCATCCAAAAACGAGCCGAGATGAATAGAATTGCGGGCCCCATGTTCCCGCCCGACTCGCCGATGAACTCGCTACTGATGCTTAATTTGCAATTCAACCATCAGACCGTGCTGTCACTCGATCAGGTCTGTACAGCCACTGGCTATAAAAAAGGTACCGCATACAAGGAACTGAGCAGCGGCCTGTTTCCGATACCCATGCGCAAGCTAGGCAAGCATCTAGTCGCCGATGTACGGGACGTCGCAGGCTACCTCGAATACTCCCGTGCAGACACGCGAAATCGACATAGTGCGCTCTGGCAGAAGATGGAACTCCCGCGAATAGTGAGGGAGGACGATGCGATCGACGGCATTGAAGAGCAGTGCGACTCACCATCGTCGTTGTTCCCGTTGTTGGGAAGGTTTGATTGTGCTGTGCTGCTTTCGCTTGACCAGGTTTGCGACGCAATCGGTTACCGAAAATCGACAGCGTACGCCGCCTCCAGTGCTGGGACATTTCCGATACCCATGAGAAGGTGCGGCAAGCGGCTATACGCGGATGTACGAGATGTGGCCAGCCATCTCGATGCCGCACTCGGGACTGTCGAGCGCGCTCGAGTTTTGGGAACTGAGGCCTACGCGCTGCTTTCAATGCGCTTTGGCTCTGACCTAATGGACCTCGACACAGTCTGCCAAGCGATCGCGTGGGAGAAGTCAACGGCCTACAACGCGACTGGCGCAGGCACGTTTCCCGTGTTTATGCGGAAGTTCGGCCGTAGCTGGATGGCCGATCCGCGCGACGTCGGCTTTTACTTGGACGAGGAGCGAGAGCGGCTACGCCGTCCGTCGCATGAATCCGAAGAAATCCGAGAAGAGCTCGTCGCAGATGACGTTTGTACCTCCGTGCTAGCGGATGAGGAGCAAAGCGACGCGGTCGACGCGACCTCGGCTGAGGGTGCTGCCGCTGAATCCCTTAAGTCACTCCCGCCAGTGGAACGCCAACGCAGTGGAATGTCGGCTCAAGAGACTATTCGCGCGATCCTGGAGCGCAAGGCACGGAGACGAAGGAAATGAGTTGGCGGCGCGGACCTCGGCCAGTACGAAACCGATCGGTTGCGTACATGCCGCGCAGAGGGTGTACGAAATTATGCTTGTTATCATTCCGTACACGGGTTAGTATTCGTACATCACTTTCGTACAGGTGCGCGCACCATGTCCCGAGTCTTTGCTTACTGCCGCGTCAGCACAGTCGACCAGTCCACCGAGAACCAGCGGCGCGAGATCGAAGTAGCCGGCTTTTCGATCGACGAGCGCCGTATTGTCGAAGAGAGCATTAGCGGCTCTGTCGCCGCGTCAGAGCGCGCTGGTTTCGTGCGACTACTCGACCGACTCGAAGCCGGTGATGTGCTCGTAGTCACCAAACTCGATCGACTCGGCCGGAACGCGATGGATGTGCGCGCTACGGTAGAGCACCTTGCCGAGCTCGGCGTGCGCGTCCACTGCCTCGCGCTGGGCGGCGTCGACCTGACTAGCGCCGCGGGTAGAATGACGATGCAGGTGCTCGCCGCAGTCGCCGAATTCGAGCGAGACTTGTTGATCGAGCGCACACAGGCCGGCATCAGCCGAGCCAAGGCCGCCGGCAGGGCGTTTGGCAGGCCGTCGGCGCTTACATCCGATCAGCAGGAACAGGCGTCGCGTCGTATTGCCGCCGGCGATGCTATCGCGGCGATCGCGCGGGACTTGGGCACGACTCGCCAGACGCTCATGCGTCTTCGCCAAAAATCGGCGGCGCAGCAAATCGGCAGCGTCGTGTAGCGTTCGAGGAACCGCGAACGCCATGAGAAAAAGTTTCCTGTTTTCCGCGCGAGAATGGCTCGCCGACAAGACAATCCACTCGCTATATCCTGCGCCCCGCCTCGATCCGGTGCGGAAAGTGTCTGCGGCGGACAATCAGCCGTTGCGGCTGGTCTGGAAGAACCCGATGCCCGGCTTCATGCGGCTGGCGCTCGGGCTGCTTGGGCTTTTTTGGTGGCTGGTCGCCGCCGTCGTGCTCAGCGCCACGATAATCTTCACTGTCGGCGCGCTGTGGGGCGCGTTCACCGGTGGTTGACTATTGCCGACGCGCAATCTGCAACTCTGGCGTGAGCCAGTCGACCGTGGCGCAATCAATATTCGTCCAGCACCCGACGGACGATCGCCTCATACTCCTCTGGCGTCGGATGCACCGTCGCAACGGTCGCGGCTGACTTGATCGGGCCTCCCTCCGCGCCTGTGTGCTCGATTCTCTGGCGGTTGGTATGCGATCCGCCGACTTCTTTCGCGGCCTGCTCGATCAGTGAAGCGGCGGCAACGATATTGCCTTGCGCCGATGCCTTTCGGTAAAGCTTCGTCAATTCTTGCATTCGAAATGCCTGGTTTGCGAGAGGAATCGCAGCAACGTCCGCGCGAAACGTCGCCTGCTCCGACTCGAACATCTCCCGCCATTTTTTGCTCAGATGGCGCCCCTGCCTCTTCGTTGGGTCGTACGCCTGCACCTGCGGTGCGGTCACAGCCAGCCCAAATTCTTCTTTAACGCGCCTCGCGACTTCCGTGGGGGTCTCGAAGCACGCAAGCCCCCGCACGATAAAGGCTTTCACCTCATCTTTCAGTGCAGCCATCTTCCACAACCCGTTAAAGAAGGTTCAAGTAACGAGGCCTCTACAGCGGCCCGCTCCAGTGCGCAAAACACCATGACGAAGTCGCCTTGACCCTCGGCGCGTCGGCAAATCCGATCTAGGACCTTGAGCCGTACAGCGGAGCTTTCGATCGGTCGTAGCTGCTCTCGGACCTCGCGTCGTCCGTTCTCGATCTCGTGCTCTTGTTCACGGAGCGATTTTCCGGACGCTCCGACACGCGTTTTCTGGTTATCACGGCGTTTTGTCACGTTTCATTCTCGTCAAGTTGTGGGCGAGCACTGGGCGCGACGCGTGGCCAGCGTGCTAACCTTGCTAAAGGGATTGAAGATCTGTGTGGTAATCCTCATATTTGCGGGAGGCGCTCGGGGCCGATCGCCGATAACCGCACGCATAAAAGGACTTCAAATGACGCGCTATATGACTCGGGTCGAACTGCGGGGCTCGCCTAGCAGGCAGGATTACGACAAGCTTCACTCGGCGATGGAGGCGAAAGGATTCACTAGAACAATAAAAGGATCGGACGGCCACGTGTACCAGCTCCCACACGCCGAGTATTACGCGGAATCGAATCTCACAACCCAGCAGGTTCAGGAGCACGCAGCGAGCGCGGCCAAATTGGTTTGGCACGACTGCGCAGTCATCGCGAGCGAAGCGCCCAACAGTGCGTGGTCTGGTCTCGACTACGCGTAACTGGAAACGAAAAGGCCCCGCTCGGCACAAGCCGCCGGGGCTTCTCGCCCGCAGCATCAGGCGATCGTTGCAGTGGCCGCCGGTAGCGTCGTCGACGCGCCGGAAATTACAGCTCGGCACCCGTACACGAAATCCCGCACGGCCGCAGCGAGGTTCGTGAAATCGGCTGCGCTGAAGGAGTGCATCACACCTGCCGTGTCCGGATAGCCGAACGTCGTCGCTCCACCAGGGA
Organism: Paraburkholderia diazotrophica; assembly: GCF_038900755.1. Classification (GTDB taxonomy): domain Bacteria; phylum Pseudomonadota; class Gammaproteobacteria; order Burkholderiales; family Burkholderiaceae; genus Paraburkholderia; species Paraburkholderia diazotrophica_A. The sequence goes on from NZ_JBBPEN010000002.1 coordinate 629,914, forward strand.
AACCCTTGCCGGCGCTCAGGCTGGTTTCGATTGCGATAATGTCCGACTGGCTCAGCGCATCGCACGCATATGTGCCATTGAGCGCTGGTGTGCCCGTACTCGCTATCGAAAGGCCTACCGCCAACGCGGCCTGCGCCTTCTGAGCGAGCGTAGGCGTTGGAACCGTCGTGATGGGTGGGGTGAATATCGATCCGTCATAGGCATAGCCGATCGTTGCCGACGATCCATTCGGCAGAGCTACTGCAGTCACACCGCCAGGTGGCTGCCAGTCGGTTTTCCCGTCCCAGTCGACAGTGTTGGTGACCTTCCCGTCTTCAACAATCGCGTAGGTTGTCATTATGCAAACTCCTCGATAATCACGATGCCTCTCGATCCTGCGCCGGATGCCTGTGCGGCCGAACCGTTCTGGGAAAGTGCGCCGGCGCCTCCGCAACCTGGACCCGATCCTAAATTACCGGGTCCGGCAGCAATAACACCGGGTGTACCGCCAGAATATTGCGACGATCCACCAGCACCGCTAACAACATTGCCCACGCCAGACCCGCTGCCGGGACCGCCCGGGCCGCCCAGACCACCTGCGACGTTTCCACCCGTCGCGATTGTCCCGCCGGAACCTCCAGCGGAAACAGAAAACGACGTCGCTGCTAGTCCGACCGAGCCGCCCACGCCGCCCGCTGCAGTCATGACGGAACCGATCGACGAACTACCGCCAGGGTTGCCATTGGCGCTTGCCGATGCACCGCCCGAGCCGATCGTCACGGACTGACCCGCAAGCGATGCGACCGGGTAATAGCCGATGGAAAAAGCACCACCTCCACCACCGGCGCCTACTGCGAATTGGCCGGAAGTCGTGGCCGCCGCACCACCACCGCTCGCCCCGCCACCTACTACAGTTGCGCGGCAGTTCTTCGTTCCAGCAGTTGGCGTATAGGTGCCGTTCGAGTTGAAGACTTGGATATTGAGAAGCCGTCCCGTCGCCTGACCAAGTTGCATCGCGTGCTGACTCTGCGTGGCCGCACCGACTTGAAGGGCCGCCCCCGTACAACCTTCGAGGACATACGACGCAATGTCCGACCGGTACAGGAACAGTGCGCGACCATTCGCGGCGAGCTCGCCACCCTGCAGCGCTTGATGGGCACCGCCGACAACGGGCGCTGCTGCGACAACGCCCGGGTTCGGCGTGAACGTCGTCGCGCCCGTGTTGCCGTTCTTGATCTTCACCCAAAACTGCTGGTTGTCTGCGACCGCCGTCGGCGGCAGTGGGAACGTCGCCTGAACGGCATTCGCGGTGCCATTGTCGATGCCGTATTCGAGGTTGTTGTTGATGATCGACTGAAGCAGCGACGTCGGCAGGATCGGCGCGCCAGCGTACTGGCTGATGTTCCCCGCCGTGATGGTGGCTTGTCCGTTTGCAACAGTAACCACCCAAAGTCCGATACATCCTGCGTCAACCGCCGGCGTGATCTGCGAACCGGTGGCTGCGGCGACGCCAGCCTTCAGCGTCAGAACGACCCTCCCCGCGCGCGTCGTCATGCTCGGCTGGCCGTTGCCGCCGGGCCCGCTGAATGCCTGCGACGGATTGCTCGCGTTGTAAAACGCCAATACGGTCGGGTTCGAATCGACGTCTGCGTAGTTCGCCTCGATCAGGTAGTTGATGGAGTAGCCGGCCGTCGTCGGCGCGACGCACGCAAACGTCGCAGCATCAAGCAGAATGCCCTGCTTTACGATCTGGTGCGTCGTGTCAGCGACGAGCGACGAATAGGGCGTGCCGTCGAGGTTTTGCAGCGCGTAGAGCTGGCCCGGTTGAACCTGCACGTTCAGTGACGCCGGCGCTGTGGGCACGCAACCCAGTCCCGATGCCAGCGTCGACGTTCCAAGCATGTCGCTCAGCGTCTTGCCGAGCGCAATCAGCACGTTCCGGTTCGTGTTCAGAAGATCGGTTTCGAGTGGAACTTGACCGGCATATACCGTTTGACGATCCAAAATGTGGGCTCCAGTAAGAAAAGCACCGAGTTGCGGGGCTTCGGTGACTGCTGACGTTGAAGAGTCGTCAGCGGAGGGGGCATCGCATCAACGGGGCCTCGTGTGACCCCACGGCACGACTTGATGAAGGGTTAAGGGAGGTGCTTCGGTGACTGCTAAGTTGAAAGGTGGCTGAAACAATGGGCTCGACGGCAATACGTCCGCGCGGCGTCCTATTGCATCGTGCTAGTGGGCACAGTTACGTATGCGCCTGCGCTGCCATAGCCTGCCCCGATGATCGCCGCGGGGCCCTGATAAATGACTGGCGATGGGCTCTCAATCAGGCTGTAGAGCGCCACTCCATAGTGCGCGAAACCGTCTGAATCAACGGTAGCAACGCGCGAAGAGTCGATCTGATACCCCGCGCGTCGCAACTCCATGACGCGCGCTGCGGGGTGGCTGACGCCTTGCGAGCGCAACTCGTGCGTATGCGCCGGGCGGCGCGAGAGAAGTTGAAGTACGACGTCCCGTTGCTGCTGCGTAGTAAGGCCACGCGACGCGCGGATTTCGATTGCTTGAAGAGGCTCTTTCATGGGGACCAGGTGGCGTTTTTATTCGGCGAGGGGCGCTGCGCACGAGCCGCCGCTCTACGAGCGGGCTGCCGGGCGAAACGAATTGAAAGGGGATTGAACGAGGGGTGCTGCGCGGTAGACGCGAGATGAGGTTAAAGCGGCCGGTTTAGAGGTGGATCGTTCCGCATATCCTGCAGGTGGCATTGCCATCCCCTCGGCACTGGAACAAGCGGTGTACTTTCGATTGACGCAGCCGAGTCGCGTCGCTGCCAGCGGGCGTCGGCGCAAGGCCGCTCGACAGGATAGTTTTCCCTTCCCGCTGTCGCCGCTCAAGTCGCTTGATTGCCGCACTGAGCGTCGCATGGATGGCGTCGAAGCGCCGGATAGCTTCGGTATGGTCGGCCATAGGTATGCTAGAGCGGTCTATGTGGAAGCGCGGGCAGCAGCGCGCGCTGCGATGTGTGCGATTAAATCTTCCTCGAACCAGACGGCCGCGCGGCTTCGCTCCGATAGGCGCAACGGCGCCGGAAACGCGCCGCCTGAAACCCAGCGGTCGATGGTCCGTCGGCTAACGCCGAATCGACGCGCAACCTCTGACCCGCGCACGATTTTTTGAGAATTCATGCACATCTCCTCGCAATAAAAAAGCCGGCCCCGCTGTTACGGGAGCCGGCCTTAAGACGCATCCTTTGAGCGGACGCACGAAACTCATACTAGCTTCATGTTATCGCCTCTGGACAACTAACGCCTAATTTGTCGAATCGTGTCGTGTCGTGAAAATGCGTCAGCCATGCTGCCAAAACGATAACGGCTGGCCTGCAATGAAAACATCGGCGTCAGTCGAGAATGCGAGGTCACCGGGCTTCCAGTCGGGCAACCAGACGCCCGCTGCGGCCGCGAGCCTGCGGAGTTCAAGCGCCGGCGCGACCAGCGCTTGGCATTGGGCCCAGTATGCCGAGCGCGCGTCATCGTAAGCGCGGCGGCGCGCCTCTGCCTGCTCGCGTGCCCGCCGCTCGGTTATCTCATCCCGGCGGCGCGCGAGCTGTTCGGAGGCGGTCTGATACGCGCGAGCAGCTTCATCGTGTGCGGCCTGATCTTCGCGTTCCGTCACGAGCGCGTTTTGCAGTGCTTGCGCGCTCACGCTCCCGGGGCTTGCCAGGCGGCGCGCCGCCTCGGCCTTCGACCGGGAGAGCTTGAGACTGATCGCCTCTAGGGCGTCATGCAGACGCTGCACCGTCTGCTCGTCAAGTCGAAGCGACTCGTCTTCGTCGGCGACGTGTTGCGCATGTTCGGTTTTCTGACCAAAGAATCGGTTCAGCATATTTTCTCCAGAAGTCGGCCTGCGCGCCGTTACGCTCCGAGCGCTACATGTGTATGGCCGAGTTATGCGGTTGGCTGGCGAGACAGTGATCTCGAATTTCGCAATCAGATGGCTTCTCTAGAGGGTCACCGTCTGACGGTATAGAGAAAGGCTAAAAAAAGCCCCTGATTGCACCGTGAGGCGGTGTAGTAGGGGCATCCTCTACACCGCCTCACGGTGCAATTCGGCGGGTCTCTGCACCGTCTGACGGAGTAAGGGTCGCGATTTTTCCATCTTCGTGCGCAGATACGCGCTGCGCACGAAGCCGGCCGCCGCGCCCTCGTCGTAGCCGTCGAGCTTGTCGAGCGCCCACCATGTGCAGGCGTACCAACTGGCTTTGTGCGGGCGACTTCCCTTGACCGTTTCGAAGATGAAACCCGTGTTCAACAACTCTTGCTTCGCTCGCTGGATCGTGTCGTTGCTTGTCCAGCCGCGAGGCTTCAAGTGCGCGAGTGTGGCGATCATGCGCCCGTTGTCGTCTTGGTGGTATTGACGCGCAATCTCGAGCAGCAGTGACCTCGCGGGGTGCGAAAGCGCCTGATAGGCACCGCTGTCGAGAACGGTCCAAGGAATCGCGACGAATCCACCAGGGTCCCGGCTTGATCGTGTGCGCCGGCCATTCTTTGGATTTGCCATTCATGTCGACCTCGTCTGTGCTCTGCGCGGTCGGTTTTGAGCACGAGAGTGCCCATCCCCCAGCGCGACCGTAGATGAGGCGTCAGAATTCATCAACATGGGTTAGCCCTCCGCGCGGTAGTTCACCGGATCGGAAAGCCACCGGTGCAACTCGCGGTTTGGCCATCCGACGCAACGTGCCGAGCCGAGTTGCACGCGCTTTGGGAAGAGGCCCGCCAGCTCTCGTTGCCGCGCCGTTTCGCGGGAGAACGGTAGGAACGTCTCCAGATCGTTCCAACGGGAATAACCGTCGAGAGGCAGTGACTCGGGGGCGGGGAGCGGAGCTCGCATCGGATCGACCGGCGCGGCAGCAACGCTGGTGCATCCATCCGAGGAGTGAGTCAAGATGCGAGCGATGTTTCCAAACGTTCGCTTTCCCTTGCTTTCCCTTGATTGTGTTGATAGCATTTCGATAACCTGTTAGTAGTACTATGGGATTGGCCTGCGTGGGCGAACTGGCATTCGTCAACGCAGCGCCATTCTACGAGGCGGCGGCGGCCATCGCCTATAAGAAGTTGGTAAACCCCGTGAAACGCTAGGTGTTCTCGGGGTTTGTCGTTGCGCAGAGTGTGTGTCGTTCGGCTCGACTGTGACCGTCCTGACACAGTATCGCTGGACCGCTACCGCGATCACATTTCTCTGGCACCTTCGGGACAGATGTCCGCTCGTGATGCGGACACGGAGTCAAGGACCTGTAACGCAGACGGGCGTTACAAAAAAAAGCGCGCATTAGGCAGTCCCTTGTTGATGCCGGGTGAATGAACGGTTTAGTGGGGGGCGCCCCAAAAGCAAAAGACCCCTTCCGGGGCTCTTTGACCTTATCGATTGGCGGCCTCTTAACCGAACCTTGCCTTCAGCATGTCGGTAACTTCAGAGGTGACGACAGGTGAATCAAGGGCGACGCCGCTTAACATGTACGTGCATGCACCCTCTGGATCGATGAAAGCCGCTACCATCCCGGCAGTCTCGCCCGCGCGCGCTCGTTCAAGCATCTTCTCGAGAGCGGCAACGACGTTTGCGCTTTGATCGTCACGTTCAACGTGTGTGACACTGCCAGTCGTCGCAGTGCGTCGTATCGCACGGTGTCGCGAGATCGACGCCTGGTTGGAAATCACAAGACTAAGCTTTGACATGATGCCCGCCCTCCGGGACCAGTTCCAACACTTGGCGAAGCGCCTCACCTGCGACGTCTAAAGCGTCGTAAATGGTAGGTGCGGTCGCGGCGTCTCGGAGGGCGGCGCGTATTATCTGCGTAGTGGAAGGGCAATGCCCAGAGGGCGTGGAATAACCATGCATGACTGCGGCTCCTATCGATGACTAGAAGCCCGCCGTCCGCTCTCAATCGGGCGGGCGGGCCATTGACAGAGTTTGAGAGACCGGCTCGATAGGAAACCGGCGTGCCGAGGCACCCCTGCCAAGGCCCCCCCATAGAGCGACGCATGGCGTACGGACGAAAAAAAACCGCGCTGCGGCGGCCGTCCGCCTATCGAGTTTCCGGCTCTCACCCCGGGTCGCTGCTGTTTCAGTGACGAGCACAGGATAATGCCCGGGTTTACGACTAGTCAAGCGTCTTGTGAAAATTGCTCCGATTTTCGCGACGCTGTGACCGGTCTGGGCTTCGACGCAAGTTCGTCGAGGTAGTCCGCCCATCTCTGCATCAAATCTCGACGCGCATCAATCCATTGTGTGCGGTTGTACGCGCGTCCAAGGCTGTCGCGCACCTCGTGCGACAGTTGCATCTCGACGACTTCGGCGGGCACTTCTAGAACCTCTACCGCAAGCGTGCGAGCGGTTGCACGCCATCCGTGAGGCAGCGCCGTCTCAGAGTCGATTCCCATGCGCTTGAATGCTGCAGAGAGCGCCATATCGCTCATTGGCCGTTCACGACTGCGCAACCCTGGGAACACGAAACGACCACGCCCGGTCAGCAAGTACAGATCGTTTAGGATTTTTACGGCTTGCGTTGAAAGTGGCACCAAATGATCGAGTCCGTTTTGCTTGGCCGCCTTCCTTCGCTTCATCCTGCTCGATGGCACACTCCACATACGGGTGTCGAGGTCGAACTCTGTCCATTCCGCTTGTCGCAACTCGCCTGGGCGCTGGAACAGTAGCGGCGCGAGACGAAGCGCAGCGGTTACGACGGCCGTGCCGCGGTAGCTATTGGTCGCGCGAAGTAATGCTCCCAGCTCTTCTGGATCGGTCACGGCCGCGTGATGCCGCACCTGGCTCGGAGGAAGTGCATCGCGCAGATCTGCTGTCACGTCCCTGATGGCGCGGCTGGTGCCGATGGCATAGCGCATCACCTGCCCGACAATGGAGCGCACGCGGTGCGCGGTCTCGATATGCCCTGTCTTTTCGATGCGTTGAAGCACCTCCAGTACGTCCGGCGGTGTCAGACCAGAGATTGGATTGCGGCCGAGGTAGGGGAAGACATGGACCTCGAGACGACGGAGGTTTCTTTGCGCGTGCGAGTTAGATAGGGTGGGGGCGTACTTTGCATGCCACTCCCGCGCGATAGCCTCAAATGAGTTCTCGGCGTTAAGTCGGGCCGTTCGCTTCTCGGCCTTCCTTGCCTCGCCCGGATCGATGCCGGCCGCCAGTTTTCCACGCGCGTCCTCTCTTTTCTTGCGTGCGTCCGAAAGGCAGACGTCGGGGTACGTTCCCATCGCGAGGCTCTTTTCTTTCCCGCCGAATCGATACTTGAGCACCCATCGCTTTCCGCCGGCTGGAGTGACTAGCAGGTGTAGCCCGCCGCCGTCGAACAGCTTCTGTTGCTTCTCGGCGGGTTTGGCGCTGCGGACTGCCAAATCGGTCAACGCCATATGCTCTCCAGTGCGGCAATTGCCACTATGGGGGTTGTCGGTTTTGGATGGATCATACAACCCCCGGGACGACCCCCGCATGGGGGTTGTAGGTGCTGGGAATCCTTGGCGAAAGTTTGCAACAAAAAACCCCGCGGAGCCAAGCCCGGCGGGGTTTTTTAGCAAAACGCAGTGAACGTTTGGTGTATATGTGGTGGAGGCGGCGGGAATCGAACCCGCGTCCAGAAGTCCTCCACGACCAGTTCTACATGTTTAGTTCTGTCTTTTGATTTAACCGCAGCGACGCGGACGAACACGCTGCGCTACGGCGATTCACTAGATTTTCGACCTTGGCGTCGTGACGCCACCAAGGCTTAACTGACGTATATGACCTCTGGCGGTATTGCTACCGGTCTTGCGACTCTGACCCGTCAGTAAGCCAGGCAGAGGACGGCGGCCTTAGGCTGCCAGTGCGAACGTATCGTCGTTTGCAGTTACGTTTTTCCCATTGATTAACGAGGTGACGGGTCCTCGACATGCCCTAGCCGCTTCGCAACCCCTGTCGAAACCAAGGTCGCCCCCACAGAAGGAATGAGCCACATATGTGGCTCAAATGACATTTTACAATACTGGCTCCCGCGAGTCACGGCGATCGTTCGCGCGATGCCGGCACGCGGCCGCCGTCCATCGGCGGGTCAGCTAATGTAGCGCAGCAGTTCCAGCAATTCTGCAGGCGAATTTACGACGTGCCTCGCGTGCCATTGAGTCGGCGGAATGTCGTTGCCACAGTAGCCATATGCGGCGGCCACCGTCACCATGCCGGCGGCGAAGCCCGCCTGCACATCACGCAGATCGTCGCCGACGTACACGACCCGCTCGGCCGGCAAGTCCAGTTCCTTCGCAGCGTGCAGCAGCGGCGCGGGGTGCGGCTTCGAGTGCGGGGTGGTGTCGCCGCTGACGACGCATCCCGCGCGCGTATCCAGCCCCAGTTGCGCGACGAGCGGCTCGGTCAGTCGCGCGACCTTGTTCGTCACGATGCCCCAGCGCACGCCGCGCGCATCGAGTTCGTCGAGTATGTCGCCGATGCCGGGAAACAGTGTCGTCTCGATGCACAGGTCGGCTTCGTAGTTCGCGAGGAACTCTTCGCGCATCGACGAGTAGTCGTGATGCTCGGGCCCGATGCCGAACGCGCCGCCTAGCAGTCCGCGCGCGCCGGCGGACGCGAGCGGCCGCAATTGTTCGAGCGGCACCATCTCGAGCCCGCGCTCGTGGCGCATCTTGTTGACGGCGGCGGCGAGGTCAGGCGCGGTGTCCGCGAGTGTGCCGTCGAGATCGAACAGGATGCCTTGGCAGAGACCGATCGACGCGTCTTCGTCTTCTCGTTGTGGCAGGGGCGTGGGATCGCTCATTGATATAGGCGCAAGGCGTGGAAAAGCGGGTGGCTCAGGCGTCGCGACGGCACGCGAGCATGTAGTTGACATCGGTGTCGCTCGACAGGCCGAAGTGGCGGGTGAGCGGGTTGTACGTGATGCCCTTGATGTCGGCCGTTCGCAGGCCCGCCACGCGCGCAAATCCTGCAAGCTCCGACGGACGGATGAAGCGGGCGTAGTCATGCGTGCCCTTCGGCAGCATGCGCGCGAGGTACTCCGCGCCGATCACGGCCAGAAGATACGACTTGACGTTACGGTTGAGCGTCGAAAAGAACACCCAGCCGCCCGGTTTCACCAGCGTCTTGCACGCCTCGACGACCTTCGATGGATCGGGTACGTGCTCGAGCATTTCCATGCATGTCACGACGTCGAACGAGGCCGGTTCGCGGGCGGCGAGCGCCTCGGCGGCGATTTCCTCGTAATTTACGGTTACACCACTTTCAAGGCTGTGAAGGTCCGCGACGCCCAAGGCTTCGTGAGAAAGGTCGATTCCCTTCACCTCGGCACCCAACGTGGCCATCGATTCGGACAGAATGCCCCCACCGCAGCCAATATCGAGCACACGCTTGCCCGCGAGATGCGCATGCGAGTCGATCCAGTTGAGCCGCACCGGATTCAGTTCGTGCAGAGGTTTGAATTCGGCGTTCGGGTCCCACCAGCGATGCGCTAGCTCGCTGAATTTCTGCAGTTCGTGGGGATCGGCGTTGGTCATGACGGATGCGGTCTCGGAGGCTGAAAAGCAGGGTGGATCGGAGAAACCCTGAGTATATAGGGCCGCGAACAGGGCGGCAAAAGCGGCTGGCGCGGCACGGCTTCGCGCCGGGTTGCGCCTGTCTCGATGTGACCGGCATCGTCGGGCGCCCACCGGAGCGCGCGCAAAACGCCATAAAAAAAGCCCCGCTGGAGCGGGGCTTTGACACTGCGGTAATTCGTAGCTTACTGCTTCGAAGTACCGACAACTTCGACTTCCACGCGACGATCCGGTGCGAGGCAGGAGATGAGTTGCTTGCGGTTCTTCTGGTTGCAGCCCGTCGTGACCGGGTTGCGCTTGCCCTTGCCTTCCGTGTAGATGCGGTTGGCTTCGATGCCCTTGCTGACCAGGTATGCCTTGACAGCTTGTGCACGACGCAGCGACAGACGGTCGTTGTACTTGTCCGAACCGATGCGGTCGGTGTAGCCCGTGGCCACCACGACTTCCAGGTTCAGGGAGCCGATCTTCGATGCCAGGTCGTCCAGCTTTTCCTTGCCGGCCGGCTTCAGGATTGCCTTGTCGAAGTCGAACAGGGCGTCAGCTTGATACGTGATCTTCTGGCTGGTGATAGCCGGGGCTGCCGGCGGCGGAGCCGGCGGGGTCGGTGCTTGTGCGACCAGTGCGCCGTCGCACTTTGCGTTAGCCGTTGCCGGCGTCCAGAACGCATCGCGCCAGCAAAGCTCGTTCGTGCCGTTCATCCACACGTATTCGCCGGTGCCGTTCACCCAGTTGTCGTTCGTGGCTTGTCGCGACGCCGGCACCGACTGTGCCGAAGCGGATGCAGCCATAACTGCGGTAGCTGCAATGAACGCGAGCTTTGAAAGTTTATTCATATTTCTCCTCTCGAAATTGAGATTACCGCAGGTTTACTGCGAGCCTGTTGACGAAGACCAGTCATACATTGCTCGAAGTATAACATCGGTGCGGAACAAAAGACGCTGTGTGTAGACTTCGAGCCGTGTCTAACTTTGTGCGTTCGCATTTTGCCATATCGTTCCCTTCCGACGATAAAAAAATCCTCCCCCTACAGATACGCCCGGTCGAATGTGGTGCATGCGCAACAAAAGGTGCCAAGTTCGCCAGGAGCCCACCGGAGGCGGTTCGGCGCGGCTTGCCGGGGAGCATTTTCCGGGCCCGGCCATGGCGCACGCGAGGCGCTTCCAGGTGCTGTTTTCGCGTGTCCCACTAATAGGTATACGCACATCGTCGGGAGCGGTTGCGCCGCATGTTAGAATCGCCTGATGCGCTGCGCTCGCAGACGCATAGGGGTAGGCCCAAGCGGTGAGGCGAAAAACGCGTGTCCCTCATCGTCTTCGCGCGTAAACGATACGGACAATGGATCAATTCGCCAAAGAGACTCTACCAATCTCCCTAGAGGAGGAAATGCGCCGCTCGTATATCGAGTACGCGATGAGCGTGATCGTAGGGCGCGCGCTTCCGGATGTCCGCGATGGTTTGAAGCCGGTACACCGGCGCGTGCTCTACGCGATGCACGAGCTGAACAACGACTGGAATCGGGCATACAAGAAATCGGCGCGTATCGTCGGGGACGTGATCGGTAAATACCATCCGCACGGCGACTCGGCTGTATACGACACGATCGTTCGCATGGCGCAGGATTTTTCGCTGCGCTATATGCTCGTCGATGGACAAGGCAATTTCGGGTCAGTCGACGGCGACAACGCCGCGGCGATGCGTTACACCGAAATCCGCATGGCGAAGATCGGCCATGAGCTGCTCGCCGACATCGACAAGGAAACGGTCGACTTCCAGCCGAACTACGACGGCAGCGAGAACGAGCCGTCCATTCTGCCCGCGCGCATTCCCAATCTGCTGATCAACGGCTCGTCGGGCATTGCAGTCGGCATGGCGACGAATATTCCGCCGCACAATCTGACTGAGATCGTCGACGCCTGCCATCACCTTCTGAAAAATCCGGAAGCGACGGTCGACGAACTGATCGAGATCGTGCCAGCGCCTGATTTCCCGACGGCGGGCATCATCTACGGCGTCGCCGGCGTGCGCGATGGCTATCGCACGGGCCGCGGGCGCGTGGTGATGCGCGCCGCAACGCACTTCGAAGAGATCGACCGTGGTCAGCGCATGGCGATCATCGTCGACGAGCTGCCGTATCAGGTGAACAAGCGCTCGCTGCTCGAGCGGATCGCCGAACTGGTGAATGAGAAAAAGCTCGAAGGCATTTCGGACATTCGCGACGAATCCGACAAGAGCGGCATGCGTGTCGTGATCGAGCTGAAGCGCGGCGAAGTGCCTGAGGTGATTCTCAACAATCTTTATAAGGCAACGCAGCTTCAGGACGCGTTCGGCATGAACATGGTCGCGCTGGTCGACGGCCAGCCGAAGCTGCTGAACCTGAAGGAAATGCTCACGCATTTCCTGTCGCATCGTCGCGAAGTGCTGACGCGGCGCACGGTGTACGAGCTGCGCAAGGCGCGCGAACGCGGTCACGTGCTCGAAGGCCTCGCCGTGGCGCTTGCCAACATCGACGAGTTCATCGCGATCATCAAGGCCGCGCCCACGCCGCCGATCGCGAAGCAAGAGTTGATGGACCGCACGTGGGATTCGACGATCGTGCGCGACATGCTGCAGCGCGCGGAATCCGACGCGGCATCGTCCGGTGGCCGCGCGGCGTACCGGCCGGAAGGGCTGAACCCCGCGTATGGCATGCAGGCCGACGGCCTCTACCGTCTGTCGGACACGCAGGCTCAGGAAATCCTGCAGATGCGCCTGCAACGCCTGACGGGTCTCGAGCAGGACAAGATCATCGGCGAGTATCGCGACGTGATGGCGCAGATCGCGGACCTGCTGGACATCCTGGCGCGCCCGGAGCGCATAACTGCGATCATCTTCGACGAACTCACGTCGATCAAGAGCGAATTCGGCGACGAGCGCCGCTCGAAGATCGAAATGAACGCGACGGAGCTGAACACCGAAGACCTGATCACGCCGCAGGACATGGTCGTGACGATGTCGCACGCCGGTTACGTGAAATCGCAGCCATTGTCCGAATATCGCGCCCAGAAGCGCGGAGGTCGCGGCAAACAGGCGACGCAAATGAAGGACGACGACTGGATCGACACGCTCTTCATCGCGAATACACACGATCACATCCTGTGTTTCTCGAATCGCGGCCGCGTCTACTGGCTGAAGGTTTACGAAGTGCCGCAGGGTTCGCGCAACTCGCGCGGCCGTCCGATCGTCAACATGTTCCCGCTGCAGGAAGGCGAGAAGATCACGGTCGTTCTGCCCGTCAAGGAATTTTCGGCGGACAAATTCGTTTTCATGGCGACGGCGCTCGGCACCGTCAAGAAGACGCCGCTCGAGCAGTTCAGCCGTCCGCTGAAGAAGGGCATCATCGCGGTCGGTCTGGATGACGGCGATTACCTGATCGGCGCGGCCATCACCGACGGCCAGCATGACGTAATGCTGTTCTCGGATTCGGGCAAGGCGGTCCGGTTCGACGAAAACGACGTGCGTCCGATGGGCCGCGAAGCGCGCGGCGTGCGCGGCATGCAACTGGAAGACGGCCAGCAGGTGATCGCATTGCTCGTGGCCGGCGACGAGCAGCAGTCGGTGCTGACGGCAACGGAAAACGGCTATGGCAAGCGCACGCCGATCACGGAGTACACGCGCCACGGCCGCGGCACAAAGGGCATGATCGCGATCCAGACGTCCGAGCGCAACGGCAAGGTGGTCGCCGCGACGCTGGCCGATCCGGAATCGCAGATCATGCTGATCACCAACACGGGCGTGCTGATCCGTACGCGTGTGTCGGAAATTCGAGAAATGGGCCGTGCAACGCAAGGTGTTACACTCATCAGCCTTGATGAAGGCACCAAGCTTTCCGGTCTGCAACAGATTGCCGAAGCGGAAGCTGACGTGGACGGCGACGCCGACACTTCTGCCGACGAAGCGGGCGACACGAACGGCGAAGCGTCCTGATCCGCACCGAAGCTTCTCAAGTCATGCGTGTGACCGCGCGGGCCACATAGGCGCATCGGGTCGATGCGCCGCCTGCGCGGCAAACCAGTTAGGTTAATTTCTCTTAGGGAGTAGTGATGCAAAAACGATTCAAGCAGTTGATGGTTCTGGCCGCTTTCGTGCCGACCCTGGCGATGGCCCAAGCGCTGCAAAACCAGCAGCCGGCTCCGGCTGCCCCGGCCGCCGCTGCCCCGGTCGACCCCGCGAAGCAAGCCGCCATCAAGGATCTGCTGGATGCGATCGACGCGCAGAAGCTGGTCGGCGCGATCGGCAATAGCGCGCAGATGCAGGCCAAGCAACTGGTTCCGGCGATCCTGTCGGACGCGCTGTCGGAAAACAAGACGATGACGGACAAGCAAAAGCAGGCTTCCGTCCCGGCGCTGCAGAAGAACGCCGTGCCGAAGCTGGTTGACTCGGCTGGCCAGGTCTTCGCAACGGACGCGTTCAAGCAGGACGCGATGCAAGCTCAGTACGACGCTTACGCGAAGTACTACAGCGCGCAGGAAATCAAGGATCTGACGACGTTCTACAAGAGCCCGACGGGCCGCAAGTTCATCCAGGTTCAAGACCAGGTTGGCCGCGACGTCGTCAACGGTCTGATGCAGAAGTACATGCCGCAATCGATCAAGGCGACGCGCGACCAGGCCGACAAGGAAGTCGCTTCCGTCAAGCCGGCGAAGTAAGCAGGTCGAACAAGGCTGAACGGCGTTCGAAGCACGTGACATAGGCGGCGGTCGAAGGAATTCGTTGAATCCCCTTGAATCGCCGCCGTTTGGCGGGTTTTGAGCGTCAATGCGATAATGGCCGTTTGCGCTTGCGCGCAGACGGCCATTTTCTTTCAGGCGCGGTTTCCGGTTCTTTTCCATGCCGCGCGCCTGCCTTCCGGGGTTCTCACGATGCGCGTGTTCAATTTCTCCGCCGGTCCGGCGGCCATGCCCGAAGACGTGCTGCGCCAGGCAGCCGACGAAATGCTCGATTGGCGCGGCAGTGGCATGAGCGTGATGGAAATGAGCCATCGCGGCAAAGAGTTCATGACCATCCACGAAGAGGCGCTGACCGATCTGCGCGAGCTGCTGCACGTGCCGTCCAGCCATCAGATTCTCTTCCTGCAAGGCGGCGGGCTCGGCGAAAACGCGATCGTGCCGATGAACCTGATGGGCCGCAAGGCGCGCGCCGACTTCGTCGTGACGGGTTCGTGGTCGCAGAAGTCGTTCAAGGAAGCGCAGAAATACGGCACGGCGAATCTGGCCGCCAGCGGCGAAACGCCCGAAGGCTTTACGCGTGTGCCGCCGCGCGCCGAGTGGAAGCTGTCCGACGATCCCGCCTACGTGCACCTCTGCACGAACGAGACGATTCACGGCGTCGAGACCTTCGAGATTCCAGATCTCGGTGACATTCCGCTCGTCGCGGACGCGTCGTCGCACATCCTGTCGCGCCCGATGGACATCGCCAAATACGGCGTGCTGTTCGGCGGCGCGCAGAAGAACATCGGCATGGCGGGCGTGACCGTCGTGATCGTGCGCGAAGACCTGCTGGACCGTTCGATGGCCGTCTGTCCGTCGGCGTTCGAGTGGAAGACGGTCGCGCTGAACAATTCGATGTACAACACGCCGCCCACCTACGCGATCTACATCGCGGGGCTCGTGTTCAAGTGGTTGAAGAGGCAGGGCGGTCTGAAGGCGATCGAGGCACGCAACGTCGAGAAGGCGAAGCTGCTGTACGACACCATCGACTCGAGCCGCTTCTATCTGAACAAGGTCGAGCGCAACGCGCGGTCGCGGATGAACGTACCGTTCTTCCTCGCCGACGAGTCGCGCAATGAAGATTTCCTGGCCGGCGCGAAAGCGCGCGGGCTGGTGCAGCTGAAGGGCCACAAGTCCGTCGGCGGCATGCGGGCGTCGATTTACAACGCGGTGCCGCTCGAAGGCGTCAAAGCGCTTGTCGAGTACATGAGGGAATTCGAACAGCGCGGCGCGTGATCCTTCGGGACACGGCGCGCGCATCCTTTCCGAACTGGCCCACGAACTGGCCGATACAGGACCCGAAGCGGCCCTTTAGAAGCATGGACGACGAACTCAACTCTCAACTCAAACCGCTGCGCGACCGGATCGACGCGATCGACGCGCAGCTCATCGCGTTGCTGAATCAACGCGCCGCCGTCGCGCTCGAAGTCGGCGAGGTGAAGAAACATTTCAACGCGCCCGTGTTTCGTCCGGAGCGGGAGCAACAGGTGATCGCGCGCCTGCAGGACATGAGTCAGGGCCCGCTCGCCGGCGAGCACATCGGCGCGATCTGGCGCGAGATCATGGCCGCGAGCCGCGCGCTGGAAAAGAACCTAACGGCGGCGTATCTCGGGCCGGCGGGCACCTACAGCGAACAGGCGATGCACGAATACTTCGGCCAGTCGATCGAAGGGCTGCCGTGTTCGTCGATTGACGAAGTGTTCCGCTCGGTCGAAGCAGGTGGCGCGGAATTCGGCGTCGTGCCCATCGAGAATTCGACCGAAGGCGCGGTGTCGCGCACGCTCGATCTGCTGCTGCAAACGCAGTTGCTGATCGGCGGCGAACTCGCTTTGCCGATCCACCACAATCTGCTGACGCTCGACGGCGCGCTGACGGGCGTAACCCGCGTATGCGCGCATGCGCAGGCGCTGGCGCAGTGCCAGCGCTGGCTGTCCACGCATGCGCCGCATGTCGAGCGCCAGGCCGTGTCGAGCAACGCCGAGGCCGCGCGGATGGCGGCGGAAGATCCGACCATTGCGGCCATTGCCGGCGAACGCGCGGCGACCCAGTACGGTCTGCAAGTCACGTATGCGCTGATCCAGGACGACCCGCACAACCGTACCCGCTTTGTGATGATCGGCAAGGAGCCGACGGGCGCGAGCGGCTACGACAAGACGTCGCTGATCGTGTCGGTTGCGAACGAACCCGGCGCCGTGTTCAAGCTGCTCGAGCCACTCGCGCGGCACGGCGTGTCGATGACGCGCTTCGAGTCGCGTCCGGCGCGCGTCGGCACGTGGGAGTACTACTTCTACATCGACGTCGAAGGCCATCGCGACGATGCGCCCGTTGCGGCCGCGCTTGCCGAACTCGGACAGAAGGCGGCCTTCCTGAAGATTCTCGGCTCGTATCCGCGCGCTCGCTGATACGCCGCGTTCGATTCCGATCCAACCAACAACACTTGCAGAGAGCTATCCGGAGAGCCCTATGACAACGTCTTTCGGTCCTTCCTACGTTCGCGCGATCGCGCCTTATGTGGCTGGCAAGCCGATCTCGGAAGTCGCGCGTGAATTCGGGCTGGACGAAGCGCGCATCGTGAAGCTGGCGTCGAACGAGAATCCGCTCGGCATGCCGGAGTCCGCGAAGACGGCGATGGCGCAGGCCGCGAGCGAACTCGGCCGCTATCCGGATGCGAATGCGTTCGAACTGAAGGCGGCGCTCTCCGCGCACTACGATGTGCCCGCCGACTGGATCACGCTCGGCAACGGCAGCAACGACATTCTTGAACTGGCCACGCATGCGTTCGTCGAGAAGGACCAGTCGGTCGTCTACTCGCAGTATTCGTTCGCCGTGTACGCGCTCGCGACGCAAGGCCTGGGCGCACGCGCGATCGTCGTTCCCGCCGTGAAGTACGGCCATGACCTCGACGCGATGCTCGCCGCAATCGCCGACGACACGCGGCTCGTGTTCGTCGCGAACCCGAACAATCCGACGGGTACGTTCATCGATGGTCCGACGATCGAAGCGTTCCTGTCGAAAGTGCCGCGCCACGTCGCCGTGGTGCTCGACGAGGCGTACACCGAATACCTGAGCGCGGACAAGCGCTACGACTCGATCGCGTGGGTGCGCCGCTATCCGAACCTGCTGGTGTCGCGCACGTTCTCGAAGGCGTTCGGTCTTGCGGGCTTGCGCGTTGGCTTCGCGATTGCGCAGCCGGAACTGACCGATCTGATGAACCGTCTTCGTCAGCCGTTCAACGTGAACACGCTGGCGCAAGCGGCCGCGATCGCCGCGCTGAACGACAAGCCTTTCCTGCAGAAGAGCGCCGAACTGAACGCACAGGGCTATCGCCGGCTGACGGAAGCATTCGACAAGCTGGGTCTCGAATATGTGCCGTCGGACGGCAACTTCGTGCTGGTGCGCGTCGGCAATGACGATAATGCGGGCAATCGCGTGAATCTCGAACTGCTGAAGCAGGGCGTGATCGTGCGGCCCGTCGGTAGCTACGGCTTGCCCCAGTGGCTGCGTGTGACGATCGGCCTGCCCGAGGAAAACGAGGCGTTCATCGCCGCGTTCGAAAAGACACTGGCGACGGCCTGAGCGTTCAATGCAATCCACGCGCCTCTTCGAGTGCGAGGCGCGTTTTTTCTGTGACTGACGTGGCAGCGTTCTCTTTCGACAAACTGGTGATTTTCGGCGTCGGGCTGATCGGCGGATCGCTCGCTCGCGCGCTGCGCGAACGCGCCGACGTGGGCGGTGCGCGCCGTGTGATTGGCGTGGGACGCTCGGCGGCGTCGACGCAACGCGCTCGGGATCTGGGCGTGATCGACGCGAGCGCAGCCCTCGCCGATGACGCCGCGCTGCGCGACGCGCTAAAGGGTGCCGATCTGGTTCTGCTCGCGGCGCCTGTTGCGCAGACGCAGCCTTTGCTCGAACGCATCGCGCCGTTTCTCGATCCGTCGACGATCGTCACCGATGCCGGCAGCACGAAGTCCGACGTCGTCGCTGCGGCGCGCGCGGCGCTGGGCGAGCGTATCGGCCAGTTCGTGCCGGGGCATCCGATCGCGGGCCGCGAAGCGAGCGGCGTCGATGCGGCGCTGCCGGACCTGTACGTGAACCGCAACGTCGTCCTGTGCGCGTTGCCGGAGAATGCACCGAATTCGGTCGAACGCGTTGCCGCCATGTGGCGCGCGACGGGGGCGAGCGTGCACGCGATGTCGCCTGCGCAGCACGATCGCGTGTTCGCGTCGGTCAGCCATTTGCCGCATCTGTTGTCGTTCGCGCTCGTCGAGCAGATTCTCAATTCACCTGATGCCGCGCTGAAGTTCTCGTTCGCGGCAGGCGGATTCCGCGACTTCACCCGGATTGCTGCGTCGAGCCCGGAAATGTGGCGCGACGTGTGCGTCGCGAACCGAGCGGCGCTGCTCGACGAACTCGACGCCTATACGGCGGTGCTGGCGCGTCTGCGCACGGCGATCGAAGCCGGCGACGGCGCGACGCTCGAAGCGGTATTCGCGCGCTCGCGCTCGGCACGCAGCGGGTGGCAGGAGCGCGCGGCATCGTCGCAACACGCGTCGCAGCCGTCGCCCGAGCGCTCCGCAACCGACGACGCGTCGAAATAACTGGACACTGGAATTCACATGGAACATCTCGATCTCGGACCATTTTCCCGTGCGTCCGGTACTGTCCGTCTGCCTGGCTCGAAGAGCATTTCGAACCGCGTGCTGCTGCTCGCTGCGTTGGCCGAGGGCGAGACGACGATCACGAATCTGCTCGACTCCGACGACACGCGCGTGATGCTCGACGCGCTCGAAAAGCTCGGCGTGAAACTCAAGCGCGACGGCGACACCTGTGTCGTCACCGGAACGCGCGGCGCGCTGCCGGCGGCGCGCGCCGATCTGTTCCTCGGCAACGCGGGCACGGCCGTGCGGCCGCTGACGGCAGCGCTCGCGGTGAACGGCGGCGATTACCGCATTCATGGGGTGCCGCGCATGCACGAGCGGCCGATCCGCGATCTGGTCGACGGGTTGCGTCAGATCGGCGCGAAGATCGATTACGAAGAGAACGAAGGCTTTCCGCCGCTGCGCATCCGTCCGGCGCAAATTGCCGTCGACGCGCCAATCCGCGTGCGCGGCGACGTGTCGAGCCAGTTTCTGACGGCGCTGCTGATGGCGCTGCCGCTCGTCAGGACGCCAAGCGGCGAGACGGTCGTCGAAGTGGCGGGCGAACTGATTTCGAAGCCCTATATCGAGATCACGATTGCGCTGATGGCGCGCTTCGGCATCAAGGTCGAGCGGCTCGGCTGGGAGCGCTTCACGATTCCGAACGGCGTGCGCTATCAGTCTCCGGGCAAGATCATGGTGGAGGGCGATGCGTCGTCGGCGTCGTACTTTCTTGCGGCGGGCGCGCTGGGCGGCGGGCCGCTGCGCGTCGAGGGCGTGGGCCGCGCGAGTATCCAGGGCGATGTCGGCTTTGCGACGGCGCTGATGAAAATGGGCGCGAACGTCACGATGGGCGACGACTGGATCGAAGTGCGCGGCGTCGGCAACGATCACGGCAAGCTCGATCCT
The DNA here is from genome assembly GCF_038900755.1 of Paraburkholderia diazotrophica. Lineage (GTDB taxonomy): Bacteria > Pseudomonadota > Gammaproteobacteria > Burkholderiales > Burkholderiaceae > Paraburkholderia > Paraburkholderia diazotrophica_A. The sequence continues at coordinate 649,756 of NZ_JBBPEN010000002.1, forward strand.
ATCGACATGGACTTCAATCTGATTCCGGACGCGGCCATGACGATCGCTGTCGCGGCGCTGTTCGCCGACGGCACGTCGACGCTGCGCAATATCGCGAGCTGGCGCGTGAAGGAAACCGACCGGATCGCCGCGATGGCGACGGAGCTGCGCAAGGTCGGCGCGAAGGTGCAGGAAGGCGAGGACTTCCTCGTCGTCACGCCGCCCGAAAAACTGACGTCGAACGCTGCAATCGACACCTACGACGATCACCGGATGGCGATGTGCTTCTCGCTGGTGAGCCTGGGCGGCGTGCCGGTGCGGATCAACGATCCGAAGTGCGTCGGCAAGACGTTCCCCGATTATTTCGAGCGCTTCCTTGCGCTCGCTCGACCCTGACCCCCGCATTGACAACATCCGCCGCCCGTTTCGACGGGCGACTTTCTAGATGAAACCGACACGTCCCTTTCACCAGACGCCCGTCATCACGATCGACGGCCCGACCGCATCCGGCAAAGGCACGGTAGCCGCGCTGGTAGCCGCCGAACTCGGCTTCCACCTGCTGGACAGCGGCGCGCTATACCGGCTCGCGGCGCTCGCCAGCGTGCGCTACAAGATCGCCGCCGCTGACGTCGAAGCGCTTGCAAAACTGGTCGGTGATCTTCATATCACCTTCCGCGAGGGCATCGCGCAACTGGACGGCGTCGACGTGTCGACGGAAATCCGCGCCGAGGAGATCGGCAACCGGGCGTCGGCGATTGCCGTCCATGCACCCGTCAGGACCGCGCTGGTGGCCCGTCAGCGGGCTTTTCGCAAGCAGCCCGGTCTGGTCGCGGACGGCCGCGACATGGGCACGGTGATCTTTCCTGACGCCTTGCTGAAGGTGTTTTTGACGGCGAGCGTCGAGGCGCGCGCGGCCCGTCGGCATAAGCAATTGATCCAAAAAGGTTTTTCTGCTAATATGGATGACTTGCTTCGGGATTTGCGTGAACGCGACGAGCGCGACAGTAAGCGCGAAGCCGCGCCGCTCAAGCCCGCAGCCGATGCGCAGCTGCTCGATACCTCGGCACTGTCGATCGACCAGGCGGTCGAACAGGTGGTGCAATGGTACCGGGCGCTGGCCCCGCAGAACTGAAGGCGGCAGATCGCATCGAAGTTGTTTTTGTTGTCGTGTAGGTGCTTCGTCGCCGAGTATGAAAAAGGCGCGAAGCGATTGTTAAACCCTTAACCCCGTATGGCTTTCGCTCCTTTGCCGTAGTGCTGAACCATGGTGGTTCACCTGACGCTGCGAAAACCATGCAAATTCAGATTTTTATGTCCGACCTGCAAACCTCTACCCCGAATACCGAATCTTTTGCGGCTCTGTTCGAAGAGTCGCTGACCAAGCAGGACATGCGCGCCGGCGAAGTGATCTCCGCCGAAGTCGTGCGCGTCGACCACAACTTCGTCGTTGTGAACGCTGGTCTCAAGTCCGAAGCCTACATCCCGCTCGAAGAGTTCCTGAATGACGCGGGCGAGGTAGAAGTGCAGGCGGGCGACTTCGTTTCCGTCGCGATCGACGCGCTGGAAAACGGCTATGGCGACACGATCCTGTCGCGCGACAAGGCGAAGCGTCTGGCTTCGTGGCTGTCGCTGGAAAAGGCCCTCGACAACAACGAACTCGTGACGGGCACGATCACGGGCAAGGTCAAGGGCGGCATGACCGTCATGGTCAACGGCATCCGCGCGTTCCTGCCGGGCTCGCTGGTCGACACGCGCCCCGTCAAGGACACGACCCCGTACGAAGGCAAGACGCTGGAATTCCGCGTCATCAAGCTGGACCGCAAGCGTAACAACGTCGTGCTGTCGCGCCGCGCCGTCATCGAGGCGACGCAAGGCGAAGAGCGCGCGAAGCTGCTCGAGACACTGAAGGAAGGCGCGATCGTCGAAGGCGTGGTCAAGAACATCACCGACTACGGCGCGTTCGTGGACCTCGGCGGTATCGACGGCCTGCTGCACATCACCGACATCGCATGGCGCCGCGTGCGTCACCCGAGCGAAGTTCTGTCGGTTGGCCAGGAAGTCACCGCGAAGATTCTCAAGTTCGACCAGGAAAAGAACCGCGTTTCGCTCGGCATCAAGCAACTGGGCGACGATCCGTGGGAAGGCATCTCGCGCCGCTACCCGTCGGGCACGCGCCTGTTCGGCAAGGTCACGAACATCACCGACTATGGTGCGTTCGTTGAAGTCGAATCGGGCATTGAAGGCCTCGTCCACGTGTCGGAAATGGACTGGACCAACAAGAACGTTGCGCCGTCTAAGGTTGTCCAGCTGGGCGATGAAGTCGAAGTCATGGTTCTCGAAATCGACGAAGACCGCCGCCGTATCAGCCTCGGCATGAAGCAGTGCAAGCCGAATCCGTGGGATGACTTCAGCCGCAACTTCAAGAAGGGCGACAAGATCCAGGGCGCCATCAAGTCGATCACCGACTTCGGCGTGTTCATCGGTCTGCCTGGCGGCATCGACGGTCTGGTCCACCTGTCGGACCTGTCGTGGAGCGAAACGGGCGAAGAAGCTGTTCGCAAGTACAAGAAGGGCGACGAAGTGGAAGCGATCGTTCTCGGCATCGACGTCGAGAAGGAACGCATTTCGCTGGGCATCAAGCAGCTCGAAGGCGACCCGTTCAGCAACTTCGTTGCAATGAACGACAAGGGTTCGATCGTCGACGGCGTGGTCAAGACGGTGGACGCGAAGGGTGCAGTGGTTCAGCTGACGGCTGACGTCGAAGGCTACCTGCGCGCTTCGGAAATCGCGCAAGACCGCGTGGAAGACGCTCGCAACGTGCTGAAGGAAGGCGACAAGGTCAATGCGATGATCATCAACATCGACCGCAAGTCGCGCGGCATCAACCTGTCGATCAAGGCGAAGGACTCGGCTGAGCAGCAGGAAGCAATGCGCGGCCTGCAAGCTGACAGCAGCTCGGCGGCAAGCGGCACGACGAACCTCGGCGCGCTGCTGAAGGCCAAGCTCGACGGCCAGAACCAGTAAGCCTTAAGGGGTCTGCTGCAGTATGACCAAATCGGAATTGGTCGCCCAGCTGGCTACGCGATTTCCGCAACTTGTCCTCAAGGATGCGGATTTCGCGGTGAAGACGATGCTCGATGCGATGTCGGACGCTCTGGCCAACGGTCATCGCATCGAAATTCGTGGCTTCGGCAGCTTCGGCCTCAACCGTCGTCCATCCCGCGTCGGGCGCAACCCGAAGTCGGGCGAAAAGGTGTTGGTGCCCGAGAAGCACGTGCCGCACTTCAAGCCTGGCAAAGAGTTGCGTGAGCGCGTCGATCGTCGCGCGGGCGAGCCGCTGAAAGACGAAGCGCCGGACGACGATCTTTGAGCCGGCTCCATGCAAGTATGCAGTTCGGGTTGAAGTTCGCCGGTGGCCACACCAGTCGGCATTGACCAGAAAAAGCGCCTTTGGGCGCTTTTTTTTTCGTCCGTCGATTCTGACGGGCTGCGAGCCCAGAACGTGCGCTCTATCCATTCCCTAAACGACAGCGAGGCATCACGATCCGCACGCCTGTGCCAGTCGTCATGGCGTTCATTTACAATACGGGTCACTTCGGCGCGGGCATACACCGTGGCGCGACGCGTCATCTGGCCGGCGTCCTCCCGCAACTGCCGTCAAGAGATCACTACATGAAATTTATCGTCTGGCTGATTCGCGTGCTGGTGTTCGTGCTGCTGCTGGTGCTCGCACTGTCCAATACGCAGAGCGCTACGCTGAATTTCCTCGCCGGATATTCGTGGCAAGCGCCGTTGATCCTGATCGGACTGGCGTTCTTCGTGGTGGGCCTGCTGGCCGGGCTGGTGTCGTCGTTGCCGGCGATGTTCCGCTTGCGGATGGAAAACGGCCGGCTCAAGCGTGAACTGCGCGTGGCGCGCGAAACGCCCGTTGCCGTCGAAGAACCGCCGATGCCGCCGCTCATCTAGCCCTTACACGCCGCGTGCCCCACGCGGCCTCTTTCGCACTCCCGCACATTCGCATGGATCTAGACCTCTGGTGGCTGCTCGTCATACCCGTCGCGTTCGCGTTCGGTTGGGTGGCCGCGCGTTATGACCTCAAGGCATTACTGTCCGAAAGCGCCAATTTGCCGCGTTCCTATTTTCGCGGACTCAACTTTCTGTTGAACGAACAGCCGGACCAGGCAATCGACGCGTTCATCGAAGTCGTCAAGCTCGACCCGGAAACGATCGAATTGCATTTCGCGCTGGGCAATCTGTTCCGCCGCCGCGGCGAAACCGACCGCGCGATCCGCGTGCATCAGAACCTGTTGAACCGCGCCGATCTGCCCGTCTCCGAGCGCGATCACGCGTTATACGAACTGGGCCAGGACTTTCTGAAGGCCGGCCTGCTGGATCGCGCGGAAGAGACGTTCAAGGCGCTGCAATCGGGCGACTATGCGTTAGGCGCGCAACGTGCTCTGTTGACGATTTATCAGATCGAGAAGGACTGGAACAAATCGATCGACACGGCGCGCCGTCTCGAATCGATGGGCGCCGAGTCGCTCGACAAGGAAATCGGCCATTTCCACTGCGAGCTTGCGCAGGAAGCGCTTCAGCAGAAAAAACCCGAGGAGGCGCGGCGTCAACTGGATCTCGCGTTGAAGGCGCATCCGCAGAACGTGCGCGCGACGATCCTGTTCGGCGATGTCGATGCCGCCGCCGGTCATCATGACAAGGCGATCGCCCAGTGGCGGCGCGTCGAGGAGCAGAATTCCGCGTATCTGCCGCTCGTCGCCGAGAAGGTCATGAAGGCCTACGAAGCGCTCGGCCGGCAGGAAGAGGGCGCCGATCTGCTGACGTCGTGGGTCGACGGCTATCCGTCGAACGATTTGCTCGACGTCGCGTACCAGTACGTGTCGGCGTTGCGGGGCCCGGAGGCTGCGCATGCGCTCGCGCGCACGCAGATGCAGAAGTCGCCGAATCTGGCGGGCATGACGCGCTTGCTCGAAGCGCAACAGGCGGTGGCCGAAGAGCCGCGCCGAAGCGAACTGGAACTGATGCGCACGCTGATCCGTCAGCGGACCAAGAATCTGCCAAGGTACACGTGCCAGAATTGCGGCTTCCGGGCACGGCTGTTCTATTGGCAGTGTCCGGGCTGCAGCGGTTGGGAAACCTATGCGCCGCGCCGCGTCGAGCCGATCACGGCGTCGAGCTGAAGAGCGCCGCGAGCGCGACAGCGCCGAACGCGGAGCCATTGCGCAGCACTGAAATATCGAACTTTGAACCGGCAGCACCTACCGGAAAGCGTATGAAAATCACCATCATCGGCACGGGTTACGTAGGTCTCGTCACGGGCGCATGTCTTGCCGAGGTCGGCAACGACGTTTTCTGTCTGGACGTGGACCCACGCAAGATCGAAATCCTGAATAACGGCGGCATGCCGATCCACGAGCCGGGTTTGCGCGAGATCATCGCGCGTTCGCGCGCGGCGGGACGCATCACGTTTTCGACGGATGTCGAAGCGAGCGTTGCGCACGGCGAAGTCCAGTTCATCGCAGTGGGCACGCCGCCCGACGAGGACGGTTCCGCCGACTTGCAATACGTGCTCGAAGCGGCGCGCAATATCGGCCGCACGATGAACAGCTTCAAGGTGATCGTCGACAAGTCGACGGTGCCCGTCGGCACCGCGCAGCGCGTGCGCGCCGTCATCGAGGAAGAACTGCGCAAGCGCGGCCTCGCGGGCAGCGCGCAGCACCGCTTCTCGATCGTTTCGAACCCTGAATTCCTCAAAGAGGGCGCGGCCGTCGATGACTTCATGCGGCCTGACCGCATCGTGGTCGGCATCGACGACGATGCCGACGGCAACAAGGCACGCGAGAAGATGCGCCGTCTCTACGCGCCGTTCAACCGCAATCACGACCGCACGCTTTACATGGACGTGCGCTCGGCCGAATTCACGAAGTACGCGGCCAATGCGATGCTCGCCACGCGCATCTCGTTCATGAACGAGATGGCGAATCTGGCCGACACGGTCGGCGCGGACATTGAGGCCGTGCGTCGCGGCATTGGCTCGGATCCGCGCATCGGCTATCACTTTTTGTACGCGGGCGTCGGCTACGGCGGCTCGTGCTTCCCGAAGGACGTGCAGGCGCTGATCCGCACCGGAAACGAGATGGGGCATAACCTGCGCATTCTGGAAGCCGTCGAAGAGGTGAACCACGAGCAGAAGGAAGTGCTCGTGCGCAAGATCACGGACGCGCTCGGCGACGATCTGAACGGCCGCACGTTTGCGGTTTGGGGCCTGTCGTTCAAGCCGAACACCGACGACATGCGCGAGGCGCCGAGCCGCCGCGTGATCGCGCAGCTACTCGCGCGCGGCGCGACGGTGCGCGCGTACGACCCGGTCGCGACGGCGGAAGCGAAGCGCGTCTTCGCGCTCGACCTCGCCGGCGTACCCGACCAGCAGGCGCGCCTGCACTTCACGAGCACGCAGGACGAGACGCTGGCGGGCGCCGATGCCCTCGTCATCGTCACGGAATGGAAGGAATTCAAGAGCCCGGACTTCGTGCATATGAAGGCCGAACTGAAGACGCCGTTGATCTTCGACGGCCGTAATCTGTATGAACCCGACGCGATGGCCGAACTCGGCATCGACTACCACTCGATTGGACGTCCCTATGCACGACCCGCTGAATCTACATCCGACTCCGACCGTACCTGAAGGCGCGGCGCTCGCGCCCGAGGTCGGCATCGTCGCGCGCGAGCGGCTCGCGGCGGCACGCGTGCTGGTTGTCGGCGATGTGATGCTGGACCGTTACTGGTTCGGCGACGTCAATCGCATCTCGCCGGAAGCGCCCGTTCCCGTGGTGCTCGTGCAGAAGCAGGAGGACCGTCTGGGAGGCGCCGCGAACGTCGCGCGCAACGCCGCGGCGCTCGGCGCGCAGGCGGGCTTGCTGTGTGTCGTCGGCCACGACGAGCCGGGCGAGCGCGTCGTGCAACTGCTCGGCGATAGCGGCGTCGCACCGCATCTGGAGCGCGACCCCGAGCTGCCAACGACGATCAAGCTGCGTGTGCTGTCGCGTCAGCAACAGCTTCTGCGCGTCGACTTCGAAAGGGCGCCCGCGCACGAAGCGCTGCTCGCGGGCCTCGCGCGCTACGACGCGCTGCTGCCGACGCACGACGTCATCCTGATGTCGGATTACGCGAAGGGCGGCCTCACGCACGTCACGAAGATGATCGAAAAGGCGCGCGCGGCCGGCAAGCCGGTGCTGGTCGATCCGAAGGGCGACGACTGGGAGCGCTATCGAGGCGCGACGCTGATCACGCCGAACCGCGCGGAATTGCGCGAGGTGGTCGGGCAGTGGAAGTCGGAAGCCGATCTGCTCGCGCGCGTGACGAAGCTGCGCGCCGAGCTCGACCTGAATGCGCTGCTGCTCACGCGCTCGGAAGAAGGCATGACGCTCTTCTCCGACGAAGGCATTCTGCACGCATCGGCTGTAGCCCGCGAAGTGTATGATGTGTCGGGCGCTGGCGATACCGTGATCGCGACGCTCGCCGTGATGATCGGCGCGGGTCTGCCGCTCGACGAAGCCGTCACGCTCGCGAATCGCGCAGCGGGTATCGTGGTCGCCAAGCTCGGCACGGCCACCGTCGACTACGACGAACTCTTTCATTGATATCGCCGCGCGCCGGCTCTTGCAGTGCGGCGCGCGGTGCATCTCCGCATCCGTTGACACTCATCACATCAGGACGACCATGACTCTCATCGTCACCGGCGCGGCTGGATTTGTCGGCAGCAATATCGTCAAGGCGCTCAACGAGCGCGGCGAAGACGACATCATCGCCGTCGACAACCTGACTCGCGCCGACAAGTTCAAGAATCTCGTCGACTGCGAAATCGTCGATTACATCGACAAGACCGAATTCGTCGAGCGTTTTGCGCGCGGTGACTTCGGCAAGGTGCGGGCGATTTTCCACGAAGGCGCCTGCTCGGACACGATGGAAACCGACGGCCGCTACATGATGGACAACAACTTCCGCTACAGCCGCGCGGTGCTCGACGCATGTCTCGCGCAGGGCGTGCAGTTTCTGTATGCGTCGTCGGCGGCGACGTATGGCGGCTCGTCGCGCTTCATCGAGGAGCGCGAGTGCGAAGCGCCCCTCAACGTGTACGGCTATTCGAAGTTCCTGTTCGACCAGGTGATCCGCCGCGTGCTGCCGACCGCGAAGAGCCAGATCGTCGGCTTCCGCTACTTCAACGTGTACGGCCCGCGCGAGGCGCACAAGGGACGCATGGCGTCCGTCGCGTTCCACAACTTCAACCAGTTCCGCGCCGAAGGCAAGGTGAAGCTGTTCGGCGAGTACAACGGCTATGCGGCGGGCGAGCAGACGCGCGATTTCGTTTCCGTCGAAGACGTCGCGAAAGTCAATCTGCATTTCTTCGATCATCCGGAGAAGTCGGGCATCTTCAATCTGGGCAGTGGCCGCGCGCAGCCGTTCAACGACATCGCATCGACGGTCGTCAACACGCTGCGCGTGCTCGACGGCAAACCGGCGCTATCGCTCGCCGAGCTGGTGCAGCACGGGCTGATCGAGTACATCCCGTTCCCCGATGCGCTGCGCGGCAAGTACCAGTGCTTCACGCAGGCCGATCAGACGAAGCTGCGCGCAGCGGGTTACGACGCGCCGTTCCTGACGGTGCAGGAAGGCGTCGATCGCTACGTGCGTTGGCTATTCGGCCAGGTGTAAATCGTTCGTACGCCTCTCTACACTGGAGTCTCCCGGTCGGTGATCGTCACCGGCCGGTGTTTCAGGGAGATTCCATATGTTCAAAAAAGTCATCGTCACGGCGGCCATGCTTGCCGCTTTCGGCCAGGCGTTCGCTACGGTCGACGTCAATTCCGCTAACGAAGCCGCGCTGCGCGGCATCAAAGGCATCGGTCCCGCGAAGGCGAAAGCCATCCTCGACGAACGCGCGGCCCACGGCCCGTTCAAGGATGCGGCGGATCTCAGCAAGCGTGTCAAGGGTCTCGGCGGTCATACCGTCGAACGTCTGCAGACCGAGGGCCTTGCTGTCGGCACATCGGGCGCTGGTGCGGCGACTGTCGCTGCTGCTGGCGCACAGGCTGCGGCGCCTCACGCGAAGACCGCGCCCGCTGCGAAGAACGACGCCGCCGTGGTGGTCAAGAAATAGCCGCCTGAACTGAGCGCCTGACATGCGCGGCAACGCTCGCGCGCGGCGGGCGCTCGCCCTGTGCCATCTTCCTTCTGGCCGGAGTCGTGGCAACCGCTCCCTTCAGCCGTCACGCAAGTGACTGGCTTCCGCGGCAGATCCAGCCTGCCGCGGCTTTTTGCGTTTGCGCGACTGCTCGCCGCACGGACTGGCGCGCTTCGTTCGCCGTCGAAAAAGCGGGGAATGCGTTCGCAAATGCCTGCCTGTATGCAGTCACGTCGCAGCCACGTGACAGCCAAATCGTGGCCGCTTGCAACAAGACGGGGCCCCCGCGGCATCCATGCGGCCGTTAGGGGCGGCGGGCGGCCATCCGGATGCTGGTTTAGAATCGACGGATTCCCGACTCCGCGCATCGTCACAGCACACAACGACATGGCTTACAAAACGATTGAAGACACGATCGGCAACACGCCTCTGATCCAGCTCGTCCGCCTGGTCGACGACGACATCCGCAGCCGCAACAACGTTGTGCTGGGCAAGCTCGAAGGCAACAACCCGGCGGGATCGGTGAAAGACCGCCCCGCGCTTTCGATGATCAAGAAAGCGGAACTGCGAGGGCGCATCAAGCCGGGCGACACGCTCATCGAAGCGACGAGCGGCAACACGGGCATCGCGCTCGCAATGGCGGCGGCGATCCGCGGCTACAAGATGATCCTGATCATGCCGGAAGACCTGTCGCTGGAGCGGCGTCAGAGCATGGCGGCATACGGCGCCGAAATCCTGCTGACGCCGGTGAAGGGCGGCATGGAATACGCGCGCGATCTCGCCGAGCAGATGCAGCGCGAGGGCAAGGGCATCATCCTCGACCAGTTCGGCAATCCCGATAACCCGCTCGCGCACTACGAAGCGACGGGCCCCGAAATCTGGCGCGACACGGAAGGCCGCATGACGCATTTCGTATCGGCGATGGGTACGACGGGCACGATCATGGGCGTGTCGCAGTATCTGAAGGAACAGAATCCGTCGATCGAGATCATCGGCGCGCAGCCGGAAGAGGGCTCGCGCATTCCGGGCATCCGCAAATGGCCCGAGGCCTATCTGCCGAAGATTTTCGACCGCAGCCGCGTCGATCGCGTCGAAAACGTGAGCCAGTCGGCATCGGAAGCGATGGCGCGCCGGATGGCGGCCGTCGAAGGCGTGTTCTGCGGCATCTCGTCGGCGGGCGCGTGCGAAGTGGCGTTGCGTATCGCGCGCCAGGTCGAGAACGCGACGATCGTATTCATCGTGTGCGATCGCGGCGATCGCTATCTGTCGACGGGCGTGTTCCCCGCGTAACCTCGCTTGTCGGCTGCGGCAAGCCGGAGCAGAAAGCGAAAACGCCGGCAAGCGCCGGCGTTTTTCATGCATCACATCGATAGTCGGTTACTGCGAAGCGGAAGGCACCGATGCATTGCCCGCCGAGGTCGCATCCATTTGCGCCTTCACGCGTTCGCCGAGCTCATAGACGGCGAGCGCATAGAAGAAGCTGCGGTTGTAACGCGTGAGCACATAGAAGTTCTTCAGACCGAGCACGTATTCCGTCGGCCGGCCCGGCGACGGCAGATCGACGACGGTGACGGGCGTGCCCGCTTCCGTGCGCGCGTCGAGCCCCGGCTGGTTCATCAGCATCCCCGCCTTCAACAGTTGCTGCAGCGACCAGCGCGGTTCCGGCGCGCCCGTCGCGGCTGCCTGAGCGATGCCGAGGCTGCCCGTATCCGTCGCGATGTTCCATACGACGGGCCGGCCCGTTTCCCAGCCGTTCTGCCGTAAATAGTTCGCGACGCTGCCGATCGCATCGGCCTGGCTCGTGCGCAGATCGATCTTCTTGTTGCCTTCGTAGTCGACCGCGTACTGGACGATGCTGCTCGGCAGGAATTGCGGAATACCGATCGCGCCCGTGTACGAGCCGAGCACCGTCGTCGGATCGATCTGCGCGTCGCGTGTCCATACCAGATAATCTTCGAGATTCTTGCGGAACGTCGCCTGGCGTTCCTCGCGATTGGGCGTGCCCGGGTAGTCGAACGAGAGCGTGGTGAGCGCGTCGAGCACGCGGAAGTTGCCCATGTAGCGCCCATAGATCGTCTCGACGCCGATAATGCCGACGATCACTTCCGGCGGCACGCCGTACTGCTCATACGCGCGCTGCAGCGTCGCCTGATTCGCGCGCCAGAACTTCACGCCCGCGTTGATGCGCACGGGATCGAGAAAGCGCGACTGATAGACGCGCCAGTTCTTGATCGACGGCGTCGGCGATGGCGTCACGAGTTTCACCGCCGTCGCCGAATAGCTCACGCGCGCGAAGAGCGCATGCAATGCGGTGGGATCGAAGTCGTAGCGCGCGACCATGTCGTTGATGAACGAGTCGACATTGCCGTTGTTCGCATAGCGCTGCGGAACGATCTCTTCTTCGAACGTTTGTCCTTGCGTCGGCTGCTGAGGCTGGCTTTGCGCGAGCAGCGCGCGCGGTTTGGTCTTGACGGTCTGCGCCGAGGCCGGGCCGGCTCCCGCGAACATGCACCACGCGACGGTCAGTGCGGCGGCTACAGTCGTTGCGCGTAGCCGATGTTGAGCGGACAGAGCAAGCTTGACGGTCATAGTGAAGTGGAGTGGGTGCGGGAAAAAAGTCACGGGGCAGTATACCCGACGAGGTTTGCCGATCTGTGTAGAAGCGTTGCGCCAGCGCGGTCCTGGCGCATCGTGTGGTAACTTCGTAGTATTCGCGCAACCCATTGCGCTCATGGACGGAGACACGCAGCGCCCCTCGCTCGCTTCGCGCGGCGCGCCGCCCAAAATCGACTCATGGCAACCGGCTTCTATACACACGCAGACTGTCTGCAGCATGAGATGGGGCAATGGCATCCCGAATGCCCCGCGCGCCTGCAGGCAATCGAAGACCAACTGATCGCAAGCCGCATCGGCGAGCTGATCGAACGCGAGTCCGCACCGCTTGCCGACGAGTCCTCGCTGCTGCGCGTGCATACGAAAGCGCATGTCGACTACATCCGCGAGCGCTCGCCGGGCACCGGCTACGCGGAGATCGATCCCGACACGTCGATGAATCCGCATACGTGGACGGCCGCGTTGCGCGCGGCGGGCGCGGCCGTCGCGGCCACCGACGCCGTCATCGAAGGCCGTTACGACAACGCGTTTTGCAGCGTGCGTCCGCCGGGCCATCACGCGGAGCCGGCGCGCGCAATGGGCTTCTGCTTCTTCAACAACGTCGCGATCGCGGCGCGGCACGCGCTCGAAGCGCATGGCCTCGAGCGCGTCGCGATCATCGATTTCGACGTGCACCACGGCAACGGCACGGAGGCGGCGTTTTCCAACGATACGCGGGTGCTGATGTGCAGCATCTTCCAGCATCCGTTCTATCCGTTCACGGGCGCCGACAACCAGGCGCCGAACATGTGCAACGTGCCCATTGCGGCGCGCTCGAAGGGGATGGTCGTGCGCGAGGCGATCGACATGATCTGGTTGCCGCGCCTCGACGCGTTCAAGCCGCAGATGCTGTTCGTGTCCGCGGGCTTCGACGCGCATCGCGAGGACGATCTCGGCAACATGGGGCTCGTCGAGGACGACTACGTGTGGATCACGGAGCAGATTCGCCGTGTCGCGGACAACTACGCGCAAGGGCGCATCGTCAGTTGTCTGGAAGGCGGCTACAACCTGTCGGCGCTCGCTCGCAGCGTCGTCGCGCATGTGCGCACGCTCGCGGGCATCTGAACGCGGGCGCGGCGCACGGGAGGAAAACTCGTCATGAATAGCGATGCAACGGGCCCGCTGATCGACGTTACGCGCGATGCCTACGACGTGCGCGGTGTCGTCCGTCTCACGCTGAACCGGCCGGACGCGTTCAATGCGCTGTCGGAGGTGCTGCTCGACGAACTGCATACGCAACTCGTCGACATCGCAAAGAGCGACGCGCGCGTGGTGGTGATCGCGGGCGCGGGCCGCGCGTTCTGCGCCGGGCACGATCTGAAGGAAATGCGCGCTGCGCCGTCGCTCGATTATTACCAGGCGCTTTTCGCGCGCTGCTCGAAAGTGATGCTCGCGATCCAGCGCATGCCGCAGCCGGTGATCGCGCGCGTGCACGGCATCGCGACGGCGGCGGGCTGTCAGCTGGTGGCGATGTGCGATCTCGCCGTGGCCGCCGATATCGCGCGCTTCGCCGTGTCGGGCGTCAATCTCGGGCTCTTCTGCGCGACGCCGTCGGTGCCGCTGTCGCGCAACGTATCGCGCAAGGCTGCGCTCGAAATGCTGCTGACGGGCGAATTCATCGACGCAATGGCGGCGAAGCAGCAAGGCCTCGTGAATCGCGTGGTGCCGCTCGACATCCTCGATATCGAAGTGGCCGCGCTCGCGAAGAGCATTTGCGCGAAACCGCGCGAGGCCGTCGCGGCAGGCAAGGCCCTGTTCTACCGGCAGCTCGAAATGGGCATCGAGGCGGCGTATCAGCTGGCCGGGCAGACGATGGCCTGCAACATGATGGATGACTCCGCGCTCGAAGGCGTGCAGGCGTTCATCGACAAGCGGCCGCCCGACTGGAAGCGCACGTCCGGCCGCTAACCGCGCGCCCCCTCTGTCCGCCTTATTGCGAACGCTTCGATATCCAGTCGACGAGCGCGCCGATCACGCGCTCGCGATCGAGGTCGTTCATCGTCTCGTGATAGCTGCCCTCGTAAAGCGTCAGCGTCTTGTCTGGCGAGCCCGCGTGCGCGCCGAAGTCGCGGCTGCCGTCGGGCTCGGTGAGCTTGTCGGCTGTGCCGTGCCAGATCAGCAGCGGCATGCGCAGGCCCGCGCGGCCTCGCTCGATGCGCTGCATCGCTAGCAACAGTTCGGCGCCCGTGCGCGCGGGGATCGGACCGTGATGCACGAGCGGATCGCCCCGGTTCGCCTCGACGACAGCGCGATCGCGCGATAGCAGCGCGGCGTCGATCTTCATCGCCGGAAAGCGTGGCCATACGCGGCTGATCTTCTGGCTCAACGCGAGCATGCAGCGCGGCACGTCGCGGCCAGGAGCGAGCGCGGGGCTCGACAGGATCAGACCACTCAACGGCCGTGCGTGTCGGGCGTGTTTTTCGATCGCGTGCAAGGCGGCGATCGCGCCGCCCATGCTGTGGCCCATCAGGAACAGCGGCCCGTCGTTGTGCGCGGCCACCGTGACGAGCGCGTCGGCATCCAGCAGATATTGGTCGAAGCGCTCGATCCAGGCACGCGGTCCGGGCGCATGGCCATGCCCGCGCAGATCGACTGCGATCAGCTCGATGCCGTTCGCGTTGAGCGCTTGCGCAAGCGCCGCGTAACGTGCGGCGTGCTCCGCGAGGCCGTGCAGGAGAGCGACCGTCGCGCGCCGTATCCCCGCCGCGCGCCATCGGTAAACGGGCAACTCGATGCCGTCGGCCGTGACGATGCAAGACCGCTCGGGATCGGACATCGCGGGGGGCGCCGCGGCAAGGGTCGTCTCCATGGGCATCTGCCGATTGTTGTCGTGGTGCGTCCGATCATAGCGGCGCGCATCGCGCCCATTGCGGCCAATCGAACCGGGCAGCCCTCTAATTCCGACCGGTTATGAAAGTCTCCGAACTGATTATTAAAGGATATGACGCGTCTGCGGTAAAATCGGCGGCTCAAATCCCAATAAAAGTCACGGCGGCCGGTGCCTGGAGCGTGCGACGCTTGCTGGCAAAGTCCGCCGTTTCGTTTTTCATGATCGAACTACGCAATCTTTCGCAGCGTTTTCCGGGGCCACGGGGCTGGGTCGAAGCGCTGCACAACGTCAATCTGTCGATTCCCCAAGGCGAGGTGTTCGGCATCATCGGACGCAGCGGCGCGGGCAAGAGCACGCTGGTCCGCACGATCAATCTGCTGACGCGCCCGACGGAAGGCAATGTCGTCGTCGATGGCCGCGACCTCACGACGATGCCCGCTGCGCAGTTGCGCGAGGCGCGCCGCGACATCGGCATGATCTTCCAGCACTTCAATCTCCTGTCGTCGCGCACGGTGTTCGGCAACGTCGCGCTGCCGCTCGAACTGGCGGGGATGAAGCGCGCTGAAATCGAGGCGCACGTGCTGCCGCTGCTCGAACTCGTCGGGCTGTCGGCGCAGAAGGACCGCTATCCGTCGCAGATCAGCGGCGGGCAGAAGCAGCGCGTCGGCATTGCGCGCGCGCTCGCGAGCAAGCCGAAGGTGCTGCTCTCCGACGAAGCCACATCCGCGCTCGATCCCGAAACGACGCGCGCGATTCTCGATCTGCTCAAGCGCATCAACCGCGAGCTGAAGCTGACCGTCGTGCTGATCACGCACCAGATGGAAGTGATCAAGCAGGTCTGCGATCGCGTCGCCGTGCTCGATAACGGGCGCGTGGTCGAAGAAGGCAAGGTCATCGACGTGTTCCTGCAACCGCATCACGAAGTCACGCGCGCGCTGATCGGCGACGTGATCGCGCAGGAATTGCCGCCGGCGCTGAAGGCGCGCGTCGCCGAGCGTCTGAAGACGGGCAGCGGCCATCTGCTGCGGCTAGCGTTCACGGGTTCTGGCGTCGATCAGCCGATTCTTTCCGAGACGATTCGCCGCTACGAGCTGGACTTCAACATCCTGCACGGCCAGATCGACGAAATTCAGGGGCAGGCGTTCGGCTCGCTCGCGGTGCTCGCGGGCGGCGAGCCGTCGAAAGTGGCGCAGGCGCTGGCGTTTCTGCGCGAACAGGGCGTAGTGGTCGAGGAGTTGTCGTATGTTGAGTGAAATGTTCGATATGTTCGTGCAGTCGTTCTGGGAGACGCTGATCATGGTCGGCATCTCGGGGCTGATCGGCGCGGCCGTCGGTCTGCCGCTCGGCGTGCTGCTCTATCTGACCGACCGCCAGGGTGTGCTGCAGAACCTCGCCGTCAATCGCGTGATGGGCGTGGTCGTCAATGCCGTGCGCTCGACGCCGTTCATCATTCTTCTCGTCGCCGTGATTCCTTTTACGCGCCTCGTCGTCGGCTCGTCGATCGGCACGGCCGCAGCCGTCGTGCCGCTGACGATCGCCGCCGCGCCGTTCATTGCGCGTCTCGTCGAGACGGCGCTGCGCGAAGTCGATCGCGGCCTGATCGAAGCGGCGCAGGCGATGGGCGCGACGACGTCGCAGATCGTGTTCAAGGTGCTGTTGCCGGAATCGCTGCCGGGCATCGTCGCGGGTCTGACGATCACGTTCGTGTCGCTGGTCGGCTATTCGGCGATGGCGGGCGCGATCGGCGGCGGCGGTCTGGGCGACCTCGGCATCCGCTATGGGTATCAGCGTTTCCTGCCGGAAGTGATGGTGACGGTCGTCGTGATCCTGATCGTCTTCGTGCAACTGGTGCAGTCGTTCGGGGATTGGCTCGTGCGTCGTTTGAGCCACAAATAACACTCTCAAAAGATAAAGGCCTGGTCATGCAACGTCGCTTCATTCTCAAACTAGCGGCCGCAGTGGGCGCCGCGTCGCTGTTCGGCGCATCGTCTCTCGCGTTCGCCGACGAATCGATCAAGGTCGGCGTGACGGGCGGCCCGCACGCGCAGCTGATGGACGTCGTGAAGACCGTCGCCGCGAAGAACGGGCTGAACATCAAGGTGATCGAGTTCTCCGATTACGTGCAGCCGAACGCGGCGCTCGCCGGCGGCGATCTCGACGCGAACAGCTACCAGCACGAGCCGTATCTGCAGGCGCAGGTGAAGGACCGCGGCTACAAGCTGATCAAGATCGCCGATACCGTGACTTTCCCGATGGGCATCTATTCGAAGAAAGTGAAGTCGCTTGCCGAACTGCAGGCGGGCGCGAAGATCGCCGTGCCGAACGATCCGACCAACGGCGGACGCGCGCTGCTTCTGCTGCAAAAGCAGGGCTTGATCAAGCTGCGCGCCGATGCGGGCCTGAAGGCGACGCCGCTCGATATCGCCGAGAACCCGAAGAAGCTGAAGATCGTCGAACTGGACGCGGCGCAGATTCCCCGCTCGCTCGGTGATGTCGACGCGGCCGCGATCAACACAAACTTTGCGATGGAAGCGGGTCTGAAGCCGAAGCAGGACGCGATTGCGATCGAGGACCCGAAGGGGCCATACGTGAACATCATTGCGATCCGCGAGTCGGACCGCAACAAGCCATGGGTGGCGAAGCTGATCGCGGCGTATCACTCGCCGGAAGTGAAGCAGTTCATCGACAGCAAGTTTGGCGGCTCGGTGATCGCGTCCTGGTGATCGTGTCTCGATGGGCGGCGCGATGCATTGGCTCGGCGCAGTGACGTGGCGCGGTGGCGTGAGGGCCCGCCGCGCCACTGTGTGCAGGAGCCCGGTGATTGGCGCCGCGCGGTGCGTCGCATCTGGCCCCGCTATGCGATCAGATCGGTAGGAACCCCGACTTGGAATTTAGACATTTTCCGAGTTAAAATAGCACGACCGTTCGATATCGCCATCATCGCCATCGGGGAGCGATATCCTCGATATCAAGCAATCCCGGGCGGCTCCCGTGGAGGCTATCGCTATAATGTCCGTCGGGTTGACGTATTCGTAACTTTGGAGCGTGTGCATGAAAATCCTGGTGCCAGTCAAGAGAGTGGTTGACTACAACGTGAAGGTCCGCGTGAAGTCGGACAACACGGGCGTCGACATTGCCAATGTGAAGATGTCGATGAATCCGTTCGACGAAATCGCCGTCGAAGAGGCCGTGCGCCTGAAGGAAGCAGGCGTCGCGACGGAAGTGATCGCGGTATCGGCAGGCGTCGCGCAGTGCCAGGAAACGCTGCGCACGGCGCTGGCGATCGGTGCGGATCGCGCGATCCTGATCGAATCGAATGAAGACCTGCAGCCGCTGGCTGTGGCCAAGCTGCTCAAGGCGCTGGTCGACAAGGAACAGCCTTCGCTGATCATTCTCGGCAAGCAGGCCATCGACGACGATTCCAATCAGACAGGCCAGATGTTGGCGGCGCTGGCAGGTCTGCCGCAGGCGACGTTTGCATCGAAGGTCGTCGTGGCGGATGGCAAGGCGACCGTGTCGCGTGAAGTGGATGGCGGCGCGGAAACGCTATCTCTCACGCTCCCCGCAGTCGTCACTACCGATCTGCGCCTCAACGAGCCGCGTTACGTGACGCTGCCCAACATCATGAAGGCGAAGAAGAAGCCGCTCGAAACCGTGAAGCCCGAAGACCTGGGCGTCGATGTGACGCCGCGTCTGAAGACGCTGAAGGTCAGCGAGCCGCCGAAGCGTTCCGCTGGCGTCAAGGTGCCGGACGTGAAGACGCTGGTCGAGAAGCTCAAGACCGAAGCCAAAGTGCTTTGATCTCAGGACACGCGGAGACGAATGAAATGACGATTCTGGTAATTGCTGAACACGACAACGCGTCGATCAAGGCTGCAACGCTGAACACGGTGGCCGCCGCGCGGAAGATCGGTGGCGATATTCATGTGCTGGTCGCGGGTCACAACGCACAGGCGGCTGCGGACGCGGCTGCGAAGATCGCAGGCGTCGCGAAGGTGCTGCTCGCCGATGCGCCGCAACTCGAAGCGGGCCTCGCGGAAAACGTCGAGGCGACGGTGCTCAACGTCGCGAAGGACTATTCGCACATCCTCGCGCCCGCGACCGCTTACGGCAAGAACATCGCGCCTCGCATTGCGGCGAAGCTCGACGTCGCGCAGATCAGCGACATCACGGCAGTCGATAGCGCGGACACGTTCGAGCGCCCGATCTACGCGGGCAACGCGATTGCAATCGTGCAATCGGCTGATGCCGTCAAGGTCATCACGGTTCGCGCAACGGGCTTCGACCCGGTGGCGGCGGAAGGCGGCAGCGCGTCTGTCGAGAAGATCGAAGCCGCAGCCGATGCAGGCATCTCGCAGTTCGTGAGCCGCGAAGTGACGAAGCTGGACCGTCCGGAACTGACGAGCGCGAACATCATCGTGTCGGGCGGCCGTGGATTGGGCAGTGGCGAGAACTACACGAAGGTTCTGGAACCGCTCGCCGACAAGCTCGGCGCTGCAATGGGCGCTTCACGCGCAGCCGTGGATGCGGGCTACGTGCCGAACGACTATCAGGTCGGACAAACCGGCAAGATCGTCGCGCCGCAGCTGTACATCGCGGTCGGCATCTCGGGCGCGATCCAGCACCTGGCGGGCATGAAGGACTCGAAGGTGATCGTCGCGATCAACAAGGACGAAGAGGCGCCGATTTTCAGCGTTGCGGACTATGGTCTGGTCGGCGATCTGTTCACGCTCGTGCCGGAACTGGTGAACGCACTCGGCTGATAGAACATCGCGCCGCGTGACGGCGCACGATAGTCAGGCACCAGACAAAGGGGCGCGAGGATGTTGAATCCGGCGCCCCTTTTTTATCGAAGTCGTGGAGGAGACATAAATGAGCTACACGGCACCCATCAAGGACATGATGTTCGTGATTCGGGAACTGGCGGGGCTTGACGACATCGCTGAACTGCCCGGCTTCGAAGAGGCCGGCCTTGAAACGGCCCAGGCCGTAATCGAAGAATCCGCGAAGCTGTGCGGCGAAGTGCTGGCGCCGCTGAACGTCGAAGGCGACCGGAACCCGAGCAGCTGGAAGGACGGCGTCGTCACGGCCACGCCCGGTTTCGCCGATGCGTTTCGCCAGTTCGCTGCGGGCGGCTGGCAGGGCGTGCAGCATCCCGTCGAATACGAAGGCCAGGGGCTGCCCAAGCTGATCGCGGCGGCCTGCATCGAAATGCTCAACGCGTCGAACCTGTCGTTCGCGCTGTGCCCGCTGCTGACCGACGGCGCAATCGAGGCGCTGCTCACGGCCGGCAGCGAAGAACAGAAGCGCACCTACGTGCCGAAGCTGATCTCGGGCGAATGGACGGGCACGATGAACCTCACCGAGCCGCAGGCGGGCAGCGATCTCGCGCTGGTGCGCACGCGCGCCGAGCCGCAGGGCGACGGCTCGTACAGGCTCTTCGGCACGAAGATCTTTATCACGTGGGGCGAGCACGACATGGCCGGGAACATCGTCCACCTGGTGCTCGCGCGCACGCCGGATGCGCCCGAAGGCGTGAAGGGCATTTCGCTTTTCATCGTGCCGAAGTTCGTCGTCAACGAGGACGGCTCGCTGGGCGAGCGCAACGACGTGCATTGCGTGTCGATCGAGCACAAGCTCGGCATCAAGGCGAGCCCGACGGCCGTGCTCCAGTTCGGCGATCACGGTGGCGCGATCGGCCACCTGATCGGCGAGGAGAATCGCGGCCTCGAGTACATGTTCATCATGATGAATGCGGCGCGCTTTGCTGTCGGCATGCAGGGCGTCGCCGTGTCGGATCGCGCGTACCAGAAGGCCGTCGCGTATGCGAAGGAGCGCGTGCAGAGCCGGCCCGTCGATGGCTCGGCGAAGCAGGCGGTGTCGATCATCCATCATGCCGACGTGCGCCGCATGCTCGCCACGATGCGTGCGCTCACGGAAGCGTCGCGCGCGCTCGCGTATGTCGCGGCGTCGCATTGCGATTTCGCGCACCGTCATCCCGACGACGCGAAGCGTGCTGAACATCAGGCGATCTACGAGTACATGGTGCCGATCGTGAAGGGCTGGAGCACGGAGCTGTCGATCGACGTGACGAGCCTCGGCGTGCAGGTGCATGGCGGCATGGGTTTCATCGAGGAGACGGGCGCGGCGCAGTACTACCGCGATGCGCGCATCCTGCCGATCTACGAAGGCACGACGGCGATCCAGGCGAACGACCTGGTCGGACGCAAGACGGTGCGCGATGGCGGCGCGGTCGCGAAGGCGCTGCTCGCACAGATCGCGCAGACTGTCGAAGCGCTGAAGCAGCACGATGGCGCGGCGTTCGCGTCGATGCGCAAGCATCTGTCGCATGGACATGATGCGTTGCAGTCGGTCGTGACCTTCGTCGTCGCAAACGTGAAGCGCGATCCGAATGCGGTGTTTGCGGGCAGCGTGCCGTATCTGAAGCTCGCGGGCATCGTGCTGGGCGGCTGGCAGATGGCGCGCGCGATGCTCGTCGCGCAGCAGAAGCACGCGGATGACCCGTCGTTTTACGGCGCGAAGATCGCTACCGCGCAGTTCTATGCCGAGCACGTGCTGCCGCAGGCGGTGGCGCTGGAAGCGTCGATTGTCAGCGCGAAGGGCGCGGAAGGCATGCTTGCGCTGTCGGAGGATCAGTTCTGAGCGCGGCTGGAAACCATGGCATATGCCTGACAAACAACAACGGCGCCCATGGGCGCCGTTGTTGCATATCGAAGCGGAGAATCGATCAGGCGTAAGCGGGACGCGTTTGACCCGTCGTTTCGCCGAGATAGCGATACACCGACAGATCGCCCGACTGGATCGCCGGACGCTTGCCCGAAATCAGATCGGCGAGCAGTTGGCCCGACCCGCAAGACATTGTCCAGCCGAGGGTGCCGTGTCCCGTGTTCAGGAACAGATTCGACACGGGCGTGCGGCCGACGATCGGCGTGCCGTCGGGCGTCATCGGGCGCAGGCCCGTCCAGAACGTCGCCTTCGACGTGTCGCCGCCGCCCGGGAACAGGTCGTTCACGCACATTTCGAGCGTCTCGCGGCGCGCGTCCTTGAGCTTCTTGTCGAAGCCGACGATTTCCGCCATGCCGCCGACGCGAATCCGGTTGTCGAAGCGCGTGATCGCGATCTTGTATGTTTCGTCGAGCACGGTCGACACAGGCGCCGACTTTGCATCGACGATCGGTGCGGTGATCGAGTAGCCCTTGAGCGGATACACGGGAATCTTGACGAGGCCCGACAGGAACTTCGTCGAGTACGAGCCGAGCGCCACGACGAAGCTGTCGCCGCGCACGATTTCGCTGCCGCACTTCACGCCGGCGATACGGTCGCCTTCCATCGCGAGCGCGTCGATCGGCGTGTTGTAGCGGAACTTGACGCCCAGTTGCTCGGCGAGCGCGGCGAGGCGCGTCGTGAACAACTGGCAGTCACCCGTTTCGTCGCCCGGCAGGCGCAGGCCGCCCGTCAGCTTGTGCGAGGTTGCCACGAGCGCCGGCTCGGCGCGCGCGAGGTCGCCCGGCATCAGCAGTTCGTATGGAACGTTCGCTTCCTTCAGCACCGCGACGTCCTTGGCGGCGCCATCGAGCTGCTGTTGCGTGCGGAACAGCTGCAGCGTGCCGCCCGTGCGGCCTTCATACTGGATGCCCGTGTCGGCGCGCAGCGCCTGCAGGCAGTCGCGGCTGTATTCGGCGAGGCGCACCATGCGGCCCTTGTTGACGGCATAGCGCTCGGACGTGCAGTTCTGCAGCATCTGCCACATCCATTGCAGCTGGAACTGCGTGCCGTCGAGGCGGATGGCGAGCGGCGCATGCTTCTGGAACATCCACTTGACGGCCTTGAGCGGAATGCCCGGTGCGGCCCACGGCGAAGCGTAGCCCGGCGAGATCTGGCCGGCGTTGGCGAAGCTCGTGTCGAGCGCAGGGCCCGCTTCGCGATCGATGACGGTCACTTCGTGGCCCGCGCGCGCAAGATAATAGGCGCTCGTGATCCCGACGACGCCACTGCCCAGAACGACAACACGCATAGCTGCTCCCAAAAGGTCGAAAGGTTCACCGGCGTATAAGAAGGGTCTCGTCGTTCGTGCTTTTGTTCGATTAACGAGGCGATGTGCCGGATGCCTAGTGTTAACCGCTATACTATTTGCGTCTATGTAGGTTTTGTTATTGTATTTTTCTGATTTTCAGTAAAAACTATGCGTACACAGCGTCAACCCGTCCGCGCGCTCGACAAGCTCGACCACAAGATCCTGAAAATCCTCCAGGAAGACGGCCGGATCGCGATGAAGGAACTCGCCGAACAGGTCGGCTTGTCGGTCACGCCGTGCATCGAGCGCGTCAAGCGCATGGAGCGCGATGGCGTCATCACTGGCTACCACGCGCGCGTGAATCCGGCGGAGCTGGGCGCCGCGTTGCTCGTATTCGTCGAGATCACGCTCGACCACAAGAGCGGCAACATGTTCGACCAGTTCCGGCGCGAGGTGAAGAAAATCCCGGAAGTGCTCGAATGTCATCTGGTGTCCGGGGAATTCGACTATCTGATCAAGGCGCGCATCGGCGAAATGGCCGACTACCGCAAGCTGCTCGGCGACATCCTGCTGCAACTGCCCGGCGCCGTGCAGTCGAAAAGCTATGTCGTGATGGAAGAAATCAAGGAAACGCTGACGATTGCCGTCGGCGAATGAGTGGTGCGGCGAGGCGCTGCGCGCGGAATCGGCCCTAAAAGTCGCGCTCGACAAAAGCCGTAAACACTGTATATTTGTACAGTATTCAGCGCTGCTTTTGACGTGTGCCGTGACCGATTACGACCGAGACATCCCCGAATTTCCGATCGCGCCGCCCGCTCCGCGCAAGGGGCGGGGCGCGGTGACGAACTTGCAGGGCCGCTATGAAGTGGACCAGCGCGAGGCGGTCGACGACGGCTGGATTGCGCCGCCAGAAGACGAGAGTGGCCGGCACGCGCTGCGCACGCAGATCTTCGAGGAGCGCGCGAAGAGCATCCTCACGCATAACCAGTCGCCGGATATTCCCTTCAGCGTATCGCTGAATCCGTATCGCGGCTGCGAGCACGGCTGCATCTATTGCTTTGCGCGTCCCACGCACAGCTATCTGGGGCTGTCGCCGGGCCTCGATTTCGAAAGCCGGATTTACGCGAAGGTCAACGCGCCCGAACTGCTCGCGCGCGAAATGGCGAAGAAGTCGTATGTACCGGAACCGATCGCGCTCGGCGTGAATACGGACGCATGGCAGCCTGCCGAACGCGATTTGCAGCTGACGCGGCGCGTGATCCAGGTGATGAGTGACCATAACCAGCCGTTCGCGGCGATCACCAAGAACTCGCTGATCGAGCGCGATATCGACCTGCTCGCGCCGATGGCGGAGAAAGGGCTGACGATGGCGGCCATCACGATTACGACGCTCGATGCCGACATCGCACGCACGCTCGAACCGCGCGCCGCGACGCCTTCGCGGCGGCTCAGAACGATCCGAACGCTCGCGGATGCGGGAATTCCCGTTGGCGTCAGCATCGCGCCCGTGGTTCCGTTCGTCACGGAGCCGGATATGGAGCGTGTGCTCGAAGCGTGCGCGCAAGCGGGGGCGACGAGCGCGAGCTATATCGTGTTGCGTCTGCCATGGGAAGTCGCGCCGCTCTTCAAGGATTGGCTTGCAGCGCATTTTCCGGATCGCGCCGACCGCGTGATGAGCCGCGTACACGATATGCGCGGCGGCAAGGACTACGATTCGTCGTTCTCGACGCGGATGAAGGGCGAGGGACTATGGGCCGATCTGCTCCGGCAACGCTTTGCGAACGCGGTGCGGCGTCTGGGCTTGAATGCGCGCAACCACGGCATTCTCGACATGTCGCATTTCAAGCGGATCGAGCCGCCCAAGCCGGTCGCACCGGAAACGTCCCAGCTAAGCCTTTTCTGACGGAGCGACTACTGCGAGATCGCTTTCGCGGCTTCCACCTGAGATTCGAAATACGTCTGGAACGACAGCGCGAGACCCGTCATCAGCAGGAATGCGCCGATCAGCAGCGAAAAGATCACGATGAAGACGACGGTCCAGCCGGACTGGCTTCGACGTCCCGTTTGCGCGTTGAACTGCGCGTCCCATTTTTCATCCGGGCGCAGGCCATAGACGATCGCAGCCAGAAATGCCGCGAGTATCGACACGGCGCCGGGAACGGCGAGCATCCAGCCGGTGATCGACGCGCGTTCGGTTGCGGCGAGCAGCAGGAAGCCAGGAATGCCGATGATCGTCCCGACGATGTGAGCCCAGCCCCATGCGTCGCGCGCTCCGTACAAATAGAAGCGATGCGCGCCGAGCGTGCCGAAGAAAAATGCAAGCGCGGCGGTGACGGTCTTCGAGCGAAAGCGCGAGTGATGCGTAGCGACGGTGGCCATGAACGTAATCGACAGGGTAACGGGCGGCGTGGCTGCGCATACGACGCACAGCGCGACGCGCATTCTACGCCGCCCGTTGTCCGCGCGGCACTTGCGATGGCTTATGCCCGGCTTGCGTCCCGGCCGAGAGCTATACGACAGAGCAGATCATCAAAAACCGACAGCGCCGAAGCGAAAAGGATCAGAATACGCATCCGGCGCCCGGAATCGTGGCGCGTACGCGACGGCGCTGCGAGCAGTGCGGAATCCAGTGCTAGAACGGGCTTCGCGGCTCTCCAGTCAGCCGGCTCGGACTGTTTCGTGCTCGTGCGTGCAGCCGGTGCGCGCGTCCCGCGCGACCCCGTTGCCCGGTTTATCCCGCTAAGTGTTTGTTGTGGTTTCGGTTTCGGGATATAATCGCGTGTTTCAGTAGTTTCGAACCCCGGTTTTCAAGGATTCTAGTATGGTCATCATCCGCTTGGCTCGTGGCGGCTCGAAGAAGCGCCCGTTCTACAACATCGTCGCAACCGATTCGCGTAACCGTCGTGACGGCCGCTTCATCGAGCGCGTTGGCTTCTACAACCCGGTCGCTACGAAGGGTGAGTCGCTGCGCATCGCTCAAGACCGCCTGACGTACTGGCAAGGCGTTGGCGCGCAACTGTCGCCGACCGTCCAGCGTCTGGTGAAGGAAGCGCAAAAGGCGCAACCGGCTGCGTAATGCAGTTTCAAGGTGCATCGTCGGCTCGTGCAGCATTGGTTCTGCGCGAGTCTGGGGTGTACGAGTTTGACGTATGCAGGCTTGAGGTTCGCTGATGTCGGAGCGTGATTCGGATAGTTCAGGTCGCGCGAAGGCGAAACCCCAGCCGACCGCGCGGGCATCATTCGGCGCATTTGTCCGCAAGCCGGTCGAGCGGCCCGCAAAGGTCGACGCCGCGCAGGAAATGCGCGCTGAGTCGGCGGAGAGTTGGCCCGACGATGCAATCGAAGTCGGCGCAATCGTCGATGCATACGGTCTCAAAGGCTGGGTGAAGGTGGCCGCGCATGCGGACGCCGGTCAGGGCGGCGACGCCTTGCTCAACGCCAAACGCTGGTGGCTCGAAAAAGGTCACGAACGTAAATCGGCGCCCTGTCTGCAGTCGAAGATTCATGGCGACAGCATCGTTGCGCATCTGGGCGGCGTGGCCGACCGCGATGTCGCGCTCGCGTTACGCGGTCATCGTGTCTACGTGCGCCGCAGCGACTTTCCTGCGCTCGAAGCCGACGAGTATTACTGGGTCGATCTGCTGGGCCTCGATGTCGTCAACGAGGCGGGCGTCGAACTCGGCAAAGTGGCAGATCTGATCGACAACGGTGCGCAGTCGGTGTTGCGCATCGAGTATCCGGCTACCGGCAAAGACGGCAAGCCGGTCACCGGCGAGCGCTTGATCCCGTTCGTCGGCGTCTATGTCAAGACGGTGGATCAGGCGGCGAAGAAGATCGTCGTCGACTGGGACGCCGATTACTAGAACGTTCGCTTCACGGAGAGAGCGATGCAATTCGATATCGTTACGCTCTTTCCCGAGATGTTTCGCGCGCTGACCGACTGGGGCATTACCAGCCGCGCGGCGAAACAGCAGCGTTATGGGTTGCGCACGTGGAATCCGCGTGATTTCACGACCGACAACTACCGGACCGTCGATGATCGCCCTTACGGCGGAGGCCCAGGCATGGTGATGCTGGCGAGGCCGCTCGAAGATGCGATCGACGCCGCGAAAGTGGCGCAGGCGGAGCAGGGCATCAGTGGCGCGCGCGTGGTGATGATGTCGCCGCAGGGCGCTACGCTGAATCACGACAAGGTGATGCGCTTTTCCACAGAGCCCGGTTTGATCGTGCTGTGCGGCCGCTACGAGGCGATCGATCAGCGTCTGATCGACCGTGTCGTCGACGAAGAAGTGAGCCTCGGCGACTTCGTGCTGTCGGGTGGAGAGCTTCCCGCCATGGCGTTGATCGACGCCGTCGTGCGTCATCTGCCGGGCGTGCTGAACGATGCGCAGTCGGCCGTGCAGGATAGCTTTGTCGATGGTTTGCTGGATTGCCCGCATTACACGCGTCCCGAGGAATACAGCGGCGTACGCGTGCCCGATGTACTGCTCGGCGGCCATCATGCGGAAATCGAGCAGTGGCGGCGGCGCGAAGCGCTGCGCAACACGCTCGTCAAACGGCCAGATCTGATTGAGCGGGCCAGAAAGAACAAGTTGTTGAGCCGTGCCGATGAGGCATGGCTCGCAAATCTCGCCAAGGAAGCCGCGAAGCATTGAGTTTTCGCGCGACGAGGCGGGATCCAGGCGGAGCCGTCCATGCGTGGCCGGTTCCAGATGTGAACCCATCCTCTATCGGGGCCGTAGCCGGGCGCGCGTAGCGCGAGGCAGGTACGAACGCCGACAAGATGGCATTAGGAGTCAGTGATGAATCTGATTGCAAAACTCGAGCAGGAAGAAATCGAGCGCGTGCTCGCAGGCAAGACCATTCCCGAATTCGCTCCCGGCGATACGGTGGTTGTGAACGTGAACGTGGTTGAAGGTAACCGCAAGCGCGTTCAGGCCTACGAAGGCGTCGTGATCGCGAAGCGCAACCGTGGCCTCAACTCGTCGTTCATTGTCCGCAAGATTTCGTCGGGCGAAGGCGTCGAGCGTACGTTCCAGACGTATTCGCCGCTGCTGGCAAGCATCGTCGTCAAGCGTCGTGGCGATGTGCGCCGTGCAAAGCTGTACTACCTGCGCGAGCGTTCGGGCAAGTCGGCTCGAATCAAAGAGAAGCTGGTGTCGAAAGACCGCGCTGCAGCTGCTCAGCAATAAATGCTGTAAAGAAAGCACCCTTCACGGGTGCTTTTTTCTTTGCCAGGTCAAAATAGCGTTATGTCCCACAAGCGCTGGTTCGAGAATTCCATTGACCGCCCCCTCACGTCCCGCCCGTCCCGTATTTGACCCTGAAGCTTTGCCTGTCGAGGCGACAGATGACGATCTGCCCGCCGTCGTCTCCGAACGCCTGACGCCTGATGGCCTGCGCACACGCTTCGAGCAGAACCTGCCGTGGGAGCAGGAGACGCGCGAAGTGCGCTGGCGCGAAACGGGCGATCCGCGTGTAGCGGCGGTGCTGGTGCCGCTCGTCGTTCGCGATGAGGGCCTGAGCGTGCTGCTCACGTTGCGCGCCGATCATCTCAACGATCATGCAGGGCAGGTCAGCTTCCCCGGCGGCCGTCACGAACCCGCCGACGCCACCGTGACGGCAACGGCGCTGCGCGAAGCGCAGGAAGAAGTCGGCCTCGATCCGTCTCGCGTCGAAGTGCTCGGCGCGTTGCCCGAGTATCTGACGGGCACGGGCTTTCGCGTGACGCCTGTCGTCGGTCTCGTTCATCCGCCGTTTTCGGTCAAGGCCGATTCGTTCGAAGTCGCGGAAATCTTCGAAGTGCCGCTGCGCTTTCTGATGGAGCCGAGCAATCATCAGGTGCGCGTACTGCGCTGGGAAGGCGGCGAGCGTCGTTTTTTTGCAATGCCGTATCCGCGCGGCACGCCAGGCGGAACGGGCAGCCAATACTTCATCTGGGGCGCAACGGCGGGCATGTTGCGCAATTTCTATCGCTTTCTCGCCGCTTGACGCGCAGCGGCGCGCGCCGCGCGGGGCCGACCGTAGTGCGTCTGTAATCGCGGCCTCTCAGCCTCATCCGGCCCTGTGCTATCGTTATGACCAATTCCGATAGCTCGGCAAGACAGAATCGCTCGTCAAGAACTCGAATAGCACGGCGCCTCGCATGACTTTTTTCTCCGTATTGTTGGCCCTCATCCTCGAACAGGTGCGCGCGCTGTCGCCGAACAATCCCGTTGCGGCACTCCTTCAATATCACGCGGAATCAACGGCGCACGGTTTCGATGCCGGCAAGGAAAAGCATGGCTTCCTTGCGTGGCTGGTCGTCGTACTGCCGTGGACGCTCGTCGTCGGCCTGATCTATTTCGTGCTGTACGAGATTCACTTCGTGCTCGCGTTCCTGTGGAACGTCGCGGTGCTGTACTTTACGCTCGGCTTCCGCCAGTTCAGCCACTATTTCACGGATATCCATCTGTCGTTGAACAACGACGACGTGCCGCGCGCCCGCGAAATCCTCAACGAATGGACGGGGATCGATACCGTCGACATGCCCGTCAGTGAGATCGTGCGTCACACGCTGATTCATGCCGTGGTCGCGTCGCATCGCCATGTGTTCGGCGTGTTCTTCTGGTTCCTGATTCCCGTCGGCCCGGCGGGCGCGGTGCT
Organism: Paraburkholderia diazotrophica; assembly: GCF_038900755.1. Classification (GTDB taxonomy): domain Bacteria; phylum Pseudomonadota; class Gammaproteobacteria; order Burkholderiales; family Burkholderiaceae; genus Paraburkholderia; species Paraburkholderia diazotrophica_A. Next base: position 679,093 of record NZ_JBBPEN010000002.1, read on the forward strand.
GTACCGCACGGCCGAGTATCTGGCGCGCGCCTGGTCGCAGCCCGCCGACGACCGGACCGTTGCATTTTCCACGTTCGCGCAGCGCGCGTTCTTCGTGATCGACTGGATTCCGGCGCGCCTGACGTCGCTGGGCTTTGCGATCGTCGGCAACTTCGAGGACGCGATCTATGCGTGGCGCAACCATACGCGCCAATGGCCCGATACGAATGACGGCGTGTTGCTCGCTGCCGGCAGCGGCGCACTGGGCGCGCGCCTCGCGGGCCCGCTCGCCGAAGTGTCGAGCCTCGATGCGCTGGCGACGGGCGACGGCGGCCCGATGACCGTCGGCGACGACTGCACGCCGCGCACGTTGCAGTCGGCAGTGGGCCTCGTGTGGCGGGCCGTCATCCTGTGGATGATCCTGCTGCTGATGCTGACCATCGCGGTCTGGCTTGCCTGAACGCCAACGCCGATCGCAAGCGCGAAAAGCCAACCCGAAAAACTAAACGCCAACCCGCATAGGGCACGCTGAACGCGCCTTCAGCCTTCCAGAGGATCGCGCGCCGTTCCGCAATTCCAGCACACGGTGAACTGCGCTTCGAGCCATTCGCCGCAATGCGCGCAGCGCCATCCCGGCGCATTCGCGGCAGGCCCGTTGCGCGCCGCGTCGATCACTTTTCTCGCCAGCATCTCGTCGCGTTCGTCGACGAGCCACAGTTCCGGCGCGCACTGATCCGCTGGAATCTCGCCGATCGCGCCGCTCAGATAGCGGTTGTGCAATTCGCACGCGATGCCCGCCGCGGCGAGCAGATTGACCCAATGCTGTCCGATCACGACATTCGGCGCGCGCATCAGCTTCATCATGATCGGCTCAGCGGACGATCTGGCTCGCCTCGTGCACGAGCTGCGCATAGAGCGCGTGCCGCTCCTTCGCGATGCGGCCATCGGCGACCGCTTCGAGAATCGCGCAGCCCGGCTCGTGCAGATGATGGCAGTTGTAGAAGCGGCAATTCGGCAAGAGCGGCCTGAACTCCGGAAACGCGCGTTCGAGCTTGCCTTCCGTCAGATGGTGCAGGCCGAATTCCTGGAAGCCCGGCGAGTCGATCAACGCGCCTTCGCCGCCGGGAAGCGGGTAGAGGCGCGTGAACGTGGTCGTGTGACGGCCGCTGTTGAGCGCCGTCGAGATTTCGCGCGTCGCCACTTCGGCATCGGGAATCAGCAGATTCACGAGCGTCGACTTGCCCATGCCCGACTGGCCGAGCAGCAGCGTCGAATGCCCGTGCAGATGTTCGGCGAGCGTTTCGCGGGCGCCTTCCTGCTGCGTCTTGATCGACACTTCGAGCACGGTATAGCCGAGCCCGCGATAGAGTTCGAGCCGCTTGCGCGCGAGCGGCAGCGCGGCCTCGACGTCGATCTTGTTCAGCACGATCAGCGGCTTCAGTTCGTTCTCTTCCGCGGCGACGAGCGCGCGTCCGAGCAGGTCTTCGCTGAAATGCGGCTCGGTCGCGAGCACGATCAGCAGCTGATCGAGATTCGCCGCGAAGAGCTTCGACTTGTACTGATCCGACCGATAGAGCAGGTTGCGCCGCTCGCCGATCTCGACGATCACGCCCTGATCGGCGGAAGTCGGCTCGTACAGCACCTGGTCGCCGACGGCAATCTCGCTGCGCTTGCCGCGTGGAAAGCATTGCAGCATCGCGCCGCCGTCCTCGGGCGCGACGATGTAGTGACGGCCATGCGCGGCGATCACGAGACCGCGCGTGCGTTCCTGCGCTCGCTCGCTGGCGGCTGCCGCGCGCAGCGCTTTCGGTGAGCGGCCGCTCATGCGTGACGCAGCAGCCGGTCGATCCGCTGCGAGGCGGGCGGATGCGAGTAGTAAAACGCCGTGTAGAGCGGATCGGGCGTGAGCGTCGACGCGTTGTCCTCGTACAGTTTCACGAGCGCGTTGACGAGATCCCTCGCGTCCGTCTGCGTTGCCGCGAACGCGTCGGCTTCGAACTCGTGCTTGCGCGAGCTGAGGCTGCCGAGCGGCGTCACGAAGAACAGGAACACGGGCACCGCGAGGAAAAACAGCACGAGCGCGAGCCCATCGTTGCTGCCCGTCATCGACGGCTGCACGCCGAGGCCTTCGAAGAACCACGTGCGCTGCGCGAGCCAGCCGAGCAGCGCGAGCATCGCAAGGCTGATCGCGAACGTGACGATCATCCGCTTGATCACATGGCGGCGCTTGAAGTGGCCGAGCTCGTGCGCGAGCACCGCTTCGATTTCGCTGCCCGACAGGCGCGAGAGCAGCGTATCGAAGAACACGATGCGCTTGGACGAGCCGAAGCCGGTGAAATACGCATTGCCGTGCGCGGAGCGGCGGCTGCCGTCCATCACGAACAGGCCCTTCGCGGCGAAGCCGCAGCGCTTCATCAGCGCGTCGATGCGATGAACGAGCGCTTCATCTCTCAGCGGCTCGAACTTGTTGAACATCGGCGCGATGAAGGTCGGGTAGAGGACCAGCACTAGCATCTGGAACACGACCCAGACGACCCACGCCCACCACCACCAGTACGCGCCCGCCTGGTTCATCAGCCACAGCACGACGAACAGCAGCGGAAGGCCGAACGCGGCGCCGAGCAGCACGCCCTTGATGCGGTCGACGAAGAAGATGCGCTTCGTCATCCGGTTGAAGCCGAAGCGCTGTTCGATCACGAACTGGCGGTAGTAGTCGAACGGCAGGTCGACGGCGCTCGTGATCGCGATCACGACTGCGACCAGTGCGATCTGCCCGACATAGCCCTGGCCGAACCAGTCGCCGACGGCGATATCGAGAATCTGCACGCCGCCGAGCAGCGTGAGCAGGATCAGCACGGCCGCGCTGACGACGATCTCCATCATCGTCAGCCGCGTGCGTTCGATGGTGTAGTCGGCGGCGCGCTGATGCGCGGCGAGAGCGATCGTGCCCGCGAACTGCTGCGGCACCCTGTCACGGTGCGCCGCGACGAAGCGGACCTGGCGCGACGCGAGCCAGAGCTTCATGCCGACCATCGCCGCCACGGCGATCACGAACAGAACAGTGAAGTACAGAGTAGGCATCCGGGGAATCCGTGGGTTCTATGCGAGAATTATATGTTTGTTCCTGTCTGCGGGCGGGAGCGCGACATCGTTGGCCATTGCGGGTGTCGCCTGACCCACTCGCGCCGTTCCAAACCAAGGTTGCCTTCAATGACTGACATTCTCGAATCCGTCGATCAGCCGCCGCTCGTGCGCAGCGACATGAACCTCGTCTGGCTCGACATGGAAATGACGGGGCTCGATCCCGACAACGACCGCATCATCGAAATCGCTGTCGTCGTGACCAATTCGACGCTCGATAAAGTCGTCGAAGGCCCGGTGCTCGCGATCCATCAGAGCGACGAAACGCTCGCCAAGATGGACGACTGGAACAAGAACACGCACGGCCGTTCGGGGCTGATCGACCGCGTGCGCGCGTCGACGGTGACGGAAGCCGACGCGACAGAGCAGATTCGCGTGTTCCTCGGCCAGTGCGTGCCGCCCGGCAAGTCGCCGATGTGCGGCAACTCGATCTGCCAGGACCGCCGTTTCATGGCGCGCTGGATGCCCGAACTCGAGACGTTCTTCCACTACCGCAACCTCGACGTCAGCACGCTGAAGGAACTGTGCCGCCGCTGGCAACCGGCGATCTACAAGGGTTTCCAGAAGCGCGCGATGCATACGGCGCTCGCCGACATCCACGAATCGATCGACGAACTGCGCTACTACCGCGAGCATTTCCTGATCCCGGCCGCGGGCACGGCCGCCGACGCGCCAGCCAAATAAAATCAGCCCTGCCGTGGAGCGCGTATCGCGCTCTTCGGCCGGAAAGCCGTCACGACGTCGGCGTTCGTCTCGATGTACGGGCCGCCGATCAGGTCGATGCAATACGGCACGGCGGCGAAAATGCCCGGCACCTTCACTTTGCCTGCCTCGTCACGCAGGCCTTCCAGTGTTTCCCTGATCGACTTCGGCTGCCCCGGCAGATTGATGATCAGCGCGGCGCGTCCGGCCGTCTCGCGGATCACGGCCACCTGACGCGACAGGATCGCCGTCGGCACGAAGTTCAGGCTGATCTGCCGCATCTGCTCGCCGAAGCCCGGCATTTCTTTCGTCCCGGCCGCGAGCGTCGCCTCGGGCGTCACGTCGCGGCGCGCGGGGCCCGTGCCGCCCGTCGTCAGCACGAGATCGCAGCCTGCTTCGTCGACGAGTTCGATCAGCGTCTTCGTGATGGTCGGCGCGTCGTCCTGGATCAGGCGCGTTTCCGTGCGAAACGGCGACGTGAGCGCGCTGCCGAGCCACTCCTGCAACGAAGGTATGCCCTTGTCCTCGTAGACGCCCGTGCTTGCGCGGTCGCTGATCGATACAAGGCCGACGATCAGCTCGTCGGGATGATTACGCGTGGGAATCGTCATCGTCGTCGTCCGGCTCGTGGGTAGCGGCTTCGTCGTCGTCCGCGCCGGCGCCGTTTGCGTTCTTGATCCACTGGAACAGCTCGCGGAAATAGCGCGGTGGCTTGCCTTGCTGCACTTCCTTGCGCGCATTGCGGATCAGCGTGCGGCCCTGCTGCGGATCGGCATCGGGATGCACACGGATGAACTCCGTCAATGCGGCGTCGTCGGCGAGCAACTGTTCGCGCGTGCGCTCGATCCAGTGCAGGCGCGCCGTTTCGGCCTTGTTGACGCCCTTGTACTTGTCGAGCGCCTCGCGCAGCGCGCCTGTTTCGTCGTCGGTCAGGCCGCGCATCACCTTGCCGACATACTGCATCTGGCGGCGCTTGCCTTCGTGATCGGTGATGCGGCGCGCCTCGCGTATCGCTTCGTCGAGCGCTTCCGGCATCGGCATGCGCTTGAGCGCGTCCTTTGGCAGCGCGGCGAGCTCTTCGCCCAGCGCCTGCAACGCGTGCATTTCGCGCTTCAGTTGCGATTTGCTGGGACGGTCATACCCGTTGTCGTCGTCGACATCGGCGGGTGTCATCGGTTGAATGCGGGTTTTGCGTGTCATGCGCGGTATTGTAACTTGCCGGGCATGTCGCGAAGCCCGCCGCGCGTCGCGCCAACCGCTTCGCACGCGCCGCGCATCGCGTTGCCGCAAGGCATTTGCGAATGCCAGGTGCAGCGGCGTAGAGCTTGCTATGATCGCGGGATGCGTCGGCGCGCAGGCCGGCGAAGCAGGGCAACTTGCAACGACGAACTCTCGCGGGCTTCGGCCCGGACCGCACGGCAACTCAGGACGGCAAACGACAATGGCAGCAGACATGGAAGTCCGGCAACGTTTCTTCCCGCACACGCAGGATGAACTGAAGGAAATCGCCTCCGACATTCTTCGCCACGCAAAGTCGCTCGGCGCATCCGATGCGGCAACCGAAATCTCCGAAGGCGACGGCCTGTCCGTCTCCGTGCGGCGCGGCGAAGTCGAGACGATCGAGCACAACCGCGACAAGATGGTCGGCGTGACGGTCTTCATCGGCAACAAGCGCGGCAACGCGAGTACATCTGACTTTTCTCCCGAAGCGCTGAAGGACACGGTGATGGCCGCGTACAACATCGCGCGCTTCACGGCGGAAGACGACTGCGCGGGGCTCGCCGAAGAAGAGCTGCTCGAAACCGATCCGCGCGATCTCGACCTGTATCACCCCTGGAATCTCGATGCGGACGAAGCCGTCGAACTCGCGCGCCGCGCGGAAGACGCCGCATTCGCCACGAGCCCGCTGATCAAGAACTCGGAAGGCGCGAGCGTATCGGCGCAGCACTCGCAGTTCGTGCTGGGCACGTCGCGCGGCTTTCTCTCGGGCTATCCGTACTCGCGCCATTACGTGGCGTGCGCACCGATTGCGGGCAGCGGCCGCAACATGCAGCGCGACGACTGGTACACGTCGAAGCGCAGCGCAGGCGAGCTGGCCGATCCCGAAGCCGTGGGCCGCTATGCCGCCGAGCGCGCGCTCGCGCGCATGGGTGCGCGCGGACTCGATACGCGCAAGGTGCCGGTGCTGTTCGAGGCGCCGCTCGCGGCAGGCCTGCTCGGCGCGTTCGTGCAGGCGACGAGCGGTGGCGCGCTGTATCGCAAGACGTCGTTTCTCGTCGACAGCCTCGGCAAGCCGGTGTTCGCGCCGCATGTGCAGATCGTCGAAGACCCGCATGTGCCGCGCGCGATGGGCAGCGCGCCGTTCGACGAAGAAGGCGTGCGCACGAAGCAGCGCGCCGTCGTGAAGGACGGCGTCGTCGAAGGTTACTTCCTGTCGACGTACTCGGCGCGCAAGCTCGGCATGCCGACGACGGGCAACGCGGGCGGCTCGCACAACCTCTCGCTGCGCAGCGCGCTCACGCAGGACACGGATGACTTCGAGGAAATGCTGCGCAAGCTCGGCACGGGTCTGCTGCTGACGGAACTGATGGGGCAGGGCGTCAACTACGTGACGGGCGACTATTCGCGCGGCGCGTCGGGCTTCTGGGTCGAGAACGGCAAGATCCAGTACCCGGTCGAGGAGATCACGGTCGCGAGCACGTTGCAGGAAATGTTCCGGCACATCGTCGCGATCGGCGCCGATACGATCGTGCGCGGCACCAAGCAGACGGGCTCGGTGCTGATCGAGCGGATGACTGTCGCGGGGCAGTGAGCTCGCAGCAGGTTTCAAAGACGCGCTTCAAAAACGCAAAAGCCACGGAAGCAATTCCGTGGCTTTTTTCTTTGCAGCCGGCAGCGGCCAGAGGCTCAACGCGCCTTGCGCCGATACGTCACGAACGCATATTCGAAGTCGTTCGGCTCTTTCGCGCGATGCGTCTCGCGCGCGACTTCTTCCCACTGCGCGGCATCGGGCGCGGGGAACGTCGCATCGCCTTCGAAGTCCGCGTGAATCTCGGTGACGATCATCTTGTCCGCGCGCCGCAAGCCTTCTTCGTACAGCTGCGCGCCGCCGATCAGGAACGCCTCCGATGCGTTGTCGCGCGCCGCGAGCGCCAGTGCGTCGTCGAGATTCGTGACGGTATCGCAGCCGGCGAACTGGCGCTGTGCATCGCGTGTGACGACGATGTTGCGCCGTCCCGGCAGCACGCGGCCAATCGATTCGTGCGTCTTGCGGCCCATCACGATGGGCGCGCCCATCGTCGTGCGCTTGAAGAAAGCGAGGTCTTCGGGAAGCCGCCAGGGCAGCTGGTTGTCACGGCCGATCACGCCATTGCGGGCGCGAGCGACGATCAGGGTGAGCGTCGTCATGCGAGAGAGTATGGAACGGGTAGCGGAAAGCGGAAGCCGATTCTACCCGAGCGCGCGCCGCCCGGCCCGGAACGCCGCGGCGCGTCAGACTGCGCGGGCGACTCGCACCACTCGCACCGCTCGCACCACTCGCACCACTCGCACCACTCGCACCACTCGCACCGCTCGGGGCCGCTCGGATGACATCGCATCGGGCCGTCCGGCCCGCGCGCGCAGGCGCTAGTCGCGCGCGTCCTGATCGCTGGCGTACAGCTCTTTCTCGTCGCCTTTGAAGCCCGCCTTGTCGTCGTTCGACGTATCGCGCAGACCGTGCGTGCCCATCAGCCGGTAAAGCGTCACGCGTGAAATCCCGAGGTCCGCCGCCGCCTCGTTCAGCCGATGCCGGTGCCGCAGCAGCGCGGCCTCGATCGCGCGCTTCTCGGCGGCTTCGCGCGCCTGCGCGAGGCTCGTCGTCTGCTGTTCGCTGAAGTGCGCGAGGTCGAGGTCTTCGGCGGAAATCAGCTTGTTCTCGGCCATCACGATCGCGCGGCGCACGCGGTTGATGAGCTCGCGCACGTTGCCGGGCCAGTGGTAGTTGTACATCGCCTCGATCGCCGACGGCGTGAAGCCGCGAATCTTGCGCGCGTTATCGGTCTTGAACTTGCCGAGGATGTGATGCGCGAGCAGCTCGATGTCCTTGCCGCGCGCGCGCAGCGGCGGCTCGTCGACGCGCAGCACGCACAGCCGGTGGAACAGGTCCGTGCGGAAGCGCCCGTCGCTCATCGCGTCTTCGAGATCGACGTGCGTCGCCGAGATGATGCGCACGTCGACGGGAATCGATTCATGGCCGCCCAGGCGCTCGATCTTGCCTTCCTGCAAAAAGCGCAGCAGGCTCGCCTGGCTTTCCATCGGCAGATCGCCGATTTCATCGAGAAAGAGCGTGCCGCCGTTGGCTGCCTCGACGCGGCCGATCTTGCGCTGATTCGCGCCCGTGAACGCGCCGCGTTCGTAGCCGAACAGTTCCGATTGCAGCAGGTGATGCGGAATCGCGCCGCAATTGATGGGGACGAACGGGAACTTGCGGCGCGGCGAGCGCTCGTGGATCGCGAGCGCCGTCAGCTCTTTGCCCGTGCCCGACTCGCCCGAGATGAACACGCTCGCATCGGTGTTCGCGACCTTGCGGATCGTGCGGAACAGTTGCTGCATCGCTTCACAGGTGCCGACCATTTCGTCGTCGCTCGCGTTCGTGGTGTCGGGCGGCATGTCGGGGTCGCACAGATTGACCATGCCGTACGCGTGGCCGACCAGATAGTCGATGGTCGCGTTCGCCACGGGGATCTTCACGTAGTCGAAGCAGTAGTGGCGGATCAGCCGCCGCACGTCAGGATCGGCGAGCCGCTCGGCATTCGCCAGCGCGATCCAGCCGACCTGCTGCGCGCGCAGGCTCGACTCGAGGCTGGGCAGCTCGCGCACCGCGAAGCTCGCCATGTCGGCGATGCCCGCGCAGACCGTCGCTGGCTTGATGAGCCGCCCGACCTCGTGCGCCGAGCGCGCGACAAGCACGTTCCAGCCGCGGCTCTTCAGATGCTCGACGAGCGCGTCGTCGGGCGCGCGCGCGACGTACAGCAGGATGCGCGCGGCGGCGCGCGTATCGACGGCCGTCTGAACCACATCAGGTCCGGCGGGCGCGGCGGGTGTCGTGGACCCGTGCGACGCCGCGAGGCGCAGCCCTGCGCCGGTGGGCGCGGGAACGGGGCTCAGGTGAGAAGTTTCGCGCACGATCTGCCTCGTATCAGTGTCACGTCAAAAGGTGTAGGGAAAGCGCACGCCGATCACATAGTTCGGCGCGTCGGGTGTCATCCCGATCGACACCGAACCGTTGATCGTCAGATGCTTGTTCACCACATGGTTCAGTCCGAAATTCATCACGGCGGCCGTCGTCTCGCTGCCGGGTACTTTCACGTAATCGCCGCCAGGCGCCTTCGTCTTCGACGAGGGCTGAAGCGCGAGCGTGTACGAGATGCTGGCCGAGTCCTTGTCCGAGAATGCAAGCGCCACGCCCGCCCCGAGCTGGAAGATGTCGCCGAGCTTCACGGTCGCGGGCTGCGTCTGTCCGACGACCGACGAGATGTCCGCGAACGAGCGCGCGACGTTGTACGTGTACGAGAGGCTGCCGAACAGCACCACGGGGTCGTAGGTCTTGAGCACCGACATGCCCGCGGTGATGTTCCAGAAGCCCGTGCCCGTGGGCAGCTTCGACGGCGCGACGAGGTTCGTGTTGTCGGGGTCGAGCTGCACGACCTTGAGGCCGAACGGCGAGGTGCCCGTCGGCGCTTTCACGCGCAGGCTGCCGACCACGTCGGGGATGTTGTTGGTCTCCTTCAGGAACTGGTAGTAGATCCCGAAGTTGACGTCGCCGATCGCATTCGAATTGACGGACGCATCGGACAGCGTGTTGGCCGCGCCCCCCGCGCCGCCGACGATGAACTGGCTGTGCCGGTAGACATACGGCACGTCGACGTCGACGCTGATGCGGTCCGTGAGACCGTAGCGCGTGTCGAGATCGGCCATGATCTGGTGCGACTTTGTCTGCCCCAGATTGATGTTGCCGAGGAAAATCGCGTCGAGCGCGAGGAAGCCCGACAGCTGCAACTGACGGCGGTCGTAGTAGGTATCGCTGATACCCCAGTCCAGCGTCAGCTTGTGATCGAAGAGGGGCGCGTGCTCGCGCTGCACGACGGCTTCCTCGGCCTGCGTGCGCACGGGCTCGGCGGCCTTCTGCGTCTGGCCGACGGCGCCTTCAGGCAGGCCGGGGCCGCTCGCCTGCGCGTTCGGGTTGCTCGTGCCCGCCGAGCCGCCCGCCGACGTGCCCTCCGGCGCAGGCGGATTGACGGGCACCCCCGTCGCGGTGCCCGTCGCATTGCCCGGCGCGGGCGCGCCCGGCGTCACCTGTGCGAGCGGCGGCAGCGGCACGGGCAGGCCGTCGGCGCCCGGCTGCTCGGCGACGGCTTCGCTGCCGGCAGGCGCGCCATAGCCCGGCGCGCCGCGGCCGCGCTGCGCCATTTCCAGATTCGTCACCTGCCGCTCGAGCGACTGGATCTGCCGCTGCTGCTCGTCGACCACGCGCATCAGCGTATTGAGCCGTTCTTCGAGCGACTGGCTGCTGAGCGCCTGCGCGCCCGCTCCCTGCGAGAGTGCATACAGCATTGCGGCAGCAGGGATAGCCGCGAGTCGGGCACGCGGCCTCCTGCCTGTTGTAGTCATCGTCATTGTTGTTCCCCCGGTGAAACTGGCAGCGCGTGGCTGGTTCTTGTGCTTTGCGCTGCCGCATTTCGTCGCGACTTCTCCTCCTGGTGAAATAAAGCCGGCAGGTGGCGGCCTGTCTTCATCTCCTTGAACCAAGCGCGTTTTGCAGGGCTTGTAGGACGCCTGCCTGGCGCAGCATCGCGGACGACATCGGCGCCGTCTGCAACGAGAGCTGCAACTGGTTGGCGACTTGCTGGTTATTGCCTGCGATCTGCAGCAGTTGTGCGATTGCGCCCGCCTGTTGCGCGTTGCCGGGCACGATGGTTTGCGACGCGATGCCGGCGGGCGTCTGCAGCGCGACGGTCACGCCGCCGTTGCCGAACGCGATGCCCGCCTTGATGGTGCCCGCCGCGTTCGACGCCGATGCGCTCTGCGCATTCGCGCCACCCGCCAGCAGTTGCGGATTGTTGTTGAAGTCGATTTGCGCCGTGTTGAAGCCGGCGTTTCGATCGCCCGCTACCTGCGTGACCTGCGATACGCCGTTGACGGAGATGCCTTGTCCGCCGCCTGCGTGGGCATGCGGGTTCGCGCCCGGATTGCCGTGGCCGTCGGTGACGCTCGCGAGCGTGTTGACGTTGGCCGTCAGCGCGTTCGCCGCATCGCGCGCAACGCAGAGGCTGCCTTGCGCGAGTGCATTGGCGCCGTTCGGCAACTGCCATTGCGAAAGCACGTTCAATACGAAACCGGAGATCATCTGTCCGCCCGCGCCTTTTCCGGTCTGCTGGGCGAGCACATCGTCCCCGACGCTTTGCCACTGGATGGCGGCCGGCGCCACGTCGCGGAACGTCGTCAGGTCCGAGGCGTAGGCGCTGGTCGCGAGGCCGCACGTCGTGGCAAGCAAAATCGCTAGACACGTGCGGCCGGGCTGGGAGAGGGAGTGCTTCATGGGTGGTCAGAACAGGTCTGCCTTGATCAAGCCGTATTCGACGAAGGGAGTCGCCGCCGTCCCGTTGGCGAGCGCGCGCTCGCGCAAATGCAGCGCCAGCGACTCGTTGTCCTGCAACAGCGGGGAATCCTCCCTGAACGGTTTTCCGACGACTGCGAACACGAGCCCATTCCACGTCTTCGCGAAGTCCTCCTCGAGCAGGATGCGATTGCCGAGGGCGGGGTCCGCGATGAAGATGCGACCGTCCTGCGCATGCTTCACGATCACGAAGTGCTCGTAGCCATCGATGTTCATCAGAACCATGACGGGGATCTGGAGGTGGTACAGCGCGTCCGTGTTGACCCTGAAGCCGCGCCCGCGCAGCCCGATCGTCTCGACGAACTTCTTCATGTCGAGCATCGAGAAGCCGTTCTTGACCACCACTTCCGGCGTGGAGAACACCATCATCCGGCGGATCAGCTCCGTCTCGGGGATGTCGATTCCATAGCCGTACTTGAGGAGGGTCGCGAGCGCCGCCGCGCCGCAGCTGTAGTCGAACTGCTGGCTGACGATATGGCGGTACCGGAGCTCCCTCATCGAATGCACCGTTTTGGTTAGCGGAACACCTGCGAGGGTAGACGTGTCGATGCTCGCCTGTGCGTGCCCTGTCGCACACATCGCGCAAGTTGCGAACGCAACGGCGGCATCGGCGAGTCGAAACGCCGGATACCGGTCGAACCGGGACATGCTGGTCTCCTGTCGACCCGAGTTGGCGCTTCAGCTGTCGGCTGGCGTTCGGGCTTCAGCTGTCGGCTGGAGTCAGTGCTTTAGCACTTACGCCAGCACTACGCAGAGCGCTTGCTCCAGCCGCATGCAGAGCACTTACCCGGGGCCCATGCACAGCGGTCGACCAGAGCCCGCATGTCGGCGGGACTGGAGCCTGGTATCCGCTCCCGTCCCGTGCGTGCGCTGGTCCCATGCAACATCGTCGCTGCCTGGTCGCGCCGGCGCTGGTCGGGCCGCCGGCGCATCCCCTGTGGGTGTTTTCTAGTGGCTCGTGTTCATCGAAGCGATCGCGAGGCCGTTGTGCTGCACGTTGCCCGCGCCGCCCGCGATGTTCACGCCGATGTTCCCGGTTGCGTGGCTCAGTGCGCCCGCGCCGAGCATCGCCGTGCCTTCGAACGAGCCGTAGAACGACACGCCCGCCGACTGCGACGATTCATCCGTGGCGACCATCGCCGCGCTGGCGTGGTTGCGCGAGACCGTCGACGTCGAAGCAGCCATGCTGTTGTTCTGCACGTTGCTGATGCCCGATGCGACGTTCACGCCGACGTTGCCCGATGCGTACTGCAGCGAGTTGTCGCCGACCGATGCGTTCACCTTGAAGTTGTTGATGTTCGCGCGGCCACCCGAGCTCTGGTCGTTGAAGACCTGTGCGTTGCCGAACACATTGCCGGCATCGACGGAAGCGAGCGCGGCGTCGTTGCTCTGCGCGTTGTTCACGCCTTCCGCGATATTCACGCCGATGTTGCCGCTGACGTTCTGCGCGGCGTTCGCGCCCGTCGTCGCCGTCAGGTTGCCCGCCTTCTGCGTGTTGATGTGCTCGGTGACCGAGCCGTATACGTCGACATCCGTCGAGGACACCGTCGAGTGGAAGCCCCACTGCGCCGCTACGCTGTCGTGGCTGCTGGACTTCTCGACTTCGTAGCCGCTCGACTGCTCGCCATACGCGCGATAGCCGGAGCCCTGATCGGCCTTGAAGCCCCACACCGCACCCTGGCCCGAGCCTTCCACCGCGCCGAATGCTCCCGACAGGTGGTTGCTGTTGCTGTAGCTGGACTCGTTATAGCCGGCAGAGAAGCCGCCTTGCACATGCGCTTCTCCGAAGCCGAAGTGTGGGGTGTTGAACGAAGCGTACTGATAGCTGCCGCCTGCATGGCCGCCTGCCGAGATATGGCCGCCGGCGTTCTGGCTGTCATGGCTGAAGCTGCCGTTGATCTCGGCCGCCTGCGCGCTGAATTCGAAGCCGCCGCCCTTGACCGAGCTGCTCTGGTTGCCGTACGCATAGTGCGACGACGCCTGATAGCCCTGCGCGGCGTACGCCGACGACGAGTGCGACGTCGACAGCGAAGCATAGGCAGAGCCGCCGCCGTTGACCGACTTGTAGCTGTTGTCGATTCGCGTCGTCACGAAGCCCGACGTGTACGTTTGCGCGTTCGGGCTCAGCGATGCGTTCGCATACGCGTGCTGCGTGTTGTTGACGACGGCGCCCGCTGTGCTGGAGACGCCCACGCAGCCGAACAGCGTGACGAATCCTTCGATGCCGACGGCTTCGCCCACCAGCGTTGCGTTGAAGATGAACGGGTTCTTCAGCGGACTCGCGAAAGCGCTGGAGGACGCGGCTGCGAGGACGGCTGCTGCAATGAGAGTGCGCTTCATGTTTCGCTCCGATACTCGTTGTGGTCAGTTAGAAAAGAGTGCCCGCCGGGGGACGGAGCACAAAACTGTTTGCCGTGGCATTACCGGCGCCGGCAGTCTGGTTGATCTGCACGATTCCGTTGACGCTCTTGAAGGCGTCGTTGGAGATGCTGGTCTCGCGCACGGTCTGAACCCCGATCGCTTGACCCTGACCGCCGTTCTTCGCGGCCACCGCGGACAGCACGCCATCCGAGACAGCCTCGACCCCAGGCGCCGCAGTGCCGAGTTGCACACTGTTGCGCTGGAGATTCCCTGCGCCCGCAGACTGGTTCACCATCACCGCTCCGGACGTATTCGAAAATGCGTTGCCTTCGATCGACGCGCGCGCGCTCGGCACGCGGGCCCGCGCGCCGGCGCTCTGCACGCTGGCGTTGTCGTTGCCGGCGGCGTCGCCGTTCGAGATCGTCAACTGGTTGAGCTGCGCGTTGTTCAGCCCCGCCGTCTGGTTCACCGCGAGCGCGCCCGTCACGCCGACGCCCGCGCCCGTCGCGATGCCCGCGTCGCCGGTCACGCGTGCGGTCTGCTGCGGCGTCGGCTGCGGCACCTGTTGCGGCGTCTGTTGCGCGCACGCGGCGTGCATCGCTGTGAGCCCGGCAAGCGCGAAAGCCGCTTCGCAAGCTCGCGCCGCGATGCGCCGCACGGCCGATGGCGAGCGAAAGAGCGCGGTCATTTGTTGAGCCCTCCGAGCGCGCCGCCCAGCGCCGCCGATAGCGGCGCGAGCGCGCCCGTCACCGACGCCGAGATGGTGCCGCCGAGCCCCGGCGCCGGTTGCCCGATGCCGCCGGAGTTGAGCGCGACGTTGTTGTTCGTCGTGCTTCCCGTCAGGATGCGGGTGACGGCCTGCAGGCCCGCGTTGCCCGCGACACTCCTGTCGAGACCCGTCGAGCCGTGCGCGTTGGTCAAGTCGGCGTCGGAGGCGACTTGCGCCATCGTCGGGTTGAAGGTGTTGGCGGGGAACGTCGAGACACGCGAGGTCACGGGGTCCTGCTCCCTCGGCACCGCGTCGTACGCGATGCGTGGCGTGATTTCCCGCTCGACGACGATATCGCCGGGATTCACGACCTGCGCGGCCGCGACGCCCGCGAAGCCGGCGACGAATGCGCCGACGAGTGCGCCGACAAGTGCAGCCAGCTTCGTCGCGCGTGTTGCGCGCCTGTACAGCGTCCCCAATGAATCGATCATTTTGCGTGCTCCCGATATGGAGTCCGAAACACTTTGCCTGCTCTTCGTTGCGCCTGCGATGCTGTCTTGCTGCTTTCCTACTTCCGCTGATAGTTCGCTACATTGCCTTGCGCGGCGCGCGCCGCGTCGACGGGAATGGGCAGCGGCGACGGCGGTGCGATCTCGTCCCACAGCGTCACGCTATTGTCGCGTGTCAGTTGCGGCGTCGCCGCGACCATCACCATGCCCGCCGCGCCGCCGCGCTGGCGCGACAGCACCTGGTCGTCGAGTGCGACGGTGCTCGTCGGTGCGCCGTCGTCGGGCTCGTCGATGACCTGCGCGCGAGTCGACTCTTCTTCCGTGGCCGCTTGCGGTCCCGTACCGGCGTCGGTGGCGGCCGCAAACGTTTCATTCGCGGAATCGGGCGTCGGTTGCGCTGCCGTCGCGAGCGGCTCCAGCGCGACGGATTCCTGCGCGTTCACGCCTGCCGGGAGCGCGACGAGAGCGAGCGCGACGCACAGCGCGGCGCTGGCCGGCAGTCGCCGGATCGGGCTCGAGTCGATGCCGAAAACGAGTCGCATGATGTCTCTCCTTGGTGCAGGAGATTTAGCGAAACATGTGCCATCCGTGCGAACCCATTGATGCGATTGGTCGGGCCAAAATCGATCGGGCGCGCGTCGCTGAAAATCGCCCGTAAACGTTTCAGGTCTGAAACCTCGCTCAAAAAACACGCCGTTTTCAAATCGGTGCGTTAAATGCAACGCGACGGGAGGACGTTGATAAAAAAGTATGGTGAATGCGCTTCCACGCGAATTAATCGGGTCCCAATGAGAGTGCCTGGCACGCGCAAACCGTTGTCGCACAAGGCCTGAGGATTTAATTCGCATATTTGTTTTCGACGGCTCGCGCGTATAGTAAGCTCTCATCCACAGCACACGATTTTAAAAAGCCCACTACTGGGCCGTTTCAATACACGCGCCGTTTTTCGGGGATCAGCTGTCCGTACGGAATGGAATGGCCGTTCGGTTTTCGCCGTTTGCGAATCCCGTGCGAATAGGCGTGCCTGAAAGCTAAATCCAGATCAGCACATGCCGTCATCCTTAACGTTCGTTGACGAGAGGATCTGAATAATGGAATCCGCCACACGGCAACTGATATACGTATCAAGAGATCCCAGCGCTGAGTTGAACACGCGTTTTCATGAGCGCGGCTGGCATGTCGAAGTCGTCGGTTCGGCGCGGGATGCGCGCCGCGCAGTGCGTGCGGGGATGGCGGCGGGCGGTCTGCTCGACCTGTCGAGCTGCTTCCAGCAGCATGAAATCGCTGCATTCGAGTCCTGCCTGACGATGCCGAACGTCGGCTGGGTCGCGACCACGATGGCCGGCCAGTTGCAGGACGCCGCGTTGCGCCGGCTCGTGCGCGACTACTGTTTCGATTACGTGACCGTGCCTTACTCGGGCGACCGGATCGTCGATTCGGTCGGGCATGCGTATGGGATGGTTTCGCTCGGCGAGCCGGCGTCGAATGACGCATCGCCGGGCGGCTCCGAGGGCGAGATGGTCGGTTCGTGCGACGCGATGCTCGCGCTCTTCCGTTCGATCCGCAAAGTCGCGATGACGGACGCGCCCGTCTTCATTTCCGGCGAGTCGGGCACGGGCAAGGAACTGACTGCCGTCGCGATCCACGAGCGCTCGGCGCGCCGCAACGCGCCGTTCATCCCGATCAACTGCGGCGCGATTCCGCCGCATCTGCTGCAATCGGAGCTGTTCGGCTACGAGCGCGGCGCGTTCACGGGCGCGAACCAGCGCAAGATCGGCCGCGTGGAAGCGGCGAACGGCGGCACGCTGTTCCTCGACGAAATCGGCGATCTGCCGCTCGAAAGCCAGGCGAGCCTGCTGCGCTTTTTGCAGGAGCGCAAGGTAGAGCGGCTCGGCGGGCACGGCGCGATCGAGGTGGACGTGCGGATCATCTCCGCGACTCACGTCGACATGAACACGGCGATGATCGAAGGGCGGTTCCGCTCGGACCTGTATCACCGCCTGTGCGTGCTGCAAATCGACGAGCCGCCGCTGCGCGCGCGCGGCAAGGACATCGAGCTGCTCGCGCGCCACATGCTGGAGCGTTTCAGGAAAGATGCGAGCCGCCGGCTGCGCGGGTTCGCGCCCGATGCGATTGCGGCGCTCCACAACTACAGCTGGCCGGGCAACGTGCGCGAGCTGATCAACCGTGTGCGGCGCGCGATCGTGATGTCGGAAGGCCGCGCGATCACGGCGCGCGATCTCGAACTCGCGGAATACGTGGAAATCGTTCCCGTCTCGCTTGCGCAGGCGCGCGAGGCAGCCGAAAGGCAGGCCATCGAGCTGGCGCTGCTGCGCCATCGCGGGCGTCTCGGCGACGCGGCGCAGGAACTCGGCATTTCGCGCGTGACGCTGTACCGTTTGCTGTGCTCCCACGGCATGCGGCACATGGAAAGCGAGCCGCTTGCGCAGCATGCGGCGGAGTTGCCGTCGACGATGCCGCATCTCTGACGCCCGTCCACGACGAGACATCGGGAAGCCCGGCCGGTTGGCCGGGCTTCTTTGTTTTGGACGGGCCTTTTCTCGTTTCACTGTGACGTTACCGGCCCGTCAGGCCGCTTTCCACGCGACGCGCAGACTGCGCGGCCCGCACGCGTCGGGAGGGGAGCGGCGCGATCACCGTGCTTCACGCGGCTTGCTAGAATCGGGGTTTCCCAAAAACCTCCGGTGCGCCAGGCGCACGGCCGAAGGAATCCGCATGAAACAATACCTCGACCTCGTCCGCACGATCCTCGATACCGGCAGCTGGCAGGAAAATCGCACCGGCGTCCGCACGATCAGCATGCCGGGGGCGATGTTGCGCTTCGATCTGCAGCAGGGTTTCCCGGCCGTGACGACGAAAAAGCTCGCGTTCAAGTCGGCGATCGGCGAGCTGGTCGGCTTTTTGCGCGCGTCGCGCAGCGCAGCCGATTTTCGCGCGCTCGGCTGCAAGGTGTGGGACGGCAACGCGAACGAAAACGCGCAGTGGCTCGCGAATCCGTACCGGCAAGGTACCGACGATCTGGGCGATGTTTACGGCGTCCAATGGCGCCAGTGGCCCGCCTATAAGGTGCTCGATACCACGGCGAGCGCGAGGCTCGAAGATGCGGCGTCGCGCGGCTATACACCTGTTACCGAGTTCGAGGAGGGTGGCGTGCGCAAGGTGTTGCTGTACAAGGCGATCGACCAGCTCCGCCAGTGCCTCGACACGATCATCAACAACCCTTCCGACCGGCGGATTCTGTTTCACGCCTGGAATCCGGCCGTGCTCGAGGAAATCGCGCTGCCGGCGTGCCATCTGCTGTATCAGTTTCTGCCGAATGTGTCGAAGCGCGAGATTTCGCTGTGCCTATATATCCGCAGCAACGATGTCGGGCTCGGCACGCCGTTCAACCTGACAGAGGGCGCGGCGCTGCTGCATCTGGTCGGTCGGCTGACGGGTTATACGCCGCGCTGGTTCACGTATTTCATCGGCGACGCGCACATCTACGAGAACCAGCTCGACATGCTGCAACAGCAGTTGACGCGCGAGCCCTATGAAAGTCCGACGCTCGTGATTGCCGATCGCGTGCCAGAGTTCGCCAAGACGGGCGTCTACGAGCCCGAGTGGCTGGAGAAGATCGAGCCCGCCGATTTTTCGCTGGTCGGCTACCGGCACCATGAGCCGCTGACGGCGCCGATGGCGATCTGACGCGCAGCCGGTATTCCGGCGCATCGTATCTCCGATGTGAAAACGCCCACCGCGATTGCGGTGGGCGTTTTCGTTTGTGGCATGGCGTGCTCGCCGGTGCTGCGGGTACCGCGCGGACTCAGCCGCGATGATGCTCTTCGTGGCCGCCGCCTCCACCGCCCGTCGCGCGCTGTTCCTGATGCGGCTGAGGCTGGGGTTGAGGCTGTGGACGCGGCTGTTGGGCCTGCTGCGGCGGGTGGAATTCCGGACGCGGCTGTTGTTGCGGCTGCTGTTGCGGCTGCGGGTGAAATTCAGAACGCGGCTGAGGTTGCGGCTGTGGATGGAATTCCTGGCGAGCCTGCTGTTGCGGCTGCGGCTGCGGGTGAAATTCAGGACGCGGCTGAGGTTGCGGCTGTGAATGGAATTCCTGGCGAGCCTGCTGTTGCGGCTGCGGTTGCGGGTGAGATTCCGGACGCGCCTGCTGTTGTGGCTGAGGCTGCGGATGGAATTCCTGACGCGCCTGCTGCTGAGGCTGCGGCTGTGGACGAAATGCCTCGCGTCCCGGTTGCCGCGCCTGTTGCATCGGAGCCGGCGCTGGCGCCGGTTGCGCGCGCATTTCCGGCCCGTGTTGCGGCTGCTGACCCGGCGCGGCGCCAGCGAAACCATTCGCCGGCCGCTCGCGTTGCTGTAACGACTGATCGTTCTGCGATATCGCCGGACGCTGCGGCTGCGCCGCGCCGAACTGCGGATTCCCGCGTTGCTGGGCCATCGGCGCATGGTGCTGCGTCCACGCGGGCTGGCGCTGCTGAGCGGCAGCCAGATCCTGACGCTGCGCGCCGCCTGGCTGACCCGGTTGCGTCGGCATGCCGTTCATCGGATGACCGCCTGCGAACTGCGGAGGACGCGGCACGCCGTTGCCCGACTGACCGGGCTGTGCAATCTGTCCAGGCTGTCCAGGCCGCTCGGCGCGTTGCCCAGCCATCGGCCCCGGCGCGAAGCTGCGCCCCGGTCGACCGGGCACGCCGTGCTGCTGTGCGTTCGTCTGCGGCTCGCCGCCCGGCCGCAGGCCGGCGGGCGCACCCGCGACCGGCGCGCCCGGCATGGCGCCGGGCATCTGTCCCGGCGCATGCGAGCGCACCACCCGCACATTCGCGACGGGGCCGTTGCCGTTGAGCGTCTGTCCGCCGAAGTGCGCGGGCACTGAAGTCCGCACCATCGGCTCGCCCGCGCCCGGCACGCGTCCGTGCCCGCCTTGGGCGAAGTTCTGCGCGAGCCTGTCGTGCAACGCGGCGGGCACGCCGGGACTGCGCGTGCCGACGACGGGCCGCGCCATTACATTGGCCGGCGGCCGGTAGGCGGCGTTGCGCATCCCCGGTCCGAAGCTCTGTCTGACGGGCGCGAGATTCGGCGCGCCCGCGTTGAAGCGCGCGTTGCGCCACTGCGCGGGGTCGACGCGCTGTCCGAAATGGTTCGTCGGCTGTCCGTGGACGAATGCCGTTGCCGGCATCCCCGTGACCGCGCCCGGCGCGCGATAGTTGACGTACGTGTTGCGGATGTTGTTATGGATATCGACGCGGTTGTTGACGACGACTGTGTTGTTCACGCGCTCGTAATAGCGCGGGCTCCAGTCGTGATCGCGGCCCCAATGCGGATGCCACGGCTCGCCGGGGCCGAGCGCGAACCACGCGACCCCCGCCGCCGCGACGCCGCCGATCGCCAGATTCACGCTCCAGTCGCTGCCGCCGCCATCGCCGACGAACGCGACAAGAGCGGGCGCATACACGGGCGGCTCGCTGACGACGACGGGCCCAGGCACCCACGCCCACGCATCGTCGACATACGCCCAGCGGCCGTAGTGGTAAGGCGCGAAGCCCCACGGCGCGTCGTCGACCCACGTCCAGCCCCACGGCGCCTGCCAGACCCAGTGTCCGTCGCGATAAGGCGCCCATCCCGCGGGCTCCTGATCCGGCATCCACACTTCGCCGTACTGCGGCGTGCTGCGCCACGTGCCGTTCGCGTCGAGGTCCTGATAGCCGGGCATTTCACGCGATACATAACGCGCCGACACCGAGCGGTCCTCGGCGGCGTCGCGGCTGGCCGTCCACTGGTCGAACGGATCGGCGCCTGGAGCGCCGTTAGCGGCCGTCTGCTGCAGGCTCGTGCCTGCGAAGGTGATCTGCTGTCCGGCGGCGACGGGCACCTGGCCGTTGTCGCCGTAGACGGTCGCACTGCCTCTGCGCACCGTGACCGTCGTGCTGCCGCCGTCCGGTGCGACGTCGACGCGGTAGTCGCCGGGCCCGTTGACGCCCAGCGCGAGATTCGGCGTGTCGATCTCATACGACGAGCCGGGCGCGATCGCGCGCACGTGCGTCGACAGCGTGCCTTGCGCGACCTTGAGCTGCGTGCTGTTGTCGTCGAGATTGAGGATGTCGAGGCTGGTTTGCTGGCCCATGCGCACGGCCGTCGAGCCGATATGCAGCTCCGAGCGCGCGTTCTTGTCGTTCCACAACTGGTCGCCCGTCGTGAGCGGCCGGTTGACTTGCGCATACGACCAGTCGGACGCGCCAGCAGGCTCCGTCGTGACCGTGCCCGCCATGTAGTTCAGGCGCGCGACGCGTCCGGGCGGGTCGCTATCGGGCGTCGACTGAGCTGCCGACTGCGGCGCGTACTGCGGCGCGGATTGCGCGACGTTCGTGGGCGGCGGCGCTTCCTGCGCCCAGGCTGTCTGCATGGCGAGCATCGTCAACGCGCCCGCAACCGCGAACGCGGCGAGAGACGGACGGTGCATCGCATAAGAGGCCGAATCGTCGGCGCTTGCGGAATTCCGGTCGGGTGTGGTGAGTGTTTTCATGGTTGTCGCTCCATCGGGCGACGCGCGGCGCGGCACCCTGCGAAATCACTCTACGCGTGGCGCCTGTTTCAGGGCCGTCTCATTTGTAAGCCACTTCGGCGGCGCTGTAACAAAAGTTGTCCCGTCAAGCGGCTTGTCAGACGAATCGCTCGTCACTGCGCCAAAAAAGCGTCGAAATGACGATGGCCGGACGGCGTCACGCGCAGGATTCGCGGCCGCTCGGTGCGCTCGACCCAGCCCTTAGACGACCACGACTCGAGCAGCGCCGCGCCCAGCGCGCCGCCCAGATGCGGCCGGCGCTCGCTCCAGTCCGGGCACGTGCACGCGAAGCGCCGGCGGCGCGTGCGCTGCCCCGTCACGTCGATGCCCCAGTCGGCGAGAAGCGCCGTGCCTTCGGGCGTTGCGTCGAGCGAATCGCCGTGGACGGTCAGCAGGTCGCAGCCCACGAGCCGCTCGTAGACGCGCACGGCCAGTTCGCCTGCCATATGGTCGTAGCAGGTGCGCGCGTAGCGCATGTCGACGGGCACGGTGCGCGCCGGGCGCGGCACGGGGCGCTGCGGCGCCGCGGCTTCGGCGACATTGGCGAGCGCCTCGATGGTGGCGGCGATTTCCGCCGACGCAATGCGGAAATAGCGGTGCCGCCCGCGCACTTCGAGCGCGAGCAGTCCGCCGTCGGTGAGCCTGGCGAGATGCGCGCTCGCCGCCGATGGCGAAAGCCCCGCGATCAGCGTCAGCTCGCCCGCGGGACGCGCGGTGCCGTCCATCAGCGCCCACAGCATCGCGGCGCGGCCGGGGTCGGCGAGCAGCGCGCCGATGCGGCTTAGGCCCGGAAAGTGATTCGGTTCGGAAGGAAGCAGTGCAGCCATGTGGATCTCCTGTCGACCCGAGTTAGTGCTTTAGCTGTCGGCTGGATTCAGCGCTTTTGCATCTACGCCAGCCTCATGCAGAGCGCCTACCCGGGGCCCCATGCAAATCGGTCGTACCTAATCGGGTCATGACTTCACTCTACCCGCGATGCTCATTCGATGTTTCAACATGTCGTGAACTGTCGCGTGCGCCGCCGCACCCCGTCGATCTGCGGACGCATGGGGGGCCAGGCTAGAATCGGAGCGCTTTCCCCAGTTTTCGAGCGAACGACGCAGTCATGAAAATCCTCTTCTCAGTGGTCGCGGCCGTCGTCCTGTGCAGCGCATGCGCGCAGGGCGGGGCGGGCTCGTCGTCGGCCGGATCGGGCAGCATCACGATGTACGGCACGATCGACGAAGGCGTCACCGTCCGCAAGTGATGCATCCGGCGGCTCGGTCGCCACAGACGCGCCGACGAGCGCGTGCGCGGCGTGGCAGGAATTGATGCATCATTGACTCTTCTGCCAAGGCAACCGATGTGACGATGTGTGGATCGTCACCCGCCGCGAGGCTACCGATGCCGTCACCTTCCGCCGCTTCCGATGCTCGCAGCCGCGCGACCGGCCGCGCCGATCCGCATGGCCGCCGCGCCGCGCGCGTGCTGGCCGTGTGCCAGGCGCTCTACACGTCGTCGGTGTCGATCGACCTGACGCTGACGGGGCTCGTCGGCTACACGCTTGCCGACGACAAATCGCTCGCCACGCTGCCGTTCTCGCTGATCACCGTTGCCGCCGCGCTGACGACCGTGTGCGCGTCGTTCCTGATGGCGCGCGTCGGACGGCGCATGGGCTTCATGCTCGGCGCGGGCGTCGGCGCGGCGGGCGGCGCGGTCTCCGTGTACGCGATCTTTCATCACAGCTTCTGGGCGTTCTGCGTGGGCACGGCCACCGTCGGCGTGTTCCAGGCCTTCGCGCAGTATTACCGGCTCGCCGCCGCGGACGCCGTTTCCGCCGACACCAAGAGCCGCGCGATATCGACCGTGCTGACGGGCGGCGTCGTCGCGGCCGTCCTCGGTCCGGCGCTGGCTGCGTGGAGCAAGGACTGGCTCGCGCCCGTCGCGTTTGCCGGCTCGTATGCGCTCGTGACGGTGCTCGCGCTGCTGTCGATGGCGCTCGTCGCCGTGCTGTATCGCGATGCCGCGCCGCATGCGGACGTCGCGGCTCAGCGCGAGCCCGCGCGGCCCTGGCGCGCGATTGTCCGGCAGCCGATCTTCGTGGCCGCGCTGGCGAACAACGCGCTCGGCTACGCGGTGATGATGTTCGTGATGACGGCGACGCCGATTGCCGCCGTCGCATGCGGACATTCGATCGGCGATGGCGCGCAGATCATCCAGTGGCATCTGGTCGGCATGTTCGCGCCGTCGTTTTTTTCGGCGCGCCTGATTGCGCGCTTCGGCGTGCTGCGCGTGATCGGCGCGGGCATCGTGCTGTCGGCGCTGTGCGGCGTGCTCGCGCTGCGCTCGACCGACCTGCTGCATTTCTACGCGGCGCTCGCGTGCCTGGGCGTCGGCTGGAACCTGATGTTCGTCGGCGGCACGACGCTGCTCGCGCAATCGTACCGGCCGTCCGAGCGCGCGAAGACTCAGGCGACGAGCGAGTTCGCCACTTTTGCGTTCTCGGCGCTCGGCTCGCTGTGCGCGGGCCAGATGCTTGCGCATTTCGGCTGGACGGCCATCAACGCAGCGATTTTTCCGTTCCTCGCGCTCGCCGCGCTGGCGACGCTGGCCTTCGCGTGGTCGCAAAGACGCGCGTTGCCGGCGTCGTTCATGTGAATGGATTGCGCCGATTTCGACGATAGAGGACTTAGATGAGCGACGCTTCGAACGCCACCGATCACGAAGCAATCCACGCCCCGGAACACGATGCGCCCGCGCCGCAAGTTCGCCACGTCGTGTTCGCCGTTGCGCCCGAACTCGTGCTGCTCGACGCATGCGGCCCGCTCGAAGCGTTCCATCGCGCCGAACTGACGGTGCGCGACGCGCGGCGCGTATTGCCTGGAATGTTGCCGGGAGCGTTGCCTGGACCGGACGAGCGCGTCGCGTATCGCACGACGGTTGCGTCGATCGACGGCGGCGAGCTCGACACGTTTCCCGGCTTGCCTGTCGTCACGCAGCGCCTCCACGCGCTCGATGGCGAGCCGATCGACACGCTGATCATTCCCGGCATTCCCGTCGACGACGGCCGTGCATTGCAGCCGGCGCTGATCGACTGGATCGCGCGGCGCGCGCCGCACGTGAGGCGCGTGTGCTCGGTGTGCACGGGCGCGTTTTATCTGGCCGCGGCGGGCGTGCTCGACGGGCGCCGCGCGACGACGCACTGGCGCGACGCCGTTCGCCTCGCGGAGCGTTTTCCGCGCGTGCGCGTCGACGCCGATCCGATCTTCATCCGCGAGCCGTTGCCGGGCGGCGGCGGCCGGGCCGTGTGGACGTCGGCGGGCGTGACGGCGGGCATCGATCTCGCGCTCGCGCTGATTCAGGAGGACTACGGGCATCCCGTCGCGATGCAGGTCGCGCGGCGGCTCGTGGTATTCGTCAAGCGCCCGGGCGGACAGTCGCAGTACAGCGCGGCGCTGGCGGCGCAGACGTCGGCGGGCGGCGCGTTCGACGGTTTGCACGGCTGGATCGCGTCGAACCTGAACGGCGACCTGTCCGTCGAGCGGCTCGCGGAAGAGGCGCGCATGAGTCCGCGCACCTTCGCGCGCCGCTATGTCGACGAAGTGGGCCGCACGCCCGCCAAAACCGTTTCGGCGTTGCGGCTCGAGGCGGCGTCGCGCGCGCTCGCCGAATCGCGCCGGCCGCTGAAGCGGATCGCGCTGGATTGCGGCTTCGGCAGCGAGCAGAATTTGCGGCGCGCGTTCATGCGCAGCTTCGGCGTACTGCCGCTCGACTACCGCGAGCGTTTCTCGTCGGCGCTGCGCTGAGTTGCGGCGAAAGGGCCGCCATACTTGCGCGCGATGCAAAGCAATGTTGCGTCAGCGCGGGCCATGCGCGGCGCCCGATAGCACAGCGGCCGCCTTATTGCCCTCGTATAATCGGCTCCTTTCGACAGTCTGTTTGACCGGAGTCAAGATGAGCACGCCTTCCGCAGCGCCGCTGGATCGTTCAGAAACCACGTTCCGATTCCTCGCCGAACCGACGTCGGTCAACTTCGGCGGCAAGGTGCACGGCGGCGCGCTGATGAAATGGATCGACGAAACCGCGTACGCATGCGCGGCGGTCTGGTCGGGCCGATATTGCGTGACGGTCAGCGTCGGCAATATCCGCTTTCGCCGGCCGATTCACGTCGGCAATCTGGTCGAACTGCGCGCGCGCGTCGTCGCGACGGGGCGCACCAGCATGCATATCCACGTGTCGGTGCACGCGGGCGATCCGAAGGGCGGCGAGGTGCTGCAAACCACCGATTGCCTCGTCGTGATGGTCGCCGTCAACGAGAACGGGACACCCGTGCACGTGCCGTCGTTCGTGCCGCAAACCGGCGAGCAGAAGCGTCTCGCGAAGTACGCGATGGACGTGAAGGCCGCGCTCGATGCAATCGTCGATCTGAAGCCCGAGGAAGTGGCGCAGGGCAAGGTCTGACGTGCAGCACTGCCGGATGCTCTCTCCGCGTTCGCGAAGAGAGCATGGCGAGCTTTGCAAGAGCGGGCTGAGGGAAAGGCTCTAACGCTTCGTGTCGCCGACCATGTCGTGCGGCCGCACCCATTCGTCGAACTGCTGCTCCGTCAGATGACCGAGCGCGAGCGCCGCGGCCTTCAGCGTGGTGCCTTCCTTGTGCGCTTTCTTTGCGATCTGCGCGGCCTTGTCGTAGCCGATGTGCGGATTGAGCGCCGTCACGAGCATCAGCGATTCGTTGAGCAACTGATCGATGCGCTCGCGGTTCGGCTCGATGCCCACCGCGCAGTTGTCGTTGAAGCTGTGCATGCCGTCGGCGAGCAGGCGTACCGATTGCAGCACGTTGTGCGCGATCATCGGCCGGAACACGTTCAACTCGAAGTTGCCGCTCGCGCCGCCCATATTGACGGCCACGTCATTGCCGAACACCTGGCAGCACAGCATCGTCACCGCTTCGGATTGAGTCGGGTTCACCTTGCCCGGCATGATCGAGCTGCCCGGCTCGTTTTCGGGAATCGACAGTTCGCCCAAGCCGCAGCGCGGGCCGCTCGCGAGCCAGCGGATGTCGTTCGCGATCTTCATCATGCTCGCCGCGAGTGTCTTCAGCGCGCCGTGCGCGAACACGAGCGCATCGGCGGCTGCCATCACCTCGAACTTGTTCGGCGCTGACACGAAGGGCAGGCCCGTCAGCTTGCCGATTGCCGCCGCGACCTGATCCGCGAACTGCGGATGCGCGTTCAACCCGGTGCCGACGGCCGTACCGCCCTGCGCGAGTTCGTACAGATGCGGCAACGCGGATTCGATGTGCTTCGCGCACTGGTCGAGTTGCGCGACATAGCCCGAAAATTCCTGGCCGAGCGTGAGCGGCGTCGCGTCCTGCAAATGCGTTCGACCTATCTTAACGACGTCGGCGAATGCTTTTGCTTTTTTGTCGAGCGTATCGCGCAGCGTCTTCAGCGCGGGCAGCAGATGTTTCGCGATACCGACAGCGGCCGCAACGTGCATCGCCGTCGGGAACACGTCGTTCGACGATTGCCCGCGATTCACGTCGTCGTTCGGATGCACGAGGCGCGCCTCGCCGCGCTCGCCGCCCATCAGCTCGCTCGCGCGGTTCGCGATCACCTCGTTGAGGTTCATGTTGCTCTGCGTGCCGGAACCCGTTTGCCAGACGGCGAGCGGAAATTCATCGGCGTGCCTGCCTTCGATGATCTCATCGGCGGCGGCCATGATCGCCTTCGCCTTGGTCGCGTCGAGCACGCCGAGGCCGAGGTTCACTTCGGCTGCGGCGCGCTTGATGATGGCGAGCGCCGTGATCAGCTCGGGCGACTGCTTTTCCGTCGAGATCTTGAAGTTCTGCAGCGAGCGCTGCGTCTGCGCACCCCACAGCTTCGCGCCCGGCACGGCGATTTCGCCGAACGTATCGCGTTCCATGCGTACATCTTCCGTCATGTTGTACTCCGCTTGGTGATTGGATGGGCCTTACAACTGCTCATCGACTGGCAGCAACAAGAATAGACCCGTCAGCGCATTGCGGTAAAAGCCCGCGCCGGGATCGAGGTTGTATTGGTGAATCAGGCCATTTTCCTCGTCGGTCCAGACGAGTTGCGATTGCGGCGTCGCCGAATACTTCAGCGCGGCGAGTTCCGACGGCGTCGCGAGCGTCACGCGATAGCTGACGACAGGCGATGTCGCATGATCGAAGAGCCGCGCGACGTCTTCGGCGATGGGCGCGCTGTGGATCACGAGCGCGAGCTCCGTGTTCAGATGCGCGGAACGCGGATCGAGATTCATCGAGCCGATCACGAGCGTCTTGCGATCGATCACGTAGGACTTCGCATGCAGACTGGCTCTCGAACGCGAGCCGAAGAGGCCCGTCTTCGGCAGGTTCTCGTCTTGCATCGGCTTGAACTCGTAGAGCTGCACGCCGCGTTCGAGCAGCGGCACGCGATACGGGCTGTAGCCGGCCTGCACGGCGATGGCGTCGGTGGCCGCCAGCGAATTCGTCAGCACCTTGACGGTCACGCCGCGCTGCACGAGCTTGCCGAGCGCATCGACGCCCGCCTGGTGCGGCACGAAATACGGCGACGTGACGAGAAATTCCTTTTGCGCGTCGCGCATCAGCTCGACGAGTCGCGTCATCGGCGGGCTCTTGTACTGATCGACGGGCAGCCGCATTTTTTCGGGCGTATCGACTTCGAATTCGGCGGGCGCCCAGATGAGCCCGAGTTCACCGCTGGCGATCTGCGACGCGAGCGGCGTCGCGTTCAGCGGCTTCGCGTTGTACGGGTCCGCGTTGGTGCGCCAGTGCGCGCGCAACTCGTCGCGCATCTGGTCGAGTTCGTGCGGATCGAACTTCTGCTTGTTCAGCGCGCGCAGCGGATACGAGTTGCTGTCGTTCCAGAACCTGTCGAAGCTCGCGGAGATATCGGCCGTGATCGGGCCGGCGGCGAGCACGTCGATATCGCGGAACTGCAGCGTCGGACTCGCGCTGAAGTATTCGTCGCCGAGATTGCGCCCGCCGACGATCGCGATCTGGTTGTCGGCGATCATCGCCTTGTTGTGCATGCGCCGCGTGAACGCGCCGACCTTCGTGAAGAAATTCTCGCTGCGCTGATAGAAGCTCGATTGCGCGCTGCCGAACGGGTTGAATACGCGGATCTCGATGTTGTCGTGCGTGTTCAGCGCGGCCATCACGCGGTCGATGTCCTTGAAGTTCAGGTCGTCGACGAGCATCCGCACGCGCACGCCGTGATCCGCTGCATAGAGTGCGGCGGCGAGCAGCAGCTTGCCCGTCGTGTCCTCTTCGGCGATGTAGTACTGCATGTCGAGCGTCTTCGTCGCCGCACGCGCGAGCGCGATGCGCATCTGTAGCGCTTCCGTGCCGTTGGACAGCACGCGAAAACCCGACTGGTCCGGATGCGCGCGTTCGGGGGCGGCGAGCGCTGCCGAGAGCGGCGTGCTTTCCGTCGCGGGCAATGCGTGCGTGACGGGGCGATCGAATGCAGTGGCGGGCGGGCGCGTCGCGCAAGCCGCCAGCAGCGTGGCCGCGACGATGAGCGCGAACGCGCGCGTCAGCCTCGGGCGCGGCGCGTTGCGCGAGATGCGGTTACTACGTTGCCCTTCATGATGCTGCAATGCGGCTGCGTCGTTGGTGTTATGGGCCGACACGCTTGTTCCTCCACTTGATCGGCACGGATGGTCGTCGTGGCGTCGTCGGTTTCGCCTGAAAATATTCTACGAGGAAACCATAAAGAGGGTCGGCTACAGTGATGCAACGCGCGTGCCTGCTTTGCCGGTGCCTGCGATGCGCGGCGGCTTTTGCAGCGGGGAAACGGATCGAGGGGATGCGCCGCGCGCGTCGTATCGGCGCGCGGCGTGAGGCGGGAGAAAGGGGAGAAAGGCTAAAGCGGCGTCAGACGCGTTCGCTCGCGAGCGAACGCGTTTCCTGTTCGTGCGTCGAGCCTTTCGCGGGGCGGCCGGCCCAGTGGCCCGCCAGCATCGATCCCGACAGGTTGTGCCACACGGAAAACAGCGCGCCGGGCAGCGCGGCGATCGGCGTGAAGTAGAGCTTGCCGAGCGTCGCGGCGAGGCCGGAGTTCTGCATCCCGACTTCGATCGCGAGCGTGCGGCAGACGGCTTCGTCGAAGCCGAGCAGACGGCCGCCCCAATAGCCGCCCAGCAACCCGATCCCGTTGTGCAACACCACGCCCAGCATGACCACGAGCCCGACCGACGCGATGCTCTTTTGCGTGCCGCCGACCACGGCGGCGATGATCAGCAGGATCGACACCATCGACACGAGCGGCAACACGGGCTCGATCCTGCGCACGAGCTTGCGGAACAGATGGTTGATGACGAGGCCGACGGTGATCGGCAGCGCGACGATCTGCAGGATGCTCATCAGCATGCCGTGCACGTCGACGGCAATCGACGCATCGACATACAGGCGCGTGAGCAACGGCGTCGCGAATACGCCGACGAGCGTCGACAGCGCGCTGATCGTGACCGACAGCGCGACGTCGCCGCGCGCGAGATAGATCATCACGTTCGATGCCGTGCCGCTCGCGACGCTGCCGACCAGCACCATGCCCGCCGTCAGATCGGGCGGCATGCGCAGGGCCTTCGCGATCACCCATGCGGCGAGCGGCATCACGAGATAGTGCAGCACGATGCCGGCGATCACGGGCGCGGGACGCGTGAACACGCGGCGGAAGTCGTCGATCGAGAGCGTGACGCCCATCGACAGCATGATGATCGTCAGCAGCGTCGTCACATGCGGCGCGATGCCCGTCACGGACGACGGCGAAAAGTAGGCGGCGAGCGAGGCCAGCACGGCCCACAGCGGGAAGAGACGGGTGACGCGGGCAAGCATGAAGGCAGTCCTCTTGTGTTGTCTTCTGATGGATTGAGCCGATGCCGCCGCGCGCGGGATCACGCGTGCACGGGGCATGGGGCGCTGCGGCGGCGCGTGCGGGCGGCCGGGCAGCATTGGGGCGGGCGTCGTGCGATACGGCGTCGGACGGCCGGACGCGAGCCTGAGCGTGCCCTTGTGGGGACGGGGAGGCGGCCGCTGCGCAGCGCGGGTCGCGCGCTGGGCTAATGGCGGCAGCCAGGCGTGGCATTTTACCTGTGACGGTCGGGTTCGATGCGCAGTTGGTTGCGTGTGCAACACAAAAGCGGGGAGAGCATGTGAGCGTGGTGCTTGCGATCGAGCGTGCTGCGAGAAGGGACCTCGTGAAGACTGTCTGCGTGCGCTCGCACGGAACGCGAGGTCTCGGCGATCGCGTCCGGTTCGCCAACGAGCGAGCGTGGCGCTTGTGATCGAGCGCGCCCGCCAGAGCGCGCATCGCGAAGACTGCGTGCGCGCGCTTGCACAGCACGCGAGGTCTCGCCGACCGCGCTCAGTTCGCCGACGCAGGCTCTCGGCGGGTCATCGCGTGCCGGCTCATCTTGTGAAAGCGCAGTGTCATCAGCAGCGCGACGCTGGCGAGCCCGGCTGCAAGTCCCCACCACAGGCCGCGCGCGCCGAGCCCGAAGTGAAACGCGAGCGTGTAGCCCGTCGGGAAGCCGATTCCCCAATAGCCGAACGCGGCGGCGATCATCGGAATGCGCGTGTCCTTTAGTCCGCGCAGACAGCCGGAGCCGACCGTCTGCATGCCGTCGACGATCTGGAAAATGGCGGCCACGCCCAGCAGCGAACTCGCGAGCGCGACGGTCGGCGCGTTGGCGGGATCGTCGAGATGCAGGTACAGCCCGACGATGAAATGCGGCGCCGTGATCAGCAGCAGGCCCGACAGGCTCATGAAGCCCACGCCGAGCCCGAGCGCGACGAAGCCCGCATGGCGCGCGGCGAGCGGCTGCCCGGCGCCCGACCAGAAGCCGACGCGCACGTTCGCCGCCTGGCCGATCGCGAGCGGCACCATGAATGCCACCGACGCGACGTTCAGTGCGATCTGGTGCGCCGCCAGCTGCGATTCGCCGAGCAGGCCGACCATCAGGCCCGTCGCGAGAAAGAGCGTCGATTCGACGCCGTACGTGATCGCCACCGGCCAGCCGATGCCGAACAGCTCGCCCATCAGCGGCACGTCGGGGCGCGTGGCCGTCACGAAGTGCCGGAAGCGCGGGCGCAAATGCAGCAGACCCATCAGCGTGAGCGCGGTGAGCCACACGGTGATCGTCGTCGCGCCCGCCGAGCCGAGGAAGCCGAGTCGCGGAAGCCCGTACGCGCCGTGGATCAGCCCGTAGTTCAGAAACGCGTTGACGAACACGCCGCCGATCGACACCCACAGCAGCCGCCGCGCCGCGCCGATCGCGGGCAGGAACGAGCGCATCAGGCCGATGCCGATCAGGCTGCCGGGCGCGCCCCAGCGCAGCACCGCGCAGTATTCGCCGACGTTGTGCGCGAGCAGCGCCGGCTCGCCGAAGGCCATCAGGATGGGCGCGGCGAACGACAGCAGCACGAACGCGGGCACCGCAAGCAGCAGCGACAGCAGAAAGCCCGTCCAGTAGATGTGCGGCACGCGATGCTCGGCCTGCGCGCCGCGCGCATGCGACACGCTCACGCTGACGGAAGTCAGCACGCCTTGCAGCAGCGTCACGACGACAAAGAACAGGTTCGCGCCAAGGCCGCCTGCCGCGAGCGCGTCGGGGCCGAGCGAGCCGAGCAGGACGGTATCTGTGACGCTCATCGCCATTTGCGAAAGCTGCGCGATGGCGAGCGGCGCGGCAAGGCGCGCCGTATCGGCGGCGTGGCGCGAAAGCGTGGGCGGCCCGCCGAGCGCGCGGGACATTCCGGTTGGATTCATGGTTCCGGGTGCTGAATGCGCGAAAGCGCGAAGCGCGCGCCAAAACCGGTCGGCCGGATCAGGCGGATGGAACGGGTGAAGCGCGCGCGGGATGTTTTTCTGTGCAAGCGGACAGCTTATTGCGGGAACGCGGCGCTGTCGATGAGCAGGCACATTTTTGGTGCGGTCTTGCAGCGGCGGCCGGATGCGTTCTGCATATTTTTGCTGCCGCGGACGACGCGTGCGAGCGTCACCCCTCGTGGACGGCAATTCTGGTATCGCCGAGCAGCACGACCTGGCCCGCGCGGATCTTGCAGGTTTTGCGCGTTTCGACGCGTCCGTCGACGGTGACGGCACCCGACGCGACGATCGCCTTCGCCGATCCTCCGCTGTCCGCGAGGCCAGTAATCTTCAGCAGATTGTGGAGTTCGACGTAATCGCTGGTCAGTGTGAAATCGAGATTGGGCATGTGGGTTGCGATGGACGGGACATCGGCTGAATCGTGGAAAAAGCGGGTGGAAAAGCGCTTGGGAAAAAAGCGCTTCGCATCATAAGCCATCGCGTCGCGCGCGGCGTTTCCATAGCGAGAGCGCGGCGTCGGCCCGCGCATGTGCAAGCAGATGTTATTCAGTTGTCAGGAAATGAAACGTTGAGTAACAGCCGGCTTTGTTGGCGAACTTCACTCGCGAAGGCCCGGTCTGTGGAATAGCCTGCTGCATTTTGCAATGGGCGAACAGCGCGGGCGCGTCGCCGCCTATCGGCAGCCACACGGCGCCCGCATGCCGACACTGACAACCTGCAGAGAGGATTACCATGAACCAGCTTCGTACGCTCCTGATCGGTACCGCCCTGACTGCGTTTGCGTCGACGGCCGCATTCGCCCAGACGCCTGCTCAACCGGCTGCCAGCCTGTCCGGCCAGGCACAGGTCCAGACGCAGGCGCCCGCCGAGGCACCCGCTGCGCAAGGCGTCCAGATGCCGGCGCCCGCGCCGCAGAATCTGACCGCGCCGGGTTCGACGGACCCGCTCGTTCAGAAGCGCAACGCGGATGCCGAGGCGAACGCCGAATATCGCGCGCAGAAGAAGACGTCGAAGGCGCAGATGAAGGAGCAGCAAAAGGCCGCCAAGGACGAGTACACGAACCAGGTCCGCAACGCCAAGTTGAACAAAAAGGCCGACAGGGCGGCCGCATCGAACGAACTGAAGTCCCAGATGCAGGGGCAGTCGGCGGGCGCGGCAGCGTCGGGCGAGTCGCATAACTGAGGCACAACTGACGCGTATGTGAGGCACAGCCAGCGCTGACACAGGCGTTGGCCGTTTCGACATTCGAACAGGGAGGACATCGATCATGAAAAACATGAACAGGACCATGGGCGCGCTGCTGGCGGCCCTGATCGCGGGCAGCATGACCACGCTCGCCGTTGCGCAGACGCACGATCCCGCCACCGATCCGACGACCCACGCCGACAGCAAGGCGGTGAAGGAGCAGGCGAAGGCCGACAAGAAGTCGGAGATCGCGCAGGCGAAGGCCGATAAGAAGAAGGCCGACGCGCAAGCCGATGCCGACAAGGCTAACGCCAAAGCCAGAGTGAAGGACGCGAAGCAGGAGTAGGCGGCGTTCCTGGCGTGGATTCTCCGGGCGGCATCGCGCCGTTCGGAGCGAAAGCCCGGTGCGTCGGGCTTTAATGACATGGTCGGCCTGACCAGAACAGCCCGATCGGCTTACGCTGATCGGGCTGTTTTCTGTTTTGCGCCCGTTTGTTGCGCCATATGTCTCTGGGTTGACGCGCGGCGTTCGCGCCGAAAAATGGGGCGCTTGCCGTGGCGGGTTGTATGGATATACAGTATGCGTCGCCTTCACTTTCCGACCCGCCAATCGTGCTTTCCGTCGCCGATTCCCTGTCTTCATCACCGTCAGCCGGGACGGGTTCGCCCGAGCCCACGGCCGCCGCCGACTGGCTCGCGAAGCTCAACGACGCGCAGCGCGAAGCCGTCGAATACGGCACGGGAGACGTTGCACAGCCAGCGGGCGCGCTGCTCGTCATTGCGGGCGCGGGTTCGGGCAAGACCAATACGCTCGCGCATCGCGTCGCGAACCTCGTCGTGAAGGGCGCCGATCCGCGCCGCATTCTGCTGCTCACGTTTTCTCGCCGCGCCGCGCTCGAAATGACCCGGCGCGTCACGCGCATCGCCGGCGCGGCACTCGGCACACGCGCGGCGCTGGCGCAGGGGCTGACGTGGTCGGGCACGTTCCACAGCGTCGGCGCGCGGCTGTTGCGCGAGTACGCGGATGTGATCGGCCTGTCGCCAACCTTTACGATCAACGACCGCGAAGATTCCGCCGATCTGATGAATCTCGTGCGCCACGAGCTCGGCTTCTCGGCGAAGGAAAAGCGCTTTCCGTCGAAGTCGGCATGCTTCGCGATCTATTCGCGCGTCGTCAACACGGGCGCTTCGCTGGCCGACGTGCTCAACGGCGCGTTCCCGTGGTGTCGCGAGTGGGAAGCCGATCTGCGCGCGCTCTTTGCCGCCTACGTCGACGCGAAGCAGAAGCAGAGCGTGCTCGACTACGACGATCTGCTGCTCTACTGGTCGCACATGGCGGCGGAGCCCGCGATCGCCGCCGATCTGTCCGGCCGCTTCGATCACGTACTCGTCGACGAATATCAAGACACCAACCGGCTGCAGGCGTCGGTCCTGCTCGCGCTGAAGCCCGACGGGCGCGGGCTGACCGTAGTCGGCGACGATGCGCAATCGATCTATTCGTTTCGCGGCGCGACCGTGCGCAACATTCTCGATTTTCCAACGCACTTCGATCCGCCCGCAAAGCAGGTCACGCTGGAACGCAACTACCGTTCGACGCAGCCGATCCTCGAAGCGTCGAATGCCGTGATCGGCCTCGCCAGCGAGCGCTACACGAAGAATCTCTGGACCGACAAGGCGTCGGCGCAGCGCCCGCATCTCGTTACCGTCGCCGACGACGCCGACCAGGCGCGCTACATCGTCGAGCAGGTGCTGGCCGCGCGCGAGGCGGGCATGAAGCTGAAGGCGCAGGCCGTGCTGTTTCGCGCCGCGCATCACAGCGCCGCGCTCGAAATCGAGCTGACGCGGCGCAATATCCCGTTCGTGAAGTTCGGTGGCCTGAAGTTTCTCGATTCCGTCCACGTGAAGGACGTGCTGGCCGTGCTGCGCTGGGCTGAGAATCCGCGCGATCGCGTGGCGGGTTTTCGCGTCGTGCAGTTGCTGCCCGGCGTCGGGCCCGCGACGGCCGCGCGCGTGCTCGACGACATCGCGTCGCGCGCCGGTGCGCCCGGCTCAGATGGCTCAGGCGGCGGCACCCTGGAGGCCGCGCACGGCGTATCGCATTGCACGGCCAGCGCGCTCGCCGCCTTTGCGCCGCCGGCGCGCGCGCTCGAAGACTGGCATCCGTTCGTCGCGCTGATGTCGTCGGTGTGTGCGCGCCAGACGCCGTGGCCCGCCGAGTTCGAGATGGTGCGCCGCTGGTACGAGCCGCATCTCGAGCGCAATCACGAGGATGCGTCGATTCGCCAGGCCGATCTCGTGCAGATGGAGAGCATCGCGGGCACGTATGCGTCGCGCGAGCGCTTCCTGACCGAGCTGACGCTCGATCCGCCCGACGCCACGAGCGACGAATCCGGCGTTCCGCTGATCGACGAGGATTATCTGATCCTGTCCACGATCCATTCGGCGAAAGGGCAGGAGTGGCGCAACGTGTTCGTGCTCAATGGCGTCGACGGCTGCATTCCGTCCGATCTCGGCACGGGCAGCGAAGAGGAAATCGACGAGGAGCGGCGTCTGCTGTACGTCGCGATGACGCGGGCCAGGGAAGATCTGCACATCGTGATGCCGCAGCGGTTTTACGTGCACAACCAGACGCATCTCGGCGACCGGCACGTGTGGGCGTCGCGCACGCGCTTCATTCCGCCGCATCTGCTGCCGCTGTTCGACTCGCATGCATGGCCGCCCGCGCCCGTCGTAGCGGCGCCGACGCGCGCGGGGCTTGCGGCCGCTGCACAGGCCAAAATAGAAATCGCGGCGAAGCTCAGAAAGATGTGGGACTGAGCTTGCCGCGATGCGAATGAAACGTGGATGGCACGCCCGGCGCTGCCGGCTCGCCAGCGATGATTAGCGCGACTGCCGCTGTTGTTGCTGCGGCCTCGGCGGCGGCATGAAGAAGTTGCGCAGCCACGCCGCGAGCCGCGTGAATATGTCGTACGGCTCTTCGACGAAAATCTCCGGTTTCAGGAGCCGCAGATACTCCATGATCTGCTGCGCTTCCTGCTTCTGGAACGAGCCGTGCGAAATGCCCAGCCGCAACAGGCCGCGCAGTTCGCCGAGCTTTTCGCGCGCCGCGCTGCCGACGCTCGTCTCGCACGCGACCTTCGCCTCGTAGACCCGCTGGCGCAGCGATTCGGCGAGACGCCACGCGGGCGTCTGCATCACTTCTTCGAGCGCCTGGATGTCCTGCGCCGCCGACTTGATCTGCGCGGCAAGCGGGTCGACCAGCGCAGGCGCGCCTTCCGCTTCCTTGACGATTGCGGCCGCCCATTCGCGGCTCTGCTTGGCCAGCTCTTCCGGCGTCCACTCCGAGCGCGCCGCAAAGCCGAAGCCGAACTCGTTCGCCTGCTTCATCAGGATCGCGACGACGTCCGGAAATTCCTTGTCCAGCGTGCGCTTCGCCCATGCGTACTGACCGCCCTGCAGCATCCGCTGCACGGCGTGCTCGGTCAGCGGCACCATGTTGTCGAGGAGCTTGGCGCGCAGAAAATCCTCGAACGACGGCGTCGCGAACTGCGGGTCCAGCTTGAGCGAGACCCGCACGAACGCCTCGAAATCCTTTCTTAGGGATGCGAGCGTTTCGTCCTTGATGTGAAGGGTAATCTGACCCATGTCCTATCCCGTTTCGTCGACCGCGCAGGCGCCGTCGAGGCGTTCGCCCCTGTGCCGCCGCCCCCGTTCGTTGGCGGCACCGATGTCCGGCGCGGTTCGGCCCGGCGTGCCGGCCGTGCGTCGACAGACGCGGCCGGTTCGCGAGCCACGAGTGTTTATCGGCGGATTGAAAGGGAACTTGAGGGCGCGCGCCGTCCGGGTAAACGGCGCGCGCGGCGGCGAGGTCACGTCAGAACGACGCCCTGCCACAGGAAGAACGCCGCGAGGCCGACGGCAATGGTCAGCAGCGGCCGGCGCGTGAGCGCGCTGACGGCGACGGCGGCGAGCGCGCCGACGAGCTGCGGGTTGCGCCAGGTCAATTCGGCTTGCGCGCCGTGCGGCGAGACGGCCATCGGCACGATGATCGCGGTTAGCACGGTGACGGGCACGAAGCCGAGCGCGGTGCGCACGAGCGGCGGAAACACAATGCGGTCGCCGAGCATGAACACGGTTGCGCGGATCAGCCACGTGATAACGGCCATGCCGACAATCAACAGCACGTAGTTCATTGCGAAGCCTCCGCCGCGCGGGTGCGCTGCAGCGCGGGCAACGACAGCAGCACGCCGACCGCGACGCCCGCGAATACGGCGCCCAGCAGGCCGAGCTTGTACGGCCAGCCCTGCAAGAAAAACGCGAGCGCGCCGGCCGTGGCTGCGGCGGCCAGATAACGCACGGCGACGAGCTGCGGCACGACGATCGCGATGAACGTCGCGACCATCGCGAAATCGAGCCCGAGCGATTGCAGGCCGGGGAACGCCGCGCCGAACAACAGGCCGACGAGCGTCCAGCCCTGCCAGTTTGCGTACATCGACAGCCCCGAGCCCAGGAAGTAATACGGCCCGACCGAGCCGGGCGGATGCAGCCGATAGTGCGCCCATGCGACGGCGAACACTTCGTCGGTGAGCAGGCCGCCGAGCGCCCAGCGCCAGCGCGACGGCAGATGCGATACGTACGGCGCGAGCGTCGCGCTGTAGAGGACGTGGCGGGCGTTCACGACGAGCGTCGTCGCCCAGATGACGGCATAGCTCGCATGGCCCGCAATCAGACCGAGCGCGATGAACTGCGCCGAGCCGGCGAATACGATCAGCGACATCAACTGGCCGTGCCACAAGTGCAGCGGGCCCGATGCGACGAGCGTGCCGTAGATTACGCCGAACGGCGCCGAGCCGATGACCATCGGGAGCGTGTCGCGCGCGCCCGCCATCAGTTCCTTGAGCCGGTGAGTGGGTTGTGCAGGGTGAGTCAATCTTTTCTCCTCGATACGGCCGAGCATAGCCGGGCGAGGGGGCGGCCGGCTTGTACGTTCTTGCGCTTGGACTTGCTTTTGCGTTTGCGGCGCGCGTTTCGCTGGGCTCGCGGGTGGGCGGCGGACGCGTGGATGTGGCGCGGGATACTAGCGGTGTGAGTCGGCTGGCGCGCGTTCGCGTTGTGCGCTCGCGCATGCGGCCGTATCAGGACGACTGCCAGCGGCCCGGCGGCACGCCGAACATCCGGCGAAAATGGCGCGTGAAGTGACTCTGATCGGTGAAGCCGCTCGCCGCCGCGACGTCGGCCACCGACGCGCCCGCGCGCAACGGCGCCAGGGAGCGCTGCAAGCGGATCTGGTTGCGCCACGCGTGCGGCGGCAGCCCCGTCGCGCGCGCGAAGAGTCGTGCCGCGTGAAACGGCGACAGGCCGACGGCATCGGCCAGCTCGGCGAGCTTGAGGGGCGCGGCAAGGTCGCCCGTGAGCTGTTCCTTCATCGTGGCCACGCGAGTATCGGCGGCGGCGTGCGGCGGGGCGTCGGCGCGCGTGCGGCCGTAGCGGACGAGCAGCGTCGACAGCGCGTCGAGCATTGCCGTTTCAGCGGCGAGAGGATCGTCGTTCGATTCAAGCAACCGGTGCGCGCGAGCGAGACGAACGGCGAGGTCCGGATCGCGGATCACATCGGCGTCGAACCACGGCAGCGGCTGCGCGCGGCCCGCGATGTCCTCGGCGAGCGCATGGATGAAATCGACGGGTGCGTACAGCACGCGGTAGCGCCAGCCCTCGTCGATGGCCCGCGAGCCGGTGTGCACTTCGCCCGGGTTGATCACGGGCACGCTGCCCGCCTCGGCGACGTAATGCGAGCCTTGATACCGATAGGTCTCCGCGCCCGCTTCGATCACGGGGATCGTGTACGCGTCGTGCCAGTGCGGCGTGAATTCGTGATCGTGATATTCGGCCGTGAGCAGATCCGCGCCGGGCAAAAGCGGCGTGCGCCAGTAGCGGGCGTTGTCGCGGAAGCGGGTCGAAGTCATGGTCGATGTCCGGGTGGACCTGCCAGTTTACCGCGCATCGCGTGTTGCCCGCCGCTGCGTCAGCGGACGGGAATCGTCGTGCCGGCTGGCATCGGCACGGCTGTGACGCTGTTTTTTGCGCTGCCCGTCGTGACGCGGTCGCTGTAGGTCAGATAGACGAGCGTGTTGCGCTTCGTGTCGACGACACGCACCACGTGCAGCGTCTTGAAGATCAGCGACATCCGTTCCGTGAACACGTCGGCCTGTTGCCGCAGCGGTTCGGGAATCTTGACGGGGCCGACCTGACGGCATGCAATCGACGCCTCGGTCGGATCTTCGGCGATGCCCAGCGTCCCTTTGATGCCGCCCGTTCGCGCCCGCGACACGTAGCAGGTGACGCCCTGCACGGCGGGATCGTCATAGGCTTCGACGACGACGCGATCCGAACCGGTGATATGAAAGTTCGTGTTGACGCTCGCGACTTCCTCCGCGTGCGCGAAGGGCGCAGACGCGAATGTGGCGAAAGCGGCGGAGGTGGCGAAGATGACGGCGCGCGCGGCCCGTACGCAATGCGGAGCAATTTTCATCAGGTGACCGGAAGAAAATGTGAAGGCAGCCGGGCGGTGGCCCGTGCGTGCGTCATCGTAACCTGGTTGCGTGTGCGGACTATGGCCACAGGCGCAGGCGCGACAGATATTGGATTCGTCGAAGGGGAGCGATCGTTCGGAAGGAGTGTGGAAAACGATTGAAGAAAAACGATCGCGGAAAAAGAAAAGGCCCGCACGGATGCGGGCCTTCGAATTTTTTGGCTCCCCGACCTGGGCTCGAACCAGGGACCTACGGATTAACAGTCCGGCGCTCTACCGACTGAGCTATCGGGGAACAGCAATACAACGTGTCACTACATAAAAAAGCCCGTTGTGGTTAACGGGCCTTTGCAATTCTTGGCTCCCCGACCTGGGCTCGAACCAGGGACCTACGGATTAACAGTCCGGCGCTCTACCGACTGAGCTATCGGGGAACAACAACAGCAGAGAAGCGAAATTGTAGAAGGTGAAGCAGAAGCTGTCAATACCCGTGATTCATCTCAATATAATGCGACTGATCCGGGCAGGAGCGACAGGTCTGCTGCGGCGATCAACGCTCGAGCAGCGAGAGCTTATCCTTCACGTCCTTGAATTCGTCGGCTTCGGGCAGCGGCGCCTTGGTCTTCGTGATGCTCGGCCATGTCTTCGCCAGTTCGGCGTTCAACGGGGTGAAGTGCTGCTGGTCGCCAGGCACGTCTTCTTCGGCGTAGATCGCATTCACCGGGCACTCCGCAACGCACACAGCGCAGTCGATGCACTCGTCGGGGTCAATCGCGAGGAAGTTGGGACCTTCGCGAAAGCAGTCCACCGGGCACACATCGACGCAGTCGGTATAGCGGCACTTGATGCAGCTTTCGGTCACAACGTGAGTCATTCAGGCAACTCCTGCAAACGATATCTTTTGGTAGTGGGGAGATGGCAAGACGCCAAAAGCGTTATTGTAACGTAACGTCAAGTAGTGCATACGCGATCGCCGTCAGGGCTTTTATATCGTTTGGTGATTAGTTTATGGCGGTCGGATGAGCGTCGAATCCCTTGCTGGCGCCCGCCGGCCGTGGCGCAGTGGAGCAACGGATGGCGCGCATTCGGGTAACATGCGACAGCGTCTTCGTGAGCTCGCCCGTTTTGCGCGAGGCTCGCAGCGCATACGGCGTACGCATGTGGCGCACAAAAAGGGCGAGGGCGCACGAGGCCTGACGTCTTCCGTTTTTATGCAGTCCCGGTTTGCAAGATCATGATCATTACTTCGCTGCTCGATACCGATCTGTACAAGTTCACGATGATGCAGGTGGTGCTGCATCTCTTCCCGGCCGCCAACGTCGAATACAAGTTCCGCTGCCGCACGCCGAACGTCGACCTCGTGCCGTACGTCGACGAGATCCGCCGCGAAGTGCGCAAGCTCTGCGGGCTTCGGTTCAATGAAGGCGAGCTCGACTATCTGCGCCAGATGCGCTTCATCAAGAGCGATTTCATCGACTTCCTCGCGCTGTTTCATCTGAACGAGAAGTACATTTCGATCACGCCTTCGCCGAAAGGCAACGGGGAAATCGACATCTCCATCAAGGGGCCGTGGCTGCATACGATCCTCTTCGAAATTCCCGTGCTCGCGATCGTCAACGAAGTGTATTTCCGCAACACGCAGCAGCAGCCGGATTACAGCGAAGGACGCGAGCGTCTGCGCGACAAGATCCAGTTGCTCGGCGCGCGCCCCGAGTTCGCCGACTGCAAGATCGCCGATTACGGCACGCGTCGCCGCTTTTCCGGGCGCTGGCATGAAGAGGTGATCCTTACGCTCAAGGACGGCCTGCGGGAGCAGTTCGCGGGCACGAGCAACGTCTTCTACGCGATGAAGCACGGCCTCACGCCGCTCGGCACGATGGCGCACGAATACCTGCAGGCCTGCCAGGCGCTCGGTCCGCGTTTGCGCGATTCGCAGATCTACGGCTTCGAGATGTGGGCGAAGGAATATCGCGGCGACCTCGGTATCGCGTTGTCGGACGTGTATGGCATGAAGGCGTTCCTCCGTGATTTCGACATGTACTTCTGCAAGCTCTTCGACGGCGCGCGCCACGATTCCGGCGACCCGTTCGACTGGGGCGAGCGCCTTATCGCCCACTACGAAGCGAATCGCTGCGACCCGCGCACGAAGGTGCTCGTGTTCTCCGACGCGCTCGACATCCCGAAGGTGCTGCAGCTGTACGAACGCTTCCGTGGCCGCTGCAAGCTCGCGTTCGGCGTCGGCACGAATCTCACCAACGACCTCGGCTACAACCCCCTGCAGATCGTCATCAAGATGGTCAAGTGCAACGGCCAGCCGGTGGCGAAACTGTCGGACTCGCCTGGCAAAAACATGTGCGAAGACAAGGCGTATCTGGCCTATCTCCGGCAAGTGTTCGGCATCGAGCAGCCCGCCGAGGAAGAAGTCGGCAAGTAACGCGCGGCCCCTTTCGCAGCTGTGCCGCCCGGTGCAGTCAAGCGCATGATGACTATTTTCGGCGCTTCGCTCAAGCGCTGCCATTAGCCGTTCGGCCAGGTGTTCGCGCACGGGGTGGCCGGTATAATTCACGGGTCAATGTGCGCAGTGCACGCGCAACAAGATTGCGCATTCAACAAGATCGACACGATCACCGGCACGAGGATATGGCTCATGGATACATCGACCGCCCGTCGCAACATCCTGGCGCGCATTCGCGCAGCGCAAGGGCGCGAGCCCGAGCCGTCCGTGTCCGAGCGCGAGACGGCGCAAGCGTATCTCGCAAGCCATCCGCAAGGGCCGCGTCCGCCGATGCCGGCTGATCTCGTCGCGCATTTCATCGAGCAGGCCAAGAAGATGGCGACCACCGTCGACACCGTCGAGTCGCTCTCTGACGCGCCCGCTGCCGCGCATCGCTACCTCACCGAACTGAATCTTCCGACCCGGGCGATCGCATGGCAGACAGTCGAAGCGTTGCCGTGGACCGGTTCGGGCATCGAAGTCGAATTCCGCAAGCCGAACAACGAAGACCGCGTCGGCATTACGGGCTGTTTCTGCGCGACGGCTGAAACGGGCACGCTGGTGCTGCTGTCGGGTCCGCAGACGTATGCGTCGGCGGGCTTGCTGCCGGAGACGCACATTGCGATCGTGCCGGCGTCGCGCATCGTCGCCGGTCACGAAGAGGCGTTCAACCTGATCCGCAGCGAACGCGGCGAGTTGCCGCGCGCGGTCAACTTCGTCTCCGGCCCGTCGCGTACGGGCGATATCGAACAAACCATCGTG
This sequence comes from Paraburkholderia diazotrophica, assembly GCF_038900755.1. Classification (GTDB taxonomy): domain Bacteria; phylum Pseudomonadota; class Gammaproteobacteria; order Burkholderiales; family Burkholderiaceae; genus Paraburkholderia; species Paraburkholderia diazotrophica_A. The sequence continues at coordinate 722,536 of NZ_JBBPEN010000002.1, forward strand.
CTCGGTGCGCACGGTCCTTATCGCGTGCATGCGATCGTCGTACGTGGCGCTTGATGTTCCGCACACGCATCGACGCGACGCGCGAGCGGTGACGAACCGGTTGAAGTCCGCGCGGATCGCGGGTGTGGCGCTCGCGTTCGCGCTGTCGTGCTGGCCACTTGCGGCATCGGCGGCCGCGGTGGACGGCGCGTCGCTTTCCGCGTGGTGGGGCGTGCCTTTCGCGGGCATCCTGCTGTCGATCGCGGTGCTCCCGCTCGCCGCGCCCAAGCTCTGGCATCACCACTACGGCAAGGTCTCGGCCGCTTGGGCCCTTGCGTTCCTCGTGCCGTTTGCTTTCGCGTTCGGCTCATCGGCGGCGTTCGGCGCGTTGATCCATGCGTTGCTCGACGAATACGTGCCGTTCATCGTGCTGCTGACGGCGCTCTATACCGTCGCGGGCGGCATCTGCGTGACGGGCAACCTGCACGGCACGCCGCGTCTGAATGCGGCGCTGCTCGCGCTCGGCACGGCGCTCGCCAGCATCATGGGCACGACGGGCGCGGCGATGCTGCTGATCCGGCCGCTCCTGCGCGCGAACGACAATCGCAAGCACGTCGTGCATGTCGTCGTGTTCTTCATCTTTCTGGTCGCGAACGTGGGCGGCTCGCTGTCGCCGCTGGGCGATCCGCCGTTGTTTCTCGGTTTTCTGAACGGCGTCGGTTTCTTCTGGACGACGGTCCATCTCGCGCTGCCGATGCTATTCGTCTGCGCCGTGCTGCTGATCCTGTTCTACGCGCTCGATTCGTACTATTTCCGGCGGCGCGAAGAGGTACGTCCCGTCGATCCGTCTCCCGACACGCCAACTATCGGCATCGAAGGCAAGATCAACTTCGCGCTGCTTGCGCTCGTGATCGCATTCGTGCTCATGAGCGGCATCTGGACGCCCGGCATTGCGTTCGATGTGGCGGGCACGCACGTCGCGTTGCAGAATGTCGTGCGCGACGTAGCGCTGATTGCGCTGACGGTGCTGTCGCTGATCGTGACGCCGCGCGCGGCGCGCGAGGGCAACGCGTTCAACTGGGCGCCCATCGAAGAGGTCGCTAAACTGTTCGCGGGCATCTTCGTGACGATCGCGCCTGTCATCATGATGTTGCGCGCGGGCGAGGCGGGCGCGTTCAGCGGTATCGTGCACCTCGTGAACGACACGACCGGCCAGCCGCGCGACGACATGTACTTCTGGACGACGGGGCTACTGTCGTCGTTCCTGGACAACGCGCCGACGTACCTCGTGTTCTTCAATCTCGCGGGTGGCGATGCGCAGACGCTGATGGCCACGGGCGCCTCGACGCTCGCTGCCATTTCAGCGGGCGCGGTGTTCATGGGAGCGAACAGCTATATCGGCAACGCGCCCAATTTCATGGTCAAGGCGATCGCCGAATCGCGCGGCGTGCGGATGCCCAGCTTTTTCGCTTACCTCGCGTGGTCGGGCGGCGTGCTGATACCGTTGTTCATCGCGACGTCGTGGATATTCTTTTAATGCCGTGCGCGCGGCTATACGCGCGCGTCGCGGCCTGATACTCGGAGAATGGCAATGCAAAAGGTTCTGGTTGCGCGTCCCATCTTTCCGGATGTGATCGAGCGGCTCAAGCAGCATTTCGAAGTCGACTGGAACGACGGCGACGTGCTGCCCGCCGACGAACTGAAGCGCCGGATCGCCGACAAGGACGGCGCGCTGACGGCGGGCGACATCATCGACACGTCCGTGCTCGCCGCGGCGCCGAAACTGCGCGTGGTGTCGAACATGGCCGTCGGCTACAACAACTTCGACATGGCGGCGTTCAACGCGGCGAACGTGCTCGGCACGAACACGCCCGACGTGCTCAACGAATCGACGGCCGATTTCGGCTGGGCGCTGATGATGGCGACCGCGCGCCGTATCGCGGAATCCGAGCACTGGCTGCGCGCGGGCAAGTGGGAGAAGTGGTCGTACGACGGCTTTCTCGGCTCGGACATCTATGGCTCGACGCTCGGCGTGATCGGCATGGGGCGCATCGGGCAGGCGCTTGCTCGTCGCGCGCGCGGCTTCAGCATGAACGTGATCTATCACAACCGCTCGCGTGTCGCGCCCGAGATCGAGGCCGAACTGAACGCGCAATACGTATCGAAGGAAGAACTGCTGCGGCGCGCCGATCACGTCGTGCTCGTGCTGCCGTACACGGCGCAAAGCCATCACACGATCGGCGCTGCCGAACTCGCGCTGATGAAGCCGACCGCGACGCTCACGAATATCGCGCGCGGTGGCATCGTCGATGACGCGGCGCTCGCCGTCGCGCTGCGCGAGAAGCGGATCGCCGCTGCCGGACTCGACGTGTTCGAGGGCGAGCCGAAGGTCAATCCGGCGTTGCTGACGGTGCCGAACGTCGTGCTGACGCCGCACATCGCGAGCGCGACGGAAGCGACGCGCCGCGCGATGGCCAACCTCGCCGCCGACAATCTGATCGCGGCACTAGGCGTTGGTCCGCGCGCGGGGCGTCCGCCGAATCCGATCAACCCTGACGCGATCGGGAAGGCGCGCTCATGACGATGGTGTTGATCGCGGCTGTCGCCGTTCTGGCCGTCGCGCTGGTGATCGCGCTGGTGATGCTGATGCGCGGCAGCAATGGCGCGCATCAGCTGATGCATTTCGCCGAACTCGGCGAGCGCCTGGAGGCGGCTTCGGCCGTGCAGGCGCGCTCGACCGAGCGGCTCGAACGCGAGCTGCGCAGCGAGATTTCCGAAACCGCGCGCGTGTCGCGCACCGAACTGAACGGCGGCTTTTCGCAGTTTCAGCAAACGCTCGCGTCGCAGTTCACGAGCATGACGACGGTGCAGGCCGGCAAGATCGACGGCTTCGCGCAGCAGCTCGTCAAGCTCACCGAGACCAACGCGCAACAGCTTGACGCAGTGCGCCAGAGCCTGCAGCAGCAGGCACAGCAGGCGCGCGACGAACAGGGCATGACGTTGAGGCGCTTCGGCGAAACGTTGCAGCTTCAACTCGCGCAGGTCACGGAAGCGAACGACCGGCGCTTTGCGGAGGTGCGCACGAGCATTGAGCAGCGTCTGAAGGACATCGAGACGAACAACGCGACGAAGCTCGAAGAAATGCGCCGCACCGTCGACGAAAAGCTGCATGCGACGCTCGAGCAGCGGCTCGGCGAATCGTTCAAGCTCGTGTCCGATCGTCTTGAACAGGTGCATCGCGGTCTCGGTGAAATGCAGACGCTGGCGGCGGGCGTGGGCGATCTGAAGAAGGTTCTGACGAACGTAAAGACGCGTGGCACGTGGGGCGAAGTGCAACTCGAGGCGTTGCTCGAACAGATCCTGACGTCCGACCAATACGCAAAGAACATCGCGACGATTCCGAAGAGCAACGATCGCGTCGAGTTCGCGATAAAGCTTCCGGGGCGGCAACCGTCACCAGAAGCGGCTGCCACGCCAGTGTGGCTGCCTATCGATGCGAAATTTCCGCGTGAGGACTATGAGCGTCTGATCGACGCGCAGGAGCGCGCCGATCCCGTCGCGGTCGAAGAAGCATCGCGCGCGCTGGAAGGGCGCATTCGCGCAGAAGCGAAGACGATTTCGGAGAAGTACGTGTCGCCGCCGCATACGACCGACTTCGCGCTGCTATTCCTGCCGACGGAAGGGCTCTACGCGGAAATTCTGCGTCGTCCAGGGCTCAGCGATCTGTTGCAGCGCGACTATCGCGTGACGATCGCCGGGCCGACCACCCTGACGGCGCTGCTGAACAGCTTGCAGATGGGTTTCCGCACGCTCGCGATCGAGAAGCGTTCGAGCGAAGTGTGGCAGGTGCTGGGCGCCGTGAAGACCGAGTTCGGAAAATTCGGCGACGTGCTCGCGAAGACCAAGTCGCAACTCGAAACGGTCACGCGTTCGATCGAGGCCGCGGAAGTGCGCACGCGTCAGATGAACCGCAAGCTACGCGATGTCGAGGCGCTGCCCGAAGAGCGGGCGGCGGGATTGCTCGGGGACTCGCTATCCGGTGCAGATGCCGACGAGTCTTGACGCAGGGGTAGGGACCGGAGAGAAAGCGGGCGAGGCATCGCTGGATCGGCTACGCCTCGCCCGCTTTCTCAGCAGCGATTTCTGATTCACGGCTATGAATACAGCAGATCAGCCCGCGCTCGATGCCAGTTGTTCGAGCGCATCGCCCGTCACGCGTACGATGCGCCAGTCCGGCAACACGGTCGCGCCCATCTTCTGATAGAAGTCGATGGCGGGCTGATTCCAGTCCAGCACCGACCATTCGAAACGGCCGCATTGCCGCTCGACGGCCAATGCCGCCAGATGACGCAGCATCTTCGAGCCGAGTCCTGTGCCGCGCTCGGCGGGCTGCACGTACAGGTCTTCGAGATACAGCCCGCGGCGTCCGAGGAACGTCGAGTAGTTGTGGAAGAAGAGCGCGTAGCCGATGATCTTTCCGGCACGTTCGGCGACGAGCGCTTCCGCCGACGGGCGCGCGCCGAACAGCGCGTCGTGCACGCCTTCCTCGGTCGCGATGAACAGATGCGTGAGCTTTTCGAACTCGGCCAGCTCGCGCATCAGCGCGAGCATTGCGCCGACGTCTGCGGGCATGGCTGCGCGGATCGTCGCTGACATCACGCTTCCTCCGGCACGTCGCTCAGATGGATTTCGATGCCGCCGAAACGCGATGCCACCCAGTTATATGCGTGGCACGCAATCCACAGCAGGATGAAGCCCAGAATCGCGTTGAGCAGCAGCGCACTGAACACCGTGCTCAGTTCCACCGACCCATAACGGATGAACGCGACCAGCACGCCGAGCAGAACGATCGGCACGCTGAACGTCAGGTACACGAGGATCAGTGCCTTTGCGGTTTGCCCCGGTGCAATGAACGAGATCTGTTTTTTCATATAAGTCAAACCCGTAGTCGTATTGGATTGCGTGAAAAGCATGCCGGCCTTGCCCGTTCAGATGAGGCCGTCGAACAACATGATGTCGACGGCGTCGCCCGGATCGAGGTCGGCCTGTTCGTGGGCGAGCACGATGAAGCAGTTTGCTTCGCTCATCGAACTGAGTACGCCGGAGCCTTGCGAGCCCGTCGGCGTGACGTGCCAGTCTCCTTGCGCGTCGCGTTCGGCGACGCCGCGCTGGAACTCGGTGCGGCCCGGCCGCTTGCGGATCGGCTTGCGGCACGCCGCGCGTATCAGCGCAGGCGCGGCCACGTTCGCGCCAGACATCAGCAGCAGCACTTCGCGCACGATCTGGTAGAACGTCGCCATCACCGCGACGGGGTTGCCGGGCAAGCCGAAGAAGATGGCCGGATCGCCGGCGCCGGGCTTGCCGCCCGACCAGATGCGACCGAACGCGAGCGGCCGGCCGGGGCGCATCGCGAGACTCCAGAACGCGACGTCGCCGAGCATGCGCAGCATCTGCCTGGTCAGATCGGCTTCACCGACCGAAACGCCGCCGGAGGTTATCACGACATCGGCACTCGCCGCAGCGGTGCGCAACGCGTGTTCGAGGGCGGCGGGCTCGTCGCGGATCACGCCGAGATCGATGGCATCGAGATGCAGCCGCTTAAGCATCGCGAACAGCGTGTAGCGGTTGCTGTCGTAGACGCAGCCGGCATCGAGCGGCTGGCCGATCGAGCGCAACTCGTCGCCCGTCGAAAAGAACGCGACGCGCAGGCGTCGCCGCACGGGCACCTCCCCAATGCCGAGCGATGCCAGCAACCCGAGGTCCGATGCGCGCACGATGCGGCCCGCCTTCAGCGCGACTGCGCCGCGTGCCAGGTCTTCGCCTGCGAGACGGCGGTTCACGCCTGCTTTCAATGACTGGGTGGAGAAACGGATCGTGTCGTCGTCACGCGCGACATTCTCTTGCGGCACGACGGTGTCGCAGCCGGGAGGCATCGTCGCGCCTGTCATCACGCGCACGCATTGCGTGGCGGCGATGTCGCCAGTGAACGGATGACCTGCCAGCGCCTTGCCCGCGACGCTCAATGCAATCTCGCTCGCCTCGCCGCTGAGCGCCGTGCTGGAGAACGCGTAGCCGTCCATCGCGGAGTTGTCGTGCGCGGGCACGTCGATGGGCGACACGATGTCCTGAGCGAGCACGCGGTTCAGTGCTTCGTGCAGCGGGACCCGTTCAATCGTGGTGACGGGCGTGGCCCATTCGCGGACGATCGCCTGTGCGGCGGACACCGGCAAGGCTTGAGCGTCGTACTGTGCGACGCAACTCGAGGTTTCGTTCAGCGTGGTCATGAAAGGGGAGCGTCGCGACGGGATGCGGTGCGGCGGCCGGGCGATCGCGGCAAATGACGGCAGAAACCCTCAACGTCGTTCGAGGTCGGCAAGTTCCTGCAATGAATTGATATTGTAAAACGTGCGCTCGTCCGGAAAGGCGACTTCGAGGGCCTTGTGGCGCGCGTACCACGTGCGGACCTTGCGCTCGCCCGCTTGCAGAAAGCCTTCGAGATCGTCGGCGAGCGACGTGCGCAGCAGCGCGAACACGGGATGGATCGACGTGTCGCCCTGGGTGTCCGTGGTCGCGACGGTGGCGATGTCGGCGTGTTGCGTGTCGAGCGCGGACGCGAGACGTTCGGCGAGATCGTCGGGCAAACCCGGCGTATCGCATGGCGCCGACAACACGAACGCTGTGCGCGCCGCGCGCAGACCCGCGAGCAGGCCGGCAAGCGGGCCGGGAAAATCGGGCAGCGTGTCGCCGATGACCTTCGCATGAAAGGGCGCGCCGAGCGCCTCGTAGCGCGGCATGTGGCGGTTCGCGCTGATCAGCAGCGGCCCCGTCTGCGGTGCGAGACGCCTCAGCACATGCAGCGCGAGCGGCTCACCGTGCAGCGTCTGCAAGCCCTTGTCGGCGCCGCCCATGCGCATGCCGCGTCCGCCCGCGAGCAGCAGGCCCGTAATGTCGTCCCTGGAAACCGTCATGAAAGTGCGCGGACTCAGCCGCCGATGTACGACATCTCGACGCGCCGTTCTTCCGCCGACGCCATCGATGCCGCACTCGCGCTGCCGCGCAGTTGCGAGTAGCGGTCGCCGCGCGCGTGCCAGACATTGGCGATGGCGGTCGCGATGCCTTCGTCGCTCGTGCCGTTGCGCACGAGTGCGCGCAGGTCGTGTCCCGACGACGCGAACAGGCACAGATACACCTTGCCTTCCGTCGAGAGCCGCGCGCGCGTGCACGTGCCGCAGAACGCGCGCGTCACGCTCGAGATCACGCCGATTTCGCCTGTGCCGTCCGAGTAGCCCCAGCGTTGCGCCGTTTCGGCCGCGCTATGCGGTTCGAGCGGCATCAGCGGGAAGTGCTCGCTGATCCGCGCGACGACTTCCGCCGACGGCAGCACTTCCGTCATGTTCCAGCCATTCGACGTGCCGACGTCCATGTATTCGATGAAGCGCAGCACGGCGCCCGAGCCTTTGAAGTGCCGGGCCATCGGCACGATCTCGCCGTCGTTCGTGCCGCGCTTGACGACCATGTTGATCTTCAGCGGCGTCAGCCCGACCGATTGCGCGACGTCGATGCCTTCGAGCACGTCGCGTACCGCGAAATCGGCATCGTTCATGCGGCGAAATAACGCATCGTCGAGCGCGTCGAGGCTGACGGTCACACGATTCAGGCCGGCGTCCTTCAGGCTGCGCGCCTTGCGCGCGAGCAGCGAACCGTTGGTGGTCAGCGTGAGATCGAGCGGTTTGCCTGCCGCCGTCGTCATGCGGGCGAGGCGCTCGATCAGAAATTCCAGGTTCTTGCGCAGCAGCGGCTCGCCACCCGTCAGGCGGATTTTTTCGACGCCATGCGCGACGAAAATCGCCGCGATGCGCTCGATTTCCTCGAACGTCAGCAGCGCGCTGTGCGGCAGGAACGGGTAGTCCTTGTTGAACACTGCGCGCGGCATGCAGTAGACGCACCGGAAGTTGCAGCGGTCCGTCACCGAGATGCGCAGATCGCGCAGCGGGCGCGACAGCGTGTCTGTCAATTCGCCGCGCGGCACGCGAGCGGGGCCGGCAACGTTCGGAACGGCACTGACATCGGCAACGGGAATGATGCGTCGGGACATGATGACGTTTCTGAAATATCAGTCTTCATTCTAGCGGAAGGCCCTATCGGTCACAGTAGGGCGAAACGCGCGGTGGCGGCGCGACGGGCAAGAAAAAGCCCGCCTTGGAGGCGGGCTTTTCGGGTGCCTGGCGTTGCCGCGCAGATGGGGTTAGCGATCGCTTACTGCGAATGCTTCACCGTTTCGACCTGCTGCATCGGCGTTGTGTCGGCGGGGGGCAGCGCCTTGCGCTCGCGCGGCACGCGCGTCGGCTTGACGGCTTGCGCGGCGGCTTCCTGGGCGGCGCGCAGCTTGTCGGAGTCGGTGTTGACCCAGACGAGGCCGGCGCTTTCCAGCATCGACTTCAACCCTTCGCCCGATAGGCCAGCCGATGCGGTTCCGTTCGTGCGGGCGCCGTGCGATTCGGCGGCCGTCGTCACAGGTGCGGCTTCTGCTGGCTGTGCCTCGGGTTGGGCCGCGTGCGCGACGGGCTCGGCGACCGGTTCGGCTTCCGGCTGAGCTGCAACGGGTGCTTCGACGACCGGCTCCGTTTCCGTAGCCGGCACGACGGGAGCAGCAGGCGTTGCTGCCACCGGCTCGGCTGCGACGGGCTCGGCTGCTGCAGGCGTGGCTGCTGCAGGCGTGGATGCCTCAGCGGACGGGACTGCCGGGGCCGTTTCAACCGGCGCCGGGGTTTCGACAGTGGGCTCGATAGGGGCTACGGGCGCAGCTTCGTGCGGCTCGATGGCCTGGGGCTCGGCGGACCCGGCTGCTTGCACTTCCGCTTCCGCCTGCGGCGCAGCGGCGGCGGGGGCTTCATCGGCGGGCACGACGGCTTCTGCCTTCGCGGCCTTTTCGACGGCGAGCGACGGCGTTTCGGCCGACGCATGCAGCTCGCTGACCACGGCTGCACCCGTCGCGACGGCTGCCACGACGACTTCGACCGGTTTCACGGTCTCTGCCGGTTCCTGCGCGGCGGGAGCCGTTGCTTGAGGCTGCGCTTCGTGACGGCCTGTGTGCTCCGGCGTGCGAACTGGCGCTTCCGCCGAAGCGGCTGCTGCCGCTTCGCCTTCCGCCTCGGCAACATCTGCCGCCGTGTTCACGTTCACGCCTTCCTCTTCGCGCTCGCGACGGCCACCGCGGCGACCGCGGCGGCGACGGCGACGCTCTTCGCCATCACGCGCTTCCTCGGCGGGGGCGGCGCCGCCCGTCAGGCTGGCTTGTGCCTGCGCGGCGACGTCGGCCTGGGATTCGTTCTGGTTCAGCGCTTCAGCGGCTTCCTGCTGCGGCTTGCGGCGCTCTCCGCGTTCCGGGCGCTCGCCACGTTCGCGGCGCTCCCCACGGTCCTGGCGCTCGCCACGCGCCGCGTTTTCGGCTGCTTCTGCGCGTTCTGCGCGCTCCTGACCGCGTTCGACGCGCTCCGGACGCGTCTCGCGTGCTTCGCGGCCTTCGCGCTGCTCGCGGCCGCCACGCGGTTCACGTGCTTCGCGCGGCTCGCGTTCCTCGCGACGCTGCGACGGCTGGCCCTGACGGCCTTGCGTTGCCGCGCCTTCGCCACGTGCTGAGTCGCGGCCGCCTGCGCCACCGCGACGGTTGCGGTTGCGGTCGCCGCCGCGCTCGCCCGTGCGCTCACCGCGCTCGGTACGTTCGGCGCGCGCCGGCTTCGCCGTCTTCTCGACGGGTGCGGGAGCCGGCGCAGGGGCGGCCGGCTGCATGCCGAACAGACCCTTCAGCCAGCCGATGAAGCCGCCCGTCGCGGGCTTCATCTCGGCCGGGGCAGGGGCTGCGGGAGCCGGCGTGCGGACGGGGGCGCTCGGCGCCGGCTTCTCCGGCGTGATGCCCTTGACCGCCGCTTCCTGCTTCGGCTTCACATCCTCGGCGCGCTTGCTGTAGCCCGTTTCCGATTCCAGTTCGCGCGCAGCTTCTTCGGCCATCTTCCACGAGGCGCGCGGATCGTCGAGGCGTGCATCGTCATGACGCAGACGCTCGAGCTTGTAATGCGGCGTGTCGAGGTGCTTGTTCGGCACCAGCACGACGTTGACCTTGAAGCGCGACTCGATCTTGTTGATCTCCGAGCGCTTTTCGTTGAGCAGGAAGGCCGTGACTTCGACGGGCACCTGGCAGTGGATCGCCGCGGTGTTTTCCTTCATCGCTTCTTCCTGAATGATCCGCAGCACTTGCAGCGCGGACGATTCGGTATCGCGGATGTGGCCCGTGCCGTTGCAGCGCGGGCAGGTCACGTGGCTGCCTTCCGACAGCGCCGGGCGCAGACGCTGGCGCGACAGTTCCATCAGGCCGAAGCGCGAGATCTTGCCCATCTGGACGCGCGCGCGGTCGTGCTTGAGCGCGTCCTTCAGACGCTGCTCGACTTCGCGCTGGCTCTTGGCCGACTCCATGTCGATGAAGTCGATCACGATCAGGCCGCCCAGATCGCGCAGACGCAGCTGGCGAGCGACTTCGTCGGCGGCTTCGAGGTTCGTGCGCGTGGCCGTTTCCTCGATGTCGGCGCCCTTGGTGGCGCGCGCCGAGTTCACGTCGATTGCGACCAGCGCTTCCGTGTGGTCGATCACGATCGCGCCGCCCGACGGCAGCGGCACCGTGCGCGAGTACGCTGTCTCGATCTGATGCTCGATCTGGAAACGCGAGAAAAGCGGCACGTCGTCGTGGTACCGCTTCACCTTGTTGACATTGTCCGGCATCACGATGTCCATGAAGGCGCGCGCCTGGTCGTGGATTTCCGTGGTGTCGATGAGAATTTCGCCGATATCCGGCTGGAAGTAGTCGCGAATCGCGCGGATGACGAGGCTCGATTCGAGATAGATCAGCATGGGCTGACCTTGCGTGCCGCTCTGCGACGCGGCTTCGATCGCGCGCCACAGCTGCATCAGGTAGTTAAGGTCCCACTGCAGCTCTTCGGCGCTGCGGCCGATGCCCGCCGTGCGCGCGATGATGCTCATGCCTTCCGGCAGTTGCAGCTGAGCCATCGTTTCGCGCAGTTCCTGGCGGTCGTCGCCTTCGATCCGGCGCGACACGCCGCCGCCGCGCGGATTGTTCGGCATCAGCACGAGGTAGCGGCCGGCGAGCGAGATGAACGTAGTGAGGGCAGCGCCCTTGTTGCCGCGTTCTTCTTTCTCAACCTGAACGATCAGTTCCTGGCCTTCCTTGAGGGCGTCCTGAATGCGCGCCGAGCGCATGTCGATGCCGTCGCGGAAATACTGGCGGGCGACTTCCTTGAACGGGAGAAAACCGTGGCGGTCTTCACCGTAGTTGACGAAGCAGGCTTCGAGCGACGGCTCGATGCGCGTCACGATCCCCTTGTAGATATTGCCTTTGCGCTGTTCGCGCCCGGCAGTTTCGATGTCGATGTCGATGAGTTTTTGCCCATCGACGATGGCGACGCGCAGTTCTTCCTGCTGCGTCGCATTGAACAACATGCGTTTCATTGAACGGCTCCAGAGCGGCTCTGCGTGTCCGAGCCGACGGCGCGCGGGATCGAATCCGGCCAGCCGACGGCAAGGGCAGCGGCATGCCGCGCCTTATTGTGTTTTCACAAGCACGCTGGAGCGGGAAAGATGGCGGGAGAATTGCCTTGAAAGGGCGCCGTCCGACGGAAACTGGACGCGCTGCCGCAGGGCACATGCGAACACGGCTTCAAATAATGGCCCGACACGCCGCGGGTCCTGGCAGCCGACTTGCATACGCCTTCGTCCACGTGCGCCGGCGCGCCAGCTGGGCGCGCGTCCGGACAACCGGTTCGAAGGCTGCGGTCTTGCCGCAGCGGGGAAGCTCGCTCACAACGCGCGCTGCGCCCGCTCGGGGTGTCTCGCCTCATTTTGACGTCGCCATGTCCCGCACTTTCTGCGGGACGCCTCGGGCGCACGCCGTATTTTCGCCACTGGCCGCTTCGCGCCAAGGGGACATTCAAGCCGTCCGCTGCCGAAGCTCGCCAGTCAAATTCTTTTTGACCAAAATTCCGTTACCGACGGAGCCGACAGTGACCGAACGTGCCTGTGGGCGCCGTCCCTGCCGTGTCGTGATCCGTGCGTGCAACTTGTTGCATCTCATTTTCAGGGCGAGCAACCAGCCCCCGGCACAAGTAAAATAGCGCTTTATAGCTTGCACCTGCACAATCCACCCGCGATTCGGTTTAATGCGCCGATCTTATATAGTCGGCCGCCGCAGACTGCTGGCCAAATTATATTCAGAATGAAAGAGTTAGGCAAAACATCCCAGAAATCGGTCGCGAACGCGGTCGCAAGCGATCAGGTGTCGATGATCGAAATCGACGACAGTGCGGCTGGCCAGCGTATCGACAACTTCTTGTTGCGCGTCTGTAAAGGCGTGCCGAAAAGCCATATTTATCGGATTCTGCGAAGCGGCGAAGTGCGCGTAAACAAGGGCCGGGTGGATGCGCAATACCGGCTCGCTCATGGAGATCTGGTGCGCGTGCCGCCCGTTCGCGTCGCGCGCGCCGACGAGCCGGCCGTGAACGCGCCTGTGCCGTCCGCGCATTTCGACATTCTGTATGAGGACGACCATCTGCTCGTCATCGACAAGCCGGCGGGCGTCGCTGTGCACGGCGGGAGCGGCGTCGCATTCGGCGTGATCGAGCAGTTGCGCGCCGCGCGCCCGCAGGCGAAGTTTCTGGAACTGGTGCATCGGCTGGATCGCGAGACGTCGGGCGTGCTGATGCTGGCGAAAAAGCGCGCGGCGCTCGTCAATCTGCACGAGCAGATCCGCGAAAACCGGATGGACAAGCGCTACTACGCGTGCGTGCACGGCGAATGGGCGAGCGACTGGGGGCGTCGGCGCGCGGTGAAGGAGCCGCTGCACAAATATCTGCTGCCCGATGGCGAGCGGCGCGTGCGCGTGCAGCCGGACGGCTTGCCATCGCACACTATTTTCAACCTCGTCGACCGTTGGCCCGGCTATGCGTTGCTGGAGGCGGAGCTGAAAACGGGGCGGACGCATCAGATTCGTGTGCATCTGGCGCATCTGGGGCTGCCGATCGTCGGCGACGCCAAATACGGCGATTTCGCGCTGAACAAGGCGCTCGCGCGCGCCAACGCGCAGCCCGGACTGAAGCGCATGTTCCTGCACGCGTACCGGCTGAAGCTGACGCACCCGGCCTCCGGCGACACGCTGCAGTTCGATGCGCCCTTGCCGGCCGACTGCCGGCGCTTCATCGAGCAGCTTGCTGAAATGGGCGCGCAACAGGGCAAAGCGCAGGACGACGCGCAGCGCGGACAACCACAAAACGAGACGGGAACGCATGGCCAGGCAGCAATTTGATCTGATCGTCTTCGATTGGGACGGCACATTGATGGATTCGACCGTCCACATCACCCGCAGCATCCAGGCCGCGTGCCGCGACCTCGGTCTGCCCGTACCCACCGACGAAGCCGCGAGCTTCGTGATCGGCCTCGGCTTGCGCGACGCGCTGCAGATCGCGGCGCCGACGCTCGATCCGTCCGACTATCCGCGCCTCGCCGAGCGCTACCGTTTGCACTATCTGGTGAAGGATCAGACGACGGAACTGTTCACCGGTGTGCGCGAAATGCTGGCCGATCTGCGCGGTCAGGGCTATCTGCTCGCGATCGCGACGGGCAAAAGCCGCGTCGGGCTCAATCGTGCGCTGGATCAGGTCCGACTCACGAGCCTGTTCGACGGCACGCGCTGCGCCGATGAGACGTTCTCGAAGCCCCATCCCGCGATGCTGCACGAGTTGACGCGTGAACTGGGGCAGGATCCCGTGCGCACGGTGATGATCGGCGATACTACGCACGATCTGCAGATGGCCATCAATGCGGGCGTTTCGGGCATTGGTGTCACATACGGCGCACATCCCGCCGATTCGCTGGCGGCGCTCGAACCGAAATACGTCGCGGACAGCGTCGCTTCGCTGTCAGGCTGGCTGCGGGAGCATGCATGACGGACGCCGTGCTGAAGCCCGTGCGCATATGCGCATCAGAGGAACTCGTCGACGGCGGCACGGGTATTCGCCGCAACGCGACCTGCGCGGATGGTGACGCCGTCGTCTTCTTCATTCGCTATGACGGTGTCGCGTATGGCTATCTAAACCGCTGCGCACACGTGCCGATGGAGTTGGACTGGAGCGAGGGGCAGTTCTTCGAATCGTCCGGTTTATACTTGATGTGCGCTACGCATGGCGCGATTTACGCGCCGGATACGGGCAAATGCGTCGGCGGTCCATGCCGCGGCGGCAGGCTTCGCCCGGTGCAGGTCGACGAACGCGACACGCCCGAAGGCCGCGCCGTGTTCTGGCTCCCGGACGGCGATCTGCTTCCCGCATCCTGATTTCCAGGCTTCATTCCCAAACCCGTTCTATCTGGCGGCGACGCATGTCCGACAATCTCACTCCCGATCCCCAGGAATCGGCTGCTCCAGGCCGCGAATCCCGTCGCGGCGCGGCCGCCGACCAGCTGAACTGGGAGCGCGGCGCGCTCGAGCGGGTTGCGCTCGCCGCAATCAAGGAGCAGCGCGCGGCCCGCCGCTGGCGCATCTTCTTCAGGTTCATGTTCCTCGGCGTGCTGGTGCTCATCGGATTGGCGATCTTCGATTTCAGCGGCGAGAAGGTCGCGACTAGCGGTCGGCATACAGCGCTCATCACGCTTGATGGCGAGATCGCCGCAGATACGAACGCGAACGCAGAAGATATCGATACGGCGCTGGAAAGCGCCTTCGATGACGCCGGCACTGCCGGCGTCGTCCTTCGTTGCAACAGTCCGGGCGGCAGTCCTGTGCAAGCGGGCATTATCTACCGCGATATTCGTCGGTTGCGCGCCAAATATCCGTCTGTCCCGCTGTATGTAGTCGTCGGCGACATGTGTGCGTCGGGCGGCTACTATGCTGCGGCCGCCGCCGACAAGATCTATGTCGACAAGGCGAGCATCGTCGGCTCGATCGGCGTACTGATGGACGGCTTCGGTTTTACGGGGCTGATGGACAAGCTGGGCATTCAGCGCAGGATGCGCACATCCGGCGAGAACAAGGGCTTTTTCGATCCGTTCTCTCCCGATACGCCGAAGATGGACGAACATGCGCAAGCGATGCTCGATCAGATCCACGCGCAGTTCATCGACGCAGTGAAGCAGGGTCGCGGCAACCGGCTGAAAGACAGCCCAGATATCTTCTCCGGCCTCTTCTGGACGGGCGAAAAAAGCGTCGAACTGGGCCTCGCGGACGGCTTCGGCGACACCGATTTCGTCGCGCGAGAAATCATCAAGGCGCCAGACGTAGTCGATTACACGGTGAAGGAAAGCATTACGGATCGCGTGGCGCGCAAGTTCGGCGCGGCGGTCGGCAGCGGCGCCGTGCGCGCGATGGCGACCATCGGAAAGTTGAATCTTCGATAGCGCGTCTGCAATGCGGCGGCCAGGAATCTGGCCGCCATTTTCCTAAGTCAGACCGCCAGAATCAGAAAGATCGCTGGGCGCTTATGCAGATCAGGCGCGGGCTTCTTCTTCCAGTCCGCGACTGTGCGGCTCATGATCGTTTCGCTTTGCAGTGTCAGATCGACGGCGACGCAGATGAGCGTCGACGGCGCGCAGGTTGCGATCAGCGAATCGAGCAGCGCGCGATTCCGATAAGGCGTTTCGATGAAAATCTGCGTTTGCTTCGCTTTGCGCGACTGCTGCTCCAGGTCTCGCAGGCGCTTCACGCGCTCGTTGGCGTCGACGGGCAGATAGCCGTGAAACGCAAAGCTCTGGCCGTTTAGTCCCGACGCCATCAACGCTAGCAGGATGGAACTCGGCCCCACGAACGGCACGACCTTGACGCCGCGCTCGTGCGCGCGCCGTACGAGCAGCGCGCCCGGATCGGCGACGGCCGGGCAACCCGCTTCGGACACCAATCCGGCGTCCGTTCCCGCCAAAACGGGCGCAAGAAGCTTGTCGATCTCCCCGGCCGGCGTATTCACATTCAGTTCGCGGATCTCGATTTCCTGGATTGGCCGCTCCGTCCCGATTTTTTTCAGGAATGCGCGCGTCGTTTTCGCGTTTTCGCCTATGTAGTAGTGCAGAGCGGCGGCGCGGGCCCGAACGGGCGCGGGAAGGACGGCATCCAGCGCGGCGGCGTCGCCGTCGCCGAGCGTGTTCGGAATCAGATAGAGCACGCCGCTCATTGCGCCTCCAGCAGCGGATAGCCCGCGGCGAGCAGCATCCGCGTGAGCGCGATCAGCGGCAGGCCTATCAGCGCGGTCGGATCGTCGGATTCGATGGCTTCGAGGAGCGCAATGCCGAGTCCTTCGGCTTTCGCGCTGCCGGCGCAATCGTAGGGCGTTTCGGCGCACAAATATGCGTCGAGCGCGGCATCCGGCAGGTCACGAAAGCGTACGCGGGTAATCACGTCGGCGGCTTGTGCGGTGCCCGAGCGGCTGTCGAACAGGCAGAGCGCGCTATGAAACAGCACTTCGCGGCCTCGCATGGCTTGCAGTTGCGCCAGCGCTTTCTCATGCGAGCCGGGTTTGCCGATCTGGTGTCCGTCATAGGTCGCGACCTGGTCGGAGCCGATGATGAGCGCCGGCTCGCCGGCGGCGAGTGCGTTAGCGACCGCGTGCGCCTTGGCTTGCGCGAGGCGCAGCGCCGTCGCTTCCGGCGCTTCGCCTGCATGCGGCGTTTCGTCGATGGCAGGCACGACGACATCGAACGGAAGGCGCAGGCGCTCGAGCAACTCGCGGCGATACGGCGAACTCGACGCCAGAATCAGGCGGGGCGGGCGTTTGGGGAAATCCGGCATGCTGAAATGGAACCTCAATCTGAAGGCAAAACCGACTGCAAGAAGGCGGGCGCGAGCGCCTTCGCATGGGCGGTCTTAAGTGTTTGACTCGAAAAGACAAAACGGATATGATTTTGGGCTTTTCATCGGTATGCTTTGCCGTATGGCGCGCTACGCGGACTCAAATGTCGGTGTGGCGGCAGACAACAAGGCATGGCGATTCACCCGGCTGAAACCCTTGCCGACGCAGGAGCGCACATGACTCAACATCCTGGCAAACCTGCTGGTCTCGTCGACCCGCGCGAACTCGATTTGTTCGAATTTGCCCGAAGTGGACGTCAGGCCGCAGGTACCGTGCGCGTCTCGCAACTGCCGCGCATGTTAAACGAAGTCCCGGAGGAAGCGCCAGACCGCGATACCGCGTTCACCTGGCAAGCCGAAGGGGCGATGCAGCCGGAATTGCAGGGCGACGGCACCGAGGGTTCGCAGCCGTATATGAGGCTCGCGATTCACGGCGCCGCATGGCTCGAATGTCAGCGTTGCCTGTCTCCGTACGAGCAGGCGTTCAACGTCGATGCGACTTACCGGATCGTCAAAACCGAAGAGGAAGCTGAAGAGTTTCCTCTGGACGAGGATGAAGTCGATGTGATCGTTGGGTCACGCCAGTTCGATCTTGTCGACTTGATCGAAGAGGAATTGCTGCTTTCGTTGCCGCTCGTGCCGAAGCACGACGTCTGTCCCGAAGTGCACGAGAGCCTCGCCTCGGGCGCTAGCGGGCTGGAAGGCGAAGATGCCGTGAAGGTGGAAGGCGAAGATACCGCCAAGGGCGAAACCGGCGAGGGCGAAGAACCCAAGCGGCCAAATCCTTTCGCGGTGCTCGAAGGCCTGAAGTCGGGCGGGTCCGGCGGCAAGAAGCACTGAACAGTTGCATGGGAGCGCGATAGGGCGCGTCGGACGCGATGGTTTCAGCCACGCGGTCTATGGCGGTTGCCGTATCGGGCTGTGTTAGAATTCGGAAAATTTTCAGGAGTTATCATGGCAGTTCAACAAAACAAAAAGTCGCCGTCGAAGCGCGGTATGCATCGCTCGCACGATTTCCTCAACGCCGCGCCGCTGGCTGTTGAGCCGAGCACGGGTGAAGTGCATCTGCGTCACCACGTCAGCCCGAACGGCTACTACCGCGGCAAGAA
The DNA here is from genome assembly GCF_038900755.1 of Paraburkholderia diazotrophica. GTDB lineage: Bacteria > Pseudomonadota > Gammaproteobacteria > Burkholderiales > Burkholderiaceae > Paraburkholderia > Paraburkholderia diazotrophica_A. Next base: position 740,515 of record NZ_JBBPEN010000002.1, read on the forward strand.
AGTCGTCAAGACGAAGAACGACTAATCGCCCGGCATTGCGCGCAGTTGGGCTCATTTGGGATTTCCCATCCGGGCTTCAACGCGTTGGCGTTTCGCGTGGCGATCGACTCGCTTGACATTTTCCCGGTTCATCGAAAAGGCGGCATTCAACTGCCGCTTTTTTGTGCCTGAAATTCGTCGCATTCCATGACTGTAAAGCTCACGATAGATTGCATGGGAGGCGACCACGGGCCGTCCGTGACCGTTCCCGCTGCCGTCAACTTCGTTCGCTCGCATCCCGATGCGCATCTGATGCTCGTCGGCATCGAAAGCGCGATTCGAGCGCAGCTCAAAAAACTGAAGGCGGCAGACGATCCGGCACTCACGGTCGTACCCGCATCCGAGATCGTCGCAATGGACGATCCGGTTGAAGTCGCGCTTCGTAAGAAGAAAGACTCGTCGATGCGCGTTGCACTCAATCGCGTCAAGGAAGACGAGGCGCAGGCCTGTATCTCCGCCGGCAATACCGGCGCGCTGATGGCCGTTTCCCGCTATGTTCTTAAAACGCTCCCGGGCATCGAACGTCCGGCGATTGCGTTTGCGCTGCCCAATCCCACCGGCTACACGACCATGCTCGACCTCGGCGCGAACGTCGACTGCGAGCCGCAGCATCTGCTGCAGTTCGCCGAGATGGGCCATGCGCTGGTGTCGGCGGTGGAAGGCAAGGAGCGTCCGAGCATCGGGCTCCTGAATATCGGCGAAGAGGTCATCAAGGGCAACGACACCATCAAGCGCGCAGGAGAGCTTCTGCGCACCAGCACGCTCAACTTCCGCGGCAACGTGGAAGGCAACGATATCTACAAAGGCACCGTCGACGTGATCGTCTGCGATGGCTTCGTCGGTAACGTTGCGCTGAAGACGTCGGAAGGCCTCGCGCAGATGCTCTCGGACATCATCAAGGAAGAATTCGGCCGTTCGTGGATGACCAAGGTGATGGCCCTGCTCGCGCTGCCGGTACTGCTGCGTTTCAAGAAGCGCGTCGACCATCGGCAGTACAACGGCGCGGCGCTCCTCGGCCTGCGCGGACTCGTGATCAAGAGCCACGGTTCGGCCGACGCCTACGCGTTTGAGTGGGCAATCAAACGCGGGTATGATGCCGTCAAAAATGGCGTTCTGGAACGTCTTGCCCGCGCGATGGAGGAGAACGCGGGTTCACTCGAACAGGCGACGCGCGAAGCGGGCGGCGCGGGTTCCGCGAGCCAGATTGCGAGCCCGATCGCGGGTCCGATTTCTGGCCAGCCGGCCGAGCCCTACAGCGCACTATCCTCGAAGGCATAATGGCTCAATCCACTATCTACTCCCGCGTGCTGGGCACGGGCAGCTATCTGCCGCCCAATTGCGTTTCCAATCAGGATCTGGCTGACCGTCTCGCGAAGCAGGGCATCGAGACGAGCGACGAATGGATCGTGGCCCGCACGGGCATCCATGCGCGCCATTTCGCCGATCCCGATGTCACGACGAGCGAGCTGTCCCTGATCGCATCGCAACGCGCGATCGAAGCCGCTGACGTCGATCCGCAATCGATCGATCTCATCATCGTCGCCACGTCGACGCCGGACTTCGTGTTCCCGAGCACGGCCTGTTTGCTGCAGAAGAAGCTCGGCATCAAGAACAACGGCGCGGCGTTCGATGTGCAGGCAGTGTGCTCAGGTTTTGCCTATGCCGTTGCGACGGCTGACAGCTTCATTCGAAGCGGGCAACATCGTACTGCGCTGGTGGTCGGTGCTGAAACGTTCTCGCGCATCCTCGATTTCAACGACCGCACCACGTGCGTGCTGTTCGGCGATGGCGCGGGTGCCGTCGTGCTGCAGGCATCGGACGAGCCGGGAGTGCTGGCAAGCGCGCTGCATGCGGATGGCAGCCACTCGGACATTCTCTGCACGCCGGGCAACGTGCACGGCGGCATCGTGCAAGGCAGCGCGTTCCTGCACATGGATGGCCAGGCGGTGTTCAAGCTAGCCGTCAACGTGCTCGAAAAAGTCGCTATCGAAGCGCTGCAGAAGGCCGATCTCAAGCCCGAGCAGATCGACTGGCTGATTCCGCATCAGGCCAATATCCGCATCATGCAGAGCACGTGCCGCAAGCTTGGCCTGCCGCAGGAGCGGATGATCGTTACCGTGCACGAACATGGCAATACGTCGGCCGCGTCGATTCCGCTCGCGCTCGACGTCGCGGTTCGCGACGGACGCATCCAGCGCGGCCACAACGTGCTGATCGAAGGCGTGGGCGGCGGCTTTACGTGGGGCGCGTCGGTTATCCGCTTCTGACGAAGGCCGGGCGACCGTGCCTGCGCGCCGCTGGGAGCGGCTGCACGGGCTTGTGCACGCCACGCACAACTGAATTCATCGAATTGGGGACGATATGAAATTTGCGTTCGTTTTTCCGGGGCAGGGCTCGCAGTCGGTCGGCATGCTCAATGCATTCGCCGATCACGCGATCGTGCGTGAAACCCTCCAGGAAGCCTCCGACGCGCTCAACCAGGACCTCGGCAAGCTGATCGCCGAAGGCCCGGCTGAAGACCTGAATCTGACGACCAACACCCAACCCGTGATGCTGACGGCTGCCTACGCGATCTTTCGCGCGTGGCAGGCGGCAGGTGGTCCGACGCCCGCGATCGTCGCCGGCCACAGCCTCGGCGAATATACGGCGCTCGTCGCGGCCGGCGCGCTGAAATTCCGTGATGCCGTTCCGCTCGTGCGCTTCCGCGCGCAGGCGATGCAGAACGCAGTGCCCGTCGGTCAGGGCGGCATGGCCGCGATTCTCGGCCTCGATGACGACACGGTGCGTGAAGTGTGCAAGGAAGCATCGACGGCTGGCGTCGTCGAAGCGGTTAACTTCAATGCGCCCGCGCAGGTCGTGATCGCGGGCCACAAGGCCGCCGTCGAAAAGGCGTGCGAGGTTGCGAAAGCAAAGGGCGCGAAGCGCGCGCTGCCGTTGCCCGTGTCCGCGCCGTTCCATTCGTCGCTGCTCAAGCCTGCTTCGGATCAGCTCCGCGAGTATCTGGCGAGCGTCGACGTACAGGTGCCGTCGATTCCAGTCGTGAATAACGTCGATGTGGCCGTGGTCAACGAGCCGGCTGGCATCAAGGATGCACTGGTTCGTCAGGCGGCGGGCCCCGTGCGCTGGGTCGAATGCGTGCAGTCGATGGCGAAGCAGGGCGTCACGCACGTCGTCGAATGCGGTCCCGGCAAGGTGCTGGCGGGCCTGACCAGGCGTATCGACGGCAATCTGACCGGTGCGTCGATCGTCGATCCGGCAACGCTCGACGAAGTGCTGAAGCTCGTCACGGCCTGAACGTCTTCTCGCGAGGCGGCAACGAATCAAATCGCCCTGCGCTTGCAGGGCACTGCGGAATTGAATGATGGAAAAGACTCTCGATAAACAGATCGCGGTCGTGACGGGCGCTTCGCGTGGCATCGGCCGCGCAATCGCCCTCGAACTCGCGCGTCACGGCGCGATGGTGGTCGGCACGGCAACGAGCGAAAGCGGAGCGAATGCGATCACGGAAGCGTTCAAGGCCGAAGATCTGAACGGCCGCGGCGCCGTGCTGAACGTGAACGATGCCGCAGCGGCGGAAGCGCTGATCGAAGGCACTGTGAAGGAGTTCGGCGCGCTCAACGTACTGGTGAACAACGCGGGCATCACGCAAGACCAGCTTGCGATGCGTATGAAGGACGAAGACTGGGACGCCGTGATCGACACGAACCTCAAATCCGTGTTTCGTCTGTCGCGCGCCGTCTTGCGCCCGATGATGAAGGCGCGTGGCGGCCGGATCATCAACATCACGTCGGTGGTCGGCTCGGCGGGCAATCCCGGCCAGGCGAACTACGCAGCCGCGAAAGCGGGCGTCGCGGGCATGACGCGTGCGCTTGCGCGTGAAATCGGCAGCCGCGGCATCACCGTGAATTGCGTCGCACCGGGTTTCATCGATACCGACATGACGAAGACGCTCCCCGAGGAGCAGCAGACGGCACTGAAGGCGCAGATTCCGCTTGGCCGTCTCGGCAGCCCGGAAGACATCGCACACGCTGTAACGTTCCTTGCATCGCCGCAGGCCGGTTATATCACCGGCACGACGTTGCACGTGAACGGCGGCATGTATATGTCGTAATCAAATTCGGTTACTATCCGCGCCTTGATGCAATTCAAAGTGCCGATAGGACGGCTTTACAGCAACCTTGTGCGTCGCTTTTTTACAGATGCAAACCTGATAAAATGCGCGCACTTGTATTTATGAACTTTTTTCCCTTGGAGGGGTAATGGACAATATCGAACAGCGCGTCAAGAAGATCGTTGCAGAGCAACTCGGCGTTGCCGAAGCGGAAATCAAGAACGAAGCATCGTTCGTGAACGACCTCGGCGCTGACTCGCTCGACACGGTTGAACTGGTGATGGCTCTCGAAGACGAATTCGGCATGGAAATTCCGGATGAAGAAGCCGAGAAGATCACGACGGTTCAGCAGGCGATCGACTACGCTCGCGCTAACGTCAAGGCCTAAGGTCATTCGCGCCCGCCTGGTTGCCTCGGCTGCTGCGAACGTCGCAGCGCCCGCTGTAGCGGCCGCCCTGTCGCGCCGCGGGGCGGTGCAAGCAGGGCAGGCGCCGACATCCATGCGCATGCGCGCTATCCTGACGGCGCCGTTCAAGGCGCTCTGGCCGATGCAGCGACGGTCGGCTTTTTCGTCATTGCGCTTACTGATGCAGTTTCTGGTGCTTGCGCCACTGTATCGGTCAGCGCATTCGTCAGCGCGCAGGTCAGCGTTCGTCAGGTTAACAGCCACAGGGTTCACGGGGCGCTCTCCTGTGGGTACTGTGGCTTTTGTTTTGTCATCTATGGAAAAGGGGTTACCGTGAGCCGTCGTCGTGTTGTTGTTACAGGCCTGGGGCTTATTTCGCCTGTTGGCAATAATGTTGCCGACGGCTGGGCCAATCTGGTCGCAGGCAAGTCCGGCATCGCCAACATCACGAAGTTCGACGCGTCGAACTTCTCCACCCGCTTCGCCGGCGAAGTGAAGGGCTTCAATGTCGAGGACTACATTCCCGGCAAGGAAGCGCGCCATATGGATACGTTCATCCATTACGGCGTGGCGGCCGGCATCCAGGCGATGCAGGATAGCGGCCTCGAGATCACCGAAGCGAATTCGGAGCGCGTTGGCGTAGTGGTCGGCTCGGGCATCGGCGGCTTGCCGATGATCGAAGTCACGCAGACGGAACTGCTGAACCGCGGCCCGCGCCGTATTTCGCCGTTCTTCGTGCCCGCGTCGATCATCAACATGATCTCGGGCCATCTGTCGATCAAATACGGCCTGAAGGGCCCGAACCTGGCGATGGTGACGGCTTGCACGACGGGTCTGCACTGCATCGGCGAGGCATCGCGCCTGATCGAATACGGCGACGCCGACGTGATGATCGCGGGCGGCGCGGAATCGACGGTTTCGCCGCTCGGGATCGGCGGCTTCGCGGCCGCGCGCGCACTGTCGCAGCGTAACGACGATCCGGCGACGGCGAGCCGTCCGTGGGACAAGGACCGCGACGGCTTCGTGCTCGGCGAAGGCGCGGGTGTCATGGTGCTCGAAGAATACGAGCACGCGAAGGCTCGCGGCGCGAAGATCTACGCCGAAGTCAGCGGCTACGGCATGAGCGGCGACGCGTACCACATGACGGCACCGCTCGAAGACGGCGACGGCGCGCGCCGCTGCATGATCGCGGCGATGAAGAACGCCGGCGTGAACCCCGATTCGGTGAACTACCTGAACGCGCACGGCACGTCGACGCCCCTGGGCGACCTCGCGGAAACGACGGGCATCAAGCGCGCATTCGGTGATCACGCGAAAAGCATCGTCGTGAACTCGACGAAGTCGATGACGGGTCACCTGCTGGGCGGCGCTGGCGGTCTGGAATCGGTGTTCACGGTACTTGCCGTGCATCACCAGGTGTCGCCGCCGACCATCAACATCTTCAACCAGGATCCGGAATGCGATCTCGACTACTGCGCGAACACGGCGCGGGAGATGAAGATCGACGTCGCGCTGAAGAACTCGTTCGGGTTCGGCGGCACGAACGGCACGCTGGTTTTCAAGCGCGCCTGAGCATTTGACGGCAGCATCGTCGTCGCCGGCTCGTCCGGCAAATGCTCCCGCGGCGGACGCTCCCCGTCTCGCATTGAACGGCGGACCCTCGCAGCGCGTCGCGCTGCGGCGGTCCGCCGCGCTGTATCTGGCGACGGCGCTGTTCATCGTCGTCGGCGTTGCCGCCGTCTGGGCGACTGTCGTGCCCCGTTTCGGCATCGTCCCGGCCGTGCTGACGGGTGCGGCTGTTTTCGCCATTCTCGCGCTCGCAGCCGTCCGTCATGCCCGCAACGAGCCGTACGCATTTAAAATCGGGCCGGATGGAATGTCGGTCTGGAGCCGGATGGGAATATTGCGCGCTCAGGGCCGTATCGTTGGATGCAGCCAATGGAGCGACTGTCTTCTGATGCTGTCGCTGGAAGACGAGGGCGGCAAATTACTCAGGCTTCTGATCGCGGCCGACATGCTCGAGCACGATCTTTTTCGCGAGCTTGCCGTGCTCGCGCGGCGCAGCGCGCACGTTTGAGTGACCCGCCAGCCTTTGCTCCGCGCCTTGACTGTAAAGACTGTAACCGCTGTTACGCGTGTAACTTGCCATCTTGAAGGGGAAGCTACAATGGTGCCCCGCTACACGCGCAAAAGTTAACGGATTTATCAGGTGAGCGAAAAAGAAATAGATCAGGTGCTGGTTGAACGCGTCCAGAATGGCGACAAGGCCGCGTTCGAGCTCCTGGTCTCGAAGTACCACCGCAAGATCATCCGGCTGATCTCGCGCCTCGTGCGGGATCCCGCCGAGGTCGAGGACGTGGCCCAGGATGCCTTCATCAAGGCATACCGGGCGCTGCCCCAATTCCGCGGCGAGTCCGCGTTCTATACGTGGTTGTACCGGATTGCCGTCAACACGGCCAAGAATTACCTTGCGACCCAGGGCCGCCGCGCGCCCACTTCGACCGAAGCGGACGCAGAAGAGGCTGAAACTTTCTCGGATGCCGACCAACTAAGGGATATCAACACGCCCGAGTCGATGTTGATGAGCAAACAGATCGCAGAGACGGTCAATGCTGCGATGGCGGTTTTACCGGAAGAGCTGCGCACCGCCATAACTCTTCGTGAAATTGAAGGTCTGAGCTACGAGGAAATCGCTGAAATGATGGGGTGCCCGATCGGCACCGTCAGGTCGAGAATTTTCCGCGCTCGCGAAGCCATTGCGGCAAAATTGCGTCCGCTGCTTGACACACCCGAGGGCAAGCGCTGGTAACGGCTGTTGGACACAGCAGCTACCCTGCCTCGCGGACGGCGGCGCAGTATCTGGGTTAAGTGGTGTCACTACGGGGTGTCTGTAAAGATGGGGAGCATCATGGGGTCGGTTTCGATGCCAATGCAAACAAATGCGCAAGCAAGCTCGCATCGCGAGCGTCTGTCTGCTTTCGTCGATGGGGAACTGGTCGACGGCGAGCATCCGAACACAATTCTTGCCGCACTGGACCATGAAGGTCGTGCGACATGGTCGTGCTATCACCTGATCGGCGACGCGCTGCGTTCGGACGATCTGGCTGTCAGTCCGGCCGCAAGCAGCGCGTTCATGAGCGGCTTCGCGGCCCGCTTCGAAAGCGAGGCCCATGTGCTGGCGCCTGCTTCGATCCCGGTCGCGCGCCGCCTGTTGTCGTTGCGCCGACGCGTGATTCCGGCGTTTGCCGTCGCTGCGGCTGCCGCCACGCTCACGTGGATCGTGATGCCGCAACTGCAGGGCGTGAACACGGCGGGCTCCGGCGACACGCAGGTCGCATCGGTCGCGCCGCATTCGGAATCGATGCAGCGCGTGGCGATGGCCTCGATGCCGGCTGCGACCACCACACAGGCAAACGCCCAGGACGGCAACATCATCCGCGACGCGAACCTCGATCAATATCTGGAAGCGCATCAGCAGTTCGGCCTGCAGCCTGTCGTGTCGGGCTCTATGCCGTTGCTCCGCGCGGCCTCCCTGACGACGCAGGGCCAATAGTCTGATGCAGAGTCTGCGGTTGAAAAAAACGACTATCTGGGGGCGGCTGCCGGCATTCCTGTTCTGTGCAGCCGTGATGTTGTCCGCAACGTCGCGCACGTTTGCGCAAACGGACGATTCCGCCGCCCGGCACAGCGCGGCGGAAATGTTGAACCGGATTCATCAGGCCGCCCAGCAGCAGAACTACGAGGGCGCATTCGTTTATCAGCGCGGCAATTTCGTTCAGTCCTCGCGCATTTCACACTACGCGACGCACAGCGACGGCGAGTTCGAATCGCTCGAAAGCCTCGACGGCAAGCCTCGCAAGATGCTGCGTCATAACGACGAGCTGTACACATTTGTACCGGAGCGGCATCTGTGCGTCGTCGAAAAGCGGCAAAACAAGGATTCGTTCCCGGCGCTCCTGTCGGCAAGCGGCGATCAGGTGCTGACCGTCTATGAGCCGAAGATGCTGGGCACGGACCGCGTCGCCGGTATCGACAGCCAGGTGATCGAACTCGATCCGAAGGATGCCAACCGCTTCGCCTACAAGCTGTGGGCCGACACGAAGACAGGCTTGCTGCTGCGCGCGCAGACGCTCGATCCCAGTGGCCAGGTGCTCGAGCAGATGTCGTTTTCGCAGATTCGCATCGGCGTTCCGGCGGATAAAGGGCCCATCGCGAGCGGCATCAGGAACACGGCCGGCTGGACAGTGGTGCGGCCGCCCGTCGAGCCCGTCGATATGGAAGCGCAGGGCTGGCAGGTCGCGTCGCCCGTCGCGGGCTTCCACAAGATCCGCGAGCTGCGCCGGCCGATGGCAGCGGCTGATCCGTCGAATCCGCCTATCCCCGTCGATCAGATGGTGTTTTCGGATGGTCTCGCGGCGCTGTCGATCTTCGTCGAGCCGGTCGAAAAAAGCACGCGCAAGGAAGGGGCGGGAAACAGCGGCGCAACGCACGTACTGGTCAAGCGGCGCGGCGATTTCTGGATCACATTGCTTGGGGAAGTGCCTCAGGCCACGTTGCAGCAATTTGCGGCTGCCATAGAATACAAGCCTTCCCGGTAATCCTTCGGTTCGCTACGACATGACGACTCTTTCGGTGCGCAAATTCTTCGCGGCCGCAGTGCTGGTGGCTTGTCTGCCGTTCATGCCGCACACGGCATCGGCGGCACCCGCTGCCAATCTGCCCGATTTCACCGATCTGGTCGACAAGGTCGGGCCGGCCGTCGTCAACATCCGCACGACGGCAAAGGTCTCCAATTCGGCGCGTGGCTTGCCGCCCGGCATGGACGACGGCGACATGTCGGAGTTTTTCCGGCGTTTCTTTGGCATTCCGATGCCTAATTCGCCACAATCGCCGGGCTCCCCGAATTCGCCGAATCCGCCGCGCGGTGGCAACAACGACCAGGACCAGTCGCCGGATAGCGGCGGTGATACCGAGCAGAACAGCGGCGTCGGCTCGGGCTTCATCCTGTCGCAGGATGGCTACGTGATGACGAATGCGCACGTGATCGACGACGCCGACACGATCTACGTCACGCTCACCGACAAGCGTGAATTCAAGGCAAAGCTAATCGGCGTCGACGACCGCACGGACGTGGCCGTCGTGAAGATCAACGCGTCGAATCTGCCGACGGTGCCGATCGGCGATTCGAACAAAGTGCGCGTCGGCGAATGGGTTGTCGCGATCGGCTCTCCGTTCGGCCTCGAAAACACGGTGACGGCGGGCATCGTCAGCGCGAAGGGCCGTGACACGGGGGACTATCTGCCGTTCATCCAGACGGACGTGGCCGTGAACCCGGGCAATTCGGGCGGTCCGCTGATCAACATGCAAGGCGAAGTGATCGGCATCAACTCGCAGATCTACAGCCGCACGGGCGGGTTCATGGGCATTTCGTTCGCGATTCCGATCGACGAAGCGATGCGCGTGGCCGATCAGCTGAAGACTTCGGGCAAGGTCGTGCGCGGACGCATTGCCGTCGCGATCGGCGAAGTGACGAAGGACGTGGCCGATTCGCTCGGTCTGCCGAAGGCACAGGGCGCGCTCGTCAGCAGCGTCGAGCCGGGTGGTCCCGCGGACAAGGCCGGCGTGCAGCCGGGTGACATCATCCTGAAGTTCAACGGTCATAACGTCGACACCGCGACGGACCTGCCGCGCATGGTCGGCGATACGAAGCCGGGCACGAAGGCGACAATCACGGTTTGGCGCAAGGGTCAGACGCGCGACGTGCCCGTGACGGTCGCCGAAATGCAGCCGGACAAGACCGCGAAGGCCGAGCAGAAGAAGCCGCCCACGCCGAAGCCGCGCGCGTCGAATGCGCTGGGCGTTGCCGTCAGCGACATCCCTGCCGATCAGTTGAAGTCGCTCAAGCTGCGCAACGGCGTGCAGGTCGACGCTGTCGACGGCCCGGCGGCGCGCGTCGGATTGCAGCGTGGCGATCTCATCCTGCGCGTCGGCGATACGGATATTACGAGCGCGAAGCAGTTCGAAGAAGTAACCGCGCATCTCGATTCGTCGAAAATGGTCGCGCTGCTGGTCCGTCGCGGCGACAACACGCAGTTCGTGCCGATCCGTCCGCGCGCGGCGAAGTAACCGGCGTGGCATCGCTTACGCTTTACGGACGCGCGTGGTGCCACCTCTGCGACGACATGCGCGCGGCGCTCGAGCCGTTGCTGGCCGAGTTCGGCGCGCAGGTCGACGTGATCGACATCGACGCCGATCCGTCGCTGGAAGCGCGGTACAACGACTGGATGCCCGTGCTGGTTCATGAGGGCGTTGAACTGTGTCACTACCATCTCGACGAAGCGAGAGTGCGCGCGGCGCTAGCCGGTCATCGCGCTACGCCGGCATGCTGAACGCGATCGCCGCGAGCGGCCAGCAGATGAGGCCGCGACAGCCGGCCAGAGAGCACGAATGACTCCCGCCGACCGCAAGACGCGCCCGTCGACACCCTTTTCGGCTAAAATAGACAAGTTTTTCACCTACTTACAAGGCGTGCTCCGCAATCGTCCGAGCGCGCCTTTTTCGCTTGATCGGCACTGAATGGATCATATTCGTAACTTTTCGATCATTGCGCACATCGACCATGGCAAGTCGACGCTCGCCGATCGCATCATCCAGATTTGCGGCGGTCTGTCGGATCGCGAAATGGAAGCACAGGTTCTCGACTCGATGGATCTCGAGCGCGAGCGCGGCATCACCATCAAGGCACAGACGGCCGCGCTGACGTATCGCGCGCGCGACGGCAAGCTGTACAACCTCAACATGATCGACACGCCGGGGCACGTCGACTTCTCGTACGAAGTCAGCCGTTCGCTGTCCGCGTGCGAAGGCGCGCTGCTGGTCGTCGACGCGAGCCAGGGCGTCGAGGCGCAGACGGTCGCGAACTGCTACACGGCAATCGAACTGGGCGTCGAAGTGGTGCCCGTGCTCAACAAGATCGATTTGCCCGCAGCGAATCCGGAAAACGCGATTGCCGAAATCGAGGACGTGATCGGCATCGACGCTACTGACGCCACGCCTTGCAGCGCGAAGACGGGCATGGGTGTCGAAGACGTGCTGGAAGCGCTGATTGCCAAGGTGCCGCCGCCGAAGGGCAACGCGGACGAACCGCTGCAGGCTCTCATCATCGATTCGTGGTTCGACAACTATGTCGGCGTCGTGATGCTGGTGCGTATCGTCAACGGCACGCTGCGTCCGAAGGAACGCATTCGCCTGATGGCGACGGGCGCCGAATATCCCGTCGAGCACGTCGGCGTGTTCACGCCGAAGTCGAAGAATCTCGAAGCGCTGTCGGCGGGGCAGGTGGGCTTCATCATTGCGGGCATCAAGGAACTGACGGCGGCGAAGGTCGGCGATACCGTCACGACCGTCAAGCATGCCGCGCCCGAGCCGCTGCCCGGCTTCAAGGAAGTAAAGCCGCAGGTGTTCGCCGGTCTCTATCCCGTCGAAGCGAACCAGTACGACGCGCTGCGAGAGTCGCTCGAAAAGCTGAAGCTCAATGACGCATCGCTGATGTACGAGCCGGAAGTGTCTCAGGCACTCGGCTTTGGCTTCCGGTGCGGCTTCCTCGGTCTGCTGCATATGGAGATCGTCCAGGAACGTCTCGAACGCGAGTTCGACATGGACCTGATCACTACGGCTCCGACCGTGGTGTATGAAGTCGTGCAGCGCGACGGCACGATCATGATGGTCGAGAACCCGGCGAAGATGCCGGACCCGTCGAAGATCGAAGAGGTGCGCGAGCCGATCGTCACCGTGAACCTGTACATGCCGCAAGACTACGTCGGCTCGGTGATCACGCTGTGTACGCAAAAGCGCGGCGTGCAGGTGAACATGCAGTACCACGGCCGCCAGGTTCAGCTGACGTACGAAATCCCGATGGGCGAAATCGTGCTGGACTTCTTCGATCGCCTGAAGTCGGTGTCGCGCGGTTATGCGTCGATGGACTATGAGTTCAAGGAGTATCGCGCGTCGGATGTCGTGAAGGTCGACATGCTGATCAACGGCGACAAGGTCGATGCACTATCGGTGATCGTCCACCGTTCGCAGAGCCAGTACCGTGGCCGCGAAGTGGCGGCGAAGATGCGCGAGATCATTCCGCGCCAGATGTACGACGTCGCGATTCAGGCTGCGATCGGCGCGCATATCATTGCGCGCGAAAACATCAAGGCGCTGCGTAAGAACGTTCTTGCCAAGTGTTATGGCGGCGACATTACGCGTAAGAAGAAGCTGTTGGAGAAACAGAAGGAAGGTAAGAAGCGGATGAAGCAGGTCGGCTCCGTAGAGATTCCGCAAGAGGCCTTCCTCGCAATTCTGCGCGTCGAAGACAAATAAGACTAAGAACTGGAACCCTATGAATTTTGCGCTGATTCTTTTTGTGCTCGTGATCATTACGGGCGTGGCATGGGTCGCAGACAAACTGGTTTTCCTCCCGCAACGTCGCCGCGCGGCGGAAGCCGCCGTTGACGAGTTCGATCGTCAGCAGGCGCGCATCGGCGAGCGTTTCGCCGATGAGAATGCGCCCGCCACGCGCGCGCGGCTGCGTGAGGAAAAGCTGCGGCAGCCGTGGTGGCTCGAATACACGGCGAGCTTTTTCCCGGTGATTCTCGTCGTGTTCGTCGTGCGCTCGTTCGTCGTCGAGCCGTTCAAGATTCCGTCGGGCTCGATGGTGCCGACGCTGTTGGTCGGCGACTTCATTCTCGTGAACAAGTACGACTACGGCATTCGCCTGCCCATCGTGAATACGAAGATCACGGAGGGCCGTCCGCTGCAGCGTGGCGATATCGTCGTGTTCCGCTATCCGAAGGACGAATCTGTCGACTACATCAAGCGCGTGATCGGTCTGCCGGGCGATGTCGTCGCGTATCAGGACAAGAAGCTGACGATCAACGGCAAGCCCGTTCCGGAAACGCCGCTGCCCGACTACTTCGACGAAGAGCGCATCGGCTACGCGAAGCAATTCGAAGAAGACATCGATGGCCGCAAGAACGCGATTCTCAACAATCCTGCCGTGCCACCGTTCATCGTCGGCGCCGAAGATTATCCGTATCGCGACAATTGCAAGTACGACGCACAGGGCGTCGTGTGCAAGGTGCCGCCGGGCAACTACTTCATGATGGGCGACAACCGCGACAACAGCGCCGACAGCCGCTATTGGGGCTTCGCGCCGGACAAGAACGTCGTCGGTCGCGCGTTCTTCATCTGGATGAACTTCAGCAATCTGAAGCGTATTGGCAGCTTTCATTGATTGCATTTCGCGCGTTCCCATGCGGATGTGCATCTGAACCGCGCAACACGTCGCGCACTGATCGCGACGTGTTATCACGCTACTTTAACAACGCGCGGTAACGTCGCTACAACACGCTTTTTCGGCGCCGGGGCCGCGTTTTCGCCCCATGTGGCGCCCGCGTTATACTCTGCACATGCCCCTATCTCCGTTGGAAAGCCGTTTGCGCTACGAATTTCGCAATGCGGAATTGCTGCGCCAGGCTTTAACTCACCGCAGTCACAGTGCCACGCATAACGAGCGGCTGGAATTTCTCGGCGATTCCGTTCTGAACTGCGCGGTGGCCGCGCTATTGTTCCAACGTTTCGGCAAGCTGGACGAGGGCGATCTGTCCCGCGTTCGGGCGAATCTGGTCAAGCAGCAGTCGCTTTATGAAATCGCTCAGGCCCTGAATATTTCCGAGGGCTTGCGACTGGGAGAAGGCGAATTGCGCAGCGGCGGCTTCCGGCGCCCGTCCATATTGGCCGACACGCTCGAAGCGATTCTCGGCGCGATCTTTCTGGACAGCGGCTTCGAGGCCGCGCAGACGGTCATTAAACGTCTTTACGTGCCGATTCTCGATCACATCGATCCGCGCACGCTCGGCAAGGACGCGAAGACCTTGCTCCAGGAATACCTGCAGGGCCACAAGATTCCGCTGCCGACGTATACCGTCGTCGCGACGCATGGTGCGGCGCACAATCAGCAGTTCGAAGTCGAATGCACGGTGCCGAAGCTGGATGTGAAAGTGTCCGGTTCGGGCGCGAGCCGTCGTGCCGCCGAGCAGGCGGCGGCGAAGAAGGCACTCGACGAAGTGATGGCGGCGGCTCCTGCGATGGTTGCCAAGCCGAAGCGCTCGAAAGGTGCGCGAGCGGCCAAAGCCGAGGCGGAAATCGTGCCGGGCGTGACGGGCGTGCAGGCGGCGCTCGATCTGCGCGCGCCCGACCATCGCAAGGCCGAGCGTGCCGCGCGCGGCGACGCGAAGCCGGCCTCGCTGGATGTGCCGTCCGCTGGCCAGGCCGCCGCGGCTGCGCCGCTGGCCGTGATTCGCGCGGCTCACGTCGAATACAGTCAGGAAGCGGCCGACAAGACTGAGCGCGCCGATAAAACCGAGCGTCCGGCGCGGGCATCCGATAAGCCGGCCGAAAAACCCGCTTCCGACAAGTCGAACCCGGACAAGTCGTCGCAGGAAAAGGGCACGCAGGATCCGGCGCAAGGAAAGGACGAAAATCCCGAGGGCGCAAAGCCCGAAAAAGCAGACAAGGCCGCCGATAAACCGGAAACCGTGTTGCGCCTTCCCGAACGCCAGCCGTCCGACAAGACAGAAGCCCAGCCGCGCTCCGTCGAAAAGCCGGCTGAAAAGCCCGCTGAGAAATCCGCAGACAAGCCAGCCGACAAGCCCGCTTCGCGTGCTCGCGAGGCCTCGCCCGGCACGGGCGCGACCGATCTCGAACCCGGCGTCGCCGGCGCGGTGCAAACGCGCGTAGCCGATGCCGGTCATTGAACGCAATCCGACGTGAGCGCGCTCACCGCGCGTCCACAAGAACCTGCCGTAGTCCGAATATGAACGCTTCCACTCCCACTGGTTTTCGCTGCGGCATGGTCGCGATCGTTGGCCGCCCGAACGTCGGTAAATCGACGCTGATGAACGCACTCGTTGGCCAGAAGGTCAGCATCACGTCGCGCAAGGCGCAGACGACCCGCCATCGCATCACGGGCATCAACACGCACGACGACGCGCAGTACATCTTCGTCGATACGCCCGGCTTCCAGACGCGCCACAGCGGCGCGCTGAACCGGTCGCTGAATCGCGCGGTCACGTCGACGCTGACGTCCGTCGATGCCGTGCTGTTCGTGATCGAGGCCGGCCGCTTCGGCCCCGATGATCAGAAGGTGCTCGACCTGATCCCCGCTTCGGCGCCGACGCTGCTGATCGCGAACAAGCTCGATCGCGTGGGAGACAAGGATTCGCTGTTCCCGTTCATGCAGCAAATGAGCGCGCTGCGCGAGTTCAAGGAAATCGTGCCGCTGTCGGCGAAGAATCCCGACGACATCAAGCGGCTGTTGTCGACGGTCAAGCCGTACCTGCCCGAAGGCGAGCCGATCTACGGCGAAGACGACTTGACGGATCGCAGCGAGCGTTTTCTTGCGGCCGAAATCCTGCGCGAAAAAGTATTCCGCTGGACGGGCGACGAACTGCCGTACACAAGCACCGTGCTGATCGACAAGTTCGAGACGGAAGGGCGTCTGCGCCGCATCTTCGCGACGATCCTCGTCGAGCGCGATTCGCACAAGGCGATGATCATCGGTCAGAAGGGCGCGAAGCTGAAGCAGATCAGCACGGAAGCGCGCATCGACATGGAGAAGCTGTTCGACGGCCCGGTGTATCTGGAAACGTTCATCAAGGTGAAGAGTGGCTGGGCCGACAACGAAGCCGGACTCCGCGCCTATGGTTACGAATGACGGCGCGACGAGCACCCAATCTGACGCGTGGATGACGCTGCCGGACGACGCCGACCCGGACGCCAACCCGGACGCCGATCACGGCGATTTCGCGCGCGCACACAGTGGCGCGTCGGAGAAGTCTGGATCATCCGCGCGGCCCGGCCGCGCGAAGCCGGCGCGCACGGCGAAACGCAGCAACGCCGGCACTCGTAGCACCGCCTCGCACCGTGAGAGCGACAACGACATCGGAGAAAGCGCCGACGACTACGGCGCGTCCGAACAACCACCGCGCAAGACGACGACACGCCGGGCACCTTCGCGCGTGCCGCGCGCGCCGGCATCCGAATTCCGCATCGCCGAGCAGCCTGCGTTCGTGCTGCACAGCTATCCGTATCGCGAGACGAGCCTGATCATCGACGTGCTGTCGCGCGATCACGGACGTATCGCGCTCGTCGCAAAAGGTGCGAAGCGTCCGCATTCCGCGCTGCGCGGCGTGTTGCAGACGTTCCAGCCGCTGTCGCTTGCATGGTCCGGCAAGTCGGAGATGCGCACGCTGACGGGAGCCGAATGGGTCGGCGGAATGCTGCCGCTCACGGGCGACGCGCTCCTGTGCGGGTTCTACGTGAACGAGTTGCTCGTCAAGTTTCTCGCGCGCGAAGATCCGCATCCGCAACTGTTTCATCACTACGTCGTCACGTTGACGCGCCTCGCGCACGATGAACCGCCCGTGCAGGTGCTGCGTTCGTTCGAGCGCGTGCTGCTGCGCGAAACCGGCTACGCGATGTCGCTCAATCGCACGGTGGCGCGCAAGCCCGTCGTGTCCGACGGGCGCTATGTGTTCGATCCCGAGCGCGGCGTGCGCGAAGCATCGGACGATGTTCCTTCGAACTGGCCCGTCGTCAGCGGTCAAACCTTGCTCGACATGGAACAGGACGATTACCATCGAGCCCAGACCGTCGCGCAAAGCAAGACGCTGATGCGCTTTTTGCTCAACACCTATCTGGGCGGCACGCCCCTCGCGACGCGCCAGATTCTGATCGATCTGCAGAACCTATGAGCTTCTTTCTGACTTCCCCGAATGTGATCGACCTGGGCGTGAACATCGATCACGTCGCCACGCTGCGCAACGCGCGCGGCACGTCCTATCCCGATCCCGTGCGCGCCGCGCTGCAGGCGGAAGAGGCGGGCGCCGATGCGATCACGCTGCATCTGCGCGAAGACCGCCGCCATATCGTCGACGCCGACGTGCGCGCGCTGCGGCCGCAACTGAAGACGCGCATGAACCTCGAGTGCGCGGTCACAAAGGACATGCTCGACATCGCGTGCGAAGTGCAGCCGCACGATGTATGTCTCGTGCCCGAAAAGCGCCAGGAGCTGACGACGGAAGGCGGGCTCGACGTCGCCGGTCACTTCGAAGCGGTGCGGGCCGCGTGCCGGCAGCTGGCCGATGCCGGCTCGCGCGTATCGCTCTTCATCGATGCCGACGAAACGCAGATTCGCGCCGCGCACGAAGCGGGCGCGCCCGTCATCGAACTGCACACCGGCGCCTATGCGGACGCGCACGATCCCAAAGAGCAGCAGCGCGAGTACGAGCGCATCGTGCGCGGCGTGGAGTTCGGCGCGTCGCTGGGCCTGAAGGTGAATGCGGGCCACGGCCTGCACTACACGAATGTCCAGCAGATCGCGGCGATCGAAGGGATCGTCGAACTCAATATTGGCCACGCGATCGTCGCGCATGCGATCTTCGCGGGCTGGGACAACGCCGTGCGCGAGATGAAGGCGATCATGGTCGCCGCGCGTCTCGCGGCGCGCTCATAAAGACACGAAACGACACAATAGCGGCGGCACGTATATGGCGATTTACGGCATCGGCACCGACATCGTTCAGGTGAGCCGCGTCGCGGCGGTGATGGAACGCACCAACGGACGCTTCGCCGAGAAAGTGCTCGGACCCGAAGAGCTTCGGGTCTATCACGCGCGCAATGCGCGCTCGCAGGCACGCGGGCTCGCGTTTCTCGCGACGCGCTTTTCCGTCAAGGAAGCGTTCTCGAAGGCGATCGGACTCGGCATGCGCTGGCCGATGACCTGGCGCGCGCTGCAGACGCTCAACGAAGCGAGCGGCCGTCCCGTCTGCGTGGCGTCGGGCGAACTCGCCGAGTGGCTCGCGGAACGCGGGATCACATCGCAAGTCACACTGTCCGACGAGCGCGATTACGCGGTGTCGTTCGTCATCGCCGAAACGGCCGATCGTTCCGTCTGATCACCCGACGCGATGCGAGCGCGCAAGCGGCGTCGCGTTCTTTTCCTTTTGCTCT
The DNA here is from genome assembly GCF_038900755.1 of Paraburkholderia diazotrophica. Classification (GTDB taxonomy): domain Bacteria; phylum Pseudomonadota; class Gammaproteobacteria; order Burkholderiales; family Burkholderiaceae; genus Paraburkholderia; species Paraburkholderia diazotrophica_A. The sequence goes on from NZ_JBBPEN010000002.1 coordinate 759,132, forward strand.
CATAGACCCGATGAAACTGACTCCTGGCCCGGTGATGCTCGACGTGGTTGGCAAGACGCTGAACGCTGACGACGAGCGCCGCCTCGCTCATCCGATGACGGGTGGCGTGATCCTCTTCGCGCGTCATTTCGAAAGCCGCGCGCAACTCGTCGCGCTGACGGAAGCGATTCGCGAGGTGCGCGAGGATCTCCTGATCGCCGTCGATCACGAAGGCGGGCGCGTGCAGCGTTTTCGCACCGACGGCTTCACGGTGCTGCCGTCGATGGGCAAGCTCGGCGCGCTGTGGGACGACGACGTGCTGCACGCGACCAAGGTGACGACGGCCGTGGGCTACATCCTCGCGTCGGAGTTGCGCGCGTGCGGTATCGACATGAGCTTTACGCCCGTGCTTGATCTGAACTACGGGAACTCGCAGGTGATCGGCGATCGCGCGTTCCATCGCGACCCGCGCGTCGTCACGCTGCTCGCGAAGAGCCTCAACCACGGACTCGCGCTCGCGGGCATGGCGAACTGCGGCAAGCATTTTCCGGGTCATGGGTTCGCGTCGGCGGATTCGCACTACGCGGTGCCCGTCGACGAACGCACGCTCGACGAAATACTCAAGAAAGACGTCGCGCCGTACGACTGGCTCGGCTTGTCGCTGGCGTCGGTGCTGCCGGGGCATGTGATCTACCCGAAGGTCGATAGCAAGCCGGCGGGCTTTTCGCGCGTATGGGTCCAGGACATCCTGCGCAAGAAGTTGCGCTTCGAGGGCGCGGTCTTCAGCGACGACCTGTCGATGGAAGCCGCGCGCCAGGGCGGCACGCTGACGGAAGCAGCGACGGCCGCGCTCGAAGCGGGCGTCGACATGGTGCTGATCTGCAATCAGCCGGAAGAAGCGGGGAAGGTGCTCGATGCGCTGCGCTTCACCCAATCGAAGGAATCGAAGCGCCGCCTGAAGCGGATGCGCCCGCGCGGCAAGGCGTTGTCGTGGGAGAAGCTTGCTGCCGAGCCGCAGTATCAGCAGGCTCAGGCGTTATTGCGCGCGGTATTCGCTTCCTGACGGATAGGGTACGCGCGGGGGCGCAAAACAAAAGGACGGGTCTTGCCCGTCCTTTTGTTTTGCGCCCGCCGCCCGACGCACGTCAGTTCAGCCGCATCCGTTGCAGCTTGTTGTACAGCGTCTTCGGACTGATGCCGAGCAGCGACGCCGCGCGATGCCGCGTGCCGCCGACGGCGTCGAGCGTCGCGCGGATCAGCATTTCCTCGACATCCGCGAGCGGCGTGCCGACCGTCACCTGCACGCGGCCGCCGTTCAGATCGCGGCCGCCGACACCATTGCTTTCGTCGACGCGCAGCGTCTCCAGTACATCGCCCGACGCGTGATACGCGCGCCGCACGCGCTCCTGCAATTCGCGCACGTTGCCCGGCCATTCGTACGCGAGACACTCGCGGACGAAATTCGGCCCGATCAGCTTCGTTGCATCGGCTACGCCGCGCGCGTTCGCCTCATCGTTCAGCTCGTCGACGAGTACTTGCGCGAAGAGCGACGGATCGTCGCCGCGCTCGCGCAGCGGCGGCAGCGACAGCGCGGCCGCTTCGAGCCGCAGGCCGAGATCCTGATGCAGGCTGCCATCGGCGACTGCTGCGCGCGGCATCTTGCGCGTGGACGCGATCAGGCGGAAGTCTGTGGCGACCTGGTTCGTGCCGCCGACGCGCATGAAGGTCTGCGAATCGAGCGCGCCGAGCAGCGCTTCCTGCTGCGCGCGCGGCAGCAGCGTGATTTCGTCGATGAAGAGCGTGCCGCCGCTCGCCTGTTCGAAGAGGCCGGGCTCGCGCTGCTCGGCGCCGCCGAACGCGCCGCGTTCGTGGCCGAACAGCAGGCTGTCCAGCGGCCTGCCACCGGCGTTGGCCTGCGCCGAACGGCAATCGAGCACCACGAACGGCCCTTTGCGCCGGCGGCTCATCTCATGCAGCGTGCGCGCGCCGACTTCCTTGCCCGTGCCCGCTTCGCCGGATATCAGCACGGCGGCTTCCGTCGGCGCGATATGCTCGATCGAATCGTACACATGCTGGATCGCGCCGCTGCGGCCGATCATCGGTCCGAAACGGCCCATGCGGCGCAGCCTCGCCCGCAGCGACTGGACTTCCTCGGTCAGTTCGTAGGGACGCGGAATGCGCGCCAGCAGGCTGCGCAGCCGCGGGATGTTGACGGGCTTGAGCAGGTAGTCCCAGATGCCATGGCGCAGGCCCTCGATCGCGCTTTCGACCGTCGCGTTGCCAGTCATCACGATCACGGGCAACGCGCCGCCGGGCGGCTGCGCGGGCAGGTGCTGGAGCAGGTCGAGGCCGCTGCCGTCGGGCAGATTCAGATCGACGAGCACGACGTCGGGGATAAAGCGGGTCAGCGCTGCGCGCGCTTCTGAAAGCGTGATGGCGGTATCGACGGAAAAACCGTCGGCCGCAAGAATCGCGGACAGGCCTGACAGGCTATTGGGATCGTCTTCGACAATCAGGGCATGTGGCATAACGAGCGCAACTGTTCAGATGGACGGAGTCCCGACGCACACGGGCCGCAGCGGCGGTCCTTGGCGCGCGGGCGCTGGATGAGTGGGCTTGAGTGGCCAATGCTCCCGGTCAGATGCAACGGCATCGGAAGTCGCCGGGCAATCAGCACCCGGCGCGGGTCGCCCGTCACAGGTCGCGGTTGCGATCGAAGAAGCGGCGCACCTCGAGCTCTGCTTCGTCACGCGTCTTCCCATATCGCTCCTGGATCAGGCCCGCCAGCTTGTCGGCGCGGCCTTCCGCCCTGGTCAGTTCGTCGTCCGTGAGTTCGCCCCAGGCCGTTTTTGCCTTGCCGATCATCTGTTTCCACTTGCCTTCAGCGATATCGTTGTTCATGACACACCTCCCATTTCTTCCGAATAAAACACAAAGCCGCGTGGGCCTGAAATGCTTGGAAAGCAGGAGCCGTGCCAATGCAATTTATCTCGAAAAGTCAATGTGAGCGTGGACCGAAAGCACGAATGCGCCTATCAACCTGGCAAAATTGCATGCCTGGCCGGTAAAGTTTTCCACCACCATACACGGTCGCGAAAAAAAGAAAAAGCGCCCAGATGGGCGCTTTTTTAACTCGAAGCCCTGAGCGAGTCAGGGCTTAAGACGATTGCCGTGCGGCGCGATTCAAACTTACGCGCGGCTGCGATATTCGTTGGTACGCGTGTCGATTTCGATCTTGTCGCCGATATTGCAGAAGAGGGGCACTTGCAGTTCGAAACCCGTGTTCAGCTTGGCGGTCTTGAGGACCTTGCCCGACGAGGTGTCGCCCTTGACGGCCGGCTCCGTGTAGATGATTTCGCGGACCAGCGTGGTCGGCAGTTCGACCGAGATGGCCTTTTCGTTGTAGAACACGACTTCGCAAGCCATGCCGTCTTCGAGGTAGTTGAGCGCGTCGCCCATCATTTCGGCTTCGACTTCGTACTGGTTGTAGTCGGCGTCCATGAACACGTACATCGGGTCGGCGAAGTACGAGTACGTGACTTCCTTGCGGTCCAGCACGACGACGTCGAACTTGTCGTCTGCCTTGTAGACGGTTTCCATGCCTGCGCCCGTCAGCAGGTTCTTGAACTTCATCTTGACGACGGCGGCGTTGCGGCCCGACTTGTTGTATTCGGCCTTCTGAACGACCATTGCGTCGTTGCCGATCATCACGACGTTGCCGGTGCGGAGTTCCTGAGCGATCTTCATAAAACTGTCCTGTACGAAATAAGGTGCTTCAACTTTTGCTCAACGGCATACGGCGCAAGCGGGTTCGGCGCCCGGCGCATGTTCGACGCCCCATACGCATAGGGCGGCTCAAACTGGATTGCACGGTAAGCGGGGCAGCGTCGACGGGGCGGTCGCGTTTTACCGCTTCCTTTGCTTCCATCGCACATGCCGGTCTGCTTCTGCCTTGCTGCTTTACCCGAAGCGTCCGTCTGCTTCTTTGTACCCGAAGCGGGCGCGTACTCGTGTGACACTGGCACCGGAACTGCGAAGGTCCACAAAACCTGCTCCTGATAGACCTCTGCTGTCGCCGCCGCGTGCCGCGCTTGCGTCGTCGGCCGTTGGATAACCGCTTATTTTAACTGAGTTTTTGCGAATTCCGCCAGATTTCCAGCGAGATCGCCAATCGACGCCAGATCGCGCGCCCAGTCGGCCGCGCGCGCGTCGAGTTTCGGGCGATGGTGCTGGAGTTCCGTCCAGTCCGGCGTGCCGTTGCCGTTCCACGCGTGCCAGAAGCGGCTGAGTGCTGCGCGCGCAGCGGCGGGAAGTCCGTGCGCATAGTGCGCGAGCGCGGCGTCGAGCTTCGGCAGATGGGCGTCGTCGGCTTGCGGATAGATGTGCCAGATGAACGGACGCGCCGCCCACTGCGCGCGGACAAACGAGTCTTCGCCGCGCACGAAGTTGATGTCGCTGATCCACAGCAGCTCGTCGTAGCCCGGCTGGTCGGTGAACGCGAGCGCGTGGGCGCGCAAATTGCCGCTCGACGCGTGCGCGCCCGCCGCGAACGACGACAGACCGAAAAAGCGCGCCACAGCGCCGGAAATGCGTCCCTCCGGCACGAGCAGCACGGTTTCGCCGCCGGCGTCGCGCCACTGCGCGAGCAGGCTGTCGACGGCCGGGTTTTCGTACGCGAACAACGACACGACGGTCGCGTCCTGTTCCGGCGGCTTGCTGCCCGTATTCGCTTGCCACCATGCGGCGCGCGCGTCCGACGACGCCAGGAACGCCGCGCGGCGCGCGTCGAGGTCGTGCTCCTTCAGCACGCCGCCCGTGCCTTTGCCGAGCCCCGGGAAGAAAAACGTCTTCGACAGCGCGTAACGCGGATGCGGCGACGGCCGCAAGTGAAAATCCGCGACCCAGTCTTCGCCGCTCAGATATTCGAGGTTGAACCAGACGGGCACGCGCTCGCGCCGCGCCATCGCCGCGACGTAGACGGGTGGCAGTTCGCACGCGAACGCCTCGATCACGATGTCGGCCACTTCCAGCGTCTCCCCCGCATGCGCGGGCTCGTGCCAGTGCTCGATGACGATGCCGTCGACCGTCTGCCGCGCCTTGTCGACATCGACGGATGGATTGAGCTTGTGAAACGCATGCAGATCGTCGACGAACACGCGCACCTGCCAGCCATGTTCGTTCGCGAGCTGGCGCGCGAGCCGCCAGCAGACCCCGATATCGCCGAAGTTGTCGATCACCGCGCAGAAAATGTCACATGCGATCGCTGGTGGCTGCGGCCGTCGAGTGCGTCGAGTGGAAACGGGGGACATGATGGCGGCGCCTGGGTTCGGGCGCGGGCGGAATGTTCTAAACTGGCGATTCTAAAGTACGCGAAAGTACCCAACCCACACAACGCGCCATCCACGCACGGCGCCCGGCCCGATTCTGCATGACCCGATCCGATTCCTCCCCCGCATCCGATGCCGCCGCGAAGTCCGGCACGCCCGACAGCGCCGCCGAAGAGTTCGACCCGAAGAAAGTGCTGCGCCAGTTGCCGCACATGCCGGGCGTCTATCGATACTACGATGCGCAGGGCGCGGTGCTTTACGTGGGCAAGGCGCGCGACCTGAAGAAGCGCGTGTCGAGCTACTTCACGAAGACGCTGCTGTCGCCGCGCATCGCGATGATGGTCACGCGGATTGCGAAGATCGAAACGACCGTCACGCGTTCGGAAGCCGAGGCACTGTTGCTTGAGAACAATCTCATCAAAGCTTTGGCGCCGCGCTACAACATTCTGTTTCGCGATGACAAGTCGTATCCGTATCTGAAGCTGACGGGCCATCAGTTTCCGCGCATGGCGTATTACCGCGGTTCGGTCGACAAGAAGAATCAGTATTTCGGACCGTTTCCGAGCGCATGGGCGGTACGCGAGAGCATCCAGATCCTGCAGCGCGTATTCCAGTTGCGCACCTGCGAGGATTCCGTATTCAACAACCGGACGCGGCCGTGTCTGCTGCATCAGATCGGACGATGCACGGCGCCGTGCGTCGGCGCGATCAGCGAAGAAGACTATGCACGCGACGTGTCCAATGCATCGCGCTTTCTGCTCGGACGGCAATCCGAAGTGATGAAGGAACTCGAGCAGAAGATGCATGCGTTCGCAAGCGAGCTGAAGTTCGAGCAGGCGGCGGCGGTGCGCAATCAGATGAGTTCGCTGTCGACGGTGCTGCATCAGCAGGCAATCGAAGTAGGCGGCGAAAGCGACGTCGATATTCTTGCTGTCGTCGCGCTCGGCGGACGCGTCTGCGTGAATCTGGCGATGGTGCGCGGCGGCCGGCATCTGGGCGACAAGGCTTACTTCCCGACGCACATCGAAAGCGCGTTGACGGCGGAAGAGGGCGGCCTCGAAGACGGTGATGCAGCGGAAGTCGCGCCATCCGCGCTGCTCGATATCGAAGCGGAGCTGGGCCAAGAAGCGGATGAACGCGCGGACGAAGCCGCTTCGGATGCCACCGTGACGAGCGACAGCGCGGAAGCCACCGACGATAGCGACGACGCCACCGACAGCGACACGAAGCCGCGCCCCGGCATCGAAGCCGAGGTGCTCGAAGCGTTCATCGCGCAGCATTATCTCGGCAATCGCGTGCCGCCCGTGCTCGTCGTCAGTCATGCGCCCGCAAGCCGCGAACTCGTCGATCTGCTGATCGAGCAGGCCGGGCACAAGGTCACGCTGCTGCGCCAGCCTCAAGGCCAGAAGCGCGCGTGGCTCGCGATGGCCGAGCAGAACGCCCGTCTCGCGCTCGCGCGGCTGTTGTCCGAACAGGGCTCGCAGCAATCGCGCACGCGCGCGCTCGCCGACACGCTGTCGCTCGAATGCGATGACCTTGCGCATTTGCGCATCGAATGCTTCGACATCAGCCACACGATGGGCGAGGCGACGCAGGCATCGTGCGTCGTCTTTCACCATCACAAGATGCAGTCGTCGGAATACCGGCGCTACAACATCACGGACATCACGCCCGGCGACGATTACGCGGCGATGCGTCAGGTGCTCACGCGCCGCTACGAGAAGATGGTCGCGCAGGCCGCGGCGAACGCAAACGACGAAGCGGCCGAACTGCAACCGGAAGCCGCCGCCGATCCAGCCGTCACGCCCGAAGGCGCGGAACCCGTTGCCGCGGGCGGCCTGCTGCCGAATATCGTGCTGATCGACGGCGGCAAGGGTCAGGTCGAGATTGCCCGCCAGGTGTTCAACGAGCTCGGGCTCGATCTAGGCATGCTGGTCGGCGTCGCGAAGGGCGAAGGGCGCAAGGTCGGTCTGGAGACGCTCGTGTTCGCGGACGGACGGCCGTCGCTCGAACTCGGCAAGGAAAGCGCGGCGCTGATGCTCGTCGCGCAGATCCGCGACGAGGCGCACCGCTTCGCGATCACGGGCATGCGCGCGAAGCGCGGCAAGACACGGCAGACGTCGCGGCTCGAAGAACTGGAAGGCGTCGGAGCGAAACGGCGGCAGCGGCTCCTCGCGCGCTTCGGCGGCTTGCGCGGCGTGGTGGCGGCGAGCGTCGACGATCTCGCGAGCGTCGAAGGGATTTCGCGCGCTCTGGCCGAGCAGATCTATCGACAGTTGCATTGAAGCGCGCACGCGCCGTGCGACGGCGAGTCGCGCGCCGATGCGCGTGGGGTTGCGCCCCGCGCCGCGCCGTGCAGACCCGCGCCGGGCACGTTGCTTGTAGCGCGTCCGGTGAACCGGCACAATTGCATCTCTTATCTCAGAACCTTGCGCCTGCCCCATGCCGTTTAATTTCCCGATCTTCCTGACATGGCTGCGGATCGTATTGATTCCGCTCGTCGTGGGCGTGTTCTATCTGCCGGACATGATGCTGAGCCCGGCGCACCGCAATCTGGCTGCCGCGACGATTTTCGTCCTCGCGGCGCTGACCGACTGGTTCGACGGTTTTCTCGCACGCAAATGGAATCAGACGTCGGCGTTCGGCGCGTTCCTCGATCCCGTCGCCGACAAGCTGATGGTCACGGCCGCATTGCTCGTGCTCGTGCAACTGGCGCGCCTCGATTCGGCGATCGCGCTGGTGATCGTCGGCCGCGAGATCGCGATTTCGGCGCTGCGCGAATGGATGGCGCAGATCGGCGCATCGAAGAGCGTTGCGGTGAACTCGCTCGGCAAATTCAAGACGGCCTGCCAGATGGTCGCGATTCCGATGCTGCTGTTCTACGGCCCGCTGTCGCTCGGCGCGTTTGTGATCGATACGCGCGTGTGGGGCTTGTGGCTCATCTATCTCGCGGCGTTCCTCACGATCTGGTCGATGCTGTACTACATGAAGCTCGCCTGGCCGCAGATTCGCGAACGCGGCGGAATGGCCTGAAAGCGGTCACGACCAGAATTTTTATTCGCTCGTACAAAAAGGGTTGACACGATTCGGTGCCTTCTACATAATCTCGTTTCTCCGGTGAACGCGATAACAAACAACGCGAAACACTGGGAAGCAGTAGAAGCAAAACGCGGGAGTAGCTCAGTTGGTAGAGCGCAACCTTGCCAAGGTTGAGGTCGCGAGTTCGAGACTCGTCTCCCGCTCCAGAATTTGAAGCAGCGTTTTGCAGTAGTCAGCAGGGCGTTGCAAGTGCAGGTAATTGCAGGTCCATGCGGGAGTAGCTCAGTTGGTAGAGCGCAACCTTGCCAAGGTTGAGGTCGCGAGTTCGAGACTCGTCTCCCGCTCCAAACACATGGGGAAGCAAAGCTTCCCTTTTTGTTTGATGCTTCGGCAGAAGCGTTGAGCTCAACTGGCCTTAGGGTCAATGCACAAAATCTGCGAGCCGTTGCCAATGCAACAGAGTACGGTCCGCAGTCCGCTTACGGCGCGATAGCAAAGCGGTTATGCAGCGGCCTGCAAAGCCGTGTAGGCCGGTTCGACTCCGGCTCGCGCCTCCAGCAAAGAAAAGCCCCGACACGTCGGGGCTTTTCTTTTGTTCGCGTTCTTTTCGGGCCTCTGTCTTCCGCGTGCGTTCGAGCGTGAGCGGCAAGCGACCAGCCGTCTCGCCTTCATCCCATCGTCGCGGCATAATCGGCCCGTTGACGTCCAACGGATGTCTGTCCCACACAAGACAATCTCATGACCGAGCAGCAATCGGCCGGCGGCACAACCGGCAGCAAAGAGACGACGCATATCGACTGGCGCTGGAAAGTGTTCGACGACCTGAGCAACGTCGAGGTCTACGACATGCTGGCCGCGCGCGCGGCCGTGTTCGTGATCGAGCAGAACTGTCTGTACGGCGATGTCGACGGTCTCGATCCCGGGGCCTGGCATCTGTTCGCTTATCGCGTGCCCGAAGCCGGCGCGCGCGCAAAGCTCGCCGGCTATCTGCGTGTGCTGTTGCCCGACGACGAAGAAGCCGACATCCGCATCGGCCGCGTGCTGACGACAGCCGAGTTTCGCGGCCAGGGACTCGGCAGCGCGATGCTCGAACGCGTGATTGGCCACATCTATGCACAGTGGCCGGGCACGCCCGTGCGTCTGCACGCGCAGGCGCATCTGCAGGCGTTCTATGGCGCGTTCGGCTTCGAGCCGATTTCGGAAGTCCACGAAGAGGACGGCATCCCGCATATCTGGATGCGGTCTTCCTGACGCCAGCGTTGGCTCAATGCTGTCTGACGGGCAGTGCGCTCGATGACGGCTTCGACTGAACGGCTGCCGTCTGTGGCGCGCGTTTCTCGTTGCGAAGGCGCGTGCGTGCCGACAGTCTCATCCAATGCCTGAGCGCAATCAGCGCGCCAATCACGCTCATCATCGAGCCAGGAATCCACAGCAGGAGTCCGCCGATCTGTTGATCGCGCATCGGACTGAGCCATGTGAACGCGCGCCCGCAAATCGAATAGATCGGATAAAGCTCACGCGGCGTAAAGAAAATAAATGCGCCGAGCAGGATCTGCGGCGGAATCGCCGCGACGACGATCAGAATGCGGCGCCCCGGTGACAGCCGCGCGGGCGGCGCGGGCCGAGAATCGAGCACGAGCCACCAGAACATCAGCCCGTCGATCACCATGCTCCAGTTCATCACGCGATACAGCCGCCAGTCGAGCATCGCGACGAAGTGGATCGGCGAAAGCAGCCAGAAATAGATCAGTCCAACGAACAAAACGACGGCGACGACGGGATGGAACAGCACGTCCAGCGTGATGCGCATCCAACGCGTCTGCAATGCGGGCCGCAACAAACGTTGTCGCCACGCGAACGGAATACCCGCGCGCATGGCTGCGCCCGGATACGACAGCGCGATAAAGAACGGCCCGAGATGATGCAGCACCAGATGCTGCGCGCGATGCATGAAGAACTCATGCTCGAAGTAGTAATCGAGCCGCGTATGCAGCGCGATATAGAGCGCGACCAGCCCGAACCAGAACGACAGTTGCCGCGCCACCGACACCTTCGCCTTGCGCACGCCGCGCGCAAACAGCAGCGCGGCGATCAGCATGACGATCACGACGGTCGGCGACGGCTCCCAGGGTTCGAGCCAGTAGAGCAGGTTCATCGTATGGCGTTACTTCGCTTGCGCGGGTGACTTGACCGCGAACGGCGCATCGAGCGTTTCGCCGTCGGAGAACTGCAGCTTGAGATGCACGGTGTCGCCCGGCGCGATCTTGTGCTTCGCATCTTCGAGCATCACGTGATACCCGCCCGGCGCGATCGACGCCTGGCCGTGCGCGGGCACCGTCAGCTTGTCGACCATCACCATCTTTTGCGTCGAGCCGTTAGAGACCGTCTGATGCAACATCGCGCTGCCGTAATCGGCGCTCGAAATGTCGACGAGATCGACGGGCTTGTCGCTCGAATTGGTCAGCGTCACGTACGCGGCCGCGGGCAGGTTGTTGGGCAGCCAGCGCACCCACGCGTTCTGCGCGGCGATGGCCTGCTTGTTGTCGGCTGCATGCGCGGCGATGGTGCCCGTCGCGACGAACGCGATGGCGGCGGCGCACGCGAGCGCGTGGATTGTCGAAAGCGTTTTCATTTTTTGTTTCATGGCGAACCTGTGGGAAATCATGAGTGGTCTTCGATGATACGGCGCACGTCTTCGGCGATGACGTCGGGCGTGTCGTGGTCGGTGGCGAGCAGGCGCGCGCGATTCTGCGCGTCGAAGATGTAGACGGCCGAACTGTGCGTCACTTCGTAATTGCCGTTCGGATCGCGCTTCTCCATCTGATACGCGATGCGATAGTGCTTCGCCAGCTGTTCGATCTGCGCGTCCGTGCCGGTGAGTCCGTGCGCATGCCGCGAATCGAATGCGCCGACGTAGTCGTGCAGCGCTTTCGGCGTATCGCGCGCCGGATCGACGGTGACGAACAGGATGCGCACGTTCTGCGCATCCGGCCCCAGCTTGCCGATGACCTGGATCAGCCGTCCCATCGTTTCCGGGCACACGTCCGGGCAATGCGTATAGCCGAAGTAGACGAGCGATGTGCTGCCCTTGAGCGAACTGGCCGCGACGGGCCGCCCGTCGTCGCCTGTGAGCGTGAAATCGAGGTCCGGCAGATGGCCGCTCACGTCCGTCAAATGCCACGGCTCGCCGGAATGCGAGCAGCCCGCGATACCGAATGCCGCGATGAGGGCCATGCCCAGCGACATGCCCAGCGCGGCGAGGCGTCGTCGGATGAAAGCGCGGGAAGGGAAGAGCGGCAAGTGGGACACGAGGACTTTGGGGAACAAAGGCAGCTTTGACGACTCGATTCAGGAGGGCGACCAACGCGTTGCGGACAGCATTTTGAACGCGACGCAAACAGTGCGCCGTGTCCGGCAACATGCCGGTAATACGCATTTCGGTATGCCGCTATTCCGGGCCAGCGCGGTTGGGACTCTATCGCAATTTTGCGCGCGCCGTTGTACCGTGGGCTTTCGAGGCAGAAAGCGAGTCAATATGCCGCAGAGCGCTGAAAGGCGCCTGTAGCCGGATCGACGGATTTTGAATCTGTCCTGTCGGGCAAACGGTCCGGATTGCCCGCCCGCGCGACGCGCAAACTTACTTTCTCGAAAAATCGACCGATGCGCGGTAAGATGCGCACACTTTTCCGGCTGCAAGCGGCTGAGAGGCAACGTACACCGATGCAAGCACTTCCGGCATTTCTGTCTCCGACGGAGACGGCATTTTTCTTCGATTTCGACGGCACGCTCGTCGATCTGGCACCGACGCCCGATGGCGTGCTGGTCCAACCCGAGGCCATCGCCTTGCTCGCCGAGTTGCGGCGTCTGACGAACGGCGCGGTGGCGATCGTATCGGGTCGCGGCATCGACAGCATCGACCAGTTTCTGGGCATGCCCGATCTGCCTGTTGCCGGTCTGCACGGTGCCGAGCGGCGCGATGCGAATGGCGACACGCAGCGCATCGGCTTCAACGACGAACGGCTGCTGCGCATGGAGCAGGTGCTCGCGGACATCGTCAACGCGAATCCCGGCATGCTGCTGGAGATCAAGGGCGCGGCGCTCGCGCTGCACTATCGCAACGCGCCCGATCGCGAGCCCGTCGCGCGCGAAGCGACGACAAAGCTCGTCGCCGATTATCCGGGCGCCTATGTGCTGCAGCCGGGCAAGATGGTCTACGAAATCAAGCCAAAGGATGTCGACAAGGGCCGCGCGCTGCGCGCGTTTCTCGACGAGCCGCCGTTCACGGGCCGCACGCCCGTATTCGCCGGCGACGATCTGACCGACGAGAAGGGCTTCGCAGTCGTCAACGAACGCGGCGGCCTGTCGATCAAGGTCGGTGGCGGCGACACGATTGCCGCGGCGCGCATCGGCTCGGTGAGCGCGCTAATCGCGTGGCTGTCAGAAGTCGTTTCGGCCGCGCGCAACGCATGATGACGTCCGTTCACCATCGCTCGACGGCCTTCCTCCCGTACGTCCCGCACGGAAACAACGCGTCATGAGCCGGCTGATCATCGTATCGAACCGCGTCGCGCCCATTTCCGAAGGCGGCCCGGCAGCGGGCGGTCTCGCGGTGGGCGTCTATGACGCGCTGAAGGAAACGGGCGGCATGTGGTTCGGCTGGAGCGGCGAGGTGCTCGGTTCCAGCCAGCCGGAAATCAGGCTGGAAGAGCGCGGCCCGGTGACATTCGCAACCGTCGGTCTCGTGCGCCGCGACTACGACCAGTACTACCGCGGCTTTTCGAACGCGACGCTGTGGCCTGCGTTTCACTATCGGCCGGATCTGCTGCAATTCGATCGACACGATTTCGAAGGCTATTGCCGCGTGAACACATGGCTCGCGCAGCAACTGGTGCCGCTTCTGCGCGACGACGACGTGATCTGGGTTCACGACTATCATCTGATCCCGTTCGCGCAGGCGTTGCGCGCGGCGGGCGTGAAGAACCGCATCGGCTTTTTCCTGCACATTCCGTTTCCGGCGGCGCAAGTGCTGCTTGCCGTGCCGCCGCACCGCGCGCTCGTCGAGGCGCTCTGTTCGTTCGATCTGCTCGGCTTTCAGACGAAACCGGATCTGCGCGCGTTCTGCGATTACGTCGTCAACGAGGCGAGCGGCACCGTCGATGCGTCGGCGCAAGGGCCGAGCGTCGTCCACGCGTTCGGCCGCACGTTGCGCGCGGCGGCGTATCCGATCGGCGTGTATCCCGACGAAATCGCCGAGCTGGCCAAGGCGGGCGAGCACGACAAGCCGGTGCGCACGATCGAGGCGACGCTGCATGGGCGCAAGCTGATCATGAGCGTCGACCGGCTCGATTATTCGAAGGGGCTCGTCGAGCGTTTTCGCGCGTTCGAACGGCTGCTCGAACATGCGCCCTCGTATCGCGACAAGGTGTCGTTGCTGCAGATCGCGCCGCCGACGCGTTCCGACCTGCACGCGTATCAGGAAATCCGCTTGCAGCTCGAAGGCGAATCGGGGCGCATCAATGGCCGCTTTGCCGAGCTCGACTGGACGCCGATCCGCTACATCCACCGGCAATATGAACGGCCCGTGCTCGCGGCGCTGTTTCGCACGGCGCATGTCGGCTACGTGACGCCGTTGCGGGACGGGATGAATCTCGTCGCGAAAGAGTACGTGTCGGCGCAAGACCCGGAAGATCCCGGCGTGCTGGTGCTGTCGCGTTTCGCGGGCGCGGCGCACGAACTGACGGGCGCGCTGATCGTCAATCCCGTCGACGTCGACGGCATGGCCGACGCGCTCGGCGCCGCGCTGTCGATGCCGCTTGCCGAACGCAAGGCCCGCTACGAGGACATGATCGCGCAGTTGCGCGAGAACAACGTGTCCGTGTGGCGCGACAATTTCATGCGCGATTTGCAGCAGGTGTCCGGCGACGAGGAGACAGTGGCGAACGAAGCTGCGGCGGGTTGATCTCCGCGCTTTTCATGCTTGCATGCGTAGTGAGAGCGCACAAAAAAGCCGCTTCGAACTTTGAAGCGGCTTTTTCTATTGATCGTTCAGCCGTTGATCGTTCACCCGACGATGCGTCGCGCGTCACGCCACATGCTGCTCGTCGAATTTTTTCCCGCCGACGTGCAGCGTCGACTGCTTGCCGTACTGCTTCGCAAGCAGATCGCGATACAGGCCCGGACGGTTGCGCAATTCTTCGGGGCTGCCGTCGTCGATGACCTTGCCCGCGCTCATCACGATGATGCGGTCGAAGTTGTGCAGCGTCGACAGGCGGTGCGCAATCGCGATCACCGTGCGGCCGACCATCAGCCGGTCGAGCGCTTTCTGGATCGCTTCTTCGGATGCGCTGTCGAGCGCGGAGGTCGCTTCGTCGAGCAGCAGGATCGGCGAGTTCTTCAGGATCGCGCGCGCAATCGCGATGCGTTGCCGCTGACCGCCCGAGAGCTTCACGCCGCGATCGCCGACGATCGTGTCGAAGCCTTCCGGCATCGCTTCGATGAAGTCCGTGCAGCGGGCATCGCGCGCGGCGGCGATCACCTCGTCGCGCGTCGCTTCAGGCCGCCCGTACGCGATGTTCTCGTAGACCGTGCGGTGGAGCAGCGAGATGTCTTGCGGCACGAGCGCGATCGCGTGGCGCAGGCTGTCCTGTGTGATCGCGGCGATATCCTGGCCGTCGATCATGATGCGTCCGCCCTGCGTTTCGTAGAAGCGTTGCAGCAGCGCGAGCACGGTCGACTTGCCCGCGCCCGACTTGCCGATCAGGCCGACACGCTGGCCCGGCTGGATGTCGAGATCGAAGTGATCGAGGATCGGGCGCCGCTTTGGATACGCGAACGTCACCTTCTCGAACGTCACGCGCCCGCCTTGCGGCACGAGTTCGGTCGCATCGTTGCGATCGGGCATGCCGTGCGGCTCGAGCAGCGTCTTCACGGCTTCGGCGAGGCGGGCGACGTGCTGCGTCACGTCGACGAGCGCGACGGCCAGATCGCGCGTGCCGTGCAGGATCGTGAAGCCGAGCGAGCTGACGAGCACGATGTCGCCGGAAGTCGCCTTGCCCTGGTCCCACAGCCACAGCGCCCAGCCGAGCAGACCCGCCGACAGCAGCGCGGTGATCACCGCATGCAGCAGACGCAGTTTCTCGAGGTAAAGCAGGCTTTGCTGACGCGCGTCCATTTCCGACTTCACGGTCGCGCCAAAGCGCTTCTGTTCGCGGAACGTCATGCCGAACGCGCGCACGAGGCCCATGTTGCCGATCACGTCGACGAGTTCACCGTCGACGGCAGCCGCCCTAGTCGCGAAGTTGTGGTGTCGCGCCGAGCCGCGGCCCGCCAGCTTGAACAGCACGACGGAGAGGATCGCCGAGCAGCTCAGCAGACCGAGCGCCATCAGCGGATTGACGGAGATGATCATCACGATCGCGCCTGCCACGGCGATACACGGCGGCAGCACGTTCCATGCGGTCGTGTTCTCGGCCGTGTAGACCGCGTTCGACGTCGCCGTGATCCGGCTCGCGAGCATGCCGGGCTGCTTCTCGGCGTAGTAGGTCGGCGAATGGCCGCTCAGGTACTGGAAGAGGTCCTTGCGCAGGTCGCCTGTGACGGCGACGAACGTATGTGCGGCAACCCAGCCGCCGACGCGCCACAGCAGATTGTCGGCGGCGATCAGGCCGACGAGGATCGCGAATGCGCCCCACAGCGGCCCCGGATGATGACGGCCTTCGCCGAGCACGTCGATCAGATGCTTGATCGCATATTGCGAAGCGAGCGCACAGCCCACGGCCGCGAATACGCTGCCCAGGACGACCAGATGGGCGACCGGATGGCGGCGGATAAAGCGGAAGAGGAATGCAAGCGGCCGGTTCGCATAGCCGGAGAGCTTTGCGTTATGGGCGTTGCGCTGGGCGATTGTCAGATGTTCCAATTGTTCAGTGGGTCTTTGGGTCGGGTTCAGATCGTGCAACGGCTGTGCCTGGCGCGGCTGGTAACAGGCTGGTAACAACCAGCGTAGGCCCCGCATTGTAAACATGCAAAAGCCATTTCGCATGGCGGTAAGGCCAATGAGGGCGCGATTATTTTCGCGACACGTACCGGTAAGCTTTCCCAGGCTGGACCCGTTGCGGGTCAAGAGGTTCACGCCATTGGCGAGAATTTTCAAGATACAATTACAGATTGCATACGAAGCCGGCGAGGCGATATCTCCACGCTCGTCGACGGTTCACCGGTGACCGTCGTCAAACGGCGTGCGGCGTTAGCGCCGATGCGAGGTTCCCACTGTAAAACGCCTTGAGAAAACAAGGGTTTGCGAAGTGTTTCGCGCCTGTAACAACGTAAAGACTTTGAAATGTCGGGGGCCGGTTGGACGGGTAGGCATCGATAATGCATGCTCGATCCAGTCAGGAAATATCTGACAGTTTGTCAACGTCCGTTCATGAGCCGCGTTTACGGCTAGAACACAGACTTTGACACTGACCAAGCTGGCGTCTTACCAAGCGATCCATCGCAGGAATTTCTCGAAAGAATCAGGCTCGTTCCGATGCAGCTCGATGCTGCTTGTGAAACCGAGCGCCCTGGCGAGCAAGCGAAGTCGCTTTTACCAAACCGCAGTCTTTTTGCCTGATCTTTTACGAGGAGTTCTTCATTATGCGAATCGCTCAAATCGCTCCGTTGCACGAGGCGGTGCCTCCCAAGCTCTATGGCGGCACCGAACGCGTGGTGTCGTATCTCACGGAAGCGCTCGTCGAGCTCGGTCACGACGTGACGCTCTTTGCGAGCGGCGATTCGCAAACCTCCGCGAAGCTCGAAGCATTCTGGCCGCAGGCGTTGCGTCTGGACCCGACGATCCGCGACGTGATGGCGCCGCACATGCTGCTGCTCGAAGAAGTGCGCCGCCGCGCGGACGAATTCGACGTGCTGCATTTCCACATCGACTACTACCCGTTCTCGCTGTTCGCGCGCCAGCCGGTGCCGTTCCTGACGACGATGCACGGCCGTCTCGATCTGCCGGAACTGCAGCCCATCTTCAGCACGTTCAACGACGTGCCCGTCGTGTCGATCTCCGATAATCAGCGCCAGCCGCTGCCGCAGGCGCACTGGCTGTCGACCGTGTATCACGGTCTGCCGGAAAACGTGCTCACGCCGATTCCCAACGTCGAGCCGGGCTACCTCGCATTCCTCGGCCGCGTCTCTCCGGAGAAGGGCCTCGACCGCGCGATCCGCATTGCCGGCCAGGCAGGCATGAAGCTCAAGGTCGCCGCCAAGATCGACAAGGCCGACCGTGCCTATTACGAAGAAGTCATCAAACCGCTGATGGCGCTCCCGCACGTCGAGTACATCGGGGAAATCGGCGAAGCCGAAAAGCGTGAGTTCCTCGGCAATGCGCATGCACTGGTGTTCCCGATCGACTGGCCGGAGCCGTTCGGTCTGGTGATGATCGAGGCGATGGCTTGCGGCACGCCCGTGATCGCGTTCAAGCGCGGCTCGGTGCCGGAAGTGATCGAAAACGGCGTGTCAGGCTTCGTCGTCGAAGACGAAATCAGCGCTGTCGCAGCCGTCAAGCGCCTGGATCAACTGCCGCGCGCGACGGTGCGCAAGGCGTTCGAATCGCGCTTCTCGTCGAAGGTGATGGCGCAGAACTATCTGAAGACGTACGAAGAACTGCTGCGCACGAAGCGCCGCACGGTGCTGCGCGAAGTCAACGCAGGCTGATCGTCGTTATCGAGGGCTGTCCGGACGCCGTTACCCGGTTCTGTGACGGTCCTTGCGATTCACCACCAGCGCCCCGCATGTGCCGAACATGCGGGGCGTTGTTGCATTTACGCTGCACGCGGGCGCGCGGCGCAAGGGCGAATGGTTCGAAAGCGCGCATTCCGGGCCGGCAACCGTGAGACGAATCCGTAATATCCCTATAATGGCCGTGCCGCAAATCCGGCGCGGCCATCCACATGAGGAGAGTGCTTTGGCGAGAACGAAACAGACGCGTGCGAGCGCAGTGCCCGGCGCCGGCACGCTGTTCGCGCTTCGCGCCATCGGTCTCGTGATACTGGCTCGCTGGCTCTTCTCGATGGGCGAGATGCAGCCGCTGACTGCGCTTCAGGCGATGGCGTCGTCGCCGTGGGCATGTATCAACCTCGTCTTCCTGTTCCTT
This sequence comes from Paraburkholderia diazotrophica, assembly GCF_038900755.1. GTDB lineage: Bacteria > Pseudomonadota > Gammaproteobacteria > Burkholderiales > Burkholderiaceae > Paraburkholderia > Paraburkholderia diazotrophica_A. Next base: position 777,618 of record NZ_JBBPEN010000002.1, read on the forward strand.
CTGATTTTCCTGCCGGGCGCGAAGGCGCGCGCCGAGCGGCCGTTTCATCCGTTGCCGCAGTGGCTGCGTCAGGCGCTGCGTCTTTTTGCATTTCTCGGTTTGCTGTTCGCCGTCTGGTCCGTCGGCGCGTTCGTCTGGGCGGCTGGCTGGCGGCGCGCGTTCAATGCCGTCGCCGCGACCAACGGCTGGCTGATCGCGGCCCCGACGTTGTACGCCGCCGTCGTCTGGATCTGCCGGCCGCGCGCGCTGTGGCGCACGAATATCGCTGCGCGCCGCTTCGCGATCGGCCGCTTCGCTATCTCGATCGACGCCGTTACGCGTACGGCGATCGTCTGGGCCGAAAGCCGCAAGCTCGGCCAGTACGATGCGCGCGAATTGTCGCTGCGCTGGCTCGATGTCGCGTCGGGTGGTTCCGGCGTGCGGCGCGCGATGTCATCCGTCGCGTCCGTCGATCTGTCCGGCGCGCAGCCCGCGACAGTGCCACACATCGCGAACGGTCACGCGACGCTCGAGCGCGCGGGCGTCGGCGGCCTGTTGCGCCGTCCCAAGGTCGAGCTCATGTGGGATTCGCCCGCTGCAGCCGGCCATAACCGGCAGACGGTATTTCGCGCACCGCTTTCGTCAGAAGGCGATCGCGTGGCCGCCCGAGCGCTCGACGCAAGCCTGCGCCAGGCTTGAGCTTTCCCGAGCGCGCCTCTCGCGAGTTGCGCCGGTGTCTCTCTCCCGAAGCATCGACGGCCGCTTTGCATTGAACATGGAGGTGTCCATGCTGATCCGCTGGTTGCTTGCCGCTGTTCATCTGCTGGGCTACGGATTCGCGCTCGCGTCGATCATCGGACGCACGCGCGCGCTGCGTCGCCTGTCCGGTCCGGCCGATCTGCCACGCGTGTTTCTCGCGGACGCCGGTTGGGGCATTACGGCCATCGTTCTCATCGTCACGGGTTTGATGCGTGTGTTCGGCGGCTTCGAGAAGGGCGCCGATTACTACCTGCATGAGCCGCTCTTCCACATCAAGATGGCGGCGCTCGTGCTGATCCTGATTCTCGAAATAATGCCGATGATGGCGCTGATCCGCTGGCGCGTCGCCGTCAAGCAAGGGGATGCGCCGGACCTGGCAGGCGCGGCGCGCTTTGCGCGCATCGGTCACTGGCAGGCCATTTTGCTGATCGTGATGGTGTTTGCCGCGACGGGTATGGCGCGCGGCATTGGGGCGGCTGCGTAGCCCCACAAAAAGGCACCGCGAAATAGCACCACGAAGAATCGAACGAGGAAAATCGAATGAGAAATGAAAAAGGCCCAGACGTTTCCGTCCGGGCCTGCTTTTCTTCGAATCTGGTGGGTAGTACTGGGATCGAACCAGTGACCCCTGCCGTGTGAAGGCAGTGCTCTACCGCTGAGCTAACCACCCGAAGAGCTGTACATTATGTCAGGTCTCTAAGACTTCGACAAGCACTTTTTAAGCAATTTGCGCATCGGCGGTTGCGGATGCCTCTTCGGTCGCAGGCTGCGTGCGCCACACGCTCGTCCCTTTCACCGATTTGTCGAGACCGTCTAGCAGCGCTTCATGTTCGGCGAGTTCATCGTCGGTGGCCGCGAGCACGACGAGCTCGATTTCATCGAGCTTCATGCGCTTCGGGCCGCCCGCAACGCCAGACGTCGCTTCGCCGATCATGTCGATCACAAGGCTTTCCTGGCCACGCGTCATCGCCAGATAGACCTCGGCGAGCAGTTCCGAGTCGAGCAGCGCGCCGTGCAGCGTGCGGTGCGCGTTGCTGATGCCGAAGCGGTCGCACAACGCATCGAGCGAATTGCGCTTGCCCGGGAACATCGACTTCGCGCGCACAAGCGTGTCGATTACTTCGCCGCAATGCTCGCTGAACGGCGGCAGGCCGAGCAGCGCGAATTCGGCATCGAGAAAGCCGATGTCGAACGGAGCGTTGTGGATGATGATCTCCGCGCCAGTGACAAAATCGCGCAGCGCGTCCGCGATCTCCGCGAACTTGGGCTTGTCCCTCAGGAATTCCGTCGTCAGGCCGTGGACAGCCAGCGCGCCCGGATCGCTGTCGCGCTCCGGGTTGACATAGAAGTGCAGGTTGTTGCCTGTCAGCCGGCGGTTCACCAGCTCGACGCAGCCGATTTCGATGATGCGGTCGCCGCTCTTTGCATTCAGTCCGGTGGTTTCCGTATCGAGGATGATTTGGCGCATGTCGGAGTTGCCCTGCCTGGTTGATGGGACGCCTTAAAAGGCAAAATTGCTGTTAAGAGCCGCTACAGATCCGCGAGCATTGCGACGCCGCGATTGGCGAGCGCATCGGCGCGTTCGTTCTCTGGATGACCCGAGTGGCCTCTCACCCAGCGCCACTCGAGTTCATGCTGCTGCGTGAGCGCGTCGAGCCGCTTCCACAGATCGGCGTTCTTCACGGGCGCCTTCGCGGCCGTCATCCAGTTCTTCTTTTTCCAGCCGTGAATCCATTCGCTGATGCCTTTCTGCACGTATTGCGAGTCGGTGTGCACGACTGCCTTGCACGGGCGCTTCAATGCCTCGAGCGCGGCGATCACGGCCATCAGCTCCATCCGGTTGTTCGTCGTGTTCGCTTCGCCGCCGAACAGTTCCTTTTCCTGCGTGCCATAGCGCAGCAATGCGCCCCAGCCGCCCGGGCCGGGGTTTCCCTTGCAGGCGCCGTCGGTGAAGATTTCGATCAGGTCAGAACTCATTGATGTTTGTTGCGTGTATTGGGTGTGGCGGCAGGTGTCAGGCCGGGGGCCAGCACGGGTTTCTTGACTTTCAGCGGACCGACGAGGCGCATGCCGCGCACGCGCTTGATCGCCGTGACCATGTAGACGGCGCCGAAGATCGGCCACCAGCGGTCGCCCGCGGCTTCCATGAACTGATAGCGCGACAGCCACTTCTCGCCGACGAGGGGCGGACGATAGCAGCCGAAGCGTCCGCGATCAAGATCGAAGCCGAGCAGCTTGATCCAGTCCTTTAGCCGGGTGAACGCGATCAGATCGTGCGCGGCAGGCACGAACGCACGCCCCGTCACCTTGCCGACCGATTGCCGCGCGCCCCACAGCGACAGCGAATTGAAGCCGAGAATGATCAGCTGGCCTTCCGGCATCAGCACGCGCTCGGCTTCGCGCAGCAGACGGTGCGGATCGCGCGTGAATTCCAGTGTGTGAGGCATCACGATCAGATCGACGCTTTGCGCCTCGAACGGCAGATCCAGCAGATCGCACCAGACGGAGCTGCGCCCAGGCGGCGCGTGGCGCCCGGGCAGGCCGCCCGCGACGCCGCGCGGAAACGTGTACGGCGCGCTCGCGCCGCTTTCGGCGTCGAGCACGAGCCCGCGGCAGGGCATGCGGTTCTCGCGCAGCGCATCGAGTTGCGGAAGCCCGAGCTGCAGCGCGTGATAGCCGAACACGTCGGACACGACGCGGTCGAGCTGCGCCTGCTCCCACTCCAGCACGTAGCGTCCGGGAGGGGAGGTGGTCCAGGCAGGCCAGTCTATAATCGATCGGTCAGACATGTTGAAGAATGCGTCGCCTATGAATTCGCTCGAGTACGTGCCCGTCCCGGCATTCGATGACAATTACATCTGGGTCGTGTCGGACGGCCTTCATGCCGTGGTCGTCGATCCCGGCGATGCCGCCCCGGTGAAGTCCTGTCTGGCAAAACGGGGATGGCGGCTGAGCGCTATTTTACTCACGCACCATCATGCCGACCACGTCGGCGGAGTGGCCGATCTGCTGGATGGCCAGGACGTGCCCGTCTATGGTCCCGCAGGAGAAGCGATTCCCTGGCTGACCACGCGACTCAACAACGGCGACGCCGTGCACATCGACGCGCCGCCACTCGACTTCACGATTCTCGACGTGCCGGGTCATACGAGCGGCCATATCGCGTACTTCCAGCCCGCCGACCCGCTCGGCACGCCGCATGTGTTCTGCGGCGACACGCTGTTTGCCTGCGGCTGCGGACGGCTGTTCGAAGGCACGCCCGCGCAAATGCTGGAATCGCTCGACGCGCTCGCGTCCCTGCCGGGTGAAACGGAAGTCCATTGCGCGCACGAATACACGCTGTCGAACATCCGTTTCGCGCTCGCATGTGAGCCGGACAACGGGAAGCTGCAAGCCTGGCGCGATGAAGCGACGGCCCTGCGTGCGCGCGACGTCCCGACGCTGCCGACGACGATCGCTCACGAACGCGCCGTTAACCCGTTTTTGCGCGCGGGCGAGCCGGCCGTCCAGGCGACGCTCGCCGAACAATTGCACGAATCAGTGCCCGACCGGCTGGCCGCTTTCACGCTGATGCGCGAATGGAAGAACAGGTTCCGCTAACCTGGTAAAGCATGGGGGCATGCTCATCCGAATCATAGAAAAAAACGCCAAGCTCCAGATTTCGCGACGTTTTTCACGTTTTTCCGATTGACGGAAAAGGCGCACTTTCGTACTATCGGCTGCAAATTCCAGCCCTTTGGAAGCCGAGACGTTCATGAGATTTATCTTCAGCGCGTTATTGGTCCTGACGCTCGCCGCGTGCGCGAGCCAGGGGCCAACGACGAACAGCCTTTCAACTGCTTCCAATCCAGCTAGCCAGCAAGCCGTAGCCGACACCCTTCGCAAGACCGCCACCGCCAAAGAAACGATCAACGTCGACCAGAGTTCAGTCGACCAGTTGACGAGCGAGGACTCCGATCTCTGGGGCCGCATCCGCCGTGGTTTTCAGATCCCCGACCTGCAGAGCGACCTCGTCGACATGCAGGCGAACTGGTATGCGCAGCGTCCCGATTACGTTCAACGCATGACCGAGCGGTCGCAGAAGTACCTGTATCACATCGTCGAAGAACTGGAAGCGCGCCACATGCCGACCGAGCTGGCGCTCCTGCCGTTCATCGAGTCCGCGTACAACCCGCAGGCGCTGTCGGTTGCGAAGGCCGCAGGCATGTGGCAGTTCGTGCCCGGCACCGGCCGCACGTACAACCTGAAGCAGAACATGTGGCAGGACGAGCGCCGCGACGTGCTCGCGTCCACCAGCGCGGCGCTCGACTATCTGTCGCGTCTGCACGATATGTTCGGCGACTGGTATCTGGCGCTCGCCGCGTACAACTGGGGCGAGGGCAACGTGCAACGCGCGATCGCGCGCAACGAGGCCGCCGGCTTGCCGACGGACTACCAGAGCCTGCGCATGCCGCTGGAAACACGCAACTACGTGCCCAAGCTGCAGGCCGTCAAGAACATCGTGATGAATCCGCAGGTGTTCGGGCTCACGCTGCCGACCATTCCGAACCACCCGTATTTCGTGACGGTTACGACGTCGCACGACATCGACGTCGATACGGCGGCCAAGCTCGCGAACATGACGCCCGACGAGTTCCGTTCGTTGAACCCGTCGTTCAAGAAGCCGGTCATCCTGGGCGCGACGCAGCCGCAAATCCTGCTGCCGTTCGACAACGCCAGCGCTTTCGAGCGCAACCTGAAGTCGTACTCGGGTTCGCTGTCGTCGTGGACGACCTACACGGTCACGGAACGCTCGCGTCCGGCGGCGATCGCCGAGAAGATCGGCGTCGATGCCGACACGCTGATGGCCGTCAACAAGATTCCGGCGGGCATGCGCCTGAAGCCGGGCTCGACGATCGTCGTGCCGCGCGCCGACGATGACGACGAAGACATCAGTGCCGATGTCGCCGAAAGCGCCGTGCTCGCGATGGAGCCGGACGTGCCCGACACGCGGAAGATGCTGATCCGCGTGCGCCGCAAGCAGTCGATGGCGCTGATCGCGGACCGCTATGACGTGTCGATCGGGCAGCTGAAGGCATGGAACCGTACCCGGCGCGACGTCGTGATGCCGGGTCAGGTGATCGTGCTGCACGTGCCCGTCGGCAAGGCGATGCCGGCCGAGCCGGGCCCGCAGAAGCTGGCTACGGTGCCTGTCGGCGGTGGCGTCGAGCGGACGAGTGCGCAGATTGCTGACTCGCGTTCCGGGTCGCACTCCGATAAGAAACGGGGCCGCGGCCACTCGGGCGTCGTCAAGGTTTCGGAGCCGGTCGGCAAGGCCAGCAAGCCGGCGGCCACCAAGGGCAAGATGACGAAGGTCTCGACGGAAGCGGCCGGCAAGGCGTCGAAGGGCGAGACTTCGAGCCGCCACAAGGTCTCGGCCAGCGCGAAGAAGGGCAAGTAGACAACAAGCGGCCTTTTCGAGGGCGACCGAACGTGCGCTGCGGGGGCAGCGCGTGAAGTGCGCTCCGATCTCTCCTCGTTTTCCTGAGCGCCGTCACCTGTGGTGACGGCGTTTTTCATTTCCGCTTTTCGTTTCCGCTTGTCATTTCGGGTGATGGCCGCTGACGTTTCCCGCACGGGCCGCGCGGTCTTGCGCCACGATAAGTGCGATTGCCGCTATCGTTCACCCTCGGGTCCGCTGGACCGTCTTGCTGACGCCTCATGTCATCGACGCCACTTCGTGTCTTCCTGCTGTTCTCCGCCGGTTACTTCGTCTCGTATGTGTTTCGGGGCGTGAACCTCGGCTTCGCGCCGCTGATCACGCACGAGTTGGGACTCACGGCCGCCGATCTTGGCTTGCTGACCAGTCTCTATTTCCTCGGCTTCGCGGGCGCTCAACTGCCGGCGGGCGTCTTGCTCGATCATTACGGACCGCGTCGCGTGACGGCGGGCATGCTGCTCTTCGCCGCTGTCGGCATCGGCGTGTTCGGGGCGGCGCACGGTGTGGGCGCGATGATGGTCGGGCGGCTGCTGATTGGCGTCGGCGTGTCGGTGTGTCTGGGCGCGGCGTTCAAGGCGCTCGCGCAGCACTTTCCGGCCGCGCGTCTGCCGCTGATGAACGGGCTCGTGATGGCCGTCGGCGGTCTGGGTGGGGTTGTTGTCGGCTCGCCGTTGACGTGGGTGCTGACGTTCGCGAGTTGGCGCGCCGTCTGTTTCGCGCTCGTCGTCCTGACGATCGTCGTGGCCGCGCTGCTGTGGATATTCGCGCCCGAAAGGAAGGAAGCACACCACCAGGCGAGCCTCGTTGGGCAGTTCAAGGGCACCTGGCACATTCTGCGCAGCGCGGCGTTCTGGAAGATCGGTTCGTTCTCGGTTGTCACGCAGGGCGCGTTTTACGCAATGCAGTCGTTGTGGGTCGGCGCGTGGTTGCGCGACGTATCGGGCTTCCAGCCGCACGAGGCGGCGGCGCTCGTGTCGGTGCTGGGTTTCGCGATGATGGCGGGCTGCGTGGGCTTCGGCGCGGCAGCGCGCAGCATGGAGCGGCGCGGGCTGTCGCTGTATGCGTTCTGCGGCGTCGGCATGGCGCTTTTCGTCGTCACGCAACTGTTGATTATGTTTCGCGCGCCGCTGCCGGCCGGTCTGCTGTGGGCGGCTTATGGAATTTTCGGCGGCGTGGGCATTCTGAGCTATGCGGTGCTCGCGCGCCATTTCCCGCCGCATCTGATCGGCCGCGCGAACACCACGCTAACGCTGATTATTTTTCTGCTGATTTTCGGCTTTCAGATCGGCGTGGGCGCGGTGTTGTCGATCTGGACGCCCGTCGGCGGCCACTATCCGCCCGTCGCGCATCTGACCGCGTGGGGCATTCTCGTTGCGCTTCAACTGGCGAGCGCCGTCTGGTACGTGCTACCGAGCCGCGTGCTCGCGAAAATCCCTTCGCATAGTCACGGCGAGCGCCAACCGCGGGGCTCGCAGGCGTATTCTGATATCGAATGAAACGATCATGCGGGCCGCGTGGCTCGCAAGTCGTTCGTGCCTGCCGCGCCTGCCGGGGCCGCGCCGCCCCGGTCGCCGCCCATCTCGGATTTGGAGAGAAGGGTCATTTCAGGCTATAATTTCAAGGTTTGAGCTTATCAACCCGCACCCTAGCGCCTACCTCTCCCACACCGTTCATCCGCCGCGCATCGTAGTAGTCAACCCGGTTGTAGTTCCGGTCAGGTTTTCGTGAACGCACCGGCTACCGTCGCCAGCGGCCCGCAGACTGCCAGTCCGCCTACACAATGGGCCGATTGCAAGCGCTGCGGCGCCCGATACGACGCCACGAACAGCGACACGCGAGCGAGCCTGCGCGCGCATCGTCCGATGCGCCTCGCCGCGGCCCGCACGGTCGGATAGACAGGTCGGCAACAGGGTGCTCCCCAAGGAGTCTCCCGTGTTGCCGTCATTTTCTCCCGCTCTTCTCGCGCTCGCCGACGGCACGGTCTTTCGCGGCTACTCGATCGGCGCGCCCGGTCATACGATCGGCGAAGTCGTTTTCAATACGGCCATCACCGGCTATCAGGAAATCCTGACCGACCCCAGCTACGCGCGCCAGATCGTCACGCTGACGTATCCGCACATCGGCAATGTCGGTGTGAACGCCGAAGACGTCGAAGCCACGAAAGTCCATGCCGCCGGCCTGATCATCCGTGATCTGCCCGTTCTCGCGTCGAATTTCCGCATGGAGCGCACGCTCCCGGATTACCTGAAGGCCGAAGGCGTTGTCGCGATTGCCGGTATCGACACCCGCAAGCTCACGCGCGTGCTGCGCGACAAGGGCGCGCAAAACGGTGCGATTCTCGCAGGCTCGGATGACGAGGCGAAGGCAATCGAACTCGCTCGCTCTTTCGCGGGCCTCGCGGGCATGGACCTCGCGAAGGTCGTGTCGACGCAAAAGCCGTACGAATGGAAGCAGACGGAATGGCGTCTCGGCAGCGGCTACGGCATGCAGAACACGCCGCGCTATCGTGTCGTCGCGTTCGACTACGGCGTGAAGTACAACATCTTGCGGATGCTCGCGGAACGCGGCTGCCAGGTCACTGTGCTGCCGGCGCAAGCGACGGCAGCCGACGCGCTCGCGCTCAATCCGGACGGCATCTTCCTCTCGAATGGCCCCGGCGACCCGGAACCGTGCGATTACGCGATCGCCGCGACGCGCGAGTTCATCGAGCGCGGCATTCCGACGTTCGGCATTTGCCTCGGCCATCAGATCATGGGCCTCGCCGTCGGCGCGAAGACGATGAAGATGAAAACGGGCCACCACGGCGCGAACCATCCGGTGAAGGATCTCGACGACGGCCGCGTCGTGATCACGTCGCAGAACCACGGCTTCGCAGTCGACGCCGACACATTGCCCGCCAACGCAAAGGTCACGCACGTTTCGTTGTTCGACGGCACGCTGCAAGGCTTCGCGCTGACGGACAAGCCGGCGTTCTGCTTCCAGGGCCACCCGGAAGCATCGCCCGGTCCGCACGATATCGCTTATCTGTTCGACCGCTTCACTGCGTTGATGGATCAGCAGAAGGGCAAGAAGTCGGCGGCGGCATAAGAGTCGAGAGCAGCGCCGGCAGCAGCCGCTCGCGAGCAGCGACAGAAAAGAGCGCGCCCCGCGACGCCGGACGGCTGGCCCATTTGGGCCAGGTCCGAACGGCACACCGCCGGCGCGCCAACGGAAAGAACTCAGGAATACATTAGCGAGAGCGTTATGCCCAAGCGGACAGACATCAAGAGCATCCTCATCATCGGCGCGGGTCCCATCATCATCGGCCAGGCGTGCGAGTTCGACTACTCGGGGGCGCAGGCATGCAAGGCGCTGCGCGAGGAAGGCTACAAGGTCATTCTCGTCAACAGCAATCCGGCGACGATCATGACCGACCCGAACACGGCCGATGTCACGTACATCGAGCCGATCACGTGGGAAGTCGTCGAACGCATCATCGCGAAGGAGCGTCCGGACGCGATCCTGCCGACGATGGGCGGCCAGACGGCGCTCAACTGCGCGCTCGATCTGCATCATCACGGCGTGCTGGAGAAGTACAACGTCGAGCTGATCGGCGCATCGCCGGAAGCGATCGACAAGGCGGAGGATCGCCAGAAGTTCAAGGACGCGATGACGAAGATCGGCCTCGGCTCGGCGAAGTCGGGCATCGCGCATTCGATGGAAGAAGCGATGCAGGTACACGCGGAAATCGCCGCGTTCACGGGCGGCAGCGGCTATCCGATCGTTATTCGCCCGTCGTTCACGCTGGGCGGTTCGGGCGGCGGCATCGCGTACAACCGCGAGGAGTTCGAAGAAATCTGCAAGCGCGGCCTCGATCTGTCGCCGACGCGCGAGTTGCTGATCGAAGAATCGCTGCTCGGCTGGAAAGAGTACGAGATGGAAGTAGTCCGCGACAAGAAGGACAACTGCATCATCGTGTGCTCGATCGAGAACCTCGACCCGATGGGCATCCATACGGGTGATTCGATCACCGTCGCGCCCGCGCAGACGCTCACGGACAAGGAATATCAGATCCTGCGTAACGCATCGCTCGCGGTGCTGCGCGAGATCGGCGTGGATACGGGCGGCTCGAACGTGCAGTTCTCGATCAACCCGAATGACGGCCGGATGATCGTCATCGAAATGAATCCGCGTGTGTCGCGTTCGTCGGCGCTGGCATCGAAGGCGACGGGCTTCCCGATCGCGAAGGTCGCGGCGAAGCTCGCCGTCGGCTACACGCTCGATGAGCTGAAGAACGAAATCACGGGCGGCCAGACGCCGGCTTCGTTCGAGCCGACGATCGACTATGTCGTCACGAAGATTCCGCGCTTCGCGTTCGAGAAGTTCCGCGAAGCCGATCCGCGTCTGACCACGCAGATGAAATCGGTCGGCGAAGTGATGGCGATCGGCCGCACGTTCCAGGAATCGTTCCAGAAGGCGCTGCGCGGCCTGGAAGTCGGCGTCGACGGTCTCGACGAAAAAACCACGAGCCGCGACGAAGTGATCCGCGAGATCGGCGAAGCCGGTCCGGATCGCATCTGGTACGTCGGCGACGCGTTCCGCCTGGGCCTCACGCAACAGGAAGTGTTCGAAGAGACGTCGATCGATCCGTGGTTCCTCGCGCAGATCGAAGAAATCGTCCGCAAGGAAAAGGCGCTCGAAGGCCGCACGCTCGCGAGCCTGTCGAAGGAAGAGCTGCGCTATCTGAAGCAGAGCGGCTTTTCAGATCGCCGCCTTGGCAAATTGCTCGGCGCGGCGGGCGACGACGTGCGCAAGCGCCGCATCGAACTGAACGTGCGCCCCGTCTACAAGCGCGTCGACACCTGCGCGGCCGAGTTCGCGACGAAGACGGCGTACATGTACTCGACCTACGAGGAAGAGTGCGAAGCGAACCCGACGAACAAGAAGAAGATCATGGTGCTGGGCGGTGGCCCGAACCGGATCGGCCAGGGCATCGAGTTCGACTACTGCTGCGTGCACGCCGCGCTCGCGATGCGCGAAGACGGCTACGAAACGATCATGGTCAACTGCAACCCCGAGACCGTTTCGACCGACTACGACACGTCGGACCGCCTGTACTTCGAGCCGTTGACGCTCGAAGACGTGCTCGAAATCGTGGACAAGGAAAAGCCGCTTGGCGTGATCGTGCAGTACGGCGGCCAGACGCCGCTGAAGCTCGCGCTCGATCTCGAAGCGAACGGTGTGCCCATCGTCGGCACGTCGCCGGACATGATCGACGCCGCGGAAGACCGCGAGCGTTTCCAGAAGCTGCTGCACGACCTGAATCTGCGTCAGCCGCCCAATCGCACTGCACGGGCGGAAGAAGAAGCGCTGAAGCTCGCCGACGAAATCGGCTATCCGCTCGTCGTGCGTCCGTCGTACGTGCTCGGTGGCCGCGCGATGGAGATCGTCCACGAGCCGCGCGATCTCGAGCGCTACATGCGCGAGGCCGTGAAGGTGTCGAACGATTCGCCCGTGCTGCTCGATCGCTTCCTGAACGACGCGATCGAATGCGACGTCGACTGCATCTCGGACGGAGACACGGTGTTCATCGGCGGCGTGATGGAGCACATCGAGCAAGCGGGCGTGCACTCGGGCGATTCGGCGTGCTCGCTGCCGCCGTACTCGCTGTCGAAGGAGACGGTTGACGAGCTCAAGCGCCAGACGGGCGCGATGGCGAAGGCGCTGAACGTGATCGGCCTGATGAACGTGCAGTTCGCGATCCAGCAGGTTGCGCAGGCAGACGGCTCGAAGCAGGACATCATCTACGTGCTCGAAGTGAACCCGCGTGCATCGCGTACGGTGCCGTACGTGTCGAAGGCGACGAGCCTGCCGCTCGCGAAGATCGCGGCGCGCGCGATGGTCGGCCAGAAGCTCGCGCAGCAGGGCATCACGAAGGAAGTCGTGCCGCCGTACTTCAGCGTGAAGGAAGCCGTGTTCCCGTTCGTGAAGTTCCCGACCGTGGACCCGGTGCTCGGACCGGAAATGCGCTCGACGGGCGAAGTAATGGGCGTCGGCCGCACGTTCGGCGAAGCGCTCTTCAAGTCGCAGCTTGCGGCGGGTTCGCGTCTGCCGGAATCGGGCACAGTGCTGTTGACCGTGATGGACGCCGACAAGCCGAAGGCCGTCGAGGTCGCTCGCATGCTGCATGAGCTGGGCTATCCGCTCGTCGCGACGAAGGGCACGGCGGCGGCGATCGAAGCGGCGGGCGTGCCCGTGCGCGTCGTCAACAAGGTGAAGGACGGCCGTCCGCACATCGTCGACATGATCAAGAACGGCGAGATCGCGCTCGTCTTCACGACGGTCGACGAAACGCGCGCGGCGATCGCCGATTCGCGTTCGATTCGCATGAGCGCGCAGGCGAACAAGGTCACTTACTACACGACGATGTCGGGCGCGCGCGCGGCCGTCGAAGGCCTGCGGTATCTGAAGGACCTGGAAGTCTATGATTTACAAGGACTCCATGCTCGCCTAAACTAAAGCTTCAGAGTTCTGTCAAAGACGTAAGTGCCGCGGTTAAGCGGCGTCCCTGAGGTGCCAGATCGGGCTTTGCGCCACGCTCCAGCGCCGGTATGGGATGCACTTAACCGCGGTGATTTTTTTTATGGCTGTTTTTTGCCACAAGAGCTGTTTATGAGCACTATTCCATTGACGAAGCGCGGCGCAGACCAGCTGCGCGACGAGTTGCAGCGCCTCAAATCGGTTGAACGTCCCGCTGTCATCAGTTCGATCGCGGAAGCGCGCGCCCAAGGCGACTTGTCGGAAAACGCCGAGTACGACGCCGCGAAAGAGAAGCAGGGCTTTATCGAAGGCCGTATCGCCGAAATCGAATCGAAGCTGGCAGCGGCGCAAGTCATCGATCCCGCCGCGCTCGAGGCCGATGGCCGCGTCGTGTTTGCTGCGACGGTCGACCTGGAGGACCTGGATTCGGGCGATGAGGTGACTTATCAGATCGTCGGCGATGACGAAGCCGATCTCGAGCATGGCCTCATTTCCGTCAGCTCGCCGATCGCTCGCGCGCTGATCGGGAAGTCGGAAGGCGATGTCGCGGCGGTGCAGGCGCCGGGCGGCGTGCGCGAGTACGAAATCATCGCGGTCCGCTACGTCTGAGGCCGCTGTCGTGTCTTCGATGCCGCATCGTCTGTTCAGGCTGCTGACGGTCGTTTGGGTCGGCAGTCTGCTGACCATCGGCTATGCGGTGGCGCCCGTGCTGTTCACATCGCTCGATCGGATGACGGCGGGCGCGGTCGCGGCGCAGTTGTTCCGGATCGAAGGCGTGATCGGCGTGGTATGCGGCGTGTTGCTGCTCGCGCTATGCAATGTGCTAGTCCGGCGCGGCGGCGATGCGTATCGGCGTCTGCGCTGGCTGATCACCGGCATGCTGGTCTGCGTGCTGGTTGGCTACTTCGCGCTGCAGCCGTTTATGAATGCACTGCGCATCGCCGCGCAGGAAGCGGGGACCGACGTCGGCCACTCTGTTTATGCGAGCCGTTTCGGCATGCTGCACGGTGTGTCGAGCGTGTTCTATCTGATCGAAAGTCTGTTGGGCGTCGTGCTCGCGTGGAAACTGCCGGGGGGCACGAATCTCGTGGTGGAGCAGGGCGCGGGGCGCGTCGCGGGCAGGACGGCTGGGTAAGTTGCTGTACACGTTGTACAAGAGCGCATTCAGCCCGCAGGCTGATTGACGTTCGCAAGTCCCCGCTGAGCGCGGCCGATCGCCGCATGAGGCGACGGCCGGCAATCCCGGTTCGCATAGCGCAGTCCAAATGTCGATTCGGATTTCCGCGCCACTCCGGATTTACTTCGACTGATGCATGCGCTTTGCGCTTGTCTGGCGTTTCTTTGCTTTCTTGATGTTGCCGCCGGCCGTCACGCGCTCGTTGCCGCGCACGAGTACTTTTTGCGGCTTCGGACGGCGCATCGGGTTGTCGGTCGCTTTGACGACCTTGACGACGCGCGGCGCGCCGCCTTTCTTCGTCGGCTCTTCAGAGATGGCCTCGCGCGCGCTCGGCAGCGCGCCGCGCTTCGATTTCGCAGCAGGCGCGCGTTCTGCACGCGCCGATTCGGGTTTCCAGATCACGAGCAGTTTGCCGATATGCTGGATAGGTGCCGCATTCAGCCGGTCGCAGATGTCTTCGTAGATCGCGATGCGCTCTTCGCGCTCGTCGCCGAATACCCGGATCTTGATCAGCTGATGCGCCTTCAGGTTGACCTTGATTTCGGCCAGCACGGCGTCGGTCAGCCCTTCGGCGCCGACGATCACGACCGGCTTGAGCGCGTGAGCCCGGGAGCGCAATTCGGCGCGTTGTTCGGAAGAAACTTTGAGTGCTGGCATGGAAAGTGGAAGACTCGACTAAAATGGCATCGCCCGCGGCTGGGACCCGTCAGTCCATTGTTCAGCGGGGCGCGCGCGAGAAAAAGAAAACTGCGCAGAAGACTGCGATGAACGCGGCGCCGGCGTCAGCATGAACAGGACGGCGGCGCGGACTGCAAGCAGAACCACGAGCGCGGAACACGGCCCAAGCCGCAGCCGCGCAAATTGAACGCGTATTATCCGCTAAAAGTGCGGCATCACGTAGCAAGAGTTCAACGTTTAATGGCAAAAAACCGCTTCAACCAGTCGTGGCTGCACGACCACATCAACGATCCGTACGTGAAAATGGCGCAGCGGGAGGGTTATCGCGCCCGTGCGGCCTACAAGCTGAAGGAAATCGACGAGCAGGACAAGCTGATCCGGCCTGGCCAGATCATCGTCGATCTGGGCGCGGCGCCCGGCAGCTGGAGCCAGTACGTGCGCAACAAGCTCTCGCAGGGCAAGCACCGCGACGCGCAGCGCGAAGGCGGAATCGACGGCACGATCATCGCGCTCGATCTGCTCCCGATGGAGCCGATCGCGGACGTGCACTTCATCCAGGGCGACTTTCGCGAGGACGATGTCCTCCAGCAACTGGAAGAAGTCGTCGGAGATCGCGCGGTTGATCTTGTAATTTCGGATATGGCGCCCAACCTGTCTGGAGTGGCGGTGGCGGACGCGGCGCGAATCGAGCATGTATGCGACCTCGCACTGGAATTCGCCCAAAACCACCTGAAACCCGATGGTGCCCTTTTAGTCAAATGTTTTCACGGCAGCGGTTATAGCCAGATTGTCGAAAAGTTCAAGCACCAGTTTAAGACGGTGGCCGCGCGCAAGCCGAAAGCATCCCGGGACAAGTCGTCCGAGACGTTTATTCTGGGCAAGCATTTGAAACGGCCAAGTTGAAAATGGGTCCAGTGATATGTGAGCCCGCATTCCGGTACGCCGGAAAATAAGAGCGCTGAGATTGCGCGGTACGCTATTTATGCGGTAGCGAATGCTTATGGCAGGGGTCCCCGGAAGGGATTAGAATGCCTGAGTGGTGCCGCAAGGCAAATGTAGGCGCTTGTCTATGAGTGAAGGAGTGGTGCTTTGAACAACAACATGTTTTCCAAAGCAGCAGTGTGGCTGGTAATCGCACTGGTGCTGTTTACGGTGTTCAAGCAGTTCGACAAGCCCCGTGTCCAGGAAGGCGTTTCTTATTCGCAGTTCATGGACGACGCGAAAAGCGGCAAGGTCAAGAGCGTGATCGTCCAGGGGCGTAACCTCACGGTGACGCCGGCGGACGGTCAGAAATATCAGATCGTGTCGCCGGGCGACATCTGGATGGTCGGCGACCTGATGAAGTATGGCGTGCAGGTCAGCGGCAAGGCAGATGACGAGCCGAACGCACTGGTGTCCGCGCTGTACTATCTCGGGCCGACAATCCTGATCATCGGGTTCTGGTTCTACATGATGAGGCAGATGCAGGGAGGCGGGAAAGGCGGTGCCTTCTCGTTCGGTAAATCCCGGGCGCGTCTCATCGATGAGAACAACAACGCGATCAACTTCTCAGATGTCGCTGGCTGTGACGAGGCGAAGGAAGAAGTATCTGAACTTGTCGACTTCCTGCGCGATCCGCAGAAATTCCAGAAGCTGGGTGGCCGCATCCCGCGCGGCGTGCTGCTGGTCGGCCCGCCGGGAACGGGTAAGACGCTGCTGGCACGCGCCATCGCTGGCGAAGCAAAGGTGCCGTTCTTCAGCATTTCGGGTTCGGACTTCGTCGAAATGTTCGTCGGCGTCGGTGCTGCCCGCGTGCGCGACATGTTCGAGCAGGCGAAGAAGCACGCTCCCTGCATCGTGTTCATCGACGAAATCGACGCGGTCGGCCGTCATCGTGGCGCCGGCATGGGTGGCGGCAATGACGAACGCGAACAGACGCTGAACCAGATGCTCGTCGAAATGGACGGCTTCGAGGCGAACTCGGGTGTGATCGTGATCGCCGCAACGAACCGTTCGGACGTGCTGGACAAGGCGCTGCTGCGTCCGGGTCGTTTCGACCGCCAGGTGTACGTTGGTCTGCCCGATATCCGTGGCCGCGAGCACATCATGAAGGTGCACCTGCGCAAGGTGCCGATTGCGAACGACGTCGACGCAGCGGTTATCGCGCGCGGCACGCCGGGCTTCTCGGGTGCTGATCTGGCGAACCTCGTGAACGAAGCGGCGCTGTTCGCCGCGCGTCGTGGCAAGCGCATCGTCGAGATGCAGGATTTCGAAGACGCGAAGGACAAGATCTTCATGGGTCCTGAGCGCAAATCCGCCGTGATCCGCGAAGACGCGAAGCGCGCGACGGCTTACCACGAGTCGGGCCACGCAGTGATCGCAAAGCTGCTGCCGAAGGCCGACCCGGTGCACAAGGTCACGATCATTCCGCGCGGCCGTGCGCTGGGCGTGACATGGCAGTTGCCGGAGCACGACAACGAAACGTATTCGAAGGACTATCTGCTGGATCGTCTCGCCATTCTGTTCGGCGGCCGTGTTGCGGAAGAGCTGTTCCTGAACCTGATCAGCACGGGCGCATCGGACGACTTCAATAAGGCGACGTCGACGGCCCGCGCAATGGTCGCCCGGTTCGGCATGACCGACGCGCTTGGACCGATGGTCTACGTCGACGACGAGAATGACCAGTCGCCGTTTGGCCGCGGCTTCACGCGTTCGATCTCGGAGGCGACGCAACAGAAGGTCGATTCGGAAATCCGCCGCGTGCTCGACGAGCAGTACAACCTCGCGAAGCGTTTGCTGGAAGAGAATCGCGACAAGGTCGAAGCGATGACCGCCGCGCTGATGGAGTGGGAAACGATCGACGCCGATCAGATCAACGACATCATGGCTGGCCGTCCGCCGCGCTCGCCGAAGAGCACGCCGTCTCCCGGCGATGCATCGTCGGGCGGCAGCAGCCCGGGCGCGGAAGTGAAGCCGGGCAGCGCGACTGCTCCTGCTTGATGACGGGTTGAGTGGTTTATACGGGCCGGTGTGCTGCACACCGGCCCGTTTTCATTTCTAATGCTGCTACGCGCACTGTGGTTCTGTCGCGCGATTCCCGCCAACTTCTTCGTAGTCCATCTCGTGTCAAACGCCGATTCCCCGTTTTTTCCGATCCCCGAACCGCTTCAATGCGGCCGATTCACGCTGTCGTTCGAACGCCCGCTCGTGATGGGCATTCTGAACGTCACACCTGATTCCTTTTCCGATGGCGGCCGATACGTGCTGCGCGGCGAGGCGCTGCGCCAGGCGGAGTGCATGCTGCTCGACGGCGCCGACATCATCGACATCGGCGGCGAGTCGACGCGCCCAGGGGCGCCGCCCGTGCCGCTCGACGAGGAACTGGAGCGCGTGATCCCGCTCGTCGAGCAGTTGCGCGATGCGAACGTCCCGCTTTCCGTCGATACCTACAAGCCCGAGGTGATGCGCCATGCGCTGGCTGCAGGTGCTGATCTTGTCAACGATATCTGGGGCTTTCGGATGCCCGGCGCGCTCGATGCCGTCCGCGACAGCCAGTGCGGTCTGTGCGTGATGCACATGCTGGGCGACCCGCAAACGATGCAGGCGAAGGAGCCCGTCTACGACGACGTCGTGGCCGACGTCCGCGCATTTCTCGACGAGCGCGTCAAGACAATGATTGACGCTGGCGTTGCGAAAAATCGCATCAGCGTTGATCCCGGATTCGGATTTGGAAAGACGGTCGATCATAATTACACCCTGCTTGCGCATCTGCCGCAGATCGCGCCGACGGTCGGCGCGCCGCTGCCCATTCTGGCCGGCATGTCGCGCAAGTCGATGCTCGGGGCGGTCGTCAACCGGCCAGCGCCGGAACGGGTAGCGGCGAGCGTCGCTGCCGCCGTGTGCGCAGCCGAACGGGGCGCCGCGATCATCCGTGTGCATGATGTCGCGCAAACGGTTGATGCACTGAAAGTTTGGGCGGCGACGCGCGACGCTGCGCGACGCGCCTGATCTCCACGCTTGGGAAGGAACAGTACACTATGGCACGTCGATATTTCGGAACGGATGGCATACGGGGCAAGGTCGGCGACGCGCCGATCACACCGGACTTTGTGTTGCGGCTCGGCTATGCGGCCGGCAAGGTGCTCGCGGGCGCCGACAGGTGGGCGAAAACGGGCACGCGTCCCACGGTGCTGATCGGCAAGGACACGCGCGTGTCGGGCTACATGCTCGAAGCCGCGCTGGAATCGGGCTTCGCGGCGGCGGGCGTCGACGTGATGCTGGCCGGTCCGATGCCTACGCCCGGCGTCGCGTATCTCACGCGTGCGCTGCGTCTCGCGGCGGGCGTCGTGATCAGTGCGTCGCACAATCCTTATTACGACAACGGCATCAAGTTCTTCTCCGCCGACGGCAACAAGCTGCCGGATGAAGTCGAGTCGCTGATCGAAGAACAGCTGGACAAGCCGCTCGAATGCGCGCCGTCCGGACGTCTAGGCAAGGCGCGGCGTCTCGACGACGCGGCTGGCCGCTACATCGAGTTCTGCAAGAGCACGTTCCCACAGGCGTTTGATCTGCGCGGCATGAAGCTGGTGATCGACTGCGCGCACGGTGCCGCGTATGACGTCGCGCCGCACGTGTTTCACGAGTTGGGTGCAGACGTGATCACGATCGGCGTCTCGCCGAATGGCTTCAACATCAACGACGGCGTCGGCGCGACCGCGCCCGATGCGCTCGTGCGCGCCGTGCGCGCGAACAAGGCGGATATCGGCATTGCGCTCGACGGCGACGCGGATCGCGTGCAGGTCGTCGATGCGAACGGCCGCCTCTACAACGGCGACGAACTGCTGTACGTGCTCGTGAAGGACCGGATCGCGACGCAAGGCAAGGTCGAAGGGGCCGTCGGCACGCTGATGACCAACATGGCCGTCGAAGTGGCGCTGAAGAAGGCGGGCGTGCAGTTCGTTCGCGCCGCCGTCGGCGACCGCTACGTGCTGGAGAAACTGCGCGAGCATCATTGGGAACTGGGCGCGGAAGGCTCCGGTCACATTCTGTCGCTGGATAGGCATTCGACGGGCGACGGCATCGTGTCCGCGCTGCTCGTGCTGGCCGCGATGCAGCGCAGCGGCCGTTCGCTCGAGCAACTGCTGGAAGGCGTCACGCTCTTCCCGCAGAAGCTGATCAACGTGCGCATGCAGCCGGGCGCGGACTGGAAGGGCAGCGAGGCGATTCGCCGCGCGATCAGTGCTGCGGAGGACGCGCTCGATGGCAGCGGCCGCGTGCTGATCCGCGCATCGGGCACCGAGCCCGTGCTACGCGTGATGGTCGAGGCCGCGCGCGAGAAAGATGCGTTGTATCACGCCGAAACGATCGCCGAAGTGGTGAAGCAGGCGACCGCCTGATTTCCAGAAGCAGCGTTTCAACGGGAAGGGCGGCCAGATGTCGCCCTTTTTTTGTGTCCGCAGTCGGGTCACACGTGGGCGGCGCCATGGCGGATGAGTGGTGCATGCGTTGCGGATGCAAACGTTAGCGTCCGTCAATTCGGGGCGGTAAACCGCCCATTCGCGACGCATCGTTTTCGACAGTAGAAACCCTGACATCGCGCCTTTCGGGTACGTAATAAGACTGTCACGGGAAAGTCACGGATAGTCACAGTACCGTCATAATCGGCCACTATTCTTCGCGGTGTCGTGTCACACGCTCATACCAACCGGAGAAAACATGAAACTGATGCAAACCGCGTTCGCTGGCATGGCTGGCGCTCTCTTCGCGATCGCAGCGCAAGCCGCCGACATCACTGGCGCGGGCAGCACCTTTGCAGCACCGATCTACACGAAGTGGGCTGACGCTTACCAGAAGACGGGCGGCGGCAAGGTCAACTACCAGGGCATCGGCTCGTCGGGCGGCATCAAGCAGATCGTCGCCAAGACGGTCGACTTCGCTGGCTCGGACGCTCCGCTGAAGGACGACGAACTGGCCAAGGACGGCCTGTTCCAGTTCCCGACGGTCGTCGGCGGCGTGGTGCCCGTCGTCAACGTTCCGGGCGTGAAGGCTGGTGAAATCACGCTGTCGGGCGAAGTGCTCGGCGACATCTACCTCGGCAAGATCAAGAAGTGGAACGACCCGGCTATCGCCGCGCTGAACCCGAAGGCGAAGCTGCCGGATACGGACATCGCCGTGGTCCGCCGCGCTGACGGCTCGGGCACGAGCTTCATCTGGACGAACTACCTGTCGAAGGTCAACACCGAATGGAAGTCCAAGGTCGGCGAAGGCACGACGGTCAACTGGCCGACGGGTACGGGCGGCAAGGGCAACGACGGCGTCGCGGCATTCGTGCAGCGTCTGCCGGGCGCGATCGGCTACGTCGAGTGGGCGTACGCGAAGCAGAACCACATGATCTACGTCGACATGAAGAACTCGTCGGGCGCAGTGGTCGAGCCGAAGACGGAAACGTTCAAGGCAGCGGCAGCAGGCGCTGACTGGTCGAAGTCGTTCTACCAGATCCTGACGAACGAGCCGGGCAAGAACGCATGGCCGATCGTCGGCGCGACGTTCGTGCTGCTGCACACGACGCAGGAAAAGGGTCCGCAAGGCGCGGAAACGCTGAAGTTCTTCGACTGGGCGTTCAAGAACGGCGGCCAGGCTGCGAACGATCTGGATTACATCTCGCTGCCGGAATCGGTCGTGTCGGAAATCAAGACGCAATGGAAGGCAAAGGTCAAGGACGCATCGGGCAAGTCGCTCGCCGAGTAATCCTTACCTCGTGGCAGCATCTACCGCGCGCATGAGATCTGCATGATGCGCGCGGCCGGCCGCCCGGCTTCGACGAAGCCCGGCGGCCGTAGTACTGGCCGTCTGGCATACGCCATGCGGCAACCGGAAACGCGGAAACAGGTTTACAGCTCCCATGTCCGACCTCCCTCTCTCTTCTGACGCGGCCCGGTCGACTCCGCCCGGCAGCACGGCGCAAAAGGCGCCCAGCCGCGCCGGCGACATTATTTTCGGCGGCCTCGCACGGCTTTCCGCAATCGTCACGTTACTGCTGCTCGGCGGCATTATCGTGTCGCTGATCGTCGCTTCGATGCCGACGATCGAGAAATTCGGTTTCGCCTTCCTGTGGACGGCGGACTGGGATCCCCCTTCGGAGCAGTTCGGCGCGCTGGTGCCCATCTACGGCACGATTGCGACGTCGATCATCGCCCTCATCATCGCGGTGCCCGTGAGCTTCGGCATCGCACTCTTTCTGACTGAACTGTCGCCTGCCTGGCTGCGTCGGCCGCTCGGCATCGCGATCGAGCTGCTCGCCGCGATTCCGTCGATCGTCTACGGCATGTGGGGTCTGCTCGTCTTTGCGCCGATCTTCGCGACGTGGTTCGAAAAGCCGCTCGGCTCGCTGCTTTCCGGCATGCCGGTCATCGGAGCCCTTTTCAAGGGCGCGCCGATCGGCATCGGCATCCTGTGCGCGGGCGTCATTCTCGCGATCATGGTCATTCCGTACATCGCATCCGTGATGCGCGACGTGTTCGAAGTCACGCCCGTGCTGCTGAAGGAATCGGCATACGGCATCGGCTGCACGACGTGGGAAGTGATGTGGAAGATCGTCCTGCCGTTCACGAAGACGGGTGTGATCGGCGGCGTGATGCTCGGCCTCGGCCGCGCGCTCGGCGAGACGATGGCTGTCACGTTCGTGATCGGCAATACGAACCTGCTCGATAACGTTTCGCTGTTTTCGCCGGGTAACAGCATCACGTCGGCGCTCGCGAACGAATTCGCGGAAGCGAGCCCAGGGCTCCATACGTCGGCGCTGATGGAACTCGGCCTGATTCTGTTTGTGATTACCTTCATCGTGCTGGCGATTTCGAAAATCATGCTCCTTCGCCTCGAGAAAGGGGAGGGCGCGAAATGAGCCAACCCACGTTGAACATGCCGGGCAGCAACGACAGCGCAGCGCTCGAAGCGATGCGCAACAAGCTGCAAAGGCGCCGGAAGGCGACCAATGTGGTCGCGCTGAGCCTGTCGCTCGCGGCAATGGCGTTCGGCATCATCTGGCTCGTGTGGATTCTTTATACGACGCTGCGTCTGGGCATCGGCGGCCTGTCCGTCGAGCTCTTCACGCAATCGACGCCTCCGCCGAACACGGACGGCGGCGGTCTCGCGAACGCGATCGTCGGCAGCCTGCTGCTCGTCGTGCTCGCGACGTTCGTCGGCACGCCGATCGGCATCATGGCGGGCGTATATCTCGCCGAATACGGCCAGAAGGGCTGGCTCGCGAGCGTCACGCGCTTTATCAACGACATTCTGCTGTCGGCGCCGTCGATCGTCGTCGGTCTGTTCGTGTATGCGCTGGTCGTCGCGAAGATGGGCCACTTCAGCGGCTGGGCGGGCGTGATTTCGCTCGCGCTGCTGCAGATCCCTATCGTGATCCGCACGACCGAGAACATGCTGAAGCTCGTGCCGAACGCGCTGCGTGAAGCTGCCTTCGCGCTGGGCACGCCGAAGTGGAAGATGGTGCTGTCGATCACGCTGAAGGCGTCGGTGGCGGGCATCGTCACGGGCGTGCTGCTCGCCGTCGCGCGTATCGCCGGCGAAACGGCGCCGCTGCTCTTCACGGCGCTGTCGAATCAATTCTTCTCTGTGGACATGAATCAGCCGGTTGCGAACCTGCCGGTCACGATCTTCAAGTTCGCGATGAGCCCGTTTGCGCAATGGCAGTCGCTCGCGTGGGCTGGCGTATTCCTGATCACGCTCGGGGTGTTGGGACTCAACATTCTCGCGCGGACGATCTTTTCGAAAAGTTAAGGGCGG
Source organism: Paraburkholderia diazotrophica (assembly GCF_038900755.1). GTDB lineage: Bacteria > Pseudomonadota > Gammaproteobacteria > Burkholderiales > Burkholderiaceae > Paraburkholderia > Paraburkholderia diazotrophica_A. The sequence goes on from NZ_JBBPEN010000002.1 coordinate 800,987, forward strand.
AGCGATCCGATGAACATGGCAGAAAGTCACCTGAATCCCATCGAGCGCCCGGCGTCACCCGCTGGTTTCGACCCGGCCCAGAGCGGTCATGCGGCAGCGCCCGCGCAACCGAAAATCGAAGTCAACAATCTGAACTTCTTCTACGGCAAGTACCACGCGCTGAAGAACATCAACCTGCAGATCCCCGAAGGCAAGGTGACGGCGTTCATCGGCCCGTCGGGCTGCGGCAAGTCCACGCTGCTGCGCACGTTCAACAAGATGTATGCGCTCTATCCCGAGCAGCGCGCCGAAGGCGAAATCCTGATGGACGGCGAAAACCTGCTCACGTCGAAGCGCGACATCTCGCTGCTGCGCGCGCGCATCGGCATGGTGTTCCAGAAGCCGACGCCGTTCCCGATGTCGATCTACGACAACATCGCATTCGGCGTGAAGATGTTCGAAACGCTGTCGCGCTCGGAGATGGACGACCGCGTCGAGTGGGCGCTGACGAAGGCCGCGCTGTGGAACGAAGTGAAGGACAAGCTCGGCCAGAGCGGCTACGGCCTGTCGGGTGGCCAGCAGCAGCGCCTGTGCATTGCGCGCGGCATTGCGATCCGTCCTGAAGTGCTGCTGCTCGACGAGCCGTGCTCGGCGCTCGACCCGATTTCGACGGGCCGCATCGAAGAGCTGATCGCCGAACTCAAGAGCGACTATACGGTGGTGATCGTCACGCACAACATGCAGCAGGCCGCGCGTTGCTCGGACTACACTGCCTATATGTACCTCGGCGAGCTGATCGAATTCGGCGACACCGAAAAGATATTCATCAAGCCCGTCCGCAAGGAAACGGAAGACTACATCACGGGCCGCTTCGGCTAAGCGCACGGCGCAAGCTTAGGGAGTACGACATGACGGATAAACACCTGTCCAGCCAGTTCGACGCCGACCTGAATCTCGTGTCCTCGAAGGTGCTCGAAATGGGCGGCCTCGTCGAGGCGCAGATCGTCGCCGCGATGAACGCGTTGAACGAATTCGACACGGGCATCGCCGATCAGGTGATCGCAGCCGAAGAGCGCCTGAACACGATGGAAGTCGAGATCGACGAAGAGTGCAGCAACATCATCGCGCGCCGTCAGCCGGCGGCACGCGACCTGCGCCTGTTGATGGCGATCTCGAAGACGATCACGAATCTCGAGCGCGCCGGCGACGAAGCCGAAAAGATCGCGAAGCGCACGAAGCGTCTCTCGGAAGACGGCGCGGCGCGCACGATCAACATCGCCGAAATCAAGCTGTCGGGCGAGATGGCCGTGAGCATTCTGCGCCGCGCGCTCGACGCGTTTGCGCGCCTCGACACCGTGGCCGCCGCGCAGATCGTGCGCGACGACAAGGCGATCGACGAGGAATTCCGCGGTTTCGTCCGCAAGCTGATTTCGTACATGACGGAAGATCCGCGGCTGATTTCCGTGGGCCTCGATTTCCTCTTCATCGCGAAGGCGATCGAGCGGATCGGCGACCACGCGAAGAACATCGCCGAATTCATCATCTACGTGGTGAAGGGCACTGACGTGCGGCACAAGGGGCGCGACGCGCTCGAGCGCGAAGCGCTCAGCTGATGTGCCCTTGATACGCAACCGATCGAATCCGGCAAACCGTTCCCATAGCATTTCGTTTATCAAGAGGCGCCGATGCCCAGCAGTATTCTCGTTATCGAAGATGAACCCGCGATTTCCGAGCTGATCTCGGTCAACTTGCAACATGCGGGCCATTGTCCGATTCGTGCGTACAACGCCGAACAGGCGCAGAACCTGATCAGCGATGTGCTTCCCGACCTCGTGCTGCTCGACTGGATGCTGCCGGGCAAATCGGGCATCGCGTTCGCGCGCGACCTGCGCAACAACGAGCGCACGAAGCACATCCCGATCATCATGCTGACCGCGCGCGGCGACGAGCAGGACAAGGTGCTCGGCCTCGAAATCGGCGCCGACGACTACGTCACGAAGCCGTTTTCGCCGAAGGAACTGATGGCGCGCATCAAGGCGGTGCTGCGCCGTCGCGCGCCGCAACTGACGGAAGACGTCGTTGCGATCAACGGCCTGAAGCTCGACCCGGCGACGCACCGCGTGGCCGCTCATGCGGAAGGCAACGAAATCAAGCTCGACCTCGGTCCGACGGAATTCCGCCTGCTGCATTTCTTCATGACGCATCCGGAGCGCGTGCATAGCCGCACGCAATTGCTCGATCAGGTGTGGGGCGATCACGTATTCGTCGAAGAGCGCACGGTCGACGTGCATATCAAGCGGCTGCGCGCGGCGCTCAAGCCCGCGGGTTGCGATGCGATGATCGAGACGGTGCGTGGCAGCGGCTATCGTCTGGCCAAGAGCGCATAAGGTACACTGGCCGGCAATACGAAGCGCGCTGCGAGGCCTCACCGCAGCGCGCTTTGTTGTCTCTGATGTCTCAAGGTCTGGTCTCTAACGTCGCAGGAACACATGAACATCATCTGGGCGCGCTCCCTGGTATCGCTCGTGCTCCTCGCTGTTCTGTGCGTGGCAGTCGGCATATTCGTCAATACGAAGGTAGCGCTGAGCCTCGCCGTGATTGCGCTGCTCGCGCAGGGTATCTTCAGCACGTTCCACAAGCAGCGTCTATGGCGGCTGCTCGATGCGCCCGTCTACGGCGAAGTGCCGAGTGCGCCAGGCATCTGGGGCGAAATCTATTACCGGCTGCACAAGCTCGCGAAGCGCTGGCACGCGCAGGTGCGCCAGGTCGAGCAGCAGCACTCGCGCTTCATTCAGGCGATCCAGGCATCGCCGAACGGCGTTGCGATGCTTGACGATCACGATCAGATCGAGTGGTGCAATGCGATTTCCGAGCAGCACTTCGGCCTCGACGCGAAACGCGACTTGCGTCAGCACATCACGCATCTCGTGCGTCATCCCGACTTTGTCCGCTACCTGAACTCGCATCAATACGACGAGATGCTGATCATGCGCGGCATGGGCGACAAGCGGCAGAACGTGCTCTCGGTGCAGGTGTTCCCGTACGGCGAGAACCGCAAGCTCGTGCTGTCGCAGGACATCACCGAGCTCGAGCGCACCGACGCGATGCGCCGCGATTTCGTCGCCAACGTGTCGCACGAACTGAAGACGCCGCTGACGGTGCTCGCGGGTTTTCTCGAAACGATGCGCGATATTCCGCTGGATGACGACGAACGCGCGCGCTACCTCGATCTGATGATGCAGCAGGCGCAGCGGATGCAGCACATCGTCAGCGATCTGCTCGTGCTCGCGACGCTCGAAGGCGACAACAAGCCGCCGAGCAACCAGTTGGTCGATATGCGCGCGGTGATCCGGCATCTGCAGGAAGATGCGGAAAGCCTGTCGGCGGGACGTCATCGGATTGCGTTCGATGCTGACGAAGCGCTCACGGTCACGGGCGTCGAAACGGAAATTCTGAGCGCGTTCGGCAACCTCGTCACGAACGCGATCCGCTATACGCCCGACGGCGGCTCGATCAACGTGAGCTGGCGCGCGCAAGGCGGACAGGCGGCATTCGTTGTCGCCGACAGCGGCCTCGGCATTCCCGCTGCGGATATTCCGCGGTTGACGGAGCGCTTCTATCGCGTCGATCGCAGCCGCTCGCGCGACACGGGCGGCACGGGCCTCGGGCTCGCGATCGTCAAGCACGTGCTGCAACGGCACGACGCGCAACTCGAAGTGAAAAGCGAAGAAGGCCGCGGCAGCACGTTCACGGTGCGCTTTCCGGCCGCGCGCACGGCGCTGCTGCATACGACGGCCGCCTGAGACCCAGCGTAACGTTCAGGCGCGAGACGGCGCGCTGAAACGAAAAAGCCCGCAATTTGCGGGCTTTTTTGCATGTCCGCCCAATCGCGGGGCGCGGCGCTTACGAACAGAATTTCGCCAGGAGACTCATCTGCGCATTGCGCGACGACTTGCCCGGACGGCGCCGGCGATAGTGGCCGTCGCTTTGCATCAGCCACGCGGCCTGGTTGTCGCCGAGGAATGCTGAGAGGCCTTCCGCGATCACGCGGCGCTTCAGGCGCCGGTTGTTGACCGGGAATGCGACTTCGACGCGGCGGAAGAAGTTGCGGTCCATCCAGTCGGCGCTCGACAGATAGACCTGCTCGCGGCCGTCGTCGTGGAAGTAGAAGATGCGGTGATGTTCGAGGAAACGACCGACGATCGAGCGGACCGTGATGTTCTCCGACAGCCCTTCGACGCCCGGCTGCAGCGAGCATACGCCGCGCACGATCAGATCGATCTTCACGCCCGCTTGCGAGGCCTCGTACAGTTCCGCGATGACGGTCGGCTCCAGCAGCGCGTTCATCTTCGCGACGATGCGCGCGCGTTTGCCCGCTCGCGCATGCTCGGCCTCCGCGCGAATCGCTTCGACGAGCTTCGGATGCAGCGTGAACGGCGATTGCCACAACTCGTGCAGCGGCAACTCGCCGCCGATGCCCGTCAGTTGCTGAAACACATGGTGCACGTCTTCGCAGATATTCTGATCGGCCGTCATCAGGCCGAAGTCGGTATAGAGCCGTGCCGTGCGCGGATGATAGTTGCCCGTGCCCAGATGCGCGTAGCGCTTCAGAATCGACTTGCCGCCTTCCGATACGCGCCGCACGATCAGCATCATCTTCGCGTGGCACTTGTGGCCGACCACGCCGTACACGACGTGCGCGCCGACGGCTTCGAGCTGCGACGCCCAGTTGATGTTCGTCTCTTCGTCGAAGCGCGCGAGCAGCTCGACGACCACCGTCACTTCCTTGCCGTTGCGCGCGGCCTGCATCAACGCGTCCATCAGCGGCGAATCGGTGCCCGTGCGATAGATGGTCTGCTTGATCGCGACGACGTTCGGGTCCTTCGCGGCTTGCAGCAGCAATTCGAGCACCGGCTGGAAGCTCTCGTACGGATGATGCAGCAGCACGTCGCCCTGATCGATCACGTCGAAGAGGCTCGCGCTGTTGGCGATCTGAGGCGGCGTAGCGGGAATGTGCGGGACGAACTTCAGATCGGGCCGGTCGACCATCTCGGGCAATTGCATCAGACGCACGAGATTCACGGGGCCGTCGACGTAATAGCAGTCCTTCTGCGTCAGACCGCTTTCGTCGAGCAGACGCCGCACGAGATGCGCGGGCGTTTCCGCCGATACTTCGAGCCGCACCGCATTGCCCAGATGGCGCGCGGGCAGTTCGCCCTGCAGCGCGACGCGCAGGTTCGTGATTTCATCTTCGTCGACGAACAGTTCGCTGTTGCGCGTGATGCGGAACTGGTTGCAGCTGCGCACGACCAGATTCGGAAACAGCTCGCCGACAAAGCGTTGCAGCAGCGAACTCAGGAGCACGAAGCCATGCGGATAGCCGGACAGTTCCTGCGGCATGCGCACGAGGCGCGGCAGCGCGCGCGGCGCCTGCACGATGCCCATCACGGCCTGGCGGCCGAACGCGTCCTTGCCCTCCAGCTCGACGACGAAGTTCAGGCTCTTGTTCAGCACGCGCGGAAAAGGGTGCGCGGGATCGAGGCCGATCGGCGTCAGCACGGGCAGCAGTTCATCGAAGAAGTAGTCGCGCGCCCACTGCGTCTGCGCTTCGTTCCATGCTTCCGTGCCGTGAAAGTAGATGCCTTCGTCTTCGAGCGCGGGTAGCACGGTGTCCTGCAGCATCGTGTACTGACGATGCACCAGCTTTTGCGCGCGCTCGACGACGAGATCGTAGACGTGCTGCAGCGACATGCCGTCAGGCGATAGCGCGCCAGGGTTGTCGCGCATCTGTTCCTGAAGGCCGGCCATGCGGACTTCGAAGAATTCGTCGAGATTGCTGCTGGTGATGCAGATGAAGCGCAAGCGTTCGAGGAGAGGGACAGCCGGGTCTGCAGCCTGTGCGAGCACACGCTCGTTGAACCCCAGAATGCCCAGCTCGCGATTCAAAAGAGGGTAGCGGTTGGACATCGGCGGTGAGAATGAGAGATCGGAAGGTGACTCGAAAGGACGCTCGGAAATTCTCACAGTATGATGACAGGTGCGTGAATTGAGGTTTTTCGTAATTTTACGCTTTTGACTCCGCATGTCGTAAATATGACGTAACTATATGTGACCATAGCGCACGACAATGGCGGAGGTGACAGCGCGATGTCCGGTACGCTTAAAATGGCGACTTTGAACAACGCGGTGACGCATGTGTCCGTCAGGGGCGCAGCATCCGCGCGCATGAGGTCCCCCTTCCCGATGGTCAATACTCCGCCACTACTCGCCGCCGTCGATCTCGGCTCGAACAGCTTCCGTCTGATCGTGGGCCGCGTCGAAGAAACCGACGCGGGCAGCCAGATCTATCAGGTGGACGCGCTGCGCGAACCGGTGCGGCTCGGAGCCGGACTGTCGCGCGAGAAAATGCTGGACCGCGCTTCGCAGGTGCGCGGGTGGGATGCGCTCAAGCGCTTCGGCGAGCGTCTGCGCGATTTCCATCCCGATCATGTGCGCGCCGTCGCGACCAACACGCTGCGCGTCGCGAAGAATGCGGAGGAATTTCTGGGCGAAGCGGAAGCGGCGCTCGGTTTTCCCATCGAAGTCATTGCAGGCCGTGAAGAAGCGCGCCTGATCTATGCTGGCGCCGCGCATTCGGTGCCGGCGAGCGCGGGCAAGCGGCTCGTCGTCGACATCGGCGGCGGCTCGACGGAATTCATCATCGGTTCGCACTACACGCCGATCAGAATGGAGAGCCTGTATATCGGCTGCGTGAGCCACAGCCGGCAGTTTTTCCCGTCGGGCAACGTCGACGAATACACGATGCGCCAGGCCGAACTCGCGGCCTCGCGCGAAATCCAGATCATTTCGGCCGACTACAAGGCGGAAGGCTGGGAGCAGGGTATCGGCTCGTCGGGCACGGCGCGCGCGTTGGCTGAACTCGTCGAGGCGAACGGCTTCAACGATCAGGGCATCACGCACGGCATTTCGCGAGGTGGCCTCGAACGTCTGAAGCGCGCGCTGATCAAGGCGGAAAACGTCAACCGGCTCAAGCTCGTCGCGCTCAAGCCGGACCGCGTGCCCGTGCTGGCGGGTGGGCTCTCGATCATGATCGCGGTGTTCGACGAGCTCGGCGTCGACTACGTCGATACGACGGACGGCGCATTGCGCCTGGGCGTGCTGTACGACCTGCTTGGCCGTTCGCAGCATCAGGACATGCGCACGATCACGGTCGAAGGCTTCATGCGGCGCTACGGCGTCGATCGCGCGCAAGCGAGCCGTATCGGCGAACTCGCCGTGAACTTCTACGATCAGCTCGACGAGCCCGATGCGGAAGTGCGCGAAGAGAACCGGATGTTCCTCGGCTGGGCCGCTGCACTGCATGAAATCGGCCTGTCGATTTCGCACAGCGCGTATCACAAGCATTCGGCGTATATCGCGAGCAACGCGGACATGCCGGGGTTTTCGCGCACCGATCAGGCACGCCTTGCGGCGCTTGTCGTCGGCCATGCGGGCAAGCTCGGCAAGCTCGCGCAGACGCGCGATCTCGAATGGAAGCTGCTGTTCTGCCTGCGGCTTGCAGCGCTCTTTTGCCGTCGCCGTGCCGATGCCGGTTTGCCGGAGATCCACGTCGCGGAAGCGAACGCCGGCTACGAAGTACGCCTGCCCAATTCGTGGGTCGCGAACAATCCGCTGACGGACTACAGCCTGATCCAGGAAGCGGCGGAGTGGGAGAAGATTCGCACGCCGTATCGCGTCGTCTATACGGACGATTGATCGCCCAACCCGCATGCGCTTTCGATGTGGAAGCTGCGCGTGTGCATCGCATCTCATGCTGCAAACAGAAAAGCCCGTCGATTGCCGGGCTTTTTTGTTTTTCTCTTCGATGTATCCGGTTCGCGATGAGGCGAACGCGTTGCCTGTCGCCAGGTATTGCGCATCGCGCATTGCGCGGCTCGAACCGCGCAATGCGCTCGCGAGTCGCTTAACGCGGCAGCACGTCGCCGAGGAAATGGCGTGCGTAACGCGCGTTGATCTCCGACAGGCGGAACAGCGTCAGGAAGTCAGCCGTGTTGAAGTCGGGGTCCCAGGCCGGTGCGCCGCAAATCTTCGCGCCAAGGCGCAGATAGCCCTTGACGAGCGGCGGCGGCGCGACTTTCGCGCCCGTCTGCAATTCGTCGACAGGCAACGGCGTGTGCGGGAACGCGCGATATTCGGGCGCGGTCAGCACGTCGTCTTGCAGCGACGCGTACAGGTTCGCCGCGTAGTGGCCGCCGTCGGCCATCGCGACGCTCGCGCAGCCGAGCATCGTCTCGTAGCCGTTGTGCTGCATGTACGAGCCGAGCCCCGCCCACAGCGACATGATCACCGAGCCGCTGCGATAGTCGGGGTGCACGCACGAGCGGCCCACTTCGACCATCTTCGAGCGCAGGTGCGTGAGGCGCGAGATGTCGAACTCGCCCTCGGCGTACAGACGGCCGATGCGCGCCGCCTGGTGCGGCGGCAGCACGCGATACGTGCCGACGACCTTGAGCGTGTCGAGATCGCGGACAATCAGGTGATCGCAGTAAGCGTCGAACGAATCGACGTCGAGGCCGGCGGGACCGGACAGGCACGCGCCCATCTCCTCGGCGAAGACGCGGTAACGCAGACGCTGCGCTTCGCGAAGCTCCTCGTCGGTGCGAGCCCACGACACTTGCAGACGATGCTGGGCAGTGACCGTTTCTTCCGTGCGCGGCAGGCGGCGCCGCGGCTCGAGGATCGATGCGAAGGGCAGGGTTGGCGTCGGCAGTTCTCGCATTGGCGTTCCTGGTCGAAAATGTGAAATTCGCTTCGACGCCAATGTAGTAATGCCCGGTGACGCTCACGTGGCAATGCTATGACGATTCGATGACGTGTCGTAAGGCCGACGCTTTCGTGGCGCCTTCGACGGTCATTCGCTGTTTTTCTGCCACGTCTGAACACGCGGCGCGGATCAAAGAAAGTCGGGGCCGATCACCGCGCGCAGGACTGCTTCTCCGTCGTTGCCGCGGTTGCGGCTTTCGATCCACCAGATCGCCGATTTCTTGATCGACCAGCTCGCGCCGCTATCGGCGAGCAGGCGCGCGACGACGTGGCCGAGCGTCGGCTGATGGCCGACGACGACGACCGTCGACGCGATGCCGTCGGGCCAGCCGGCAGCCGTGAGGATATCGGTGGCGCTGGCGTCCGGCGCGATTTCACGCACGACGCGGTACTGGTCCGTCAGCGATTCGGCCGTCTGCACCGTGCGCGTGGCGGGGCTCGCGAGGATGACGGCATCGTCGGAAAGGCGCGCGCGCAGCCATTTCGCGGACGCCTGCGCCTGCTTGCGGCCGCGTGCCGTCAGCTGGCGGGCGAGGTCGCTCGACGCGACGTCTTCGGCTTCGGCATGACGCCAGAGGATCAGGTTCATTGCGATGTCTCCAGGGGCTCGTATCGGCTGGTATCGACAGTATGGACAACGCGCGGTGAGGGGAGTTTTGTTTTGTCGGCGGGTGTTTTCGGGCGATGCGGTCGGACGGTTCTTCGTTGGCTGCTTCGAGCCCGTCTCGCGCGTAGACAAGCTGAAAAGAAAAAACCCGTGGCACCAGAGGTGACACGGGTTTTGTCGACAGCTTTATTGGTGGTCGGAGCGAAAGGATTCGAACCTTCGACCCTCTGATCCCAAATCAGATGCGCTACCAGGCTGCGCTACGCTCCGACGCGAGCCAGAGATTGTATCCGCATTGACGATTGCGCGTCAATCTCGGTCGCAGCCAGCCGTCAGGCATCGCGGTCATATCTGTCCCATCAACAGCAGCACAATGACGACGATCAGCACCACGCCGACGAGCCCCGTCGGGCGGTAGCCCCACTCTCGGCTATAGGGCCAGCTTGGCAGCGCGCCGATCAAGAGCAGGATTACCACGATCAACAGAATGGTTCCGAGGGTCATGTTATCTCTCCTTATATGGCCGGGCCACGGATGGAGACCGCTCGACGCGTGCGAGAGCAGCATGACGACGCGCGGCCGCCGGGCCGATTGTCGAACGCGCCGGATGCGCGTTTCACGGCTTACAAATCAGCAAGGCATATGCCCGGCTCGCAGCGGAGATGACGGGAGGCGAAGGGCGGAAAACGAGAGGAAGCGCGCGTTGAACGCGCACAAACGCCGCGCCTGGAAAGCGCGGACACGCGCATGCAGACGACGTGCGCCCGTCAGACCGACGCACGTGCCCTGCGAAAATTCAGGCGAACAAAAAACGCGCGCCGCAAGCGCGGCGCGTAGAACTCAGTGCCTGCGGCGCATCTTGTCGAACACGTGATGCTCGGCGAGCCAGTGGTGCATCATCCCTTCGCCGTGATGTTCGCGGCGATAGGTGCGCGATTCGAAAACCGATAGTGCGAGCAGCACCAGCAATCCCACAGCGAGTCCAATCAGGCCTGCGATCGATTCGGCATCCATGGCTGTCTCCTTCAGCGACTGCAACCATATGGCTACATAGTAGGACAACCGTCGCCAGTTGGTGCAATGCGGATCAAGACCGCTGACGCGACGCACAATGCGCTTTGCGGGTAGACTCGTGACCCCGACATCATTCGTCGATGCTCACTTCCGTTCGACACGTTTATGAAGCGCTTCCTGCTGGCCACCTCGCTGTTTTCGCTGTTCGCCCTGTCGGCATGTGCCGACGACACGACCATTCATCATCGCGTGCCGCCGAAGGACCCGGCGGACTATCACGGCGTGCCGACCGACGATCGCCCGCCTGCAATGATCGACGCGCCCGTCGCGCCGAAATAAAGCGCGCGCTCAGAGCGATTTGCATCGGCACAAGGCAGACGCTACTCAGCCGTGACGGGCCGTCGCAGCCGGCCCCACGTCACGCGCGAGACACGGCAGCAAGCGTGCCAGCGTGAGGCCGCGAGCGGCCATGAAGAGCAGCAGCGCGGCCCAGAGGCCATGATTGCCGTAGGGGCCGAGGAGCGCCCATGATGCCGCGAGAAATACGCCCAGCGAGATGATCATCGACGTCATCAGATCGCGCGTGCGCGTCGCGCCGATGAACACGCCGTCGAGCAGAAAACCCCAGACGGAAACGACGGGCGAAAGCGCTGTCCACGGCAGGAAGGCTTGCGCCGTCGCGCGCACGGCGGGCTGATCGGTGAGTCCTTCGACGATCCGCGCCCCCGCCGCCCAGTAGACGATCGTGAAGCACAGCGCGCCGAGCGCCGCCCAGAGCATCGTCGCCTTGACGGCGCGCTGGAACGCATCGCGATTGCGCGCGCCGATCGCCGCGCCGACGAGTGCCTCGGCCGCGTGCGCGAAGCCGTCGAGCCCATACGCCATGAAGGTCTGAAAGTTGAGCAGCAGCGCATTCGCGGCGAGCGTGGCGTCGCCTTGCCGCGCGCCGAGATGCGCGAACCAGCCGAACGTGCCGAGCAGACACATCGTGCGAACGAAGATATCGCGGTTGATCGCGACCATGCGCTTCAACGCATCGCGATCGAGCAGCGCCGCGCGTTCGAGCGGCGGCAGGCCGCGCGGACGCATCTGCCATAGCAGCACGGCGCCGAACGCGAAGCCGAGCGCGTCGGCTGTCGCGGTCGCGGCGCCGATGCCCGCGACGCCCCAATGGAACGCATACACGTACAGCAGCACGGCGACGATGTTCACGGTGTTGATGAACACCTGCGTGACCAGCGCGACGCGCACGCGCTGCGTGCCGAGAAGCCAGCCGAGCACGACATAGTTCGCGAGCGCGAGCGGCGCGGCCCAGATGCGCGCGTGACAGTAGGCGCGCGCATGGCGCTGCACTTCATCGCTGCCGCCGATCGCGCGCACCGCGAAGTCGATCAGCGGCACCTGCAAGGCCAGCACAACGGCGCCGATCGCGAACGCGAGCAGCAGCGCGCGCACGATGTTCATGCGCAGACCGGCCTGATCGTCGGCGCCGAACGACTGCGCGACGAGCCCCGTCGTGCCCATGCGCAGAAAGCCGAATCCCCAGAACACGAAGTTGAAGAAGAGTCCGCCCAGGGCCACGCCGCCGAGGTACGACGCGCTGTCCAGATGCCCGGCGACGGCAGTATCGACGGCGCCGAGAACTGGTTGGGTCAGATTGGCGAGGACGATCGGAAACGCGAGCGTCAGCACGCGTCGATGCCAGCGTACGGGCACAGCGGATGCGGACGGAGCGTCCAGCGCGGCCGGGTCTCCGGCGCGATCGTTCGCGCGGTCGTTCAACCGCGCTCCTGCACGCAGACCCACGGCGACACGACGACGGCCCACAGGTCCGGATCGCGTGCCGCGAAGTCGGCGGCCGTCTCCGATTGCACGCGCTCGACGAGGCCCGCAGACAGCCATTGCGTGACCTGCGTCGTGTCGTCGTTGGCGATCGCCTCGGCGACGCGCACGAGATCGAGATCGCGCGCGACGCGCAACAGCATGCCGCGCGCAAAGAAGCGTTCGAGTTCCGTCCAGCCGATCTTCGCGGTTTCACCGAGCAGTTTCTGGTAGAGCGGGCTTTGCGGCGTATCGGAGGAAGTCATGGCGATCGTTGAACAGCATAGTGTGACTGGGCGTGCGGGCGGCGAGCGCCGACACGGGCGGGCGTAACTATAAACCATAGGCGACGATCGCAATTTTGGCCGCGCGGCTTTTCCGTCGTCATGAAGCGCGACGCAATAACGAAGCCAGCTTCGCGATGCTCGAACCGCCACATCAATAAGCCGATTAATCGCTGAACGTTTGCGCTTTAATACCGCATTCGATAAACGATGCGAATAGCCCAATGGCGCCCGCTCTTCATCCGTTAAATCTGACAAAAAACCCGCAAAGAATCGTAACGGAAGGGTGCGTTGGCGCACCAAGTTTTGCGCATGTCATCATCGAAGTGAAATGCGTGAATTGACGCAATGCATGAGTGTCAGCCGATTCGCACGCGTTATTTCATGAAGTTCCGAAAGGCGCGCTATGCGTGGGTTTGCGGGCAACAGGCTATTGCGCGGACTAACCATCCGACTAAAGGAATCGAGTTGATTCGGTTTCCAAATCGAGTGCCGCGACATTCAGTTCGACTTCAAACCGTGCGCCGACTCACACTATTCGCACAATTAATCGATTGCGTGGCTATAGGCGCGTTGCTAGATTTCGTTTCGGCGCATGGTGAACCGGTCCTTTGCCGATATGCGCCGAACCCCCGTTTGCCCGGCCTTTGCGCCGGGCCTTTTTTTGCCATACGCGATAAACATCAGACAACCATAACGGCGGCTGACGCACGAGCGTTATTGCTTGCAGCGGACCACCATCGAACGGTTCTTCACGTTCGCGCCGAGTACGCCGCCGAGCGAGCCGCCCGCGGTCGCGCCGTTGTCGACGTCCTTCGAGATCACGTCGTAGCCATACGCGCCGCATGTTTCGCCGGCGCGCTTGTAGCACTCGCCCCAGTTCTGGCTCGCGTCACTGCCGCTGCAGTTGATCGCGAAGCCGGTTTCGCCGTTTGGCAGATAGGTGAGCGTCGTCGAGCCGGAGCTCGCGCAGCCTGCGAGGCCAGCCAGCGCGACGATCGCGGCGCTGGCGGCCGCTGCACGAATTGCCGCAAGGGCGTTTTTCATCGGAATATCCTCTCTGTATCGTTGCGCCATTCGAGCGGTGCCGGCACGCCGGGCAACGAATGTGCCGGCCCGCATGACTGACTGATGGAGCCGCGCAAGTGCCGTCGGGTTTCCTTGCGCGGTGTGCGCGGTCGCGCATCTTGTCCAGGGGCTGTGGCCTGGCCCTCGCCTGTGGCCTATATAACCGACGCAAGCCGCACGCTGCACGCGATGCCTCATGTATGAGATCGCGTGCATGCCCGCAGCATGCTCAGCGCGGCGGCAGCGAGCGCGTCGGATCGATCGAGCGGCCGTCGTAGCGCAGCTCGAAGTGCAGCATCACGCGGTCGTTGTCCGAGTCGCCCATCTCGGCGACTTTCTGACCCTGCTGCACCGTCTCGCCTTCCTTCACGAGCAGCGTGCGATTGTGCGCGTACGCCGTCAGATAGTCCGCGTTGTGCTTGATGATCAGCAGGTTGCCGTAGCCGCGCAGACCATTGCTCGCATAGACGACGGTGCCGCCCGCCGCGGCGAACACGGGCGTGCCCGCGGTGTTCGCGATGTCGATGCCCTTCGAGTTCGTCCCGTCGAAGCCGCGGATCACATTGCCGCTTGCCGGCCAGATCAGCGAAATCGACGACGCCGGTGTCGAAGACGTCTCGGCTGCGGCACTGCGTGGCGATGACGAAGGCGAGCCCGACGAAGCCGCCGCGCTGCCACTGCTCTTTGCCGAACCTGTGCTCGCCGCCGCCGTACCGGGCGGCGGCGCGACACGCAGCACCTGGCCGACTTCGAGCGAGTCGGGATTCGACAGGTTGTTCCAGCGCGCGATGCTCTGTACCGACGTGCGATTGCTGCGCGCGATCTTGTACAGCGTGTCGCCCCGTTCGACGCGATAGTAGCCCGGACCCACGGGGGCCGAGCCGCATGCGGCCAGTGCTGCGATCATCGACACGCAGACCAGCCGTCGGATTCTTGTTGTCAACATTGGACCTCGCAAGACGCCGCCGCGCGCGATCCCGATCACGCGGCAGATGCAAAACGTCCAATTCTAACGGGTTTGCAAGGCATCCCGCGTTTTCGGCCGCAGGGCGGCGCGAAGAATGGGCCGCGCGCAACGCCGCGCGAAGAGCGGGCGCGCGCTGTGGCGCGCTCAGGGCAGCGTGCCGACGACGATACGCAGCGACGCCGTTTCCGTGTCGCCCGGCTCGAGCCAGCGCAGGCCCTGATGGTTGTGGATCGCATCGGGCAGACCCAGCCACGGTTCGACGCAGAAAAAATCCGATTCGGGCTTTTCGGTCCACGTGGTGACGGCGAACCAGGGCACCGAACCGGGGCGCTGCAAATCGATTGTGACGGTGCGGTTCAGGCCCAGCGCGACCATGCGCACGAGGTGATCAGGCGCGCCGTCGAGGCAATGAAAGCGGTCCAGGATGCCCGGATCGTCGAGCCGGTAATCCGGCTGGCCCGCTTCGCACGCGCTGAGCGAGCCGTCCGGCTCCTGATGCCGGCGTACCGTACGCGGCAGTTCGAGCACCGTCTCGCCGCGCTGCGCGTGCGGCAGGGTGAAGTAGAAATGATGGCCCGCGTAGTAGGGCAGCGGCTCGCTGCCGGCGGCGCCCGTATTGGTCGTGACGAAATCGACGTCGAGCGTATGCGCGTCGACGAGCGTGTACTTCGCTTCGAAGCGAAAGCTGAACGGGTAGCCCGCGCGCGTCGCATCGCTGTCGGTCAGCGTCATGCTGATCGAGCGGGCGGCCTCGTCGACAGTCGCCTCGAATGGCAGATCGCGCGCGAAGCCATGCATGGGCAGATCGCGTACCGTGCCTTGCGCGTCTTTCCAACGGCCGATCTGACCGTCGACGAAATGCCGTCCGAGAAACGGAAAGAGCAGCGGATTGCCGCCGCGCACGCGCGCGGGCTGGCTCCAATCCGCGCGCTCGGGCCAGAAGATCACCGACTCGCCGTCGATGTCCCACGACAGCAGGCGGCCGCCCGCCTGCGGCGCGAAGCGGAGCAGGGAGCCGTTCCTGGCGATCTCGATGATGTCCTGTTGCTGGAATTGAGGCATGGCAATGGGCGATAGAAAGCGGTTGAGAAGAAGTCGGCGTGCAAGGTTCCGACGCAGCGGCGCGGCGAACGCCGATTTTGCGCCCCTTTGGGCTACGGGGAAACCCTTCTGGGGAAATTGCGGGTGTTACCGCACAGTCGGCGCAATCAATAATGTGTAGGGAGACGGGCAGCCGTCAATTGCGAACACTCGGTTTTCAGGAGGGGCGATGGATCTCGCAATGGCAATGAGCGTGGCACTGTTCGGCATGTTCACGGGCAGTACGATTTATTTCTTCTATAAATTTACACGCTGAAACGGGGCGACGAGATTCCACGTTGAGCCGTCGGCACGAACCGACGGTCCACGCAGCCTCCGCACACGGGCCCGCCATTGAGGCGGGCCTTTTTGCTTTCATCGTCGTAATCAGCCTTTCGAAATTGTTGCGGCGCGGCGAAGTTCGCGTAAAGGCGAACTTTTGTCCTTGGCGCGACCAGGTCGCGCCGTCATAATCGGACCCGCCTTCGCACACCGGACACGTTGCTCCGGCGTGCTGTTTTCCTCCCAACCTTTCAAAAGGACCGACGAGTGAGCCTGTCGTTTTTGATCTTTTTGAGCGTGCTGCAGGGCGTCACGGAACTGTTTCCGGTGAGCAGTCTTGGTCATACGCTGCTCGTTCCCGCTGTCTTCGGCATGCATATCGACAAGCATGCGCCGCAACTGCTGCCGTTCCTCGTCGCGCTGCATCTCGGCACCGCGTTCGCGCTGCTGTGGTACTTCCGCGAGCGCTGGATTGCCCTTTTCAGCGGCTTTTTCGCGTCGCTGTCGGGTCGCCGCAATGACGAAGGCCATATGATGTGGGCGCTCATCATCGGGACGATTCCAGCGGGCCTGGTGGGCCTCGTGCTCGAAAAGCGGCTCGAACGCATCTTCCACGACCTGCGGATCGTGGCGATCGCGCTGATCGTCAACGGCATCCTGCTGTGGCTCGGCGACCGCCTGCAGCGCTCGCGCGCGCACCGTCCTCCCGAGAAGCTGACGTTCAAGCAGGCGTTTCTGGTCGGCCTTGCGCAGATCGGCGCGCTGATTCCGGGCTTTTCGCGCAGCGGCCTGACGATGATCGCCGGCAATGGCGCCGGGCTCACCGCGGAAAAGGCGGCCGAATTCTCGTTCCTGCTCGGCACGCCGATCATCTTCGCGGCGGGCGTGCTCGAACTGCCGAAGCTCTTCCATGCGCCGGGCCAGCTCGCCGACGCGCTGCTCGGCGGCGTGCTGACGGCCATCGCCGCGTACCTGAGCGTGCGCTTCCTGATGCGCTATTTCGAAGGGCGCGGACGGCTGGCGTCGTTCGGCGTGTACTGCGTGATCGCGGGCGTGGCGTTTCTCGGCTGGTTCATGACCCATCCGCAGCCCGTCTGACGGCGGCACGATCGGGCAAAGCGGTCTGCTAAAGCGATCGGTTATAATCCGGGCCCGGCGTTCACGCCGGGCCTTTTCATTGTCGGGCGATGCGTCGTGTGTGCGACATTCCGCGTGTCGAAGCGCGCTTGTCAACGCGTGGGTCACCCGGTGCGCGCACGATCGGGTCCGCGTCGTGCGATGCATCGGATGCGCGTCTGGCGCTCAACCTGCCGTCGTCGGCCAGGTTAAAATTTTGGTTTCGCCTCCCCATAGTTCAACGGATAGAACACGGGTCTTCTAAACCTGAAATCGAGGTTCGATTCCTCGTGGGGGGGCCATCCAGTCCTTGCGCCGGTCGGCGCCGGCTCTTTCTCCCAGCGTTCCCAACGCTTCCAACGTCCACGTCCTTTCACGCACCGCATCCATCCGCGCGCGGCGAGCGCCGAGCGCCCATAAAAAAGGGCAGCCGAAGCTGCCCCGAAGCGTTGCGCACCGGACGTGAATGAGTGCGCGGCTGTTGCGTGCCCGTTGCCGGTGACGCGCCTGCCTGATTACTTCTTGATGTCGAGCGCGTTCGTCAGGTCGCCCATTGCCTGGCCGCCGCTGGCGACGAGCGCGTTGTCGCGTGCCGTCAGACCCGGCAGCGTCGGCAGATTGAAGCGATGCGTGATGAAGCGCAGGATCGACGTCGTGTCGTACTGCGTATGATCGACGAAGCCCTTCTTCGCGTACGGCGACACGATGATCGCCGGAATCCGCGAGCCCGGACCCCAGCGGTCGCCCTTCGGCGGCGCGACGTGATCCCAGAAGCCGCCGTTCTCGTCGTACGTGACGATCACGACCATGTTGTTCCACTGCGGGCTCTTCTGCAGATGCGCGATCACGTCGGCGATGTGCTGGTCGCCTTGCGCGACGTCGGTGTAGCCCGCGTGCTCGTTCAGATTGCCCTGCGGCTTGTAGAACGTCACTTGCGGCAGCGTGCCGGCGTCGATGGCCTTGATGAATTCCGCACCGTTCACGCCGCCGTCGAGCAGGTGCTTCGCGCGGTTGTCGGTGCCCGGCGCGAGATCGGCGAAGTAGTTGAACGGCTGATGATGCGGCTGGAAGTTAGGCGCGCTGTTGTTCGCGCCGTAGATCACGCCCGACGTGCCGCTTTGCGCGGCGCTCAGCGCCTGGCCCCATGCGCCGCTGTACCACGCCCACGAGACGCCCGCGTTGTTCAGCAGATCGCCGATGTGCTGGGCGGTCTGCGGCGGCAGCGTTGTCGCGTTGGCGGGATCGGCGAGCGTCGCGTCGCCGCCGGCTGCCGCCTTGTTGCCGCTCGGCTGATACGGCGGCTGCATCGTATTGATCGCGTAGAAATCCGGCGTGAGGTTGCCCGAATTGACGAAGGTCGGCTTGTCGGTCAGCGCCGATGCAGCCGACGTCGAGGCGAGCGTCAGGCTCACGCCGTCGGCGTTGACTGCCGAGATCGAGCCCTTGGCCGGGCTCGTGTTCGCGTTCGCATAGAACGGCGTGCACGCGCAGACCAGCCACTGGTGATTCAGGAACGAGCCGCCGAACGCGCCCATGAAGAAGTTGTCGGCGAGCGTGTATTGCTGCGCGAGCTTGTAGAGCGGCAGCTTGTCGGCGTTGGGCGTGTAGTGGCCCATCACGAGGCCGCCCGAATCGGCCCATGCGGCGAACATGTCGTTCTTGCCGCCGTGGATCTGCATCTGGTTCTCGTAGAAGCGGTGATACAGGTCGCGCGTCGTGACGTTGAGCGGCACGTTGAAGCCGTTCGGATCGTCGATTGCGAACGGTGCGTTCGGCAGGTTCGCCGTCATCGCCTGCGTGATGACGGGCGTCACGCCGGCGATCGTCAGGCCGCCCCAGACCTGCGGCAGCGTCGCGAGCACGGAGCCGTCGCGATCGAGCTGGCGCGAGTTCGCGGCCGTCACGTTCTGCAGACCGTTGGCGCCCGGGAAATTGCCGTAGAGGTTGTCGAAGCTGCGGTTTTCCGCATAGATGACCACGACGTTCTTGACCGACGAAAGCGTCGGTGTGGAATCCGAATTACCACCGCATGCGTACAGCCCGACAGCTGCGGCGAGCGCAATAGGCGTCGCGCAGATCAATTTTATGTTCATGGTTTCTCTCTCTCGCGTAGGGGGACCGGCGGCGAGTCCATCGCGGACGACCGGCGGCGAGAGTGTCGCAAGCGTTTTTGACAGAACGATTAATTTCTTACATATAACTTCTGATTTGCTTGTGGTTTTCTATGCGCCGTCGGCTTTGTGTCATTTAGACGACATGTCCGTGAAATACGCTCGTCCCGTCGATTTAACGAGCAGGTAACAAGACCATGTGGCGCGATGTGACGGGGTTTCGAAAAAACGGGTTGTCGAAGGGGGGCGCGCGGCGCGCCGGATGGATCGGCGTGGCGTGCGTGTCGGTGATGCTGTCCGCGACGCTGGCGGCGTGCGATGCGCGCGGCACATCGGAGGACGGCGCGGCTGCTTCGACAAAGGCCGCGGCGGCGAGCGCGAACGCGAGCGGCGCGCAGACGAAGAAAGCGTCATCGGCGAATGGCGCTTCTGCCGTGCCCGCAGGCGGCCAGACGCGCGCCCAGGTGTTCGAGTCCGTCAGGAAAATGACGGCTGTCGGCAAGCAGCTATTCTTCGATCCGTCGCTATCGGGCTCGGGCAAGCTTGCATGTGCGTCGTGTCACAGCCCGCAGCATGCGTTCGGCCCGCCGAATGCGCTCTCCGTGCAACTCGGCGGACACGACATGCGCCGGCAGGGTTTGCGCGCGGCGCCGAACATCAAATATCTGCAGAACGTGCCGGCGTTCACCGAGCACTATCACGACTCGGACGACGAAGGCGACGAGAGCGTCGATGCGGGACCGACGGGCGGCCTGATGTGGGACGGCCGCGTGAACAGCGCGCATGCGCAGGCGAGCTTTCCGCTGACGTCGTCGTTCGAAATGGGCAGCAATCCGCAGAAAGTGGCGGCGGCCGTGAAGGCCGCGCCGTATGCGGCGCAGTTCCGCGGTGCGTTCGGCGAGCACGTCTTCGACAGCGACGATGCGACGTTCAAGGCCGTGCTTCAGGCGCTCGAAATCTTCGAGCAGACGCCGGAACTGTTCTACCCGTATTCGAGCAAGTACGACGCCTATCTCGCGGGCAAGGCGCAGCTGACCAAGGCAGAAATGCACGGCCTGCAACTCTTCAACGATGAAAAGAAGGGCAATTGCGCGAGTTGCCACCTGAGCCAGCGCGCACTCGACGGCGCGCCGCCCGCGTTCACCGACTTCGGCCTGATCGCGATCGGCGTGCCGCGCAATCGCGCGTTGCCGTCGAACCGCGATTCGCATTTTTACGATCTGGGCGCGTGTGGTCCCGAGCGTACCGATCTGAAGGGACGCGATGAGTACTGCGGAATCTTCCGCACGCCGACGCTGCGCAACGTCGCGTTGCGCAAGACGTTTTTCCACAACGGGATTTATCACTCGCTGGAAGATGTCGTCCGCTTTTACGCGCAGCGCGATACGAATCCGGAAAAGTTCTATCCGGTCGTGAAGGGGAAGGTGCAGAAGTTCGACGATCTTCCGAAGAAGTATTGGGCGAATCTGAATACCGATCCGCCGTTTGATCGAAAGCCGGGCGACAAGCCGGCGATGGATGAGTCAGAGATCAAGGATGTGGTTGCATTTCTTAAGACGCTGACGGACGGCTATCAGCCCGACGCGCCCGAGCAGCACGCGGACGCTCATCTCGTCAGCAGCAAGTAGCAGCCGCCGACCAGCAGCGCGAATGACGCGAGCAGACACACGAGGCCGGCTCGCGTCACCACGCACGGCCACTTGCTGCGGCGCATGCCGTGGATGCGCACGATGGTCGGCATCGGCGCGGGATCGATGCGCATCAGGATGATGCCGAGCGCGACGCAGATCAGCGCCAGCATCGCGGCAAAAAACTGGAGAGTGAACAGGAGGTCCATGAGCGTGAATCTCGACGTGTAAGCGGGAACGGCTGCGGGATTTGACGCGGCTCATGTTAGGGATCGTCCGCTCAAGCGCCTATGAGACGTGTCCTAAAATTCCGCTCAAGACGTTGACCGGCATAGGCGCGACGCCGACAACGCCATCTCGTTATCGCGTGCGAGAAGCTCGATCAGATCGGCGGACGTCCGCATGTAACGTGAGCATCGGCGGCGCGCTATCCGCGTGCTATCCTTTTGAGGTCCAGATCGCGCGCCAATATGCATGGCCGCGAATCCCGCCGAACCCGATTTCTCCGGAGACTCTTCATGTCGATGCGAACCCGAGCCGCGTTTCGATTCACCCTGGGCGGGCTGCTGCTCGCGAGCGCAGTCGGCGCGCACGCTGCCAATCTTGGCTTTCTGAACGACACGCCGATGTCGTACATGAAGCAGGCCGATATCGACTCGTTGAGAGCGGCTGCCATCGACGCGCTCAACAAGAAGCAGGACAGCGAAACGGCCGCATGGAACAACGACGGCCTGCGCAACAGCACGAAGATCGGTGCGCAGATCACACCCGACGCCACCTCGAAGACGGGCGACCGCACCTGCCGTTCGCTGCGCGTCGTGCTGAGCGCGAAAGGGCAGTCGATGAACCTCAACCCGCAGTATTGCCGCGAAGGCAGCGGCTCGTGGGTGCTGCAGAAGAAGCATTGAGCGCGCGCACTGTTTCCTGTGGCGTCGTGCTGCTCGACCCGGACGGTCGAGTGCTGCTGGCGCACGCCACTGACACGAATCACTGGGACATTCCGAAAGGCCAGGGCGACGAGGGCGAAGCGCCGCACGCCGCCGCGCTGCGCGAACTGGAAGAGGAGACGGGCATCGTCGTGGCGGCCGGGCGTCTGAAGGATCTCGGCCTTTTCGTCTACCGGCGCGACAAGGATCTGCATCTGTTCGCCGCGCGCGCCCGCGCCGACGAACTCAACCTGACGCGCTGCACGTGCACGTCGATGTTTCCGCGCCGCTACGACGGCACGATGATTCCCGAGATGGACGCATTCCGCTGGTGCGCGCCCGATGAAGTCGAGCACTACGCGAGCCGCAGTCTCACGCGGCTCTTTCAGACGACGCTATCGCTCGCCGAACTGCATCAGACGCTCGGCGCGGCATGACCGCGTCGTAAGCGCGTCTACAGGCACACCGGTCATTTACGCAAAGCACATCAATCGAGCGCCTTGTCGTTCGGATGCGCGAACAGCGTGCGCATTTCCGCCGACAGCGGGTAGTTGAGATTGATGCCGTGCGGCGGAATCGGCTGCGTGAACCAGACGTTGTACAGGCGCTCGGCATCGCCCGACGTCTGCATCTTCGCGATCACGCGGTTCACCAGCTCGCGGAACGGCTCGTCGCCCTTGCGGAACATGCACGCGTAGCTTTCGTAGCCGAGCGGCGTGCCCGTCACGACGAAGTCGTCGGGGCGCGGGTCGGTGGCGCGAAAGCCGTAGAGGATCGGTTCGTCCATCACGAACGCGACCGCGCGGTCGGCCTTCACGGCGGCGAATGCATCCGAATGATCCTTGACGCTCGCAATGCGCATGTTCAGCTGCTTGTCGCTGTTGAGTTGACGCACGAGGCGTTCATCCGACGTGCCCGCCGTCGTGACGACGGGCTTGCCCGCGAGATCGGCGAAATCGGTGATGCCCGCGTTCCTGCGCGCGATCATCCGCACCGCGTACTGAAAGAAGCTGTTCGAAAACGCGGCCACGTTTTCGCGCTCGTGCGTGTGCGTGGTCGAACCGCATTCTAGGTCGATCTGGTTGTTGACCAGCATCAGAAAGCGATTCGCCGACGTGATCGTGACTTCGCGCACGCGCAGGTTCGGCATGCCGAGCGTCTTTCTGATTTCGTCGACGATGGCGAGCGCGATCGTCTGCGAATAGCCGATCGTGCGGCCGCCGTTTGCATAGGAAAACGGGATCGACGCTTCGCGCACGCCGAGCACGATCGCGCCGTCGTCGTGAATTTTCTTGAGCGTGCCAGTGAGTTCGTCGGCGCGCGCCGACGGTGCGAGCGATGTCAGTGCCACGGCTGCCACGGTCCCGATCGCTACCAGTTTTTTCTTGATTGCAACCTTCATCGTTCCCCTTGGGCCGGCGGCGATCACCCGGCTGCAACGTGACGGCCGCCGCGTGTCGTCATGGGCGGCGTCAGCTTGCCGGCATGCTTGCGCCTTTGCGCGCGGCATGCCGGACCGTGCCGGATCATCGGCACACGCGACAGGCGCCAGACATATCGCTTACGCCGGCTTTCCCCAACTGTCGCGCAGACTGACGATGCGATTGAATACGGGTTTGCCCGGTTTCGTGTCGTACCGGTCCGCAACGAAGTAGCCGTGACGCTCGAACTGATAGCGCTGCTCCGGCTCGACATCGCGCAGACCCGGCTCGACGTACGCATTGACGATCCGCTTCGAATCCGGGTTGAGCGCTTCGAGGAAATCGCGTCCGCCCGCGTCGGGCTGTGCTTCCTTGAAGAGGCGATCGTAGATGCGCACTTCGACGGGCACGGCCTCGCTTGCGCTGATCCAGTGGATGTTGCCCTTGACCTTGTAGCTGTTCGCGCCTTCCGTGCCCGAGCGGCTGTCCGGGAAGTAGTTGCAGTGCACGGCGACGACGTTGCCGTTCTCGTCCTTGTCCGCGCCCGTGCATTCGACGACATAGCCGTACTTCAGCCGCACGCGGTTGCCCGGGAACAGGCGGAAGTAGCCCTTCGGCGCCGCTTCGTTGAAGTCTTCGCGCTCGATCCACAGCTCGCGCGAGAACGGGAACGTGCGCACGCCGCGATCGGGATGATGCGGATGGACGGGCGCGCTGCACGCTTCCGTCTGGCCTTCCGGATAGTTGTCGATGATCAGCTTGAGCGGATCGAGCACGCAGGTCGCGCGCGGCGCCTTGTCGTCGAGGTCGTCGCGCAGCGCGCCTTCGAACACGCTCATGTCGATCCACGAGTCGACCTTCGTGATGCCGATGCGCTCGCAGAACAGCTTGATGCTGTCCGGCGTGAAGCCGCGCCGGCGCACGCCGACGATGGTCGTCATGCGCGGATCGTCCCAGCCGTCCACGTGCCCTTCGTTGACGAGCTGCAGCAGCTTGCGTTTGCTCGTGATCGCATACGTGAGGTTCAGGCGCGAAAACTCGATTTGCTGCGGCAGCGGACGCGTGAAGATGCCGGCGTCGGCGAGCTCGTTGAGGATCCAGTCGTACAGCGGGCGGTGATCCTCGAACTCGAGCGTGCACAGCGAATGCGTGATGTTTTCGAGCGCGTCCGAGATGCAGTGCGTGTAGTCGTACATCGGGTACACGCACCACTTGTCGCCAGTCCGGTAGTGATGCGCGAAGCGGATGCGGTAGATCACCGGGTCGCGCATGTTGAAGTTCGGCGACGACATGTCGATCTTCGCACGCAGCACGTGCTCGCCTTCCTTGAACTCGCCCGCTTTCATGCGGCGGAACAGGTCGAGGTTTTCTTCGACGCTGCGCTCGCGGTACGGCGACGGCTTGCCGACTTCCGTCGCGGAGCCGCGGTTCAGGCGCATCTCTTCCGCCGTCTGGCTATCGACATACGCCTTGCCACGCGCGATCAGCAGTTCGGCGAACTCATAGAGCTTGTCGTAGTAGTCGCTCGCGAAGTAAAGATGCTCGCTGCTTTCCTTGTTCCATTCGAAGCCGAGCCACTTCACGGCGTCGATGATCGACTCGACGTACTCGAAGCTTTCCTTTTCCGGGTTGGTATCGTCGAAGCGCAGATGGCAGACGCCGCCGTAGCTCTGCGCGATGCCGAAGTTCAGGCAGATGCTCTTCGCATGGCCGATGTGCAGATAGCCGTTCGGTTCCGGCGGGAAGCGCGTTTCCACCCGCTGGCCCCACTTTCCAGAGCGGTTGTCGTCGTCGATGATGTTGCGGATGAAGTTGGAAACCGGCGCGTCGTTGCGCTCGGCGTCTTTGCGTTCGTTGTTCATGCGAGAAGGAGAAAGTCGGTCGTGGACACTATATGCGTCCGCTGGTCTGTCAATTCTACCTGACGGCACATTCGACGACAGTCTTTAGGCTTGCTTGGTGCGGCGCGCGGTCCACGTTGGCACGGGATCGGCGCGTGATCGGCGCGTGATTGGCGCGTGATTGGCGCTTTTGGGGGGCGCAACGGGCGCTGTAACAGGAGGTAAATCGCGTTGGCGCGAACGGCGGCGGGCGCTTAGGATGCGACGCGCGCTATTGCGTGCAGGCCGCGCACGTTCCCGATTCGCGTGGCCTTCGCGCTGGGGCGCTGTCTTTCCGGCCTGTGCCGCGTTTCCGTTATCCTGTCCTGGGCCCGGGTGTGCTGCGCCCGGGTGACGCGGTGGCTGGTCCAGCCGCATGACGCGATCTGTCCTCGCTTCGAGCCTCGAAGAGGCCTCTGCCGTTGCGCACGCGTGGGGCAGGTCCACCGATCCCGGAGTTTCTCGGATGTGTTTTCCGACGCTGCGCGCATTTCGCGCGCTTTCTGATGCCGATGACTGCGGCCATAACCGCATCTGTAGCGGCGCCTGCATCCGCGCCGATGCTCTCGCCCGGATCTGTTCCGGCACCGGCTCGAACGTAATCAGGCGCTCCGCGCGTCTCGCGCGTGCCGCGAGCGTGGCGACAGTGTTGTCGCTGACGGCTGTGCTGACAGCCGGCTTCGTCGCCGCGCCCGTTGCCGATGCAAAGACGCCGCAACCGAAGGCGGTGCTCGACGCGTCGGCCGTCGCCGTGCCGGATCGCTATGCGGCCGATACTGCGCAGCAGATTTTCGCGGCGGGCGGCAATGCCGTCGATGCGGCCGTCGCGATCGCGTTCACGCTCGCCGTGACGTATCCGGACGCGGGCAATATCGGCGGTGGCGGGTTCATGACGCTGTACGTGGACGGCAAGCCGTACTTTCTCGACTACCGCGAGACAGCGCCGCAGCGCGCGACGCGCGATATGTATCTCGACGAAAAGGGCAACGTGATCCCGGGCCTGAGCCTCGTCGGGCATCGCGCGGTGGCCGTGCCTGGCACCGTCGCCGGCATGTGGGAGGCGCAGAAGCGCTTCGGCAAGCTGAAGTGGAAGCAGGTGCTCGCGCCCGCGATCAGGTACGCGACCGACGGCTTCACCGTCGATGCATGGCTTCAGCAGCGCCGCGATCTTGCCGCGAAGGGGTTCGCCGGCAAGACCAATTTCGACGCCTACT
Source organism: Paraburkholderia diazotrophica (assembly GCF_038900755.1). Taxonomy (GTDB): domain Bacteria; phylum Pseudomonadota; class Gammaproteobacteria; order Burkholderiales; family Burkholderiaceae; genus Paraburkholderia; species Paraburkholderia diazotrophica_A. The sequence continues at coordinate 827,208 of NZ_JBBPEN010000002.1, forward strand.
TCGCGAACCTGAAGACGGGCATCGTGTTCCGCCAGCCCGAACTCGCGCAGACGCTGTCGCGTATCGCTTCCGACGGCGGCCGGGAATTCTACGAGGGACAGACGGCCGACCTGATCGCGAAGCAGATGTACGGACACGGCCTGATCACGAAGACGGACCTCGTGCAGTACAAGGCCGTCTGGCGTCAGCCGCTCTCCGCAGACTGGAACGGCTACGGGATCGTCACCGCGCCGCCGCCCAGTTCCGGCGGCGTCGGGCTGATCCAGATGCTGAAGATGAAGGCGGACCTGAAGCCGCAGTTCGACGGGGTCGCGCTTAACTCGGAGCCGTACATCCATCTGATCGCGCAGATCGAAGACCGCGTGTTCGCCGATCGCCAGCAGTACATGGGCGACCCCGATTCGTATCGCGTGCCCGTCGACAGGCTGACCGACGACGCCTATCTTGCGAAGCGCGTCGAAGACATCACGCCCGACGAGGTGCTGGGCGCCGCGCCCGTCAAGCCGGGCCTCGGCGACTCGATGCCGGAGAAGGCGCAGACGACGCACTTCTCCGTCGTCGACAAGTGGGGCAACGCCGTCTCGAACACGTACACGCTGAATGGGCCGTTCGGCTCGGGCGTGGTGGTGGACGGCGGCGGCTTCGTGCTGAACGACGAGATGGACGACTTCGAAACGAAGGCGGGCGTGCCGAACCAGTCGGGTGTGACGAGCGGCGACGTCAACACGATCGCGCCGAACCGCCGTCCGCTGTCGTCGATGACGCCGACCATTCTGCTCAAGGACGGCAAGGTGTCGCTCGTGATCGGCACGCCGGGCGCGTCGCGGATCTTCACGACGATCTTCCAGGTGATGACGAACCTGTACGACTTCGATATGCCGCCCGCCGATGCGCTCGCCGCGATGCGCTTTCACCATCAGTTGCTGCCGCAGAAGACGATCTACTACGAGCCGTATCGCCCGATCGACGGCGATCTCGCCGCGCAGTTGAAGGCGCGCGGCTACACGCTGCAGGGCCAGACGTTCAATGGCGACGTGCAGATGATCCGCATCGACGGCATGACGCCGCAGCCGGCTGCCGATCCGCGAGGCGCGGGCGTGGGCCGTGTGATTCAATAGCGTCGGCGGCGTGCTGCCGCCTGTCGACACCGAAACGAATAACGGGGAAACGAATGGCGCTGGAGCAGCAGAACGTGATCGTGTTGCCGGGCTATATGAATTCCGGCGACGGGCATTGGCAGACCCGCTGGGAAGCGCGGTATCCGAATTTTGTCCGCGCGCCGATGCGGGACTGGGACCGTCCCGTTTGCGACGCGTGGTGCGAGACGCTCGACGCGACGGTTGCAGCGTCGAAGGAGCCAGTTCTCTTAGCCGCGCATAGCCTCGGTTGCCTGACGGTGGCGTGCTGGGCGGCGCGCCATGCGTCGAAGGACGCGCTGGAGAAAGTGGCTGGCGCGTTGCTCGTCGCGGTGCCCGATCCGACGGGGCCCGAATTTCCTGCCGATGCAAGCGGCTTCGTCGTTGTACCGCAGGAGAGGCTTCCGTTCAGATCGATCGTCGTCGCCAGCACCGATGATCCGTACGGCGGCGTGCCGTTCTCGCAGGCTTGCGCGGTGGCATGGGGCAGCCGCTGGGAGAGCATCGGCCCGCGCGGCCACATCAATGCCGACAGCGGGCTCGGCGACTGGGAAGAAGGGCAGCGCTGGCTCGCGTCGATGGCTTGAGGTCGATGACGGAGGGTTTCGCGCCAACGTGCGTCGAATGCGGTGAATGCATGTCGCGTTGCGCGGGCGCGTCGATCGAGCGACGCGCTGCGCTGCGCGGCGGTGGCATCCGTCTGCCGCGCCATCTTCCCGCGCGCCCGGCGCGTCCTCAGATCACCGACCGGTCCCGCAGCGCCGCGATGCGCTCATCGTCGTAGCCCAGAACGTCGCGCAGGATCGCCTCCGTATGTTCGCCGAGCGTGGGCGGATGCGCTTGCGCTTCGGGTGGCGTCGCGCTCATGCGGATCGGATTGCGCACCAGCTTCACCGTGCCGCCCGACGGATGCGGCAACTGCACCTGCATCCCACGCGCGACTACCTGCTCGTTCTCGAATACTTCGCCGAGATCGTTGATCGGGCCGCACGGCACGCCGGCCGCTTCGAGTGCGTCGATCCATTCGTGCTTGCTGCGTGTGCGGACCATCTCCGCGAGTATCGGCACCAGAATCTCGCGGTTGCGCACGCGCGCGGGGTTCGTCGAAAAGCGGTCGTCTTCGGCGAGATCGGCGCGATTGCCCGCTTCGACGAACTTGCGGAACTGCCCATCGTTGCCGACCGCGACGATGATCCAGCTATCGCTCGTCTGGAACGTCTGATACGGGACGATGTTCGGATGCGCGTTGCCCCAGCGCACGGGCGGGTTGCCGCTCGCGAGGAAATTCGAGTTCATGTTGGCGAGCATCGCGACCTGCACGTCGAGCAGCGCCATGTCGATGTACTGGCCTTCGCCCGTTCGCTCGCGATGCGCGAGCGCTGTCAGCACGGCGACGCTCGAGTACATGCCCGTCATCAGGTCCGCGATGGCGACACCGGCTTTCTGCGGGCCGCCGCCCGGCTGTCCGTCGCGCTCGCCCGTGATGCTCATGAAGCCGCCGATGCCCTGGATGATGAAGTCGTAACCCGCGCGCTGCGCGTACGGACCCGTCTGCCCGAAGCCCGTCACCGAGCAGTAGATGATGTCCGGCTTAACGGCCTTCAGCGACTCGTAGTCGAGCCCGTACTTCTTCAGTTGCCCGACCTTGTAGTTCTCGAGCACGACATCGCTTTGCGCGGCCAGCTCGCGGACGATCTTTTGCCCTTCCGGCGTCGAGATGTCGATCGTCACCGAGCGCTTATTGCGGTTTGCCGCGAGGTAATAGGCCGCCTCGCGCGTGTCCGCGCCGTCCGGCGTCTTCAGGTACGGCGGCCCCCAATGGCGCGTGTCGTCGCCGGCGCCAGGCCGCTCGACCTTGATCACGTCGGCGCCGAAGTCGGCGAGGGTTTGCGCGCACCACGGACCGGCGAGCACGCGGGTAAGGTCCAGCACGCGGATATGACTGAGTGCGCCCATGTTGTGTCTCTGTCTCCCATGTGATGAGGCGCGCCGCGCAGGCGCCGCCCGATTCGATCGATGTGGTGCATCTTAAGCGATCGGACACGCCTCGCCCATTCGGCCGGACGGCATAGGACAAATGACAGCCAGGCCGGGCTTCGAGCACTTCCGTGTCGAAATCCTGGCCGGATGGCCAATGGCGGGCGCAAGCCGCGCCGCGGCGTCGCGCAGGGGCGCCGATCCCGTATAATCGACCGTTCAGGAAACAACCTATTGCGACGGCCGGTAAGTCTTCCGCAGCCGTCGGCTCAAGTCAGGACCGTCCCCAAAGCACGCTATGAAAGCCGCCGAAATCCGCGAGAAATTCCTCAAGTTCTTCGAATCGAAGGGCCATACGATCGTCCGTTCGTCGAGCCTCGTGCCCGGCAACGACCCGACGCTGCTCTTCACCAATTCGGGCATGGTGCAGTTCAAAGATGTGTTTCTCGGCGCCGAATCGCGTCCGTACTCGCGGGCCACGACGGCGCAGCGCAGCGTGCGCGCGGGCGGCAAGCACAACGATCTGGAAAACGTCGGCTACACCGCGCGTCACCATACGTTCTTCGAAATGTTGGGCAACTTCTCATTCGGCGACTATTTCAAGCGCGACGCGATCCACTACGCGTGGGAGCTGCTGACGGGCGTCTACAGCCTGCCGAAGGAAAAGCTCTGGGTCACGGTCTACAAGGAAGACGACGAAGCCTACGACATCTGGGCGAAGGAAGTGGGCGTGCCGACCGAGCGCATCATCCGCATCGGCGACAACAAGGGCGCGCGCTACGCATCGGACAACTTCTGGCAGATGGCCGACACGGGCCCCTGCGGCCCTTGCTCCGAAATCTTCTACGACCACGGTCCGGATGTGTGGGGCGGCCCGCCGGGATCGCCGGAAGAAGACGGAGACCGCTACATCGAAATCTGGAACCTCGTGTTCATGCAGTTCAACCGCGACGCGCAGGGCAACATGACGCCGCTGCCCAAGCAATGCGTTGACACGGGCATGGGTCTGGAGCGTATCGCGGCCGTGCTGCAACACGTGCACAGCAACTACGAAATCGACCTGTTCCAGGCGCTGATCAAGGCCGCCGCGCGTGAAACGGGCATCACCGATCTGTCGAACAACTCGCTGAAGGTGATCGCCGATCACATCCGCGCGTGTTCGTTCCTGATCGTCGACGGCGTGATTCCGGGCAACGAAGGCCGCGGCTACGTGCTGCGCCGTATCGTGCGCCGCGCGATCCGCCACGGCTACAAGCTGGGCCGCAAGGGCTCGTTCTTCCACAAGCTGGTCGCGGACCTCGTCGAGCAGATGGGCGGCGCGTATCCGGAACTGAAGGACGCCGAGCAGCGCGTGACGGACGTGCTGCGCCAGGAAGAAGAACGCTTCTTCGAGACCATCGAGCACGGCATGTCGATTCTCGAAAGCGCGCTGGCCGAATTGGAAGCGAAGGGTGGCAAGACGCTCGACGGCGAAGTCGCGTTCAAGCTGCACGACACCTACGGCTTCCCGCTCGATCTGACGGCGGACGTGTGCCGCGAGCGCGGCGTGAGCGTCGGCGAAACGGCTTTCGACGAGGCGATGGCACGTCAGCGCGAGCAGGCGCGCGCGGCCGGCAAGTTCAAGATGGCGCAGGGCCTCGAATACACGGGCGCGAAGACCACGTTCCACGGCTACGAAGAGATCGTCTTCGACGACGCGAAGGTGACGGCGCTGTACGTCGACGGCTCGCCCGTCAATGAAGTGACGAAGGGCCAGCAGGCTGTCGTCGTGCTCGACCACACGCCGTTCTACGCGGAATCGGGCGGTCAGGTCGGCGACCAGGGCGTGCTCGCGAACGCGAACGTCCGCTTTGCCGTCGCCGATACGCTGAAGGTACAGGCGGACGTCGTCGGCCACCACGGCACGCTGGAGCAGGGCCTGCTTAAGGTCGGCGACGTCGTGAAGGCGGAAATCGACGCAGTGCGCCGCGCGCGCACGGCTCGCAACCACTCGGCCACGCACCTGATGCACAAGGCGCTGCGCGAAGTGCTCGGCGGCCATGTGCAGCAGAAGGGCTCGCTCGTCGACGCGGACAAGACCCGCTTCGACTTCGCGCACAACGCGCCGATGACGGACGACGAAATCCGCCGCGTCGAAGAAATCGTCAACGCCGAAGTGCTGGCGAACGCGCCGGGCATCGTGCGCGTGATGCCATACGACGAAGCAGTGAAGGGCGGCGCGATGGCGCTCTTCGGCGAGAAGTACGGCGACGAAGTGCGCGTGCTCGATCTCGGCTTCTCGCGCGAACTGTGCGGCGGCACGCATGTGCATCGCACGGGCGATATCGGCTTCTTCAAGATCGTGATGGAAGGCGGCGTCGCGGCGGGCATTCGACGTGTCGAGGCGATCACGGGCGATAACGCTGTGCGTTTCGTGCAGGAACTGGATGCGCGCATCAACGCAGCCGCCGCCGCACTGAAGGCGCAGCCGGCGGAACTGACGCAGCGCATCGCGCAGGTTCAGGATCAGGTGAAGTCGCTGGAAAAAGAACTGGGCGCGCTGAAGTCGAAGCTCGCTTCGAGCCAGGGCGACGAACTGGCGGGCCAGGCGATCGACGTGTCGGGTGTGCAGGTGCTCGCGGCCACGCTCGAAGGCGCGGACGTCAAAACGCTGCGTGAAACCGTCGACAAGCTGAAGGACAAGCTCAAGAGCGCGGCCATCGTGCTCGCGTCCGTCGAAGGCGGCAAGGTCAGCCTGATCGCGGGCGTCACCGCCGATGCGAGCAAGAAAGTGAAGGCGGGCGAACTGGTGAACTTCGTCGCGCAGCAGGTCGGCGGCAAGGGCGGCGGCCGTCCGGACATGGCGCAGGCTGGCGGCACGGAGCCGGCCAATCTGCCCGCCGCGCTGGCTGGCGTGAAGGGCTGGGTCGAAGCGCAACTGTAAGCGCCTGGAACAGCATTCGCATCGAGCGATAAAAAGCCGCGAGTCGATGAGACTCGCGGCTTTTTGCTTTTGGAAGTACGGCCAGGCGTCCTGAGCCGGTATCAGACAGCCATTGCCATTGTCGTCTTCATGGCTTCGTCAGCGTTGCTACGCTCGACCAGCATCCCGCGCAACGCATTCAATGCCGATGAAAAATGCCCGCGGCGCCAGATGAGCAGCGTATCGATGCCGCCGAGTCCTTCGGGCGCATGCACGGCGATATCGTTCGATTCGGGCAGCAGCGCGAGCACCGAGCGCGGCGCGACGGCCACACCGGCGCCCGCCGCGACACACGCGACGATCGCGTGGTACGAGCCTAGCTCCAGCACGCGCGCCGGCCGGACGCCATGCTGCATGTACCAGTTCTCGGCATAGATCCGATACGCGCAACCCTGCTCGAACGCGACCAGCGTCGATAGCGCGATATCGCGGGGATCGCGAATGGGACGATGCCCGCGCGGACTCAGCATGACCAGTTCCTCGCGATATACGGGCACGATCTCGAACAGATCGCCGAGCAATGCCGGATCGAGCGGCCTCGAGACGATGGCCGCATCCACTTCGAATTCGCGCACGCGCTCGATCAGCTTGCCCGTCGTGCCCGTCTCCAGTTCGAGCGCGACGTCCGGCCATGTCTGATGGTATTGCGCGAGCAGACCAGGCAGCCGCGTCGCGGCGACGCTTTCCATTGTGCCGAGCCGCAGACGTCCGCTCGGACGCGCATCCTTGACGGCATGCCGCGCTTCGTCGGCGAGCGCGAGCAGCCGTTCGGCATAGGGCAGAAGCGTTTCGCCCGCGGGCGTCAGCACGAGACGGCGTCCGTCCCGGATGAAAAGCTCGGTGCCCAACTGCTCTTCGAGTTGCTTGATGCGCGTCGTCACGTTCGATTGCACTCGATTGAGCTTCGCGGCGGCACGCGTCACGCCGTTTTCGCGCACGACGGCGCGAAAAATGGTCAGGGCGGCAAGATCCATCAATCTCTCCGTGAGATTCAACCTATCAATATTATTCATTTTATGAGATTGAGCGGTCAAGTTACGATGGCATATCGAAACGCCGGGCTCACGCCGCCGCCAATCTGACGGGCGGGCCACCACCACGCTGTCAACGATGACCGATTTTGCTACCCATACCTTTGAGCCCCACGCGTCGCCGCACTCCGCCCGCCGCGCCGCGCTCGCGTGCATGGCGGCGCTGGCCGTCGCGCTCGGCGTCGGGCGTTTTGCCTTCACGCCACTTTTGCCGCTGATGCTTCATGGCGGCGCCCTCGATATCAGACATGGCGGCTGGCTCGCATCGCTGAACTACGCGGGTTATTTTCTCGGCGCGATCGCCTGCGCGGCATTGCGTGTCGATGCCGCCCGCATGGTCAAGACGGGCCTTGCGCTGACGGCGCTGCTGGTGCTGGCAATGGGCGTCACGGACCAGTTCTGGATCTGGGCGGCCGTGCGTTTCGTCGCGGGCGCCGTCAGCGCGTGGACCTTCGTGTTCGCGTCGCAGTGGGGCTTGCGGCGGCTCGCCGAACTCGGCGCAAACGAGTGGGGCGGCGTGATCTACACGGGGCCGGGCGTCGGCATTGCCGCGACGGGGCTGCTCGTCAGCGCGGCGGGCGATGCATACGGCGCGTCGGTGGGCTGGATCGGTTTCGGGCTCGTGTCGGCCGTGCTGACGGCGCTGGTGTGGCGCACGTTCGCTTCGACGTCGAGCACACAGGCCGCATCGCGCAACACGGCGCCAAGGACACACGCACAACCGCACCACGCACAACCGCACCAAACCCATCTGCATCGAACCGACGCTTTCTGGCTGATCGTCCTGTATGGCGTGCCCGGCTTCGGCTACATCATCACGGCGACGTTTCTTCCCGTGATCGCTCGCGCCGCGCTGCCGGCAGGCTCGCCGTGGCCGGATCTGTTCTGGCCGATGTTCGGCGGCGCGCTGGTCGTCGGCGCGTTGGCGGGCGCGCGGCTTCCCGGGCACTGGGACAACCGCACGCTGTTGGCGGGCTGCTATGTGTTGCAGGCGCTCGGCATCGTCTCGGGCATCGCGTCGCCGACGGCGGGCGGGTTCGCGCTCGGCAGCGCGCTGATCGGCTTGCCGTTCACCGCGATCACGCTGTTCGCGATGCGCGAAGCGCGCCGTCTGCACGGCGACGATGCCGCGGGCCTGATGGGTTACGCGACGGCGGCGTATGGTCTCGGACAGATCGCCGGCCCGCTCGTCGCCGCGCCGATCGCTGCGCACACCGGTTCGTTCACGCCCGCGTTGTTGCTGGCGGCGGGCGCTCTGCTCGCGGGAGCGGTCGGCCTCGTCGTGGTCGCGCTCGTTCGCCGGCCGCCGCGCGCCTGAGCAGGAAGCGCGCGACAGGGGAGAGCCAAAGGAGAGACAAGCAGGCGCACAGCAAAGCGATGACGGCACCCGACAAAAACAAATCCAGCACCCGCCGCACTAAAATGACCGCTTTCCCGTCATCTCCGCGCGCCTGTCGCCGGGCGCGCCGCCTGCCATGCAACATTTCGCGTCGGACAACTACGCCGGCATCTGCCCCGAGGCGCTCGAAGCGCTGATCGCCGCCAACAACAGCGGCCACGAGCCGGCCTACGGCGACGACTCATGGACGCAGCAGGTCTGCGACCGCCTGCGCAACCTGTTCCAGACCGACTGCGAAGTGTTCTTCGTCTTCAACGGTACGGCGGCGAACTCGCTGGCGCTCGCGTCGCTGTGCCAGTCGTATCACTCGTTGATCTGCCATGAACTCGCGCACATCGAAACCGACGAATGCGGCGGCCCCGAGTTCTTCTCGAACGGCTCGAAGCTGCTGACGGCGCCGGGCATCGGCGGCAAGCTCACGCCGGACGCGATCGAAGCCGTCATCACGCGTCGCGCCGACATTCACTACCCGAAGCCCAAGGTCGTCACGCTCACGCAATCGACGGAAGTGGGCACTGTCTACAGCGTCGAGGAAATTCGCGCGATCGCCGCGATTGCGAAACGCCGTCATCTGAAGGTGCATATGGACGGCGCGCGCTTTGCGAACGCGGTCGCCGCGCTCGACGTGCATCCGTCCGAGATCACGTGGCGCGCGGGCGTCGACGTGCTGTGTTTCGGCGGCACGAAGAACGGCTTGCCTGTCGGCGAGGCCGTCGTGTTCTTCGATCGCGCGCTCGCCGACGATTTCGCGTATCGGCTGAAGCAGGCGGGTCAGCTTGCGTCGAAGATGCGCTTCATTTCAGCGCCGTGGCTGGGTTTGCTGGACAACGACGTCTGGCTGCGCAACGCGCGTCATGCGAATGCAATGGCGAAGCTGATGGAATCGCGGCTCGCGGAGATTCCGGGCGTCAGCATCATGTTCCCGACGGAATCGAACGCGGTGTTTGCGCAACTGCCGCTGCACGTCGCGAAGGCGATGCGCACGAGCGGCTGGAAGTTCTATGAGTTCATCGGCGCGGGCGGCTGCCGGCTGATGTGCGCGTGGGACACGCAGCCCGAGACCGTCGAGCGCTTCGCCGCCGACGTCCGCGCGCTGTGTGCCGCGTGAGCGGGCGGGGGCGTCGGCGTTCGCGGCATGCGCGTGAACCGGGCCTCAGGGAAACCCAGGCCCGAGCTTAAGCCGCGTCCGACGAAACCGCTCGTCGAACCTGGCAGACGGAACAAACGGAACAAACGGAACAAACGGAACAAACGGAACAAATAGGCGAGCAGGGCGACAGGCGAGCACCCGTCGCCACGCTGGTCGTAGTCACACGCAGCGGCTTCTCTCGAACACTTGAACGCAGCGCCGCTTCATCTTCGATAACAAAGGAGACATATCGATATGGCCTACATCTACTATCTGACGCACATTCATCTCGGCTACGACGCGCTCGCGCAGTTGCCTGCGGAGTGCGAGCGCTCGGGCATCAAACGGCCGCTCGTGGTGACGGACAAGGGCGTGATGGCGGCCGGCGTCGCTCAGCAGGCGATCGATGCGCTGAAGCTCTCTCACGTGCCCGTCTTCGACGACACGCCGTCGAACCCGACGGAAGCGATGGTGATGGCGGCCGCGCAGCGCTATCGCGAAGAGGGCTGCGACGGACTGATCGCGATCGGCGGCGGCTCGTCGATCGATCTCGCGAAAGGCGTCGCAATCATGGCGACGCATCCGGGCACGATGACGGAATACGCGACCATCGAAGGCGGCAGCAACCGGATCACCGACAAGGCCGCGCCGCTGATCGCCGTGCCGACGACGGCGGGCACGGGCAGCGAAGTGGCGCGCGGCGCGATCGTGATCCTGAACGACGGCCGCAAGCTCGGGTTCCACTCATGGCATCTGTTGCCGAGGTCGGCCATCTGCGATCCGGGCCTCACGCTCGGCTTGCCCGCGACGCTGACGGCCGCGACGGGAATGGACGCGATCGCGCATTGCATCGAGACGTTTCTCGCGCCGTCGTTCAACCCGCCCGCCGACGGCATCGCGCTCGACGGGCTGGAGCGCGCGTGGGCGAACATCGAACTCGCGACGCACGACGGACAGAACCGCGACGCGCGCCTGCATATGATGAGCGCGTCGATGCAGGGCGCGATGGCCTTCCAGAAGGGACTGGGCTGCGTGCATTCGCTGTCGCATCCGCTCGGCGGTGTACCCGTGAACGGGCGCACGTCGCTGCATCACGGCACGCTGAACGCCGTCGTGCTGCCCGCCGTGCTGCGCTTCAACGAAAGCGCGGAGACGGTCGTCGCGAATCGCCGCTATGCGCGGATGCGGCGCGTGATGAACCTGCCGGACAATGCCGATCTCGCGCAGGCGCTGCACGACATGACGGCGCGTCTCGGCTTGCCGACGGGTCTGCGGCAAATGGGCGTCGACGAAAGCGTGTTCGACAAGGTGATCAAGGGCGCGCTCGCCGATCATTGCCACAAGACGAACCCGCGCGAAGCGACAGCCGACGACTATCGCCGGATGCTGACCGAGTCGATGTAAGCGCGCCACCCGTGCCACCCTTTATGCCCGAAGCATACGACATGAACAAACCGGCTACCGCGCCGCGCGCCGCCTATCCGCACTTCCTCGCCATCGGCACGCGCTGGATGGACAACGACGTCTACGGCCACGTGAACAACGTCGTCTACTACAGCTACTTCGATACCGTCGTGAACGAATATCTGATCCGCGCGGGCGCGCTCGATATCGAGCACAGCACGACGATCGGGCTCGTCGTCGAGACGCAGTGCAACTACTTCGCGCCGCTCGTGTTTCCGGACCGCATCGACGCAGGGCTGCGCGTCGTGCGGCTCGGCACATCGAGCGTGCGCTACGAAGTGGGTCTCTTCAGGGAAGGCGACGACGCGCCCGCCGCGCAAGGGCATTTCGTGCATGTCTACGTGGATCGCGAAACGCGTCGTCCCGTCGCGCTGCCCGAGAGGCTGCGCGCCGCGCTCGAACCGCTCGTCGTGATCGTCGTGCCCAACGTGCATGACGCGCAGCCGGACTGACGCGTGCAGTCGTTCGTCATCGATGCGCTGAACGGCGTCAGCTACGGGCTGCTGCTGTTCATGCTGTCGGCGGGGCTGACGCTGATCTTCAGCATGCTCGGCGTGCTGAACTTCGCGCACGCGAGCTTCTACATGCTGGGCGCGTATGTCGGCTTTTCCATCGCGGCGCGCGCGGGATTCTGGTGGGCGCTCGTCGTGGCGCCGCTCGCCGTGGGGCTGATGGGCGCGGCGCTAGAGCGCTGGCTGCTGCGGCGCGTGCGGCCGCACGGACATCTCGCGGAACTGCTGCTGACCTTCGGCGCGGCGTATCTGATCGGCGAGGGCGTGAAGCTCGTATGGGGCTTGCAGGCGTTCAACGCCGTCGTGCCCAAGGCGCTCGATGGCCCGTTGTTCGACGGGTACGGCATTGCGTTCTCGCGTTATCGCGCGTTCATGATGGCCGTGGCCGTCGCGATGCTCGTCGCGTTGCATGCGGTGCTGCGCGTGTCGAAAGCGGGGCTCGTCGTGCGCGCCGCGCTCACGCATCCCGATGCCGTCGAGGCGCTCGGCCACGACGTGCCGCGCGTGTTCACGGGGGTATTCGCGGCGGGCACGGCGCTCGCGGCAATGGCGGGCGTGATCGGCGCGCCGCTCTTCGTGCTCGAACCGGCGATGGCGGAATCCGTCGGCTCGATCGTGTTCGTCGTCGTCGTAATCGGCGGACTGGGTTCGCTCGGTGGCGCGCTCGTCGCGTCGCTCGTGATCGGCTGCGTGCAGACCCTGGCCGTCGCGAGCGACGTCTCGCTCGGCGATCTGTTCGGCGCGCTGTTTGGCGTACTTCCCGGCCTTCTGGGCGACGGCCGCGAGCGCATGCTGCCTGCCGCGTGGAGCGCGCTGACCGTTGCGCAACTCGCGCCGCTCGTGCCGTATCTGCTGCTCGTCGCGATGCTCGCCGTGCGCTCGCGCGGACTCTTCGGACAGCGCGAAGACGATGCGTAACGTTCACGATGCGTCACGTTCTTTTTCGCGCGTGCAGCGTTGGCGCGTCATCGTGCCGTGGGCCGCGCTCGCGTTGCTGCTCATCGTGCCGCCTTGTGTGTCGACGCAGAGCTGGCTCGTCGCCTGGCTCGCGCAGACCGCGTCGATGATCGTGTTCGCGCTGTCGTACAACCTGCTGCTCGGCGGCGCGGGGCTGCTGTCGTTCGGGCATGCGGCATCGTCGGGCATCGGCGCGTTGATTGCGGCGCATCTGTTCAATCGCATCGGCATGCCCTTGCCGTTGCTGCCGTTGCTGGGCGGCATCGGCGGCGCGCTGTTCGGCGCGTCGTACGGACTCGTCGCGACGCGCCGCGCGGGCACCACGTTCGCGATGATCACGCTCGGCATCGGCGAACTCGTCGCGGCTGCCGCGTGGACCTTGCCGGACTGGTTCGGTGGCGCAGCGGGCGTCGCGATCGATCGCACGGCGGGCGTCGCCGTGCCTGGCTTCACATTCGGACCCGCGCGCGAAGCGTATGCGCTGATCGCGCTATGGTGCGCGCTGTCCGTGCTCGCGATGTATGCGCTGTCGCGCACGCCGTTCATGCGGCTCGCGCATGCCGTACGCGACAACCCGGTGCGCGCGGCGGCCATCGGCTGTTTTCCGAGGCGCGTGCGTTATGAGGTCGTCGTGTGGTCGTCGTTCTTTGCGGGCATCGCGGGCACGTTGGGTTTGATCAATGTCGAGCTGGTGTCGACGGAAAGCGTCGGCATGTTGCGTTCGGGCTCGGTGCTGATCGCAACGGTGATCGGCGGCAGCGGCGCTTTTTTCGGACCCGTCGCGGGCGCCGTCGTGCTGACGTTTTTCAGCGTCGTCGTCGCTAGCACGACGCGCGCATGGCTCCTGTATCTCGGACTGTTCTTCATCGTCGTCGTGATGGCTTCGCCCGATGGCATCGCGGGATGGATGCAGCGTCAGGCGGCCCGTTTCGCACGCGACGGCTGGCGCGCGTCGCTGCCGTCCCTCGTCCTGCGAATGGCGAGCGCATGCGCGTGGTCGCTCGCGCTCGTGTTGTGCGTGCAATGGGCTTACGCGCGACGCTTCGGCACGGAAGAGCCGACGGCGTTGGTCTCGACGATCGACTTCACGTGGCTGGCAAGCGGCGTGCTGTGTCTCGCCGCGATTGGCTGGCTCGCGATGAACATCGCGAAGCGCCTCGAGAGAAAGCGCACTGCCGATGCGAGCGCAGGAGTATGCGCATGATTCCCGCGATCGCGGTGCGCGGCATCGAGAAGCGTTTCGGCGCGACGCGCATCCTGCGCGGCGTCGATCTGTCGATCGAGCCGCACGAACGTCATGCGCTGATCGGGCCGAACGGCGCGGGCAAATCGACGCTCTTCAATCTGATCGCGGGCGTAAAGCGGCCGAGCGCGGGGCGCATCGAACTCTACGGCGCCGACATCACGCGTCTCGCGCCCGCGGCGATTTGCCGGCGCGGCCTCGCGCGCAGTTTCCAGACGACGAGTTTCTTCGCGAAGCTCAGCGTGTTCGACAATCTGCGCTGCGCCGCGCAGATCGCGAATCGCGACCGCGCGCGCTGGTGGCAGCGCTTCACCGTCACGCGAGCCGCCGATGCGCACGCCGAAGAAGTGCTCGATGCCGTCGGCCTCGGCGCGCGGCGCGACGTGATCGCGGGCACGCTGAGCTACGCGGAACAGCGCGCGCTCGATCTCGGGCTCGCGCTTGCGAGCGGCGCGCACACGTTGCTGCTCGACGAACCGACGGCGGGCATGAACCGCGCCGAGGCAGCGCGCGCGGTCGAGCTGATCCGCGTGGCGACGGCGGGCCGCACACTGCTGATGGTCGAGCACGACATGGATGTCGTGTTCGGACTCGCGGATCGCGTCAGCGTGCTCGTGCGGGGGCAGGTGATCGCGACGGGCACGCCGGACGCGATCCGCGCCGATCCCGACGTGCGCGCCGCGTATCTCGGCCACGCGCTGCCAGGAGACATGCTGCCAGGAGACGCGCGATGACCGCGTTGCTGACGATGCGCGATTTGTGCGCGTGGTACGGCGCGAGCCAGGTGCTGCACGGCGTCAACCTGCATATCGAAGCGGGCGAGGCCGTCGCGCTCGCGGGCCGCAACGGCTCGGGCCGCTCGACGCTCGCGAAGGCGATCATGGGTTTCGTGCACACGCGGGGCGTCATCGAGTTGGCGGGCCGATCGCTCGCGGGACGACGCGCGTTCGAAATTGCACGGCTTGGCATCGGCTACGTGCCCGAGCAACGCGACGTGTTTCCGACGTTGACGGTAGGCGAGAATCTGCAACTCGGCCGGAAGCCGCACGGCAAGCAGCGCGCGGCACGCTTCACGCTCGATGATGCGTTTGCGTTGTTTCCCGCGTTGCGCGAACGCGCGCGCACGAAGGCGGGCGCTTTGTCGGGCGGCGAGCAGCAGATGCTCACGGTTGCGCGCGCATTGCTCGGCGATCCCGATCTCGTTGTGATCGACGAGCCGACGGAAGGGCTTGCGGGTCAGGTCGTCGAGCAGCTCGCGGCGGCGTTGAAGCTGTTGCGCGAGCGCGGCGTCGCGATGCTGCTGATCGAGCAGCGGCTCGTGATCGCCGACCGGCTCGCGAGCCGGGTCGCTGTGATGGGGCATGGCGAAATCGTGTTCGACGGTCCGATCGATATGTTTCGCCAGCGTCCCGATGTGATGCATGAGTGGCTCGGAGTGGGGTGATGTCTGCGACACTGGTTGTTTTTGGCTTTGTCGCGGGCATCCGCGATGCGCTAACGCTGATGCCCGCGGCAAGCGATAAAGACCAAACCAAAAAGCGGCCGCAGACAAAAGATCACCTGGAGTCCCTCTCTACAATCCACTCATGCTTCGGATCGTTCCTGAAGTGCCACGTCCGCGTCGGTCCCGCCATCACATTCAGATAGTACGAGTCATAGCCATACGGCACGACGACGGGATGATAGCCGCGCGGCACCATCACGACATCGTGATCCTCGACGGCGAGCGATTCGTCGATATCGCGCTCATCCGTATAGACGCGCTGAAACGCAAACCCTTGCGGCGGATTGAGCCGGTGATAGTACGTCTCTTCGAGCGAGCTTTCCGTCGGGATGTTGTCGGTGTCGTGCTTGTGCGGCGGATAGCTCGACGAGTGACCGCCCGGCGTGCGCACTTCGACGACGAGCAGCGACTCCGCAGGCTCCGTTTGCGGAAGAATGTCGCACACGTAGCGCGTATTCGCGCCCTTGCCGCGCACCGAGCGCTTCATCTGCGAAGGCTCGATCAGGCGCGCGGGGTAGTCGCCCTTCGCGGGCGCGCTGGCGACGCCCACCTCGGCATGCCGGTTCGCGCGGATCGTCGCGCGCGTGTTGGGCGGCAGATAGACGGCAACGGGCGCGCTGTCTTCGAACACGCTGTCGCGCGAGCCGAGCCCCGTCCATGTCTTTGCATCCGTTTCGACATCGACGGCGCCCGCCATCGCGACGATGCACACTTCGCGCGACGCTTCGAGCACGTGCACCACTTCGTTCGGCTCCATCCGGTACGCAGCGAAGCCCACATACTTCCAGCCCGCCGTATCTGGCGTGACGCGCGCGATCGTCTGACCTTCGCGCTGTGCTTTGACGAGCAAACTCATGCTGCCTCCTGTGCGACATCGAGGGGCGCATCGACGAGCGTGCGCAGCGTGCGAAATCCCTTCTCCGCATAAGCATACGACGGCGCGACGGCAGGGTCCTGCTCCGCTTCGACGACGAGCCAGCCGCGATAGCCGTGCCGCTTGAGGGTATCGATGATCGCGGCGAAATCGACGGCGCCATCGCCCGGCACGGTGAACGCACCTGCGATCACCGCATCGAGAAAGCTCCAGTTGCGATTGCGCGCGAGCTTCATCACGGCCGGGCGCACGTCCTTGCAATGCACGTGACAAACGCGGCCGATATGTCTGTTCAGCACCGTCAGCGCATCGCCGCCCGCGAACGTGATATGGCCCGCATCGAACAGCAGACCGACATCGTTGCTCGTCAGCGCCATCAGGCGGTCGACATCGGCGGGCGTTTCGACATATGCGCCCATGTGATGGTGATACGCGACGCGCACGCCCTTGCTCAACGTATAGCGCGCGAATTCGTCGACGCGCTTCGCGTATGTGTTCCATTGCTCGTCCGTGAAGAAGCGCGGACGCTGGTAGAGCGGCAGCGGCGAGCCCTGTATCGTGTCGTGCACTTCGCCGTAGACCATCACGGTGGCGCCGTTTTTCGACAGCAGTTCCAGATGCGAGTCGACGGCCTTGCATTCGTCTTCGACGCTGCGGTCGAAGTCCGCGAGCCTCCCCGAATACCAGCCGGAGACGAGCGCGAGATCGTACTGCTTGAACAGTGCCTTCAGCGCCTCGGGCTCGCGCGGAAATTTGTTGCCGAGCTCGAACCCCTGGTAGCCGATTTCGCGCCCTTCGGTGAGCGCGGCTTCGAGCGGCGTCTCGCCGCCGAGCGACGGCAGATCGTCGTTCATCCACGACAGCGGATTGATGCCGATGCGTACTTCGAACTGACTCATGTGCGCTTCCTCACTGGTTGTCCCTGCCGCGCGCGTTCATGTGCGCCTCGTAGTCGGTGCGCGCGTCGCGCACGCCTTCGCGCGGCGATACTTCCGGCACGGCGACTTCCCACCACCAGCCGCCTTCGTCGGTGGTGCGCGCGGCGTCGGTATCGATACAGATCAGGTACGTGCGGTCCGCGGCCCGCGCGCGCTGCATCGCGGCTTCGAGTTCCTGCACGTTGGCGACGTGCTCGGCCTGCGCGCCCATCGCGCGCGCGTGCGCGGCGAAATCGATGTTCGGCGCGCCCGGCGCGCCTTGCACGCAATCGTCGAACATGTTGTTGAACGGCGCGCCGCCGCACGCCTGTTGCAGCCGGTTGATGCAGCCATAGCCGCGATTGTCGAGCACGACGACGATGAGCTTCGCGCCGAGCATCACCGACGTCGCGATTTCGCTGTTCATCATCAGATAGCTGCCGTCGCCGACCATCACGATCACTTCGCGCTCGGGCCGCGCGAGCTTCGCGCCGAGACCGCCCGCGATCTCATAGCCCATGCACGAATAGCCATACTCGACGTGATACGCGCCCGGCCGGCCCGCCCGCCACAGCTTGTGCAGCTCGGCGGGCAGCGTGCCTGCCGCGCAGACGACGATGTCGTCCGTCGTCGAGCGCGCGCTCGAACGCTGGACGGCGCCGATCACGTCGGCATCGTACGGGAGCGCATTGCCGGTTTGCGGCGCGTGCGTGAGCCTGTGCACGATGTCTTGCCATTCGTTCGCGCGCTGCTGCGCACGAGCGGTCCACGATGCATCCGCTTGCCAGCCTTCGAGTTGCGACGCGATTGCTTCGAGCGCGAGGCGCGCGTCGGCTTGCACGATGCAGCCGCGATGCTTGAGACCATCGAACGCGTTTGCGTTGATGCCGATCACCTGCGCCTGCGTGAAGAGCGTGTTCGAGCCCGTCGTGAAGTCCTGCAAGCGGGTGCCGACGGCGAGCACGCAATCCGCTTCGTGCGCAAGCTCGTTCGCACCCGGCGAACCCGTCACGCCGAGCGCGCCGAGATTGAGCGGATCGTCCCACGCGAGCGCGCTCTTGCCCGCCTGCGTCTCGGCGACGGGAATGCCGTGCTTTTTCGCAAACGCGCGCAATGCCTCCGTCGCGCGGCCATATAGCACGCCGCCGCCCGCGACGATCATCGGACGTTTTGCGTTTCGCAGCACCAGCAGCGCATCGTCGATTTCACTCGCGACGGGCGAGGGCGCATGCAGCCTAACGACGCGCGGCTCGAAAAACACGGCGGGATAGTCGTAGGCGGTGGCCTGTACGTCTTGCGGCATCGCGAGCGTCACGGGACCGCATAGCGCGGCATCCGTCAGCACGCGAATCGCGCGTGGCAACGCATTGAGCAGTTGCGCCGGATGCACGATGCGATCGAAGTAGCGCGACACGGGCTTGAACGCATCGTTGGCCGAGATGCCGCCGTCGTGAAAGTCTTCGACCTGCTGCAAGACGGGGTCGGGCGCGCGCGACACGAAGATGTCGCCGGGCAGCAGCAATACGGGTAAGCGGTTCACGTGCGCGAGCGCGGCCGCCGTGACGAGATTCGTCGCGCCCGGGCCGATCGACGTCGTGACGGCCATCATCCGTCGGCGGAAATGCGCCTTCGCGAACGCGATCGCGCTGTGCGCCATCGCCTGCTCGTTGTGCGCGCGATACGTCGGCAGTTCGTGACGATGCTGATAGAGCGCTTCGCCGAGGCCCGCGACGTTGCCGTGCCCGAAGATCGCAAACACGCCGCCGAAGAGCGGCTCAGTGCTCTCGCCGTCTTCCGTCTCGACGCGTTGCGCAGCGAGATAGCGGACGACGGCCTGTGCGGCCGTCAGACGAATCGTGCCGTCCGCCGACACTTGCGCGGCCGCGTCGGACGAGGCCGCCACATCGTGATGCAACACGCGCTGATTCATGCCGCCTGCTCCTGATGAACGTTACGCGGCGATGCCGCATTCGACGTGCCACCCGCGCCAGCCGTCGCGCGCGAGTCGCGCCACGACTGGATCAGCGTTTCGAACGTGCGGCGCACGCGCGCGATCAATTCGTCGTCATTGATCTGGCCCGCGAGCCACGCGTGGCTCGGCTCGTGAAAGATCGTGCGGCCGACCGTGAAGCCCTTGCACGTCGTCGATTGCGCGGCCGAGCGGAAGCCTTCGATCATCTGCTCGACGGGCGCCGACAGACCGAGCAGCACGACGCCGCGACAGTACGGATCGCGCTCGTGAATCAGCGCATCGACGGCTTGCCACTGCGACGCTTCCATCGGTTCGAGCTTCCACCACTCCGGGTAGATGCCGATGTTGTAGAGGCGCTTCAACGCGCGAAACACGATGTCGGGTCCCGCGGGCAGGTGTTTCGGCGGAATCACTTCGAGCAGCAGCTCGTGGCCGGATTCCTGCACGGCGTCATAGAGCGAACGCAGCTGCGCTTCCTGTTCGATGCGTTGCTCGATCGGCTCGTCGGGATGGAATTGAACGAGGCACTTCACCACGTGCTCGCGCGGCCAGCTCGTAAGCGTCGTGCCGACGGAGCGCCCATGATCGAACACGAGCGGCACCGAGCCCGGCAGCTCGACGGGGCGGCCGATCCACCAGCCGCGTCCCGTCGCTTCGTTCAGCGCATCGTGGCCGTAGCGGTCGTCGATCAGCACGCCGATGCGGCCCTGCAAGCCGAGTGCATGTTCCGTCTGCTCGACGGCTTCGACGAACAGGCGCTTCAGCTTCGAAATGCGCGCGGGGTCTGCGCCTGTTTGCTGCGCGAGTTCGAAGAACTGGTTGCGATGATCGAACGCGAAGCCGAGCACTTCGTCCCATGCCTTGCGCGCGGGCGTCACGCGATGCAGCCGCGCAAGCGTTGCGTCGCGATCGGGGCGGCGCATGCGCGCGGGGTCCGCTTTCGCCTCGCGCAGGAAGTAGTCGAGTTCGGCAGGCGTCGGCATCGCGGGCGCGCAGCCGTGACGCGACACGACGAGCGCGCCGCTCGCATTCGCGGCGCGTGCGCACGCTTCGAGCGGCGCGTCGCGCAGCCAGCCCGACAGGAAGCCCGACGCGAACGCATCGCCTGCGCCGAGCACGTTCAGCACTTCGACTTCGACGCCGCCGTGAATCGGCGCGTCGTCGATCGACGCAGGCACGCCGCCGTCGATGATCTGGCAGCCGAGCGGCCCGCGCTTTACGACGAGCGTCGCGGGCGTCACGTTGCGCACTTGCGCGAGCGATTCGATCAGCGAGTCCTTGCCGCCCGCGATGCGAAACTCTTCTTCCGTGCCGATCACGAGATCGAAGAGGGGCAGGATGCTCTGAATGTGCGCGCTCACGCTGTCGTTCGCGATGAAGCGCGTCTCGCCATCGGCCTTGCCTGTCAGGCCCCACAGCACGGGCCGATAGTCGATGTCGAGCACGGTGCGCACGTCGTTGCGGCGCGCGTACTCCAATGCGCGGCGGCTCGTGCGGTTCACCTGTGCCGTCGAGAAGTGCGTGCCCGTAATGAGCAGCGCTTTCGACGACGCGATGTACGCCTCGTCGAAATCGGCTTCGTCGACGGCCATGTCCGCGCAGTTCTCGCGATAGAAAATCAGCGGAAAGGTGTCGCGGTCTTTCAGGCCGAGCAGCACGAGCGCGGTGAGCCGCTCGTGATCGACGCGCACATGGCTGACGTCGCAGCCTTCCTTCGTCAGTGTTTCACTGAGAAAGCGGCCCATGTGGTCGTTGCCGACGCGCGCGAGCATCGATGCGTTCAGGCCGAGCCGCGCGCAGCCGAACGCGATGTTCGCCGACGAGCCGCCCAGATATTTCGCGAAGCTCGCGACGTCTTCGAGCCGCGAACCGACCTGTTGCGCGTACAGATCGACGGCGAGCCGGCCGAGGCAGATGATGTCGCGGCTGCGGCCCGCCGCGAAGCGGCTCGCGCTGTTGGCGTTGGGTGTGCTGGTGTGAGCCATAGGTATGTCCTGGGTGTGGTGCACGCAGCGAAAAGGGCGTAGCGATGCAGCGGGAAGCCGCTCGAATCAGATCGTCGCGCCTTCGAGTTCGCTGATCATCTTCTGCATTTCGGCGCCGCCTGCCATCATGTCGAGCACTTCGTCCTTCGTGATGGTCTCCTTCGTGAAGGTGCCCATCGACTTGCCGCGATTGAGCAGCGTGAACGAATCGCCGATCGGATACGCGTGGTGCACGTTGTGCGTGATGAAGATTACGGAGATGCCTTTCGCGCGCGCCTTGTGAATCAGCTTCAGCACGTTGAAGCTCTGCTTCACGCCGAGCGCCGCAGTCGGTTCGTCGAGGATCAGCACGCGCGCGCCGAAGTGAATTGCGCGCGCAATCGCGAGACATTGCCGCTCGCCGCCCGACATCGTGCCGATCGGCTGATGCGGGTCGCGCACCATAATGCCCATTTCGGCGAGCTTGTCGCGTGCGATGCGCGCGCTCGTGTCGAGGTCCATCACGTTGACGAGGCCGAAGAGTTTTTTCTGCGGCTCGCGTCCCATGAAGAAATTGCGTGCGACCGACAGCAGCGGCACGAGCGCGAGATCCTGATACACGGTCGCGATGCCGAGGTCGAGCGCGTCGCTCGGCGATTCGAACATCACCTTTTTGCCGTCGACGAGATAATCGCCGGATGAGGGCTGGTGCACGCCCGCGAGCGTCTTGATGAGCGTCGACTTGCCCGCGCCGTTGTCGCCGAGCAGGCAGTGCACTTCGCCGCGCTTCAACCGCAGCGTGACGCCCGAGAGCGCGATCACCTTGCCGAAATACTTGCTGACGTTTTCGAGCGACAGAATGATGTCGTCTTGCTTGAGAGTGTCGGACATGGCCGTTTCCTCGTGTCTGGTGCGATGGCGTGATGACGATTGCAAGGTCACGGCCGGGTCATGATTGCGATACGCGGCGGCGCACATAGTGGTTGAACAGCACCGCGATCAGCAGCATGACGCCGAGGAACACGCGGAACCAGTCGGAACTGACGTTCGTATAGGTGATGCCGATCTGCACGACGCCGAAGATCAGCGCGCCGAAGCAGGCGCCCACTACCGAGCCATAACCGCCCGTCAGCAGCGTGCCGCCGATCACCGCGGCGATGATCGCCTCGAATTCCTTTTGCAGACCACGATCTGCGGCCGCCGAGCCGATGTCGCACACTTGCAGCACGGCGAACAGGCACGAGCAGAAGGCCGTCAGCACGAAGAGCGAAATCTTCACGCGGCGCACGGGCACACCGACGTTCTTCGCGGCGTTCGCATCGCCGCCGACTGCGAGCATCCAGTTGCCGTAGCGCGTCTTCGCGAGCACGAATGCGCAGATGGCAGCAAGCCCAAACCACCACAGCAGCACTTTCGGAATGCCAGGCACGAGCGGCTGGCCGTTGTCGAGCAACGAGCCGATGCCCATGTGCGCGAGGCTCGTGAAGAGGGCGTGCAACGCGACGCCATGGAACAGGAAGTTCGTCACAGGATCGGCCTGCGCGAGATCGCCGACGCCCGAGATGATCGTGCGGTCCGCGACCATGATCGACAGCGCGAGTGTCAGGCCGCGCAGGATGAACAGGAACGCGAGCGTCACGATGAACGACGGCAGGCGCGTGCGCATCACCAGGTAGCCGTTCAAAGCGCCGAGCGCCATCGATCCGGCAAACGCGAACACGATCGCGGCCCAGATCGGCCAGTGAAAATAGACGGCGGGTATCGCGACCATCATGCCGGCGAAGCCGATCATCGAACCGATGGACAGATCGAACTCGCCCGCGATCATCAGCAGACAGGCGCCGACGGCGAGAATGCCCAGGTACGCCGACACCTGCGACCAGTTCATCACGCCATCGAGA
This sequence comes from Paraburkholderia diazotrophica, assembly GCF_038900755.1. GTDB lineage: Bacteria > Pseudomonadota > Gammaproteobacteria > Burkholderiales > Burkholderiaceae > Paraburkholderia > Paraburkholderia diazotrophica_A. The sequence continues at coordinate 850,150 of NZ_JBBPEN010000002.1, forward strand.
TTGAACATGCCCGAACCGCTCGCGCCGATCGCGAACACGAGGAACACGAGCACAGTGCCGGAAATCGCGGCGAATTCCGGCCGGTTCAGCAGATGTCCGAAGAACGATTCCTTTCTGATCCGCTCGTCGGCTGCCGGTGCCGAAACAGACTGCGACGACTGCGACGGTTGCGCGTCGTCGCCCGCCGCGTCGTGACCATGCGAAGGAAAGTGTTTGCCGGCTACGCCCATGATGTCTCCTTTGCGAACCCGGTTCGGCGCTTGAGCGCCATGCGCGGGTCCCATGCAAGCAATTGCGGTTGACGGTAGCGGGTGCGTGAGCGCCTGTTCCCGTCACATGCACGATAGTTGCTGATACCCGGCCTTGCTGCGCGGTTCACTCGTGAGAGTGGCGAGAACGCGCACAAGGCCGGTCAATCTCGCGGTCGGGGCACCCGACGATGGCGGCTTCAACTTGCACGCGAATGCAAAATGCGAAGTGCGAAAGTGCAAGAGGCCACCGGGGTCGCGCATTGGCTGGCGCGCCCGGTACCGCGTATGACCAGGTAAAAGGTCAGTCTGTTAGCGGTACTGGCCCGCGTACTTGACGACCGTGTCGATATTCGCCTTCGTGATGAAACCCGGACCGGAACGGATGTTCTTCGGCCCATATGACGGCTCGAGGCCATACGTCTGCAAGCGAGCCTTGAACTTCGGATTGGCCTCCAGAATCTGCTTGATCTTCGCCGGGTCGGTCGTGTGTTCCTTCTTCACGATCGCGAGCACGGCGACGGGGATATAGCCCTGCAGATACGGTTGCTGGTCGATCGCAAAGGCAATCGTCCCGTTCTGGATGCCCTTCGCGATGTCATCCGAGAAGTCGAACGTGCAGAAGTAGATCTTGCCCGCGAGGCCCATCTGCTGCACGGCCTTCAACGACGCCGACGCGGGCGTCGGGCCGAGCGTCAGGATCGCGCCCGTGTTCGGATGGTTGCGCAGATACGCGCTCACCTTCGACTGGATTTCGGTCGGGTCCTGGCCGGAATCGATCGTCGAGCTCTTGTAGTTCACGCCGAGCGCATCGGCAAAGCCACGGCAGCGCTCGAACGAAACGGCGTTGGTCGCGAAGTGGTTCACGCACAGGAACGACTTCACGCCCGCTGCTTTCGCCTTTTCGCCTGCCGCCTTGCCCGCCACGTATTCGGGCTGGCCGATGTGCATGATCGCGCCGAGCTTCTCGCTTTGCTCTTCCGTGCCGGAGTTGATCGTGACGAGCGGGATCTTCTTCGCCGTGACCTTGCCGATCGAGCTCTTCAGCACGTCGAAGTCGGCGATGGTGACGATCACGCCGTCATAGTTGCGCGCCGCCGATTGCTCGATCAGACGCGACATGTCGGCGATGTCGCCGTTGGGCGGATTGCGGTAGTCGGTTTCGACGTTGAAATCCTCGTCGGCCTGCTTGATCGCATTCTTGATCGTGTTCCACCACGAATCAGAGTCCGGCGCGTGACTGATCAGCACGAAGTGAGCGTCGGCCGCCTGTGCCGCCGGCGCCGTCATCGCGCCGATGCCCGCCGCCAGCGTAATGGCGGCTGCCAGAACCTTGAACGAAGCCTTGCCCTTGCAAAGTCTCATTGTCTCCACCTTTCTCGGTCTGTTCGTTTTTGAGGGGAGCGTCTGACGCTGTGCGAGGTGATGCCGGCCCGCCGTTACGTCATCGCTCAGGACCAAGAGTAGGCCAACTTTTCGAGAGTTGCAATGAAAATTTCATGTCAAAGAAAAATGGAAAATCCATTCCATTTGCTTTCGGTTATGCCTATACTCGGCATCGTCGGGACAGCGCGTCGACGTTGCCGCGAACGCTTGCGGGACGCGGTTTTGCGCTGCAAAAAGCACAGAGGTCAGGACCATGGCGGAAGACAGCACAGAAGAATTGCCGAGCGTCGATGAATTGATGCAACGCATCGCGGAGAACTACGAGTCGCTGCCGCGTCAGTTGAAGAGCGTGGCGACGTACATCGAGCAGCACCGGTCGAGCGTGATGGTCGATCGCACCAGCGACATCGCGATGAGTTGCGGTGTGCATCCGTCCGCCGTCGTGCGCTTTGCGCAGCGCTTCGGGTTTTCGGGTTTTTCGGATCTGCAGGCGGTGTTCCGCCAGGCGTATACGACGCAGGGCGCGTCGTCGCAGAGCTATCAGCAGCGCATTCGCAAGCTGATCGACGAGAAGCCGGGGCGGCTGTCGGGCGGCAGCGTCGCGCGTGAATTCATGGCCGCGTGCCGCGACGGTCTCGACGAGCTGGAACGCTCGCTCGACGACACGCAGTTCGACGCCGCCGTGAAGATGCTGCAACAGGCCGAGAACATCTATGTGGTCGGCGTGCGGCGCTCGTTTCCCGTCGCGAGCTACATCGTCTACGCGTTGCAGCACACGCCGAAGCGCGTGCATCTCGTGTCGGGTTTCGGCGGGATGTATCGCGAGCAGATTCGCAGTGTGAAGAAAGGCGACGTCGTGATCGCGATCAGCTTCGCGCCCTATGGCAAGGAGACGCAGTACTGCCTGCGCGTCGCGCATCACCATCAGGCGAAGACACTCGTGATTTCGGATAGCCAGCTGTCGCCGCTCGCGCGCTATGCGACGACGCAGCTGTATGTGAAAGAGGGCAGCGCGTTCGCGTTCCGCTCGCTGACCAGCACGATCTGCCTGTGCCAGGCGCTGTTCATTGCGCTCGCGTACAAGCTGGAACTGAACGTAGAAGAGTCGACAGACACTGGAGGATACGATGACTGAGGTGGCAGGCAAGACGATCGACGTGGCGGTGTTCGGCGCGGGACGCATCGGCAAGATTCATGCGTCGAATCTCGCGCGGCAGCCGGGCGTGCGGCTCAAGTATGTGGTCGATGTGAATCGCGACGCGGCGGCCACGCTCGCCGCGCAATATGGCGCTCAGGTCGCGGATGTCGACGGCGCGATGGGCGATGCGTCGGTTGGCGCAACCGTCATCTGTTCGAGCACGGATACGCACGCGGCGCTGATCCTGCAATCGGCCGCGCAGAAGAAGCACGTGTTCTGCGAAAAGCCCGTCGATCTGACGCTGGAACGCGCGCGCGCCTGCGCCGATGCCGTCGCGAAAGCGGGCGTCGTGTGCATGATCGGCTTCCAGCGGCGCTTCGATCCGACGTTCGCCGCGCTGAAGGCGCGCCTCGATGCGGGCGAGATCGGCACGCCGGAAATGCTCGTCGTGACGAGCCGCGATCCGGGGGCGCCGCCCGTCGAGTACATCCGGCACTCGGGCGGCATCTTCAAGGACATGCTGATTCACGACTTCGACATCTTCCGCTGGATTCTCGACGACGAAGCCGACACGCTGCACGCGACGGGCAGTTGTTTGTCCGATCCCGCGGTCGCCGATGCAGGCGATATCGATTCGACGGCCGTGACGATCCGCACGAAGCGCGGGCGTCTGTGCCAGATCAATACGGCGCGCCGCGCCGCGTATGGTTACGACCAGCGCTTCGAGGTGCTCGGCAGCAACGGCATGCTGCAGGCGGGCAACGTGCGTCCGACGGAAGTGACCGCGTACTCGCAGACGGCCGTCTGCAGCGACGTGCCCGAGCACTTTTTCCTCGAACGCTATCGCGCCGCGTATGCGCTCGAAATCGCGCATTTCTTCGAGGCCGTCACGCAAGGCAAGCCGGTGCGCACGACGGTCGCCGACGGCATGAAGGCGCTCGAGCTCGCGGAAGCCGCGACGCTTTCGTGGCGCGAGGGGCGCGCCGTCAAGCTCAGCGAGGCGCTGTGATGAGCGCGGGGCCGTTGCGGAGTGTCTTGCGTATTGGTGCGGTGGGGCTGGGCCGGCTCGGCAAGCGGCACGCGGAGAATCTCGCGTATCGCGTGTCAGGCGCGGCGCTCGTGGCCGCGTGCAGCCCTGTCGAAGCGGAGCGGACGTGGGCGCGCGACGCGCTGCCCGCGCCGCGCGTCTACGACGACTATCACGCGTTGCTCGACGATCGCGACGTCGATGCCGTGTGGCTCGTCACGCCGTCCGCGCTGCACGCGCAGCAGATCATCGATGCGTTGCGCGCGGGCAAGCACGTGTTCTGCGAAAAGCCGCTGTCGCTCGATCTCGCCGAGTGCGAGCGCGTGATCGAAGAGGCGCGGCGTCATCCGCAGTTGCAGGCGACGATCGGCTTCATGCGCCGTTTCGATCCGAGCTATCGCAACGCGTTCGAGAAGATCGAGGCGGGCGCGATCGGGCGGCCGTTCATGGTGCGCTCGCAGACCTGCGACCAGAACGATCCCGAAGGCTTTTTCGTGCGCTTTGCGCCGACTTCCGGCGGCATTTTTCTCGACTGCACGGTGCATGACATCGACGTTGCGCGCTGGCTGCTCGGCATGCCGAAAGCGAAGCGCGTCTATGCGAGCGGCGTGGTCGCGCTGCACGAGGGCCTTCGCGAATTCGGCGACGTCGATAACGGTGTCGCGATCTGCGAGTTCGAAGGCGGACGCATCGCGATGTTCTACGCGTCGCGCACGCTCGCGCACGGCAACGATACGGGCAGCGAAGTCATCGGCACGGCGGGCGCCCTGTATATCGGGCGCAATCCGCGCGCGAATCGCGTCGAGATCGCCGACGCAAGCGGCATCCGCAACGAATGCACGCCGACTTTCTTCGATCGCTTCGAAGAGGCGTTCCTGTGCGAAGCGCAGGCGTTCGTCGCCGCGGTGAGGGAAGGGCGGCAGAGCGGCGCGACGCTCGCGGACGCGATGGAGGCGACGCGCATCGGCTGTGCGCTGCGCGAATCGCTCGCAAGCGGACGGGCTGTCGATCTGTAAGCGAAGCGCGCCCGGACTATCGCGGCCCGGGCGCGCTCGAAGCGCATGCGTTAGAATTTGACGCTCTGCATGGCGCTGTTTCCGCGAATTCGAGCGGAACACGGGCGCCGCCTCACGAAGGTCATCGTCGATGGAAATTCAGATTCACAAGGAAGTCGATGCGCGCGGCTTGAAGTGCCCGCTGCCCATTCTGCGCGCGAAGAAAGCGCTGGCCGACATGGAAAGCGGCCAGATTCTCAAGGTGCTCGCCACCGATCCCGGCTCGCAGCGCGATTTCGCCGCGTTCTCGAAGCAGACGGGCAATGAGATCGTCGAATCGTCGACGCTGCCGGATAAAGTGTTCGTGTTCCTGATGCGGCGTCGCTGAGGCTTCCGTTGCTGAGGTAAGCGGCTGCATTTCGACGACTGGCGCCGCAAGTTCATGAAAAAAGGCGCTGCGTCCCGGGTGGGGCGCAGCGCCTTTTTCTTTCTGCTTGCTTGACGGCCCGCAGTGCTGTCGCACACGCGGGCCGAACGCTCGATCAGCCTTCCAGCACGGGCGAACGCGTGCGCAGATACTCTTCGAAGTCCGCGGCCACTTCCGGGTGGCGCAGCGCGAATTCGACGGTCGCCTTCAGATAACCGAGCTTGCTGCCGCAGTCGAAACGCGTGCCGTGATACTTGTACGCGAGCACCTGCTCGTCGGCGAGCAGCGACTGGATCGCGTCCGTCAGCTGCAGTTCGCCGCCCGCGCCCGGCTTCAGCGCGCGGATGTGATCGAAGATGCGCGGCTTCAGCACGTAACGGCCGACCACGCCGAGATTCGACGGCGCGACTTCGGGCGCCGGCTTCTCGACAATGCCCGACATCTTGATGATCGCGTCTTCCCACTCCTTGCCGTCGACGATACCGTACGACTTCGTCTCCGACGGCGGAATCTCTTCGACGCCGATCACCGAGCTGTGATAGTGATCGAATACTTCGATCATCTGCTGCATGACGGGCGGCTTGCCGTACAACAAGTCGTCCGCGAGGATCACGGCGAACGGGTTGTCGCCGACCAGCTTTTCTGCGCACAGCACGGCGTGGCCCAGACCCAGCGCTTCCGGCTGGCGCACGTAGAAGCAGTCGACGTGGCTCGGCTTGATGCTGCGAACCAGTTCGAGCAGCTTCGCCTTGCCGCGCGCTTCCAGCTCGGCTTCGATTTCGTACGACTTGTCGAAATGGTCTTCGATCGCGCGCTTGCTGCGGCCCGTCACGAAGATCATTTCAGTGATGCCGGCCGCCATCGCCTCTTCGACTGCGTACTGGATCAGCGGCTTGTCCACGATAGGCAGCATCTCCTTCGGGCTCGCCTTCGTAGCTGGAAGAAAGCGCGTACCGAGACCCGCGACCGGAAAAACTGCCTTAGTAACTTTTAGCATGTGTGTACCCTACGTGCTCTGGTTTGGAATGCGTGGAGGCGCCGCTTGGCGCGGCACGCATGGGGCGTAAATCAGGCCGGCAAGCGTGACAGTTGTGCCGTCAGCTTGCCAATCGTGGTCTGGTATTCTGCCAGCCTTTTTTGCTCCTGCTCAACGACCGCCGGCGGTGCTTTTGCAACAAAGCTCTCGTTCTGGAGCTTGGCGTTACATTTCGAAACCTCTGCATTCAGTCTGGCGATTTCCTTTGACAGGCGTTCGCGTTCGGCGGCGACATCGATTTCCACCTTCAACACGAGCTTGTCCGTCCCTACGATAGCAATCGGCGCGCCATGTGCCTGTGCATCGAGCGTTGCCTCGTCCGCGATGATCTGCACCTCCGACAAACGCGCCAACGCTTGGGCGTAGGGCGCGAACGACGCGAGCCGCTCTGCGTTGCCCGTCACGAGCAGCGGCACCTTCGTCGCCGGCGACAGGTTCATCTCGCCACGCAGATTACGGCATGCGTCGATCACGGCCTTCAGATCGGCGGCCCATTGCTCGGCCGTTTCGTCGATCTTGCGCGGCTCCGCGATCGGGTAGGGCTGCGTCATGATCGATGCGTCGCCTTCGGCCTTGCCTTCAGGATAGCCGTCCGTGAGCGGCGCCACCTTCTGCCACAGCGCTTCCGTGATGAACGGAATCACAGGATGCGCGAGCCGCAGCACCGTTTCGAGCACACGCAGCAGCGTGCGGCGCGTGGCGCGCTGCTGTTCCGGCGTACCCGTCTGGATCTGCACCTTCGCGAGTTCGAGATACCAGTCACAGTATTCGTCCCACACGAACTTGTATAGGGCGTTTGCCACATTGTCAAAACGATAATCCGCGAAGCCTTTTTCGATTTCGGCTTCGACGCGCTGAAGCAGCGACACGATCCAGCGGTCGGCCTGCGAAAAGTCAGTGTAGCCGCCCGGCCCGCAATCGCCAGGCTGGCACGCGCCAGGCTTCGAGAAGCCGCAGTCGTGGCCTTCGCAGTTCATCAGCACGAAGCGCGTCGCGTTCCATAGCTTGTTGCAGAAGTTGCGATAGCCTTCGCAGCGCGCGAGGTCGAAGTTGACGTTGCGGCCGAGCGTCGCCATCGACGCCATCGTGAAGCGCAGCGCATCCGTGCCGAATGCGGGAATGCCTTCGGGAAACTCTTTGCGCGTCTTCTTTTCGATCGACGCGGCCTGCTTCGGATTCATCAGCCCCGTGGTGCGCTTTGCAACGAGCGCGTCGAGGCCGATGCCGTCGACGATGTCGATCGGGTCGAGCGTGTTGCCCTTGCTCTTCGACATCTTCTGACCCTCGGCGTCGCGCACGAGGCCGTGCACATAAACGGTGTCGAACGGCACCTTGCCGGTGAAATGCGTGGTCATCATCACCATGCGCGCGACCCAGAAGAAGATGATGTCGAAGCCGGTGACGAGCACCGACGACGGCAGAAACGCTTCCAGCTCCCGCGTCTCGTTCGGCCAGCCGAGCGACGAGAACGGCACGAGCGCCGACGAGAACCACGTGTCGAGCACATCTTCATCGCGCTTCAGCGCGCCCTTGTAGCCCTTTGCATCGGCTTGAGCGTGTGCTTCTTCTTCCGTCTTCGCGACGAAGATCTCGCCGTTCTCGCCATACCACGCGGGAATCTGATGGCCCCACCACAACTGACGGGAGATGCACCAGTCCTGGATGTTTTCGAGCCACTGGTAGTACGTGGTCGTCCAGTTCTCCGGCACGAACTTGATCTGGCCGTTGCGGACCACGTCGAGCGCGGTTTCGGCGATCGACTTGCCCGGATTGAACGTCCCTTCCGGGGCCGGCTTGCTCATCGCGACGAACCATTGGTCCGTGAGCATCGGTTCGATCACGACGCCCGTGCGGTCGCCGCGCGGCACCATCAGCTTGTGCGGCTTCACCGATTCGAGCAGTCCGAGCGCTTCGAGATCCGCGACGACCTGCTTGCGCGCGTCGAAACGATCCATGCCGCGATATTTTTCGGGCGCGTTGTCGTTGATCTTTGCATCGAGCGTGAGGATTTCGATCTGCGGCAGCTTGTGGCGTTGGCCGACCTGATAGTCGTTGAAATCGTGCGCGGGCGTGACCTTCACGACGCCCGTGCCGAACTCGCGATCCACGTAGTCGTCCGCGATGATGGGAATCTCGCGGCCCGTCAGCGGCAGCACGACGGTCTTGCCGATCAGATGCGCGTAGCGCTCGTCTTCCGGATGCACCATCGCGGCGACGTCGCCGAGCATCGTTTCGGGACGCGTCGTTGCCACGGTCAGATGGCCGGAGCCGTCGGCGAGCGGGTACTGGATGTGCCACAGATGGCCGTTCTCTTCCTCGCTGACCACTTCGAGATCGGAGACGGCCGTGAGCAGCACCGGGTCCCAGTTGACGAGGCGCTTGCCGCGATAGATCAGGCCCTGTTCATACAGACGCACGAACACGTCGCGCACGGCAGCCGACATCTTGTCGTCCATCGTGAAGTATTCGCGCGACCAGTCGATCGACGCGCCGAGGCGCCGCACCTGGTTCGTGATCGTCGAGCCGGACTGCTGCTTCCACTCCCACACGCGCTCGACGAATTTTTCGCGGCCGAGGTCGTGGCGCGAAATGCCTTGCGCGTCCAGCTGCCGTTCGACGACGATCTGCGTCGCGATGCCCGCGTGGTCCGTGCCCGGCACCCATAGCGTGTTCTCGCCGAGCATGCGGTGATAGCGGGTCAGGCCGTCCATGATCGTCTGGTTGAATGCATGGCCCATGTGCAGCGTGCCCGTGACGTTGGGCGGCGGCAGTTGAATCGAGAAGTTCTTGCGGCCCGGTTCGAATGCCGGAGCGGCGTAGCCGCGTTTTTCCCATTCGGGGCCCCAGTGGGCCTCGATCGTCTGCGGCTCGAAACTCTTGGCCAGCGTGCTGTCGCTTGTCGTCATCGTCAAAATCTGCCGGAAAATACGTGGAAAGATGCTCGAAACCTTGAATTATAAAGGGTGCGCGAGGCGGCGGTCCGCGCCGGCCGTTGCTCGCGCTCAAGACGGGCGCATGGCGGGCTCGGGATGGCGCGCAAGACAGCAGGTCGGACAGGAAGTCAGACAGCGCGCACGGCGGGGCGCAAGCGGGCGCGCAATCCCGGCGGAATCGGGGACCGGCGGCCCCACGCGCGTCAGCGGCGCACCAGGCCCGGAGCGTCGCGGTCTTATAATGACGGACCACCCGCCGCAATCGTAGTTTCTTCTCGTCATCCATGCCCGAACTGCTCGCGAACCTGAACCCCGAACAACACGCCGCCGTCACGCTGCCGAACGAACCGGCGCTTATTCTGGCGGGCGCAGGCAGCGGCAAGACGCGCGTGCTGATCACGCGGATAGCGTGGCTGATCCAGCACGGTCTCGCGACGCCTGCGACCCTGCTCGGCGTCACCTTCACGAACAAGGCTGCGCGCGAAATGATGTCGCGCCTGTCGGCGCTGCTGCCCATCGATACGCGCGGCATGTGGATCGGCACGTTCCACGGCCTGTGCAACCGGATGCTGCGCGCGCATCACCGCGACGCGGGCCTGCCGCAGACGTTCCAGATTCTCGACACGTCAGATCAGCTCTCGGCGATCAAGCGGCTGATGAAGGGCCTGAATATCGACGACGAAAAATATCCGGCGAAGAACCTGCAGTACTTCATCAACAACGCGAAGGAGCAGGGGCTGCGGCCGAAAGATGTCGACGCGTCGGACAACTTCAACCGCAAGTTCGTCGAGCTGTACGAAGCGTACGACCAGCAATGCCAGCGCGAAGGCGTCGTCGATTTTCCGGAGCTGCTGTTGCGCTGCTACGAACTGCTGTCGTACAACCCGCCGCTGCGCGCGCATTATCAGGCGCGTTTCAGGCACATTCTCGTCGACGAGTTCCAGGACACGAACAAGCTGCAATATGCGTGGCTGAAGCTGCTCGCGGGCGAGCACAACGCGATCTTCGCCGTCGGCGACGACGATCAGTCGATCTACGCGTTTCGCGGCGCGAACGTCGGCAACATGCGTGACTTCGAGCACGAGTTCAAGGTCCAGCATCTGATCAAGCTCGAGCAGAACTACCGCTCGCACGGCCATATTCTCGATGCGGCGAACCAGCTGATCGCGCACAACGCGCGGCGTCTCGGCAAGAACCTGCGCACGGACGCGGGCCACGGCGAGCCGGTGCGCGTGTATGAAGCCGCGACGGATTCGCAGGAAGCGGGCTGGATCGTCGAAGAGATTCGCGCGCTGATCAACACGGGCCTGTCGCGCAGCGAGATCGCCGTGCTGTATCGGAGCAACGCGCAGTCGCGCACGATCGAACATACGCTCGTGAACGTCGGCATTCCGTATCGCGTGTATGGCGGCCTGCGATTCTTCGAGCGCCAGGAAGTGAAGCACGCGCTCGCGTATCTGCGCCTGATCGACAACCCGAATGACGACACCGCGTTCGCGCGCGTCGTCAATTTCCCGGCGCGCGGCATCGGCGCGCGCTCGATCGAACAATTGGCGGACGCCGCGCACATGTACAACTGCTCGATGGCGGCGGCTATTCCGTACGTGACGGGCAAGGCGGGCACGAGCCTCGGCGGGTTCGCGAACCTGATCGCGAAGATGCGCGCCGAAACGGCGCAGATGAGCCTGCCGGAAACGGTCGAGCATGTGGTGCGCGCAAGCGGGCTGGCGGAGTTCTATCAGAACGAGCGCGAAGGGCAGGACCGGCTGGAGAACCTGCAGGAACTCGTGAACGCGGCCACGGCCTTCGTCAGCGAGGAAGGCTATGGGCTCGACACGCCCGCGCGCTCGATTCCGCTGCGTCCGGGCGCGACGGCCTCGCCGGAACTCGTGGTCGCCACCGACGATCCTGGCGTTGACGTGCTCGACGCCGCGAATCCCGCCGACCCCGCGCAGAACCCCGACACGATGACGCCGCTTGCGGGGTTCCTGTCGCACGCGTCGCTCGAAGCGGGCGACAACCAGGCGCAGGCAGGCCAGGAAGCGGTGCAGCTAATGACGGTGCACGCGGCGAAGGGCCTCGAATTCACGGCGGTGTTCATCACCGGTCTCGAAGAGGGGCTTTTCCCGCACGAAAACAGCGCGATCGAAGCGGACGGGCTCGAAGAAGAGCGCCGCCTGATGTATGTCGCGATCACGCGCGCGAAGGAGCGGCTGTATCTGTCGTTCGCGCAGAGCCGGATGCTGCATGGGCAGACGCGCTACAACATCCGCTCGCGCTTCTTCGACGAATTGCCGCAAGAGACGCTCAAGTGGCTCACGCCGAAAGTCGAAGCGGGCGCGCGCTGGGGCGGCCGCTCCGACAATGCGGGCTGGGGACGCGACTGGTTCGCGCGGCCCGACCGTCAGCAGGGTTATCAGGGCCGCGAGAGTTACGCGACCACCCATGCGCCGCTGCCCGCGTTCGCGAACGAGCAGCGCGCGGCGGAATCGGGCTTCCGGATCGGCCAGCAGGTGTTCCACACCAAGTTCGGCGAAGGCACGATCACGGCGCTCGAAGGCGGCGGCGCCGACGCGAAGGCGCAGGTCAAGTTCAAGCGGCACGGCGAGAAGTGGCTCGCGCTGGCCGTTGCAAAACTGCAGGCGGTCGAATGAGCGCGCCGCTGCCTTTCGAAGCGACGATTTCGCGCCGTCCGCTCGCCGTGATGGCGGCGTTGCCCCAGGAACTCGGCGATCTCGTCGCGGCGATGCGCGCCGAAGGCGCCGTCGAAACCGTCACGCACGGCAAGCGCGACTATCACGTCGGCACGGTGCACGGCGCGCCGTGCGTCGTGACGCTTGCGCGCGTCGGCAAGGTCGCGGCGGCCGCCACGGTCAGCGCGCTGATTCACGAGTTCGAAGTCGAAGCCGTCGTGTTCACGGGTGTAGCGGGTGGCGTCGGACCGACGGTGCGGATCGGCGATATCGTCGTGGCCGAATCGCTGATGCAGCACGATATGGATGCGTCGCCGCTGTTTCCGCGCTTCGAGGTGCCGCTGCTCGGCATGTCGCGCTTCGACGCCGACGCGCCTTTGACGACCGAGCTGGCGGCCGCGTGCGAGCATTTCATCGACGAAGAGGGTGCCGCGCTGTCGGAGCGCTTCCTGACCGAGGCGCTGCCGAGCGTGCATCGCGGCTTGATCATCAGCGGCGATCAGTTCGTCGCGAGCGCGACTTCCGTCGATCTGCTGCGCGCTGCGCTCCCCGACGCACTCGCCGTCGAGATGGAGGGCGCGGCCATCGCGCAGGTCTGCTACGAATACGGCGTGCCGTGCGCGATCGTGCGGACCATTTCCGACACCGCGGACGCACATGCGCCCGCGTCGTTCGTGTCGTTCCTCACCGAAATCGCGGGCACGTATTCGAGCGGGATTCTAAGGCGGTTTCTTGCGGCGCGCGGTTAACATGCAACAACAGGAAACAACAAGAACCGCGCCGCTTTTGCTGTGACGCTCAGCCGCGCCGCACGCTGAAGCCGCCGAGCATGACGGCATCGCGGATCTGCTGCAGCGCCGACGGATCTTCGATCGTCGGCAGATCGCCCGGGTCGCGGCCTTCCGCCAACGCCGCAATCGCGCGGCGCAACAGCTTGCCGGAGCGCGTCTTCGGCAGCATCGATACGAGCACGACATGAGCCGGTCGCGCGATCGCACCGAGATGGCGATCGACGGTCGCGCACAGCTCGGCCGAGAGCTTCGCGCGCGCATCGTCGGACTCGTACGCGGGCGCATCGCGCACGACGACGAACGCAATCGCCGCCTGTCCCTTCACCTGATCCGTCACGCCGACGACAGCGACTTCCGCGACGGCCTTGTGGCTCGACAACGCCTCTTCGATTTCGCGCGTGCCGAGGCGATGCCCCGCGACGTTGATCACATCATCGGTGCGGCCGAGGATCGTCACGTAGCCGTTCTCGTCCTGAATGCCCCAATCGAACGTCGAATACACCTGCTGGTTCGGCACGCTTTCCCAGTACGTCCTCACGAAGCGCGCGTCGTCGCCCCACACCGTCGACATGCAGCCCGGCGGCAGCGGATAGCCGAGCGTGATCACGCCTTTTTCGCCCGTCGGGCACGGCTCGCCCGTGTGCTCGTTGCGCAGCGTCAGGTCATAGCCGTAGCAGGGCACGCCGGGCGAGCCGAGCTTTTGCGGCAGCGCCTCGACGCCGCGCTGGATCGCGAGGATCGGCCAGCCGGTTTCCGTCTGCCAGAAGTTGTCGACGACGGGCTTGCCGAGCGAATCGGCGATCCATGCAGCCGTCGGCTCGTCGAGCGGCTCGCCTGCCAGAAAGAGCGTGCGCAGGCTCGACAGATCGGCCTGCTTCAGGAGCGCCGGGTCCTGCTTCTTCAGCACGCGGATCGCAGTCGGCGCGGTGAACATCAGGTTGATTTTGTACTGCTCGACGAGCCGCCACCAGATGCCGCCGTCGGGGCGGATCGGCGTGCCTTCGTACATGACGGTCGTGAGGCCCGCGATCAGCGGCGCGTAGACGATATAGCTGTGGCCGACCACCCAGCCGACATCTGACGCCGTGAACATCGTGTCGCCTGCCTTGCCTTCGAAGATGTATTCCATCGATGCCGCGAGCGCGACCGCATAGCCGCCGACGTCGCGCTGCACGCCCTTCGGCTTGCCCGTCGTGCCCGACGTGTACAGCACATACGAAGGCTCTGTCGATTCGAGCCATTCGCATTGCACGTGTGCGTCGAAAAACTGTTCGCGCAGCGGCTCGTACGCGACGAGATAGGGCGCGTTGAGCTTCTCAGGCGTGAGCTGCCGGTCGATCAGCAGCACCTTCGGCGTTTTGTGCGTCGCGCGCGCCAGCGCTTCGTCGACGAGCGGCGTGTAGTCGATTACCTTGCCCGCGCGTGCGCCGGCGTCGGCTGTCACGATCAGCACGGGCTTCGCGTCGTCGATGCGCGCGGCGAGATTCGGCGCGGCGAATCCGCCGAACACGACCGAATGGATCGCGCCGAGCCGCGCGCACGCGAGCATCGCGAACACGGCCTCGGGAATCATGGGCAGATAGATCAGCACGCGGTCGCTGCGCCCGACGCCGAGCGAGCGCATCACGGCCGCCATCCGGTTCACTTCCGCGTGCAGCTCGGCATACGTGTAGCGCCGCTCGATGCCCGTTTCCGTCGACACGTAGATCAGCGCGTTCTGCTGCGCGCGTTGCGCGAGATGCCGGTCGACCGCGTTGTGACAGAGGTTTGTCCGTCCGCCGACGAACCAGCGCGCGAACGGCGGATTCGAGCGGTCGAGCACGATGTCGAACGGCGTTTCCCAATGGATGCGCTGCGCTTCATCGCGCCAGAAGTCTTCGGGGGCCTCGATCGAGCGGCGGTGAAATTCGCGGTAGGTGGTCATCGGCGGCGATCCTTCGGGCTGCGTGGGTGAGCGGGCGAATGAACGGCAACGGCGGCGTCGCGGCGGGGTGAACCCGTTGGGGCCGTTGCTGCGGACCCTTGGCCTGTGCATGCGCACGTCAGCACAGCATAGAGCAGGCGCGGGCTCGCGGACAACGGGGGTTCACCATGAGCGCTGCAGTGCATGAATCGTCGAACGTTGCGTCGTCAGCGACAAAAAAAGGCGCCGCGATGAGCGGCGCCTTGTCGAGGCCTGGCGTCAGCCGGAAGGCTGCGGCGATCTAGCGCGCGCTCACGCCTTTGCTCTCTTTCCCTCGATATCGGGCAGAAACACCGTCAGGATGCCCAGCAGCGGCAGGAACGAGCAGACCTTGTACACATAGTCGATGCTCGTCGCGTCGGCGAGCTGGCCGAGCACCGCCGCGCCGATGCCGCCCAGGCCGAACGCGAAGCCGAAGAACAACCCCGCGACCATGCCGACCTTGCCCGGAATCAGTTCCTGCGCGTAGACGAGAATCGCCGAGAACGCCGACGCCAGCACGATGCCGATGATCACCGTCAGCACGCCTGTCCAGAACAGGTTCGCGTACGGCAGCAGCAGCGTGAACGGCGCGACGCCGAGAATCGATACCCAGATCACGTACTTGCGGCCGATCCGGTCGCCGACGGGCCCGCCGATCACCGTGCCCGCCGCGACGGCCGCGAGGAACACGAACAGATGCACCTGCGCGGCCTGCACGGGCAGGTGGAACTTGTCGATCAGATAGAACGTGAAGTAGCTGTTGATGCTCGTCAGGTAGAAGTACTTCGAGAACACCAGCAGCACGAGGATGCTCATCGCGAACGCAACCTTGCCGCGCGAGAGCGTCGCGTGCTGAACGTGGCCCGCGCGCGCTTTCTTCGTCGCGGGATGCTGCTTGTACCAGCGGCTGATGTGCGTGAGCACGAGAATGCCGACGAGTGCCGCAGCCGAGAACCACGCGATGCTGCGCTGTCCGTGCGGAATCACGATCAGCGCCGCAAGCAGCGGCCCGAGCGACGAGCCCGCGTTGCCGCCCACCTGGAACAGCGACTGAGCGAGACCATGCTTGCCGCCCGACGCCATCCGCGCGACACGCGACGACTCCGGATGGAACACCGACGACCCGCAGCCGACCAGCGCCGCAGCGACGAGCAGCACGCCGAAATTCGGCGCAACCGACATCAGCAGCAGACCCGACAGCGTGAAACCCATGCCGACGGGCAGCGACCAGGGCTTCGGATGCTTGTCCGTATAGATGCCGACGAGCGGCTGCAGCAGGGACGCCGTGATCTGATAGGTGAGCGTGATCAGACCTATCTGCCCGAACGACAGCGAGAAGTTGTCCTTCAGCATCGGATAGATCGCAAGGATCAACGACTGAATCATGTCGTTCATCAGATGCGAGAAGCTGATCGCGCCGAGGATCGAATAGACGGTGCGCGTCTGCGGCCTGCCTGCCGCGGCGGAAGCTGAAGCGGTGGCGCCTGAAGGGCCGGCGGCGCCAGCCAGGGCGCCTTTGTCGAGGCTGGATTCCATGTGGTCGGTCTGGAGAGAGTGACTCGGGATGCCGGAGCCGGCGGTCGGGGGGAACCGTCGGCGGCGGCCGATGTTTTTAGCGTTTGATGAAGTGTAGTGTGTCTCCCGCCAATTGTCCGGCCAAGTTTTGTCGCGAACCGGACATGAGGTGAGGATGCCTGCTTCCGGTGGGGGTGGCTTTCACGAGCGCGGTCGTGAAGCGCCTTTCATGCCGCCGATATTTGCGCTCGCCGACGAATCAGCTCAGCGCAAAGCGTCGGAAGGCGCGACGGGCGAATTTTGGCCGGGTATAAATCCGGCGCGGCGCGCGGCCCACGAAGCGGCGCGCCGAGGACCGGGCGACGACAGGACGGCGGGCCTCAAGAACACTGCCGACGATGCCGTCAACACGGAGAGATAAGAAGGCATGCCGGAACCGACCTTTCCGGTTGTTGTTTGTCATGTGGGGACAGGAAATATGAAAGCAGTTTCGCTGGGTGGCCAGCCGGGCGCGGGGTTCGTACCGGATGATGAAGCGGCCGGTGGGCAGGCGCGTTCGGGTCGGCGGGCAGCGGGCGGCGAGTCGCGCGGATGGTCCGTGAAGACGACGTTGCGCTTCGCGTTCGCCGTGTTGCTCGTCGGCACGCTGGCGATCGGCGTGTTCTCGCTGACCCAGATCAGCCGGCTCAACGGCCAGATGCGCTCGATCTACGAGCAGGGCCACGTCGCGAGCCGGGCCGCCGAGGAAGCGCGCGGCTATCTGCTGCGCGCCAGCCGCGCCCAGAAGATGCTGCTGACGGCAACGACCGCGAAGGAACGCGACGAACTCGGCGCCGACATCGATAAGGGCCTGTCGGGTCTGTCGGCCGAACTCAACACGCTCCAGCAATACGCCGATTCCGCCGACGTCGCCGCGCAGCAGAAGAAATTCGCCGACGCGATCGGCGTATGGAGCGGGCATCTGCGCGATTTCGTGACGCTCGTGAAGGCGCAGCCGCTCGACCTGTCGCAGATGAACTGGCAGGTCGGCACGCAGGACGTGTCGCTGCTCGTCGAGACGGGCAAGCTGGAAAAGCTCGTCGACGAACTCGTCGCGCAGCGCGGCAAGGCGGCGAAGGCGACCATCGACGCGTCGTCGTTCATCTATGAGTCCTCGTTCGTGATGATGGCCGTGATGACGGTCGCGCTGATCGTGCTCGCGTTCGTGATCAGCGAATGGGTGGTGCGGCGTCTGTCGCGTCAGCTGGGCGGCGAGCCTGTGTACGCGAAGGAGATCGCGAGCCGCATTGCGGCGGGCGATCTGTCGAACGACATCGCGCTCGGCAAGCGCGACAAGTCGAGCATGCTGTTCGCGCTGCGCGACATGCAGGACGGCCTTTCGTCGACGGTCGCGCATATCGCGGCGAGCGCCGAGGCGATTGCGTCCGCATCGGGCGAGATTTCGATGGGCAACCTCGATCTGTCGCAGCGTACCGAGCAACAGGCGATGGCGCTCGAGCGCACGGCGAGCAGCATGGAAGAACTGACGTCGACGGTGCGTCAGAACGCGGACAACGCGAAGCAGGCGCGCACGCTGGCCGACAATGCATCGGCGATCGCGGAGAAGGGCGGCGAAGTGGTGAGCCGCGTCGTGTCGACGATGGGCGAGATCAACGACAGCGCGAAGAGCATCGGCGACATCATCGGCGTGATCGAAGGGATCGCGTTCCAGACGAACATCCTCGCGCTCAATGCGGCCGTCGAAGCGGCGCGCGCCGGCGAAGAGGGCCGTGGATTCTCGGTGGTGGCGGGCGAAGTGCGCAACCTCGCGCAGCGCAGCGCCGCCGCGGCGAAGGAGATCAAGGGCTTGATCAGCACGTCGGTCGAGCGCGCGAGCAACGGCTCGCAGCTCGCGCAGGACGCGGGGCAGACGATGGACGAAGTCGTCAGGGCCGTTAAGCGCGTCACCGACATCATGGGAGAAATCTCGGCGGCTTCCGCCGAGCAGAGCTCCGGAATCGAAGAGATCAATCTCGCCGTTTCGCAAATGGATGCGGGGACCCAGCAGAATGCCGCGCTCGTCGAGCAGGCGACGGCGGCGGCTCGGGCGCTCGACGATCAGGCGCAGGCGTTGAAGGCGGCGGTGGCGAAGTTTTCGCTGCGGGCGTGACGTCGAAACGCGACGTACGAAAAAATCGCAGCGTACGATTTTTTCGTACAGAGAGAAAAGAGCATACAAAGTATTTTAATTATTATTGTTTTTCAACGGGTTAAATCCGCTGTGTACGATTTCTTGACTCTGTACGATTTTTTCGTACACTGTACAGAAATCGTACAAAAGGTGCCGGATGATCTCGCGACCCGATGTCCTGTCGATAACCGGGCAGCAAATTCTGGCTGGAGCGTGTCGTGCGTTCCAGTCTTCGACGCGCATTTACAAGGCTAAACCTGTCGCCGCCTCCGGAATCAGCCCGGAGGCCCATGGCGCCATCCAGTTCGATATCGACGGCAAGAAGCTGGTGATGCCCGTTCACATGGCATCCCGTGCCAACCGCGCGAACGTTCTTCTCGTCTCCGACCGCCTGCAATCCGCACGGGTCGACGGCCGTCCGCTCATGCTGGTCACGCCCTATGTCGACCCCGATCTGGCAATGGATCTGATCGACCGCAACATCCCCTTTCTCGATGCGGTCGGCAATACGTTCATCCAGGAGCCCGAAGCCACGATCATGATCGTGGGTCGCCCGCGGCTGCCGTGGGCGACGGGCACGCCGACGTCGCGGTCCACGACCAGCAAGGGCTTGCAGGTCATGTTCGCGCTGGCCGTGCAACCGGGTCTCGCGAGCGAGCCATACCGCAAGATCGCGGAAGCGTCCGGCGCGGCCTTGAGCACGGTGAATCAGGTCGTCGACGATCTGCTGGCGCGCGGTCTGCTCGCCACGCGCCGAAACGGCGAGCGAATCTTTCCGGACTGGCAGAAATACGTCGATGAATGGGTGAGCCTGTACCCGACGCGCCTGAGGCCGAAGCTGGCATTGTCCACGTATACCGCCACGTCGCCGGACTGGTGGCGTGCGTTCGATTTCCGCAAGTTCGACGCCCGGCTTGGCGGCGAGGCCGCGGCGGATCTCGTCACGCAAGAACTCAAGGCGGTTCGCGTGACGATCTACGCGCGTCAGAACCTCGGCGCGGATTTTCTGAAGGAAGCGCGGCTGCGCCCGAGCCCCGACGGAGAAGTCGAGGTTCTTGCATCCTTCTGGCGCGAATCGGCCGATTATGGATGGGACACGTCACCGCCACTTCCCGTCGTCCATCCATTGCTTGTGTACGCCGATCTGATCGCATCCGGAGATAGCCGGAATCTGTCCGCCGCGAAACACCTGTACGAGCGCTACGTCGGAAATCTTCATGCTTAGAGTCAGCGAAGAACGTCCCATGCACCCCGCCACTTCGGCGCTGCTCAGACGAGTCTGCGATGCGACGAAGCGTTTGGGCACGCCGTTCGTCGTCGCGGGGGCAACGGCGCGCGACATCGTGCTCTGGCATGTCTACGGCATCCGGGCCGAGCGAGCTACGCGAGACGTCGATGTGGCCGTCTGCGCAGTGAGCTGGGCATCGTACGAGGTGCTGATCGGCGAGCTCGTGAACGTGGAGGGCTTCCGTCAGGACCATCGCGCTCCGCAGCGGCTGTTGTTCGGGCACGCCGACACAGGCATGACGATCCCGCTCGACCTGGTGCCATTCGGCGACATCGAAGTACCGAAGGGTTCGATCGCATGGCCGCCCGAGGGGGAGTTCGTTCTCACCGTGCTCGGTTTCCGCGAGGCCGTCGACACGGCGTCTCAGATCGAGATCGAAGCCGGTCTGATGGTGCCTGTCGTCACGCTCCCGGCACTGACGCTGCTCAAACTGCTAGCCTGGGAAGATCGCAGACGACAGGAAAACAAGGACGCCTCCGACCTCTTGCTCATTCTGCGAAGCTATCTGTGGGCGGGTAACGAAGGGCGCGTGTGGACCGACGCAGCCGATCTGATGGAAGCCTATGCGTTCAACGACTCGACGGCCTCATGCGCGCTGCTCGGACGCGATGCGCGAAACCTCGCGTTGCCGTCGACGCGTGACAGGATTCGCTCGCTGCTCGCAGACGAGCGCACTTATCAGACGCTTGTGAGGGACCTTCTGGCACGCGCGGCCGCCGTGCCATTCGAAGAGGGCTTTGCAGACAGGCTGGAGGCAGACGTCGACGCGTTCCGCGACGGCTTCATGGCCGAGCCCTGAGGCTGAAGATGGCTCACGAGGAAGGCGTCACCACGACAGTACAGGTCGTCCCGGCGGAAAGCAGCACGCCGTCCGGCACCGAATCGATCTTCACCCGCACGGGCACGCGCTGCGCCAGCCTCACCCAGTTGAACGTCGGATTCACATCGGCCAGCAGTTCACGGCTTTCCGGATTGTCCCGGTCGTAGATCCCTCGCGAGATGCTCTCGACGTGGCCCTTCAGCGTGCCGCCGCTCATCAGCCGGATATCGGCCTTGTCGCCGATCTTCACGTGAGGCAGCTTCGTCTCCTCGAAGTATCCATACACCCAGAACGAGTGGCTATCGACGATAGCCAGCTTCGCCGATCCCGCAATCGCATAGTCGCCGCGATAGACATTCAGGTTCGTGACGTAGCCGTCGACGGGCGACACGACGCGAGTCCGCTCGAGATTGAGCCTGGCCGCATCGAGCGCGGCGAGCGCCTGCTGATACTGCGCCTCGGCAGCAGAAGCGGTGTGCGTTGCGTTTTCGCGGCTTTCCTTCGATACGACGAGGCTGTCCATATCCGCGCGGCGACGCGCATCGTCACGGCGCATCTGCAACTCGGCCTTGCGCGCGGCGACGGCGGCCTGCGCCTGCTCGACGGCGATCTGATAGTGCGACGGATCGATCTGCATCAGCAGATCGCCCTTGTGGACGAACTGGTTGTCGCGCGCCGGCAACTCGACGACGGCGCCCGACACATCGGGTGCGATGTTCACGACCTCGGCGCGCACGCGGCCGTCGCGCGTCCACGGCTCGTCCATGTAGTGCACCCACAGCGTACGCCCGATCAAGACCGCGACGACGAACACGATGGCCGTCGCGATAAACCCAATGATGTTTCTGATAGTCATGATTCGACTCTGGTCAACGATAAACGGCGAGGCCCAACACGCCGCACACACACACGAGCAGGCTCGCGCGGAACAGGGACGGGTGCCATACGACGCGGTACACGCCCGTATAGGCGATCACGCGATCCAGCACCCACGTGATCGCGGCGCCCGCAACGAACAGCAGCACGATCGCGGGCATATACGCGTCAAGGACGGCGATCTCACGTGGCATGGGGAACTCCTTGTGGCGCGTCGCCGCTCGCATCGGCATCGGTGCCGGGCTGCCCCAGCGGCGATTGCGGATCGAGCAGCGCGCTCCGGATGAAATGCAGGTGGCTCAGGATGCGTTGCAACCGATGACGCTCTTCGCGAGGCGGCGTGAACGTCGCGAGCGTCTGCTGGACGGCGGCGATCGCATCGGCCGTCGCGGCGAGCGCGTGGTCGAGACGCCTCGCGCGCGGCCGCGCGAAGAGCCGGGCGATTGCGTCGCACGTCGAGCGCAGCGTCACGCGCCACGGCATCGATGGCGCGTAGCGCGCATCGCGCGGCAGCGTCGCGATTTCGCTGCGCAAGTCGATCGTCGCGTTGCCGATTTCCAGCACCGCGAACATCCAGCGCATCGTGTCGCGCTTCACGTCGGGCTCGTTCGGCGCGAGCGCGTTGATCTGGTGCATCAGGTCGCGCGTACCGCTCTCGAAGCGCGTGCGCAGACGCCACAGACGCTCCCACCGAGTTCCGATGCGGCCGCGGCACGCGAGCACCACCTGAGCGCGCAGGTCGTTCAGCAGACGGTTGCGCAGCCATGGCGTCGACGGCGGCAACAGCACGGCGAACGCGATCGACGCGACCAGCATCGAGATCACGAGCGCGAGGGCATCGTTGATGAAGCTGCTCGGGTCGTAATGAATCACGTTGTCGGGGCCCGCGAGGAAGCAGAAGAAGATGCAATAGCCGACGCCATAGCCGGCCAGCCTCGGGCGCGTCGTCATCCATACGCCGAGCGCGAGGAACGGCGTGAGCGCGGCGCACAGCAGCGGAAAGCCGTCGATATGCGGATAGATGCCGAACGTCAGCACCATCGCGAGCAGCGACGACAGCGTCGTGCCGCCCGCCATCTGGAACACGGTGCGCGTCGGATTCGGCGACGATGACGCGAGCGCACAGACAGCGGCCGCGTTCAGCGTGAGCGTCGCGCCGCTCGGCCAGGCGGTGGCGATCCAGAAGGCGCCGAGTATCGACATCACGATCGCCGCGCGCAGACCCGCGACGCCCGCCGCGACGCCGTTCGTCTTCGGCTCGTAGCGCTCGATCCAGCGCTCGCGTTCGTGCGTCGCGACGGCGAGCGACGCATAGGTCGCCGCATACGCATGCAGATCGTCGACGAAGCGGTATAGCAGTTCCGCGCCCGTGTCGAAATCGAGCAAGGGCACGTCGGCGTTGCCTTCTAGCGCGGCGCGCGTCGCCCGCACGCGCTTCGGCAGTTCGGCCTTGTAGGTGTCGAGCTGCGCGGCGGCATGCGCGGCGTCGGCGGCCGTGAGCACGGGCTCGCCCGATTTGCTCAGCAACGGCGCGATCTCGCGGAAGTACGGTTCGAGCGCAGCGACAGCGGCCGTCGCGCCCGCCGCGCGCAGGCGGTTCATCAGCTGATGCAGCGCGTGAAAACGCGTCGATGCCGTCATGAACTCGCTGTTCAGGCGCGACAGACGGCCGTTGCGCATCCGCGAATCGGGGCTCTCGAAAACGGCGACGCTGCGCATGGCTTCGAAGCCGACGATGTCCGCGACGAACTTCGCATTGGTGTCCTCGATGCGCACGCGATCGGCCTTGCCCGACAGCGCCGCGCACACATAATCGACGAACGAAGAGAAGCGCGCTCGCACGGTGCTGCGCATCTGCTCGCCCGCATGCTCGGGAAACACCAGCGCGCTCACGACGCCCGAGCAGACGATGCCGACCACGACTTCCGCGACTCGCGTGAGCGCCATCATGAACGCGCCGTCGGGATGCTGCGAGGCGGGAATGCCGATCAGCGCCGCCGTATAGCCCGCCAGCACGAAGCCGTACGAGCGGAAGTTGCGGTTGCGCGCGGCGCCCGCCGTACAGACGCCGACCCAGATGGCCGTCGACGCGATGAAAAGCTCCGGCTGCTGCGCGAACAGGCCGATCAGCGCGAGCATCACGATGAGACCGATCAGCGTGCCGCAGATCCGGTAGAAGCTCTTCGCGAACACCATCCCGCTTTGCGGCTGCATCACGATGAACACGGTCGTCATCGCGGTGCGCGGCTGCGGCAGGTCGAGCCGCATCGCGATGCCGAGCGCGAGAAAACACGCGGCGAGCGCCTTGAAGAGGTAGATCCACGTGCGGCCGTCCGTGCGCGCCCAGTCGACGAACGCGGCGTAGAGCGCGCCGGGTGTCTGGGGCCTGCGGGAGAGGGAATGATTAGTGGACATCGGCGGCTTCTCCGGGTTTAGCGGACGGTGGACGCGCCCGTGGTCGCGTGGCTCGATGCGCTGTTCGACGCGTCCTTCGACGCGTCAGCCGTCGAGGCGGCCGCGCGGTCCGCCGTGCCGTCGTTGTCTTTTCCCTTGCCCTTGCCATGCGCGGGCAGCACGTCCTTTTGCGTCGGGCCGTCGGCGGGATCGATCAGGCCGCCGCCGAGTGCGGTGACGAGCGTCGCGTGCGCCGACAACTGCTCGGCCTGCACCTTCGCGACGCCTTCCTGCGCGCGCAGCAATTGCGTCTGCGCGATCAGCACGTTCACGTAGTCCGTCAGGCCGCGCCGATAACCTTCGCGTGCAAGCTGGTAGCTCCTGTTCGCCGTCGCGACGGAACGCTGTGCGTCCTTCAGCTGAGTATCGAGCGAGCGCATGCGCACGACCTCGTCGGCGATTTCCTTGAGCGCGGTGACGATCGTCTGGTTGTACTGCTCGACGGCCACGTCGTATCCCGCCGATGCCGCCCCCAGTTGCGAGCGCAGGCGTCCCCCTGTGAAGATCGGCAGCGACAGCGCGGGGCCCGCCGTCCAGCCGCCCGACGCCGACTTCAGAAAGCCGAACAGCGGCCCCATCGCCGCATAGCCGCCGACGGACGCGAGCAGATCGATGTTCGGATAGAAGTCGGCCTTCGCGACGTCGATGCCGCGCGCCTGCGCGGCGACCGTCCAGCGCGCGGCGACGATGTCGGGGCGATGGCCGATCAGTTCGGCGGGCAGCGTCGACGGCAGGCCGGCGAACGCGGACAGCGACAGCCGCGGGCGCGTGATCGAATCGCCGGCGCCCGGACCCTTGCCCGCAAGCGCGGCGAGCTGGTTGCGGCCAAGCGCGATCGATTCCTCGATTGCGTCGATCTGACGTTCGTATTCGGGCAGCGGCGCTTCCGCCTGCGCGACTTCGAGTTGCGTGCCGATGCCGCCTGTCAGGCGCCGGTTCGCCAGCGCGGCGACTTGTTGCTGCTGTTCGAGCGTCGACTTCGCGATATCGAGCAGCGCGTAGTTCAGCGACATGTCGATGTAGGCGCGCACGATGTTCGATTCGAGTTCGAGCTGCGCGGCGCGGTAGTCGGCGGCGCGCGCGTGCGCGACGTCGAGCGCCTGTTCGGCGGCGTTCTTGTCCTTGCCCCACAGGTCGAGGTGATACGACAGGCCGAGCTCCGCCGTGTTGTTCCACGATTCCTGGCCGGCGAGCGGGCCGGGGCCGTAAAAGACGTTGTCCGGCCATTGCTTGCGCTGGACCTGCATGCTGCCGTTGACCTGCGGCAGCAGCGCGGACTTCGCGACGCCCGCCATCGACTGCGCCTCGCGCACGCGCGCTTGCGCCGCAGCGAGCGACGGATTGCCGGCTTGCGCCGTTTCGATCCATGCGTTCAGCTGCGGATCGGCATAGGCGCGCCACCAGTCGGCGGCGGGCCATTGGGCGTCGGCATTGGCCGCGCGGATCGCGGCGCCGACGTCGAGGGTGGCGGGATCGGTGCGGGTCGATTCGGGAGCAATGTGCCCGGTACTCGCACAGCCGGCGATTATCAACGAGATCGTAAGAACCGACAGTGCGGCGATCCCTTTTCTTACCGGAAACTGCACGATTTGCTCCCCAAAAGACTATATAAGCTTGGGCGTCATTATATTTTTCGGGTAATTAAGGAATAACCCGTAAGGATGCAACGCATACTTACGGAGAATGTGATAATCGTCTTTCTAAATCATGCAACAATCCTTCCCGTACAGAGAGATGGGATTCGAAAATGGATACGCTTCAGAACATGCGCGTATTTGTCCGCGTCGTCGAAGCGGGCAGCTTTACGGGCGCGGCCCAGCACCTCAACACGACGACGGCCTATGCGTCGCGTGCCGTGTCCGATCTGGAGGCGCATCTGCGCACGCGTCTGTTGAACCGCACGACGCGCCGCATCGCGCTCACGGAAGCGGGCGAACGCTATCTGCAGCGCTGCGAGCAGATCCTCGCGTACGTCGATCAGGCGGAAGCCGAAGCCAGCGACGCGCATGCGCGTCCGTCGGGCAAGCTGAAAGTCCATGCGATGACGAGCTTCGGCCAGCACTACGTGGTGCCCGCCGTGGGCCGGTATCAGCGGCGCTATCCCGATGTCCACCTCGAACTGACGCTCGCCCAGCGCATGCCCGACCTACTCGACGAAGGCTATGACGTCGCGCTCGTGCTCGCGCAGAGCCTGCCGGATTCAGGGCTCGTGTCGCAGCGCCTGGGCAGCGCGTTCAGCATCGCGTGCGCGTCGCCCGATTATCTGGAGCGCAACGGCGTGCCGCAGACGCTCGCCGATCTGCGCGGCCATACGTGCCTCCAGATGATCACGCCCGTCATGCCCGCCGACGAATGGACGTTCGACGGTCCCAACGGCCAGGAGACGCTGCATCTCGGCGCGACCACGTTCCAGATCAACGTCGCGGAGGCGATGGCCGTGGCCGTGCGCGAGGGGATGGGCGTCGCGGTGCTGCCGATCTATTCGGCGATCGCGGGGCTGCGCAGCGGCGAACTCGTGTGGATTCTCCCCGAGTACATCTCGCAGGAGATGAACGTGTATGCGCTATATCCGTCGCGGCAGTACCTGGACGCGAAGATCCGCACATGGGTCGAATTCCTGCGCGACGAACTGCCCGCGACGCTTGCCGCCGATCAGGCCGAATTGCGCAAGTTCGCGCGCACCTGACACAGGCGGGCGCGGCGCGATGTGCGGCACGCGGCATGCGACGTGTGGTGTGTGATGTACCGCGTGATGCGGAAAAGCGCAGGAAGGACGCAGGAAAGACCTTTGACGCTCTGTTACATCCCGCCGTTGCGCCGCAACACTTCCTTACTTCATGGCGGCATCGGGTTTGCTAACGTTTCGTCAACGCCGAGAGCTTCCGGCACGCAGGCACATCTGAAACGAAGAGGAAATCATGGATACGCATCTGATGATCGGCGTCGCCGTCATGCTCGGACTGATCGGAATTGCAGCGTCGCGCGACATTCTGCGGCGGCTGCGGCCCCAGGCGCGGCTCGCGCCCGTGCGCGCCGGACAGCCCGCGCGGCGCTCGCGCGACGCCAGCAGCATGTAATCGGCGGACGGCAGGTCTTGAGCAGACCCTCAAGCAGGTTCTCCGGCAGCCATTAGAGTTCGACGACCTTGTCCCACGCGAACTCGTCATTTTCGAGCCGACGCGTGCGGCGGTCGATATAGCCGCGCGGATTGCAGACGACGCGCGTGCCGTTCTCCACGTAATCGAAGGCCGTGTGCGTGTGCCCATGCACCCACAGCGCGACAGGCGCGCGCACGAGCGACGGCAAATGATTCACGAAGCCCGCCGACACCGGGTCGTCCGCGTAACGCTCGGCGAGACTGCGCCGATGCGGCGCATGGTGCGTAACGACGATCGTCTTGCCGCCGAACGGTTTGGCCAGTTCCGTTTCGAGCCACGCCCGCGCGTGCCGGTGAAGCGCGAGTGTATCGGCGGGGGTCAGGTTGCGCGGCATGTTGTCCTGTACGCGGTGCTGTATGCGGTTCGCGCGTTGCGGGGCGGCTGGGTTGTCGGCATCGTTGTCCGCCGTCCACGTCACCTGAATCAATCCGCGATAGTCGAGCATCACGCGCTCGGCGGCTGCGATCGATGTCGCGCGCGAATCTTCATCGGCGCCATACAGGTCGAAGTCGGTCCATAGCGTCGTGCCGAGCACGCGCCAGTTGCCATCCGGATCGACGAGCGTCGCATTGTTGAGAAAGTGCACATTGTCGACGCTCGCGGCCGCGTCGTGCATCGCCGCTTCGAGCGCGCCGAACTCGCCGTCGTAGTACTCGTGATTGCCCGGCACGTAGACGACGGGCACCGCGCCGTCGAACGTTTCTGCCGCCCAGCGCAACCCTTCGGCGTGGTTGTGAATGTCGCCCGCCAGCACGACGAGATCGGCGTTTGCATGCGGGATCACTTGCGGCTCGTCGCACTCGAGATGCAGGTCGGACAGCACGCGAATCTTCATAAACGCCTCTCGTCGATACCGATGCTCTTAGCGTAGCACCTTGCCGGGATTCATCAGGTTGAGCGGATCGAACGCCGTTTTCAGTGTCTTCATCAGACGCACTTCGACTTCCGGCTTGTAATGCGCGGCTTCGTCGATTTTCAGCTGCCCGACTCCATGCTCCGCGCTGATGCTGCCGCGATGCCGATGCACGCTTTCGTAGACGATCTGATTCATCGCGCTCTGGTACTGGGCGAGAAACGCTTTCGCATCGACGCTTTCCGGTGCCTGCACGTTGTAGTGCAGATTGCCGTCGCCGAGATGGCCGAACGTGACCATGCGCGCGCCCGGCACGGCCTTCGCGATCGCGGCATCGGTTTCGTCGATGAAGTGACCGATGCGCGAAATGGGCACGGCGATGTCGTGCTTGATGTTCAATCCTTCTTCGGCCTGCGCGAGCGGAATGTGCTCGCGCAGATTCCAGAATGCCTTCGATTGCGCGAGATTCTCGGCGACCACGGCATCTTCGACGAGATTGTCTTCGAGCGCCGTCTCCATCAGCCGCTCGAAAAGGGCGCGCGCGTGCTCCTCGCTTTCGCTGTCCGACAGTTCGAGCAGCACGATCTGCGCATGCCGTCGCGCGAACGGATAGCGCATCTGCGGGAAATGCTTGCCCACGAGTTGCAGGCAGAAATCCGACATCAACTCGAAGCCCGTCAACAGCGGCCCGGCGTCACGCTGTGCGAGCGACAGAAAATCCAGCGCGGCATGCGGCGACGGCAGCGCGGCGAGCGCGGTCACGCGCGCGGCCGGCTGCGGATGCAGCTTCATCACGGCAGCCGTGATGATGCCGAGCGTGCCTTCCGCGCCGATGAAAAGATCGCGCAGATCGTAGCCCGTATTGTCCTTGCGCAGTCCGCGCAGCCCGTCCCACAGCTCGCCGTGCGGCGTCACTACTTCGAGGCCGAGACACAACTCGCGCGTGTTGCCGTAGCGCAGCACGCCCGTGCCGCCCGCGTTCGTCGACAGGTTGCCGCCGATCGAGCAACTGCCTTCCGCCGCGAGGCTCAGCGGGAACAGGCGTCCCGCCGCTTCGGCGCGTGCCTGCATGTCCGCAAGCACGACGCCCGCTTCGACGGTGATCGTGTTGTTGTGCGGATCGACGTCGCGCACGCGATTCAGGCGCTTGAGACTCAGCACGGCTTGCGCGCCGCTTTCATCCGGTGTGGCGCCGCCGGCGAGGCCGGTATTGCCGCCTTGCGGCACGATCGCGACGCGGTGCTCGTTCGCGAGCCGCATGAGCGCGGCGACCTCGTCAGCCGTCGACGGACACAGCACCGCGCACGCGCGGCCCGTGTAGCGGCGGCGCCAGTCGGTCAGAAAGGGCGCGGTGTCGTGCGGATCGGTGAGGACGTGCGCGGCGCCGATGGCATCGATGCATGCGGCGACGAAGGGCGAAGTAGCGGCGGAATTCATGTTGGTCGGTCAGAACGGGTAGGGCATGTTCGGCTCGTGCGCGAATCGGTTCGCGCGGGTGGCCGCCGTGGCTATGGCGGCCACTGGGTCATCGGGGCGCTGCGCGGCGGGGCTGGCGTCGCGCGGCGGCGGGCAACTCAGGCTGAACCGCTTGCAGGGCCGCTTGCTGGTTCATTCTCGCGCGCACGGCGTTTCGCCGCGCGCTTGAACGGCGCGACATAGACGAGCGCGCAGACGAAGAACGTCGCGGCGAGCAGCACCTCGCACCAGCCGAGGCGGGCGCTCAAGCCGCGGTCGGACATGCCGCGCACGATGCCTTCCATCAGATACAGCAGGCTCAGCATCGACGCCCATTGCAGCGTATAGAGCCGCTTGCGGACCACGCCCGGCAGCGCAAGCAGCAGCGGCACGGCCTTGAGCGCCAGCAGCGAGCCGCCTGGGCGCAATGGCGCGAGCAACCATTCCCACGCGACGCACAGCGCGATCAATGCAACGAGCGCAAGCGCCGCGCCCGATGCGGCGGCGCGATTGCCCGGCGCGCTCATGCCTGCTGCGTCGCGCGGCATGTTCACGGCCGCTCGCTCATCGACGCCGCCGCGCGGGCGACGCGCGCGCCCAGCGCAATTGCGAGCGTTTTCTCGTCGGCGGAAATGCCGTGGCCCGCCGAGTCCGCGCGCGCGAAATGCGATGCGCCATACGGCGTGCCGCCCGTGAGCGTGGTGGTCAGCGTGCTTTCGGTGTACGGAATGCCGAGAATCATCATGCCGTGATGCAGGAGCGGCAGCATCATCGACAGCAGCGTCGATTCCTGGCCGCCGTGCAGACTGCCTGTCGACGTGAACACGCAGGCCGGCTTGCCCGCGAGCGCGCCCGAGAGCCACTGCGGCGTGGTGCCGTCGAGAAAGTATTTGAGTGGCGCGGCCATGTTGCCGAACCGCGTCGGCGAGCCGAGCGCGAGTCCCGCGCATTCTTCGAGATCGCGCAGTTCCGCGTAGGGCGGGCCTTCTTCCGGGATGTCGGGCTGCGTGGCCTCGCAGACCGTCGAGACGGGCGGCACCGTGCGCACGCGCGCCTGCATGCCGGGGACGCTGTCGATGCCGTGCGCGATCGCCAGCGCGAGTTCGCGCGTGGCGCCGTGCCGGCTGTAGTAAAGCACGAGGATGTCTTTCATAGGCGTTTGCAGTGAACGGGTATTATAGGGGTGGGTCCGTTGACGGTGCCGCGAGTCTGTCGGCGTTCATCTCTTTTGCTTGCGGTCCGCTTTCGCGATGAGCGCTTTGGAATGAATTTTCGAACGCCTGATGATGCGTCGGCCGTCGCGCGCATGCAGGCGCGTGTATCGAAGTCGAAAGTGGAGGAGGTCGTCTTGTTGTCCAGGTTGCGTCTCGATCTTGACGCGCTCAAGCGTCTCGCGGAATTCGCCGCGAAGCGCAGCGGCGAGGATCGCATCCCGCAGGTGGCTGGCAGTCTGACGTTCACGACGATGCTGTCGCTGGTGCCGCTCGCGACGGTCGCGTTCGCGCTCTTCACGGCGTTCCCGATCTTTGCGCAATTCCAGGCGTCGCTACAGACTTTTCTCGCCGAACACCTGATGCCCGATCAGGTCAGCAGCCAGATCTTCAAATATCTGAACCAGTTCGCATCGAAGGCGAAGGGGCTGACCACGCTCGGGATGATCGTGCTGTTCGTCACGTCCGTGATGACGATGATGACGGTCGAATCCGCGTTCAATGTGATCTGGCGCGTGCGCAAGGCGCGGCCGTTCGCGCAGCGCGTGCTGGTCTACTGGGCGATCCTGACGCTCGGACCGATTCTGATCGGCGTGAGCCTGTCGATCTCGTCGTATCTGTTCACGCAGTCGATGAGCTATACGGCCGCGCAACGCATCACGCCGCTGATCGAATGGGCGCTGGCGGGCGCGGCGCTGCCGCTGACGGTGCTCGCATTCACGCTGCTCTACATGTTCTTGCCGAACTGCCGCGTCGAGTGGCGCGATGCGATTGTCGGCGGCGTGACGGCCGCGATCGCGTTCGAGATTGCGAAGCGCGGCTTCGGCTTCTACATCCGACGCATTCCCACTTATACGGCCGTGTACGGCGCGTTCGCCGTCGTACCGCTATTCCTGCTGTGGATGTACCTCAGCTGGTTCATCACGCTCGCGGGCGCGATGATCGCGTCGGCACTGCCCGCGATACGCATCGGGCAGTTTCATCGCCGGGACTTTCCCGGTAGCGATCTTCTCGATTCGCTCGAACTGCTGGCGCGCCTTGCCGAGGCGCGCGACGCGGGCTCGCACGGCTACACGGTGCCCGAACTCGCTCGCGCATTGCGGCGCGATCTGGCGACGACCGTGCGCCTGTTGCAGCAACTGGAGGCGATCGACTGGATCGTCCAGCTCGACGAGGACGGCCAGCGGCCGCATTTTCTGCTGGTCGCGAATCCGAATCAGATCACCGTCAAGCGACTCTTCGACCTGTTCGTGATCGACCGTGACGAACTGGCTTATCAGCTGAAACTCGATTCGACGCGCGTCGACAGTGCGATGCTGCTCGCCGCGCTCGATACCGAGCGGCTCAACGTGTCGCTCGCGAGCTTGCTGGCGGCGCGGGCGGCTTCTCGCGGGATTGCGCAGCAGCCTCCGACGGACGCGAACGGCACGCCCGCGTGGCCACAGCAGACGGCTTGAATCTGTTTGCCTTCAACTGCTGTTCTTGACTGTCGCTTCGAGGCTTCCGCGCTATCTTGCGCATTTCATCCGGCCCCTACGCTAGAGCGAAATGCGCCCCGTGCAGATGTCCTTGAACATCACCCAGTCGCCCATCAGGCTATAGACGGGATGCCGGAATGTCGCGGGCCTGTTCTTCTCGAAGAAGAAGTGCCCGACCCACGCGAACCCATAGCCGCACACGACGGCAGCGGGCAGCCATAGCCAGTCGCCCGTCGCGACGGCCATCGCGACGCAGCCAATCACACCTAGCGACCCGATGAAATGCAGCCGCCGCGACATCGCGTTGCGATGCTCGGTCAGATAGTACGGATAGAACTCCGCGAAGCTCGCGAAGTGTGCGTCGTGCGTTGTCTGATGGCTCATGATCGCCTCCATTGCCTGCCGGCATCGGGCGTAGCGGCCGTCTCCGCGCAGACATGAATTCATTGTGCTGCTATCGACAGGCGCGTGCAACCTGGCCATTCGGCATATGGCGCGCGCTTTCCGGCACAGTTAATGTGCAGCGATGGGTGACGCAGGCGCACGGTTGGAAGTGCGTGTGGTCGCAAACGTGTAGAGCGCGTCGAGCGTCGCGTCGGGCTGCTCGGACATCAGCGCGTGACCGGCGTCGAGCGTGATCGTATCGACGGGCACGTGCGCTTCGCGCAGCGCGTCGGCGAGCGCTTTGGCCGCGCGCGGCGGCGTCATCACGTCGCGGCGGCCGACGATCAGGCGCACTGGGCACGTCACTTGCGCAGCGCGGGCGAGGCCGTCCGTGTATGCGTTGCACGCGCTGAAGTCGGTATGAAAGAGCTGCGGCTCGCCCGTTGCCGACACGCGCTCCATCAGCCGCTGGTTCATGCCGTGCAACCAGAAGCCGGGCGCAGGGCACGACGGCTTCGCGGCGACGGTCGAATGCGACCACTGGTTCACCATCTCGATCGCTTCCGGCTCGCGCTCGCGGGCGGCGTGGAGCAGCGTATCGGAAACAGCCATCGGCACGGCCGTCGCGACGAGGGCGATGTGCGTCGCGCGCGGCGGGTAGCGTGCCGCGAAGTCGAGCGCAACGAGCGAACCCATGCTGTGTCCGGCGACAAACGCGCGCGCGACGCCCAGCGCGTCGAGCAACCCGGCCAGCCAGTCGGCCATCGCGCCGATGCTGGTCAGCGCGGGTCCGGCGCTGCGATGATGGCCGGGCAGATCGACGGCGAGCACGTTGAAGCCGTGATGCGCGAAGTAGCGGGTCTGCAGCGCCCACACGCTGTGATCGTGTTCAGCGCCATGAATGAAGACGGCCGTGGGCAGCGCGGCATCGAATGCCTTGCCGCCCGTGTATGCATAGGCCGGTTTGCCGTTCACGTCGACGATCATGCGGACTCCTTGCGTCCGGCGCCCGCCGGCTGGTTGGCGGATTGCGGGGCGGATTGACGGGGGGAACCGCCAGCGGACTTCTGCGCGGCCTTGAGCGCGCGCTTGAGGTCGTCGATCAGATCGTCGGGGTCTTCGAGGCCGATCGAAAGGCGGATCGTGCCCTCCGCGATGCCCGCCGCGGCGAGGGCGGCGGCGTCCATGCGGAAGTGCGTCGTCGATGCCGGGTGGATGACGAGCGAGCGGGCGTCGCCGACATTCGCCAGATGCGAGAACAGCGACAGCGCTTCGATGAACGCGCGGCCGGCGGCGCGGTCGCCGCGAAGGTTGAAGCTGAAGACGGCGCCCGCGCCGCGCGGCAGCAGGCGTTGGGCGAGCGCATGGTCCGGATGCGTGAGCAGTTCCGGATACGCGACGGATTCGACGGCAGCATGCGCGGCCAGAAATTCGACGACCTTGCGCGTATTCGCCACATGTCGTTCCATTCGCAAGGGCAGCGTTTCGATGCCTTGCAGCAGTTGCCACGCGGCTTGCGGATGCAGGCACGCGCCGAAGTCGCGCAGCCCTTCGCGTCGCGCGCGCAGCAGGAAGGGCGCGACGGTGCTTTCCTCGGCGAACACCATGCCGTGAAAGCCATCGTACGGTTCCGTGAATTCGGGGAAGCGTCCCGAGGCCTCGAAGTCGAACGTGCCGCCGTCGACGAGCACGCCGCCGATCGTCGTGCCGTGGCCGCCGAGGAACTTGGTCGCCGAGTGGTAGACGAAATCGGCGCCGTGATCGAACGGCTTCAACAGATATGGCGTGGTGAACGTCGAATCGACCAGCAGCGGCGCGTGGTGCTCGTGCGCGATCTGCGCGACTGTCGCGATGTCCAGAACGTCGAGGCCCGGGTTCCCGAGCGTCTCGCCGAACAGCAGCTTCGTGTTCGGACGCAGCGCGGCGCGCCATGCATCGATATCGCCGGGCTTCACGAACGTCGTTTCAATGCCGAAGCGCGGCAGCGTGTAGCTGAGCAGGTTGTGCGAGCCGCCGTACAGCGCGCTCGATGCGACGATGTGCGAGCCCGCGCCCATCAGCGTCGCGATGGCGAGGTGCAGCGCAGCCTGGCCGCTCGCCGTGCCGATCGCGCCCGCGCCGTTTTCGAGCGCGGCGACGCGCTCTTCGAACACGGCGACAGTCGGGTTCGAGATGCGCGAATACACATGGCCCGCGCGCTCCATGTTGAAGAGCGCGGCAGCATGATCGGAGTCGCGGAACGAGAACGACGTGGTCTGATAGATAGGCGTCGCGCGTGCTCCCGTCGCGGGGTCGGGGGCGGCGCCCGCATGCAGCGCAAGCGTGTCGAAACGGTTGGCAGGCATCGTGGACGACCGGGCGTCGGCGGCCCGGCGAAGATGAAAGTGACGGCCATCGTATCACCGGGCCGCGCGCGAACCACTCCGTTTTCGCCCGCATGGCGACGCGCGCGCCTGCATGCTTCCGCTAAGCGCCTCGGTGTTGCCGAGCGCATGGACCGCGCTCGACGACTGTTCCTGCGTGCCCGTGAGCGCCGTCTGTCGGACGTTCGGTCGCGCGCTATCGTCCGTCCCGTCCGCTTTCCTTTTGCGGGCCTTTCCGCTAGCATCGAAAGTCAGTCATGCCCTTAATGCTTCACCGGGCCTCATCTGCCACCATGTTGCATGGGACCAGAGCAGCGTAATGCGCCAAGGCGCCAACTCTGGTCGACAGGAGACAAATCATGCGAGTCAGCGACATTCTGAAGGTCAAGGGCAACACCCTGTTCACGGTCACACCCGACACGCCGCTCAACGAGGCCGTCAATACGATGGCCGAGCACGACATCGGCTCGCTCGTCGTGATGGAGTATGGCGATCTCGTCGGCATGCTGACATTCCGCGAGATCATCCTGGTGTTGAGCCGCAACGGCGGCAGCGTCGGCGGCACGACGATCCGCAAGATCATGGACGACCATCCGCTCACGTGCACGCCCGAAACGGATGTCAACGAAGTGCGCCGCATGATGCTCGAGCATCATGTGCGCTATCTGCCTGTCATGGAAAGTCGCGCGCTGATGGGCGTGATTTCGTTCTACGACGTCGCGAAGGCTGTCGTCGAAGAGCAGGGCTTCGAGAACCGGATGCTGAAGGCCTATATTCGCGACTGGCCCGCAGAAGACGAGCCGCAGCAGGAGCAGCCCTCGCGCTGATTTTCGTTGGTCTGTCTTTGGCCTGTCGTTTGGCATCGTCGCCTCGACGTGTTGGCTGGCCGGCTTGCAGCGCGCCGATATGCCGCTGTCGCATGACTGAACCATCCTCGAAGCGCGCGCGAAAAGCGTGCGCTTTTTTTGTGTCCGCCATTCGCGCAATGCCGCTGTGAATTTGTGCGAACCCGGCCCACTGTCAAGCATTCGATGAGCGATCGTCCGTTGTCCACCGCCCAACGTGCCCGGCGCTCCGCTCGCGAGCACGGCTCGCAGTTCCGCCTGTTGCGCGAGCGCCGTTTCGCGCCGTTTTTCTGGACGCAGTTTCTCGGCGCGATGAACGACAACGTGTTCAAGATCGGCTTTACGTCGCTCGTCACGTATCAGGCCGCGCGATTCTCAGGCGTGAATGCGGACACCGCAGCCTTTCTGATTTCGGCGATCTTCATTCTGCCGTTCGTCCTGTTTTCGGCGACATCGGGGCAGGTCGCCGACAAGTACGACAAGGCGATGCTGACGCGCTTCGTGAAGACCTTTGAGATCGGTGTGATGCTGGTCGGCGGCGCGGGCTTCTGGCTGCACGACGCGCTGCTGCTGTATCTGTGCACGTTCCTGATGGGCGTCCATTCGACGGTGTTCGGCCCCGTCAAGTACGCGTATCTGCCGCAGCATCTGGACAAATCGGAACTGGTCGGCGGCAACGGCATGGTGGAGATGGGCACATTCGTCGCGATTCTGCTCGGCACGATTGCGGGCGGCGCGGCGGCGGGGTCGCAGGTGCACGGCGCGGCGATCCTCGCGTTCGGCTGCGTGGCGATCGCGCTGATCGGGCGCGTGGCGTCCGGCTTCGTGCCGCAATCGGCGCCGTCGCAGCCCGATCTGCGCATCAACTGGAATCCGATCAGCGAAACCTGCCGCAATCTGAAGTTGGCGCGCGAAAACCGGACCGTCTTTCTGAGCCTACTCGGAATTTCCTGGTTGTGGTTTGTCGGCGCGACGTTTTTGTCATCGTTCTTTCGTTTCGCGAAGGACGTGCTGTCCGCGAACCCCGATGTCGTCACGGTGCTGCTCGCGACATTTTCGATCGGAATCGGCACGGGGTCGCTGCTGTGCGAGCGGCTGTCGAAGAAGCGCATCGAAATCGGCCTCGTGCCGCTCGGCTCGATCGGCATCAGCGTGTTCGCGATCGACCTGTTCTTCGCGAGCCACGCGTTGCCGAAAGCCGCGCATCTGCTGACGGTCGCCGAGTTCATGTCGCTGCCCGCGCATTGGCGCGTGCTGGCCGATCTGTTCCTGCTCGCGATGTTCGGCGGCTTCTACAGCGTGCCGCTCTATGCGCTGATCCAGAGCCGCAGCCAGCCGAGCCATCGCGCGCGGATCATTGCGGCGAACAATATCCTCAACTCGCTGTTCATGATCGTGTCGTCGCTGATGGCCGTCGCGCTGACGTCTGCGGGTGTCGGCATTCCGGGGCTGTTTCTCGTCACGGCGCTGCTCAACGTGATCGTTGCTGTCTACATCTATTCGCTCGTGCCCGAGTTCCTGTTGCGCTTCATCGCGTGGCTGCTCGTGCATACGTTCTATCGGATTCGTCTCGTTCACGCCGAGCGCATTCCCGAAGAGGGCGCGGCCGTGCTCGTATGCAATCACGTGAGCTATGTCGATGCGATCGTGATCATGGCCGAGAGTCCGCGGCCGATCCGCTTCGTGATGGACCATCGGATATTCCGCACGCCATTTGCCGGCTGGCTGTTCAGACACGCAAAGGCAATTCCGATTGCCCCCGCGCACGAAGACGGGGAAATGCTCAAGCGAGCTTACGATGCCTGCGCAGAGGCGCTCGACGATGGCGATCTCGTCTGCATTTTTCCCGAAGGCAAGTTGACCAGCACGGGCGACATGAATCCGTTCCGCCACGGCGTGTCGGAAATCCTGCGGCGCGCGCCCGCGCCCGTCGTACCGATGGCGTTGCGCGGCCTGTGGGGGAGCGTCTGGTCGCGCAGCGCCGATGCGCGGTTTCCGCGTCCGATCCACAAGGGCGTGATGAGCCGTCTGACGCTGGCCGTCGGCGAGCCGCTCGAACCCGCGCAGGCGACACCCGAAGTCCTTCAGCAGATCGTGTCCGAATTGCGCGGCGCACGAAAATAAACGTTTCAGGCGTGGCCGACCGCCGCGCGGCGCAACGCGCTTTCGTGCGTTTGTCCTATAACGATCGCCCGAGTCCCCGCGCGCCACGGCGGGGCGGCGGGGCTGGCATAATAACGCTCTCCCCGCATTTCTTTGGACGACGCTCATGTCCGGCAATACCCTCGGTACGCTCTTCACCGTCACGACCTTCGGCGAATCGCATGGCCCGGCCATCGGCTGTGTGATCGACGGCTGCCCGCCGGGCATGCCGCTCGCCGAGTCCGACATCCAGTTCGAACTCGATCGCCGCAAGCCGGGCACGTCGCGGCACGTGACGCAGCGCCAGGAAGAAGACAAGGTCGAGATCCTTTCGGGCGTCTTCGAGAGCAAGACGACGGGCGCGCCCATCGCGCTGCTGATCCGCAACACGGACCAGCGCAGCAAGGACTACGGCAACATCGCGGAAACCTTCCGTCCGGGCCACGCCGACTACACCTACTGGCAGAAGTACGGCATCCGCGACTATCGCGGCGGTGGCCGTTCGTCCGCGCGGCTGACGGCGCCGACGGTCGCGGCGGGTGCCGTCGCGAAGAAATGGCTGCGCGAGAAGTTCGGCACCGAGATTCGCGGCTATATGGCCGCGCTCGGCGAGATCGACGTGCCGTTCGTCGACTGGCAGCACGTGCGCGAGAATCCGTTCTTCGTGCCGAACGCGGACATCGTGCCGCAACTCGAAGCGTATATGGACGCGTTGCGCAAGGACGGCGATTCGATCGGCGCGCGCATCAATGTGGTGGCGTCGGGCGTGCCTGTCGGCCTTGGCGAGCCGCTTTTCGACCGGCTCGACGCCGACATCGCGCACGCGATGATGGGCATTAACGCGGTGAAGGGCGTCGAGATCGGCGCGGGCTTCGCGAGCGTCGCGCAGCGCGGTTCGGTGCATGGCGACGAACTGACACCGGAAGGTTTCGTCGGCAATCACGCAGGCGGCGTGCTCGGCGGCATTTCGACGGGGCAGGACATCACGGTGTCGATCGCGATCAAGCCGACGTCGAGCATCCGCACGCCGCGCCGCTCGATCGACAAGAACGGGCAGCCCGCCGTCGTCGAAACGTTTGGGCGACATGATCCGTGCGTCGGCATTCGCGCGACGCCGATCGCCGAGGCGATGCTTGCGCTCGTGCTGATCGACCATGCGCTTCGGCATCGCGCGCAGTGCGGCGATGTCGTCGTCGATACGCCGAAGATCGCGGCCAGCGCGCCCTGAAGTCGAATAGTCAAAAGCCGGCTTCGCAGGCTCGCTGGGTATCGACGGGGCGGTCAGCATGAGTCATAACGTGAATCACAACGACTCCGCGCGCGCCGACGCACTGGCGCAGCTTTACGCGCGCACGGCGGCGACCGACGCCGTCGCATCGGACTGGCTCGCGCTCGGCAAAGCGCTGCTGGCTGGGGCGAACGGCGACAAGTCACGGCTGAGCCAGGCGGTGGATGCACTTGTGCGCGCGTACCGGCTCGACGCGAATTGCGACGCGCGGCTGCTGCACGAGATCGCGCAGACGGCCTTCATCCTGCGGGACTGGGCGCTCGTCGAATCGGCGACGGCGCTGCTGTTGGGTTGCAACGCCAGCGACGCGAATGCGCTCGTCTGGCGCTCGGCCGCTTTCCAGCAACGCGACGATTTCCCCGAAGCCCAGCGTTTGCTGCATGAGGCCGCGCGGGCCGCGCCGGGCAACCACATCGTGTTGCACAAGCTGGCGTTGTGCATCAAGGAGCAGGGCCGTTTCGCCGAAGCCGAGGCGCTGCTGCGACGCGTGCTGGAACTGACGCCGAATAATGCGCATGCGCTGTTCGATCTGTCGGAGCTGGAAATGCGCGCGGGACGATATGCGCAAGGCTGGCTCGACTATGAAGCGCGCGTCGCCTTCGCCGACGATGTGAACGGCGCGAAAGCGGCGCTTGCTGCGATCAGTCCCAACTGGCGCGGTGAGTCGCTGACGGGCAAGACGCTCGTCGTGTATGGCGAGCAGGGCAACGGCGATTGCCTGTGGTCCGTGCGCTTTCTGCATCCGCTCGCCGAACGCGCGCAACGCGAAGGCGGCCGCGTGATCTTCGGCTATGCGGGCCCGATGCAGCATCTGTTCGAACGCATGCTGCCGGCCGGCATCAGGCTTGAAACGAGCCTCGAGACGAAGCCGGATTTTCACTGTGGGCTGATGAGTTTGCCGCTGCGGCTCGGCATCGACGATCCGTCTGCGTGGGGGCGTCCGTATCTGAGCGCCGATTCCGCGCGTGCCGGGCTGTGGCGCGAGCGTGTCGCGGGCGCTGCGAAGGCGGGGAACAAGACGATCGGCCTCGTATGGAACGGGAATCCCGATCATATCCGCGATGCGCGACGCTCGATTCCCGTCGAACTGCTTGCGCCGCTTTTGAACGTGCCGCGCATCACGTACTTTGCGGTCTCGCCGGGGCGTCATGCGACCGTCGAGCGATGGCGAGCGCAGGGCGTCGATATCGTCGATCCGACCGCGCACTTCGAAGCCGGCTTCGACGATGTGGCCGCGCTGCTCGTGAATCTCGATGCGCTCGTGACCATCGACAGCGGTCCTGCACACCTGGCAGGCGCGCTCGGCGTGCCGACGTGGCTGATGATCGATTACGTGTCCGCGTGGTTCTGGGGCGAGGAGATGGAGCATACGCCGTGGTATCAGACGGTCGAGCTGTTTCGCCAGCCGTCCGTCGGCGTGTGGGTGCCCGTTATCGATCGGGTGCGAGCGCGGCTGGAGTCGCTTGCGGCGTGAATCGCGTGTGTGTCGGCAGTCGTCACGTGGTCACGTCGTCACGCAAAAACGCCGCTCCAGGAGCGGCGTTTTTGTTCGTCCAGACGCGATGCGCGTCACATGTTCGGATAATTCGGACCGCCTCCGCCTTCCGGCGTCACCCACACGATGTTCTGCGTCGGGTCCTTGATGTCGCACGTCTTGCAGTGCACGCAGTTCTGCGCGTTGATCACCAGGCGCTCACTGCCGTCGTCGTTCTTCACGAACTCGTACACGGCAGCGGGGCAGTAGCGGCCCTCGGGCCCCGCATAGGTTTGCAGATTCACCTTCACGGGAACGGACGGATCTTTCAGCGTCAGATGCGCAGGCTGGTTCTCTTCGTGATTCGTGTTCGAGATGAACACCGACGAGAGCCGGTCGAATGTGAGCTTGCCGTCAGGTTTCGGATACTCGATCGGCTTGCACTGCGACGCCGGCTTCAGCATCTCATGATCCCAATGCTGGTGATGCAGCGTCCACGGCACGTTGCCGCCCAGCAGCTTCTGCTCGATGCCGACCATCAGCGTGCCCAGGTACAGGCCCTTGCTCATCCACTGCTTGAAATTGCGCGCGCGATACAACTCGGTGTGCAGCCATGAAGTCTTGAACGACTCGGGATACGCGGCGAGTTCATCCGATTGGCGGCCCGCCTGAACCGCATCGAACGCGGCATCGGCGGCGAGCATCCCTGTCTTGATCGCCGCATGCGAGCCCTTGATCCGCGATGCGTTCAGGAAGCCCGCATCGTCGCCCACAAGTGCGCCGCCCGGAAACACGAGCTTCGGCAGCGACATCAGTCCGCCCGCCGTGATCGCGCGCGCGCCGTACGACACACGCTTGCCGCCTTCGAGGAACTTGCGGATTTCCGGGTGCGTCTTGTAGCGCTGGAATTCTTCGAACGGCGACAGATACGGATTCGAATAGCCGAGGCCGACCACGAAGCCCACCATCACCTGATTGTTGTCGATGTGGTAGAGGAAGGAGCCGCCGTACGTCTGCGTGTCGAGCGGCCAGCCGGCCGTATGAATCACGAGACCGGGCTTGTGCTTCGACGGATCGATTTCCCACAGTTCCTTGATGCCGATGCCGTAGACCTGCGGATCGGCGCCGTCGCGCAGCCTGAATTTCTCCGACAGCTGACGGCCCAGATGCCCGCGCGCGCCTTCGCAGAACAGCGTGTACTTCGCGTGCAGTTCCATGCCGAGCTGGAAGTTCCCGGTTGGCTGGCCGTCCTTGCCGATGCCGAGGTTGCCCGTCGCGACGCCCTTCACGGAGCCATCGTCGTTGTACAGCACTTCCGCCGCCGCGAAGCCCGGAAAGATCTCGACGCCCACCGCTTCCGCCTGTTGCCCGAGCCAGCGCGTCACGTTCGCGAGGCTGATCACGTAGTTGCCGTGATTCTTGAAGTTGTCGGGCAGCGCCCAGTTCGGCACGGACTTCGCGCCCGTTTCGGAGAGGAACAGAAAGCGGTCTTCCGTCACCTCGACGTCCAGCGGCGCGCCTTTTTCCTTCCAGTCCGGAATCAGTTCGTTCAACGCGCGCGGGTCCATCACCGCGCCCGAGAGGATATGCGCCCCGATTTCCGAGCCTTTTTCGAGCACACAGACGCCAATCTCGACGCCTTTTTCCGACGCGCGCTGCTTCAGACGAATGGCCGCCGACAGGCCCGCCGGGCCGCCGCCGACGATTACCACGTCATATTCCATCGATTCGCGGCCGTACTGCTCGATCAGGCTTGCGGGGGTCATTGATGCTCCTCTTACCGTTAGAATGCTTTTTTCGGGATCGTATTGTCATTGAACGATCCCTGCGCTGCAACACAAAGAGGCGAGATTAGCACGACCGTACTATTATTGTGACTGAGGATTGACCCCAATGCCTGCGCGGCGCGTGGGCGTGCATCCCGGTACATCCATGTTCCAAGGAAAACGACAATGGGCCGTTCGATCAATCTGGAAGGCAAGGTGGCGCTGATTACGGGCGCATCGAGTGGACTGGGCAAGCGGTTTGCCATGGTGCTGTCGCAAGCGGGCGCAAAGGTCGTGCTGGCAAGCCGACGCATCGAACGTCTGAAGGAATTGCGCGCCGAGATCGAGGCGTCGGGCGGAGCCGCGCACGTCGTCTCACTCGACGTGACCGATTATCAGAGCATCAAGTCGGCCGTCGCGCACGCGGAGACAGAAGCGGGCACGATCGATATTCTCGTCAACAATTCGGGCGTATCGACGACGCAAAAGCTGACCGACGTGACCCCCGCGGACTTCGAATACGTGTTCGACACGAATACGCGCGGCGCATTCTTCGTCGCGCAGGAAGTCGCCAAGCGGATGATCATGCGCGGCGGCGGCTCGAACAAGCCGCCGTATCGGATCATCAATATCGCGTCGGTGGCGGGCTTGCGCGTGCTGCCGCAAATCGGGCTCTACTCGATGAGCAAGGCGGCCGTGGTCCACATGACGAAGGCCATGGCGCAGGAGTGGGGCCGCCACGGCATCAACGTGAACGCGATCTGCCCCGGTTACATCGATACCGAGATCAATCACCATCACTGGTCGACCGATCAGGGGCAAAAGCTGATTTCGATGCTGCCGCGGCATCGCGTGGGCAAGCCGGAAGATCTCGACGGGCTGTTGCTGCTGCTCGCCGCCGATGAATCGCAGTTCATCAACGGTTCGGTGATCGCCGCCGACGATGGTTTCGGTCTTTCGTAAACGCCGGCAGGCAATCGTTTGATTGACACGCTTGCCTGTTGGCTTCAGAGCAGAAACGCGCGAAAAGCGCGATCATTGATGCCCATGTGCAGCGTCGGCATAGCGCCGACGTTGCACGAACCTGACGTTGTACAAGCGTCAAACCTTTTAGCCGCTGCAATTCGCGGGTCGTGCGCCCGCTGCAGTATGCGGCCCGCGCAGTTCCGTTTTCACGATTCAGATCCAAACCGTAGAAGAAGTGCGATGAGCGATTACCACCCCGTTTTTGAAATGTCGATGCCGATCCGCTGGGGCGACATGGACGCGTTCGGCCATGTGAACAACACGGTCTATTTCCGCTACATGGAGCAGGTGCGGATTTCCTGGTTCGAGCAGTTGGGCATCGCGGGCGGCAACGGCGAAGGGCAGGGGCCAGTGATCGTGAATGCGTCGATGGAATTCCTGAAGCAGCTGCACTATCCCGGCGACGTG
Source organism: Paraburkholderia diazotrophica (assembly GCF_038900755.1). GTDB lineage: Bacteria > Pseudomonadota > Gammaproteobacteria > Burkholderiales > Burkholderiaceae > Paraburkholderia > Paraburkholderia diazotrophica_A. The sequence continues at coordinate 893,743 of NZ_JBBPEN010000002.1, forward strand.
ATCGGTCGCATGACGGTGGGCACGCCGGGCCGCAGCAGCTTCGATACGCGCTTCGAGCTGTTCCGCGCCGACGATCCCGACACGCTCTACGCGCGTGGCTCCGCGAAGTGCGTGTGGATCGACTACGCGGCAGGGAAGTCGGCGCCGCTTCCCGATCTGCTGCGCTCGACCATCGAAAGCGCCCAGCTCGTCAAGGCCTGAGCGTTACCTACCCGTTCGATGCGCGCCGGCTCTCGCAGCCGGCGTTTCTTCCAGTCGAAAGTCGCAAGTCAATTGCCGAGCAGGCGCTGCAGCAGTTCGGTTGCGTTGCCCGTGCCGTATTTGCGCATCAGCCGCGCGCGGTAGACGTCCACTGTCCGCGAGCTGATGTCGAGAATCCGGCCGATCTGCTTGCTCGTTTTCCCCGTCACCAGTTGCGCGGCGATCTCGCGCTCGCGCGGCGTCAGCTCGACGGCGACGCGCCGCGTCGCGCTCAGATCCTCGAAAGTCCAGACGCCCGCTGCATGCGGTACGGACAGATCGAGCGAGCGCCCCGTCACATGGCACCAGAACAGCTCGCCGTTCGCGCGCTTCATGATGCGGTCGTCGGCGTAGCTGCCTTGCGCCGTCATGATGGGCGGGATGCGCTCTCCGATGCGCTCGAATTCACCCGGCGACGGATACAGCACCGCGAACGATTGCCCCAGCAACGACTCGCGCGAACGGCGGAAGATGGCGGCGACCTGCTCGTTGCAATCTTCGATGATCCGCTCGCGCGACAGCACGAGGCCGATCGGCGCAAGGTGAAAAGCGGTTTGGTAATCCAGTTCGGGCATGAAATCAGACGGTGCGACTACTTATGTATTTTTGCGTATTGTGCCGCAACACGGCCGCATCGTACCCTTTCGGCACATCACAAGATGCGCGGCTGGCGCGGCGAGGATTTGTACGCATCGCGCCACCGTTCGCCGCAGATGACTAGAATGACGTTTCGGGCTGTGCCCGCAGCGCCCCGGCAGCCGGCTCGTGCAAGCGCAATGGCGAGCAGGAGCGGGCGCGAGCCGACACAAGAACGGCGTCGCATCGATCCGGATTTCGGGTATCCAATCAAGGAAGGGACACACTGATGAATAAAGTCTACGCAAGCGCGGCCGCCGCGCTCGAAGGCATCGTCAAGGACGGGCAGACATTCGCCGTCGGCGGCTTTGGGCTGTGCGGCATTCCTGAAGCGCTGATCGCTGCCCTGCGCGACTCGGGCGTCAAGGGCATCACCTGCATCAGCAACAACGCGGGCGTCGACGGCTTCGGCCTCGGCCTGCTGCTGGAAACACGCCAGATCAGGAAGATGATCTCGTCGTACGTCGGCGAGAACAAGGAATTCGAGCGCCAGTATCTGGCGGGCGAACTCGAGCTGGAATTCACGCCGCAAGGCACGCTCGCCGAAAAGCTGCGCGCCGGCGGCGCGGGCATTCCGGCGTTCTACACGAACACGGGCTACGGCACGATCATCGCGGAAGGCAAGGAAACGCGCCAGTTCGGCGAGAACCACTACGTGCTCGAACCGTCGCTCACAGCCGACGTGGCGCTCGTCAAGGCATGGAAGGCCGACAAGTCGGGCAACCTGATCTATCGCCGCACCGCGCGCAACTTCAATCCGATGTGCGCGATGGCGGGCAAGATCACGGTCGCGGAAGTCGAAGAGATCGTCGAGACGGGCGAACTCGATCCGGACGCGATCCACACGCCGGGTATCTTCGTGCAGCGCCTCGTGCTCAACGCGCACCCGGAAAAACGCATCGAACAACGCATCGTCCGCGCGAAAGGAGAGTAAACATGGCTTGGAATCGTGACCAGATGGCCGCGCGCGCGGCGCAGGAACTGCAAGACGGCTTTTATGTGAACCTCGGCATCGGCCTGCCGACGCTCGTCGCCAACCACGTGCCCGCAGGCATGGAAGTGTGGCTGCAGTCGGAAAACGGCCTGCTCGGCATCGGCCCGTCGCCGTATGAAGACGAAGTGGACGCGGACCTGATCAACGCCGGCAAGCAGACGGTGACGACGCTGCCGGGCTCGTCGATTTTCTCGTCGGCTGACTCGTTCGCGATGATTCGCGGCGGCCACATCAACCTGGCGATTCTCGGCGCGATGCAGATCAGCAAGAAGGGCGATCTGGCGAACTGGATGATCCCCGGCAAGATGATCAAGGGCATGGGCGGCGCGATGGACCTCGTCGCGGGCGTGAAGAAAGTGGTCGTGCTGATGGAGCACGTCGCAAAGGGCGACCAGCACAAGATTCTCGAAGAATGCACGCTTCCGTTGACGGGCGTGGGCGTGGTCGATCGGATCATCACCGACCTTGGCGTGATCGACGTGGTCGACGGCGGGCTGAAGCTGGTCGAACTGGCTGACGGCGTGAGCGTCGACGAGATCAAGGCGAAGACGGGCGCGCCGCTCGATACGAGCGCAGTGAGCTGAGTCTCTTCGTTCGACTTTGCGTCGAAGCGGTTATCTGGAGCAGTTGTCGAAAGCGGGCGCGATGCAAGTCGCGCCCGTTTCGTTTTGTCCTCATGCGTTGAGGCGCGCGTTTGCTGGCATCGTGCTTTCGTCCTATGCCTTCATGCCGATGAGCGCGCGAGACGAAGCGGTTTAGAATCGATCGTGTTCCGTGCGCCTTTCACGCACGCTGCCGCCTTTCGATCGAGGGAACTCTGATGACCGCTACGCCCGTCGCCGTTTCGCCCATTGTCGACACCACTGTGCCCCGTCAGCGCTATGTGCAATGCGCGAGTCCTGCGGGGCTGCACCGCATCGCGTACACCGAATGGGGCGCGCCCGATAATCCGCGCGTGCTCGTGTGCGTGCATGGGCTGACGCGTTCCGGCCGTGACTTCGACCGGCTCGCGGCGGCACTGTCGCCGGTGTATCGCGTGGTGTGTCCGGATGTGGTCGGACGTGGCTTGTCTTCATGGCTCGCCAACCCCACGTACTACGGCATCCCGCAATACGTCGGCGATATGGTCACGCTGATCGCGCGGCTCGGCGTCGAGACGGTTGACTGGTTCGGCACGTCGATGGGCGGGCTGATCGGCATGGCGTTCGCCGGTCTGAAGGAATCGCCGATACGCAAGATGATCGTCAACGATGTTGGCCCGCATGTGGAGCCGGTCGCCATCGAGCGCATCGGCAGCTATCTCGGGCAGCCGGTGTCGTTCGCCACGCAGCAGGAAGCGATCGACCACGCCGCGTTGCTTGCTCAATCGTTCGGGCCGTTGACGCCGGACGAATGGCGCGAGATCAACACGCCGCTCGTGCACGAGCGCGATGGCGCCTGGCGCTTTCGTTACGATCCGCGCATCGCGGAGCCGTTCACGCAGACCACCCCTGAACTGGCGGCACTCGGCGAGGCGGCGCTATGGCAGTCGCTCGCTTCGACCGAAGGGCCCGTGCTCGTCGTGCGCGGCGAGCGATCGGATCTTTTGTCGCGCGAAACGGTCGCGAAAATGGTCGAGAAGGGGCGCAATGTATCGAGCGTCGAAATCCCGGGAGCAGGCCATGCACCGGCCTTTCTTTCGGCTGATCAGATCGATATTGCGAAACGGTTCCTCATCGGAAATAGCGCCGACGCGTCATAATATGAGATTGGCGCGCGCGTAGATTGACCGCTGCTCGATCGCGATCGGCGCATCGCGCGCAGCGCACGCAAATCGAACATCGCATAGCGTCGGTTCACTCTTCATTCACAACGGACAGGAAATTTCATGGCAGTCATTCGTCATCACGTCGGCAAGCGCCTTTCGGAAACCGCTGTGCATAACGGCACGGTCTATCTGGCTGGCCAGATCGCCGAGGACACCGATCAGGACATCGCCGGTCAAATGCGCGAAGTGCTCGGCCACATCGACCGTCTGCTCGGTGAAGCCAATAGCGACAAGGCCCATCTGCTTTCAGTCCAGATCTACATTGCGGACATGGCGGACTTCGCCGGCATGAACGCTGTATGGGACGAGTGGGTGGCGCAAGGCAATACGCCACCGCGCGCAACCGTGGAAGCGAAGCTCGCGAATCCGAAGTGCCTCGTCGAAGTGGTCGTGGTCGCCGCCCAGCGCAGCTGATACGGGCCATACACGCAACACACGTTTCACGCATTGCATTGGCCTCATTCGCCCGCGCGACCCGCGGGCCCGCTGCACGATGAATAGCGATACCGTCACGACCGCTCCGAACCCGACGCCGTCCTTCGACGACGCGCTTGCGTTCGTGCGCGAGCACGCGCGTGACGCGCGGCTGTCGTCGGGTGAGTTGCTCGCCGATCATGCGGCGGGCACGGCTTCCATCATGCGCACGCTCAACGTCGATCCGCCGGCCGTGCTGGCGGCGGCGCTGTTCTCGCTGACACCGCATCTCGAGAATCCGGAGCAGACCATCGCCGACAACTTCGGCGAGGAAGTCGCGCAACTGGTGAGCGACGTACGCAAGCTGTTGCGGCTCGGTACAGTGAGCATGCGCGCCGCGCAGAACGCGATGCCCGAGGCGGGCCGCGACGCGCAGGCCGCGCGCCGTGCGCAGGTCGAAGCGCTGCGCAAGATGCTGCTCGCGTTCGCGCAGGACATTCGCGTCGTGCTGATCAGACTCGCGTCGCGGCTGCAATCGATGCGCTATTACGCGGCGGCGAAGATCACGCCGTCGCCCGACGTGGCGCGCGAGACGCTCGACATCTACGCGCCGCTCGCGAATCGCCTCGGCATCTGGCAACTGAAGTGGGAGCTCGAAGATCTCGCGTTCCGCTTCGAAGAGCCGCAGACGTACAAGCGCATCGCGAAGCTGCTCGACGAGAAGCGCGTCGAACGCGAAACCTATGTTGCCGAGGCGATCGCGCGGCTGCAGCGGGAGCTGGCGGCCGCGCACATCGATGCCGAAGTGAGCGGCCGGCCGAAGCACATCTACAGCATCTGGCGCAAGATGCGCGGCAAGGAGCTCGACTTCTCCGAGCTTTACGACGTGCGCGCGTTTCGCGTGATCGTGCCCGACATCAAGGATTGCTACACGGTGCTCGGCATCGTGCACAACCTGTGGCAGCCGGTGCCGAGGGAGTTCGACGACTACATCTCGCGACCCAAGCCGAACGGCTACAAATCGCTGCATACGGTCGTGATCGGCGACGACGGCCGCGCGTTCGAAGTGCAGATCCGCACGCGGGAGATGCACCGGTTCGCCGAATACGGCGTGGCCGCGCACTGGCGCTATAAGGAAGCCGGCACGCGCGGCTATGGCGGCCAGTTCAGCGCCAGCGAGAAATACGACGAGAAGATTGCGTGGCTGCGTCAACTGCTTGCGTGGAAGGACGATGTGTCCGAAGGCAAGCACGGCGACAAGGGCGCGGCGAAGCCTTGGGAGCAGTTGCGCCAGGCAACGCTCGACGACGATCACATCTACACGCTCACGCCGCAGGCGCGTGTGATTCCGTTGCCACAGGGCTCGACGCCGCTCGACTTCGCCTATCACCTGCATAGCGAGCTGGGGCATCGCTGCCGCGGAGCGCGCGTCGACGGCGCGATGGTGCCGTTGAATACGCCTTTGCAGAACGGGCAGACAGTCGAGATCGTCGCCGTCAAGGAGGGTGGTCCGTCACGCGACTGGCTCAATCCGCAACTCGGCTACCTGCAAAGCGGTCGCGCGCGCCAAAAGGTGCGTGCGTGGTTCAATGCCGTCGAAGCGCAGGAGAACGTCGCCACCGGGCGCGCGATGGTCGAAAAGACCTTGCAGCGCGAGGGCAAGACATCCGTCAGTCTCGATCAGCTGGCGGCGAAGCTTGGCTTCAAATCGCCCGAAGATCTGTTCTCGGTGGTCGGCAAGGAAGAGTTCAGTTTGCGGCTCGTCGAACAGGCGCTCAGCGATGCGCCGCCCGCCGAGCCCGTCGTCGAGGCGCCCGAGCAGTTCGAGAAGCGCAGTAGCGGTGCGAGCGTCGCACACGGCGCATCGACGGGCGTGCTCGTCGTCGGTGTCGACGCGCTGCTGACGCAGCTCGCGCGCTGCTGCCGTCCGGCGCCACCCGATGACATCGCGGGTTTCGTGACGCGCGGCAAAGGCATGTCGATTCATCGCAGCGACTGCCCGACGTTTCGGCGCATGGCCGAGCGCGCGCCAGAGCGCGTGCTGCAAACGGCTTGGTCCGCTGATGTGATGAGCGGGCGCGGCAAGTCAGTGTATCCCGTCGATCTTTCCATTGAAGCAACCGACCGGCAGGGCCTGCTGCGCGACATTTCCGAAGTGTTTGCGCGCGAGAAGATGAATGTGATCGGCGTGAAGTCGCAGTCACGGCGCAACGCGGCGTTCATGCAGTTCACCGTGGAAGTATCGAGTGCCGCGCAGATTCAGCGCGCGTGCGCGATGCTCGGAGAAGTGGCGGGCGTCGTCAGGGCGACGCGCAAGTGAAGCCGTCGGCAATGCGCTCGTGATGTCCATCGCTCTGTGCAATGCTGACGCTCGCGCGCATAGAAATTTTGGTGCCGACGCATAAAAACGCTTGCCAACTTTCTCTGTGCTCCATATAATCTCGTTTCTCTAGGCTCGTAGCTCAGCTGGTTAGAGCACCACCTTGACATGGTGGGGGTCGTTGGTTCGAGTCCAATCGAGCCTACCAACGAATCTGAAACTTCGGCTTACCGGGGTTTCGCAAACGCGAGTAGCAATGAGCGCTTCGGCGTAAAGAGCGAATCAGGCGAACATGGTTATGACACCGCGAACGTTGACCGGAACCGTTTCGGAGCGACGCTAGTCGAGGACCACTTTCGCCCTTGTTGTTTGCAGTAGTTTGCAGAAATGTGAATGCGGCCCCTCGAAAGCGGGGCCGCATTTTTTTTGTCTTTAGCGCTTGTTGCATGTGCTGCCGCCTGCCGGCATTACGGAGAACGCAATGGTTTCGATACGACTGCCCGATGGTTCCGTTCGACAGTACGAGCACCCCGTGACTGTCGCCGAAGTGGCTGCATCGATTGGCCCCGGTCTCGCGAAGGCTGCGCTCGGCGGCAAGATCGACGGCGAGCTGGTCGATACGTCCGCGCTGATCGATCACGACGTGTCGCTCGCGATTGTCACGGACAAGGACGCGGACGGTCTCGACATCATTCGCCACTCGACGGCGCACTTGCTCGCGTACGCGGTGAAGGATCTCTTCCCGGAAGCGCAGGTGACGATCGGGCCGGTGATCGACAACGGCTTCTACTACGACTTTTCCTACAGCCGTCCCTTCACGCCCGAAGATCTCGAGAGGATCGAAAAGCGGATGCAGGAACTGGCAAAGAAAGACGAGCCGGTGTCGCGCCGTGTCGTGTCGCGCGATGAGGCCGTCGAGTACTTCAAGAGCATCGGCGAAAAATACAAGGCGGAGATCATCGAATCGATTCCCGCCAGCGATGAAATCAAGCTGTACGCGCACGGAGGCTTCACGGACCTGTGCCGCGGCCCGCACGTGCCGTCGACGGGCAAGCTGAAGGTCTTCAAGCTGATGAAGGTCGCGGGTGCGTACTGGCGCGGCGACTCGAAGAACGAGCAATTGCAGCGCATCTATGGCACGGCCTGGACGAAGAAGGAAGACCAGGACGCCTATCTGCACATGCTCGAAGAGGCGGAAAAGCGCGATCACCGCAAGCTCGGCAAGCAACTGGACCTGTTCCACATGCAGGACGAGTCGCCGGGCATGGTGTTCTGGCATCCGCGTGGCTGGACGTTGTGGCAGCAGGTCGAGCAGTACATGCGCCGTCGCGTGAACGAAGCGGGCTATCTCGAGATCAAGACGCCGATGATCATGGACCGCTCGCTGTGGGAAGCGTCGGGTCACTGGCAGAACTATCGTGAAAACATGTTCACGACGGAGTCGGAAAAGCGCGACTACGCAATCAAGCCGATGAACTGCCCGGGCCACGTGCAGGTGTTCAATCACGGCTTGCGCTCGTATCGGGATCTGCCGCTGCGTTATGCGGAATTCGGTTCGTGCCATCGCAACGAGTCGTCGGGCGCGCTGCACGGTCTTATGCGCGTGCGCGGCTTCGTCCAGGACGATGCGCATATCTTCTGTACGGAAGACCAGTTCATCAGCGAATCGATCGCGTTCAACACGCTGGCGATGAGCGTCTATAAGGATTTCGGTTTCGACAACGTCGAGATCAAGCTGTCGCTGCGCCCCGATGCGCGCGCGGGCACGGACGAAATCTGGGATCGCGCAGAGCAGGGGCTGCGCGACGCGCTGACCGCTTGCGGCGTAACGTGGGAAGAATTGCCGGGCGAGGGCGCGTTCTACGGTCCGAAGGTCGAATATCACATCAAGGATGCGCTCGGCCGCTCGTGGCAATGCGGCACGTTGCAGCTCGACATGGTTCTGCCGGAGCGTCTGGGCGCCGAGTATGTGGCAGAAGATAATAGCCGCCGCCGGCCGATCATGCTGCACCGGGCAATCGTCGGATCAATGGAGCGTTTCCTCGGCATTCTGATCGAGCACCATGCTGGTGCGATGCCTGTGTGGCTCGCGCCGATGCAGGTCGTCGTGATGAATATCGCCGAAAGGCAGGCGGAATACGCCCAATCTCTGGCTCAATCGTTGCAAAAACAAGGGGTTAGAGTGGAGGTCGATTTGCGCAATGAGAAGATTAGCTATAAAATACGCGAGCACACGCTTGAAAAGGTGCCGTATTTGCTGGTCGTCGGCGACAAGGAGCGTGATGCACAAACGGTAGCCGTGCGTGCCCGTGGCGGCGTCGATCTGGGCGTGATGTCCGTCGATGCCTTCAGCGAGCGTCTGCGTCAGGACGTACAGACGTTCAACTAAACCACCTGGCAGCGCGGCTCGTTTTTTTAATCTTTAGAGGAAACGTAACATCGCTACTGATAAGTCGTCGCATCGCATCAACGGTGAAATCACTGCGCCCGAAGTGCGTCTGGTCGGAGTCGACAACGAACCGCTCGGCATCGTAAAACTCGCTGAAGCCTTCCGCTTGTCGGAACAGCAGGACGTGGATCTGGTCGAAATCGCGCCGCAAGCGGTTCCGCCTGTCTGCCGCCTGATGGACTACGGCAAGTTCAAGTACCAGGAAGCAAAGAAGCAGCACGAGGCCAAGCTCAAGCAGAAGGTCATCCAGGTCAAGGAAGTCAAATTCCGGCCGGGTACGGATGACGGTGACTACAACGTCAAGCTGCGCAACCTTGTCCGCTTCCTCGAAGATGGCGACAAGACGAAAATCACGTTGCGTTTCCGTGGCCGCGAAATGGCTCACCAGGAAATCGGCATGCGCATGCTCGAACGTCTGCGCACCGATCTGGATGAAGTCGGTCAGGTCGAGCAAATGCCCAAGATGGAAGGCCGCCAGATGATCATGGTGCTGGCGCCGAAAAAAAAGAAGTAAGCAGACGTCCGCTGTGCAGCTGAGGTGCGCAGCCCGTTTGTCGAAAGTTGGAAAATTTGAGAATCAGTGCCGTCTCAATAGGACGGCAACGAAGCAGGTTTCGGAGAGTCGACCGCATCTTGTTGTGCAGCGGGCGTCTTTCCCGAAAAGCGGCAGCCGGTGGTTCAGGCTTGCTGCATACCAAGTGGAGTGGGTTTCGAAGGGCGGGTGAGGGCTTTCCGAGCCGACCGCACACCCATATCCATCAAATAATGGAGTTGTCTGTCATGCCGAAGATGAAGACCAAGAAGAGCGCTGCAAAGCGCTTCGTGGTTCGTCCGGGCGGTACCGTCAAGCGCGGTCAAGCCTTCAAGCGCCACATTCTTACCAAGAAGACCACCAAGAACAAGCGTCACCTGCGCGGCGCCACGGCAGTTCACGATTCCGATCTGAACTCCGTACGCGCGATGCTGCCGTTCGCCTAACCCCTTAACCGACACTCATAGGAGCGAAACATGCCTCGAGTCAAACGTGGGGTTACCGCACGGGCCCGCCACAAGAAGATCATCAAGCTGGCCAAGGGTTACCGCGGCCGCCGCAATAACGTCTATCGCATCGCCAAACAGGCGGTCATGCGCGCAGGCCAGTACGCCTACCGCGATCGCCGCAACAAGAAGCGTGTGTTCCGCGCACTGTGGATCACGCGTATCAACGCGGCGGTGCGTCAGCACGACATGACGTACAGCGTGTTCATCAACGGCCTGAAGAAGGCGTCGATCGAACTCGACCGCAAGGTGCTGGCCGACATGGCTGTGTTCGACAAGGCTGCTTTTGCTGCGATCGTCAAGCAGGTGAAGGCCGCCGTTGCAGCCTGATTGCGCTGTTAGCATCTAGTACTGCGTGGTTCGTTGCAGCGGACAATCCGGTAGTCCCGGTGACGCTGCAACAAAAACGGGGCTCCTCACCGAGCCCCTTTTTTGTTGGTCGAGCCAGTTTTACTTCGATTGAATACTGACGTTGAAAAGATGGGATCAATGGATCTGGACCAGATTGTCGCCGACGCGCAAAGCGCCTTTGAACAAGCCTCCGACGTCACCACGCTCGAAAACGAGAAGGCCCGCTTTCTCGGCAAGTCGGGTGCCCTGACGGAACTGTTGAAGGGGCTGGGCAAGCTCGATCCCGAAGCGCGCAAGACGGAAGGCGCGCGGATCAACATCGCCAAGCAGCAGGTCGAAGCCGCGCTGACGACGCGCCGGCAGGCGCTGGCCGATGCGCTGCTGAACCAGCGTCTCGCCGCTGAAGCCATCGACGTCACGCTGCCCGGCCGTGGCGTGGGCACAGGCAGCCTGCACCCCGTGATGCATACATGGGAGCGGGTCGAGCAGATCTTCCGCACGATTGGCTTCGATGTCGCCGACGGTCCCGAAATCGAAACCGACTGGTACAACTTCACGTCGCTGAACAGCCCGGAGAACCATCCGGCGCGTTCGATGCAAGATACCTTCTACGTCGACGGCAAGGACGCCGAAGGCCGTCCGCTGCTGCTGCGCACGCATACCAGCCCAATGCAGGTCCGCTACGCGCGCACCAACACGCCGCCCATCAAGGTGATCGTGCCGGGCCGCACGTACCGCGTCGATAGCGATGCGACGCACTCGCCGATGTTCAATCAGGTGGAAGGCCTGTGGATCGACGAGAGCATCAGCTTCGCCGACCTGAAGGGCGTCTACACCGATTTCCTCAAGAAATTCTTCGAGCGCGACGATATTCTGGTGCGCTTCCGTCCTTCGTATTTCCCATTCACCGAGCCGTCCGCCGAGATCGACATGATGTTCGAGCAGGGCAAGAACGCTGGCAAGTGGCTCGAAATTTCGGGCTCGGGCCAGGTTCACCCGACGGTGATCCGCAATATGGGCCTCGACCCGGAGCGATACATCGGCTTTGCGTTTGGCAGCGGCCTCGAGCGTCTGACCATGTTGCGCTATGGCGTTCAGGACCTGCGTCTGTTCTTTGAAAACGACCTGCGTTTCCTGCGCCAGTTCGCCTGACGCAAGAGAGCCTGAGCGCGAGCGTCATTACACTCAAGCTCAAGCTTTAGGCACGCTACGAGAGCGGCCCGGCGTCCAGCATCATGACTGCCGCGCCGCGAACAGCGCCTCCGGCCCGGTGCCGACGTACCGGCCGGATGCGGACACAACCTGTTTAGAACGTACAGAACCATGCAATTCCCGGAATCCTGGCTCAGAACCTTTGTCGATCCGCGACTGACGACGAAAGAGTTGTCACACGCCCTGACGATGGCCGGTCTCGAAGTCGAAGACCTGCGCCCCGCTGCGCCGCCTACGTCGAAGATCGTGGTGGGCCGCGTGCTCGAAGTCGTCAAGCATCCCGACGCCGACAAGCTCAACGTGTGTCAGGTCGACGCCGGCACGGGCGCGACGCTGAACATCGTGTGCGGCGCGCCGAACGTGGCGCCCGGCATCAAGGTGCCCGTGGCACTGGTGGGCGCGCAATTGCCGCCCGCAGAAGAAGGCGGTGCGCCGTTTGCGATCAAGCTATCGAAGCTGCGTGGCGTGCAGAGCGAGGGCATGCTGTGCTCGGCGCGCGAACTGAAGCTGTCCGACGATCATAGCGGCCTGTTGATCCTGCCGGAAGATACGCCGATTGGCCAGGACATCCGCGAAACGCTGAATCTCGACGACACCGTCTTCGAAATCAAGCTGACGCCGAACAAGGCAGATTGCCTGTCCGTGTTCGGCGTCGCGCGCGAGACGGCTGCGATCACGGGGGCGCCGCTGCGTCCGCTCGCCATCAAGCCCGTCGAAGTGAAGCTCAACGAAACGCTGCCCGTAAAGATCTCGGCGCCGGATTTGTGCGGCCGTTTCTCAGGGCGCGTGATCCGCGGCGTCAATGCGCGCGCGAAGTCGCCGGCGTGGATGGTCGAGCGCCTCGAACGTTCCGGTCAACGAAGCATTTCGGCGCTGGTCGACATTTCGAACTATGTCATGCTCGAACTCGGCCGTCCGTCGCATGTGTTCGATCTGGACAAGATCCACGGCAGCATGGATGTGCGCTGGGGCAAGCGCGGCGAGTCGCTCAAGCTTCTGAACGGCAACACGGTCGAAGTGGACGACACCGTCGGCGTGATCGCCGACGACCACCACATCGAAAGCCTCGCGGGCATCATGGGCGGCGACAGCACGGCCGTCACGCTCGATACCACGAACATTTATCTCGAAGCGGCATTCTGGTGGCCCGATAGCATCCGCGGCCGCTCGCGCCGGTACAACTTCTCGACGGACGCCGGCCATCGCTTCGAACGCGGCGTCGATTACTCGACGACCGTCGAGCATATCGAGCGCATCACGCAACTGATCCTCGATATTTGCGGCGGCGAGGCTGGTCCCGTCGACGATCAGATCGTCAACGTGCCGAAGCGCGAGCCCGTCAAGATGCGCGTCGCGCGCGCGAACCGCATCGTCGGCGTTGCGATCGGCGCGGATGAGATTGCGCAGATCTTCGCGCGCCTCGGCCTGCCGTTCGAGCGCGACGGCGACGACTTCCTCGTGACGCCGCCGCCGTATCGCTTCGACATCGAAATCGAAGAAGACCTTATCGAAGAAGTCGCGCGCATTTACGGCTTCGAGAAGATTCCGGCGCGCCCGCCCATCGCGCGCAGCGAAATGCGCCGCACAAACGAGACGCAGCGTTCGATCCATACGCTGCGTCATGCGCTGGCCGCGCGCGACTACGCGGAAACGGTGAGCTTCAGCTTCGTCGATGCCGAATGGGAGCAGGATTTCGCCGGCAACGACAACCCGGTGCGTCTGCTGAATCCGATCGCGAGCCAGTTGTCGGTGATGCGAACGACGCTGTTCGGCAACCTGATCAGCGTGCTGCGTCATAACCTGAACCGTCGCGCGGATCGTATCCGCGTGTTCGAAGCGGGCCGCGTGTTCCTGCAGGATCCGTCTGTCAAGGCCGGCGAACTCGCTGTCGAAGGTTTCGCGCAACCGAAGATGATCGGCGCGCTCGCATATGGTCCCGTCGTCGAAGAGCAGTGGGGCGCGGCGACGCGCGCCGTCGATTTCTTCGATGTGAAGGGCGATCTTGAAGCGCTGCTTGCGCCTGCCGTTGCGCGTTTCGTGAAGGCGGAGCATCCGGCGCTGCATCCGGGACGCAGCGCCCGTGTCGAACTCGATGGCCGCGCAATCGGATGGATCGGCGAACTGCATCCGCGCTGGATGCAGAAGTACGATCTGCCGCATGCGCCGATCCTGTTCGAAGTCGATGCGCAAACGCTGATGCAACGCACGTTGCCGAGTCCGACGGAAGTATCGAAATTCCCGCCGGTACGGCGCGATATCGCTATCGTCGTGGACCAGAAAATCGAAGTCCAGGCGCTCTTGGACGAGATGCAAAAGGCGTTGTCCGAAGACGCATGCAAGACCATTCAAAGGGTTGCGCTTTTTGATGAATTTCGTGCAAAATCAAATACTTCCGGCGGGCTGGCGGCGCACGAGAAAAGCCTTGCGTTCCGTGTAACCTTGCAAGATACTGGTGGAACCCTTCAGGATGAAACGGTCGATTTGGCCATTCAGACTTTGGTGGATCGTCTTGCTCGAGTGTATGGCGCCCGGTTGCGCGGATAGCCGATAGCGGTTGCTCCGCATGTTCCGTTGTAGTTGACGCGCCATTTGACAGATATGAATGAAATGAACTCGAGTGATTTCGAAGCCCTTCTTTCGGCGCAACGTAGCGCCATGATTCGCGATATTCCTTCATCGACCTCCACCGCGTCGGCCGAAGCACCGACGCTCACCAAGGCTGAGCTTGCCGAGCTGCTGTTCGACAATGTCGGGCTCAACAAGCGGGAAGCGAAGGACATGGTCGAAGCGTTCTTCGAGGTGATTCGCGATGCGCTGGAGAGCGGCGACAGCGTGAAGCTGTCCGGCTTCGGCAACTTCCAGTTGCGCGACAAGCCGCAGCGTCCCGGCAGAAATCCGAAAACGGGCGAGGCGATTCCTATCGCCGCGCGCCGCGTCGTGACGTTCCATGCAAGTCAAAAGCTGAAGGCGCTGGTTGAGAACGGCGCCGAAGAGAGCTTCGCGCGCTGATCGCATCGCGCGCGCCGCGCAACCACTACGACGGTTTAACCGACCGCTAACTGACGATGACAGCGACGATGGAAAAAGTCGTCTTGCCTCCGATTCCCGCGAAGCGCTACTTCACGATCGGTGAAGTCAGCGAACTGTGCGGCGTGAAGCCACATGTACTGCGGTACTGGGAGCAGGAGTTCACGCAGTTGCGTCCGGTAAAGCGCCGGGGCAATCGCCGTTACTACCAGCATCATGAAGTGCTGCTGATCCGGCGGATCCGCGAGTTGTTGTACGAGCAGGGTTTCACGATCAACGGTGCGCGCAACCGTCTCGATTCGCATGGCGCCGTGCAGGGACCGGAAGGCGAGGACGAAGTCGTCGAAGGGACGGCCGTCCAGCCGACCACCGCTACCGTCGACGTCGATCAGTTGCGCAAGGAGTTGTTGCAGGTGATCGACCTGCTCGGACACTGAAGAATTTTTGCTCTTGTAGATTGTTGCAGTTCTATTCGCGTGAAGTGTCTGTTATACTTTTACGCTTTCGGGGCGTAGCGCAGCCTGGTAGCGTACCTGCATGGGGTGCAGGTGGTCGGAGGTTCAAATCCTCTCGCCCCGACCAGATGGACAAAAGGACTTACGGTGAAAGCCGTAAGTCCTTTTTTCTTTGTTCATGCGGCGGTACACCACTTTCGCGCCACTTCACCAAAATCTGTTGTTCTGTGCACCATCGACCACGATCTGGTCATGCAACTAGTCCTTTGCCTGTTCATAAAAAGCAATCTTTCAGTGGCAGGCGGCTGAGGTGAGCAATGTTTCTCCATACCGGTGGGGCGCTTAGTCCGTCGTTATCCGCACAGAGTTGCATTCAGTCGCATGGGGTTGCATGAACCTGCCCCGCTTGCGGGGCGCTTGCATTTTATTGCGCGTGGAGCGTTTGTCATCGTTGCGAGCAGTGCCGTAAATTCCAACTAAGCCCCGCGAAACGCCCGGGGATCGTGATCGTCTTAGGGGGCGATATGGAAGAACGTCTGCTTTCGATGGTTGAGGTGCGCGTCGACGCGCTTGGTCAATCGACAATTTACCGGCTCATCGGCATGGGCCGGTTTCCCACGCCCGTCTCGTTGGGTGTAGGCGCACGGGTCGCATGGAAGCAAAGCGA
This sequence comes from Paraburkholderia diazotrophica, assembly GCF_038900755.1. Classification (GTDB taxonomy): domain Bacteria; phylum Pseudomonadota; class Gammaproteobacteria; order Burkholderiales; family Burkholderiaceae; genus Paraburkholderia; species Paraburkholderia diazotrophica_A. Next base: position 909,353 of record NZ_JBBPEN010000002.1, read on the forward strand.
CATTGAATGTTGGATCGCAGAACGTATCGCTGCTGCCCAGGCAACTGACCAACGCAGCGCGCATGGACATCCGAAAGCTCGCCCCGCGGTCAAACAAGATGCAGACCCGGTGTAATGAGGGCCACTATGAGCGTTCCCGCGTTTCCTGAAACGTTCGCAGAAGCTACTTACAAGGAGAAGAGCGACTCAAATCGTAAGTCGCGATTCTCTTCACCGCATGCCTTCGAGTGGTTCGAAATGCGTATCAAGCGCGAGCTCACGCGCCGCGAAGGTCCGATGACGCCTGAAGAATGGTCCGAATGTCGCGACTTCATAGAAGAACACGCACGCGCATGTCTGCGCGCGGGGCAATCGAACTGTTTGCCGCTCGGGGGCTGCTGTGACTGGCGAAACGGATGTGCAGGGTTCTGTGGCCCCTCGTGGTATGCCGACCTGATCGAGCGCAATGCTACGCGCCGCGAACAGCGAGTACAGGCTGAACAGCGCGCGGCGAAGGCCGTCGCGAAGGCGAACGACCATGTCGCCGATGTCTCAGGCAAGGGCGTAAAGCTATGGGAGCCGGCGATAATCATGACCGAAGCGCTGATTGCGACGCCACCAGAGCGGCCGAAATTCGTAATCGATGGCATATTGCCGACGGACGTTGTCTTCCTTGCAGGTCGTCCGAAAGGTGGCAAGAGCCTGCGCGCAGCTTGTGCGTGAACTTAGTGCTGTGTCGACTCCTGCCGCCGACCGGGCAGCACGCAAGGCGCTCGATAGCGCCCACACTTCGCCGCATGGACCAGGAACAGACCGACGCGACGCTCGGCGCCTGCGTCCGTGCGATGGTCGTGACGCCGACGGTAACACCATCAACGTATGTCGCATGGTCGTTCACGAACGCGCTGTCATCGTTGCACTCGACGACGGCATACGCGGTACGCTCCAGGCGCGAATCACGGTCCCGATTGAGAGGACATTGTGCGGTTTCGGCGGCGTGCGTGCATGGTGGCGATGTCCGCTATGCGGTCGACGTGCGGCGATCCTGTATTTGGCGGGTGCTGTCGGCTGTCGCCGCTGTTTCGCTTTGAAGTACTCCTCGCAAAGCGAAAGTTCGATGACGCGAACATGGCGGCGGCAACAGAAGATCGAGCGCCGACTTTCCGGCAATACCGGCCAATGGAATGGCTTGGACAGACCGAAGGGGATGCATTCGGCGACTTTCGGTATGCTTTGTGAACAGCTTGAGGCAATCGAGGCTAAACCTGCGCTGCTTTGCACCCATTGCGCTGCGGACTTGTCCATGGAGGCCACAACACCTCCTCTAGCAGTCGGTGCAGGATCACGCAAACCCGAGAACGCACGCGCTGATGATTCGTGCAATATCGATCCAATACCATGCCTTGAAAAGTACGTCCATTTCCTCGCGAACCTGTGCCGCGACTAGGCGAAGTTTCGAACTTCCCCGATACCGCGGCGGGTACCCTATTGAATCCAATAGGTATCCTGATCGGGTCAGATGTCCAAACCGGATCGGGTGTACATGTCCGCTTCTGTTTGAGTCGTCAGATGCGTTTCGGCCAGCCCCCCATTGACCATCTTCGCTCTGCATCAAGGTCGTAGGGTTGACAGAAAAATCCCGCGCAGATTTCGAACTCGCCTGATAGCGCGCCGCGACGGATTGTGCTCCAATCGGCAAGATTTGGATTACCAAGGTCGTCGTTAGTCATGCTGAAGTTTCCGCAAAAACGAACCATCACAATAAGCGGTCCTGCTCTTCCCCTGTTGCCCGATGGCACGCCGGCCTTAATGTTGAGCGCGATCAGGGGTGAAGAATCACTCTCCACGATCTACAGGTACGAGCTGTCCCTGACCACCCCGCTGGACATGCCCGATGCCGAGGCGTCCGCAATCGATCTCAAGGCGCTGGCGGGCACTGAACTCACCGTCACCATGCAGCTTGACGGGATGGGAACGTTCGTTGAGGGTAGCGAAGGACTGGCGGGCACAGCGAACATCGGTGCGGGTACGCGTGAAATCAGCGGCCTTGTGATGGAAGCGGGCTTCGTCGGCCAGCTGAACCGGCAGTATCGCTACCGTGTGCTCCTGCAACCTTGGATAGCGCTCTTGGGCCTGCGTTCGGACTTCCGGATTTTCCAGCGCAAGACGGTGGTGGAAATCCTCGAAGCGGTCTTCGGAGCGTATATGTACTCGTACGACCTGCGTCTGAGCGGCACGTATCCGGTGCTTGACTATCAGGTCCAGTATGGCGAGACGGACCTCCATTTCGTCCAGCGCCTGATGGCCGAGCACGGCATCTATTGGTTCATCGAGCACTCGGACACCTTCCACCGGATGGTGCTGGTGGACCATCTCGGTGCGCACAAGCCCGTCGGGAGCGCCGCCTACCAGACCCTGTGGTACTACCCGCCGGGCCATAAGATCGACCGTGAGTACATCGATCACTTCGACACCACCGAGCGCATCCAGACGGGCATCTGGACCACGAACGACTACCACTTCAAGAAGCCGAACGCGCAGCTTCAGGCGCAGAACGAACTGCCGCAGGACACCGCGCACAACCAGCTCGAACGCTACGAGTGGCCAGGCGACTACACGGAACCGGCCGACGGCGAACAGTTCGCGCGCGTGCGCATGGAGGAACTGTACGCTCAGGGCGAGCGGGCCTCGGGCAAGGGCAACGTGCGCGATGTCGTATGCGGCACGACGTTCACGCTCGCGGGCCACCCGCAGGCGAGCGCGAACTGCGAATACCTGGTGCTGCGCTCAGCACTGGAGGCCGAAGAAGTTGGTGAGTCCAGCGGCGCCGCGGCACACTACCGCATCGCCACGACGTTCGACGTGCAGCCCGCCACCATCGTATTCCGGCCCGAACGGAAGTTCGCGAAGCCGCGCACCACCGGCCCGCAGACGGCCATCGTCACAGGCGCGCCGGGCAGTGAAATCTGGACCGACCAGTACGGGCGCGTGAAACTCGCGTTCCACTGGGACCGGAACGGGTCGAAGGACCACAACTCGTCGTGCTGGATACGCGTGTCGTATCCGTGGGCGGGCAGCAACTTCGGCGGCGTCCAGATTCCGCGCGTGGGCACCGAAGTGATCGTCGACTTCGAGAACGGTGATCCGGACCGGCCGATCGTGATCGGGCGCGTCTACAACGCGATGACGATGCCACCGTGGGACCTGCCCGGCAACGCGACGCAGAGCGGCATCCTCACGCGTTCGTCGAAGGATGGCGGCTACGGCAACGCAAACGCGATCCGCTTCGAGGACAAAAAGGGCGCGGAGGAAGTGTGGATCCACGCAGAAAAGGACATGCGCGTGGAGGTGGAGCACGACGAGTCGCACACGGTTGAGCATGACCGGATGAAGACCGTCGAGAACGATGAAAGCACCACCATCGGCCACGACCGCACGGAGACCGTGGGCAATAATGAGCAGGTCGACATCAACGAAAACCGTCGCCACAACATCGGACGCAACGCATTCCTGACCGTCGGTCGCAACTATGCAAGTCAGATCGCCAAAGACCGCATCGACGAAGTCGGCAACCACCGGCATGACAAGACAGGTGCGAACCACATTGTCGAGACAGGCGGCAATGTCGAGCAGACGGTGCAAGGGCAGTAGAGACTGCAGGCGGGGCAAGGCATCCAGCACAAGACGCGCACGTTCGAACTGGACGCGGCGGAGCGCATGGTGATCAGGGGGCCGGGAGGCACGATTACGATTGACGCAAGTGGTGTCACGATCGAGGGGGCCGCGATCCGCCTGAAAGGCGCGGTTTCGCAGTCCAGCGGAAGCGGTAATTCACTGGGCATCAGCGGTGCGCCGTCGATCGGAGAACTGGTCAGTTGCGTGGAGCGTGCACGATGAGCGCGACGTCTGCGCAAAACAGGCTGGCTGACATCCACAATCCCGCTGAATACTTCTACCTGCTGGTTGATCCGCTCGCCGGATATGACGAACACGCGAGGATCGGCATACCGGGTCTTCAGGCAACACTCGGTGATGACGCGCTGGCTATTGTTCGGCGCGCCGATCTGGCTCACGAGCCGGACCTGTGTCCGCGCCTCGTGGTGCTGGCCGCGCCGGGCACGTCGCCCGATCCGGATCTCGTCGATGCGTCGATACGTCATGCGGAGCGGGAGGCGGAATATGACCGGCGCTACGTCTGCGGGTGGCTGAGCAGCGCCACTCAGCCCGACCGGCTCGCTTCCGGCATTGCAGAACGCTGCATCGTTGAAGCCGGCGCAGAGAGCCGCTACGTCCCGTTCTATGAGCCGGTGCGCGCGGAGCTGCTTGCCTCGACGTCTATCGAGGATGCGAACGTCTGGCGAGGGCCGGTGAGTGACTGGCTCTATCCCGATGCGAGCGGCGTCGTGACGCGCTTGCCGCGCGCGAAGACCAGCGCGCAGCGTATCTCGGACTACGGCGTGTCCGTGCAGGCTGGCGTGCCCTGGGTCGTGCGCCTGCTTGCCGCGTGGCGTACGGCCCAGATGGATGACCTTTCCTACGCACCAGCGCGATGGCGGGGCGCCCACCTGCTGCCGCCCGATGCCGCCGCACAGGCATACGGACAACTGCTCGATGCGAGCCATCTTGGCCTGAGCGACCTGACGGATCAGCTTGTCTTCGCCTTGCATCGGCTCTTCATTCATCCCCGCCTCGATACGCATCCGCAGGTACGCAACGCAATCGCACGCACAGCGACTGGCGAGACGTCTCTCGCAGAGCAGTTCGACAAATTCAGCGACGCCATGTGGGCGCAGATCGTCGCGACCCTGACATAAGGAAGCATCCTCCGTGGCCGACTCCCAGAAACTGAACCAGACCGCGCAACAGACCGCACAATGCCAGCCAGGGCAATGCAAGGCATGTGAGCGCCAGGGCATCCCGGTGCTGCCGTTGCGCTATGCGCCAACACCTGCCATCGGTGCAAAGTACAACAAGGGCATTGAAGCGCAGTTCCAGGACAACAACCTGCGCGTGTTGCGCCAGGGTTATGTGTATGTACTATTCGATCGCAAGGTGTGGCAGGCGTACCAGGTGACGCCCGAAGGCGCATTGCGTCAGTTCGATCCGTTGCAACCGCCGCCGGGCCCGGCCCAGCCGCTGTCGAAGGCCTGTATCAGCGAAGACCATGACATACCGGCATCGTTCATCAACCTCGATAGCCGGTATTCAGTCGCGCAGATCGCGTTTGCCAATGACCCCTGGCCAAAGAAGGTGCTGGATGACTACCGCACGGGCAAGTCGCCGGCGACACGCTTTTCGACGTACAACATTGCACAGTTCAGGACGGACCCCTCGAAGGCGGGTGTCGCGAAGACGGATGAGGCGATGGGCCTGACCGACACGCAGCAACTGGCAAAAAAGGTGTGGGAATACGCGCCGGGCACGCAGGATTTCCAGAGCGTGCATGGTTTCTATTCGCGTGCGCGGCGCCTGGCTGCGATGCAGGCGTTTGTGAAGGCGGGCATCACGAAGTACCAGCTGAAACAGGGTGTGCCCGTCGTGCTGCTGCCCGACCCGATCGGCACGGTGCAGGAGTACAACTCGCTGCGCAACCTGTGCGTGCAGGAACGCAACGTCTGGGCGTCCGAGCCGATGCGCCGGTATCAGTACTTCACCTCGCAGGCGCTACTGGGTCTGAAGGACCAGGAGGCCAGGATGGCCGCCCAGGAAGCGGCTTCGGCGGTCAAGGCAGAAGTCGAAAGCCGCAAGCGCTGGAACGAGAACCCGTATCTCGCGGCTAAAGCCCCCTTGCCGTCCGTAGACGTCAAGGATGCCACCGCGCGCGAGACTGCGAGCATGACGAAGGACATGCACGGTCGCCTCGAAGAACACTACCATGAAAACGATCGCAGGAAGTTTCAGGACGGGTACGACGGGACGATGGCGTCGTACCAGAAGCGCATCGACCGGTTTGGAAAAAGCTGGGCGCAGTGGTGTGACTCCCCAGGCTGGCCTGAGGTGTGCGAGCACGACTACGACGGCGATAACGTGAAGTCGGGCTCGGGCCGTGCGTACACGGGCATGATGTCGTTGTGCCTGGCAGGCGGTCCGAGCGAAGCGCCCGAACCGTCGGACCCGAAAAAGGACCAGCCCCCACCACTGAAGGGACCCACGCGCATCCTGTGGAGCAAATGGCTGAAGGATAAAAACAGCCCGCCGTACAAGGCGCTGCTGGCGAAGAACACGAACTTCCTTGCAGGGCTTGCGCCGAGCTTCGATGAAAATAGCAAGCTGACCCTGAACGACTCGAGCAAGCTGTACGAAGCCTTCAAGACAGTGCTGACGAGCAAGGACGCGGGCGAAGCGTACATGCAGCCAGCTTTGCAGCAGTCGGTGGGGGTGCTGCTGATGGCGGTGAACAGCGCGGCGGGCAGTCTGCATGCTCACATCGGCGATGGTGTGAAGCACGCGCAAAGGCATCTGAATATGGGAGTGGCGTGGCTGTACCAGCGCCAGCACGTTACCCTGGTGACCGTCCAGTTGACGGTGTCGGAGTACATGCAATTGCTCAGCGGGCAGTTGCATGACGCGATGGGTCAGGCCGGCAGGAAGGTGCGGGCGCTGATTCTTGGGGGCATGGTTTCGCTGCCCAACGCCGCGGTAAGAAACAAAACAATTTCCATCAGGCTGTGGGCACTGGAGAGCGCGGAGTCGGTGAAAAAGCGGCTGCTGGAGGCACAGGGCACCGCGTCACAGGGTATCCACGACGCGTTCGGCCGGATGGTCGTGGGCGTGGAGACGCTGGAGCCGGGCGCCATCAGGGTATTGAAGAGCGTCGAGGTGGGTTCGCGCACGGCGTATACCTTCGCCAGGGCAACGGCGAACAACCTGCGCATGGCGGCCGGGGGAAAGGAGGTGCTGCTGGCATTCGTGTCGCTGTACGGCCAGTGGGACAGCCTGCAAACGAACATGAACACGCTGAAGACAACAGTGGGCGCGGCGTATACGGAGACACTGATCGGGGTGTGGTCGGCTTCGGTGGGGGTGTTCGCATCGGCTGCGGAACTGACGGGCAAGTCGGCTAGAGCATTCGCTGACGGTGCGAAGGTCGCGGCGGAGCAGGCGGGCAAGACCGCGGCGGCAGGTGTGCTGGAGAGCGCGGCGGGTGTTGCGAAGTTTGTGGGTGAAAAGGCCGGGGTCGTGGCGGCGGCGTCCAGTTTTGTCGATGCCGCGCAGGATGGGTTTATGGCGGCGAGGGCATCGAAGCAGGGAGATGCTGCGGCTGAGCACCGCTATATTGGAGCAGGCGTGCTTTCAACACTTGCTGGAGTGGCTGGCGTGTTTGGAGCCGCTGCTCCTGAGGCGATACTGCTTGGCCCGTTAGGCCTCGCGGTGGTGCTGGGTCTCGCTGCCTATGCGGTTGTGCAATGGGCCAAGGATGCCGAGTCAACGCCCATGGAAATGTGGGCGCGTCGCTGCTTTTTCGGCGATCACAAGGGCGCCTCGGTTGCCTGGACCAAAGCCGAAGATGCTGACGAGGCGATTGCCGCTCTCAACGCTGTACTGCTGGGGATGAGCGTGGATGTGGGCTTCGAGGCTTCGCTGCGCCCCATGACGGGTACGGCGGCGCTGGGCGACGGCATGGCCTTCGATCTGGGACACACGCTGGCCTACCGCATCGTGCTGCCAGACTACAAACCGGCTATTTCAGCCTACGCATTTGCGCTAAGTGTGACCCGGCATGGCGGGCGAACCCAGGTGCTGGTGGCCCGACAGGAGAACACGTCGTCACTCGGTACCGCACAACCTGCACCGAAGGGAAAGGTTGACTATGATGCCGCGACACTTGCGCCAGCGGTATTCACGAAGGATGCACCTCAGGTCATCAGCGGCGCGATTGTCCTTAACAGCGGGGATGAAGGCGGTCACGACGTCGAGATGGCGTCGGTACATGTGAAGTACTACCCCGACCGGCTGGATGAGTACGGTTTTGCGGAACTGACGGTACAGGAGAAACTGTGATCGTGAGCAAACAACCGCTGCTCAATCCCCCCGCGCGCGGGTGGCGACGTGACCTGCCCGAACCGAACGACCGGCCGGACGCAACGCCGGGGCTGTTCATGTGCGCGCCGAATCACGTTGATGATATTTATTTGGAGCTGCCGCGGTCCTATCTGGACATGCGTGGGCTCCTCGTATGGCTTGTCTTGATTACGGCCACGTATCCTCTCGCATTGGTATGTCTTCTGTACGACAAGTCTAATAGCGTAACAGTTGAAGACGTACTGTTATTCACCGTAATCGCAGCACTTGGTATCTGGATTTGTTCCGGAGCACTTCGTGCTGATATTTCTCCTCCGCGCGATCTCCCGCTTCGTTTCAATCGTGTCCGTCGGAAGGTCTACGCGTACGAGTTCAAGGCGATCTGGTGGAACCCGTTCACGCGCTGGCCGGTGCGAGCAGTTGCATATAACTGGGACGACGTTCGTGCCGAAGCGTGGTCTCAGGGCGGCATGGCGGGTAGCGGCGTCTATTTCTCGAAGTCTGGCGTGGTGCTGTCGGTGGTCAAACCAGGCACCAACGAAGTAGTGGACCGTTTTCAACTACGAGCCAAAGCCAATGACGAGAAAGCATGGGCGTACATCTGTACGTACATGCAGCAGGGGCCACAGGCCTTACCACCATCAAAATGGAAGCCGCGTGACTGGAACAACGAGCCTACGATGAATCTCGCACGCCTTCTGGCGCCGAAGGTGAAGTGGCCGGAGGAGATGGACGTTGAGTCGAGAACGGCCACGTCATGAAGGCGGTCACGACGTCGAGATGGCGTCGGTACATGTGAAGTACTACCCCGACCGGCTAGACGAGTATGGTTTTGCGGAACTGACGGTTCAGGAGAAATTGTGATCGCGAGCAAACAACCCCTGCTCAATCCCCCCGCGCGCGGGTGGCAAAGTGACCTGCCCGGACCAAATGACACGACAGATGCGACGCCGGGACTGTTCATGTCCACACCGAACCATGTGGACGACGTCTATCTCGAGTTGCCACGGTCATATCTGGATTTACGTGGCTTGGTAATATGGTTCGCTCCCCTCTCCGTCGTCCTTCCTTTTTTAGCATCGTTGCTTATATTCGATGCATTTAGTGGAGTACTAGAGTTCCTCGCATATATGTCGGGTTTTGAATTGCTGGGTATTTTCTCTGCATTCTTATTTTTTAGACTTGATGCTTCCGCTCCCCGAGATCTCCCTCTCCGCTTCAATCGGCTTCGTCGAAGAATGTATGCGTACGAGTTTAAACCGATCTTGTGGAACCCCTTTGCGCGCTGGCCAGTCAGGGCTGCCGCCTATGACTGGGACGATGTTCGTGCCGAGGCATGGTCTCAGGGAGGCATGGCGGGCAGCGGTGTCTATTTCTCGAAGTCTGGCGTGGTGCTGTCGGTGGTCAAACCAGGCACGAACGAAGTAGTGGACCGTTTTCAACTACGAGCCAAAGCTAATGACGAGAAGGCATGGGCGTACATCTGCACGTACATGCAGCAGGGACCGCAGGCCTTACCACCGTCAAAATGGAAGCCGCGTGACTGGAACAACGAGCCGACGATGAATCTGGCACGCCTGCTGGCGCCAAAGGTCAAGTGGCCAGAGGAGATGGACGTTGAGTCGAGAACGGCCCCGTCATGAAGGCGGTCACGACGTCGAGATGGCGTCGGTACATGTAAAGTACTACCCCGATCGGCTAGACGAGTACGGTTTTGCGGAACTGACGGTTCAGGAGACGCTGTGATGACGAACATGCGCCCACTGCTCAATCCCCCCGCGCGTGGATGGCGACGCGACCTGTCTGGCCCGAACGACCGGTCGGACGCGATGCCAGGACTGTTCATGTGCGCGCCGAATCACGTTGACGAAGTCTGGCTCGAACTGCCGCGCTCCTATTTGGATATGCGTGGTTTGTTGTTATGGCTATCTCCGTTGCCACTGCTTGCTCCGGTTGGACTAATTTGGCTGGCTTCGATTACGTTGGATGGTCTTAGTATCGATTTACTGCTGCTTCTTTTCGCCACTTTTGTTGACCTCTGGGCGGGACTCGTTGGTCTGCGAATGGATATCTCGCCTCCGCGAGATTTGCCGCTTCGCTTCAATCGCGCTCGTCGCAAAATCTACGCCTACGAGTTCAAACCAATCTGGTGGAACCCTTTTTCGCGCTGGCCGGTGCGAGCGGTTTCCTATGACTGGGACGATGTCCGTGCCGAGGCATGGTCCCAGGGAGGCATGGCGGGCAGCGGTGTCTATTTCTCCAAGTCTGGCGTCGTGCTGTCGGTGGTGAGGCCCGGCACGAACGAAGTGATAGACCGTTTCCAGTTGCGAGCCAAGGCCAATGACGAAAAAGCATGGGCCTACATCTGCACGTATATGCAGCAGGGTCCGCAGGCACTGCCGCCATCAAAGTGGAAGCCGCGCGACTGGAACAACGAGCCTACGATGAATCTCGCACGCCTTCTGGCGCCGAAGGTGAAGTGGCCGGAGGAGATGGACGTTGAGTCGAGAACGACCCCGTCATGAAGGCGGTCACGACGTCGAGATGGCGTCGGTACATGTGAAGTACTACCCCGATCGGCTAGACGAGTATGGTTTTGCGGAACTGACGGTTCAGGAGAAGCTGTAATGGCAAGTAATCAACCGCTGCTCAATCCTCACGCACGGGGGTGGCGACGCGACCTGCCCGGACCGAACGACCGGCCGGACGTAGCACCGGGACTGTTTATGAGTGCGCCAAATCGCGTCGACGACGTCTATCTCGAATTGCCGCGTTCCTATCTGGATATGCGGGGATTGCTGACATGGCTTACTCCGGCAGTATTGGCCGCATGCGGGTGGGCCCTGTTTGGAATCTTTAGTGACGCAGAGAATTTGCCTATTGGTTTTTTACTAGTCGCCGTTTTCTTGTTGTTATTGAGTGTGTGGGGTGGACTGATGTGGATTCGCATGGACATATGTCCCCCCCGCGATCTGCCGTTGCGTTTCAATCGTGTTCGTCGCAAGGTCTACGCGTATGAGTTCAAGGCGATCTGGTGGAATCCTTTCGTGCGCTGGCCAGTCAGAGCAGCGGCCTATGACTGGGACGATGTTCGTGCCGAGGCATGGTCCCAGGGCGGCATGGCGGGCAGCGGCGTCTATTGCTCCAAGTCTGGCGTCGTGGTGTCAGTTGTCAGGCCCGGCACGAATGAAGTGATCGACCGTTTCCAGTTGCGAGCCAAGGCCAACGACGAGAAGGCATGGGCGTATATCTGCACGTACATGCAGCAGGGTCCGCAGGCACTGCCGCCATCAAAGTGGAAGCCGCGCGACTGGAACAACGAGCCGACGATCAATCTTGCACGCCTGCTGGCACCGAAGGTCAAGTGGCCAGAGGAGATGGACATCGAATCGAGGACTGCCCCGTCACCGCATCACGCTACATGCCCTTCGAGCGGATCCATACGAATGTAAAGCATGCGCCACAATTCAGAAAATCATGCGGTAGCCGCTGCCGCATACCTTAGACACGGAGATCCTTATGCGTCATATCGTCCTGCTCGGTCATCGTCATCAGTGTCCTGAACATGGAGAGGGGGTTGTTACCAGCGCCTCGACCAGCCTGATCATTAACGGCAGGCCGGCTGCGGGTGTTGGCGACACGATCAGCTGCGGGGCGATCATCGAAAGTGGTGCACCGTCGGCTGCGTTCGGTGGCAGGCATGTTGCGCGCGTGGGTGACACGACGAGCCACGGCGGCGTGCTGGTTGAGGGCGACGAAGGCTTCAGTCTGGAATGACGGCGCAGGTCTGAATATGCCGGGCCGCCAACGTGAAGGAACACGACGCCTCTATCTCACTGGCGACGCCGCTTATGATCGCCTCAGGCAGCATGCGACCGCCTGCCGGATGAAGCTGCTGACGAAGCAGTGGGAGGGGCAGCGGAGTGCGTATCTTCTGGAGTGTCCGCGAGCGCATCGATTCACCCGCACTGCGCCTGTTATCCTGCGCGGTACAGTAACCTGCGCGGAATGCGAACGCGAGGCTGCCTGGCAGCGGTTCAACGCCGAGCTTCGGCAACGACGCTTCGTGTGCGAGGAGACGGTGTTTCCTGGCCTGAACGCAGAGTGTCGTCTCAGATGCCCAGCGGGTCACGTCTGGACGACGGCAGCGAAAAGCATCCTGCAAGGCCGTGGCTGTCCGGATTGTACAGACAACCTGCGTGCGCAGAAGCGCTCGGCCGGACTTGACCACTTGCGCAGGATCGCTGCCGGACGTGGTGGACGATGTCTGTCTGTGACCTACCTGGGTGACAAGGGTCTCCATGAATGGGAATGTGCACAGGGACATCGCTGGCTCGCCCGTAGCAAACACGTTGTCCAGGGTACCTGGTGCCGTCAATGTTCAATGCGGCGTTATGGGGACTCGAAACTTGATCCGGATGGACTTGATCGTCTGAAGGCGATTGCTGCGTCACATCTTGGGGTGTGTCTGGACGAGATTTATATAGGATCGCACCGGAAATACCGCTTCCGCTGCCAGAAGGGCCACGAGTGGCGGGCGATGGCCAATCTGGTGATCGTGGGCGGCACCTGGTGTTCACGCTGCGCGAACCTGAATAAAAGAGACACGCTCGAAAGAATGCAGGCCGTCGCACGCGAACGTGGGGGACAGTGTCTGAGTTCTGAATACCTGGGTGGCAAGGTGAAGCTGACCTGGCAATGCGACCTCGGTCATGTGTGGGACGCTTTACCCACCAACGTTGTGAACCGCCGCTCATGGTGCCCGAACTGTGCAAGGCTCCGCATCACGAAGAAGCCGCATCTGCGCCGGCGTTATGACGTCGATGGCTGACGGCATCAACGGCTGGCCGTCCGTGCGCCACACACCCGCGTGATCATGTCGATCGACATGGTCTGCGAGTCCCACGGAACCTGCGCGGTGGCCCTTGGCCAGTCATCAGGTCTTGCTACACCATGATAGGTACATCCCCTGAATTCCTCTTTCGCCTCTTTGCTACGCGTCGGCGTTCCCACGCACATTCGGGACACCAGCTGCCTCGCCATACACTGTTGGCCTCCGCCTTCCAGCGATGCCCTTTCTCGCATTCCCATTCGAGCTTCCCATGCGCGCCTGTATAAGACTCGGAAACGCAAAGCCCACCGCGTGAACAGGCGAGGTCTCGCATCTGTTCAATCGTTCTCGTTCGGACCTTGACGGCGCAGCGATGGCACCATTGGCCTTTGGCGATCCTGAACCAGGGGGCGGACCATGTATGTCCTTGCGCGCACTCCCACCAAAGCGGTGTGTATTTGTCCACGTAGTCTGACAGGCACCGTCCTCCACGCTTTTGTGCCGCCTGCTGGATCTCTTCCTTCTTCGGCTTGATGCTTTCGAAGTGGCACCTTCTGCACCAGTCGCCACGCAAAACACCGTCCAGTGTAGATAGCCACTCGTGACCCTGCGCACAACGCCATTTCATTTTCGTGCGCGTGTTGACATACGATTCGGACAGACAACAGCCCCCTCGCTTCCCGGCGATCGCGCGCGCGTCTGCGAGGCTGTAAATCAGATCGCGGTCATAGGCACAGGCTGGGCACCACGAACCGAGCCGCAGCATACGCATCAGCATCGGAAAGACGTGCCCCTGTTCACAGCAAAACTTGAGTGCTACCTTGTGTCCTTCGTATCGTTCCGACGTGCAGAGTCCGCCCCACGCACGAGCCACCTGCTGGATGCCGCAGTACACATGCTGACGGTAGTCGGGCGAAGATGTTCCTCCTGGCCCTGGGAGCGCTTCAAGGGCCGCCTGTACCCGTTGACGGACGGTCGCGGCGACAAGGGGGGAATTTACAGCGGTCCTGTTTGCTTTGCCTGGCACTTTCAACCGTACTCAATGTTGTGCTGACTATCGCGAGTCTTCCCGGCCATATCAGCGATCGAGCCTGGAATGTTCATGAGAAACGAACCGACGATGTTCGCGTCAACCATCATTACCTGATGCAAGCCGGTCAGCGCGCACGAGGGTAGGCATGACAAAGATCAGCTTGCGTTGCGTGGCGGCCGGGCCATACGGTTGCATGCGAAAGTGTCCGCGTCGCCAGTGCGCCCGGACCTCGTGATCGCCGCTGCCTGTACCGCGACAGGCAAGGTCGCCAGTGAGCGCGGGAGGGCCGATCACGTAGCGGTCATATAGCTGTTCGATTGCTGCAAGCCGTTGCGAACGTTTGCGTTTGCCCAGTCCCGCGAACGTGCGGGGCGCCGTGGTATAGGGGCGTTCGTGCGTGATCCGTACAGAGTCGAGCGAGAGATACAGCAACATCTTGATCACATAGTCGAGCCACTGCTGCCAGAGCTTTTGCTGATTCGGGGAAAGGCCAGGCAGCTGCATCACCGCCTGCCTGATCGACGTGGTGCTATCGCTGGCGTCGATGCGTACGTACTCGATCAGCGCCGAATGCGACGAGATGGGGTCCTTGTGCCATACCACACAGGTCAACCAGCGCTCCGACGGAAGGCCGTGCTTCGTATTGCCATGTTCGAAGACGAGCATGGATTCGAAACCATCGCTGCGTTGCTGCATGGAGGGTTCCGGTACGATGCACAGCGCTGGTGTCGGCAGACGCAACTGGCCGAGGGGCACATCGGCGGCGACATCGGACGCGTCGAGCAGCTGATGTAATGCTGCTGTGGGCTCGTAGAGCGCGCCGTTGCGCAGCCAGAAGGCCTGGCTGTAGATGCTGTTACGTGCCACGCCCACGATCAGGGCGCCGGTACCCATCGCGCCGTCGAATTTGCAATACCGCGCGATGAAGTTCTCCAGTTCATGCGCGAGCTTCGTGGGGCTGTACTGTAATCCGCGAGTCTTGCCGACAGGAGGACACCATCGCCGCCGGCGGCCCGGCGTGCGGTGGCCCATGCTTCGATGGCGCCCGTTGCCCGATAACGTACGGGGACAGGCATGCGTTCGTACTGGATATCGATTGCCTGCAGCGATCGATACATGGCGTCTTCGATGGCCAGATCAACAGCAGTCCGTGAACGGCTGTCCAACGTATCGGACGGCCAGATGGGCGCCGGTGCGTTGCACGTGATGCACTCAAGCGCCGACGACCTGTTGGCTGATGCGTCCAGCAGGATATCCACCATGTCGATCCGCATCGCGCCAGGCAGCCACGCGACCAGGTGATCCCAGGCCAGATCTACGCGAACTCCGCCCAAGGTCGCGGTCATGATGCGGGCGTGCTGTGGCTCGATCGCGCACCACTGTTGCAGATGCGGCCAGATCGCACGCCACAGATGGTCGAGCACCCCTTCTGCGTGATCGCCTGGATTGCCGACCTCAGGCGTATCGAGCAACATCGATACGCCCGGCAGGAACCCGTTGCACCGGACGGGACATCCACCAAGACTCCACGAACTGGCCAGCGCCATCTTGAAGAGTATCTCGGGGGTGTGCCGGTCGCGATCGTGCAGCACGATATGCGCACCTTCACGAATTTCGAAGTTGCCCGGCTGGCTGAATGTATTCCGTGCAACATCATCGCGGCCGGGACCGGGTCGATCAAAAGCGGGGAGCGTGCTCATCGTGTCTGGAGCCGGATGGTGGATAGGGCGTCACTGAGCTGTGTTCGAAGGCGCCGCAGCGGATCGTGCCGCCGGCGGCAATCCCGGCGGCGGGCCGCTGTCGGGCAGACTGAACATCGGCATCGAATTCGGGCAGTGGAACGTGCTCAGCACGTCGCCCGTGAGAGGATTGGCGACGCTCCCGGCACTCGCGATATCGAGCACGGCCTTGCGCCCGTCGAAGTCGAACGCGACGCGCGTGCGGCCGGGCGTGGCCGTCTGGATGATTTGCCCTTTGCGCAACAGACGCATTAACGCCCAAGGACCGTCACTCGCGACCGTCGAGGTCTCGAGCTTGATGCGCGGGCTCGCGGTGAGTTCGGCATGCACGCCGCCGCGCGGGCCCGGCCAGTTCACCGGGAACGGTGCGACGGGTCCGTGCTGGTACTGCGTGCTCTGGCCATCGATGTCGATCGCGAGTGTGGTCACGGTCGGATCGAGTTCGGGCACCCGGACATCGGCTTTCCACAGGAGCTGCTTGCCCTGATCGCCGAAGAACACATCGCGGATCTGCTTCGCGTGCTGGAACGGTTCGAGATCCGGACCCTGGACAGGCTCCGTCGCGCCGGGCAGGGTCCTGTAACGCCAAGGTTTGGCCGACGTATCGACGAATGGCGCGAGGTTCTTCGTGAAGAAATCGTCGATCACGCCGCCCTGGGCAAACACACGCGTGAAGTCGTCGATACTCACGTCGCGTGCACTTTCCGGTGCGAAGGGGTAATTGCCCTCGACGGTCAGCCGGCAGGTATCACTCACCACGGCCTGCATCTGGCGCGACAGCAACTGGCCGATGCCCTGATTGACCTCGTGCGAACCCTGCACCGAAAGACCGAGCAGCACCTCGCGAAACGGTGCGGGCATCGTATTTGCCGCCATTTTCAGCTTCGCCGCGGCGTCGTTCGCAGGCGGCATGCTGTTGTTCGTGATCGCATTGTCCGCGACCGTCAGCGCCGTGTAGTAGTCGTTGAGCAGGCTCGTCACGCCATCGAGCCCGCTCTTGCCGGCTTGCGCGTTCGCCTGCTGGTTTGCTGTCGATGTGTCGCCGTTGCCTGTCACCATTTCGCGCAGCGCGGCGAAATGGCTGTCGACGAGTTCCCGCTCGATACGTTCTTCGGCGCGGATGCCAAGCGCCTTGTCCGCTTTCTGGCTGAGCTGGTCGGTGGTCTTCTGCAGGAGCGAGCCATCACTGGTCGCCATCGATTGCGTGAGCGTCGTTTCATGGACAGCCGCGCGGGCGAGCCGGGCCAGGGGCGAATCGGGCGCCGCGAACTGGCGCAGCACCTGCAGGTTAAACGCGAGGCTCGTCCCCGCGACAGTGCGGATGTCGCCGAGATACGCATCCCACTGTTGCGCGTATTCCGTCAGGTAGAGCCGGCGGATGGCCTCCGTCAGCGGATCGTCGGTGCCCGTCACCGTGCTCACAATTTCAGCCGTTTTTTTTTGAGCCTCGCCCAGATACGAACGTCCCATCACCCAGGCGTCGTCGTCGCGTGCTGCCTGCACGAACTCCGGCAGCCGCTTGTCGAACAGGTTGCGATAGCCGTCGAATGTGAAGAGGCCGGGCACGCCGCGCGAGAGCGGGGCGCCGCTTGCCCGCGTGAAGACGGTGCCCGCCTGCGGGCCCACCGCACGCAGTAGCGTGAACTCGTCGGGCGCCTCCTTCTGCATATCGGCCTTGGCCCGGTCGTAGAGACGCTGCGTGGCATTGCTGGCATCGAGAAAGGCACGAGGCTGCTGGATCAACGCGTCATTGCGGATCAGCGGCGACTGGACGACGCGCTCGCCCGAGAAGAGCTGCTCGACGTGCTCGATCATCGATGCGCGTCCCCCAAAGATCGATGCGCTGTCGTTCTTCGCCCAGTCGTCGAGCACCCACGCCTTGATGTCGGTTGCGTTGAACTTCGCCTTGTCATAGAGCATCAGGTACACGCGCAGCGCGTCATACGCGGCTTTGGCATCCTTGTTCGCCATCGACTGCGCAATGACATCTTCCAGCCGATGGACGATCGATGGCAGCAGCAGGTTGTCCTCGAGCGCACGATACGTTTCGCGGCTCGCGTCGACCACGCCCGGCGCGCTGTACAGGCCATAGCGGAAGCGGCTGTCCGGGTCGGACAGGTCGAGGCCCGTCCAGGTCGGCAGATAGCGCGATTCGCTGAGCGTGTCAGGGACGGCCTCCGGCTTCGGGTCACGATAGAGCTGCGCGACCTTCGCGGCGAGCGCCTGTGTCTTGCGCGCGATAGCGTCCAGATAGTCGCTGTTGTTGCCGAAACTCAGGCGCATGCCGATCGCGAGCCACACAAACAGCAGCAAAGCGAGCGCATGACCGAGCAGACGCAGCAGACGGAAGCGGTATTCCCAGCGCAGGTTCGGACGTACCAGATGGGCTTCGGGAATGACGACCCTGGTAAAGAGGTCATGCAGGAAATAGCCCTGATGGCTGTCCGACTCGTTGACGGCGGGCCCCAGCGAACGCTTCAGGCCGGTCGCAAGGCGCTGAACGATCGTGCGCGGTTCGGCCGTGACTTTCTCGCCGTGCTGCAACGCGCTCGTGAAGTACACGCCGCGCAGCGTCGTCTGAAACTGGGTGTCGTCATAACGGGAATCGAGCACCAGTTGCGCAAGCAGTTCGGCCAGAGGCGCGGTGAGTGCCGCAAATGCCTCGGGCAGGACGGCGAGGCGCCGGCGCCGGTCGATGTCGTACTCGTCTTCCAGTCGAGTGTTAACGCCGCTGGCCAGACGCGTCGTAAGCTGCCTGAGTTCATCGTCGCAGCGGGTGGCGAGACTGCCTTGCGCGCCAGCGTCGGTCAGCGGCAGCGTGAAACCCCACATCTGCGCGCGATGCTCCTCGGTCAGCGATCCGAAGTAATCCGCGAAGCCGGGCAGACGGTCCATCTGCGTGATCATCAGATAGACCGGAAAGCGGATGCCAAGCGTGCTGCGCAGGTCAGCCAGCCGTTCGCGCAGCGCATCGGCCTCGGCCGCGCGGACTGCGGGGTCCGGCGCCGTCAGAACGTTGACGCTGATCGCAAGCACGGCACCATTGATCGGCGCGCGCGGGCGGTGGCGGCGCAGCAGACCGAGAAAGCCCTGCCATTCGTCTTCATCGATACACTGACGCCAGTCCGCTTCACTGATCGGGGCTGTGCTCGAGCTGGCAGATGCGCGTGCGCTCGCACGATCCGTGACCTTCCTTTCATCGGTTTCCTGTGTTTCGACGGGAGCGGGCAACGCTTGCGTCGAAGCGCCGTGACGGGTGTAGTAGCCGGCGGTGTCGATCAATACCGCATCGTTGGTCAGCCACCAGTCGACATTCTTCGTGCCGGGTGGAGCGCTCGTCGTTCGCGGCGCCGTTCCACCGACCGGAAACGCCAGTCCCGCGTTAAGCAAGGCGCTGGTTTTGCCGGAGGCCGCCGAGCCGAGCGTGATCACCCACGGCAGTTCGTACAGATAGCGCGTACCCTGGAAGAGCCGCCCGACGCCGCGCGCGCCCGTACGCATGGACCTGAGGCGCGCCAGCACACTATTGAAGCGTGCCTCGATGTCCTTCAATCGTCCAGCGGCGGGCGACGCCTTCTTTTCGCCGCCGAACGCGAGCGCCTTCTTGAGGAAATCGTCGTCGTCGCGCATTCGCTGCCATAGCCAGTACAGCCCGAATGCTGCAAAGAGCGCGATTACGACCGCAATGGCGATGACACGTGCCGCGACAGACGCTAAAGGCTCGACGTGCCCGAAGCTGAGCAGCGGCCCCGCGTACCAGATCAGCAGGCACAGCAGCGCGACGAACACAACGATGGTCGACCGGCCCTTGAGCCAGAGCAGCACGCCAACGAGCAGCAGCGCAATCACGAGAATGCGCATGCCCACACTCGCGAGCGGCTTGAGTCCGCCGAACGCAACAAAGGGTCCGAGAAACCAGATCACGAGTCCGAGGACCACCAGCGCCAGGAACGCGAGGAACCAGCGCGATACCAGAAACGACAACTTCTTCATCCTTGAATCCCGATGGGCGTAGGGTTAGGTCAGGGCGTGACCGTGATTTCGACGCGGCGGTTCCGCGCACGGCCCTGCGGGGTGGCGTTATCGCCGATAGGGTTAGCCTCTCCCTTGCCGATGGCTTCGAGCCGCGCTGCCGGCACGCCTGCCGCCTGCAGCATCTGCATGACCTGCGTGGCGCGTTCTTCGGAGAGCGCATCGTTCGATGCGAACTGGCGGCTCCTGATAGGTCTGTTGTCGGTATAGCCGGTGATCGCGACCTTGCCCGGCACCTTGACGACCTCGTTGGCGATCTTCGCAATCAGCGGTCCCATCGATGCATTGACGTTGGCGCCGCCCGGCAGGAACATCGAGTCGCCGCGGAACGTGACCGAGCTGTGGCGCACGTCCTCGTCGACGCTGACCGTGCCGGCCGCAATCTCGTTCTTCAGCAGTTCCTTGAGATGCGGCAGCCGTGGCGCAGGCGGTGGCGTCAGATGGCCGATGTCGGCGATCTGTTTCTCGACAGTCGCACCGTGGTTGAGCAACTGGTACTTGAACCAGCCAAACAGACCGAGCAGGATCAGCCCGAGCACGGCAAACGTGATCCAGACGGGGAAATCGTAGAAGGACATGCGCCGCCCCCGTGCGTCAGACTGCACATGCGGGGAGAGCGCGATCGGCACGACGCCGCGCTGCGTCTGGATTTCGTTGTAAAGCCGCTGCCGCACGGCGTCATGCTTGCGGGCGCCGTCGGCTTCATGCCGGTAGCGGCCCATGAAACCGAAGCTCAGAATCCGGTAGATCACTTCGAGCAGATCGAGGTGTTCATGCGGCTCGTTCATCAACCGCCCGATTAGCAGATAGACCTTGTCGCCACCCTGACGGTCCTCGTGGAACTCGGTGGCGAGGCCCTTGCGCATCCACTCGACGCCGGTTTCGCGTTGGCCCCAGGTGGTTCGTGTGGCGGCGTCGTCGAGTGCCGTGCACAGGCAGTAACGGGCGCCGATCATGTGATCCCGCCGGATGTTGGCCTGCTCGCACAGCCGCTGGAACATGCGCACTTCCTGCTTGAGCAGCAGGTGAAGCTGATCGATGGCCTGCAGATCCAGCTCGTTTGGCATGTCGGCGAGCGCGCGCAGCAAAGGTCGCGCAGCTTCCAGTAACGGATTCTTCGCCTCTTCGACGGCGCGAAGGCGCATGGCCTGCGGTTCGCCCGCCGGGATGTTCGCGAGTAGTGTGGACGGCAGATCCTGTTTCGTACCGGATGCGGGTTCGCTGGGTGGCCTCTGCATGCCGCTGGGCCCGGTACGATCGTCGGGCGCGAAGGCTGTGCCGAATGAAGGCAGTCCTCGGTCTGGATTCACTACGTTCCCCTGATGTCATGATGAGCGGGCGCTTTTGATGGGTAAAAGGCCCGCTTTTTTGTCACGTGCGGTTTCGTTATCCGCGCACGCCCCACAGTTCCAGCTTGAGTCCAGGGAAGTCGCCCGCCACGTGCAGCGCGATGCCGCCATATTGCGCAACCGTCTCCCACAACGGTCCCGTACGCGAGAGTTCGTAGTAGACGTATCCCGCGTTGAACGGAATCTGGCGCGGCGGCACGGGCAGCGCCTGCAGCGCGATGCCCGGCAGGTGCGAGCGCACCAGGTCCGGCAGGCGTTCGGACGGTCCCATCTTCGCCTGCGTGGCGAACTGCTGGACCAGCGTGTCGGCCGGCATCTGGGCCGAGACGGCCAGGACCAGCGAATTGAAACTGCGCATCTCGGCGGGATCCACCACGGCGTTGCGCATGCCGTAGCCTGCGTCGGCGAACGGAATGCTTTGTGCGCTGCGTACCAGCACGGCGTTGAGGAGCCAGTGCGTGTCGTCGACGATCGGCTTCAGGCAGACGTGAGGTTCGATGTGCTGATACGGCGGATGGGATTCGAGCGGCCGGCGCGTCTCCGGGCGCACGTAGGTCGACAGTTCACCTGCCATGCTGAGCAGCAGCGCGTACAGGTCAGCGGGCGACGTCGTTGGCACGCGCCGCAGATGCTGCAGCAGCGGTTCGTAGCGGTTAAGTGTTTGCAGCAGCAGATAATCCGAGACCTCGGCCACCGTGCCGGCCTGGCCATCGCTGCCTGTCAACCTCTTGGCGAGCGCATCGGCGCGCAGCCGCGTGAGATCGTGGACCTTCGCCAGCCAGCTGGTGAGCAGCGTGCTTGCGCCGTAGCCCGACACGGGCGGCACCAGCGTGTCATCGAGTTCGATGCTGCCATCGGCGCGTAGCGTCTTGACTCGCGTGAGGGGTAGTCCAATCCACGCATCGGTCATCTCTTTCTGCGGCACCAGCCGCAACCGCAAACTGGACAACTGGACCGTCTTCGGACCTTGGCCGATCGAGTTCGTATCGCGCAGGTCCGTGTCGAACACAGCATAGCGCGCCAGCGAATGCGAGGACTCGTCGAATGTGGTCTCCTCGGCGTTGGGCACGCGGATCGGCACGGCCAGATGGATGACCTGATCCAGATGCTCGGGCCGGATCGTCAGCGGTGCGGGCGGCGGTGTGTTGCCCGGTGCATCGAATGGCGTGCCATCCGCGAACACGCCGCTCGCGGATTTGACGATCACCTTGCCGAGCGCCAGCGCTTCGTTGTCGATCGCGTAATGGGAGAAGCCGAAGAAGAACGGCGACAGGGGCGCCGCGCGCTTGTGCACGAAATGCTCGATGTAGCGCTCCTGCTGCTGGAACAGCTGCGGGCGCAGAAACAGCCCTTCACTCCAGGTGACCTTGTTATACCAGCTCATGCGTGTGGTCCATTACTTGTTCTGTTGTTGTGCGTCGGTGATCCGGATCGCACTGGTATCGAGATTGATCGTCAGTTTCAGCTTCGGCGCGAAGCGATACCACCCGGCCGGGGGGGAGGGCGGCAGTGCCCATGTCGCGCGCCACACGGAATTCGGCAGATCGCGGTAGGCAGCGATCACACCCAGCATGGTCGTGGGCTGATCGGCGGTACGCTGGATGATTTTGTTTTCGCCAGGACGGAGCTGGAACTGGTCGCGTGTGACGAGGTCATCGGCGAGAACGGTCTTGTCCTTGTCCTGCAGCGAGAAGAAATCGGCGGTATTGAACGCGTCGGCGTTCCTGAGTTCATAGATGCGCACGACGATCGGCGCGGCGCGCTTCTGGTCGTCGGGATTGACGCTGGATGAGGCCGTCACTGTCAGGTCGAGCTTGACGGCTTCATGGACAGCCTTGGGATCGTTGCTCGCACATGCGGCGAGTCCGAGCGCGCAGACAAGTGCAACGACGTGAGTGGACGGGCGCATCGGCAGTGAACAGGTGAAAGTGAAGCGTTGAAAAGGTCCGGCGCGTGCACCGGACCTCGCTGGACAAGGCGCTTAGGCTTCCTTGTTGAGCTTGATGTCGTAGCCTGCCGTCACGGCGCCACCGCTGCCGCCCTGGGCGTTTTGCACGACGTATTCCTGCTTGACCTTCGCGAACGACAGGCGCACGTGTTCACGAATGCCATTGTCCGCATTGCTGCCCGACGGATGCACTTGCGTGACGATCACGTCGTTCATCGTGATCTTGAGGTATTCGAGCGGGTTACCGCCTGCCTTGCGCACGGTCAGCACTGCCTGGTCGATGTGCTTGCCGGTCAGGCAGTACTTCATCAGGTTCGGGCTTGCACGGTCGAGCAGATGTTCGAAGGCCAGATCTTCGACGGTCGCCTTGCCGGCGCCGCCGCCCGAGCCGGCATGCATGCTCGACTGCTGCAGGATCTGCCAGCTCCAGTTCGACACTTCGATTTCGTTTTTGTGCGCCGAATCCTGCGATTCTCCGTCGATGCCGTTGATCTTGATGAAAATATCTTGTGCCATCTAAAACTCCTTGAGTGGTAAACGTACTTCCTGTTTTACGGACCTGTTGCCGTATCTTTGATGTGTTCTCTTGTGGCTGTTGTTCTTACGACGGATGTGCTGCTCTCTGTTCTGCGATGCGCTGCAAAGCCTTGAGGCAGGCCGTGCGGTGCGGCAGGCGATCCGATTCGGGCACGCGTTCCACCGCAGGAATGGTCCGATCAAGATAGCCATTGATCTCGCGCTGAGTGGGTTCGATAAACGAGACGCTGCATACAACGGCCGACCCCGTGACAGGCCCGTCATCGAGCACAGCCAGAACGGTTTTGGGGTTTCTTGGGAGCGCGTGCGCAAGGGCAACGCTCAGTCCCGTCGAATTCCCGGCGTCGGAGCCTTTCGCCAGATCAGATGCGAGTCGGACCCACGCTATGTTTCCCGAGGCAATCTTGTTGAGGACAGCGTCCATGCGTCCGGTGCGATTGAGCGATTGCACTGTGGTCTGCGCGCCATGCACGTGAATCTCTCGTGCGACCCGTGACGGCGTCAGCGGCTGTGCGCTGGCACACGCGTGACCTGCGAGAACAAGCAAAGCAACCCCACAGCAGAGATATCGCTTCATTGAGTTGTCCGTTCAGCCTGCGAAACAGCATTCGTCAGTGCCTTGCATAGTGTTTCCATGCCTGAGGGACATGACGACGTGGAAAGTGCCTTGATCCTGTCGAGGTCGCCCGTATCGAGCGTGCTGTCGATATGACGCAGCACGAAGCCTTTAAGCGGCGGATTGCGTCTGATCAACATACCAAGCCGAGGCAACGTATGCCACTGGTCAACAAGTAGTCGTGCGATCGCCTCTGAGTAGCCCTCGGCGATTTCCCCGTCGTCGCACTGCTTGTACTTCGTGAATACGACGTTCGCCGCATTCCAGGTGCTGATCCGGTCGACCATTTCATCTGCGGCAATCGCGTCGTGTTGCGTGCAAGCCTTGCTGTGGGCCGGTGGTACCGACAAGAACCCCAGCGCCGCAATAAGGCACGTGATTCGCTTTGACGCACTGCGACGACTTGCGGGCCTAGCCATGACTGCGTCCATGTAGGCTAGCGTTGCGGTTGCGCCGGGAGGCGGTGTGGGCACTTACGGAGTCGTTGCTGACGACTTCAATGGTGGTCAGCGCATCCGTCCTCATCAGACTGCTGATAGCGCTCATTGCGTCGTCGTTGGTTCGAATGCAGCCCATCGTGGCATGTTGTGGACCGGGCGAATGGCGTGCATTGGCCCGTCCCGAATGCACGCCGATGCCGGGGTGACCGGGAGCGTTGAAGCGAACAATGCCATGAAGCCCGTAAGGACCATTTGCCGACGGGGCGTGAGGGTGAGGTATCACCCTGTCCTGAATCGTATAGACGCCGTTCTGGATGTGCCGAATGGTGGCATGACTGTCGACGTTGTTGTAGGCAGCCCAACTGCCAGTGGTATTTCCTGCAGAGTCACTTAGCGCAATCTGATGTGTGCGTCCATCAAACCGTAGTGAAGACATCTGAAACACCTCTTATCGGTAATGGTCAATGCGTTTAGGAATGACCGTCGAGTTTTCTGTAACGTGACGTTGCCAACTGGCTTTTCCATTTCTACATGCCGCCATTGAAGCGACGCTCGCCGTGAGCGTCGCTTCCTGTCATCTACACGGGAGACAGCGATCGAGCGGCTGACGCATGCGGCAGCCGGCTGACTCTGAACGGCTAACGGTCAGGCGGCTTCCTTGATCGACGGCAGTTTGGCGACCAGACGCAGCGACACGGTCAGGCCTTCAAGCTGGAAGTGCGGGCGCAGGAAGAACTTCGCCTGGTAGTAGCCAGGATTGCCTTCCACCTCTTCGACAACCACTTCGGCAGCCGCCAGAGGCCGGCGCGCCTTGGTTTCCTGCGACGAGTTCGCGGGGTCCGCATCGACGTAGTTCATGATCCATTCGTTGAGCCAGCGCTGCATGTCCTCGCGCTCGCGGAACGTGCCGATCTTGTCGCGCACGATGCACTTGAGGTAGTGCGCGAAGCGCGAGCACGCGAACAGGTACGGCAGACGTGCGGAGAGGTTCGCGTTTGCCGTCGCATCCGGGTCGTAGTACTCGGTCGGCTTCTGCAGCGACTGTGCGCCGATGAACGTTGCGTGGTCGGTGTTCTTGCGGTGGATAAGGGGAATGAAACCGTTCTTCGACAGTTCGGCCTCGCGACGATCGGAAATAGCGATTTCCGTCGGGCACTTCATGTCGATGCCACCGTCATCGGTCGGGAAGGTATGGCACGGCAGGTTTTCGACGGTACCGCCCGACTCGACGCCGCGAATCAGCGAGCACCAGCCGTAGAGCTTGAACGAACGGTTGATGTTCACGCCCATCGCGTAGGCTGCGTTGGCCCATGCGTAGTTGCGATGATCCGAGCCCTGCGTGTCTTCCTCGAAATCGAACTCGTCGACGGGATTCGTTTGCGCACCGTAAGGCAGGCGCGAGAGGAAACGCGGCATCGCCAGACCGATATAGCGCGCGTCTTCCGTGTTGCGCAGCGAATTCCACGGCGCGTACTCGAGATTCTGCGCGAAGATCTTCGTCAGATCGCGCGGGTTCGCAAGTTCCTGCCACGACTCCATCTGCAGCACCGACGGCGATGCGCCCGAGATGAACGGCGTATGCGCGGCGGCGGAAATCTTCGCAATCGAGGCGAGCAGGTCCACATCCGGCGGCGTATGGTCGAAGTAGTAGTCGGCAACCAGACACCCATACGGTTCGCCACCAAGCTGGCCGTACTCTTCCTCGTAGATCTGCTTGAAGAGCGGACTTTGGTCCCATGCGAGACCCTTGTAGCGCTTCATCGTGCGGCGCAGTTCTTCCTTCGACACGTCCATGAAGCGGATTTTCAGGCGCTCGTCGGTCTCGGTGTTCGAGACGAGGTGATGCAGACCGCGCCACGCCGATTCCAGCTTCTGGAAATCGTTGTGATGCAGGATCAGGTTGATCTGCTCGGAGAGCTTGTGGTCGATCTGCGCAATGATCGCTTCGATGCTCTTGTATGCGTCGTCGCTGATCGTGATGGACTGCTGCAGCGCCTGCTCGGCGAGCGTCTGGACTGCAAACTCGACGGCTTCGCGGGCCTCATCGGTCTTGGGACGGAATTCCTGTTCGAGCAGTTGCGAGAAATCGGTGTGCGCATGCTTCGCGGCGCTGGATGCCTGTACCTGCTGTGTTGCCATGATGTTCCTCTGTCGTCCTTGATTCGGTTCTGGCTGGGTGCCGTTTATCAATCGCCTGTCGTCAGTTCAGCGATTTGGCGTCGTTCTCGTCAGCCGCTTTCGGTTTCGGCGCCGCAGCGAGCGACTTCAGCAGCGCGGGATCAGCGAGCAGCTTGTTGACCAGCGCTTCGGCGCCGGACTTGCCGTCCATGTACGTCTGCAGGTTGGCCAACTGGGTACGGGCTTGCAGCAGCTGATGCAGCGAGTCGACCTTGCTGGCCACCGCGGCCGGCGAGAAGTCCTCGATGCTTTCGAAGGTCATGTCGACCATCAGCTGGCCTTCTCCCGTGAGCGTGTTCGGCACGGCGAACGCAACGCGCGGCTTGATCGCCTTCATGCGCTCATCGAAGTTGTCGATATCGATATCGAGAAAGCGGCGATCGGAGACGGCCGGTAGCGGCTCGACAGGCTTGCCGGACAGGTCGGCCAGCACACCCATCACGAACGGCAGTTCCACTTTCTTTTCGGAACCGTAGATCTCGACGTCGTACTCGATCTGGACGCGCGGGGCACGGTTGCGCGCGATGAACTTCTGCGAACTGTTTGAAACGGACATGCATGGACTCCGTGAGCGTGGGAAAGGATCGGGAGTTTTATTGGGTCTCGCCGACAGAAACTGGGGAAACAGCGTCAACAGTGACCGCCATCGCGACAGGCGAAAAAACGATCGCAGTGGACGGCGCCGCATTGCCATCGATGATGTCGATAGCGATGCCCGACAACGTGCGCTTCGACGAGAACGC
Organism: Paraburkholderia diazotrophica; assembly: GCF_038900755.1. Lineage (GTDB taxonomy): Bacteria > Pseudomonadota > Gammaproteobacteria > Burkholderiales > Burkholderiaceae > Paraburkholderia > Paraburkholderia diazotrophica_A. The sequence goes on from NZ_JBBPEN010000002.1 coordinate 936,800, forward strand.
ATCGAGCCAGAGCGCGGACAGCCGCGGCAGGATGTGCTGTTCGATAAACCCGATCAGCACGCGCGCGCCGGTTTCCTGCACAAGGCAGCGTCCGACGACGTAATCGACAACGCTCTCGCTGTAGCGAAGCGCGATGCCGTGACGGTCGGCCATGCGGCGCACGACGCGATCCAGATGCAGACGCACGATGCTCGCGAGCGATGCGTGGGCCAGCGGACGGTACGGCACGACGGTCACGCGGCCCATGAAGGCTGCGGGGAACGTCTTCAGCAGTTCCGGTGCGAGCGCTTCACGCAGGCCGTCCTGATCGGGGACGAGGGTCGCGTCCGCGCACAGACTTGCGGTCAGTTCGGAACCCGCGTTGCTCGTCAGCAGGATCGTCGTGTTGCGAAAGTCGATGTAGCGTCCGTCGCCGTCTTCCATGTAGCCCTTGTCGAACACCTGGAAGAACATCTCATGGACGTCGTGATGCGCCTTCTCGATCTCGTCGAGCAGCACGACCGAATACGGGCGCCGGCGTACGGCTTCCGTCAGTACGCCACCTTCGCCATAACCGACGTAGCCCGGTGGCGCGCCCTTGAGGCCGGAGACGGTATGGGCTTCCTGATACTCGCTCATGTTGATCGTGATCAGGTTCTGCTCGCCGCCGTAGAGTGCTTCGGCCAGTGCGAGGGCCGTTTCGGTCTTGCCGACCCCCGAGGGGCCCGCCAGCAGGAACACACCGAGCGGCTTCTTCGGATCGGCGAGACCAGCACGCGCTGTCTGCACGCGCTCGCCGATCTGGTGCAGCGCATCGGTCTGGCCGATCACGCGCGCAGCAAGTGTTTCAGGCAAGGTACGCACGGCCGCGATTTCGTCCGTCACCATGCGGCCCACAGGGATGCCCGTCCAGTCGGAGACGATTTCCGCGACGATCGCTTCATCCACTTCGGGAAAAACCAGCGGTGTTTCGCCCTGCAGATCGCGAAGCACGTGTTCGAGTTGGCGGAGCGTGTCGAGCGATGGCGCGTCGTCGCCATGTTCGGCACGGTCACTTGCCGTGACGGCCACACGCGCATCGGCAAGTGCCTTTGCGGCGGCGAGCTGGGTTTGCCAGTGCGCGTCGATCGCGGCTTCCTCGGCCGACAGTGTGCTGATGCGCGCCTGCGCTGCGGCCATGGCCTGGTCCGCATCGAGTCCGATGCATGCTTCCTGTTCAAGCAGATCGCGTTCGACGCGAGCCGCCTGAAGGCGCTGACGTACGTCCTGCAGTTCGCGTGGCGGTGCGTGCTGCGACAGCGCCACGCGCGCGCAGGCAGTGTCGAGCAGGCTGATCGCCTTGTCGGGTAATTGCCGCGAGGGAATGTAGCGGTGCGACAGCGTGACGGCTGCGCGGATCGCTTCATCGAGAACGATCACGCCATGATGTTTCGAGAACGCGGCGGCGAGTCCACGGACCATGTCGATGGCGGCGGCCTCCTCGGGCTCGGGAACCTGCAATACCTGAAAACGGCGGGTGAGAGCGGGGTCCTTCTCGATGTGCCGCTTGTATTCCGACCATGTCGTGGCACCGATCATGCGCACCGCGCCTCGCGCGAGCGCGGGCTTGAGCAGATTGGCGGCGTCACCCGTTCCAGCCTGGCCACCCGCACCGACGAGCGTGTGGATTTCATCGACGAACAGGATGACGGGCACGGGCGACTTGATCGCGGCCTCTAGCACGCCTTTCAGCCGTGACTCGAACTCACCTTTCATACTGGCGCCGGCCAGCAATGCGCCGACATCGAGCGTCATGAGCCGCACGTCGGCCAGCGTGGGTGGCACATCGCCTGATGCAATGGCGAGCGCGAGCCCTTCGACGACAGCCGTCTTGCCGACGCCCGCCTCACCGGTCAGGAGTGGATTGTTCTGACGCCGGCGCATCAGGATATCGATGATCGTGCGGATTTCCGGCTCGCGACCGCTCACGGTATCGATTTCGCCGGCGCGGGCGCGTGCCGTCAGGTCGGTGCAGTACTGGTCGAGCAACGACCCCTTGCCCGTGGTTGGCAGAGCCTGTGACGCTTCGCCCGGTACGGCGGGTGAAAAGTCGCTGTTGTCGTAAGGCGCATCGGCGGATTCCGGCGAACCGTTGATCCAGACAACCAGCTGGTCGCCCAGTCCTTCGGCAGGAATCCGCCCGAACGCCGGCGAGATGGAAAGAAGCACACGCCGCAGTTGTGGCGTGCCGGCGAGCGCGGCCATCAGCCATGCACCTCGCACGCGCCGGTCGCCGAACTCCAGGGTGGCGAGCACCCATGCACGTTCGATGGCGAGTTCAATGTAATGCGAGAAATCGCTGATCGAGCTCGCGCCCGCTGGCAGCGCAGCAAGCGCGCGGGCGAGATCGCGTTCCAGCGTTTCAGGTTCGATGCCCGCATGCCGGACAATCCGGTGCAGATCGCTATCGGACAACTGCATCAACTGATGCAACCAGTGGACGAGCTCCACATAGGGGTTGCCACGCAGCTTGCAGAACGCGGTTGCGGATTCGATGCTGCGAAAGAGGGTGGCACCGAGCTTGCCGAACAGTGCCTGGCGGGAAATCGTCATGAACCGGTCGCTACGAATACTGATTTGGACTGCAAAGCAAGCTCATCATCGTCTGCCATGCAGTGTTTGCATATGGAAAATTCCTGTCCGTCTGACATTGTCAGGAAATTTCCTCCCCGTGATTCCAGCGCCGCCGCCTGATTTCAGATTCCCTCCATCATGACGGGCGCTTTCTGTTTTTTTTGTGGCGCTTGGCGAATTATTGGCAGCTATACCCTGGCCGTCAATTGGGGTGTTGGTTACTCAATTTAATGGGATGTTCATCGCGTATGCAAAAAGCATGGAATGAGTATGCAATTTGAGATCGGGATTTTTGGGTATCAATTCATTGATATATAAACGAATTTGTAATTCTATGGCATGAATTTTCGCAGATGTCGCGCGACTGTAATCGTAAAATTGGGAATTGTTCGTAGGATTAATTTGATATTTTCTGTCGGATCGATTTGTAAATAAGTTATATCTCGAATTAAACTTCTAAATTCAATGATCGGCAAAATAATTTAATGTGGACGGAAGTTACCTGGTCGTGCGTTAATCCGAATCTGCTACCCGGTTAAAACAGTATCGATGTAAATAGTATTCGCATCGCAAAATGGCAATCTCCGTTCACATTCCCAGACTCTTCGGCAAGAACCTGGCCGGCGCATTGGATGATCAGCGGGCCAATGCGGCCGCCATGTCCGGTTCTGACGCTCAGGCGGCGTTATTGCGCGGCAGCGAGGCCATCTACGATCTGCTCGGCACCTCGTCCGATGCGGGTCACGATTCGGCGACGCGTGCGCAGGATGAGACGCCAGCGACAACCGGCCCGGATGACATCATCCGGCGTCTGAACGATCAGTATTACCAGGCGATTGCTTCATCCCGTTTTTCGCTGACGGGTGAATGGGTCGGCTCCGGTTTGCGGGCGGAACACGCTTCCACACGGCAGCCGTGGGAAGAGCACGACGGCAATGATCGCGCAACCGGGTCCATTGCAGATCTGCTGTCCGATATCGAGGAACTGGAGGAAGCGTTCGGTCCGCTTCGCCACGGCGAGTCACCGGAGCCCGTAATGCCAGAACCGATGCCCGAGATTCTTCAGCTGTTCGCGCCACCTGAGTTTCATGCGACGGCGTCGCAACGTTCCGTATCGCTGCCGCCGTCGCTAGCGCGGCGCGAGCATCACACGTTGGCAATCGATAGCCCGATGGCTGCATTCAACACCGCTTCTCTCGCGCATAACGGGTCGACCGAATGACCGTCCAGCCAACACTGCCCGCGCAGGAGCGGGCTCGTCTTTTTCCTGCAGCAGAGATCGAGGCCGCCGAGGCCGCGATTCGAAGTCAGCCGGCCCAGGCCGTTCACCGTTGGCGATTGTTCCAGTGGCTATGCGTCACCTGTGAGTGGGAACGGGCGGTGCAGCAGCTTCAGGTATACGCGCAGCTTGATCGCGGGCAGACACCCGTCGTGCAGGTCTGTCGCGATCTCATACGTGCCGAACGCACGCGTGCCAGGGTGATGGCCGGTCAACAGCAGCCGGGTTTCGTCGTGGACGATATGCCCTTGTGGATGCGGGCGATGCTCGCCGCGTTAGAGTTCACCGGGCAGGGGCAGATGGACGCGGCGGATGACGCGCGCGAGCGTGCGCTCGATCTGGCGCCGCTGGTCGCCGGCCATAGTGGCGACATCAAATTCGAATGGATCGGCGACAGCGACACGCGGCTGGGGCCGATCTGTGAGTTCATTACGGCAGGGCGTTATCGATGGCTGTCGCTGGCCGACATCGCGGCATGGCAGATCGAACGCCCCGCGACCTTGCTCGACCTCATCTGGGCGCCGTGCATGCTGACACTGGGCGATGGCACGCAGATGCGCGGCTTCATGCCGGCGCGTTATCCGGACAGCGGTGATACCCAAGGCGACGATCGTGATGCGTTGCTACTGGCCCGACGCACGGCATGGCGCGAACTCGGGCGCACCGGCGTGATCGCGTCAGGTCGCAAGACGTGGGCAACCAGCACAGGCGATTTCGACCTGCACGAACTGGCTCGCTGCTCGTTCACTCTGCCTGCCGAAGGTGCTGCGGTCCGGCATCAGGATACGACGTCGGGAGCACCGCTGTGAGCCGCAAGCCACATGACCGGAACCAGACCGTATCCGCGCCGCGAAGGGCCGATACGCACCTGCTGCCCACATTGCTGGACCGCCTGCGTGATGACGCGCCGCACCGGCAGACCGAGGCGCCGGGCGAATACGCTGTCACCCGCGCGCAGATGCGCGACATCATCCAGCGCGATCTCGCGTTTCTGCTCAACGCGACCAGCATCGAGGATCTGATCGACCGCCAGCGTTATCCGCAGGCGGCGGCGTCGACGATCAACTTCGGTGTGCCGCCGCTCGCGGGCGCCTTCATGGCCTCGCGCAAATGGACCGATATCGAAACGATGATCAAGCGCGCGATCGCTGACTTCGAGCCTCGCCTGATTCCGGATTCGGTGAGGGTCGTGCCACTGACGGCGATCGACAGTCAGGGCCGCTACAACCATCTTGCGTTCGAGATTCACGGCATGATCCGTATGGACCCGTATCCGCTCGAATTCATGGTGCAAAGCTCGCTCGATCTCGAAACGAGCCGTCTCCAAACGACCGCTCGGTGAGCGACAGGAACTTCGCATGGACCCGCGACTGCTTGACTACTACAACCAGGAACTGATCTACCAGTACGAACTGGCAGGCGAGTTTGCGAAGGCGCATCCAAAGATCGCGCGGCGCCTCGGCATGCAGGCCGGTGAGATGACCGACCCGTACGTGGAACGGCTGATCGAGGCATTCAGCTTCATGGCCGCGCGCATGCAGCTCAAGCTCGACGCGGAGTTTCCGCGTTTCACCGGGCGTCTGCTGGAAGTCGTCTATCCGAACTATGTCGCGCCGACGCCGTCGATGGCCGTCGCGCGTTTTTACCCGAGCCCGAAGGAAGGCAACCTTGTCGAGGGCTTCCGGGTGTCGCGCGGAACGACGCTCAAAAGCCGGATACCGCCGGGCGAGCAGACGGCGTGCGAATTCCGCAGCAGCCAGGATGTCACGCTATACCCGCTGGAGATCGTCGATGCGCGGCTGACGGGCATTCCGCCGGACATTCCGATGCTCGACCGCTATGTGCCGTCCCATACCCAGGTGCGTGGCGCATTACGGTTGCGCCTGCGTGCCACGGGCGAGTCGAATATCACCGATCTGCGCGGGCTGGATCGCCTCCCGATCTATCTCGCCGGTGACGAACAGGTGGCCTCGCACCTGTTCGAACTGCTCCACGCGGCCGGTGTGGCGTCGATCACGGGTGAGCCCGGCGCGTTCGGTGATGCAGACCGGCCTTTCGCGGCGGTGACGCGCGGCGCGGTCGTTCACGAGGGGCTGGGTATCGATCAGGGGCTGCTGCCGCTCGTCTGGTCGAAGTTTCACGGACACAACCTGTTGCATGAATACTTCGCGTGTCCGAGCCGCTTTTACTTCTTCACGCTGACGGGACTTCAGGAGGGCCTGAAGAAGGCCAAAGGTCGCGAGGTCGAAATCGTCGTGCTGCTCGACCAGTCGCCGGACCGTCTGGCAGGACTGGTCGATGCATCGCGGTTCGCGCTGTTCTGCACGCCCGTGATCAACCTGTTTCCGCGCAAGGTGGAGCGCATCGAGCTGAAGGAAGCCGGCACCGAGTTCCATCTGGTGCCCAGGCGGCTCGCGCCGCTCGACTACGAAGTGTTCGCGGTCGATGCGCTTTATGGTCAGGTCGGCAAGGAGTCGGCGACACTCGAATTCCGGCCGCTGTATCAGACCCTGAACAACGACGAGGGCAATCACGGCCGGTATTTCTCGCTGCGCCGGGAGCGCCGTCTGCTCTCGGATTCGGCGCGCCGCTACGGCACGCGCACGCCCTATGTCGGCACTGAGGTGTTCGTCTCGCTGGTCGACCAGCATGAGGCGCCTTATCACGAAGGCATGCGTTACCTGTCGGTCGATGCGTGGCTGACCAATCGCGATCTGCCGAACCTCGTACCGCGCGATGGGGTGAACGATCTTGAGGCGGCCGAGAACACGCCCGTCAGAAGCGTCGGGCTGATCCGCGCGCCGAGTACGCCACGCGCACCCTTCGCGGAGCGTGAGACGGCATGGCGACTGATCCGGCAACTGAACTTCAACTATCTGCCGCTCGAAGACATCGACCACCGGCCGGGCGGGCAGGGCGTGCGCGACATGCTGCGGCTGTTCCTCACAGGCGAGGACACCACGCACCAGCGCCAGGTCGAAAGCCTCGTGGGCGTGAAGACGCAGCCCGTGGCGCGAAAGCTTCCGGGTGGCGGTCCGTTGGTGTTCGGGCGCGGCATCGAATGCCAGTTGACCGTCGACGAGAACGGGTTTTCTGGCGTTAGTCCGTACCTGTTCGGGTTGATTCTCGAACACTATCTGGCGCGGCACGTATCGATCAACTCGTTCACGCAGACCGAACTCCACTCGATGCAGCGCGGTCGCGTGATGCGCTGGCCGGTGCGCATGGGCACACGCGGAGTGGCCTGATGAAGCGCGCACCGTTCACCTCGATGCTGCGCGATGCGGCGCTTTCGCCCGAAATGGTTGAGCGCCTGCAGGCCGAGCCGTGGCGTTACGGATTCTTCTCGCTGATGCGCCGCATTGGCGCCGATGTCCGTATCGATCCGATCGGCACGGCGCGCCGTCCGCGTGCCGAACCGTTCCGCTTGGGACAGAAGCCGAGTCTCATCTTTGCGCCACGTGAGATTGCGAGTGTCGGCGAGCTGGATGGACGTATGCATGTGCGCCTCTTCGGGCTCGGCATGCTCGGGCCGAATGGGCCGCTGCCCATCCACATGACGGAAATCGCGCGAGAGCGCGAAGAAAGCCGGCGCGACCGCACGCTGGTGAGTTTTCTCGACATTTTTCACCACCGTTATCTGACGCTGCTCTACCGCGCCTGGGCAGGCGCACAGGCGACCGCTGGGCTCGATCGCGCCGGCCCCGACAGCGAGCGGTTCTCGTTCTACATCGCGAGTCTGAGCGGGCAGGATACGGGGGAAATTGCGCAACGCGCGCTGCCTGCACATGCGCAACTGGCCGCGTCGGCCAATCTCGTGCGCGAGGCACGCGATCCCGATGGCTTGCGCATGACGCTCGAGCGTTATTTCGGGGTGCCGGTCGCAATCGATGAATACGTGTTCCACTGGATCGATGTCGCGGCCGAGGATCACAGCCTTCTCGGCAATCCCGGTGCGGCCGCAACGATGGGCGATGGCGCCATGCTCGGTGAGCAGGTGCCCGACCGCCAGCATCGTTTCCGGATTGTCATCGGCCCCGTCGATATCGACGAGTATCTGCGCTTTACGCCGCGCGGCGCGGATCTGCCAAAGCTGGTCGACTGGGTACGCAGTTTCATTGGTCGCGAATTCGATTGGGAACTGGAGCTGCGTATTCGCGCGCAGAGCGCACCGCCCGCCGTGATGGGCGGGCCACAGCAGCTGGGCTGGTCGGGGTGGCTTGGCCGCTCGCCCAGCGGTGAACCGATTACGGGGATGCGCTTCGAACCGGAACGGTATGTGAACCAGTTCGCGAATCGGGGCGTAGAGGGTGGCGATGGCGGCAATGGACGTCGCGCAACGTTGCAGGTCAAGGGACAGAATGAGTAACAGCAGGAAACAGGGTGCGTCGAAATCTTCAACGGCGAATTCCGCAGTGCCGGCGCCGCACGACTGGATGACGCCCGTCGATACGAATGCCCCGTGTGGAGCCGACCTCGAATACGATCCGGAATTCGTCGTGCTGTCGGCGCAGATGGCCGCGAAGATGGACGCGCAATATGGCGATTTCGTCGGCTCGCCCGAACCAGTGAACTGGAACGAAGTCGATCGCGATTGCCGGCGGCTGATGATACGCAGCAAGGACATGCGTCTTGCCGTACTGTTTGCGCGCAGCCGTACGCGGCTCGCGGCATCGGCCGGACTCGCGGAAGGTCTCGGACTGCTGGCGGGGTGGCTTGCTGCCTTTCCCGACACGATTCACCCGCAGCCGGGCGTCGATGACGATCGGGAGGCAGCGCTCGAAATCCGCATGAACGCGTTGCAGACACTGGCCGACACGGAAGGACTGCTGTCCGATGTGCGCGAGATCGCGCTCACGCGTTCGACGGCCACGCGGCTCCAGGTGCGCGACGTCGAGCGCGCCTTTGCGCATCCGCGGCCGACCGATGCGCTTGCGCCCGAATCGGTCACGCGACAGCTCGAAGATCTGCGCATGCAGCAGCCGGACATGCTGGCCGGATTCGACAGGGCGCTCGCAAGCCTTACGTCCATCGATGAATGGTCCAAGGCGCATCTCGGCGTCTATCAGCCGGACCTGTCGGCCTTGATCCGGCTACTGCGGCGGGTGGTGGGCGATGGGGTGCGCGTGGCTGCGACGCCGGCTGTGCCAGAGATTGAAGACGTGCCGCCCGTTAATGCGGAAACAGCGGCTACGTCGATCGACGATGCATCCGCAGAGCATCGCGATGTGGCACAGCAAACCGCCGCCGAAACAGACGGACCACGCGTCGGTGTGGCGGTGACGGGGCGGGAAGGCGCACTGGAGCGTATCCGTGAAGCGCGTCACTGGTACGAGCAGCATGAGCCGAGCAGCCCGATTCCCATGCTTTTGCGGCGCGCCGAGCAGCTTGTCGGCAAACGCTACGCGGAAGTGGTCAGTGCCATCCCGGTGGAGTTGCTTGCGCAGTGGGAAAGTGAGTGATACAGGGCGCGTTGTGTCTACGCGCGAAAAACCGGACTGCCGCTAGAGAGGCGAACCCGATGTTCAGATTTGTCATGTCGCTTGTGCTTGGGGCTGTGTTCCTCGGTGCCGCACTGGTCAACGCCCTGTCCACGCGCCAGTTCCTGCAGGAGTCAGTGGTTGTACCGGGAAAGGTCGTTGCCCTGAATGCCGGAGGAAGTCATCCGCAGATCACCTTCGTGACGAAAGAAGGCGAGGTGATCTCGTACCCGCAAGGCGGCTTTATTTACGGCATGAAAGTAGGACAGGACGTAAGCGTCCGGTATGTGAAGGGGCGCCCGCAGACGAGTGCCAGGATCGATGCCTTCGGGGCGATCTGGGCGACGGCGATCGCCTTTGCGATCATCGGTGGCGGCGCCATCCTGACGGCCCTGACTCACTGGCCGAGCAGCAACGAGGACAGTTCGTCGGCAAGCGGTATTCGGACGTTATGAAAGCGATTCCGGCGGAGTCGCTGGGTTCAATGTCAAAGGGAAAGCGAGGAGGGAGCAACTGTGGCCAATGAGACGAAACGCACGAGTGCGGCAGGCCTGAACGCATTGAGAACGCGAGAGGGAGCCGTTCTTCACTACTACAACGACATTGCCAACAACTGCACTTTCGGCGTGGGCGGACTGGCACATCACGGTCCGTGCACGGACGAAGAAATGCGTCGTCCCGTGAACGCCGCGGACGTTAATTCACAGCTCGCGGTCAGCGTGCGGAGTGCCGAGGCGGCGGTGCGGCGGCAGGTGTCGCGACGCGAACTGAATCAGGAGCAGTTTGACGCGCTGGTGAGCTACACCTACAACGCCGGGCCGACGGGGGCGCATCCGGTGCTTTCGGCAGCAAACGCCGGGCAAGACGCTCAGGTGGTGACCCACATGAGCCGGAACGTCAATGTGTATCCGCGAGATGCGCATGGCCGGCGTCTGCATCCTGTCCGGTCGGCGGGACTGGTCAACAGGCGCCGCGAAGAAGCGGCGCCTTTCCAGCCACAGGCGCCGGCGCGATGAAACACAGAATCCCTCTCTTCGCTGGCCTGGTTTGCACGTCGCTCCACGCAGCGGCCATGAACCCCGTCGATGAAATTGCCACGCGCAGCGGATTGCCCGCGAGCGAGATCACCGCGCTCCTCGTGAATTGCGACGCCAGCCAGACCAGCATGAATTTCTGTGCATGGCGTGATCAGTTGGTGGCCGAGCAGAATCTTCACCTCGCCGTATCGAGCAAGGAGACGCAATTCCCGGCATGCAGGAACCGCCTGGAAACGCAGATTGCCGGATGGGCGAGACAGCGTGATCGTGCCTGCCAGAGGGGAACGCAACAGGAGTGGGGGAATGGATCGATGCATCAGGCGGCACAGGCCATCTGTGTAACGAAGGAAACGGAACGGATTACAGGAAAGGTGAAAGCCTTCCATTGCCGGTAATTGAGGGTGCCGGCGCGAGTGCCTACCTACGGAACAGGCCTCTCGAGATCGCAGATTGAACCAACGCGCAGGTATAACGGGACGGAAGATGTCGTCGTTTCAGTCATAAAACTATGGAGTGTATTTAGATATGCTTAGGTTTTCAACGAGCCGTACGGTGACGATGAGCGGTCTGGCCTTGCCGGAATCGCCGCTCGGCGGGCCGGCCCTTGAACTCAAGGGGATCGCGGGCGAAGAAACTCTGTCCCAAATCTACGCATACACGCTGGCGTGCCGGACGCCCATTGAGATTCCCGCCGAGGTCGCGGCCAACATCGATCTGAAAACGATGATCGGGAAGGAACTGACGGTCACGGCCCAGTTGGACGGCATGGGAACCTTCATGGCGGGAATCGAAGGCATGGCGGGGGCGGCCAACATCGGGGTGGGCACGCGAGAAATCAGCGGCATTGTGACGGAAGCGCGCTATGTTGATCAGTCCAACCGGCAGAGCAATTATGAACTGGTGCTGAGACCCTGGATCTGGCTGGCAAATCAGCGGTCCGATTTCAAAATATTCCAGCGCAAGACGGGAACTACATGTACTCGTACGACCTGCGCCTGAGTCGTTCGTATCCGGTGCTGGACTATCAGGTCCAGTATGGTGAAACGGATTTTTTCTTCATTCAGCGTCTGATGGCCGAGCACGGCATTTACTGGTTCTTCGAGCACTCGGACACATTTCACCGGATGGTGCTGGTCGACCACCTCGGCGCTCACAAGCCGGTCCTGAGCGCTGCCTACCAGACGCTGAGATACTACCCGCCAGGACACAAGATCGATCGGGAATATATCCACACGTTCGATACCGGTGGTGCGCTTCAGTCGGGACGGTGGACAACGAACGATTACGACTTCAAGAAGCCGAAGGCGCAACTGGTCGCGCAAAACGAACTGCCACAGGAAACGGCACATAACGATTTTGAGCGCTACGAGTGGCCAGGGGACTACACCGACCCGTCGCACGGCGAGGAATTTGCTCGGTTGCGTATGGAAGAAGTCCGCGCGCACGGTGAGCGTGCGTCCGGCAGTGGCAACGTACGCGATGTGGTATGTGGAACGACCTTCCACCTTGAGGGCTATCCACATCAGGCATCAAACCAGGAGTACCTGGTGATCAGCGCCTGGTTTTCTGCGACGGAGATTGGTGACGCCAGTGGTGCGGGCGATTACTCGATCGATAGCTCGTTCGTGGTGCAACCGGCGACGACAGTGTTTCGCCCATCTCGTTCGCGATACCCGAAGCCACGCACCAGCGGTCCACAGACGGCGATCGTCACTGGCCCCGACGGACAGGAAATCTGGACCGACCAGTATGGGCGCGTGAAACTTGCGTTCCACTGGGACCGCCACGGTTCGAAGGACCACAACTCTTCGTGCTGGATACGTGTGTCGTATCCGTGGGCGGGAGGCGGTTTTGGCGGCGTCAATATTCCGCGTGTAGGCACCGAAGTGATCGTGGACTTCGAGAACGGCGATCCGGACAGGCCGATCGTGGTCGGGCGACTCTACAACGCGGCGACGATGCCGCCGTGGGATCTGCCGGGTAACGCGACGCAAAGCGGACTGCTTTCACGCTCCATGAAAGGTGGTGCAGGCAATGCCAATGCGATCCGCTTCGAGGACAAGCAGGGGGCGGAAGAACTGTGGTTGCAGGCCGAGAAGGACATGCGCACCGAAGTCGAACATGATGAAACGCACACTGTTCACCACGACGAGACACATAGCGTCGGACATAACCGGACCACGACCGTCGGACAGAACGAAAAAGTCACGGTTGGTGGCACGCAGACTCACACGATCGGCGGCGATACCACGCTCAAGACGACGGGCCCTCAACCCGGCGGTACGGGAACGATAGGCGACATCCAGGTGGAGTCCAGCCAGGGAAAGATTCATCTGAAGGCTGCAACAGAAATCGCGTTCGAGGTCGGGCAGAGCGTGATTCGCATGACCGCCGACGGAAACATTTTGATCTCCGGTCCGACACACGTGAATATCAACCCTGATGCGCCAGATCCCGCCCCACCTGCGTCCGGTGGATGAGGATCGTTTGGCGGCGGGCAAGTCACAACTGGTAATGCCGTTGTACATCAATCAGTAAAGTAATGGGATACACGATGCGTTATTTCACTAACGAGGGATTTCTGGATTTACCCGACAACTGGCACGACCGTAGCGTTAATGTGTTACTTCCAACGATACCGGACGTCCCCGGCTGCAATCTGGTCTTGACGCGGGACGATCTGCCCTATGGCGCTGAGTTCTCCGACTACATCAACGTCCAGAAAGCGAAGTTCAAACGTGAACTGATTGATCTGCAGATGCACGTCGATCAATCGTGCGAGGTCGACGGGCGCGTGGCCCATTATCTCGAATTCAACTGGCAGAACGATCGAATGCGTGTGTATCAACTTGCACTCATTGTTCTGGACGCACCCGCGGTACTGACCTTTACGTACACCAGTCCCGGACAGCTACCCGCGCACATACGGGACGCCGTCGGGCACGCGGTGATCAATTTTCGTTTTCGTCAGAAAGATGATTAGTAATGCGAATGTATCTTTATAAATATTGATCGACCTTCAAACATTTACCTTGATGCCATGAGTGACGTACTGGGGAGCAGCACATCGGGCAGTCGACAGAAGCTTGATGCGCTCGCAAAGCGGGATAGCAATGCTGACACTGTCAATGCCATTTCCGAAACGGGAACGATGATCAATGCCGCGCAGGTTGGCGCGGCAGGCGGTACCGCTCTCGCGGGAGGAACCCTCAGTTGCTTTTTGGGACGTGTTATTGCGCCGCTTGGCGGAGCGATGGCTGGCGCCTGGCTGGCCAGTGCGGTCGGAGCAGACCGCCCTGTTACCTGGTTGATGAATGAAGTGGGATTACCAACTGTAGCGAAACCGGGTAAGGCACCTGCGCATGTGAAGCACAAGATCGTCCATGAGAATGCATTCTGGGGCGCGCTAGCTGGCCTGGCGGCTGGCATTGCCGTCGGGGTGGCCATCGCGGCCGCAGCGGCGGCGATCGTTGCGACGGGTGGAGCGGCAGCCGCTGTCATCGCAGCGGCTGGGCCGTATGCAGTCGGCTTTGTCGCGGGTGTAGTAGGCGGTTTTGTGGGAGGCGCCGTAGCATCAGGCGTCAGTAAAACCGGGTCGGTGACGGGTGAGATCGCCGACGGTTCACCGAATGTTTCATTCGAAGGCAAAGCCGTTGCACGGGTCACGGACCCCGTCTCCTGCAGCAAGGATCCAGGTGAACCGCCACCCCAGATCGCACAGGGCAGCAAAACCATCTCAGTGAACGGCCTTCCACTCGCGCGGATCGGCCACAAGATCACCTGTTCGGCCACGATTCAGGAAGGCTGCAACACCATTAGCGCTGATGAGACGACGGGTACGTATGGAAAGATCAACGCGAACGTCTCGATTCTTGAACAGTTGGTCCTGACGACCGCGGATGTGTTGCTGATGCGTTCCGCCACGAAAGAAGGCGGACTGCTAGACGGCGTGCTGCGCGAACTGCTGGGCGAGCCGATCGACATGGCGACCGGGGACTATGCGGATTATCGAACCGACTTCACATGGCCTCATGTTTTACCCCTCACGCTGCGTCGCGTTTACGCAGGGCGTCAGCCTGTCACCGGGCTGCTAGGGGAACGATGGATTTGCAACTGGTCGCAACGCCTTGAATACAGGCAGACAGAAGACGGCCCTGCAACCATCACGTTTTTCGATGCAGACGGACAGCAACTGGTCTACCCGGTACCGCAAGATGAATTCAATGCGTTCAATCTGTGGGCGCCGCATTACGCGTTGCGCGGCAGCCGCCAGCAGCCGGAGATCTTCGATGAACGCAGCCAGCAGTCGTTGATCTTCGAGTTTGCCGGTATTCAATCCAGCATTGCGCGTCTGAGCCGGATCGAAGATCGCAATGGCAATGCGATTGCGTTTTCCTATAACGCGCTCGGCCATCTATGTCAGGTGCGTCATAGCGCCGGGTTTGAGTTGTGGGTCAACTGCAACGCGAACGGCTTGCTACAAAGCGTATCCAGCCATTCGGGCGGCAAGGATGTCCTCGTCAGCTACCACTTCGACCACGGACGTCTGAGCGACGTTCACAGCCGGTTCTACGGAGAATTTCACTTCCGTTATACGGCAGAAGGATGGCTGGACCACTGGCGTGACAGTGGTGCGACATCGGTCCGGTTGTCGTATGACCACCGTGGGCGCGTGATCGCAACCCGCACGAATACCGCGCTCTACGACGATCGCTTTGAATACGACGATGACGAGCGACGCGCAACCTATGTTGACGCGCTCGGCCACCGGCATGAGCGCTGGTTCGACGCTGAAAACCGGCTGATCCGTTTACGTGACCCGCTGGGGCGGGTCACCAGCATTGCGTACGACGAGTACGGCTGGGTCCGATGCCGCAGGGATCCACTCGGACGCGATAGCCTGTACGAACATGATGCCCGAGGCAGACTGGCGCAGTTCACGAACCCATATGGCCAGGTCCAACGGTATCGCTGGAACGACGACGGCCTGTTGCTCGAACAGCGTGCTGACTCCGGTACGGTGCAATGGCACTACAACGCTGAAGGCAATGCCGTTGCACGGTGCTCACCCGACGGTGAAACCCGCTGGCGCTATAACCTGCAGGGGCAGGTTACGCATCGGACGGACCCTGACGGGGTAACGCGCAGTTGGGCATACGATGGTTATGGGCGGCTTGCCACGTCGACGGACCCGTTGGGCCGGCAGACACAGTTTAGCCATGACGTGTTCGGACGGCCGGCCAGCCGGACCGATGCCGCCGGCCACCGTACCTGCTATGCGTATCAGCCCGGCCCGGACAATCCACGGGAGGCGCTCAGTCATATCGAGTATCCGGATCGGAGCGTCAGGCAATGGCGCTACGACCACGAGGGGCTGCTATCGGAGTCCATCGATCCACTTGGCAACATCACGCGCTATACGTGGGGGGCGTTCGATCTGCTTGCCAGCGTGACGGATGCCACACAGGCCATCACACAGTATCACCGCGACGGTGCAGCGCGCCTGCTCGGCGTCACTAATGCAGCCGGGCAACAGTGGCGGCTGGAGCGCGATGCGGCGGGGCAACTGGCCGCTGAAACCGATTGGAGCGGTCGCATAACGCGTTACGAACGCAACGTACTGGGCCAGATCACCGCGCGGCATCTGCCCGATGGTGGCACGTTGCACTACGACTACGATGAACTGGACCGGCTGGTCGCCATTTCTGGCGCAAGCCGGCGGCACACGTTCGAGTGGAATAGTCGCGACCGTCTGGTTGGGGCGCAGGTCTGGCTGCGTGCCGCGAGCGGCGAATGGCAGTCCGACAACGACGTGCGGTTTGACTATGACGAAGCGCACCGCCTCGTTGCGGAAAGTCAGCACGATCAGCGTCTGGAATATGGCTACGATGCTCAGGGTCGTCCACAGTCCCTTGCCACACCTGGCGGCATGACACGGTGGCAGTTTGATAGTGCGGGTCAACTCGAAACGCTTGCAAGCAATGGCCACCGCTTCGATTTTGCGTATGACGGGCTGGGTCAGGAGACGCAGCGTCGCTACCGTCCGCACAAAATACAGGACGATGTGCAACCGGAGCTTGCCGCGCTATATCCGGAAGGGTATGTCCAGTTCCAGGACTACGATGAGATGCGACGGCTGGCATCGCAGGCGGTGTGTGGCCAGTCGTGGGACCAGGCGCTGCAGCCCGAATCCGTAGGCCAGCGCAATCTGCGGACCTATGGCTGGGACGCGGCCGGCCGTTGCACGCAGATGCGCGAAACGCGAAGCGGTGTCGCGCAGGAAATAAACCAGTGGCGCTACGACGCGCGTGACCAGATTGTCAGTGCGACGCACTGGAGCGGCACCAGCGCAGGCGGACAGGCGCACGACGAGCAATACCAGTATGACGCGCTGGGCCATATCGCCCAGCAGGAGCACGACGGCGTCATCGAGTCGCATCGCTATCAGGGCGACCAGCTCATCAGCGCCGGGCCCGGCATCTATAGCTACGATGCATGCGGCCGTGTCACCAGCCGTACCGAGCATCGACGGGGCTTCCGCCCACAACAGTGGCTCTACCGGTGGGACGAGTTTGGCCGGATGTGCGAGGCGCTCACGCCTTACGGGGAGCGCTGGCGTTACCGTTATGACGCATTCGGCCGGCGCATCAGCAAGGCGTGCGTGGAAGGGGGCAGACGCCGGCGTGCGCGACGCGTCGACTACCTGTGGCAAGGCAGCCGGATGATCGAGGCGCGGCGCGATTATGGCGCGCCAGCCGCAGACGAGGCACAGGCCCGACCTGCCCGCCCCCGCTACGAACTTCAACGCTGGCATTACCGGCCCGGCACGCATGCGGTACTGGCGCAGGAGCGGTTGCGCTACGACTCGGCGCCCGACAGGCCATGCAGCGACTGGCATCCCGTGGCGTGTGATCCGAACGGTGCACCCCATACGTTGTACGGCAGTGATGGCCGGGCCGTGTGGCGGGCACGACGCCGGCTGTGGGGCGAAACGGAACGCGATACAACAGCCGACCAGCAACGCGAGACTCTGGATCACGTGGTTCCCGACCGCTGGCTGGCGCAACAGCTGTGGGGCGGAGATGATACGCCTGACTGTGAACTGCGATTCGCCGGTCAGTGGGACGATGAGGAGACGGGGCTACACTACAACCTGCAGCGGTACTATGACCCGAAGACGGGGCAGTATCTTAGTCCGGATCCGATCGGACTGGCCGGGGGGCTAAGGACGCATGCTTATGTGCATGATCCGGTGCAGTGGTGCGATCCGTTGGGATTGGCGGCTTGCTTTGACGCCAAAGCGAACCGATGGCGCGATAGTGATACCGGGCGTTTTGTTAAGACCGCCGATGGCATTGATGCGCATTTGGCTCAATTTAGGGATGGCGCGTCGTATATCACCCCGACGAAAGCACTTGATACTTACGGGCGCGATCCTATTGGGCGTCCTGACGGGCAATTTGTCATGCCGTCCTCGTATTTAGATGACCTCATGCTATCAACTCGCGGTGATGTAGCTAAACTTGAAGACGCACTTGGAATTCCATCTGGATCATGGCAAGGAAATCCTCTGAGCCGAATTGACATTCAAGACCCCTCGTCTGTTGGTCTTCGTATGGCAACAGGCAGCGAGTCCGGAGCGAATAGCCTTTGGTTGCCTGGAGGGTATACGTCTGGAGGTGTTCCGGAAGCAGTTGTAAATCAAATTCCTGCCGGAAGTTATACTGAGAGTCCTATTGGGAAATAATTTTAAATGGCTGAAATGGAAGAATTTAGTGAGCCGTGGTTATATAGAGTCTTCTTCAGGGAGGGGCAGCCCATCATGGCTGTCTTAATGGGAGGAGCAGCTCAATATGAAAAGGAAATAATTCTAACGGAGGTGCAGTACGAAACATTTTGCAAGGATCGGGATGCTGCGCGGAGTTACGCGACAGCTATCTTGAAAGGACGAATCAATCCCTAAATGGTGAACCTACACCGCTATCACTACGATGAAACCGACAAACCCGACGGCCTCGGTATGATGAAGTGGTGATAGCGTGCCGCACTACAACCTTCATCGGTACTATGCCAGAGACCGGGCGCTATATCAGTGCGGACTCGATTGGCATTGCGGGCGGGCGCAATCTCTGACAGTACGCCAATGGCAGCCCGCTTGCGTGGATTGATGCGCTGGGGCGAGTCGATATCCCAAATCCACAAGATTATGGCTTAGAACGCCATCAGAAAACGAGGCGGGTGCAAATCCTCAGTGGATGCCAGGCGGGAAATTGCCAACCGGCGCTAGTGAGCGCTGTAATCGATGGTGGCGGCATGCTTCCATCGCAATATTCTGTAACTCCACTGAGTTTGAGGTGAGTGATGGCATTTAAAGATATTGTGGTAAACAAAAAGGAAAGATATTCCATTGGCACTGAAGACATTTCTGGGGGGCACTATGTCGCCGTTCCAGTTAGCAATAGCCTTGTTGACTATGATGAGTATTATGAAATCAGCAAAGAGGAATTTAATAATTACCTAAATGACGAAAATTTGGCACTGGAGTTTGTTGAGAAATGCCGGCGTAGAGAGCAGGATAATTTACTCTTTTTTCAGCCTGGTAGAGATCGAGGGTGGCCGGTTTGAGATAAGGAAGATTGCAGAACACTCCTCTAGCTACTGCCCGAATTGGAGACAAGGCCGAATTCAAGCAGGGACGGTCTGAGCGGCCCCTGCTGCTCAGACGGCGGTAATGGTCAGCCGGCCGTGTTCGACGTTGATCTTTACGCGCTGCCCCGGTGTGAATCTGGCGTGCTCGATCCACCGCTCGCGAGCTTCATCCACGGAAGAGCGGCTGCTCGGCGCGCAGGTGGTAGGGCTTGTTCCAGTTGCGATTGAACCGCCGCGGCTGCTGAATGGTCACGAAGCGTTCCGTGAGGCAAACCTGAGCCTGCTCTGACACGCTAGAAGTCGACGGATGAACACAACGCGCGCGGCCAGCCAAGATGGTTGTGAACGCAAACACATTGGAGATCGCACAAACGAAATGACACAGATAAGGGGGAGCCCGCCATTACGCGGGCACGACCCACAAGGACCCTTGATGCGACGTCCCGGATACTGACGAATATGCAGGCGGCGGGCAGAACCCATCTGCTCTGATCGGTCGCCCCGCAAAGTTCTCCTCCCTGCACAGCCGACAGAGACCCTCACCTCGGGAAAACCCTCCCGCCCCATTCCCATTGAACGGGAATCCCGATTTCGAAATATGAGAATGTCATGGCATCCTGCATGTATGAAAAGCAGGAATGCGATGGTGGATCAGGAACAGAACATTACGGGGGCCGAGCGTGTCCTGCTCGTGCTGGCTGCGCTCGCGGGTCATGGCAAGGCCATAGCGGTCAAGGATCTTCAGGCCGCCACCAACCTCGCGCAAAGCACTCTCTACCGGCAGATCGCGTTACTGAAGCGCTGGGGTTTCGTCGCCGAAAACGAAGGGCACTATATGCCGGGGCCAGTCAGCCTGCAGCTGGCGCTCGGCTTTGACGGCAACTCGGCGCTCATCGAAGCGGGCCGCAGTGAAATGCAGCGCCTTGCCCGAGGGTGCGGCGAAAGCGTCGGTCTTGTCGTCGCGGTGAGGCATCAGGTGATGTGCCTGGAAATGGTCGAGAGCGAGCATTCGTTGCGCTGCTCGTTCGAGAAAGGGCGGGCGGTCCTGCTCAAGGCGGGCGCATCGGCGAAATCCCTGCTGGCGTTCATGGCCGATCGGGCACGCACGGAGGTCCTCGACAGCGTGTTCGCCAGCGAACCTGACGGGCGCGCCTTGCTGGAGACTGAACTTCAGGTCATTCGTGCGCAGGGCTATGCGGTCAGCGACAGCGAGGTTGACCCCGGAGTCTGGGGCGTGAGCGTGCCGATCTTTCATCGGCGCGCACGCACCGCGATCTCGAGCGCGTCCCTCACGCTGATGGCGCCGTCGACCCGCGCTGCTGGCCGTGAAAGCCTGTTCATCGATGGCACGCTTCGCGCTGCCCGCGCCATTTCCGAACGTATGCAGACCGGCTGATTGCAAGCTCCAGGATCAGTCCGCTATCCGCCGTCAATTTCTTTTTTGGACTGCTTTTGCCGTACTGGTTCAACGCACATCCATATTTCCCCAAAGGAGACGCCCTCATGAAGCTTCACAGACTGTTCTCTGCCGCATGTATCTCGCTGACCGTTGCTCTCGCCGGTTTTTCAGTTTCCGCCACGGCGCAGACGCCGGCGGTGCTGCACGTCGCCACCGATGCGACGTTCGCGCCGATGGAATTCACCGAGAACGGCGCGCGTACCGGCTTCGACATCGACATCATGAACGCGCTGGCCAAGGCGATGGGAACCCGCGTGGAGTGGACGGACATCGACTTCAAGGGGCTGGTCCCCGGCCTGATCGCACATCGTTTCGATGCGGCGATTTCGGGCATCTACATCACGCCTGAGCGTGCCCAGGTCGTCGATTTCACCGAACCGTACTTCTCCGGCGGACTCGTCGCGCTGGTGAAGGACGGCTCACCCGTCAAGACGGCAGCCGACCTGAACGGCAGGAAAGTCTCCGTGCAGGTCGGCACGAAATCCGTGAACTTCCTGCGTGACAACTATCCGCAAGTCACGCGCGTCGAAGTGGAAAAGAACCAGGAAATGTTCGACCTGGTGGGGATCGGCCGCACGGACGCAGCCGTTACCGGCAAGCCCGCCGCGTATCAGTTCGCGCGGACTCGCGCCGGCTTCCGCGTGCTCGACAAGCAGCTCACCACGGAAGCGTATGGCATTGCCATGCGTAAGGACGAGCCGCAGCTCAGGGCCGCGCTCAACGCCGCGCTGCAAAAGATCCGCGCCGACGGCACCTATGCGGCAATCGTTCACAAGTGGTTCGGCGCAACCGCGCAATAACGGATGGGTGCATCGATGGAACTCGATTTCACGCCTGCGATAGCAGGCCTGGGGGACATCGCACGGGGCGCGCTCGTTACCGTCGAGGTGACGGGCGCGGCACTCGCGCTCAGTTGCGTGCTGGGCCTGCTGATCGGGATTGGACGGCTGGCGCCGCAACGCAGAATCCTGTACGGGTTCTGCACCGCGTACCTCACGTTCTTCCGCGGCACGCCGCTGCTCGTGCAACTGTTCCTGCTGTTCTTCGGCTTGCCGCAGTTCAACATCCTGCTGCCGGCGTTCGTGTGCGGCATGCTGGGGCTCGGACTGTATTCGGCTGCGTATGTTTCGGAAATCGTGCGTGGTGCGATCCAGTCGGTCGATCGCGGCCAGATGGAGGCGGCGCGTTCGATCGGCATGTCGTCGGGTCAGGCCATGCGCGCGATTATCCTGCCGCAGGCCGTGGTGCGGATGATTCCGCCGCTTGGCAATGAGTTCATCGCGCTGATCAAGAATTCCGCCCTGGTTTCGCTGCTGACCATCGATGACCTGATGCATGAAGGGCAGAAGATCATCAGCGTGTCGTACCGCTCGCTCGAGGTGTATCTGGTCATCGCGCTGGTCTATCTGGTGCTGACCCAGGCGACGAATTACGCGTTGCATTGCGCCGAACGGCGGCTGCGCGCAGGAGGCATGGTGCAATGAACGAAGTGTCCCAACCGATCGTCCAGATTCGCGGGCTCAGCAAATCGTACGGGTCGCACGTCGTGCTGAACGGCATCGACTTCGACATCCAGCCACGCCAGGTTGTCGTCGTGATCGGTCCGAGCGGTTCCGGCAAGAGCACCTTTCTGCGTTGCTGCAACGGACTGGAGCAACCGGAGAGCGGAACGATCGACATTTGCGGGCGGCGTCTCGTCGACGACGGCGTGATGCTGAAGGACCGGCCGCTGAACGCGCTGCGCACCGAAGTCGGCATGGTGTTCCAGTCGTTCAACCTGTTTCCGCATCTGTCGGTGCTGCACAACATCACGGTCGGGCCGCGCATGCTGCGCGGCGCATCGACGGCCGATGCCGAAGCGTCGGCGCTCGCCTTGCTCGACAAGGTCGGCCTTGCCCACAAGGCGCATGTGATGCCCGCGAGCCTGTCGGGTGGCCAGAAGCAGCGCGTGGCGATCGCCCGCGCACTCGCGATGCAGCCGCGCGTGATGCTGTTCGACGAACCAACATCAGCACTCGATCCCGAACTGGTGGGCGAAGTGCTGCAGGTGATGAAGGTCCTCGCAAGCGAGGGCATGACGATGGTTGTCGTCACGCACGAGATGGGTTTCGCGAAGGAAGTCGCCGACGTCGTGGTGGTGATGGACGGCGGCAAGATCGTCGAAGCGGGCCCGCCCGCGGACATTTTCTCGGCGCCTTCGCAACCCCGCACGCAGGCCTTCCTGCAGGCGGTGCTGTCCCGGTCATGATGCTTCCATTCGATAAAGCGATATGGACGGGGCGATCCGATCGCGGTGAGCCGGGTGATACGCGGCGTGTGTTCGACCAGGTGGCGCCCGTTGGCGACGAAATGTTCGCCGACGCTACGACGGTCATCATCGGCTTTGCCTCGGACGAGGGCGTGCGGCGCAATCAGGGTCGTGTCGGTGCTGCGCAGGCGCCGAAGGAACTGCGCCGCGCGCTCGCAGGACTGCCAGCCAGACAGGGTGGCACCGTACTTGATGCAGGCGACGTGGTCTGCGACGACGGCGACCTCGAAGCGGCGCAGGACGAACTGGCGCACGTGGTCGGCACCGTGCTCGCGCGTGGCGGCAGGCCGCTGGTGTTCGGCGGCGGACACGAGGTCGCGTGGGGATCGTACAGTGGATTACGCCGGCACCTGGGCGCCGCGTGTCAACGCCGGCTGCTGATCGTCAACTTCGACGCACACTTCGATCTGCGTCAGACCCGTCCGGCAAATTCGGGGACCCCGTTCGACCAGATTGCCTGCGACTGCGCCGCGCATGAGGTTCCGTTTCAATACGTGTGCTTCGGGATCAGCGATCTGGCCAACACGGCAGCGCTCTTCGCACGGGCACAACAGCTTGGCGTGCAGTATGAACCTGACGTCAACATGCAGGAATCGCAGATACCCCGATTGCTGGACCGGCTGGGGCGACTGATCGACACCGCCGACGACATCTATCTGACCATTGATCTGGACGTGCTGCCCGCCAGCACGGCGCCGGGCGTTTCCGCCCCTGCTGTGCTCGGCGTGCCATTGTTCGTGGTCGAGGCGATGGTGCAATGCATTCGCGCATCGGGCAAGTTGCGTGTTGCTGACATCGCCGAGTACAACCCGTCGCTCGATGAGGACCGGCGTACGGCACGCGTCGCTGCGCGGCTCGCGCATCGGCTGCTGTAGTGACCGGGGGGCCTGCAGGAGCGCATCAGAAGTATTGGCCCTGCGTAGCACGATGCTCGCTTCAACGTGCGGAACGATTTACCGGATGACCGTTCTTCTGAATCCTTAGTCGTCCCGTGAGAGGCCGCTGTGCCGGCATCGGCCTGGTTGAAGACCGACCTCAAATGCGATGCGATGGCGCGCCTTCATATCGTGCGGTGCGTCCACGTTTCGGCCGAAAGTATGGAATCGGCCGCGTTGACCTGTGCCCCGCGCGAAACAGCCGTGCCGTTGTCAAGCACTTGCGGAGGATTGAAGGTTGCGCGGCGGCACGTGCATGTTCAGGCCGCGTTGGCATCTTGCTAGTAGCGTGCGCTCTGGTACGTCTGAGCAGTCCGGGACAGTCGTAGCCAGCGATGAATGCGGGTACGCGCTTGCAGCACATCGACGTCGTCCATCACTGGCTTGAATAGGACCTAGGGCTTGCTCACGCGCTTTCATCGAGAAGGATCGGCGGCGCTATCGAGTAACACGCGCGCAGCACGAACATCTGCGAGAGAGTCACGGGGCCATGTGCCGACCGCAAGGATTCGCTTTTTTCCTTCGCGCTTGTACTCGAAGGCGAAGTTCAAATCCTCTCGCCCCGACCAGATGGACAAAAGGACTTACGGTGAAAGCCGTAAGTCCTTTTTTCTTTGTATCGTCTGCGCGGCGTTGGACGGCATCTGTAGAGCAAGACGACGGAGCAGGACGACGAAGGTGAATCGGTATCCTGATTAACCAGCCAGCCCGGCCACCGCCGCCGGACCGCGCATGCCCTCGAAGCAAGCCGTCGGCAGGCAAGGCTTCGTCACCTCACTTTCCCGCCTGGGCCTGATACGCCCCCAGCGCCGCGCCGAGCTCCTCGTCGGTGACAGCGGGCGAGATGGTGAACTCGAAGATATCGCCCCACTGCAGCATCCACGCCGCCATGGGGGCGGTGCTGTCGGCCTCGATGATCGCGCACCCACTCAGTTCGCCGATCGTATGCCATCGTCCGAGCATCTTGATGCCATCGGGTGGCAAGGCGCCACCCGTTTTCATGAAACGCTCGATGGCGGATTGCTGCGCCGTCGGTTGCCCGTTCCACTGAACAATGAACTTCATCGGAGACCTCCATTCGACTCGTGACGATGCCGGCCAGTGGCAAGCCGTCACCGTGACGGACGCCGCAGCGCGCGGCGCGTGGGAGCCTGCATCGGGCGCGGATTCGTCCTACCTCATCCGACATTCCGTGCCGCCACCGTGGCGCTCTAAAGCTCGCAGAAAGAATAATAGGCAGCGTCTAGGCAACTTCCATCGGCGAAGCAGCGAATCCACTCGAACTCTGTACGACATCCCGCACTCGACTGGGCGCATCCCGCTGCTTTAAGTTTCCGTTAAGCCTGAGCTCATAGAG
Organism: Paraburkholderia diazotrophica; assembly: GCF_038900755.1. Lineage (GTDB taxonomy): Bacteria > Pseudomonadota > Gammaproteobacteria > Burkholderiales > Burkholderiaceae > Paraburkholderia > Paraburkholderia diazotrophica_A. The sequence continues at coordinate 961,896 of NZ_JBBPEN010000002.1, forward strand.
TATTCGGGCGCTCGGACGATGCTGTAGGTGCTGCGAGGAGTCGTCCGACGCTTCTTGGTCCGCCGGGGGGCGAACCTGACGAAGACCATCGTCGATGCGCATTCGACCGCCGCAAGGGTGCCAGATGGCGTGTGGTAAGCGGCCGATCAGCCTTCGCCCGAGGGCTGTGGGGGACGGCCATTGGAACCCGGTGCTTCACCGGGTTTTTTCTTTTTCGACGCGGTGCGGGCTTCGCAAACGCGCGGATCCGGCTTTGAACAGCTCTAAGCCGAGCCGAGCCGCGCTCGCGTGCGTCGGAATACGGTCATTTGGCCTATACCATTTGCCGTCGCGAACGTCGTGCAATCGCCGTGCAAAACTGTATAAACATACAGTATAGTGTTCACCTATCCGGAACCGCGGAAGACAGTTCGAGAACAGGCCACGCGCCTGTTTCCGACTCGCGATGCGCAGCCGTGGCCGCAACCCTGCGGCCGGCATGCCCCGGCAACTCATTCAGACGGACAGTCAAATTGTCATCTAACGGAACGATCCGAATTCGAGGCGCACGCCAGCACAACCTGAAGAACGTCGATCTCGACTTGCGCACGGGCGAAATGACCGTCGTGACGGGACCGTCGGGCTCGGGCAAGTCGAGCCTCGTCTTCGATACGTTGTACGCCGAAGGGCAGCGGCGCTACGTCGAAACCTTCAGCGCATATGCCCGCCAGTTTCTCGACCGGATGGACCGGCCGCAGGTCGACCGCGTTGACGGCGTGCCGCCTGCTATCGCGATCGACCAGACGAATCCGGTCCGCAGCTCGCGTTCGACGGTCGGCACGATGACGGAGCTGAACGACCATCTGAAGCTGCTCTACGCGCGCGCGGCCGAGCTGTTCGATCGAAAGACGGCGCAGGCCGTTCGCCACGATTCGCCCGAAACGATTTACGCCGACCTGAGTGCGCGCACGGCGGGCGACGATCCGCGCATCGTCGTCACGTTCCCCGTCGAGTTGCCGGACTCGACGAGCGAAGCGGAAGTCGAGCAATGGCTTTCCGCGAGCGGCTATACACGCGTCCAGGCGCAGCGCGAAATTCCGTCGCCAACGGGCATGCGCAAGGTGCTCGACGTCGTCGCCGACCGCTTCCGTCTCCATCAGGTCGAAAAGACGCGCGTGGTCGAAGCGATCGAGGCATCGCTCAAGCGCGGTGGCGGGCGCGTGAACGTCTATGTGCTGGGGCAGGAAGGCGCGCGAGGCGAGCCGGCGGGGCAGCAGATCTGGCGTTTCTCGACGGGCCTGCACAACCCCGACAGCGACTTGCGCTACGCCGATCCGCAGCCCGCGTTGTTCTCGTTCAACTCGGCCTACGGCGCGTGCGACACCTGCCGGGGCTTCGGTCGCGTGATCGGCGTCGATCTGGGCCTCGTGATTCCCGACGAGCGCAAGACGCTGCGCGGCGGCGCGATCAAGCCGATGCAGACCCCCGCGTGGAAAGAATGTCAGGACGACCTGATGCGCTATTCGGCGAAAGCGGGCATTCGCCGCGACACGCGGTGGTCCGAGCTCACCGAAGCCGAGCGCGACTGGGTCATCAACGGCTCGCCGGATTGGGATGGTGATTGGCAGAAGCAGTGGTACGGCGTAAAGCGCTTTTTTGGCTACCTCGAATCGAAAGCGTACAAGATGCACATCCGCGTGCTGCTGTCGAAATATCGCAGCTACACGCCGTGCGAGACTTGCGGCGGCGCGCGTCTGAAAACGGAGTCGCTGCTGTGGCGCCTGGGCTCGAAGCAGAACGCGGACGCCGTGCTGGAACCGGCGCGGCGCTTCATGCCGCGCGGCGTCGACTGGAACCGCGCGCAGCTCGAAGCGTTGCCGGGCCTGACGGTTCATGATCTGATGCTGCTGCCCATCGAGCGTATCCGCCGCTTTTTCGACGAGATCACGCTGCCGAGCGCACTGCTGGACGACGCGCTGAAACTGCTGCTCGCCGAAGTGCGCACACGCCTCAAGTATCTGTGCGATGTGGGGCTGGGCTATCTGACGCTCGATCGCCAGAGCCGCACGCTTTCCGGCGGCGAGGTGCAGCGGATCAACTTGACCACCGCTTTGGGCACGTCGCTGACCAAAACCCTCTTCGTGCTCGACGAGCCGAGTATCGGCCTGCACCCGCGCGACCTGAACCGGATCGTCGAGGCAATGCAACGTCTGCGCGATGCGGGCAATACGCTTGTCGTCGTCGAACACGATCCGTCCGTGATGCTGGCCGCCGATCGTCTGATCGACATGGGACCCGGACCGGGCGAGCGCGGCGGCACGATCATCTACGACGGCGCGCCTAACGACATCCGTTCGGCCGGCACGCTGACGGGCGAGTACCTTGGCGGACGCAAGCACGTTGCAGACGCGGCGCACTGGGCGCGCCGCCCCGTCGACGAAAGCACGCCGCGCATCGTGCTGGATGGCGCGCGTCAGCACAATCTGCGCGACGTGACGGTCGACATTCCATTGCAGCGGCTCGTATGCGTGACGGGCGTTTCGGGCTCGGGCAAATCGACGCTGATCCAGGACGTGCTGAGTCCGGCGCTGTCGCGGCAACTCGGCAAGGCCACGGAAGCGCCTGGCGCGCACCGAAGCCTGACGGGCGTCGAGGCGATCAGTGACGCCGTGTTCGTCGACCAGTCGCCCATCGGCAAGACGACGCGCTCGAATCCGGCAAGCTACGTCGGCGCATTCGACGAAATCCGCAAGGTGTTCGCGAAGGCGCCCCTCGCGCTGCAACGCGGCTATGGCGCAGGCGTGTTCAGCTTCAATTCGGGTGATGGCCGTTGTCCGACTTGCGGCGGCTCAGGCTTCGAACATATCGAGATGCAGTTCCTGAGCGACGTCTATCTGCGCTGCCCCGACTGCGACGGCAGCCGCTACAGGCCAGAAGTGCTGGAGGTGAAGATCGAGCGCGAAGGGCGCGAGCTGAGCATCGCCGACGTGCTCGAACTGACGGTGCATGAGGCCGTCGGCCTGTTTGCCGGAGACGGCGAAGTGTTGCGCGTGTTGCAGCCCATCGTCGACGTCGGTCTCGAATACGTGAAGCTCGGGCAGCCGGTGCCGACACTGTCGGGCGGCGAGGCGCAGCGGCTCAAGCTCGCTGGCTTTCTCGCGGAAACCGCTCAGGCGCGCGCGACCCGCGGCGGTACGAAGCAGGCGAGCGCGGCGCGTCTCTTTATGTTCGACGAGCCGACCACGGGTCTTCATTTCGACGACATCGCCAAGCTGATGCAGGCATTCGGCAAGCTGCTCGCGGGCGGTCATTCGCTGATCGTGATCGAGCACAACCTCGACGTGATTCGCACGGCCGACTGGCTGATCGATCTCGGCCCGGAAGGAGGCGACGGTGGCGGCCTCGTCGTGTGCGCGGGCACGCCCGAAGACGTCAAGCGATGCCCCGATTCGCACACGGGCGCTGCGCTCGTGCAATACGACAGCGCGATAGGTCTCGCCATCGAGCCGACGGAAGCAGCCGAAAAAGCCGAAGCCGCAACGCAGGGCACGCCGCTGCAAACGGCGCTGAACGCGGCGCGCGCACGGCGCGCAGTGGAAGGCGAGGACGTCGTACGCATCGTAAATGCCCGCGAGCACAACCTCAAGGCGCTCGACGTCGACATTCCGCACGGCAAGTTCAACGTGATCACGGGCGTTTCGGGTTCCGGCAAATCGACGCTCGCATTCGACATCCTGTTCCACGAAGGGCAGCGCCGCTATCTGGAGTCGCTGAACGCATATGCGCGCTCGATCGTGCAGCCGGCAGGGCGTCCCGAAGTGGACGCCGTGTACGGCATTCCGCCAACCGTCGCAATCGAACAGCGTCTGTCGCGCGGTGGCCGCAAGAGCACGGTCGCGACCACATCGGAGGTCTGGCACTTCCTGCGCCTGTTGTATGTGAAGCTCGGCATTCAGCACTGCATCCATGACGGCGCGCCCGTCACGTCGCAAAGCGTCGAATCGATCGTCGCGCAACTGATGCGTGACCACAAAGGCGAACACGTCGGTTTGCTCGCTCCTCTCGTCGTGAACCGCAAGGGCATCTATACCGACCTCGCGAAGTGGGCGAAGGCGCGCGGCAACACGCATCTGCGCGTCGATGGCGAGTTCGTGTCCGTCGATCCGTGGCCGAAGCTCGATCGCTTTCGCGAACATACGATCGAGTTGCCCGTCGGCGACATTGTGGTGTCGGCGGACAAGGAAGCAGAACTGCGCCGCCTGCTCGAAGAAACGCTCGAGGCAGGCAAGGGTGTCATGCATCTGCTCGCGCCGCTCGATGGCCTCGAACATGCAATGACCAGCAACGGCACGACCGCTCATGTCGGCGAAGTGAAGGTGCTCTCCGTCAAGCGGGCGTGCCCCGTGTGCGGCACCAGCTACCCTGAACTCGATCCGCGCATGTTCTCCTATAACAGCAAGCACGGGTGGTGCACGACCTGTGTCGGCACCGGACTGGCGTTGACGCGCGAGCAGCGCGCGGCTTACGACGACACCGTGCTCGTCGACGACAATCGCGGCCGCGAACAGACCTTGCCGTCGGACGAGCAGGAGCCGGAGGGCGTCGGCGAGGAGCCGTGTCCGGATTGCCACGGTACGCGCCTCAATGCGTCCGCGCGCGCGGTGACGTTCGACGAAACGTCCATCGTCGACGTCGCGCAGTGGACCGTGTCGGACACGCGCCGCTGGATCGATGGGCTCGAACTGCAAGGCCGCGAGGCCGAAATCGCGCGCGATGTGATCAGCGAAATCGGCAGCCGGTTGCAGTTTCTGGAAGAAGTGGGCCTCGGCTATCTGAGTCTCGACCGCGCGGCGCCTAGCCTGTCGGGCGGCGAAGCGCAGCGTATCCGTCTCGCCGCGCAACTCGGCAGCAACCTGCAGGGCGTCTGCTATGTGCTCGATGAACCGACGATCGGCTTGCATCCACGCGATAACCAGATTCTTCTGAACGCGCTGCGCAAGCTCGGTGACAAGGGCAATACGCTCGTCGTCGTCGAGCACGACGAGGACACCATTCGCCGCGCGGATCACATCATCGACATCGGTCCGGGCGCGGGCAAGCGTGGCGGTACGCTCGTCGCGCAGGGGCGTGTCGGCGATCTGTCCGCGCAGTCCAGTTCGCTGACGGGCCAGTTCCTCGCACAGCCGATTCTGCATCCGTTGCAGACCCGGCGCCCGGTATCGGTCGCGACGAAACGCGCGCCTGCCATGCCCGACAACTGGCTGACCGTGCACGGCGCGACGCTGCACAATCTGCGCGACGTGACGGTCGGTATTCCGCTGGGGCGCCTCGTCGCCGTGACGGGCGTGAGCGGGTCGGGAAAATCGACGCTTGCTCGCGACGTGCTGATGACGAATCTGCTCGATGCCGTCGGCCGGTCCGTGCTGTCGTCGCCGGCTGTCCGGCGTGCCCGCAAGGCTGCGCAGTCCGAACAGGGGGAACAGTCGACTGCGGCGAACCGCCGGTCGAGCGTGCTTGCGCGCAGCGCGCCGAAGCCGTCGCTGAACGTCACGCATGCGTGGCAAGGCTGCGAGTGGATCAGCGGTTTCGAATCGATCGACCGCGTGCTCGAAGTCGATCAGACGCCGATCGGCAAAACGCCGCGCTCGTGTCCCGCCACGTATATCGGCGTGTGGGACACGATCCGGCGTCTCTTTGCCGACACGCTCGAAGCGCGGGCGCGCGGCTATACGGCGTCGCGTTTCTCGTTCAATACGGGCGACGGCCGCTGTCCCGCGTGCGAAGGACAAGGCGTGCGCACGATCGGCATGAGCTTCCTGCCTGACGTGAAGGTGCCGTGCGACGTATGTCACGGGCAGCGCTTCAACCCGGAAACGCTCGCAGTCACATGGCGTGGCAAGAACATCGGCGACGTGCTGACGATGGAGATCGACGAGGCCGTCGATTTCTTCGCGTCGATGTCGAACATCGCGCATCCGCTGCAACTGATGAAGGACGTCGGCCTTGGCTATCTGACGCTTGGTCAGCCGTCGCCGACGTTGTCGGGTGGCGAGGCGCAGCGCATCAAGCTCGTTACCGAACTGAGCAAGGTGCGCGACGACATCACCCGGCGCGGACAGAAGGCGCCGCATACGCTGTATGTGCTCGACGAGCCGACGGTCGGTCTGCATATGGCCGACGTCGCGAAGCTGATTCGCGTGCTGCACAGGCTGGCCGATGCGGGTCATAGCGTCGTCGTGATCGAGCATGATCTGGACGTGATCGCGGAAGCCGACTGGATCATCGATCTCGGGCCGGAAGGCGGCGTAGGCGGCGGATCGATCGTCGCGGCGACAGACCCTGAGGGTCTGGTGCGCGTTGCGGCGAGCCATACGGGGCGCGCATTGCGGCCGGTGCTGGCTCGCTCTGCAACCACGTCCGACGAGGACGCCGACGGCAAGCGAGTCAGCGCGGGGTAGGACGCACAACAGGAAGCAAGGCGATGCACACACGTCACAGCGCGGCTTTCACTGCGATTCTGGCGGCCGTCCTCTTCGGCGCGACGACGCCGTTCGCGAAGGCACTGCTCGGTACGTTGTCGCCGTTCATGGTGGCGGGGTTGTTCTATCTCGGCAGCGGGGTTGGACTCGCCATCGCGATTCTGATCCGGCAATTACGGCGCGGGCAGGGCGCTGACCATCCGGACGCGCATCCAATGCCTCTGGCAGAAGTGCCCTGGCTGATCGGCGCAATCGCTGCCGGTGGCATCGCCGGACCGGCGCTTCTGATGTTCGGCCTGAACGCGACACCTGCCGCAACGACTTCGCTGCTGCTGAACCTGGAAGGCGTGTTCACTGCGCTGATCGCGTGGGTCGTGTTCCGCGAGAACGTCGACGCTCAGGTGTTTATCGGGATGGTCGCAATCGTCGCGGGCGGCGTGCTGCTGTCATGGCAGCCTGGAGGAGGCGGAGCGGGCGCGGGCGCGTCGCTGGTCGCCGCTGCCTGTCTGTGCTGGGCCATCGACAACAATCTGACGCGCAAGGTCTCGAACAACGACGCGATGGTCATCGCGTGCATCAAGGGGCTGGTCGCCGGTTCTGTCAACACGGCCATCGCGCTATTGTCGGGCGCGCACGTGCCGGGTGCGGAGCTGATCGTCGCGTCGATGGCAGCGGGTTTTGCGGGCTACGGCGTGAGTCTCGTGCTGTTTGTGGTCGCGCTGCGGCATCTCGGCTCGGCCCGCACGGGCGCGTATTTTTCGGTGGCGCCGTTGTTCGGCGTCGCCATTTCGTTCGCTCTGTGGCCCGAGAGGCCGCCTCTATTCTTCTGGCTCGCAGCGGCGTTGATGGCGCTTGGCATCTGGCTGCATTTGCGCGAACGACACGTTCACGAGCACACGCACGACGCGCACGCACGCTCACTTCCCCGACATCCATCATCGGCACCAGCACTGACGGCAGCCAGCCGATACCGTCGATACGCATACATACGGGCGAGAAGCGCGGACTGAACCCGTCTCACTCAGCTTCGCGCGCAAGAAAGACGGCGCAAGCAAAGACGGCGCAACGCGTCTATATTGACCGTCTGTTTGCCGATCAACGACGAGGACCTTACATGCCTGACCCATCCGTTTTTCCGATCGCGAAGAAGTGGCCCGCCGAGCATCCCGAGCGCATCCAGCTCTACTCGTTGCCGACGCCCAATGGCGTCAAGGTATCGATCATGCTGGAGGAGACGGGCCTTGCGTACGAGCCGCATCTGGTGCGCTTCGATACGAACGATCAGATGTCGACGGAATTCCTGTCGCTCAATCCGAACAACAAGATTCCCGCGATCATCGACCCGAACGGACCTGATGGCGAGCCGCTGCCGCTGTTCGAGTCGGGCGCGATCCTGATCTATCTCGCGGACAAGTCGGGCAAGTTGCTGCCGAAGCGCGCGTCTGATCGCTACGAGACGATTCAATGGCTGATGTTCCAGATGGCGGGCATCGGGCCGATGTTCGGCCAGGTCGGCTTCTTCCACAAGTTCGCGGGCAGGGAGTACGAAGACAAGCGTCCGCGCGACCGCTACATCAACGAATCGAAACGGCTGCTCAATGTACTGAACGAGCGGCTCGCGACGCGCAAGTGGATCATGGGCGACGAGTACACGATTGCCGATATCGCGACCTTTCCGTGGGTGCGCAATCTGGTCGGCTTCTACGAAGCGGCCGATCTGGTCGAGTTCGACAACTATCCGCACGTGAAGCGCGCGCTCGATGCGTTTCTCGCGCGTCCCGCTGTCGCGAAGGGGCTGGATATTCCTAAGCGCGGATAAGCCCCAATCCACAAGCGTTGGACAAAACAAGAAAAGCCCGTACCGTTTTCGACGGCACGGGCTTTCCTTTTCGGATCCTTCCCGTAGAGCGTTACATGCCGAGCGCCGGATCGCTCACGCTTGGCTTGCCCGTCTCGACGTGACCGGCATAGCGGCGCACGAACGACGCGTCGCCATCGACAGTGATCGTCAGGTCGTACCAGCCGTACACGTGACGCAGATCGAGATACACGGTGTCGCTATCGCCGCCGCGAACAGCGTGCTTGACGGGACTGCCCGCGTCGTACGCATTGACGATCGTGAACTGGCAGCGCGCATTGCCGTCGTTCTTCAAGCGCAACTGCAGATTGCCGTTCGCGACATCGTAGCCCTCGACGACTTCCGGTTTCGCGTGATCGTGGCTGTTCCAGAAATGCTGCGTCGTCTGCTTGCCGGCGAAGCGGCGCAGGAAGCCGTTCGGTCCGTGCACCGTGAAGTCGTACGTACCATCGGCATTCACGTTGAGCTGGTCGACGAGGCGCTTGTTCGCTTCGACCGTGTACGTGCGAGGCGCATTCGCGCTCATCGCCGCGAATACGAGGAAGTTCGCGCCGGCCTTGCCCGTATTGACGAAGCGCATCGACAGCTTGCCGCTGCTGCTGTCGTCGATGCGCACGAACAGTTCATACGGCACGGCGCGCGCGGGACGCACGCCCGACTCCTGCTTCGGCACCGAGCCGACGAGGGGCGGCACGGGAATATAGTCCGCGTGACGGTTCTGGTCCTGCGGTTTGTATGAGGTCGTCGACGGCAGCGTCGGGAGTGCATCGTTCGGATTGTCGAAGTTGAACGCCGACGTCAGATCGCCGCACACCACGCGACGCCACGGCGTGATATTCGACTCCGACACGTTGTTCCCATGTCCGAAGCGCTTCTCGATGAAGCGGATCACCGACGTGTGATCGAACACTTCCGAGCACACCCAGCCACCCTTCGACCACGGCGACACGACGAGCATCGGCACGCGCGGCCCAAGGCCGTATGGACCGGGCGCGTACTTGCCGCCGTTGCCGCCCGGATAGATTTCGTTCGTCGTATCGACGGTCGAAAGGCCATCCGCATTCGACGACGGCGCGAACGGCGGCGACACGTGATCGAAGAAGCCGTCGTTCTCGTCATAGTTGATGAGCAGCACGGTTTTGCTCCACACGTCGGGGTTCGACGTGAGAATCTGCAAGACCTGATCGACGTACCACGCGCCGTAATTCGCAGGCCAGTTCGGATGCTCGGAATACGCCTCGGGCGCGACGATCCATGACACCTGCGGCAACTGGTTGCTCTGCACATCCTGACGCAGCACGTCGAAATACGTGCCGCCCGCCGACACGTTCGTGCCCGTGCGCGCCTTTTCGTACAGCGGACTGCCGGGCTGCGCGTTGCGATACTGATTGAAGTAGAGCAGCGAGTTGTCGCCGTAGTTGCCGATGTACGGATTTTCCGTCCAGCCCCACGAGCCGTTCGCGTCGAGACCCGTGCCGATGTCCTGATAGATCTTCCACGAGATGCCTGCGGCTTGCAGCACTTCCGGGTACGTCGACCAGCCGTAGCCCAGTTCCGAGTTATCGACGACGGGACCGCCGCCCGAGCCGTCGTTGCCGACCCAGCCGGTCCACATGTAGTAGCGGTTCGGATCGGTCGCGCCCATTAGCGAGCAGTGGTACGCGTCGCAGATCGTGAACGAATCGGCAAGCTGATAGTGGAACGGGATGTCGTTGCGCGCCAGATACGCCATCGTCGTCGTGCCCTTGTTCGGCACCCACTGGTCGTTGCGGCCGCCGTTCCACGCGCCGTGCGTCGTGGGCCAGTCGTGCGGCAGGTCTTGCAGAAATTGCAGGCCGAGATTCGGCGCGGTCGGACGGAACGGCAACACTTCTCCGACGCCGCCGAGCCCCGGCTGATGCCACACCGGCTTGCCGTTCGGCAGATTGATCGCGCGCGTATCGCCGAAACCGCGCACGCCTTTGAGCGTGCCGAAGTAGTGGTCGAACGAACGGTTTTCCTGCATCAGCACGACGATGTGCTCGACGTCGCGGATGCTGCCCGTTTTGTTGTTGGCGGGAATCGCCAGCGCGTTGCGGATGCCGAGGGGCAGCATGCTCAGTGCGGTTGCGCTGCCGGCTGCGTGGGCGGCGGTGCGCAGAAAATTACGGCGGTTCTTTGAGGTCATGTTGGCTTCGATCGTGAAGAAAGAAACGGAAAGGGACGGCTTCCATGCGGGGGCGGGAGCCGTGCTGGGCAGAACTCAATCGACGGTGTGAATCACGGGTGGTGCGAGTACGACGGAATCCGTTGCGCTGGCGCTGCTGGCGGAGGCGGCCTGTGACTGCGCGGATGCTGACTGCGGGGCTTGAAGCGAGGGGCTCGCGGGTGAAGCTGACTGCGATGGGACGGCGTTGAAGATCGTCGCGAGGGGCGGTTGCGGCTGACTTTGCTGTTGTTGCGGTTGCTGTGCTTGCGGCGGTTGTTGCAGTCGCTGTTGCTGTTGCTGTGCATGCGATGCGTCGGTGGAGATGCCGTCGCTGCACGCCGCGACCGCGATCGATGCCGTGATGACGGCGAGTGCAGCGCGCAAACGCTTGCGACGCTGGCTACATGCGGCGGCGTGCAGAGCGGGCATCGTCATCCTCCGGCGTCAGGCGTGAGAGCCGCGAAAGAATAGCCAGTGCGTATGTAGATATTGTGAAGCGGGGATGGGAAAGGAAATGCAGACGGAACTGCACTGCATAAGATGCAGTGCATATTCAGTGTGACGGCTCAATGACTTGTGTGCGTTATCGGCATGTTGTCCACAGGGTTGGTCACGGATTCTGTGGACAAGGCGTGTGTCAGGTCCGGCATGCGCGAGGTTTCATCAACGGCGCGGTTGCGCAAGCATCGTGTTCAATCCGAATCGCATCAATGACTTGTTCGGGTCTTGCACGGGTTACGCACAACCTTGTGCACGGATTCTGTGGAGAACTTTGATGCAGCGTGTGCGCTATTCGCTGCTGTGCTCGTTGACGAATGCGACGATCGCATCGTTGAGAGCTTGCGGCGCGTCGCGATGAGGCGAGTGTCCGCACTTGTCGAGCCTGGTCAGTTGCGTCTGCGGCGCGTGTTGCGCAATCGTGTCGATCTGCATCATCGTGCCGTAGTGATCGTCGTGACCTTGCACGGCGAGCAACGGGCAGCGAATGCGCTTTAGTTCATCGACGATGCTCCACGACCGGAATGCCGCGCTCAGCCACACATCGTTCCAGCCGTAGAACGCCGAATCGATATCGTCGTGATAGCGGGCAAGCCTGCTGCGCAGGTCGGATTGTTCATACGCCGTTTTCGCGTCGGCAATGCTCGAGACGGAAATGTCCTCGACGAAGACGTGCGGCGCAATGACGACGGCGCCCGCGAGTGCATCGGGGAAGGCGGCAGCATAAAGCAGCGTGATCGATCCGCCGTCGCTGTGACCGATCAGCCACATGCATTGCCGTTCCTGAGCGCTGACATCGAGTGCATCGAGCAGCGCGGGCAGTACATCGCGGGCCTGCACCGACATGAAGTCGACGGGCAGCTTGACATCGTGCGGACGCGGCGTCGAACGGCCGTAGCCGGGGCGCGAGTACGCGAGACCGCGCATGCCGAGCCTGTCGCACAGAACCTGAGGCCAGTCTTTCCACATCGCGACCGATCCCAGCCCTTCATGCAGAAACACGGCCAGCGGCGCATCGACCAGATGCGCGTTGAGCCAGCGGTATTCGATCTCCAACGCGCCGCGGTGCGCATTGGCCGGCAATGCGATCGACGCACTCTTCGCATCGTCGCGCAAGCTCATGACAGGTTCGGACATTCCGTTCATCAGCCGATTGGCTGTTCTCGAAGTTTGAAGCGTTGAATCTTACCCGTTGCCGTCTTCGGCAGATCGTCGACGAAGACGATATCACGCGGATACTTGTGCGGCGCCAGCTTGCCCTTGACGAACGACTTCAGTTCATCCGCGAGTGCATCACATGCACCGGCAGTTTGCTTCAGCACGACGAATGCACGCGTTTTCACAAGACCACCATGATCGACGCCGACGACGGCCGCTTCGAGGACGGAAGGATGTTGCACGAGCACCATCTCGACCTCGACGGGCGATACATACTGTCCGCTGACTTTCAGCATGTCGTCGCTGCGGCCCGCGTACTGATAGCAGCCGTTCGGCAGACGGCAATACTTGTCGCCGCTGCGAATCCATTCACCTAGAAAGGTCGCGCGAGACTTTTCGCGATTGGACCAGTACATCAGCGCCGCGCTCGGCCCTTTGATGAACAGATCGCCCACTTCACCGTCAGGCACGAGATGACCTGCTTCGTCGCGCAACTCCACTTCATATCCGGGCACGGGACGGCCCGTCGTTCCGTATTCCACTTCACCTGCGCGATTCGACAGGAAGATATGCAGCATCTCGGTCGAGCCGATGCCGTCGAGAATCTCGCAGCCGAAATGCGCGGTGAACCGTTCGCCGATCTCGCGCGGCAACGCTTCGCCCGCCGACGCGCAGATGCGCATCGCGACCTGCTCGCGCGGCGGCAGATTGGGCGAAACCAGCATGCTCGCGTACAGCGTCGGCACGCCGTAGAAGATCGTCGGCCGATGCGCGACGAGACGCCTGAAGATCGCGTCGGGTGTGGGCCGCTCCGCCATCAGCACGGCCGTTGCGCCGACCGAAAGCGGAAACGTCAGCGCGTTGCCGAGGCCATACGCGAAAAACAGCTTGGCGGCCGAGAACACGACATCCTGTTCGCGGATACCGAGTACCGGTTTCGCGTAAAGCTCGGCAGTCCAGTACAGGTTCGCATGCGTGTGCACCGTGCCTTTCGGCTTCCCTGTCGAGCCCGATGAGTACAGCCAGAATGCGATGTCGTCGCCGCTACATGCATTCGGTTTCAACATGGGCTCAGCGCCGTCGATCAACCGGTTCAACATGTATTCCGGTGGCGGATCGACCTGCGCTGGCTGCGACGCGATCAGCAGGCAGCCATCGTGTTCCGCTTCGCGCATTGCTTTTTCGACGTTCGGCAGCAGTGCGCACGATGCGATTACGGCGCGCGCGTGGCTGTGCGTGAGCATGTACAGATAGTCCGCGGCCGTGAGCAGCGTGTTTGCGACAACGGGGACGACGCCCGCGTACAGTGCGCCGAGAAACGCGATCGGCAGTTCGGCGGTGTCGAGCATCACGAGCAGGATGCGTTCTTCGGGATGCACGCCGAGCGAGCGCAACGCGGTGGCGAAACGGCGCGCGCGGTCTTCGAGTTGCGCATAGGTGACGACGCTCGCGTCGTCGATGTAGGCGGGTTTGTCCGGGCGCACGTCGTTGAGGCGGAACAGATGCGACGCGAAGTTGAATTGCGCGGGCGGCGCTTCGACTTTTCGCGCGGGCTCGCTCGGGCGCGATTCCAGCAAGGCTTCCATGTGTCCTCCGGCGTGTGTTGAGGCGGCGTGCGTATCAGTGCAGGTGATGCGAGTGCAGGTAGGGCGCGGTTCGGTGCGCTCTCAGGCACTCGACGCGTCCTGTGTGAATTGGATTGCACCTTGCGGCAGCAGATACAGCACGAGTGCCTGTCCGTGTGCGACTGTCGGCCGATGTGCACTGCCGGGCCCATAGACGCACCAGCCGGCTGGGTGCCCGTCGAATGTCGTGCCGTCGGTGAGCGGCATGATCAGATCGATTTCGCCATTCGGATGCATGTGATGCGGACCGGCAATGTCCTGCATGTCGACGACGTCGACGGAAAAACCGTGCGTGTCGGGTGTAGGCTTGATAACACGTCCGTAACGGATGCCGCTGTGCTCGCGGTTGCACAGCCAGCCTTCGGCGACACCCGTGCGGCATGCGTCGGCGAGTTCGCGGTACGTATCGCTGCCGGAAGGCCAGGTCGCGTTGAGCCAGGCAGCCAGCGACGCGTCGAGCGGACGATCCGCCAGTTGCGCGGTGACGCGAGCGATCAGACGCTGAAAGTCCTGGGGGAACATGCTTGCCTCCTTGTCGACCGGAGTTAGCGCTTTAGCTGTCGGCTGGAGTTAGTGCTTCAACACGTGCTCCGGTCCCATGCAGAGCGGTCGACGCGAGTTTGTGCTTTAGCGCTTGCTCCCGTCCCATACCCAGCATCGACGAAAGTTGGCGCTCCAGCGCTGACCCCGTCCAAATGCGGAGCGCCGCCCGGCGTTCACGCTTTATCGCGTCGCTCCGATCCAACGCATCCGCGGTTGATCACCGTCGGCGTGTCGACCGGGTTCGGACGTTGGTACCTGTTACGGGTCCATGCCTCGCTCTGATCATATGCAAGATGTCGACCGACACGCACCTTAGTTCATGTGGTGTGCGACCGATCGTCTCCGATTTCGCCTATGCCATCCGGAAGAGGGCTCGCGGCGTTGTTATTGCATCAATATGCGGCGAAAATTAACCGTTCACCTCGTGCGTGTCAAGCACTATAGTACATATACCTATGCGATGAGGGTTCGCGATATGAATCAAACTTACTCTGCTATAGCGGCCAATGCGACGCCGTCTCCGGGTGCCGACGACGAAGCGCCGAAAGCCGAGCGCGAAGAGCGCGACCCGTTTCTGACGGCGATGGGCGAGCGCGTGCGCCTGCTGCGCGCCCGGCGCGGCATGACGCGCAAGACGCTGGCTACGGAAACGGGCCTGTCCGAGCGGCATCTGGCGAATCTCGAATCGGGTCTGGGCAACGCGTCGGTGCTGGTGCTCCGGCAGATCGCGGCCACGCTGAACTGCCCGCTCGCTGAAGTCATCGGCGACGAAACCACGTCCTCCGCCGAATGGCTGCTGATCCGCGAACTGCTGCAGGGCCGAGACCAGGCGGCATTGCAGCGTGCCCGCGTCGCGCTGTCGGAGATGTTCGCGCAGGCGCCGCGCGATCCGCACCGGAAGGACCGCATCGCTTTGATCGGGTTGCGCGGCGCGGGCAAGTCGACGCTCGGCCGCATGCTCGCGCAGGAGCGCAAGGTGCCGTTCATCGAGATCACGCGCGTGATCGAGCAGATGGCGGGCTGCCCGCCGTCGGAGATCCATTCGCTGTACGGCGCGAGCGCTTATCGGCGCTACGAGCAGCGCGCGCTCGAAGCCGTCATCGGCGAGCACGAGCGGGCCGTGATCGCGTCGCCGGGCGGGCTTGTGTCCGAGCCTGCCACGTTCAACATGCTGCTCGCGCACTGCTTCACCGTCTGGCTGCAGGCGAGCCCCGAGGAGCACATGCGCCGCGTCGTCGCGCAGGGGGATCTGCGGCCGATGGCGGGCAGCAAGGAGGCGATGGAGGACCTGAAGCGCATTCTGGCGGGCCGCAGCGAACTGTACGGACGCGCCGACATGAGCTTCGACACCAGCGAGCGCACGCTGGCCGACGCCTATCTGCAATTGCGCGATCGGCTGGCGGCGCGGCTGGCGGCCGAACTGGGCGACGAAGCGTGATGCATTCGCGCGTCACCAGATGGCGCTTGCCTGCCAGGGATAACCCGGGAACATGAAGTAAAGTGCTTTACATGGGTAATATGGTGCATTATTGTTCCTTCAAGCAATCCGCATCCGCCTCAGGAGACGCCCCATGTCCTCAGCCATGTCTTCAGAAGACGCCGCCGCCGCGCGAGTCGACTACCGCACCGCTCCCTCGCAGTACAAGCACTGGAAGCTCTCGTTCAACGGCCCGGTGGCGACGCTCGGCATCGACATCGCCGAAGACGGCGGCATCCGCGATGGCTACAAGCTGAAGCTCAATTCATACGACCTGGGCGTCGACATCGAACTGCACGATGCACTTCAGCGCATCCGCTTCGAGCATCCGGAAGTGCGCACGGTCGTCCTCACGAGCATGAAGGACCGCGTGTTCTGCTCGGGCGCGAACATCTTCATGCTGGGGCTGTCGTCGCATGCATGGAAGGTCAACTTCTGCAAGTTCACGAACGAAACGCGCAACGGCATCGAAGACTCGTCACGTCATTCCGGCCTGAAGTTTCTTGCAGCCGTCAACGGTGCATGTGCAGGCGGCGGATATGAACTGGCACTCGCGTGCGACGAGATCTATCTGGTCGACGACCGCTCGTCGTCCGTCGCGCTGCCTGAAGTGCCGCTGCTCGGCGTGCTGCCCGGCACGGGCGGCCTGACGCGCGTCACCGACAAGCGCAAGGTCCGGCACGACCGCGCCGATATTTTCTGCACGCTGGTCGAAGGCATTCGGGGCGCGCGGGCCAAGGAGTGGCGCCTCGTCGATGAAATCGTGAAGCCGAACCAGTTCGAGCCGGCGATCGCGGCGCGTGCACTGGAACTCGCGCAGCAAAGCGACCGTCCCGCAGATGCGAAGGGCGTGACGCTCACGCGCATCGAGCGCGCCGAACGTGAGGATGGCCTCACGTATGCGACGCTCGACGTCACGATCGACCGCGCGAAACGCACGGCCACATTCACCGCGAAAGCGCCCGCGACCGATCAGCCGACCGATATCGAAGCGATTGTCGCGAAGGGCGTCAACTGGTGGCCGCTGCAGTTCGCGCGCGAGCTCGACGATGCGATTCTCTCGATGCGCACGAACGAGCTGGAGATCGGCACGTGGATACTGAAGACGCAAGGCGACGCGCGCGCGGTGCTCGCCGCCGATGCGACGCTGCTTGAGCACAAGGACCATTGGTTCGTGCGCGAAACGATTGGCCTCTTGCGTCGCACGCTCGCGCGCATCGACGTCTCGTCGCGTTCGCTGTTTGCGCTGATCGAGCCGGGTTCATGCTTCGCGGGCACGTTCGCGGAGTTCGCATTCGCCGCCGATCGGACCTACATGGCGGCGCTGCCCGCCAACGAGGACGAAGAGCCGGCGATCACGCTGTCGGAAGTCAACTTCGGCCTGTATCCGATGGTCACGCATCAGTCACGCCTCGCTCGGCGCTTCTATGAAGAAGCCGAGCCGCTCGATGCCGCGCGCGCGAAAATCGGCCAGCCGGTGAAAGCGGTGGAAGCCGAGCGTTTGGGTCTTGTGACGGTCTCACTGGACGATATCGACTGGGCCGACGAAATCCGCATCGCGCTCGAAGAACGCGCGGCAATGTCACCCGATGCGCTGACGGGCATGGAAGCGAACCTGCGCTTCAACGGACCCGAGACGATGGAGTCGCGCATCTTCGGCCGTCTGACTGCATGGCAGAACTGGATTTTCAACCGGCCGAACGCCGTTGGCGAGAAGGGCGCGCTCAAGGTGTACGGCAAGGGCAGCAAGGCGCAATTCGACGTGTCGCGCATTTGAGTTCCTAAGCCGCGTCATCGCACGCACATCGACACAACGGCACGACGCCTCTCGCCAGACAACACGCACTGCGCTCAAGGAACCGACATGTCCACGATCAACTACAGCGACAAAATCCCCAACAACGTCAATCTCGCCGACGACCGCACGCTGCAACGCGCGCTCGAACAATGGCAGCCGAACTTCCTGTCGTGGTGGAGCGACATGGGACCGGACGGCTCGCACAACTTCGACGTCTATCTGCGTACCGCGATCAGCGTCGACCCGGGCGGCTGGGCGCACTTCGACTACGTGAAGATGCCCGACTATCGCTGGGGCATTTTCCTGTCGCCTGGCGACCAGGACCGCAAGATCCATTTCGGCGAGCACAAGGGCGAAGCCGCGTGGCAGGACGTCCCCGGCGAGCATCGCGCGAACCTGCGCCGCATCATCGTCACGCAAGGCGATACGGAACCCGCGTCCGTCGAGCAGCAGCGTCATCTCGGCCTGACGGCGCCGTCGCTGTACGACCTGCGCAACCTGTTTCAGGTGAACGTCGAAGAAGGGCGTCACCTGTGGGCGATGGTGTATCTGCTGCATCGCTATTTCGGTCGCGACGGGCGCGAGGAAGCAGAAGCGCTGCTCGGCCGCCGCTCGGGCGACGAAGACAATCCGCGCATCCTCGGTGCGTTCAACGAGAAAACGCCCGACTGGCTCGCGTTCTATATGTTCACGTATTTCACGGACCGGGACGGCAAATTCCAGTTGAGCGCGCTCGCCGAATCGGGCTTCGATCCGCTCGCGCGCACGACGAAATTCATGCTGACGGAAGAAGCGCATCACATGTTCGTCGGCGAGTCGGGTGTATCGCGTGTCGTGCAGCGCACCGCTCAGGTGATGAACGAACTGAAGACGGACGACGTCAGCAAGCTTCGCGCAGCGGGCGTGATCGATCTGCCGACCATCCAGCGCTATCTGAACTTCCATTACTCGGTGACGATCGATCTGTTCGGCGCTGATCAGTCGTCGAATGCGGCGACGTTCTACAGCTCGGGCCTCAAGGGCCGCTATGAAGAAACGAAGCGCGATGACGATCATCAGCTAAGCGGCCTCAACTACAAGCTGCTCGACGTGGAAGACGGCAAGCTCATCGAGCGCGAAGTGCCGATGCTCAACGCGATGAACGAAGTGCTGCGCGACGACTACATCAAGGATTCGATGGCGGGCGTCGCGCGCTGGAACAAGGTGCTCGAAAAGGCCGACATCGACTTTCGTCTGAGCGTCCCGCACAAGGCGTTCAACCGGCAAATCGGCACGTTCGCGGGCACGCATGTTTCGCCCGATGGGCGCGTGATCGGCGAGGCCGAATGGGCAGCGAACGAATCGAAATGGCTGCCGACGCCGGAAGACCGCGCGTTCGTCGCATCGCTGATGGGGCGCGTCGTCGAGCCGGGCAAGTTCGCGAACTGGATCGCGCCGCCCGCGATGGGCATCAACCGGCAGCCCGTCGATTTCGAATACGTGCGCTTCAACTGAACGCAGCGCAGCGCCATCGCAAGAGGGCAGGAGACAGCAATCATGAACGCGCCTGTGTCGATCGAAATCCTGAAGCAGCATCTGATCGATCCGGAGATCTGCATTCGCTGCAACACGTGCGAAGAGACCTGCCCGATCGATGCGATCACGCACGACGGCACGAACTACGTCGTGAAGCCGGACATCTGCAATGCGTGCATGGCATGCGTGCCGCCGTGTCCGACGGGCGCGATCGACAATTGGCGCTCGGTGCTCAAGGCCGACGCGTACAGCATCGACGAGCAGTTCACGTGGGACGTGTTGCCCGAGCAGGGAACGATGGCGCCACCGCCATCCGCCGAATCACAAAACGCGCCGTCAGCAAGCAGCGACGATACCGATGAGGCGGAAGGCATCGAGGTCGATACGGTGCGTGGCGCAGTCGTGCCGCCGTGGTCCGCGGCGCGTCCTTATGTGAATCTCTACTCGCACAGGAATCCGACGACGGCGACCGTCGTCGGCAACTATCGGCTCACGGATGAAGCGACGCAGAGCGACATCCATCACATTGTGATCGATTTCGGACAGATGCCGTTCCCCGTGCTCGAAGGACAATCGATCGGCATTCTGCCGCCCGGCGGCACCGCGGATGGACGCGCGCATCATGCGCGGCAATATTCGATCGCGAGTCCGCGCGATGGCGAACGCCCCGGCTACAACAACGTGTCGCTGACCGTGAAGCGCGTCACGCAGGACTACGAGGGCAATGCGACGAGCGGCGTGTGCTCGAACTATCTGTGCGATCTGAAGAAGGGCGATGTCGTCAACGTGATCGGCCCGTTTGGCAGCACGTTCCTGATGCCCAATCATCCGAACTCGCATCTGCTGATGATCTGCACGGGCACAGGTTCGGCGCCGATGCGCGCAATGACGGAGTATCGCCGCAGACGAAGGCTGAAGGGCGCAACGGGCAAGCTGATGCTATTCTTCGGCGCGCGCACGAAAGAAGAACTGCCTTACTTCGGCCCGTTGACGAACCTGCCGAAAGATTTCATCGATACGAACCTCGCGTTTTCACGCACGCCCGGCGAGCCGAAGCGCTACGTGCAGGATGCGATGCGCGAACGTGCCGCCGACGTCGCGCAGATGCTCAAGGACGACAACACGTACATCTACGTGTGCGGATTGAAGGGCATGGAAGACGGCGTGCTGCAGTCGTTGCAGGATATCGCCGGGCAGCACGGTCTCGATTGGGATGTGCTGTGGCAGAAGCTCAAGCGCGAAGGGCGCCTGCATCTGGAAACGTATTGAACGCGCGGATGAAGTGACTGAAGTGACTCAAAGCAAAGCGCTCAGGTCTTCGCAGAAGGAGACCTGGCGCCGCACGCGCGAATCACGAGCTGCACGACCTGTTCGGTCGCCGCATCGAAGGCCTTTTGCGACAATGCCCGCTTGCCGCCCAGCGCGCGTATCTGCGCATCGAAATCCGCGTAGTGCTGCGTCGTCGCCCAGATCATGTACATCAACGTCTGCGCATCGACGTTCGCGAGCAGTCCGCGCGCGATCCAGTCGTCGATGACTTTCACGCGCGTGTCGAGCCACGGTTTCACGCGCTGATCGAGGATGTCCTGCATGTGTCCGGCGCCGTGGATGATCTCGTTCGCCCACACCTTCGAGCCGAGCGGCCGCCGCCGCGACAATTCCATCTTCGCGCGCACATAGCCGCCGATCGCTTCGACAGGATCGTCGCTGCCTTCGAACGTATTCGCCGCGCGATGCCAGTCTTCGAACAGGTCTTCGAGCACGCGCCGGTAGAGCGCGAGCTTGGTTGGGAAGTAGTAATGGACGTTGGCTTTCGGTAAGCCCGCGCGCTCCGCGATCATCGCGGTGCTCGCGCCTTCGAAGCCTCTTTCCGCAAAGACCGCCTCGGCGCACGCGAGCAGATGCGCTTCGTTGCTCTCGCGAATGTGAGCCTTGCGCCGCCGCAAAGGTCGCGCCGCTTCGTCGTGATTCGTCTCGCTCACCACTGCGTCGTCCACTCGCTTGTCGTCTTTCATCATTGGCCTCGCGCGGTCCGGTGCCGCGTCGCGCTTCATTCTAGCCGCTTGCGCACGCGCCGACACGGACATTCTCGTCGGTGCGCGGCCGCAACAAAGTGCGTTGCTGCGTTGCGACGGGCATGCTTCTCGCTCTGTTTCCGCCGGCACGAAAGAGATTGATTTGCTGATTTTGATCGACTACAACCTGTCCAATCGGACAGGATTCGCAAGGCGCGCCATACCACCCGTCGACCGGGGCACGAACGTATTCACGCGATGCATGCGATGCGTGCATCGATGCCCCAAAGCGAATCCGCTGACGTATCCGACGCACCGGTTTCACGTCGTCGCGAGGCATCGCAAGCCCCTCGCGCCTGAACTGCAAAGCGTGTTGATCCAGAGGAGCAAGACGAATGAATGCGGTATCCGAAGCGTTGAAACAGGGACTCGATACGTCGATAGCCGTGAACGGAAAGCGGCTGTGGGACAGCCTGATGACGATGGCGAAAATCGGCGCGACACCGAAGGGCGGCGTCTGCCGTCTCGCGCTCACCGATCTCGACAAGCAGGGCCGCGACCTGATCGTCAACTGGGCGAAGGAGGCGGGCTGCACGGTGAGCGTCGACCAGATGGGCAACGTGTTCATGCGTCGCGCGGGCGCGAACCCGAATGCGTTGCCCGTGATGACGGGCTCGCATGCCGACTCGCAACCGACGGGCGGCCGCTTCGACGGCATCTACGGCGTGCTCGGCGGACTCGAAGTGATCCGCAGCCTCAACGATCGCAACATTCAGACCGAGCATCCGATCGAAGTCGTGATCTGGACCAACGAGGAAGGCTCGCGCTTCGCGCCTGCGATGGTGGCGTCGGGCGTGTTCGCGGGCGTCTTCACGCTCGACTATGGCCTGTCGCGCAAGGACGTCGACGGCAAGACGATCGGCGAAGAACTGAACCGTATCGGCTATGCGGGCGACGTGCCGTGCGGCGGACGTCCGCTGCATGCCGCGTTCGAACTGCACATCGAGCAGGGACCGATACTCGAAGCCGAGCAGAAAACGATCGGCGTCGTCACCGATGCGCAAGGGCAGCGCTGGTACGAAATCACGCTGACGGGGCAGGAAGCGCACGCGGGCCCGACGCCGATGCCGCGTCGCAAGGATGCGTTGCTGGGCGCGGCGCGCGTCGTCGATCTCGTCAACCGCATCGGCCTCGATCACGCGCCGCTCGCGTGCGCGACCGTCGGCATGATGCAGGTGCATCCGAACTCGCGCAACGTGATTCCCGGCCGCGTGTTCTTCACCGTCGACTTCCGTCATCCCGACGATGCCGTGCTCGCGAAGATGGACGCTGGACTACGCGAAGGCGTTGCGAAGATCGCGGGCGCAATCGGCCTCGAAACGCAGCTCGAACAGATCTTCTACTACGAGCCCGTCAGGTTCGACGCGGCGTGCGTGAAGTCCGTGCGCGCCGCTGCTGAACGCTTCGGCTATTCGCATCGCGATATCGTGTCGGGAGCGGGTCACGATGCGTGCTACCTGTCGCAAGTCGCGCCGACGTCGATGGTCTTCGTGCCTTGCGTCGACGGGATCAGTCACAACGAAATCGAAGACGCGACGCCCGAATGGATCGAGGCGGGCGCGAACGTGCTGTTGCACGCGATGCTGGAGCGTGCTTGCGAGCCCGCATCGTGAGCCGTCGATAACGCTGTAACGCTTTTACCTCGCTTCTAGCTCTATAAAACACGCCGCCCCGGCTTCGTTCACACGAAGCCGGCAGGCACGGCTACGTCCTCACTTTGACGAAGGAACGCGTATGGCCATCAAGCAAACCGGCGACATCGCCGCGCGGCGTTTGTCGTCCGAACAGCTTTCGTGCGAGTTCGCGGACATTGCGCCGCTGCTGGATGCGACGGCAGCCGCCGCGGCCGCGAGCCGCTGTCACTACTGCTACGACGCGCCATGCGTGCAGGCCTGTCCGACGCAAATCGACATACCTGGCTTCATTCGCAAGATCGGCAACGGCAATCTGAAGGGCGCGGCCACCGACATTCTTTCGGCGAATCCGCTAGGCGGCATGTGCGCGCGCGTCTGCCCGACGGAGATCCTTTGCGAAGGCGCGTGCGTGCGCAATCATCAGGACGCGAAGCCCGTCGCGATCGGCGGGTTGCAACGTCACGCGACGGATTGGGCGATCGCGCGCGATGCCGTGCGGTTCAGCCGCGCGCCCGATAGCGGGCGTCATGTGGCCGTGGTCGGCGCGGGGCCCGCCGGGCTCGCGTGCGCGCATCGTCTAGCCGTCGCGGGTCATCGCGTGACGATCTACGACGCGCGCGACAAAGGCGGCGGCCTCAACGAATACGGCATCGCCGCATACAAGAGCGTCAACGACTTCGCCCAGCGCGAAGTGCAGTGGCTGCTGTCGGTGGGCGGCATCGAACTGAAGACGGGTATTGCATTGGGTCGCGACGTGACGCTCGACGCGTTGCGTCAACAGCATGACGCCGTGTTCCTCGCGGTGGGCCTCGCGGGCGTGCGCGCGCTCGAACTCGAAGGCGAGTCGCTGAACGGCGTGATGAACGCGGTCGATTTCATCGAGCAGGTGCGTCAGGCGAAAGACCTGTCGACCGTGCCTGTCGGGCGTCGCGTGGTCGTGATCGGCGGCGGCAATACGGCCATCGATGCCGCCGTGCAAAGCCGCAAGCTCGGTGCGGCGAGCGTGACGATGGTGTACAGGCGCGGCGTCGAATCGATGAGCGCGACATGGGCCGAGCGCGAGTTTGCGCAGACGCAGCGCGTGACGCTCGTCACACATGCAAGGCCCGTGTGTTTGATCGGCAGCGATGGAACGGTGACGGGCGTCGAGTTCGAACGCATCGCGAATGATGACAGCGTGGAGCGCTTCACCGTCCAAGCCGACATGGTGCTCAAGGCGATCGGCCAGACGCTCCTGCCCGTCGGTCTCGATCGCGAACTGCTGACGCTCGACGGCAGCCGCGTTGCCGTCGATGCGGACATGCGCACGTCGTTGGACAAAGTCTGGGCGGGCGGCGATTGCGCGGCATCGGGCGGTGTCGATCTGACCGTGCAGGCCGTGCAGGACGGCAAGCTCGCGGCGGCGTCGATCGACGCGGCGTTTGCGCTCGCAGCCGTCAAGGCGGCCTGAAACGCAAGCACGCGCAACGTCACAACGCAACGGAATCCCACGGAGCCGATCATGGCCGATCTACGCTGCACGATTGCCGGCATCAATTCGCCGAATCCTTTCTGGCTCGCATCCGCGCCGCCGACCGACAAGGCGTACAACGTGAACCGCGCGTTCGAAGCGGGCTGGGGCGGCGTCGTGTGGAAGACGCTTGGGCTCGATCCGCATGTGGTCAACGTCAGCTCGCGTTACGGCGCGGTGCAATGGAACGGCCAGCGCATCGCGGGCCTCAACAACATCGAGCTGATCACGGATCGGCCGCTCGATGTCAACCTGCGCGAAATCACGCAGGTCAAGCGCGACTGGCCCGAGCGCGCGCTGATCGTGTCGCTGATGGTGCCTTGCAACGAGCACGACTGGAAAGGGATTCTCACGCTCGTTGAAGACACGGGCGCGGATGCCGTCGAGCTGAACTTCGGCTGTCCGCATGGGATGAGCGAACGCGGGATGGGCTCGGCCGTCGGCCAGGTGCCCGAGTACGTCGAGATGGTCACGCGCTGGGTCAAGGAGGGCACGAAGCTGCCGTGTCTCGTGAAGCTCACGCCGAACATCAGCGATATCCGCATGGGCTCGCGTGCCGCTTATAAGGGCGGCGCCGATGGCGTGTCGCTGATCAACACGATCAACTCGATCGTCGCCGTCGATCTCGACCAGATGGCGCCGATGCCGACCGTCGACGGCAAGGGCACGCACGGCGGCTACTGCGGCCCCGCCGTCAAGCCGATCGCGCTGAACATGGTCGCCGAAATCGCGCGCGACCCGCAGACGCCCGGTCTGCCTATCTCGGGCATCGGCGGCGTTTCGTCGTGGCGCGACGCGGCGGAGTTCATCGTGCTCGGCGCGGGCAGCGTGCAGGTGTGCACGGCGGCGATGCACTACGGCTTTCGCATCGTGTCCGATCTTGCGGACGGCCTGTCGAACTGGATGGACGAAAAGGGCTACGCGACGCTCGACGATATTCGCGGCCGCGCGGTGCCGAACGTCACCGACTGGAAGTATCTGAATCTGAAGTACGACATCAAGGCGCGCATCGATCAGAACAAGTGCATCCAGTGCGGCCTGTGTCACATCGCATGCGAGGACACGTCGCATCAGGCGATCACGCGCGAGAAGGACGGCAAGCGCCATTTCGAAGTGATCGACGCGGAGTGCGTCGGGTGCAATCTTTGCATGCATGTGTGCCCGGTCGAGCAATGCATCACGATGGAGCGCGTCGACAGCGGCGAGTACGCGAACTGGACCACGCATCCGAACAATCCGGCGCGCGTCGTTGCCGATGCACCCGAATCGGGCCACGCGCAAGCCGATGCGCAGCACGCGGCGAAAGCGGCCTGAGACCAACGTACCGACAGTCAACGAGCAGTCAACGAGCGATCAAGTGGAGATCCATCGATGAAGCAGACAGCGCAATCCGCCGACGCGCCGCACGGCAGCAGTCTCTATAACGACGACCTCGCGCCGACGGGCCCCGCGCAGCGCACATGGAAGTGGTATCACTTCGCGGCGCTGTGGGTCGGCATGGTGATGAACATCGCGTCGTACATGCTCGCAGCAGGTTTGACCGAAGAGGGCATGTCGCCGTGGCAGGCTGTGCTGACGGTCCTGCTCGGCAACGTGATCGTGCTGGTGCCGATGCTGCTGATCGGACATGCGGGCGCGAAGCACGGCATTCCGTATGCGGTGCTCGTGCGCTCGTCGTTCGGCACGCAGGGCGCGAAGCTGCCGGCGATGCTGCGCGCGATTGTCGCCTGCGGCTGGTACGGCATCCAGACGTGGCTCGGCGGCAGCGCGATCTATACGCTGCTCAACATCCTGACGGGCAACGCGCTGCACGGCGCGGCGCTGCCGTTTCTCGACATCTCGGTCGCGCAGCTCGCGTGCTTTCTCGCCTTCTGGGCGTTGCAGATCTACTTCATCGTGCACGGCACCGATTCGATCCGCTGGCTCGAAAGCTGGTCCGCGCCGATCAAGGTCGTGATGTGCATTGCGCTCGTCTGGTGGGCGACGTCGAAGGCGGGCGGCGTCGGCTCGATGCTGTCGGCGCCTTCGCAGTTCGCGCCGGGCGGCAAGAAGGAAGGGCTTTTCTGGGTCACGTTCTGGCCGGGCCTCACGGCGATGGTCGGCTTCTGGGCGACGCTCGCGTTGAATATCCCGGACTTCACGCGTTTTGCGAAGACGCAGCGCGACCAGATCGTCGGGCAGTCGATCGGCCTGCCCGTGCCGATGGCGTTGCTGTCGGTGATCTCGGTCGTCGTCACGTCGGCGACGGTCGTGATCTACGGCAAGGCGATCTGGGACCCGATCGACCTGACGAGCCGCATGACGGGCATCGGCGTCGGCATCGCGCTCATCATCCTCACGCTCGATACGATGTGCTGCAATCTCGCCGCGAATCTCGTCGGACCCGCGTACGACTTTTCGAGCCTGTGGCCGAAGGGCATTTCGTATCGCACGGGCGGCCTGATCACCGCGACGATCGCGATCGTGATGATGCCGTGGAAGATTCTCGCGACCACGCAAGGCTATATCTTCACGTGGCTCGTCGGTTACTCGGCGCTGCTCGGACCCGTTGCGGGCATCCTGATGGTCGATTACTTCCTGATTCGCGGCACGCGGCTCGATCAGCGCGAACTGTTCGACGAAAACGGCGAATACAGCTACACGGGTGGCTGGAACATGGCCGCTGTCGTCGCGCTCGTGATCGGCGTGCTGCCCAATCTGCCGGGCTTTCTGCACACGGCGTTTCCCGCGTCGTTCCCCAACGTGCCTGGGTTCCTCAATACGCTCTACACGTATGCATGGTTCGTCGGACTCGCGCTCGCATCGATCGTGTACGGCATGTGGATGAAGCTGCGTGGCAGTCCCGGCGCGAGCATGGCGAATGCGTGAACACGGGACTTAACGGAGGAGGCAACCGATGACAACCCTGATTCGCGGCGGCACCGTGATCGACGCCGACCGCACGCACA
The DNA here is from genome assembly GCF_038900755.1 of Paraburkholderia diazotrophica. Classification (GTDB taxonomy): domain Bacteria; phylum Pseudomonadota; class Gammaproteobacteria; order Burkholderiales; family Burkholderiaceae; genus Paraburkholderia; species Paraburkholderia diazotrophica_A. Next base: position 989,181 of record NZ_JBBPEN010000002.1, read on the forward strand.
GAGCCGACGTGCTGATCGCGGACCCGCAGGACGGCGGGACGATCCTGCAGATCGACCGCACGATCGATCCGCCCGACGGCGCGAAGATCGTCGATGCGCACGATCAGTATGTGATGCCCGGCGGCATCGATCCGCACACGCACATGGAGCTGCCGTTCATGGGCACGACGGCGAGCGACGACTTCTATACGGGCACGGCGGCGGGCCTGTCGGGCGGCACGACGAGCATCATCGATTTCGTGATTCCGAGCCCGAAGCAGCCGCTGATGGATGCGTTCAAGGAATGGCGCGGGTGGGCCGAAAAGGCGTCGGCGGATTATGGCTTTCACGTGGCCGTCACGTGGTGGGATGACTCCGTCTATCGCGACATGGGCACGCTCGTGCACGAGCACGGCGTGTCGAGCTTCAAGCACTTCATGGCCTACAAGAACGCGATCATGGCCGACGACGAAGTGCTCGTGAACAGTTTCTCGCGTTCGCTCGAACTCGGCGCGCTGCCGACCGTGCATGCGGAGAACGGCGAGCTCGTATTCCAGTTGCAGAAGCAACTGCTCGCGAAGGGATTCAAGGGACCGGAGGCGCATCCGCTGTCGCGTCCCCCCGAAGTGGAAGGCGAGGCCGCGAATCGCGCGATCCGCATTGCGCAGGTGCTCGGGGTGCCCGTGTATATCGTGCACGTCTCCGCGAAAGAGGCCGTCGAAGCAATCTCGCGCGCGCGCAACGAAGGGCAGCGCGTGTTCGGCGAAGTGTTGCCTGGCCATCTCGTGATCGACGAGTCCGTGTATCGCGACCGCGACTGGACGCGCGCCGCCGCGCATGTGATGAGCCCGCCGTTTCGCACGAGCGAGCATCGCGAGGCGCTGTGGCGCGGCCTGCAATCGGGTCAACTCCATACGACGGCCACCGACCATTGCGTGTTCTGCGCGTCGCAGAAGGCGATGGGCCGCGAGGACTTCACGAAGATTCCGAACGGCTGCGGCGGCGTCGAGGACCGGATGTCGGTGCTATGGCACGAGGGCGTGAACCGTGGGCGCATCACGCCGAACGAGTTCGTGCGCATCACGTCGACGAACGCCGCGCAGATCTTCAATCTGTATCCGCGCAAAGGGGCAGTGGAGGTTGGCGCGGATGCGGACCTCGTCATCTGGGACCCGGTCGCGACGAAGACGATCTCCGTGAAGACGCATCATCAGAAGGTCGACTTCAACGTGTTCGAAGGGATGACGGTGCGGGGTGTCGCGATGCACACGTTCACGCGCGGCGCGCATGCGTGGGCCGACGGCGATCTGCGCGCGCAGCGCGGCGCGGGCCAGTATCTGAAGCGTCCGCCCAATGCCGCGTACTACGATGCGGTGCGGGTCGCCAACAAGCTCAAGGAGCCGCGTCCCGTCGAACGTTGAACAACCGCGCCTATCCACTCGGCCCGACCGGCTCGATCTGGCTGCACGACACGAACGGCCGCTTCGCCTCGCAGGGCTGGAGCGGCCGTTGCTATTTTCGGGTATGCTTCCGGCCTCGCTGCGGGAGCGACTTGCGAAGCACCACGGCGCGTGCAAGGAACGAGTAAGGGCGGCAGGAAAGAAGCGGCAAATCGACGCCGAAGCCATCGCGAAGCGATAGCAACGCAAACGCAATGCAAACGCAATGCAACGCAGCGACGAACTGCACGCTAACGCCCCATGCGGCGCAAGGATTCGCGTGCGTCCGTATACTTGCGCATTGCCAACCCTTCTGTTTCGGTCTAGTTTATTCCGCCGCGGCATATATATAAGCCTTCAAATGCGTTGTGGAAATAAAGACCGTTTGCTACAGTCCGCCCACGCTGCCGGACGGGTGTTTCGGCAGACGCACGCACAACCGGATAAAACGAACCTCGGAGCACACATCATGAAGTCGATTCGATCCCTCCTGCTGATCGGCCTGCTGCAAGTCGCCACTGCGACGGCCGCCTTCGCCGCCGACGACCTCTCGAAGATCAAGTCCGCCGGCGAGATCAAGTTCGGCACGGAAGGCACCTACGCGCCGTTCACGTTCCACGACGCGTCGAACCAGCTGACGGGCTTCGACGTCGAAATCGGCCGCGCGATCGCGCAGAAGCTGGGCGTGAAGCCGGTGTTCGTCGAAGGCAAGTGGGACGGCCTGATCGCAGGTCTCGACGCGAACCGCTATGACGCCGTGATCAACGAAGTGGCCGTCACCGATGCGCGCAAGCAGAAGTACGACTTCTCCACGCCGTACATCACGTCGCACGCGGCGCTGATCGTGCGCGCGGACAACAGCGCGATCAAAACTTTCGACGACCTGAAGGGCAAGAAGTCGGCCAACACGCTGACCAGCAACTTCGGCAAGATCGCCGCTGCGCACGGCGCCGAAGTGGTCCCGGTGCAGGGCTTCAACGAATCGATCGATCTGCTCACTTCCGGCCGCGTCGATGCGACGGTCAACGACTCGCTGTCGTTCCTCGACTTCAAGAAGCACAAGCCGGACGCGAAGGTGAAGATCGCTGCGATCGACACGTCGTCGGATAGCTCGGACAAGTCGGCGGTGCTGATCCGCAAGGGCAATCCGGAGCTGCAGGCCGCGATCAACAAGGCGCTCGCCGACATCAAGGCCGATGGTACGTACGAGAAAATCTCGAACAAGTACTTCGGCAAAGACGTTTCGCAATAAGCAAGAAGGGCGAGCCTGAATCATGCCTGCATGGTTGCACCTGATGGGGGAGTCGCTGTGGCCGCTGCTGTATGCGGGCCTCGTGTTCACCGTGCCGTTGACGCTCGTGTCGTTTGCGATCGGCCTCGCGCTGGCGTTCATCGTGGCGCTGCTGCGGCTGTTCGGGCCGGCGTGGTCGGTGGCCGTCGTGCGCTTCTACGTGTGGCTGTTTCGCGGCTCGCCGCTGCTCGTTCAGCTGTTCGTGATCTTCTATGGCCTGCCGAACGTCGGCATTGTGCTCGATCCGTTGACGGCCGCGATCATCGGATTCTCGCTGAACGTCGGCGCGTATAACTCGGAAGTGATTCGCGGCGTGATCGAGTCGATTCCGAAAGGGCAGTGGGAAGCCGCGTACTCGATGGGCATGACGCGCGCGCAGGCGCTGCGTCGCGCGATCCTGCCGCAAGCGGCGCGCGTCGCGCTGCCGCCGCTGTCGAACTCGTTCATCGCGCTCGTCAAGGACACGTCGCTTGCTGCCGTGCTGACCGTGCCGGAGATTTTTCAGGCCGCGCAGCGCATCGCATCGGTGACATACGAGCCGCTGATTCTCTATACGGAAGCCGCGCTGATCTATCTCGTGTTCAGCTCGGTGCTGTCGTCCGCGCAGGTGCGTCTCGAACGCCGCTTCGGCCGCCACGCGCTTTTCACGTCGGGTAGCTGAACGATGATTCGCCTCGAAAAAATCGAAAAGTATTTCGGCGACCATCGCGTGCTGAACAGCGTCGATCTCGCGCTCGATCAGGGCAATGTGACGGCGCTGATCGGCCCGTCGGGCAGCGGCAAGAGCACGTTGTTGCGCTGCGTGAACCTGCTGGAAATTCCAGAGGCCGGTTCGCTCGAGCTCGGCGACCAGCGCATCGCGTTCAGCCGTACGGAAAAACTGTCGAAGGAAGCGGTGCTCGCGATTCGCCGCCGCACGGGCATGGTGTTCCAGAACTTCCAGCTGTTCCCGCATCGCACGGTGATCGAGAACGTGATGGAAGGGCTCATCACGGTGCAGAAGTGGGACCGCGAAAGGGCGCGCGCGCGGGCGCTCGAACTGCTGGAAAAGGTCGGCATTGCGCACAAGGCCGATGCGTGGCCCGTCACGCTGTCGGGCGGCCAGCAGCAGCGCGTGGCGATTGCGCGGGCGCTCGCGCCGTCGCCGGAAGTGCTGCTGTGCGACGAACCGACTTCCGCGCTCGATCCGGGCCTCGCTGCCGAAGTGGTCGAAGTGCTGCGCCAGCTCGCGAAAGAAGGCATGACGATGCTGATGGCCACGCACGATTTGCGGCTCGCTGCATCGATCGCGCGCAATGTCGTGTTCCTGAGCAACGGGTCGATCGTCGAGCAGGGCCATTCGCGCGACATCTTCACGCGGCCGAAGCAGGCGGAAACCGCGAGCTTCGTGTCGACGCTCACGCAGACGCTGCCGGAGGGCTGGGAAGACTGATCGCCTCTTCCGCCCGATCTACGTCAATATATGGATGACAGCGAGGGCGCCTGCGGGCGCCTTTGTTGTTTTTGTTTCGCGCGAGGCCCGCGCTTCAGGCGGGCTTCCGTCGTGCCGGCATCCAACAGCCAGGCTACAATGGCCGTCGCCTTTAGCCACGGAACATCGATGAAGACACGCACTCTGTTGATCGCATGCTGCACGGTTGCCGCCGCTTTGTCCGCGGGGTGCGCGTCCGTGTACAAGAACACGAGCGCATGCGAGCAGATGATGCGGCAATCGGCGAGCGAGCTTTCCGCCGACGATACGTTGAAGATCGTGCACGCGGGGACAGGGATTCACGGCAGCCGAGTCGTCGTGGAAGGCACGCTCGAGCATCCGCAGACGGCGTCGGAAGCGGCCGCCGCCAGGCCACGAAATACGAACATCAACGAAGCCGGGCTGCTCGCGCCCGTCGCGGCCGCAATCGAAAAGACCAAGCCGCGCAAGACCGTGGTGCCGGCAGCCGTCGAATGCACTTATGACGCCAACGGCTTGAGCGCGTTCCGCTGGCTCGCGCCCGCGCGCCTCGCGAGGACGGGCGCGGCCGCCGACGTCGGAGAGCAGACCGGCGAGTGAAGCGGGCGGCGCGGCATGCTGCGACGCACCTGCCACATCCAGGCCGACATGCTAGGATTTCTGCGTAATGCGGGCACGTTACTGCGGGCACGTTATGCATGGGTCAGGAGGGCAGCATGGACGGCTTCGTCAGACATCACATAGAGGGCGCATCCGTCGATATCGACGTGGTGCCCGCCACGCCGCGCGGCTATTGCGCGCGCTTCCGCATCTTCCGCGACGCCGCCGACAAACCCGAATGGCATCAGGTTCACGTGTCGGGCAGCGTGTTCGACACCGCCGAAGAGGCCGAGGAGGCGGCGCGTTCGATGGCACTCGAAAAGGTGCTCGCAGGCGGCGGCGCCTAGCCTTGCGTTTGCGGGCGCATTGCCGGCACTTCCTTATCTTTCCGGTCAGTTTCGTTCGCGTGGCGCGCTAGCGTCGCACGCGTTCCCTTCGTTCTCTTCGATGCGCTCGATGCGTCGCGCATGTTCATGCGCGCACGTTGAGCAACGTCGTCCGCGAATATCGAAGAAATCCGACTTTGGGAGTTTTCTTGTATTGAGGAATTCCCCGTCTCCGTAGGATTTACCCGTCGTAACCGACATCGAAGAAGTGGCGGTACGTAGGAGGCATCTTGCGCAATCTCGGTTCCGTCGTTCGCCGAATACCTTGTCAAAATTGATTTGGTATCCGAAGTAATGAAGGCAGAAGCAAATCGTTCGATGCTGCATTTTGGGGAGAGAAGTGAATTATCCGTATCAAGGTTCTAGATGAGCAATGTGCAGAGCGTAGCGCGCGATCAACGCGCGCCGGTTTCTTCTTTGTCGATTGGTGCGCAAGGCGGCGTTGGCATGATTGGCCGCCGCGCCGCCCTTTATGATGCAGTTGGTCGTTTGGGCTGCTTCGATCACTGTGGACGCACTAGCATGGTCGTCGCAGTGTTGGGAGCGATCGCATGGTTGCCTGCGGCGCACGCGGCGCCCGTCACCGATTACATCGCCGTGAGCGGCAACGTGATGACGGGCGCGCCGACCACAGTGTCGAATGACCTGAACACAATGGCGATCGGCCCATCGGCGAGCGCGTCGGGAGACTATGCGCTCGCCGTGGGCGCTGGCGCGGGCGCGGCACGCGCCGGCTCGACGGCCGTTGGTGCGCGCGTTGCGGCGTTGGGCCTGGACACGACAGTGATCGGCTATAGCGCGTCGACGGGATTCAACGCGGACAGGGCCGTTTCGATCGGCTACATGTCGGCGGCGGACGGCGCGGATTCACTCTCGTTCGGTTCGATGTCAATGGCGCGCGGTCAGCGTTCGACGGCGATCGGCGTGAACGCGCTGGTGGGTGACACTGCCGCCGACGGGGTGGCCTTGGGTTCGAACAGTTCGGTCATGGCAAGCGGTTCCGTCGCGTTAGGCGCGAATTCAAAGGCCGATCGGGCGAACGTCGTCTCCGTCGGCAACGCGACGCTTCAGCGGCAGATCGCCAATGTTGCGGCGGGCACGGCGGATACCGATGCCGTCAACGTCAGCCAGTTGCGGGCCGCGGTATCGGCTGGCGTACCGGACGCGGTCACCTATGACTCGGCGGCTCATGACGCCGTCACGTTGGGTGGCGCAGCAGCGAGTGCACCCGTCCGGCTCGGCAACGTGGCGAACGGTATCGTCGACGCAAGCAGCCACGACGCGATCAACGGCGGCCAGTTGCACGGCTTGAGTGCGAGCGTGGCGTCGGCGTTGGGAGGCGACGCGGCGGTGGCGACTGATGGAACGGTCGTCGCGCCGTCGTATCGTGTCGGCGGCAGCGTGTTTCGCAATGTCGGCGATGCGCTCGGCAACCTCGATGGCCGCGTTGCCAGCAATACGAGTGCAATCAACGATCTCAACGTCGCGCTCGGCAACGTAATGAATAATGGCGTCGAGCCGCGCTATTTCCATGCGAATTCGACGCTCGCCGATTCGCTGGCGACGGGCGCCAATTCGGTTGCGATTGGTGGAGGCGCGCAGGCGGCCTTTGATAACTCAGTGGCGCTCGGCGCAAATGCGATCGCGGATCGGGCCAATTCGGTATCGGTCGGCACGACGGGCGGCGAACGGCAGATCACGCATGTCGCGGCGGGCACGGCGGATACGGATGCCGTCAACGTCGCGCAATTGAAGCAGGCGGGTCTCGTCGATGGAAACGGTCGTGCAACGAGCGCCGTCGTGTACGACCATGCGGGCGATCAGGTGGACTATGCGAGCGTGACCTTGGGTCAGGGCGTGGCTGGCGGCACGATCCTTCACAATCTGGCCAACGGCGTTCTCGCTAGCGACGCGGTCAATCTCGGTCAGTTGAACGACGTGATGAATCAGATCGTCAACGTGCAAACGCAAGGCGCGACGAATCCCTTCGTGAGCGTGAATGGCGACGCTACGACGGAAGCAGCGACTGCGACGGGCACGCATACGACGGCTATGGGCGCGAGCGCAGTCGCAAACGGGGATCAGGCCACCGCGCTCGGCGCAAATGCACAGGCGAATGGCGTGACGACGACGGCTGTCGGCGCGCAAGCTGTCGCGAACGGCGCGAATGCGTCGGCATTCGGCACGGGCAGCCAGGCCGTCGCCAATGGCGCGGTTGCCTTGGGCGCCGGGTCCATCGCGGATCGCGCGAACGCCGTGTCGGTGGGCCAGGCAGGCGGCGAACGGCAGATCGTCAATGTCGCGCCGGGCACGCGCGGCACGGACGCGGTCAACCTGAACCAGTTGAACGCAGCGATCGATCAGACCCATCAGTCGCTTCACGACCTTGACACGAGCACACGAAAGGGGATCGCCGCCGCGTCGGCGTTGCAGATCGTCACGCCGTACTTGCCGGGACGTACGACCCTTAATGCCGGTATCGCTGGCTATCGGGGACAGGCGGCGCTCGGTTTCGGCGTATCGCGCTGGAATGAGAAGGGGACGATCAATTTCAATGCGGGCGTCGCGTCGTCGGGCAGCAACAGCACGATTGTGCGTGCCGGGATTGGCATCGTGCTTGGCAACTGATCGGGCTTGCACGCTGGGCGCAGGCGCTGTCTCACCGTCGCGGTCCCGCCGCGGGCCCGTTCTGGGGGCCGTTGTGGTTCCGCTGTAGTCGGCGGCGCTTGCGTCGGCGAAAGAGGTGAACGGTCGAGAGTGGCGCGCGACACGTCGCTTGCTCAAAACGCGTAGTACGGGCCGTTGCCGGCCGACGTCAGCCTCGACTCGATCGCGGTGTAGATGCGTCGTCCGAAGAAGAAGGGCAGCCCCCAATCGAATGCGTTTGACGGCCCGCCCAGGTTGTTGAATGCGTAGTTGTTGGTGGCAAACAAGCTCTGCGCGTTGGCGATGGAAAAATCCGGTGACGCCGTTGCGCCGTTGACACCCGTCAGTGTCGCCGACAGCGATTGCGTCGACGTAGGGCACCACCAGACGCCGCAGCGCGTAAGCGTCGTGCTTGGGAAAAACAGGCCGTTCGAACCGCTATCGATAAAGCTTTGCGAGTACGGTTGTCCGTTCAGGGAGGTGGTTACATAGCCTGTCGTGGTATTGGCCTTCAGCACGGTTGCGCTGCCGAGCGTGTTGTTGGCCTGTGTGCCGATGCCGAAGATCATCGATCCGTAGATAGTCGCTTCGCCGCCCGGACCCACCGTCGGTAGGTCGATCACAACGCCGTTGTTGTCGAGCGCAAACCGGCTGATCGGGTTGGTGACTTGCTGGTCAAGCGGTTGCGTACTCGATGCGCAATAGCCTGTCATATCGCATGCGTAGTACCAGCGCGGTAGTGCCGACGCAACACAGCCGCCGCCGCAATCGGCGGAGAACAGGCCGACGCCGAGGATGCCGTTCACGCGCAGCGCCGTGGGCGTCATCATCGGCAGGCCGGAGGCCGCGCAGTCGGAAGGGACAGTCGGCACGGACGGATCGGCGATCAGCTGGATCGACAGGCTCGGCGCGAGCTGGCCTGCCATCCGGACGTCGGCCGTTCGTACGGCGCCCCATGTGTAGCCTGTGCCGAACACGCCGCATTCTCCACTAACGCCGTTCGTCGTACCGGAAGGCGTGGTCGCCGGCACGGCGGGCAATGCGAGACTCGCTGGCAATTGCGAAGCGAGTATGCGCAGTCCTTGCGAACCGGTATCGACCTGCACGTTGTCGATCGTCACGCAGTTCGATGTCCCCGGTGCGCATACTGTCACGCTCGTCGTGAGCATGTTCCGGGTCTGCATGGGCGTCGATGTGACGACGACCGGCTGGACATTGGGTATCGTCGATTGAGGAACCGTTACGATGGGTGCGCTGGCCGAGGCAGGGGCGCTGGCCGTCGGCGCGCCACTCGCGCCGCTGCCCGGCGAGGCGGATGTCGTCGGGGACGCGTTGCCAGCCGTATCCGAACTGCCTGAATTTCCGCCTCCGCCGCCGCAACCGGGCAATCCGATGAGTGCTCCCACGAGAAAGCCGAGCGCGAGAAACCGGTTATTTGTCATCGCGCATCTCGTCAGCGCAGATCGGCGAGCGAGATGCCGGATGGAATGGCAGCGGGCAGCCAGGCGCGGCCGACGTAGCTGCGCATCTGACCACCTGACTCGACGATGACTTCCGGTTGCTCGACGCGCGAAGCGTGGAGGTGACTGCGCTCGTTCAGTTGCGCGGCCGCTTTCGCGCGGTAAGGGTCTGCATACCGTCCGAGCATCCGCGTGAGATCGGGCATCGTCGGGCCTTGCCATGTGTAGGCGAACACATAACCGTCGCTAGTCGCGTATTCGTTGATGGTCGTGCCGCCGGCATCGACGGTTGAGCCTATCCGGACCGCACCGCCTGGCAATACGCGTTGCGTCGAGCCGTCGTCCGATCGAATGGCGGAAATCGTGCCGCCGAGTTCCGCATGCGCGGGGTCGGCGAGCAATGGCCCGCCTGCCGCCAGCACGCTGAATGCGGCGAAGATCATCGCCCGATGGTTGTCGATACGCATCATGGTTCTGCTCCCCGAAGGCTCTCGATTTTTATTGAGACGGTCATTTCAAGATATCACCGAGGTTTTGAGACGCGATTGGCGCACACAAAAGGGTCGCATGCCCGTTTCTTCCGAAAGGGCACGATCGATGCGCGTTTAGCCCAAAGAATCAAGGGCATAGCTCATCGCCTGCGGCACGCCCGATTGCGCCGGAAATTGTGGTGGAGTGTTAAATTTCGGCGTGAAATAGGCTCTGGCGCGTCGGCTTTCCAGATGATTATGAGATGATGCGGGCGGCTTTTGCGTTGCGGGCCGCAGTGTCCTGGCTCCGCGCGTTTAGAGCCTCGGCGGCGTGCCGGCAGGGCGTCGCGGAAACGTCGTCGAAAGCGCATCCGCGCGCGGCAAACCCCGCTTTTTGCACTTCGCGACGCCGGACCGGTAAAATGACGGGTTAGTCCACGGACTTGCCGTGGCGTAGCGGAAGGATTTCCAGAACATGACAGATCTTCGTCTCACCAAGCGGTTCGCAGCATTGCTGATGGCAGGCGGTCTGGTCGCCGGCTGCGGCACGTCGTCGCCGACCAAAATCGACTACAAGAGCGACTCGAAGTCGAAGGAAGTGTCACTCGCTGTTCCGCCGAACATGATGGAAGAAACGGCGGACCAGCGTTCGTTGCCGCCGCAAAGCGGTCAGACGTCGCTGTCCACCTTGCAGCAGGTGCAAAGCGATGCCCCGTCCACCACGGCGGTCGCGCCCGTCGTCAGCGGTATGCATATCCAGCGCGACGGCACCGAAAGCTGGCTCGTGCTCGACAACAAGACGCCGGATCAGGCGTGGCCGCAAATCCGCCGCTTCTGGCAGGAGCAGGGCTTCCTGCTCGTCGTCGATCAGCGCGACAAGGGCGTGATGGAAACGGACTGGAACGAAACACATCCGTCCATCAACGACGGTTTCATCCGCAGCACGCTGTCGAAGGCGATGGGCAATTCGTATGTGACGGCCGAGCGCAACAAGTACCGCACGCGTCTCGAAGCAGCGCCGAACGGCGGCACGTACGTGTTCGTCAGCCAGAAGGGCCTGCGTGAGGCGCTGAGCGGCGCCAATAACGACACGAGCAAGTGGGAGCCGAAGCCGAACGATCCGGCGCTCGAAACCGAATACCTGAAACGTCTGATGGCGTCGCTTGCTCAGGCCGATTCGGGCGCGCGCGTGGCAGGTTCTCCGGCTGCGCCCGCCACGGCGCCCGCTGGCTCGCAACTGGCGCCGAACGCCGCGACGAATGGCGCGAAGTCGGCGGCTGCCGCGACGGCTGCGCAAAACGTCTCGCTGTCCGCGCAGACGCCGGTGCCGGATGCGTCGTCGTCGGGCGATACGTCGGCGCAGGCTTCGTCGACGGAGCTGACCCTCGGCGAGCCGTACGACCGCGCATGGCTACGCGTCGGCCTTGCGCTCGATCGCAGCAACTTCACCGTCGACGACCGCGACCGTACGCGTGGCCTGTACTTTGTCCGCTACGTCGATCCGAAGGACTTGTCGTCGGAGGAACAGGGCTTTTGGAGCCAGGTGTTCCACGGGCGCAAGGAGAAGGTCGCCAAGCAATATCGCGTGAACGTGCGCGAGGTGACGCCGAATCAGACGCGCATCGCAGTCGTCGACGACAAGGGCAACATCGACGCGTCATCGCAAGCGAAGCAGATCATGTCGCTGATGGTCGATCAGTTGCACTGAACACGGAACACGGTCGCGCTTTTCGCGCGGCCTCGTATCAAGCCCGCATGACGCTCGCCGTCATGCGGGCTTTTTTGTTGCCGTCGAGTTCATTTCGCGCAGCTGTCTCTGGCGGAAAAAGGATTCTCGTGCCGAACGAATACCCGCGAACGCGGACGTAACGTGACGTTAGGCCGTAACGCTGCGCATCTGCGACCACACAAAAAGTCGTCTTGCATCGTTCCCATCACCAGATCAACGGCTTGCGCGGCGCAAGACACCATGTAAGCGCGGGGCACACGATGCCTTTAACAGCCGCGTCCGCATGAAACCTCGGCGCGCAAGCCTTGTGCGGCCTGCGTCCGAGCCATAGAAGCAACGCTCGCGCAAACGCTCGACGAGTTGGATAACGACGGGCGCGAGAGAGCAACTGTCCGATGGCCTAGTCGCCTATCGCTCGTAGGGGCGATAAAGCCACCCGCGCTCCACGGTTGGAGCGCGGGCTATTTTCCTGCTATCGCGTCAGATCGCGATGACGAAATCAGCAGCGTTCGCTGACGCCGCGTCCGCCAAAGCCCGGAATGCGTTTGACCACGCCGGTTGCGAGCGCGGTACCGACAAGGATCACTGCGCAGCCTTCGAGCATGCCGACCGACACGCGTTCGCCGAGGAACAGCGCGCCCCACAGAATGCCGAAGATCGGGATGACGAACGTGACGGTGATCGCGCGAGCGGGGCCGGCGACGGCGATCAAATGGAAGAACAGCATGTACGCGATGCCCGTGCACGCGACGCCGAGCGCGATCACCGAGCCCCACGCCTTGAGCGACGGCGCGGTTGCCGGCCAGGAGGCCAAGGCGAGCGGCAGCAGCACGATGGTCGCGCCGATCATCGTGCCCGTCGCGACGGTGAGCGCATCGACGCCGGTCAGGTGCTTTTTCGTGTAGCTGGCCGCGATGCCGTAGAGCAGCGTCGCGCCGAGCGCGGCAGCGGCGGCGAGTGCCGTCGTCGTCGGCGATGCGTTCGATCCCGTCGGCGCGGCGATCTGATCCCATACGAGCGTCAGCACGCCCGCGAAGCCGATCACAAGGCCCACACTGCGCAACGCGCTCAGCCGGTCCTTGAGCCACACGAAGGCGACGAGCGCGCCCCACAGCGGCGTCGTCGCGTTGATCACGGACGTGACGCCCGCTGATAGCGTGATTTCCGCGTAGGCGAACAGACAGAACGGCGCGGCCGAATTCAGGATGCCGACGACCAGCAGCGGCAGCGCGCGCGTGCGCAACGTCACGGCGGATTCGCGCAGCGGGCGCCGCACGACGAGCACGATCAGCAGGAACAGCGCGCCGATGCCGACACGCAGCGCCATCAGCGGCGCCACGCCGAAGTCGGCCACGCCGACGCGGATGAACAGAAACGACGCGCCCCATAGCGCGGCGAGAATCAGAAGCTGGAAGACGTTGACTGGATTCATCGTGGAGGTGTCGCGCGCAGTTGAGTCGCGACGCGTACGCATGCTAACACCGGGCATGAACCTGTCGTTTCACGATGGAATGAAATAGCAAGAATCGGCAACCGGGCGGACAGGAAGGGGACTATGAGGCGAACGGAAAGCGGCAAGCAAAAAGCGGGCGCCTGGTACACGGCGCCCGCTTCCATTTTGACCGGCCGAAGCCTCCGGCTAACTCAATGCGGAATCATCCCTTGCAGCACATTCTGTTGCAGCCACACGAGAATGCCGAGCACGATCGTGAGCAGAATCGAGTGCTTGAAGGTCTTCGCGAACACGTAGCCTTCCTTGCCTTTGAGATCGGTCGTCGCGACGCCCGTCGAAATGTTCTGCGGCGAGATCATCTTGCCCATCACCCCACCCGACGAGTTGGTCGCGGCCATCAGCACCGGATTCAGGTTCAGCTGATGCGCGGCCACGACCTGCAGGTTGCCGAACAGCGCGTTACCCGACGTATCGCTGCCCGACAGGAACACGGCCACCCAGCCGAGGAACGCCGACACCAGCGGGAAGAACGGGCCCACCGACGCGACGCCCAGACCCAGCGTGTAGTTCATCCCCGAGTAGTTCATCAGGTACGCGAGGCCGACGATCGTCGCGACGGTCAGAATGGCGATGCGCGTCTGCACCCACGTATCGACGATCGCGCGTCCGAAGTCGGCCACCGACAGCCGCACGACCATAGCCGTGATGATGGCCGCGACGAGAATCGCGGTGCCCGTCGCGAGCGGCTGGAAGTCCCAGATCGCGCCATAGGGCGTGTTGTACAGCGTGATATAGACGGCTTTGTCGAGACCCGGCCACGCCACCTTCACGTCGCCGATCATGAAGATCTTCGCGATCGTCCAGATGATCACGACAGCCGACACGATCAGCCACGGATACCAACCTTCCGCGCCCGTGACCTTGCCGCGCGTCTCGTTCACGCGATCGACGTTGATCGCGAAGGCCGGGTCCGCGGCGGGACGCCAGACGCGCAGGAACGCGATCGTCAGGATCAGGGAAACCAGCGACGACAGCACGTCCGTCAGGCTGTAGTTGATGTAGTTGGACGTGACGAACTGGGTCAGCGCGAAGCTGCCGCCCGATACCAGCAGCACGGGCCACACGCGCAGCATGTTGCGAAAGCCCGCATACACGCCGATCACGTAGAACGGCAGCAGTAACGCGAAGAACGGCAACTGGCGGCCGACCATCTTGGCGAGGGCATCGGTGGGCAGGTGCGTGACGGCGCCGAGCACGGTGATCGGCACGCCGAGCGCGCCGAACGCGACGGGCGCCGTGTTGAAGATCAGCGTGAAGGTCAGCGCTTCGAGCGTCGGGAAGCCGAGCAGGATTAGCAGCGAGCTCGTGATTGCGATCGGCGTGCCGAAGCCCGAGATGCCTTCGAACAGCGCGCCGAACGAAAAGCCGATCACGACGAGCACGATGCGCCGGTCGTTCGGCAGGTTATCGATCATCCACATGCGAAAGGCGGCGAAACGTCCCGAATACTGCGCGATGTTGTAGAGCAGGATCGCGGTGAAAACGATCCACATCACGGGCCAGCAGGCGAATACAGCGCCCGCCGCGACCGAGTTGAACGCGAGCCCCGCGGGAAACTGCCAGCCGAAGATCGCGATCACGAGACCGACGATCAGGCCAGCCAGCGACGCCTGCCACGCCGGCCGCCGGGCCCAGCCGAGCAGCGCAAGCACGACGACGATGGGTAGCACCGCGACGAGAAACGACGGCAGCAGCGAGTTACCGATGGGGGTCAATAGCTGATGGAACATCACGTCTCCTTCGTTGTTGTTCGATTCGACGCGAAGACTGCGCCTACGCGGCGAAGCGGCAGGGCTGGACGGATGAAGACGGCGACGGGCGCTGGGTGTCGACGAAAAAACGCGCGGGGCGCCGGATCACGCAATTAAACAGGCGTTGCACTGGCATCCGCCAGCATAGATAGCGCTGGCGAATCCAGTCAAGCAGGGAAAACGAAGGAGCGCATTGCGGGAATAGAAGCGGGTTCTGCTTCGTATCGGGCCCGCGCGATGACTGCGGCGCGCTCTGCGGTGCCGTCGACGGCGGCGTCGTCGAGTCCGCCATGGGCCCGCCGGACTGTCGCGCGCCGCTCAGTGCGAATGGCCGTGGCCGCCGCCTCCCCAGTAGTGGCCGCCGCCACCGCCCCACCCAGCGTGCATGCCACCCCAGGTGCCATGGCCGCCACTCCAGGTGCCATGACTGCCGCCCCAGTATCCGTGACCGCCCCAATAGCCGTGATGCCCCCAGTAGCCATAATGGCCATGGCTGCCGCAACATCCTCCCCAATACCCGAAGCTGAACGACACCGACGGCCACCAATAGCCCGGCCAGCCGTACCCGTAGCCGTAGTACGGATAGGGATACGGATAGGCATAGGGATACGCGACGGGGTAGTACGCAGGCGCGCCATAGGCGGGAGCCGGCGCGACGTCATAAGCGGGCGGCGGCGCCTCGGGCGACGAGCCGTCGGGCATCGCGAACTGCGCCTGTGGTGCAGGCTGCGACGCGTCGCCAGGGGAAACTGGAATCTCGGACAGCGTGGCTGCCGTCGGAACTGTCGAATAGGGGGGATAAGCGGGGTAATACCCGTAGCCCGGGTAGTAGCCATACGGCGCGTAGTAGTAGCAGCCGGACAGCGTCCCGGACAACACCAACACTGCAACGGCGCTGCCGACGCGCAACGTTGCATCGAGCGGTTTCATGACGTGCTCCTCGTTATCGCGCGACATCACTGGCGGCGCGCGCTTTATCTATTGAGCTTACGTCACGGCTACGTGCTGCACGTCATAAAGTGGTAACGGCTTATTTCACCGCAAGCCTGTTACAGGACATGTCCGGCGCGTACGTGCGCGCCGGACTCTGCCCATCTCCCTTCGGCTTTCGAGCGTCACGCGTACAACGATGCGTGCGTTCGATGCCGTTTGCCCGCATCGCCTTCGATGGCGATTTGTCGTATTCCCGGTTGCGCTTCGCTGGGGCCGTCTGGATCGCGGCAGCGATCGCTGTGGCGCGTCAGCTAAACGTTCGAGTTTGATTCAGTGCTGCTGAGAGCGCGCGCGGCTCACTTGCCGACCTGGTTGCCGACCACGCCGCCGACGGCAGCGCCACCCAGCGTCGACAGCGCGTTGCCGCCGATCACCGCGCCCGCTGCGCCGCCCACGCCCGCGCCGATCGCGGTATCGCGTTGCCGCCGGGTCATGCCGTCGCATGCGGAAAGACTCGCCACCACGGCTACCAGCGTGGCCAGCGCACCGATTCGATGGAACGTTCTCATGATTGCGACTCCCTCTCTCTCTTCTATCGACGGGACGCGCAAGCTGCGCGCCCGCTCCGTTGATTCGTTGAATTCGATGGTATCGCCGCGTGCCGTTTCTGTTTGTATGGGCTTGTCAGCAAAGTGTCCGTTTCGTAATCAAATGTTTCCCCAAACGTTTTCCCTCTACGGCGGCCCGTTGCCGCATGGAACTTCCTTATGCCGTGCTCGCGAAAAACACGCTGCACGAGATAAAAACGGAAAAAAAAAGCCCGCCATCGATGAGGCGGGCTTTGCGTTCCACGAAGCGCCGCGACGCGGCGCCACAAAGATGCGCTGACGGCAGCGCTTGCGTGACTACTGACGCTGATAGATCTCCGCGCCGCTCTTGATGAACTCGACGGCCTTCACTTCCATGCCTTTCTTCAGCGCGTCGCTGTCGCTCATGCCTTCCTTCGCGGCGTAGTCGCGCACGTCTTGCGTGATCTTCATCGAGCAGAAGTGCGGGCCGCACATCGAGCAGAAGTGAGCGACCTTCGCCGAATCCTTCGGTAAGGTCTCGTCGTGGAATTCGCGTGCCTTGTCGGGATCGAGGCCGATGTTGAACTGGTCTTCCCAGCGGAACTCGAAGCGTGCCTTCGACAGCGCGTTGTCGCGCACCTGCGCGCCCGGATGGCCCTTCGCCAGATCGGCGGCATGCGCGGCGAGCTTGTACGTGATGATGCCCGTCTTAACGTCATCCTTGTTCGGCAGGCCGAGGTGTTCCTTCGGCGTCACGTAGCAGAGCATCGCCGTGCCGAACCAGCCGATCATCGCCGCGCCGATGCCCGACGTGATGTGGTCGTAGCCCGGCGCGATGTCGGTCGTCAGCGGCCCGAGCGTGTAGAACGGCGCTTCGTCGCACCAGTCCAGTTGCAGGTCCATGTTCTCCTTGATCAACTGCATCGGCACATGGCCGGGGCCTTCGATCATCGTCTGCACGTCGTGCTTCCACGCGATCTGCGTGAGCTCGCCGAGCGTCTTCAGCTCGCCGAGCTGCGCTTCGTCGTTCGCGTCGTAGATCGAGCCGGGGCGCAGGCCGTCGCCGAGCGAGAAGCTCACGTCGTACGCCTTCATGATTTCGCAGATGTCTTCGAACTGCTCGTACAGGAAGCTCTCCTTGTGATGCGCGAGACACCACTTCGCCATGATCGAGCCGCCGCGCGACACGATGCCCGTCATCCGGTTGGCGGTGAGCGGCACGTATTGCAGACGCACGCCCGCATGGATCGTGAAGTAGTCGACGCCCTGTTCGGCCTGTTCGATAAGCGTGTCGCGGAAGATTTCCCACGTGAGGTCTTCGGCCTTGCCGTTGACCTTTTCGAGCGCCTGGTAGATCGGCACCGTGCCGATCGGGACGGGCGAATTGCGGATGATCCACTCGCGCGTCTCGTGGATGTGCTTGCCCGTCGACAGATCCATCACCGTGTCGCCGCCCCAGCGGATCGCCCACGTCATCTTGTCGACTTCCTCGCCGATCGACGACGTCACGGCCGAGTTGCCGATATTCGCATTGACTTTCACGAGGAAGTTGCGGCCGATGATCATCGGCTCGCTTTCCGGGTGATTGATGTTCGCGGGGATGATCGCGCGGCCGCGCGCGACTTCGTCGCGCACGAATTCCGGCGTGATCTCCTTCAGCGCGTTCGCGCCGAATGCGGCGGCGCCGAACGCCTGGCCGGGATGCTGGCGGCCCATCATCTGCGCGAGCTTGGCGCCGTTCGGGCCGCTCGCCTTCAGGCTTTCCAGATACTCGGCGCGGCGCTGGTTCTCGCGGATCGCGATGTATTCCATTTCCGGCGTGATGATGCCCTGCTTCGCGTAGTGCATCTGCGACACGTTCTTGCCGGGCACCGCGCGCCGCGGCGTGCGATGCAGGCCGGGAAAGCGCAATTGCGCAGTGGCGGGGTCGGCGGCGCGCTCGCGGCCGTATTCGCTCGACAGGCCGCTCAGCGATTCCGTGTCGCCGCGCGCTTCGATCCAGCGCTGGCGCAGGGCGGGCAGGCCTGCGCGGATGTCGATCTTCGCGTCCGGATCGGTGTACGGGCCCGACGTGTCGTACACGTAGATGGGCGGATTCTTTTCGCCGCCGAAGCCCGTGGGCGTGTCCGACTGCGTGATCTCACGCATCGGCACGCGGATATCGGGTTGCGAGCCGCTCACATAGACCTTGCGCGAGTTCGGCAGCGGCGCAACGGCGGCCTCGTCGACGTGCGCGTTCGCGGAAATGAATTTCGGATTGGCGTTCATGCGTGTCTCCATGCAAATGTGGGGCGATACAGCTACGCAGGAGAACGAGACGGAGGGGAAGTTGGCCGGGTTCGCGCGAGGAGGGTGATACGTCAGGTGAAGCGGCGAGCCCGAACGCTTCCCTGCGCTGGCATTATCCAGATCAGGTTCAAAGGGTATTTCTCACCCACGCCGTACGCCCCCCGTTTTGCTCCCCGGTGACGCACAACGCAGGACCCCCGCGTTAGCAGCGCACACGATAACCTGGCGGGGCGGGGTTTGGCAACACATCTCAAAATCAAAAGGGGCGCGCAGGGGTGCAAGGCTTTCGTTTTCCTGAAAGCCGCGCCACGCCCGGCTTTCGTTGTGTTCGCGCTACTCGTGCGTATCACGCATCGAGTCAGTGTGTTATCTCATAAGTGCGGGAAAGACCTCATCCCCCGGTGGATTTCCATCGCTCATATTCAAGATTGCCCGAAGCGAGCCGTTAGACGGATTCAAGGCGGGCAGTTGATCAGCTTGCCTAACAAAAATCAATTCAAACGGAGAGTGCAATGAAAACATCGAAGCTGGCAGTCGATTGGCTTGGCGTATGCGTCGTCGCGGCAGGGCTGGCCGCGCCGCTCGCGGTCGCCGGGGCGCAGTTTTCCACGGGCGGGACCGTCACGTTCACAGGCGCGATCGTGGCGCCTTCATACGGTATCGCAACTTCTGTATCAGAAAATTCTCAAGGATTCCGTACAGATGTGCCGTCAGATAGGAATGCGTCGACGATCGATGTGAAGTTCACGCCCGCGCCCCATACGTCGACGGCTGCGCATGTCTACGTGCTGGTCAACACGGCGTCGGGCGTCGCGGTTCCGCGCATGCTGACCACGCGTTTCGTCGATAACGCAAAGCGCGCCTCGCCGCAGACGGCCGCGCAGTTCGACATGGGCCGTGCGGGCGGCACGCTGTCGATCGCGAGTGGCGCAGCGGGCGAAAAAGCGGTGACGGTGGTGGTGAGCTACGACTGAGCGCGCATTGCGGCGCGCTCGACATCGCACGGGCGGCGACGGATGCCGCCCGTGGCCTTTTTGCATCAGCCTCGGCGCATGGACAAAGCGCGCAAAACCTCTGCGCAAAGCGCTCGCGCGCTCCCGATGACCGGCTTCGTTCCGCCTGCAACGAAAGTTACGATTCTCTTGCCGAAGGGTCGTCCGGATACTGCATAATGCACGGCGGCGCGTCTGCTCGCGCCCGTTGGCCGCTGTCGATGCGTTCTGCATCACGAAGGCCATCAATTCGCGCCATTGACATGGTGCTTCCATTGCCGATCGACGGCTTTCGACTGCCGCTTACCGTTCTACTGCCATGCCCGCCCGCTTTGCCCCTCATGCCGTGTCGCTGACGCGGCGTCTGCCGTCCTGTTCGTGGCTGTTTATCGGGGCTGTGGCGCCATCACCGGCATGGGCGGGCTGAAACGTGGCGCTGAATCTCCCTGAGCGTTTTCCGTTTCGCCTGCCTCAGTCCCACGGTGGACAGATCGCGCTCGCGCTCGGCGTCGTCTATATCGTCTGGGGCTCGACGTATCTGGCCGTGCATGTTGCGCTCGGCTCGTTCCCGCCGCTGCTGATGTCGGGGCTGCGCAACTTCTTCGCGGGCGTCGGGCTCTTCATCTTCGCGATGCGGCGCAAGCCCGTCTGGCCGCCGCTCGCGGAAATCCGCAATGCGGGCCTCGTCGGCACGATGCTGGTCGGGCTGTCGAGCGGCATGCTCGCTTACGGGATGCGCACCGTCGGCACGGGCACGGCGGCCGTGATGGTCGCGACCGTGCCGCTCTTCGCGACCGTCATCGCGGCGGTCGCGGGACGCAAGATCGCGAAGGTCGAATGGTTCGCCGTCGGGCTGGGGCTCGTCGGCATCGCGATTCTCAGTCACGGCGACCAGACGGCGGGCTCGGCGGGCGGCAGCCTTGCGATCCTGTGCGGCGCGCTCTTCTGGGCGGGCGGCGCGCATCTGGCGTCGCGCCTGAAGCTGCCATCCGATCTCTTTCTGTCGACCTCGCTGCAAATCGGCCTCGGCGGTGCGATGTCGACGATGGTCGCGTGGCTCTCCGGCGAGCGAATGATGGACGTCCACTTCCTGCCCATGCTGGCGTTCGTGTATCTGATGCTGATCGGCACGATGGCCGCCTACGTCGCATACGGCTTTCTGATTCGCCATACGAGCCCGATCATCGCCAGCAGCTGCATGTACGTGAACCCTGTCGTTGCGGTGGCGCTGGGCGCGCTGCTGCTCGGCGAGCCCGTGACGCGCTCGACAGTCATCGCAACGGCCGTGATTCTGGCGAGCGTCGGCCTGTCGTTCTGGTTCGACTACCGGCGGCGGGGCACGGCGCGAAGCGGCGCATCGTAAAGCAGCGCGACGTCATGTGACGTGCGCCATCGAGTGCAGCCGTTGCCATCGAAGCGCCTGCAACCCGTTGCTCGCACATCGGCAAGCGCACGCCGCAAACGCAATCGGGTTCCGGGACAAGCGCCTCGGGTAAGACGTGCAACGCACCCTGTAAAGTTGCGTCGCGTATGAACCACACGCGCCGGAGCGCGCCGGGGCTCCACGAAAAATTCCAGTCGCCTTACAGCCCGCAAAGCGCCAGATCCTTTATTCGACCGCCGTAGGTAATAAGCGATGCGGCATGGCGATTGCTGTCGATATTCGTCCAATCGATGCCGGCAAGCGAGCCGAAGCACGCTGTCCGGCCTTCGGGACAAGCGGGCGCGCCGCGAAGGCGAACGCGTCGGCGTGCGGCATCGGCAAATAACGACACTGCAGCGATTCCAGAAGCAATACGGCGGCGTCGACAACGAATGGCCGCATCGGCGCGGGCGGCAAGCCACGGATCAACGGATTCAGGCCCAATCAGGGAGAGGTGGCAAATGAAGGTTATCTGGACCATGGCCGTGCTGACGGGCGCGGCTGCGCTGATGACGGCGTGCGGAGGCAGTTCCAACGATGTCGGCAAGGAAGTCGGCTTGCAGAACCCGTTGATCCATTTCGTGCACGCGATTCCGGGCGGGCCGACCGTCGACTTCCTCGTGAACGGCGGCGCGTTGCAGAAGGGCATCGCGTACAAGAACGTGACGAACTTCGCGAACATCAATACGGGGCAGACGTCGGTTGCCTATGCGACGACGGGTACGACGACGCCGCTCGCGAGCGGCTCATTTCCCGATGTCGCGAAGGGCCACGAATACACGGTGATTGCCGTGCCCGGCTCGACGGGGCCGGACATGGGCCTGATCGACGATCCGTTCGACAAGGGGCTGCTGTCGAACAGCGCGCGCGTGCGGGCGTTCAACGCATCGGTGAATGCGAGCAATCTCGACGTGTATCTGGTGCCGTCGAACAACACCAACATCGCGAGCGTGAGCCCGTCGATGGCGGGCGTGTCGTTCAAGAACGCGGTGCCGGCAAGCGGGCAGGACTCGATCTACGTATCGGGCGGCTCGTACGTGCTGATCGCGACGACGGCGGGCACCAAGACCCCGATCTTCCAGTCGGGCGCATTCGATCTCGCGAACAACGCGGACTGGCTGGTGACGTCCGTGCCGATCGGCGGCGCAGTGACGCAGTTGCTGCCGAACCAGATCCACTTGCTGGTGGCGCAAGGCGGAAACACGTCGCAGCCGGCGCTCGAGTTGACGAACACGTTGAACGGCCAGTAGATCAACAGACACGTCTTTTGACGAAGCGCCAGAGGCGGAAGAAACACGGCGGCTCATGCAAATGAGCCGCCGTTTGTTTGTTCTGGTGTCGTGCCGTTGCGCGGCGCGCCGCGTAGGCAGCGGGCTTAATCCGAGTGCTTCTCCGCCGAGTTCGTGATCGCGTGGCCACCCTTCGAGATATCCTGGCCTGCGCCGGCGACGGTATTGCAGGCCGCGAGCGTCGCCGTGCCGGCGAGCAACAAGAGTGCGATGAGTCGTCGAGTCATGGGTTCTCTCTCCCTATCAGGTACGCGCGCGAACGCGTCGAGGTGCACGCGGAAACGCGTCGGTCGATTCGCGCTTGCCGGCCTGTGCCGATCCGACATCCGCCCGTGTCCGGCGTGCGCGCGTTGTTGTCGACCGGGGCATCACACACCAGCCGATCCGGTCTGATTTCATGGTACGAGACGCACGCCCGTGCTGCTGTCAGTCTCGCGACGAATTTCATGTCGGCGCAATCCTACGCAGTCGAACGTTGACCGCGCGATGGGTCACGAACGCATTGCATCAGTGGTCCTCCATGCTTGCATGTCCCGCTGGCGTGTCGGTGCGAGCCGCTTGCTGCGCTGGGCTGACTGCGCTCATATTCGCGACGGGCAGCACGACGCGAATATCGGTGCCGCGCGGATCGCCGCGCCGGATGTCGAAGCGCCCGCCGCGCGCGGCCACGCGCTGACGCATGCCCATCAGCCCATGCGTATGGGTGCGCTTCAGGTCCACCGGCAGGATGCCGATGCCGTTGTCCGCGATATGCAGAGACACTTCGCCGCCGCCCGCCGACAGGCCGATCGTCACCTGTGTCGCGCGCGCGTATTTGGCCGCGTTGGTCAGCGACTCCTGCGCGACGCGAAAGAGCGCGATTTCCGTTTGCTCGTCGAGCTGAAGCTCATCGGCGGGCAGTTGCAGGTCGAGCAGCCAGCCGTTGCGCTGCGCGGCTTCGTCGCCGAGCGTGCGCAACGCGGTGACGAGCCCGAAGTTCGCGAGCACCGTCGGCCGCATGTCCTCGATGATGCGGCGCTTCAACGCGATGCCCTGATCGAGGGTCGCAAGCGCGCGCGCCAGTTTCTCCGCGATGACGGGATCGGTGTCCTGCAGCTTGCGCCTCGCCCATGCGACGTCCATCTTGCTCGCCGTGAGGATCGCGCCCAGTTCGTCGTGCAGTTCGCGCGCAAGCTGCGTCTTTTCGTTTTCGCTGACGGCCTGCAGATGCCAGCCGAGTGCTTCGAGTTGCCGCGTGCGTTCGTTGACGAGCTGATCGAGTTCTTCCTGCTGCGTGATCAACTGCTTCTGCGCGCGCGCCTGACTGTCGATCTGGATGCCGAGATTGCGGAACAGCAGGATGAACAACACGATGTTGAGCGCCGACAGCCCCGCCGCGACGAAAGTCGACACACGCTGATCGGCGCGGCTCGCATCGAGCGCGCGCTGCGCGCGGCGTTCTTCGTTGTCGCGCAGCAAGGCGAGCGTGCTCGTCACGAGCGACGCATCGACGGCGCCTTCGGCCTTCGCGCTGCCGCATGCGGAGAGCTCGAGCGGACGGGATGCAGCGCGCTGCATCGCGCGCGCGCCGCCGCCGATGCGTTCGTCGATCAGCGCGGCGATCTGCGTGAAGGCAGCGAGTTCGGCGCTGTCCGCGGCGCGTGTGAAGTAGCTGTCGAGCGAGCCGACGGCCCGGCGGATCTCGCTCGCGCTCGCGCAGTAGCTGCGCGCGTCGCTATCGCTGCTGGTCAGAAGAAAGCGGCTTTCGTGCGCGCTCATCTGCGCGAGATGGCGGTCGAGATCGCTTAGCTGCACGGTCGCGCTGCGTGCATCGAGGGCCGCTTCGTATTCCGATGCGATGCGTTGCCGCGCCGTTTCCAGAATGACGAGGCCGCCGCACGTGATGACGATCGCGACCGTCATCGCGATGGCCCAGCTGCGCGTGCGCATCCAGTCCGTCAGCCTTGTCGCGAGTCCTGCTTCGGCTACGCCCGACACTGCTGTCTCCCTGAGATTCCGTCATCGACAGTGTAGCGTCGCCGGCGCTTCCGCGTTCCCGTAACAGGCATGAATCGCGCGCCGAAAGCCGGTGTCGGCGGATTCCCACATGAAAAACAGCGGGCCTCCGAATGCGGGTACGCAACGTGCTCCCTACGATAGGTGTTAGCGATCGTTTATCCAGGGAGGTTGCCATCATGCTGAAGTGGGCGTTGTTCTTTGCCGTGATTGCCGTGATCGCAGGACTGCTCGGCTTCACGGGCATTGCGGCGGGCGCGGCGGCCATCGCGAAGTTCCTGTTCGTGGTGTTCCTGATCCTGTGCGTCGTGTTTCTCGTGCTCGGCTTCATCGTGACGAAAAAGATCGTCGATTAGCGAAGCCGGCCCGATGCAACGCAACAGCAAAGCGAAGCACGCACCACTCGTCGGACCGCGATAACAACATCGCTTAAACAGGAAGGAGCGTCGTCATGCTGCACTACGCACTCGTATTCTTCGTGATCGCGATCATCGCCGCCATATTCGGCTTCACCGGCATTGCCGCCGGCGCCGCCGAAATCGCGAAGATTCTGTTCTACATCTTCCTGGTTGTGTTCGTCGTCACGCTGCTGCTTGGCGTGTTCCGAACGTAGCCCAGGCATCACTTCCCCAGCGCGCACGAGCCGCTGCTGCACATCTCAGACGGCGGCCCGGTGCGCATTTCCCACGATACCGGAACAAGGAGTCAGTCAATGTCGAAGTCATCGAAAGGCGAGTTCGTGATGGACCTCCAGAAAATTCGCGAGCAGGCCCGCAAGGACATGGATGAGGGTCCCGTCACGCAAAGCTATGGCGCGGACCGCGAAACGGTGCTCAAGCTGCTGAACAGCGCGCTCGCGACGGAGCTGATCTGCACGCTGCGCTACAAGCGCCACTATTTCATGGCGAAGGGCATCAATTCGGAAGCCGTCGCGCAGGAGTTTCTGGAGCATGCGACGGAAGAGCAGGGCCATGCGGACCAGCTCGCCGCGCGCATCGTGCAACTGGGCGGCGAACCCGACTTCGCACCCGACAGCCTGACGGCGCGCTCGCACTCGGAATACAAGGAAGGCCGCGACCTGACCGACATGATTCGCGAAAACCTGGTCGCGGAACGCATCGCGATCGATACGTATCGCGAGATCATCCGCTATCTCGGCGATGGCGATGTCACGACGCGCCGCATTTTCGAGGAGATTCTCGCCGTCGAGGAAGAACACGCGGACGACATGGCCGATCTGCTGGCGGGCCGCGGGTAGGGCGAGCGCATCGCGCGGACGCGGCTCGTGCGCGTGTGCAAGTGCTGCTTCTGCGCGTTGAACCGTATCGATGACTACGTAGGCAACTGTGCCTGGTTGGGCGGACAACGAACGATGATTCGAGTGTTGATAGCCGACGATCACGCGATCGTCAGGGGCGGGTTCAGACAGTTCGTCGCCGACGAGCCGGATATGTGCGTCGCGGCGGAAGCGTCGACGGGCGACGAGACGATTCGCCTCGTGCGCGAGCAGCCGTTCGACGTCGTGCTGCTCGATATCGCGATGCCCGACAAGAACGGCATCGACACGTTGCGCGTGATCCGCCAGATGCGCCCGGAGCAGGGCGTGCTGATCCTCTCCGGCTATCCCGAGAGCCAGTATGCGATCAACCTGCTGCGCGCGGGCGCGAACGGCTATCTGAACAAGGACTGCGAGCCCGGCGAGATCGTGCGCGCGATACGTTCGGTGGCGCGCGGGCATCGCTATCTGTCGGAGGCCATCGCCGACACGCTCGCGAACGGTCTCGACCGGCCCACTGCCGCGCATCCGCATGAACTGCTGTCCGGGCGCGAGTTTCAGATTTTCTGCAAGCTCGCGTCGGGGCAGATTCCGACCGACATCGCCGAAGAACTGAACCTGTCCGTGAAGACGATCAGCACGTATCGCGCGCGCGTGCTCGACAAGATGCACATGACGAACAACGCGGACATGACCTACTACGCGATCAAGAACGGGCTGATCGAATGAAGCCGCGATGAACTGAGAGCATGGAACGCCTCCAATGAACGCCGACTCCGACACTGCACACGACGAATCCGGCCACGCGCCGCTGCGTGTGCTGCTGATCGAGGATTCGCCGCTGATTCGCCGCAGCATCGTCGAGGCGATCGACGCGTCGGACGTGATGCGGGTGGCCGCGCACGCCGAGTCCGCCGACGAAGCGATTGCACTGCTCGACGGCGAAGCGTTCGATGCCGTGATCGTCGATCTGCAACTGAAGGGCGGATCGTGCGTGCCTGTGCTCGCGTACATGCAGAAGCAAGGGCTGATCGACTCCACCTTCGCCGCCGTGCTGACCAATCACGCGCTGCCTGCCTATCGCGAGCGATGCGAGCAATACGGCGTTCGGCACTTCTACGACAAGTCGTTCGAGTTCGATCGCGTGATCGACGCGTTGCACGAGTATGCGCAGGCGCGTCTCGACGAGCGCTAAGGTGGTGATGCCGCTAGCGCTGCGACCGCGAGCGCGAAAGCTGTTGGCGCGAGGCAACAACGGCACGATAGCGGAACGACAACGCAACGATAAGGAACGGCGGCCGGCGACGGCAGGGCTCACTCGGCTGTGCCGGAAGCCGCTATCGGCTCTGGGCGGCCGCGCATGTGATTGAAGCCGGCCGCAGCCGTGAACAGCAAACCGGCGATGCTCACGCCGACCCATCCGAACAGCGGCCACACGAACGCGCCGACCGCCGACCCCGCCGCGCCGCCGATGAAGTAGCAGACCATGAACACCGTGTTGACGCGGCTGCGCGCTTCGGGCTTGAGCGCATAGATGCGCGACTGGTTCGAGATCTGCGCGGCCTGCACGCCGACGTCGAGCACGATCACGCCGATCACGAGGCCGATGACGCTCGTGCTTGACAGCGCGAACGCGACGAACGAGATCGCTGCGAGCACGATCGACAGCGAAACGATCGCGCGCGGTCCGCGCCGGTCGGCGAACTTGCCGGCGAGCGGCGCGGCCATCGCGCCCGCCGCGCCGACGATCCCGAACAGCCCCGCCGCTTGCGGCCCGTAGTGAAACGGCGCGCCCGCCAGCAGCAGCGCGAGCGTCGACCAGAACAGGCTGAATGCGGCGAAGAGCGCCGCGCCCGTCAGCGACGCCTCGCGCAGTCCGCGCAGTTCGACGACGAGATGCCACATCGAGCCGATCAGCTTGCCGTAGGCGAGCGTCGACGTCGGCTTGCTGTGCGGCAGCTTCGAAATGATGACGGCGGCGAGCGCGATCAGCGCGATGATCGAGGCGCCGAATACCGCGCGCCAGCCGAAGTACTGGCCGACGAAACCGGCGGCAGTGCGCGCGAGCAGAATGCCGAGCAGCAGGCCGCTCATCACCGTGCCGACGGCCTGGCCGCGGCCCGAGGGCGGCGCGAGTTCGGCGGAAAACGGCACCGCTTGCTGCGCGATCGTCGCGAGCACGCCGATCGCGAGGCTCGCGAACACGAGCACGACGAGATTCGGCGCGGCCGCCGCGAACAGCAATGCGACGCACAGGCCCGCGATCTGCAGCAGGATCAGTCTGCGCCGATCGAAGCGGTCGCCGAGCGGCGCGAGCAGCAGCATGCCCGCGGCGTAGCCGAGCTGCGTCATCGACGGCACCACGCCGATCCACGCTGCGCTCTGTGGAAACGACTTGCGGAAGTCGTCGAGCAGCGGCTGGTTGTAGTAGATGTTGGCGACTGAGACGCCCGCGATCGTCGCGAGCAGCAGCAGAAGGCCGTGCAGCGAGCGTTGCGACGTGACCGTGTCGGAGGAAGATGTGGACATGTTGCGGCGGCCGGCAAGCCGCCGGCGCGAGAGAAAGTCGAGCGTGCCGATCATACCGGAGCGGAGCGGAATTTGCTGGGGGCGTTCCGCCCTCGACCCTTTCGCAACACGCGCGCCCTCAATCGATCAACGTCCCCTCCGGCTCATAGAACGGGTAGGGCCCAACCGCTGCATCGACATACGCATGATGCGTGATCAGTCCGTCGACGCTGTCATAGCGATGCAGCGCGAACGCTGGCGGTTCCATCATGAACGCGGACGGTGCGTCGTCGCGCAGATCGAGCGCCACCTGGTGCGCGGGCGCGGGCACGGCCGAAGCGATCGTGCCGCCGAAGCGCACGAACATCGGACGATGCACGTGTCCGCAGATCACGCGCTCGACGTTCGGATGACGCGCGACGATGGCCGCGAGCCTGTCGGCCGACGTCGGCTCGAGCCGCAGCGCATCCATATGACCGATGCCCGTCACGAACGGCGGATGATGCAGCGCGACGATCACGGGCTTGCCACGGGCGGCGTCGAGCTGTACTTCGAGCCACCCGAGGCGCGCATCGCAAAGCAGCCCCGCGCTTTGGCCCGGTACCATCGAATCCAGCGCGATCAGGCGCAGCGGACCGATATCGACGGCGTACTGCACGAACTCGCCGCCCGTCTGCAATTCTTCGCGCTCGTTGAACGCATCGCGCAGCGCCTGTCGGTCGTCGTGATTGCCGACCAGCAGGTAATACGGGATTTCGAGCGTCGCAAGCAGCGACTTCAGATGCGTGTACTGTTCAGGTTCGCCCTGATCGACGAGATCGCCCGTCATCACGATGGCGTCGGGACGCGGATCGAGCGCGTTCAGGCGCTCGATGCAGCGCGCGAGGTGGGCGGCCGTATCGACGCGCCGATAGGCGAGAGCGCCGGGGTGTTTGATGTGCAGATCGCTGATCTGGGCTAGAAGCATGGAGAATCCTTTTCTGTTGGTGTCTGCGACGCTGTTTGCTTTTTTGCCTTTGCGCGCGCGCCGCGAGGCGCAACGCGGATGCCAACGAAAACACAAGCAAACCAAAACAAAAACTCACAATAACGCAATCAGCGCATCCTGCGCGACAGAAATACCGACGCGCGTACCGCGCGCCAACTCAACGCGCCCCGGCACATCGACGATCAACGCATCGGGCGCCGCATCCCGGATCGTCAACCGCGTGCGTTCGCCGAGAAACGCGGAAGCATCGACGGTGCCGCGCAACTGCGCGCTCTGCGGATCGGCGAGCCACGCGTCTTCGGGGCGGAAGAAAACTTCATCACCGTGGCTGGCGATGTTCATCGCGTGCATCGGCGGCAGCGGGATCATGCCGCCCGTCGTCGCGAGCATGCCGTCGCGCGCTTCGCCCGACACGCGGTTGATCGTGCCGACGAACTGCGCGACGTTGCGGTTCGCGGGACGGTAGTAGATGTCGCGCGGCGTGCCGATCTGCTCGATGCGTCCCGCGCTCATCACGACGATGCGGTCGCCCAGTTCCATCGCTTCCGCCTGATCGTGCGTCACGTACACCGTCGTGATGCGAAGCTCGCGCAGCAGCGCATTCATCTCGCTGCGCAGCGTGTCGCGCAGCCTTGCGTCGAGTGCCGTCAGCGGTTCGTCGAGCAGCAGCACGCGCGGCTGCGGCGCGAGCGCGCGTGCCAGCGCAACGCGCTGACGCTGGCCGCCCGATAGCTGATCGATCGGTTTGTCCGCGTGATCGGCGAGACGCATCATCGCGAGCAGTTCGTCGACGCGCTGGCGTGCCACGTCCGCGTTCACGCGCTTGATCTTCAGGCCGTAGCCGATATTGCCGCGCACGGTCAAATTCGGAAACAGCGCATAGCTCTGGAACACCATGCCGACCTGACGCTTCTCGATGGGCAGCGCGGTCACGTCTTCGTCGCCGAACGCGACGCGGCCTCCTGCATCCGGCTGTTCGAGCCCGGCGATCATGCGCAGCGTCGTCGTCTTGCCACAGCCGGACGGTCCGAGCAGCACCAGCGTTTCGCCCGCGCCGATGGAGAGATCGAGCGGTTCGAGCACGCGCGTGCCGCGAAACGTCTTCGCGCAGCGCGTTAGCGTGATGGGAATCGAGTCGAGTTTCATGGCTGGTCCAGTGCGCCCGCTTGCGTATCGGCGATGCGCGCGTTTTTCTGCTTCGTCTTCTGCCTGATGCTGCGCTGGCCCGTCGCATCGACGCCGAGCCATTGCATCGCGACGAGCAGCGGCATCGTCATGATGAAAAAGAGAATGGTGTACGCGCTGCCGATCTCGATGCGCAGCGACGCATAGGTGTCGGCGAGCCCGACGGGCAGCGTTTTCGTTTCGGGCGTGTGCAGCATCCACGTCAGGTTGAATTCGCCGATCGACAGCGTGACGACGGCGAGCGCGCCCGCGACGATGCCGGGCCGTACGTTCGGCAGCACGATCGTCACGAAGCGCTGGAAGAAGCCCGCGCCGAGACTCGCGGCGCCTTCTTCGAGCGTGCGCAATCCCGAGCTCGCGCACACGGCCGCGACGGCGCGCACCATGAACGGCAGCGTGAACACCACATGCCCGACGACGATGAACGCGACGCTCATGCGAAACATTGTGAATCCGCCGTACACGACGAGTAGCGCCAGCGCGGACGCCAGTCCGGGCAATGCGATCGGCAGTACGAGAAATTCTTCGATGATGCGCGAGAGGCGCGTCTCGCTGCGCGCGAGCGCATAGCCTGCGGGCACGCCTGTCAACAGCGTGATGACGAGCGTCGCGAGCGCGACTTCGAGCGATAGAAAAACGGACGCGTGATACTGCGTCCACACCTCGCCGAGCCAGCGCAACGTGAGGCCGCTCGCGATGCCCTGAAAGTAGTTGACCGTGAGCCCCGCGAGTATCGACATCACGACGGGCACGATCAGGAACGCGCACAACAGCAACGTGACGAGCCATTGGCCCGCCGCGAGCCACGCGCGCAGCGAGGGCAGGGCGAACGCGCGCGGGCGGCTCGCGGGCGGCGTATCGGTGGCGTTGGCAACGGTATTCATGCGAGTGCCTTCATCGGACATGAAAGAAAATCAGGCCGTCGCCGCAACGGCCGAGCCGCTGACGCTGCGCGCCGCATACAGCACGACCCACGTGACGATGCCGAGCACGATGGAGAGGCCGGCCGCCGTCACCATGTTCGCGTTCAGCGTGAACTCGGTGTAGATCGTCATCGGCAGCACGTCGATGTCGGTGGCGAGCGTGAAGGCGGTGCCGAACGCGCCCATCGCGGTCGCGAAGCACGCGGCGCCCGCCGCGATCAGCCCCGGCGACAGCGCGGGCAGCACGATGTCGCGCATGATCCGCCACGGCGAGGCGCCCAGCGAGCGGGCCGCCTCTTCGAGCGACGCATCGAGCTTCGTCGCCGACGCCATCACCGTCACGATCACGCGCGGAATCGAGAAGTACAGATAGCCGAGAAAGAGCCCCGTCATCGAATACGCGAACACCCACTTGTCGCCCGTGAGCTTGAGCGACAGCGCGCCGATCAAACCCTGGCGGCCCGCCAGCATGATCACCATGAAGCCGACGACGACGCCTGGGAACGCGAGCGGAAACGTCAGCAGCGCGAGCAACACGCGCTTGGCTGGAAACTCGCGGCGCGCGAGCAGCAGGCCCGAGATCACGGAGAGCGCGAGCGTCGTCGCCGTCACGGCTGCCGACAGGACGACGGTTGCGAACAGGCTCTTCATGTAGCGCGCGTTCGCGAGCATCGCGGCGTACGTTTTCAGCAGATGACCATCGGCGCTCACTTGCACGAGCGCCGTCATCGGCAGCAGCCAGAACGCGATGAACACCGCGAGCGCCGGCGCGATCAACGCGATGCGCCAGTGCAGCGGGAACGTGATGTCGTTCAATGCATCACCTGCAGATACTGCTCGCCGAACGCCTGCTGCTTCTCGGCCATCTTCGCGAAGTCGACGGCACGCGCGCGCGCATAGTCGCTTGCAGGCAGGAACTTCGCGGCGGCATCGGCGCTCATCGCGTTCGCGCGAACGGGGCGCAGATAGGCGTTCGCCCACAGCTTCTGGCCTTCGTCCGACAGCACGAAATCGAGCACCTTCTTGCCGTTCGCATCGTGCGGCGCGCCCTTCACGAGGCTCATCACATACGGGACTTCGATCGTGCCTTCCTTCGGAATCACGAACTCGACGTTCGCGTGATCCTTGTACTTCGCGCGATACGCGTCGAAGTCATAGTCGAGCAGGATGGGGATTTCACCCGACAGTACGCGCGCATAGGCGGTCTGCTTCGGCACGATCGGCTGGTTGGCCTTCAGCTTCGCGAACCAGTCGAGGCCCGGCTTGAAGTTGTCGAAGCTGCCGCCGAGCGCCTGATTGACGGCCACGGCGCCCGCATAGCCGACGAACGCGCTCGACGGATCGAGGTAGCCGATCATTCCCTTGTACTCGGGCTTGAGCAGGTCGGCCCACGAGCGCGGCACGGGCTTGCCTTCGAGCGCGTCCTTGTTGACGAAGAAGCCGAGCGTGCCCGAGTGGATCGCGAACCAGTAGCCTTGCGGGTCCTTCAGATTCGCGGGGATGTCGTTCCAGTGCGCGGGCTTGTACGGCGCGATCACGCCCTTGTTCTTCGCCTGGAACGCCGACGACACGCCCAGATACACGACGTCGGCCACGGGGCTCTTCTGCTCGGCCATCAGCTGCGCGATCGCCTGGCCGGAGTTCTTGTTGTCGAACGGCACGTGGATGCCCGTCTTCTGCTGGATCGCATTGATCTGGCTCGCCCAGTCGGCCCATTCGGGCGGGCAGTTGTAGCAGATCGCGGTTTCGTCGGCCTGCGCGACGGATGGCGCGGCCAGCGTCAGCACGAACGACGATGTCAACACGAACGACGATGCAGCCAGTGCGGCGCGCGCAACGCGCAACGCTGCGGTACCGATGGAGGAACGGCGGTTCACGGCAGGTCTCCCGGAGATGGAAAGGAAATTGTTCTGAAAGCGATGGTGCCCGTGGTGGTGCTGGTATCGGGCGTCACGCGAACGAGCGTGCGTGGCGATCCGGGGATGCGCCCGCCAGGTCGGAGATCGCGGCGATCGTCGCGCCTTCGCGCAGCGTGTGCGGCAAGGTCAGCGACAGCGACGGCGAGCGCAACGCGTCGTCGAAGCCTGCGGGCTGAGTGCCGTCGAGGCGCGCGATCAGCCGGCGCCACGCGGCGCAACCGATCTCTCGATTCGGCGCGCAGACGCTCGCAAGCGGCGGTGACAGCAGCTCGCCCATCGCGAGACCGTCGAAGCCGAGAATCGACATGTCGCCGGGCATCTCGAAGCGCGCGCGGCGCAGGCCTCGCATCACGACCATCGCGAGCAGATCGTTCGAGCAGAAGAGGGCGGTCGGGCGATTCGGGCCCGTCGTCAGATGATTGAGCACGGAGGGCGCGAGCTCGTCCGCGTTGAAATCGATTTCGAGCGCGGGCGCGGGCGTGAGGCCCGCCTGCTGCATCGCCTGCGCGTAGCCGAGATGGCGCAGGCGCGCGCGGTCCGATGCGGCGAGCGTGCCCGCGAGCATCAGGATGCGGCGATGGCCGTGCGCGATCAGCATGCGCACGCCGTCATAGGCGGCAAGCCGGTTGTCGACGGACACGGACGGGCGGCGCACCGTATCGTTGTGCATCAGCACGTACAGCATGCCGTCGCGGTCGAGATCGTCGAGGAGGGGATGCGTGTCGGCGTCCGCGACCGTCAGGATCAGGCCTTCGACGCGCTGTTCGCGCAGCGTCTCGATGGCATGGCGCTCGCGGTCGGCGTCGTACTGCGTCGTCATCAGCATCAGCCGGTAGCCTTGCGCGGACGCAAGTTCATCGATGCCTTGCAGGCATTCCGCGAAAACGGGGTTGGCGAGCGTCGGCAGCACGACGCCGATCAGGCGCGAGCGCTCGCCGCGCAACTGACGGCCGAGCGGGCTCGGACGGAAGTTGAGGGCGTCGATCGACTGACGCACTTTTTCGAGCGTGACAGGGTTGACCGTGTGCGGCGCGTTGATCGCGCGCGAAACGGTCGCGATCGAAAAGCCCGCGTGGGCGGCGACATCCTTGATCGTGGGCGTCATCGTCGGGTTCCCCTTGGTGGCTTGTGGCGCAATCCGCGTCGAGCAGCGGGCGCTGTTGTAAACGTTTTCGTCGGCGGATTATCGGGAACGTTTGTGACGGGTCGATGAATGCGCGCGGCGCGCGGAGGACTCGGGTATGCGCCCGTTTGGTCAGGGTGAGGCGCGATGGTAGAATCGCGTCCGCCCTGCCGGGGTGATGAAATTGGTAAACATAGCGGACTTAAAGCATTGAGTGCCCAGCCGGAAACGGCCGGTGCAGAACCCTTCAAATTCGGCGAAACCCCTGACGCGCGCGATGCGCGTTCGAGGCAACGCCGAGCCAAGCCGGTTTTTCATCCTGCCGACAGCGGGACGGAAGGCGCCGGAAGGTGTAGAGACTAGACGGGGGGCGCCTAAGGCGATGGCGTGCAATACGCGCATCGCGATGGCGAAGGCATAGTCCAGCGCACGAACGTGGCTGCCGAACGATCGGGTCGTTTTCGATCATTCTTGATCGTTTTCGACCGTCGTCGATCATGGTCGAGGCAGACGGCGTCGAAAGACGTAGTGTGACGAAAATCCGCCGCTTAACAGCTTGCCGGTTCGAGTCCGGTCCCCGGCACCACGCATTTTCGCGACGTTTTTCCGACGCGCTCGCATCTTTCCAAAGCACGCTTCCGTCCTTACATTCGACCTACGCGTCGCGCCTTCAAACCACCCCTTCGCCCAACCCTTAAGCCCCTGATAAGCCTCGATCCCTACAATCGCGACGATGCGATCAGCAGGCAACATCGGAGGCAACAACTCGCGATAGCGGATGGAGGATGGCGACATGCACAAATGTCACTACCGGTTCCTGTGGCGCACCCGCACAGACGAAGTCCGATGGATTTGCCGTGCGTGCGGGACGCTGATGGTGCGGGGAAAGCTCTACGAACCGCTGTGAACCGCGCGGCGGCCCGCGTGCGGCGCGTCCCGTCAAGCCTCGCGCCCGTGGCGAACAGGCATGGCCAGACGCGGACCGTTGATCTACAGTATGGCGCTGCGCCTCAACAACCACGGAAAAAGCAGAATGCTACTGATCGGCATGATGGATTCACCGTACGTCCGACGCGTCGCCATTTCGCTCGCCGTGCTCGGCCTGCCGTTCGAGCACCGCAGCGTGTCGGTGTTCCGGCACTTCGACGAGTTTGCGAAGGTCAATCCCGTGGTCAAGGCGCCGACCGTCATCGCCGACGACGGCACGATGCTGATCGATTCGTCGCTGATCCTCGACTATCTGGATCATCTGAGCCCGCCGGAAAAACGCCTGATGCCCGCCGAAACCGCCGCGCGCGCGCAGGCGCTACGCGTGATCGGCTTCGCGCTCGCCGCTTGCGAGAAGACGATGCAAAACGTCTACGAAGTGAATCTGCGGCCCGCCGAGCGGCAGCATCAGCCGTGGATCGAGCGCGTGCAGAAACAGCTTTTCGCCGCCTACGATCATCTCGAGAAGGCAATCGAGGGCCACAGCGCGAACGGCTGGCTGTTCGGCGATCGGCTGATGCAGCCGGACATCACGTTGGCCGTCGTGTGGCGGTTCCAGCAGTACATGTTGCCGGGCCTCGTCGATCCGGAGCGCTATCCGGCGCTATCCGCGTTTTCCGCGCGGGCGGAAGCGCTGCCGCAGTTTGTCGCAGCGCCGCTCGAATGACCGTTCGCGCGCGGCCCGACAACGCTTTGCCGGGCGTTCCCGGATTGTTCTAATCCGGCGACAACTATCTTCGCGTTTGGCTCATTTATCTCTAACTATCGGCTCTCTACAATCCATCCATCGAAACAGGTATGCAGAACAGCGCCGCGAAAAACACACGGCGTCATGCGATGGAGAAGGCCATGAGAGCGATCATCGAACGACAGCTTTATCACCCGGCAGTGGTGCTGCCGATGGTGTCGCTCATCCAGATCATGGTGCAGGTGGATTTCAACCTGAGCCAGGCCGGCTTCGTCGTCGCGACGCAAGGCGCGCGCGCCGCGTTGCAACGCTCGCGCGAACTCCTTTGTTCGCTTCATCACTGCGACGCGTGAGTCGCCGCGCTCACGGGCAACTCTTTCTGGCTGACTTTCAAAGGGATTCGCGGCCACGCACTTCGAATGACGCGAGGCAGGCGTAAGATGACCGACTCGATACGCGTTTCGGGAGACTCGCCATGCCACAGCACTTCGACGCCGTTGTGATCGGCACGGGACAGGGCGGCTCGCCGCTCGCTGTGCGGCTTGCCAAAAGCGGTCGCAAGACGGCCGTGATCGAGCGCGAAAAATTCGGCGGCACTTGCGTGAACGTCGGCTGCACGCCGACGAAGGCATATGTGGCGAGCGCCCGTGCCGCCCATGTCGCGCGTCATGCAGCTGACTATGGCGTGCGCGTAGGCGGCGAAGTCACCGTCGATCTCGCGCAGGTGAA
Organism: Paraburkholderia diazotrophica; assembly: GCF_038900755.1. GTDB lineage: Bacteria > Pseudomonadota > Gammaproteobacteria > Burkholderiales > Burkholderiaceae > Paraburkholderia > Paraburkholderia diazotrophica_A. The sequence continues at coordinate 1,025,711 of NZ_JBBPEN010000002.1, forward strand.
GGCGCGCAAGGACGCGATCATCGGACAGTCGCGCGACGGCGTCGAACACTGGTTGCGCAATACGAAGAACGTCACCGTTTTCAAAGGGCATGCGCGCTTCACCGGCCCGCATGCGCTCGCGATCACCGATCCCTCCAGCGGCAACCCGATCGCCGACTTGCAGGCCGACGACATCTTCATCAATACGGGCACGCGCGCCGTCATTCCGCAGATCGACGGCATCGAGCGCATCCGCTATCACACGAACTCGACGCTGCTCGAACTGACCACGTTGCCTGCGCATCTGGCGATCGTCGGCGGCAGCTATATCGCGCTCGAATTCGCGCAGGTGTTCCGTCGTTTCGGCAGTCGCGTGACGGTGATCGTGCGCGGCAATCGCGTGCTGACGCGCGAGGACGAGGATTTCGCGCGCAACGTGCAGGACGTGCTCGCGCGTGAAGGCGTGGAATTCCGTTTCGGCGGCGAGCCGTCGCGCGTCGAGCCGCTGCACGCGGACGGCGACGGCGTGCGCATCTTCTTCGGCGCCGATGCCGCGCCGCTCGAAGCGTCGCATCTGCTCTTCGCGACGGGCCGCCGCCCGAACACCGACGACCTCGGCCTCGATGCCGCAGGCGTCACCGTTGACCGGCACGGCACGCTTCCCGTCGACGGCCAATTGCGCACCGGCGTGCCGGGCATCTGGGCAATCGGCGACGTCAACGGGCGCGGCGCGTTCACGCACACTTCCTATGACGACTACCAGATCGTGTCGGCGAATCTCTTTGATGGCGGCAAGCGCAGCGTCGACGACCGGATCATGGCGTATGCCGTGTTCGTCGATCCGCCGCTTGCGCGCGTCGGCATGTCGGAGAGCGAGGTGCGCAAGGAGGGCCGCGACGCGCTGGTCGCGACGATGCCGATGACGCGCGTCGGCCGCGCGCGCGAGAAAGGCGAGACGCAGGGCTTCATGAAAGTGCTTGTCGACAGGCAGTCGAAGCAGATACTCGGCGCGACGATCCTCGGCGTCGACGGCGACGAGGCGATCCATACGTTCATCGACATCATGACGGCGCGCGCGCCGTACACGACGCTGCAATTCGCGATGCACATCCATCCGACGATCAGCGAGCTGATCCCGACGCTGCTCGACGGTCTCGCGCCTTTGAAGTGAGGTCGGCCATGCAGCTTCGAACGGGCAATCTGTTCAGCGTCGACAATCGTGAGATCAGGCGCGGCGGCGAAGAGCGGGTCGACGTGCTCGTGACGGGGCAGCGGCTGAACGTGGAGCGGATCGTGTCGATGGGGCACGTGAGCCCCGAAGGTTTCTGGTACGACGACTCGCGCGCCGAATGGGTCGTGCTGCTGTCGGGCGCGGCCGTGCTCGAATTCGAAGAAGACGCGACGCTGCACGACATGCGTCCCGGCGATTACGTGCTGATCGAGCCGCATTGCCGGCATCGCGTCGCGTGGACGCATGCCGGGGAGCAGACCGTTTGGCTCGCGATTTATCACGAGCGCTGAGGCTTCGGCGCGTTTGACGATCGTCGACACGCAGGCGCTTCATCGCGGATAATCGGCGGCTGCGGTGCGTCGTTTGTGCGCGCACCGTTTGATCCGGCGGGTGCCGTGCCCGCTTTCATCGCGCCGTGGGTATCGACGGCGCTCCATATATCGTGCGCGGCACGGTGGCTTGCGCCCGTCGGTCGCGCCGATTACCGCATACAGGAACGAACAACCGATGCTGCTCGCGCTCAAGCTCGCACTCGTGCCCGGCTTTCTCGCCGCATTGACGATGGCGGCGCGCGCGTGGGGACCATCGGTTGCGGGTTGGCTGGCGGGACTGCCCGTGGTCGCGGGCCCAATCGTGTTGCTGCTGGCGCTCGAACGCGGGGCGGCATTCGCGGCGCAAGCGTCGGCGGCGTCAATTGCGGCGATTGCCGCGTCAGAGGCATTCAATCTCACGTATGCGTGGACCTGCCGCACGTGTCGTTGGCCTGTTGCGCTTGGCGCCGGATTGCTTGCGTGGGCCGTCGTCGCTGCATCGCTGGTACGGTTGCCGGCGACGCTCGCTTGGTCGCTCGCGGCGGCGTGCGTTGCGGTCGCCGTGTCGCAGGCAGGGTTGCCGCGCGTCGCGGGTGCGGTGCCCTCAGCGCGTGTTGGCGTGGCGGATCTCGTCACGCGCATGGTGGCGGGCGCACTGTTGACGCTCGCCGTGACAACGCTTTCCGCATCGATGGGCGCCGCGTGGAGCGGGATGCTGTCGGTGTTTCCGTTGCTCGGCATCGTGCTCGCGGTCTCGACGCAACGCACGCACGGCATCGGCTGCGTCGCGCTGTTGATGCGCGGCATGGTGATCGGACGTGCGTCGTTCGCGGCGTTCTTCGCTGTCGTCGCGCTGATGCTGCCGACGCTCGGCGTGCTGCCCGCGTTTGCTTGTGGCGCAGTCGTGTCGGTACTCGTGCATGGCGCGACGAAGCGGCTGATCGCGATGTCGCGCAAGCCGAACGCGCCGCTTGCCGCGCTCGATTGAGCCTGGGTTCAGGAACACGCGATGCCACAAAGCCCCGCACACCCTTCCCGCATCGGCCTGATTTCGGATACGCACAATCTCGTGCGCCCCGAAGCATTGGCGCATCTCGCCGGATGCGAGGCGATCGTTCATGCCGGTGACATCTGCAATCAGGCTGTGCTCGATGCGCTCGCGCAGATTGCGCCGTTGACGGTCGTGCGCGGCAACAACGACATGGGCGAATGGGCTGAGGCGATTCCGACGCACGCGACGCTCGTCGTGCAGCAGGTGAAGATTCTCGTCGTCCACGATATCGCCGATGTGCCGCGCAATCTGCACGACGACGATGTGCGCGTCGTCGTGACGGGGCACTCGCACAAGCCGCTGATCGCCGAACGCGATGGCGTGCTGTTCGTCAATCCCGGCAGCGCGGGGCCACGGCGGTTCAAGTTGCCGATCTCGGCGGGCATATTGACGATCGATGGCGCGCGCGTCGGAGCCACGCTGCACACGCTGACGGCATAAAAAAACGGGTCAGCCGAAGCTGACCCGTTTCGTGTGCGCATTTGTCCTGGCTCTGACAGGACGATGCGGTCAAGCGTCACGCACGCGCCGTCGCGGCTGCCGCATACGCTTCTTCGATCTCCGCGGCTTCGCGCTCGCCACGCAGCACGGCATGCGCTTCGGCGTGAGTGCCGACGGACGGACCCGAGCCGAGCAGCGGCTTGCGAGCCGTTTCGCGCAATGCGATCACCGACACGATACCGATCAGCGATGCAGCCATCAGATAGTACGCGGGCATCATCAGATTGCCGGTGCGGTCGACCAGCCACGCAGCGACGAGCGGCGTCGTGCCGCCGAACAGCGACACCGACACATTGAAGCCGATCGCAAGCGCGCCATAGCGGATCTTCGTCGGAAAGAGTGCGGGCAACGACGACGGCATCACGCCCGTGAACGTCGACAGCAGCGCGCCGAGAATCAGCAGCCCGCCGAACACGGGCAACACCGCACCCGTACGGATCAGCAGCAGCGCCGGAATCGACAGAAGGAAAAGACCCACGCAGCCGAGCAGCATCACCGGCTTGCGGCCGATTTTGTCCGACAGGTGGCCCGCATACAGCGTCATCGGCATCATCAGTACCATCACGGCCAGCACGAGGAACAGGCCGTGCGATTCGTTGAAGTGCAGCGTCGCCGACAGATAGCTCGGCAGATACGAC
>NZ_JBBPEN010000003.1:0-890897 GCF_038900755.1 Paraburkholderia diazotrophica
CGTCATGCCTGATGACCATAGCGAGTCGGTCCCACCCCTTCCCATCCCGAACAGGACCGTGAAACGACTCCACGCCGATGATAGTGCGGATTGCCCGTGTGAAAGTAGGTAATCGTCAGGCTCCTTATACACGTCCCGGCCCCGCCCATCACAAGGCGGGGCCGTGGCCGTTTACGGCGCCGCGCTTTTTGACCTTCCTCCGGGCGGCGCTGTCCGCCAGCGCAATACCTGCGCAAAACGTGTCGTCGCCGTCATGGCCTGGCGTCTGCGCCCTGCTAAACCTTCCCTCCCGACAGATAGCCTGTATCGCCACCGTCACACGTTGGCGCAGCGTGCGCCAGCATTCATTTCTCCGCGCGGTCGCCTCCGCCATCCGTTCATGCCGCGCATCCGCGCAAAAATGTCCGGCGCGGCAGGCACCCGCTCAGAGGCTTCCGCCGGATACGCGGACCGGACTGGGCATCCAGCGCGCAACCACAGCAGCGATAACCGGCACCTTCCCTCAGTGCTTCATCTGCGGCGCGGCCACGCCGACGTCACCCGCCCGCAGCGCATCGCCGCTCACACCCTGGCTGCCAATCTCACCGAGCAACGCAACGTCGCGAGCAATCACCTGCGGCAGATGCGTCCGCAGAAACTCCACCCACGTCCTCGTCTTCGCGTCGATGAACTTGCGCGACGGATACAGCGCATAAACATTCATCTTCTGCAGCGTATATTCCGGCAGCACGCGGACGAGCGATCCCGTCCGCAGACCGTCGATGGCCGCGTACAGCGGCACCATCCCGATTCCCATGCCTTCGCGAATTGCCACGATCAGCGATTCGGCGATATTCACTTGCACGGGCCCGCTCACTTCCAGCACTTCGCTGCCCTTCGGGCCATCGAGTGTCCACTCGCTGGTCGGAAAGGCCGGCGTTTTGAGCAGCAGACAGTCGTGATGCAGCAGATCCGCGGGCGTTTTCGGCGCCGCGTGCGCGTGAATATAAGCGGGTGACGCACACAAGATGCTGAACGTCGTCCCAAGCAGAAGCGATACGAGATCGGAATTGGGTAACGTCGACGCCCCCACGACAGCGACATCGGCGCTGCCTTCGAACAGATCCGGCATCTGCTGCGAAAGCGTGAGTTCGACGGCAACTTCGGGATTGAGCGCGCGATATCGCGAGATCGCAGGCAGCACATAGTGCTGGCCGATGCTCGCAAAGCTATGCATCCGCAGCACGCCCGACGGCCGCTCATGTGCGCCACTTGCTTCTTCTTCAGCATTATCGACATCGGCAAGAATCTGCTGACATCGTTTCAGATATCTCTCACCAGCGGTCGTCAACGCGAGGCGTCGCGTCGATCTGTTGAGCAGACGCGTCCGAAGATGCGCCTCGAGTTCTGAAACCGCGCGGGACATTGCGCCCGTCGTCGTATTCAGCGATTGCGCCGCTGCCGTGAAACTCCCCGCCTCAACGACGCGCACGAACACCCGCATGTTTTGTAACGTATCCATCAATTCTTCTTGACTGACATCAAGCCGTTATTTTCCGCCTATTGCATGCCGGCATTGTTGAGTGTTCTGCAAGGGATGTTCCCGACGCCTCGCATTAATTCGCACAACGCAGGCTCCTACAATCGGCGCCTTCAGGGCGAGAGTGGGCATGTCCGGTGCCGTGCTCCTCCGACAACAGCCAGGCGCAGTCTCAACGAATGAAACCCCAGCATGCGATGAAGCAAGTGTCGTCCGGTCCGGCTCTCGGATGGCGAGCCGGCGTGTTGCGGACGATCGCCGATGCGAGCAAAGAGTGGGCGACCACCGACGGTCTCGCCTGGCTTCATCTGTTCAAAACAGTGACGGCGGCGCTGCTCGCGCTGGGTATCGCGATGCTGCTCGAATTGCAGCAGCCGCGCACAGCGATGACGACCGTGTTCGTCCTGATGCAGCCGTTCAGCGGGATGGTGCTCGCGAAGAGCTTCTATCGGATCGTCGGGACGTTCGTCGGGATGCTGGCCGCGCTGCTGCTCGGCGCGCTGTTCGCGCAACAGCCCGAGCTTTACATGTTCGGCATCACGGCCTGGGTGGGCGCCTGCGTGGCGGCGGCGGTCCGATATCGGCATTTTCGCTGGTACGGCTTCGTGCTGGCAGGTTATACCGCCGCGCTGATCGGCATTCCGACCGTCATGCAGCCGAACGGCCTGTTCCTCGCCGCGTTGACGCGCGCCGCGGAAGTGGCGATCGGCATCATCTGCTCGGCCGCAGTGAGCGCGCTGATCGTGCCGCGCCGGTCGAGCCTGGCGCTGCAAAACGCGCTGCAACTGAGGCATCTCGATTTTACTGCCTTCGCGGTGAAAGTGCTGGATGGGGCGGTCGAGCGGGGCACGTCGGAGCGCTATTTCGCGGATCTCGTCGACGAAGTGGTGGGCTTCGAAGCGACCCGCGCGTTCGCTGCCTTCGAGGACCCCGGCATGCGCTCGCGCAGTCAGGTGCTTGCAAGGCTGAACCACGAGTTCATGGACGTTTGCGCGCGCCTGCATGCATTGCATCAGTTGAGGAAGCGTCTGCGCGACAACCAGTCGATTCTCGTCGTGCAATCGACCGCGCCGCATTTTCGCGAGCTGTCGCAATTGCTCGGCGCACACACGGAACGACGCTTCGATTCGTCCGATGCAGCCCGCATCGCCATCAGACTCAAAAGCTTCCAGGCGACGCTGCCGGCAAGAATGCGCGCGACGCGACGTCCGCTGGAATCTAGCGAGCCGTCATGTTTGCCGGACTTCGATACAGCGGGAGAGTTGCTGTATCGCTTCGTCGGCGAATTTATTCGATACATCGATACCTACGCGTCGCTCGAGACCAATCACAACCCCGCGCGCGAGCGGCCGGCCGTGCGTTACGCGAGCCGGACCAACGGGTTCGTCGTCGCGTGCACGTTCGCGCGCACGGCGGTTGTTGTCGGCGCTGTCAGCTGGTTCTGGATCGCGACGGACTGGCCGAGCGGCGGCATGGCCGTGATCGGCGCGGCGCTCACTTGCGCGTTGACATCGTCCGCGCCGAACCCCGTCAAGCTCGCGGTGCAGATGTCGGTCGGCGCGACGTGCGCGACGATCGCCGGCTATCTCGTCACGTGCTACGTGTATCCCGCCATCGACGGCTTCCCGCTGCTGTGCGCGATGCTCGCGCCCGTGCTTGCGGCAGGGACTTTCCTTGCGTCGCGGGCGAAGACTTCGGGCTACGGCGTTGGCTTTACGGTGTTCTTCTGCCTGCTCGCCGCGCCGGACAACGTCGTCGCGTACGCGCCCGATCTGCTGATCAACAACGGCATCGCGATCGTCGTATCGATGCTCGTGACGGCAGTCGGTGCTGCGATCGTTTTCCCCGTGCAGATGCCGTGGCTGATCGCGCGCATCGAAGGCGATCTGCGCAGCCAGATCACGCTTGCCTGCGCGGCGCCGCTCGCGGGTCTCGCGCAGCGCTTCCAGTCGAGCACGCACGATCTGATGCACCAGCTGCGCATGCTGTTGCCCAGGCGCTCGCGACGCCACCGCTACGCGCTCAGATGGATGCTGGTGACGCTCGAAGTCGGTCACGCCGTCATCGATCTGCGCGGCGATGCCGAGCGCGCGGCCTATGCAACGCAACTGCACACGCGTTGGAAGCCCTCGCTCGATCGCGTCACGCGCGATCTCGCTCGGCTTTTCGAGCGGCCCGACAACGCGAATGCGCAGCGCGCGCAGATCGCCGTGCGCGCGGCGATGCGCGTCGTGCAGCAGGTGCTCGATGTCGTCCATGCGGATCGTGAGAAGCGCCACGACCAGCAGCGCATTCTCAGTTGCCTGCACTTTATCCGCACGACGCTGCTCGACAAGGACGCGCCATTCGATGCGCGCTAGCCCGTTCGACCCGGCGCGCCGCGATCTTGCCGCAACCTGGAAGAATGCCTTCCGTTTGGCCCTCTTAATCCGCGCTGACCCCGGCCCTATAGTGGAACCACTGCTCCCGCAGTCACTGAATCAAATGGAGAGATTGAAATGAAAGCGCTGAAGTTGGTCCTGATTGCCTGTTCGTTGTCTGCTGCTGCCCTTGCGCATGCGCAGATGGCGCCGGCGGACGAAAGCGCGCAACAGGTTCCCCAGGCGAGCGCAGCACGCGTCGCGCAGCCCGAAGCGCAGCGTCCCGCCACGGCACCGGCAAAGAAGGCCAATGAGTGCGTCGGTCCCGTGAGCTACTGCGTGATGTACTTCGGCAGCTAACGCGAGCGGCACAGCGCAGCACCTGCAACACAGCATCAACTGGCATCGGGCGGCAACCGGACGACGCACACCTACAACAAGACGTGCACTTCGGCTGCCGCGAGTGTGACATCGGAGAGACTTTCATTCATGTACGAAGACCGGATTCGTTGTGCCGCGTTGCGCGGCAAGATCACGTCGGCGGCGCAGGCAGCGCTGCTGATTCACGATGGTATGCGCGTCGGCGCGAGCGGCTTTACGCGCGCGGGCGACGCGAAGGCCGTGCCCGTCGCGCTCGCCGAACGCGCGCGTAACGAAGGCAAGCCGCTGCGCATCACGCTGATGACGGGCGCCTCGCTCGGTCATGGCGTCGACAGCCTGCTGACGGATGCCGGCGTGCTCGCACGCCGTTTGCCGTTTCAGGTCGACAACACGTTGCGCCGCGCGATCAATCGCGGCGACGTGATGTTCGTCGACCAGCATCTGTCCGAGACCGTCGAAATGCTGCGTGCCGGCCAGCTCGGCAAGCTGGACGTCGCGATCATCGAAGCCGCCGCGATCACGGAAACGGGCGGCATCGTGCCGACTACTTCCGTCGGCAACTCGGCGAGCTTCGCGATTCTCGCGGACAAGGTCATCGTCGAAATCAATCTTGCGCAGCCGCTCGCATTCGAGGGCTTGCACGACATCTGGATTCCGGGCCGCCGTCCGCATCGCGAGCCGCTGCCCATCGTGCGTCCGAGCGACCGCGTCGGCACGACCGCGATCGAAATTCCGCCCGGGAAGATCGCCGCGATCGTCATCACCGACAAGCCCGACAGTCCGTCGACCGTGCTGCCCGCCGACGAAGACACTGCGCGTATCGCGGGTCATCTGATCGAATTTCTCCAGCACGAAGTGTCGACTGGACGCATGCCCTCTCCGCTGCCGCCGTTGCAGGCCGGCATCGGCACGATCGCGAATGCGGTGCTGGCCGGCTTCGTCGAGTCGCCGTTCGAGCCGTTCACGATCTACTCGGAGGTCCTGCAGGACTCGACCTTCGATCTGATGGACGCAGGCAAGGTCACGTTCGCATCGGGCGCGTCGATCACGCTGTCCGAGAAGCGCCAGGCGCAGGTGTTCGGCGATCTCGCGCGCTATCGCGACCGCCTCGTGCTGCGTCCGCAGGAAGTCAGCAACCATCCGGAAGTGATTCGCCGGCTTGGCCTGATCGCGCTGAATACGGCGCTCGAGTTCGACATCTACGGCAACGTGAATTCGACGCATGTCGGCGGCACGCACATGATGAACGGCATCGGCGGCTCGGGCGACTTCGCGCGCAACGCGTCGTGCGCGATCTTCGCGACGAAGTCGATTGCGAAGGACGGCGCGATTTCGAGCGTCGTGCCGATGGTTCCTCACGTCGATCACAACGAGCACGACGTCGATATCGTCGTGACGGAAATCGGCCTCGCCGATCTGCGCGGACTCGCGCCGCGCGAGCGCGCGTCGCTGATCATCGACAAGTGCGTGCATCCCCTCTATCGCGATCTGCTGCGCGACTACTATCGCGACGCGCTGCGTTTCGGCGGACAGACCCCGCACATGTTGCGCGAAGCGTTCGCATGGCACGCGCGGTTTCAGGAAACGGGATCGATGCTGCCAGAGCAAAAGCTCACGGCGTGATGCATTTGAAATTGACGCGTCTCGCTTGAAGAGCTGAAGAATCAGGCGCCGCTGCCGACCAGACGCAAACGCGTGATTTCCGACGGCGCGCCCAGACGCTTGGGCGGTCCCCAATATCCGGTGCCGCGGCTCGTATAGACCCACAGGTTACCGAGCCGCGAAAGCCCCGCGACAAACGGCTGTTGCAGCCGCACAGCGAAATTCCACGGAAAGAACTGGCCGCCGTGCGTGTGGCCGGACAGTTGCAGCGTGAAGCCCGCATTGGCAGCGGCTTCCGCCGTGCGCGGCTGATGCGCGAGCAGCACCCGGATCAGCACGTCGCCGGGCGCGCCTTCGAGCGCCGCGGCCGGGTCGCTCCGATGCGTCGGATCGAAGTGGCCCGCCGTATAGTCGGTGACGCCCGCGATCACTGCCTGCGCGCCGTCGTGCTCGACGACGACGTGCTCGTTGAGCAGCACACGCAGGCCCAGACGCTGAAACTCGGCGATCCACGCATCGGCGCCCGAATAATATTCGTGATTCCCCGTCACCAGATAAGCGCCATGACGCGCGCTCAGCCGCGACAACGGACGCGTGTGCTCGGACAACCGCTCGACGCTGCCATCGACGACGTCGCCCGTCACCGCGATCAGGTCAGGCTTCAGGTGATTCACCGCATCGACGATCGCATCGACATAACCGCGCTTGATGGTCGGACCGACGTGAATATCGCTGATCTGCACGATCGTGAAGCCATCGAGCGCGCGCGGCAGATCGTCGATCGGCACGTCGATCGATACCACGCGCGCGCGGCGCCGCGCATTGACGAAGCCGATGGCCGTCGACAGCAGCGCGAGCAGCGGCACCGCAGTCGCGCTATCGATCTCCCACTGCGCGACGTGAATCGCTTGCGGCGCGAGCGCACCGACGATCAGCACGACGAGCAGCATCAGCTCGCGCGCGAACGTCAGCACAAGCAGCGACGAAAAGAAGCCGAGCGGGAGCAGGCCCGCCCACGCAAGCCGGTCGCCGAGCGGTTGCCGTTCGATCGTGCGCGCGATCATGCCGAGCGGAATCAGTAGCACGGACAGCACGAGCCACAGCGCGCACAGCCACTTCACGGCGTTATCGACGGGCAGTTCGGGAATGATCCGAATGCCGACGTACACATGCAGCAGAATGCCGATGGCGATGATCCGGACAAGCAACGATAGGCGGCGCATAGGTGGGAGCAGCGCGCTGGCGCAGCGCGGGACACGAGTCACAGGAAGCACGCCGACAGCCAGAGAGAGGCAGACGGAAGGCGGCCAGTCATTCTACAAGCAGTTTTGCGCGCTTGCCGAAGGCTCGCCGCCGTGCCGGATCGCAGGCGATTCCTACGCGCTGCAATGCAGCATGATGGACGCGACAAGTTCTTCGTCATGCCTATTAAATGGGCATTGAATTGCCCGCGCGAACGGACTATTCTGGAATCAGGCGCACTGCCATCGGCGGCCACCGCGTACCCTTTCCTGCTTAACGAACGCGATAGATGCCCTGCCGGCGGCAGCCGCGCGCTTGATCGCCATATCGGATCGAGGTGGGGGGCAAACATGAAAACGACAAAGATCACGCATCGCGAGCATCACATCGGCCACGAAGGCAGCCACGTGATGCTGCCGATGGTCGTGCTGTCGCTGATGGCGCTCGGCGTCTACTACGGCGTGCGCAGCATCGATTTTTCCGAGCTGGGCCGCACCGCGCTGTTCTATGTCGTGATGGTGTTCGTCGCGATCGGCGTGGCAGGGCTGTTCGGCGTCGTCGCTGCGTGGCTGCGCTCGCGAGGCGACGAGGCCGAAGAGGGCTTCTGCTTTGTCGGCGCATTGGTCGGCGCGATTGTGTTCTATGTCGCGATGCTGACCAGTTGACGCCGCGTTGCGCTCGCGACGCGTTTCAGCGCGCCGCAATCGGCAAACGTCGATTTGCACCGCCAGCGATCAAACGATCCGCGCCGCTTCGTCGAACGAAAGGCGCGGACTGCGCGGAAACAGTTTCGAGTGATCGCCGTAGCCGAGATTGATCAGAAAGTTCGACTTGATGGTCGTGCCGGCGAAAAACTCCGCATCCACCTTCGCCTTGTCGAAGCCTGACATCGCGCCCGTATCGAGGCCGAGCGCACGCGCGGCCATGATCAGATAGCCGCCTTGCAGCGTCGCGTTGCGAAACGCGGTGTCGGCGATCGCGGCGTCGTTGCCCGCGAACCAGCTGCGTGCGTCGGCGTGCGGAAAGAGCTTCGGCAGATGATCGTAGAACGCCATGTCCATGCCGACGATGACGGTGACGGGCGCCGACATCGTCTTTTCGAGATTGCCTTCCGACAACGCGGGACGCAGCCGCGCCTTGCCTTCGGGCGTCTTCACGAACACGAAGCGCGCCGGGCTTGAATTGGCCGACGTGGGGCCGAGCAGCACGAGCTCGACCAATTGCCTGAGCAGAGAATCATCGACGGGCCGCGGCTGCCAGCCGTTGTGCGTGCGGGCAGTGCGGAACAGTTGATCGAGTGCGTCGTCGGAAAGAGTCATGATGATGAGCAGTACGGTTTCTGAATGCGGATGAAAGCGCAAGCTGGACGGCTGACGCGTCGCAGCGGCACGTCCGATAATAACGCTGTTCCCTTGAGAGCGAGGCTTCGCGAGCACTGACTCGCGATCGCAATACGATGTCCGCCGATTTGTTCGACGATTTGCCGACCCCCGATGTCATGTTGTTCCCCGAATGGCTCGCGTCCGACGCGGCCGCGCAGTTGCTCGCGCGCATCGTCGCGGAAGTAGCCTGGCAGCAGGATTCGATGTTCACGCCCGCGGGCCGCGTGCCGCTGCCGCGCCTGACCGCATGGCAAGGCGAGCGGGATGCCGTCTACGTATACTCGGGCATCCGCAACGTGCCTCAGCCGTGGACGCCCGCCGTCGCGGAACTGCGGGCCGCCGTGCAACAGACATGCGATGCGCCGTTCAACAGCGTGCTGCTCAACCGCTATCGCAGCGGCGCGGACAGTATGGGTTGGCACGCGGATCGCGAGCCCGAACTCGGCAAGGAGCCGGTGATCGCGTCGGTGAGTCTCGGCGTGGCGCGCCGGTTCGATCTTCAGCACAACAGGACGGGCGTCGTGCAGTCGTATCAGCTGAAGGGCGGCAGCCTGCTCGTGATGCGCGGAACGATGCAGGCCAAGTGGCGGCATCGCGTGCCGAAAGAGCCGAAGGTGCAGGGGGAGCGCGTGAATCTGACGTTCCGCTTCGTCACGCCCGGAAAATAGCCCGCGTTGGATTGCTACACGCGCATTAAAAGATAGAAAAAATTTATGCGCATAAGAGACCGGTTTCAGCCAGCGGATTCGATACGGCGATGAATCGTCGGCGCGAGCCGGTCGAACGGCAGCGTGCTCGCTGCGATGGCGGCCACCTCCGGATACTGCTCGCGGACGATATCGGTCAGCACTTGTCCTGGCGGCGCTTCGACGAATACGGTCGCGCCCATTTCCACCATCACCGTCAACGCGTCGAACCAGCGGACCGTATAGCGCATGTTGGTTGCCAGATCGTCGCGGATGGCGTCGGCCGTATTCAGTGCGCGGCCGCCGCGATTGCCGACGTAGAGACTCGAAGGCGCGCGAAACGGCACGCTGCGCGCGTAGTCGGCGAGCGCGTCGGCGGCTGCGGCCAGCAACTCGCAGTGCGACGGCACGCTGACGACAAGCCGCGTCGCCTTGCGCGCGCCTGCCGCGAGCGCACGCTCGATGAACGCATCGAGCGCACGATCCGATCCCGCGACGACAATCTGGCGCGGCGCGTTCACGTTGCCGACGTACACGCGTCCATTCGAGTCACGCGCTTGCGCATCGGCGAGCCGTTCGACTTCGTGCTCGGTCATCCCCGCAATCGCCGCGAGCCCATAGCCGCTGGGGTAGGCGGTTTCCATCAGCTGGGCCCGCTTGCGGACCATCAGCAGCGCATCGGCGAACGCGATCGAGCCGCAGTTGACAGCCGCCGCATACGCGCCCACGGACAAGCCCGCGCTGATCTCCGGCGCGAGTCCTTCGGCGTCGAGCGCGCGCTGCATCGCGACGCCTGCGATCAGCAAGCCCGTCTGCACGGCGACCGTCGATTCGAGCGCCGTCGGCGTGTCGAGCGTGAACACATCGACGCCGAGCGCCTGCGACGCCTCATCGAGTGTCGCGCGAATCGCGGCATGATCGCCGAGACGATGCAAAAAGCCTTCGGATTGCGCGCCCTGTCCGGGAAACAGATACGCGAGCATCAGAGACCCGCCTGCGCATGGACGCGCGCCCACGGATCGGCGACGAGCCGTGGACCGCTCGCGTGCCGGGCCATTACGCGCGCCTTGCCGGACGCATATTCGACGAGCGCGACGCCGCCCGCCGGCGTTTCGAGTTGCGCGTCGATGCGGATGCCGGCGCGCATCGCATGCGAGTCGAGCACGGCTTGCAGCCGCTGCGCTTCGTCGCATGGAAAACGATTCGGGGTCCGTATCAATAGATCGAGATCACTGGTCGATGTGACCGTCGGCGTGAACGTCGCGAGTTCGAAGCCGACGCTTCCCGTCGGTCCCCATGCGAATGCGTCGAGCGTCGAAGACGAGTCGCGGCGCAACGCATCCAGCACGACGAGCGCAGGCAATGCGCGACGATCGGCAGAGCGCGTCGAAGCCGACAATAACGCTTCGGGCTTCACGACAGACTCGATATCGTCGCAGCGTGCCCACGTTCCATACCGCTCGTTACGCGCGACGCCGCGCACGCCCGCCGCGACAAAACCCGGCGCAACGTGCGCCCGTCGCACCACGACGAACGGCGCGCGCGAGAATGCATCGCGGACCCACGCCGGCTCGTTGTCGAATGCTTCGAGTCGATGCAAACGCAGAATGTCATGCGCCTGCCAACGCGGATCGGCTGAAGCGGCTGCATCGTCGGGCGCAAACGGAGCAACGGCGCATACACGCATCACGCGGCATCCCACTGCTCGGCAAGGCGCCGCCGCACTTCGATCGACGCGGCGCGCGTCTCTTTCGCCGTATCGGATTGCAGCCGACGCGACAGCCCGCGTTCATCGGACCGCGCGCTTTGCACCGATTCAGCCAGCACGCCGCGCACGCGTTCGATCTGCGCATCGGTCGGCGCATCGGCATCGATGCCTTCGATCAGCGTGTCGAGCAGCCCGAGCTTCGCGAACGATGCCATCGTGTACGACATCGGCGCGATCGTTTCACCGAGCTGGTCGAGTTCTTCGACGGTGCGTCGCGTGACGCGCGCGGCCGCTTCCTTGCCCATCGCGTGCGCCATCGTGCCCGGCGCATCGAGCGCAACGATCCGGTTCGCCTGATAGCCGTGCGCGAGGAACGCCCCCGACATCGCCGGTCCGACGATCAACGCGACGACGGGGTGCCCCGCATCGCGCGCGCTCGAATATGCATCGACGGCCGATGCGCACGCGAGATGAATGCCGAGCGTCTCTTCGCGATAGCCATACGCCTGGCTCTTCACGTCGACGATCGCGACGATGGGGCGCTTGCGTTCCGACGACGCATCGCGTGCGATCGCGTCGCGCACTGCTTGCGCGAGCCGCCAGCCCTGTTCGAGGCCGACGACGTTGTCGGTTGCGCGCGGAAAGCGGTTGTGCGGATCGGGCACGACGGCGATGAAGCGCGCTGTCTCGCTGCCGGGAGCGCTGCCGAGCGTGCCGTCGCCGGACCAGACGAGCGCGGCGACGGCTGTTTCGCCTGCGAGCGCCTTGAACCAGCGCATGCCGCGCGTGAGGTTTTCGTTGTCGTTCGTTGCGCTCATCATTGCTCCTTGCGCGGCGCGGCCGCTGCGTTTGCGTTGAACACGTCACGCATCGTTTCCGGCGATACGTTTGCGGGATCGATCCGCGCAAGCCGCTCCAGATACGCCGACACCTGTTCGCTGCGATGCGCAGCGGGCACGCCGCGCGCGAACGCATCGCGAATCGCGGCGCGGATCGCGTGCGCGTCGTCGTCGACGAGCGCATCGGCGAGTCCCGTCGCCACGCGCTGTTCGCCGCCGATCATCTGCCACACGCGGCGCCGGTCGCTCGCATCGAGTTCCTCGATGCCCGCTTCCTGCTCGATCACTTCGGGGCCGTTCATGCCGAGCCGCCCCTGTTTCGTCGCGATCAGATACGAGCACAGCCCGGCCGCGAGCGACATGCCGCCGAAGCAGCCGACCATCCCCGCGATCACGCCGACGACGGGCACGTGACGCCGCAACGCGACGATCGCCGCCTGGATTTCCGCGATCACGGCGAGCCCGAGATTCGCTTCCTGCAAGCGCACGCCGCCCGTTTCGAACAGCACGACGGGCTGCACGATCTTGCCGCGCTCGCAATCGCGCAGCGCGAGTTCGAGCGCGGCGGCGATCTTGCTGCCCGATACTTCGCCGATGCTGCCGCCCTGGAACGCGGATTCGATTGCCGCGATCACGGCAGGCTTGCCGTCGATCGTGCCGCGCGCGATCACCGCGCCGTCGTCGGCCTGGCAGACGATGCCTTGCAACGGCAGCCACGGCGATTCGATGCGATCGAACGGGCCGAGTAGTTCGCGAAATGTGCCTTCGTCGAGCAGCGCACGCGCGCGCTCGCGCGCGGGCAGTTCGATGAAGCTGTCGCGCAGCGTCAGCGCGGGCGCGGCGGGTGTCGTGATCGTGCTCATGCGCTTGCTCCCTGGCCGTTCGCTTCGGCTGCTTCGACTGCTTCCGCGAGACGCAGCGCGACGACGCCGGGCGTCGCGCCGAAGTCGTTGATCTCGATCTGCGCGGCGCCGTCATAGCGGGTGAAGAAGCGGTCGAGCACGCTCTTCCAGATATGCCCGTAACCGTCGACGCTGGTGCGCACCGTCACCGACGCCTTCATCGCATCGGCGGGCGACAGCAGCACTTCGAGATCCCCCGAGCCGACGACGCCCACATGCGCGCGTGTCGTGATCGCGCGTTGCGCCGGATAGTCGAATGTCATCTGTTCCATCAGTTTCAGCTCCCGCTGGCCGCGCGATGGGCCAGCCTGTCGATGAAGAGGGTGGCGGCGAGCAGATCGGCTGCGCCGCCGGGGGAAGCGTTGAGCGACAGCAGTTCGGCGTCGAGCGCATCGAGCGCCGCGCGTCCCGCTGCCGTCGATGCGCCGCCCGCCGCGAGCACGGCGCGCGCGCCGCGTTGTCCCGCGCGCAGACCGGCGAGACCCGCGCGATGCAGCAGGCACGTATCGTCGAGCGACGCCATGATCGTGAGCAGTGCGTCGAGACGCGCGTCGTCCTCGCGGATGCCCTTCGCGCGCGCCGCGCGCAACGCGGGCAGGCCGACGTCGATCACATGCGGAAAGCCGTCCTGCGCTTCCTGACGCGCGCCGCCGACGCGATACCGCCGACGCGCGCGCTCGCCGTGACTGTCGGCGGGAGCGGCGAAGCGATCGGGAAAGCAGGCGATCTGCGCGGCAAGTTCGCACACGCGCGCGGCATGCGAATGCGCATTCGTGTTCGGATGCGCGTGGACATATGCGTGCAACGGCAGCGCCGGCGAAGCAAGCGGCGCGTCTTCGTCGAACACGATGGCCGCGCCCGCCACCAGCAGGCCGACGATCCATATCGCGCCGCGATGCGCATTGCTGCCGTCCGTCGCGCGCATCATGTTCTGTTCGCCTGCGCGTCCGAGTTGCGCCAGTTCCGCGCGCAGCGTCGCGGACGGCATGCGGCCACGCGATGCGCGAGCGAGCGCGGCGAACGTCGGTTCGAGCGCGCGCGCCGAGCGCAGCATCAGCGGCAAGTCGAGGTCGCGATGCGCGCCGCTGCCGCGCGCATCGACGAGCGCGGGCTTCGGCGTCAGTTGCGCTTCTTCGATCAGCGATGCGACGGCAAGCTCAGCGAGCGTCGTGTCGGACAACGCATCGCACGGGCCGCCGAAGTCTTCGACGCGCGCGCGTCGAACCGCAGCCGCATCCGAACGCAAGGTGGAAAGCAAGACCATCGCGTCACCAGCTACGGAAGCGCGCCGGCGGCGTATAGAGTCCGCCCGACCACGTAACGAGATCGTCGATACTCCTCGCCGCGAGCAGCGAGCGCTTCGCTTCGCCGCGCCGGATGCCGAGATCTTCCGGATACGCGACGATGCCTCTGCGGCGCAGTTCGGCTGTCTTTTCCGGTTTCGCACGCAAGCCGATCGGCGTTACGCCCGCGACGGCGGCGACGGCCGCGCGCCGCTCGTCGATCCCCTCCGCCTTGTGAAGATGCGCGATGCCTTCTTCCGTGACGACATGGCTCACGTCGTCGCCGTAGATCATCACGGGCGCGACGGGCATGCCGCTTTTCGCGCCGACGGCGACGGCATCGAGTTCATCGACGAAGGTCGGCTCGCCGCCTTTCTTGTACGTTTCGGCCAGTTGCACGACGAGCTTTTTGCCACGCGACACGGGACCCTGATCCTTCAGCAGCTTGAGCCACGCTTCGCTCGAATGACGACGGCCGCGCGGATCGTGTCCCATGTTCGGCGCGCCGCCGAAGCCCGCGAGACGCCCGCGCGTGACTGTCGACGAATTGGCGTCGCCGTCGATCTGCAACGTCGAGCCGATGAAGAGATCCACGCCGTATTGCCCCGCGAGCTGGCACAGCACGCGGTTCGAACGCAGCGTGCCGTCGTTGCCCGTGAAGAACACATCGGGGCGCGCTTCGATATAGGCCTCCATGCCGACTTCGCTGCCGAAGCAATGCACGCTCTCGACCCATCCCGACTCGATCGCGGGAATCAAGGTGGGGTGCGGATTGAGCGTCCAGTTGCGGCAGATTTTGCCCTTGAGGCCGAGCGATTCGCCATAAGTGGGCAGCAGCAGTTCGATCGCGGCCGTATCGAAGCCGATGCCGTGATTCAGCGACGAAATCCCATACGGCGCGTAGATACCCTTGATGACCATCATCGCGGTGAGCACCTGCAGGTCGCCGATGTGGCGCGGATCGCGCGTGAAGAGCGGCTCGACGGCGAAAGGGCGGTCCGCCTGCACGACGACGTCGACCCACGACGCGGGAATATCGACGCGCGGCAGTTCATCGACGATCTCGTTGACCTGCACGATCACGATGCCGTGCCGGAACGCGGCGGCCTCGGCGATGGTCGGCGTGTCTTCCGTATTCGGGCCGGTGTAGAGATTGCCGTGACGGTCGGCCTTTTCCGCGCACAGCAGCGCGACGTGCGGCGTGAGGTCGACGAACATGCGCGCGTACAGTTCGACGTACGTATAGATCGCGCCGATTTCGAGCTGGCCGTCTTCGAGCAGTTGCGCGACGCGCAGGCTTTGCGGGCCGGCGAACGAGAAATCGACCTTGTGCGCGATGTTCTTTTCGAAGAGCGTCAGATGCTCGGGCCGGCTGATGCTCGAAATCAGCAGATGCACGTCGTGCACCTTCTGCGGATCGACTTTCGCGAACGAGCGCGACAGGAAGTCGGCCTGCTTCTGGTTGTCGCCTTCGAGCGCGACGCGATCGCCGGGGCGGATCAGCGTTTCGAGCGCATCGACGATGCGCGCGGCGGGAAGCACGCCTTCTTCGAGCCATGGCTCGATCGCGGCGAGCCTGCGTCTTTTCTCGTCGCGCCTGGTGGTCCATGAGCGCGCGGCAGGCGCTCCCGTTGCCTGTGCCAATTCGAGCTTGGCTGACTCGACTCGTTGATTCATCGGCGCTTCAACTCCCGATAGTGGATGGAGTGCGCGCGGGCCGTCCGCGCCGTCGGCGTGGGGCCGCCTCGGCGGCTTCGGCTTGCGCGCGCTCCGTCAAGAAACGATGGACAAACTCGCCCGTGCCCAGCAGGTGCGCGGACACCAGCGCTTGCGCGGCCGCGACGTCCTTGCGCTCGACGGCGGCGAGGATTTCCGCGTGCTCGGCATCGGACGCGCCCTTGTACTCGGGCAGGCCGAACTTGAGCCGCAGATAGCGCTCGCCGCGCCGGTGCAGCGACGAGATCATCTCGGCGAGTTGCGGGCGGTTCGCGGGCGCGTACAGGCAGGTGTGGAACGCTTCGTTGCGCGTGACGTAAAGGGCCGGGTCCGGCTCGCTCTCGGCCGCGTTGCATAGCGCTGCCGCCTCGGCGAGCGTCGCGGCCGTGTGATTAGGAATCGCAAGCGCAATCGCGAGGCTTTCGAGCGCCGAGCGGATCTCGTAGATCTCGCGCGCTTCGTCGGGTGTCAGCCGCGCGACGGTCGCGCCCTTGTTCATCTCCACCTTGACCCAGCCTTCGCTTTCCAGTTGACGCAAGGCCTCGCGCACTGGAATCGCGCTGACGGAGAAGTGGCGCGCGATCGCATCCTGGCGCAGCGGCGCGCCGGGCGCGAGCGTCCCGTCGACGATCGCCGCGCGCAGCGCTTCCGCGATCACACGCGGCGTGCTGGCCCGCGGCGTGTGCGCCGTCGGCAGAAGAGGAGCGCGCGGAACGCTCTCCAGGGGAAAACCATCGGTTGCGTCGTTCATGACATCAAATATTATATATAAAAATGAAAAATTTCCAGCGGGGCAAACCCGGGTTTTTCAGAAGGCACGGCGCTGACGCGCTTCCACTCGCGCATGCGGTTTCCCGCATGCAGGGAGCCGCTGCGTCGTGACGGTCACGCAATCCAACCGTAGCACTCGGAGGAGCAGGAGCATGAATTCATCGATATCGGACCGGGCAGGAACCATCCGGCAGCGTACACCGCTCAACCGGTCGCAGATTGCCGGATTCTGGGGCGCCTGGGCCGGCTGGACGCTGGACGGAATGGACTCGTTCATCTACGCGCTGGTGCTGACGCCCGCGCTCACCGAGTTGCTGCCGCGCTCGGGCTATGCGGCAACGCCTGCGAACGTCGGCTTGGCCGGTTCGATCCTGTTTGCGCTTTTCCTCGTGGGTTGGGGCCTGTCGTTCATCTGGGGGCCGCTCGCGGACCGCTTCGGCCGCACGAAAGTGCTGGCGGGCACCATCTTCACGTTCGCGATCTTCACCGGGCTTTCGGCGACGGCGCACAACGTGTGGGAGTTGGGCATCTTCCGCTTCATTGCCGGTGTCGGCATTGGCGGCGAGTGGGCGCTGGCGGGCACCTACGTCGCGGAATCGTGGCCCGAGGACCGGCGCAAGATGGGCGCGGGCTACCTGCAGACGGGCTATTACGCGGGCTTCTTTCTCGCGGCCGCGCTCAACTACACGGTCGGCGTTCACTTTGGCTGGCGCGCGATGTTCCTGACGGGTGCCGTGCCCGTGTTCGTGGCGATCATGATTCTCACGCGCGTGAAGGAGTCGGACAAATGGCAGAGGGCGGAAGCGCGCGACGTGGTGCATGCGAAGCCGATGCGCGAGATTTTCGGGCGGACCTATCGCCGGCGCACGTGGGTCGCTTGCGCGCTGCTGACCATCGCGATCATCGGCTTGTGGGCGGGGGCCGTGTATGAGCCGTCGGCCGTGATCCAGCTTGCGGCGCGCGCCGGCATGTCGAAGCCGGAAGCGACGAAGATGGCGTCGATGGCGACGGGCCTGCTGTCGATCGGCACGATTCTCGGCTGCCTCGCGTTGCCGCCGCTCGCCGAACGCATCGGCCGCAAGAAGACGCTTGCCGTCTACTTCGCGGGCATGGCCGTGTCGATCGTCGGCAGCTTTGGCTGGGCGTTCTATCTGCCGAACGGACTCGCGCCGTTCATCGCGTGGCTTTTCGTACTCGGCTTCTTCGGCGGCAACTTCGCGCTCTTCAGCCTGTGGCTGCCGGAGCAGTTCGAGACCCGCGTGCGCGCGACGGCATTTGCGTTCTGCACGTCGTTTGGCCGCTTCGTCGGCGCGGGCGTGAACTTCCTGCTCGGCGCGGTCGTGCTGAACATGCACACGCTCGGCGTGCCCGTCGCGCTAACGGCGGTTGCCTTCATCGTCGGCCTGTTCATCATTCCGCTTGCGCCGGAAACGAAGGGCGAAGAGTTGCCGCAGTAAGCGATACGGGTTCGCTTCGCTGTTTCTGGGCCTTGGCGGATGCGCTGGTTTGCTTGGCCTCATCGCTGGCATTTGCGATGCGCCTTCGCGGCGCCGGGCGTCGCACCCGTGCGGGGCGGCACCTGTGGCCCCAACGTGTAGCGAGGGTGTCCTGTGCGGCGCGAATGCCAACACAGAGTTTGCCGCAAAGGGGCGCGTGGACATTCGATGTCGCGGGCCGCAACACAGGTGCATGAAGCGGGTGAGGCGTTTAGCCAGTACGTTGGCAACGTACATCAGCCATGCATATTGCCGCGCGAAGCGCGGGGACGTTGAGAGCCCGTGGGTAAAGGTCAGGTGCGGGCGGTGTGAGCGGCTTTCTTCTGCCTACTCTTCTTTGCCGCGGCAAAGAAGAGTAGGTGCCGCTCCGCACAGCGGCAACACCCGCGCCGCGAGGCGCATCGCGGATGCCAGCGCAGAGGCGAGAACATCCAACAAAAGCCCGTTGCAAACAAAAGCAAGTGCCGCCCCGCACAGGTGCGACGCCCGGCGCCGTGAAGGCGCATCGCGGATGCCAACGCAGAGGCAGGAACACCACGACAAAAGCCCGTTGCAAACAAAAGCAAGTGTCGCCCCGCACAGGGGCAACGTCCGCGCCGCCAGGCGCATCGCGGATGCCAGCGATAAGGGCAAACCAAACTGCAAAACCAGAACAACGCCGCAGACCAGAAACTACTCTATTTGCCTCCGCGCGCGCACTATCACCACGGACAACAATGGCCATCCAAGATTAACCCCCAAACTGGCCAGAACGATCAACCCCATGCCACCCATCTGCGGCAGGCTGAGCGCGCGTCCGTAGACGATCGCATCGACGGCGATCGCCGTCAGCGGATAGACGAACAGCAGCACGGCGATCACGGGCGTCGTGAGCTTCGGCAGCGCGCCGTAGATCAGCACATACGACAGCCCCGTATGCAGCACGCCCATACCGATCAGCCAGAACCATTGCGTCGGCGCGATATGCTCTGCGCCCAGCGGCGCGATGAACGGCAGGCACACGACGCCGACCGCGCATTGCGCGAGCGTCAGCAGATGCGGGCGCAACTCGCCGAGACTCTTCGCGATCAGCGTGACGCTCGCGTACAGCACCGATCCCGCGAGCGCCTCGCCGATGCCGATCAGGTAACTCGCATGCCCTTGCAGCGCGCCCGTCGCCGCGACACCCGACGCGAGCACGAGTCCGACGAACGCCGTCGCGATCCAGCCGAGCCGGTCGATGCCGAGCCGCTCGTTGAACAGCGCCGCGCCGATCAGCACGACCCAGAACGGCTGCACGTGGAACACGACGGTCGCGACGGCGATGCTCGTGCGATGGATCGCATCGAAGAACCAGACCCATTGCGTGACCATCAGCGCGCCGGAAACGATCGCGAGCAGCACGGTGCGCCGCGTGAAATGGCGGCGCGCGAAATAGCCCTGCCACGCGCAATACGCGGCGAGCGAGATGAAGCCGAACAGACAGCGGAAGAACACGAGCGTCAGCGCGCCAAGCCGCGCTTCCTCGACGAACACGCCGATCGTGCCCATCAACAGGCCGCCGCTGGCGAGCGTGAGCGCGCCTTGCTGGCTTCGGCTGAGCGATAGCGGCGACAGGGACGGCATGACGAACGGCTCCTTACTGTGATCTGCTTTGCGTGGTCGAATGCGTTCGAGTATCGGCGCGTTTGCCTTCGCGTGACAAACGAATAAAATTGAGAAATTCCATAAGCAGGATTGATGAATCATGCATCCCGAGTTCGACGTCGATCTGTTGCGCACCTTCGTCGCCGTCGTCGAGGCGGGTAGCTTCACGAAGGCGGCCGTTTCCGTGCATCGCTCGCAGGCGGCCGTCAGCATGCAGATCAAGCGGCTGGAGCGCATGCTCGGCACGACGCTTTTTGCCCGCGATACGCGCAATCTTTCGCTGACGCGTCCGGGCAACACGCTGCTCGAATACGCGCGACGCGTGATCGATCTGCACGAGGAGGCGTGGTCGGCGATCGTGCGGCCCGAAGTGACGGGGCGCGTGGTGCTCGGCGCGCCGGACGATTACGTGTCGTCGTTGCTGTCGCCGGTATTGCGGCGCTTTTCGAATCTGTATCCGCATGTGGAGATCGAGATCGTCTGCGCGCAGAGTACGGCGCTCGCGCCGATGCTCGCGGACAACAAGATCGATCTCGCGTTCGTCACGCGCGATCGCAAGCTGCGCGGCGAATTCGTGCGCAGCGAGCCGATGGTGTGGGTGGGCGCATCCGCCGATACGTCCGTGCTGAACATCTCGCCGTTGCCCGTGGGCCTGTACGAGCCCGGCTGCGTCGCGCGCGCGAACACGCTGGCCGCGCTCGACCGCGCCCGCCTGCGCTATCGCGCCGCGTACAGCAGCGCGAGCCTGAGCGGTCTCGTCGCGACGGTCGATGCGGGCCTCTCGGTGATCGCGCTCGCGCGTTGCAGCGTGCCGTCGCGGCTCGCGATCCTGGGCGCCGAGCAGGGCTTGCCGACAATCGAGCCGCTCGACATCGTCGTCGCGCGCAGCGCAAAGTCGGACCGGCCGACCTGCGACTATCTCGCCGCGCAGATGGTGCAGGACCTGTCGGTGCGCGCGCCCGTCCGCGAGGCGCGAGAGACGCGTGCCAGGGCGTGAGGCGTAGTCATTGCATCCTGCGCTTACGTCATGCGTGTGCGAGGGATGTTGCCGCTCTCATCGGGTGAGGCTTTCCAGGAGCAGGCCCGCGATTTGCCACGCGGCCTTGGGTCTGACGAAAGCGCGAACGCGAACGGGCTGCGCGTGTCGAAGCGACACAATCGACGAACCCGTCGACGAACCCGTCGACGAACCCGTCAGGACCAACCCGTCGACGAACCTTTCGGGACCAACCCGTCGGAACGGACTCGACACGCTTGCGCGACGAACGGCGCGCATCGATCACATGACCGGAGGGCCACCATGAAGACACGCATTCTTTCCGCCGCGCTACTCGCAACGGGTCTGTTCGTGAGCAGCGCCGCTTTTGCGCAACTGAACCTGCAACAATTCGGCATCGGCGGCGGCAACTCGTCGGGCAATGGAGGCGGCAACGCGGGAGCGGCCGCTTCGTCGGGCGGCATTTCACAGCTTTTGCAGAACTATGTCGGCGCGAACCAGCAGGTGCTGAACGGCCAGTCGAGCCTCGCATCGGCGATGGGATTGTCGAGCGCCGCGAGCCAGGCGCAGCAGGCGTCCGGACTGTTGAGCGGCGGCACGCCGTCCGTCAGTCAGCTGTCGCAGGCCGGCAGCACGCAGCAGTCGCTGTCGCAGACGCTTACGCAGGCATTCGCGAGCCAGTCGTCATCGGGATCGTCGGCGCCCGTCGACAAGCAGGCGTTCTCCAACGGCCTCGCGTCGCTCGGGCAGGGCGTGAGCCAGTATTCGAGCCTGCAGTCCAGTCTCGGCAGCGTCGGGCAGATGAGCCCCTCGTCGCTGCTGCAATCGGGCATGAATCCGCAGTCGGCGCAAGCGGCGTCGTATATCGCGCAGTCGGCGCCGGGGCAGTTGCAGTCGCTTGCATCGACGCTGAGCGCGGCCGTGCAGTACGCGACGAGCCACGGGATCAGCGTGCCGTCCATCGCGACTTCGGCGCTCAAGGGTTTTTGAGGTTTGCGACGGGCGGAGTTGTTGCGAGCGGATGCGCCGCGTGGTGATCGGGCGGGAATGGGCGTATGCGTCCAAGGACTTTACGCATCGCATGCAGCAATGAAGGTACGCTTTCGATTCGCCGACGCGCGACGCGTCGCACATGGCGCGTGCGCTTTACGCAACATGATCACGATGGGCAACGCGATAGACCAGCCGACAGCGAACGCGCCAACTCGACAAGGAGAACCCGATGTCCAGCACACTCGATCTCGACCGCTATTTCAGGCGCATCGGCTATACGGGCCCGCAGGCCGCGACGCTCGACGTGTTGCGCGATCTGCAACGTCTGCATCCGCTGTCGATTCCCTTCGAAAACCTCGACCCGCTGACGGGCCGGCGCGTCGAACTCGGGCTGCCCGCGATCGTCGACAAGCTGATCGAACGGCGGCGTGGCGGCTATTGCTTCGAGCAGAACGGCCTGTTCGCGCATGTGCTGATGCAGCTCGGCTTCGACGTGACGCCGATGATCGCGCGCGTGCTGTGGAACCGCGAGCCCGACGCGATTACGCCGCGCACGCATATGGTGTTGCGCGTAAGCGTCGACGATCAGCCGTGGATCGCCGACGTCGGCTTCGGCGCCGTCACGCTGACAGCGCCGTTGCGTCTGCAAACGGGCGTCGCGCAACAGACCACACATGAGCCGTTCCGTCTCGCCGATGCATCGCAAGGTGCGTTCGATCTCGAAGTGCAATCGGGCGAGACGTGGCTCAAGACCTATCGCTTCGAATTGCAGCGCGCGGAGTGGATCGATTACGAAGTGTCGAACTGGTACACGTCGACGCATCCCGCGTCGTTCTTCACGACGAGTCTCGTCGTCTGCCGCGTGACGCCGGAAGGGCGGCTCACACTGTTCAACGACCGGCTCACCGCGCGCTCGAAAGACGGCGAAGCGATCGAACGCCGCATCGAGAGCGCGCACGAACTCGAAACGTGCCTGCGCGACACGTTCCTGATCGAACTCGGCGATATCGACGTCGCGGACATCTACAGGCGCGTGTCGACGGCGGCCCAGCCCGCCTGACATCCCGCTGACACCCGTCTGACATTCGAGCGTGGCATCAACGATGATCGCGCGTCTCGTCGTCCAGAACGTGCTGTGGATCGCCTTCATGGGCGTGCTGCTGTTCGGCGCCGCGAATACGCTCATGTGGCCGGCCGCGTGGTGTTATCTGATCGAGCTCGGCGGCCTCGGTTTGTGGATCGGCGTGTGGCTCGCGGGCTACGACCCCGCGCTGCTCGCCGAGCGGCTCGGCTCGTTCTCGCAGCGCGGCCAGAGCGCGTGGGACAAGATCTTTCTCGTGTGCGTCGCGATCGGATGGTGCGCCTGGCTCGTGCTGATGGGGCTCGACGCGAGGCGCTTTCACTGGTCATCGACGGGCCCTTGGCTGCAGGCAGTCGGTGCGCTTGCTATTCTGGTCAGCATGGTCGCGATGCGAGCCGTGTTTCGCGCGAACAGCTTTGCGGCGCCCGTCGTCAAGATCCAGGCCGAGCGCGGCCACAAGGTCAGCGACAGCGGCCCGTATGCCTACGTGCGTCATCCGATGTATGCGTGGGCCATTCTGTTTCTCGTCGGCACGCCGCTGATGCTCGGCTCGTGGTGGGGCCTCGCATGCGTGCCGCTGCTCGTAGCGGCGCTCGCGTATCGCGCAGTGCTCGAAGAACGGATGCTGTGCGCGCAACTCGAAGGCTATGCGCAATACGCAGCACGCGTGCGCTATCGGTTCTTGCCGCATGTCTGGTGATCGCGCTTGTGATCATGCTCGTCAGGCCGTTGCAAGTTCCGCTCGCGTGCCGACCAAAAACACGACGAACGGAAGTAGAAGCAGCCATCGCAAACTCATCGCAAACGAGGAACGTTCATGGCCAGGAATACGATTGCGGATTACCTTGCAAAGACGCTCGCCGCAGCGGGCGTCAAACGCATCTGGGGCGTGACAGGCGACAGTCTCAACGGTTTGGCGTTCAGTCTCGATCAGGTCGGCTCCATCCGCTGGATGCATACCCGTCACGAAGAAGCGGCCGCATTCGCCGCGGGCGCAGAGGCGGCGTCGAGTGGGCAGCTTGCTGTGTGCGCGGGCAGTTGCGGCCCCGGCAATCTGCACCTGATCAACGGGCTCTACGACTGCCATCGCAACCACCAGCCGGTGCTCGCGATTGCCGCGCACATTCCGTCGACGGAAATCGGCCTCGGGTACTTTCAGGAAACGCATCCGACGGAAGTCTTCAAGGAATGCAGCTACTTCGCCGAACTGGTGGTGAACGCGTCGCAGTTTCCGCGCGTGCTCGAACGCGCGATGCGCACGGCGATCGAGCAGCGCGGCGTCGCCGTGATCGTTCTGCCGGGTGATATCGCGTTGAGCGAAGGGCCGTCGCAGGCGCCTGTGTGGAATCCGACTGCGCCGTCCGCGATCCTTCCGCCTGACAGCGAACTCGCGCGTCTCGCGACGATGCTCAACGACTGCGAAGCGGTGACGATCATGTGCGGCAGCGGCGTCGCGGGCGCGCACGACGAAGTGGTGAGGCTCGCGGACACATTGGGCGCGCCCATCGTCCATGCGATGCGCGGCAAGCAGTTCATCGAATACGACAATCCGTTCGACGTCGGCATGACGGGGCTGCTCGGCTTCAGCTCCGGCTATCACGCGATGATGTCGTGCGACGTGCTGCTGCTGCTCGGTTGCGATTTTCCGTACCGGCCGTTCTATCCGCCCGATGCGAAGGTCGTGCAGATCGACTGGAAGGGCTCGCAGCTCGGGCGGCGCGCGCCGCTCGCGATGGGGCTCGTCGGCACGGTGAAGGAGACGGTCGCCGCGCTGTTGCCGAAACTCAAGCGCAAGGACGACCGCACGTTCGTCGACATGGCGACCGCGCACTACCAGGAAGCACGCCGCGATCTTGACGAACTGGCGACGCCTTCCGACCCGGGCCGCGCGATTCATCCGCAGTATCTGACGCGGATGATCGACGACGCAGCCAGCAACGACGCGATCTTCACGGCCGATGTCGGCACGCCGACGCTATGGGCCGCGCGCTATCTGACGATGAACGGCAAGCGGCAACTGCACGGCTCGTTCAATCACGGATCGATGGCGAATGCGATGCCGCAGGCGCTCGGCGCGCAGGCGGCGCATCCGGGGCGGCAGGTGATATCGCTGTCGGGCGA
The DNA here is from genome assembly GCF_038900755.1 of Paraburkholderia diazotrophica. Classification (GTDB taxonomy): domain Bacteria; phylum Pseudomonadota; class Gammaproteobacteria; order Burkholderiales; family Burkholderiaceae; genus Paraburkholderia; species Paraburkholderia diazotrophica_A. The sequence goes on from NZ_JBBPEN010000003.1 coordinate 24,706, forward strand.
CGGCGGTCTGTCGATGCTGCTCGGCGACCTGCTGACCGCGCGCCAGCTCGATCTGCCCATCAAGGTCGTTGTGTACAACAACAGTCTGCTCGGCTTCGTGTCGATGGAACTGAAAGCGGGCGGCTATCTCGACACGAACGTCGACTTGAGCAAGACCGATTTTGCGCAAATCGCGAAAGGTGCGGGTATTTTCTCGGTTCGCGTCGAGGAATCGGAAGAACTCGAAGGCGCACTGAAGCAGGCGTTCGCGCATCAGGGGCCGGCGCTAGTCGATGTCGTCACCGACAAGCACGAACTCGCGATGCCGCCGACCATCGAGCTTTCGCAAGCCAAGGGCTTCAGCCTCTACATGCTGCGTGCGATTCTCAACGGACGCGGCGATGAAATCGTCGAGCTGGCGAAGACGAACCTGCGATAAAAAGCGCAGACCCGACGCGCATCGCTTGCCGATGCGCGTCGCATTGCAACGAAACGACACACCATTGCAGTCTCGCGTCGAAGGTCTATAACAGAAGCAGCAGCGCGGATCTTCTCTGCGCAGCCGGCATTCGAACCACTCCATCCCGGCCTCTTCGCGCCGTGCTGCGCCGCCCGACAGACTCGGGGGCTGTCCCATCAATCGCGTACACAACACATGGCACGCTGCGGCGCGGATAGCTGCTGCGCGCGGTTTCGCGCTCGCGCGAAACGATCGAAACGATGCCCGTCACGCGAGCGATGCATGAGCGTCCGGCGAATCGCGATGGACGACTGTCGCGTTCCGTCTGCATGGAAGGAGTTCGACATGAAGATCCTGATGGCGTTACCGATGGCGGGCGCGCTGTTGCTGGCCGTGCCTGTCGCGACAATGGCGGATGAAGTGGCGCAGAGCAGCGACGCATCGAAAGCGACGATGCAGAACAACGCGAATGCGTCGGCGCAGGCGACGACGGATATGTCGTATGGCGGCTCGATGGATACGGGCATGACGTCGTCGGGCAAGGCGATGCCGCATTCGCGCAAGTGCTCGACGGGCGCGGAATGCGACATTTACTTTGGCAATTGAGCGGCGAATGAGTCGCGACTGAGCGGCGAACTGAGGCAATAACCCGCTGCCTCGCTGATTTCGCTTTGGCAATGCGCAGGCCGGCGCGATATTGCATCACGTGCATGAAGCGCCGGCTGCGATTGCTTCGATCCCCTCGACTACTGCTGCGCGTGTTTCGCCGCGTCCTCGATGACGGCCGCTATCTGCTGCGGACGCGACTCGTATACCGAATGGCGCGCGCCATTTAGCTGCCGAAGAAGACGTTGCAATAGCTCACCGGGCCGACGCAGTCGTTGCCCATTGTGGCGCGCGCCGCCTTGCCTGAAGAGGTGCCCGTCTGCGCGACGCCGCCGACGGCTTCGTTGCCCGGCTTCTGGCTGTCCTGCGCGGCGATTTTCGCTTCGGCGGCCTGGATGTCCGCGGGGTAGTCGATGTCGTTCGGGCGGCCCGGTTGATAGCCCGCCTGTTCGACGCGAATGAGATCGGCGCGGACCTCCGCGCGTGTGAGGGGGCCATTCGACTGCGCGAAGCTCAGAGCGGGTGCGGCCAGTGCGCCGGCTGCGACTGCGAGACAAACGAAGATCTTCTTCATGATGAGACTCCTTGAATGAATCGACCGAAATATGATTCGGCATCCTTAGATAACAGTGCCCGATATGGACCATTGGATCAGGCCTGGATCCGGCTACACATGCGCTACTTGAACTGATGAATCAACGGCTGGGTACGACTGTCTGGTCTTTGTCCTGCGATGAGTTCTGGTTCGAATCTGCTTGCTACATCGACACAAACACGGCGGCCTCGAATTTCATTCCCGATACGCGGAAATTTTTTGTCTGGCGGACATGCCCGATCGCGCGCGCAGGCAACGTAGTGCGCGGCGGCCGGCGCCGTCATACGAAGATATGAACCGATCGTTCGTGTCGTGCTCGCGGCGCGGCGGATCGCACTCGCCGCGCACTCGCCGCACGCTCGCGGTGCATCCGCGCACCGCGCAATTCGCAACCTGTCTAGTCAGCTGAACCGGTCTGACGCGAACCCTTCATACGCGCGCCGGTGCGCACGTCCGCCTGTGAAGCCCATGTTCATAGGGGCTTACCCGAATAATTCAATTATTTTCGGCGAATCCAGTTGCGATGATTTTTGACCTCATGCAGACTTGTCTATACATGTCCGGCACGCGGAACGCGTCGGGACCCGTTCAAACGAAAAGGAGATTCGACGTGAAGGTGAAGAAGTCAAACCGCACTATGTTGTCGAAAGCAGTGTTGGGCGCGGTTCTGAGCGCCGCGGCATTGGTCGGCGCGCCTGCTCAGGCGAAGGAATGGAAATCCGTCACGATCGCGCTGGAGGGCGGCTACGCGCCGTGGAATCTCACGTTGCCGGGCGGCAAGCTGGGCGGCTTCGAGCCCGAGCTGGTGGCGAACCTGTGCGAGCGCATCAAGCTGCAGTGCAACCTGGTTGCACAAGATTGGGACGGCATGATTCCGGGCCTGCAGGCAGGCAAGTTCGACGTGCTGATGGACGCGATCTCGATCACGCCCGAGCGCGAAAAGATCATCGCCTTCTCGCGTCCGTATGCGGCGACGCCCGCGACGTTCGCCGTCTCCGATACGAAGATCCTGCCGAAGGCGTCGCCGACGACACCTGTCGTCAAGCTGACGGGCGATGCGAAGACCGACCAGCCGACCGTCGACGCATTGCGCAAGCAGTTGAAGGGCAAGACGATCGGCATCCAGTCGGGCACGGTCTATACGAAGTTCATCAACGACGGCTTCAAGGACATCGCGACGATCCGCGTGTACAAGACCTCGCCGGAACGCGATCTCGACCTCGCGAACGGCCGCATCGACGCATCGTTCGATGACGTGACCTACTACGCCGCAAACGCCGACAAGAAGGAATCCGCGCAGATCGCTATGGCGGGCCCGAAGATCGGCGGCCAGATCTGGGGCCCGGGCGAAGGCCTCGCGTTCCGCAAGCAGGACGCCGATCTGCGCGCGAAGTTCGACACGGCCATCGCCGCCGCGCTCGCCGATGGCACCGTGAAGAAGCTCTCGAACAAGTGGTTCAAGACCGACGTCACGCCTTGATCGAGGGCGGCTGCGCGTCGCCGCGCGAGCGGCGCGTGCACTTGCCGGAGCGATCCGCTTCGCCGATATGACGAAACGGATCTGTCAACGAAAGCACGGATGAGGAGTAGAGCATGGCTCTGATCGAGACGCTCGGCTTCGGGCAGGAAGGCTGGGGCGGCGTACTGCTGCTCGCGGCGTTGATGACCGTCGCGCTGACGCTCGCGGCGCTCGCGGTCGGCGCGGTATTCGGCGCGATCGTCGCGGCCGCGAAGCTGTCGCGCTTTCGCACCGCGCGCGTGCTCGGCGATTTGTACACGACGGTGTTTCGCGGCGTGCCTGAGCTGCTCGTCATCTATCTGTTCTACTTCGGCGGCTCGACGCTCGTGACGACGGTCGGCCAATGGTTCGGCGCCGAAGGCTTCGTCGGCGTGCCGCCGTTCGTGATCGGCGCGCTGGCCGTCGGCATGATCTCGGGCGCGTATCAGGCCGAGGTGTATCGCGCGGCCGTGCTCGCCGTATCGAAAGGCGAACTCGAAGCCGCGCGTTCGATCGGCATGCCGACGATGACGATGGCGCGCCGCATCCTCATTCCGCAAGTGCTGCGCTTCGCATTGCCGGGCATCGGCAATGTGTGGCAACTGAGCCTGAAGGACTCCGCGCTGATCTCGGTGACGGGCCTCGCCGAGCTGCTGCGCGCAAGCCAGATCGCAGCGGGCTCGACGCATCAATATTTCCTGTTCTTTGTCGTGGGCGGCGCGCTGTATCTGGTGATGACGGGCATCTCGAACCGCGTCTTCAATCACGCGGAGGCACGCGTGGGCCGATCCTTCCGGCGCAACTTCGCGCGCAACTGACGACGGACGACGGAGCGCCAACATGTCTTTCGATTTCGACTTTCTGTTCGACACGCTGCGCCAGCTGCTCGCCGCCGTGCCGACCACGCTGGGCCTGTTCTTTTCGTCGCTGGTGCTGGGCGGCCTGCTGTCGCTCGTGATCGTCACGATGCGCGTGTCGCCGCATTGGCTGCCGAACCGCTTCGCGCGCGCGTACATTCTCGTGTTTCGCGGCTCGCCTCTGCTGATCCAGATGTTTCTCGTCTACTACGGGCTCGGCCAGTTCGGCGTGATCCGCGAAAGCTTCCTGTGGCCCGTGCTGCGCGAGCCGTACGTGTGCGCAGTGCTGTCGCTTGCGCTTTGCACGGCGGGCTATACGGCGGAGATCATTCGCGGCGGCCTGATGGCCGTGCCCGTCGGACAGATCGAAGCAGGCTATTCGATCGGCCTTTCCGGCTTTTCGCTTCTGCGCCGGATCATCGGTCCGATTGCATTGCGCCAGTGTCTGCCCGCGTATTCGACGGAAGCCGTGCTGCTCGTCAAGTCGACGGCGCTCGCAAGTCTCGTCACCGTGTGGGAAGTGACGGGCGTCGCGCAGCAGATCATCCAGCAGACGTACCGCACGACGGAAGTGTTCATCTGCGCCGCGCTGATCTATCTGTTCCTGAACTTCGTCGTCGTGCGTCTGCTCGGCTTGCTCGAACGGCGTCTGTCGCGCCACCTGCGCGCGATGCCCGTGAACGCAGCGCCGCGCGCGATGCCGCCCGCTACCGAAGCACGTCGTGCCGCACCCTGACGGCCCATTCCGGAGAATCACATGAACGCTACGGCACCCGTTGCATTGTCGGTCAAGAACATCCACAAGTCGTTCGGCGACCATCACGTATTGAAGGGCATTTCGCTCGACGCGCACGAAGGCGATGTCATTTCGATTCTCGGCGCGAGCGGCTCGGGCAAGAGCACGTTTCTGCGCTGCCTGAACCTGCTGGAGACGCCTGACGACGGCAGCGTTGCGCTCGCCGGCGAGACGCTGAAAATGAAGCGCCGCAAGGACGGCAAGATGCATCCCGACGACCGCAAGCAGGTCGATCGCATCCGCTCGCAACTCGGCATGGTGTTTCAGAACTTCAACCTGTGGTCGCACATGACGGTGCTCGAAAACCTGATCGAAGGGCCGATGCGCGTGCAGAAGCGCAGCCGCGCGGAAGCCGTCGAAGAGGCGGAAGCGCTGCTCGCGAAAGTCGGTCTCGCCGAAAAGCGCGCGCATTATCCGGCGCATCTGTCGGGTGGTCAGCAGCAGCGCGTCGCGATTGCGCGCGCGCTCGCGATGCATCCGAAGGTCATGCTGTTCGACGAGCCGACTTCCGCGCTCGATCCCGAACTGGTCGGCGAAGTGTTGCGCGTGATGCGCTCGCTCGCGGAAGAAGGCCGCACGATGCTCGTCGTCACGCACGAAATGGGCTTTGCGCGGCACGTGTCGAATCGCGTGATGTTCCTGCATCAAGGGCAGACGGAATGCGACGGCACGCCCGACGAAGTGTTCGGCGACCTGAAGTCCGAGCGTTTCCGGCAATTCGTGTCGAGCCATCATTCGCGCACGACCAACTAGGACGAGCGCCGCGCCGGAACCTGAGGCACATAAAGACAAGAGCAAACGCATACGCACGTACTCGCACGAGAAAGACAACATCATGGCTATCACCCGTACCGACCGTCCCTTGAACTGGCGCGAACTGGCCGCGGTTGCGGCCGGTGAGCCGCTCGTGCTTTCCGATGCCGCGCGCGAGCGCATCGCGGCGGCGCGCGTACTCGTCGAGCAGATCGTCGAGCGCGGCATTCGAGCGTATGGCGTGAATACGGGCGTGGGCGCGCTGTGCGATGTGATCGTGTCGCCATCGGAACAGCGCACGCTGTCGCGCAACATACTGATGAGCCATGCTGTCGGCGTCGGCGCGCCGCTCGGGGTCGTGGAAACGCGCGCGATCATCGCGGCCGCCGTCAACAACTTCGCGCATGGGCACTCTGGCGTTCGACTCGAAGTCGCCGAGCAACTCGTCGCGCTGCTCGATGCCGGCTATATCCCCGAAGTGCCCGCGTTCGGCTCGGTCGGCTATCTGAGCCATATGGCGCATATCGCGCTGGTGTGCATCGGCGAAGGACATGTGCGTTGCGGCAATGTACGGCTGACGGGAAGCGAGGCGCTCAGGCGTCTGAAGCGCGAGCCACTCGTGCTCGAAGCAAAAGAGGGCTTGAGCCTCGTCAACGGCACGCCATGTGTGACGGGCCTTGCGGCACTCGCGCTGGCGCGCGCCGAGCGCGTGCTCGACTGGACCGACGCAATCGCCGCGATGAGCTTCGAAAATCTGCGCGGACAACTTGCCGCGTTCGACGCCGATTCGCTCGCGCTGCGCGTGTCGCCGGGTTTGAATCTCGTCGGCGAACGCATGCGCAATGCACTCGCCGATAGCGGCATTCTTGCTTCCGTAGTCGGACAGCGCACGCAAGACCCGCTGTCGATGCGCACGATTCCGCACGTGCACGGCGCGGCGCGCGATGTGCTCGACGCAACGACCGATGTCGTGAATCGCGAGCTGGCGTCGATCACCGACAACCCGATCGTCGCGGGCACGCCGGATGCGCCCCGTGTGTATTCGCAGGCGCATGCGGTGGGCGCGTCGATTGCGCTCGCGATGGACAGCCTCGCGACGGCAATCGCGCAAGTCGCGGCGATGGCCGAGCGGCGCCTCGACCGGCTCGTGAATCCGCTCGTGAGCGGCTTGCCCGCGTTTCTCGCGGAGCCGGGCGGCACCTGCTCGGGCTTCATGATCGCGCAGTACACGGCCGCGTCGCTCGTCGCGCAGAACCGGCGGCTGGCCGCGCCCGCGAGCCTGGATGGCGGCATCACGTCGGGCTTGCAGGAAGACCATCTGTGTCACGCGACGCCCGCCGCGCTGAAGGCGTTGGAGATCGTCGACAACACGGGCCGTATCGTCGCGATCGAATTGCTGGCGGCGGCGCAAGCGTACGATCTGCAATCCGTCGATGCGCCGCGCGCGCCGCACACCGACGCATTGTGGCGCCGCGTGCGCGCGATCGTGCCGACGTATCGCGACGACCGGCCGCTTGCCGACGACATGGCGGCCGCGTTCCGGATGATCGGCGAAGCAGCGCCGCCGCTGCCGCCGAATTCGGGCGATCTGCATTCGACGGCGACGCATGGCAATCGCGCTGCGCTCGACGATCACAGCGGCTTTGTCGCGCGTGCCGCGAATGATCCGACGGCGATTGCGCAACAGGCGCCGCCGTCGGCCGCATGAATTTGCGGATGAGCGTGCAACTGCGCACATGGAGGATTTGGCGGCGCGCTTATCGGTGTGCCGCAGCGAGATGCGGTTGCCGCATCGAACTGATGCATTGGACTAATGCACTGAGCTCGCGAGTTCAACCCACGAGGTGATGAGAACATGACGATAAACGGGCACCTGGAGACAGAGGACAGTAGAACGGCCGCTATGCGCACGACGCCAGCCAAAGCATTGCCTGCGTATGAGCAGATCAAGCGCTACGTGATCGCGCAGATCGAAGAGGGCGTATGGAAGCCGGGCGGATTGATCCCTTCGGAAGCTGAGCTGGTGAAGGAGTTCGGCGTCGCGCGGATGACGGTGTCGCGCGCGTTGCGTGAGCTCACGACGGAGCGCGTGCTGACGCGCGTGCAGGGTTCAGGCACCTACGTCGCGCCGCAGCGTTACGAATCGACGGTGCTCGAAATCCGCAATATCGCCGATGAAATCGCCGCGCGCGGGCATCGGCATTCGGCGCGCGTGCTCGCGCTCGAATCGAGCGACGATCCGCTGGCCGTCGATGCGCTCGGGCTCGCGAAAGGCCCGATCTTTCATTCGCGCATCGTGCATTACGAAGAGGCCGAGCCGATTCAATACGAAGACCGCTACGTGAATCCGCGCGTATTTCCCGAGTATCTGGATCAGGACTTCACGGCCGAAACGCCGAATCACTACATGGTGCGTCTTGCGCCGATCCAGCGCGCGGAGTTTCGCATCTATGCGCAGAAGCCGGATGCGCATGTGCGCCGCCATCTGATGATGGAGATCGGCGAGCCTTGTCTGATGCTGTGGCGCAGGACCTGGGTCGGCGAGCATGTCGCGACTTCGGTGCAGCTGTGGCATCCGGCTTCGCGCTTTCATCTGGCTGGGAACGTGTGATTTTTTTCTCGGGCTAGCCCTGCCGCTGCGACGTATCGGGCGCAAAGCGGCAGCCCAGCCGGTATCGCGAGCCCGGATGCACGAACCGCGCGAACGTCACTGCGACGCCGCTCGTCCACGTGCGGCGCATCAGCGTGAGGCACGGCTCTTCGGTCGCGATTTGCAGCAGCTCGGCTTCGGCACGCGTCGGCAGGCCGGCATCGACGATGTGCTCGACATCGTGCGCGGGCACGACGCTAAATAGGTATTCGGAAGGACGCGTGACCGAGAAATCCTGTTCGATGAAATCCGGCGCGATGGCGGGGTTCACGTAACGGTCTTCGAGTTGCACGGGCAAACCGTTCTCGCGATGCACGCAGATCACATGAAACACCGAAGCGCCGGGCGGCAGGCCCAACGCATTCGACACGTTGACGGGCGCCACCTCGCGCCGCATGAGCAGCGTCTGATAGCTGTATTCGTGACCGCGCGAGCGGATCTCGTCGCCGATGTGCGCGATCATCAGCAGCGTCGATTGCGGCTTCGTTTCCGCGACGAACGTGCCGACGCCCGATACGCGCGTCAACAGTCCTTCATCCGTGAGTTCGCGCAGCGCGCGGTTCACCGTCATTCGCGATACGCCGAGCGAGGCGACGAGATCCAGTTCCGATGGAATGCGATCGCCCGCGCGGCGTTCGCCCGATTCGATCGTATGGCGGATGTATTGCTTGACCTGCTCGTATCGCGCGGCGGGTTGTGTGTTCTTCGCATCGGATGCCAACACCGTCGCAATCCCAGGCACCGCACGCGCATTCGGTCCGCGAGGCTTGCGCGTCTTCGCAAGCGCGCGTGCGCGGAGTTTGTCGCGGACGGCAGGGGCGGGCATCGCGGCGCCTCGTCAATACGCGTTCATGCCGGATCGGCGCTATCGCCGCCGCGTGACCAGAATGCATTGCGGTCGAAATAATTTTGCAGGAACTGTCGAAGGCGTGGCTGGTTCGCGTCGTGAAAGACGTCGTGCGGCTTGCCTTGCACGGCGATGCGCCCCTGGTCGATAAAGACGACCTTGTCTGCGACCTGCGCCGCAAAGCCCATTTCGTGCGTGACGACGGCCATTGTCATGCCGTCGCGAGCAAGCTGCTTCATCACTTGCAGCACTTCGCCGACGAGTTCCGGGTCGAGCGCGGACGTCGGCTCGTCGAACAGCATGATGTGCGGCTCCATCGCGAGCGCGCGTGCAATCGCCACACGCTGCTGCTGGCCGCCCGACAGCTTCGCCGGATACGCATCGCCCTTGTGCGCGAGGCCGACGGTTTCGAGCATCGCGTTTGCGCGCTGCTTGGCAGCGTCGTGCGATAGATGGCGCACGCGCAGCAGCGCTTCCATCACGTTGCCGAGCGCCGTCATATGCGGCCACAGATTGAACTGCTGAAACACCATGCCGACGTTGCGCCGCACGCGATTGATCTCGCCCTGCGAAGCGCGCACGCGCTTGCCGTTGCGTTCGGTATAGCCGAGCAGTTCGCCTTCGATGCGCACATCGCCCTGGTCGTAAGGCTCCAGCGCGGCGAGGCAGCGCAACAGCGTGCTCTTGCCCGAGCCCGACGGCCCGATGATGCAGACCACCTCCGAGCGGTTGATGTCGAGATCGACGCCGCGCAGCACTTCGACGTCGCCGAAGCGCTTGCGCAGATCGCGTACTTCGATCAGCGGCGCATGGCCGGATCGCATCGAACCGAGATTGGAAGTGGCAGGCATGTCGACGAGTGCATTCATGATGAACCTTGATTTCCGTTCACGCTTGCGGTTGACGTTCAGGCCATGAAGCGGGCGATGCGGGCCTCGGCCCACATGCCCGCGCGCGACGTGAGCTCGACGAGCGCGAGATAGCACACGCACAACACGAGCAGCGTTTCGACGAACGCGAATGTTGCCGAACCGATGCCCGTCAGCACGAACGTGAGTTCGGGCACGGTGACGATCGACAGCACGGCCGTTTCCTTGCTGAGCACGATGATCAGGTTGGTCAGCGCGGGCACGATCAGCACGAGCATTTGCGGCACCTGGATGCGCACCACCGCTTGCCACCGCGTGAGGCCGAGACACGATGCGGCTTCGAGATGGCCACGCGGTATCGACTGAAAGCCGGAGCGGAATGCTTCCGCAAAATAGGCGCTGCCGTAAAGGCCGAGGCCGAGCACGCCGGCCGTCAACGGTTCGAGCGTCAGCCCGATGGACGGCCCGCCGTAGTAGAGCAAAAAAAGTTGCACGAGAAACGGCGTGCCGCGAAAAAGTTCGATATACACGCGCAGGATGCCGCGCACCCAGCGGCCGCAAAAGAGTTGCAGCACGGCAATCAGAAAGCCGAGCACGATGCCGATGGCGACGCCGACGAGCCACGTGCCGAGCGTCGTCGCAAGACCCGCGGCGATCGGTTGCAGATTGTGCGTGATGACGGTGGGATCGAATTGCTGCATCGTTCGGCCCTCAGGTCTGCGCGAGGCGTTGCTCGGCGGCGTGCGCGACAAGCGCGAGCGCGCCGCAAATCACGAAGTAGATGAGCCCCGCTGCGAGATACGCTTCGAGCGGCCGGTACGTGCTCGCGGCGATGTTCTGCGCGGTGCGAGTGAGCTCGGCCACGCCGACGACGGAGATCAGCGATGATGCCTTGATCAGCAGCACCATTTCGTTGACGAGCGAAGGCAGCGTCATCCTGAACGCTTGCGGCACCTGAATGCGCCGGAGCATGTCGATGGGCGAAAGGCCGAGCATGCGCGCCGCTTCGATCTGTCCAGGCGGAATGCTCATGAAGCCGCCGCGCAATATCTCCGCGATATACGACGCCGAGCACAGCGATACGGCGCTGATTGCCGCGACGATCGGCGACACGTTGATGCCGACGAAGGGCAGCAGGTAATAGACGAGCAGCAGTTGCACGAGCATCGGCACGCCGCGAAAGAAGAACACGTACGCACCGCCGAAGCGTTGCGCGAGCGCATTCGACGACAGCCGCGCCGAGCACACGCCAATCGCGACGAAGAAGCCGATCACGAGACCTGTCAGCGAAATGCCGATGGTCGCGAGCGCGGCCTGCAACAGCAGCGGAAAGCCTTGAGCGAAAACGTGGGCGCTGAACATGGCCTGATACCTGCAACGAAGGACATGTGGGCGGCGCGCTTGCGTGTGTGGTTAACGCCGGCGCGCCGCGCGACTCAGGGCATCAATAGTTGGGCGAGGGCATTGTCGTGGGCGCGTCCATCGTCACGCCGAACCACTTCTTTTGCAGCGACGCGAGGCGGCCGTCGTTGTGCATCTTGACCAGCGCGGCGTTGAATGCGTCGGCGAGCGGCTTGCTGTCCGCGTCCTTGCGCAAGCAATACGCGAAGTACACTTTCGCGCCGAACGGCGGCGTGACGACGGCGAACGTTTCGGGCCGTTGCTTCGCGACGTACGCGATATTCGTCATCGAGTTGGCGACGGCGGCGATGCGGCCCGCTGCGAGATCCGCATAGGCCTGGTTGTTGTCGACGTATTCGCGCACTTCAGGTTGCTTCGGCAATGTCGCGATGTAGGCCTTCAGCTGATCGAGCTGCGCAGAGCCCTTGCCCGCGCCCACCGTCTTGCCGACGATATCCGACGACTGCTTGAGCGACGTATCGTTTGCGCGCTTGAGCAGCGCGTCGGTGGCATCGGCGACGGGCAGCGTGTACGTGTAGCGCTCCATGCGCGCCTTCGTCACGGTGAGCGGTCCGCCGACCATGTCGAACTTGCCCGCTTCGAGTCCGGGCAGCACGCTCGGCCACGGCAGATCGATGAAGCGCACCTTCACGCCGAGTTCTTTGCCGACTTCGGCGAACAGGTCTTTGTTGAAGCCCGCCTGCTGGCCGTTTTGGAGGAAGTCGAACGGCGCGAACTGCATCTCCGTGCCGACGACCAGTTCGCCCGCTTTCTTGACCTTCGCGAGTTGGTCTTCCGCGTGCGCGCTCACGCTGGCCACGGTTGCGGCGGCGCAGAACGCCACCATCGCGAGACGACACTTCCAGCCTGCAAAGATACCCATGAGATTCTCCCGTTGGCAAAGCGGTGCCGCGCTCGAATGCGCTCTAAAGCGATAGAGGCGCGAGTCATGCGGGGCAGTATATACCGCTGCTTTTGCGCGAAAAAAATATTCGCATGCTGTCAAACCCTAATGCAGCGGCTGTTCCTTCTACAGATGAATGACCGCGCGTGCAGCGCGACTTGCGATTGCGCTTTTGGCGGTATATACAACGTGAAATCGCTCGCTGATCCGGGTGCCGGTATGTGTGCCGGTTCGCGTGCTGCGGGCGGGATGTCGAATCGTCCGTTCAATCTACGTGATGAAGGAGCCTCGCGATGCAGCCAGTCACTCGCATTCCGATCGTCGATCTGGCCGGCGTGCGCGCCGGCGACCGCGACTCGCTCGCGCGAGCGGGCCGCGAGATACGCGACGCGTGTACGACGATCGGCTTCTTCTACATCGTCAATCATGGTGTGCCGCAAGCGGTGATCGATCGCGCGGAACAGGCGGCGCGCACGTTCTTTGCGTTCCCCGTCGAGACGAAGCGGCGCGCGGCGGTGAATCATCGGCATCGCGGCTTCAATGCGCTCGGCGACGCGACGATGTATCAGGCAAAGCGCCCCGACTACAAGGAGTTCTTCAGCATCGGTCTCGAACTGCCCGAAGACGATCCCGATGTGCTCGCGGGACAGGCGTTGCGCGGGCCGAATAACTGGCCCGACTTCATGCCCGAATTGCAGCCCTTGCTGTACGGGTATTACGAGGAAGTGGGCGCATGCGGCGCTGATCTGCTGCGCGCAGTGGCCGTGGGCCTGGGCGTCGACGAGCACTTCTTCGCATCGCGCTATACGAAGCGGATGCAGCGCACGCAGATGGTCTACTATCCGCCGCAGCCGCCGCAATCCGATGAAGACCAGTTCGGCGTCGCGCCGCATACCGACTATGGCTGCATCACGTTGTTGTGGCAGGATCGCGTCGGCGGATTGCAGGTGCGCGAAATCGCGAACGATACGTGGATCGACGCGCCGCCCATCGAAGGCAGCTTCGTCGTGAACGTCGGCGATCTGCTGGCGCGCTGGACCAACGACCGCTTCCGGTCGACGCTGCATCGCGTGATCAACGCATCGGGCCGCGAGCGCTATTCGATCGCGACGTTCTACGATCCGACCTATACGTCGAGCGTCGATCCATGCGATCTGGGCACAGCATCGGCGGACAGCAAGTACGAGCCCGTCGCGGCGGGCGATTACATCCTGGGCCGCATCAACAGTTCGATGGGCTACCGGAAGAAGCTCGCGGCGACGCAAGGCACAACAGATCAAGGAACCGCATGACAGTGAAAGAACCGGCAGCGCCTGAATCGACGTTGGCCGCGACATTGGCCGCGTTACGTGACGCATTGGGTGACGACGCCGTGCGCATCGGCGATGCGATCGGCGAGCGCCCGATGACGGACTGGACGCGTCATGAGCCGACACGGCCCGCCGCGCTGCTGTTGCCGCGCACGACCGAGCAGGTCGCGCGCGCATTGATGATCTGCAACGACGCGCGTCAGCCCGTGGTGCCGCAAGGCGGCATGACGGGTCTCGCGGGCGGCTCGATTCCGCGCGCCGGCGACATCGCGTTGTCGCTCGATCGTCTTGCGGGCGTCGAGGAAATCGACAGCGCGGCCGCTACGATCACGTTGCGCGCGGGCACGACGTTGCAGACGGCGCAGGAAGCAGCGGCGCAAGCGGGCTTCGAACTGGCGCTCGATCTCGGCGCGCGCGGTTCGTGTCAGATCGGCGGCAATCTCGCGACCAATGCGGGCGGCAATCGTGTGATTCAATCGGGCACGGCGCGCGACCAGGTGCTCGGGCTCGAGGTCGTGCTGGCAAATGGCGCAGTGCTCAGTTCACTCAACAAGATGGTGAAGAACAATACGGGCTATGACCTGAAGCACTGGTTCATCGGCTCCGAGGGCACGCTCGGCGTGATTACGCGCGCGGTGCTGAAGCTGCAACCGCAGCGCGCGGCGCGGCATACGGCGCTCGTTGCGTTGAACGGCTACGAGCAGGCGGTTGCTCTGCTGCGAAGGCTTTCGACTGGCTTTGGCAACGACATCGGCGCATTCGAAATCATGTGGCCGGACTTCTTCGACTTCGGCGTAAAGCTGACGGGCACGCGTTCGCCATTCGAGCAACCGCATCCGTTATATGCGCTGATCGAGCACGCGAGCTTCGATGCCGATGACGACGGCGCGCGCTTTTCGAATGCGCTGACGGATGCGCTCGACGAATCAGCGATCCGTGACGCCGTGATCGCGCAGTCGGTCGCGGATACGCGCGCGCTATGGGCGATCCGCGAATGCACGGCGGAATTTCCCGTCAAGCTGGACCCGATCAACTTCGACGTGAGCCTGCCGATCGGCGAGATCGGCGCGTTCGTCGATCGTTGCCGCGTGGCGCTCAATCGCGCATGGCCGGCCAACGAATCATATTTCTTCGGCCATATCGGCGATTCGAATCTGCATGTCACCGTCGACGGGCGCTCGGTGCCTGGCGTCGATCATCACGACGTGTATGCGCTCGTGTATGACATGCTCGCGCCGTTGCGCGGTTCGGTGTCGGCGGAGCACGGCATCGGGTTGCTCAAGCGCGAGTTCCTGCCCGTCTCGCGCTCGGCGGAAGAACTGGCCGTGATGAAAGCGATCAAGCATGCGCTCGATCCGAACGGCATCCTGAATCCGGGCAAGCTGTTCTGACTCGCGTTGACGTGCGCGTGACGAATGCCTGCGTACTCGTCACGCAACGATGGCGCGGCCATGCGCATCCAGATGCCTGACGATCGTCGGAAACACATCGAGCGCCGCGCGTTTGCCGAACACGCAGTCGATATGCCCATAGCCGTCGATCACGTGCCGTTCGTAGTGCTCAGCCCCGAACTTTTCGACCAGCATGTCGAACGTCATCTGCGTGCTGGTCGGCAGATAGCAGAGATTCTCCGAGCCGTGAATGAACGCGATCGGCAGCTTCATTCTTTCGACGTTCGGCATGTACACGTCGTCGCCATTCGCATCGACCAGATGCCCCGCGCGTACCATCGCCGCAAGCTGATTGAACAGCTCGACGTCGTGGATGCCGAATAGCTCCTGCAGATTCGCGTGCAGTTGCTCATCGAGTTGCGCGTGTTCGTACAGCAGGCCATACAGGAACGTCGCGCGATGGCACACGGGGCTGTTGCAGGCTTCGTCGTGCTCGATGGGGAAGAACCTGAGCGCTTCGTCGAGCAGGTTGTGCGGCCACTTTTCGTGCTGCGTGTAGGCGGTCATATCCTTGATGCCCAGATGCAGAAGAATCTGCGGCGTATGCAGGCCCGCCTTGATCCGCTGCAAGAGGCCCGGCACGGGATGCGCCGACACCTGCGACAGCACGGCCGATCGCACGCCCTTGAGCCCCGACATCAGCGACATCGTGAAGGCCAGCGCGCCGAGGCAATGTCCGAACACCTGAATGTCCTCGACGCCCGCCAGTTCGCGCACCTTCGCGACGGCGGCGGGTATGTCGTAACGCGCGATTTCGTCGGCCGTTGTGCGCCCGGTCGCGCTCGGCAACTCGATGCTCACGCGCAGATCGACGAGCCACACGTCGTAGCGCGCGGCGCACAGAAACTCGACGAGGTTCGTGCCGATCAGGTCCGTCGAGAAGATCCGGCTCGATACGCCGGAGCCGTGAATCAGCAGCACGGGGCCTTTGTCGCCGGCGTGATAGCGCGCGAGTCGCAGCGTCTTGCCGTCGTCGGTGTCGAAGTACGTGATGTGCGGCGCGGGCGCGCGCAGCGCACGGCGCAGGCGCGGTGCCGCTTCGGGATTGAAGTACTGCAACGGCGCGGCGACGCCGCCATATTCGGTGTAGAGCACATCCGCGAAAAAGCGGCCGAATTTAAGCGTCCACGCGAGCCGTGTTTCGAGATCGGGCGCATTCGTCACTTCGATCGTGCGCTGCTGCTTGAGGAAATTTTCCGGCGTGATGATGAGCGTCGCGTGACCGATGACGGGCGCATCGTCGGCTGCCGATTCGCGCACTTTAGCGTAGGCAGTATTTGTCTGCGTCCACAATTCGAGCAGCGACGTGTGCGTGATGATCTTCTCGGCCGTCAGATAGAAGCGCTTGCCGTCGACGGTATCGAGCGTCATCCGGTATTTCATGTTGCGCCGCTCGACATTCGTTTCGTCGACGACGAACAGGTTGAAGACGCCGTCGCTGACGGTCATCGGCTGCGCCGACAGCGCGTTGCACGTGAGCGTGCCGACCATGTGCGCTTCGTGCTGCGGATTCGCGAGCATGTCTTCGAGGTCGTCCGATGCGACCGTCACCGTGAAGCTGATGTGCGTGCCTTCGGCGGGATCGTCGGCTTGTCCTGCGGGCTTCGTGTCGCCGATGAAGTACGTGCCGATCATCGTCTCGGTGAAGCGCAGGCCGATTTTCGGCGCAGGCGGCGGGGCCGCGTCGCCCGGCGCGTCGTAGTCGATCTGCCATCCGCGCGACGCCGCAAGTTGCGCGCAGTTGCGCTCGGCGAGCGCGGAGATCGTCAGCAGCGGATTCACGCCGAGCGAAAGCGGCATCACCGAGCCGTCCATCACATACAGCCCCTCGTGGACCGCATGACCTTGCGTATCCGAATACACGAGGCCCGCCTGATCGACGACGCCATACGTCGCATCGTCGGCCATCGCGCAGCCGCCCAGCGGATGCACGGTGACGATGCGGTTCCGAAACGCCTCGGTGGAGATCGGGTTGCGCACGTAGGCGCCGCCGAGCGCGCTCGTCGCGTCGATCAGCGCCTTTTCCACCGTCTCGTAGATCGGCTGCTTGCCGGCGTTCGGCCAGCTGACGCGCGGACGGCCATCTTCCACCGTGATTTGCCCGCTTTCTTCGTCGTGGGCCATCACGAGCCAGGTTTGCGTGTTGCGCATCGCGCCGTGATACGGGCCGCGCAGAACGCTTTCGGCGATGCGGGCGTCGTCGGCGAGGGGCGGCTCGCCTTCGGGATCGGGCATTTCGACGCCTTCGACAGGCGCCGCGACGCCGAGGACGCCCATCAGCGCGGCGCCGATGGGCGCGGCGATCGACCCTTCCTCGATCACGAAGCCGTCTTTCACGTTCGGCGTGCCGCGATGGTCGATGATGCCCGCGATGCACGGGCCGACGGGCGGAATGTCGCCGGCGGGATGCGTGCCCCAGCCGACGCCGTTGATCACCTTGTCGGTGTTGAAGGCGAACGCGAGCACGTCGCCGTTGCCGGTGAAATGCTGGCCGAGCTGTTTCGATACGCTCAAGCCCGCCTGCCGCGAGCGCAACAGGATCGCCGTCGAGCCGAGCGTGCCCGCCGACAGGATCACGACATCGGCCGTCACGAACAGCTCGGGCGCGTCGTACAGTTCGCGCTTCAGGTCGGCGGGCTGATAGCGCACGCACCAGACGCCGCGCGCTTCGTCGCGCACGACGGAATGCACCGCCGCGCCGGTGAAGATCTGCGCGCCGTGCGCGACGGCGTCGGGCAGATAGTTCATGTGCGTCGAGTTTTTCGCGCCGTGATTGCAGCCCGAGTTGCAGTCGCCGCAGCCGTTGCAGCGCTGCTGGTCGACGCCCGCCGCGTTCTTGCCGTCCTTGAACGTCACCGTGATGGGCGGCCGGTAGAAGCGCTCGCTCATGCCGAGCTTTTTCGCCGACAGCGCGAGCGCGTCGAGCTTCGGCAGGTCGGGATAGTCGTCGGGAACGGGCGTCGCGCCGAGCATCGTCTTCGCGCGCTCGTAGCAGACGTCGAGGTTCGCCTGGTCAGCGCGCACGGCGGCGGGCCAGCGCGGATCGTCCCACAGGCGCGCGTCGGGCTTGAGCGCGACGTTCGCGTTGATCAGCGACGTGCCGCCCAGCCCGCAGCCGACTACGACGTTCACGTCCGGGTTCACGTGCATTTCGAGCAGCGCGAGGGGCGAGCCGATCTGCGCGACGCTCGTGTTGTACTGGATCTGCTCCGCGCCCTGGAATGGTGTCGCGGGAAAGTCGCCCGCCATGAATTCGCGGCCGCGCTCGAGCAGGCAGACGCTGCGTTTCGCGCGCGCCATGCGGCTCGCGGCGATCGCGCCGCCATAGCCCGAACCCACGACCACCACCTCGTAATGATCCTTCATCGCCGAAAGGGCGCTGGACAAGCGGTTCATTCGACCACCTCTTTTTTGAGTGTGCGGCAGGGCGGCGCAATCCCGCTGAAGACGGCTCGCGCGTAGCTTATTTATCCTGGACGGCGCGCATCGAAATGCAAGGGGAAAACGCGCGGTCGGGTGCGCGATTTAAAAATGGGCGTGTTTTTTGGGTGCTTTCGGGTGGTTTCGGGTGGTTTCGGCGCTTTCAGGCGCGCGATGTGGTCGGCGCGAATGGGTGTCGGCGGGCCGACGGCTGCTGGACTCTGCGCGGGAACGTGCGCTGAATGTGCCTTGGAACGTGCGCGGGCGGAAACGCGGCTGCGAATCCGCCGCGGCATCAAGGCATCAAGGCATCAAGGAATCGAGGCATCGAGGCATCGAGGCATCGAGGCGCCCAGGAATCCAGCCATCGCCATCGCCGTCGACCGAGCCGCCATGCAGGCCGGCCGACCGAACGCCGATTGCGAAACGCCAACCTCTCACGCAGCCGCTTCGATCAGTTCGTCGTCCGGGGCGGTGGCGGCTTCCGTCGCTTCCGTCGCCAGCAGGTTGAACACGACGAGGATCGCGTCGCGATTTTCGGCGTGAATTTCGATGCCGAGCACGTCGCGCAGCCACTGGCCGATCTTCGTGTTGGAAAACTGGCTGGCGTCGTCCGTCTTCTTCATCGTGACGCCGAGCTTCACAGCGCGATAGTGATAGGAGGGCACACGATGCTGCGCGGCCACAGCGGACAGGCCGCCTTTCGCTTCCGAGCACCAGCCGAGACTGCCCGCCAGCACGATGCGCTCGGGCGCATCGAGCGACGCGATGAACTCGCGCGCCGCTTCGCGCACGCGGCGCTCGTTCAGGCCGTATTGCATCAGCACGCTTTCGACAGGGTCTTCGAGCGCCTGCGCGCGCAGATCGATTTCCTGCATCATGCCTTCGTGCTCCATCGACACGTTGCGCTGATGGCTCGCGCTGCGCAGGCAATCGATCAGATAACGGCGGAAGTAAGCGCAGATTGCGTAGCTGTTGGACGGCGCGCTTTCGGGCGCCGCCTTCGATTCGACGTGGCCGGGCGCGAGGCGCAGCACCTTCGTATAGATGAACTGGTGCACGAGCTCTTCCTTGTCTTCGCCGAGCGCATGCAGTTCGAGCGGATGATAGGTGCGCAGCGCGCGCTTCACGAGGTCGTACATCGACATCATTTCGTTATCGGTCAGCTGCGTGCGGCGGCGCCAAAGGTCGGGAAGTACGGCGTCGTCGAGAGTGCGTGCGAAAACCTGGCTCGGAACTGCGCCCATGAAGGCCTCCATCGGAAGTGGCAAGGTGCGCGGTAGGGGCGGGTGGTCCCGCCGATGGAGCCTCGACAAACAGGCGTAAAACAGGTCGTGAAGCTGGACCTTCGGAGGCTGTTGGCCGCGCTTGATTGTTGAATCGTTGAAACCAGTATGCTTTTTGCACGCGACTCCGCCTATATGGATTAAGTCATAGCTGAAGGGTAAACCGCGGGCAAGACGGGTAAACTGTCTTAAGACTGCCGTACCGGTGCCGGTGTAAGACGTGCGTCGCCGCGGTTTTATTCCACACCCGAAGCGAGCGGCGGCGCTGCAATAAAAAGCGGAAAGATCATCGAACAACGGGGCCGGCTAGCCGGACTCGACAGCAACCATGCGTGAGGAGAACCGCACGATGCGGGCCGATCCAATCCAGCGTGCGATCGACGAAGATCTCGTGCGCGTGCTGTACGCGCAGGACCCGATTGCCTTCTTCACGCACTGGTTTTCGATCGCGGTGCTGGTGGCGATCTACTGGAATAACATCCCGCATCCGCATCTTTTTGCCGCGTGCTTCATCTTCTACGGCTTTGCCAACTGCGCGAGCCTCGCGCTGTGGATGTGCAACCGCCGTTGGCCCGACGCCGTCTCGCCGCGCGCGTGGATCAACCTGCACGCGGCGCGCGGCGCGCTGCTCTATAGCGCGCCGGGGCTCGCGATCTGGTTCGCGTTCCAGAGCCCGCACACCGATCTGCCCATCCTGCACACGGTGATGCTCGTCACGCTGGCGGCCGGCGTGTTCATGTCGAACGGCTTCGACGTGATCAACTTCGTGACGGCGATTCCGTTCCTGCTGCTGCCCGCGATCGTGCTGCACTTCGGCACTCACACGTTCGACCGCACGATTCTCGCGATCGTCCTCGCGTTCTTCTTCTGCGCGATCAACGTCTACGCGCTCAGCTATCGCAAGCTGTTCCAGCGGGTCGTGCAGGCGCGCGTCGACCAGCAGGCGCTCGCCGAATCGCTGGCCGCGCAAAAGCTCGTCGCCGAAGAAGCGAGTCTTGCGAAGACCCGCTTCTTCGCGGCCGCGAGCCATGACCTGCGCCAGCCGCTGCACGCGATCGGACTGCTCGCGGCATCGCTGAACGATCCGGCGGCGACGTCCGTGCAGCATGCGAAGACGGCCAGCAACATTGCCAACAACGTCGAAGCGTTGAACCAGCTGTTCAACCAGGTGCTCGATCTCGCGCGGCTGGAGAGCGGCGTCACGCAGGTCATCAAGCTGCATTTCCGGCTTTCGGAACTGTTCGACCGTGTCGGCAGCCAGTATTGGCCGCAGGCGGCCGCGAAGGGGCTCGCGCTGCGCATCGCGCCGACGGACGCCGTCATCCACGACGACCCCGTGCTGCTCGAGCGCATCCTGAGCAACCTGCTGTCGAATGCGGTGCGCTATACGGAGGGCGGCGCGATCTGGATGGGCTACCGGCGCGCGGGACGGCTCGACGGCGGTTACATCGAAGTGCGCGATTCGGGCATCGGCATTCCGAAGGCCGAGCAGGAGCGTATCTTCGAGGAGTTCTATCAGGTCGCCAATCCGCACCGCGACGCGCGGCAAGGGCACGGCCTCGGCCTGCCGACCGTCAGGCGGCTCGTCGATATGCTCGGCGGGAAGCTGCAACTGCGCTCCGCGCCGGGGCGCGGCTCGGTGTTCCGTTTCCCGGTGCGCGCGGGCGATCCGGCGCGGATCGTCGCCGGTCTCAACGACTCGGGCGCGAGCGGCGCGGCGGCGCTCGGCCGCCACGTGCTGTGCATCGACGAC
This sequence comes from Paraburkholderia diazotrophica, assembly GCF_038900755.1. Taxonomy (GTDB): domain Bacteria; phylum Pseudomonadota; class Gammaproteobacteria; order Burkholderiales; family Burkholderiaceae; genus Paraburkholderia; species Paraburkholderia diazotrophica_A. The sequence continues at coordinate 46,141 of NZ_JBBPEN010000003.1, forward strand.
GAGCCCGCGATTCTCGAAGGCATCCAGAACCTGCTCGGGCGCTGGGGCTGCGTGGTGCGCGGCGTGCCGGACGAACGCGGGGCGCTTCTTGCCATCGACGAAGGCTTCATGCCCGACGCCGTGCTCTGCGATTACCAGCTCGCGAACCACCGGACGGGCGCGCAGGCGCTCGGCGCCGTGCGCGACGCGCTGCGGCGGCGCGGCCGCGAGCGCGTCGTGACGCTGCTGATTACGGGCGATATGGCGTCTGTGGAACTGGAGGCGCTGGCGCTCCAGGGGATCCCCGTGCTGCACAAGCCCGTGACGCCGGCGCGCCTGCGCCGCACGCTGGAACTGCTGTGGCAGCAGCCGGGCACCGATGCCAACGCCGAGAGCGAAGCTACCAATAGCGCGGAAGGCGCGGCGCCGCAGCCGGCGACATCGCGTAGCTAACGTCGCGGCGTTCGGACTGGCTGGCGGTCCGTCCGAAAGGCGGCATCCGATGTGCACCGATCAGCATCCGATGCCGCCGTCCTCTGCAACTCCTTCCACGCTGAATCCCAACGCCGATGCGGCCCCGCTAAAGCGTCTTTCCCGCTTCGAGCCAGCCGTTGATCACGGCAATCGCGGTCGCGCGATTGTGCACGCCGAGCGCGCGAAAGATCACGGAGAGATGAACCTTGATCGTCCCCTCGGCGACGCCGAGATCGCGCGCGATCATCTTGTTGGTCCAGCCGCGATGCACGAGGCGCATGATTTCCTGCTGACGCGGCGACAGGTTTTCCAGCAGATGCTGCTGATGCGGCTGCAATGCTTCGACGCGCACGATCGGCTCGGCGTCGGGCGGCGCGGACGGCTTTGCTTGCGCGGTGGCGGTGGCGGTGGCGGTTGCGGTGCTCGCCGTCGACGCCGGCTCCATTGTTGCCGTCGCGGCTTCGCGATTGCCCAGCAGGCTCAGCGCTTCCATCGGCACATACGCGCCGCCTGAAAGCACCAGTTCGATCGCCTTGAGCATCACGCTCGCGGGCTGGCGTTTCGGCACGAAGCCGAGCGCGCCCGCCGCGAGCACGGCGCGCATCTCGTCGGGCGACTCCTCGGCGGACAGCACGACGACGGGCAGCGCGGGATTGGCCGTCAGCAGGTTTTGCAGCGAGGTTGCGCCCGTCATGCCGGGCATATGCAGATCGACGATCGCGAGGTCGTGGTCGGCGTCGGGCTTGGCGATGGCGGCGAGCGTTTCCCACGTGTCGGCTTCGTCGAATACGGCGTCGGGATCGAGTCCGCGCAACAGACCTTTGACGCCCTGGCGGATCAGTTCATGATCGTCGGCTACGAGAAACTTCATCATGTCTCCGCTTTCGGCCCTGCCGATGTTGTGCCTGCGTTGTCGGTCGGGACGGGAGCGGAGGGCGCGCTCCCCGAAGTGCGCCATCCGTCCGCAAGGCTGCACCGCGCGCGGGCGCGAAACCGCCCGCTGCGTGCCGCAACCCGCTGCATTCCCTGCGGCCGCGTCAGCGACGGGCCGTCCATGCAGCAACAGCTTTTTTGCTTCCTACGCCGCGATCATATGCCTGATCGTCGGCGTGGTCATGCTCGCCGCGGACTGCCTGCGCGGGCCTTGCGGCTCATGCGCGTGCGTCCGCCTGTCATTGTTTGCGCGGGCCGTCCGGAATGCGACGGCGCCGGCGCGTATCAGTCTGGTCTCGCTCGCGCTGCCGCTGCGGCCGTGCCGGAGAGTCCGGCCTGGTCGACGCGGTTGGCGCGCGTGGTTTTTCCTGGTTTGTACGGCACTGCATCGGTGGCCGGACGTCCGTCCATGTCGCGGCCTGCTACGTAGACGAGCCGGGCGGAAGGATTTTGAAGGCGAAGCGGCGGCCGGGCCGGGTGCGGCCGACGGCAGCGAGCTATCTATCGCGGCAGTGGCGTGCGGGTGTTTCCTGGCGCTGAAGGCGAGGCGTCATACATGAGACGGGCATGACTGCATGACGTGCCGCGCAAGCGTCGGCGCCTTTGCGTCAGTGCCTGGCGCTGAAAGTGAGCCTCCGTACATGACGCGGGCGCCACGTGCGTGACTGCGCGAAGTGCCTCGGGCGTTTGGCGCCGGCCGTTCAGGTGATCGCGAAGAGCGTCGCATTCATCAGCGCCTTGAACGCGTAGCCGACGATCATCGCGCTGCCCACGCCGCCGCACCACAGCGCGATGAACCAGAGCCAGCCCGGCAGGCGCGCGCGGGGGCGGGCGGGCTTAGTGGTAGTGGGCGTCGCCATGGCGCACCTTGCCGCGGAAGACCCAGTAACCCAGCATCGTGTACGCGATGATGATCGGGATGATGACGGACGCGCCGACGAGCGTGAACACCTGGCTCGAACGCGGGGCGGCCGCTTCCCAGAGCGTGACGCTCGACGGAATCGCGTACGGCCACAGGCTCACCAGCAGGCCGGCATAGCCGAGCAGCACGAGGCCGAGCGCCAGCATGAATGGCGTATTGTGATGCCGGCCGCGCACTGCGCGGCGCATGAAGTACGCGCAGATTGCGACGAGCAACGGCACGGGCGCGAGGCGCCAGAAGAGGCCGTCGTCGAACCAGCGCTGCGCGATCGTCGGCTCCTGTAGCGGCGTCCACAGGCTCACGACGACGATGAAGCCGAGCAGCACGATCGTGAGAGGCCACACGACGCGATGCAGCCGGCGTTGCAGATCGCCTTCCGTCTTCGCGACGAGCCAGCAGCAGCCGAGCAGCGCATAGGTGACGACGAGGCCGAGGCCCGTCAGCAGCGAGAACGGCGTGAGCCAGCCGAACGCATTGCCGGCGAAGCTGCCGTCGGCGACGGGAATGCCTTGCAGGAACGCGCCCAGTGCGATGCCCTGGAAGAACGCCGCGCCCGCCGAGCCGCCGATGAACGCCAGATCCCACAGATGCTTCGTGCGGTTCGCCTTCGCGCGGATCTCGAACGACACGCCGCGAAAGATCAGGCACGCGAGCATGCCGACGAGCGGCAGGTAAAGCGCGGAGAGCACCGTCGAATAGACGACGGGAAATACCGCGAAGAGGCCCGCGCCGCCGAGCACGAGCCACGTCTCGTTGCCGTCCCAGACGGGCGCGACGGTGTTCATCATCAGGTCGCGCTCCTTTTCGTCGGGGAAGAACGGAAACACGATGCCGATGCCCAGATCGAAGCCGTCCAGCACGACGTACATGAAGAGGCCGAGTGCGATGATCGCGGCCCAGACTACGGTCACATCCATTTTTTCTCTCGCGGGTATCGAAGGGTGGTCAGGCGTCGATCATCTGGTCGACGGGCTTTGCATGGGACGGGAGAGCGCGCGGCGCGCGGTGCGTTCCGGTCGGTCTGTCAATGCGTCGGGCACGCCGTCCGGCGTATGGCCCGGCAGCGCGGGACCCGTGCGCATCAGCTTGAGCATGTAGTAGATGCCTGTGCCGAACACGAGAAAGTAGATGACGACGAAGGCCATCAGCGAAATGCCGACCTGTTGCGCGGAGAGCGGCGACACGGCTTCGACGGTGCGCTTTACGCCATACACGACCCACGGCTGGCGGCCCACTTCCGTCGTGATCCAGCCCGCGAGCAGCGACATGAAGCCCGTCGGGCCCATCGCGATCGCAATGCGGTGGAACCACTTCGCGTCATACAGCTTGCCGCGCCGGCGCAGCACCCACGCGGCCGCCGCAAAGCCGATCATCGCGATGCCGAGACCCGCCATCACGCGAAAGCTCCAGAACACGATCGTCGAGTCCGGGCGATCTTCTTTCGGGAAGCTCTTCAGTCCGCGGATTTCGCCGTCCCAGCTGTGCGTGAGGATCAGGCTGCCGAGATGCGGAATCGACACGGCGTATTTCGTCGTCTCGGCCTGCATGTCGGGGATGCCGAACAGGTTCAGCGCGGTGCCGCCTTTCTCGGTGTCCCACAGGCCTTCGATCGCCGCGATCTTCGCGGGCTGATATTCGCGCGTGTTGAGTCCGTGCGCGTCGCCGACGAACGCCTGGATGGGCGCGAGAACGAGCAGCATCCACAGCGCCATCGAGAACATCTTCTTCACGGCGTTGTCGCGCCGGCCCTTCAGCAGATGCCACGCGCCGACGGCCGCGACGACGAGCGCCGTCACGATGAACGCGGCCATCGCCATGTGCGCGAGACGGTACGGGAACGACGGATTGAAGATGATCTTGAACCAGTCGACGGGCACGACGCGGTTGTCGACGATATCGAAGCCTTGCGGCGTCTGCATCCAGCTATTGGACGCGAGAATCCAGAACGTCGAGATCAGCGTGCCGACGGCGACCATCAGCGTCGCGCCGAAGTGCGCGCGCGGGCTGACTCGCTGCCAGCCGAACAGCATGATGCCGAGGAAGCCCGCTTCGAGAAAGAACGCGGTCATCACTTCGTACATCAGCAGCGGGCCCGTCACGGGGCCAGCGAACGCGGAGAAGCCCGACCAGTTGGTGCCGAACTCGTAGCTCATCACGACGCCCGACACGACGCCCATGCCGAAGGCCACGGCGAAGATCTTCGACCAGAACAGACAAAGATCCTTGTAGTAGGCCTTGCCGGTTTGCAGCCAGCGCCATTCGAGCACGGCGATGAAGCTCGCGAGACCGATGCTGAGCGCAGGAAAGACGATGTGAAACGAGACCGTGAACGCGAACTGCATGCGCGCGAGGTCGAAGGCGGAGATTGCGGTGTTCATGTGTCCGAATCCGAAAAAAGAGACGCGGCGCGTTTCGGCGGATGCCGGGCGCACCGCGTCGTGCAGATGAGGCAAGCGTAGGGGATTGCGGACGGCTTTGCTGCGGTGCAGGCTGCGTCGATATGGCGCGGAACGAAGCTTTCGCGTGAGCGCTTTGGCGACGTAAATCCTTGATCGCGATCAGGTTTTTATTGTGCCGCTCGGCGCGCCTGTTGCGCGCGCTCAAGGGAAAAGTGCGTCAATCAACCGCGTCGCAGCATCGTTAGCGTGACGGTTGCGCGACGGTTCATGGCGGTTCGTGTTGCGTTTACGTGGCGGCCTGTTGTCGCAGAAGGGGTGTTGGAGTTTCGTGCGAGCCGTTTGGTGGGTTTTAGTCAGGAAGTCGCCGTGATGCGTCGGCGGCGCGATGACGACTGGCTGCTTTTCGTCGCCGGGTTCGTGAAACCGCTTCATCAGCGAATGCTCGTCCGAATTGACCGTCCTTAGTGGCGACGGTGAAAACCGAGATATTTTCTGGCAGGCCGAACGCGCTGTGAATTGTGACAGTGCGTAGAATTAGGGCTTTTCAATTGTTAGCGAAATCCTAAGTGAAAAGACACCTTGTAATAGCTGGTACAGGCCGAGCTGGCACCAGCTTCCTGGTCGAATATCTCACGGCGTGTGGGCTCGAAACACATATCACGAGAAATCCGGGTGTAAAGCTCGAGGAGAACTCCAACGCCGGGCTCGAGGATATTCCGGACGGTCAGAAAGATTTGCCATACGTCATTAAATCGCCGTGGCTATTCGAATTCATTGACCGACTGATTGCGCGGCGTGATATCGGAATCGATGCCGTTATCCTCCCGGTACGCGACATTATTCAGGCCGCCGCAAGCCGCGTTACGAACGAAATGCGGGCTCGCCTAAGTCATGAAGTTGAGGAATACACGCGGTGGGAGAATTGGGGGATCACGGCAGGTGGGATTGTCTATTCGCTCAATCCGCTAGACCAGGCGAGACTGGTAGCGATGGGTTTTCATCATGTTGTACACAGGCTTGTCGAAAATGACATACCGATTGTATTTCTAGACTTTCCGAGATTTGCGACGGACGGCGAATACCTGTATCGGCAGCTTGCGTCGGTGCTCCCCGTCGACAAGGCTGCCGCACTCGATGCTCATCGCCGAACTGCGAAGCCAGATCTCGTCAGGGTCGGCAAGGAAATCTCCGGAGCCCCGCTTGCTCAGGCGCATTCACCTGGTATTGAATTTCCGAGCCATGACTCGCTTGATCGCAATGCACTCTACAGAGAACTTCAAAGTTGCAGATCGTCGGCGCGACGTGCCGACGAATCGCATCGCATGGAGGCTGATAATCTCCGGCGAGAGGTCGACGATCTCAAACGACAGACAGCGTTGTTGGAATCTATCAAGCAGCAGGCCGCATCATTGGAATCCAGTTTGCTCGCACGTGATCGCGAAATAGAACAGCTGAGAAGTTCGAACGTGGCTCTTGGTGATGAGCTAGCGCGGTTGAGGGAGTCTCTGGCCGAAGCGGAGCGTATCAAAAGCGCTCTCCAGATGTCGGAACAAAACTACCGGGAAAGATTGACGGCAGTCTATGAATCTCACACCTGGCGCGCCACCGCGCCAATCCGGGCTTTTCTGACCATGCTGAAGCGCAGCGGTTAAAACTGCGGCAGCAAGGTATCGAGGGGCGCCATCCTCGCACGAGGGTGGCGCATACAGGTTTGACACTGTAAGCCAAATTTACATCAGGAAGCCTCTTAAGCGGCCGATTCGATTCCTGTAGATCGCTTCGTTATATTACGTCTCGGTCGTCGTATGGACGATCGTCAAGCGTGCCATCGAGCCAACTCGACCCTTGACTTCGGCGCGTTGCCAGCGGCCTCATACACGTGGCCGAACATCGTTGCGAATGTATTCTTCGTTGATGAGCTCGTGCCGAGCATTGCGACTGGACACCTGGACCAGCGCGGCAAAGCGGGGCGACTCGTCCCGCAAAGCCTTACGTGGCGTCGCTCCATAGCTTTCCCCCCGTCGCCCAGTTCTCCCGTTTGACATCGATGAGAATAATATCGACGGAACCCGGCTCGACGTTCAACGATTCGCACGTCGCCTTCGTGATCGCATCGACGAACTGGCGCTTTTGCTCGACCGTGCGGCCTTCGAAAAGCTCGATATGAAAAGTAGGCATGTCTCATGTTCCTTGAAGTGAATTGAAATGAAGTGTGGAAGTCAGTTCCTGAACGACGGGTCGAGTCGATCCAGCTTGCGCAGCAGCGCGGGCCATTCGATTGCGCCTTCGATCGCGCCGCCGTCGTAGAGCTGTTCGGCCGTGCGCTCGGCGACGGCTTCCGATGGCAGCACGAGCGGGCCGCCGCCCGCCTGCGCCTGCAACTGTATCTCGCATGCCTTGATCAGCGTCGCCATCAGCACATAGGCCTCCGCGACGGTGCGGCCCAACGTGAGCGTGCCGTGATTGCGCAGAAGCATCGCGGGCTTGTCGCCGAGATCGGCGACGAGCCGCTCGCCTTCGGCGGGCGTGAACGCGAGGCCCTCGTAGTCGTGATACGCGAGATAGCCGTGAAAACGCAGCGCGTGCTGCGAGCCGGGCAAGAGGCCGTCCTTTTGCAGCGACACGGCAACGCCCGCCGTGTTGTGCAGATGCATGACGCAGAACGCGTCGGCGCGCGCCGCGTGCACGGCGGCGTGCAGCGCGAAGCCCGTCGCGTTCACGGGATACCCGCTTTCGCCGACGATATTGCCTTCGATATCGATCTTCACCAGATTCGACGCGCAGACTTCGTCGAACGACAGGCCGAACGGATTGATCAGGAAATGGCCGGGCTCGTCGGGCACGCTCGCGGAGATGTGCGTATAGACGAGATCGTCCCAGCCGTTGAGCGCCGCGAGCCGGTAGGCGGCCGCGAGATCGACACGCGTGCGCCGCTCGGCATCCGACATCGGCGTTGACTGCGCGATGCGGCCTGCGGGCGTGTGTGCAAATGACATGATGTCTCCCGTCCTCATACAACAGGTTGCTGGTGACTCGCCGCGTCAGCGTTCCCGCCAAGCGGCGCGGGTCGTGTTTTCCGGGCGCCCTATGTCCGCGTTGCGTGCGGCTGCGGCGTCGAAGGGGCTTGTGTTGCGCGAAATGTGCGTGTCGCGAGTATCGCGCATGAAGCGGCTTATCGTCCACGTCGCCACGACAAAGGGCGCGGTCAGTGCGGGTACACAAAAAAAGGCAGCCGCCTGTTGCAGCATCACCGACACGCACACGCCAACGAGCGCGGCCAACGCGCCGCAATCGGCCAATGCCAGCGCGGCGAGCGCGCCGTTGAATCCCGACAGGCCTGCGTCGAGCGAGGCTGCATCCACGCCGATGAGCGAGTGCGCCGCCGTCGCGAGCGCTGCGCCCGCCAGCGCGAATGCGGCGCATCGCATCGACGACACCGCGATGCCCGCAAGAATCAGCAGGCCCGCTGATGCGGTCGACGCGAACGAAGTCTGCGCGATGCCCGCAAGCAATGCGCGGGCGAACGGCATCCACGCAACGGCGTCGCTCGCGCTTGCGTTCGCATTCGCGCTTGCACTTGCGCTGGCGCCGACGCAGAACTCGACGCCAGCACTGATGCCGGCATGCGCCAACGCTCCATGCACGAGCGGCAGCCACGCCCACGTGACGAGCAGGCAAGGGCTCGAATAGTATCCGAGGCCGCGCGAGCGCAGCAGCCGCGCCCACGGTCCGAGGAGCCACGCGACGGCAATCGCGGCGAGAATCGCGATGGCCGTCGCCGTGGCGTCATCGGCGATGAACGCGAACGCGGCAAGCGCAGCCAGCGCGCCGTTGAAACCGTGCAGCCCGTCGCGTGTCTCGCCCGGATCGTAGCCGCGCAGCACCGCGCCGACGTTCGCGGCAATCGCGCCTGTCAACGCAGCGCACGCGAGGCGCGGATCGCACACGAGCCACGCGGCGAGCACGCATGCGCCCGTCCGCGCATCGCGTTGCAGGACGATCTGACCGAAGCTGCGCAGCAGCGTTAGCAGCGCAGTGAACGGCTCTTGATGGGACGCGGCGTGCATGGCGATATCGATTAAAGCGGGCGTGACGAAGCCGCGTGAAACGGTACTCACGCGGCCAGCGAGATTCGAAGCAGACGAATCGCGAGCATAACGAGGCGGACGGCGAACGGCATGCGCGCGTATTGATAACGGCTATTTGCGCGCGTGTCTTGCAGCCGCATGACGTCAGCCCATTTCGCGGCCGATAACGCGAGAACGAAAGGCGCGGCGTTCATCTCGGCGCGTTCGCGCTACGATGTCACCGATAACGATCGTTCGAAGGAGACGGATTCATGCGTGAAGTGCGATGGACCCCCGAAGAGGGCGATGGCGTCGAGCATCTCGCGTTCGACGCGCGCGCCGACGGCTTCTATGCCGAAAGCGTGCTGATCGGTGAGCGCAACGGCCACCCGTATGGCCTTTCTTACCGCGTCAAATGCGATTTGCAATGGCGCACCGTGCATGCATGGCTGAAAGTGATCGGCGGCCCGGAACTCGATCTGCACGGCGACGGCGAAGGCAACTGGCATGACGGTCACGGCCTGGTGCTGGCATCGCTGGCGGGCTGCATCGATATCGACATCGCGGCGACGCCCTATACGAACACGCTGCCCATTCGCCGACTGCAACTTGCGAAGGGCGCGCGCGAGACGATTCCCGTCGCGTTCATCTCGACACCGGATCTGCAGATCTCACGCGTCGAGCAGGCGTATACCTGCGTCGAGCCGGGTGTCGAGTATCGCTATCAAGGCATTGACACGGGCTTCGCGGCAGAGCTGAAAGTCGACGAAGACGGACTCGTGATCGACTATCCGACGATGTTCACGCGCACGTTGCCGCTCGCCTGACGCCGCGGTTTGTGCCCGGCGACGAAGCCGTCGATCCGCGTGAGTGCGGGCCTTACTTCGCGGTATTGTCGTCGGCTGGCAGTACGTCGCTGCCATGTCCGAGCGCGCGCTGCATCATCGTCGAATCGAGCCAGCGTCCGTGCTTGAAGCCGACCGCCTTCAACGTGCCGACGAGTTCGAATCCGGCGTCGCGATGCAGCGACAGCGAGCCGCCGCGTCCGCCGTCCGCAATGACGGCGATCATCTGACGCCACGGCCCTTGCTCGCATCGCTCGATCAGCGCGGCGAGCAGCGCGCGTCCGACGCCGCGTCCCCGGCAGCCGTCGTCCACGTAGATCGAGTCTTCGATCGTGTAGCGATAGGCGATACGCGGCCGGTATGGCGTTGCATACGCATAGCCGGCGATCTTGCCTTCCAGCACCGCGACGATATACGGCAGGCCATGAGAGAGCACGGCGGCGCGGCGCTTTTTCATTACGTCGACGGACGGCGGCGTTTCTTCGAAGGACGCGACGCCCGTCAGCACGTGATGTGCGTAGATGGACTGGATGAAGGGAAAGTCGGCGTCCGTCGCGTCGCGGATAACGGGCGCGGCAACCGGAGAGGTCTCGCTCATTGTGTCGGATGGCGGTGTCGTAGCTGGAAACCTCTCACTATGCCTGTGGCGCGCGCGGAAATGAAGCGCTTCAAAAATCGGCGGTGGCGCATGGCAAGGTGAGCCGATCCAGGATGGTGAGGAAAACCAGGAGGCGCGGCTTTCCCGGCATCGACGCGCGCGCAGGACAACGCATATCGCTTACGACGGCACGCATGATGCGAAGAGGTGCTCTATCACCAGACGCCGCTTCTTCGGTTTCCGGCTTCGCACTCGTCGATTAACATGCAGACTCGTTCGTCAGCCTCATCCATCGTCAGCGTCGCCAATACGGGCTTTGCCATGAACCTGCTGTTGCGTCTCTTCCTTACTCTGCTGCAGAGTCCACGGCGTAGCCGTCTGCATGTGCTCGATACATGCGTGACGCCGTTTCGCGTGTGGCCGAACGATCTCGACGTGCTGCGCCATATGACCAACGGCCGGTACTTCACGATTCTCGATCTGGCGCGCGTCGATCTGATGGTGCGCTCGCGCATGTGGCCGCAACTGAGGAAGCAAGGCTGGTATCCCGTCGTCACGCTGGAGACGATGCGCTTTCATCGATCGCTGGAGCGATGGGACCGCTATGATGTGGCGACGCGCGTGATCGGTTGGGACGACAAGCACGTGTTCATCGAGCAGGCTTTTATCCGCGATGGCGCGCAGGTCGCGTTGGGCGTGGTGCGCGCGCGGTTTCTCAAGCGTAGCGGCGGCACTGTGCCGACGAACGATCTGCTGCAACTCGCGGGCGTTACGCAGGCTTCGCCCGTGCTGCCCGAATGGATCGCGCAGTGGAGCGCGGCCGAAGGCGGCATGGCGATTCCGCCCGCTGCGCGCGAGGCGTCGGCGCAGGCGTGAACCAGGCATGAACCAGGCATGAACCAGGCATGAACCAGGCATGAACCAGGCGAATGACGTGCACGCGCTGCATCGCCCATTGTTCTCATATGCAACGAAAACGCCACGGCATCCGTCATGCCGTGGTGCCGCGCGTCGATGAAGACGCACACGCTAATCGAACGTCATTTCCCGCACAACAGCAGCAGGCGCTCCTGATCCGAGCACGGACGCTTGTTGACTTTAGGCGGCGCGGGCGGCTGTTGCGCGGAGGCCGTCGTCGGCGTGCCAGCCGCGCGGTGCGCGATGCACGCGCGCAAGTGCCGTTCGATGGGTGGATAGTATTGCCAGCCTTTCGTAAGCGGCGGCAATTCGAGCTTCACCTGCTTCCACTTCGGATGGCCTTTCTCCTGGAGCACATCGAAGTTGTTGCACAGCGAATCGGCGAAGCGGTTCAGATTGCTGACCGTATCGCGCAAGCCATAGTCGTAGGTGACGAGAAACGCCTTGACGGTCAGCGTCGGCACGTCTTCCTTAAGCCAGTTCGGATAGCTGCTCTGGCGGATCGTCGCGGGGAAATACGTTTCCTTCGCGCGCGCCGTTTCGGGCGCGTTCGCATCGAGTCGCAAGAAGCGGATCTGCGACAGCAGGTCAGGGTTCATGTCGGTGAAGAGCTTCGCCGGTTGTCCCGCGACGATCACGGCCACGTCGATTTTCTTCACGACGAGCGCGGCAATCGCGTCCTCGTTGCTGAGGCTCTGCACGTTTTGCTCGGGAATCGGCTGGTTGAACATCAGCCGGTAGAGCGTCGTTGCCGATTGCGCGGTGCCGCTACCGATCGGGCCGATGCTGATCACCTTGTCCTTGATCTCGTTGATGGACTTCATCGGCGAGTCGTTGCGCACGACAAAATAAATCTCCTCGTTATAGAGCGGCATGATGAGGCGCAGCGGACGGATCGTCGTGCCGGCATCCGCGTTGCCGGAGTTCGCCATGTCGATATAGGCCTGGTACACATCCGATTGCACCAGCGCGAGCTTGACGCCTGGCTCGAAGCGCATGCGCTGCACGTTCTCCGCAGAGCCTTTTGACGGCATCACTTCGAGGTCGATGCCCGCAGGCTGCGCGACGTATTTCGCGAGGTCGGCGCCGATCTGGATATACGTGCCGCGCTCCTGTCCCGTGACGATCTTGTAGTGCGCGCCGGCGCCGGCCGCCGCCGCTGCCCCCGTCGCCCCAGCAGCGATGGCGACGGACGCGACCAATAAGCTCACCAGCGCCGTCAATCCCGTCAGTATTGTTCTGAGCATGGTCTACCTACCTTTTATGTGTGTTGAAACGCGGTGCGTTGAAACGCATGCGCCTGACGGACTGCACGCATGCCCCGTTACTTCAGGATTGCAATACGTGTGTGCTGCGTATTCCCGATCGCGTGACGTGCCCTGCTGTTTGTTCACTTGCTCGCCGATGGCGAATGCTTCCAGCCCGAATCGATGATTGCGCGCATCTCGGCGTCGACGCCGCTGGCCGCGCTCGCCGCGTTGCTGCTTGTCGCGTTCGCTGCTGTGCCCGTCGCCGCGTTCGTCGCCGTCGAGTTCGCGGTGACGCTCGTTGCCGTCGCGGTGCTTTTCGCTGCGATGGCGGGCGGCAGTGGCGGCAATGGCGGCACCGCCGGCGTGCCATTCGTATTCCGATTGGCACTGGCGTCGGCGTTGTTGACATTCGTGGCGGCGGTCGCGGGCGCGCTCGCGAGCGGCTTCCAGCCCGTCGAAAGAATCACGCGTTCGAGCAATGACTGCGCGTCCGCGCTGCTGACGTCGATCGCGAGCGCGTGCGCTGCATGCTCGCGCACGCAGCTCCACAGCTTGTCCTTCGCGCAGTTGCTTGCCACGTTGAGCGCGGCATCGCGCCTCTTCTCGCGGTCGCCGATTTCACTCTGGATCTGCGCTGCGTCCGCGTTGTTCGGCTCGATCGACATCGCATCGGCAAGCGCCGATTTTGCTTCCGCGAGGCTGTTGTGTGCGAGTCCCGCGTGTGCCGCCCGCAGCGCTTCGGAGAGGTCCAGATAGTGCTTGACGACAGGTGGCGTCGACGGCGCGATGCGTGCCGGCGTGATCTCGGCGACGGGCGCGTTCACACTCGTTGCCGTCGGCGCGTTACGCGCCGATTGCGCTGCCGATTGCAGCACGGATTGCGGCGTCGTTCGCGACGGGGGTGGCGGCGCGGCTGGCGGTGTGTAAGGCGAAATCGACCCGCCCGCCGTGCTCGCGCTGTTGGTCGTTTCGTCACCGCTCGTGTCCTGTCGGCGGTTGTCGCCGAGCAGCAGCCAGGCCGCATAGCCGAATGCCGCGACGAACAGCAGCATCACGACGCCTCTAGTGACCATCCACCGGCCGGCCGCCTGCCATGCAGCGTGCGGCACGGCGAGCGGCGGAATCGGTATGTCGGGTGATGCGAGCGCGGGCAGTCCCGAAGGATCGGGGGCAATAGCGGGTAAATGCGGCGGCTGTGTATCGACGGCTCTCAACTGCATTCCGGCGCGCTTGCGCTGCGCTCTGTCGAGAGGGTGATCGGCGCCGCAATATGGGCAGAACTCGGCATGCTGATACAGCACGCCGCCGCAACGTGTGCATGGCGTTGGGAAGCCCTGGGCAGGTGTCGATTCGGCAGACATGCTTGAACCCCAACCAGTTGTAGGCGATGCCATTTCGGCATGCTCAGGATCGAAGTTGAAGCGAACGAGCGGGTTGGCGGAACTCGATCCACATGCGCTGGGTAGCAGCCGGCCCAGTTCTTTCATCAAGGGGCCGCTGTGTGTGAGCAAATATGGTTTCTTTCTCGCGGCGCGTCAATCGACGTTGCTACCTATCGCGCGCATCGGTCCCGGCGGCCCTTGAATTCAAGGAGAAAAACGATCATGCATCAGGGTTTATGCATAGGCAGAATTGCAACGGCGCCTGTTACCTTTTGATCATAGGAAACACATTGATCAAATAAAAGGCCGGCGCACAATGCACGCCGGCCTTTATGCACAAGCACTTCATAGAGACGTTGCACGCCTTTATCCAGGCATTGGACGCCTTTCGCGCGTCTCGTTGTATCTGTGTTTGCTAGCGTCTGATGTGCTTTTCAATGCTTGCGCAGCGGGTGATCTCGAAGCAGCCACGCAAGCGCGAACGCAAGCACGACCACACAGGCGGCGACGAGATACACCGTATGCAGCGCGCCCGCGAATGCCTGCAGGTAGTCGTTGCGCAAGACGGCGGGCAAGTTGTGAATCGCAACGGGGCCGAGCGCGCGCGGCAGTTCGGTATCGGGAGGAATCAGCGTTTGCAGTCGTGCCGCGAGCCCGTTCGAGAAGATCGCGCCGAATGCCGCGACGCCCACCGAGCCGCCGATCGAACGGAACAATGTCGCGCCCGACGTCGCCGTGCCGAGATGTTTGAACGGCACTGCGTTTTGCACGGCAAGAATGAGCACCTGCATCACCATGCCGAGACCGCAGCCGAGCACGCCCATATACGCATACATCACATGAACGGGCGTCGAGAGCTTTAGCGTGGTGAGCAGCACCATCGCGACGCCGACGAGGAACGTGCCGATGATCGGGAATATCCGGTATTTGCCGATCTTGCTGATGATGCGTCCCGTCACGACCGACATCACGAGCACGCCGCCCATCATCGGCAGCATCTGCATGCCGGCTTCGGAAGGCGTCGAGTGCTTCACGACCTGCAGATACATCGGCAGGAACGTCACCGAGCCGAACAGCGACACGCCGACGATAAAGCCGATCGCGCTCGACAGCAGAAACGTGCGGTCGCGAAAGAGCTCGAGCGGCATGATCGGCTCGACGGCGAGGCGCTCTTCATAGATGAACCCGCCGATGCAGATGAACGCGAGCACGAGCGTGAACCAAAGCTGCGGCGATGTCCACGGCAGTACGGTGCCGCCCTGGCTCGTGAACAGGATCAGGCAGGTGAGGGCGCCCGCGAGGAAGGCCGCGCCCATGTAGTCGATCGTGTGCTTCACGTGCGCGACGCGCGGCTTGAACACGGCGCCGATCACGAGCAGCGCGGCGATGCCGAGCGGCACGTTGATGTAGAAAATCCAGCGCCACGACAGATGGTCGACGAGAAAGCCGCCCATCATCGGGCCGATCACGGTCGCAAGACCGAACACGCCGCCGAACACGCCTTGATAGCGGCCGCGCTCGGCAGGCGGAATGACGTCGCCGATCGCGGCCATCGTGATGACGAGCAGTCCGCCGCCGCCGAGTCCCTGAAGCGCGCGCAACAGGATCAACTCGGTCATGTTCTGCGCGAGCCCGCACAGCGCCGAGCCGATCAGGAACAGCACGATCGCCGTCTGCAAGACGATTTTGCGGCCGAACAGATCGCCGAACTTGCCGTACAGCGGCACGACGATCGTCGACGTCAACAGATAGGCGGTGACGACCCACGACAGGCTGTCCAGCCCGCCGAGGTCGCCGACGATGGTCGGCAGTGCCGTCGATACGATCGTCTGGTCGAGCGCCGCGAGCAGCATCACCAGCAGCAGCGCCGGAAACAGCACGCGCAGCGACGGGCGCTCGGTCGTGTCGGGCGCGGCGTCGGGGGCAAGGGTCTGGATTTCCATCTCGGCTTCCAATGCTTTCAAGTTGCCTTGAAATTAATTAACACGCAGATTAATATATGCGACATTGGATCATTCGTCAATCTCACTGTCATGGCAAGAAAATCGGTATCGGGTCTGGATCAGGCGGGGCGTGCGGACCATGAAGGCACCGCGGCGCCCGTCGCTGCGGCGCGCCGTCCCGGCCGTCCGTCGGGCAGCGGACGTGGCCCCGAGCAGCGCGCCCGTCTGTTGGACGCGGCGCTTGCACTGTTCGCGCGGCAGGGCATCGTCGATACGACGCTTGGCCAGGTCGCGCGCGAGGCGGGTTTTACGCCCGCCATGATGCACTACTACTTCAAGACCCGCGATCAACTGCTCGACGTGCTGATCGACGAGCGTTTCCTGCCGCTGCGCACGCGGCTCGCAGGTTCGTTCGAAGCGAATCCCGACGATCCCATCGCGGCGATCACGTTGCTTGCGCAGCGGCTCGTCGAAGTGGCGGGCGATTGCCCGTGGTTTCCGTCGCTGTGGATACGCGAAGTGATCAGCGAGGGCGGCCTGCTCAAGCAGCGCATGCACGAGCGTTTCGGCGATGCGAACCAGCGGCGCGGCATCGCGTATATCGAGCGGTGGCAGAAGGAAGGGCGGCTGAATCCGGATCTGGAGCCGTCGCTTGTGTTTCTGTCGGTGATCGGCCTGACGATCCTGCCGCTCGCCACGTCGGCGATGTGGCGCAACGATCCCGTGCGCCGGAAGCTGACGGCGGACGACATCGCGCGTCATGCCGTCACGTTGCTCACGCATGGCGTGGTGTGGAAGCCGCGCGCATGAGTTGCGTGCAAGTCGTTGCGTGCAAATCGTCGCGTGCGAATCGTCGCGCGAGTCGCGCGCGAGTCCCAGATCCCTTGCCGGCGAAGCGTTTTCTTCGGATGTAAGGCGCTTCGTCATCGTCTGGCGCGATTTGCCGACGGCATGCAATGTGCTTATTTCCCCGTGTGTTTCGCAGGTCGACGTCCGTCATGCTGTCTTGCGCCGGCGCGGCAATGAGCCATCTTCGACGCGCGCATCGACATGTTGACGACGAAGACAACGAGGAACAGGAAGAAGATCGCAATGCATCGCAGCGCCTCGCCTTCGATCGTTTCGGCAGGCTGGCCCGCCTTTCATCCCGCGCGCGCTTCACAGGCTTCCTCCCGTTATCTGCATGCCTTCCGATGGTCACGCGAGCGCCTTGCGCGGCCGTCAAGATGGCGCGGTGCGCCTGAACGCAGGCTCGTTGTCGTGTCTGTACTGGCGCTTTTTGAACGCGGCGGCACATGCTCGCAAGCGCACAGTCGCGTGCAACTCGATGCGGACAATCGAGTCCGAAGAGGGGATGTGCGCGGCGGCGAACACGCCGGGCACGCAGTGACGACTACGCGAGGCGGGAGTGGTTGGCGGACGGACAGCGCGTCCGTCGTCCGTTGGTAAGAACGACCCTACGAGAGTAGAAACGTTGAACTCTTTTCCGCTGCCGGCGCTGGCGCGGTATACAAGTACGTAACATCATGGCCACGTCAGAGTGCATAACCAGCTTTTACAGCAATAACATCAAGATGAACGGAGTATTGAGGCTCGATCAGGCCACGATCGTGCTCGTCGAAGACGACCCGCAAAACAGGGAATCGTTGAAAATTCTGCTCGAATCAGAAGGGGCCAATGTCATCGCCGTGGCGGATGCCGAAGAGGGCGTCGAAGCCGCCATCCGGGTGATGCCCGATGCCGTCGTCTGCGATCTGGACCTGCCGGCGATGGACGGCTTCTATCTGATCCAGCGTCTGCGGGACCACGAGATTCGCGGCGATCACGCAGCTTGCGTCGCGGTGGCCGTGACGGGCCATACGGATGAGGCCTACCGGCTACGCAGCATCGGCGAGGGATTCCAGCATTTCATGACGAAGCCCGTGCCGCCCGACGCGCTGGTGACGCTGCTGCGCGACGCGATCGGTGCGCGTGCCGCCGGCTTGACCTGACGTTCGAACCGCGGCGCCTCGCCCCGTCTGACGTAGGCGGGCGAGTTCAGTTGCCGGCGGCTTGCGCGGCCTGGCATGCGGAGCAAAGTCCCTTCAGCTCGATTCCATCGCCGGCGAGCCGGTAGCCCGCGTTTTCGATTTGCGCGACGAGCGCCTCGCGCAGCGCCGGCTGATGCAGTTCCGTGACGTTGCCACACTGCTGGCAGACGACAAGAATGCCGTGCTGGCATTGCGTGAGGTCGTGACAGACGGCGAACGCGTTGATCGATTCGATCTTGTGCACGAGACCCGCGGACAGCAGGAAATCGAGCGCGCGATACACCGTGGGCGGCGCGGAGCCGGGGTGGATCTGACGCATGTCGTCGAGCAGCGAATAGGCCTTGGTTGCGCGGCCCGACGTCAGCAGCAGTTCGAGCACCTTGCGGCGGATCGGCGTGAGTTTTTCGCCGCGCTCGCGGCAGTATTCCTCTGCCAGCGCGAGCGCGGCCTCCGCTGATGCCGGCGTGCCCTGCGCATGCCCGCCGTGCTCGTGATGCGGCTCGTGCGCGTGCGAATGCGCGTGGTCCGCGCGATGTTCGTCGTGCTGCGGACGCTGTGCGGGATTCGATGTGCCCGCCGTTGCGGAAGCGGCGGCGGCGGCCGTTGACTTGGCGATTTTCATCCGCTGATTATAAGGTTGAACCCAAGTTGAACCCCGAGGTTGAACCGGGCGGTTGAACCCACGCCGCCGATGATCGCCGGCCGCTCCGCATGCGCGGCGCTCAGCGGCCCGCATGATCGAAACAGCCCGAATCAGTCGAGCTTTGCTTCGAACCCGCGCCTGACGCCCGGACGTTCGAACAGCATGTCGTACCAGCGCTTGACGTTCGGATAGTCGGCGAGATCGACCTTGTGACGCTCGTGCCGCCACGCCCACCCGAGGATCGCAAAGTCTGCGACGGACAACTCGCCCGCCACATATTCCGTCTTGCCGAGCCGCTTATCCAGCACCGCATAGAGCCGTCGCGTCTCGGCGGAAAAGCGCTTGAGGCCGTAGCGCTTGTCGTCTTCGGACGCGAGCGCCGCGAAGTGATGCACCTGTCCCGGCATCGGGCCGAAGCCGCCCATCTGCCACATCAGCCATTCGAGCACGGGCACGCGCTCGCGCAGGTTCTTCGGCAGGAACTTGCCCGTCTTCTCGCCCAGGTACAGCAGGATCGCGCCCGATTCGAATACGCTGATCGGCTGGCCATCCGGTCCTTCGGGATCGACGATCGCCGGGATCTTGTTGTTCGGGCTGATCGCGAGAAAGTCGGGATCGAACTGCTCGTCCTGCGTGATGTTGATCGGCTCGACGACGTACGGCAGTCCCATTTCTTCGAGCGCGACGCTGACCTTGCGGCCGTTCGGCGTGCCCCATGCATAGAGCGTGATGGTCATGAGTTCAGGTCAGGTCGAAATCGACGTATTTCTTGAAGCCCGGGCGCGTCGCGAGCCGCTGATACCAGCGTTCGAGATTCGGCGTCGACGGACGCTCGACGCCCGGCAGCCCGAACCAGCGCTTCGCGTATGCGCCCAGCACGATGTCGGCGAGCGTGAAGTGATCGCCTTCGATGTGAAAGCGTCCTTGCAGATGCACGTCGAGCAGCTTCCACAGCTTCGCGACGTTGTCGATGTCGGCGGCGAGCTTCGCGTTGTCGCGCCCCGCTTCGGGCGTGCGCACGATGGTCCAGAACACGGGACGCTCGGCGGGCTGCAGCGTGGACAACGACCAGTCGAGCCAGCGGTCGATGCTCGCGCGCGCTTTGGGCTCCGCCGGATACAGCAGGCTCGACGCGCCGTACTGCATCGCCAGATAGCGCAGGATCGAGTTCGATTCCCACAGCACGTAATCGCCGTCGACGAGCGTCGGAATCTTGCCCGTCGGGTTCATCGCGAGGTAGTCGGGTTCGTCGTTGCGGCCGAATTGCAGGCCGGCGTCGATGCGCTCGTAAGGCAGGACGAGTTCGTCGCACACCCACAAGACTTTCTGGACATTGACCGAATTGGCGCGTCCCCAGATTGTAATCATCCGGTAATCCTCTTTGACTCGTCTACAGTGGCAAGCCGCGCCTCATGCGCGGCGTTCAACCACTAACGATACACGATGCGGGTTTTTCTTTCCGGGCGCCGCCGATCGGCACAATCCGCATGCATGCGTTGCGTACAATGAGCGCACCCAACATGACGAGGCATCGCATGGCCCGCATTGTCCCCGACGACTGGAAGAGCCTCGCCGCGACGGGCGCTGCCGCGCGCGAGCGCGAAACGCTGGCGCTCTTTGAAGAAGCGCTGCCGCGCGACTACACGGTCTATCACGGCGTGCACTGGACTCGCCTGCATGAAGGCTTCTCCGTGTTCGGCGAGGCCGATTTCGTGATCGTCAGCCCGTCGGGGCGCGTGATGATCGTCGAGCAGAAGACGGGCTTTCTGCGCGAGACGCCGAAAGGGCTCGTCAAGGTCTACATGCAGACGGAGCGCAACGTGGCGATCGCGCTCGCGCGCACGATCGAAGGGCTGCACCGGCGCTTCACAGCGGCCTTCGGCGCGGGCACGTATTTCATCGAAGAGCTGCTGTATTGCCCGGATCACGTCGTCAGGGATGCGGCGATTGCGGGCGTGAACCCCGCGCGCATCGTCGATGCGAACCGCAAGGACAAGCTCGTCGGCATCATTCTCGAAGCGCTGCCCGCGGACGAGCCGCGTCTCGCATGCGCATCGAAGATTCACCACTTTCTCGCCGACGAACTCGCGCTCACGCCCGACGCGAGCGCACTCGTCGGCCAGGCGGGCACGCTCGTCACGCGGCTCGCGGGCGGGCTGGCCACATGGGCGCGGCGGCTCGAATTCACGCCGTTCCGGCTGCGCGTGATCGGCACGGCGGGCTCCGGCAAGACGCAGCTTGCCGTGCAGGTGATGAACGACGTCGTCGCGCGCGGCGAGCGGCCGTTGTATGTGTGCTTCAACCGGCCGCTCGCGGACCATATCGCGCGTGTCGCGCCGCCCGAGGCGAAGGTCGCGAACTATCACCAGCTGTGCGACTGGGTCGTGCGGGAAAGCGGCGAGGCCCCCGATTTCCAGAGCAACGACGTATTCGACAAGCTCGAAAGCGCGTTCGCCGCGACGCAGGTCGACGCGCGCTGGCAATACGACGTGCTGATCGTCGACGAGGGCCAGGATTTCCAGCAGCCGTGGGTGCCCGCGCTCGAACGCCTGTTGAAGCCGGGCGGCGCATGGTGGTGGCTCGAAGATCCGCTGCAGAATCTGTACATGCGCGAGAGCGTTGCGCTGCCGGGCTGGACGGTGCTGCGCGAGTCGACCAACTATCGCAGCCCGCGCGACATCCTCGACTATCTGCGCGACGTGGTCGGCGCGACGGTGCCGCTCGCGGGCGCGCTGACGGCAGGCAGTCCGTTCGACGGCTCGGACATCCTGCTGTCGACGTATGACGAAGCGCAGTCGCCCGAAAGCTGCATTGACGCGACCAAGCGCGCGATCACGCAGGCGCTCGCGCTCGGCTTTCGCAAGCAGGACATCGCGGTGCTGTCTTTTCGCGGACGCGAGGGCTCGGTGCTCTGGCCGCTCGATCAGCTCGGCCCGCACCGGCTGCGCAGTTTCACGGGTAAGTACGATCTGTTCGGCAACCCCGCATACCGCGACGGCGACGTGCTGCTCGACTCGATTTACCGCTTCAAGGGACAGTCGGCGCCGTGCGTGATCCTGAGCGAAGTCGATTTCGACGGGTTCGACGAGCGCAATGCACGCAAGCTGTTCGTCGGTGCCACGCGCGCGACGATGAAGCTGATCGTCGTCGCGTCACAGCGCGCCGGGCGGCACTTGCAGCCGGCCGAAGCGAAGGACCAAGCGGCGGCATAGCGCACCACGGAGCGGACGCGGCCGGGCGGCTTTGCCTCTTCTTTGAAGGCTTCGAAGGTTTTGAGGGCGTCGGGGCTCAACGCCACGCAGACGCGCTGATCAGCGTGCCCTTACGCTCGAGCGCATCCCACCAGATCACGCGCAAGAGCGGCGCCTGCTTCGCGATGAAAAGCGCCTGCACCGCATCGCTTTCGATGAAATGCGTGACGCCGCAGCGAAGCGCGGCCTGCGCCTTGTGCGCGGCGGCGCCCGCGGGCGATTCGTCGTGCATGTCCGGCGCGCGCATCACCAGCTCCAGATGGCCGAAGCCGTGCCGCTCCAGCCACGCGCGAGTACGGTCCAGATCGACATGCGGGCGGCCCGTGATCACCGCACGCACCTTCTCCAGATCGACGTCGGGCAGGATATCGAACGGCAGCAGCGCGTCGCGTTCGTTCAGCGCGGCGGACAGGTCCTCGTCATAGCGTGCCAGCGGGACGTCGGGCAACAGGATGCCGTCCAGGTCGATCGCATAGGTCGCGTACTCGTGGTCTTGCGCCATTTTCTCGGCGGAACCCGCCTCGACCTTCAGCCAGTCCTCGCGGTAATCGTCCGTGTAGGCCTGGCGCTCCCACGGGAAGAGCGCGAAGAAACCCGACGCGTCGTTTGCGTAGTCGGGGCGAATGCGGCTGATCTCGTCGAACGCGCCCGTCAGCGTCTTGACGATCAGACCGTGCTGCTCCAGGAACGCAATGCAGTCGACCAGCGTGAAACCGCGTCCCGCGATGTCTTCGCACAGCAACACCTTCGAGCCCGGCGGCGGCAGCGGCTGCGCCGAGTCCCACGTGACATGGCGCGCGCGGCGGTCGTAGCTGAGAAACGCCACGGGCACGCCGATCGCATGCGAAGCCATTAGCGCAAGTGGCGCGCCGCCCCGTAAGATGCCGACAGTGGCCGCGAAGCGCTCTTCGAGCAGGGCGGGCTGCAGCGAATCGATCCAGTGGTCGAGCTGTTCGTAGGTCAACGGTAGAACCGGCTTTTTCATGACGGCTTGCGGTTTGTGTTGAGCCGGATGGACGCGCGTCGGCGAAACGGCTTTTTTGAGATGGAGCCGATATTATGCACGCCGTGTAAAGATTCTGTGTCGTGGCATCCGACGGCACTGTCGTTATCGTCTGACGGCGACGTCAGGCACAATGCGAGCCACGGCTGGGAAAAAGACGCACAAGAAGACATACAAGACCACACGAAAGGGACCAAAAGTGCAGAAGAACAAATACGGATGGTTGCGCGCGTTCGCGCTCGTGCCCGTGCTGGCGTTCGCGTTCGTGGCGCCGGCCGCGAGCGCCGCGCCGATGACGACGACACTCGAACTCGACGTGAAAGGCAAGATCGCGAAGACCAGCGACCCCGACCACACCCTGTTCCACTTTTCGGAGGCGCAGATTCTCGCGCTACCGACGCATACGATTACGACTTCGACGACGTGGACGGCAAAATCGACCTTCACGGGGCCGCTGCTCGCGGATATTCTCAAGACAGTGGGCGCGTACGGCGACGAGATCGAAATCCACACGCTCGATGACTACACGTACACCGTTCCGGTGTCCGATTCGAGCCGCTATGGCGTGATCGTCGCGTACAGCATGAATGGCAAGCGCCTGCAGGTCAGCGACTTCGGCCCGCTGTTTCTCATTTACCCGCGCGACGAATTCCCCGGCGAGCTGGCGGGGGCGTCGGCGGACGCAAAATTCGTATGGCAGATCAAGGCACTCATCGTCAAATAGGACGGCGCCCGCTGCGCCGCGTCGTACTCGTTGTCATCTGGATCGCCGCGCTGGCGGCGCCGACCGCGGCAATCAGCTATCTGCTCTATTCGGCTCTGCTCAATCCCCGCGCGACCCAGCAGGTCACGGGTACCTACGACGGGTTCTACTGGGACGCCGCGCAGCTCCAGATCGCGTACGCGCGGCTTGAAACCCAGCTGTTGCTGTACCAGACGGGTGTCGACAGCGACTATCACCGGCTCACGCTGCATTTCCAGGTGTTGCAGTCGAAGCTGCGCGTGATGGCGGGCTCGACGCGGCGCCTCGCCGCGCAGGCGGAGGCCGTCCAGCTTCAGCAGGGGGAGATCGCGCGGCTGTCCGGGATGCTCGTCGCGATGCAGCCCATGCTCGACGCGCTGCCCAATTCGCCGACGCTCGCCTCGCAGATGGTCGAGCAACTGCGCCAGCACTGGAAGGAAGTGAACGACCTCGCGCTGAGCCGCCGCTTCGTCGACGTGCAGGATCGCGAGGCGATGAACTCCGACTTCATCGCGAAGCGCCGGATGCTGTTCGCGGGCGGGCTCGTGCTGCTGTTGCTGTCGGCGGCGGCGACCGTGCTGCTCGTGATGAACGGACGGCGCCGCACGAACCTGATCGTGCAGCAGCGCGCCGCGCTCGACGCCGAGCATCAGGCGAGCCGCGCCGCGCGCGAAGCGAGCCTCGCGAAGGACGCGTTTCTCGGCATGATCAGCCACGAGTTGCGCACGCCGCTGCACGCGATCGTGTCGTCGATCGAGCTGCTCGGCTTCAACTTTCACACGGAGGCCGACCGCAAGGTGATCCAGCGGCTCGAGACGGCCGCGCGCCATCTCGAAGCGCAGATGAAGGACCTGACCGACTACGCGCGGCTGGGCGCCGGCAAGCTCGAGCTGCGCCATGAGCATTTCGATCCGCGCGAACTGCTGGCGTCCGTTGTCGACGAGCACGAGCCGGCCGCGCGCGCGAAGGGGCTGGCGTTCGAAGGCAGCGCGAGCGGGCGCACGGGTCTCGTCGATTCCGACCCGCATCGCATCCGGCAGATCGTCAACAACCTCGTGACCAACGCGATCCGCTACACGGAGCGCGGCGATGTCACGCTGCATTTCGAGCAGCACG
This sequence comes from Paraburkholderia diazotrophica, assembly GCF_038900755.1. Lineage (GTDB taxonomy): Bacteria > Pseudomonadota > Gammaproteobacteria > Burkholderiales > Burkholderiaceae > Paraburkholderia > Paraburkholderia diazotrophica_A. The sequence goes on from NZ_JBBPEN010000003.1 coordinate 70,636, forward strand.
CGGGCGCGCTCGCCATCGTCGTCACCGATACGGGACCAGGCGTGCCCGACACGCAGATTCCGCTGATCTTCAAGGAATTCACGCAGCTGGACGCGTCGCGCACGCGGCGCTTCGAAGGCGCGGGCATGGGGCTCGCGATCGTGCAGGGGCTCGTCGCGCTGTTCAACGGGACAATCGGCGTCGAAAGCGAAGTGGGCAAGGGCACGCGCTTCACCGTGACGATTCCCGTCGCGCCCGTCGCCGCGCCTGCCACGCGGGCGGCCGCGCCGCACGAGGCGCACGGCGACGGCCGCCCGCAGGTGCTGATCGTCGACGACAACCAGTTGATCCGTGAATCGCTGTGCGAAATGCTCGAGCACATGGAATGCGACGCGGCCGCCGTCGCCAACGCCGACGACGCGCACGCGTGGCTGGCCACAAGGCGCTGCGATCTCGTGTTGCTCGATCTGCACATGCCGGACAAGGACGGCTATGCGTTCATGGCCGAGTACGCCGCGAAGACAGGCGCGGCGGGCGGGGCGGCGCGCACGCCTGTGATCGCCGTGAGCGCGTATGCGCCGGATGGAACGGCACGCCAGGACGACGCGCCGTTCTTCGACAGCCTGACCAAGCCGGTTCACTACGAAGTGCTGCGCGACGCCGTGCAGCGCGCGCTGGCGGCGCGGCACGGGGCATCGGTGGAAGGGTGAGTTGACGCTAGGGCGGCCGCCGCGCGGCGTCGCGGCGCCTTCGTGCTTAAGCCCGGCTCAAACGCTTCGACAGATCGGCGACGAGTATCGCCATGCGCGCGGGCTTCTCGTAGCAGGCCACATCGTAGTTGCGCACGATGTCGCTGATTTCCGATTCGCTCGCCTTGCCCGTCAGCAGTTCGCCCGTCAGCACGAAGATGGGCGCGTCCGGGTTTTCCGATGTGCGCACCGCGCGGATCGCTTCCGCCGACGTCTGCGGCCCGAACAGCCAGTCGATCACGACACCGTCGAACACCTGCGTCTGCAACGTTTCGGCGAACGCGGTGAGGCCGTAGATCGCCACGGCCGCATAGCCGCTGCGCTCCAGGTAGTCGCGCAGATTGTCGGCGGACGCCTGGTCGTCGTCGACGACGGCGATCAGCGGCTTGTCCGTTTCGGCGCGGCGCGGATAGATTTCGATCTTGTGGACTTCGTGCGCGTTCTGATAGAGCGCGCCGTCGTAGCGCACGACGCGCCACTGGTCGAGCTTCGACCACGCGATGAATTCCGGCCGGCTGCCCGCTTCGATCGGCGCGCCGATCCATGCGGTGCACGCGAGCTCGATCGAGCCGATCGCGAATACCGCCTCCTGCGCGGTGGCGCCGACCATGCCGGGGTCGAGCGTCTGCGCGCCGAACAGTTGCGCGGCCGGCTCGCCAAAGACCTCGGCGACCTTCTTGATCTGCGAGAGCGTCCAGGGACTGTTGCCGCGCAGCTTGCGGTGGCCCTGCGAAAAACTCAAATCGAGGATGCGGCAAAGCTCGCTGGTCTGCTGACGCTTGCCGATGCCGTGACGGCTCATCAACTCGCGCACGCGTTCGGCGACGGCGAGCGAGTCGGTTGAGGTGGCTTCGTTGGACATGCGCGAAGGTTCTGTCTGTCAGTATGAATCGTTGTTTATGACGAAGCGTCGTTTCGACGGCGCGTAGCGCGGGTCTCCCGGCGCGCCGCCTGGGCGCGCCCCCCGCGCGGGATAGCCAATGTACCGCAAAACGCGCGGCGCGCCTGGTCTCGCGCCGCGCAAGCATGGCCGCGTGCCGCTCCTGACCGTGAAAACGGCCCGTTCTGTTGATTTCGATTGCCTGCGCGGATCAGCACAGCTTCGCTCGTTGCCCGGCCCTTCTATTTTAGCGGCGAAAACGTATGCGTAACGCATTGTTTCGGGTGATGAAGGTCTTTTGCCGGCCCCGGCGACGCGTGTGACGGGCGCGCAAAAGATAGTGCGCGGCGGTTCGCTTTATGACCGGCATTGCGGCGTTCGCGCGAGCCTGAGAAGATGCAGACCCTCGACACCGCCACGTTGCGCAATCCGCTTTCCGATGACGACGACCTATCCGCTGCATGCGAACCTGAGTCCGGCCGACGCGCCGTTTCCTGATCGAGCCGATGTCGTCATCGCGGGCGCGGGCATCATGGGTTGCGCGGCGGCGTACTACCTCGCGCGACGCGGCGTGAAGGCTGTCGTGCTGGACAAGTCGCGCATCGCGGGCCAGCAGTCGACGCGCGCGTGGGGCTTCGTGCGCCAGCAGGGCCGCGAGGCCGCCGAAGTGCCCCTGATGATGGCGGGCATGCGCATCTGGGAACAGCTCGAACGCGAACTGGGCTTCGATCTCGAATGGCGGCAGGGCGGTTGTCTCTACGTCGCGGACAACGAAGAGGACTGGGCGTCGTTCCAGCAATGGATGGATGTCGCGAAGCAGTATGGACTCGATACGCGCGTGCTCGATCGCGCACAAATCGACCAGCACGTGCGCGGCATGCACGGCCCGGCGTTGGGCGGCCTGTACACGGCGAGCGACGGCCAGGCCGAGCCGCGCCGCGCGGCGGCCGCATTTGCCGCGCGCGCGGTCGAAGCGGGCGCGCGCTTCTTCGAGGGTTGCGGCGTGACCGGCATCGAACGGGCGGCGGGCGCGGTGACGGGCGTCGTCACCGAGCGCGGGACGATTCGCACGCGGCATGTGATCTGCGCGGCGGGCGCGAGTAGCTGGCGCCTGCTGGACACGCTGGGCATCGCGTTGCCGCAACAGGCCGTGCGCGGCACCTGCATGCGCACGAACCCATTGCCTGCCGTGACAGCGTCGACGTTCTGGGGGCACGGCCTCGGCATTCGCCAGCGCGCGAACGGCGCGATCAATCTCGCCGATGACATGCAGGTCGACGTCGACATGACGCTCGGCCATTTCCGCGCGCTGAAGTGGTTCCTGCCGGAGCTATGGACGCAGCGCGAGAAGTTCAACTTCCATTTGAACGGCGCGTTCGTGCGCGATGTGCTCGACCGTCTGCCTGGCGTCGTGGCCGCCGACGAGCGCGTGCTGCATCCGCGCGACCCGAATCCGCAGCCGAACCGCGCGCATGCGCCGCGCGCGTTGCAGAAGCTGCGCACGCTTTTTCCGGCGTTGAAGGATGCGCAGGTGGTCGAGTCATGGGCGGGGCTGATCGACGTGCTGCCCGACGGCATTCCCGTGCTCGATGCGCCGTCGCAGACGCCCGGTCTGCTGATCGCCACTGGCTTCTGCGGACATGGCTTCGCGATGGGGCCGATCGTCGGCCGGCTGATGGCGGAATGGATCGACGACGGGAAGCCATCGCTGGATCTCGCCGCGTTCCGGTTGCAGCGGTTTTTCGATGGGACGATGCAGAGGCCGAGGAGCGTTCTTTGATGTCTGCGACGCTGATTGGTTTTGGCGGTTTTAGCGTGCCGCTGGCATCCGGGATGCGCGTCGCGGCGCGGGCGTTGCGTTGCCCCCGTGCGGGGCGGTGCTTGCTCTTGTTTGCAACGGCTTTTTGTTTTTGGTTTTTGTGCCTTTGCGCGGGCATTCGCAATGCGCCTCGCGGCGCGGGCGTTGCCCCTGTGCGGGGCGGCACTCACTTTCTTTGCCGCCGCAAAGAAAGTAAGCAAAGAAAGCGGGCTCACACCGCCAATGCTTGCCCCCTACCCACGGGCTCTCAACGGCCCTATCCTTCGTGCGGCAGTGTACTAACTTATGTTCGTTGCCAACGCTTCGCCAAAGGCCTCACCCACTTCACACGAGAGGACACAGCTAAAGGCATCGAACGTTTCAGCGCCGTATGTCGGTAGTGAATAGGGTTGCTGTGTCGTGCAGGGCAACGCTCTTACTGCGATCGCACCGCGCGGCGCGGGTGTCCTGTGCGGCGCGAATGCCTACACACAGTTTGCCGCAAAGGGGCGCGGGAACGTTCGATGTCGCGGGCCGCAACGCGGGTGTATGAAGCGGGTGAGGCGTTTGATCAGTACGCTGGCAACGAAGGCGGACCAGCAAGTTGCCGCGCGAATTGTAGGGACATTAAGAGCCCGTGGGTAGGCGGCAAGCATTGGCGGTGTGAGCCCGCTTTCTTTGCTTACTTTCTTTGCGGCGGCAAAGAAAGTGAGTGCCGCCCCGCACAGGGGCAACGCCCGCGCCGCGAGGCGCATCGCGGATGCCCGCGCAAAGGCAAAAACACCACAACAAAAGCCGTTGCAAACGAAAGCAAGTGCCGCCTCGCACAGGGGCAACCCCCGCGCCGGTAGGCGCAATCGCGGACGCCAGCGAAAGAAGCAAAAAAACCAACAGCGTCGCAGACAAAAAAACCTACTTCGGCGCGATATCGCGCCTCACCCTCATAATGTGCTGCTCGACATAAAAAGCAGCCGCATCCGCATCCCCATCGACGATCGCCTCATAAATCAGCCGATGCTCCGACACATAAAGCCGGATGCGCCCCGGATCATGAATGCCGTCGTCCTTCAGACGCTTCCATAGCGGCTGGTCCATCGCCTGCGCCACCTCATCGGCGATCTTGACGAGCAACGCGTCTCCTGTCATCACGGCGAGTTGCCGGTGAAACAGACGGTCGCTGTCGTTCCAGAGCGCGCGCTGCACAGCATCCGACACATCGTCGATCGAATCCATCTGCGCGAGGTAATGCTCCGCGAGTTCATCGCGCCGTGCATGCACAGCCGCGCGGCGCGCTATCGCCGGTTCCAGGATCAGGCGCACGTCGAGCGCGGAAGTGGGGCTGATATCGGCGTAGCCCGGCACGCGATCGTCCGCGCGCGCCGCCGACAGGCGCTGCAACGCGTCCGCGCATACATAGGTGCCGGAATTGCGCCGCGTCACCACAAGCCCTTCGTTTTGCAGCGCGCCCAGCGCCTCGCGCACGGCGGGCCGGCCCACGCCGAAGCGCGCGGCGAGATCGCGTTCGGACGGCAGCCGCGCTTCGGGCGCGAACTGTCCGCTGCGAATGTCGGCGCGCATGCGCTCCGCGACCTGCTCGTAAATCTGCTTCGGGCGAAACGCGCATTCCAGTGCGAATGAGGTCGTGGCCATTGTGCGTAGCGAGTAATGGACGTCGAGATGACGTAAGCCGGATTCCAACCAGTTTAGCTCGACAATTTTGAAATTGGTTGAATGTCAACCAAGGCTGGTCTACATTCTGATCCACTATAGCCAATCGTGGAGCGAGACGAGATGTTCGATACGCAGCCGGCCAGGCCCGTGACGCGAAGCGCGAACGCATCATGAAACTGAACCGCGTGATCAGCACGGTCGAAGTGCATACGGGCGGTGAGCCGTTTCGCATCGTCACGAGCGGGCTGCCGAAAATCCCCGGCAAGACCATCGTCGAGCGGCGCGCGTGGCTGAAGGAACATGCCGATCACTTGCGTCGCGCGCTGATGCTGGAGCCGCGCGGCCACGCCGACATGTACGGCGGCTATCTGACGGAGCCCGTCACCGAGGGCGCCGACTTCGGCATCATCTTCGTCCACAACGAGGGCTATAGCGACCATTGCGGCCACGGCGTGATCGCGCTCGCGACGACGGCCGTCGCGCTCGGCTGGGTCGAGCGCACGAAGCCGGAAACGCGCGTCGGCATCGATGCGCCGTGCGGCTTCATCGAGGCGTTCGTCAAATGGGACGGCGATCACGCGGGCAGCGTGCGCTTCGTCAACGTGCCGTCGTTCATCTGGCAGCGCGACGTGAGCGTTCAGACGCCGGGCTTCGGCACCGTGCGCGGCGATATCGCATTCGGCGGCGCGTTCTATTTCTACACGTCCGGCGAGCCGTTCGGGCTCGACGTGCGCGAAGAGCAGGTGGACCGCCTGATCCAGTTCGGCGCCGAAGTGAAGCGCGCGGCCAATGAGGCGTTCAAGGTCCAGCATCCGCACATTCCCGAGATCAATCACATCTACGGCACGATCGTCGACAACGCGCCGCGTCACGCGGGTTCGACGCAGGCCAACTGCTGCGTGTTCGCAGACCGCGAAGTGGACCGCTCGCCGACGCGCTCGGGCACGGCGGGACGCGTCGCGCAACTGTATCTGCGCGGCCAGTTGGGCAAGGGCGAGACGCTCGTCAACGAATCGATCATCGGCACGGTGTTTCGCGGACGCGTGCTGTCGGAGACAAAGCTCGACCGCTTCGACGCCGTGATTCCCGAGATCGAGGGCGACGCGCATATTTGCGGCTTCGCGAACTGGATCGTCGACGAGCGCGATCCGTTGACTTACGGATTTTTGGTCCGCTGAATGCAGGACTGAGTGCACGACCGAGCCTTGGTCCAAACACAGAACTGAATGCACGATCGAGCCTCCGCGCGAACACGAAACCGAACGCACGACTCAACGTTAGAGGAGCACGCCCCGCCATGAGCAGCACGCCGATTTTCGATGCCGCCGAAACGGCCCGCCTGATTCCCTTTCGCGCGCTCGTCGATGCGCTGAAGACGGCCGCCGCCGATTACGCAGCGGGACGCGTCGCGAGTCCCAAGCGGTTGGTGGTGCCGCTGAACGACAACGGCGTCATGCTGTCGATGCCGGCCGCCGCGCCCGATCTCGCGATCCACAAGCTCGTCAACGTGTGCCCGCGCAACGGCGAGCGCGCGCTGCCGACGATCCACGGCCAGGTCATGACGTTCGATCCCGAAACGGGCAAGACGCTCTTCATTCTCGACGGTCCGACCGTCACGGGACGCCGCACGGCCGCAATGACGATGCTCGGCATCGAGACGCTCTCGCGCGCCGCGCCGAAGGACTTTCTGCTGGTCGGCACGGGCACGCAGGCGGCAAGCCATCTGCAGGCGATCGGCGAGCTGTATCCGGACGCGCGCGTGCGCGTGCGGGGCACGTCGGCGGCTCGCGCGCAGGCGTTCTGCGATGCGCAGCGCGGCAGCGCGCGCGATCTTCAGCCGCTCGCCGATACGGCGACGCCCGATTCCGTCGATGTCGTGATCGCGCTGACGACGAGCCGCCAGGCCGTCTACGACGAAGCGCCGCGCGCGGGGCGGCTCGTGATCGGTGTCGGCGCGTTCACGCCGCAGATGTGCGAGATCGGCGCACGCACGCTCGCGGGCAGCGCGCTTTACGTCGACGATCTGGCGGGCGCGAAGCACGAAGCGGGCGATTTCATCCAGGCGGGCATCGACTGGTCGACGGTGACGGGCATGGCGGACGCGCTCGAGCGGAAGCCGGCGCTCGACGGGGCGATCGTGTTCAAGACCGTTGGCTGCGCGGCGTGGGATCTGGCCGCGGGACGCGTCGCGCGATCGACGCTGGGCGCGGGCTGAGCGACCGCGAACGCGCTTGCGTCTGCGCTTGCGTCTTCGCTTCCGGCGGGTGTTTCCGGTTTCGCGAGAGCGAGATCCGGCACGAACGGACGTGCGTGTCGTGTCACGAAAGCATGCGTGCAAACAATCCGAAAACGTTGCACCATAGTCGTCTCGCGCAAACGCGTCCGGCATGAGCGCTGCCTGAAAGGGCGGTCTGGACGGGCTTGCGTTTCTACCAGCAGTTCATCTTTCGCGACCGCGCTATGACGACTTCCAACGCTCCCGCCTCGCCGGACCACCCGCTCGACATGATCATCTTCGGCGGCGCCGGCGACCTGTCAGCCCGCAAGCTGTTGCCCGCGCTCTACATGGCGCACGCGCACGGCAATCTGCCCGCCGAGACGCGCATCCTCGCGATCGGCCGCCGCGACTGGCAGCGCGAAGACTATCTGAAATGGATGGATGAGCAGAGCAGGCCCTTTATCGAGTCGAAGGCGTTCGACTCGGCCGCATGGGACCACTTTCTCGCGCTCTTCGAATACGTGCGCGTCGACGTCGATCAGCCCGCCGATTACGTGCGGCTCGCCGAAGCGTCGCGCAAGGATGCGCTGCGCGTGTTCTATCTGTCGACGTCGCCGGAACTGTTCACGGCGATCTGCGACAACCTCGCTTCGCACGATCTCGTCGACGAGCGCGCGCGCGTCGTGCTCGAAAAGCCGCTCGGCCACGATCTCGAATCGGCGAAGGCGATCAACAACTCGGTCGGCAGGCATTTCGAAGAGCACCAGATTTATCGTATCGATCACTACCTCGGCAAGGAGACGGTGCAGAACCTGATGGTGCTGCGCTTCGGCAATGCGATCTTCGGGCCGCTGTGGCAGGCGCCGTATATCCGCAGCGTGCAGATCACGGTAGCCGAGTCGGTCGGCGTGGGCACGCGCGCGGGCTTCTACGACCATACGGGCGCGATGCGCGACATGGTGCAGAACCATCTGCTTCAGCTGCTGTGCATCGTCGCGATGGAGCCACCCGTTTCGCTCGATGCGGATGCCGTGCGCGACGAGAAGCTGAAGGTGCTGCGCTCGCTGCGCCCGATGACGGCCGAAGACATTGCGCGCGACACGGTGCGCGGCCAGTACACGGCAGGCGCAGTCGGCGGCGAGCCCGTCAAGGGCTATCTGGAAGAAGCGAACGTGCCGCCCGACAGCCGCGCGGAAACCTTCGTCGCGTTGCGCGCGCATATCAACAACTGGCGCTGGGCGAATGTGCCGTTCTATCTGCGCACGGGCAAACGGATGGCGAAGAAGGTGTCGGAGATCGTCATCGAATTCGCGGACATGCCCTTCTCGATCATGCCGAACAGCCCGTGCGGTCCGCGCAATTGCGGCAACCGCCTGGTGATCCAGCTTCAGCCTGCCGAATCGATCCAGTTGCAGATGCTCGCGAAAGAGCCGGGCAGCGGCATGCGCACCTTGCCCGTGAACCTGAATCTCGATCTGGAGCAGGCGTTCACGAGCCGTCGCGCGGAAGCGTATGAGCGTCTGCTGATCGACGTCGTGCGCGGCCGGCTCACGCACTTCATGCGCCGCGACGAACTGGAAGCGGCATGGACGTGGGTCGATCCCATCATCGAGGGCTGGAAGCGCAACGGCGACAAGCCGCGTGGCTATACGGCGGGCACGTTCGGACCGGGCGCTTCGACGGCGATGATGGCAAGGGAGAATATGGTGTGGTCGGAGGAGATGTGATCGGCGCTGACCGAATAGTTGGTCGGGGGAAGGCGGAGAGGATACAGTGGGCGCATGGTCACATTACCGCGCCCCCGGTTTCGGTTGTCGATCATGTGCTGCCGAAGCAGAACGCGAAGAAAGAGCATCAACCCGCGATGCCGTGACTCGATGTGCCTGCCTTTGCCAGGGCGCACATCGCTAACTTCGAGCGCGGCGATCGCACACGCGCCGTATTCACTGGGCGAAAGATGTAACGGCATTCTCGTGTGTGAATCTTCGGATGCTTGGGACAGGTATTTGACGCAAGCGGTTCGCCCCGTCACTGTCCGTAAATTTTTTTTGCATGATGGCGGCGTACCGCGAAGTAGCAGAGAAACAGAAAAGCGCTAACTAGCAGCGTCGCTATTGCCCAATAAAGCAACGCTGGGATCGCTTCCATGTCGTCGGGGTTTGCCAGGTCACTGCGTCCAATGACAGACAGAACCTTATAAATATCTCAACTGAATACGGCATGTCACTGCAAGGGAATATATCGGTAATGTTCCCGCATGGAATCAGATCTGGGAGGTGCGAGAGATATAGCCCACCGATAACCGACGCTGCAATGAAAGCGGCGCAAACTACCAACTTCACGGCGATTTTCTTCACTTCACCTATCGTCGCGCTTATATCACAGATGAGAGTAGAGGACACCTGCTTGTTAAGGACGAAAGTGCATTTGACGGGCATTCGACTTATCTCAAGTCAATTTGTCGTGTTGTTCTTGACGTACAGGGGCCATCTGATTACATGAATTTCGTCGAGGACGATGGCGAGCTCTTCATTGGGCGAATGATGTAGCGGCCTTCTCTTGTGCAGACCTTCGGATGCTTGGGACAGGTATTTGACGCAAGCGGTTCGCCCCCTCACTGCCCGTGAATTTTTTTGGCGCGATGGCGGCGTACCGCGAAGTAGCAGAGAAAGAGAAAAGCGCCAACAAGCAGCGTGGCGATTGCCCAATAAAGCATCAACGCAAGTGTTGCCATATCCTCTGGGTTTCCCAGGTATTCTGCGCCGGTTACGGACAGGCAGAATCGAATAAAGGTCTCCACAAATATCGGCATATTGAAGGGTAATGCTGCAATGACATACGTTAGCTGCCATCCTCCGACAACTGACGCCATGCCCCAAGCTACGTATCGCAGTATCCGTTTCAGGAATGACATTTTCACCTGACCTCGACGGTTCCGTAGGCTCGCAACGTTGTGCCTGGCACCGGCAAGGTCTGTCCTCGCGAACGGATGAATTTTTGAAGGCGGTCAAATTCATAAGGGGCGACGACCGTGATACAACCGTGACTCAATCCCAGAGGGCCTTTGGGGTGCAACCTGAAATTACCTCGTTTGATGCCGTTAACGTTGGTCGTATCGCCGGATAACGGATTCCAGAGCATGAACCACGTATGTCTGTCGGTTGAGCCATAGGCATGCGCATCCCACCAGTCGTACAGGAAGCCTAGGTAACCACCTGACTGGCGGTCCACAAGGTAGTACGTCCCTTTGGGAAGCGGTCCGACATTTTCCATGGCTGTATCGTCAGGATTGTCCCTGCCTTGACCGGTTCCCGAGAATGCGTCTACCGGTGCCGTTCCTTCACAGGTGAGAGTAGAGGACTCCTGCTTGTTAAGAATAAAAATGCATTTGACGGGCATTTCACTTGCACCAGATCAATTGGTCGTATTGTTCTTGACGTACAAGGTAGCAGTGATCGCACCGCCGCTTCCCCCTAGCTGGTTCTGCACGAAGTATTCATGCTTCATTGTCGCAAAAGAAAGGTGCACGTCTTCGTGACAAGCATCCCCGCCGCCGACAGGCTCAACCTCGGTAATGACCACGTCGTACATCGTGATTTTCAAGTACTCGAATGGTGTTCCTCCCGCCTTTCGCGCGGTCAATTTCACCTGGTCAATGTGCTTGCCCGTGAAGCAGTACCTGGCCAGATTCGGGCTGGCACGGTCTAGCTGGTGCGTGAATTGAAGGTCGGAAACCGTGGCCTTACCCGCACCGCCGCCGGAGCCCGACATCATGGTCGACTGCTGAGAAACTTTCCAACGCCATCCGATTACATCAATTTCGTTCACGTGCGAAGCATCCTGCGATTCGCCATCGATACCGTTGATTTTGATGAAAATGTCTGCCATTCCGGTTCCTGTTGTGTTTATGGGTTTTCCAGCGTATTGCGTATTTCAATCGCCTTCTGGACAGGGCCGCTTGCGTTGATGTTATCCGCGTCGAAGGACGGGAGAGCATCGCAACCCGACCTCTACCATCCTCAATAGTGCTGTGGGCGGATACAAGAATTGTCCGAAAAAGTGAGTGATGCAAAGAAGGCATGCATTTTTATTGAGGTGCAGCCGTTTGTTGAGAGTCTCTTGTAAGACGGAAGAATTCGCATGTTGCGCACACTGGTGGCGCATAACGCGAGCCTTCGACGTGGACGATTTTCCGTACCAACCGTCGTCACGCACGTGTAGGCGCGAAGTCCGCATAATGCGAACATCAGCGCAATGCGAACAATGCCGCTAGCCTTGCGCACACAGCTTCTCGGGATTCACTAGCGTAATGCGAACATCCTTCGAGACTGTTCGCTACTGCCGTTTCGCGGTTCACCGCGTCCACATGGCAACGCTCACCGGGAAGGAACACGCGTCCATTGCAGCCGTCATGCCCTTACTGGGTTTTGATCTACATCTTGGCGGAGAGGATGTTCGCCTTTTTCGTGTGAACTGCCAGCATCCGCCCCCCCTCAAAACACATCCACCCTCCCCGGAAACGTCTCCTCATACGCAGCCGCTGCATCGCCTTCAACCGGCGTTCCGCCGCGTTGCTCCCTGAACATCACCGGGGGCATGCCAAACTCCTTGCGGAACTCGCGTCCCAGATGCGACGCGTCGGAGAAGCCGCAACTCGACGCGATATCCGCGACAGTACGATCCGAACTCGTCAGCAGCCACGCAGCCGTTCTCAGCCGAACCTGCTTCGCGAAGGCCTGCGGACTCTTGCCCGTCTCCGCCTTGAACAGCCGCTCCAGCTGACGCGGCGACAGATCCAGCTTGCAAGCCAGTTCCTCGAGCGGCAGCGTGCGCCCGACGTGTTGCTCCATCAGCAGGATCGCGCGCTTGACCTTCGGATGCGTCGCCGGTTCGAGTCCCGGCGGATGCGGCTGCGGCGCGTTCCCTTTCTGCATCTCGCCGACGAGCAGAATCCGCAGCGCCTTCTGCACCGTCGCCGTCTCGAAGTGCCGCAGCAGGATCGCCGCCGCGACGTCGATCGACGCACGCCCGCCCGAGCACGTGATCCGTCGACGGTCGATCACGAACAGCCGGTCCGCGATCAGCGCGTCCGAATTGACGGAAGGAAAGCGCTCGACGAAATCCCAGTAGTGAAACCAGCTGACGCAGATCCGGTGCTCGTCGAGCACGCCCGCGCGCATCAGCGCGAACACGCCGGTGCAGATGCCGACCAGCGTCGCGTTCGAGCGCGCCGCATTGCGGATGAACTGCAAGGTCTCGTCGCTTGCCTGCGGCCCCGAATGCAAGAGCCCGCCGACGACGACCACATAGTCGAACGGCTCGGCATCGGCGAATGTCTCCCACGGCGTGATCTGGATGCCGCAACTTGCGCGCACGGGCGCGAGCGATTCGCCGATCACGCTCCATGAGCAGCGCACCGGCTTGCTGTAGTCGCCTTCGTCGGCCGACAGGCGCAGCATGTCGACGAAGCCGGAAAAAGCCGTCAGCGTGAAGTTGGGCAACAGGATGATGCCGAAACGGATGCGCTCTTTGGGCAGCGCATCGATGGAAGTCAGCGGTAGCGAGTCAACGATGGTCATGGCGCAATGGCGCAGGAAAACGTCATAAGGTCCGGCAGGCTGAACAAGGGCTGACGAAGCAAAGCAGAAACACAGCACAAAAAAGGCAGCACTAAAACGCGCGCGTGGGGATAACCCTAGCGTCGCCGATCCGGCTTCATGCCTCTTGTCCTTTTCCGACACCGACCTTCGCGGATGCGAAGCGCGCCGGCCTTCAACAGGCGTGCGATCCGGCGAGCCACTGCCCGCCAGGACTTGCGTTTTTCCGTCGCCGAGTTGCGCAGAAACGCAGCCGGAGCGGGCGCTGGCGTCGCCATCCCACGTCAATGCCGTTTTTGTTCTATCTGCGGATTTTACGCTTTGGTGTACTGGCGTCACTTCGCAAGTTCCGCGTTTCCGCCCACTCCACTGAGCAAGGTTTCCATGAACGTCAGCGTTTTCGACCTGTTCAAGATCGGCATCGGCCCATCGAGTTCGCACACCGTCGGCCCGATGATCGCCGCATGCCGCTTCGCTTCGCATATCGAGGACGCGAATCTGCTCGCGTTCGTGCGCCGCGTGAAAGTCGAGCTGTACGGCTCGCTCGGCGCGACGGGCAAGGGCCACGGCACCGACAAGGCGGTGCTGCTCGGTCTCGAAGGCCATCTGCCCGACACCATCGACCCCGACCTGATCGAGCCGCGCCTCGCGCAGATCCGCAAGGACAAGCGGCTGTCGCTGCTCGGCAAGCACGCAATCGCCTTCGACGAAAAAGAGCACATCGCGTTCTTCCGCCGTCTGATGAGCGGCACGGGCAGCGTCGTGCATCCGAACGGCATGCGCTTCCAGGCCTTCGACGAGAACGGCCAGTTGCTCGTCGAGAAAGAGTATTACTCGGTCGGCGGCGGCTTTGTCGTGAACCGCGAAGGCGATCGCGTGAATGGCGTGCGCGCGGGCGGCGAAGTGCCGTATCCGTTCCGCACCGGCGACGACCTGATGCGCGTGTGCCGCGAAAGCGGCCTGTCCGTCGCGCAGGTGACGTTCGCGAACGAATGCGCATCGCGCTCGCCGGAAGACGTGCGCGAAGGCCTGCTGACCATCTGGCGCACGATGGCCGCTTGCGTCGAGCGCGGCTGCAAGATGCACGGCGAACTACCCGGCCCGATGAAGGTGAAGCGCCGCGCCGCCGATCTCTCCGTGCAACTGCGCACGCGATCCGAAGAGTCGCTGCGCGATCCGCTGTCGATGCTCGACTGGGTCAATCTCTACGCAATGGCCGTCAACGAAGAGAACGCCGCGGGCGGCCGTGTCGTCACCGCGCCGACCAACGGCGCAGCCGGCGTGATTCCCGCCGTGTTGCACTACTACGTGAAGTTCGTGCCGGGCTCGAACGAGAACGGCATCGTCGATTTCCTTTTGACGGCGGCCGCCATCGGCATCATTTACAAGGAGACGGCGTCGATTTCCGGCGCGGAAGTGGGCTGCCAGGGCGAAGTGGGCGTCGCGTGCTCGATGGCCGCAGCGGCGCTCGCGGCCGTGATGGGCGGCACGCCGACGCAAGTCGAAAACGCCGCCGAGATCGGCATGGAGCACAACCTCGGCATGACTTGCGATCCCGTCGGCGGCCTCGTGCAGATTCCGTGCATCGAGCGCAATGCAATGGGCGCGATCAAGGCGCTGAACGCTTCGCGCATGGCGCTGAAGGGCGACGGCCAGCACTACGTGACGCTCGACAACGTCATCAAGACGATGCGCGAGACGGGCGCCGACATGAAAACGAAATACAAGGAGACGTCGCGCGGTGGTCTCGCCGTGAACGTCATCGAATGCTAATGGAAACCAGCAAGGCAACGACGAAGGGGTCTGCACGATGAGCCGCTATTCGATATTCAGTCTGTTCCGCAACGGGTTGTCGTATCACGAGAACTGGGAGCGGCAGTGGAGGAGCCCGGAGCCGAAGAAGGAATACGACGTCGTGATCGTCGGCGGCGGCGGGCATGGTCTTGCGACCGCGTACTACCTCGCGAAGGAGCACGGCGTGAAGAACGTCGCGATTCTTGAAAAGGGCTGGATCGGCGGCGGCAATACGGCGCGCAACACGACGATCGTGCGTTCGAACTATCTGTGGGACGAATCGGCGGCGTTGTACGAGAAGGCGATGAAGCTGTGGGAAGGGCTCTCGCAGGATCTGAACTACAACGTGATGTTCTCGCAGCGCGGCGTGATGAACCTCGCGCACACGCTGCAGGACGTGCGCGACACCGAGCGCCGCGTCAACGCGAACCGGCTGAACGGCGTCGATGCCGAATTCCTCACGCCCGAGCAGATCAAGGAAATCGAGCCGACGATCAACCTGAACAGCCGCTATCCCGTGCTCGGCGCGTCCATTCAACGGCGCGCAGGCGTCGCGCGTCACGATGCCGTTGCGTGGGGCTTCGCGCGCGGCGCGGACCAGGCGGGCGTAGACATCATCCAGAATTGCCAGGTGACGGGCATTCGCCGCGACGGCGGCCGCGTGACGGGCGTCGATACGGTGAAGGGCTTCATCAAGGCGAAGAAGGTCGCCGTCGTCGCAGCCGGCAACACGACGACGCTCGCCGACATGGCGGGCATCCGTCTGCCGCTCGAAAGTCATCCGTTGCAGGCGCTCGTGTCGGAGCCGATCAAGCCCGTCGTCAACTCGGTGATCATGTCGAACGCGGTGCACGCGTACATCAGCCAGTCCGACAAGGGCGATCTGGTGATCGGCGCGGGCGTCGACCAGTACACGGGCTTCGGACAGCGCGGCAGCTTCCACATCATCGAAGGCACGCTGCAGGCAATCGTCGAAATGTTCCCGGTGTTCTCGCGCGTGCGGATGAACCGCCAGTGGGGTGGCATCGTCGACGTGTCGCCGGACGCGTGCCCGATCATCAGCAAGACCGACGTGAAGGGCCTGTACTTCAACTGCGGCTGGGGCACGGGCGGCTTCAAGGCGACGCCCGGCTCGGGCTGGGTGTTCGCGCACACGATCGCGAACGACGAACCGCATCCGCTGAACGCGCCGTTCTCGCTGGACCGCTTCTACACCGGCCATCTGATCGACGAACACGGCGCTGCCGCCGTGGCCCACTAAACAACGCACTCGTGGAGAAAGAAACATGCTGATGATCGAATGCCCGTGGTGCGGGCCGCGCGCCGAATCCGAATTCTCATGTGGCGGCGAAGCCGACATCGCGCGTCCGCTCGACACCGACAAGCTCAGCGACAAGGAATGGGGCGACTACCTGTTCATGCGCAAGAACCCGCGCGGCGTGCACCGCGAGCAATGGCTGCACACGCAAGGCTGCCGCCGCTGGTTCATGGCGACGCGCGACACCGTCTCGTACAACATCCAGAGCTACGACACGTTCAAATCCGGCAATACGTCCGCTGATGCACAAGGGGGCAACAAGCAATGAGCCAGAAGAACCGCCTCGGCGCCGGTGGGCGCATCAACCGCGCGATTCCGCTGACCTTCACGTTCAACGGCCGCACGTATCAGGGCTTTCAGGGCGACACGCTCGCGTCGGCGCTGCTCGCGAACGGCGTGCATTTCGTCGCGCGCAGCTTCAAGTATCACCGTCCGCGCGGCATCGTCACGGCCGACGTCGCCGAACCGAATGCCGTCGTGCAACTCGAGCGCGGCGCGTACACGGTGCCGAATGCGCGCGCCACGGAGATCGAACTGTATCAGGGACTCGTTGCGACGAGCGTGAACGCCGAGCCCAATCTCGAACACGATCGCATGGCGATCAACCAGAAGTTCTCGCGCTTCATGCCCGCGGGCTTCTACTACAAGACGTTCATGTGGCCGCAAAAATGGTGGCCGAAGTACGAAGAAAAGATTCGTGAAGCGGCGGGTCTCGGCAAGTCGCCGGACGTGCGCGACGCCGACCGCTACGACAAGTGCTACGCGCATTGCGACGTGCTCGTGGTCGGCGGCGGGCCGACGGGTCTCGCGGCCGCGCATGCGGCGGCTGTCAACGGCGCGCGCGTGATTCTCGTCGACGACCAGCGCGAGCTCGGCGGCAGCCTGCTGTCGTGCAAGACGGAGATCGACGGACGCCAGGCAATGAGCTGGGTCGAGAAGATCGAAGCGGAACTGTCGCGCATGCCGGACGTGAAGATCCTCACGCGCAGCACGGCGTTCGGCTATCAGGACCACAATCTCGTCACGGTGACGCAGCGCCTGACCGATCATCTGCCCGTGTCGATGCGCAAGGGCACGCGCGAGCTGCTGTGGAAGATCCGCGCGAAGCGCGTGATTCTCGCGACGGGCGCGCACGAGCGTCCCATCGTGTTCGGCAACAACGATCTGCCGGGCGTGATGCTGGCGTCGGCGGTGTCGACGTATATCCAGCGCTTTGGCGTGATGCCGGGCCGCAACGCCGTCGTGTTCACGAATAACGACGCGGGCTATCAGTGCGCGCTCGACATGAAGGCATGCGGCGCGACGGTGACGGTCGTCGATCCGCGCGCGCAGGGCAGCGGCGCATTGCAGGCGGCGGCGCGCCGTCACGGCGTGAAGATCATGAACAACGCGGCCGTGATGACGGCGCACGGCAAGCAGCGCGTGACGTCAGTCGAAGTGGTCGCGTACGCGAACGGCAAGACGGGCGCGAAGCAGGCGGATCTGCAATGCGATCTCGTCGCGATGTCGGGCGGCTTCAGCCCCGTGCTTCACCTGTTCGCGCAGTCGGGCGGCAAGGCGCACTGGAACGACACGAAGGTCTGCTTCGTGCCGGGCAAGGGCATGCAGCCGGAGACGAGCGTCGGCGCGGCAGCGGGCGAGTTCAGCCTCGCACGCGGCTTGCGACTTGCCGTCGATGCCGGTGTCGAAGCCGTGAAATCGATCGGGTATGCAGTGACGCGCCCGCAAGTGCCGCAGGTCGCGGAAGTCACCGAGTCGCCGATCCAGCCGCTATGGCTCGTCGGCAGCCGCGTGGAAGCGGCGCGCGGCCCCAAGCAGTTCGTCGATTTCCAGAACGACGTGTCGGCAGCGGACATTCTGCTCGCCGCGCGCGAAGGCTTCGAATCCGTCGAGCACGTGAAGCGCTATACGGCGATGGGCTTCGGCACCGATCAGGGCAAGCTCGGCAACATCAACGGCATGGCGATTCTCGCGGATGCGCTCGGCAAGTCGATTCCCGAAACGGGCACGACGACGTTCCGCCCGAACTACACGCCCGTGAGCTTCGGCACGTTCGCGGGCCGTGAGCTCGGCGATCTGCTCGACCCGATCCGCAAGACGGCTGTGCATGAATGGCACGTCGAGAACGGCGCGATGTTCGAGGACGTCGGCAACTGGAAGCGCCCCTGGTACTTCCCGCTGAAGGGCGAAGATCTGCACGCGGCCGTGAAGCGCGAGTGCCTCGCGGTGCGCAACAGCGTCGGCATTCTCGATGCGTCGACGCTCGGCAAGATCGACATTCAGGGCCCCGATGCCGCGAAGCTGCTGAACTGGGTTTACACGAATCCGTGGAGCAAGCTCGAAGTCGGCAAGTGCCGCTATGGCCTGATGCTTGACGAAAACGGCATGGTGTTCGACGACGGCGTAACCGTGCGCCTCGGCGAACAGCACTTCATGATGACCACCACGACGGGTGGCGCGGCGCGCGTGCTCACGTGGATGGAGCGCTGGCTGCAGACCGAGTGGCCCGACATGAAGGTGCGCCTCGCATCCGTCACCGACCACTGGGCGACGTTCGCGGTCGTCGGTCCGAAGAGCCGCAAGGTCGTGCAGAAAGTGTGCAGCGACATCGACTTCGCCAACGAGGCGTTCCCGTTCATGTCGTATCGCAACGGCACCGTTGCGGGCGTGAAGGCGCGCGTGATGCGCATCAGCTTCTCGGGCGAGCTCGCGTATGAAGTGAACGTGCCCGCGAACATGGGCCGCGCGGTATGGGAAGCGCTGATGGCTGCGGGCGCCGAGTTCGATATCACGCCGTACGGCACCGAAACGATGCACGTGCTGCGCGCGGAGAAGGGCTACATCATCGTCGGCCAGGACACCGACGGCTCGATCACGCCGCACGACTTGGGCATGGGCGGGCTGGTTGCGAAGTCGAAGGACTTTCTCGGAAGACGTTCGCTCACGCGTTCGGACACCGCGAAGGACGGACGCAAGCAGTTCGTCGGTCTGCTTTCCGACGATCCGCAATTCGTGATCCCGGAGGGTAGCCAGATCGTCGCCGGTCCGTTCCAGGGCGACACGGCGCCGATGCTCGGACACGTGACGTCGAGCTATTACAGCCCGATCCTGAATCGTTCGATCGCGCTCGCCGTGGTCAAGGGCGGGCTGAACAAGATGGGGCAGAGCGTGACGATCCCGCTGTCGAGCGGCAAGCAGATCGCTGCGAAGATCGCGAGCCCGGTTTTCTACGACACGGAAGGAGTGCGTCAACATGTGGAATGAAGCAAGGAACAATGCACCGGGCGCTACCTCGGCTGTCGCGCAACGCATGGCGGGTCAGCCCTGGCAGGAGTCGCCGCTCGTCGGCGTGGGTGACCTGGTGAAGAAGCATGCGGCCGCGCCGTCGACGAAATTTCACCTGCGCGAGAAGGCGTTTTGCGATCTGGTGACGCTGCGTGGCGATGCGCGCGATGCCGCGTTTCTCGGCGCCGTCGAAAGCGTGACGGGCTGTCGTCCGCCCGCGAAGCCGAATACGGTTGCGCGCGGCAACGGCTATGACGTGCTGTGGCTCGGCCCGGACGAGTGGCTCGTGCGTTCGCTGCAGCCGCAGGCGCCCGTCGCCGAGGACAAGCTGGTCGAAGCGCTGCAAGGGCAATTCGCATCGGCCGTCGATATCGGCAGCGGCTGGACGGTGCTCGAAGTGAGCGGCGAGAAAGTCCGCGATGTGATCGCGCGGGGCTGTCCGCTCGATCTGCATCCGCGTATGTTCGCGCCAGGCCAGTGCGCGCAGAGCCATTACTTCAAGGCGTCGATCGTGCTCGTGCCCGTCGCCGACAATACGTATGAAATCGTCGTGCGCCGCAGCTTCGCCGATTACTTCGTGCGTATCATGCTCGACGCGGCTGAGCCGCTGTTGTCGTGAAGCCGTTCGAAGAACCTCTGGCGGCTTACGTGCAGCCGTTGCGCGGCTCGCATGGGACGCGCGGCAGGGGCTGGCGCGTCTTCATCGACGAACTGGTCGTGTCGACGCGCATCGGCATTCACGCGCACGAGCATCTCGCGCCGCAGCCTGTCGTGATCGACGCGAGCCTTGCGTATCGCTGCGAGCCTTCGGAAGAGGGTTCGCACGCGATGATCGACTACGAGCGTTACTGCAACTGCGTGAGCGAGTTTCTCGCGACGAAGCCGCATACGCGGATGCTCGAAACGCTCGCTGTGGAAATCGCGCGGCTTTCGTTCGACGAGTGGCCCGCCCTCGATGCACTCACGCTTTGTTTGCACAAGCCGAAGATTCGTGAGGGTACGAAGCGGATCGGTGTCGAGCTGGATTGGACGCGTGCCGATTACGACATGCATCGCGCGGCTTGCGTTGCGCGGTGAGCGTTTTTTGCCATGTCGCGCGCCCTCACGTCCGAACTGCTCAAGCGCGCGTATGCGGCCGGCGATGCGCACGCGGCCGTCGCGCTGCTCGATCAGAGCATTGCGCTTGGGCATCGGCGGATTGCGTTGATCCGCTATTTGCAGGCGCAACACCTCGATGCGCCGCTCGATGCGAGGCATCACGAGTATGTGCGGGAAGTTGCCGCGCGGATGAGCCCCGCGACGCTGGCGAGGGTGGTGGGGGAGGCTCGGGCGCGGGCGGGGAGGCATGCTCGTGAGGATCAGGACGATTGAGACGACGTCGGTCAGTTTGTCCCTGGCGATCGAATTGGCCTGATTACCTCGTCGCTGAGAACGCTCAACTTTAGAAGCGCCGGATTCGAGATGCAACGCCATTTGTTAGTTCCAGTACCGCACAGCGCGGCACAACATGGAACTCACCACTAGTTCTCAATGTACAAGCCTTTGTATGTGATTTGCCCGACCAGGAAGCCAACGCCACCACTATTTTGCAGTCCCTCGTTGTCGCCGGCCATTGTCAATACCACGGGTGCGCTGCGAATCGCCATGCCGATCAGGTCCGGCTTCACGATTCCCATGATTAGAAGATCACGATTGATACCCAAGAGCATCAGTGAGCCGGTCACTCCAAACAAATATCCAGCCGCACCTTCGAGATAGACCGTCCCGCCTTCGAGGCTTTTGGGATCTTTCAAGTCGGTGCCTTTAAACGCCTCCGTCAGGAACAACGTGCCAACGCTATCAAAGGCAGTACTCGAACCTGATCCACTCAATTCGTCGTTCTTGATAATGAATTTCGGAAGCGCAAACTTTGGAATATGAAGCAACGAGGTTAATGAACTTGAAAAGTTTGGACCAAACCCGCTGTAGAGATATTGATATAGGTGTCTGGACCGATCATCGAGTACGAACATACCACTCTCAGCACTGAAAATGCCGCAGCCAATGCCTCCGCCAGCACTCGTGTTGAACTGCCAGTGGCTCTTTCTGAGAACCTTCAACGTATCCTCCTGTTTCTGAAAGGCTCTCCTCGCAGTCCACCAGTGACGAATGCGGCTGCGAGAAAGACAACGAATAGAGGCCATCGCCATAGATCGATAGCACTATCAATCATTGCCGAACCGTCTGGATCGTCGGGGCTATATCGAATCGGAACAACCTGACCGGCCTCATAAGACCACGTCGTGCCAGTAGGCCGCTCAAAGTGCCGACCATCCTTCGCATCGAACGCTATCTGCGGGTGGTGCCCCCCGGCATTCAGGCATACGACCTTGCCGGTTACCACGACTGATGACAGCCGAAACTCGATGACCGAGTACAAGTAAAAGGCTGCGCCCACTGACAGGCAAAGTCCTATCAATAGCGCGAAATAGTTCGGATGCTTCACCGTTCAAGATTCTCTTTGACGTCGAATGTAGCGGTGACAGTGCCCGCGCTTGCGCCGCTAGTGCTTTGCTGCACGTATTCCTGCTTGACGCGGGAAAACGACAGGCCTACATGCTCGTAATAGTTGTCGCCAAAAACGATCGGCTCCACGGACGTGATAACCACATCGCCCATGATGATTTTCAGGAAATCGAGAGGTACTCCGCCAGCTTTGCGCATGGACAGTACAACTCTGGGAATATGTCTGCCGGTCAGGCAGTAACGCATCAGGTTCGGACTCGCCCGATCAATTTGATGCACGAACTCGAGATCGGCTATTGAGGCTTTGCCCGCTCCACCACCTGAGCCGGACATCATGCTCGACTGTTGAGAAATCTTCCATCGCCAGTTTGATACTTCTATCTCGCCGCGATGCTCCATGTCCTGCGATTCACCGCCGATACCGTCGATCTTGACAAACATATCCGCCATGTTCACGTCGCCTTGCAAAAGGGATGGAACATGGCTTGTAGCATATCCTGTTCGTGAAAATGTAAAGCGGTGTGAAATCGGGTGTTGTGATTGATCGTGCATCGGGCCTCCCGACTGGACAAACGAGCGGGAGGTTCCCTCAACAGCCTGCGGACCCCTCACGCCGCATGCAACCCCCCACGCATCAGCTGCCGCACGCGCGACATATCCGCCTCGACGTGTCCCTGATGCTCGAACAGCTCAGCTAGCCAATCGACGAACGCCCTCACGCGTGGCGACACGCGGCGCCCTTTGACATAGGCAACAGACACAGGCATCGGCACCGGCTTCCACTGCGGCAGCACTTCGCGCAGCAGTCCCTTCTCGAGCAGCGGCTGCGCTGCGATCCGCGCGGGCTGGATCAATCCGAGCCCTTGCAAGCCGCAAGTCAGATACGCATGCTCGTCGCTGACCTTGATGAAGCCATTCACCTTCACCGTCAACGGGCTGCCGCCGACATCGAAATCGAAATCGACGGCGCGGCCGTTGTGAGGCGACATGCAATTCACCGCGACATGGCCCGACAGATCGTCGAGACTCTCCGGCGCACCATAGCGCTCCAGATACGCGGGACTCGCGCACGTCACATGCTCGAGGGAGCCGAGGCGCCGCGCGGCCAGCCCCGAGTCGGGCAATTCGCCCAACTGGATGCTGCAATCCACCGCCTCTCCGACGAGATCGACATTGCGATGGCTCACGCCGATCGCCAGATCGATGGCCGGATAGCGCTCGTGAAAATCGTCGAGCGCCGGCAACACAATCGATGTCGCCACTGCGCCCGGCATTTCGACGCGCAACCGTCCGCTCGGATTGTCCTGCGTCTGACGCAAGCTTGCTTCCATCTCGTCGATGTCGGCGAGAATCTGCGCGCAGCGTTCGTAATAGGCTGCGCCTTCCGGGGTGAGGCTCAGACGGCGCGTCGTGCGCACGAGCAGCGCGGTGCCGAGCATCGCTTCCAGATTCTGCACAATCGTCGTCGCCGTCGCGCGGGGTATGTCGAGCGATTGCGCGGCGCGGGTAAAGCTATTGGTATCGACGATGCGCATGAAGGTACGCATCGCCTGGATACGATCGATCACGGAACTCTCCAGTTGATTGCTGGCATACGGGACATTCCACAAAGAGCCAAATCAGCAAGAAAAGCCGCGGCATGCCCCGTCCCGTCGGGAAGGCGCGCCGGTAATGCAGATGCAAGAGCGATACAACGCGGGAAGCAGGGACAGGCCGCCGTCCTGCGCGGCCCGGGTGGAGGGGGTAAAGCGGTGGGTCCTGCTGCCCGTTACTTCCGGAGCGAGTCGAGATCGATGACGAAGCGGTACTTCACATCGCTCTTCAACATGCGCTCGTATGCGTCATTGATCTTCTGCATCGGAATCATCTCGATGTCCGAGGTGATGCCGTGCTTGCCGCAGAAGTCCAGCATTTCCTGCGTCTCGGCGATACCGCCGATCAGCGAGCCCGCCAGACGGCGTCGCTTCATGATCAGGTTGAACACTTGCGGCGACGGGTGATCGTGCTCCGGCGCACCGACCAGCGTGAGCGTGCCGTCACGCTTGAGCAGGTTGATGAACGGATTCAGATCGTGCTGCGCCGCGACCGTGTTCACGATCAGATCGAAGCTGTTCGCGTGCGCATCCATCTCCGCCTGGTTCTTCGAAATCACCACTTCGTTCGCGCCGAGGCGTTTCGCGTCGTCGATCTTCGACGGCGACGTCGTGAACAGCACGACGTGCGCGCCCATCGCACGCGCGAGCTTCACGCCCATGTGGCCGAGGCCGCCCAGACCGACGATGCCGACCTTCTTGCCCGGCCCCGCGCCCCACGTGCGCAGCGGTGAATACGTCGTGATGCCCGCACACAGAAGCGGTGCGACGCCCGCGGGATCGAGGTTCTCCGGCACGCGCAGCACGAACGCTTCGTCGACGACGAGTTGCGTCGAATAACCGCCATAAGTGACAGCGCCCGTCTCGCGGTCGTTGCCGTTATACGTGCCGACAAAGCCGTTCTCGCAATACTGTTCGAGGCCTTCCTGGCAGCTCGCGCAGGTGCGGCACGAATCGACGAGACAGCCGACGCCGACGAGATCGCCGGCCTTGTACTTCGACACTTGCGGCCCGACCTTCGTCACGCGGCCGACGATCTCATGGCCGGGGACGACGGGGTACATCGTGTTCTTCCATTCGTTGCGAGCCTGATGCAGGTCCGAATGACAGACGCCGCAAAACAGGACTTCGATATGCACATCGTGTTCGCGCAACTCGCGACGCTGGAATTCGAACGGCGCGAGTTTCGATTGTGCGTCGGTTGCGGCGTAAGCGTGGGTCGTGGTCATGAAAGCTCCAATTCGGGTGATGCAATTCAGCGAGGCGCCACGCGCGTTGAAAACGCGCGGCGGGCGAATCTGTCGTGCGCCGAGGCACGCGGGAGTCCGTTGGGATGTCCGTCCGATGAGCGGGAAGGCGGCGGTGCGCGCTTCGCATGCCTCGCGCGAGGCGATCGACGGTGGTGTTGCGGACAGAAAGCGGGCTTTGCGACAGGGTTCCCATAGTAGGGATCGCGCGTGCCCCAGGGAATACCTGAACGTCTTGAAGACTTGCCTATTTCTCCTGACGCCGTCCGCTGTAGGCCATTTAATGCTAGATTTCAAGCCATATTCTATGGCGCATCATGCTCGCGTCGAACGGATTTAATCATGTCGGACACAAAACTTTCAAATAGCGCACTCGCGCAATACACGCCGCAGCAGCGCATGGTCGAACTGTTGCGCACGCTCGCGCCGAACGAGGGCATGACGGATGCGCCGCTCGAAGGCGTCAAGTTCCTGCGCGCGAATCATCCGATGCCGCGCCGCCCCGTCATGTACGAGCCCAGCATCGTGATCGTCTGCCAGGGCAGAAAGCGCGGGTATCTGGGCGGCCACTCGTACATCTACGATGCGCAGCAATACCTCGTGCTCTCGGTGCCGCTGCCGTTCGAATGCGAGACGGAGGCGAGCATCGAAGAGCCGTTCCTCGGCATTTCGATTCGCGTCGACCTGACGATGGTCGCCGAACTGCTGATGCTGCTGAACGAAACGCATGGCGCCGTCGACAGCGAGCCGCGCGGCATCTACTCGACGCCGCTCGACCAGCCGTTGAGCGATGCCGTGCTGCGTCTGCTCGAAGCGCTGGTGTCGCCGTTCGATGCGCGGATTCTCGCGCCGTCGATCGTGCGCGAAATCTGCTACCGCGTGCTGACGGGCGTGCAGGGCGATGCGATTCGCGCGGCGCTCACGCATCAGCACCACTTCGGGCGCATCGCGAAGGCGCTGCGCCGCATTCACACCGAGTACGACGGCGCGCTCGACGTCGAGACGCTCGCGCGCGAGTCCGGCATGAGCCTCGCCGTGTTTCATGCGCAGTTCAAGACCGTCACGTCGACTTCGCCGATGCAGTATGTGAAGACGACGCGTCTGCATCATGCGCGCCTGCTGATGGTGCAGGACGGGCTCAACGCAAGCGCGGCGGCTGCGCGCGTCGGTTACGAAAGCGCGTCGCAGTTCAGCCGGGAGTTCAAGCGGCTGTTCGGCCTCAGTCCCGTCGATGAAGTGAAGCGCATGCGCGGCACGCTGGACCCGGCCGTTTCGGTCCCGCCGCAGCGGCCCGCCGCGCCCGTGCGCAAATTCGGCAAGTACGTGACGACGAACTGAAGCGTGGCCCTCTGTGCTGCGGCCCGCGCTCAGGCGGGGTCGTGGCAGCAGACGCAGAGCTTGTTGCCGTCGGCGTCGCGAAAGTACGCGCCGTAGTAGTTCGCGTGATACTCGGGGCGCAGTCCGGGCGGCCCTTCGCATATCGCGCCATGCGCGAGCGCCGTCGCGTGCACGCGATCGACGGTGGGCCGGTCAGGCGCCAACAGCGCGATCATATGGCCGTTGCCCGCGACGGCAGACTGCCCATCGAACGGCCGGCCGACCAGAAAGAGCGGCCGCGCGACGCCGGGCGTCATCCATCCTGCCCACGGCCTGTCGTCCTCGCGAAACTTGGGCACGAGACCCAGTTCGCGCAGCACGGCCGAATAGAACGCATACGCGCGCTCGAAATCGTTGACGCCGATAAACACGTGGGAAAGCATCGAAAGCGGCTCCTTTCAGATCAAAGCTCGACAGAACCTGGGAAACAGGTAACGCCGATACCAGCATGACTGCTGATCTGGCTACGCGTGCGCGCGGTGATTACGATAATTGCGTCGTCACCCACATGACCCTCACGCGGAGCCTGACATCATGAAGCGTTTTCATATCGCGCTGGCCGTTGCAAACCTCGACGAATCGATTGCCGATTACAGCCGCAGGCTCGGCCAGCCTCCGTCGGCCGTGGTGCCTGGACAGTACGCGATGTGGCGCACCGATCTGCTGAACTTCTCGATCAACGAAAAGCCCGAAAAAGCAGGGCAATTGCGCCATGTGGGCTTCGAGGACGACTCAGCGGAAGGCTATTCGAGCAGCGTCGATGTGAACGGGCTCGAATGGGAACTGTTTTCTGCGGCGGAGCAGGATCGCCGCATCGTCGGCGCATATGGCGTTCCAGTGCGCGATGGCAGGAGCAACTGAGGAAGCAGGTGAGCGCGCCTCGCGCGCCTCTCACTTACTTGCTGCCCGCTTCCTGCGAAGCCAGCGATGTATAGTGCGCGCGCTTTTCCTCGTACATCAGCAGATCGGCGCGTTGCACGCCTTCTTCGATCCGCTCGCCGCGCTGCACCGTCGCGGCGCCCATCGAAAAGCTGATCGGCGAGCCCGGATAGAACTGATTGTTCAGATCGACGAGCTGACGGATCGTCTCGATCATCGCCGCGCCGCCGCGCTCGTCGGTGCCGGGCAGAAGGATCGCGAACTCGTCGCCGCCGATGCGCGCGGCGTTGAACGGCGTCTCCATTGCCTTCGAGAGCACTTCGCCGGCGCGGCGCAGCAGCGCGTCGCCGGCGGCATGGCCCAGCTGGTCGTTGACGCGCTTGAGGCCATTGAGGTCGGCCATGATGACCGTCACCGGGAACGGACCCTTGCGCTCCAGCCGGTTCAGTTCGTCGACATAGAACGAACGGTTGCGCAATTTCGTCAGCACGTCGTGCTTGCCGAGAAACTCCAGATACGCCTCGGCCTTCTTGCGCGCGGTGATGTCGGTCAGCGCGACGAGCACGAGGTCCCACGTGCGCTCGTGGCCCGGCAGCACTGAGAATTGAAGGTGGACGTGCACCTCGTTCGCTTCGAGCGAATAGTTGAGCACTTCCCGCTGCTGAAAGAGCTTGCCGTCCCACAGGTCGATCAGCTGCTCGCGGAAGTGCGGACGCATCTCGTCGCGGAACACTTCTGGCAGGCGGGACAGCAGCGTTCGCTTGTCGGGCGCGGCAAACATTTCCAGCGTGTGCCGGTTCACGTCGATCACGTGAATCTCGGCCATGCAGCGCTCGACGAACTCGGGGTGGACGTCGGTGAACGTGCGGAAATCGGTGATGCCGGCGGCGCGCGCTTCGTCGAGCAGACGCTTGACCGCGCTAAAATCCTCGACCCACAGCGACACGGGCGAATGCTCGAACAGCCCGCGCACGTGCTGTTCGGCGGCCGTCACGCGATGGCGCGCGTTTTCCAGCTCGGTGATGTCCTCCGTCGACACCAGCACGCGATCCCAGCGTTCCTCGTGTCCCGGCAGGATCTTTCCCTTCAGCAGGATGTCGAGACGCCGGCCGCCGAGCGTGTAGTTGACGGTCTGGCTCGTGAATTGCGGCTGGCCGGACCAAAGCTGACACAGCTCTTCGAGGTGCGTCTTCAGCATGTCGTCGCGGAAGACGGTGGAAAGGCTGTCCGTCAGCGAGCTGAAATCGGCGGCTTCGAACAGCGACAGCGCCTTCTGGTTCACCTTGATCACGCGGATGCGGCTCGCGCATTCGGCGACGCGCCGCACGTCCTCGCCGATATGCGCGCGCAGATCGGTCACGCCCTGTTCGCGCCACGCTTCGAACAGCGCCTTCACGCCGCTGAAGTCTTCTAGCCACAGCGCGACGGGGGCGAGGTCGAACATTTCGGAGTCGTCGTCGGCTGTGCTGCGTGGGCGGGAGGAGTTGGGCATGACGGGTCCAGAATCGAAAGTCTCGCTATTCTACGGTGCCGAATTGCGATGCCCGGTAAAAAGTGCGGGCATGCGGCCCCGGAACGGATGAGTTCGGCCGCAAGCGGGATATCGGCAGATGGCGGCGATTCTGCAGTCGTTTTCTTCGCAGATCGATCAGACGAGAAGCGACGCGAGCGTCCGAAAATCGTCGCGGTAGAGCGTGACAAGCCGCGTGGCGGTCTGTTCGAGCCGCTTCTCTTCAACCGATAAAGCGTCGTTCACACCCGCTGCCAGTCCGCTGACGGTGACGGCCCTGGGCGAATCGGCGTCCTCCCATGTTTCGGCGAAGGCGATCTGCTTGCAGGGCCGCGCGAACTCTTCGTCATGCAGCAGATTGATGCGCGGCCGCGCAAACGCGATCGCGACGATCCGCCCATGCAGACTGCTGCCGAGATACGCGCGGCTGTGCGCGACCAACGCGCAGATGTCCCAGATATTCAGCGAATCGAACAAGTGGACGGATGAAGCGCGCATGCGCGCGGCAGTGCGCTCGAAGCACGACAGGTCGTCGTGCCACGGCGCAGCGCCCGCGCGAAAGAACACGACGGCGAGGCCATGCGCTTGCGCGACGCGGTCCAGTTGCGCGGCGATCTGCGCGAGCGTTGCATCGTCGCCGAAATCGGCGCTGAACTGCACGGCGAGATAGCCTTCCGGCGCCGCCGAGCGTATCCGTTCAATGGCGGGCGACGCACGCTCGCGGATCGTGTCGCCGAACAGGTCCGCCACCATGACGGCGCAATCGGGCACGAGCCGCGCTTCGATGCCGGACTGGCCGAGCCATGCCTGCGCGCGCGCGTCGCGCACGGTGACATCGTCAGCGGTTGCGAGCTTCGCGAGCACTTCGTTACGCAGCGCGTCGTCGCGGCCGCTCGGGCCCACGCCGCCGACGGCGTGAAAGAGCACGCGCGCGGCCGAGGGCAACGCTTCCTTCGACGACACATACGGCGCACGCGCCCGCGTGCCGAGCACGCGATACGCCCACGCATGGCAATCGGGATCGTGCTGATGCGACGCGATGAGCCGTTGCGCGTGGTCGGGCGATTGCAGCATCACGGCGGCTTCCCATGCATCGCACGTGAGGATTTCTCCGCCGACGTGTATCAGATCGATCGCGCGTTCGTGCATCTGCATGAGCGCTTCAACTCGATGGCCGCCGTGCGCACGAAGGTCGCGAGCCGCGAGTCCGGCGAAGCGCACGTCGCGCTCGCCCAGCATGCGCGCGACGACATGGGGAAACAGCATGTCGCCCAGATTGTGCCGGTCGAACGCGCCGAAGAGTACAACGGGCGACGGCTTGTCTGCCGCGTCATTTGACTTTCGCATTGCGATGCCCTACGAATCGATTTAACCGGTCGTCGGTTTACCGGTGCAAATGATCATACGAGTCACCGGAATCTGTACGGAGGGTACACGCAATTCGCGCATTGGCCACGTGAACGCGCATCGCGTCACAGCATGCGAGCAGCACGCGCAATACGAGGAACACGTGTTTTCCGGCGAA
The DNA here is from genome assembly GCF_038900755.1 of Paraburkholderia diazotrophica. Lineage (GTDB taxonomy): Bacteria > Pseudomonadota > Gammaproteobacteria > Burkholderiales > Burkholderiaceae > Paraburkholderia > Paraburkholderia diazotrophica_A. The sequence goes on from NZ_JBBPEN010000003.1 coordinate 100,560, forward strand.
GCGATTCGAAGCGCTTCACCGTGAAGCGGGCGACGATCTGTCTGCGGCGCGCCGGCATTCCGGTGTGCCTCCTCATGCCTGAAAAGAACAGGGGCAGCGTCATGTTCACTTACGTCATCGTGATGGCCATTTCGGCGTTCATTCCCTATGTCGCGACACCCGCTGCCGAAGCCGGCGTGAAGGCGATCGTCTCGCATCACGACGATACGGAATCGGGCGGTGTCGACGCCCCCGTGCAGATGCAAACGCTCGTCGCGCAAGACGGCGCGGTTGCCAATGCTGCGCGCAGAAATGAGCATTGACGAAGCACCGCGCTAAAGCAAGCTGCCACGCATTGCGTTTCTCCATTGCGCGAGGCGAAGACAACGCGGCACGTCGAGAAACATGCCGGCCCAGATAGCGGGCCAAAGCGCCGGTTTGCCGTCGCTCCGGCCTATCTGCTCGCGGCGCGCCTCGGTCCCGCATGACTGTGCGGACCTCTGCTGAAGAGAGTTTTGTCGCGCTGTACCATCGGCGTCGATGATCGAAACGACGTTGACGAGTGATTGCGCGCGCATCGGTTCGAAGCGCGTTCGCCCATTGCTTTCCTGTCGATTTACCCGCCGCATCGGCGGCGCAATGTGTCACCCCCTCAATGTGTCACCACCCAAAGGAGCGAAGTTCGATGAGCACGATCACCACGAAGGATGGCACGCAGATTTTCTACAAGGACTGGGGCTCGGGCCGTCCCGTCGTCTTCTCGCATGGCTGGCCGCTCGACGCGGACGCGTGGGATGCCCAGATGCTGTTCCTGCTGCAGAAGGGCTTTCGCGTGATCGCACACGATCGCCGTGGACATGGCCGCTCGGGCCAACCGTCGAACGGCAACGACATGGACACGTACGCGGACGATCTCGCCGCGCTGCTCGACGCACTCGACATTCAGGGCGCGACGCTCGTCGGGCATTCGACGGGCGGCGGCGAAGTTGCGCACTATATCGGCCGTCACGGCACGAAGCGCGTTGCGAAGACGGTGCTGATCGGCGCGGTGCCGCCGTTGATGCTGAAGACGCAGGCGAATCCCGGCGGCTTGCCACTGGACGTGTTCGACGGCATCCGCAAGGGTGTCGCCGACAACCGCTCGCAGTTCTATAAGGACCTCGCGATTCCGTTCTTCGGCTTCAACCGTCCGAACGCAAAAGTGTCGCAAGGCACGATCGACGCGTTCTGGGCACAGGGCATGTCGGGCAGCATTCATGGACAGTACCTGTGCATCCGCGAGTTCTCTGAAGTCGATTACACGGAAGACCTGAAGAAGATCGACGTGCCGACGCTGATCCTGCACGGCGACGACGACCAGATCGTGCCGATCGACGCTGCGGGCAGGAAGTCCGCGGAGATCGTGAAGAACGCGACGTTCAAGGTCTACGAGGGCGGCGCGCACGGCATGTGCGTGACGGAGGCGGACAGGATCAACGCCGATCTGCTCGCGTTCATCAACAGCTAGGCGCGCACGCGTGCATATGCGATGGCGGCGCATCCTTTGCGGGATGCGCCGCTTTGTTATGTCGAAGCGGCACGGCATGTCGAATGATGCGGATACGCCGGCGTTTGCGCTTCGTTGCCGACGCGATAACATCGCAGCCATCGCGACTCCATGAACGGAACATGATCACCTACGTTGCGCTGTTGCGGGCCGTCAATGTCGGCGGCACCGGCAAGCTGCCGATGACCGAGCTTCGCCGGCTATGCGAAGAAGCGGGCTTCATCAACGTGCGCACGTACATTGCGAGCGGCAATGTCGTGTTCGAAAGCAAGCTCGCGCGGCGCGCGGTGCAGGCGGCGCTCGAAACCCGACTCGAAGCGTATGCGGGCAAGCCCGTGGGCGTGCTGATCCGCACGGGCAAGGAAATGGCGGATGTACTGCACGCCAATCCGTTCAGCGACGAAGCGCCGAACCGCACCGTCGCGATCTTTCTCGATGGCCGGCCGCCCGCCGATACGCTCGACCGCATGACAGGCCAGCGAAACGAAAAGGTCGCGCTCGGCAAGCAGGAAATCTACGTGCATTACGGCGAAGGGATGGCGAATTCGAAACTGAAGATTCCCGCTGCGAAAACGGGGACCGCGCGCAACATCAACACGATCGCGACGCTCGCCGAATGGGCCGCGCAATGATGGCGAGCGACGGCCCTGCCCGCTGCGGCCCGCTGCGGCCTATACGGCTTGTTGCTACACTGCGCGTTGCCGGTACTTCGTTGCAGCACCTGTCTTGCAGCGCTTCACGCTTTCTGCTCGCACGCTTCCTGCTCGCGCCAAGCTCATGAAACCGTCCCTGCTCGTACTGACCTCACTCCTCGACGACAACCGCGAGCGCATCGCCGCTTCGTTCGACGTCCTCTATGCGCCCACGCACGAAGCGCGCGCGGAATCGATCGCGAAGCACGGCGCTGCGATTCGCGCAGTGCTGACGAGCGGCACCACAGGCCTGAGCGCCGATGAAATCGACCGGTTGCCTGCGCTCGAACTGGTGAGCGCGTTGGGCGCAGGCTACGAGAACATCGCGACCGAGCATGCGCGCGCACGCGGCATCGTGCTCACGAACGGCGCGGGAGCCAACGACGATTGCGTCGCCGATCACGCGCTTGCATTGCTGCTGGCCGTCGTGCGCGATGTGCCTCAACGCGACCGCGCGACACGCGAAGGCATCTGGCGCGATGCGTTGCCGTTGCGACCCTCGGTGTCGGGCAAGCGGCTCGGCATCGTCGGCTTGGGGCATATCGGAGAGAAGGTGGCGCGCCGCGCGGCCGGTTTCGATATCGACGTCGCGTATCACAACCGCAAGCCACGCGACGGCGTGACGTTACGCTACTTCGACAAGCTGCGCGATCTCGCGCGCTGGAGCGACTATCTCGTCGTGGCGACGCCGGGCGGCACCGTCACGCAGCATCTGATCGATGCGCAGGTGCTCGAAGCTCTGGGGCCGACAGGCTTTCTCGTCAATGTGTCGCGCGGCAGCGTCGTCGATACGGATGCGCTTGCGTATGCATTGAAGAATGGCGTCATCGCGGGAGCGGGGCTCGACGTGTATGAAAGCGAGCCGCATCCGCCGCAGCCGCTGCTGCATCTGAACAATGTCGTGCTCACGCCGCATGTGGCGGGCACGTCGCCGGAAGCGAATGCGGCCTGTGTCGATACGTTCATCGCGAACGCCACGCGTCACTTCGCGGGCGAAGACGTGCTCACGCCCATCTGACCGCATCTGACACACGTTAAGCTCATCGGATTACCCACTACGCGAGGACCTCACGCATATGGCCAAACATACGGCACTGATCGAATGGAGCAGCAACGGCAGCCCGTTCACCGACAACCGCTATAGCCGCGCGCATCGCTGGACCTTCGACGGCGGCGCGGTCGTGCCCGCATCCAGTTCGCCGCACGTGGTGCGCGTGCCGTTCGCCGATCCAGCGGGTGTCGACCCCGAAGAGGCGTACGTCGCGGCATTGTCGAGTTGCCACATGCTGTGGTTTCTGTCGATTGCAGCGGGCGAGGGTTATGTCGTGACCTCGTATCGCGACGAAGCCGAAGGCACGATGGCGAAGAACGAAGCGGGCAAGGAAGTGGTGACGCGAGTCGTGCTGAAACCGGCTGTTGCATTCGCGGGTGCGAAAGCGCCGAGCGATGACGCGCTTCGCCATCTGCATCATCTTGCGCATGATGCGTGTTTTCTGGCGAACTCGGTGAAGACGGTGATCGACGTCGAAGGAACGTGGAGCTTCGACGCGGCGCATTGAGCGGCAGTCCGGCTCATTGCTGCGCCTGGCACTAGCGCTCAGGCAACGAAAAAAAGCCGGCCCGTCATGGTGCCATGAGGGTGTCATCAGGGCCGGCGCGAAGGGATTCTGGCCATTCCGAGGGCCATTGCCAGAACCCGAGAGAGTCGCCATTGTCCCGCACGCGTCCTGAAGACTTGCTTAACTGCGAAGCGATTCGTTCAGCACCTGGCGACGACGTCGCGTTCGGGACGCGCGCTTCATCGACGTGGGAACTGCGCGCACATTAAACGGTCGTTATCTGCTGGTTGCAACTGTGACATTCTTCATCTCTGCGTGAACGGTCGATTTCGCCGCATCAGCGTCTCTTAAGTTTTCTTGGCTAAACTCGCGATGCGAGCTATGCGCTTTACGCGGTAAGCATGTCATTTTTTGACTCGACTCATTCGAATTTACCGACCGTCACTGCACATCACGCGCCATCGGCAGTACTTTTCTCCATGCGCAGCAATCGAATTGGGAAGAACTTCCGCGCCCCATGCGCGGCCTTCCGAGGCTGTGTCCCTCTCGCCACAGTCAATCGTGTCTTATGTAAAGGATCGTTACTCGGAGGTTGGTCGAGGCCGCTGCGCGATCCCTGCCGTCAGACTTTTTTATGCTTTGGAAACGTGCGTTTGCGCGCGGACTGCGTGCGTGGAGCGCTCAAAATCGCCAACGTGTAGTCGCGATTCGACGTTTTCAAACAGTAACAACCGTTGATGCATAACGGGTCGCGATTCCGTTAATTTTTGAGTAACCGATCGCGAACGAATTCCCGGGGACGTAATGCTGTCGGTGCATGTCGACCAATCGAGGCGGGAAAACCGATTACATCATGGACCTCAAGCTAAAGCGGCTCTATCACGTGTGCAACCCTGAACTGGCGTGCCTCGACGGCAATCTGCCGTCGGAGTTATGGCGCATTCGCTGCATCGATGTTCGCGAGAGGCAAGGCGCTGCATTGCTTGCCAATGACCGGGCTGCTGGTCTGATCGAGTTCTCTTCGCTGACCATTCCGGATGATCTGAACGAAGTCGACGTACTGACAAAAGCGAGTGCAGAAATCAGTTGGGTCGCCGTCGTGACGAAGGCGCACCTGAACGATCCGGAAATACGCCGGATCGTGCGCACGCGCTGCGTGAGTTTCATCACGTTGCCCGCTGCCGCCGAGCTGATCGCGCAGACCATCGATCGCGTGTATGAAACGTCGACGGGCGACGAGCGCAGGAGCACGGACGACGACTCGCCCGCGATGATCGGCGCGTGCGCTGCGATGACCGACGTGCGCGCGGCGATCCGGCGCGCGTGCGAGCATGAGCGGCCCGTGATGATCGTCGGCGAATCGGGGAGCGGCAAGACGATGACGGCAACGGCGATCCATTCGGGTTCGACGCGCCGCGACGGACCGTGGGTATCGATCCATTGCGCGGCCTACGCGCCCGAGCGGCTCGCGGCCGAACTGTTTGGCGACGGGGAGAGCAAAGTCGAAGGGGGCAATCAGCGACCTCGCCTGGAAATGGCGGAGGGCGGTTCGCTGTATATCGACGGCATCTGCGAGCTGCCGCTTGCGGCGCAACAACGTCTCGCAGACCTGCTCGACAGTGGGCCGCGCAATGTGCGCATCATCTGCTCGACACATTTCGACTTGCAACGCGCGACGGAAGAACATCGTCTGCATCCGCGCCTTGTTGCGTTGTTCGCGGGGAATACGATCACGCTGCCGGCGCTGCGCGACCGCGGCGCCGATATCCGCCTGCTCGCATCCTGGCTGCTGATGAGCTTTCGCTCCGATTCGCGTCATGGCGTGCAAGGTTTTTCCGTCTGCGCATGGGAAGCGCTCGACACGCACACATGGCCCGGTAATGTGCAGGAACTGATCAACCGCATCCGGCGCGCAATCGTCGTCGGCAGAGGGCAGTTGATCTCCGTCGAGGATCTGGGTTTCGACAAGGTCGCGCAGATGCCGTTGCTGAGGCCAGCCGACGAGACCGACGACGTTCCCGAATGGGCCGCCGTCGAACTCGCCGTCGCGCGCAATCAGGGCCGGCTCGATGCGGCCGCGACGGAGTTGCACATTTCAAAGGTTCTTCTCTCGCGCATGCTTGCGTCGGACTACAAGCGCGTCGCGCCGACGGACGCCGTGTTACAGGCGGATTCCGCGTAAGCCGAAGCAAAGGCGCGTGCGCGCGTTGGAATGCGCTTCACCAACAGTTACACAATCCGTTTTTGTGTAGCACCTGCCGACATTTCCACGCGCTATGCTAGTTCTTGTCGATGCCGCTCGCGCGTAGCGGCGTTCTTTGCTGTCACTTTCAAAAGGAATTCCTTGCTGATTTTAATGCCGCTTTATTGCGGAATTCACCATTGTTTTTCGTCGTTATTTCGTTCACTGTGAGCCATGAAAGAGCCCTATCGCGCCGTTATCCGCTATCCGCGTAATGACTCAGGTCGTGACTTCGTCGTGGGCGACATTCACGGCTGCTTCGGGCAATTACGCGCAGAACTCGAAGCACGCCATTTCGATCCGCAACGGGACCGGCTGTTCGCTGTCGGCGATCTCGTCGACCGGGGGCCGGAATCCGATTGCGTGCTGGAAACCGTCGAGCGTTATCGCATCAAGTCCGTCAAGGGCAATCACGAAGACATCATCGTGCGCTGGCATCATGGCGAAGAGCAGGCACTCTCGCTGCTGGGCAACGGCGCGAACTGGCTGCTCGATCGCGCCGAGGACATGGACTGGGTCGATCGCATCGCCGACTATATGGCGTCGCTGCCGTACGTGATCGAAATCGAAACGGAACACGGCATCGTCGGCATCGTGCACGCGGATTCGCCCACGTCGGACTGGACGACGTTCGTGCGTGAAATCGAACGCGAGTCGCCCAATGGCTCGATGCGCCGCAAGGCGATCTGGGCGCGCACGCGCTGGAAGACGTATCAGCCGCATCCCGAGCCTTCGCGCAATACGCTGCGAGGCCTGCTCGACAAGGCGAAGCGCAGCGTGCGCTCGCAGGTGCATGCGACGGGGCGCGTCGACAACGTGACGGCCGTGATCGTTGGCCATACGCCTGTGTCCGGCGTCACCGCGAAAGACAACGTGATCAATATCGACACGGGCGCCGTGTACGGCGGCAAGCTCACGATCATGGATCTCGCGGATGTGCCGCAATGGGTCGAGGTGTTCGAACGCCCGTCCATCGGCGCTTCAGAGGCTGTTCGACAACAGCCCGTTCATCGGCAGCCGGGTCACGAAGAGCCCGCACATGAAGAACCCGCGCTTCATGAGCCCGAGATGTCGGAGCGTTTGATTCGACGCAATCCCGGTTTCGCATCCGAGCCGGTTGTCGAAAAAGCGGCGGCCGACGCGGCACCCGTGATGGCGGAGCCGCCTGTCGTAGCGGAGCCGCCGGTGATAACAGAGCCGCCTGTGATGACAGAGTGCGTCGCTGCCGCGCAGAGCCCCGCGACGACAGCCGCTGCAAGTCCTGTCATCGAGGAGGAGCCTGTGGACGGCACGCCGCAACTCGCGCCCGAACCTCAGCCGAAACGGGAGCCATTGACGTCGTTTGCATCGCAAGGCATGCACATCACGGTGCGTATGAGCCTGCACACCTTCGTGAACGACGGGCATTCGACTGCCGATGCGCCCGACCCGCATCGGCGATAGCCCGATGCCGTGACACCAGATCGCGTGCCGCCGTGCGAGTGTGACGCCGGCCGCGATGGGCGGCGCTCAGCGCGCCGCATCCATCCCGAGACGCTTGAGCAGATCGCGGCCGCGCGCGCTGATCTGCAATGCTGCCGCGCCGCTGGGATCGCGCACTTCGACGAGTTCGTAATGACGCAAAGCGAGTACATCGGGGTCTAGCGATTCGAGACGGTGCTCGTTGCTGTTCAACAGCATGAGCGTCGCGATTTCGTGAGGGCTCAACATCGGGACACCTCCATGGTCGAGTGAGCGATCAGTCCCGCACATGCTAATCGGACGCCGCTACAGTTTGACTACGGATGTGTTTCATGACGTTACGCCGTTACAGGTTTGACGATCGTGAAAGGACGCGGCTCGCGCATGCACGCGCGGTCATGCGAGGAATGCGGCTCGACGGATGGCGCACGGCTGTAACAGGCTTACGCGCGAGTAAGCCCGGTACAGCCAACAGAAAGCACGTTGACGTTTGACGATGCGATCAGCGGGCATCGTCGACGGCGACGCGGTACTCCGCTGCGTCTTCATCGACTTTCGACACGAGCGTTTCGAGCGACAGGCCCTTTGTCTCGATGCCCATCGCCCACACGGCGAGCGCCGCGACGCCGAACGACAGCGCGCCGAGCGTGAACACGCCGCCTTGTCCGAAGATCGGCAGCACGACGCCGACCGCATAGGGGCCGATCAGCGAGCCGACGCGGCCGATCGCCGACGCGAAGCCCGAACCCGTGGCCCGTGCGCCCGTGCCATACAACTCCGGTGTGTACGTGTAGAGCACGGCCCACATGCCGAACAGAAAGAACTGCATCGCGAGGCCGGTGCAGATCAGCAGCGTCACGCTATCTGCGTGCAGCGCCGTTTGTCCGTACAGATAGGCCATGATGCCGCCGCCCGCCAGCGACGCGATACAGGTCGGCTTGCGGCCCCAACGTTCGACGAGCCACGCGGCGCACAGAAAGCCGGGCACGCCGCCGAGCGAAATCAGCACCGTATAGAGCACCGATTTCGTCACCGCGAAGCCCGCCTGCTGCATCAACGCGCCGAGCCACGACGTGAGGCCATAGAAGCCGAGCAACGCGAAGAACCACAGCGCCCATACCATGATCGTGCGCTGGCGATATGCGGCGCTCCAGATCTCGCGAAACGCGCCGTGTTTCGAACGCGGCGCGGGATCGGCGAGCATCGACGGCGCGGGCAGCGAGCGGATGCCTTTCGACTTCATCACTTTCGCTTCGATCTGCTCGAGCACGGCATCGGCTTGTGCGTCGCGTCCGCGATGTTCGAGCCAGCGCGGCGACTCGGGCACGATGCGGCGCACGATCAACACGAAGACAGCGGGAATCGCGAGCAACGCGAACACCGTGCGCCAGCCGAATTGCGGCAGCACGACGAACGACACGCAGCCGGCCGTGATGAAGCCCAATGGCCAGAAGCCGTCCATCAGCGCGACGAGACGTCCGCGCGAAGCTGTCGGCACGAATTCGGAGAGGAGCGTTTGCGCGATCGGGAACTCCATCCCCATGCCGATGCCGAGCAGCACGCGATACACGATCAGCGCCTCGACGCTGTGCGCCGTCGAGCACAGATACGACGCGAGGCCCCACAGCACCATGCTCCATTGAAAAACGGGCCGGCGCCCGAAGCGATCGGCGAACAGCCCCGCGACGGCCGCGCCCAGCACCATGCCGAAGAAGCTCGCGCTGGCGACGAGGCCGGCTGTTGCGCTCGACAGGCCGAACTCCGTCTTGATGGAGCCGAGCACGAAGGTCATCGTGCCCAGATCGACGGAGTCGAAAAAGAACGCGATCGCGATGATGATGAAGATCGTACGGTGATAGCCCGAGAAAGGCAGGCGTTCGAGACGCGCGGCGGCGCTGGCCCTTTTCGTGCATGGAACAGTGGACGAAACAGCGGATGAAGAAGCGTTGGTCGGCATGGCATCCTCGAATGGATGAAGGAGTAGGCCGGTGTTCTGTTGCTCCGGTCCGTTCCAGTAGACGCCGCCATTAATCCGTCATATAGAACAGATTCGGCATTGCAGTGGAACGTGCGCGTCATCGGCGGATGACACGCACGGTTCGTGAATGCCCGTCAATAGGTATGCGCCGCCGTGCTCCTTGCGTGTGCATGCGCAACGATATTCGCGCCACGCGCCGGTGCGCCGTTCGCCACATAGTAGGGCGCGGTCGAGCGCGCGAGCGGCTTGCGTCCGCGAATGCGATCGGCGATTTTCTCGGCGAGCATGATGGTCGGCGCGTTCAGGTTGCCCGTCGTGATGCGCGGCATGATCGATGCGTCGATCACACGCAATCCTTCCAGACCATGCACGCGTCCTTCGCCATCGACGACAGCCATGTCGTCGTAGCCCATCGCGCACGAACACGACGGATGGTACGCAGTCTCCGCGCGCGCGCGCACGAACGCGTCGATCTGCGCATCGGTTTGCAGCTCCGCGCCGGGGCTCAGCTCGCGGCCGCGAAAACGGTCGAGCGCCGGTTGCGCGATGATCTCTCGCGTAATACGGATCGCGTCGCGGAACTCGCGCCAGTCGAGTGCTTCCGCCATGTAGTTGAAGAGAATCGACGGATGCTCGCGCGGATCGCGCGAGCGCAGCTTCACGCGGCCGCGGCTCGGCGAGCGCATCGAGCCGACGTGCGCCTGAAAACCGTGCATCTTGATCGCGTTCGTGCCGTTGTAGTTGATCGCGACGGGCAGGAAGTGATACTGGATATTCGGCCACGGGTCGTCGTCGCGCGTGCGAATGAAGCCGCCCGCTTCGAAATGGTTGCTCGCGCCGATGCCCGTGCCCTTCAGCATCCACTCGATGCCGATCGCAGGCTGATTGCGCAGCAGTAGCGCGGGGTAGAGCGACACGGGCTCCTTGCACTCGTACTGCATGTACATCTCGAGGTGATCCTGCAAGTTCTGGCCCACGCCTGGCAGATCGAGCACGACGGGAATGTCGAATTCGCGCAGCCACGCACCGGGGCCGACGCCCGAGCGTTGCAGAATCTGCGGCGAAGCAATCGCGCCGCTGCATAGCAGGACTTCACGTCGCGCATGCACGGTGATCTGCGCCTGGCCATCCAGATACACGACGCCTTGCGCGCGCTTGCCGCTGAACAGAATGCGATCGGTAGTCGCGTGCGTGACGATCGTGAGATTCGCGCGCTGCTTCGCCTGATCCAGGTAGCCGCGCGCGGTGCTGGCGCGGCGGCCGTTCGCCGTCACCGTGCGGTCCATCGGGCCGAAGCCTTCCTGCCGATAGCCGTTGAGATCGTCGGTGCGCGGATAGCCCGCCTGCACGCCCGCTTCGACCATCGCTTCGAAGAGGGGATTCACGCCGGGCTTGCTCGTCGTCACATGCACAGGGCCGTCGCCGCCGTGATAGTCGTTCGCGCCGATATCGCGCGTCTCGGCCTTGCGGAAATACGGCAGGCAATCCAGATAGGTCCAGTTTTCAAGGCCTTTTCGTTCGGCCCAGCCGTCGTAGTCGAGCGCATTGCCGCGGATATAGCACATGCCGTTGATCAGCGACGAGCCGCCCAGCCCCTTGCCGCGTCCGCATTCCATGCGTCGATTGTTCATGAACGGCTCGGGGTCCGTTTCATACGCCCAGTTGTAGCGGCGCCCTTGCAACGGATACGCGAGCGCGGCGGGCATCTGCGTGCGAAAGTCGAAGCGATAGTCGGGGCCGCCTGCTTCGAGCAGCAGCACGGTCACGTCGCGGTCTTCCGTCAGGCGTGTAGCGAGCACATTGCCCGCCGATCCCGCGCCGATGATGATGTAGTCGTACTCTTTCGCTGCCATGCTGCGCTCCCTCAAAACACGGGCTGATATGGGCCCAGTTCGACCTGGATGGACTTGATGCGCGTGTAGTGCTCGAGCGTCGTGATGCCGTTTTCGCGGCCCACGCCCGACTGCTTGTAGCCGCCCACGGGCATTTCGGCGGGCGACTCACCCCACGTGTTGATCCAGCAGATACCCGCTTCGAGCCGATGGATCACGCGATGCGCGCGCGACAGGTTCTCGGTGACGACACCCGCTGCGAGACCGTAGATCGTGTCGTTCGCGCGCGCGATCACGTCGTCCTCGTCGGCGAAAGCCAGAATGCTCATCACAGGGCCGAAGATTTCTTCGCGCACGATCTTCATGTCGTCGCGGCAGTCAGCGAACACGGTCGGCTGCACGTACTGGCCGCGCGCGTAATCGCCTTGCGTGATGCGCGCGCCGCCCGTCACAAGACGTGCGCCTTCCTGCTTGCCGCTCTCGATGTAGCCAAGCACCTTGTCCAGTTGCGCCGCGCTCGCGAGCGGCCCGAAATTTGTCGACGGGTCCGACGGTTTGCCGATGCGAATGCGCTTCACGCGCTCGATCACGCGCGCTTCGAATGCCTGTTGCACCGACTGATGCACGAACACGCGCGTGCCGTTCGTGCACACCTGTCCCGCGCTGAAGAAGTTGGCCGTCACGGCGATATCGGCGGCGCGATCCAGGTCGGCATCGTCGAACACGATCAGCGGCGACTTGCCGCCGAGTTCCATCGTCACTTCCTTCAGCGACGAAGCGCCTGCCGTCGACATCACTTTCTTGCCCGTCTCGACGCCGCCCGTAAACGAAATCTTCGCGATGTCTGGATGTGCGGCCAGCATCGCGCCGACGCGTCCGTCGCCCTGCACGACGTTGAACACGCCGGGCGGCACGCCCGCTTCCAGATAGATTTCCGCGAGCTTCGACGCCGAGAGCGGCGTGACCTCGCTCGGCTTGAAGATCATCGCGTTGCCGGCCGCGAGCGCTGGCGCGGACTTCCAGCACGCAATCTGGATCGGGTAGTTCCATGCGCCGATGCCCGCCGTGACGCCGAGCGGCTCGCGCCGCGTATAGACGAACGATTCGGCGCGCAGCGGAATCTGCTGACCTTCGATGGCCGTGGCGAGGCCCGCGTAGTACTCGATCACGTCCGCGCCAGTGACGATGTCGACCGCGCGCGTTTCCGCAATCGGCTTGCCTGTGTCGCGCATTTCGAGTTCGGCGAGTTCGCCGTTGCGCTCGCGCAGCAACTCCACTGCGCGGCGCAGGATGCGCGAGCGCTGCATCGCCGTCATCGCGGCCCACGCGCGCTGGCCTTCACGCGCGGATTGCACGGCGCGCTCGATGTCGGCAACGCTCGCTTGCTGGACGGCCGCGAGCGTTTCGCCCGTGGCGGGATCGAAGGTGTCGAAGGTGACGCCGCTCGTGGCGTCGACATATTCGCCGCCGATGTAGAGACGTTGCAGGCCGTAGACGGGCATCGGGTTTCTCCTTGAAATGCGGGTGTTCGTGGCGCGACGCTGCGTGTGCGTTTTAAGAGCCGTTGCGCGCGAGCAGCAGGTCGATGTAGTCGTTGGCGAGGCGCAGCGCGGCTTTCGTATCGAACGGATCGCCCGACAACGCTCCGCGCAGCCACAGTCCGTCGATCATCGCCGCGAGGCCGCTGGCGGCGCGCCGCGCTGATGCACGCGGCAACGCCTTCGCGAATTCCGCGCACAGGTTCGAATAGAGGCGGCGCGTGTTCACGCGCTGCAAGCGCCGCAGCGCGGGCTCATGCATGCTCTCGGTCCAGAACGCGAGCCACGTCTTCATCACGGGCCCGCTCACCTGCGATACGTCGAAATTCGCCGCGACGATCGCGCGCAAACGCGCGCGCGGCTGCGCCTTCGCGGCGATGCGGCGGCGCGTCGTGGCGGCCCACAGATCGCGCAGGATATGGCGCATCGTGGCTTCGAGCAGGCCGTCCTTGTCGCCGAAATAGTGGCTCACGATGCCCGTCGAAATGTTCGCGCGCTGCGCGACGGACGCGAGCGTCGTGCCCGACAGACCGGCCTGGTCGATCGTGAGCAGCGTGGCGTCGATCAGTTGCGCGCGACGCACTTCGCGCATTCCGACTTTGGGCATGGTGTCTCGCGAGGCTTGCCGAAAGCCGTCACTCTAGTCTTTTTTTATTGAACGTTCAATCAACAAAAACGGTGCAATCCGGCTTTGTCGGTTTGAGGAAAACGCGTGTCGCGTTTTGAACATTGGTGGACGGGGCAAAGGGACTAACCTCGAATCAGCGCCATTTGCGCATTCAGACCAACATGGAGACGAGACGATGAGCAGCAATCGCGGTGTCGTGTATCTGGGGCAGGGCAAGGTGGAAGTACGACCGATCGATTACCCGAAAATGGTCGATCCGCGCGGACGCGCGATCGGCCACGGCGTGATCCTCAAGGTGGTATCGACAAATATTTGCGGCTCGGACCAGCACATGGTGCGCGGCCGCACGACGGCCGAAATAGGCCTTGTTTTAGGGCACGAAATCACGGGCGAAGTGATCGAAGCAGGCCGCGATGTCGAGACGCTGAAGATCGGCGATCTCGTTTCCGTGCCGTTCAACGTCGCGTGCGGCCGCTGTCAGACCTGCAAGGAACAGCATACGGGCGTGTGCCTGAACGTGAATCCGTCGCGTGCCGGCGGCGCGTATGGTTACGTCGATATGGGCGGCTGGATCGGCGGGCAGGCCGAATACGTGATGGTGCCGTATGCGGACTTCAATCTGCTGAAGTTTCCCGATCGCGATCGCGCGATGGAAAAAATCCGCGACCTCACATGTCTGTCGGACATTCTGCCGACGGGCTATCACGGCGCCGTGATGGCGGGTGTGAAGCCGGGCTCGACCGTGTACATCGCGGGCGCGGGACCTGTCGGCATGGCGGCTGCCGCATCGGCGCGCATTTTGGGCGCGGCGTGCACGATCGTCGGCGACATGAACGAAGAGCGGCTTGCGCACGCGCGCGCAGTCGGCTTCGAGACGGTCAATCTGTCGAAGGACGCGACGCTCGGCGAGCAGATCGCACAGATTCTCGGCAAGCCCGAAGTGGATTGCGCCGTGGACTGCGTGGGCTTCGAGGCGCACGGCCACGGCACCAGCGGCTCGCGCGAAGAAGCGCCCGCAACGGTGCTCAACTCGCTGATGGATATCACGAAGCCGGCGGGCGCGATTGGCATTCCGGGTCTGTACGTCACCGACGATCCGGGCGCCGCCGATGCCGCTGCGCGCAAGGGCAGCCTGAGCATCCGCTTCGGCCTCGGCTGGGCGAAGTCGCATTCGTTCCATACGGGGCAGACGCCCGTGATGAAGTACAACCGCAACCTGATGCAGGCAATTCTGTTTGACCGTCTGCCGATCGCGGACATCGTCAACGTGACGGTGGTGTCGCTGGACGAGGCGCCCGATGGCTATCGCAAGTTCGATGGCGGCGCGCCGCGCAAGTTCGTCATCGATCCGCATGGCTTGCTGAAGGCCGCTTAGTGCAGGTGCGTTCGTTGCAGGCGTGTTTGCCTGCAACGGGCGGGTAGAAGGTCGAAGTCTCCTCTGTCCCGTTTTGGACGATGCTGCGTTTTCCTTTGACAGGAAACGCAGTTTTTTTTGCTTCGCGCATCCCGACTTCAATTGACTTCCATTGAATTCAAAAGTCATGTCGAATGGAAAACGTCGCGCCTCTTTCGTGTGAGTGATTGAGGTTCAAAAGCGGATTGGCTCTGAAGCTCCATTCGTCGCTGTCGGTCGATGAACCCGAAGAGCCGTCTTGAGGATCGGGCGTGAGTCCATAGACGGGCGAACCCGGCGCCTCGCCTGCGTGAAGGCCGTCGAGACCGGACAGGCGCTGTCCGAAGCGGACGCGCCCGTTATCCGGCGCGATGCTGTACCGGTTATAGAGCCCGTAAGCCGCGGTTCCCATATGCAATGGGCTCTCGACGACGTATCGATGCAGACGCCGTTGCGGCGCATAAGCCGTCGCCGGAATCTGCGGATACGAATAAAAAAGAATGGCTGTGGATTCCCTTTCGGGCAATAAGCGGGCGTGATCAGCGGCGACGGCTTTTGCAAATAACGCGCCGCTGACCAGAAGAAGCAACGCACCGGCAATCCAGTTGCCCGGATTGCGGCGCGTCGCGGATAGGACCCAATAAACGACGGCAATGATCACACTGCGGATCATCCTGGCTTGGCAGAAGCTTCGCCTGTCAAAACATTGATATTACATTTTAGTTCTTTCGATGCCTTTTCAGTTCAATCCAATTCCTCTCGGCTAGCCGCACGCGCCGATTTCACCGCACGCCGTGCAGAAGTCACAACCGTCCTTGCGGATCACCGCATTCGCGCCGCAATTGCCGCACTTGCGGCCGTGCATCGTATGCAGTGCCTGAACCCCGCGCTGTTCCGCCGATTCCTCTTCAACGGACGAGAGCGCGTTGTCGGCGCTCGACGCATTCGGGTTTGCCTCGCCGTGTGGCAAGCGTGCGAGCAGGCGCGACGGCACCTGATTGCCCTCGGCATCGAGAAAGCCGCGCCGGTGCAGGATCTGCTGGAGCGCATACGCGAGCGCCGCGACTTCCGAATCGTGCCAGCGCGGCGAGTGGTGGCCGTCGAGCCGCTGCACTTCGCCGAGCCGCACCTGGCCGCGATCCCATGAAACCTTGCGCAAGTCCTGCAGATTGCGCGCGACAAAGCCCCCACGCGCCGCGAGCGACAGCGAACGCATCGTCGCCGTGATCCATTGCTGCGATTCATCGCGTTGGCCGGCGGGAATGAAGAACTCGATGGGCCGCTCGATCGTCACTTCCTCGCCGCCCACGCGTCCCGTCACTTCGATGAACGACACGGCAAGATACAGCGACTTCTTGCCCGCTGCCGTCAGGTACTCGACCTTCTCGATGATTGCGGGCAGCTCGCCCTTGGGCCGATGATCGATGGCGATGCGCAGCGGGTCCAGATCGATTTCGGCGAGCGCGTCGGAGGGCGTGGCCGCGGGCTCCGGCGTCACGCTCAGCACCGCGCCCAATGTTTCGTTCGGGCGATACGTCGCGAGGCCCTTGAGCCTGCTTTTCCATGCGTCGAAATAGAGGGTTTCGAATGCATCGAACGGATAATCGGCGGGCACGTTGACCGTTTTCGAAATCGACGTGTCGATGAACGGCTGCACGGCGGCCATCATGTCGAGGTGGTCGCGCGCCGACATCTCCAGCGCGCTCACGAAGTACTCGGGCAGGCTGCCGACGTCGCCGCCCAACTCGCGATAAAGACGGTACGCGTGATCTTCGACGGCGAACTGCTCGCGGCGGCCGTCCGCCATCACTTTCATGCGCGTGTACGTCCACGAAAACGCGGGCTCGATGCCGTTCGATGCGTTGTCCGCGAACGCGAGACTGACGGTGCCCGTCGGCGCAATGGAGAGCAGGTGGCTATTGCGGATGCCGTGCTTGCGGATCGACTCCTTGACGTCGTCGGGTAGACGCGATGCGAAGGTGCCTTCTTCCAGATATTGCTTCGCGTTGAAGAGCGGAAACGCGCCGCGCTCGCGCGCGAGTTCGACGGATGCGCGATACGCTTCGTCGCGCATCAGGCGCGCGATGCGCACCGCGAAGTCGCGGCCTTCCGGCGAGTTGTAGCGCAAGCCCATCATTACGAGCGTATCGCCCAGGCCCGTAAAGCCCACGCCGATACGCCGCTTCGCGCGCGACTCGTCGTATTGCTGCGTGAGCGGCCACAGCGTCACGTCGAGCACGTCGTCGAGAAAACGCACATGGGTGCGGGTGCGCCCGGCGAGCGCGTCCCAGTCGAACGACGGCTTGCCGCCGTGCCGCTGCGCGAACGGATCGATCACGAAGCGCGTGAGATTGAGCGGCCCGAGGTTGCAGCAGCCATAAGGCGGCAGCGGCTGCTCGCCGCAAGGATTGGTTGCGCGGATCGTTTCGACGGCGCGCAGATTGTTGTCCTCGTTCATCCGCGAGATAAAGACGATGCCGGGCTCCGCGATGTCATAGGTCGAGCGCATGATGCGATCGAAGATCTCTTTCGCGCGCCGCTCGCTGTAGACCCACATGCCGTCTTCGCGCTGATGCACGTCGTTGGCCGCGCGCATCGCGGGCGACGGTTCGGCGCGATGCACGAGCTGCCAGATCTCGTCGTTTTCGACCGCGCGCATGAACTCGTCGCTGACGGCGACGGACACGTTGAAGTTGTTCCAGCGGCCCTTCGAATGTTTCGCTTCGATGAATTCGAGCAGATCGGGATGCGTGCAGTCGAGCACGGCCATTTGCGCGCCGCGCCGCGAGCCCGCGCTTTCCACGGTGCGGCACGACGCATCGAACACATCGATATAGCTGCACGGACCGGATGCCGACGAGCTGGTCGTCTTCACGCGCGCGCCGCGCGGCCGGATCGCCGAGAAGTTATAGCCGACGCCGCCGCCGCGCCGCATCGTCTCGGCGGCCTGCAGCAACGCGACGTAGATGCCCGGCAGGCCCTGTTCGTCGACGCCCTGGATGCTGTCGCCCACGGGCTGCACGAAGCAGTTGATCAGCGTCGCCGCGATGCCCGTGCCCGCCGCGCTCATGATGCGGCCCGCGCCGAGTGCGCCGTTCTTCAGGTTCTCGGCGAAGCGGGCCTCGATGACAGGACGCAACGCCTCGGGCTCGGCCATCGCAACGCCGCGCGCGACGCGTTCGTACACATCATCGGCCGTGCGTTCGTCGCCTTTCGCGTATTTTTCGAGCAGCACGTCGAGCGAGAATTGCTGCGGCGCGATGGAGGTGGAGTCGAGCGGAGTGAGATCGTTGTCGGTGTCAGCCATGAGCAGCCTCGAAGGGCGGCGCTCCAGCGATGCGCGCGAACTGCGCGACGCCGCGCCGCGTTGAGCCTCACCATAGCGCAGCGAACGGGATGCTGCAAACGGCACGAAGCGAGAGCAGGCCTTATGCCTGCCCGAGAGCAAAGACCCGCTGGATTGATTGCGGCGAAAGCACGCGCTCAGGCGTGCGCGGGAAGGGTCGCGAGGCCGCTCAACACCGGATGCGCGAGCGGTGCAACCTGCTTGCGGCGCTCCCGCGTGGGCGCCGTGCCGAATGCGTCGCGATAGCTCTTGCTGAAATGGCATGCGGACTGAAAGCCACATGCCATCGTGATGTGCATGATCGACATGTCGGTCTGCAGCAGCAGTTCGCGCGCGCGCCGCAGACGCAACGTCAGATAGTAGTGTGTCGGCGTCATGCCGAGATGCTCGCGGAAAAGCCGCTGCAATTGCCGTTGCGACATGTTCGCGAGCCGCGCGAGTTCTTCGCGCGACAACGGCTCTTCGATGTTGTTCTCCATCAGCGCGATGACTTCGAACAGCGACTTGTTTGCCGAGCCGAGCCGCGCGACGAGCGGCATGCGTTGTTGCGCGCTGTTGTCGCGCACATGCTCGACGATGAACTGCTCGGCGATCTGCGTGACGCGCGGCGTGCCGACACGCGCGGCGATCAGGTTCAGCATCATGTCGAGCGGCGCGACGCCGCCCGTGCACGTGACGCGGTCGCGATCGATCACGAACAGTTCCTTGAGGAAGCGCGTGTCGGGAAACTCTTCCTTCAGCGCCGACATGTTCTCCCAGTGAATCGCGCACGCATAGCCCGCGAGCAGTCCCGACTTCGCGAGCGCATAGGTGCCCGTGCACAAACTGCCCAGCGCAACGCCTGCGCGCGCGAAGCGGCGCAGCGTCGACAGATGTTCGGGCGTGGTTTCGCGCTGCACGTCGATGCCGCCGCAGACGAACACGATGTCGGGCGTGCCGACGCATTCGGCGGGGCCCGTATCGACGGAAAGACCGTTGCTTGCCGTGACCGGGCCGCCGTTCGGGCTGATGATCGACCACCTGTAGAGCGACTGTCCGCTCAGATAGTTGGCCATGCGCAGCACTTCGATCGCATTCGTGAAGGCGATCATCGTGAAGTTGGGCAGCGGCATGAACGCGAAGTGCGATAACGACGCGGTTCTATCTGGCGACATGATTCGGGCGTTCCTTCAGCTCGATGTTTTATTGCGGCCGATGGGGAAAATTCGGCCTTCTTATTCTGAGTTCGAGGGCAACAAGCATGCCATACGGCTAAACCCTGGCTACAAGCGGGTTTTGCTCAATGCATGGGTCAAGCCGCACTGCCGCTGTGCATTCTCCGCACTGCGGGCGGGCCTCTCGCGCCCGCTGGCGGTGCCACTCACACGCCTTGCCGGCGATAAACCGCTGCATTGCACCATTCAATGGGCGCTTTAAGACAACTTCAATGCAACTCGATCGCCGCTTTAAGTCCACCTCGATCCGACGACGATTCGACAAATTGGCTGGACCAATTAGCACGGTCGATCACTTGTCCAAAACGGACCTCCATGGCGGAAAAGGTAAAGAACGCGTCTGAAATCGTAAATTGACGAATCGGGCGAAAGACAAGAATAGAGCCGTCGGTGGAGGTGGTGCAAAGCCAGTCCAGTCAAGGGATAGCGCGGAATTGGACAGTCGGCCCAGCACAACTCTTTTCGCTTTCCAGCTATCAACGGACTTCTAACGGACGCCATGTCGAACGCCAACCCTTTCTTCTCGCAGACCCTCGCCGAACGCGACGCAGCCGTGCGCAAGTCGGTGCTCAAGGAACTCGAACGCCAGCAGTCGCAAGTCGAGCTGATCGCGTCGGAAAACATCGTGTCGCGCGCAGTGCTCGAAGCGCAAGGCTCGGTGTTGACGAACAAGTACGCGGAAGGTTATCCGGGCAAGCGCTACTACGGCGGTTGCGAGTTCGTCGATGAAGTCGAAGCGCTCGCGATCGAGAGAATCAAGAAGCTCTTTAACGCAGGCTTCGCCAATGTGCAACCGCATTCGGGCGCGCAGGCCAACGGCTCGGTGATGCTCGCGCTCGCGAAGCCCGGCGATACGATTCTCGGCATGTCGCTCGATGCGGGCGGCCACCTCACGCACGGCGCGAAGCCGGCGCTGTCGGGCAAGTGGTTCAACGCGGTTCAGTACGGCGTGAATCGCGAGACCATGCGCGTCGATTACGACCAGATCGAAAAGCTTGCGCACGAGAACAAGCCGTCGCTGATCATCGCGGGCTTCTCCGCTTATCCGCGCGTGCTGGACTTCGCGCGCTTCCGTGCGATCGCCGATAGCGTCGGCGCGAAGCTGATGGTCGACATGGCGCACATCGCGGGCGTGATCGCGGCGGGCCGCCATCCGAATCCCGTCGAGCATGCGCACGTCGTCACGTCGACCACGCACAAGACGTTGCGCGGCCCGCGCGGCGGCTTCGTCCTCACCAATGACGAAGAGATCGCGAAGAAGATCAACTCGGCTGTGTTCCCGGGTCTGCAAGGCGGTCCGCTGATGCACGTGATCGCGGGCAAGGCGATCGCATTCGGCGAAGCGCTCGAAGACAGCTTCAAGACGTATATCGACAACGTGCTGGCCAACGCGCGGGCGCTCGGCGAAGTGCTGAAGGAAGGCGGCGTCGATCTCGTGACGGGCGGCACCGACAACCATCTGCTGCTCGTCGATCTGCGGCCGAAGGGCTTGAAGGGCACGCAGGTCGAGCAGGCGCTGGAACGCGCGGGCATCACGTGCAACAAGAACGGCATTCCGTTCGATACGGAAAAGCCGACGGTCACGTCGGGCATTCGCCTGGGCACGCCGGCGGGCACGACGCGCGGCTTTGGCGTCGCCGAGTTCCGCGATGTCGGCCGGCTGATTCTCGAAGTGTTCGACGCGCTGCGCACGCATCCCGATGGCGATGCTGCAACCGAGCAGCGCGTGCGTCGCGAAATCTTCGCGCTGTGCGAACGCTTCCCGATCTACTGAGCGGTCGCAAACGCGCCGTCCCCAAACACCACAGCTACGGAGTCAAGCATGAGCAACCTGCACGAGAGCAGCATCATCATCGACGGCCTGAACATTTCGAAGTTCGAGCGCTCGGTGTTCGAGGACATGAGAAAGGGCGGCGTCACGGCCGTCAACTGCACGGTCTCCGTGTGGGAAGACTTTCAGAAGACCGTCGACAACATCGCGGAAATGAAGCAGCAGATCCGCGAGTACAGCGAGATCCTGACGCTGGTGCGCACGACCGACGACATCCTGCGCGCAAAGAAAGAGAACAAGACGGGCATTATTTTCGGCTTCCAGAACTCGTATGCATTCGAGGACAACCTCGGCTATATCGAAGTGTTCAAGGAACTCGGCGTGAACGTGGTGCAGCTTTGCTACAACACGCAGAACCTCGTCGGCACCGGCTGTTATGAAGCGGACGGCGGCCTCTCGGGCTACGGCCGCGAAGTGATCCAGGAAATGAACCGCGTCGGCATTCTGGTCGATCTCTCGCACGTCGGCGCAAAGACGTCGTCGGATGCGATCGCCTGCTCGAAGAAGCCGGTCACGTACTCGCACTGCTGTCCGTCGGGTCTCAAGGATCACCCGCGCAACAAGACGGATGAGCAGTTGAGAGAGATCGCCGATGCAAACGGCTTCGTCGGCGTGACGATGTTCTCGCCGTTCCTGAAGAAAGGCCCGGATGCGACTGTCGACGACTATCTGGAAGCGATCGAATATGTGATCGATGTGATCGGAGAAGACAAGGTCGGTATCGGCACGGACTTCACGCAGGGCTATAGCACTGAATTCTTCGACTGGATCACGCATGACAAGGGCCGCTATCGTCGTCTGACGAACTTCGGCAAGGTCGTGAATCCCGAAGGCATTCGCACGATCGGCGAATTCCCGAACCTGACGGCCGCGATGGAGCGTGCAGGCTGGGGCGAGTCGCGCATCAAAAAGGTGATGGGCGAGAACTGGATGCGCTTCTTCGGCGAAGTCTGGAACGTCTAGACCCATCTAAGAGAACAAGGAACCCACGATGCAACCGCAACTGCCCATCGACGTCGATCCGAACACGGGCGTCTGGACCACCGACGCGCTGCCAATGCTGTACGTGCCGCGCCATTTCTTCACGAACAATCACACGGCTGTCGAAGAAGCACTCGGTCGCGACGTTTACGCCGAGATTCTCTACAAGGCCGGCTACAAATCCGCTTATCACTGGTGCGACAAGGAAGCGAAGCAGCATGGCCTCACCGGCATGGCCGTGTTCGAGCATTACCTGAACCGCCTGTCGCAACGCGGCTGGGGCCTCTTCAAGATCGTCGAAGCCGATCCGTCGACGGCGCGCGCGAAGATCGAACTGCATCACTCGTCGTTCGTGCTCGCGCAGCCGGGCAAGGAAGGCAAGCTTTGCTACATGTTCGCCGGCTGGTTCGCAGGCGCGATGGACTGGGTGAATGACACAACCGACGGCGGCAAGAACGCGCCGCGCGCGCAGTCGAAAGAAGTGCAGTGCGCAGCCGAGCATCACGATCACTGCGTATTTGAAGTGTCGCCGATTGCACATTAAAACTGCACGGCATATCAGAGCCTGAACCGAACACCGCCCGAGGTCGCTTGCGATGCGTTACCCCAATCTGTTCAAACCTTTGACGCTCAATCAACTGACGCTGCGCAATCGCATCGTCAGTACCGCGCATGCCGAGGTCTATGCCGAACCGGGCGGCCTGCCCGGCGACCGCTATATCCGCTATTACGAGGAAAAGGCCAAGGGCGGTGTCGGCCTCGCCGTGTGCGGCGGGTCGAGCCCGGTGTCGATCGACAGTCCGCAGGGCTGGTGGAAGTCCGTCAATCTGTCGACGGACAAGATCATCGATCCGCTGTCGCGTCTCGCTGAAGCGATGCATCGGCACGGCGCGAAGATCATGATTCAGGCGACGCACATGGGCCGCCGCTCCGCATTTCATGGGGAGCACTGGCCGCATCTGATGACGCCTTCCGGCGTGCGCGAGCCCGTGCATCGCGGCAACGCGAAGATCATCGAAGTGGAAGAGATCCGCCGCATCATCGGCGACTTCGCGGCGGCTGCGAAGCGCGTGAAGGACGCGGGCATGGACGGCATCGAGATTTCGGCCGCGCACCAGCATCTGATCGATCAGTTCTGGAGCCCGCGCACGAACTTCCGCACGGACGAATGGGGTGGCTCGCTCGAAAACCGCCTGCGCTTCGGCGTCGAAGTGCTGAACGCCGTGCGCGAAGCAGTCGGCAAGGACTTCTGCGTAGGCCTGCGCATGTGCGGCGACGAGTTCCATGAAGACGGCCTCGATCACGAGCAGCTGAAGGAAATCGCCCAGGCGATGGCGGAGACGGGCCTGATCGATTACATCGGCGTGATCGGCTCCGGCGCGGACACGCACAACACGCTCGCGAACTGCATGCCGCCGATGGCGCTGCCGCCCGAGCCGTTCGTGCATCTCGCGGCGGGCATCAAGTCGGTCGTGAAGCTGCCCATCATGCACGCGCAAAGCATTCGCGACGCAGGGCAAGCGGAGCGTCTGCTCGCGAACGGCATGGTCGATCTCGTCGGCATGACGCGCGCACAGATCGCAGACCCGCACATGGTCATCAAGATTCGCGACGGCCGCGAAGACGAAATCAAGCAGTGTGTCGGCGCGAACTATTGCATCGACCGCCAGTACAACGGCCTCGACGTGCTGTGCGTGCAGAATGCGGCGACTTCGCGCGAAGCGACGATGCCTCACGTGATCGAAAAGACGCGCGGGCCGCGCCGCAAGGTGGTAGTGGTCGGCGCGGGCCCGGCGGGGCTCGAAGCGGCGCGCGTCGCGCGCTCGCGCGGTCACGATGTCGTGCTGTTCGAGAAAAGCGATGCCGTTGGCGGACAGATCATGCTGGCCGCGAAGGCGCCGCAACGCGAGCAGATGGCGGGCATCGTGCGCTGGTTCGACATGGAAACGAAGCGTCTGGGCGTCGATCGGCGTTTGGGCGTCGAAGCCGACGAGAAGATGATTCTCGCCGAGAAGCCCGACATCATCGTGCTCGCAACAGGCGGCTCCAGCTTCACGCATCAGGTGCCGGCATGGGGCGTCGACGAAGGGCTGGCCGTCAGTTCGTGGGACATCCTGTCGGGCAAGGTCGAGCCGAAGCAGAACGTGCTCGTGTACGACGGCGTGAGCACGCATGCGGGCGCGGGCGTGGCGGACTTTATTTCGAGCCGCGGCTCGAAGGTCGAGATCGTGACACCTGACGTGAAAGTGGCCGATGACGTCGGCGGCACCACGTTCCCGATTTTCTACCGGCGCCTCTACGCGCAGGGCGTGATCCATACGCCGAACTACTGGCTCGACCGCGTGTACGAAGAGGACGGCAAGAAGATCGCGGTGATCCGCAACGAGTACACGGAAGAACAGGAAGAGCGTGCCGTCGATCAGGTCGTGATCGAAAACGGCAGCACGCCGAACGACGCGCTCTACTGGAAGCTCAAGCCCGAGTCGGTGAATCGCGGCCAGGTCGACGTGCAAAAGCTCTTCGCCGCCGAGCCGCAGCCGTCGCTCTCCGAAGAACTCGGCAACGGACGCTTCCTGCTGTTCCGTGTCGGCGATTGCATTTCGATGCACAACATTCACGGCGCGATCTACGACGCGCTGCGCCTTTGCAAGGACTTTTGACGATGAGCCCGGCGTTTCTCATCACCGCGCTGTTGTGGGTATCGGTCGCCGGCCTTGCGTTCGCGGTCGCAAAACGGGCGGCTTACTGGCGTCTCGGACGGGCAACGGCAGCCGGTGCATTTGGCTGGACCAATCTGCTGACCATCCCGAAGCGCTATTTCGTCGATCTGCATCACGTGGTGGCGCGCGATCCGTACATCGCGAAGACGCACATCGCCACGGCAGGCGGCGCGATTGCGGCATTCGCGCTGGTCTTCGTCAACTACGGGCTCGCGCTCTATTCGCCGTGGCTCGACCGGCTGATCTTTCTGGCCGCGCTGATCATGCTGGTGGGCGCCGTGTTCGTATGGCGGCGCCGTCATGCGAAGGACGTGCCCGCGCGTCTGTCGCGTGGTCCGTGGAATACGCTGCCGTGGCTGCTCGGTTCGTTCGCGCTCGGTCTGCTGCTCTACACGCTGCTGCCCGCATCGGCGATGTCGGGCGGGCTCGCGATCGTGTTCGCGCTGCTGATCGCGGCGGGCGCATTCGCGATGACGTTCGGCGCGGCGCGCGGCGGTCCGATGAAGCACGCGCTCGCGGGTCTGCTGCACCTCGCGTTTCATCCGCGTCAGGAACGCTTTGCTGCCGAAGGCGCCGCGCGCAAGGAACAGATCGTTCCGCCGACGGCACTGAAAGCGCCCGTGCTCGAACAAAACGAGTATGGCGTCGGCAAGCCCGTCGAGTTTCGCTGGAACCAGTTGTTGAGCTTCGATGCGTGCGTGCAATGCGGCAAGTGCGAAGCGGCATGTCCGGCATTCGCGGCAGGTCAGCCGCTGAATCCGAAGAAGCTGATCCAGGATCTCGTGACGGGCATGGTCGGCGGCACGGACGCCGCTTATGCGGGCAGCCCGACGCCCGGCATCAAGGTCGGTCAGCATGGCGGCGAGCCGCAACGCCCGATCATCTCGAGCCTGATCGAAGCGGATACCGTGTGGTCTTGCACGACGTGCCGTGCTTGCGTACACGAATGCCCGATGCTGATCGAGCACGTCGATGCGATCGTCGACATGCGCCGCAACCAGACGCTCGTGCACGGCACGGTGCCGGGCAAGGGCCCCGAAGTGCTCGCGAATCTGCGCGAGACGGGCACGGCAGGCGGCTACGACAAGGCGGCGCGCTACGACTGGTCGGTCGATCTGAGCTCGCCTGTCGCGCAGCCGGGCAAGCCTGTCGATGTGCTGCTCGTTGCCGGCGAAGGCGCGTTCGACATGCGTTATCAGCGCACGCTGCGCTCGCTCGTCAAGGTGCTGAACAAGGCGGGCGTCGACTACGCGGTGCTGGGCGCGCAGGAAACGGATACGGGCGACGTCGCGCGGCGTCTCGGCGATGAGGCCACGTTCCAGCGCATGGCGAAGCAGATGATGGGCACGCTGTCCACGCTCAGCTTCAAACGCATCGTCACCGCCGATCCGCACGTGATGCACAGCCTGCGCAACGAATACCGCGCGCTCGGCGGACGCTACGACGTGCTGCATCACACGACGTTCCTCGCGGAACTGGTCGCGAGCGGCAAGCTGTCGACGAAAGCCGTCGACGCGTTCAACGACAAAAAGATCACGTATCACGATCCGTGCTATCTGGGCCGCTACAACGGCGAGACGGAAGCGCCGCGCCAGTTGCTGAAGACGATCGGCATCAAGGTCGTCGAGATGGAGCGGCACGGCAAGCGCGGCCGTTGCTGCGGCGGTGGCGGCGGTGCGCCGTTGACCGACATCCCCGGCAAGCAGCGCATTCCCGATATCCGCATCGCCGATGCGCGTGCGATCGGCGCGGAAGTAGTCGCGGTGGGCTGTCCGAACTGCACGGCGATGCTCGAAGGCGTGGTGGGTCCGCGTCCCGAAGTGCTCGATGTGGCCGAACTCGTTGCGGCAGCGCTGGAGTGAACGATGAATACAACCATCAAACGTATCGATCCGCGCCGGCCGTTCGTCATTACGTCGGCGGGACTGAAGCGCATCACGCTGGGCGCTGAACATGTGGCGGGCGCATCGTATGACGATGCATTGCAGGCGGGCGCGCACGGTCACACGGCCGCCAAAGGGTTGCGCACGACGCAGGCGCCGCAACACACGCTGCTCGTCGTCGCGCACAGCGATCGCGGCGGTCTCGACGATCACGCGCGTCAGGCGCTGGCCGCAGCCGCATTGATCGCGGACCCGGCGACGCAAGTCGCGCTGCTGGTGCTCGGCGAACTGAAGGACGACGCGGCCGCGCTCGGCGCGGACAAGGTGATCGAATTGCCGTCGTTCGACCGCCGCGCGTTTGCGCCGGAGCGCGAAGTGCAGGCCGTAGCTGCCTGCGTCGCGCAACTCACGCCCACTCATATCCTGATGCCCGACAACGCGACGGGCGATGGCGATCTCGGCCGCCGTTACGCGGCGCTGGCGGGTGCGAGCATCGCGACACACGTCGTGCAGATCGACGCGAAG
This sequence comes from Paraburkholderia diazotrophica, assembly GCF_038900755.1. Classification (GTDB taxonomy): domain Bacteria; phylum Pseudomonadota; class Gammaproteobacteria; order Burkholderiales; family Burkholderiaceae; genus Paraburkholderia; species Paraburkholderia diazotrophica_A. The sequence goes on from NZ_JBBPEN010000003.1 coordinate 127,908, forward strand.
CATGTGTCGGCGTATGCGCAAGCGAAGAAGGCCTACGCGACGCGCGCACTGCCCGACGTGATCCTGCTCGCAGCGGGCGCAGCCGATACGCGCCTGCCGTTCGTCGGTGCGGGCGAACGTCTGGAGGTGCCTGCGTTGACACAATCGAATGATGCGTCGAACAGCGCCTACAGGGACCTTGGCATCGAGGAAATCGACGCCGCGCAGGTCGCGCTCGAAGAAGCGGACTTCATCGTATCGGCGGGCAACGGCGTCAACGACGTCGCCACGTTCGAAAAGCTTGCGAGCACGTTCGGCGCGGCGATCGGCGCGAGCCGTGTCGCTGTCGACAACGGCATGTTCACGCGCGACAAGCAGATCGGCGCGACGGGCAAGACGGTCGAGGCAAGCGTCTATATCGCGTTCGGCATTTCGGGCGCGGTGCAGCACCTGCAGGGCATCAAGGATTGCCGTCACGTGATCGCGGTGAACCTGGACGGCAGCGCGCCCATCGTCAAGCGCGCGAATCTCACGATCATCGGCGATACGCAGGCGACCATCGCGTCGCTGATCGACGAGATCGGTCGCGCACGGGCCACCCGTTCTTCTGCCTCTGCGCCCGCTACGAAGCCCATCGTCGAAGGAGTCGCGGCATGAACGGCAAGCTCGAAAAAATCGCGGTGCTCGTGTCGGTCGGCAAGCATCCTGTAAGCGGCGTCGCGCGCTATAGCCGCAACGATGCGGCCGCACTCGAACTCGGCCGTCAACTGTCGAGCCAGCACGCCGCGCATCTGGACGTGCTGCACGCGGGCGATCCGGGTAATCCCGCACTCGAAGACTATCTGGCGCTGGGCGCCGAGCGCGTCGAAGTGCTGGCGTGCGGCGACAACGACGATGCCGTGAGCGCGCTCGCCGCCCGCCTGAAGGGCTATGACCTCGTGCTGACGGGCACGTGCGCGGAGGGCGCCTTCGATAGCGGCATGCTGCCTTACCGGCTCGCGGATGCGCTTGCGTATCCGCTCGTCGGCACGGCCGTCGACGCGACGGTGGCAGGCGGCCGCGCGACCGTGCGGCAATTCTTGCCGAAGGGCGTGCGCCGCCGTGTGGAAGTCGCGTTGCCCGCGGTCGTCGCCGTGCATCCGCTCGCGACGGTCACGCCGCGCTACGCGTACGCGCGGCTGCGCGGGGGCACGATCCAGCCGCAGCGCGCGCAAGCGAGCGCCGACGCGGAAGCGGCGCAATGGACGCTCGCGCCCGTCACGCGCAAACCGGTGCGTCTCGCGGCCGCCGAGAAGCGCTCGGGCCATGCCCGCATGCTGTCCGCGACGACGACGGAAAGTCGTGGCGGAAGCGTCGTAATTGAAGGGACTTCGGTCGAAAAAGCACAAGTGATACTCGGCTATTTGCGCGAGCATCAACTCATCGATTACTGATTTGCGCCGCACCACACGGCCTCGCACCCCGGAGCACACATGAAAGTATCGGCAGACATTCGCGCGCTGGTCGATCGGCGCAAGAAGGGTTACAGCCTCGAAGCACCGTTCTATCTGAGCGACGAAATCTTCGCGCTCGATATGGACGCGATCTTCCGCCAGCACTGGATTCAGGTCGCCATCGAGCCGGATGTTCCGGAGCCGGGTGATTACGTCACCGTCGAGCTGGGCAACGACTCGATCCTGATCGTGCGCGACGACGACATGCAGGTGCGCGCGTTCCATAACGTGTGCCGCCATCGCGGCGCGCGCCTGTGCAACGAGGACAAGGGTTCCGTCGGCAATATCGTTTGTCCGTACCACAGCTGGACGTACAGCCTGACGGGCGACCTGATGTTCGCGGAACACATGGGCGAGCAGTTCGACCGCTGCAAGCACAGCCTGAAGAGCGTGCACGTCGAGAACCTCGCGGGTCTGATCTTCGTGTGCCTCGCCGAGAAGCCTCCCGTCGATTTCGCCGTGATGCGCGCGGCAATGGAGCCGTATCTGCTGCCGCACGATCTGCCGAACTGCAAGATCGCCGCGCAGATCGACATCATCGAAAAGGGCAACTGGAAGCTCACGATGGAGAACAACCGCGAGTGCTACCACTGCGTCGCAAACCATCCCGAGCTGACCATTTCGCTCTACGAGTACGGCTTCGGCTATCAGCGCTCGCCCGCCAACGCCGAGGGCATGGATGCGTTCGAGCGCACCTGTATCGAGCGCGCTAAGCAGTGGGAAGAATTGAATCTGCCTTCGCTGGAAATCGACCGTCTGCTGGACGTGACGGGTTTTCGCACGCAGCGCTTGCCGCTCGATCGCAGCGGCGAATCGCAGACGCTCGATGCAAAGGTGGCGTCGAAGATGCTGCTCGGCGAATTCGAGCAGGCGGACCTGGGTGGGCTGTCGTTCTGGACGCAGCCGAATTCATGGCATCACTTCATGAGCGATCACATCGTGACGTTCTCGGTGATTCCGCTGTCAGCGGGCGAGACGCTGGTGCGCACGAAGTGGCTCGTGCACAAGGACGCGCAAGAAGGCGTCGATTACGACGTGAAGAACCTCACGGCCGTGTGGAACGCGACCAACGATCAGGACCGTGCGCTCGTCGAGTTCTCGCAGCGCGGCGCGTCGAGCAGCGCATATGAGCCGGGTCCGTATTCGCCGTACACGGAAGGGCTCGTCGAGAAGTTCAGCGACTGGTATGTGCAGCGCCTCGCCGCGCACATCGACGATTCCGCTTCCGAACAGCGCACGATCAACATCAAGGCCGTCTGAGGCATTGAACCGGGCTTTGAAGAAAACCAACGGGATGCCTGGCGGCAAGTGGAGCAAGCAATGATGCGCGATGCAGCAACCTTCGAACCGGTCGACAGCCGCGTGACGAAGCCCGAATTCTGGAGCGCGTTGCCGGCGCGCTGGACGAGCGATGTCGAGGAAACGCTCGTCTGCTGCCAGGTTCGCCAGGAAACGCACGACGTGAAGAGCTTTTTCTTCCGTTCGCCGGAAGGGCGTGCGTTCATGTTCGAGCCGGGGCAGTTCATCACGCTCGAACTCGATATCGAAGGCGAGACGATCAACCGCTGCTACACGATTTCGTCATCGCCGACGCGTCCGCACACCATTTCGATCACGGTGAAGCGCGTGCCGGGCGGCAAGGTGTCGAACTGGCTGCACGACAACCTGCGGGCGGGCGCACGCGTGCGCGTGCTCGGACCGGCGGGCGAGTTCACCTGCGCGCGGCATCCGGCGCGCAAGTATCTGTTTCTGTCGGCGGGCTCGGGCATTACGCCGCTGATGTCGATGAGCCGTGCGCATCACGAGTTGAGCGAAGATCGCGACATCGTGTTCGTGCACAGCGCGCGCACACCCGACGACATCATCTTCTCGCGCGAGCTCGATCTGATTGCGGCGAATCAGGTCAATTTCAGAACGTCGTTCGTCTGCGAGCGGATCGGCAACCGCACGAACTGGCCCGGTATCACCGGCTTTCTGACGTTGCCGCTGCTCAAGCTGATCGCACCGGACTTCATGGAGCGCGAGATTTTCACGTGCGGCCCTGCGCCGTACATGAAGGCCGTGCGCGATCTGCTCGACGAAGCGGGCTTCGATCGCAAGCAGTATCACGAGGAGAGCTTCTCGTTCGAGACGCTGATCGAAAGCGAGCCGGACGTCGCGGCTGAAGTGCTCGAAGCGGAAGAGAAGGCGGGGGCGAATGGACATAACGGCGCGGCTGACGGCACGCAGACTTACTCGGTGAGCTTTTCGCGGAGCAACCGGACGATCGAGTGTGCTTCGTCACAGCATGTTCTCGATGCCGCGCGGCAGTCGGGCGTGCGTTTGCCGGCATCATGTACGCAGGGCATGTGCGGAACATGCAAGGTAAAGCTCGTGTCTGGGCAGGTGGACATGAAGCACAACGGCGGCATCCGTCAGCGCGAAATCGACCAGGGGATGGTGTTGTTGTGTTGCAGTAAGCCGTTGAGTGATCTTGTGGTCGATAAGTGATCTTTTTTGTCTGCGACGGCTTTTTGTTTTGCCCTTATCGCGGGCATCCGCGATTCGGTTTGTGTCTGCGACGGCTTTTTGTTTTGGTTTTTATGGCTTGCTGCCGGCATCCGCAATGCGCCTACCGGCGCGGGCGTTGCCCCTGTGCGGGGCGGCACCTACTTTTCTTTGCAGCGGCAAAGAAAAGTAGGCAAAAGAAAGCCGCTCACACCGCTAATGCTTGACGATTACCCACGGGCTCTCAACGTCCCCGTGTTTCATGTGGCAGCGCTCCCGCTGATGTTCGTTGCCAACGCTCTAGCTAAACGCCTTACCCGCTTCACGCACCCGTGGCACGATTGATGGCGCTAAAGATTTCGGCGCCGCATGTCGGTAGTGAACGAGGCTGCTGTGTCGTGCGGGGCAATGCTCGCGCTGTAGCCGCATCGCGTAGCGGGGTTTCCTGTGTGGTGCGAATGCCTACACGTAGTTTGCCGCAAAGGGGCTGGTGATATTTGACGTCGCGGGCAGTGATGCGGGTGCAGATGCAGGTGAGGCGCTTAGCAGTACGTCGGCAACGAGCATGGGCTGACTTGCTGCCGTGTGAAGGATGGGGACGTTGGGGGCCCGTGGGTAATACGGAGCATTGACGGTGTGAGCGGCTTTCTTTTGCCTACTTTTCTTTGCCGCTGCAAAGAAAAGTAGGTGCCGCCCCGCACAGGGGCAACGCCCGCGCCGCGAGGCGCATCGCGGATGCCCGCGAAGGGCAAAGCAAACCGACGCATTCGCGGATGCCCGCGAAGGGCAAAGCAAACCGACGCATCGCGGATGCTCGCGAAGGGCAAAGAAAACCGACGCATTCGCGGATGCCCGCGAAGGGCAAGGAAAACCGGCGCATTCGCGGATGCCCGCGAAGGGCAAGGCGAACCGCATCGCAGACGCCCGCGATAAGGGCAAAACAGCAGCCGCAGACAAAAAAACAAGAACGTCGCATACAGACAAATAGACGTCGCAAAGCCGACCACCTCATGCATTCTGGTTGGCGATTCTAAAAGCTATACCGCGCGTGCGGGCACAAGGAGATCGACCATGAAGTACCTGAAAAAGCTGATGTTGTGCGGGGCGCTGATCGCAACGATGAGCGCAATCGGAACGGCAGCCGCGGACACGAAGCCGACGATCAAGATCGGTTACGTCGAAGGCTGGGACGACAGCGTTGCAACTTCGAACGTTGCCGCGCAGATCATCGAGAAGCGCCTGGGTTATCCCGTACAGCTCGTGCCCGTCGCAGCCGGCATCATGTGGCAGGGCGTCGCGCGCGGCGACCTCGACGCGACGCTGTCCGCGTGGCTGCCCATCACGCACGGCGCTTACTGGGATCAGTTCAAGGGCAAGGTGCAGGACCTGGGCGCCAACTATACGGATGCGAAGATCGGTCTGATCGTGCCCGCCGACGTGCCGGAGAAGAGCATCTCCGATCTGGAAGCGCATAAGGCGGACTTCGGCGGACGCATCGTCGGCATCGACGCGGGCGCGGGCGTAATGAAGAAAACATCGGATGCGATCAAGGCCTACAACCTCGATTATCAGCTGATGCCGAGCTCGGGCAGTGCAATGACCGCGGAACTCGCGCGATCGATGAATGCCAATAAGCCTGTGATCGTCACGGGGTGGATACCGCACTGGATGTTTGCAAAGTGGAAGCTGAAGTTCCTCGAAGACCCGAAGAAGGTGTATGGCGAAGCTGAGCACGTCGATAGCGTCGTCAATCCGGGCCTCGATACGAAGGCTCCGCAGGTAGTCGCGTTTCTGAAGAAATTTCAATGGAAGCCGGGCGAAATCGACAGCGTGATGCTGGCGACGGAGAACGGCGCCAAGCCTGCCGATGCAGCCGGATCGTGGATCGCCGCACACGGCGACCGCGTGAACAGCTGGCTGGGCGGAGCACAATGACCGTCCTTCTCTAACGCGTTCTGACGAGCGTTTTACGGTGACGCGGATGCGCTGCGCGCGCATTCGCATCGCCGATGTCTCATCCGGTTGTTTGTGTTCCAGCCAGCGCGCAGGCTCTCTAAAGGGAGACCGTGGATGGATCAGACAGGACTGCGCACGCGCAGTATCGAAGGCGCAGCAGACGGCGCCGCGCATGAAGGCCACTCGCTGCAACGCGGCCTCACATGGAAAGACGCGTTCTGGGTAACGAGCGGCGTGCCGGGCGGCGTGCTGTTCACGATCGGCGGCGTATCCGCGACGATAGGTCAGCCGGCATGGGCCATCTGGGTCGCGGCGATCCTGATGGGCCTCATTCAAAGCGCCACTTACGCCGAAATTTCAGGGCTTTTCCCGCACAAGTCGGGCGGCGCATCCGTGTATGGCGCAATGGCCTGGGTGCGCTACAGCAAGACCATCGCGCCCGTTTCCGTGTGGTGCAACTGGCTCGCGTGGTCGCCGATGCTGGCATTGGGCACCGGGCTCGCCGCCAATTACGCGCTGTCGAGTCTCTACGCGCCCGATGCCGCGATCAACACGTGGCGTTTGACGCTGCTCGATCTCGGCTTCATCAAGCAGGGGCTTTCGCTGCGCATCAACGCGACATTCATCGTCGCGGCGATCTTTCTGCTCATCACGTTCAAGCTTCAGCATAGCGGCGCATCGAAGGCGGCGAAGACGCAGCGCATTCTCGGCATCGCTTCGCTGGCGCCGCTGCTGATCGTCGGCATCGTGCCGTTCGTGACGGGCGATGTGCCCGCGGCGCATCTATGGCCGTTGATGCCGCTCGGGCACGACGCGCAGGGCAATCTCACGGCATCGGTGTTCGGCTCGTGGAACGGCTCCGGCATCACGATGGCGTTCGGCGCGATGTTCATGGCGGGCTGGGCCGCGTACGGCTTCGAAACGGCTGTCTGCTATACGCGCGAGTTCCGCAATCCGCGTACCGACACCGTGAAGGCGATCTTCTGGTCCGGCATGGCGTGCCTGCTCGTGATGACGCTCGTACCGCTGGCGTTCCAGGGCGTGTTAGGCACGAAGGGCATGCTCGATCCGAAGATCGCGGACGGCACGGGCGTGGCTGCGGCGATGGCGCATATGGTCGGCGGCGGCGCGATCGTGTTCGATGTGGTCGTGATCATGCTGATGTTGACGATCCTGCTGATCGTGATGACATCGATGATGGGCTCGTCGCGCACGCTGTATCAGGCATCCGTCGATGGCTGGCTGCCGAAGTACCTGTCGCACGTCAACGAGCATGGCTCGCCGACGCGCGCAATGTGGACCGACCTCGGCTTCAATCTGGTTTTGCTGCTGATGTCGGATTACATGACGGTGCTGTCGATCTCGAACGTCTGCTACATGATCTTCGTGTTTCTGAACCTGCAATCGGGCTGGATTCATCGGCTCGATCGCGCGGACGCGGACCGTCCGTTTCGCTGCCCGACGTGGCTGCTCGCAGCGGGCGCGCTGTGCGGCTATCTGGATCTCGCGTTCATCGGCGCAGGCGCGGATCTGCAGGGCGTGGGCACGATGCGCAATGGTCTGATCGCGATGCTGCTGATCGTCCCCGTGTTCATGTTCCGCCATTACTGGCAGGACCGCGGGCGTTTTCCGGCGCGCATGGCGCAGGACATGGAATGGCGCGGTGGCGTGCGGCCCGCCGGTTTGCGCGGCCTGCTGCCGTATGGCGCGTTGTTGCTCGCGGTATTCGTCGTGTGGTTTTCGCACGACCTCGCGAAACCGTTCTTCTGATTCTCTATTAGTGTTAGGCCGCCGCGTTTGCTAATGCAACGCGGCGGCCTTTGCTTTTTTGGTGCGCTCTTTTCGAAAGCATTTAAAGGGCTTTAAACGGCCTTTAAAGCATATTTAAAGCACCTTTAAAGCACGACGGTTCTATCGCCATTGATGAACACGCGCCGCTCGACGAACGCCTTCACAGCGCGCGCGAGCGTGATGCACTCGACGTCGCGCCCCACGGCGAGCATCCGCTCCGGGCCGTAGGAATGATCGACGCGCTGCACTTCCTGTTCGATGATGGGCCCTTCGTCGAGATCGTCGGTGACGAAGTGCGCCGTCGCGCCAATCAGCTTGACGCCGCGCGCATGCGCCTGGTGATACGGCCGCGCGCCCTTGAAGCCGGGCAGGAACGAGTGATGGATATTGATCGCACGGCCCGCGAGCTTGCGGCTCGTTTCATCGGACAGAATCTGCATGTAGCGCGCGAGAATCATCAACTCGGCGCCCGACGATTCGAACAGGTCGAGAATCTGCGCTTCCTGTTGTGCACGCGTGTCGGCCGTAACGGGGAAATGATGGAACGGCAGGCCGTGTTGCGCGGCGAGCGGCTTGAAGTCGGGATGATTCGACGCAATGCCGACGATGTCCATCTTCAGCTCGCCCATGCGCCAGCGGAACAGCAGATCGGCGAGACAGTGCTCCAGTTTCGACACCATGATCAGCACCTTGGGCCGCGCGTCGAGATCGTGCATCGACCACGTCATGTCGAAATCCGCGGCGATGGGGTGAAACTCGCGGCGCAACGTGTCGATCCGCAACGCAGATACCGTCGCGCTTTCGCTCGCCACGCCATGAAACACGCAGCGCACGAAAAAGCGCGAGCTGATGTCGTCGTCGAATACGGTCAGCTCGTCGATATAGCAACGATGCCGATCGAGAAAGCCGACGACGGCGGCGACCTGGCCGGCAGCGCTCGGGCACGAAAGGGTCAGCGCGAACTGTTTGGGGCGATCGGTGGCGGGCATGCGAGTCCTCTGTATTTCGATGTGGGATTCCCGCATCGCCGTGCCGAACGTCGTGCAGCGCATCGCGGCGCGGCAAGCGGGATGACCAAGTAAATCAGCCCAATTTGCGCGCGCATAGAACCGATGCGCCGTGCTCGTAGTATCGGAGCGTCAGGCGTGCGCGTGCTCGATCACGTGGATCAGTTCATCGAACAGCCAGCGCCGGAAAAGCGGCACGGCGGCGGGCGCGGGACGGCTGGGCGGGCACACGAGGTAGTAGCCGCGCTCCGTGGTGACGGGCGTCTCCAGGAGGCGAACGAGCTGGCCCGATGCGACGAGTTCGTCGGTGAGGGGCGTCCAGCCGAGCGCGACGCCCTGGCCCATCAGCGCGGCCTGCACGACGAGCGAATAGCTGTTGAACATCATGCCGTGGCTTTGTTCCGGCGCGGGCAGCCCGTATGCGGCGAACCACGTGTGCCACGCGAGCCAGCGTTCAGGTTCGGTGGGCTGTACGTGCAGCAGCGGCAAATGCGCGAGATCTTCGGCGCACATGACGGGCCGGTGCGTGTCGCGAAATGCGGGCGAGCAGACGGGTGTGACCGCTTCGGGAAAAAGGCGCGTCGACGTGCAGGGCGGCCAATGGCCGTCGCCGAAGGCGATCGCGATGTCGGCGTGATCGCGGTGCGGGTCGTAGCCGAGTTGCGACGTGACGATCTTCACGTTGACGCCGGGCATCGACGCGTTCAGCCGCGCAAGACGCGGCATCAGCCAGTAGGTCGCGAAGCCCGCATCGGTGAGGATCGTCAACGAGCCGGTGGCCCGGCGCGCACGGATGTCGGCCGTCGCTTCCCGGATGGTATCGAGGCCGCTGCGCACGGCCTGATAGAGCAGCGTGCCTTCCGGCGTGAGCGTCACGCCGCGATGGCCGCGCTCGAAAAGCGGCGTGCCGAGTTCTTCTTCGAGCTGCACGATGCGCTGGCTGACGGCGGGCTGCGTCGAGCCGAGTTCGCGCGCGGCGGCCGTGAAGCTCGCGAGGCGCGCGGCCGATTCGAACGCCGTGAGCGTCTGCATCGGTGGAAGGCGGTCTGTTCCCGGCATAACATTCCCTTATGGGCCGATAAGCGTGCGCCGCCTTCACAACTTTTTAATGAGCGGCAATAGTGATGTGCATGCGGCGAGTCATTACGTTGATGCAGCGCCGTACAACAAAGCGCAATCCTCCGATTCTAATCCGCCCCGCCCATGAACCTTAATACAAAGCAGAATATCGTTATATTGATGGCCGATCAGATGACGCGTATGTCAATCGGGCCGCCGTGCAGCAACGGCGTTTACGAAAAAAGTGCGGCTCGCAGGGCAAGCGCAGGGAAGGCGCAAACTGTCGGCGACACCTGCGCGTAAAGCCAGCCGGCAGGAAGTGCGTTACGTAGCACGATTAGCTCTGACGTCGATAAGCGCGGTGACAGTGCCCGCGTTTCCGCCTATTGCATTTTGAAGAATGTACTCCTGCTTCATGCGCGCGAAGGAGAGCGCCACCGTTTCGATCGCATATCCACCGTCGGCTGACGGCCAGGACTTCGCGATGATGACGTCGTACATGACGATCCGAAAGTACTCATGCGGTATCCCCCCGGCCTTGCGCATCGTGAGCTTTGCTTCACGAATGTGTTTGCCCTGAAAGCAATAGCTCGCGATGTTTGGTGAGGCTCGATCCAGCTCATGCTTGAAGATGAGATCGGTTACAGAGGCCTTTGCGGCGCCGCCACCTGATCCCGAGTGCATAGTGGAATTTTGCGCAATAGAGAATTCCCAATGAATCACGTCTATTGCGTCGCGATGAGATACGTCTTGCGATTCCCCCTTGATGCCATCAATTTCGATGAAGATGTCCGAGGCCATATATGTCTCTGTAATTTGACGGAAGTGTTATCGTTGCCTTTCGTTTCAAGCGTGGCAACGTCTATGAATGAGTTTTCGAATGACGATGTACAGTGGGATTACTACGAGCGCCGCAGCTATCCAGCATGTAGCAAGTACCGATAGCAAAGCTATGGTGCTTAAGTCATCGGGCTCGCGAATGTCTGAGTTTCCCGTGTTGTCGAGCGTGAAGCGAATCGCGTCATGCATCCATAACGGCATTTCTTGCAGATACCTGTACACGATGTACTGCGCGAGATAAACCCCTGCATAATGAATAACTATCACTAGCACGATGACGCGGATAATAACCAGTAACTTGCGCTTCATCGCACTTGTACCGTGCCGTAAGCTTTGAGATCGGAGCCCGGCACCGGCAGCACTGGTGGCGATCGGCGGACAAACCGTTGCAAGTATTCGAACTCCCCCGGATTGACAAGCGTGATGCACCCTTCGCTTCGGCCGGCCGGGCCAACTGGATGTAGACGAAAGTTACCGCGTTTCACACCATGCACCATTGTTGTATCGCCCGTTTCTGGATTCCATAACGCGAACCACTTGTGCCGATCTGTAGTAAGACCGAAATATCGCCCTGCTGCATCATAGGCCCATCCCATCAGTCCCCCAGAGCGCCGGTCGACCAGATAATAAATGCCTGGCGGAATGGGGCCGATCTTTGGTGTACTGACCTCAGTAGGGCGATCGCGGCCTTCTTTTTGACCTGAGAAGGCTTCCACAGTGCCGAACCCTTCGCAGACTAGCGTGGACGTTTCCTTACTATTCAGTGTGAACGTGCAGCGAACCGGCATGTTAGAACCTCTCGTTCCTCACAGTGAAAAAAAGCCCGCCAAGATGGGCGGGCTTCAAGGGTATCGTTTGCAAGTTTTTCAGTGTGTGGAAGTTTGTAAAGCCGATAGCTGTTATGCAACTTGTATCAAGTGGTGTGACGCTCGACCCTTATCCCGTATGACCGCATGACATATAGACCACGCACGCGTTGGAGCCAGCACATGTAGTGGGAAAGGCAGATCGAAGGGAAGCGGGGGCGCGCGCGGCGGCCGTGAAGCTCGCGAGGCGCGCGGCCGATTCGAACGCCGTGAGCGTCTGCATCGGTGGAAGGCGGTCTGTTCCCGGCATAACATTCCCTTATGGGCCGATAAGCGTGCGCCGCCTTCACAATTTTTTAATGAGCGGCAATAGTGATGTGCATGCGGCGAGTCATTACGTTGATGCACCGCCGTACAACAAAGCGCAATCCTCCGATTCTAATCCGCCCCGCCCATGAGCCTTAATACAAAGCAGAATATCGTTATATTGATGGCCGATCAGATGACGCCGTTTGCACTGCGCGCGTATGGCAATCAGGTTTCGCTGACTCCGCGCATCGATGCACTCGCGAGAGAAGGTGTCGTATTCGACTCGGCTTATTGCGCGAGCCCACTGTGCGCGCCCGCGCGTTTTTCAATGATGGCGGGCAAGCGGCCCGCTGCAATCGGTGCTTACGATAACGCCGCCGAATTGCCCGCGCAAACGCTGACTTTCGCGCACTATCTGCGTGCAGCGGGCTACCGGACGATTCTCTCCGGGAAAATGCATTTCTGCGGTCCCGATCAGTTGCACGGTTTCGAAGAACGGCTGACGACGGATATCTATCCCGCCGATTTCGGCTGGGTGCCTGATTGGGAACACCCGGATGTGCGGCCGAGCTGGTATCACAACATGAGTTCGGTTCTCGATGCGGGCCCGTGCGTGCGCACGAACCAGCTCGATTTCGACGACGAAGTGACGTACACGGCGCGCCAGAAGCTGTATGACATCGTGCGCGAGCGTGAGGCGGGCGGCGATACACGGCCCTTCTGCATGGTCGCGTCGCTCACGCATCCGCACGATCCCTATGCGATTCCGCAGCAGTACTGGGACCTGTATCGTGACGAACAGATCGACATGCCGCGCGTGACGCTGACGCGCGAAGAGAGCGATTCGCACTCGAAGCGCCTGCGCGATGTTTACGAGGCCGACCTGACGCCGCCGACCGAACAGCAGGTTCGCAATGCACGGCATGCGTATTACGGCGCGCTGTCGTATGTCGATGCGCAGTTCGGCGCGATTCTCGATACGCTCAACGCAACCGGGCTCGCCGACGACACGATCGTCATCGTCACGTCGGATCACGGCGAAATGCTCGGCGAGCGCGGGCTCTGGTACAAGATGACGTGCTTCGAAGGCGGCGTGCGCGTGCCGCTGATCGTGCATGCGCCGAAGCAGTACCGCGCACATCGCGTGGCAGCGTCGGTTTCGCATGTCGATCTGCTGCCGACGCTCGTCGAAATGGCGACGGGCGCGCGCGCGACCGAATGGCCCGATCCCGTCGACGGACGCAGCCTGGTGCCGCATCTGCAAGACGACGGCGGGCACGACGAAGCGATAGTCGAGTACTTCGCGGAAGGCGCGATTGCGCCGCTGCTGATGATCCGTCGCGGCAAGTACAAGTTCATTCATACGCCTGTCGATCCCGATCAGCTCTATGACCTCGCGGACGATCCGCACGAGCGCGTGAATCTTGTGCAAGAGCCTGCGGCGGCCGCATTGGTCGACGCGTTTCGCGAGGAAATCGCGCAGCGCTGGGACGTGCCCGCGCTGCATCGATCGGTGCTCGCGAGCCAGCGGCGCCGGCGCTTTCACTTCGAAGCGACGACGCAAGGCGCGATCCGCTCGTGGGACTGGCAGCCATTCACGGACGCGAGCCAGCGCTATATGCGCAATCACATCGAACTCGACACGCTTGAGGCAATGGCACGTTATCCACGCGTCGTCGCTCGTTGACGAAATCACCGCGAAATGCGCCACGGAATACGACACACTTACTACGGGAGCTCACGATGAACAGACGCTGGAGAAGTTCGCTTGTGAAGGCCACGCTGACGCTGGCAGCGCTCGGCGCGGCCTTGACGGGATCGTCGCATGCCGCAGAGCCGCAAACCTGCACGCAGGTCCGCATGGCCGATCCCGGCTGGACGGATATCGACGCGACGAATGCCGTCGCAGGCGTGCTGCTCAAGGCGCTGGGCTATCAGCAGAACGTGTCGAATCTATCCGTGCCGATCACGTATCAGGGCTTGAAGAAAGGGCAGATCGACGTGTTTCTCGGCAACTGGATGCCCGCGCAAGGTCCGCTCGTGAAGCCGTTCGTCGACGAGCATTCGATCGACGTGCTGCACGCTAATCTGGTCAATGCGAAGTTCACGCTGGCCGTGCCGGATTATGTCGCGGCAGCGGGCGTTCATTCGTTCGCCGATCTCGTCAAGCATGCCGATCAGTTCAACGGCAAGATCTATGGGATCGAGCCCGGCGCGCCCGCCAATCAGAACATCAAGAAGATGATCGCCGACAAGGCATTCGGACTCGGCGACTGGAAGATCGTCGAATCGAGTGAAACGGGGATGCTCACGCAGGTCGAGCGCGCGGTACGCGACAAGCAGTGGATCGTATTCCTCGCGTGGGAGCCGCATTTGATGAACACGAAGTTCCACTTGACCTATCTGTCAGGCGGCGATGCGTATTTCGGCCCGAACTATGGCGGCGCAACGGTGAATACGGTCACGCGCGCGGGCTTTGCGGGGCAGTGCACGAATCTCGCGAAGCTCTTTCAGCAGATGACGTTCAACGTCGACATGGAAAACCAGATCATTGCGAATGTGCTGCAAAACAAGGTCGATGTGAACACGGCGGCGATGAATGCGCTGAAGGGCAATCCCGCATTGCTAAGCGCATGGCTCAAAGGCGTGACGACGACAAGCGGCGCCGATGGATTGCAGGCCGTGCAGGCACAGCTGGGCATTCACTAAAGCGGCATTATCCGCACTCGAATGGAGGCGCGCAGTTCTGCAATGGGACGCGCGCTTTTGTTTTATCGCGCATGTCGCAGCCAGACCAAAGTGTGTCGCGTTTGGTCGAGTTGCTCGAAATATGGATTTGTACTGTGCGTTGATCGTCGTGCAATTGGCACACGACGCGAAGTTCGCTTCGCATTCCTATACCCCTATATCCACATAGCCAGGCAAGAGAGAACGATACAATGAAAAAGCTGAATGCCGCAGCACTGACAGGCGTCGCGTTCGCGCTCGCCGGAGTTTCGAATGCGAGTCACGCACAAAGCAGCGTCACGTTGTATGGGATCATCGACGCGGGCATCACATACGTGAACAACACGGGCGGCTCGCACGTCGTGAAGTTCGACGACGGCATCTCGTATGGCAACCGCTTCGGCATCAAAGGAACGGAGGATCTGGGCGGCGGTTTGCAAGCAGTATTCGTGCTTGAGAATGGCTTTCACCTCGGCAATGGCCAATTGGGCTTCGGCAGCACGATGTTCGGGCGCCAGGCTTATGTGGGGCTCAAGAACCAGTGGGGCACGCTGTCGTTCGGCAATCAGCTGGATATGACGGAAGAGATGGTGTACCTGTACAACGTCTCGGCGTGGGCGAGCGGCTATGCGATTCACCAGGGCGACTTCGACCGTTTCAACGGCGACCGTCTGCCCAATTCGGTGAAGTTCCTCTCGAATGAATTCGCGGGCTTCATGTTCGGCGGCATGTACTCGTTCGGCAATGTCGCGGGCAATTTCCATCAGGACAGCGCGTGGAGCGTCGGCGCGCACTATGCGAACGGCTCGTTCACGGCGGGCGCGGCCTATACGCAGTTGAACAATCCGCATGGCATCTATGCGTTCGACCCGTATGCGATGCTCGGCGTGCATACGTTTCTGGGCCAGCAAGTGGCCACCGTCGATCCAGCGACAGGCGCGCGAACGGACCTCTTTTCAAGCAATCCGTTTCCCGTCGACAAGCAGGGCGCTTTCGGCGTCGGCTCCAGCTATGCGATCGGCAACGTGACGCTGATGGGCAACTTCACGTACACGACGATCAAAGGGCTCGGCGTCACGTCGCATATGAAGGTAGCGGAAGGCGGCGCGGACTGGCAGGTCACGCCGGCATTCAGCGTGATCGGCGGCTATCAGTACACGAATTTCGAAGGCCATCACTGGAATCAGGGTTCGCTCGGCGCGCATTATCTGCTGTCGAAGCGGACGGACGTGTATATCTCGGGCGACTATCTGAAGGCTTCGAATGGCGTGGATGCGGTGATCGGCTATAGCTTCACGCCATCGACGACGACGACGCAAGCCGATGTGCGGATCGGCATGAGGCATTCGTTCTAAATCGATTTGTCCGCGACGGACTTTCAAGTTCTTCCTTTGAGGATCTCTAGACCGTCGCGGACATACGTCTGCTTCAAGGCAAAGCATTCTCCCGCGTCGTGCTCACTACGCCGCCAGCACCGGGGCGTACCGGCCTGCGATCATCGCGCGGGCTCGCTCCAAACCTCGCGCGATAAGTGCGCGAGAAATGCGATGGCGATTCGAAGCCACACGCGACACAGATCGCCGTAATCGACATGTCCGTTTGCCGCAAAAGCTCTCGCGCGCGATCGAGCCGCAATTGCAGATAGAAATGCGTCGGCGTGTCCTTGAGCGACGAGCAAAAGAGCCGCTCCAACTGTCTACGCGTGACGCCGATTTCCTGCGCGAGATCGGCGGGCGTCAGCGGCTCTTCCATATTCTGTTCCATCACGCCGATCACCTGAATCAGCTTGCGATTGTGCACGCCATAACGCGCGGCAATTTCCATTCGCTGATGATCGGAGCGCTGACGTATGCGGCTCACCACGAACTGCTCGGAGATCGACGAAGCGAGCGCCGCGCCGTGGCTGCGCGAAATGAGGTCGAGCATCATGTCGATCGACGCCGTGCCGCCCGCGCACGTAATGCGCCGCTCGCCGATTTCGAATAGCTCTTCGCTCGCCTGGACGGCCGGATAGCGCTCGCGAAACGCGGAGAGCGCTTCCCAATGCAGCGTTACGCTGTCGGTTGGGCGCAGCAGGCCCGCTTCCGCGAGAATGAATGCGCCCGTGTCGATGCCGCCGAGCGTCGCGTGTGCGCGGTCCAGACGCTTGAGCCAGTCGCCGAGCGCGCGGCTGTAGCAGGCAAGCGGTTCGAAACCCGCGACGACGAAGACCGTTTGCGCGTGGTCGACATCGGCGAACGCGCTTTCGGCATTCAGCGAAATGCCATTGCTCGCGGCAACGGGCGCGCCGTCGATGCTTAGTATGTGCCAGCGATACAGGTCCTCGCGGAAGCGGTTCGCGACGCGCAAAGGCTCGATGGCCGACATGAAGCCGATGGCCGAAAAGTTCGGCAATAGCAGGAACGAAATGTCTTCGGGCATCGCTCGATCTTCTCGATGTCAGGTGAAGCGGATTCGTCGAACCCGGCGAGCGTAGCAAGTGTCGTGCTATGCGGCAAGCCGTGCCAAAAATCCGCGTCGCGATTGCGCGGCGCACCAATGAGCGCCTACGGCGCGCACAGCAAGTTGCATGCTGGTTTTCCCTCATGGTCGCGCGCAAGCAAGAACGGGTCGCTGGCGGTCGATTTTGGGGAAATATGGGCCTGTACCTTTGCTTCACATCAGTTGTTTTTGGGTCGTCTCACTAGCCGCCCATGTTCCGGGCGTTACAGGACACGCTGCGAATCGTGTCGAAGGGGATCGTCATGAAGTTGCGCATCAAAGTCGTTACCGCATGTCTCGCCGGCCTTGTCACGGGCCTTCTCGCGATGCTCTCGCAACCCGCGCTCGCGCAAGACCCGCCAAGTTGCCGCGCCGTCCATTTCGCCGACATCGGCTGGACGGATATCACATCGACGACGGCACTCGCGTCGACGGTGTTCGAAGGGCTCGGTTATCAGCCCGTGACGACGGTGGCATCGGTGCCGATTTCCTTTGCCGGACTGAAGAGCAAGCAACTCGACGTTTCGCTCGGGTACTGGTGGCCCGTGCAGGAAAAAGCGATCGCGCCATTCGTCGAGTCGAAATCGATCAACGTCCTGCAGCCGCCGAATCTGACGGGCGCGAAAGCCACGTTCGCCGTGCCGACCTATGAATACGACGCGGGACTGAAGACCTTTGCGGATATCGCGAAGCATCGCGCGGAACTCGACGGCAAGATCTACGGCATCGAGCCGGGCAGCAGCGCGAATGCCGCGATCCAGAAGATGATCGCGACTAATCAGTTCGGACTCGGCGGCTTCAAGCTGATCGAATCGAGCGAAGCGGGCATGCTCGTCACCGTCGAGCGCGCGGTACGCGAGAAGAAATGGATCGTCTTTCTCGGCTGGCAGCCGCATCCGATGAACATTCAGATCGACATGAAGTACCTGAGCGGCAGCGAAGGCGTATTCGGTCCCAACGATGGCGAAGCGCGCGTCTATACGCTGACGTCGCCTGACTTCCTGACGCGTTGTCCGAACGCCGGGAAGCTCGTCAGCAATCTTCGCTTTACGACGCAGATCGAAAACGTCGTGATGCAGTCGGTGATGAAAAAGGAGAAACCTGCCGACGTCGCGAAAGCCTACCTGAAACAGAACCCACAAGTACTCGATCAATGGTTGGCCGGCGTGAAGACGTATGACGGAAAGGACGGCTTGCCCGCCGTCAAGGCTTATCTGGGTCTTTAAGCAAACGTCTTTAATGCCCGATTGCTGAAGCTTTGTCTTTATTTAGAGCACGGCAAGTACTTTTCATTCCGACTCTTTTGTTCTAACAGGAATTTGCACGCATGAACCATGAAGTGATCGTGACCTGCGCCGTCACGGGCGCAGGCGACACCGTCGGCAAGCATCCTGCCATTCCCGTCACGCCGAAACAGATCGCCGATGCGGCGATCGAAGCCGCCAACGCGGGCGCGACGGTCGCGCACTGCCATGTGCGCGATCCGAAAACGGGACGCGGCAGCCGCGATCCGAATCTGTATCGGGAAGTCGTCGATCGCATTCGCTCGGCGAACACGGATGTCATCATCAATCTGACGGCCGGCATGGGCGGCGATCTGGAGATCGGACCCGGTGAAGATCCGATGCGCTTCGGCGCAAATACCGATCTCGTGGGCGGCCTGACGCGTCTTGCGCACGTAGAAGAACTCTTGCCCGAGATCTGCACGCTTGATTGCGGCACGCTCAATTTCGGCGACGGCGACTATATCTATGTATCGACGCCCGCTCAATTGCGCGCGGGCGCAAAGCGCATTCAGGAACTGGGTGTGAAGCCAGAACTGGAGATCTTCGATACAGGGCATTTGTGGTTCGCTAATCAATTGCTCAAGGAAGGACTGCTCGATGCGCCGCCGCTGTTCCAGTTGTGCCTGGGCATTCCGTGGGGCGCGCCCGCCGATACGACGACGATGAAAGCGATGGTCGACAACCTGCCGGACGGCGCGCAATGGGCGGGCTTCGGCATCGGGCGCATGCAGATGCCGATGGTCGCGCAAGCGATGCTGCTGGGCGGCCACGTGCGTGTCGGTCTCGAAGACAACATCTGGCTGGATAAGGGTGTTCCTGCGAGCAACGGTTCGCTTGTCACGCGTGCAATCGAGATCATCGAGCGATTGGGCGGCCGCGCGCTTACGCCCGCCGAAGGCCGCAAGAAGCTCGGCTTGCGCGCGCGCGGCGAACGGCTGCTCGAAAAGCGCGCCGTCGAGCAATTCGCGTGAAGTTCAGATAAGGCTTTGAACAATTACAGAGGATCGTCGGCAATGGCAGTCATCACCAGCATCAAGACATTTGCAGCAATCGGCGCCGGCGTGATCGGCAGCGGTTGGGTTGCGCGCGCGCTCGCGCACGGGCTCGACGTCGTGGCGTGGGACCCGGCTCCGGGCGCGGAGAAACAGTTGCGCGACAACGTCGCGAACGCATGGTCCGCGCTCGAACGCGTCGGGCTCGCGGAGGGCGCTTCGCAAGATCGCTTGCGTTTCGTGAAGACGATCGAGGCGTGCGTCGCGGATGCCGACTTCATTCAGGAAAGCGCGCCCGAGCGCGAAGAACTGAAGCTCGCGCTGCACGAGCAGATCAGTCGCGCGGCGAAGCCCGATGCGATCATCGCGTCATCGACGTCGGGTCTGTTGCCGACCGACTTCTATGCACGTGCATTGCATCCCGAGCGTTGCATCGTCGGGCATCCGTTTAATCCCGTGTATCTGTTGCCGCTCGTTGAAGTGGTGGGCGGCGAGCGCACGTCGCCTTCGACCATCGATGCCGCGTCGACTATCTATCGTTCGCTCGGCATGCGGCCGCTGCATGTGCGCAAGGAAGTGCCCGGCTTTGTCGCCGATCGTTTGCTCGAAGCGCTGTGGCGCGAGGCGCTGCATCTCGTCGACGAAGGCGTTGCGACGACGGGCGAAATCGATGATGCAATCCGCTTTGGCGCGGGTATTCGCTGGTCATTCATGGGCACCTTCCTCACATACACGCTCGCAGGCGGCGACGCAGGCATGCGCCATTTCATGCAGCAATTCGGGCCGGCGCTCGAATTGCCGTGGACCAAGCTCGTTGCGCCGAAGTTGACGGATGAGCTGATCGATCGTGTCGTCGACGGCACGGCGGAGCAAGTCGGTCCGCGCTCGATCAAGCAGCTCGAACGCTATCGCGACGACTGCATCACGAACGTGCTGTCCGCGATTGCCGACGCGAAAGCGCGGCACGGCTTGCATCCCGACGAATAACGTCGCGTAATATGGCTGCACGCGCGGGGCGTCGATGCGAGATGCCCCGCGCAGACGAACAACGTTCAATGCGACGGAGACAACCGCCATGCCGCGACACGCGGAATTGCCTGCGTATCACGACGTCGTGCGCGCCGAATGGGTCGACTACAACGGCCATCTGCGCGACGCGTTCTATATGCTGATCTTCAGCTTCGCCACCGATGCGCTGATCGACCAGATCGGCCTCGACGACACCGTGCGCAAGGCGCGCGGCCGCTCTATCTATACGCTCGAAGCGCACATCAACTATCTGCGCGAGATAAAGGAAGGCGCGCAAGTGCGAGTCGAAATGCGCGTGCTCGCGCACGACGCGAAGCGCATGCACCTGTACCTCGAAATGTTCGCGGACGAGAGCGACGAACCCGTCGCGGCGGGCGAACAGATGCTGCTGCACGTCGATACGAGCGGGCCGCGTTCCGCTGTGTTCGATAGCGATGTCGAGACGCGCGTGCATGCGCTCGTCGATGCGCAGGCCGCGTTGCCCGCCGCGCAATACGCTGGCCGTGTGATCGGCTTGCCCGTGCTGACCCGCAAGTGATGCGTCGGATTTTGCGGGCATAATCGGGCAACGCACAAACGGAGCGCACGTCATGCTCGAACCTGAAATGGTGGCATTCGTCGAACGGACGAAATCGCTTTATCCGAGCGACCGGGCGGTATCGACGGTCGTCGAGCAGCGGGCGATGTACGAGCGCCTCGCCGCTGCATTCACGCCGCCCTTACCCGACGGCGTGCGCACGCACGATGCACCGTTCACGTCGCCCGACGGGCACACTTTCATGCTGCGCCTGTATGCGCCTTTCGAACGCGAGCGCTCCTCGGGCACGGTGCTTTATTTTCACGGCGGGGGATTCGTGGTCGGCTCGCTCGCGAGCCACGATCTGATCACTGCGCGCATCGCGGCGGATACAGGCCTGTGCGTGATTGCCGTCGATTACCGGCTCGCGCCTGAGCATCCCGCGCCCGCCGCTCACGACGATTGCCTTGCTGTCACGCGTGCCGCGCTCGATGGGCGCTTGCCGTTCGGTCCACTGCCGGCGTCGCTGCAACTCGCCGGCGACAGCGCGGGCGCGACGCTCGCGGCGAGTGTCGCGATGCGGTTGCGCGACGAGGGCGTGAAGGGCGTACGCGGCCTCGCGCTGGTTTATCCGATGCTGGGTGTCGAACCGCAATCTCCCGCGCGCGAGACGGAAGCCGATGCGCCGATGCTCACGCTCGCCGATGTGCGGCGCTACAGCGCATTGTATTGGGGCGATCAGGCGGGCAACGAAGCGGACGGAGCAGACAGCGGCATGCGCGCAAGCGTTTCGGCGCGCGTTGCGTGGACGATTCCGCTCGAAGCATCACGTTATGATGGATTGCCGCCGACGCTGGCAATCGGCGTCGAGCACGATCCATTGCGCGACGATGCGCGCTTGTTCGCGGAGCGCATCCGTGCGGCCGGCGGGCAGGCGCATGCGCCCGTCGGCAAGGGCCTTGTGCATGGCTCGTGGCGCGCGCTGGCTACGAGTCCCGGCGTGCAATGGATGCACGGCGAAGTGTGCCGTTTCCTTTCCGACCGCGCGGCAGAGTAACGGATGCGGCAACAGCCTGTCGCATGCGATCCTTTTGCGTGCAATGCCGCGTATTCTGTGCAAGAACCTTTGAGTTCGATTGTTGCCTGAAACGCAGGTTATGCCGCGAGCGCGTGTTCGAGCACTTCGGCAGCGATCATCGCGGATGCATTGGCGGGAGCGGGGCGCTCGGCCGGCTTGAAGACGGCGTCGCCGCGGCGAATCTTGCGGCGCGAGACGGCACAGGTGCCGGACGAGTGCGCCGAGCGGCGGCGCCAGCGCTGCTCGCCATAATGACAGCGGCCCGGTTCGATCCAGCGAATGATTAGCGTTGTGTCAGAGTGCTCGAGTATCTCGATGCGCAACCCGTTGGCGCCCATCAACGGTAAACACTCCAAGGTCGTCATGGTCGGCTCCGTAGTTGTGGTGTGTGCCGAATTTAGTCCCGCGCGCGCGTGAGAGCCATTGTGCCTGCGTAGAAACACTGTTCCCGATTTCGCAATAATCTGATAGCGGGTATGTACGCGGACGGTAACAGGCCGTTTTGCGGGCTGTCATTGCCATTACACGCAAATCTGCAACGAACTGTTGTATCAGCGGAAGAAAAGGGCGGGATCGCTGGGCAGCGTGGATGGGCGCGCGCGGCATCCATTATGATGTGCGCCTCGACACGACGGCTGCGCACCGAAGGCGGGCACGACGCAGGTATTCCGTGTGCTTGCTGCGATGGTCCGTGCCGGGTCCGTGGTCCGGGTCCGCCATCTATTCGCGCTATCTTTGTGCGGGCGGGCAGCTCGTGCGGCAGCCCACGCAGTCCGCTCATTCTACGAGGTCACATGAATCAACGTCCGCCAGATGTCCCATCCGAGGCCGACACGCCGGATCGCCGCAAGATGCAGCGCGTGGCCTCGGCCACGCTCTATGCCGTGATGGTGGTGCTGGCGCTCTGGGTGATACGCGACTTCGTGCCCGCGATCGCGTGGGCCTGCGTGATCGCGATTGCGTTGTGGCCGGCGTTTCATCGGGTCGAACAACACGCGTTCTTCACAGGACGCACGACGCTGATCGCGACCGTGCTGACCATTGCCATCGGATTGCTGTTCCTGATGCCCGTCGGGATCGGCATCGCGCAGGCCGCCAACGAAGCGCACGACGTGATCGAGTGGTTGCGCACCGTGCACGAGAACGGTATTCCCGTGCCGGATTTCGTCCAGCATCTGCCGTTCGGCGCGGCGCAGATCGGTGCGTGGTGGGAGGCGAATCTCGCGCAGCCGCTGCGCGACTCGCCCGCGATGAAGGGCCTGCACGGCGACGCCGTCGTGACATTCGGTCGGCATTTCGGCGCGCGCGCCGCGCATGCGCTGATGCTGTTCGGCTTCATGCTCGTCACGCTGTT
Source organism: Paraburkholderia diazotrophica (assembly GCF_038900755.1). Classification (GTDB taxonomy): domain Bacteria; phylum Pseudomonadota; class Gammaproteobacteria; order Burkholderiales; family Burkholderiaceae; genus Paraburkholderia; species Paraburkholderia diazotrophica_A. The sequence continues at coordinate 151,099 of NZ_JBBPEN010000003.1, forward strand.
CGTGATTTTTCAGGCTGGCCCCAGGCTGTCCGGCTCGCTGATGAAAGGCGTCCAGCACGCGTTCGGCCATGAAGGCCTGCATCTCGTCGAGCGGATGGCGGCGGCCGTGCGCGGGACGGTGTCGGGGCTCGTGGTGGTTGGCATCGGCGAGGGCGCGCTGCTGTTCGTCGCCTACATGTTGGCGGGCGTGCCGCACGCCGCGCTGCTGGGGTTCGTCACGGCGATCGCCGCGATGCTGCCGTTCTGCGCGCCCGTCGTGTTTTGCGGCGCGGCGCTGTGGCTGTTCATCATCCCCGGGGCGATCGTCCCTGCCATTGCGCTTGCCGTGTTCGGTTTTGTCGTCGTGTTCATCGCCGAGCACTTCGTGCGCCCCATGCTGATCGGCAATTCGACGCGGCTGCCGTTTCTGCTGGTGTTGTTCGGGATTCTCGGCGGCGCAGAGACGTTCGGCCTGCTGGGTCTGTTCGTCGGCCCCGCGCTGATGACGGTACTGATGGTGCTGTGGACCGAGTGGATCGAGCGATGATCCTCCGCTGATCCCGCTCTACGCTTCTATGACGCGTGCTTTTGCGATGCCGCTTCGGCCGGCGGCTTGCGTGGCTGCCTGACCGGCCGGATCAGGCGGGCCCCGAGCCGCGTAGACGCAAGGTCAGCACGCGAGCGATCGGCGCGGACGCTCTGGCGACTGCGAACAGCGAACCGATCGCGACGCCATCCGCGATGAGGCCGAGCGGGACGTTCAGATAGCCGTCAGTGGCCGTGTACAAGAGCGAGTCGACGACCAGCGAGATCACCGTGCCCGCGATGAAGCACAGCAGGCCTTTGCGGCCCACGAGCCCGATCCACGGCAGGCGCTGCGCGATCGCCTTTGCCCAGCCGATACGCACCATGTTCGCGGCGAGCCACGCGATCGCCAGAAAGTTTACGGCGCGCAGCCACGACAGATTCTGCTTGAGGCTGCCATCGAGCGGCGCTGCTTCGACGAAGAGCTTGTACCCGGCGGCCGCTCCGACCACGGCGCACGCGAGCGCCGTCACGATCCAGCCATAGCGGTGCGCGCTTGCGCGCTGATAGACGGGCTGCGTCTGCGCGATCACACCGATCACGAACATCAACTGCCATGCGAACGGATTGAAGTCCCATTGCGCGTCTTCGGCGACGGGCAAATGCGGCAGCACCCACGGCGCAATCGACCATACAGCGAGGCTACCCGCGAGCAGCAGCCACGGCTTGCTGCGCGCGAGCGGCAAGACCACGGGCATGGCGAACGCGAAGAACGCGTACATCGGCAGAACGGACGCCAGATAAGGCTGACGGCGGAACAGCAGGATGTCGCGCAGCACCGTTGTCGGCGTGTCCATCATGTCGTCGAGATCGGTCGTGGCCATGTTGGGCGCGTCGATGCTGAACGCGCTCATCACCGCGCTCACGACGAGCATCAGGATAGCCGTGATCAGAAATGCCCTATACAGCTCAAACGAGCGCCAGAAGAAACGGTTGCGCGCGTCGGCTTCCGTGTGGCGCTTCGCAAGCGACGCATAGGCCGTGGCCGTCGCGAACCCGCCGAGGAAGACGAAGACTTCGGCTGCGTCGCACAGCGCATACGCATGCAGCGTGGCGCGCGACAGGATGCTGCCGCCGATATGGTCGACGACGATGAAAAGAAGAACCAGTCCTCGGAAGAAGTCCAGCTCGATCAGACGGTTTCTTGATGTCTGCATGCGTGTATTGGCAAAGCGCCTCCGCGAAACGGTGCGCGGGAGGCGCGCAGCGCGGTTTCGGTGAGGCGGGAAACGGGTGGGGTGTGCTTGCGTGAGCGTGCCTGGCGCGCGATCGCGGCCTGGCCTGATGGCGCGTTTGCGCGGCGGCTCGTGGCGGTCCCGCTGACCTCTTTCTGCATTCGGCTTCGGCCACTGGTCGCCCGCACGCCCCGAAATGGACCGCCATTATCTCTCAGAGTTCCTCCTGGTTGCGTTTTTGTTGGAAAAGTGGTGTTGCGGGGTCGAAGAATCGAGATGGGGTTGGCGAAAACGGTTCGGGTATTGGCCGGAAATTTCCGGGTGAGGTTCGTATGCTTGCGGGTCGCTGGATCGCGGGGGCGTCATGCCGGGCGCGAAGTTCAATGAGCCGATTGCCCACGTCGAATGCCTCCTGGACGACAGGCGCGATTGAGGCTCGATCTGCGGCGACGTGTTCTTTCAAACACGTGGAATGACACGAGGGAATCACGACGCGGCTGCTTCGGGACGAGCGCGAGTCAACAGAAAAGGATAGGCAGATGGGAGCGGTTTCGAACGCGCCGCGTAAGCGCTCTGGCATGAGTTGCTGGTTTGCGGTGTTGCTTGCGGCGTGCGAGGGATTGTCGAGCTGTGCGATCGCACCGGGCATGCGGATGGATATGCACGCGGTATCGTCGGCAAGCGAGGCCGCGGCCCAAAACGGAGCGCAGGGTTCGCGCGCGTCAATTACCGATATAGATGCGGCGCTGATTGCGAGGATGAAAGACGACCTGAGTCGCGCCGGCTCGAGTCAGCTGGAAACCCTTTTGACAAGTCCTGAGCCCTACACGCTCGGCAAGGGCGACGTGCTGCAGATTACCGTTTGGGATCATCCCGAATTGGCGGAATCACAAGGTCCTGTCGGGCAAACCACAACGCGCCCCTCGGACCCAGTACCTGGATTTGTCATAGATCAGGACGGCAATCTGGATTTTCCGTATGCAGGACAGGTTCACGTCGAAGGTCTAAGGCCTGAGCAGGTTCAACGGCAACTGACCGCCGCGCTAACCAGAGTCTTCATCAAGCCGCAAGTGACTGTGCGCATTGCTTCATTTCGCGCCAGGCAGATCTACGTTGATGGCGAAGTGCATACGCCAGGTGCACTGCCGCTAAATGATATTCCGATGACTCTCTATGACGCGGTGAACAGAGCGGGCGGATTTGCGTCAACGGCGGATCAGAGCCGGATGGTGCTGGTGCGCGGTGGACGGTCCTACCGGCTGGATCTCACCGGGATGCTGGACAAGGGTCTTAATCCGGCAAGGATCGTCTTGAAGAACGGCGATCTCCTTCGCATTGTCGCGCGCGACGACAACGGCGTACTCGTGATGGGCGAGGTGAACAAGCCTGCTACTGCGGTGCCGATGAAAAGCGGGCGGTTGACCTTGAGCGATGCGATTGCCCAAGCCGGAAGTTTGAATAACGCAACCGCAGACGCATCGGAAGTCTATGTCATTCGCGACTCGATAAGTCCGGCTCCGCAAATATTTCACCTGGACGCGAAGTCTCCCGTTTCGATGATTCTTGCGAACCAGTTTGAGCTTAATCCTCGCGACATCGTATATGTCGATGGTAATGAACTGGTGCGCTTCTCCCGCGTGCTGAACCTATTGCTGCCTGCTGTCAACGCAGCGTTAACCGGCGCGATCCTGACCAAATGATCAAGACGATACTGGTCGTATGCATCGGCAACATCTGCCGCAGTCCAATGGCGCAATGCCTGTTCGATCGGAAGCTCAGTGGTGTCACGGTGCTGTCGGCCGGGCTAGATGCGCTCGTGGGTGCCGCGCCCGATCCATTGGCGATACGCGTCACGGCTGAATCGAGGCTCGACATTGCCGCGCATCGCGCGCAACAACTGAATATGGGTCTTGCGACAGGCGCCGATCTGATACTAGCGATGGAAGCAGCACACAAGCACGAGATCATGCGCCGGTATCCAGGCGCATCGGGCAAGGTGTTCAGGCTTGGAGAAATAGGGCGCTTTGACGTGCCCGATCCGTACAGAAAGCCGATCGCGGGTTTCCGCGATGCATTCGGGCTGATCCAGCAGGGCGTCGACGCATGGGTGCCCCGCATAGAAGCAATGAGTTGACGAGAGCGCAACATGAACAACCGAGTCGACCAGATGATCGAGGATTGCACTAACGAAGAGAGCGACCTCATTCGTTACCTGGACATCGTGACCGCAAGCCGCTGGGTCATCGCAAGCATCTTCGCCATTGTCGTGTTGCTGGGGACCGCCTATGCATTTCTGGCGAAGCCGACCTATCAGGCGGACATTGTCATTCAGGTGGAAGAAGACAATCCGACAAGCGCGAGCTCTCTGCTCGGCGACGTGTCTTCCCTGTTCGACGTGAAGACGCAAGCCGAAGGCGAGTTGAAGATTTTGCAATCACGGATGGTGGTCGATCAGACAGTGCAGAACCTGCATCTCTATATCGACGCGCGGCCGCGCTATTTTCCGCTGATTGGCTGGCGTATTGCCGATAGCGCGAAATCGCTGTCGAATCCCGGGCTTTTCGGTTGGGGCGGTTTCTGTTGGGGTGTTGAATCGATCGACGTGTATGAATTCGACGTACCGAAAGAACTCGAGGGAGAACGCTTCAGGCTTGAACTCCTTGAGAATCAACGCTTTCGCCTGACCCAGCCGGATCTCGACGCGCCGATTGAAGGCGTGATCGGCAAACCGGTAGACATCGATCAAAGCGTTGGACACGTTCACTTGCTGGTAGCCGGTGTGCGCGCGAAGCCAGGTGCCAGATTCGATCTGACGCGCGAGTCGAAGCTCAAGACGCTGACCGACCTGCAAAAGGATCTCAACATCCAGCAGGATGGCAAGCAGAGCGACATCATCACCGGCACGCTTCGCGGTAAAGATCCGAGGCAGATTGCCACGATCCTGAGTCAGGTCGGCGGAGCGTATGTTGCACAGAACGCAAAGCGCAAGGCAGCTGAAGCGGAGAAGTCGTCGCAATTCCTCGAAGGCTTGCTGCCGAAGCTCAAACACGATCTGGAGGCGGCGGAAAACCGCTACAACGCGATGCGCAACCAGCGCGGCACGTTCGATGTGACGCTTGAAGCTCAAGCCTTGCTCCAGGAAAGCGTCGCGACGCGAAGCAGCCAGATCGGCCTGCAGCAGAAACGCGACGATCTTGCGACGCGCTACGCGTCGGACCATCCCGCAATGGTCGCGCTCGATCAGCAGATCGATGCGATGAAGGCAAGGCTCGGCGACGTGAATAGCAGAATGAGGCGGCTCCCGAACGTCGAGCAAAATGTGGTGTCGCTGATGCGCGACGTGCAAGTGGACCAGGACATCTACGTGAGCGCGCTGAACAACCTTCAGCAGCTGAAGCTGGTCGCGGCGGGCAAGGTGGGCAACGTTCGTCTCGTGGACGACGCGCGTATCGCGGAAGAACCGATATGGCCACAGAAGCCGCTTGTGATCGGTCTTGCTGCCATCGTCGGTCTCACGCTCGGAATCGGTGTCGCATTCGCCAGGGAAATGCTGTATGGCGGCGTGTCGGACGCGCAAGACATCGAACGCTACACTGGCCTCAACGTATACGGCACGATTCCGCTTTCGCAGGCGCAGAAATCGCTGCACGCGTGCATGCGATCGGGGGAACCGGGCAAGTACCTGCTCGCGCAATCGAATCCAACCGACCCGCCGGTCGAGAGCCTGCGCAGCTTGCGTACCGCACTCAGCTTCGCGATGCTGGATGCACCGAACAATCGGCTGCTGTTGACTGGCCCGGCGCCGGGAATCGGAAAGTCGTTCATTTGCGCCAATCTCGCAGCCGTGCTTTGCGGTGGCGACAAGCGAGTGCTGCTCGTCGATGCAGACATGCGACGCGGTCACCTGCATCAGTATTTCGGCTGCGCACGCGGCATGGGGTTGTCGGATGTGCTCGTGGCTGATACGCCCCTTGAGGCCGCAATTCAGCACGACGTGTCAACCGGGCTCGATCTGATGACGACGGGCACCATTCCACCCAATGCGTCGGATCTTTTGTTCAGCCAGAAGATGAGCCGCGTGATGGAATCGCTCGGCGAGCGCTACGACATGGTGGTTATCGATACGCCCCCGGTGCTGGCGGTTTCCGATGCGTCGGCGATGGCTAACGTTGCCGGTACGGTGTTGCTCGTCGCGCGCTTTCAGGAAACGACGATTGGCGAACTCACTGAAACCGCGCGGCAACTGCAACGCGCGAACGCGCCACTCAAAGGGGTGATCTTCAATGGCGTAAGTACGCGGGCATTCGGTTGTCGGTCGAAGTATGGTGCGTACCGTTACGTCGACTACCGTTATGTGAACCAGAATGCGGCGACGAAATGAGCACTGCACAAGCGACATGGCGTCGGCCTCGGCGGTCACGGGAAAAGCGGCCGTTTCTCTTGCTGCTGTTGGGAGGGCTAGCTGCGGCGGGCCTCTTTGCTGCACTCTATCTTGGGGCCGTCAGTACGTTGACGGTCATTTTGCTGCTACTGACGGTCGTAAGCATCTGGTGCATCAAGGCCGATAGCGAGTTGCTGCGGCTTTGGCAACTGTTTGCGCTCGCATATTTCTGTGTTTTGCCCGTCGGTCAACTCATCGTGCGCGATGAGATCTATCTGACGCTTTTGCCCGAACAGGACGCCGCAACGATCGCCTGGTTCACGCTGAACATCGTCGGTATCTGGATCATGAACGTGACCTTCACCGCGATGCGTAGTAAGCGCGCGTCACATGCTGCCGTGCCACACGTGCCGCGAGCCGTCATCGTAAGCCGCTGGGTCTATGTCTTCGCACTGGTGGCGCTCGCGGCGCTAGCGTTCATTTACCTGAGGCTCGGTGGCTATCGACAGATCGTGCAGCTTTATGCGAACCGTCTCGAAACGTCGGTCACGCAAAACGATCCGCTGGAAGGGCTCGGTGTCGTGCAGGCGCTTGCCAATACCGCTCCGCTCTGGGTTTTTGCGTGTGTGGTGCTCAGGCCGTGGCGCAGTCGCGTGATGACATTCGCGGCGTTTTTTCAACTGGTCGTGCTTGGGTGGCTGTCATCTGGCGTATTCGGCAACCGGCAGGGGATTGTGTTCGTCGTGCTGTTCGCCTGCTGCGTCCATCACACGCTCGTCGCACACATCAGCCGGCGCGCAGCGAAGCTCGCCGGCGTTTGCATCGCCCTCGGTGGCATCGCAATGCTCCCTCTGAAGTTCGGCATCGACTATTCAGAGATCGGCAGTCTGTCGAAGAATTTCGCAGATCAGCGAATGCTGCACCTGTCGATGGGACCGCTCAGCTTCTTCCTGTTCCGCGATCTGTCGCGCTTTGACGTACAGGTCCAGGCGATCGACTCCGTGTCAAAGTCAGATTATCCACTCGCCATGGGTCGCAGCTTTGCGGGCGCGGTGGCCGCAATCGTTCCGAAGGCGGTCTGGCGAGACAAGCCGGAAACCTTTGCTCTCGAAAAGAGCCGCATTGTTCGCGAGACCGAGACTAACCGGTCCGATGAGACGACGCTACTGTTTGGAATGCCCGGCGAATTCCTTGTCAATTTTGGTATTCCCGGCTATCTGTTTTCTTTCATTGTTGCGGCGTGGCTGATCGCCCGGATCGACCATGCGGCCCTCGGCGCGAACTGGCGATGGTTGCCGGCAAAGATGGTGTCGTACCCGCTACCTTTCCTGTTTTTCCTGTTCGATTCGAACGTTCTGGCTTACTACGCGATGCGTTGGATCGTGCTCTTCGCTTTGCCTATGGCGCTTTTGCTGAGAAGAAAAAGAAACCGGCATGAGAATAGTCCACGTAGTTGAAGCATGGACCGGCGGCATTGCCAGCTATGTCACCGCGTTGATGATCGAACAACGCAATGACGGACATGACGTGGCGCTCATATGCGATTCGCGCAATATGGACGTCGCGAAGCTGGACGTCGATGGCATTGACGTCGTGTCGTATCGGTCGAGCCGCAATCCGCTCAGATTGATTGTGATCGCACGCGCTGTGCGTAGGCTGATAAAAACGCTGCGCGCGGACGTGATTCATTGCCATAGCTCGTATCCAGGCATCTACGTTCGCCTTAGCCGCTTCGAAGCCGAGAAGGTGCTGTATACGCCGCATGCCTGGTCTTTCATGAAGAAGGACATCTCGCGTATGACTGCGCTCGCATTTGCGCTGGTCGAGAAATGGCTTGCGCGTCGTTGCGCATTAGTTCTCTGTATGTCGTTTGATGAGGTTCGCGCGGCGCGCAGGCATGGTATCGCGCCTGAGAAAATCGAACTGGTCTATACGGGTATTCCGACGGACGCCTCGACCGAGCGGATTGATGACGAAACGGAGATCGCGGCACTGGCGCGACATATCCGCGTCGGCTATTTCGGCCGGCTCGATTATCAGAAGGGCTTCGATATCCTCGTTGAATCGTTGCCGCTGCTCAACGACCATCTGCAGGTACATGTGTTTGGCACCGCAGTGCGCGGCGACGTAGCGATGCCGGGCAGAGCATCGCACATCACGTATCACGGTTGGGTCGGCCCCGAAGAGGCGGGGCGCGCCATGCGCAGGATGGACGCGATTGTGGTTCCGTCGCGCTGGGAGGGATTGGCACTTGTTCCGATCGAAGCGATGCGAGCGGGCAAGGTGCTTGTCGTATCCAGCGAGAGCTCCCTGCCTGAACAGGTTATTCATGGCTACAACGGTCTGATATTGCGGCAGCTCACGGGAGAGTGTCTCGCAGAGCAACTCAACTCGCTGTCCATCGACGAATGCCGCCGCATGGGTGCGAATGCGCGTCACGTATTTGATCAGGCGTTCAATGCGCAGAAATTCTTCAGGTCCTTAATGAACTGTTATGAAAAAGCCCGACGTCTATCTGCTGCACGCCTATAGTGCACGCAACAGCGGCGATGGGCTGCTGGTCAAGCTGAGTTTGCGTGCCATTCGCGACGCGGGCTTCACGCAGCTCATCACCGTCGTGTGTCTGGACCCTGCCTCTTTCGTCGGCTATCTCGACGATCCGTGCGTCAGGTTGATTTCGCTTTGGCAGTTTGTTGTCGGCACTCTCACTCATGCATCGCGCCGTCGGGGGGCAGTGTTTTTTGGCGTCGGCGGTGGATATCTACGCGCGGGCACCTGGAAGGAAGGCTGTAAAACGTTAGTTGCGCACGGCTTGCAGATCGTCTGCTCATCGCTATGGCGGCCCTGCGCGCGAATCTATCTGCCGCAAAGCGTTGGACCGTTTCGTATGACGCCGGGCCGCGTGCTCAAATGGCTTGTGCGTCGTCATGTCGATACGATCTTCCTCCGTGACGACAAGAGCATGGGAGAACTGCGTCATCGGCACGCCGTGCGGATGGGCGACCTGGTTGTGCTGGAAATCAGCAAGCACCCGCACGCGTCGCGCCGCGCGCCTAGCGATTCCTCGATGTCCGACGCGCGGCGCAAAGTGCATTTCGTATTTCGCGACCTGAGCGATAAGTCGTATTCGGATGCCTACATCGCGAAGCTGCGCCGTCTGATCGAGTTGTCGCCGGATGCGAGCTTCGCGCTGCAAAGTGCAGGTCGCGGCAACAGCGACGACGTGTTCTATCAGCGTGTATTTGGTGTGAAATCGGCACCTGCGCTGCGCGATGTGATGCGATCTGACGATGCTGTCGTCGTCTCCGTGCGGCTGCACGGCAGCCTCGAAAGCGTGTTGTGCAGGGTGCCAAGCATACACATCGCCTATGAGCGCAAAGGGCTGGCAGCGTATCGAGATCTCGGGTTGTCTGAATACGCGTTCCATGCGGAGAGTTTCGATCCGGATGTGGTTGCTGCTGCGATCGAAAAGCTCAGGAGTGACACGGCACCTTCTGGCGAGCGCTGGCCACGGCTCCGGTGGATCGCTATACGGAACTGTTGAAGTTGATAAGAGATGTAACCAGTCCGTCGATCGCGCTGCTGATGGACGGCAATTTCCAGAAGGTCGGTGACAAGATATATAGCCCACACATGGGATATCGCAAATTCGCGGCTCGCTTTGCGGAAAGTTTTCCAGTCTTAAGCATCGCAGCCCGGTCGTTTCCCGTGCCAATCGCGCTTGGCGAACTCGTTACCGATGACAACGCGCGATTCATCGACCTTGGCAATCCGCGCGGCGTAAAGGCGTGGATCAGACATCTGCCGCGGCTCATATGGCGTATCTGGCGGGTGGTTCGCGATGCAGATGTTCTGCTGCTGCGTTTCCCCGGCAACCTTTCACTTCTGGCGATGCTGCTATGCCGTGCCACCGGCAAGCCGTTCTCCGCCGAGATCGTTGCGAATCCGGCGAATTATTTCAGCGATGTGGCCTCGCGTCATCCGCTACGGCACGTCGCTCGGCGCATACATTGCTGGGCTACGGGTCACGCGGCGAAGCACGGTCGAACCGTGCGCTATGTGACGGCCCGCGTGTTGCAGGAGGCCTATCCGCCAGGCCCCTCTGCGCGCTCGTTCGGCTTCAGCGACGTCTATCTGCCTGACGTACTGTTCGACTGCAATGACCTGGGCGTCGACGTTAATGATGCTAACGTGCTCCGTATCGTCAACGTCGGAATGATGCACAACGAAAGCAAGGGGCACGGGATATTGCTGCACGCGGTGGCTGCGTTGCGAACACGCGCGCTGAACATCGAACTCACCTTTATCGGCGACGGCCTGCTGCGCCCCGAACTTGAACGACTAGCTGCCCGACTTGGTCTTGGAGATAGCGTGCGATTTCGCGGCACATTAGACGGGGAGGACGTGCTTCGCGAGGTGAGGCGGCATACGCTGTTCGTGTTGCCGTCGCTTCAGGAGGGGATGCCGCGTGCACTGCTTGAAGCGATGGCAGTGGGGGGTCCCGTCATCGCGACCTGCGTGGGCGGCGTCGCGGAGGTGCTCGAACCCGCGAGCCTCGTGCCGCCGGCCGATATCGATGCATTAGTCGAGAAGATCGCGAGCATCGCCGCGGACGAACAATGGCGCGTTCAGCAGAAGCAACGACAGCGCGAAGCGGTGCGCCACTTCCGCTATTCGGAGCTTCAGGCGCAGTACCGCTGCTACTGCGAGGCGTTGAAAGCATATGGCTGACATGAAGCGGGATGTCGCCTACGTGATGCTGGCTTCTGCATTGCCGGCTCTCGGCAATTTCGTTGCAGTCGCGCTTGCGCTGCACAATATGGACATTGAGTGGCTAGGCAAGTCGTATGCACTGGTCGCATTCTTCTTTGTTGCAATTGATCTATTCAATTTCGGTTCCCCTCGCATTTATACCATCGAGAAAGTTCGTTCCCGTGTCTCGACGCTGATCTTTCTCGATTGTCTGAGTGCGCTCGGTTCGACGGTGGTGTTCGCGATAGTTGGCACGCTGCTCGCCAATTGCGGCCTTATTGCGCGCACGCAAATCGGTGCGCAGATGGTGCTCGCGCCGATTTGTTATGGGCTGTCGCATTACTCGCTCGGAGTGTTAAGGTTCTATGGACGAAGCAGTACAATCTGCGCGATTTCGACAGTGTCCGCGCTCAGTCGCGTGTTGGTCGTTGCGGTATTGATCGCAAGGCGCTCACTCGATCCGTACTTGCCCGATCTGCTGCTGTCTGTCGAGGCCATGTATGGCGCCATGCTTCTCATTGCCTATCTATGTTCGCTGCGTCGCGGACCACCACGCGGCTCTGATTTCTTCCGCCCGGAAGCTGAGCAATTCAACTTCCGTACCTTCGACTATAAAGCGTTCATCGTTCAGAACCGAAAGGAGATTCTTGGTAGCTGGTATGCAAATGTCATTTTTTCCGGCGCTAAGCACATTGATATCGTGATCGTCACGTTCATCCTCGGCCCGGCAGCCGGATCGCTGTATCGCGGCGTGAAGAGTATTCACAATCTCGCGTTCAATTGCGGGCAAGGGGTAGCGCTCGTTCTGAGTGGCAATCTCAAACGGATCATGGCTCTTCTCTTGTATTTGCCCAAGCGTCACATAATGGTGGCCGGTGCGGCGGTTCTTATTGTTCTGGTCTCCTTGGAAAGTTGGCTTGCATGCCGCGTTCGCTTGTTCCCAATGGCGTTGCTTGGCTCCGATACAGTGCAGCTTGGCTTTATGTTCGCCGTGTTCGTGGGCTCGATACTGATCTTCGCGTGTCGTGTGCTGTCGCTTGTAATGTTCTCCGCAGACCGCGAATCGTTCATCAGAATTTCGACGCTTGAAGTCGGCGCTTCGCTGCTGTTCGTTTCGGTGTTCTCGTATGGCTTCGGGCTGATCGGCGCGCTTACGGGCATCGTGATCGCAGATGTGCTCGTGCTGACACTATCGTTGATGATTGGCCGACGCGCAGCGCGGCGCTCTTTGACGCCGTTCCAGACAGCCGACACCCCGACGATCGGTTAATGGCCTGAAAGCCCGCGGAAATGAAACGCAGAACACTCCTTCTGGGAAGCTTGAGTGCGCCGCCGGCGTGGATGGCTAAGCGTGTGTTCGCCGCGCATGTAACTGGCAGGCAGGTATTTGCACACTACATGGTCGCGTGGCCGCGCGGCGGCGCGAATGCAGGTATCGACGATTACATTGCAGAGTTTCGCGACGCACAGCATCATGGCATAGACGGGTTCGCGCTGAACTGCGGCGGCTGGTGCCGCAGCGAGCCGTCCTATCGCGCTCGCGTGCTGACGATGTATCGCGCTGCTGCACAATTCGGCAATGGATTCAAACTGTTCGTGTCCGCGGATGGAAAGGCGCAGGACGAACTCGACGACATCGTGCATACCACGGGGCGGCTTCCGGCGCAATTGACGGTCGCCGGAAAACCAGTGGTCTCATCATATTTGTTGGGAGGCAAGGACCTCGCTCGTTGCGAAGCGCTGATCGCGCAAGCGAAATTGCTGGGCGCGTACTTCGTGCCGCATTTCGCACCTTCAACCGGCGAAGAGGAAATTACTGACGCGGTGGCAAAAGAGGTTACGGATCGCTGCCACGCCGCGCAAGGGTATTTTTATTTCGGCGCAGCCGGTGCGCCGGATTCGCTGGCGCGTTCCGTTGAACACCTTGCCCCTGCGTTGAAATCGGCCGGCAAGCTGTTCATGGCGCCTATCACGCCTTACTACCGTGGCCTCGCGAGCGGCACGAACTATCGTGCGTTCGAAACCAACGGTTTCTTAGGCATGGCGACGGAATGGCTCGCCGCAATTCACGCAAATGTCGATTGGGTGCAGATCGTCACGTGGAACGACTGGGCCGAATCGACATACGTTGCGCCGATCGGCAGCAAGACGCGCGCGCAGGTCTATCATCCGCGTTTCGGTGCCTTGTTGACCCACTGTGCGTATCTTGAAGCAAGCCGCTATTTCATCGATTGGTTCAAGCGCGGCGCTGCACCAGCAATTGATCAGGACAAGTTCTACTACTTTTATCGGCTGCATCCGATGGATGCGAAAACAACGACGGGCATCGGCATATTGTCGGGCGTTGCGGCCGCGCCGCGATCAAGTACGCCTCTAACCGCTCAAATACATGTGACGACGTTTCTGACGGAACCCGCGATTCTTACAATCATACAAGGCAGCGCGCAAACGATGCACGCTTTGCCTGCGGGTGTCAGTGAAGTCGCCGTGCCTTCTATTCCCGGCGTGCCGCGCTTCACGTTGATTCGTAACGGAGTAACGATCGCCGACAAAAAGGGCGAGGAACGTATCTGCACAATGGACTTCAGCGGTGCGTTCAACTATTTCAGCGGATCATCGGGTCTGGACTAGGAGCAACGCGACGGGCGTCGACGCCGCGTGCACATCGATGCTCGCGATGTGCCATCGAAACCGATACTAATAGGCGCCATGACCCATGAATCCCTTGGCGATAGTCAACGCGATAATCTTCATATCCCACCAGAACGTCCAATGTTGGATGTAGTAGAGGTCAAATTTGACTCTTGCTTCCATCTTTTTGATCTCCGCTGTCTCGCCACGATATCCGTTGATTTGCGCCCAGCCAGTGACTCCCGGTTTGGTCCGGTAGCGGAACATATAGTGCTGCACAAGTTTCTTGTAGTACTCGTCGTGTTCAACCGCATGAGGGCGTGGTCCAACGACCGACATTTCACCTTTTAGCACATTCAAGAATTGTGGCAGTTCGTCCAGGCTCGTATTTCGCAAGAAGCGTCCGACTTTCGTGACCCGTGCATCCCCCTTGCACGCCTGAACGACAGAACCCGGCTGATCGGCTCCTTGAAACATCGAGCGAAATTTATAGATTGAAAAGGGATGGCCATTCATCCCCATACGGTACTGTCTAAATAAAACCGGCCCCGGTGAAGACAATTTCACCGCAACCGCAACTACGAGAAGAACAGGAGAAAGTCCGATCAGAACGCACAACGCGAACACGCGATCGAATATCTCCTTCTGCAAAACATCCCATGCGCGTTCGGGCGTAGCCATGACATTCAGGACTGGAACGCCACGGTAGTCGCCGATCAACGGACCCGTGGATGCGCTTCCATCCGACATGGGAAACATGCGGATATTGACGAATGAATCATGAAATTCTTCCAGCAGGCGTTCGACAAAAGTTGGGTCGAGTGATGAATTGACGATCCAGATTTCCCTAAGCTTTCGTGTCTGCATGAACTGCTTGAATGCCCGCATTTCACGAAGAACCGGTATGTGATCTATGGTTGTGTCACCCGAAAGGGAAGGCGCGAAAATCACCTCTGGAACGAATACATTTTGTGTGTGCTGGACAATTCGTGCGAGCAGATCTCCGTTTGCACTGGACGGCGCCACGATTGCGACACGAGTCGGTGTGAATTGCCGCGCACGAAGCAGCGAAGGCAATGCGCGGACCATGCATCGCCCGGCAATCAGCGCACATGCTCCAATTACAGTCCACCACAGCAGCCATTGCGTCTGAAATTCGCCACTTGGATAAAACCGTAATAGCGCAGCCAGAATCACTTGGGCGAATAGCCAGGCGAGCGGCGCGCGCATCACGCTGCTGAACGCAGAATCGCAGCGAAATGGTTGATAAACCCTAGTCAGGCGAAACGTGATGAATGGTAGCAATAGACCAAGCGATCTAATCAGGCCGTCGATATTTGAAAACTTAGAACTATCGTGAAAGACGATGCTTTGAGAAATATAAGCGGCCCCAGTGATACAGAGACAGTCGATGGCTTTTGAAATAGGTGTCAGCATCACTTGTATCCGTCGATGACATTCAGAATATGCAGATTTTTCCCGATATAAAGGCTCAGATCCTTGCGCAAGCAGAGCGCAGCCGGATCCGATATTCCGTCGGTGAGATATGCCAAACCTGACGGAACAATCTCGCAAGGCATTCCCCGCTTGTCAGTCCGCATCGCCGCGCAATCTTGTCGACGGGCAAATCACTTGATTCCAGCATCGCGGCTGCCAACTCGACGCGCGAACGACGGAGATGCTCAGAAGGTTTAACGCCCATTTCCGCGCGAAAGTGTCGCAAGTATGAGCGGTCGCTCATGCCAGCCGTTTGTGCGGCAACCGTAACGGAAATCGATTTATTGCAATTGCGCGTGATCCACTGCGCGCTTTCATGAATCTTTTGTTTGATCGATTTGTCGTTATTGCTTGCGATTAACTCAAACTCCGGTCGATCCTTATCGGGCAGCGAATCGAGAACACGACGCAGAATGGCAATGCCGAAGTCCCGGCGGATTATTTCGAGTGCTTGACGGATTCCGAAGCGGAGCATGTGTTCCGGCGGGATAGCCAGTCCGTTGGAAACCACACCGCGCAAGTTGCTAGCTGTCGATTGTTCTGCCGAAAATGAGCGACTTGAGGCTCCCATCGCGGACAGCAACGCGCCGCCGTTACCAATTGCGAAGATCTCGTCTGCTTCAACTGTCGCGTCGTGGAGCCATCCATAGGATTGCGTATCCTGAGCGACGTCGAGGACCGATTCACCGCCCGCGATGAAGAGTGCTCGCGCTTTACCCAAAAGTTTGACCGGTTGTGTCAAAACGTCGATGTGCCCCGTGCTTGATATACAACCGCCGCGGTGGGAAACAAAGGCAGTGCGATAGCTAGGCGCGTCGCGGCGTGCGGCCGCGAGAACTTGATTCGTTTTATCGAAGACGTCAACGACTTCCGCAACAGGCAATATTGAGAACCCGTCGAATACAAGGATTCCAATAGGGTGTACGCGGCGACTAAAACCGGGATCGGTCACAGCATAACGTGAAGTGTATGAATCAGGACAATGAGTCATCTTCATCAATGCATTCCCTGCTTTGTGACGGTGCCGTGGCGCATGGTGGAGAGGGGTGAAGCGAGGTTCGACGAGCGGTTCAACGAGCACCGCATAGAGGCGCAAAGAATACAAAGACGATTCGACACCTCAAATCAGACAATTCCGATTCACCTGGCGACTATCTCTGAGAAGAAATGTTTTAACGAACTGGGTCGCGTCTTTTTAGAAATAGTCTGAAAGACGCACTCAATCGCACGAATTGACGCACCGTTCGTGGGCATTTCACAACGAATCTCACACCTGTGAGTGCTTCAACTGGACTGCACGGATTGGCTCGGGCAGCATCTTGTCCGCTGCATGCGATTTGGGTCATAAACGCATGCATGTAAAGCGTCAGAAAGCTTTCTATATATTTAGTATGGCGAAATGACAAAAACCTCAAACAACAAACGGAGATCATTCAATGAAAAAGCAGGTCATCGCACTGGTTGCCGCCGCTGCATTCACCGCTCCCGTCTTTGCACAAAGCAGCGTCACGTTATATGGCGTGATCGACGAGGGCATCGACTATACGAACAACGTCGGCGGTAACAGCGTAGTCGAGCTGCAAAGCGGCTACGCGCAAGGCAGCCGTTGGGGCATGAAAGGCGCGGAAGACCTGGGTGGCGGCAACAAGGCTATCTTCCAGCTGGAAAACGGTTTTGACCTGAATAGCGGTCGACTCGGCCAAGGCGGCCGCATGTTTGGCCGTCAGGCGTACGTCGGTCTGTCGAACGACAGGTTCGGTACCGTCACGTTCGGCCGTCAATACGATTCCGTCGTCGATTACCTGGCGCAAACGACGTCGAATGGCAACTGGTCCGGCTATCTGTTCTCGCATCCGTTCGACAACGACAACACGGACAACTCGTTCCGCGTCAACAACACGATCAAGTACGCGAGCCCCGACATCGCGGGCTTCCAGTTTGGCGGCACGTACAGCTTCAGCAACGATACGAACTTCGCCAACGACCGTCAGTACAGCGTCGGCGCGCAATACACGACGGGCGGTCTGCTGATCGCCGCCGCGTATCTGCAGGCGAACAACGCGGGCGCGACGACGGGCGGCGCGATCGCGACCAACGACGCGAGCTTCCTCGCGGAACGCATGCGCGTGTTCGGCGCGGGCATCAACTACACGTTCGGCTCGGCGACGGTCGGCTTCGCGTACACGAACTCTAACTACAAGAACCCGACAGGCAACGGCTATCTGGCCGACCCGGCTGCGATCATCGCGCCGGGCGCGACGCTGAACACGCTGAAGTTCCAGAACTTCGAACTGAACGCGAAGTATCAGATCACGCCGGCGTTCTTCGTTGGCGGCGAATACGTATACACGATGGAGAACTATGACGCCTCGACGGGCGGTGTGAAGCCGAAGGTCCACTCGGTCGGCCTGATGGCGGACTACAACGTTTCGAAGCGCACGGACTTCTACGTGCAGGGCATGTACCAGAAGGTCGCGGGCGACAAGACGAACTCCATCATGGACAACGCATTCATCCTGGGCACGCAGGCTCCGTCGTCGACATCGAACCAGTTTGCGGTCCGCGCAGCGATCCGCCACAAGTTCTAAACGTCATGTAGCAAGCGACATTCGTGTCGTGAGATTTCCACGCATTGCCCGCCGCGCTTCATTCGAAGGGCGGCGGGTTTTTTCATGGTGTCGGGATTGCGAGCGCGCAAACTCACTCCCGGAACAGATGCAAGGCCGCATACTGCAGCAGCATGATGGTCTTGCCGTCCATGATTTTGCCTTGCGCAACCATCGCTAGCGCATCGTCGAGGGGCAATTCGAGCACTTCGATGTCTTCGCCCTCGTCGACGACTCCTCCGCCTCGGCCCACGCGCGCAAGCGCATCGTATTCGGCGACAAAGAAAAAGACCCGCTCCGTCACCGAGCCAGGACTCATGAACGCCTCGAAGATCTTGCGCACCAATTGCACGCGATAGCCCGTTTCCTCTTCGACCTCGGCGCGAATCCGTTCTTCCGGCGACGCTTCCTCGAGCAACCCGCCAGGCGTCTCGATCAACATTCCGTCATGGCCGTTGACGAACGCGGGGAAGCGGAACTGGCGCGTGAGCACGACGGTTCTGCGCCGCGGATCGTAGAGAAGAAGCGTCGCGCCGTTGCCGCGGTCGTAGGTCTCCCGGTTCTGCCGCTGCCAGCTGCCGTCGGCGCGCCGATAGTCGAAGGTGGTCTTCTTCAGCACGTACCAGTCGTCGGACAGCACTTGCACGTTGACGATACGCACGCGTTCAGCGGTCTCGTTCATGCGCACTCCTTGTCTCGAAGGCCCGGATCGCGGGTGGCGATTCCCAGGGACGCGGCACGATGCACCGCGCGGTCGAATCATGGTATCGTGCAGATTCGTGCAAAATCAAGAAAAATCGTGCATATCCGCAGACCCCAGGACGAACTGCCCATCAGGCAAACCGGATGCTGACCTCTCAACGCAAGAAATTGATCCTCGATGCGCTTAAGCGCGACGGCCAGGTGCTGGCAAAGCCGCTGAGCGAATCGTTCGGCGTATCGGAAGACACGGTGCGGCGCGATCTGCGCGAGCTTGCGGCCGAAGGCAGGTTGCAGCGCGTCCACGGCGGTGCGTTGCCGTCGTCACCGGCCGTTGCGGACCTCGCGAAGCGCCGGTCGATCGGCTCGGAAGCGAAGGCGGCGATCGGACGGGCCGCCGCGCAGATGATCGCGCCTGGACAGATTGCAATCGTCGACGGCGGCACGACGGCGATCCAGTTGGCTCGCCATCTCCCGATCGATCTGCGCGCGACAATCGTCACGCACAGTCCGAGCATCGCGGTCGAACTGGCGGAACACGAAGCGCTCGAAGTCGTGCTGATTGGCGGGCGGCTCTTCCGTCATTCGATGGTGACGGTGGGCGCGGCTGCCATCGAAGCGCTCAGCCACATTCGCGCCGATCTCTACTTCATGGGCGTGACGGGCGTTCACCCCGAGGCGGGGCTTAGCACGGGCGATCTGGAAGAGGCGTACATCAAGCGCGCGCTTGCTGCGCACGCAGCGGAGACGGTGGTGCTGGCGTCGTCGGAGAAGCTGAATGCGGCGTCCGCCTACAAGATCGCAGACATCGACGCGGCCAGCACGATCGTCGTCGAGAAGGCCACGCCTCGCGAAGCGACCGCGCCCTTCGATGCGCTCGGCGTGACCATCGTACGAGCATGAAGCGATTCGACTTGCGCTAGCGCTTCTCGAGAAACCGCTTCAGCGCGGCGAGATCGCGCTCGACCCATTGCGCGTCGGCGGCGAATCGCGCGTCGCTCATGTCCGCCGTGTGCAGCAGCGTCAAGAGCACTTCGGCGCCGTCGCCGTTTGCGATGACGCGCATCGGCACGTAAATCTCGTCACCGTTTTCGGTCGTCACATAGTGATCGAGCACGCCATACGGATTGCGCGGCGTGAAGCGCACGGCGACCGGGTGGCCGTCCGCGCTTTCGAAGCTCCACTGCGCGCCTTCGCCGCGCAACGGCTTGCTGAGCCCCGATGCCCACTGCGCGAACGACAGCGGGTGCTCCATGAATGCGTAGACTTCGCGCCACTCGCGCGCGATCGACACGCTGATCGTTTTCGATTCGACAGGGCCTGTCATGGGTTCGTCTCCATAGAGGGCAACGGCGGGGGCAACGCCGCGCGTCTCAAGTTTCGCGCGCGTCATGCCGATATGAGATTGAGCGGTTGCCTACATGCCTGGATGCCCGCGCGTCGGGCGTCGCAGCGCGGGGCAAACAAAAAACCCGCCGTTAAACATTTCATTTGTATCAGAGTGTTCGGGCCGCCCGTTTTTCGAGCGCACGCACTCTACAATGCGGATTCATTTTAGACGGTTAATCTGGCCCTTTTGACGGAAGATCGCGTCACATTTGACGCGGCTCCGGCAGGGCATCGGCTGTTCCGGCACAGCGCCGGAAGGTTGCAGCCGCAACAAGGCGGCATGCTGCGCCACCGTTCGCAAGTGTCCGTCGACACGTGTTGGACAGGCAGAAGCGCGCATCCGGTCTTTAACGAACAATGCGGAGAGCAGATGTCGATGAGTGGACTCGACAAGACGTGGGCCAGTTTCGCGAGTCTTGCACTCGCCGTGATGCTGGGTGCCTGCGCGCACGTCGGCGAGCAGAATGCGAACAACAATGACACCGCGAGCAACCGGACAGCCGCAAATTCAACACCCGCGCAACCTGCGACGCAGATGGTCGCGCAGCCCGTGCCGCCCGTCATGTACAAGGTGCGGCGCGGCGATTCGCTTGCCCGCATTGCGCGCGGCCACAACGTGACGGTCGCGCAGATCGTCGCGTGGAATCATCTGAAGCCGCATGCGCGCTTGCGCGCCGGTCAGTCGCTGAAGGTGTCGTCGCCGGATGCCGTCAAGATGGTCGCGGTGCCGGTGACATCTTCTTCGACTTCAAACGGATCGACGCCGAGCGCGAACGCCGGCAATGCATCGGGCGCGACGGTCAGCAGCGCAACCGGCGGCGATTCGAATGGCGGCACTGGCTCGTACAACAACACACCGAGCACGACGGCTCCGGCCGCCGCGCCCGCGCCCAGCGCCGCCGAAGCGCGCGAAGTGAACGCCGAAGTGTCGCGTCATGCGGAGGGCGTTTCGCTGATGTGGCCGGCGCAGGGCAGCGTCGTCGAGGCGTTCCAGCCCGGCGAGACGCGCGGCATCGAAATCGGCGGCAAGCCTGGCGACCCGATCCGCGCCGCAGCGGACGGCAAGGTGATGTACGCGGGCACGGGGCTCAACGAGTACGGCAGCCTCATCATCGTCCAGCACAACAAGGACTTTCTGACGGCCTACGCGCACAATCGCAAATTGCTCGTGAAGACGGGCGACATCGTGCGCAAGGGACAGCAGATCGCCGAGATGGGCAGCGAGAATAATTCGCGCGTCTCCGTGCTGTTCGAGTTGCGCCACGACGGCAAGCCAATCGACCCGATGCCTTTTCTGCCGCATCAACGCAGCTGATCGAGCCGTTTCAACGCATGCACGGAATACCGGCGTGACGAAGGCTCTAACGAACGCGGTTCGCCGCAGCCTTGCCTACGTTTGCGCCCGTTGCTCAGCCGATCCAGCGCATCACGGCGGCGACGATCGCTTCGGGCGCGTCTTCCTGCATCAGATGTCCGGCGTTCGGCACGGCCTGAAAACGCGCGCCGGGCACGAGACTCGCCAGATGCCGCCCGCGCTCGATGGGAATCCATTGATCGTCTTCGCCCCACAGAATCTGCGTGCGGCAGCGCATCTGCGGATAGCGCGATTCGACTTCATCTGTGTAGCGCCGATCCATCTGCGCGATCTGACGATAAAACGCCGGCTGCCCGATGTCCCCGAGCCAAGGCTCGACATAGGGCGCGAGTGTCTCATCGGAAATCGTTTGAGCGACCGCGCCGCGAATATACGCATCGACGATTGCCGCATGAATGTACGCGGGCAGTCCAGCGAACGCCGCCGCGTGATCGCGCACGTGCCTCACGAACGGCGATCCCCAGGGCGCGACGGCAACCGGGTCGATCAGCGTCAGGCTTCGATATTCGCAGCCATCGATCAGATGCGCGCGCAGCGCCGTCGCGCCGCCGAAATCATGCGCGACGACATCGGGCGCATCCAGCTTCCAATGCGCGAGCAGCGCGGCAAGCACGCCGTTCTGCACGCCGAGCGACACGTCCTGGCCTTCGCGCATTTCCGACTGTCCATAGCCGGGCAGATCGTAGACATACACCTTGCGCTCATGCGCGAGATGCGGCGCGATCCGATGCCATACCCACGACGAAAACGGCGTGCCATGAATCAGAACGACCGGCGGGCCGTCGCCGAAAGTCCGATAGCGAACGGCCTGATCTCTGTACGTGAATGTCTGATCGAGCGTCCATTGCTTCATCGGTGTTGAACTCCGTTTCGCGAACCGCGATGGCGATTCATGTCGATGGATGACGATGAATAACGACGGATCAAGGCGCTTCGACCGACTTCAGTATCGGCGCGACCTGTCCGTGCGCATGAAGTATCTCGGGGCTGTTCTGCAAGATCTGCCGATAGCGCGGCAGAAACAGATTGCCCGGCACGTCGTCGGAGAAAAGGCCCACCGTCGACTCCACAGCCGCGATGCGTTCAGCGGAAGTCGCTTCATCGTTGTCGAGAATCTCATCGACATTCGCGATCACCGTCGATAACGGCGTCAGCCAGCGGAAGCCCGATCCGTTGATCAACACCTGCAAAAACGCTGCGGGCGTGACCGGCCCGAACTCCTTTTCATACGACGCGCGCTCGTAATCGAGTATCGCTTTGTGCAGTACGAGCAGCGGCTTGCGAATGTCCGCAAGAAACTGAATGGCGCGTTGGTCGTTCATCGTTCGACTCCAGGGGCGAGAGCTTGCACGGCTATTACACGCGACATCGGACACGCGTGCAATCGGTATCGAGCGATCGCATCGGCGGGCAGGCAGTCTGCACGCACGTTTTTTAACGTGCCACTACAATCGGTTGGCCCCAGTTTTTGATTGCATGCGCAATGGGTCGATGCACGCTGTGTGCATCCGCGCGCATTGCACGATTAGCACGCCATGGCTGACAAAGTGCGAGGATCGATTCCATTTTGTTGGGCGTCGGCGGATAAACAGCACCCACTTACGGAATGCACATGACAACGCTGAACATCAACGGCCAGCCTCATACCATCGACGCGCCGCCCGACATGCCCGTGCTCTGGGTGTTGCGCGACATCATCGGCCTCACGGGAACGAAGTTCGGCTGCGGCATTGCGCAGTGCGGCGCGTGCACCGTGCATCTGGACGGCGTGGCCGTGCGTTCGTGCGTGCTGCCCATCGCGGCTGTCGGCGAGAAGAAGATCACGACGATCGAAGCCGTCGGCGATACGCCTGCGGGCAAGAAAGTCCAGGCGGCATGGCGGCACCTCGACGTCGTGCAATGCGGCTACTGCCAGTCGGGACAGGTGATGCAGGCGGCGTCGCTGCTCGCGCAAAACCCCAGTCCGAGCGACGCCGACATCGACGCCGCCATGGCGGGCAACATCTGCCGCTGCGGCACGTACAACCGCATTCGCGCGGCCGTGAAGCAGGCCGCGAAGGAGGCGTGACATGTCGCAAGGATTGCTCGATGCGCAAAACGGCAAGCCGCGCGACGACGACCATTCGCCCGTCACGCGCCGCGCGTTTCTGAAGTTCAGTGCAAGCGTCGCCGCGATGGCGGGTGGCGGTTTGCTGCTCGGCTTCAGCGTGCCGGCGCAAAGTCAGGGCGGCCAGAAGGATGCGCGCAAGTCGGTGATCGGCGGCGATGGCGTCGAGACGCCGCAAACCGGCGTGCTCGCACCGAACGCCTTCGTGCAGATCGACACGGCGGGCAAGGTCACGCTGATCGTCCCGAAGGTCGAAATGGGACAGGGCGTGTACACGTCGATCCCGATGCTGATTGCGGAAGAGCTCGAAGTGCCGCTCGACAGCGTGACGATCGATCATGCGCCGCCCAATGAAAAGCTCTTCACCGATCCGCTGCTCGGCGGGCAGCTGACGGGCGGCTCGACGTCGATCCGCTATGCGTGGGAACCGATGCGCCGCGCGGGCGCGACGACACGCGTGCTGCTGATCAATGCCGCCGCGCAACAGTGGCAGGTGGACCCGGCGTCGTGTCATGCGGAGAACGGCCAGGTGGTTCACACGGCGAGCAAGCGCAGCATCGGCTATGGGCAACTCGCCGATGCCGCCGCGAAACTGCCCGTGCCGCAGAACGTGACGCTGAAAGACCCGAAGGACTTCAAGCTGATCGGTACGCAGGCAAAGCGTCTCGATTCGCCGGAGAAAGTGGACGGCAGCGCGATGTTCGGTCTCGATGTGCGTCTGCCTGACATGGTGTACGCGGCGATCGTCAATTGCCCGGTGTTCGGCGGGACGGTCGCGAGCGTCGACGAGACGGCCGCGAAGAAGATTCCCGGCGTGCGTCAGATCGTGAAGATCGACAACGGCGTCGCCGTGATCGGCGATCACACGTGGGCCGCGAAACGCGGCGCGGCGGCGTTGAAGATCATATGGAACGAGGGCGCGGGCGCGTCGGTATCGACGCAGACGATCGTCGACGATCTCGCGAAAGCATCGCAGCGCGCTGGCGCCGTCGCGCGTAAAGAGGGCGACGTGAACAACGCGTTCTCGCAGGCGAAGACGCGCGTCGATGCCGTGTATCAGCAGCCGTTTCTCGCGCACGCGACGATGGAGCCGATCAACTGCACGGTCCACGTGAAGCCCGACGGCTGCGACATTTGGGTCGGCACGCAGGTGCCGACGCGAGCGCGCGATGCGGGCGCGAAGGTGACGGGGCTGCCGCCGGAAAAAATCGTCGTGCACAACCATCTGCTTGGCGGCGGCTTCGGACGGCGGCTCGAAGCCGACATGGTCACGCAGGCGGTGAAAGTCGGCAAGCAGCTGAACGTGCCCGTCAAGGTGACGTGGACGCGCGAGGAGGACATCCAGCACGACATGTATCGGCCGTACTACTACGACAGGATTTCGGCCGGGCTCGACGCGAACGGCAAGCCGATTGCGTGGCAGCATCGCATCGTCGGCTCGTCGATTCTCGCGCGCTTTGCGCCGCCCGCCGTGAAGAACGGCGTCGATCCCGATGCCGTCGAAGTGGCCGCCGACCTGCCATACGACCTGCCGAACCAGCTCGTCGATTACGTGCGCCAGGAGCCGCGCGACATTCCTACGGCCTTCTGGCGCGGCGTGGGGCCGACACGCGGCACGTGGGTCGTCGAGAGCTTCATTGACGAACTCGCGGCGCAAGCAAAGGTCGACCCCGTCAAATACCGGCGCGATCTGCTCGGCAAGTCGCCGCGCGCGCTCAACGTGCTGAACGTCGCGACGCAGGCGGCCGGCTATGGCGGCGCGCTGCCGAAGGGCCAGGGGCGCGGCGTATCGGTGATGCATGCGTTCGGCAGCTATCTGTCGATGGTCGCCGATGTGACCGTCGAGCAGGGCGACGTCAGGGTGAATCGCGTCGTGTGTGCCGTCGATTGCGGAATGGTCGTCAATCCGAACACCGTCGAAGCGCAGATCCAGGGCGGCGTGATCTTCGCGATTACGGCGACGCTCTACAGCGAGATCACGATCGATCGCGGCCGCGTGCAGCAGAGCAATTTCACCGACTATCGGATGCTGCGCATCAACGAAACCCCGCCGATCGACGTGCATATCGTGAAGAGCAGCGAAGCGCCGGGCGGCATCGGCGAACCGGGGACGGCCGCGGTCATTCCTGCGATCGCGAATGCGATCTGTGCGGCGACGGGCAAGCGGCTGCGACGGTTGCCCGTCGGCAATCAGTTGATGACTGCATGAACGGAGGCCGGCGATGAAAACGACATGGAAGGCATTCGTCACAGCAGCCGTGCTCGCGCTGCCCGCCATCACCCACGCCGCCGACGACACCCTCGTCAAACGCGGCGAATATCTGGCGAAGGCGGGCGATTGCATCGCGTGCCATTCGGCGCCGCACGGCAAGCCGTTCGCGGGCGGTCTGCAGATGACGACGCCGATGGGCGCGATCTACTCGACCAACATCACGCCCGATCCGGACACGGGCATCGGCCGGTACAGCGAGGACGACTTTAAACGCGCGATGCGCGAAGGCGTTGCGAAGGATGGCCACAATCTGTATCCGGCGATGCCGTATCCGTCGTACGCAAAGGTCAACGACGACGACATGCATGCGCTCTACGCGTACTTCATGAACGGCGTCGCGCCCGTGAAGCAGGCGAATCGCGAGTCCGATATCAAATGGCCGCTCAACATGCGCTGGCCGCTGAAGCTGTGGAACCTGGTTTTTCTCGACGAGGGCGTGTATCAGAACAAGCCGGACAAGGACGTCGCGTGGAATCGCGGCGCGTATCTGATTCAGGGCCTCGGGCATTGCGGCTCGTGTCACACGCCACGCGGCATCGCGTTCGAGGAGAAGGCGCTCGACGAAAGCAGCAACGCGTATCTGACGGGCGGCGTGCTCGAAAACTGGTTCGCGTCGAATCTGACGGGCGAGCACAACACGGGTCTGGGCCGCTGGTCCGACGCGGACGTCGCGCAGTTCCTGAAGACGGGCGCGAATCAGCATGCGTCCGCATTCGGCGCGATGACGAGCGTGATCAACAACAGCACGCAAGCGATGACGGATACCGATGTCGCCGCGATGGCGCGCTATCTGAAGTCGTTGCCCGGGGCGGGCGGCTCGGGCGGTCCCGCGTACGCCTACGATGCGAAGGCGACGAAGGTGTCGCTGACGCGGCCGGCCAACGATGCGGGCGCGCGCGTCTATACCGCGTACTGCATGCATTGTCATGGCGTCGATGGACGCGCGTTCGCGCCGATGCTCGCGCCGCTTGCGGGCAATCCGAACGTGCTGGAAAAAGACGCGACGTCGCTGATCAACGTGACGCTGAACGGCACCGAAGACCTCGTGGTCGGCGGCATTCCCGCGCCGTATCCGATGCCGAAATACGCGAACGTGCTGAACGATCAGCAGATCGCCGATGTGCTGACTTTCGTTCGCGCGGGATGGAACAACGGTGCGCCCGCTGTCGTCGCGGCCGACGTCGCAAAGTTGAGGAAGGCGACGCAGGCTGCACGATAAGCGTTTGTCTGCGAAGGCGCTCGCGTTTTCATAGCAGGCGCCTTCGCTGTGAAAAAGCGTCAGCGATGCTGCCCGACCTTCTGCTTGCGTTCCAGCACCCGCGCATACCACGTCAACGGAAAGCACATCGCGAAGTACAGCAGCGCGACCATTCCATAGATCGGAAACGGCCGGAACGCCGCGTTGGTGATCATCGTGCCCGTCTTCGTGAGTTCGATGAAGCCGATGATCGACGTGAGCGCCGTGCTCTTGACCACTTGCACGAGAAAGCCGACCGTCGGCGCGACGGCAATCTTCAACGCCTGTGGCCACACGATATAGCGCAACTGCTGGCCGAACGTCATGCCCAGGCTTGCGCCCGCGGCCCATTGTCCGCGCGGCACTGCTTCGACGCAGCCGCGCCAGATGTCCGCGAGATAGGCGCTCGTGTAGAGCGTCAGCGTGACGGTCGCGGCGACCCACGGCGATACGTCCACGCCGAGCAAAGGCAAGCCGAAGAACGCGAGAAAGAGCTGCATCAGCAACGGCGTGCCCTGGAACAGCTCGACATACAGCACGACGATGCGCCGCAGCCACGGCAGCGGCGACACGCGCATCGCGAGCAGCAACAGCCCCACGATGCCGCCGCCGACGAACGCGATCAGCGACAGCAGCACCGTCCAGCGCGCGGCGAGCAGCAGATTGCGCGCGATGTCCCATAGCGTGAATTCGATCATGACGAGCGCTCCGTCGACGGCGCCGGGCGCGCGCCGCGCCATGCGAGGAGGTGGCGAAAGAGGCCGCGCGGCGCATCCGTGGAGCGGGCCGCGCGTCCAGCGAAGAGTCCCTTGCCGAGCCGGTTCAGCAGTTGACGCAAGACGATCGACAGCACCAGATACGTCGCGGTGATGATCACGTACGCCTCGAACGAGCGGAAGTTGCGCGACTGGATGTAGTTCGCCGCGTAGGTCAGATCGGGCACCGAGATTTGCGACACCACGGCCGAGCCGAGCATCACGATCAGCACCTGGCTCAGCAACGCGGGAAACACGTTGGCGACCGCCTGCGGCAGCACGACATGGCGAAACACCTGGCGCTTCTCAAGGCCGAGCGCTTGCGCGGCCTGAACCTGTCCGTGCGGAATCGACTCGATGCCGGCGCGCACGATTTCGATTGCGTACGCACCAAGATTGACGGTCATCGCGAGTATCGCGGCTTCGATTTCGTCGATGTGAATGCCGAGGCTCGGCAGCCCGAAGAACACGAAGAAGAGCTGTACGAGAAACGGCGTGTTGCGGATCAGCTCGACATACGTCGCGATCAGCGCGCGCGCCCATTTCGGACCGGACGCCGCCGCCGCGCCCGCAATGCCGACGACGCCGCCCAGCACCGTCGAGACGGCCGTGAGCCCGAGCGTCACGCCGACGCCACGCACGAGCATGCCCGCATACATGTCGAAGCTGCTGAAATCGAACGTGTAACTCATCGTATGCGGCTCATCGTGACATCGGCGATCAAGAGGGATTCAACGCAAGAACTGCAGCGCAAGGGACTCAGAGATTCTCCGGCAGCGGCGCGCGCAGCCACTTCTGCGAGATCGCGTTCATCGTGCCGTCCTTGCGGGCGCGCGCGATGGTTTCGTCGACTTTCTTCAGCAGGCGCGGCTCGTTCTTGTTCAAGCCGACGTGATCGGGCGAACTGAACAGCGAGAACTTCTGCTCGGGATCGTTGGCGGGATGGCGCGCGAGTATTGTCGCGCCCACATCGTTGCCGACGACCATCAACTGTACCTGACCAGAAAGAAATGCAGAAATAGCGCCGTTCGGATCGTCGAAGCGCTTGATGTTCGCCGACGGCGGTGCGATCTTCGTCACGCTCAGGTCCTCCAGCGTGCCGCGCGCGACCGAAATGCTCTTGCCCGCGAGATCGTTCGCGTCCTTCACCTTCAGCGACTTCGGCCCGAACACGGCGAGGTAGTAAGGCGCGTAGGGCTGCGAGAAATCGATCACCTTTTCGCGCTCGGGCGTCTGGCCGACGGACAGCAGCATGTCCGCCTTGTGGTCGGCGAGATAGGCCATGCGGTTGTCGCCCGTCACGGGCACCAGCTCCACCTTCACGCCGAGCGACTTGCCGATCAGGTTTGCGACGTCGATGTCATAGCCTTGCGGCTTCATGTCGGGGCCGATCGAGCCGAACGGCGGATAGTCCTCGAACACGCCGACGCGCACCACGCCCGCCTTCGCGATCGTGTCGAGCGCATCCGCATGCGCGAGCGGGGCGAACGCGGACAGCGCGGCGCCCGTCAAGGCAAAGGCCGCGAACGCGCGGGAGAGGCGGCGGCGGGAGAGGGCGGCGAGGGTCATCGGAGCATCCTTTCGTTGAAGGTTGGCGTTGCAGGGACTACGGGTGAGGATCACTCTAGGTTTGCCAAAATCCGCGAACAATCGAAATCTGCGCATGGGCGCCATGACGTGCGCTCATGCCGTACGGGTTGTCCCGAGGCCGATGCTGCATGAGCGCCGCGCATGACGAACGGTCCGCGGGGAATATTGGATCGCGTATGCTTGGGCATGATCGGAAACGAGCTTCGAGTCGAAGCGCCGCGCCCGATGATTTTTACTGATGCGATCCACGCCCATGCGACGACTTCCGCCCCTGAACGCCTTGCAGATCTTCGAGACAGTGGCGCGCCATCGCAGCTTCACGCGCGCGGCCGAGCACCTGTGTCTCACGCAGGGCGCCGTGAGCCGCCAGATTCTCGCGCTCGAGGACTACTACCGGTTCCCGCTCTTCAAGCGCCACGCGAAAGGCCTGACGCTGACGGCGGAAGGCGAGTTGCTGCTGCCCGCTGTCAAGGAGAGCTTTGCGCGCATCGAAGAAATATCGCTGCGCCTCACGCGCCAGCGCACCGATCTCGCGCTGAAGGTGCCGACCTGCGTGATGCGCTGGATGCTGCCCAAGATCATGCAGTTCCAGGCCGAGTATCCCGATCTGCACGTGCAGATCACGACGACGTGGCAGCACGATGTCGACTTTCAGGTCGAGCCATTCGATGCAGCGATTGTCTACGGCACGTCGGCGGGCGCGGACGTGCAATCGGTGCCGCTCTTCGAAGAGCGGCTGACGCCCGTGTGCGCGCCGCAGCTGTTGCAGGACAAGCCGCTTGCGAGCGCCGCCGATCTCGCGCGCCACACGCTGCTGCATCCGACGCGCGATCATCGCGACTGGAAGATGTGGCTTGAATACGTGGACGCGCGCGATGTCGACGCGGATCACGGCCCGAGCTTCGATACGCTCGATCTCGCCACCAACGCCGCGCTGCAAGGCTTCGGCGTCGCGATCAGCGATCTCGCGCTAATCGAGGAAGACGTGGGCGC
Source organism: Paraburkholderia diazotrophica (assembly GCF_038900755.1). Lineage (GTDB taxonomy): Bacteria > Pseudomonadota > Gammaproteobacteria > Burkholderiales > Burkholderiaceae > Paraburkholderia > Paraburkholderia diazotrophica_A. Next base: position 181,122 of record NZ_JBBPEN010000003.1, read on the forward strand.
GCAGCGTCTGGTGCGTCCGTTCGATGCCGTGCTCACGACGGGCGCGCGCTACTACTTCGTGTATCCGGACAGCGTCGCGCATCAGCAGAAGGTCAACCTGTTTCGCGACTGGATCGACCGGCACTGGGCGGGCTGAGCGACGGCCTGCCTGCTTGCGTGTCGCGAACGCAGTGATTACGCGTTCGCGATGCCAGGATGCATCAGGGCACGAAAATCAGGCCAGGAAAATCAGGCCAGGAAAATCAGGCCAGGAAAATCAAGGCACGAAAGACAGAAACAGATAGGCGGCCAGCAGCGACAGGTGCACGGCGCCCTGAAGGATCGTCGTGCGTCCCGTGCCGAGCGTGAGCGTGCTGATCAGAAGCGTCAGCGCGAGCAGCACGGTGTCCCTGCCGGTAATGCCGAGCGTGAGCGGACGGCTCATCCAGATGAACACGAGCGCGACGGTCGGAATCGTCAGCCCGATGCTCGCGAGCGCCGAGCCGAGCGCGAGATTCAGGCTCGTCTGCAAACGGTTGGCCCGTGCCGCGCGCACGGCGGCAAGCCCTTCGGGCAGCAGCACGAGCGCCGCGATCACGATGCCGACCACGGCGATGGGCGCGCCCGCTTTGAGCACCGCGCGCTCGACGACGGGCGACAGCACTTTCGCGAGCAGTACGACGGCGACGAGGCACACCATCAGCAATACGCTGCTCGTCAACGCTATGCGCGCGCTGGGCGGCGCGGCGTGCGCGTTTTCGTCGCCGGCGTCGTCGGCGAGAAAGTAGTCGCGGTGGCGCACCGTCTGCACGAACACGAATACGCCGTACAGAACCAGCGAGGACGCCCCCGCGAACGCAAGCTGCGAGGCGGTGAGCGCGGGTCCGAGATTGACGCTGATGTAATTGGGCATCACGAGCGACAGACCCGATAACGACGCGAGCACGGCCAGCGCCGCACTCGCGCCGCGAATCTGGAAGCCCTGCTCGCGATGGCGCAATCCGCCGAACAGCAGGCAGACCCCGACGATGCCGTTGCACACGAGCATCACGGCGGCAAACACGGTATCGCGCGCGAGTTCCGCTTTCTCGGGGCCGGCCGACAGCATCACCGACACGATCAGCGCGACCTCGATCACCGTCACGGCGATGGCGAGCACGAGCGTGCCGAACGGCTCGCCGATGCGATGGGCGACCACTTCCGCGTGATGCACGCCCGCGAACACGGAGCCCCCGAGCGCAATGGCCGCGAGCGCCGCCATCGGCCCGTTGCCGGGCAGCGCATAGGCGCCGCCGAGCACGATCCACGCGAGCAGAGGGGCCGCGATCGTCCAGCGGGGCAGTACGGATGATGTCGATGCCATGTGCGTTTCAGTCCGTTTGTTTTGTTCGGACGACCTGGGCGCGGATGCGCAGCGTCACCAGCCGTGAGTACCCGAAATTAAAGCAGTTCGGCTCGCCGCCCGTATGACAGGTCCGGTCGCGATGCGCATCGCGCAAAGAAAAACACCGCTCCTCGCGGTGAAGAGCGGTGTGTCGTGCATGATCCGGGCGCCCGCGTCGCGAGCCCCGGAAGCCTTGCGTTGAACCTTATTGCCCGACAGGGCGGATCGTCAGCGCGTTCTTCACCGATGTCACGCCGGCCACGTTCTGCGCAACCTGTGTCGCCTTGTCGACTTGCGGCTGCTCCGGCACCGAGCCCTGCAGCGTCACCGCGCCGCTCCTCGCGCGAACCGTGATGTTGGAGACGCTGATGTCCTTGCTCTTCGACAGCGCAGCGCGCACCTTCTTCGCCAGCGCGCGGTCAGCCGATTTCGCTGCCTTCGCGGTCTGCTTCGCGCTGGGCTGGTTGGTCATGTCGGCATCGCTTGCCTGAGCATAGGCGTTGATCGACGCCAGAACGACGAGCGCGCCACCTACCAACTTGATTGCCTGAATCGCCTTCATACACTTTCTCCTGTTGTCATGATTTGCGACGGTGTCGCGCGTGAACGCACCCGGCAAGCGGGCCGTCCTACGTGATACCACTGCACTACCACTTCGGTACTTCGCGATGAAAACGGCTGGAAAGATGCTGCTGGTTGGATAGGCATCGGGTGGCTGCCGATCTGGAGGGCAGGCCGGAACACCGATGCGGCTGGCCGGACAGTAACGATACCTCAATTGGTTCCATGGTGAAGAGATGGGTTCTCCGGGATGAGGCATCGGTACAACGGATGGGCGCCGCGTCGACGGCATCCGTGCCGGATTGCGTGCATCGTGCATGGATACGGGCGGCGCGTCATCATGCTGCAAACTGCGTGGCCCAGGCGACCGACCCGCCCGACCCGTGTGCCACCGGCGAATCCCCGCATGGTTACGACAACGCTTCCTATCGTTCCTCTTCGTCGCAACGATCTACCCGTCGATACGGTTGACCTTGCGCGCTTCATGCTGGGTAAATACCTGGTCCACGATCTGCGCGAAGGGCGCGTGGCAGGACGCATCGTCGAGACGGAGGCGTATCCCGTCGGCGATTCGACCAATCACGCGTTTCCCGGGCGGCGCGCGTACAACGGCTCGATGTTCCTCGAGCGCGGGCACGCGTATGTGCGCCTCACGTACGGCATCTACAACGTGATCAACGTGGTCAGCGAGCGCGAGGGGACGGGGGCGGCCGTGCTGATCCGCGCGCTGGAGCCCGTCGAAGGCATCGAATGGATGCAGGCGCGCCGGCCGGATGCGAAGCTGCGCGATCTCGCGCGCGGGCCCGGCAGGCTTGCGCTCGCGCTGGGCATCGATCTGACTCTTGACGGCGCCGACCTCTGCACGGGGCGCGGCTTGTGGCTCGGCGCGCTTGACGAAAAGCCCGTGCCATTCGCGGTGACGACGCGCATCGGCATTGCCCGCGAGACGCATCGTCTGTTGCGCTTTTACGAGCCGGGCAGCGCGTTCGTCAGCGGGCCGCGAAAGCTGCTGTCAGCGGGATGATGCGCGGTGCCGCGTTTCTTTAAGCCCCCGTCGACGTTCCGTATGCCGCGCCATGTGGCACCCGTCACGCTCGCCACATTTCTGGGCATGTGCCGATGTGGCCCGTCATTATTGCGGCACTCCGTCCCTTGAATCGACACGCGGCTCGCAAGATCCCAGAACTTTTGCACTCAGCGCAATTAAGTATCTCCGATATAGGGGTTTTCCCTCGGTTCGCCGGTGGCTACACTGAACTTACTGGCTTCACACACCCCGTGTGAAGCGGCTGATAAAACAACCATCGGAGGTAGTTACCATGAAATCGCTGATCAAGGCTGTCGCCATTGCTGCTGTTCTCGCCGCTCCTGTCGTTTCGTTCGCGCAGTCGAACCAGCCCGTTACCCGCGCGCAGGTTCGCTCAGAACTGATCCAGCTGGAGAAGGCAGGCTATAACCCCGCAACGGCTTCGGATCCGACCTATCCGGCCGACATCCAGGCCGCCGAAGCACGCGTTCAGGCCCAGAACGGCGCTGTTGCGCAAGCGCCCACCGCTGATACGGGTTATGGCCCGGCGACCAGCGGTTCGTCGCAATCGGGCGCCGCGAAGCGACTGAGCCCGACGCAAAACGTCTACTTCGGCAATTAATTGTCGTGTCGTCAGGGGCCGTGAAGTGTGCGGCCCTCGATGCGTGCTTTCGAAGAACAATGAAGCGCGGATGACACACATCGTGACGGCGGCGCGGCGCAGGGTTTAGAGACCTGCGGCCGCGTCGCCGTCGACGAAAGCTTGAACCTCCGCCGCCGCAAGGTGGCTTTGCCCAACCTCGCGGATTGGGCTTTTTTTGTTGGCGCGAGCGAGCGGACGAAAGCGCTTCTACGCGCCGTGAATGTAGTGCTCCAGTTGCTGGATCGTGAACTGCTGCTCGGCGATGATGTTCTTCACGAGGTCGCCGATCGACACCATGCCGATCAGGTTGTCGCCCTCCAATACGGGCAGGTGTCGCATGCGGCGCTCGGTCATCAGCGCCATGCATTGGTCGGTCGTCTGCTCGAGCGTGACGAAGCGCACGGCGCTGCTCATGATGTCGCGCACGGCCGTCGTCTTCGACGAGCGGTCCATCAGTACGATCTTGCGCGCATAGTCTCGTTCCGTGACGATCCCCGCGATCGACCCGTTCTCCTTGACGATCAATGCACCAATCTGTTTTTCCGCCATCAGCTTGATGGCGTTGTAGACGGAATCGGATGCCTCGATCGTGTAGACGTCTTGATTCGGCTTCGATTTGAGTACTTGTGCAACGCTAGTCATGGAGCGGCTCCGTTTGCAGTGCAGCACGCCCGGCCGCGGCGCGCTGGGGTGTGAAGGAGAGGCACGTCAAGCGCAGATCGAGCGCAGATCAAGTATAGGCGTCGACAGCGGCTGCGGCGACGCTCGCTTCGCCTGGTTTCGTGGGGACCTGCACGCATGTCATGCAAACGGCAACGCGATGGACGAGTACGTTGTTCGTTCGGCGTCGTTCGTTCCATTTCGTGCAATGGCGAATGCGTCGCAGCGCCCGCGCGCACGATCGCGAAGCATGCGACAGGTAGAATTCACCGTTTAGCGGTAAACTCCGCTCTGTACTTTGTTCCCCGGTTTCTTTTTTAGCCCGGTCTTCATCCCCGTTCGTTCACGGGTTCATGTCCGCAATACCGCTAACGCCATGCCCATGTCTCACGAGCCGTCGCACGCAGACGGCGCCACCACCGGCGAATGCGTCGCGCTCGACGCGACAGCCACGCTTCCAACCCGCTACGGCATCTTCACGTCCTACGTGTTTCGTGTGAACGACTCGGGCGCGGAACACGTCGCGCTTGTGATGGGCGATGTCGCGAACAAGCAGTCGGTGCTCACGCGCCTGCATTCGGAATGTCTGACGGGCGACGTGCTCGGTTCGTATCGCTGCGACTGCGGCGAACAACTCGATCTCGCGCTGCGCTATATCGCAGCCGAAGGTTGCGGCGTGCTGCTCTATCTGCGCGGACACGAAGGACGCGGCATCGGGCTGTCTAACAAGATTCGCGCATATGCATTGCAGGAGCAGGGCCGCGATACCGTCGAAGCCAACCTCGATCTTGGCCTGCCTGAAGACTCGCGCGAGTACGATTCGGCGGCCGCCATTCTGCGGCTGCTGAAGGTGACGTCCGTGCGCCTGATGAGCAACAATCCGAAGAAGTTCGATACGCTGTCGAAGCACGGCATTCCCGTGTGCGAACGGGTCGCACTGGCGATTCCGATGCGCGAAGAGAACGAGCGCTACATCCGCACGAAACAGGTGAAGTTTGGGCACTACTTCGAAGAGAACGAATAGCCGTAAATCCAGCACCGGCTGGAATCGTCCAAACGCGTCAGATATCGTAGATAAGTCAATGAATTAAAAAGAGAATCTTGCGATCTGCGATGTCGTCATTGCCGCGCCTACGCTCGTCTCCACTCACCTAAACTTGCTGTCCTGGCGTAGGTTTTTTCGCCGTTGCCGAGAAAACCTACGCCGCGTATCCTTCTCTCGAAAAAACCTACGCCGAGGGAACTATGCGCTTTGATGCACGCGTCGCCGCTAGATTGCCGAGCGGCGAGCACATGACCTTTGAGGGGTTTCCGGGACTACGTCTGCAGGCTTCGACGAGCCGGAAGTCGTGGACGTATCGCTACAAGTCACCGGTTGACGGCCGAATGCGTCAAGTGAAACTTGGCGAATGGCCAGCGATGGCATTTGCAGCAGCAATCGCTGCATGGGAAACGAACCGCGTCGAGCGCGACACTGGAGCCGAGCTCTCCGCACTGCGTCGAAAGAAAGAGCGGGCGGCAGCCCGTCCATCGCCGGACGATTACACCGTCAGGCAGCTCTGTCGCGACTATCTCGAAGGGTACGTGGAGGTGAACCGCAAGGCGAAGGGGGCGATAGAGGTCGCTCGTATCTTCAAGGCGATGCTGGATCCGATCGCAGATATGCGCGCTGCGACCCTCACGCGCGCCCAGGCGTTCGATTTCCTCGAATCGTATCGGGCCACGCCCATGCTCGCGTCGCGGCTTCGCATGGAGCTTGGTTGCGCCTGGCATTACGCGCTCGATGCTGGCCGCCTTCCAGAGGACACTGCGAACTGGTGGCGGGAGGTTCTGAGAGGGCGCTTGAAAAGCAAAGGGCGCAAGGTCGAGGGGAAATATACGGGGACACAGAAGCGCGTCCTCTCGGTAGATGAACTTGGCACGCTGATCCGGTGGTTACCGAACTTCAGCTTGACCGTTGCTGACGCATTGACGCTCTACCTCTGGACCGGCACAAGGGGCGGCGAAATCGTCGCCATGGAGGAAACTGAAATTGCCGAGGAGGCTGACGGCCTGTGGTGGACCGTCCCGAAGCACAAAACCAAGGGACTTCATAACGAGCGAGCAACAGACTTACGAGTGCCGCTCATCGGTCGTGCCGAAGTCGTTGTGCGTCGGCGGCTAGATCAGGCCAAGGGAACGTTCCTGTTTCCTTCGTCATCGCGCGGCACAGCGATGAACCAGACTGTGATTCAGCACGGCGTCTACTACCACCAGCCTTATTGCAAGATTGCGCCGAAACACGACCGACCTCGTCTGCCGGTTACGCACTGGTCGGCCCACGATCTTCGGCGAACGACGCGAACGCTTCTGGCAACGCTCGGTTGTCCAAATGAAATCGGGGAGGCGGTACTCGGCCATGTACAGCCGGGCGTCGTTGGAATCTATAACCGGCACACCTACGATAGGGAGCGGCGGGATTGGCTTACGCGATTGTCGCATCGCCTCGAGGAGATCGCTGCGACGTATCCTTCGAGGAAGTAGTGCGGCGGTGCCGATTATTGTGACCGGTGTTTGGAGGAGGGAGCAAATCGGATACGGGCCGCTCCTCGGCCCACGCTTCGACCTCGCGCGTGAGCCAGGCGACGCGACGACCGGATAGCATTCGGGGCTTTGGAAACTGGTTTTCGCGAACGAGCTTTTGCACACTCGTCTCTGAAAGAGAGACAGCGGCAGCAACGGCAGGAAGATCGAGATAAAGCGGTTTCATACTGGTCGGTGCGGGCATGCTGCAATCCTCTCTTGGGGGGCGCTGACCAATGAACAACGTTTTGTAATTGGGTTTTGCTCGAACGGCTCGCGATGCCGAACGCTCTGCACCCGCGAAGCATCGGGCAGCGAACGACAAGCATCCCAGATTCGGCCCACATTGGATGCCACCAGGTCGAGCATGGGCTCAGCGCTCCATGTGGCCGGATTAGGCGGTGGACTGGCGTGTACAGGATCTACGTCCGTCGGACCATTCGGAACTCGACGGGCTGCTCCACGACGATCTCGTGAAAGCAAAAGAATCGGTAGACCTGCGGGGACCGACTTCTTCCCAAGGCGAGGGGCAGAGAGGGCTTCCAGTCAAAAAGACCCGCGGTGGTCCAGACAAAGAGACGAAGCACGACCGCGAATGCAACAAATGAGCACCACTGGTAACTCACGCGCTAGGGTGTTGCGTCGACAAACACCTATCATATTAGGCCGTTCGAGAAAGACAAGGCGTTTAGTCTTCGCTACCTTCACGTTATTCCCAGATAGACGATAACAGACCGAAAAACTCTCCGTGCTCCCGTTAATCAATCACTTCGTTCGGATTCTCTGTAGCTCTCTGCGCAATCGTTCGACCGCCCAAGAAAGGACTCATGCTTTCCGTCCATTGCTTCATCACAAAAGGAATTGCTAGTCGCATAGACATTCGATGCACTCGCCAATGTACTCGATTGAGGCTGGGTCAAAATGGACCAGCGAATCGTTGCGAAAGTGCAATGCTACGGACGGTGACGCCCTGCCGGCAGCGGGAGTCATCGCGTGACGTCCCCGGCGAACTCGTCGCGGAGCTGGCGACGTATGGCAGCTGGTTTGCGTTCATACCCGCCTTCAACGCAAGTCCGGCAATTGACGCACGGGACTGTAGGCAGGCGTCAATCAACTTGCGCTTGCCCTCGGCGTCTAACTTCCTCTTGCCTGCCGCAGTCACGCCGGTCACCCGCAGCGGAATGAAATCAACCTCGTTCTCTGTCATTGGTTGCGTCCGGAACTTGCAGTTGTGGACGCAAGCCTGCGCTCGCTCAGCTTGCAATTCTAAGTGCGTTTTAATTCGCGCGTACGAGCATCGCGTCGCTCTCCAATACGTCGCCTCAAATGATTGTTCTGCAAGCGCAGCGCTCACGCTCCGTAAATCTTCTCGCAGAACGCCGCACTCGCACCCAGCCTTCGAGACAGATCTGCAGCGGCATCCAGTTGCACACGATCGAGTTCGCCCGACGCGTGCGCTGCGCTCAGCCGCGATGCAGGACCGGACAACGTCAGCGCCGCCATGAACTTGTCGCCGGCGCCGAAGATCGGTACCGCGAACGCGGCTGTGTGCACGTCGCGCGCGCCCGCGGTGAAGATCGGCAGTGCGGGCGGCCTGTCGTAGATCGGTTCGCCGAGTCCCCAGAAACGGATCACTTGACTGATGGCCGTGTCGTCGAGCGGCAGCGTCGTTCCCGCGAGCCGCGTTTCACGCAGACCTTCGGACGGCTCGGCCCGAAACAGGCAAAGCCGCTGCCCGTTGTCGGGAACGTAGTACGATGCGCTTTCTTTCGTCAGCGCGGCGAGCGCATGCAGCGCCGGTTCCACCACCGTGGACAGATGGAAGGACTGCTCGTACAGCTTGCCCAAGTACAGCACGCGATGTCCGAGCGAATAGTTGCCCGATTGCGCGCGCACCACATAGCCCATTCGCTCCAGCGAGTTCATCAATCGATAGACCGTCGTCTTGTGCATGCCGGACGCCTGCGCAAGCATCGCAAGCGACTGTGACTCGGCCCCCGGCCTGAAGCAGTCCAACAGCGAAAGCGCTTTCTCGACTGCGACGACTCCGTCGTTTCCCATTCCCGTCTCCCGTCATTCGTTTCCGCTGCATTGTACACAGTAAAACGATGGTTTATACCGTAAACGGGTAAACGCTAGTGGCTCGGCGCGCCGTCGCTAGCTATAGTGATTGCATCTGGTACACCATCGTTGTACAGAGTACAACTCACGAACTGAGATGAAATCCATGAGCACTACGTCCGCAGGTACTTCCGCCATCAATCGCAATATCGAGCGCGTGTCGCCGGAACTCGTCGAGGCAGCTGCGCGCTATCAGGCCGCCATCCTCGCCGACGTCGCTGGCCGTCGCGGCACGCTGCACGGCCGGGTCAAGCCGCTGTCGCCGACGATGAAAGTCGCGGGTCCGGCCGTCACGGTCGAAGTGCGTGCTGGCGACAACCTCGCCATCCACGCCGCACTTTCGATCGCGAAGCCGGGCGACGTGATCGTCGTCGACGGCAAGGGCGATCTGTCGTGCGCGCTGATCGGGGAAATCATGGCGACCCAGGCAAAGGCGAGCGGCATAGCGGGCATCGTCATCGACGGCGCGGTGCGCGACGCGCACGAACTCGCCGGCGGCGACTACCCGATCTTCGCGGCCGGCCTGAATCCCTGCGGCCCGACCAAGAGCGTCGCGGGCCTCGTGAATGCGCCGATCTCGGCCGGCGGCACGGCCATCAACCCGGGCGATCTCATTGTCGGCGACGCGGACGGCGTGGTCGTGATTCCGCGCAACGACGTAGCGCGCATCATCGATCTCGCGCAGAAAAAGCTCGACATGGAAACGGCGCGCATCGCGGCGATTCACAAGGGCGACGTGCGTCCGGGCTGGATCGAGAAAGAACTGCGTGCAGCAGGCATGCTGGCGGAAGGCGAGGCGCTGTGATGCAGACGGCTTCGCATAAACCCGTCGTCCTCGTGACGGCTGCCGATCTCGCGCCGCAAGCGCTCGACATGCTGACCCGGTTCGACGTCGTGTTCGCGGGCAAGCAGCCGACGGAAGACGACATCGTCGCACTGTGCGCGCAGCACAAGCCTGTCGCGATCATCGTTCGATACGGCAAGGTCAACGCCCGCATCATGGACGCCGCCGACAACCTGCAGGTGATTTCGAAGCACGGCAGCGGCATCGACGTGATCGATCAGGCCGCGGCAGCCGCGCGCGGTATCGCGGTGCGCGCGGCCGTGGGCGCCAACGCCGCCGCTGTCGCGGAGCACGCGTGGGCGCTGATTCTCGCGTGCGCCAAGTCCGTGCCGCAACTCGATGCGCGCATGCGCGAAGGCCACTGGGACAAGGCCACGCACAAGTCCGCCGAACTGGATGGACGCACGCTCGGTCTCGTCGGACTGGGCGCGATCGGCCGACGCGTCGCAGCGATCGGCGCGGCCTTCGGCATGAACGTGCTCGCGTTCGATCCGTATGCGAACGAAGCGCCCGCAGGCGTGAAGCTGGTGCCCCTCGACGAGCTGTACGCCGCTTCCGACATCGTCTCGCTGCATTGCCCGCTGACGGCGGAGAACCGCCAGATGCTCAACCGCGACACGCTCGCGCGATTCAAGCGCGGCGCGATTCTTGTCAACACGGCGCGCGGTGGTCTGATCGACGAAGCCGCACTCGCCGAGGCGCTCGCCAGCGGCCAGTTGCGTTCGGCCGGTCTCGACAGCTTCGACGTCGAACCGATGACGAACCCGCACCCGTTCCAGCAGATTCCGAACGCGATCCTGTCGCCGCATATCGGCGGCGTGAGCGATGCCGCGTACGTGAACATGGGCAAGGGCGCCGCCGCCAATGTTCTCGCCGTCGTCGAAGAACACGCCCGCAACGCAGCCTGAAGTACGCACGAGAAGGCCCATCATGTTCTATCTCATCTCGCCCGAAGTACGCACCGCCGAAGTCTTCACGCGTATGCCGGACAAATTCCGCAAAGCCGACGTCCAGACCGATTGGGCGCGTGCCAATCGCGGCGGCCTCGCCACGGACTCGTTTCTCGAAGGCCCCGTGTGGGACCCGGCCGGCTATCTGTTCGTGACCGACATCCCGCACGGCCGCGTCTTCCGGATTTCGCCTTCGGGCGAGTGGGAACTCGTCGTGCAGTACGACGGCGAGCCGAACGGCATGAAGCGCTTTGACGATGCGCATCTGCTGATCACCGACTATCGCAACGGCCTGATGCTGCTCGACGTCGCGCGCGGCGAAGTGCGTCCGTTTCTCGAGCGACGCAACTCCGAGCGCTTCAGGGGCGTGAACGACCTCACGTTCGATTCGAACGGCAACCTGTACTTCACCGATCAGGGGCAAACGGGGCTGCACGATCCGACGGGCCGTGTGTACCGGCTGTCGGCGGACGGCAAGCTCGACATGCTGCTCGGCAATTGCCCGAGCCCCAACGGACTCGTGCTGTCGCCCGACGAAAAGGTTCTCTTTGTCGGCATGACGCGCGGCAACTGCGTGTGGCGCGTGCCGCTTCAGGCGGATGGTTCCGTCAGCAAGGTCGGACAGTTCTTCACGTCCTACGGTCCGAGCGGCCCCGATGGACTGACCATCGACACGCAAGGGCGGCTCTTCGTCGCGAACCCTGGGCTTGGCCGCGCGTGGGTGCTGAACCATCGCGCGGAGCCCGTCGAAATCCTGACGAGCCCGGAAGGCGCTTCGCTCACGAATCTATGTTTCGGCGGCTCGGACATGAAGACGCTGTTCATGACCGAGTCCGTTTCGGGGACGGTTCTCAAAGCTGAAATGACGATTGCCGGGTCGCGTCCGAAGCTGGCCCAGCGACGCTAGGCGCCCGCCACACATCAATACATTGCGCCGACAGAAGCGTAATGGAGGAGAAAACATGACCATGTCGCAAACCCTGCGCGCCGACGGCGCCACGCGGCACGCAGAAGCGCCGCCCGTTCCCGGCATCGCGAGCGAGGACTACGCGGCCAGCGAGCGCACGCTCGCTAAAGCGTTCCGTCGAATCCTGCCGTTCATCTTTATCTGCTACGTCATCAGCTATCTCGACCGGACCAATGTCGGGTTCGCCGCGCTGACGATGAACAAGGATCTCGGTTTGACGTCCGAGCAGTTCGGCTTCGGCGCAGGGCTGTTTTTCGTCGGCTATTTCCTGTTCGAGATTCCGAGCAACCTGATCATGCAGAAGGTCGGGGCGCGCGTATGGATCGCGCGGATCATGATCACGTGGGGTCTCTTTTCGATGGCGACGGCGTTCGTCGTCGGTCCGAAGAGTTTTGCCGCCGCGCGCTTCCTGCTCGGTCTCGCCGAAGCGGGCTTCACGCCCGGCATCTACCTGTATTTCACGCACTGGTTTCCGGGCAAGTGGCGCGCGAAAGTGACGGCCGCGTTCTTGGTCGGCATTCCCGTTGCGAACATGATCGGCTCGCCCGTTTCGGGCGCGCTGCTCGAACTCGGCGGCTTGCACGGGTTGCGCAGCTGGCAGTGGCTCCTGCTGATCGAAGGTGTGCCGGCTGTGATCCTCGGTATCGCCTGTCTGTTCGTGCTGGCCGATCGCCCCGAAAAGGCGAAGTGGCTGAGCGAAGAAGAGAAGTCGTCGCTGGCGAAGCGTCTCGCGCTGGAACAGGGCGACATCGGCGCGCGTCACGGCAGCAACCTGCGCGATGCGATGACCAACTGGCGCGTGTTCGTGCTCGCGTTCATCAACTTCTGCGGCATCGTCGGCTCGCTCGGCGTCGGTCTGTGGATGCCGCAAATCATCAAGCAGTTCGGCGTCGAGCACGAGGTCGTCGGCTGGCTCACGGCGATTCCGTACGCAATCGGCGCGGTCGTGATGCTCTGGTGGGCGCGCGTCGCGAATCGCTCGCACAACCGCATTCCGTATGTCGCTGGCGCGCTGGCCGTGGCAGCCGTCGCGTTGTGTGCAAGCACCTTCATCGACACGCCCGCGCTCAAGCTGATCGCACTGTGCTTCACGGTGAGCGGCATCCTCGCTTTCCAGGCGACGTACTGGGCCATTCCGTCAGGTTTCCTCACGGGGCGGGCGGCTGCCGGCGGTCTTGCGCTGATCGTGTCGGTGGGCAATCTGGGCGGCTTCGTCGGTCCGTCGATGATCGGCGCGCTCAAGCAGTTCTCGGGCGGCTTCACGGTGCCGCTGCTCGCCGTCTCGGGCGTGCTGCTGCTCGGTGCGCTGACCATCGCCTGGCTCGGCGATCCGGGCGCTGACGCGGGCGAAGCGCCGTCCGCGCACAAGGTGTGATCCACGCATTCAAAACCAATCCATAAACTCTGTTTGGAGACTCCATGCTGTTGTTCAAGAAAGCCAGCCACAACGTCAACACGAACACCCGCCTGATGCTCGGCGCACTCGCAGCCGCAGGCGTCAGCCTGTCGTGCGGCGCCGCGCATGCGCAAAGCAGCGTCACGCTGTACGGCATCGCCGACGTTGGCATCGAGCACATCAACAATACGAGTGCTGGCGGCGCACAAACGCGTGAAGTGTCGGGCAACCTGTCCGGCTCGCGCTGGGGACTGAAGGGCGTCGAAGATCTCGGCGGCGGCATGAAGGCCATTTTCCAGTTGGAAAACGGCTTCAACATCAATGACGGCACGACCGCGCAATCGACCAAAGGTCTCGGTCCGAACGCGACGACGACGGCCCGGCTATTCGGCCGGCAGGCGTGGGTCGGTCTTTCGTACAAAGGCCAGCAACTGACGTTCGGCCGGCAGAACTCGCTGCTCTACGAACAGGCCGTTGCGTTCGACCCGATGGGCGCATCTTCGCGATACTCGGTGCTGTCGCTCGACTACGCGATGGCCGGGCGTATCGACAACTCGGCGAAGTACACGGGCGTGTTCGGCCCGCTGACGGCGCAGGCGATGTACAGCACGCGCTATGACACGGGCTACGGCGCCGAAGTGCCGGGCGCGCAAATCACGGGGCGCTTCTTCAGCGGCGCGCTGACCTACGCGCAAGGTCCGTTCGCGGCGAGCGTCTCGTACGAGCAGCGCAACAGCAACACGGTCGCGACCAACACGGGCACCGAGCGTCGCGCGACGGCAGCCGCTTCGTATGTAATCGGACCCGTGAAGGGCTTCGCGGGCTACCGCTATCTGCGTGCATCGAATGCGTTCCTGCCTGTGAACCCGATCGTCGTTGCAAACGGCTCGGAAGCCAGCGCTGCGAATCTCTACTGGGCGGGTGCGCAGTACACCGTGACACCCGCCTTCATCATCACGGCCACCGGTTACTACCAGGACGTGCATTCGACGGGTGCCGACCCGTGGCTGGCGGTTCTTTGCGCGGACTACCTGCTGTCAAAGCGTACCGACGTTTACGCGACGGCGGGCTTTGCTCACAACAAGGACAAATCCACGCTTGGTGTCAATGGATACGGTACGGTCGCGCCCGGCTATAACCAGACGGGCATCACGATTGGCATGCGCCAAAAGTTCTGACGAGAGAGCGTTGTGCAGATAGTCCATGCGCCCCATCTTCCGGTTCGACAGGACTGGCTTGCCTTGCGAAGTGAGCCGGTTCTGGAGCCTGAGCTGCTGATTGTCGATGCGCATCATCATCTGTGGGACCGCCAGACCGGGCGGTATCTCGCGGATGAGTTCGGCAAGGATGTGGCGAGCGGGCATCGGGTCGTGTCGACGGTCTACGTGCAATGCCGCTCGATGTTGCGCCAGGACGGTCCCGATGCGATGAAGCCCGTCGGCGAAGTGGAGTTCGCCAACGGCATCGCCGCGATGTTCGCGAGCGGCGCGTATGGACGGGCGCGCTGCTGCGAGGCGATCGTCGGCGGCGCGGATCTGACGCTTGGAGCGGAACTCGATGCCGTGCTCGAAACCATGCTGCAGGTATCGGGTGGACGTCTGTGCGGCATTCGCAATCCGCTCGCGTGGCATGCGAGTCCCGAAGTGAGTTCGAGCCCCGTGACGCCGCCGCGCGACCTGATGGCGAATCCGGTTTTCCGGCAGGGTGTCAGGGCGCTCGGCCGCTTCGGGTTGTCGCTCGATGCATGGGTCTATCACACGCAACTCGACGATCTGTATGAACTCGCGCATGCGGCGGATCGCGTGACGGTCGTCATCGATCATTTTGGCGGTCCGCTGGGTGTGGGTCCGTACGCCGGTCAACGCGTGGCTGTTCACGCCGAATGGAAGCAGAAACTCGCCCGCCTCGCGAACCTGCCCAACACGCGCATCAAGCTTGGCGGTGCGGGCATGAACGTGTTCGGCTTCGACTTCCCCACGCGCGAGCTGCCGCCTTCGTCCGAGGAACTGGCCTCTGCGTGGCGGCCGTATTTCGACACCTGCGTCGAACTGTTCGGTGTGGATCGCTGCATGTTTGAAAGCAACTTTCCCGTCGACAAAGCGATGTTCAGTTACGGCGTGCTGTGGAACACCTTCAAACGACTCGCGTCCGCGATGTCCGCCGATGAAAAATCCGCGCTCTTCAGCGGGACGGCGGCGACTACTTATCGCCTCGCTATTCCCGGAGACAAGACATGAAGACGAGCGCAACGGTTGCGACAACCGAATTCATTGACGGTGCCGAAGCCAAAGGACTCAGGAATATCACGGGCACCGAGTGGCGTTCGTTGTCGCTCGCGGGACTGGGCTGGACATTCGAAAGCTACGACTCGTTCCTGCTTTCGCTTCTGCTGCCGACCCTCGCCCTTCAGTTCGGCTTGAGCAAGGCGCAGTTGGGCTTGTTCACGAGCATCACGGCGGCGGGGCAGATCGTCGGCGGCATTCTGTTCGGCTATGTGTCGGACCGGCTGGGGCGCGTCGGTACCGCGTTGCTCTGCGTCGGCATTTATTCGCTGTTCTCGGGGCTGATTGCGTTCGCGCCGAACGAGCACTGGTTCGCGACATTGCGCTTCTTCGGCGCGTTGGGCATGGGCGGTACCTGGACGGCCGGCGCCGCGCTGATTGCCGAGACATGGCACGCGAGCCGGCGCGGCAAGGGCGGCGCGCTGATGCAGATGGGATTGCCCATCGGCGCGATTCTCGCCATCACGATTTCAGGCATCGTCAGCGGCGTGAACAACGGTCTTGGCGGCAACAGCTGGCGTCTGCTTTTTCTGATCGGTGCGTTGCCTTTCTTCATCCTCTTCTGGGTCGCCAGAAAAACGCCTGAATCGCCGATCTGGCTGGAGCGCAAGCAGGCGAAGTCGCAGGTTCAGCGCGTTGACGCGGCGGGCAGCGGCAAGCTCAATGTCCGTGGATTGCTGACGGCGTTCGGGTTCATCTTCTTTTTGCAATACCTGTACTGGGGCGTCTTCACGTGGACGCCGACGTTCCTTGTCACGGTGAAGCATCTCGACTTCGTGCATAGCCTGAAGTTCGTGCTTGCTCTGCAGTTCGGCGCGATCAGCGGATTCCTGCTGTTTTCTGCCTTCGTCGACCGGCTCGGCCGACGTCCGATGTTCCTCACCTATCTGTTGATCGGGGCGGGGGCCGTGGGCGTGTACATCCTGTCGTCGGACGCGCTGTTGCTGATGGTCGCGATCTTTCTGACCGGCTTCAGCGTGAACGGCATTTTCGCGGGAGCGGGACCGTTCCTCGCGGAGATCATCGGCAATACGGCGTCGCGCGGATTTCTGATGGGCCTCGCGTACAACGGCGGCCGTCTGGGCGGCTTCATCGCGCCGCTGATCATCGGCGCGCTCGCGTCGACTTCCGCCGGATTCGTGCTGGGACTTGCGACAACCATCGTCGCATTCATCGCCGCCGCCGTCGTCGTATTCTTCGCGCCCGAAACGCGCGGCAGGGCGCTGTCATGACGGTGGCGGCGCAAACCGGCTTCGTCAGCAGACTGTTTCCGGCGCTTGCCGAGGCGTCGCTGAGACGTTATCTGAGCGGACAGGTCGCGTCCGTGCTCGGAAGCTGGACGCAGAATGTCACGCTGAACCTGCTCGTGTATCACCTGTCGGGGTCGGCGGCGATTCGCGCACTGCTCTATTTTTTGCTGTATGGACCGCAGCTGATCGTCGCGCCGATTGCCGGTTCGCAGATCAGTTCGGCCAACGCAAAGCGCGCGACGCTGTGGGTGCTCACGGCGTCGCTGGTCCTGACGGCCAGTCTTTTCACGCTGTCGCTGCTCGGCGCGCTCGGCGTGAAGCTGATGCTCGCGCATGCGCTCGCCATCGGCGTGTCCAGTGCGGTCGAGACACCCGCGCGTCAGGTCCTGCTGCTCACGTTCGGCATGTACGGGATGGCCTACAACGGCACGATGCCGTTCGGCTATCTGCTTGTTGGGACCGCGTCCGAAGCGCTAGGCGTACGACACACGTTCGCAGTCATGGCGGTGGTGCTCGCCAGTGGCGCCATCGCCGTCATTGCATGGCAACGATTCACGAATCAGCGCGCAGGCGCACAATAAACGGAGACGACGATGCAAACCGGATTTATGGACAAGTCCACGATCGAGCGCCGGACGATACGAAAGGTCGTCTGGCGACTCATTCCCTTTCTGATGGTGTGCTATCTGCTTGCCTTTATCGACCGGGGCAACGTGGGCATGGCCTCCCTTCAAATGAATCACGACCTTGGCATGTCGGCGAAGGTGTTCGGCTTCGGCAGCAGCCTGTTCTTCATTTCCTACTTCTTTTGCGAGGTGCCGAGCAATCTCGCACTGCAAAAGTACGGCGCGCGGATCTGGATCGCGCGGATCATGATTACTTGGGGCATCGTGTCGGCGGCGACCGCGCTCGTGCATAACGCGACGTCGTTCTATGTCCTGCGCTTTCTGCTCGGCGCCGCCGAAGCGGGCTTCTTTCCCGGCGTGCTGCTGTATCTCTCGTACTGGATTCCGGCGACGTATCGCGCGCGCATTGTCGCGACGTTCATGGTCGCGATTCCGGCCGCGAGCTTCATCGGCTCGCCGATCTCGGCACTGCTTCTGCAGATGGACGGCTTGTGGGGCCTGCGCGGGTGGCAGTGGCTTTTCATTCTCGAAGGCGTCCCGACCGTGCTGCTAGGCATCGCGTGTCTATTCATGCTGACGGACAAGCCAAAAAATGCGAAGTGGCTCGACGACGAAGAACGTACGTGGCTCGTTGATGAACTTGCCACCGCTCACAAGACGCCGAAAAAGGTGCCGTCGCTGCCGCTCACACAGCTGTTCCGCAACCGCTACGTGCTGTGTCTCGCGCTCGTCGATGCGTGCGCATCCGCGGCGGGCAGCACGCTGTCCGTCTGGCAGCCACAACTGCTCAAGTCGTTTGGGCTGACCGTCATGCAGACGGGGCTGCTGAACTCCGTCCCATACGCGATCGCATCTGTACTGATGGTGTACTGGGGCCGGCGCTCGGACCGTCTCGGCGAACGCCGCTGGCACACGGTCGTGCCCATGCTGCTGATTGGCTTGGGCCTGTTCGCGACGTCACTGAGCGGCTCGCTGCTGCCGACGATCTGCATGCTCTGCGCGGTGCTGGTCGGCGCGTATTCGTTCAAGGGGCCTTTCTGGGCGCTCGCCACCGACATGCTGTCCAACAGCGCCGTGGCAGCGGGTCTCGCGACGGTGAATGCAATCGCGAACCTCCTCGGTGGCGGCCTGATGGTGAATGTCTACGGATGGGTGAAGGATGCAACGGGCAGCTATGCGCTCGCATTGATGCCGCTCGCCATTCTCACGCTTGTGAGCGTCGCGACCCTGCTGTTGCTGACGCGTAACGGACAGGCGAGCCATGTCGCTGGCAAAACGGAGGCCGTTTGATGACGCGGCCCATTGCGAGACGTGAGTTTCTGGCCTTCGCCGGTGCCGCGCTGGCTACCGCTGCGCTCCCGAAGTTGGTTTGCGCAGAAGAAACCTGGTCGAACGGCACGGAACGGCCAGCGTTCAGCCTGCCGGATGGCACCGTCGATTGTCACATGCACATCTACGACGACCGCTTCCCGGTCGCGCCAGGCGCGACGCTGCGTCCGCCGAATGCGACAGTCGCACAATACCGGCGTCCTGCAGACGCGCCTCGGCGTCAAGCACAATGTGGTCGTGACGCCGTCGACGTACGGAACGGATAACCGTTGCACGCTGCAAGCCCTCGAGCAGTTCGGTGACAATGCGCGCGGCGTTGCCGTCGTCGACGCTTCAGTGAGCGATGCGGAACTGCACAAACTCGATGGCGGGGGCATTCGCGCGGTTCGCTTCAACCTGAGCTATCCGGGCGCGACGACGCTCGACATGCTCGCGCCACTCGCCGCGCGCATTGCGGGCCTCGGATGGCATATCGAACTGGTCGTGCAGGGCGCGCGCCTGCCCGAACTGGAGCGTCATCTTCTGGCGCTGCCTTGTCCGCTTGTGATTGATCATATAGCGCACGTGCCACAACCCGGCGGCCTGTCGTCGGATGCCTTACGCACGGCGCGACGCCTTGTTGAGAAGGGCAACACGTGGATCACGCTGTCAGGTCCATACGTCGACAGCAAGACGGGAGGGCCCGCCTACGGAGATGTCGCGCCTGTAGCGAAAGCACTGATCGACATGGCGCCGGAGCGGATGCTGTGGGGAACTGACTGGCCCCATCCGACCCAAAAAACTGACAAGCCGGATGATGCGAGCATGCTGGATGTTATCGCCGGCTGGATCGGGCGCGCGGATTGGCAGCAACTGATATTCGTCACCAATCCGGCGAAGTTGTATCGGTTCGCCTAGCAGAGCGCGGGCACCTTGTCCGTTGCTGCGTCGAAGTGTCGTGCTCTCGCGATACGTCCATGACGGTGCGAATCAGCTCGGCAGTCAAGTGCGCGTAAGGATGAACGCGCTTTTCGATCAGCGTAACGACTCGCTCGATCCCACTTAGACGTACCGCCCTCACCGCGTGGTCTTGCTCGACATCGGTCCCGCGGATCAACGGCAAGATCGAAACGCCGAGGCCAGAGCGTACCGCGGAAAGCACGGCGATTTGCGAGTCCAGCTCCCAGGCGGGTTGAGCCGTCACGCCCTCCCTAATCAGAAATTGGTCTATCGCGCGACCGACCCATGTGTTCCTTTCCAGCGCTAGATAAGGCTCATTCCGCAACGCTTCGGTAAAGGACGCGTACGTCATCGAGGCGGGCTGTATGAGGGCAACCGGGTCCGTATATAACGGGTGGACGGCGAAATCGTCGTCGAGCGCAGTCGGCGGCATATTAACCACGACCGCGTCGAGCAAACCTGCCTCAACTTTGCTCACAAGATTCTGGGATGTTCCAATTTCGACCTTTATTTGAAAACGGGGATGCTCAGATTTCAACCGAAGCAGCACCGCGGGAAAAATGCCGATCAAGACTGAATTGATAACCCCAAGGGTAATCCTGCCCTGCAGTGTCTCGGAACTCGACAGCGAAAGCATTTCCTCATAGTCGGCGAGCAGTCGTTCCGCCAACGGTACCAATCGCACTCCGGAGGACGAGAGCACCATCGAGCGCTTCGTGCGCACGAAGAGGCTCGTCCCTAACCGCTCTTCGAGAAGTCTGAGTTGTGTACTCACGGCTGCCGCCGACAAGTTCACCTCCCGAGCTGCAGAGGCGACCGTGCCGAGTCGATGGAAGGCCAGGAAGGCGCGTAGGGCTCGAAGAATCATGGGTGCTCTCGACAAAATGGGCTTTTCGCTGCTCGAAGAATGACACATCGATATGCGCGGGAGCATCACCTTTTCTTGATCTCACATCAAAAAAGTTCAGCTTTTCACGGCTCATCAACCGATCTACGCTTGTTTCGCGATGTTACTTGAGCGGCAGATGGGCACCCTACGGGCACTGCCGGTCCAAGTCGCGGCATGGCGCGAGCAATTCGATCGGCTGAAAGGTAACGCGCACGTCGAGTAGTGAATCTTTATCAACAATGCGCTTCGATTTGTGAAATTGACTCCTTGCCGGAAACGCGGTTCAGAGAGGCTTCAAATCTGATCTGGGCTTGAAAGTGCGAGAAGAAGGAAGCCAAAGTAGCGAGTCGAGCGATCGTAGTACATAGCAATTTGGAGCTCACAATGAAGGTTACATCGGTCGAGACGCTTGCCTGTGATGCTGGGTGGCGAAACTACTACTTCGTAAAGTTATCGACGGACTCGGGCGTGGTCGGATGGAGCGAGTACGACGAAGGGTTCGGCTCCCCAGGCGTCACGGGTGTCATCGATCAGATCAAGCGCCGACTGATTGGCTTGGACGTCAACGAACACGAGCGATTCGTCCAACTCGCCAACTGCTTGACGCGGCCGGCCCCCGGAAGCGTCATCGGGCAAGCTATCGGGGCGTTGGAGAACGCACTCTTGGATGCGAAGGGCAAGGCGCTGAACGTGCCGTGCTACGAGCTGCTGGGCGGGAAGGTTCGCGATAGTGCGCCGATATATTGGTCCCACTGTCCGACGTGGAGAATCAACCATCCGACCTTCTATCCGCCGGCAGTCAAAGACTTGCAGGGTGTCCAGGGCACCGCCGCGGAGGCGCGCGAACGCGGTTTCAAAGCGATCAAAACGAACTTGTTCATTCATGATGAGGGCGATGCCTACGCTTGGAGGCCCGGCTTTGCAGTGCCGTTCAAACCTGAGCTTACGGTCGACAAAAAACTGATAAGAAATGTCCGCCACCATCTCGAAGCTTTACGCGATGGTGCGGGGCCGGACATGGAGATCCTTATCGACTTCAACTTCAATGCGAAGCCGGATGGTTTGCTCAAGGTGCTGCGCGAACTGAGCGACTTCGACCTTTTCTGGGTTGAAATCGATTTGCACCACCCCGAAGCGCTGGCGTATGTCAGGTCGCACAGCCCGCATCCGATCAGCTCATGCGAGACGCTCCTCGGCATGCGCAACTTCCTGCCGTATTTCAAGCATCAAGCCGTCGACGTCGCAATTGTCGACGCTGTATGGAATGGTGTCTTTCAGGCCACCAAGATCGCCGCCGTCGCCGATGCATACGACGTGAACGTCGCACCGCATAACTTCTATGGCGACCTCTGTTCCTTCATGAATTTGCATTTTGCCGCGGCCGTACCGAATCTGCAGATCATGGAAATCGACGTGGATCGCTTGCCCTGGGAGGAGGAGTTGTTCACGCACGCCCCGGAGTTCAAGCATGGTCAGGTCGTGATTCCGGATCGACCGGGCTGGGGAACCGATCCGATCGAGGAGGCGATCCGCGCGCGGCCGCCGAAGGTGACGGGTGGTCTGCTGCAATACAAGAAGAATTGATTCTGTCATCGAGGGAAGGCTCATGCATATCGTTATCCCAGAAAGCATTCTCCCCAATGCGATAGAGAAGCTCACGCTCGAGCATTCGGTCCATTACGACCCTGATCTGGTAGGCAAGCCTGATGAACTGTTGCGCGCAGTCGAAACGGCAGATGCGTTGATCGTTAGAAGGCTCACCCAAGTGAAGGGAGAGCTGTTGAGCGCGATGCCACGTTGCAAAGTGGTAGGACGGCTCGGCGTCGGACTCGACAACATCGACACGCTTACCTGTTCCGCTCGCGGAATTGCGGTGATTCCAGCCTTGGGTGCGAACGCTCGCAGCGTGGCCGAGTACGTCATAGCGGCGGCGATGATGCTGCTTCGTGGCGCTTACCATTCGACAGAAGAAGTTGTCGATGGCGCATGGCCCAAAGAAAGGCTGAACCTCGGACGCGAAGTTGCCGGCAAGACGTTAGGCGTTGTCGGGTTCGGAAGCATCGGGCGCGTAACGGCCGAGCTTGCTGAAGCAGTCGGCATGCAGGTGGTGGTTCATGACGTGAGCGACAGCAATGATCCAGTCGGGGTTCGCTATCGGCGACTGTCACTCGAATCGTTGCTCGCGTGCAGCGATGTCGTGACATTGCACGTTCCGTTGACAGAGCAAACCCGCGCGCTGATGGACACCGCACGGATCCGCGGCATGAAGCCCGGAGCGGTTCTGATCAATGCCGCACGGGGAGGGATCGTAGATGACGAAGCGCTTGTCGCGGCGCTTAGAACCGGGCACCTCGGAGGCGCCGCGATCGATGCCTTCGAGCGCGAGCCGCTCGTTGCGAGTCCTCAGTATCGCGGGCTGAAAAACCTGATCTTAACGCCGCATATCGCCGGGGTCACCCGCGAGTCCGAGGCTCGCGTGACCGAGCTCGTTGTCGATCGCGTATTGGAGGTTTTGCGCGAGCTAGCGTGATGCAGAGACTCTCCGTGGAGACAAGGTCGAGAAACCTGTCCACGAACATCAGCGAGTGCCTGGAAGGAGACGAAAGATGACGCAAAAGACGATGCTCATGAAGCGCACGCAACGAACGGCAGTCATTATTCTCACAATTGCGGGAGCAATCAACTTTCTGGACCGAAGTACGCTTGCTATTGCGAACCATGCGGTTCGCGATGAACTTGGATTGAGCGCGACCCAGATGGGCGTGCTGCTTTCAGCGTTTCTCTTCGCCTACTCGTTTTCGCAGATCCCGATGGGTGCGCTAATCGATCGGCTAGGATGTCGGATCATGATTGGACTCGGCATGCTGCTTTGGTCGCTTGCGCAGTTTTCCGGCGGCCTGGCCGGTTCGATGGAATTCATGTTGGGCGCACGCATCGTATTGGGAATCACCGAAACACCGCTCTTTCCTTCGGTTCCGAAGATCATCTGTGACTGGTTTCCGCTGAGGGAGCGGGGGCGACCACAGGGCATCTTTCAGACTTGCTCGACGATAGGGCCTGCAATCGCGCCGCCGTTTCTGACAGGCTTGATGCTTGTGTTCGGATGGCGGGGGATGTTCATGATCATGGGGGGAGCGGGCGCAGTCACCGCCGCCGTTTGGTACCTGCTATATCGAAACCGGAATGAGGTTGCGCTTACGCGAGAGGAAGAGCGTTACCTGGAAGAGGGAGAGAATCCAGGGACAGGCCAAAGGGCCATCTCTTTCGCAGCGTGGCGTAGTCTGGCGGGATCGCGAACGACGATCGGCATGACGTTGGGTTTCATCGGCGTCGTGTACATGGTGTGGCTGTACCTGACCTGGCTACCTGCTTACGTCGAGCAGAGGTTCCATCTTTCGATCGCCCAGGCCGGCTGGGTTCTTTCGATTCCATATGTATTTGGAACGATCGCAATGTTTTCTAGCGGTTTCATTGTCGATGCGCTCGCAAGGCGTGGAATGACACCCATCAATAGTCGGAAATGGCCGATTTGCGTCGGGTTGACGCTGGCGTCCATGTTCACCGTATTCGTCGCGTTTGCCGACAGCGTTGTGTCGATCGTAGTCTTGCTGTCGATTGCTTTCCTCTTTCTTTATGTTGCGAGCGGCGCGTGCTGGATGCTGGTGAATGTTGTTGCGCCACGCCATATCGTCGGCTCGCTCGGAAGCATCATGGCATTCGGCGCATTCCTAGGCGGTGCGTTTGCGCCTCTTGTTACTGGTATCGTCGTCGACCAGACGCACTCGTTCGTCGGTGCCTTCCTGAGCGCTGCAGTTGTCTCGACTGTGGCTGCGTTCATTTATCTGATTGTGGTCCGCACACCGATAGCCATCCCCGAAAGAGTCATCGGAGGCACCCCGGACTTGGTCGCCCCACATTGAACTTGCGGTCGCTCGGGATGGGCTGCGCAGCTTTGCAACGTCAACGAAATGGAATCATGGTGGAATCGTTAAAGTTACCCAACGAACGAGAAGTCGTCGACCAAGCGCCCATCACGTTTTCTCACCAAGAGATCGTGCGGGTGATGTTCGGTGTGGTGATATGCATTCTACTCGCCGCCCTCGATCAGACAGCCGTCATCCCCGCTATTCCGGCGATGGCACATGATCTGGGCTCTTACGATCAACTGTCGTGGATCGTGGCGGCCTATTTGATCACCTCGACCGTCAGCACTCCGGTGTATGCGAAACTCTCCGACCTATACGGGCGGCGGTTGCTTCTGCTGACGTGCATCGTTGGATTCGTCACAACTTCCGTTCTCTGCGGCATGGCACAGTCGCTCCCACAACTCATCGGATTTCGCGCGCTTCAAGGCTTGGGAGGCGGGGGGCTAACCGCGCTCACTCAGGCCGCCATCGCCGACGTCGTTGCGCCTCGCGAGCGGGGGCGTTATCAGGGATATATCTCCGCGGTATGGGCAACCGCGTCTCTCAGCGGCCCCGTCCTGGGCGGGTTGGTGGCTCAGAGCATCTCTTGGCGATGGATCTTCTGGATCAATCTTCCCCTCGGACTTTTAGCCGTATTCGTTTGCCAGAGTGGAATGCGTCGGCTAACGGCACCTGCATGGATACGGCGGCCGACGCTCGATATCGTTGGGATGGTTTTGCTTTCCGGGGCCCTTTCCCTCTCACTGCTTGCGCTTGGGTGGGGTGGAAACGTTTACGCCTGGAATTCGATAGAGATTTTCGGGCTGGTCGGAGCAAGCGTCGTCTTGATGTTCTGCCTCATCATCCAGGAACTACGCGCTCGCGATCCATTGCTACCTCCTCAAATATTTAGAAGCTCGAGTTTCGTCAGCAGTATTTCAGTCTCGACGCTCGCGTCTGTGCTGGTATTCCTTTGTCTGTTTTCGATCCCGCTGTACTTTCAATTCGCTCGCGGCGATACGGCTGGTCAGTCTGGAATCTATGTTGCGCCGTTCATGCTCGCGAGTGCGCTCGGGAACATAACGGGAAGTAAATGGGCTCAGCATTTCGGCAGAATGCGAGCCGCACTGCGGATCGCGTCGATGCTGAGTATTTGCGGTTTGCTGCTGCTGTCAGTGCTTCCCTTGGACGCTCCGCTATGGTCGGTCATCGTAGGAATGATGGTTACCGGATTCGGCGTAGGAGTTTGTCTGATCGGATCGATGACCAGCGCACAAAACGCACTGCGCACCGAGGATATCGGTGCAGGGACGGGCGCGCTACTCGTGTTGCGTTCTGTGGGGGGCGCGAGCGGATCGACTTTGGCCGGGGCATTGATAGCGTCTGGCGTCGGAAGTTTGGCAAGTGCGGCCGCGCGGGGCGCAAAGTCCGTTTCCCTGGCGGCCCATGGTACGTCCGACAAGGTCGTCGACATGGGTGGGGCCAGCGTAGCATCGGCCCTCAGCGACGTGGGGCATAGTTTCCACCTCGTATATACGACCGGCGCCATCTTTGCGGCCTTGCTCTTCTCGGTCTCGTTGAAAATGCCCAATAGCCAGCTACGTAGCTCCGCGCAGTCCGTGCCGATCGCGGATTAATTTGGCCCAGGATGGAATAAAGCGAGACGGCGAACGTCTACTACCGCGCAGTCCGCTCAATTTCATATTTTGGATATCTCATGATCAAGAAATTCGCACTCGCTGCCGTAGTCGCAATCGCATCGACCGCCGCGCTGGCCGACATGCCGTCGTCCGACGCGCAGCAACACTTCGAGGCCATCGCGTCCGGCGACGTCGCGCAGTTGATGCGTGGCTACGCCGACAACGCGCAATTCAATTGGGTCGGCGGCCCGCTGGACGGCACCTACACGGGCACCGACGCGATTCGCGGCGTGTGGGAAAAGTTCACAAAGGTCCAGGGGCAGATGAAGGTGTCGATCGACGCAGTCGAAGAGGCCGCGAACCCGAAGGGTGCTAGCGTAACGGCCAATGTCATGTTCGAGGGCAAGCAGCCGATCCGCGTGCGTTACATCCTGACTTACCGTAATGCTCGGATCGTCAGCGAAACGTGGCAGATCGATGCCAAACCGGCGAAAGCAAGCTACTAAGGCGGATCGGCAGCCCTACCTTGCGGCTGCCGACCCGAAGTGATGCTCCAGCGCATCGTGCAACGTCGCGGCTGAAAATGGCCCGAGATGCGTTTCCAGCAATCGGCCATTGCGATCGTAAAACAACGTAGTAGGGAAACCGGCGGTGCGAACGCGCTCTGCGAGCGTCGAACTTTGGTCTAGCCACGTGTTGCCGAGCAGCAGCGAGTGCCGCTCGAAATAGCGCCGAACCGTCTGTGCCGCTTCGCCTTCATCGACGAACACGAAACGTATGCCCGGATGTTCCGCCTGAGCTTGGGCAAATGCGGGCAATTCCTCTTGGCACGGTGGGCACCATGTCGCCCAGAGGTTCACGACCGTGGGCATGCCGTCCGTTCCTAGAGTACCCGGCGCGCCGTCTAGAGATTGCAATGCGACCGGCGGAATGGTC
This sequence comes from Paraburkholderia diazotrophica, assembly GCF_038900755.1. Taxonomy (GTDB): domain Bacteria; phylum Pseudomonadota; class Gammaproteobacteria; order Burkholderiales; family Burkholderiaceae; genus Paraburkholderia; species Paraburkholderia diazotrophica_A. The sequence continues at coordinate 208,012 of NZ_JBBPEN010000003.1, forward strand.
GGCGAAGCATGCCACTCGTCGATCAATGACCGGGCCGACGCGTGGGAGATTAGGCCGGCCGTCAGCGACAGCGCGAGCGGCAATCGCGATGCCTTGCTTCGTAGTAGCCGCCAAGCGGCGATGAGCGTACCCGCGGCCATGCCGACGAGCGGATCGAAGCCGAGGTCGCGGATATCGAACATTGCTCCCCAGTCGTGCCGGTATAGGGGCAACAATCGAAGCACGAATGCGACGCGTGCGGCGACTAGGCCGCCGGCCACGATGGCAAAGATGTCCGCGTCGATCGCGCTGCGATGGCTCGCCGCCATCCAACCAACCAGCAATGCGACCGCGACGCTAAACATGAAGATCAGCGGCGGGATGGGGAGGGCGAGCGAACCGATCGACATGGCGATGCAATCAAATCGTGCGGGGAAGGGCAGCCCGCGATCGCGCGGACATTCCGTTGCGAACGGGTACTTGCGCGCATGGCACGTGAAGGGTCGCGCGCAGGCCGGCGCGGTCGGCGCGGTCAGCCAGTACCAGCCGGCCATGCACACGGTTCGCGATCGCGGCGACGATGGCGAGCCCGAGACCACTGCCTTCCGAATTGCTGTGTCCACGCCAGAACCTCCGGGGCGCTTCCGCAATCTGGGCCTCGGTCATCCCCGGTCCGTTGTCTTCGACGATGAAGGAGACCGTGTCCTCGCCACCTCTCGATAGCGTAAAAGTAACGGGTGCGAGTTCTGGCGAATAACGCAATGCATTGTCCAATAGATTCCGCAGCGCCATAGCGAGCAGCGTTTCGGGCATTGCGGCATCGACAGGTTCGGCGAGGGTGCTGTACAAGACTAGGCGATCTTGCTCGCCGGTCGCGCTACCCAACTCGTCCAACACGCCCATAGCTGTTGTCTGCGCATCGCAACGATCCTCGATCGAATCGGAGCTTGCCGATGTCTCCACTCGAGCGAGCCGAAGCAACTGATCCAAGACATGCTGCATCCGCCTGACATCGGATTGCGCGAGATCGAGCGAGGTACCGACCTCGGCGGGGCTGGAGCGGATATCGATGGCCATTCGCAGCACCTGTAGATGCAGCTTGACGCCGGCAAGCGGTGTACGAAGTTCGTGTGCAGCGGCGTCGGTGAATTGGCGCTCGCGCGCCATGGCGGCCGACATACGCGATACCAACTGCTGAATGGTGTCGGTGAGCGGCACGAGCTCCGACGGCACATTCGGAAACGAAATCGGATTATCGTCGCCGGGGCTGCGCGCCGCCACGATCTTCCGGATCCGTTCGAGTGGTGCCAAACCGCGAGAAACGCCCATCCAGATCATCGCCATCACGCCGAGAAAGGCTATCGAGAACGGCAGGAGCGCCGTAAACGCCAGGTCGCGCTGCAGCATGGAACGCACTGACATGCGATCGGCGGTCGTGACTCGCAAATTGCCGACCAGAAGCGAATAGGTGCGCCAGCGTTCGCCGGAAAACGTTTCTGTTGAGAATCCCGGCCCGAGGTCGCCCCAGCTCGGGCCATTGACGGTGCGCGCGATCGTACGCAGGGCCTTGCCGCCGCTCATCACGCTGATTTCGCAGGCCAAGCTATCGGTGACGGGCGCGGCAGCGGGCGACGCTGCAGCCGCGCTCTTATCGAACTGGCTTTGGGGGCCTTGCAGTTGCGTGGCCAGCATGCCGGCGACCATGCGTGCTGACGCTGTCAGGCGGCTGTCGAGCGTGTGAGTCAGCTCGGTCTGTACCGCGCGGAACATCCATAGGCTCGTCGCGCCGGTCAGTAGCACGGTCGAGATGCCGATGATGGCGAGCAGTCTAAATCGTAGACTTCCGAGATCGGGCATCAGTTCAAGTTCCCTAGGCGGTAGCCGATACCTCGCACTGTCTCGATCACTTGCGTGCCGAGCTTGCGCCGGAGGTGGTGAATGTGAACGCTGAGTGCATTGCTTTCGATGCAGTCGTCCGAACCGTAGAGATAGGCGCGCAACTGGTCAGCACTATATACCGCTTGTGGTTGCCTCAATAGCACACTTAGGAGCACCGTCTCCCGGCGCGACAGCGCGACGGGCTCGTCATCGAGCCAGGCGGCACCGGTCGATAGAGAAAAGCGCAACCGCCCGTGCTGCAGCGTATCCATGCCAACTGCCGTCGCCCGCCGAATGAGCGCATGCACGCGTGCGATGAGTTCGCCAAGGTCGAATGGTTTGATTACGTAGTCATCGGCTCCGGACGTCAAGCCTTCAATGCGATGTTCGATGGAGTCGCGCGCGGTTACGACGAGAACGGGGGTGACGATTTCCCGCGCGCGCCAAGTCTTCAGCACTTCGAGTCCGTCTTGGTCCGGCAGGCCAAGGTCGAGCAGCACGAGGTCGAAGTGCTTCTCCCCCATCGCAATATGCGAGCGCGCGCCGGAGCCTACGCGCTCGACGGAAAAACCAGCCATGCGTAGGCCTGCACTGATGCCGACAGCGAGTGAAGGGTCGTCTTCGACGAGGAGAATACGAAACATCGGATGTGTCTATACCAACGGCCGCACTGGATAGTAGCCGCCAATGGTAACGGATCGCGCGTTAACCCACTGTTAGCTCTGTCGCCGTATCGTCGGCTCGTCTCGAGCTTCGCCGAGGGGCCGTGCTTCCGTGACCGGCCTGCTGGCCTTTCGATCTCTCCACTTGGTTCTCGACTGACGATATTGGATGAAAATCGCTGGAATGCTGCAAAAGCTGGTTACCCGCGGACTCTTTGCCGGTGCGGCCGGCTTTGCTGGTTTCGTGCCTATCGCCGCTCATGCCGTCGATCCGAACACGCTCTTGTCCCCTGACAAGGCGTTTGCGCTGTCAACTTCCATGGATCGCACGCATTCCCCGTCGCTCGTGCTCGACTTCAATATCGCGCCAGGCTATTACTTGTATCGGGACCGTATCGCGGCGGTGGATGCTCGAGATGGAGCCGCGCTCAAGACCGAGTCCGAACCTGGCGAGAAGAAGGCTGATCCGAATTTCGGGGTGGTCGAGATCTACCACGGCGCGAAGGAAGCGCGCGTCGATATCGGTGGGGCGCGCCGTATCCGCGTGACGTGGCAAGGTTGCGCCGAAGCAGGCGTGTGCTTTCCGCCGCAGACCCGCGAAATCGACGTGGCGGGTAGACAAGATGCGGTACATGCGAACGTCGCGAACGAAAACGCGGGCAACGATGCGGTCCCGCACGTCGACTCCGCGGGCGAAACACCATCAGCGCAGAACGTTGGATTCAAGTCGGCGCTTCAATCGACGCTGGGTGCGACGGACGCCTCAATCGATAACGCATTGCACCACCTGAGTCCTGCCGCCGCTATCGCCGTATTTTTCGCGCTCGGGTTAGCGATGGCATTCACGCCCTGCATGCTGCCGATGCTGCCTATCGTCACTTCGCTCGTGGTCGGCGCGCGCGCCACGCGGGGCAGGGGATTCGTGCTCTGTTCGACATTCGTGACAGCAATGGCGCTCGTATATGCGGGACTCGGGCTGATTGCGGCACTGGCGGGGCACAACGTGCAAGTCTTGCAGCAGCAGTGGTGGATCAACACGTTGTTCGCTGTCGTTTTGGCCGCGTTGGCACTGTCGACGTTTGGATTCTATACGTTGCAGTTGCCGGGGCGCATTCGCGACAAGTTAACCAAGGGTGGCGGCAGCGCGAAACCGGGCACAGTAGTCGGCGCCGCGGTCAGCGGCATATTTTCCGCGTTGCTGGTGGGGCCGTGCATGACAGCGCCGCTCGCCGGAACGTTGCTTTACATCGCGCGATCGGGCGATATCGGCTGGGGCGCGCTTTTGCTGCTGACGCTCGGAATCGGGCTGGGCATTCCGCTTCTTGTCGTCGGCACCTTGGGTGCGCGATACATGCCTCGTCCCGGTGCGTGGATGAATCGCGTGAATGTCGCGATGGGTTTTGCCTTGCTTGCTACTTCCCTCACGATCATCGATCGCGTGCTGCCCGAACAAGTCGCTCTCGCGGCATGGGGAGCATGGCTGCTCGCCGTTGCTGCGACGCTCGCGCGTGCATCGATGCGATCGATCGCGGCGGCGGTACTGTGTCGAAGTGGGGCAGCGTTCAGCGGGATTTGGGGGGGTGCCGCGCTCGTCGGCGCATTGGCGGGTGCAACGAGCCTTTTTCAACCTCTCGCCGTTTTCGCGCCATCGGCTCGCGCATCACACGTTGCTGGCACAGCCGATGATCTGCATTTTACAACCGTCCGAAGTTTGCCCGCGATGCAAGCGGCGCTTGCCGATGCTAGAAGGAAAGGGAACGGCGTGATGGTCGATTTCACGGCGGACTGGTGCACCTCATGCAAGACCATCGATCGCACGGTCTTCACCGATCCCAAGGCGATTGACGCGCTCGGGTCGATCGCGCTGATCAAGGCGGATGTGACTCAACCGGATGCCGATGCACAAGCGCTGATGAAGACATTCGATGTTGTGGGACCACCGACCTTGGTGTTCTTCGATCCGGACGGGCAGGAGCGTCGCCGATCCAGGCTAGTGGGCGAAGCCGATACCGCTCAACTGCTTTCCGCACTTTCAGCAGGTTCATGAATCGTCTCGCAGCTAGCTTGCGCGGGACGGCAGATTCGCCTAACGACCAACGTCCACGAACCGAAAAGGAAACTATGACTTCGCGAACCAAATTCATCATGTATGCAGCGAGCGCTCTGACGCTGACTGCGGCGGCCTCGGCCTTGGTGGCAATGGGCGCGGAGCGCGGCCGCAACGGGCCCCCGGGCGGAACGTCGATTCCGGCTGCACTCCAAACGCTAAGCAAGGAAACCGGCATGCAGATCGTCGGACCGACGTTACCGGCGCCGCCCGGAATGAAAGGGTGGGCGGCGTTCAAAGGGCAGCAGCCCCTCGCGTTCTACAGCACCGACGATGGAAAGTATGTGATCGTCGGTACGATGATCGATGCGCAAGCCAACGATTTGACGAAGTCTCCGCTGGAGAAGGCGGTCGGGACACGGTTGAGCGGTGGCGTATGGGGGCAGCTCGAGCACAGTCATTGGATCGTCGACGGCAATCCGGCCGCCCAACGTATCGTCTACGTGTTCACCGATCCGAATTGTCCGTACTGCAGTCGCTTGTGGGCGGATTCGCAGCCGTGGGTGAAAGCGGGCAAGGTCCAGGTGCGCAACATTATCGTTGGCATCCTGACGCCGACGAGCTATGGAAAGGCAGCTGCGCTATTGGCTGCCCAGCACCCGGAGCAAGCGTTCCGCGATCACGAGGCGACGCAATACAACGTCAATGCGAACAACGCTCCGGGGCACATGAAGTCGCTCGATTCGACGGGGATTGCTCCGCTCGCGACCATCGATGCCGCGACGAAGCGGAAACTGGACGAGAACGGGCGACTAATGGCCGCACTGGGCGCGGACGCCACGCCCGCGCTCTATTGGGAAGACGCGCACGGGCTGCTGCAGACGTCTTTGGGCGCGCCGTCTTCTCAGCTTGCTGCCATTTTTGGAGCGCAGTAGTGGATGAGGAAGCTTTTCTATCTGTTGTTTAAAGTTTTTCTGGTTTGTTTGCCAAGGAGAGATCTCGGACAATGCGCACCAGTCGGATAGTCGCGCGCCGCCAGTTTTTCTCGGATTGCTAGGCCGCGAGGTGGAACTCGCGCGCAGTTGGGGCTGGTTGAACTGATACGAGGCTGCGGGGCGTCTTGCGTTCAATTCCAATATCAGGCGTATAGACCATGTCTCACCAGGAGGAGCCGCGCCGTCGCTTCTTGCGACAAGTGTTGGCCATTGTTCCCGCGGCGACAGTTGCGACCGGCGCAACCCTTCAAACCGCATGTAGTGAAAACAACGATCACGCTTCGTCTGCGCCTGTTTCAGGCGCCGGCCAGAACTCGGCAGCCTACCATCCCACCTTTTTTGCCGATGCCGAATGGGCATTCGTCCAATCGGCAGTCGACCGTCTGATTCCCGAAGATGGCCTTGGCCCTGGTGCATTGAAGGCCGGAGTGCCCGAGTACATTGATCGCCAGATGGAGACTGCCTATGGGCACGGAAAACTCTGGTACATGCAAGGCCCGTTTCATCCTGACCAGCCCCCAGAACTGGGTTATCAGATGAATATGACGCCGCGTGACATCTATCGTCACGGCATCAAGGAATGCGACGGCTACTGCGCTAAACGGTACGGCGGCAAGACGTTCTCTCAACTCGAGACCAAGCTGCAGGACGCGGTGCTCCTCGATATCGAGCACAACAAGGTGCATTTCGATACGGTGCCGGCTCGAACTTTCTTCTCGCTGCTACTCGGTAATACGAAGGAAGGTTTTCTGGCAGACCCGATTTACGGCGGGAACAAGGACATGATCGGCTGGAAACTGGTCGGATTTCCGGGGGCGCGTGCCGACTTTGCGGATTGGATCGAGCAGCCGGGGGTCAAGTACCCGTATGGTCCTGTGTCGATCGATGGTAGGCGGGGGTAAATGCGGTGGCAATCAAGAAAGATAAGGTCGATTGCGTCATTGTGGGGTTTGGATGGACGGGTGCGATTCTTGGGCAGGAATTGACGGCCGCAGGACTCAACGTTGTCGCGCTGGAGCGTGGCGCCATGCGCGATACGCCTACCGACGCGAACTATCCCAAGGTCATCGACGAACTCAAGTATGCGGTGCGTGGCGAGCTCTTTCAGGATCTTTCCGCGGAGACGGTGACGGTCCGCCACGGTGTTGACGATCTGGCGGTGCCCTACCGTCAACACGGTTCGTTCCTGCTGGGTACCGGAGTGGGCGGTTCCGGATTCCACTGGAACGGCATGCACTACCGGATATTGCCGGAAGAGCTTCAATTGCGCACGCGCTATGAACAGCGCTACGGCAAGAAGTTCATTCCCGAAGGAATGCAAGTGCAGGACTTCGGTGTGACGTACGAGGAGTTGGAGCCGTTCTTCGATTTCGCCGAAAAGGTATTCGGCACGTCCGGCAAGGCGGGCAATCTGAACGGCAAGCTGCAAGCCGGCGGCAATCCCCTTGAGGGCGTGCGAAGCAGTGAATACGTGACGCCGCCGCTCAAGAATGGACTCGGTGCGTCCCTGTTCGAAAAGGCTGCCCGCGAAGTCGGCTTCCATCCCTATCCGGCGCCGGCTGCCAACGCATCGCAGCCGTATACGAACCCATATGGCGTCCGTCTCGGGCCGTGCAACTTCTGCGGCTTTTGCGAAGACTTCGGTTGTTATATGTACTCGAAGGCGTCGCCGCAGACCACGATTCTTCCGGTCTTGCTGAAAAAGCCGAACTTCGAGTTGCGTACGAAGGCGCAGGTGACGAAGGTGCTGCTCACCGCGGACAAGAAGCGTGCGACAGGCGTGGTCTACATCGACGCGCAAGGCCGGGAAGTGGAGCAGCCGGCGGACATGGTGATCCTTGCTGCGTTCCAGATGCACAACGTGCGTTTGTTGCTGCTTTCCGGTATCGGCAAGCCCTACGACCCGAAGACGGGAGAAGGCGTAGTCGGCCGAAACTATGCGTACCAAATGAACGGCGGCATCAACGTTTTGCTGCCGAAGGGGACGCAATTGAACCCATTCGTCGGCGCCGGCGCGGGTGGCGTCAGCATGGATGATCTAAACGGTGATCAGTTCGATCACGGTCCGCTTGGCTTTCTAGGCGGCGCCAGCATTCGTCATGTCCGGACGGGAGGGCGCCCGATCAAGCAGGCGCCGACGGTTCCGGGCACTTCGACATGGGGTAGCGCCTGGAAGGCAGGGGTCAGCGACGCCTATCAGCGTTATATGACGATCGCCATTGCGGGTTCGGTGATGCCGTACCGCGACGCGTACCTGGATTTGGACCCGACCTATCGCGACAAGTATGGGCAACCGCTTCTGCGCATGACGTTCGACTGGCACGACAATGAATACGCGATGCTGGACCACATCGGTACACGCATGGAGGAAGTAGCCAAGGCGATGAAACCGGAGAAGTATTTCCGTGCAATTCGCAAGAAGGGACAGCGTTACGACACCCGCGTATACCAATCGACGCACACGACGGGCGGCGCAGTCATGGGTTCATCTCCCCAGACCAGTGTAGTGAACAAATATTTGCAAAGCTGGGATGTGCCGAACGTGTTCGTGCTGGGTGCGTCTGCATTTCCGCAGAACATGGGCTACAACCCGACGGGAGTGGTGGTTGCGCTCGCTTATCACTCGGCGAAGGCGATCCGCGAACAATACCTCAAAAATCCCGGCGCTGCGCTGGTTCAAACCTGAAGAGCACCGCGATGACAATGATGAGAGTGACGATGACCGTCGTGTCGTCTGTTGTGTTGGCGGGTGCTGCATGGGTTGCGTTTGCGCAGGAGCCAACGTCCGCGCCGGCTGCAAACACAGAGATTGCGAAGCCGCTGGATACGAGCGCCGACCGTGCGCTGATCGAGCGAGGCCGTTATCTTGCAGCCGCCGGGGACTGTATTGCATGTCACACGTCGAAGGGCGGCAAGCCGTTCTCGGGCGGTCTGGCGATTGATTCACCTATCGGCAAAATCTATTCGACCAATATCACGCCCGATAAACGAACGGGTATCGGCAGTTACACATTCCAAGACTTCGACAATGCGGTGCGTCGTGGCATTGCGAAAGACGGTGGGAGTTTGTATCCGGCCATGCCGTACGTGTCGTACTCGAAGGTCAAGCCATCCGATGTGAAGGCGCTCTATGCATACTTCATGAACGGTGTGCAGCCTGTGTCGCAGGTGAATAAGCCGGCAGACATTCCATGGCCGTTGTCAATGCGCTGGCCGCTGCGCTTTTGGCGCATGGCGTTTGCCCCCGATGCGATCAGCGATGATGCGCCTGTCTCGAACGATCCCATTTTGCGTGGCCGCTATCTGGTCGAGGGACTGGGGCACTGCAGCGCATGCCATACGCCACGGGGTTTCGGTCTGCAAGAAAAGGTGCTGACTGACGACGGTAAGACATTCCTCTCGGGCGGCGTGATCGATGGCTATCTCGCGAAGAGTCTCCGGGGGGATCAGAGGGACGGCCTCGGGAACTGGACGGAAGCGGAGATCGTCGCGTTTCTGAAAAGCGGCCGCACTGCGCACTCGGCGGCCTTTGGCGGCATGGCTCAGGTTGTACAGGATAGCACGCAGCATATGACCGATGCGGACCTACAGGCGATCGCCGCGTATCTGAAGACACTAAAACCCGCCGACGGTTCGAGCACGGCACTGACGGCCGACCGCGCCGCATATCAAGCGCTGCGCTTGGGTACCGATCACAGCAACGGCGCACACACATTCGTCGACAATTGCGCGGCCTGCCACCGCACGAGCGGTAGCGGCTACGACGGTACCTTCCCGACGCTTGCATTGTCCAGCGTTGTCAACTCGCGTGATCCTACGTCGCTGATACATATTGTTCTGGAGGGAGATGAAATGCCTTGGACGAAGGCGGCTCCAGCGCATTTCGCGATGCCGGGATTCGGTTGGCGCCTAAGCGATCGAGATGTCGCCGATGTCTTGACTTTCGTGCGTTCGAGTTGGGGCAATCAAGCGCCCGCGGTGACCGAGGCGCAGGTTACCAAGGTACGTAAGGCGATTAAATGACATCGGGTTATCCGGTGAATCGAAAAACTAGCGCCGCCTAGGCATAGTCAAATTCGGGGAGTCGAAGTGTCTCATTGGCGTCTTAGTATCAACGCTCGCCTCGCGGTGACGATGGCATTTCTCGGCGTCTTGCTGATAGGCGTCGGTGTGATCGGCTTGTCCGGAATGGCGGTCAGCAATGCGGCCAACCGCTATACATACTCCGTCCAGCTTCCGAAATCGATTGCCGTCGGCGAAATGGTAATCAATGTCGGACGTCAGCGGACATCGCTCGATCGCGCAGCCATCAACCCAGGCTCCGTTGATGCCAAGAACATGTACGGAAAAGATCGCGAAGTGGGTGCTGCTGCGAGCGAGGCATGGAGGCAGTACCTCGCTTTGCCGCGCGATGCGGTTGAAGATCGGCTCGCGTCCGACGTGACGTCCAAATACGAGGTGGTAGAGCGGGAGTTGGGCACGTTCCGAGATGCAACAGTTCGGGGTGACCGCGATGATATTCTCAAGCAGATGGTTGTCGTCGGCACAGCCTACACGAAGATGCAAAACGCCGCGACGAGCTTGAAGGATTACCAGTACCAGGAATCGAAGCGAGCCTATGAGGTGACAGAACGTCGCGACGGACTATTCCGGGCCGGAAGTTTGCTCGCGATCATGGCGGGTATGCTTGGCGCGTTCGGTAGCTGGTATTACTTGCGCCGCGCGATTCTTGGACCGGTGAACGAGGCCGTCATCCACTTCGAACACATCGCGGGCGGGGACTTGAGTCGCAATATCAAGATTCGATCCGATGACGAAATGGGGCGGATGCTACGTGCGCTCGTGACCATGCAGGACCGTCTTACCGACACTGTTGTATCGATGCGGGACAGTAGTCGATCGATTGCAACGGCGACCCGCGAAATCGCCTCGGGTAACGCTGACTTGTCGACGCGCACTGAATCTCAGGCAGCGTCGCTTCAAGAGACCGCGGCCAGCACCGAGGAGCTGTCAGCGACCGTCAAACAGAACTCGGAGAATGCACTGCGCGCACGAGAGCTGTCATTATCCGCATCGCAGATCGCTCAACGGGGGCATGAAGTCGTCGCGCGAGTTGTCGGTACCATGAATGAGATCAGCGAAAGTTCCGGCGCGGTCGAAGACATCACATCGATCATCGAAGGCATTGCGTTCCAGACCAACATTCTTGCACTGAATGCTGCCGTGGAGGCGGCTAGGGCCGGTGAGCAGGGGCGCGGATTTTCGGTGGTCGCAGCGGAAGTGCGGACGCTAGCGCAGCGCTCGTCGGCAGCGGCCAAGGAGATCAAAGACCTGATCGCCAATTCGAGCGCACGCGTAGAGACGGGCTCGAAACTAGTCGACGAGGCTGGCCGAACCATGGCCGAACTCATTGAGGCGGCTTCTCGTGCTCATACGATCATGGGCGAGATTTCGGATGCATCCAAGGAGCAAAGCAACGGCTTGAGTCAGGTCAGCATTGCCGTGAACCATATGGACCGGGCGGTGCAGCAAAATGCAGCTTTGGTGGAGGAAGCGGCGGCAGCTGCACTATCGTTGCAAGAACAGGCGCAAATGCTCGCGGATACTGCGGCGAAGTTCCAGGTGTCTGAGCGAGCCTGAGCCTCATTTTCATAGCGCGAGCCCTTCACTATGTTCACGTCCATACGCGTCCGGATCCTTGTCACATGTGTCGCCATCGTCGTCGCGGCCCTCGCGGTGACCGGCCTCATTAATTATCTGGTCGCCCGCTCTTTCAACGAAGGCGCGATCAGCCAGAACCTCGCCGCTATTGCGGAAGGACAGGGCCGCGCGATCGGCGAGTGGATCGCGGAAAAATCCGCGATGGTGGCGGGCATCGCGCCCGAGCAGCTCGACGGCGATGTAGCGCCCATCGTGACTCAGCTCAAGGCCGGCGGCCAATTCTCGTCGGCCTATGTTGGCTATCCTGACAAGCGTTCGGTATCCAGTGAGAGGCATCCCTCCAAGCCGGGCTACGACCCGACGGCACGACCTTGGTATAAGCAGGCTGTGGCTACCGGCAAACTGATCGTAACCAAGCCCTATGTCGATCACACGACGAACAAGCTCGTCGTCACCTTTGCTCGGCCGGTGTATGACATGAGCGGCACCCTCAAGGGCGTGTTGGCGGCCGACATCTTTCTCGACAAGGTCGTCGAAACTGTCAATGCGATTCATCCGACGCCGAACAGCTTCGCCTTCCTGGTCGATCAACGGGGCGCCGTCGTCGCCCACCCGGACGCCCAGCACAACCTGAAGCCGGCGACGGATCTCGCACCATCATTGACCGCCGATGCGCTGTCGAAACTCTCTTCGGTCCCGGCTCCGCTCGATGTCGAGATCGACGGCGCCGCCAAGTTGTTGCACGCGGTGCGTGTGTCCGGCACTGACTGGATGCTGGTAATCGCCCTCGACCGCCACGACGCGACGGCGGGCATGCGCGCGCTGGCCGGCGCCGATGCGCTCGCGCTCGTGATCGTCGCGGCCATCGCCTTGGCCTTGGTCGGCATGCTGACCGCGCCGCCGTTCAAGCGCCTATCGCAAGCGCGCGCGGCCATGGAGGATATCGGGTCGGGCAGTGGCGATTTGACCAAACGCCTGCCGGTCAACGGGCAGGACGAAGTGGCCGCGATTGCGCGCTCGTTCAATCTGTTCGTCGAAAAGATGAACTCGGTGATGCTTGAGATTCGCGAGAGCAGCGTATCGGTCAAGACCGCGGCGGAGGAAATCTCACAGGGCAATCGCGACCTGTCGGCGCGCACCGAGCACGCCGCTTCGTCGCTGCAGGAAACGGCGGCGTCCATGGAGCAGATCCATGGCACCGTCAAGCAGTCGGCTGACTCGGCGCAGCAAGCGGCTCGGCTCGCCAACGACGCTTCGCAGACCGCAACGCGCGGTGGCGATGTGGTGTCCGAGGTTGTGAGCACGATGCTCGCGATTTCCAATTCGTCTCGCAAGATCGCCGATATCATCGGTGTTATCGACGGTATAGCGTTTCAGACGAACATCCTGGCCTTGAATGCTGCCGTCGAAGCGGCGCGCGCCGGCGAACAGGGGCGTGGCTTCGCCGTGGTCGCCAGCGAAGTGCGCACGTTGGCACAGCGCAGCGCGCAAGCAGCGAAGGAAATCAAGCAGCTCATCACCGACTCGGTCGGTAAAGTCGAAGCCGGCACGGAGCAAGTCACCAAAGCCGGTGCGACGATGCGCGAGATCGTCGACAGCGTGCAGCGCGTGAGTCAGATCATCGTCGAGATCTCCGTCGCCGCCAACGAGCAAAGCGACGGCGTCGGTCAAGTCAATCGCGCCGTCGCCCAGCTCGATGAAGTCACGCAGCAGAATGCGGCGCTCGTCGAGCAATCGTCGGCCGCGGCCGATTTCCTCAGGGAACAGTCGTCCAATCTCGCCGGAGTGGTAGGGGAGTTCCGCTTGGCCGAGCGCACGCAATGGTGAACGCGTTGTGGCCGAGCTGGAGGTGCGGCAAGCGTGCCAGATGTAGCATCGCCTCCGCGACTTCGCTCCCGCTTGCGCCACGAAGAGACAGCAACTGCGAATTGCTCGTGTTGTTCCGCGAGCGAGTCGCGCACCGAACAATAAAGGTTCGATTGCGCGACAACGTGCAGTGTCCCGCGGCTAACCGCGATACGGTTCGATGTTCACGAGGCAGGTGTGCGCCGCACATCCCTGTCCGAACCCGGATTGCGCGGCCTGCCACCGCACGAGCGGTAGCGGCTACGACGGTACCTTCCCGACGCTTGCATTGTCCAGCGTTGTCAACTCGCGTGATCCTACGTCGCTGATACATATCGTTCTGGCGGGAGATGAAATGCCTTGGACGAAGGCGGCTCCAGCGCATTTCGCGATGCCGGGATTCGGTTGGATGCAAACGCATCAGGTCGTACTCTGTTTGCAAGACAGCACCGAGCTTGATTTCAATGGTCAGGAGGCGATCGGACTGGGGCCGCTGACGTATGAGGCGCAGCGCGGAAACCGCGTCCAGAGATCCCTATCATTTGACCGGCCGCTCTCGGACGTATAGTAGAGACCGCCTGGCGCAATTGACTAATCGTCGCGAGGCTTAACCGGCAAGGCCGTCTTGTAATAGACGCGCCTCAGTGCCACAGATGTATTGATATCTCTCACGCTATCGATTTTCGAGAGCTTTTCCACGACGAATTTCTCAAGACTAGCGATATCGGGCACGACGACTCGAAGCATATAGTCGAAAGCCCCAGTCATCAAATAACACTCCATCACTTCATCGAAGGTCGCGACCTCTTGCTCGAACCCTTTGAGCAGCGGCGCGCGTTTCTTGTCGACGGCGACAGACACGTAAGCGCTGACCGGGAACCCTGCCTTTTCCTGATCGAGAAGTGTCACGTGGCGGCTGATGATGCCGCCTTCCTCCAGCAAACGTATCCGTCGATAAAACGGCGACAGTGAAAGGCCGAGCGATTCGGCAAGGTCGGCTGCCTTGACGTGCGCATTTTGCTGCAAGGCTTGAAGAATACGAACGTCGATCCGGTCCAGCTTCATTGACCAGGCCCTCGAATACAAAGAGGAGGTGGGGTTGGGAAAGTTTGCTAAGAAGCGTGCGTTTGCGGCCCGAGGTTAGCACATATCGCCCGCATAGCGTACCTAGAATCAACCGCACGACAAAAACATGTGGAGACATCGCGTGAACATGCGAGTACCGGAACTCGGGCGGGAGATTGACCGCGGGTACGAATTGGAAGACCGCTATCTTCGGGAGAATGGAACAGTCTTTCTCACGGGGACTCAGGCGCTCGTCCGCATTTTGATCGAGCAGGCGCGCAGGGACTCCCGTGCGGGCATCCGCTCGGCCGGGCTGGTTTCCGGTTATCGGGGCTCCCCCCTTGGCGGCTTGGACCAAGAGCTTTGGCGGCAGAAGGAGCTGCTGACCCGCATGGACATCCGCTTCGAACCGGGGCTCAACGAGGACCTTGCCGCGACGATGAGCTGGGGTGCTCAACAGCTCGATGCGTTTCCGGGAAAGCGCGTAGATGGCGTCTTCTCAATGTGGTACGGGAAAGGACCAGGCGTCGACAGAACGGGTGACGTGTTCCGTAACGCAAACATTCTCGGTACGTCCCGACAGGGTGGCGTGTTGGCCGTGGCAGGCGACGATCATGCCGCGCAGTCGTCGATGTTCCCGCACCAAACCGACCATGTCTTTGAAGGCGCGATGATGCCCATCATCTTTCCAGCGTCGGTCGATGAATACATTGAATTCGGTTTGGCTGGCTATGCGATGTCGCGGTTTTCGGGGCTGTGGGTCGCGTATAAAGCGATTACCGAGACAGTGGAGAGCGGGCGCTCGATGCGGGTAGGCGAGAGCGCTTCTCCGGTCGGCGGATTCGCCGAACCTTTGGACATCGAGATTCCCTACGGTCGCGGCTTCAACTATGACCCGAAATTGCGGTGGCCCACCGAGCGGGCGGAACTGGAGCGACGGCTTCTAGAGGAGCGACTCCCGGCTGCACTCGCCTTCGCTCGCGCGAATCCCTTCGACAAGGCAATCTCGCGCCCCCGCAATGCCCGGGTGGGGATTGTAACGGTGGGTAAGGCCCACGGTGACCTGCTGGCTGCGCTTTCGAAGCTCGGGCTGGACACTGCGGAGCTCGAGCGCCTTGGCATCGGCATCTACAAGGTGGGGATGACATGGCCGCTCGAGTGCCGCGGTGTGCGAGCGTTTGCGAATGGAATGTCCGCGTTGATGGTCGTGGAGGAAAAGCGCTCGTTCGTCGAACGCCAGCTCAAGGAAGCATTGTTCAACCTTAGCGCAGCCGAGCGGCCGGAAGTCTTCGGGAAGCAATTACGCGATGGGAGCACCCTTGTTCCGGCCACGCTGGAGCTTTCGTCTGCACAGGTGACGCAAGCCGTGACGAAGTTTCTGGCTTACATTGGTATCGAACTCCCACAGGCCGCGCCGGATCGTCAACCTCCTGCCGCTGGAAAATCGATTCCTATTCTGGGCATCAAGGAAGCGACGCTGCTGACCCGCAAGCCGTTCTTCTGCGCAGGCTGCCCGCACAATACGTCGACGAAGCTTCCTGACGGCTCCCACGCGGCGGCCGGCATCGGCTGTCACATCATGGCGCTCGGTGAAGCCGGCGCGACAGCTACGTTCTGTCAGATGGGCGGTGAGGGCACCCAGTGGGTCGGGATGTCGACCTTCACGGAAATGCCGCATATGTTCGTGAACCTCGGTGACGGTACCTATCAGCACTCGGGCAGTCTCGCCATTCGTCAGGCGGTCGCCGCAAATACCAACGTCACCTACAAAATCCTGTTCAATGATGCAGTAGCCATGACGGGCGGCCAGCCTACGGAAGGCGGTCTGACGGTGCGGCGAGTGGTCGACCAAGTACTCGCGGAAGGTGTGTCCAGTGTGACTATCGTCACCGACGATCTTGCCAGATACGCAGCACCTGATTCTGTGCCGGCGAACGTCCCAGTGCTGCACCGAGACGAGATGGATGGGCTGCAGCGCAGATTGCGGGAAAAGAAGGGCGTTTCCGTCATCGTCTATGAACAGACATGTGCTGCCGAAAAGCGACGTCGCCGCAAGCGAGGGACGATGGCGATACCGCCCGCTCGTGTAGTCATCAACACGGACATTTGCGAGGGGTGCGGGGATTGTTCGGTTCAATCCAACTGCATCGCTATCGAGCCGCTCGACACTGACCATGGGCGCAAGCGCGAGGTCAATCAATCGTCTTGCAACAAGGACCTGTCGTGCACGAAAGGGTTCTGTCCAAGCTTTGTCACGGTAGAAGGTCTCCAGCCTCGCAAGCCTGACCGGACGCGGATAGAAGCGATCGAGGCCGAGCTTCGTAAGAGCCTCAAGCAACCAAGTTCCGTTTCTCCGGAGATTGATCGTCACGCACGCATCGTAGTGACCGGTATTGGTGGCACAGGGGTCGTGACGATTGGCGCGGTTTTGGCGATGGCAGCGCATCTCGAAGGGCGGGGAGCATCGACGCTCGACTTCACCGGACTGGCGCAGAAAAACGGCGCGGTCTTGAGTCATGTGCAAATCGCGAGCAGCAGAGACGAGATTTTGACTTCGCGGATCGAATCGCGGAGCGCGAACGTTCTGATCGGCTGCGATGCCGTTGTCGCAGCTTCGAATGACGCCCTTTCGCGTGTCATGCACGAGTCGACGCACGCGGTGATCAACACACACATCACGCCTACTGCCGATTTTGTGAAGAACGGGGATCTGGCTCTAAGCGAAGCAGCTCACAAAAGGGTAATCGAGGCGGCCGTGGGTGAGACTACATCGTCATTCTGGAATTGCACTGCCGCCGCGGAAACTATCTTCGGTGATTCCATTGCATCGAACATGATGATGGTTGGGTTCGCTTATCAGAAAGGCTTGATTCCTTTATCGGAGGAGGCAATCGCAAGGGCGATCGAACTCAATGGTGCTGCTCTGGACATGAACAAGCGTGCGTTCCTCTGGGGGCGGCTCATTGCTCAAGACGCGCGCGCGGTCGACAAGCTCATCTCGATGCGGGATCCACACAAGGAACAGTTCGATATCGATCGATTCGTGCAGGCGCGTATGAATGACCTAGTGGCCTATCAGAATGCTGGCTACGCTAAGCGCTATATGGAGTTTGTGGAAAAGGTAAAAGTGGCGGAGCGTCGGGTCCAGGGGGCGCGCGGCGAACTTACCGAGTCGGTCGCAAGAAGCTACTACAAGGTGCTCGCTTACAAGGACGAGTACGAGGTGGCGCGCCTTCATACAGACGGAAGTTTCCGACGCAGATTGACCGAAAATTTCGAAGGGGATGGCAAGTTCACGTATCACATGGCGCCTCCAGTTCTCTCGCGCCGAGACGAGAAGACAGGACGCAGAGCGAAGTTGGCTCTTGATGGCTGGTGGATGACGCCCATCCTGCATGTCTTGAAGCGCGGCAAAGTGCTGCGCGGAACAGTGATCGACCCGTTCGGCCGCCAGACCGACCGCAAAGTGGAGCGCGCACTGATTCGAGAGTTCGAAGACGACGTGGAACTCGCAATTTCGAACCTGTCATCGCAAAACCATCAGGCAGCCGTCGAGCTGGTTTCGCTGCCCATGTCCGTACGCGGCTTCGGTGCGATCAAAGAAGCGAATTACAAGGCGGTTCAACCGCTTCGCCAAAAATATCGAAAGGAATTGCTGAACAATCTGTGTCGCGCCTGAACGCGAACCCCCATCGAGGAATAGTTATGTTGATCGAGGATCAGGTCTTTGTTGTAACTGGAGGCGGTTCGGGCCTCGGCGCCGAAACTGCTCGCGTTCTGGTCGACCGCGGTGGCCGAGTGGTTTTGGCCGACGTCGACGAGCGTGCAGGCTCGGCGGTCGCGCAAGCCATTGGCCCGCACGCCAAGTTTGTTGCGACCGATGTCACGAATGAACAAAGCGTAGCGAATGCCGTTGCCGCTGCCAAGTCGATGGGGAGCTTGCGAGGACTCGTCAGTTGCGCCGGGGTTGCTCCCGCGGAAAAAGTCGTGGGCAGGGAAGGGCCCCATCGGCTCGATTCATTTTCTCACACCGTGAACATCAATCTCGTCGGCACGTTCAACGTCGTTCGGCTATGCGCCGCCGCCATGTCTTCGAACGAGCCCGATGGCGACGGAGAGCGCGGGGTCATTATCAACACCGCATCCGTGGCTGCGTTCGACGGGCAGATCGGTCAAGCGGCGTATGCCGCGTCGAAAGGAGCGGTCGTGGCAATGACGCTACCGATTGCCAGGGAGTTATCGCGCTTCGGGATTCGCGTCATGACCATCGCACCGGGAATCATGGAAACCCCGATGCTGCTGGGCATGCCCGCCGAGGTCCGGGAGTCCCTCGGCAAGATGGTTCCGTTTCCTTCCCGGCTGGGAAAGCCGGCCGAATTCGCCGCGCTCGTGGAGCACATTCTGAGCAACCGCTACCTGAACGGCGAAGTCATTCGTCTGGATGGTGCGATTCGTATGGCGGCACGCTAGACGTGCGCAAGTATCAGTGAGACCTCTATGAACAACGATCCCATTGTTATCGTTTCGGCGGTTCGTACGCCGCTGGGCGGATTCCAAGGCGATTTCGCGTCGCTGTCCGCGCCGCAACTTGGCGGCGTCGCCATCAAGGCGGCACTCGAGCGTTCTGGAATCGACACAAACGCGGTCGGCGAGGTAACCCTAGGTTGTGTTCTGCCAGCCGGCGTCGGCCAGGCTCCGGCGCGCCAGGCAGCAATACACGCCGGCTTGCCCCTTTCGGTTCAGTGCTCGACGGTCAGCAAAGTCTGCGGTTCGGGCATGAAGGCCGTAATGAACGCGCACGACGCGATTCTTGCTGGCAGTAATGATGTGATCGTCGCGGGCGGCATGGAATCGATGAGCAACGCACCGTATCTTCTGCCCAAGGCGAGAGGCGGTTTTCGGATGGGGCACGGTCAGGTCCTCGACCATATGTTCCTAGACGGCCTTGAGGATGCCTATTTCGATCGCGGTAGGCTCATGGGCACTTTCGCCGAAGATTGTGCCTCGGCATATCAGTTCACTCGTGGCGACCAAGATGCGTACGCGATTGCATCCACCGAGCGGGCGCAGCAAGCCGCTTCTGATGGCTCGTTTGACTGGGAGCTAGCGCCGGTAACGATCGCGACGAAGACTGGCGAGCGCCAAATCGTGCAGGACGAGCACCCGCCGAAGGCCAGAATCGACAAACTCCCGTCGTTAAAGCCAGCGTTCCGTAAGGATGGGACGATCACCGCAGCGAGCTCGAGCTCCATTTCGGACGGAGCGGCCGCGCTCGTCATGATGCGCCGTTCCGCTGCGGCCGGGTTGGGGGCTACGCCGATTGCTGTGGTGGTCGGCCATGCTACGTACGCCGCCGAACCGCGCCTGTTTCCTACGGCTCCAATCGGAGCGGTGAAGAAGTTGCTCGCGCAATCCGGTTGGTCAACGGCTCACGTCGATCTTTGGGAGGTGAATGAAGCGTTCGCCGTGGTGCCGATGGCGTGCGCCAAGGACCTTGCCCTGGACCTTTCGAGGGTCAATATTCACGGCGGCTCATGTGCGCTTGGTCACCCGATCGGCGCGTCCGGCGCGCGAATTCTTGTCACCCTGATTGGCGCGCTTCGAAAGACCGGCGGCAAGCGAGGTATCGCTAGCCTATGCATTGGCGGTGGCGAAGCCACCGCCGTGGCCATCCAGATGTGTTGACCGCGGTAACGCCGGTTTGCCGAGCAAGTCTCAGGCGACATGATCGGCTGTTGCTGTCGAAGAATTGAAAACCCATGGTGAACGGGATGGATGATTTCTACACCGACGAACAACGGATGATACGCGATGCGGCGCGCGATTTCTCGCGAGAACGTCTTGCGCCGCTTGCTGCTCAATGGGACAGGGAATGCCGTCTACCTGACGAAATCGTCATGCAGATGGGTGAGGTCGGGTTGCTCGGCATGATCGTGCCTGCACAATACGGCGGCACGTACACGGATTATGTGGCCTATGCGCTCGCTCTCGAAGAGGTGGCAGCCGGCTGTGCATCATGTGCAACGTTGATGAGCGTGCATAAGTCAGTCGGCTGCGGGCCCATCCTCAACTTCGGCAATGACGCGCAAAAAGATCGTTACTTGGCCGAGCTCGCGACGGGGCGCAAGATCGGGGCGTTTTGCCTGACCGAGCCGCAAGCGGGGTCCGAGGCACACAACCTGCGGACGCGTGCCGTTCTCAGTGACGGATATTGGAGGCTGAGCGGCAGCAAGCAATTTATCACGAACGGTGCATGCGCCGACCTCGCCGTGGTCTTCGCCGTCACCGACCCGGGGGCGGGTAAGCGTGGATTGTCGGCCTTCATCGTCCCAACTGGCACGCGCGGCTTCAACGTTGGGCCGCCGGAGCACAAACTCGGCATCCGGGCATCCGAAACGTGTCCGATCACGCTCGATGACTGCGCGATATCGGAAGCGAACCTACTGGGCCAACCCGGCGACGGTTTGAAAATCGCGTTATCGAATCTCGAGGGCGGCCGTATCGGCATTGCGGCGCAGGCCGTGGGTATTGCGCGCGCGGCATTGGACGCGGCACGCGCTTATGCACGCGAACGCATTCAGTTCGGCCAGCGGCTCAGAGACCATCAAGCGATCGCCAACATGCTGGCAGACATGGCAACGAAGCTCAACGCTGCGCGTTTGCTCGTTCACCATGCCGCTCGGCTCCGTAGTTCGGGCAAACCGTGCCTCTCCGAGGCATCGCAAGCCAAGCTCTTTGCATCAGAGATCGCCGAAGAAGTTTGCTCGAGGGCGATTCAAATACACGGTGGATATGGGTATCTGCAGGACTACGCGGTCGAGCGCCATTACCGCGATGCACGCATTACTCAAATCTACGAAGGAACGAGCGAAGTACAGAGGATGGTGATTGCGCGTCACCTGTAGCTCCGCGATCGTCGGAATAGGAGGAGACATGAACCCAACCGTACTGATAGCGGGGTCGCTGGAATGATCGAGCTTGAATATGTTCAACAAGGCGCCCGGCAGGACGTTGCACTGATTACGCTGCAACGGCCCCCGGTCAATGCGTTTACGCAAGATGGGTTGCTGCGGTTGAAGCAGACGATAGAGCGCCTGAATGGCGAGCGCGATATTCGCGCCATCGTGATTACTGGCGGTGGGCCGAGGTTCTTTAGCGCGGGCGCAGATCTGAACACGTTCTCCGATGGCAGGAAGGATGTGGCGCGCGTCGCTGCTTCCTTGTTCGGCTCGGCGTTCGAGACGCTTCAAGAGGCACGGCCTGTCGTCATTGCAGCGATCAACGGGTATGCAATGGGCGGCGGACTCGAATGCGCGCTCGCCTGCGACATCCGCATTGCCGAGGCGCACGCGCAATTGGCTTTGCCGGAAACGGCGGTCGGGCTGCTCCCTTGCGGTTGCGGAACACAGACGTTGCCTTGGCTCGTGGGTGAGGGATGGGCCAAGAGAATGATGCTGACCGGCGAGCGCATCGACGCCGCGACGGCTTTGCGGATCGGGCTCGTGGAGGAAGTGGTCGAGCAAGGCGCTGCACGCGAGGCGGGCATTGCGATGGGAAAGCGTGTGGCGCGCCTGAGTCCGCTCGCCGTGACTTTAAGCAAGCAGTTGATCCACGAAGCGCGCAACGGTATCCCGCGCCGGGCAGCCTTGACCATCGAGCGTGAACGCTTCGTCGATCTCTTCGATGATCCGGATCAACGAGAGGGCGTGAATGCGTTCCTCGAAAAGCGGTCTCCGCGTTGGCATCGGACGGGAGGTTGAGATGACCGAGGTGCTGCTCAAGGAGCGACCCGCAACAGACAAGACAGTGCGGACGGAAGCCGAAGCGGACGTGCTATTGCGCATCGTCAACCGCGTGGCTGTCATCTCGCTGAATCGCCCGACGGCGCTAAACGCGTTGTCGCATGAGATGGTCATCGAATTGGCGAGGCTCTTTGAGCGGTGCCGCTTCGATGACCAAATCGTCGCAGTTGTCCTGCGCGCCAACGGGGAGAAGGCATTTTGTGCGGGCGGTGACGTTCGCGCGCTATATGGACAGGTAAAAAGCGGCGACTCGGCCTGGCTGCAGTTTTTCGTCGACGAATATCGGCTCGATTACACCATTCACACATTCCCTAAGCCTGTGGTCGCCTTGCTTGACGGCATCATCATGGGCGGCGGAATGGGACTAGGGCAGGGAGCAAAGCTACGAGTGGTGACCCACCGCACGAGGATGGCCATGCCGGAGACGCGTATCGGGCTCTTTCCCGATGTCGGCGCGACGTCTTTTCTATCTGCTATGCCGGCGAGACTCGAACTGTATTTTGGGTTGACGGGCGTCACGCTGTCAGGACCGGACGCCTTGTTTTGCAATCTGGCGGATATCTGCGTGCCTTTCGAATGGCTTGCAACGTTCGAGGAGCGGCTCCAGCGGATGCCCATCTATGTTGGCCAAGAGAAATTGATGCTCGCTTTGCGCACGGTCTTCGAGCCGCCCGCCAACGTCATACCGCACGCTGCGTTGAGTGACGTGCTGCCGCTCGTGACGAGGCACTTCAATGAGCGGTGGACGGTCGACGAAATCGGTACTTCGTTGAGCGATGCATGTGAGCGCGAAACATCGCAGGGAGTATTGCAGTGGTGTCGATCGACGTTTGAGGCGCTTTCCACCCACTCACCCACGATGTTGAAGGTGACCCGGGACGCACTATTGCGTGGACGTGGGAGGTCGCTTGCCGAATGCTTCAGGATGGAACTCGATATGGTGAGCCGTGCCGTGCCCGATGGCGATTTCCTCGAAGGCGTGCGCGCTCACGTGATCGTCAAAGATAGAAAGCCCTGCTGGCTGCCGCCGACGCTGGCCGATGTGAAAGACGATCGCGTTCGCCATTTCAGCACCGCGCTATGGCGATCGGACGCCCATCCGCTCGCGGATCTTGGGCGCCGCTGATCTCGTATCTAATGCGCAGTCTGGATGATGTGTACCCGTAATCTTATGTAAGTCGAATTCAGGAGAGCGGAAGTGAAGATTTTGGTAGCGGTGAAGCGCGTGGTGGACGCGAACGTTAAAGTTGCGGTGAAATCGGACGGCACAGGCGTCGACATTGCCAGTGTCAAGATGTCGATGAATCCGTTCGACGAGATTGCAGTGGAAGAGGCCGTGCGTCTGAAGCAAGCGGGTGTCGCGGTCGAGATCATTGTCGTTTCCTGCGGCCCCGCGCAGTGTCAGGAGACGTTGCGCACGGCGTTGGCAATCGGCGCGGATCGCGCGATCTTGATCGAATCGAACGAGGAGCTGCAGCCGTTGGCGGTGGCCAAGCTTTTGAAGGCGCTCATCGATAAGGAGCAGCCGCAGCTCGTGATTCTGGGCAAGCAGGCGATCGACGACGACTCGAACCAGACGGGCCAGATGCTGGCCGCGCTGGCGGGCCTGCCGCAAGCGACGTTCGCTTCGAAGGTGACGATTGCGGATGGCAAGGCTACCGTTGCACGCGAAGTGGACGGCGGCGCCGAAACGTTGACGTTGACGCTGCCCGCCGTCGTGACGACGGATCTGCGCCTGAACGAGCCGCGCTACGTGACGCTGCCCAACATCATGAAGGCGAAGAAGAAGCCGCTCGAAACGATCAAGCCCGAAGACCTCGGTGTGGACGTCGCTCCCCGTTTGAAGACGCTGAAGGTGGCCGAGCCGCCGAAGCGCAGTGCCGGCGTGATGGTGAGGGACGTTCAGACGCTGGTCGAGAAGCTGAAGACCGAAGCCAAGGTGCTGTGAGGGGAGCGAACGAAATGACGATTCTTGTAATTGCGGAACACGATGGCGCGTCCATCAAGGGCGCCACGCTGAGCGCGGTGAGAGCGGCCGCAGTGTTAGCCTCATTGACTAACGACCCGATCCATATGCTGGTGGCAGGGCATGACGTGCGCGCGGCAGCCGATGCCGCGGCAAACATCTCCGGCGTGTCTAAGGTGCTGGCGGCAGCTGCGCCGCAACTGGCCGAAGGCCTCGTGGAAAATGTCGAGGCGACCGTGCTGCGCATCGCTCGGGAATACTCGCACCTGCTGATCGCGGCGACGGCTCATGGCAAGAATTTGGCCCCGCGCATCGCTGCCATGCTCGATGTGGCGCAGATCAGCGAGATCACAGCGATCGTATCGCAGGATACGTTCGAACGGCCCATCTACGCGGGCAACGCGATTGCGACGGTGCGTTCGGAGGACCCCGTCAAAGTGATCACTGTACGCGCTACGGCCTTCGAACCTGTGCTGGCTGAAGGCGGTGCGGCGTCGATCGAGCAGATCGAAGCGGCGGCCGATCGCGGCATTTCGCGGTTCATAAGCCGCGAGCTCACCAAGCTGGAACGTCCCGAGCTCACGAGCGCGAACATCATCGTCTCGGGCGGACGCGGTCTGGGCAGCGGCGAAAACTATGCAGCGGTGCTGGCGCCGTTGGCGGACAAACTCGGCGCCGCATTAGGCGCCTCGCGTGCGGCGGTGGACGCGGGCTATGTTCCGAACGATTATCAGGTAGGCCAGACCGGTAAGATCGTGGCGCCGCAGCTATACGTGGCTGTGGGCATTTCCGGGGCTATCCAGCACCTAGCGGGTATGAAGGACAGCAAGGTCATCGTCGCCATCAACAAGGACCCTGAAGCGCCAATCTTCAGCGTGGCGGATTATGGCCTCGTCGGCGATCTGTTCACGCTCGTACCCGAGGTGGTGTCGGCACTGTAGTTCTCGACGGCTGCACGCCGTCGGCAAGCTGACGGCGTGTGTCATCTCGTTGGCAGATGGCCGGTTCTGCAATCCATATTTTCCTTTTGTGCAAATTGGGAGGACGATATCCCTACGTCAGCCGTTAGGCACTGCTAACGCGACCTGACGACGCAATAAGAAAGTCACGGAGACAAGCATGACCATTCAAACCACTGCACCGGCGCTCGCCGGACACGGCAAAGCGGAGAGCGATCCCGTCTATCGGAAAGTCGCCTGGCGCCTCCTGCCCTTGTTGTTCCTCTGCTACGTCGTCGCCTACCTCGACCGCGTGAACGTTGGGTTCGCCAAGCTCGAGATGTTGGCGAACTTGAAGTTTAGCGAAACGGTCTATGGGCTGGGCGCGGGCATTTTTTTCCTCGGCTACTTCGTATTCGAAGTGCCAAGCAATCTCATCTTGCATCGTGTCGGCGCGCGTCGCTGGATTGCGCGGATCATGATTACCTGGGGCCTGCTTTCCGCAATGATGTTGCTGGTCAAGTCGCCTGGGTCCTTTTACCTGCTGCGCTTTCTGCTCGGCGCTGCCGAAGCCGGGTTCTTCCCCGGCATTATTTTGTACCTGACTTACTGGTTTCCCGCGCAGAGGCGCGGGCGCGTGACGTCAATGTTCATCGCTGCGATCCCCGTGTCAGGAATCATTGGCGGGCCGCTGTCCGGCTGGATCCTGAGGTACATGAGCGGTGCTGGCGGCATGTCCGGATGGCAGTGGCTGTTCTTGCTGCAAGGGCTTCCGACTGTACTGGTAGGGCTGCTCGTGCTGAAGTACCTGTATGACGGCCCGGCCACGGCACCGTGGTTGGCGCAGCGCGAGCGCAATCGCATCGAGGCAGATCTCGCCACTGAGTTGGCAAGCAAAGGCGAGGCGAACGTCGGCTCCACGCTGATGAGCGGCCGGGTCTGGATGCTGGCACTTGTGTACTTCGCGTTCGTCTCCGGCCTTTACGGTGTCAGCTTCTGGTTGCCCAGCATCATCCGCGGTATGGGCGTGGCCGACCCGCTCCAGATCGGGCTGCTGAGTGCGGTGCCATGGGTCTTCGGCATGTTGGCGATGCATTTGGTTGCCGCGAGCGCCGATCGCCACCTCGAGCAGCGCTGGCATGCCGCGCTCGCTGCATTGGGAGGCGCTGCGGGGCTGGTACTTAGCGTGGTGCTGCATGGCAATCAGTGGATGGCGCTGGCGAGTCTTACGCTGGCGACGATGGGCATCATGGCGACGCTTCCGGTGTTCTGGGGGCTGCCTACGATGCTATTGGGCGGTGCCGGGGCTGCTGCGGGCATCGCGCTCATCAATTCGTTCGGCAATCTGTCGGGCTTCAGCGCACCTTTTCTCGTGGGGCTCATGCGCGACGCCACGCACAGCACCAACGCCGGCCTCTACATGCTCGCCGGATGGTTGGTGCTTGGCGCCGTGCTCGTACTGTTCGTGCGACCTATGCAGTCGCCGCACCGTTGAACTCCTATCCTCTGCCAGACATCATGACAACGCTTCTCGAGTCTCATCCGGCCGCCACGGTCGGCCACACTGCGCCGCGCCGTTCGCCGTCGCCCGCGCTCCTTGCCGCACTGGAAAGAATGTTCGGAGAGCGCTTTTCGCGTAGCGCCGCAGTGTTGCTCCAGCACGGCACGGACGAATCGGCTTACCCCCCGGCACCGCCTGACGCCGTCGTCTTCGTGACCAACACCGATGAAGTGGCTTTTGTCGTACGGGCTTGCGCCGCGGAGCGGGTACCGGTAATCGCCTTCGGGGCCGGTTCCTCCGTCGAAGGCCACCTGCTCGCGGTACAGGGTGGCGTTTGCATCGACTTCTCGCAGATGAACGCCGTGTTGGACATTCGAACTGAGGATATGACTGCGACCGTGCAAGCTGGCGTTACGCGCAACGCGCTTAATGCCGCGCTAGCCGACAGCGGCTTCTTCTTCTCTGTTGACCCGGGCGCGGATGCCACCATCGGCGGCATGGTCGCGACCGCGGCTTCCGGCACGAACACCGTCCGTTATGGCACCATGCGCGACAACGTGCGGAGTTTGACGGTCGTGACGGCTGGCGGCGAGGTCCTGCGTACAGCATCGGATGCCAGCAAGTCGTCGGCGGGCTACAACTTGACGCAGCTCTATTGCGGCTCGGAGGGCACGTTGGGGTTGATCACCGAGGCAACGGTTCGGCTTCATCCGCGCCCGGAGGTCACCGCGGCAGCGGTAGTGAGTTTCCCGACGGTGCGCGCGGCGGTCGATTGCGTCATCCAATCAGTGCAAGGCGGCGTCGCGCTGGCGCGTGCCGAGATGCTCGACGCCCTTACCATCCGCGCCATCAACGCGCACAACCGCCTGGCGTTGAACGAGCAGCCGACACTATTCCTTGAGTTCAATGGTGGCCAGGCTCAGGTCGATGAGCAGGCCGACTGGGTCAGGCAGATCGCGCAAGAATGCGGCGGCGGCGAATTCCAGTGGGCGGCGCGCCCGGAGGATCGTTCTCGCCTTTGGACGCCTCGTCATCACGCCTATTTCGCCGTACTACAACTCAGAGCAGGAAGCCGATGCGTGACCACGGACGCCTGTGTGCCTATCTCGGCACTGGCCGCTTGCATTGAGGAAACAGAGGCGGATATCGCCCAGCATGGATTGTTGGCTCCCGTCTTCGGACACGTCGGCGACGGAAATTTTCACTGTCTCGTGCTAGTGGACCCGGGCAACGCAATCGAAGTCGAGGCGGCGGAAGCCTTCAGCCAGCGACTTGTCCGACGTGCATTGCGCTATGGCGGCACTTCGACCGGAGAGCACGGCGTGGGCCTTCACAAGATCGGCTATTTGGTCGAGGAGCACGGCGAGGCTGCGGTCGCCGTGATGCGTTCGATCAAGCATGCGCTCGATCCGTTGAACATCCTAAATCCCGGCAAAGTGATCTCTGTCGGCGCGTGAGCGCAAATCTCGTTTCGAGCCCCGGTTTGCTTGGGGGCTCGTGGGTATGGGAGGGCCGATCATGAATCGATCGAATCAGCGCGCCGCGTGGGATGACAAGGCCCGGCGAGGGACGAAGGCGAGGCGGTGCAGCTGGCCGAGGCGCAGAGCGAGGGCGAGGGCAATGCGACCTACGGCCGCCGGAGCTACCGGGTTGCGCTCGTGTCTCGACAATGGGGTAGGGGCATGTCGGCATCGCGGGCCATAGATTGCGCGATGCCATCGGAGCAGAGGCCTGCTGGAGCTGTTTCAAGCGTAGACGCACCGCGCCAGCGGCCACTCTCACACAGTGTCTTGACGATGTTGCTCAGGAGGTTGCAAACGGCATGCTTTGCGTTGGTGACCGGTAGCTCGCGCGACCAGCAGATGCCGAGCGTACGGCACATTCCTGCATGTCGGATACGGTGCGCAATGAGTCGACCTTCATCAACCTCCTGTGCAACGAGCGCAAGGGGCAAGATCGTCGGCGCGATACCGGCCTGCACGGCGCTCTTGAGAACATGCACCGAGTTGATTTCGGCCGCGAGCGGTGGCAGAGGTAGACCGCTTTCACCGAAAACCCGCTCGATGATCTCGCGAATGCAGTGCGCATGCTGTGCGGCCGACAGAATGAGCGGCTGAGACGCTATCTCCTCGAGCGTAACGTCGCCGGTCTCGCTACTGGCGGTATGGTGCTTGCCGCGAATCCAAAAAAACGCTTCGGTGGCGAGGGGCTGGAACTCGAAATCAGCAAGCGGCACGTTCGACGTAAAGATGGCGAGATCCACACGGCCTTGCTTGAGTTGGGCCAGCAGATTGCCCGTCAGCTCCTCGTTCAAATGCAGTGAGACTTGCGGCAGTTGTTCACGCGCGGCTTGCAACAGTGGCAAGGCCAGCGCCGCGGACGCGCTTTGCGGTACGCCGAGCACCACGGAGCCGACGATCGATTCCGGTGCGCAGTGGACGGCGGCCCGAGCATCGTTGAGTTGCTT
The DNA here is from genome assembly GCF_038900755.1 of Paraburkholderia diazotrophica. Lineage (GTDB taxonomy): Bacteria > Pseudomonadota > Gammaproteobacteria > Burkholderiales > Burkholderiaceae > Paraburkholderia > Paraburkholderia diazotrophica_A. Next base: position 236,818 of record NZ_JBBPEN010000003.1, read on the forward strand.
CAAAATCGCTTGTGCGTATTCGTAGAATATTTTGCCGGACTCGGTCACCCGCACGCCGCTGTAGGCTCGAACCAGCAGTTGGGTTCCCAGCTCCTGCTCGAGATCACTGATCTGCTTGCTTAGCGCTGACTGCGCGACGAACAGATGCTGTGCTGCACGTGACACGCTACCGCAATCGACGATCCCCACGTAGTACTTCAGTTGCCGGATTTCCATTTGCTTGCCCTTGATACGGTATGTGCGTATGCATCCGGGCGCACCTCCGATGTGTTGATCGACAGACGATACACCGCCACGGCTCCAAAACGTATTGCGGGCAACCCCAGTCACCGGCCTGGCCGTGCCTTCTCGTTGCACCCATAGGGCGAAGCTGTAAGAAACTGGGGTAATACGGCTGCTTGGTAATACAAAAATGCAGAAAAACAGCTATCGCAGCAAGCGATGGCGGCATCGCAATTTCACATATTCTCGGAGTAGATCGAATCTGAGAGCATTGCCTAGAATTTTTTTAAAGCAGGCTGCGCATGCGGATGTGAAGTCACGAGCATCGTGCGGTCAAAGGAGACGATGGCATGAGCGCTGTTCCTTCCGTGAACCACCCCGCCCGATCGATGGGGCGATTCGTTCTCGCTCTCATTCTTGTCGCAGGATTGGTCGGCTGCAATAACGGCGGCGGCTCGCCGCAGAGCGTAGCCACCACCGCGCACGGTGCGAAATCCGTAGCGCATGACGCCCTGGCCTCTACGTATTCGTCTACGACTTCGGCGGATGCCCTCCCGCTCAGCTGCGCGCCATCGCAAGTTGTGTCTCCGGGCGGGCGGTCGTCATGCAACTTGCTGTGGCTCGGACGTTACCCGATTCCGGGACAGACGATCGGCGGCAAACTCGTCGGCAACCGCTTTTACGTGACAAACTGGACGAGTGGTTTTTACGTGTTCGACGTAACCACGCCGGATAATCCGACGCTGCTGGGAAACGTGCTGTTAGACGGCGGCACGGGCAGTACCGTTCAATCGCAGGTCGAGAACGAAGATCCGGCTGTGAACGGGCAAGTGGCGGTGCTGTCGCGCACGGCTTACAAGGATGCACTCGTACTGAACATTAGCGATCCCGCCAACATGAAGGGCGTGGCGGTGCCCGGCGGTGATGCCCACGTTCAGGTCTGCCTGTATGACTGCCAATGGGTCTACGGCTCGACGACCGGCACCATCATGGACCTGCGTGATCCGGCTCACCCTGTGCTGTTACCGCAGAAGTGGACGGACATGGTCGGCTTTACTCCGGACGCTGCCGGCATCTACAAGGTTCACGCACTCAGTGAGGTTCGCCCTGGAATGGTGATCACGGCGAGCGATCCAGCAAAGGTGATCGACACCACCGACCCGGCCAATCCGAAGGTGCTTTTCTCGCTGCCTCCCTCGCCGCCCAGCAATACGTTGGGGGAACCGGGACCCGCGCAGCCCGGCCGTATCGGCCACAACAGCCTGTGGCCGGAGCAGGGCAAGGATCGATTTTTCCTCGGGTTGTCGGAAGGGGTATATGACGGTGTATGCGAACTCTATCCGAACGAAGGCCGGACGTTGTATCTCTACGATACGACGGGTTGGCAGCAGAACAACACGTTCACGCCGCTATCGCAATACACGCTCGTGACCGGAAACGGCGATACAGGAGCGTCGGGCGGCGTTGCGCAGGTGGACAGTCACGGTAACCCGTCGGCAGTGGAGCCTGGGGTGGAGGGCTGCTCGACGCATTGGTTCGACCCGCACCCGAGTTTCCATAACGGCGGCCTGATCGCAATGGCCACGTTCTCCCATGGCGTGCGCTTGCTTAATGTCGAGAGCAATGGTCGCATCGATCAACTCGGGTACTTCGTGTCCAACGGCGCCGCCGGTTTCGCGTCGACCGTGGATGTGCGCTGGGTCAGCGATCGGATCATGTACGTGCTGGATTTCGCCAGCGGGTCGATGGACATCGTCGAGTACACGGGGCCGCTGCCGACCCAAGGGCCAGTCGATACGAGTGCGCTGTAATCGCGACGCAATGAACACGCTCCCATCTGCCCGGGTTCACCTTTCCGGATACGCGCTCGCACTGATGCTACTCGTTCCTGCTGGCGCACAAGCGCATTCGTTCGGTCGTGTTCTCGCGTTGCCGATGCCATTGTGGCTGTATATCTATGGCTCGACTGCTGCGCTGGTGCTCTCGTTTGCCGTACTGGCAATGTCACCCGAGAGCCGTTGGCGTGCTGCCGCGAATATCGGCGGCATGAATTCCGGCGTGCAGCCGAACGCTGCGCCGCTCGTCGTTCAAGCGGCTATCGGCGCTGCGTTCACATTAGCGGTGGTAGCTGGAATGTTGGGGACGCCGAATCCTTATCGCAACTTCAGCATGACCTTCTTCTGGGTCGCGTTCGTGCTTGGCGGCTACTATCTTTGCGCGGTCTTCGGCGATGTGGCGATGGCGCTGAACCCGTGGCACGCCTTACTGACGCGCTGGCCTAGCTCGCGAAGAGCATTCGATACGACGTCGCTCTTTCACGCTCCGGCGTTGGCGCTGTATATGGGATTCATCGCGTTCGAGCTGTTCGGGCCCGGCACGCCCCACTCGCTGGCGTGGGCGCTGCTCGGCTATACCGGCATCACGATGGCTGGCTCGCTGCTTGTCGGCGCCGAGCGCTGGTTGGAACACGGAGAGTTCTTCAGCCTATTGTTTCGGATCGCGGCCCGTATGTCGCCGCTGGAGTGGCGGAGCAGTTCGACGGGGCGACGTGGCTTTGCATGGCGTTCTTCCATTGCGTCGCTCGTATCTGCCGAAGCACCCGATTTCGGCGTGGCGCTTTTCATCTTGTTTATGATTGCGTCGACCACATTTGACGGACTGAAAGAAACGGTCGCTTGGAACGCCCTGTACTGGCAGAAGCTGGCGCCCTTGATGGCGCCGCTCGTCGGTTCGAATATCGCGCGGGCGTATCCCACGCTTAGTGCGCTGCAGACCGTGCTCAATGCAGTTGCCTTGCTGTTCTCGCCTCTGGTGTATCTAGCGGCGTGCTCGATCGCATTGAAATTGAGCCTACGGTTAGAAGGGTGGCCGCATCGTTACCGCCCCTCGCTTGGTGCGGCGATACTCGCGTTCGTACCCAGTCTCATTCCCATCGCGATCGCCTACAACGCGGCGCATTACTTCACATTGCTGCTGGGTCAAGGTCCGCAACTGGCGCCGTTGCTGGCGGACCCTTTCGGCTGGCGACTGGGTGCAACGGCGATGCGCGTTGCGCTACCTAGCCCTACGGTAGCGTGGCATATCGACGTTGGGCTGATTGTGGGTGGTCACGTCCTTAGCATGATCGCCTGGCACAGACGCGCGAGTCGCGAGGCTAACGATGCGGCGCGCGGCCCGCTGGCGCAGGTCCCCATGTTGCTCCTGATGATGCTGTTGACTGCCTCCGGCTTGTGGGTGCTCGCACAACCCGTCAGCCCTAGCCGGTTACTCTGACCACCTGGGGTAAGCGATGAAACGAAAATCCGCCTGCTTGCTGCTCGTCGTCGCTGTGGTGCTTGGCGGGATGTATGCGGCGCTATTGCCGGCGCGCAATGCAAGCGCAGTGACGCATCGCCTCGAACTCACCGTCGGGGCGTCGACCGCTGCGCGCCTACAACTGCGGCTGGGCGATCGCGCAGTACTCGTCGTCCACTCTGCAACGCCTGGTGAGGTCATGGTGCACGGGCTCACCGAACAGGAAACGCCTGTCGGGCCGGAGCACGCAGCGTCGCTGACGGTAGAGGCGGCAGCCGTTGGCCATTTCCCGATTCATTTCCATGACCCTCGCGGCCAACACGTGAGCCTTGGAGAGTTGGACGTATTAGCACGGTAAGTTCGGTACGCGCGGTCATAGATGCAAGGCCAGCCAACGTAGGGCTTGTGCGCTGTCACGTCTCCGTTTTGCGGCCACACGATATTCATCTCGACACCCTCGATGCGGCCCATCTCGATTGCAGATGACGAGGTCTCCAAACGGTATTTTTCTTTTTATCACGGCGCCCCGATCATGGAAATTCGCTGCGGGCATAAATACGCTTGAAGGTCTCTTCGGAGGTCCGCGCAGCGGCCATATATCGACAAAATAATCGGAGACGGAGCCCGGCATGAAACGTAGATCTTCCGCTCGTGTGACGAGGTCGGAATTGTTCGCCTCGCTGCTATTTGGAACAGTGGCTAGTATGCTGGCCGGTTGTGGCGGCAACCACGATGTAGCCAGTAACGATGTGCAAACCTTGCGCAGCCGTTGCTCGACGCTCGTCAACGCGATGCTCGGCGCCAACGAAGCGCAAGTGAGCACGGCAACAGTCGTCCCTGCATCGGGCACGTCGCCCGAATACTGCGCGGTCAACGCGCAAATTATCGGATCGCAGTTGAAGATGCAGTTGAACCTTCCTACAGACGGATGGAACGGCAAACTTGCGTTTTTGGGCGGAGGCGGGTTCGACGGTACGATGGCCGCGTTCAATGCGAGCTACAACAGCGCATCGATCCAAAGCGAGCACTATGCAACGATGGGGACCAACGGTGGATATGACTACACCGAGGCGGCCAAATACCCGGACTATTTCAAGGCCGAGTTTGCCACAGATCCTCAACAACTGGCCGACTACACGCATCTTGGGGATCATCGTTCGCTGCCTTTCGGAAAGGAGCTGATCCAGCGCTTTTACGGCGCACAACCGTCCAAGAGCTATTTTGAAGGGTGTTCGATGGGCGGGCACGATGCGATGATCGAAGCGCAGCGCTACCCAGACGATTTCGACGGGATCGTGGCGCGAGCTCCGGCAGGAAACGTCATGGGGCTATTCATGCAGTTCAATCGCGTTGCCAAAGCGGTGCGGGTGCCCGCCGGCACGCTGAATACCGCGAAACAAACACTGCTAGCCAACGCGGTGCTGTCACAATGCGACGAACTCGACGGTGTAAAGGACGGCATCATTTCAAACCCGGCCGCATGTAAATTCGACCCGACAGTGCTGCGTTGTCCGGGGGGCGGCGACACTGGCGACAGTTGCTTGTCCGACACGCAAATCGGGACGGTGCAGGCCATTACGACATCTTTCGCAACTACCGACAATGCGATCACGCATCCGGGTTACAACTTTGGTCTTGAGAATTCCGCTAACGGCTGGGGCTCCTATATCTGGCCACAGGGGGCTTACGGTGGGAACTCGTTGCAAGGACTCTTCTCGGATGGCTTCATACGGTCTTTCGTAACGGGCGATCAGAACTACGACACGTCGCAGTTCGATCCAAACCAGTGGAGTGCGCGACTCGCTGTGATTGGCGGGATGTTCGAGGCGTTCGACCCGGATTTGAGCGGCCTGCATTCGCACGGCGCCAAAATGGTGATGATGAACGGCACCAACGATACGTCAGTCAGCCCGCGCGATAGCGCTCGCTACTATGACTCCGTCGTCACTAAAATGGGCAGTGCAAGTACGGACGACACGCTCGAGCTATTTCTCGAACCTGGTGTGGGGCACTGCTTCGGCGGCCCAGGTCCTGACCAGGTCGACTTGCTCAAAGCGGTGTCGACTTGGGCGGAAGGCGGCCCGCCTCCGTCACAGCAACGCTTGACGTTGACGAAGCTGGATGGCACCGGCAAATCAGTATTGACGCGCCCGCTATGCAAATACCCCGCCTATCCCCATTACAACGGCAGCGGCAGTCCCGACGATGCCGCGAGCTATTCCTGTTCAACGCAATAAGACTACAGGGGCGAATTGCTCGCGGAGCTCCGCGAGCAATTCGCGTACGGGACACCTGAATGCCAACCACTCGATTGCGCGACAACGTGCACTGCCCTGCGGCTAACCGCTATACGGCTCGATGTTCACGAGGCAGGTGTGCGCCGCACATCCCTGTCCGAACCCGGAACTCCCCTTATCCAGGGTGAGTACGTTAGGATTACCGGCGCGATCCAGCGCATCGTCGGTATTATCCTGCGGGTCATACCATGCGCCCGTCGGAAGCATGACAACGTGTTGGCGAATTTCATCGACTACCTTCGCGCTGGCGAGACATTGACCGCGGCCATTCCATAAGCGAACGGTATCGCCGTCGGCAATCCCGAAACGGCTCGCATCGGCGGGATGAAGCCACACTTGTTCGTGCCCGTTGTGTTTGGTGGCTTTGCTTGCCGGTGCTTCGTCCAGCTGGCTATGCAGCTTTCCGACCGGCTGCCGAGAGATCAAATGCATCTCGGTCGTCGTGGCGCGTCCCAACCACTCGGCTGGCTCGAGCCAGGCCGGATGAGGGAGGCAATCGTCGAGGCCGCTTCGCTCGAGGGTCTCGCTCCATAGCAAGATACGGCCCGTCTCGGTCGGCAACGGATGCGCTTCGGGATCCTTTCGAAAATCTTCAAGATAGGTGAAGTTCGCCCGCGTGGGAACCTCGACGACGCCCTGTTCCCAGAAATCCTCGAATTCAGGAAGCAGATGATCGAAACGCTCGCGGGCGTCTTTGCGAGCGATCTCGTACAGATGCCGAATCCATCCCATTTCGTCTCGTCCTTCGCTGAACGCCGGTTCCACACCTAGCCGTTCCGCGAGCCCTCGCATGATGTCGTAGTCGCTGCGCGCCTGACCCACCGGGGCGATGGCCTGATGCATGGCGACCAGATGGCCCGAGCGCCTCGCGCCGGCGATATCGTTGCGCTCGATCGATGTGCTGGCGGGAAGAACGATATCGGCACGGCGTGCGGTCGCCGTCCACATGGGGTCTTGAACGATGATGGTCTCCGGCCGCGTCCACGCGCGGCGCAGCCGGTTTAGGTCTTGATGATGGTGATAGGGGTTTCCGCCTGCCCAGTAGACAAGACGAATGTCGGGATACACATGGGTCCCGCCTTCGTAGGTAAACGTCGTTCCGGGATTCAACAGTAGATCGGCGATCCGCGCGCACGGGATGAAATCGCGAATCGGCTTTGATCCTTGCGGAAACGCTGGCGAATTCGACGCAGCCAGAGGAGGACCCATACCACCGAGCGATCCATATCCATAGCCGACGCCCGTTCCGGGCAACCCTATCTGGCCAATGACGGCGGCGAGACCTAACGCTGCCCAATAGGGCTGCTCGCCGTGATGGGCGCGTTGGAGGCTCCAGCCCACCGTCAGCATCGACCGCGTTTCGACGAGGCGTAGAGCGAGTTGCCTTAGACGCGATGCGTCGAGATCTGCGATCGCCGCCGCCCACGCCGCATTCTTCGGAGTGTCATCCGCGTTGCCGGACAAGTAGTCGACGAAGCGATCTGCGCCACTGCAGTACGTGGCGAGGAAATCACGGTCATGTCGCCCGGCAGCGACGATCTCGCCTGCTAGCCCGAGCATCACGGCCGTGTCGGTGTTCGGCCGAATGGGCCACCACTCCGCGGGTACCCAATCGGGAAGATCGTCGCGTAGCGGAGAGATGAGGACGAAATGCACGCCACGCGCGACCATCGCGCGCAGATAGTCTTCCAACTGGTGGCGGGCGATGCCGCCGGCTTCGCTTTGGGCGGTGCGCGGCGAGAGTCCGCCGAACACGACGACGGTCTGCGCATGCTCGGCGACAGCGTCCAGTGTTGTGGCTCCGCCGTTGCACGCTTCGGCATCGCCGAGCGTGTGTCGCAAGATCACGGGACCTGCTGCGGTGCTGTAGGTGTCGACGTGACCGGTATAGCCGCCGACTAAATTGAGAAGCCGTTTGAGCTGTGACGACGCGTGATGAAAACGGCCGCAGCTCGTCCAGCCGTAGGAACCCGCAAAGATCGAAGAATTGCCGAACGTTTGGCGCACGCGCTCGATTTCGTCGGCGACGAGTTGCAGCGCTTCGTCCCATGACACCGGCACGAAACGATCATCCGGTCTGCGCTCGTTGGGCCCCTTGTTCTCGAGCCAACGCTCGCGCACCATCGGTTGGGCAATCCGGTGTTTGGAATCGGCCCAGTGTTTTACCGAGTGGATGATCGGCGATGGCGCTGGATCACCGGCAAAGGGTTCAATTCCGACGACATGGCCGTCATCCACCAGGACCGAATAGGCGCCCCAGTGACTGCAGTGACTAAAGCGTTGCAATGCCACGACTACATCTCCCCGACTTCGGTCATTTTCAAAAAAGATAAGCGGCCGGCTTGCCGAATAGCTCGGCAACCGGCCGCATCGGAGGGCGACTTAGGTGTTAGGCAGCTGCGAGTGTGCTTCCAGAACGCGTGCCGAGTAGACCAGCGCGGGGCCGGCGTTCATTGCGATCGCGACGCTCAGCGCTTCCACGATTTCCTCCCGCGTTGCGCCATGTTCGACGGCTTTCTTGGTATGCGACGCAATGCAGCCGTCGCAGCGCGTGGTTACAGCGACGGCCAGCGAGATCAGTTCGTGAATCTTCGGGCCCAGTGTGCCGTTTTTCACAGGGGCATTTTGAATGGCGGCGAGGCCCTTCATCACCTCCGGGCTCAGTTCGGCATAGTCAGCGACGCGCGCCTGCAAAGAGGCGCGGTAGTTGTTCCAGTCTTGCATCATGTGGATGTCTCCTTGATGAGTGGCTAAAAGCGCAAGCGCCACGTAGGCGTCAGGCTCGGTGGATTGGGTCGCCTAATCACTACGCACGCTGGGCGTGCCTAGGGCAGCCCATTAGCACATTGTGTTCGTGCTCACGCTTCCACTTGAAGCGCGAATTGGGAAAAGCAGTGGTGAAAATTGTTCACGAATGGGCTCGATGCTATTTGGCCGAGCGCGGCGCTAAGCCTGGCGCGGCGGAGCGAGGCGGGGCGTCATGAAAGCAAGAATTTCTTTCTTTCCAGAAAAGTAGAACTCGTTTGTCAGCGCGAGGCGCTTTATGCAGGATGGGGACGTTTCCACGGGTGGGAGCGTTTGCGCGTATCCCGGAGGAAGACACGTTGCATTTGCAATGCCCGCGGGCCAACGCGTTGAGCGCTGTGTAAACACGGCGGTGCTAATGGAGGAGCAAAGACATGAAAATTACGCAAATCGAGGTACTCGAGGCCGACCTGTCGGGTCGTGACGGCATGGCATCTTGGCGCGTCGTACTCGCTCGTGTGCATACGGACGAAGGCATTAGCGGCCTCGGGGAGGCTGGCGTGACGTATGGTGCGGGCAGCCCGGCGGTTGCGCCCATGATTTTGACGCTCGGCGAGCGATTCGTGCTTGGCGCAGACCCCTTCAATACCGATACCGTATGGGAGAGCCTACTTCGACGTTCGGTATGGGCTGATGGCGGCGGACCAATCGTCTTCGCGGCGATCAGTGCTATCGATTGCGCGCTGTGGGACATCAAGGGGAGGGCGCTCGGCCAACCGGTGCACCGACTGCTCGGACGCGCCACGCCGGAACCGTTGCGTTGTTACGCGAGCCAGCTTCACCTCGGTTGGGGCGAACAGGCGCAGTGGATCGGGCAGCCGGCACAGTACCGGGAGGCCGCCGCACACGTGCGGGAACTGGGGTACGACTGCGTCAAAGTAAACCCTATCATGATGGACGAAGAGGGTAAGTACGCGACCGGGCTGCGCGGCGTCCTTACGCCGGCGCAACGCAAGCTGTTCCGCAAACGGATGGAGGCTGTCCGCGAGGGGCTGGGAACGGATGCGGATATCATTCTCGAGCTCAACGCGTTGACCTCGACGGCAGGCGCATTGCAGATCGCCGAACTCGTCCGCGATCTCGACATCCTTTTTATCGAGGAACCGACTCACAACAATAGCAACCATGCGCACTTGAAAATGGCTCGCAAGTCGCCCGTCTCGCTTGCTATCGGCGAGCGTCTCTACACGCGCTGGGGCTTTTTGCCCTACCTCGAGGCAGGCTCGATCGACATGATCCAACCCGACGTCTGCCTAGTCGGGGGTATTAGTGAAGCGTATCGGGTCGCGCATCTGGCCCACGCTTACGACGTGGGAGTGCAGGCGCATGTCTGCGGATCGCCGTTGGCCACCGCGATCGCGCTGCAATTCGAGGCCGGCATTCCGAACTTCAATATCCACGAGAATCACGCCTATACGCTGCGGCGTGCCAATAGAGAGCTATTCGAAGAAGACTTGCAGCCCGAGAGCGGCAAATTTGCCGTGCCGACGACTCCCGGCTTCGGTATGACACTGCAGCGCGAGGCGGAACAGCGCATGGTCAAATCCTGCGTAAAGCTGGCCAAGTGAACAGCGGAAAGGCAAGAGATGAATATTGTTTTCTTGGGTAAGTTCGGACGAGACGCGGTAGGACCGGCCATTGCGGCCGTACCAGGTGCTGTTCTGACCTATGCGGATGACGTGAAGCAGCATGCCGCCGCTTTTCGACAGGCTGAGGGTGTCGTGCTTGCCGGCCCCGCCTATTCGGCTGACGTCGCGGAAGTCTTAGCGGGGGCACGCAAGCTACGATGGATCCAGACCCTGTCGGCCGGCTACGAAAACCTGCAACGATTTGGGGTTCCCCCTGGCGTTACAGTGACCAATGCTGGCGACGCGTGGTCGGTCTCGGTTGCCGAACACGCGATGGCACTTCTGCTCGCACTCGCGAAACGGCTGCCTGAAGCGGTCCGGCAGAAGGAGCGCCGAGCTTGGGAACGGCAGTTGATGAGCTATATGGGTTCACTGCAGGATCGTACGATGGTCGTGGTCGGGTTCGGCTCCATTGGGAAAGAAATCGCACTGAGAGCCCGAGCCTTCGGCATGAAGATCGTCGCCGTAATGCGCACGCCGAAACCGTCAGAACTAGCGGATGACGTGTATGCATCGAGCGAACTGGCCGCCGCCCTCCGGTTGGCGGACGTCGCCGTTATCGCGGTCCCGGCACATCCGGACACCGTGAACCTAATCAATGCGCAGACACTTCGCGAGTGCAGGCGGGGATGTCTCCTGATCAATGTCGCGCGTGGCGAAGTCATCGATCAAGATGCGTTAGTGGACGCGCTTCGTACTGGTCATATCGGGGGCGCGGGCATTGATGTGGCCGTTCCTGAACCACTGCCAGAGGCGAATCCATTGTGGCGAGCTCCCAATCTCATCATCACTCCGCATGTTGCAGGCGGCGGCGAACTCGTCATGACGAAGCTTGCCGAACTCATTGCAGACAACGTGGCTAGACAATCGGGGGGACAGGCATTGCGTTGCATCGTCATCCGACCGCAGCCGCATTTCAAGACCGACCTGTCGACGCTTCAGTAGACCGCGTGTGATATCGCCCGCATGCAAGCGGCGGGCGCCTCACCGTGCTCGGGGCCTGTCGAACTCGCCGGGGGAGAAAGTGTTACGCAGTGCAGAGAGACGGTTTTTGCACGCTTTATCTGTTTTGACTGTATTTCACAAATGACTGTATTAATGGTCATGAATTTGTAGGGTGACTACCGATAGAACCTCGGAGACTCGGAATCTACACTGATCGCATATGAATTTACGCTTATTTTAAATTTATAAAGAATTTGATTTTAGTGGAAATCTGGCGTTTTAATTAGTGTTTTAATCCGACGCGCGAAGAATCGGCGTTTATTCCAGCGTTGTTCAGTTCGAGAGGTGGTGCGCAAGATGGGAATTCTCGGTAGCAGTTCGATTGAACTCGAAGGTGGCTCCGTCGAGCGGATTCCGTTCACGGCGTACGATGCAGGGTGGGTGGTCCTTTGCATCGGAATGGCAATCGGATCCGGCATTGTATTTATGCCACTCCAAATGGGAGTCAAAGGTTTTTGGGTTTCCGCAGCGGCATTGGCAATAGCCTATCCGGCGGTGCAGTTTCTTTCGAATCTTTATATTAGATCACTTTCTGCCAGCGGTCAGTGCAAGGACTACACCGGAATCATCACTGAGTATCTCGGGAAGAATTGGGCGGCAGCGCTCAGCGTCGTGTACTTTATCACGCTGACTAAGGCGATGCTGGCATATTCCACGACGCTTACGCATGATGGTGCGTCCTATTTGCAAGTCTTTGGTGTGACCCATGCGTCTTTGGCGGCCACTCATTGGTTTCCGCTCTGTGTCATCGGAGCGATGGTCGCGATCGCGTCATGCGGCGAGAAGGTACTGTTCCGAGTTTCAGGCCCGCTCATCGTAACCAAGCTCGCGATCGTGGTCTTCCTTGGGCTGTCGATGATGCCCTACTGGAATCTGAAAAACGTGAGCTTCGTTGCACCCGAAAACGTTTTTTCGTTCATCGAAAACGTTCTGGTGTCCCTCCCGTTTGCGGTGTTCTCGATCGTCTACATACAGATCTTGAATCCAATGAACGTTGCGTTCAGAAAGGCAGAGTCTGATCCTGCGATTGCGACGTACCGTGCGTTACGGGCAAGCAGATATGCGTACATCATTCTGGTTGTGAGCGTGCTCTTCTTCGCCTTTTCGTTTTTGTTCTCGGTTAGTTCGGAAGATGCACGATACGCTGTATCGCAGAACATTTCTGCGCTGGCACTCTCTGCACGCGTGATTCCTGGCGATACGGTCAAGATTCTTGCCACGACGCTGAACGTTCTCGCAATGTTGTCGGCTTTCTTTGGCGCCTACCTCGGTTTTCATGACGCGATGAAGGGGATCGTCGTCAATGTTCTCGACCGGTTCATGGCGCGGAGCTCACGTCTTGACCGCGTACTTCCTGTGGGGATCGCTGCGCTGTCGACGCTGCTCCTGACGGTGTGGGTCTGGAGTAACATTTCTACGATGGCACTTCTGCAGTGGACGTCCCCGACGTTCGGCACGGTATCATGCCTCATTCCATGCTACTTGGTGTGGCGTGTTCCCGCGCTTAGGAAGTTCCGCTCCGCGAGCGTGTGGTTCGTCGGATTCACCGGCCTTATGCTGATCAGTACGCCACTCTTCAAGTTGTTGGGACACTGATATCGAAGCTCTGAGTCGGTCCCAAAAACGCCCGCCGGCATGAAACCCGGCGGGCGTTTTTGCTGCATACCTCAAACGTAGCTCATATCGGCGGCATCTACTTCGTATCGGCGGCGTCTACTGACGGTGCGATCCGTTCCGTATCGATGCCGGCCGAGTTCGCTTTAGAGTCCAGCCGAGTTCGCTTTAGAGTCCAGCCACTGCTTCGCTTAGTCGCCGGATCGCCTCGACGATGGTAGCGCGGGGGCACCCGAGATTTGCACGCATATAGCCGTGCCCAGCGCTACCGAACTTCTGGCCCTTGTCGAGCCACAGCCGAGCTTTGGTGAGCATGAATTTGTCGAGCCTTTCAGCATCCATTTCAAGCGCCCGGCAATCCATCCACGCGAGATAGAGAGAGTCGGCCGGCAAGACCTGAATCTTCGAGGTGATGCGGTGGACCGCGTTACGAAAGTAAATGTGATTTTCGCGGAGGTAGTCCAGCAACTGTGCCAGCCACGATTCGCCGTGGGTATAGGCGGCCTCCGCGGCTACCATACCTAGCGTGTTGACCGCCGGATACATATTCCGGTCGTACTGACGGCGTAGTTCCTCACGAAGACGTCGATTCGGCACGAACACGTTCGCGCTCTGCAGGCCCGGCAAATTGAATGTCTTGCTAGGCGCAGTGCAGGTGATGCTACCCTGGGCGAACTTGTTTCCGAGCGAGGCAAATGGCACGTGCCGTTTGACCGGATTGAGGATCAAGTCTTGATGAATCTCGTCCGAAATCACCAGTACGCCGTGCCGATCACAGATCTCACCCATGGCTCGCAGTTCGTCCTCCGACCATACGTTACCCGTCGGATTGTGCGGGTTGCTGAGGATGAACACTTTGGTGTTATCGAGGATCGCTGCCTCGAACATCTTTTCGTTGAAGCGGTATCCGTTCTCTGTCCGCTCGAGTGGCGCCAACGCCAGACGGCGACCGTTCATCAGAACGTCGTCGTGGAAATGAGAGTAAACGGGGGGCTGGATTAGGACTGAGTCCCCGGGTGCCGAAAATGCTTGAATAGCGGTCTTGAGTACGGTGATGATGCCGCTCGTTTGTATCACCCATTCGCGAGCTACTTCCCACCCGAACCGCTTCGCTTGCCAGCCTACGACGGCGTCGACGTAGCTCCTGCTTGCTCCGCGTGGATACCCGAAAACGCCAAACTCGACGGCCTCGCGAAGGGCATCGATGACAGGCTGCGGCGCTCTGAAATCCATATCGGCGACCCACATCGGTAGCGGGTTCGCTTCAAGTTCATCGGTCTTGAGAAATCTGTCCCCCGACTCCCACTTCAACGAGTTCGTATTCTTGCGATTGATCACTTCGTCAAAAATGGAGTCGGGGTTTTCGACCGGTGCTCCGGAATTCTTTGGTTTCGAATAGGGATTCACGGCGTGTCCAGTGGGAAATAATAGATGATAAGACTCGAATTTCGTCTTAATACGAGAATGACAGGGCCTGCGTTTGAGCGGACTATGCCCGTACCGATTTTATCAAAACGACTGGAAGCCACGCTCCCTGGCTTATGAATGTTTGGAAAAGGTATGTTTCTGAAGTGGAACTTATGGGTTGGCCGAGACGACGTGGTCACGCCGTCAATTTTGAACGCCGCACCGGCGTCCCTCAAAGGATGGCGATGCCTACGCGGCACGAAGGCGAGAGCCGGAAACGCTCAGGTGGCGGACCTGAGGCTACCAGCTCGTGGTGCTCCGAGGGGTAAGGTCATCGATAGCGGGGCGCCTTCTGCTCATCGGCTTTGAAAAACCTTCCGTCGGATTCCGCTTCAGGGAGTTCGTGTTCTTGCGATCGCGGCGCATCCAGTGGCTGGAATAGGTGATGACTTAAAATTGCAAATTGATACAAGCGCGCCGAGGTTTAATTCAGTCCAGTCCGTAACAGTACTGATTTTATCAAGCAGATTAGCCACCGCTCTGATACAGCGCTTTAGTCAAGCTCGAATGCTGATCGCATACGCGTGACAATTCGAATTTTCAATTTTTATAAGTCGTAAGCCGTCTATATCTATTCTGTAATGAGAGCATCATCTTCATTAACGCGCAACTGGACCACCGAGCCGTTTCCGGGTTGACTGTGGATCTCGAGGCGGGCGTCCATCATTCTCGCCCGATCGGCCATCCCCAATAGTCCATACGAGCCAGGGCGCCGCTCCAACATATCAAACCCTTTTCCATTGTCGCTGACGACGAGCTCAATCTTAGAACTTGATGTGGTCAATGTGATTTCTACGTGCGAGGCGGAGGCGTGGCGAGCGATATTCGTCAGTGACTCTTGGGCGATACGAAAAATCCCCGTAGCATGGATTTCAGATAAACGCGGTTCACGACCCGTCACATACAGACGGCATGAAATCTGTGAACGCCGTCTGAAGTCGTTCGCCAGCCACTCGAGTGCTGGTACGATCCCGAAATCCAACGCAGCGGGCCGCAGCCGGTTCACTACACTGCGAGCCGCCCCCATGATCGACTCGACGAGCACTTTCATTTCTTCGGCCTTTTGCACCGCAATTGAATCGGGCGACAAGTTCTCCCTCAACAGCGACACTTCAAGTCTCAGAGCAGTGACCAGTTGCCCCAGCTCGTCGTGGATCTCCATTGCGATTCGTTTCCGTTCACCTTCCCGAGCGGCTTCCAAGTGCCTGCACAATCCTTGTGGCTGAGAGAAAGCGGGTGTTCTTCGTTTGGTGTCTTTGCACATTGGACCGACCTCAAGTTGAAGAGACGTTTTCGATGATAGGACTATCGCAATCTCCCAAAAAATGACTTGTGAGATTCCCGGTCACGCAGTCAATTTAAATGTCGCAACGGCGTCCTTCAACTTCCAAGCGTGTTCGTCGAGCGACTGCGCGGCTGCCGCCGCTTGCTCGACCAGTGCAGCGTTCTGCTGCGTCACGCCGTCCATTTGCGACACGGCTTGATTTATCTGTTCGATGCCTCGGCTCTGTTCCATCGACGCAGTAGCGATTTCGCTCACGATGACCGATACACGCTCTATGGCCTGCTCGACATCGCCAATCATTTCGTTCACTTTGCCGGCTTGGTCTACGCCGCCCTGAATTATTGCGAGGGATGAGGCAATAAGTTCCTTTATCTCCTTGGCAGCGGACGCCGACCGTTGGGCGAGCCCACGGACCTCGTTAGCCACGACGGCGAAACCGCGTCCGTGATCGCCCGCACGAGCGGCCTCAACAGCTGCGTTAAGTGCAAGTATGTTCGTCTGGAACGCTATGCCTTCTATCAAGCTAGTGATATCGGCAATTTTCGTGGACCTGCCGCTTATCTCCCCGATCGTGCTTACCAAATCCTGGACCGCTTCGTTCCCGGACTTGGCCATGGCGGAGGCATGCGCGCCAAGAGAGTTTGCCTCTCGTGCGTTGTCTGCGTTCTGCCTGACAGCTTCGGTCAATTCCGTCATGCTGGCTGCAGTCTCTTGGAGCGACGCGGCTTGCTCCTCCGTGCGTGCTGATAGTTCGTCGTTTCCTTGTGCAATCTCTCGACTCCCAAGCGCGACTGTTTCAGCATAGTGGCGTACGCTCTCGACAACCCGCCTGAGACCGATATGCATCTCTCTCATTGCCACAATCAAGCTGCCTGGAGGTGCGCCGAGAACTGCAGGCTCACTCGATAGATCACCCTGCGCGATCGTAGAAGCGATTTCTCGTGCGGTAACCGGTTCCGCGCCCAACTCATGCAGCAGGCTTCGAGATAGAGCGAGCCCAACCCCCAACAGTATGAAAGTCGAACCTGTCAGAACGATCACAAGGGTCAGCTTCGCTCTCTCATACGTCGTGACAGCTCGCAGCTTCTGTTCCGCGTTACGTGCCGTCTGGAATTGCGTGAAGTGCGTGATCGTATCTTGAAGCGCTTGCAACGACGGTGCGGCTCGATCGATCAACCACTGCGCAGCTTCGTCGCGCTGCCCGTTCCGGGCCAACGTCACGAAGTGATCGAAGTCCGGTACCGTCCGCTTATCGTTAGTCTCGAAAATTGCGTCTATCAGCTCAGTGGCCTCAGGAGACCCGAGCGCGATCTTACGCAGTGCTTCTCGGTCAGCCAAGAATTTTCGTTTTGCGTCGTAACCGCGCGCAGTGAAAGATGAGATCGCGTTCGCATCGGTTATAAGCAATATTGTTTTTATGGAGTCCATCCCGATAAAAACCTGACGAGAGAGATCTTCCGCCAATGCCAATTTGACGTTTCCATCGTCGACGATTCGAGAGAGGCGAGTGTTGGCTTCTTGAAGTTTGTCCAACGAAACGGCGCCTTCCATCGAGAATAGGATGAATAGGGTGCCGAACGCGATAAGGAGGCGTGTAGAAACGCTAAGCGTCCTTTTTTTCATTATTTATATCCCCGTTAATCCAGGCAGGGCTCGAATTGAGTTTTTTATCGATGAGGCGCGGATACACAACGCGGGTTCGGTGCTTGCCCGGCACCCGCATTCCTCTCACCAACGGCGAACGAATCGTCGGCGTCGTTACCGCTTCGAGGTGGGGCGGTTAAAGGCTGTTGCTCTCCGCGAATTTCTCGTAGAAGAGCCTATGTTTGTCGCGCTGTTCAGTCGCCAGCCACACTTTGATCGCCTCCACCATCGGAGGCGGCCCACACAAGTACATGTCGACCGACATGGCGTCCAGGAACGCGCGGTCGAAATGCTGTGGAATAAGCCCCGTCTTGCCCAGCCATTCTGCCGAGGGGTTCATTACGACAATCTCGCATTGGAAGTTAACGATACTGTCTTCATAGCGTGCAAGGCGCTCAAGCTCGCACAAATCGCGCGCGTTGGTCACGCCGTAGTAGAGGCGGATCGGCTGCCCGCAGCCGCCCCTCTGTGCAAGGTCGTCAAGCATGCCCAAAAACGCAGACAAGCCGGTGCCGCCGGCAACCAGAACTAGCGGGCGCTCGATCTGTCGCAGATAAAAGGCTCCGAACGGCGCTTCGAACTCGATCGTTTGCCCTGGCTTGCATCGATCGCGTATGTAATTGCTCATTGCGCCGTCAGGAAGAAGCCGGATCAGAAACTGCAACTGGTTGCTGTCATCGGGCCGATTCGCGAACGAGTAGGACCGCCAGACGTCCGCTTCGGGCACCTTGAGGCGTGCATATTGTCCGGGGAGGAAGTCGAGCCGTCGCGTGTGTGAACTCGCATCGAGATGCAAAATTGCGGTTGTTTCGGAAACCTGCTGTACATCGGCGACGCGCCCGGACAGGAGCGAGGTGCCTCCGGCGTTACACAGGCTCGAATCGAAATCGAAATAGAAAGACGCGTCCGACTGCAAGCGCGTCTGGCAAGAAAGAATCTTGCGTTGCGCGAGGTCAGCCGAGGTAAGCGTCTCCTCGTCAACATAGTCCTGCGTGTAGCTGCCTGATTCGCAGCGTCCCTGGCAGGTGCCGCATACGCCTTCTCGGCAATCAAGGGGAATGTTCACCCCGTTGCGCAACGCAGCGTCGAGTAAAAGCTCATCGCCCCGGGCGTCGAAGAACACGGTTTTGCCGTCGGCAAAACTAAAAGCAACTTTGTAGCTCATGGGGAGGCACTCCGCTCAAAGATGGTAAAAGTCGAGCACCGCGTTGATGGTGTCGTTGAGCAGCAGCACATGCTTCTTGGTGATCTTCCAACTTTGACCGTGTTCGCGCAGGTGGTAGGTAGCCCGCCCGAAGAAGCACTCGCCTATGCCTTGACGAGCATAAAACGTTGCCCAGTTCACCTTCACCTCATAGTTACCGCCTTCGCACGGAGTGATGCGCACGTTGGTGATCTGATGCATCGTTCGCGGCAGCGGCGTCGATGCGGCGGATTTGCCGGTTCGCAAGCGAAAGACGCGGTCTTCTAGACCCGTGCGGTTCGAATAGTAGATCAGCGACATACCGCGTTTCGGGTCGCTCGTATATTCGTGCTCGGAGTCCCACTGCGGTACGTGAAATTCGCTGTTCTCGTCGAACAGATCGAGATATTCGTCCCAGAGTTGTGCGTCGCAAAGCTCCGCCATGCGATAAAGAAACTGCTCGACTGAATGTTGCAGCGCTTGCATGGTTTAAGCCTCCTCGGTATCGCTGGATTTTTGCGAGAGTCCTTTCAACAGCGACTCTTCCCACGCTCCATGCTGGTTCACATATAAGCCCTCATGTGTGAGTTCCGTTCCAGTGAGACGTGGCTTGATGCCGAGTAGGCGTGTGTTCTCGGTCTCGCCCGTCACCCAACGATGATGGCCGCGCGAGATATCGCTCCATCGTTCGAGCCGCGCCTGAAAGCCACGTTGCTGTTCCCGGAACTCGACTAGATCGTCTGGCGTGCCCATCCCGGATACGTTGAAGAAGTCCTCGAACTGTCGAATGCGATTCTCGCGGTCCTGATCCGATTCGCCCTTTACACCGATACACTGGCTGATCACTTCTGTTTTGTTCCAGGCCACGGGCCGCACGATGCGAAGCTGAGAACTGATTTGATCCATGAAAAAGAGGCTCGGATAGATGTTCAGATTGCGCAGTCGATGCATCATCCACTCAGCCTTCTGTTGGCCGTGAGCTTCAACGAGGCGCGGTGTCACGCTCGCATAGCCCGGACGTACCTCGGGATTGGGCATGTCGCTGAATAGCACACTGTGGCCGTTTTCGAATGCGAACCAACCATCGTCGGTATCCGCGTCGCCCGAACCGAGCTTGCTGTAGTCGAGGGTTGTGCTCTGCTTCCCATCCTTCTTCGCGTTCGATTCCTGGCGATGCTGAACCGTGGCAACGTAGTTGTAGTGCACAGTACTGACGTGGTAGCCATCGAGCCCGTTCTCGTTCTGCAGCTTCCAGTTCCCTTCATAGGTGTAGGTCGATTTGCCGGGCAGAACTTCGAGTTCCCCCGTAGGCGATTGCTCGACCATCATGTCGAAGAAGATGCGAGCATCGCCGAGGTAATCCTCGAGCGTATCGGTAGCTTCAACGTCCAGGCTCACGAACACGAAGCCCTTGTAGCTTGCTATGCGTGCCTTCTTCAATCCCCGCGTTGCCTTGTCGAAATCGTCGCAGTACTCGCCCGGAGCCTTTACTTTGACGAGCCGGCCATCGCTCTTATAGCACCATGCGTGGAACGGGCAAGTGAAAGTGGACTGATTCCCCTTACTCATGCGCGTGAGGGTTGCGCCGCGGTGTTGGCACGCGTTGATCATGGCGTTCAGTTGGCCGCTGGCGTCCCGCGAGATGATCATCGGTTGCCGGCCCGCGCGCATCGTCATGAAATCGTGCGGTTTCGAAATTTCGCTTTCGTGGCAGGCGTAAATCCAGCGCTTCTCGAAGATGAATTCCATCTCCAGGTCGAACAATTCGGGCTGCGTGAACATCTCGCGCGCGACGCGATAGACGCCATCCGCGGGGCGGAAGTCGAGGCATCCACGAATAAATTCCTGCCACTGCAAAGTGGTTCTCTTTGCGCTCACGATCGTTGCTCCTCCAGCTTTTCTCGGGCTTATGAATGGGTGCTTGGTAGACAGGATTGGACACCGGACGAGGGGCCGGCACTATCCGCTTGGTGGGCGTCCTTTATCCATTTTTTTGCCTCTTGGCGAGCGGACATCCACCCGTCGGCGAAGATCGCCCCGAAGTGCTGCGGGAACTGGCCAGGCTCGCTAGTCGCAGACGTCTATTCGTCCCACCTTTGCCAAGCTGACTTATCGGCCGCAGCGCTTCTTTTCGGTTGTGGAATCGTCTATTCTTCAAGCTTCAGGTACAGGTATTGCGAGCAATGTCTTCTATGGCTGCTAACGATGGCTACGGAATTCAAGCCTCGCGTCACGACTTAGACGGGGCGCGGGATTGGATGGCCTTGATCTGCGGCCCGCACGGGCTCGAAGTACGTCACCCCGGCGATGTGCGATTTCGTCACTCGGGCACTGTGCTGCGCTCCACGGCATGCACGCTTGGCTACGTGGAATACGGCACCGACGTAACGGTCCTGGTGCGGAAAGGCGCTCCGCTGAATTGCTACAGTATTAGCCTTCCACTCACTGGCGAGCAGAAACTCGCGATGCGTGGTCGCTTGTGGTCATCGGATGAGGGAAAAGGTCTGATCGTTTCCCCCGAGGAAACCCAAGAACTGGCGATCGGAGGGAACTGCCGCAAGATTATCGTTTCGATTCCCCGTCCCGCGCTACGCACAGTGCTTGAGACCCTATTGCAGCGGCCGCTCGATGGGGCGTTGGTTTTTCAGCCGGATATGGATGCCGCGAATGGAGATCAGGCGGCATGGTGGCGGTTGGTCAAATTTGTGCTGGGCGAGATGGAGCAGTCGGCTCCGCTACTGAACCACTCGTATCTGACAGCTGACATCGAGCATGCGCTGCTTAAGGGGCTCTTGTTGTCTCAGCCTCACAATTATTTTGAAGAACTCGCTACATTGCGGTCTGCTCCGCCGCACTACCTTCGGCGTGCCCGTCAGTTCATCGTCGACAACGCGCGTAACGACATTGCACTGGAAGACATAGAACGGGCGGCTGGCGTGTCGCGTTACAGGCTTTTCGAAGCCTTCAGGCAGCATTTCGGGCAATCGCCCATGGCATTTGTGCGAAGGTTTAGGCTCGAGGGCGTGCGGCGTGACCTGCTCGAACATCGCTCTGAACACAATGTCTCATCGATCGCGATGAGCTGGGGTTTCTCGCACCTAGGGCGGTTTTCTTCGGAGTATAAGGATCTGTTTGGCGAAACCCCGTCTCAGACGCTGAAGCGCACTCGCGTACGTTAGCCGGGTGCGCGTTTCCTGACGTTGGAAGAGAACTCGACTGCGTTGGTTCTCTCCTGCAGCAGGCAAAGCGGCGGCGTTGGGCCGCCGCCGCCTGTGACAATCACTTCCCGGCTGACGCGCGCTTGCGGTTGACTACCTGATTGTCCTTGCCGTGGACCAGGGTCGTCAGCGCGATATCGAACTTGATATCTTTGTAGCCGTCAGCCTTCAATCCCAGCGCCGCGCCACCTGCCTTTGCGACGACAGGCGGAATGAGTTCTTCGCGGGTCGCGTACGCGAAGTCGTCCCAGATCAGCGGGTCGCCCTCGATATTGAACTGCGTTGTCAGTTTGCGGAAGTTGGGGGCGGTGACGAAGAAATGAACGTGCCCAGGGCGGTTGCCGTGACGATCGACAGCGTTAAGCAATTGCTGAGTCGGGCCCTGCGGCGGGCATCCGTAGCCAACGGGCATCAGCGTGCGGAATTCGTACTTTCCATCGGCCCCGGTTTTCACCGCACCACGCAGGTTGAACTGGCTTTGAGAACATGTAGGATCGAAGTGCGAATAGAAGCCCTTCGAGTTGGCATGCCAGCATTCGACTACGGCATTGGCGACCGGCTTGCCGTCGGGGCCTGTGACGGTGCCGTGGATCACCAGCGGGCCCGCATCCGGATCCGGGTCGATATCGATCTTCGATACGCCATCGCGCACCGGCGCGCCCGCGAGGTAAAGCGGGCCTTCGATCGTACGGGGCGTGCCGCCGTTGATGCCAGCGTCCCTGTCCGCCGCATCCATTCGAATGTCGAGGTACTTCTCCAGCCCGAGGCCGGCAGCGAGCAACGCCGCTTCGCCTTGTTGGCCGAGCACGTTCAGGTAGTTGACGCCGGCCCAAACCTCATCGGGCGTGATGTCGAGATCGTCGATAGCCTTGAACAGATCGCTCAACAACCGGTGCAGAATCGCCTTGAAACGGAGGTTGCCGTTTTCCCCCTCAAGGTTGACCGCAGCCTTCAGCAACTCTTGTACTTCGTTTGTATCGAACACCTTGGTGCTCATGATGATTGTCTCCACTACTTATGGGGGCAAGAACCGTTAGGACGCACTCGCCCTCGAAAGAGCGTCCCTTACTGAAAATCAGGCGTCGTCGCTATGGATGGACGACGGATGGCGACACAAGGCCGTCACTGAGATCTTCATATACGGGAATAGGGGAAGGCCGCTCAAGATGTCATGCAGCTCGGCGTTGCTCTCGACATCGAAGACACTGTAGTTTGCGTATTCGCCTGCCAGCCGCCAGATGTGGCGCCACTTACCGCTCCGCTGTAGCTCCTGTGAGTACGCTTTCTCGCGTGCTTTTATTTCGTTGGCCACATCCGCTGGCATGTTGGCCGGTAGATTGACATCCATTCGTACGTGGAACAGCATCGTTCGTCTCCTTTGGCTGAGTCCCTGGGTCACTTCGTGACTGTTTTCGTTCCGTTGCGAGTGAAACGTCCGATTCGGTCTTCGTCGAGCTCGATGGCGAGCCCCGGCCCGACAGGTACAGTAAGCTCGAAATCGCTGTAATCGAGCGGTTGCGCGAGGATCTCTTCGGTGATCAACAATGGTCCGAACAACTCCGTACCCCAGTGCAGGGTGGCGAAGCTGGCAAAAAGATGAGCAGATGCGATAGTGCTGATCGCTCCTTCCAGCATCGTGCCGCCGTATAGCTCGATACCGGCTGCTTCGGCGATCGCAGCCACGCGTTGTGCCGCGAACAATCCACCGTTCTGTTCGATCTTGATCGCGAATACATCGGCACCATGATTCTTCGCGATTTCGAACGCGCTTTCAGGCCCTTGCAGGATTTCATCGGCCATCAACGCGACCGGAAAACGGCCTCGGAGACGTGCCAGCGCTTCGGCCGATGCAACCGGTTGCTCGACCAGATCGCAGCCCGCGTCGGCCAATGCCGGAATCGCCCACGCCGCCTGCGTTTCACTCCAAGCCATGTTGACGTCGACACGTACGGAGGCGCGCTCGCCCAGTGCCTTTTTGATTTCGGCAACGTGTTGGACGTCAGTCTTCAGCTCCTTTGCCCCGATCTTCAACTTGAACACCTTATGCCGGCGCAGGTCGAGCATCCTCTCGGCCTCGGCAATATCGGTGGTGGTGTCGCCTGAAGCTAACGTCCATGCGATGGGCAGTCGGTCACGCCGACGTCCCCCGATGAGCTCACCCACCGATACGTCCAAACGCTTACCTTGCGCATCGAGCAACGCGGTTTCGAGCGCGCTCTTTGCGAAGTGGTTAACCTTGACCAGTTTACCCAGATGCGCCATCAGCGCCTGGATGCGAGTGGCATCGTTGCCGATCATCGCTGGAGCAAAGTATTCGTCGATGGCAAGCTTCATAGACTCTGGGCTCTCAGGACCATACGCCATGCCGGCGATCGTGCTGCCCTCGCCAATGCCGACGACGCCGTCGCTGCAGTACACTCTCACGAGCATCAAGGTTTGACCGTGCATCGTGGCGACCGACAGCTTGTGTGGCCGAATCGTCGGTACATCGATGAGGCTGGTTTCAATGCGTTCAATCTTTGCGGTGGGCATGACAGTGGCTCTTTGTTCAACGTTCGCGTAGCAGTCTTATATGTCGAGTGCCGCTCCACTGTCCAAGACCTTTTTTGTGGACTTTGATACCTTTAGGATATCGACGGCGGGCGCTGTGTTTTCGATGTCCTCGGCAGGCTGTATCACTATTCGGCAGCGGTAAAACACCATCCCCTCTGAGAAAACGTATGGATCTGCGTCAACTCCGCTACTTCATCGCTGTTGTCCGCGAGCGCAACTTCACGCGTGCGGCCGAGCAGCTGAATATTGCGCAGCCGCCATTGAGCCGCCAGATTCAACTGCTCGAAGATGAAGTGGGCGTACCTCTGCTGATTCGCAACAGCCGTCCTGTCCAGGTCACGGACGCCGGCCGGTTGTTTTACGAGCAGGCGATACAAGTGCTCGGCCGTACGGAGCAGATGAAGGTCGCCGCGAGGCACGTTGGAATACATCAGCGTCGCGTTCTTTCGATCGGCTTCGTGGCGTCGACGCTGTACGGTGGTTTGCCGATACTGATGCGAAAGTTACGTCAGCATGCACCGGACCTCGATATTCAGATAGTCGAACTGATGTCGACTCGTCAAATTCAAGCCCTGAAAGAAGGGCGTATCGATATCGGCTTCGGCCGTCTGCATCAGAGCGATCCGGACATAGTCAGCATTGTGTTGGAGGAAGAGCCTCTCGCTATCGCGGCACCTGTCAGTTCGGACATTGCCCGGGAATCGACGCCGTTGCCAATCGAGGCGTTGGCCGGGCAAAACATGATTGTTTACCCGAAGGAGCCACGCCCCGGCTTTGCCGATCACGTATTGAACATGTTTTACGGCCATGGGATACAACTGGGCGAGGTATTGGAAGTAGGCGAGATTCAAGCGGCGCTAGGACTCGTCGCGGCTGAATTTGGGATGTGCGTGATCCCTTTATCGGCGTGCCAGATGCGGCACGACGTGCATTGCCGCCCGATCGACGGTATCCGAGCGACATCACCGGTGATCCTTAGTCATCGCGTCAACGACCGCTCCGAATATATCGACCTCATCAAGCGATTGGGGCAGGAAATTTACACTTCCGATCGATCGCGGCCGGACGCCTCGTAGGCATGGCCAAAGTCGTCCCTCAATCGCTCGACTGACCTTGGCCGCGGATCGTGCGCCGAAAGCAAGGCGCTTATCCGCCTTTGCTACGGCCGGGGAACTTGCACGTACGTTATCAGAACCGTGTCGTCATCCCGACCCGCACAATGGCTTGCGACGGCGTACTGGATGGTACGAATACGGCGTTGATCTGCGCGGTGCTCCCCTGGGTTGCTCGCTGGTACACTGCGGATGCATAAACGCTGGTGCGTTTCGACAATAGGTATTGCAGCATGGCGCTCAACTGATGCGCGTGGTTGTCGTCGACCACCGAATTGCCCTTCATATATGAATATGCGCTGCTTAGCGACCAACTGCTATTCATTTCCCAGAGTCCCCCGAGTTCCGCTTGCCAGACTGCGGCTCCATTCGCATCGTTATGTACTGTGGTGAACAATGCTGTCGCCGTCACGGCGCCAAGACGGTAATGGCTTCCGACTCCCCAGTTACGAACGCTGACCTGCCCGGACGCCGTCGCGTCTTTCACCAGGGTGTATGCCGCGCTCGCGCCGAACGCACCGTTCACATAGCTCAGTCCGAAGCTGGAGGCGTTGCCCGTCCCGATCGAACCTGCTACATTCCCGAAGCCGTACATTGCACCAACGGATATCCCGTGAAACGAAGTGCTTTGATACTTTACGGAATTCGTGATCCGCTCACCGGCCAGCCGGTCCCAGTCGAACGCTCCGGTGGGATTGCCAGGCAAGCCTAATTTATCGAATGGTCCATTGCGAAATTGATAGAGGCCCGATGTAAAGCTTGCGGCATCAGTCAGCCCGCCGAATAGGGCATCGGTCATGAAGTCGTACTGATTGCCGAACGTGAGGCGACCCAGTCGATTATCGTCCAGGCCAACGTATGCCGTCCTGCCGAAAATTCCCTGCCCGGGCAGCGTAGATCCACTTCCCAAAACGAACTGATTTGTGAGATTGAAGACAGCCTGTGTGCCGCCTCCGAGGTCCTCTCTACCACTAAGTGTCAACAAGTTTGGCACAAAAATGCCATCGTCAAATTTGAGATTTCCGCTTCCGCCCTCGTTGCTAACGTACGAGACGCCGGCGTCGATCAGTCCACTTAGTGTTACGCTGGATTGCGCATGACAGTTTTGGGCCGCATATAGGCAAAGTGCAAGTGCTTGCCAATTAAACTTCTTCGTCATAGAGTCTCCTTCTTGATTTTAATCGAGTTATTCTGTCCGCCGATACAGCAGATATGCCAATGGCGGGTTGCTTTCGTCTCTTAAAACACCGGTCGATCAGCGATGGCGGGTTCGAGCGCAATTTGGGGTTGCTGGGGTCTTGGGAAGGCGTGATCGAATGGCGTAACTGCCATGACGAGCTGCAGGCAGCGACGTCATGGCGAGACCTAAAGTTGTGAAACGTCTTGGTCTTCAGTGGTGACTAAGACGCTATGAGAATTCGATCAGCCCACTCTCAAATCGAGAACCAAGGCTTGACGACGGTATCTTGCACGGTGATCGCCTTGACATGCGAATACATATTGAGCGTTTCGCGGCAATGTTCGGTGCCGATGCCGCTCTCCTTGAAGCCGCCGAATGGCGAGCCGCTAGTTAGGTTGAAGTAGTGGTTGATCCAGACGTTGCCAGCTTCGAGGCGATCAGCAGTCCGCATCGCGTTTGCCAAGTTCGACGTATAGATGCCCGACGCCAGACCATATCTCACGTCATTAGCTTGGCCAATCATCGTTTCGTAGTCGCTCCAGCGAATCAGGCTCAGCACAGGGCCAAAAATTTCTTCCTGCGCGACGCGCATACGGTTCGTTGCTTCGAAGACAGTGGGCTGAATGAAATATCCGTGTTCGCAGCCTTGAACCTTGACTCGAGCACCACCGGCGATCAGCTTCGCACCCTCTGCCTTGCCGATGTCGATGTAGTCCAGGACGCGTTGACCTTGAGTCGACGACACGAGATTGCTGACTCGCGTACGGCCATCCATCGGGTCGCCCACCTTGATGCGGCTCGCGGCGTTGGCTAGCTTGTCGGAAAACGCTCCGTAAATATCGTCGTGCACAAAGACTCGTGTACCGGCGAGGCAAGATTGACCGTTACAATACGTGCCGCCGAACAGCACATTGTCGACGACCGCATCGATGTCCTCGATGTCGGGAAAGACGATATTGGGGCTCTTGCCGCCAAGTTCGAGCGAGACCGGTACGAGCCGATCAGCGCCCGCGCGTGCGACGATGCGTCCGACTTCGGAGCTGCCGGTGAAGGCGATTTTTTTCACCATGGGGTGTGCTGTTAGCGCCGCACCAACTTCTTCGCCGAAGCCGGGCACGACATTCACGACTCCCGGGGGAAAGATCTTACTGGCGATCTCGGCGAATTCGAGCGTCGAAAGCGATGCGTTCTCGTCCGGCTTCAGGACGACCGTATTGCCCGCCGCCAACGCCGGCGCAACCTTCAGCGCGACCATGATTGCCGGTACGTTCCACGGAATGATTTGCCCAACGACGCCGATCGGCTCGCGCTTTGCCAGCAAGTAGCCATCCGGGATCGGCCGTCCATAGCCTTCATGCGTGAGGATAGCTCCAGCGAAGTAGCGATACTGCTCGATCGCGATCCGGTAATCGTGCATAACTTCGCTGTAAACACGGCCGATATCCGCTGTGTCGATCGCAGTCAACCGTTCGACATCGGCTTCCAGGGCGTCGGCCAGCTTCAGCAGCAGCGATGAACGTTCCTCGAAGGTGGTCGCGCGCCACGCAGGGAACACTGCCTCTGCCGCTTGTACTGCCAATCTGACATCGCCGGCGTCGCAGCGTGCGATATCGGCCAGGTGTGCGCCCGTTGAAGCATTGATCGCGGGAAACGTCTCGCCCTTGATAGGGGTGAATGCGCCGGCGATAAATGCACCGTAGGATTGCTTCAGTCCCAGTTCCATAAATTTCTTCTCGGTGATCGTTGATGATTTAAAGGTCTCGTCAGTCCCGCACGATGCTCGGCGGGAATTCTTAAATGCGCTGGTCGAGCGACAGTGATCGCTTTCTTCAACGGTTGCATTTTTTTGCGCCGATAGGCTGCGGACACAATGTGAAACCAAGGCGCTCAGGCAGTGGGGGACTGGTGCATGGTCCCGAACACTCTCCTGCGTCATACTGCACCGGCGCAGAGGCTGGCCGAAAGGACGAAAGGCGCAGCGATATCCGAATTGCGCATTCAGGATCTCGGGGATTTCCCTAGCGCAAAGGTGCCAACGCTAGCTTGCATCTCAGGGCCCGGCAGGCTCTTTATCCAATGCTTTCCGCAAGGCAGGCAAATGACGCACAATGACGCTGTTTCTGCTACGGAGTGTCCGAGATGCCAACACCTCACCCGGAAGACTCTACCGGTCAAGTGGGTCGCCTCGTTTCGGCTCGGAATGACGGTAGCTCCGTGACGATCCGTGATCTGGATGAGGCCATTGATTTGGTGGGACGGGTCTATTGTCCTCACAGGATCGAACCAAGTGCGCCAGATCGGAGGGTCAATACTGTATTTCGTGTCGCGGGGGCGACGGAACAAGCAGTCGTGCACCTGCGTTATTCGGCGCCGGTAGTCGTCAATGCCGGGCGTTTTCCGAATCTACTGCTTTTGATGTCTGCATCGTCCGGCGCGGCTCGCGCCGAGCAAAACGGCAATAGCATCTCTTGGCGTGCAGGCCAGACTGTTCCACTGTCGCCTGGGCGGGAGACCATCTTCCGTTTCGATCACGCGTTCGCCCAAAATTCGCTGCGCGTCAACGTTGAACAGCTCGAACGCACGTGTGCGTCATTGCTCGGGTACCCGCTTGAAAAGCCCATCGCATTCGAACTTTGTCCGCTGCCGAACGCATTCGAAGCAGTCTGGCAAGATGCGTTGAGAGTGCTATGCACGATCACATCGTCAGGCATAGCCTTGACGCCGACTGCCGCCGAATCGCTAGACAATTTCTTGTTGTCGACGATTCTGCACGGCCATCGACACAATTTTTCGGAGCAACTCGAGCGCCCAGTTCCCGCCGCGACGCCGAGAGTCGTCGCTTCGGCCAAGCAACTGTTCAGCGAACGAGCGGAATCTGGGACCACGGTTGCGGCTGTGGCTCGCGAGCTCGGGGTCAGCATTCGAACGCTGCAGAATGGGTTTCAGAAGGTCGATCAGACAACACCTTCTGCTTTTCTGCGAAGGGCGCGTCTAGATGCCGCACATCGGATTCTCACGTCCGCAACCGAGGATACGTCGGTCACTGACGTGGCCTTGCGGCTGGGGTTCGCGCACGTCGGCCGGTTCAGTGCGGACTATCGGCTGGCTTTTGGGGAACCGCCAGCAGCGACGTTGCGTCGCTATCGCCCGCGGTGAGATGATGCCCCCGTTGGCGTTCGACAACGGGAGCAGTGCGGAGAGGCGCTACTGATTCAAGCAAATTTCGTACAGCGGCGGGTGCCGCTCGCTGAACTTCCGCCGCCGAACGTTCTCGTCGGCGGCATCGGAGCCCGCCAAAAACGGGGCAGTACCATGCAGCTGGATATTAGTTCCGGCCAGCCATCACACCACCGTCGACATCCCACATCGCACCGGTAACCCAGCTCGCCTTGTCCGAGAGGAGGAACGTGACGACTTCAGCGACATCCCGCGGCGTGCCTACGCGGCCGATCGGGTGGAAGCTATTGAAGCCCTGCAGTGCGTTGTGCACTTCCGCCTTCGGGATGAACCCTTCGTAGATCGGGGTTTGGACTACTGCTGGGGATACCCCGTTGACACGGATGTGCTTCGGAGCCAATTCCATCGCGAGGTGCTGAGTCAGCGAATGCAGACCCGCCTTCGCCATGGAGTATGCCGACGACGGCGTTGCCGCGATGGCTTGCTTCGCCCACATCGAGCCGATATTGACGATCGCGCCGGGGCGGCCCTTGGCGACTAGATTAGCGGCGACTTTCTGTGTGATAAAGAAAAACGCTTTGTTCAGCTTCATGTACTGATCGTAGTCCGCATCCTGGTGCTCGAGGAAGGCCTTGGGAAAGAAGATGCCTGCAGCATTGACGAGCAGGTCGATGTCGGCATGCTGCTCGTCGATCGTCTTGAGCAGCGCAGCCAGGCCGTCTTTGCTGGATAAGTCCGCCGTCAACGCTGTTACTGCGCCGAGCGCAGCGAGCTCCTTACGTGCCTCTTCGGCTTTATCTGCACGGTGCCCGACGATGACCACGCTACCGCCCTCGGCGAGCACCATACGGGCCGTCTCGAGGCCCATTCCACTCGTGCCCCCGACGACAAGCAGCTTTTTACCCTTGAATTGATCGCTCATTTAAAATCCCTCCGCCCGCCGCTCGGCAGGCATTTGTTTCCGTTGAATGAACAGGGTCCAGCTCACAGATGCAAGAAGGCGGAGGACAACTGCGTCGATATCGCAGCTCGACGCCACATGGGGACGATCGCAACCGATTTTCTTGCTGTGGCAGGGACGCCATCGAAGCCAGTAACGACTAAAAGGAAAACTACATCCTGGGCACACCAATGGCCGCCCGAGGAGCAAGTCTTACTATCTTCGGCCCAGGGGCAATTCTTCGCCAATTTGCTTTTGTGGGCAAATGAGATAAAGTGTTTCGAGTTGACAGAAAAACTTTCTGTGGGGGGAGAACAAGGAACCCTCGCTGATCCCGTTGACTTCGAGATCGGCACCGGAACCGGCGGCGTAAGGCAGGTGTTGGGTAGTGCCTTTACGCACGTCGTGCCTCAATATGTGACAGCACCGGCATCGGCCCTATGCCAAAACGTCGAGAGATTCCGTTTTTGACATTGTCCCCTGGCCGCGTAGCCCTGAACTACTGACGAAGTTTATCTTTGCATGAAAGGTCCTGTACATCTTAATGCGCTTCGTGCGTTTGAAGCGAGCGCGCGCCACCAAAGTTTCTCGTCTGCGGCAGCGGAGCTGAATGTGACGCCTGCCGCAGTGGGCCAACTGGTTCGCTCGCTGGAGGAGTGGCTCGGCACTCCGTTGTTTCATCGAGGAACGAGTGGGCGTTCCCGCCTCATTCCAACCGACTCGGCCGAGCGCGCGCTGCCAGATCTGCGTGCGGGGTTCGACCGGATTGCTCTCGGATTGAGTCGCCTACGGGAGGGCTCTAGAAGCGGCGTTCTTACGGTCGCGGTTAGCCCAGCGTTCGCAGCAAAGTGGCTGCTGCCGAGGATCGAGCGGTTTCAGGAGATGTGGCCCGAGACCGATGTACGGTTGGATACCAATCTGAAGCTCGTCGACTTCACCGCTCAAGGCGTCGATATCGGTGTGCGGTACGGTCGGGGGTCATGGCCTGGCCTCGTGGCGGAAAAGTTGATGGACGAAGAAATCTCAGCAGTTTGCTCGCCCACATGGCTTGCCAAGAACGGAAAGCTCAGAACCCCCAACGATTTGTCCGGTAAAGCCCTGATACACGATTTGTCCGTCGACGCACACTTGGGTTTTGCATCATGGGACGATTGGCTCCAGCGGGCTGGTGCAGAGAATGTCGATGCCAGGCGCGGCATGCGGATCAACAATTCAGCTGCTGTGTTACAAGCTGCAGTGGACGGCCACGGCGTAGCGCTGGCGCGCAGCGTCATGGCCCGCGATGATCTGGCTGCCGGCCGGCTCGTCCAATTGTTTCCCAAAGTGAAATGGACATCTGAGCTGGCTTACTACATCGTTTACCGCGGAGAATGCGCGTCGCTGCCGAAGCTTGTTGCATTTCGCGAATGGTTGATCCAGGAGGCGGAAGCGGCTCATTGACCCGTTACCGCCTTTCTCGCAAACCGGATCAATTCGCGATGCCACGCCGGCTTGCGGTTGCCGATACGATCAAAGCCAGGACCGCCAAGGCAAGGGGAATGAAGGACAACGACAGCACCGTATTCCAGCCATACGAGGTTAGAAGTCCACCGGACAGCAGCGAGCCAAAGGTCATCGTACCGAAGACGATGAAGTCGTTAAGTGACTGCACCCGGGCCTTTTCCTCTGGTTTGTGGCATTCGAGTACGAGGGCCGACGCGCCCACGAAGCCGAAGTTCCAACCCACTCCGAGCAGAATCAGCGTCAGCCAGAAATGCGCTACGTCCACACCGGTCAATCCGACGGCGGCTGAAAGTGCGATGAGCGTGAGACCCGTCATAACGACTCTTTGCGCTCCGAAACGCGTGATCAAACGTCCGGTAAAGAAGCTGGGACCATACATTGCAATGATGTGCCATTGAATCCCAAGGTTGGACGACGTTTGCGGTAAGCCGCACATCTGCATCGCCAGCGGCGCTGCCGTCATCAGGAAGTTCATCAGCAGGTATGAGACAGTTGCGCAGACAACTGCGGTTATGAATTTGGGCTGGCGGGCGATGATGCCGATCGGGCGACCTCCCGCCGCCGCGGCCGCTGAGGGCTTGGGGAGACGTACACCGACCAGGATGAGTGCTGATATGGCGGCCACTGCGGCCTGCGCCAAGAAAGTCACCGCAAACATATGGAACGCCCATATGTTCATTGTGTAGGTGACGAGTTGCGGCCCTATTACTCCGGCAAAGATGCCACCCGCCATGACAAAGGATAGCGCACGCGGACGTCGCTCCGCCTCGACGCAATCCGCGGCTGCGAAGCGGAAGGACAGCACTACCGCGGCATAGGCACCAGCGAGAAACGTTGCTGCGTTAAACAGCCAGAAGGAAGTCAGGACAACGGCTAGGGCAGCAAGCAGTCCAGCAAGGACACCGCATCCCGTGCCGACAAGAAAGGCTGTTCGGCGGCCGTAGCGTTGCGCGATGGCACCGCAGGGTAGTGAGCAAGCCGCCATCCCCACCACGAAGATAGAGATAGGCAGCGTCGCTAGCGCGTGGCTTGGGGCAAGCTCGTTCCCGACGATCGCTCCAGTCGAATAGATGATCGCCGAGTTCGCGCCGGCGAACGCCTGGGCGACGGTGAGCCTTGCGATATTGCTTTTCGCGTGAATGTAAGGAGACGACGATGCCATGGCGGTCGGGGCAGGGGAATGGAGGTGTGACATGGATTTGTTTAATTTGCCCGGGCTGATGCGCGTTGCGAAGCCAAGTCGCATCGGCGTCCTTCGGCGACCACAGGGCCATACGTTGGCCCAGCGGCCGATACGGTGAATCGTGGGCGATGCCGCTAACATGCGTTAGTTCTTTCGCATGACTAATACCATCCGGAACTTGACATCACCGCTCTTTACTTGCTCATAGGCGGCGAGCGCGTTTTCCAGGGGCATTGTTTCGATCATCGGCCGGATGTCGGTCAGCGCGCTGAAATTCATAGCCTTTTCGTTCTCGTAAGGCGTACCGGTCATCGATCCGACGACGCTCTTTTCTCCGGAGACGAGCTGTCCGCTTGGGATAGGCAATGGATCTTTGCCCACACCCAGCACGATCAATCGGCCCTGAGGTGCGAGGCCCCCAATGCAAGCGGAAACGGTGGCCGCGTGACTGATCGTGGTTACGATGGCTTGCGCGCCGCCCATCTCCTTCAGTTTGGCCACGACGTCTTCCTCATGCGTGTCGATGTAGAGGTGAGCCCCCAGTGCCAAGGCATCGTCGACAATGTCGCGGCCGCGGCCGATGGCCACCACCTTGAAGCCCATTTTCCGCGCAAATTGCAACGCCATGTGTCCAAGCCCACCGATGCCAAGTATGGCCACTAGATCGCCGCCAGGCTCAGCCCCTGATTTTTTGAGTGCATTGAAGGTTGCGAGGCCGGCGCACAGGATGGGTGCCGCTTCCTCTGAGTCGAGTTCGTCGGGAATCGAAACCAACGCGGTGCTGCGAGCGGTCATCGCCTCGGCGTAGCCGCCGTCACACGTGACGCCTACAACCGGCTGATTGCGGCATAGCTGAAATTCTCCGCGGCGACACTGATCGCATTCGTTGCAGTGGCCGCCGAGGCGGCCAACGCCGACGCGCTGTCCCACCTTCCAAATCGCGGGCACTGCGGTCCCGATCGCCGCAATGCGCCCGATCACTTCGTGTCCGGGCACGCGTGGCTGCGATGTGGGGTCAGCTCTATCGATTTGCCCAATGTCGGCGCCGCAAATGCCGCATGCCTCCACTTCGATTAACACTTCATCTACTCCCGGCGTGGGTGTCGGCCGCTCGACCAGCTCAAGGAATCCGGGCCGGCTCAACTGCATTGCTCGATATGTGCTTTTCATGTCCGTATCGCAAAGAGTAAGGGTTAGACAATTCTTGGTTGCGGCGCCGCGCGGATTGCCTCGCGTACACCGGTGGTTGCTGCATCGATGGCGCCTGCAACATAGCCCGGAAAACGCGCAGACCACTCGCTGGCGATCCCGGCCAGTCGCCCATGCCATGGACCTGAGGCCACCGTCGCCTTCGGTACTGCGCAGTGTCCGCCCGCAGCGTCGAAATCGGCTGCTGTCGCGGTTAATGGATCGGTGGCCCAGTCCTTGAGTAACTCTGCTTTGGGCTGCCCAGCTTCCACGCCGAACATTCGCTTGAGCTGTGCTCGGCAGTGCAGCAGTAATTTTTGTTCCGGCACAAGCTTGCGTGTGCGGGCGGGAATGCCAAAAAATCCGAATAGGGCGGCACTGCCGCCTGGCATTGAGGCGTCGTGGATTTCGGCGAGCGGCCCCACGGCACTCCGGGCTTCGCCGGAAAGTCCCCGATCCCGCCAAAATGCCTTTTCATAGACAGCGACGTATTTGGCGTGCGAGGCCATCCAAGTGCCTGTATCACGCCAAGCGCGCGAAATTGAGTCCGGCAATGCAGGCGTAAAGTCGATCGTCGCAGTCGCTAACCGTGGCGGGACCGCGAGCAACGCGAATTGCACGCGGTAAGGGATAAGCCGTTTGTCTGGATCTTCGACGTCGAGTTCGATGTGCTCACCGGCATGACGTACGCACTTGACTCTGTGTCCTACGGCGAGGCGGTCCTGTGACAGCTTTTCTCGTAGCGTCGCGACCAGCGAGTTCATGCCACCCACGAGTCGCATCGATGGCGGCGATGCAGCGTAGCTCGAATCGATGCGCAACGGCGCCTCGTGCGGCGATCGCTCGATTATCATGCCGCCGGCGTCATGCTGCTCGAACCGCTCGAGAGCTAGACCGTCGACGAGACGATCGAGCTGAGGCTGCATCTCCGGCCAGAACCA
This sequence comes from Paraburkholderia diazotrophica, assembly GCF_038900755.1. Classification (GTDB taxonomy): domain Bacteria; phylum Pseudomonadota; class Gammaproteobacteria; order Burkholderiales; family Burkholderiaceae; genus Paraburkholderia; species Paraburkholderia diazotrophica_A. The sequence continues at coordinate 272,257 of NZ_JBBPEN010000003.1, forward strand.
CGTTGGCCCCAGGTCAAACCGATCGAACGCATCGGATGTATCTCGGGCTGTTTGATCCATTCCAACGGGGAACACGGAAAGGATGCGTCCGCCAAACGTGGGGCGGGCTTCGAACAATACGTAGTCGCGGATGCCTTGTTGTTCGAGAAGCAGGGCGGCGTACAGTCCGCTTAGGCCCCCACCGATGATGGCAATACGCGCGGTTTTCATGCCGATGTCTCCGCTTGCGGATCGAGCAAGTGACCCGTCTTTAGGTAGCAGGTCGCACCCCGTGGGCCGGCAACGATCTTGAGGGATTCACCCTGAGGTAGACGAATCCAACTGCCCCGCTCGCAGGACCGCCGCTCCTCGATCACAACATTGCCGGCGAGTACCAGCAATTCAGCGCCGCCTATGCGGCCTTCGAGCAAGGCTTCGCCTGGCGAGATACGTTGTAGGCAAACTCGTTCGGTGTCGGACAAGAATAGTGGGCAGACTTCGCGGTGACCTTGACGCCGCCAAACCGCGGGATCGCGGGTATCGATGCGCACACGTTGGCTGTCGGTGGGGTGCATTTGCCGAAGCTTGACGAAAATGATCGCACCTTCGGCGCTGGACGGCTGGTGGGCGGACCCCGGCGGGTTGCGTATATACCAGCCGGCCTGATAATGATCATCGCTCTCTGAGAACGTGCCCGACAGTACGAAGATTTCCTCCCCTCGAGGGTGGGCGTGGTCAGGAAAGTGCGAGCCGGCGGCATACCGAACAATGCTGGTGGCACGGGCCTGCTCCTCGCCAACTCGATCAAGCATCACGCGTTCAACGCCGTTCTGCGGGGAGGTAACCCAGTCGTACCGGTCTGGTGTAACGACGACTGGGCGCGAAAAATCTGCATTTACGAGCATGGATGTCTAATCGCACACCGATCGTAAGCGGCCGGCTTGACCGCCATCGGCAGCCGACCGCGTCCAACGGTGATTTAGGTATTCGAATTGGGCAGTTGCGCGTGCGCCTCGAGTACTCGCGCCGTATAGACGAGAGCGGGCCCGGCATTCATCGCGATGGCCACGCTCAGTGCCTCTGCGATTTCCTCGCGCGTCGCGCCCTGTTCGACTGCCTTCTTCGTATGCACCGAGATGCAGCCGTCGCAGCGCGTGGTGACGGCCACGGCCAGCGAGATCAGTTCGTGAATCTTGGGGCCCAGCGTGCCGTTCTTTGCGGGCGAACTTTCGATCATATGCAGGCCCTTCATCACTTCCGGGCTGAGTTCGGCGTAGTCACCGACGCGTGCCAGTAAAGAGGCACGGTATTCGTTCCAGTCATGCATCATGTTGATATCCTCTCAAAAAATGTTGAATGGCGAGGCGCCGGCGTGGCACCTAGCCATGTGAGATCAGGCCACTCGGTAGATGCGCACGTCCGGTGCCGCGTCCAGCAGGGGCTTAAGTCCGCCGACGACGTCCGCAGTGAACAACTCGCTTTGCAGGTAGGCGTTCGCGTTCGCTTCGCTATCAAAACCGTGCAGCACCTGCACATCCTCGTCGCGAACCAGTAGCTCCTTCGACTTTGCACCGGCGATGGTATTGAGGAACGGCGCCTTGTATTTCTCGTACACCCCCGCGGCGGCAGCTCGGTTGGCGCTAGCGATCTTGAGAGTAATCTGCAGATAGACCATTTCGTTGCTCCTGTCTTGGTTACGCAATGTGTGACCTGGGTGTTCCGCCATCGCAGTGCGATGAATCGGTCACTCGATACCGGCAGCGTCGGTGCACGGAAAAAACGTCCCGATACGAGGCCGGCTGTCGGTCTCGTCCGTGCCGCTGCATTGCGGCGGAATGTGAATTCTTCGCCGATTTACGCGCCCCGGCAAACGAGATTTAGTATGGCGGATGAAAAGAAAAACTCTGCGGGGAGGCTTCACATTTCTTCGGGTGTCGGAATGAGCTGCCGCCACTTGAAGTTTTTCTTGTCGTGATCGATAGAAAATGTGCCGTGTGCCGCGCTGGAGCCGCGACTACAATCGAACGCACGCTTGCTAGTTCGTCTCACGACAGAGCGAGACAGTGTGATGCCCCGCTCGGCGTGGCGCAATCAAAACTCTACCAATGGGCTGTCATTTTGTTGAACACCGGTTTGGTTGCGTTATGAAGAATTTTGCGTCACTGACACAGATCACCATCTTTGTTCGGATTGCGGAGCTGGGAAGCCTGTCCGCCGCAGCTCGGGAATTGAATCTGTCGCCTTCGGCAGTCAGCAAGAGCTTGGCACAGCTTGAAGATAGGTTGGGCGTGCTTCTCGTGAAGCGCACGACTCGCAGCTTGACGCTGACGGACAGCGGCCGAATCATATTCGAACGGGCGAACGATATCCTCGCCGATCTCGAAAGCACGCTCGACGCAGCCCGTCAATTCAAGACGCTGCAAGGAAACCTGCGATTGACCTGTTCTATCGCGTTTGGGTCCAAGCAGCTCACGCCGATCTTGGGGCGATATTTGAGCGGGCAGGCGGCGGTAAGCGCATCGATCACGCTGGACGACCGACTGACCAATTTGGTCGAGGAAAACTTTGACTTGGCCATCCGTATCACCAGCAGGACGGACTCGAACTACGCGGCCAGGAAGCTAGCGACAATACAGTGGATGTACTGTGCGGCACCGGACTATCTTGATTCGAACGAGCCGATTCGCACACCCGCCGATCTCGCGAGACACCGATGCTTGGCCTATCCGGGCATCACTACCAACGGTGCATGGTCTTTCCTCGGAAAGCACGAATCGCAGCATGTTGCTGTGAAGACTGTGCTCGATTCCAACTCTAGCCTGGCGTTGTATGAAGCTGCGCTACAGGGGCATGGCGTAGCCTGTCTGCCGACCTATCTCGTGGCATCCGATATTGCTCGGGGCGCATTGCGTATCGTCGTGCCGGAGTACCGGTCGGCGACTATGCACACGCTATACGCCATGTACTACCGCTCGAAATACTCGAACGCGTTGGTGCGTAGCTTCATCGACTTCCTTGTTGAAAACATCGGCGAGGTCCCCCCTTGGGAGAGGGGGCTTCAAGAAGCGATCGACGTTCCGCCGTTCGAAGTCGAAACGAGATGAGCGGGGCAGGTGGCCCGCTGCCGTCTTTTCGAAGTCCTGCCGGCTCGTCGGCATGGCCGTTGGTATGTACACAATGTCGAATAGTCGACAGACAGTCGCACGGAGACACGCTAACTTGATGCGCATCGCTCGCCGGATTGCGCTGTGCAAGTCGAGCCGGCCGGCCAATCCATGAGGAAATGGCAATGACGGATTCGTCGAGGAAGGTGAGTAGGCGGCAGGCATTGAAAAATATGGCATCGGCTACGTTAGGTGCCGGTGCGGTGTTGACTGGTGGCGTGGCACGCGCGGAGCCCCGAGCCGAGCCGATCAGGCATGCTGCGGGTTGGAAGAAGAATCCGCCGAACGCAGCGGATCTTCCGCCGAACCGCCCCGCATGGATGATGGCGCCGGGGCGAGCGTTGACCGGGTACGGCACGCCCTCCGTGTATGAAAAGGACGTCGTGCGTATCCCGACCACGAGGACGGCAATCGATTTCGCGTCGTGGAACTTCACACCTCTACAGTACCTGCACGGGATCGTTACACCCAGCGGATTGCATTTTGAGCGCAATCACGGGGGCGTGCCCGATATCGACCCATCGCAGCATCGGTTGCTGATCGAAGGCATGGTCAAAAGGCCGTTGCTGCTGACGATGGACGATCTCTTGCGCTATCTGGGCGGCGACAATTAGCTTGGCCGGTCGTTGACGTTTGTTTTGGCCGGTGGTGAGGAGTCGGAGGCGGCGTAGCCGCCGGAGACGACGAACCACCGGCGGCGCCGCGTCGGCGGGGCAATAGGATGGCTGATCGATTCTTAAAGAAGAAGCGGTCAGTACATGTCTGGAACCCGCATCACCGACCAACAGGTTCGCCTCTACATGAACAAGCGCAAACACCATTCGCAGGAAGTTGCGGCCGCCAAGGCAGGAATAAGCGTGCGCAGCGCACGCCGCATAGAGCGAGACGCGACGTTGCCGTCCCAGAAGCCCCGGCGCTCCTGGCGCACCCGTCCCGATCCGTTCGCCGATGTCTGGGACAGCGAAGTTGTGCCCTTACTGCGCAACGCTCCCCATCTGATGGGCATCACGATCCTACGCAAGCTGCAGGATGATCACCCGGGCTGCTATTCCGACAGCATGCGTCGCACGCTGGAACGACGCATTTCTCAATGGCGGGCGCTCGAAGGTCCCAGCCAGGAGATCTTCTTCCCTCAGGAGCATCAACCCGGCGTGCGCGGGCTGTCTGACTTCACCGATATGAGCAAGCTGTGCGTGACGATTGGCGGCGCTCCGTTCGAGCACCGGCTGTATCACTTCGTGCTGGCATTCTCGCGCTGGGAATATGCCTGCGTGGTTGAGGGTGGCGAGAGCTTTGAAGCTCTCGCCAACGGGTTACAGAACGCTCTATGGCAGGCGGGAGGTTGCCCGCGTGAGCATCGCACCGATAGCCTGTCAGCCGCCTTCAAGAACCTGAGCGAGAAGGAAGACTTCACGACCCGTTACAAGGCGCTGCTCGAGCATTACGACATGCAGGGCACGCGCAACAATCGCGGTCTGGGTCACGAGAACGGGAGTGTCGAATCCTCGCACCGGTATCTGAAGGACGCGGTCGGTCAGGCCTTGATGCTGCGTGGCCATCGCGATTTCGCTGATCGTGCTGCCTACGATGAATTCATCCGCGAGCAGGTGATGCGTCGAAACCGGCGCAACGCCGCCGCGTTCCGTATCGAGCGCCAGCAGCTTCAGGATCTGCCGGAGTACCGTACCACCGACTTCGTCGAGGAAGAAGCGCCTGTGACCCGCTGCAGCACGTTCACGGTGCGCGGCATCCTCTACAGTGCGCCGTCGCGCCTGATTGGTCACCGGCTGAAGGTGCGAGTCTACGGCGACCGGCTCGACTGTTACCTGTCCGGCGTGCTGGTGCACAGCACCGCACGGGGTTCCCGTGCAAACGACAACCGTCACGCGCTTGATTACCGCCACTTCATTGGCTCCCTGAAGCGCAAACCGCAGGCATTCAAGGGGCTCGCGTTTCGTGACGCACTGTTCCCGCGTGAGGCGTACCGCCGGACGTGGGAACAACTCGATGCCCGCCTGTCGCAACGCGAAGCATGCAAGACGATGGTTGGCCTGCTTGAACTCGCAGGCCTTCACGGCGTGGAGGCCGTACTGGCCGGAGAGCTTGAGGTGTTGCTGGAAGCCGGCAAGCTGCCCGATCTCAAGGCGCTGCGTGAGCGGTACGCACCCCGTGAGGCCTCGTGCCCTGAAGTGGAGGTTCAGATGCCGCCCGTCGCCGTCTATGACGAACTGCTCGAGGAGGTGGCAGCATGAACGCGCCCGCCCATGATGGTGGCCGCCTGGCCCTGATGCTCAACGAGCTGCGCTTGCCAACGATCGGCAGGTTGTGGCCCGAGTTCGCCGAGCGCTCGGACAAGGAAGGCTGGCAGGCCACGCGACTGCTTGGCGCGCTGCTTGAGCACGAGCTGGCTGAGCGCGCCAAACGACGCATCGAGCGGCATCGTACCGAATCGCATCTGGACCCGACCAAGACGCTCGCCACCTTCGACTTCAGCGCCGTGCCAATGGTCTCGAAGGCCCATGTCACGGCGCTGGCCACCGGCGAGTCATGGCTGGAAAAAGGCGCCACGGTCCTTCTGTTCGGGCCACCGGGGGTCGGAAAAAGCCATCTAGGTTCGGCCATCGGGCACGCCCTGATCGATGCCGGATACCGCGTGCTGTTCACGCGCACCAGCGAACTCGTCCAGAAGCTGCAGGCAGCACGCCAGAGCTTGCAGTTGCCTTCAGCACTGGCCAAGCTCGACCGCTTCGACCTCATCGCCCTCGATGACCTGTCGTACGCTCGCAAGGACCAAGCCGAGACCAGCGTGCTGTTCGAACTGATTGCCGAGAGGTACGAGCGTAAAAGTCTTCTAATAACGGCCAATCAGCCGTTCTCGGGCTGGAATGACGTGTTCCCTGACCCCGGCATGACGGTCGCCGCTATCGACCGTCTTGTGCATCACTCGACGATCTTCGAGCTCAACGTTCCAAGCTACCGCCGCCGCCAGGCCGGCGATAAACAGAACGCGCGGCGGCGTCAATTACACGACGACAACCCAGCCAACCCGTTTAGTGGCCAGTCGCCTGACGACGGCGACGTTACGCAGTAGCGGTGAGCGTCAACTACACCATCACGCAACGACAACTACGAAGGAGGAGCACGCTAAATATGACCTGATCCCAACGACAACTACCCCGTTGACCGGCCAAAATAGTTGTCGCTGACCGGCCGCGCTGCTTGACGCTCTCTAGCTATCCGTCGGTTTCGCGGATGCACTTCGTGGAGTGTTCGGGAAACACGTCCACGGAGTGGCGCAAGCCGATGGGAAAGACCGTGCAGCAAACGCACGGACTACTCGGTTGTTCCGAATGGACGGGCGTGCTCCTGTCGACGGTGCTGGACGACGTCGGGGTGGATTCGAAAGCGACTTGGGCGCTCGCAGAGGGGGCTGACGCAGCCGCTATGGATCGCAGCATCCCCGTACGCAAGCTGTTTGACGATGCCATGCTCGCCTATGCGCAAAACGGCGAGATGCTCCGGCCATCCCAAGGCTATCCGTTGCGCCTGTTGGTGCCGGGGTACGAGGGGAATATGAACATCAAGTGGCTCAGACGCTTGAAATTCAGTACGGCACCGTTCGAAACCTACGAGGAAACCGCGTACTACACAGAGTTGATGAAAAGCGGGAAGGCAAAGCAGTTCAATTTCGTGATGCAGGCAAAATCGGTGATTACGTTCCCGTCCGGCGATATGCAACTCGAGGGGCCCGGATACTACGAGATTTCCGGTCTGGCGTGGTCGGGAGAGGGGCGGGTTCGACGCGTCGACGTATCGACAGACGGCGGGCGAACATGGCGTGCCGCGCAACTGCAAGAACCGGTGCTGGCCAAGTGCCTGACGAGATTCAGGCTCGACTGGGCATGGGATGGGACACCTGCCATCCTGCAGAGCCGATGTGTCGATGAGACCGGATACGTTCAGCCGACAATCGAGAGCCTCGTTCAAGCCCGGGGCGTCAATTCGGTTTATCACCTCAACGGAATTCAGAGTTGGGGCGTCGATCGACAAGGGGGAGTGACCAATGTCCGCGTATAGTCGATCGGCGCCTGCGTCGTTGCTTGCCGCCGCGCTAGCCTTAAGCGCCTCATGGTCTGCATACGCGCAATCCGATATGACACCGGCCCACGGATTCGGCCGGAGCCCAACGGTCGAGGAGGTCGCCGGATGGAATATCGATGTCGTTCCGGACGGCACCGGACTGCCGATAGGACACGGAACAGCCGCGGAAGGCGCGACAGTTTTTGCAGCGCGGTGCGCTGCATGCCATGGCGCGAAGGGCGAGGGTGTGCCAGTGTCGGGGAGAGGTGCCTTTCCACGCCTCGTAGGGGGCATTGGCACGCTGGTCGATGATGTACCGATCAAGACGGTGGGCAGCTATTGGCCCTACGCAACCGGCGTGTTCGATTACATTCGCCGCGCGATGCCGTTGACCGCCCCGGGCTCTCTAACAAGCAACGAAGCCTATTCGCTCACAGCGTTCATTCTTGCCCGCAACGGGATCATTTCCGAGAACGCTGTCATGGACGAGAAGTCGCTTCCCGGCGTATCGATGCCGAACCGAAACGGCTTCTTTCGTAGCGCCCAAAGTCAGAGCCTGGCTCGCCCCAGGTCGGACCGAAACTGAGATCGAAGTCCGGACCGCGTGCGCCTACGAGTGGCACCGGAGGTGGATAAGAAGCCCGGCGAGACGAGAACCGGTCAGGACTCGACGCACGGCGCCGACAGCGGCCGGATTCGTGAAAATGCGTCATGACTGACGCGCAAAAAATTCAATTGTCTCGAAAAATATGGCTGTCGATACTCGAGTCGAACCACACGGTTTACTTCGATTCTCTCCGACATTACGCAGTTAATTGGTGCGTTTGGTTGTGATGCCTTGCCGATACGCGCGACGCCGGAGAGATTGAGGTGGGATTGTCATCCGTTGAGGAGGGTGGCTGGCAAGCCAGACTCGATGGTTGTTCAGAACATCACATTGCAAACGTGGTGATGCGTCGATCGTAAGCCACAGGGGACCACGTCATGAAAGTGAAGAAGGGTGTTTTGCTCGCGACGCTTATCGCTACCACGGCGGTCTCGTCGCTCGGCGCGCGTGCGGCCGACCTGCTGGATGCCGTGAAGGCTCAAGGCGTGCTCAGGGTAGGGACGGAGGGAACCTATCCCCCGTTCACCTACCATGATTCGGATGGAAAGTTGGTGGGTTTCGATGTCGACGTCGCTACCGCGTTGGCCGCGAAGTTGGGCGTCAAGCCGGTGTTCTACACGTCGGAATGGTCCAGTTTGCTTGCCGGCGTTCAAGCCGGCCGATTCGACATTGTGGCCAACGAGGTGGACACCACGCCTCAGCGCAAGCAGACGCTCGATTTCAGTCCTGCCTACGCCTATTCCGCCGCGGAGGTTTTGGTAAGAAAGGACGAGAAAGGCGACTATCAGAGCATCGACCAACTGATAGGTAAAACGGTTGCAGTTGGTATCGGATCCAACTTCGAAACGCTGGCGCACTCGGTTCCCGGCATCAACGTGAAGACTTATCCGGGGTTGGCGGAAGCGTTGGCCGATCTTGCCACGGGACGCGTCGACGCTTACTTGAACGATCGATTGTTCGTTCCGTATCTTCTCAAGACGCGAAACGTTCCCGTGCGCGGCGCTGGCGTTTTGAAGAACTCTGGGGAAGAGGTCGCTTTTCCGTACGTGAAAGGAAACCCGAAGTTTTCCGCTTCGGTAAGCGAAGCGATGCAGTCGATGCAGAAGGACGGCACACTCTCGGCGATCTCGAAAAAGTGGTTCGGTTCGGATGTCACTCGACCCGTGAACTGATAGTCGATTGAACTGGCAAGCCGTGCCGCGCGTAGGGGGAGATATGGAGCAATTGGATCTGGTGATTCAATCGGGCCCGACGTTGTTGAAGGGTACATTACTGACCATAAAGTTCGCGATTGCCGCGATGGTCTTCGGTCTCATTGTCGGCGCCTTAGCGGCGGTCATGCGGATCAGCGGCAATCGGCTGCTGGATCGAATTGCACAAGCCTATGTGAGCGTGATGCGCGGCACGCCTCTACTCGTGCAAATGTTCGTGATGTACTACGGACTTCCCAGTATCGGCCTAGCACTGTCGCCGACCACGGCGGGCGTTCTGACATTGACGCTTAATGCGGGGGCATATCTTTCCGAGACTATGCGCGGGGCGATCCTTGGCATACCTCGCGGCCAGTGGAGCGCGTCGCACAGCCTGGGGCTCACTTACTTTCAGACCCTTCGTTATGTCGTCGGCCCGCAGGCGCTGCGTCTTGCGGTGCCGTCAATGGGTAACACGCTGATCAGCCTGATCAAAGACACGTCCCTCGTGTCGGTGATCACCGTGACGGAGTTGCTTCGGTCCGCGCAGGAAGTCATCGCGGCGACGTTTCAGCCGCTGCCTCTTTATCTCGCTGTCGCTGCGCTGTACTGGATCTTGAGTTCCGCATTGGGCGCATTTCAGGTCCGCCTCGAAGGACGCCTTGCTTTACGGTCGAGGCATTGAAATCGGAGTGTGCGGCTAGGGTATGGGTGCATTAACAGTTGGATGCTGAAGATGATCGACATCAACGAAGTCTCGAAGTGGTATGGGCAGTTCCGCGTACTGGACAACTGTACGACGGCTGTGAAAAAGGGCGAGGTGGTCGTTGTCTGCGGGCCGTCCGGCTCCGGCAAGTCCACGCTCATCAAGACCATCAACGGGTTGGAGAGCTTTCAGAAAGGGTCGATCACGGTCGACGGTGTCAGCGTGGGCCATTCGAAGACGAACCTGTCATCGCTTCGGACGCGTGTGGGAATGGTCTTCCAGCACTTCGAGCTGTTCCCGCACATGAACATACTTCAAAATTTGACGCTAGCGCAGACCAAGGTTCTACGCCGGTCCCGCGATGAGGCGGAAGTAAAAGCGCTTTCGCTTCTCGACCGGGTGGGATTGAAGTCCCATGCGCTCAAATATCCTGGCCAGATGTCCGGGGGGCAGCAACAGCGCGTTGCCATCGCGCGGGCCTTATCGATGGATCCGGCGGCCATCCTTTTCGACGAGCCCACGTCCGCGCTCGATCCGGAGATGATCAACGAAGTTTTGGATGTCATGATCGAACTCGCTCAGGAAGGGATGACGATGGTGTGCGTGACGCACGAAATGGGCTTCGCTCGGAAGGTCGCGGATCGTATTCTGTTTATGGACGCGGGCCTCATCGTGGAGGACTGCGCCAAGGATTGTTTCTTTGACGCACCGCGGTCGGAGCGCGCACGCGATTTCTTGGGGAAAGTGTTGCACTGACGTCGGTGGGGCGCAATTCATGTCGCCGCCGAGCTGCTTGCAATGCGGTTCGCAAGCAGCGCCGTTGGCGTCGGATCCTTAAGATTTACAGCGCAGCCTTTCGTAAAGGCGACATCAATCATTTCAACAATCAGGAGTCTGAGAATATGGATGCACAAATCGATCACGCAGCCGGGATGCCGATTGGCTTGCTCGACGAACTGCTGCAGCCGGTCGATGCTACCGAGTCGCTCTTTTCCGCACCGCAAGAACCGCTGGCACAGGGACATCCTTATAGGAGTCTTACTGACTAACTTTCCCCTCAGGGGTTTTTGAACTGAGCTCTTAAGTAAACCGAGGTCTGCGCTCAACCGCAATAGGAGAAGGTGTAGCCGTGTTCCTGAGCACGGTTCACAGCCACGATGCCGGCAGGCGCCATGACGGATTGGGGAATCAGGTTGGCTTTTAGTTCATTGAGAACGGAATCGGCCTTTCCTTGGGTATCTTCCGCAATCGATTTGGCCAAATTGGCGGCTGCCATGGCGCATACCGCAAACCGAGCGCCCAGCTGAGCAAGCTCGACGAGCGTGGCCTTGCCGTTGGGGAGGGGCGCTCCATTGGATTGGACGCGGTACAGATTGATTCGGGGGCGGGCCTGCGTGTGCGGGTCGAACACTTCCGTGTGGCTGACGAAATAGTCTCCGTATTTGTCCCACATTGCATCGTTGAAGGCGAATGCGGTGGAGGCATGTCGCATCACGATTACCACCGATAATTCACCGGCTGCGATTCCATAGCCCTGTTGATTCGCTAGGAAGAAGTTCGTGGCGAAATTCATTCCGATGCCCAGACCCTTTGCGCTGATCGTGTCGAAGACAATCCTATGGCGATGCCCGCCCTCGTCGAGCCAGCCGTCTTGCGGTTCCGACGTCGGGCCGGCGGAATCTTCCGGGGTTGCCGCGGCGATTTTTGCTGACATGAGCGTAAGACCCGCTACGGCACCGACTCCGAGGACATGTCGACGAGCGATTTTCATGGTTTTCCCGTAAGTTTCCGATGGTAATGAGTGACTTCAATGCGCACCAAATCGTATTGCTTCGACAGACTCTATGATTTTGGACCGACACCCGGTGGCCCATGATTTCGTCGGGTTGCGCGTTGCCTTGCTGGAGCCGACCGCAAGCGGTCATTGTGACAATTAAAAATTATCGGATCGGTGAAAATCCAGACATGATCTTTGGAGTGATTGTCACGAATTGGCGACTTATCTATCGGGCGTAGAATCATTGACATGATGTCGTCCTGGTGCGCTCCGGGGGGCTGCACTGAGCAGCTTCGCAGCAAGAAGGGGCAAGAAGGGGAAGCGAGGAGCCATATGAAAAATAAGGAGCGCCGGCCGATAGGGCGAGCCGCGACCGCGTGCATTGCCGCGTGGCTCGCGGCGACGCTAACGAGTGCATTTGCGGAGACGACGCTGGGGCAACAGATGGCGACCGGAGGCAATGCGAAAGGCGTTCCTGCCTGTATCGGTTGCCACGGCGCTGCGGGACAAGGCAATGCGGATGCAGGTTTTCCTCGGCTCGCGGGCTTGAGCTCGAGTTATCTCGATGCACAGCTGGCGGCGTTTGCTGATGGCAGTCGTAAGAGCGCCGTGATGCAGCCGATCGCAAGCCACTTGACGGCCTCGGAACGCACCGCGGTCGCAAATTACTTCAGCACTCTTTCACTTCCTCAGGGCATTCGCAGTAGCGACCCCTCCGATCCTCTACCGTCGGATACCGGTGCTTGGCTCGCAACGCGGGGAAGATGGAAAGACAATCTGCCCGCCTGCGCGCAATGCCACGGTCCTGCCGGCGCCGGCGTAGGTAGTGTATTTCCCTCATTGGCAGGGCAACCGGCAGGCTATATCGAGACGCAGTTGCACGAATGGAAAGCGGGAGCGCGTCCAGCTGGGCCACTTGCGCTGATGCCCGCTGTCGCGAGCAAGCTTTCCGATGTCGACATGTATGCGGTAGCGGAGTACTACGCGCAGCCGGCGCAAATCAGCGAAACGAGAGCGAAATAAGGGGGAAGCGTGAGCCTCGAACGAAAACGGAATGGCACGACGTTCCTCATCGCTTTGTCGATTGCATTGCGTCTAGCCCAGGTCGCTGCAGCGGAGCCTGCGAACGCCACGGCGGCCTCCCAACCAGATACCGCCCCAGCCCATCCGTTCGAACCGCCAGCCGAGAGCGCAATGCCGAGCGGTGAATTCGGAAAATCGGTGAAGCTCGGCGAGCAGATCTTTTTGCACACCGGCGAGTACGCCGGCAAGTTTGTCGGCAATTCACTCACATGCGCCAACTGTCATCTCGACGCGGGCCGCCGAGTCAATTCGAGCCCACTATGGGCCGCCTACGTTTCCTATCCGGCGTATCGCAGCAAGAACGGGCACGTGAATACGCTCGCCGAACGGATGCAGGGCTGCTTTAGCTACAGCATCAACGGTAAGGCGCCCCCGCTCGGCGATCCGGTGTTGGTCGCGTTGGAGAGCTACGCGTTTTGGCTTGCCACGGGTGCACCCGTAGGCGGGAAGATCGCGGGCAGGGGTTATCCGAAGTTGCCTCCCCCGTCGCTGAAGGTAGATTACACGCGCGGCGCCCGGGTTTATGCGCAGCATTGCTCCGTATGTCATGGCCCCGATGGGCAGGGGCAGAGCAGCGCCGGTCGAACCGTGTTTCCGCCGCTTTGGGGCGATCGCTCGTTCAACTGGGGGGCCGGCATGCACGAGATCCAAAATGCTGCAGGGTTCATCAAGGCGAACATGCCGTTAGGATTGGGCAACACATTGACTGACCAGCAAGCTTGGGACGTAGCCTTCTTCATGGATAGCCACGAACGTCCACAGGATCCGCGCTTCACGGGTTCAGTCGATCAGACCCGTACGAGGTTCCACGATACGCCGACATCGATGTACGGTCGGACTGTGAATGGCCATAAGCTCGGCGAGCGGTAAGCATGTCGATCCGGCCGACGAGAGCATGTGAATCCGTCGGCTGAGCATCTTCAACATAAGGGACCATGCTCTGCGCACACGATCTACTTAGTTGATTGGAGCGCTCGGGGAAGCAGCTCCCCGAGAAGCCGTCGCGAAGCCGAGTAGTCCGAGCACGGGCCCGGGGATCAGCAGCCAAGTTGCGTCGAGCCCCACATGTTCGAAGAGCGCTACGGTCGCTGCGATCGAAACGACTGTGATGGCGAAGCCGATCGAGTTCTGGATGGCTAACGCGCTTCCCACGAGGTCAGGCGGACAAGCCTTGGCGGCGAGGGCGGAAAACTGAGGCGAGTCGGCAACGACCGAAGCGCCCCAGAGAACAAGCAGCGCAGCAATGGCCCCGATGGGAAGGTAGCGCCAGCCGATCGCGAACGTTAGCGCACAAAGGCCGGACATTGCCAACGCTCCGATCGCGACCTTCGCGCTGCCGATATGACGAGACAATACACCACCGACCAATGAGCCAAGCGCCCCGATGCCGATTATGCAGAACGAGACACCGGATACGCCCAACGCCGAAAAGCGTGTTGCCAGAGCGGTATGGGCCACCAACAGCGGCACAGTGGTCCAGAACGAATAGAGTTCCCACATATGGCCGAAGTATCCGAGCGTTGCAGCGCGAAACGGACGCATCCGGAATGCCGAGAGGACGGACGGTGGCCGTGCCTCCGTAGTCGGCGATGAGAGCGGCAAAGGGCTCCTCGTGCGTGCGTGCGGCCCGTCCCCCAACGCGCCGATTAACATGGCGCCGATCAGCGCCAGGACGGACGAAGCGGTGATGATCATCTGCCAAGGGAAGCCCGCGCCCATGACTCGCATGGCATGAGGGAGTGCGGTACCGAGAGTCAGCATTGCAACAAGCTGCGCAAGGGCCTGTCCAGTTCGCTCAGGCGCCCAGCCGACGATGAGCTTCATTCCCATCGGATAAATGCCTGCGAGGCATACACCGACACCGAAACGAAAGATTGCACCGCTGACGAGGCCGGTGGAGAGCCAGGCGAAACACACATTGAACGTCGCTCCCGCGATCGCGGCATAGACGAAGATCGTACTGGCTCTGAAGCGATCGGCCGCACCGCTCAAAGAGATCACGAGGGTGCCGAGAATGAATCCAAGCTGCACGGCATCGGTCAGCCAGCCGATGTCCGCGGCGCTGGCGTGCCAGATACGCATGAGGTCGCCCGCTGTGCTGTTGGCGCTAAACCATAGCGCGGTGCCAAAAAGCTGTGCGATCGAGATCGTTGCGACCGGCCCCAGGTTGTTGACGAGCAGCTTCTGTAATCCGGTTCGCTTCACTGTTATGCTTGAATCCATTGCAGCGCTTTCTAGATCGGGTCGGGATATCGATGCATGAGCCGGCCCAGGAAGCGTGATCTTGGTGGCCGGCTCTGCGAATCGTCATTGAGATCGGGCGCGAGTCCCGGGTAAGGCAGCGGTCGACGATTAAATGCGAATTCAAGCGATCGTGACTTGACTCATCCAGCGCGAATCGCGCGGGGACGGGCGTCGATGCAGCCTTGCATTGAGAAGCGAGCGCGCTTTTGCCGCTTGCCCGCTTCGCATCAGCGAAACCAGCAGGGTTTCTTCTACGATGTCTCGTTGCGCGCCGCTTCCTCCGATGCGCACTGCTTCATGAGCGACCGGCTCGAGGATTTCCGTGCAGCGTGCGTAGTCTTCTTCCGCAAAGGCAAGGGCTGCTCGACAAATTGCCGGCACGACAGGGCCGGCGGGAAGCTTGCCGGTCTCGACCAAGTCGACGAGCGCATCGACGCGTTGGTCAAGAGCGGCCCTATCGCCGGTCGCAGCGGCAATCAGGGCCATGTGACAGTCGGCGAACGGGAAGCCAGCTTGTTTGAAGTACGCCGACGCGTACTTCGCCGTCTCTTCCCACAAGCCTTCGGGCACGGCGTGCCCATAGGCTTGCAATCGCCAGAGAAACGACGAAGTATCGCTTACGACGTTGATAGGCACGCCGGTAGCAACGGGAGGCGCCACGTTTTGATTGTAGATGGTCAGCGCCCGCTCCGTATCGCCGCGCTCCAATGCGATAAGGGCTGCATGCCAAGCGATGTGGTTATGGAGCACTGCGCTGCGATCGTACTCCGGTAGCCAACCGTTGATCGTCTTTTCAGCTTCGTCGCCGGCACCTGCCTCGTACAACACGTGTGCGACCGCATGGGCCGCGTTGGCGTTCTGTCGCCGCAGTTCGAGCGCGCGTTGGGTCAAAGAACGGCCAAGTCCGAGGTTGCCGTTTTCGCCATGAGACCAACCTCGATAGGTGACAAACCACCAGTCGTCGGCTCCGAAGTGTGGGGCGTGACGCTCGCAAAGATCGACGCGTGCCTGATTGTGATCGGACATTCCAGAGAACGCGAAGAGGCCGAATGCCCCCAGCAGGAGCGACAGAATCAGGATGTCGTGCGGCCATCTGTCCGTGTGCTGCAGGGCACCTTCGAGCGCCTTTGCTGACTGGCCGTTGATCGCCAACAACAGAACGGCCACGTGGCTTCGCTCCCTCTCGGTTCCATTGCGTCCGACAAGTTCCACCGCTGTGGCGATCTTCTGACGAGCTTCGGTGATTTCCGCCCGGATCGCGTGAAAGCGTGCGCGTGCTGCATAGGGGAGCGCAAAGTCAGGATCCGCCACGATCGCCTGGTCGAGCGTTTCGGCGGTACCGGGCCACAGCGAGAGCAGAAGATCGACGCCGGTACGATAGCGCTCTGCCGCGGCGTCCGAGGTGGTCGAGAGTGGCTGGCTGTAGCGATCAAAGCGGGCCATGTTGACGGTCTCTCCTGTGGAATGATGAGCCATGGTGGGATGCAATCAGAGGTCGCATCCGACGGGGCGGGCGAGGCCTCCCGGCATTAGACCAATTTTCGGGGTGGCGGTGTTTCAACCAATCGACAAGATGTATAGAATATCTGCCAAACGGAGAATGCAATGACCTGGAAGCCGATCCACGCGCCGCCGGGGCTGGCGCCGCCAAAACCGCTTGCAGTGCGTGCGCAGTCCATTCCCGCACGTCACTACTTTCCGGAGCATGCCCATGGCTGGAATCAGATGGTGTATGCCAGCTCGGGCGTCTTGACCGTCATCGCCGGCGGCCGATCCTTCGTTATTTCGCCTGAGCAGGCGGTGTGGTTGCCAACCGGTGTTCATCACCGTGTCGGATCGTTACTGGGCGCCGAGTTTCGCAGCCTCTGGATCGCGGACGACGTCAGCGCGGGCGGGGTCGGCGTGGAGCCGACCGTATTCGGCGTCACGCCGTTGCTGAAGGAGCTAGTGGTCGAGGCCGCCTCGATTAGTGAAATGGCAGACGACGACGGGTATGCCGGCCGAGTCACGCATTTGATTCTCGACCAATTGCGCCGGGCTCATACTATTTCCGCTGCGTTGCCGTGGCCGCGAGACGGGGTGCTCTCAGCGCTTTGTGAAACGCTCTACACGGATCCTGCGGACCCTCGAGGACCAGAGGCGTGGAGCGCCATGTTCGGCATGTCGACGCGGACCTTGGCTCGGCACTTCGTAACCGAGACGGGAATGAGCTTGCGTTCTTGGCGCCGGCGTATGCGCTTGTTCAGGGCGATCGAGTTGCTTGGCGGAGGGTTGGGCGTGACGCGGACTGCAATGGAACTCGGGTATGGCTCGACGTCAGCCTTCGTGTACGCGTTTCGCCTGGAAATGGGGACGAGCCCACAGGCATACATGCGGCAGCATGCGGAGCGCGCGAGTGTTCGCTTCCGAGCGAATGCTTCGGCAAAACCATCGGCCCCGGCGAAGACGAACCGAGCCGCTGCTGAGTCAGTCCAGCGCAGCAGGGGATAATCGCCGAGTGGATGCCCACGTTTTGACGAGCAGACGGATGGTCCGTATCAACAGGTATCCAATGAAAAGGTTGGCGCCGACGAATACCGGTATGGCCAGCAGTTGCGCCGATCGAACGCCCGACTGTGCGAGCTTGAGGTTGCAAACCGTGGCGGCCGCGACACCGAACGTATAGGCCCAGTAGGCAGGGATGAAGGACTGAACGCCGAGCCATGATCCGAGGCGTAAGCCAAGCAGCAACTGGAACAGCCCGTAACCCCAAAGCATGAGAAGCCAGTGGTCGGTGCTACCTGGAGACAATGCCAGCCAAGCCATGGCACACACGGCCGGCGGGGCGAACTGAATGCCGATGAGAGGGCGCTGACGCGCGGGTATGGCTGTCGAATGCCATAGCCGATGGATTACCAACGACTCGAGGGCCAGCCATGAGAACAGCCCGGCACCTAAAAATAGCCACCCCCAGTCCGGGCATCCCAACGAACCCAGCGCCGCTGCGCTAGTAAAGTTACCTGCAACGGTCGGCAGGTACAGGGTCGGCACCATGTCCTCCGCGTTTCTACCGCCCTGCCATAGCGTTCCTGTGTGCCAGAGAGAGAAGCCCACGTGCCACGCGATGCCGCTCATGGCCAGAATCCACGCCAAGAGAACCGAGTACGGGAGCACTGCCATGGCGACGAGCAGCGTGGACACCGCCAACAACGCGGGCGTGCCGCCCTGCACAGGGTGCAGGAACTCGGCTTTGACGCTATCGAAGCTTCGGATGGCCTGCCATACGTAGCCGATGGCGAGGACGGCCCAGACCAACCCGGCGACAGCGAGAAGCGTTTCTCCGACAGCGGGTGGCAAGGCCCATAGCCGAGCCGCCATTCGCCATGCCTGCCCTAGCCCGGAGACGCCTAGCACTATTCCGAAGTGCGACGCCGGAATATGTGCCCTGCAAAGGTGCATGAAGCGCGTCGTCGCGGGTGCCGCCTCATCGCAGTGAGCATGCTCATCGCGAGCGGTGGGCGCGGCGAGCGCGCAACGGTTAGTGCTGCTGTCCACAACAGCTCTTCTTCTGAGTGGTACATGCGTTGGCGCTTTCGCCCTCGACTTGAACGGGCGTGTAACCGGCATCGGCAATGGCATCACGCAGCTTGTTCGGATCGACTTGGGTCGACTCGATTGTCACCCGATGCTTGGCCGGGTCGACAGTAAACTTCGCGAGATTGTCGACGGCCTTCAGTGCGTCGGTAATCGCAGCGGCGCAGTGGCCACACGTCATGTCATTGACTTCGAAGGCGATCATGAGAGTTCTCCTAATGGGTTGTGTCGATGGGACGATGAAACTATCGAGCTTCCCATCGTCGTAATGTCAACAGGCTTTTAGCAACTAATACCAAATGCGAATGCCGGCCACCCACTGTTGATCGAAGACGGCTTGACGATCGTCGCGGGCAAGATTCGCGGTGGCGCCGAAGCGACGTTTCCATTCGACGCCGATGTAGGGCGCGACGCGCCGATTGATTTCATAACGCAAGCGCACGCCGAACTGAGCGTCGGAGATCCCGCCGCCGATGCGCCTGGCAGGATCCGAGCGCCCATACGCGTTGACCTCGAGGTCCGGTTGCAAGATCAGCCGCTGAGTGAAGCGCATGTCGTACTCCGCGCGCACGCGGGCAGCGGTTCGGCCTGTTGGATCCACGTAGCCGGTGGCTTCGATATCGAAGTTATACGGCACGATGCCCTGTACACCGAACGCGGCCCAATGGCGAGACGGACCATCACCGAAGTCCTGGCGTATGCCGAGTTCCGTGTCCCAATATGCCGCGACCGCATGACTCCAGAGTGCCTCGACATCGGCATCTTCGAAGTGGCCGCCGCTACGTTCCCCTTCGCTGCGGATCCATAGCTTGTTGCTGTCGTTGCCGTACCATCCGTGCATTTCCCAAGCCAGTCCATTGGTGTCCTTGTCGTGGAATGCTTCCAACTGGTCGAATTGCAGCATGCCTACTGGCGCGGCGTCGTCCATGTCCATGCCTGGCTCGGAACTGGCGCTGACACCTTCGGAGTAGTCGGGGCGGCGCGCGTCCGGCGGTGCGCTGCCGCCCTGCATGGATCCCATTCGCATGCCGGCCATCGGATTCTTGCCCTGTGGCGCAGCGCTGCCGTTTTGCATGGAGCCCATCGTGGAGGGCATCTGCATGCCGGACATCGAATGCGCCTCGTGCGGCGCAGCGTTCATCGAAGGCATCGAACTGCCGGCGGGGGGCTGAGCCACTTGGGCGATGGATAAGGCCGGCGCGGCCAGTAGTCCCGCTGTGATCCAGAGAAAGCGTCGCGAGACAATGGCGGCAGTTTGTCGAGTTTTAATCATGACACGACCACCTCTCGGAACATGCCCGCAAACATGTGATAGAGCATATGGCAGTGATAGGCCCAGTGTCCTGGTGCATCGGCCGTCACGCCATAGGCGATACGTTGCGCAGGCTGCACGTTGACGGTGTGCTTGCGCACCTGGAAACCACCGGACGGGTTCTCCAACTCGCTCCACATGCCGTGTAGGTGGATCGGATGATTCATCATGGTGTCGTTGACCAGCACGACGCGCACGCGCTCCCCGGTTCTCAAGTGAACCGGCTTTGCATCGGAGTACTTCTCGCCGTCGAACGACCACATGAACCGCTCCATATTGCCGGTAAGGTGCAGTTCGATTTCGCGGTTCGGTTCGCGCGGGTCCAGAGAGCCGCCGAGTGTGTGTAGATCGGCGTAGGTGAGGACGCGGCGACCGTTGCCGCGCAGGCCCGCGCCCGGATCGTCGAGATTGATCCGTGGCATGTCGACACGCATATCGACACCGGGGCCGTATTCGGTACGAGCATGATGCGCGGGCGGCGTCGCGGCCATCATCCCCATCCCGGGCTGCCCAGACATTCCCCCATGCCCATGCATTCCGCCCATCATCATTGCGCCCATCATGTCGGCCTTGTCCAACCAGCCGATCGCGTCCATTGTCGGGACATCCGCCTGCATACCAAAGCGCGGGGCGAGCGTGCCGCGCGCGTAGCCGCTGCGGTCGATCGATTGGGCGAATATGGTGTACGCGCGGTCGTCATCGGGCTCGACGATGACGTCGTAGGTTTCGGCGATGGAAATCCGGAACTCGTCTACGCTCACCGGCTCGACATCCTGTCCGTCGGCGCTGACCACGGTCATTTTCAGGCCCGGAATGCGCACGTCGAAGATCGACATCGACGAGCCGTTGATGAAGCGCAATCGCACCTTTTCACCGGGCTTAAAAATTCCGGTCCAATTGTCGGCCGGTGTGTGTCCGTTCGTCAGATAGGTATAGATCTGTCCCGACACATCGCTGTAGTCGGTTGGGTTCATGCGCATCTCCTCCCACATCTTGCGCCGGGCTAATGCCTTGCTCAGCCCGTGGTCGCGTACGTCGCGGAAGAAATCCGGCGCTGTGGGCATGGCGTAGTTGTAGTAATCGCCCGACTTCTTCAGTGTGGCGTAGATGTGCTCGGGGTCGTCGTCGGACCAGTCGTTGAGCATGACGACATAGTCGCGGTCGACCACGATGCGGTCCGGCTCGGCCGGTTCGATAATCAGTGGGCCGAACACGCCCGTTTGTTCCTGAAAGCGCGAATGGGAGTGGTACCAATAGGTTCCGGCCTGCCGCACGGGGAAGCGATAGACGAAGGTTTCGCCCGGTGCGATTCCTGGAAAGCTGAGGCCGGGCACCCCATCCATCTGAGTTGGAACAAGAATCCCGTGCCAATGAATGGAGGTCGGCACACGTAGCCGATTGGTCACGCGCAGTGTCACCGTTGTGCCTTCCCTCCAGCGGAGCGTCGGCCCGGGAAGGCTGCCGTTCACGGTGGTGGCCACGCGTGAATGGCCGGTGTAGTTGACAGCGGTCTCGGCGATGTCCAGCACGAAATCGGTGCCGCTCAGCACGGTCGGCTGGTCGGGACTGGTCAGCGCCCACGTGCGCGAGGACTGGAGTAGGCCAAGCGTGGCGGCGGCACCGCCCACGGCCAAGCCTTGAACGAAGCGCCGCCGCGACGGACTGGTTGGTGAATGGCGATTTTGCATGGAGGGCTCCGTGATCTGCGGCAGTCGGTGAGCCATGAGATGCCTAGGCTGGTTTTTGGATGAAACGGCAGCACTGTCGAGCTTCCTATCGTCGGAATGTCAATAGATCTGTTGCGAGCAGATGGCAAACGCTGTGACGCAATCGAAAAAGTTGTTTCGTTCCGCGCTTGACCTTCTGATGATGGGAAGGATGAAGCTGCTCTCCATCGAAAGACCAACGAAACGGAGATCACCCTCATGAGTACGACCGCTCCAGCATCCGAATTCCAAGAATTCAAGCTGCCCATCGAAGGCATGACGTGCGCCAGCTGCGTCTCGCGCATAGAGAAGGCGCTCCAGGCCCTGCCGGGCGTCGAAAGCACGGCAGTCAACCTTGCGACCGAGGAAGCCACCGTGCGGGCGTCTGCCGATGTGGACGCCGGAACGCTTGCCGATGCCGTCCGTAAGGCCGGATATGACGTCCGCTCTCGCCCGATCGAGCTCGGGGTCGAAGGCATGACCTGCGCATCGTGCGTGGGCCGGGTGGAAAAGGCGCTGCTGAAAATCCCCGGTGTTTCGGCCGCATCGGTGAACCTCGCGACCGAAAAGGCAACGGTTACGACTCATGGCGGCGTCTCGTTCGCGACGTTGGCCGCTGCGGTCGAGAAGGCTGGTTACGTCGCCAAGCCGGTCGAGGCCGCATCGGTCGCACCGGCTGCGGCAGGCCTTCCGCAATGGTGGCCGGTCCTCGCCGGCGCGCTGTTGACGCTTCCACTGCTGTTGCCGATGCTGCTGCAGCTGCTCGGCATCGAGTGGGAGTTGGGGGGCTGGGCGCAATTGGCGCTCGCAACGCCGGTGCAGTTCTGGCTTGGCGCTCGTTTCTACCGCGCAGGCTGGAAGGCCGCGAAGGCGGGTAGCGGCAATATGGACTTGCTGGTCGCACTAGGCACCAGCGCGGCATACGGGCTTTCGGTTTTTCTGTTGTGGCAGCACCGCAACGGCGCCACGCCGGATCTGTATTTTGAGGCATCCGCAGCGGTCATTACGCTTGTCTTGCTCGGCAAATGGCTCGAATCGCGCGCCAAGCGGCAGACGGCCGATGCAATCCGCTCGCTGAATGCGCTACGGCCTACCGTTGCGCGCGTCCTCGTGGACGGTGTCGAAGTGTCCACGCCGGTCGAGCAGGTCGCCGTAGGCGACATTGTGGTTATCCGTCCCGGAGAACGCGTATCGGTGGATGGGCAGATCATCGACGGCAGCAGCTACATCAACGAGTCGCTCATTACAGGTGAGAGCCTGCCGGTCGCAAAATCCGTCGGCGACAAGGTGACAGGCGGCTCGGTCAACGAGGAAGGCGTATTGCAGGTCCGCACACTCGCCATCGGCACGGAGACCACGCTTGCCAGAATTATCCGCATGGTGGAGTCGGCCCAGGCGGCAAAGGCGCCGATTCAGCGCATCGTTGATCGAGTGAGTGCGGTCTTCGTCCCCGTCGTGCTGGGGCTGGCGCTGTTGACGTTCGTCGGTTGGCTCGTGTACAGCGGTGACGTGCAGCATGCTTTGATCAGCGCGGTCGCGGTGCTTGTGATCGCCTGCCCTTGTGCGCTCGGATTGGCTACGCCGACGGCCATCATGGCTGGCACTGGAGTGGCCGCGCGGCAAGGCATTTTGATCAAGGATGCGGAGGCGCTCGAAGTGGCCCACTCGGTGACGGTCGTTGCCTTCGACAAGACGGGAACGCTCACCGAAGGAAAACCGTCGCTGGTTGCCATCGAGGCAGCGGATGCCAGCGATCCTAACGAGGTGCTGCAACTGGCGGCCGCTCTGCAGCGGACCAGCGATCACCCGCTCGCGCATGCAGTGCTGGATAAGGCCAAGGATCATCGCATTGCGGTACCGCCGGCATACGACGCCCGGGCCTTGCCGGGCCGCGGGGTGCAAGGTGTGGTGCGCGGCCAGCAGATTCTGTTGGGTAGCACGCGATTGATGAACGAGATGGGAGCGGCTCCAGGAGCGCTTTTTTCCGTGGCAGACCGTCTCGAGGGTGAGGGGCGGACTATTTCCTGGTTGCTCGCTCGAGAGGAAAGCCGGACTCGCGTGTTGGGGCTGCTGGCCTTCGGCGACACCATCAAGAGCGCGTCGTACGAGGCCGTCCAGCGGCTGCGCGAGCTGGGTATCAGGACGGTCATGCTGACGGGTGACAACCAAGGCAGTGCCAATGCGGTGGCGCGGGACTTGGGCATCGATGAAGCCCGTGCCGAATTGTTGCCTGGTGACAAGGCGTCGATCGTGGATGGCCTGCGTAGGCAAGGCCACATCGTGGCGATGGTCGGAGACGGATTGAACGATGCGCCGTCTCTGGTCGCGGCGGACGTTGGTTTGTCGATGTCGACGGGCACCGACGTGGCCATGGAAGCGGCAGGCATCACATTGATGCGCGGCGACCCCCGCTTGGTGGCGGATTCGTTCGATGTATCGCGGCGTACTTACTCAAAGATCAAACAGGGCTTGTTCTGGGCGTTCGCCTATAACGTGCTGGGTATTCCGCTGGCGGCTCTCGGCTTGCTGAACCCGGTGATTGCCGGGGCTGCCATGGCCTTTAGCAGTGTCAGCGTCGTCAGCAATGCACTGATGCTGCGTCGTTGGCGTGGCGCGGCGTCCGGCGTCTCGACCAAGACGTATCGCACCTTGTAATGCGCAAGCGATTGTCCATGGGATAACACGATTCGAATTCAATCCATGGGCGCCTTGAGCTCCCTCGCTAAAAGCTTCTTGACATTACAACGATGGGAAGCTTGATAGTTTGGGCGTCCCAATGGATAAAGCGTGTCCGAGGAAGCTACTGGAGATGGATCGATGGCCGAACTATCTGAAGACAATCGTGTGCTTCGCACGTTGTTGAATGTCCTTAGTCCGCCTGCCGAGCAGCTCGATGCGTGTTCGGAAATGCATTTGGCGACGCTCGAGAATCGTCGCAACGGCGTTTGTCCGCCTGTCACCGATGATCATCGGCATCTAGCGAAACGACCTTCCAACATCATGGTCGTGGACCGGTTGTCGCCATGCACGATCAGCGTTTCGTGGAGCGATCCGTGCGCCGGTCGATCCATAGAACAGATCTGGCGCAGCGGGCGCGCTCCCTTTGCCGCGATCTGCGTTCTGACGGGGTGCACCATCAATCGTGGCGACCGAGTGTTTCGCCCCCAAACACGCGAGATGCGGGTGCCGCCCAATTGTTATCAGATGATTCTGGCGGAAACGATCGGAAATCAAGGAGCTTGACTATGAACATCGGCGAAGTGGCGTCCGCATCCGGCGTCTCGACCAAGATGATTCGGCACTATGAAGGTCTGGGGCTACTGCCTCAAGCGAGTCGCTCGATCAGCGGTTACCGACAATACGGCGATAAGGATGTGAGCCGGCTGCGGTTTATTCGCCACTGCCGCGACCTTGGTTTTTCGCTGGAGCGAATCGGAGAACTGCTCGATCTATGGCAGAACCGCGAGCGATCAAGCCGGCAGGTGAAGACACTGGCGCAGGCGCACATCGCGGAGCTTGACGAAAAAATGAGGGAGCTTCACGAGATGAAGGCGGCGCTCGAACAGTTGCTGCACTGCTGTCACGGAGATGACAGGCCGGACTGTCCGATCATCGACTCGCTCGCATCCGGAGCGGCGGTGCGCGGCATTGCTGCCAACGGTCTCACCAAGAAGCCCCTGCCTGACAGACGCCGACAGTCCGGTCATTGATCACTAACCGCGCAAAGAAAAGTCGCGGTTGACGCGCCTTGGAATGACCGTCTTCATCGCGGGTAAACGATACGTGCTTGAGGCATCATCGCTCTAGGTCGATCGGACTTCCGTTTGGCGGGCCCTTGCGGTCCGGCCCTTTAAAAAGAACAATGCTAAGGGCTCGGGATGAAAAAAAAGCTCATTTCGCGGAGCAATTCAGATTCCTTTCTCCAAATCGCAATGCATACCATGAGCGCCATACCCTGAGGTCACATTGACGTGCACGAGAGTGGCGGTGATCGAGGGGCGTGCTCAACGCGGAGACTGGAGACCGACCGCCCATGAAGATCCACCGAATTACTTCTGCTCTGATTGCTGCGCTGGCCGTAGTGCAACCATTTGCTGCGTTCGCGGATACAACCGTGAAAATCGGACAGGTCTCACCACTTACTGGTGAGCTCGCGCATATCGGCAAGGACGACGAAAACGGCGTGCGGCTCGCGATCGAGGATCTGAACAGCGAAAAGCTAAAAATCGGCGGACAGCCTGTGACGTTTGTTCTGGATTCGCAGGACGACGCGGCAGACCCGAAGACTGCCGTGACGGTTGCGCAGAAGCTGATCGACGATCGCGTGGCGGGTGTGGTAGGGCACGCCAATTCCGGTACGTCGATTCCGGCGTCGCGAATCTACGCGGCCGCTGGGATTCCCATGATCACGGAGTCGGCGACCAATCCTCTCTTGACTGAACAGGGATTCAAGAGTGTGTTTCGCATGGTCGCCAACGATGTGCGACAGGGCTCGGTGATCGGCACGTATCTCGTTCATGACTTGAAGGCGCACAAGATCGCCATCGTCGACGATCGTACGGCATACGGGCAAGGTCTTGCGGACCAGGTCGAGAAGGCCGTCAAGGCAGCAGGCGGAACAGTCGTGGATCGGGAATTTGGCACGGATAAGACAACCGACTGGAAGGCGGTCTTGACGACAATCAAGAGCCATCAACCGGACGCGATCGCGTTTACAGGGGGAGACACGCAGGCCGCGGCCTTCGTCCAGCAAATGCAGAAGCTAGCGTTGAAGGCGACGTTCATTGCAGGCGATGAGTCCTGCACGCCGCAGTTCATCGCGCTCGCTGGGTCGTCGATGACCGCAAGCACGTTCTGCACGCTCGCGGGCGTACCGCCGTCGCGCATGCCTCAAGGGCCGGCCTTTTTCAAGCGGTTCCAGCAGCGCTTCGGCGTGCCGGTGCAACTCTACGCTCCGTATGCGTACGATGCTGTGATGGCGATGGCGACAGCTATGCGGACAGCGAACTCAACCGATCCGAAGGTGTACATGCAAAAGCTTCAGGCGGTGAAATTCGACGGCGTAACGGGGCCGATCCAGTTTGACGAAAGCGGGGACATTCGCAATGGGGCGATCACCGTGCGTCAGTTCGGGCAGGGAGTATGGAACGACAGGTCGGTGGTTCGGTAGGGAGCCCGCGATAGGTGGGCGCTTCGAATGATGCGCCTCGCCTACGTTACACCACCCCCGACAGTTCGGTGACGATCCAACTGCCGGGGCTTTCCTAAGAATGGGCGACGACGAGTAGCTATGCCATCCCTGACTCGCCTCCCTTAGAATTCATAGGCTTGCCCGTCGGCTGGAATGAGCACACGCTTGGCGTCGAGTTTTTTCGCGGAAATGAATTCCGCCAATTCCTTTCTCGTTTGCATGGCATGGCCCAACGCCTCCATGTGGCTGGCGATGATATAGGCGTCTGGAGCCGCTTGGCTCGCGTGGTACAGATCCTCTTTGCCCATGATGATCGCGCCTTCGATGTCCTTGAAGCGCACATAGCCAGTATTCAATACGATGACATCGGGTTTGTAGGTGGTAATGGCGGCCTCGACATCCTGATTCCATACCGTGTCTCCAGCCACGTACACGGTTTTGAAGTGAGGACGCTGGAACACGACGCCATGGACCATCCCCAACATTTTTCCGCGGACCTCCATCGCTTCGTCGCTGCCGTGTTGGCCGTTCGTTCTGGTCAATAGGACCCCTTTGAACTCAGTAGGCGTATCGAGGGCATGCACGTCGCGAAAACCTGCGCCTCGGATCTTTTCCGCATCCTGGTCGTTTTGCGCGAAGATCGGGATGTCCTTGGGCAAACGTTCCTTTGCTGTCTGGTCCCAATGATCGAGATGCAAATGCGTAACGATGACCGCATCGGCTTTCATCACGTCATCGACCGGTATCGGCAAATCGACAGTCGGGTTTCGAATTTGTTCGTTGAATGCGCCGGGTGCAGCCGCATAAGATCCCTTGGGTCCAAGCATCGGATCGACCAAGAACGTGGTCTCTCCGTATCGGACCTTGATCGTTGCATTGCGAATCTGTTGGAACGATACGATGTGTGCGTTGCTGCCGGACTCGTCGACTGAGTTCGTAGGCGAGGCCGACGCACTCGCCGAAATCACGGCGGCGCAAATCAAGCATGCCGTCTTTGCCAGGGCTTGTATGGACATGGATGCGATTCTCCTGGTGAGATTGTCTCGGGTGCGGTAAAGGTGATCCCGAGAGCCATTGAAATGTTGTTCGAGTCGAGAAGACAGATGCGGCGCGACCGAACTTGTCGCGGCGCATCTGTGTCTTCTAGCGATTTCCCAGTCGGCTGGTTTAGCTCACGGTTGCAGCGGGGTGTGGCGTCATGCCGTTATCACGTCCGCCGCTCGCGTTTTGCGTCTTGCCGAATCTCAGCAGACGCAACGCGTTGAGCGTGACAAGTGCTGTTGCGCCCGTATCGGCCATGACCGCAACCCAGAGGCCAGTCATACCCAGCACGGTGGTGATCAGGAACAATGCTTTTAGGCCAAGTGCGAAGGTGACGTTCTGTCGAATATTCGCCATAGTCGCGCGCGAAACCGAGACGAGGTGAGCGACATCGGTGACTCTGCTTTTGAGCAACGCCGCATCCGCCGTCTCGATGGCGACGTCAGTGCCGCCTCCCATGGCGATGCCGACGTCTGCAGTTGCAAGTGCCGGTGCATCGTTGATGCCGTCGCCGACCATGGCCACCTTGGCCTCGCGTTTCATCTGGCTGACATGACGCAACTTGTCCTCGGGCAGCAATTGCGCTTGCCATTCGATACCGAGTTGGGACGCGATAGCGCGCGCAGTCCTGTTGTTGTCACCGGTCAGCATGATGGACCGTATGCCCATTTGCTGCAACAGCGCCACGCCTTCGCGTGCGTCGCGTCGAGGTTCGTCACGCAGGGAAAGCAGCCCGATAATTTCGCTGTCTTGTTCGTCGAGTAATACGACAACCGTATTTCCGCCATCTTCCAATGCTTCGATGCGCTGGCGCGATTCCGCTGAGAGGTTCCATGCTTGGGCTGCGTACGAAGGAGACCCGACCGCCAACTTTCGCCCATTCACGGTTGCGTGGACAGCCTTGCCCGGCGTTACCGAGGCGTTCAAGGCAGCGGGGATGGCGACGTCAGCCTCTTCGGCGTGCGCGACGATTGCCTTGGCGAGCGGATGGCTGGAGCCGGCCTCGACCGCTGCCGCGAGAGCAAGAACCTCGCTTTCGCCACCTGGGCGGACAGACACCACGCTGGTCACACGAGGCTTACCCTCGGTCAGCGTGCCGGTTTTGTCGAACGCCACGGCGCGTACGCGTCCGATCGTTTCCAGCGCATTGCCGCCCTTGATTAAAAGGCCGCGACGCGTTGCGACGGCAAGCCCGGAGGCGATGGCGGCTGGTGTCGAGAGCGCGAGTGCGCACGGACAGGCGATCAGTAGCAGCGACAAGCCGCGATAGACCCATGTATTCCAGTCGCCACCGCTGACCAGAGGAGGGAGAGCGGCAACCGCGGCAGCGATAACCATGACCGCAGGCGTGTAATATCGGCTGAATTTCTCGATGAATCGGGCCGTGGGCGCCTTGGAGGATTGGGCCTGTTCCACCAGCTGAATGATTCTCGAGATGGTATTGTCGGCAGTCGTTTTTTCGACTCGCACCTGGAGTGCACCTTCAACGTTGATCGATCCGGCAAAGACATTTTCGCCGAGAGTCCTGGAGCGCGGGACCGATTCTCCCGTCACAGGAGACTCGTCGATGCTCGATGCTCCGTGGAGAACGACGCCATCGGCCGGAACACGATCGCCTGGGCGCACCAGGACAACGTCGCCAACCTGCAAATCCGCGGCCGCCACGGTGCGCTGCTTTCCCTGCTGATCAAGCAGGATCGCGGTCTTGGGCACCAGCGCCGCGAGCGCCTTGATCCCTGCACGTGCCCGGCCCGCGGCCACGCTTTCGAGCAACTCGCCGATTGCGAACAGGAACACGACGGCAGCGGCTTCCGCCGATTGTCCAAGCGCGAGTGCGCCCAGCGAAGCCACCGTCATCAGCATCTCAATGGAGAAAGGCGAGCCGGAGGTCGAAAGCGCCAAAGCCTTGCGTGCGAAGGGGAAAACGCCGGCGACCACGGCGGCTGTGAAGATCCAGTTCGCATATTCCGGGAGCCAGTGGGCTACAGCGTAGGCTGTTCCCATCAACGCTCCCATGCCGACAACCAATTTCCCTTTCTTTGTTTGCCACCAGCGCTGAGCTCGGGAGGGAGCCTCTGCTTTGCGTGATGTATCGGCCGGGGTGCTGTCGTGCCGGGCGCCCGAGACGCCAAAGCCTAGGCTCTTGATCGTCTTTTCGATGTCTGCGACTTGCGTGAAAGCGCCCGAGGCGAGGGAGAGCGCCAAACTTTCTGCATTGAAATTGATTTGGACATCGGAGACGCCTGGCATGCGTGAAAGGGCCGTCTCGATCTTCCCTATGCAACTTGCGCAATCCATGCCTTCAACACGCATCGTGACATTCGGCATGCCGGTTGCGCACTCGAATAGTGTTTTGCCGGACGATGGTTGGACTTCACACGACTCGTGCTGATGTCCCTCTTCGTGATGATGCGTACCGTGATCGTGTGCATCGCTGCACGTGCGGCGATGGGGTGTGCTGGCGTCGCGATGGTGTACAGGATCATCGTTCGGTTGCGATGCATCGACCGCACCCGAATGCGAAACCACACTCAACGGCAACTGCGTTGCATCGAAACCGAGCGTTCGGATTTTTTTTACGATGTCCAGCGCCGTCGCCTTGCCGGACCGCGTGCGACTAACCGACAAGGTCTCGCTGGCGAATTGAACACTGATGTCGGATACCCCGTCCATACGACCCAGCGCGGTCTCGATCTTGCCTACGCAACTTGCGCAATCCATTCCCTCGACTCGAAAGGCGAGCTGTTCCTCATCCGAAGAGGTGTTGCGAACAGGTTTTGACGACATATAAATCTCCTGAATTGATCGGCTGCCAACGCGGACGAGCACGTTCCAAGTGGATGGGGCGTTCGTTCAATAGCCGACTGATGGCCCTTCGTTCACCGTGTCGAGTAGGCTAGACATTGCTATCGTGGCAAAGTCAAGCACGGGTCGGCTCGGACGCGATATAAAGATTTCGTTTCAGTGGAAGACACTTTCTCTCGTTTGCATATGGAATGGAATGAGAGAACAATGTCAAAAAGCAGGGCTGATAGAGCGCCAAAACATGAGCGAAAGGCGTGGTGCGGATAGACCTTTAGATCACGAGCATCAATAGTTTTGCTTTCTATGTTTGCTGGCTTCGCGAATGCTCCTTCTCGTCGTTAATGAGATGCGACCGCCCGCCGAGCAGCGGTGGCGTCAGCCTGCTTACCTTCAACCGAATCCTGACAGTTAGCAGGTGGAGAGACTAAGATGAGCAATCAATTCAAGGGTAGGAAACTGCTGGTCGTCGGCGGCACGAGCGGAATTGGCCTGCAAACGGCCCGCATGGTTCTTGCCGAAGGCGGCAGTGCGGTCATTGTCGGACACCGTGCGGACAAGGCCGAGGAGGCGCGCAAGGAACTGGCCGCAACGGGCCCGGTTGCGGCATTGGCCGCGGATCTGTCCAACGATGAAGGACTGGCGGCGCTGCTCGAGGCCATCGATGAGCAGCATTCCGATATCGACCTGTTGGTCAACGCGGCTGGCGTGTTTTTCCCGAAGCCGTTCCTCGAGCATCAGGCCGCGGATTACGACCAGTATCTGACGCTGAACAAATCATTCTTCTTTATCACGCAGAAGGTAGCCGCGAACCTCGTTGAAAAAGGTCGTTCCGGCGCGATCGTCAACATTGGTTCGGTCGGTGCGCAGCAGGCCATCGCTGCGATGCCGGCATCGGCATACGCGATGGCGAAGGCCGGCCTGCATTCGCTCACACAGCACTTGGCGATGGAGTTGGCACCGAAACACATCCGTGTCAATACCGTGTCGCCAGCAGTAGTCCAGACCCCGATCTACGAGAAGTTCATGCCGAAGGATGAAGTGAATAGCGCTCTGCAGGGCTTCGATAACTTTCACCCGATCGGCCGTATCGGCACCCCTCAGGACGTTGCGGAAGTGGTTACCTTCTTGCTTTCGGATAAGGCGAGTTGGGTTACCGGGGCGACTTGGGACGTGGACGGTGGTGTGATGGCCGGCCGCAATTGATCCGGACGGGCAGGCGTCATCACGCGCTTGCCCGGACCTATCCGTGATTTCGTGGGCGGGGCATATCATGAGGTTTAAAAGTCATGGATATGCCAATGAAGAAGAAAAGGCAAACTGTAGCGCGTCAGGCAGCGGCCCGCGGGCCGCTGCCTGAACTGCCCAAGGAACTGCTGGACCAACTGGTCAAGGGGCCGATGACGCCGACTGAGGTCCAGGATCTGATGCTGGCGTTCAACAAAGCGATCATCGAACGCGCAATGGGCGCCGAGATGAACCTGCATCTGGGCTACCCGTCGGGCCAGTCCAAGCCGGCCGGGCAAGCCAACGAGCGCAACGGCGCCAGCGGCAAGACGGTCATCACCGATCGTGGTCCGGTGCGGGTCGAGGTGCCCCGCGACCGTGACGGCAGCTTCGAGCCGATCCTGATTCCCAAGCACGAGCGCCGTTTCACCGGCTTCGACGAACGCATCATCGCAATGTACGCCCGCGGCATGAGCGTGCGCGAGATTCAGGCGTTTCTGGCCGAGAGCTACGGCACCGAGGTGTCTCCCGACTTCATCAGCTCGGTCACCGACGAGGTGATGGCCGAGGCGCTGAGCTGGCAGAGCCGCCCGCTAGAGACGATGTATCCGGTCGTCTTCTTCGACGCGCTGCGGGTCAAGATCCGCGACGACGGCGTGGTCAGCAACAAGGCCGTCTATCTCGCCTTGGGTATCCAGGCCGACGGCCAGCGCGACGTGCTGGGCCTCTGGATCGAGCAGACCGAGGGGGCCAAGTTCTGGCTCAAGGTGTTCAACGAACTGAAGACGCGCGGCTGCCACGACATCCTGATCGCCGTGGTCGACGGCCTGAAGGGGCTCACCGAGGCCATCAGCGCGGCCTATCCGCGGACCACCGTTCAGACCTGCATCGTGCATCTGATCCGCAACAGCCTCGAATACGCCAGCTACAAGGACCGTAAGGTACTCGCCGCAGCGCTGCGCCCGATCTACGCGGCTGCCAGCGAAGAGGCGGCACGGCAGGCGCTGCAAGACTTCGCCGACGGACCTTGGGGCGCGAAGTACCCGACGATCGTGCAGTCGTGGCAACGCGCGTGGGAGCACGTCGTGCCGTTCTACGTGTTTCCGCCTGAGATTCGACGGGTCGTGTACACCACGAACGCCATAGAAAGTTTGAATATGCAGTTGCGCAAGATCATCAAGACCCGTGGTCACTTCCCCAATGACGAGGCGGCCATCAAGCTGCTCTGGCTGGCGCTGCGCAACGTACTGGCCAAGACCGTGCGGACTGCGTTCGACTGGAAATCAGCGATGAACCAGTTTGCTATCCTGTTCGGAGAGCGATTTATGCAAGCGCGCGGATAATGCGTTGTTCAACCGCCTCACCCACAAAAATGCGGACAGGTTCGCTTGCCCTTATCCACCGCTCGTTTCCCCGACTTACCTTCCGGTGACCCAGCCCCAATGGGCAAAAATCGCCGCACCCGCATCGGAACGGAGGAAATCCACGAACTGCTGGGCAGCGGGATTTTCCGCCCCGTGTTTGGTCACCGCCACGCCGGTGTCACGGTAGATTGCGTAGCGCGGCTCGATCGGGACTGTCTCCGCGAGCGAGGGGTTCGATACTTGCCAGATGTTCCAGATTAGCCAAGCATCGATGTCGGGCTGCGCGATCCAGGTCTGTCGCGCGACCGCGCTATTGCCTGCGAAGCTCACGATGTTGCTGCGCATCGCCGCGACCGTGCGAATATCTCCCAGCCGGCCCGCAACGTCCTCCCATACGCCGTTCTGCCCGGCGCCATTGACCACCAGAATCTTTATGCCCGGCTTCAGCAAGTCCCCCAGGCCATGAATATGACGAGGATTGCCGGGACGAACGAGTATTGACATTGGACGAAGATACAGCGGTATCGGTGCTTGAGGCGTTAGTTGATCGCCCATCGCGACGACAAAGTCCGACATCATTGTTTCCGAGCCGCTGTAGATCAGGTCAGCGTCGGCGCGTGCGTGATCGATCCATGAGGGCGTCGGTCCAGCCGTGACATCGACATGCTTGCCTGTCTGTTTCTCGAACGCTGCGGCCGCTTCCTTCATTGCCGGTGCCGGGCCGCCGGGTCCGTAGACATGCAGCGCGGATTGAGCCGATGCGTGGACTGACGAGATGGACAACGCCACCACGGTAGCGAGAGTTGCGCAAGCTCGCATGGCGAACTGCGAATAGCGACGATTCACGAATACTCCTTAAATTTCCCAGTCGTTGGGGGCAGGTCACGGATAGATGCGCGGAACATGTTCGCAGGTCACGGCCTATAAACGGGCGCTAGGCGTACGTATATTTCACGCAGCACTAAGCGCGGGCAGGCGTGTATCCACCTTGAAGATGGAGATGGCGGTGCGCAGTTCGATCGCCTGCTCCTCGAGCGACCGCGCCGCTGCTGCCGATTCCTCCACAAGGGTGGCGTTCTGCTGGGTCACATGATCAAGCTGATTGACAGCAGTGTGGACCTGCTCGATGCCATCAGTTTGCTGTTCGGATGCGGTCGAAATCTCTGCGACGATGTCCAATACCTTGCGCACCGCCAGCTTGATCTTTTCCACGCTAGCGCCAACCTCGCCAGCCTGGCGCGCGCTATCTTGGATCATATCGACCGATGTCTCGATGATTCCCTTGATCTCCTTCGCCGCCGCGGACGAGCGTTGCGCGAGCGAGCGCACCTCGCTCGCCACTACGGCGAAGCCGCGCCCCTGCTCGCCGGCGCGTGCCGCCTCAACCGCGGCATTGAGCGCGAGGATGTTGGTCTGGAATGCGATGCCTTCGATGAGGCTCGTAATCTCCGAGATCTCCGTAGCGCTTTCATTGACCCGCCCGATTGTCCCGAGCATCTCCTGCACCGCGGAGTGGCCCGTATCCGCAATGTCGCTCGCATCCGCTGCGAGCGCTTTCGCTTCATGCGCGTTGTCCGCGTTCTGTTTCACTGTTTCGGTCAATTGCGTCATGCTTGCAGCGGTTTGCTCGAGTGAGGCGGCTTGCTGTTCGGTGCGGTTGGCCAGCGAGGCGTTCTCCGTGGCAATTTGGCTCGCGGCGGAATTGATGGTCTCGACGCTTGTCCGGACGCCACCGATGATCTGTGCAAGCCTTCCATTCATTTTCTGCAAGGCTTGCATAAGCTGGCCCATCTCGTCGTGCGTCCGCGCTTCGACGTGGACCGTCAAATCTCCCTCAGCAACGCGATTGGCCGATTCGACAGCCGCGCGTGCTGGCGCGACGACCGAGCGAGTGATCGCCAAACTGCAGATGATGCCGAGTACGATTGCGGCAAGGGCGGTTCCGGCAATGGTCAGTGTGGCGCTGCGCGAGGCGGCCGCCGCGTCGTTGCCGCTTTGCACCATCAGGTCGGTCTGGAATTTCACCAGATTGTCGAGCGCGTCGAAGTACGTTTGTTGATCTTTGCGTAGATCATCAAAACTGAGATCGATGGCCTCGTCTTTGTGCCCCTGCCGGGTGAGATCAGCGACCCTGTTACGCGTATCCCGGTAGTGCAGCTGTACAGCTCTCATCTCGTCGAAGAGCTTGCGTTCTTCAGTAGAGCGAATGAGCGCGTCGAGTTGCTTGATCGCTGGATCGTACTTTATGCGCGTTTGCTGGACTTGCTCCAGGTACTTGGTGACCTCATCTGCGTCGCGGGCCAGCAGCGCGGCGCGCATCTGACGCGCCGCGAAGTTCGCATAATCTTTGAGTTGATGAGCGAGATCAACCTTGACATAGGTTTCGGTGACCAGCTCTTGTGTGCGTTGGCTCGCCGCGCGGAGTTGAGTTGCCGCGAGGATCGAGATTCCGATCAGCAGCGCGATCAAGAGACCAAAGGCTGCGGAAAGACGAACGCCGATTTTGAGGTTATTCATTTTTCTCATGAGAAATCGAACAAGAAATCCCCGTGCTCGAGACAGTGATGACGAATGCTTTATAAGCGCTGGAACGAAGAGGGTGCCCGTCTACGCGCATTCCGCTGGTTTTCCTCGAGATGGAAAAAAAGGTGCCGTGCTGGCACGGCACCCCAAATGATCCCGGGACAGGGTGGAGAGGAGGCCCGGGATCCAAACGAGGCGGTGCGGGTTGCGCGAAGAACCTAGTTGGGCATGGCGCCTTCTGCCTGCAGCGCGATCAAGAGCACGTTGGTCTGATTCAGCAGCGCTTCCTGATACTCGGCGGGCAGTGGCAAATCGTCTCCGAACGACAGAGCGTCTTCTATGCCCTGACGGAAGCGGTGCGTGACCTCTTTGCGCTGCGAAGTGGCCAACAGAGGCAACACCGCATCAACAAACTTGTACAGTACCGCGAGCCGTCCGCCAAAGACGGATATCGCATTAGCATTCGTCTCAAGTGTCCGCTTGAGTACTCGCAGATGGTCTTCCAAGGTATTGCACGTCGGGGCAGACATTCAGAACGTCTCCCATCCGTTTGCTCCAATGCGCCTCGCCGGCTTGATGGTGCCAATAACGGTAGCGGTAACGGTGGATCGGCCTTCTTTCGTGAGTGCGGGCTCGGCAGACGCTTTCCGCACGGAAAGCTGGGGTCTTTGTTCTTGGGCGATCTTTTGCATCGAAGAACTGTCACTCGAGAATTTGAACGAGGCAACGAAGTCTTTTGATTTAGTCGGCTGCTCTTCCAGCGATTTCGCCGCGGTGGCCGTTTCTGCAACCAACGCCGCATTCCGCTGTGTTAGCTCGTCCATCTGCACGGCTGCCTGATTGAGCTGCTCGATGCCGCGACTTTGCTCTTCGGAGGCGGAGGCGATTTCGCCTACCATATCGGACACCTGCTTCATCGCCTGGTTGCCTTTCGCGATCTCACTCGCTGCGATCGCGACTCGCTCGGTCGTTGTGCGGAGGTCAGTTTCTTCAGCATACGGAGTCCTAATAGCAGAATGAGAAGGGCGGTATGGAATTCGACAAGCCGAGCGCGGCACCGGGCGCGGATCGCTGTGGGGGTTAGCGCGGTAGCTGGTCTTTGATCTTAGCTACCGCGGCTAGCGCGCACGCTTCGTCCTTGTCCCCTCCAGGCGAACCGCCCACGCCGATGCCCGCGACGATCTCATCGCCGACCTTGATGGCCACCCCACCGGGCAACGTTGTTACATTTGGCGTGGATGCCAAGGACTCTGCAGCAAGGGGCGGAAATTTCGAGGTGAGTAGATCCAGGAACTGACTAGTACGCTCGAAATGAAAAACCGGACCCATCGAAGCTGCTGTGTACGCCTTCCGATAAGAGGAATCTTTCGTATGGATTGCCGCATGGTCGCCCCGCAAGACAGCTTGGGGCGTTCCTGCGACGTCGACTACGGTCGCCGTGACAGCGTAGCCCTTTGCAGTGCACGTTTGCACCGCTTCGAGCGCCGCCTCCAATGCGAGCTTCATTGGCAGGACGTAGCCGCTGGTTGAAACTTGTGCGTGTGCTGTCGGTAGCGAGGTGAGGCTTGCGACTGCGATCGTGCTCAGCGCAATCATGCTTTTTGTTTTTGCCATCTGATTTCTCATGAAAAAGAGGGGGCCGTCCAACGCTCTCGCTGCGTCGAGCTCGCGCAAGTAGGAGATCTCTCGTCGAACACAAATACTAAGGTTGACTAAACGCCTCGCGGGACCCAGCCCGCCGACCTGAGCCGAGGCTATTGTTCACCGTAAAGTGCTTCCCGGCAAACTAGATATTCTGTTTCTAGAGAAAGAAAATGTTTAGACGACGCGGGAGAAGGCACTGGGTCACCGGATGCCATTGCTCATCAAAGAGCGAACTCGGGCCGGCGACGACCAGCTGCAAAGCAACGGTTTCCTGCCGCTTTCGCTACGCCGAAGGCCCGACACGCACCTGCCTACGGACCTCGTCTGCAATGGGGTGAAGTAGGTGAGGCGATTCAGTGCCAACCACGCTGTAGCCAAGTCCACGCGCTGCCCAAGTGATACCGCCGACGTTTCCCGCGGCTTGCTCTATCATCGGTGCCTCCTTCTCGCGAACCATCGGCCTGATCATGATGGCCATGCGCGTTCCATCGGCTCGGTCATAGAAGAACAATCCAGCTGAGCCATGAACCGTTGACACCAATCTACCGCCGACATATTGGTAACCGGATCGGCTTAGGTCCGGAATTTCCACCGGCCGCTGAAGCTTCTCTGACACCAGCTTGATCAAATCCGCCTTGTCCATTTCCGCAGCCGGATCGGCTGCATAGGCCATATAGCTGCTGCGTGCCTCGCCAGCGAGTACCGAGATGCCGCCGCTCGGCGCCAGTGCGCCTCGCATATGCCAGCCGCCTACGGTGCCGGTCGTAAGTGCAAGCACGACTGCTGCGGCCGTTCGCCAAATCGTAGGGCGCGACTTGTGCTGATGCGCGAGCAGCGAACTCACCCGCAGCCGCTCGGGA
Organism: Paraburkholderia diazotrophica; assembly: GCF_038900755.1. Classification (GTDB taxonomy): domain Bacteria; phylum Pseudomonadota; class Gammaproteobacteria; order Burkholderiales; family Burkholderiaceae; genus Paraburkholderia; species Paraburkholderia diazotrophica_A. The sequence goes on from NZ_JBBPEN010000003.1 coordinate 310,330, forward strand.
ACAGCTTCGTCGGCAATCGGTGCAAGTGCGGATCGCAGGCGTTGCCGCTGCGCGGCGAACTTTGTTACGGTGGCTGCGGCCGCAGGATCACGATCCAGATAATCTTGAACTTCCTTGCGGCGATCGGCGTCAAGCGCATGGTCGATGTAGGCATGAAAATCCTCTTCGACAATGGGAGCTGGCTGCTGATGTTTGTCCACTTACTTCATCCTCCGCAAGAACGGGCCGCCTTGAGTACGTGCCTCCCGCTTTCCGGTGCCGTCGAGAGCGCTTTGCAGGCGCTCTCGTCCTCGAGCTAAACGGGACATCACGGTTCCAACCGGGATGTTCAGCGTCTTGGCGGCTTCCGCATAGGTAAGGTCCTCCACGGATACCAGCAAGATTACGCTGCGCTGATCTTCGGGTAGCGCGGCCAATGCCTTCATCAGTTCCCCATGGCGGATCCGGTGCTCCTGGGGCGCGGGGACGGCGAAGGCGCCCTCGTCGACGTCTGCAATATCGAGGTGCAACCCACGCCGCGCGTGTTGCCGCAACCTGCTGACGATGAGATTGTGGGCGATGGAGAATACCCACTGGCGGGTATTCTCCGCGCGCCGCCGGGTTTCCCAATGGCTGATGGCTCGCTCGAGGCAATCTTGAACGAGGTCGTCAGCTAGGTCGCGGTCACGGACCATCGCGCTGGCATAGCGACGCAGCGCCGGAATCATTGGCTCGAGTTCCGTGATGAGGGCGATGCCCGCGCTGCCGATCATTGCGTGGCAACCTGCAATTGAACCGGCTCTGCAGGTTTGCCCTGAACGATTGGCGCGACTACCAGATATCGTCGGGCATTGGTCGCCTCAGCTTGAACAACTTGGCGTATCGGACCGACTGCGTTGACGATGGCCGAACCGGCGGGATTGGTCATGAAGTTAGCCAGGGGCTCCAGTGTTCCGGAGCCGTCAGCGTTCTTGGCGAGCGCAATGACGTAGGGCTGCTTCGGTTTCAATCCGGTGACGGATGCTTGCAGGACTTGCGACAAGCCTTGGTCGAACAACGCAACGCTCGTTCGACCCATGCCGGTACCCGCCTCGACCAGCGACAACGAGGCTACCTGGCCTGCTACGCCCAGGGCCTGCAGATTCTGCATCCCTGTCCCGCCGCTGGGCACGGCATTAGGAACATACACGACGGCTTGCGGAGCTTGGCCGATCGGTACGTTGCCGACAACGGTGTTCGATGCCGTATCGATGACGGCGAGGGCGTCCGCATTTTCTAGGCCGACATAGACGCGGCTACCGTCGCCGGAGGGCCACACACCGTGCGGGAGGTTACCGACAGGGATGGTGGCAACCTGCGAAAAGTCACTTGTTCTGAAGACTTTCACCTGGTTGAGACCGCCCACGGTCAGGTAGGCGAACGTCCCGTTGCTCGTCTTGGCGAAGTTGACGTGGTTCGTGATCGGTCCCGTTTCGAACGACCTGATCACGCTGAAGGGGGGGCGTGCGTCGAATACAGTCGTCCTGCCCGTGTCTTTGAGTGTGAACCAGACCTGGTTGCCGTCGGGTGAGGCCGCGATGTTCGGGCAAAACGGGCTGTCCTGCTTCACCTTCGCGATGATCTTGTGCGACGCGACCTCTATGATGGCTGTCTCGGGATTGAACGATGAACAAACATATGCGTACTTCCCGTCGGTCGAGAAGATTTGCATTCCGGGGCCGGCAGCCGTCGTGATGCGCGTCTTTTCTTCGAAAGTGGCCGAATCGATCACCGAGACATAGTTTTCGCCTCGGACAGTGACCCAAACCTCCTTGCCGTCAGGCGTGAAGAAGGCCTCGTGGGGGGAGCGGCCGAGATATGTGGTGTGTTTGACCGCGTTGGTCTCGGTATCGATGAATGTCACCGAATTCGACCCGATCGATACGACGGCAAGCGTTCGATGGTCCGGCGAGAAACCGAGACCGTGGACGAGAACTTGGCCGTGGTAGAGCGGACTAAAGCTGCTGGGAGATGGATCGCCCAGACGAATGACGCCGAGCAGCTTGTTATCGGCCGGGTCTGTTACCGATACGGTGTTCGAAAATTGCTCGGCTGCGTAGATGCGGTCCCGATGACTGACAGGAATATCCGCGTCGGTCTCTCGGCCAGGTACTTGGCCGGCGACGGCCATGGCCGACAAAAACGCGGATGAAACGAGCGATGAGAGCAAGAGTTTCTTAAGCATGCGGGTTCCTAGTGCGAGTGTTCGTTGTGTTCCGGCGCGTCGATAGCCTGATGCGCTGGTGCACTGACTTGTGTCGGTGACGGTACAGACGGGGGGAGTTGTTCGCCCAGGGCGAATTGCATCGCGGCGATCTCCTGCTGCTGTTCAACGATGATTTCCTGGGCGATGCGCCGCAACTGCTCATTGCTTCCGTAGCGCAGTTCCGCAAGAGCCATGTCGATCGCGCCTTGGTGGTGGGGAATCATCATGGCGGCAAAGTCTCGATCGATATCGCCCGAGGGCTTGATCTCCATAGCAGCCATCATTTTGTCCATCGCGGCGCCGTTTTCCGCGTGGAACGCCTCTTGAGGCGTCGACGCATGTGCAGCGGTTGCGATTGCAGAGGCAACCAGCAGCAATGGCCAACGCTGAGCGCGCCATCGATTTGTTGCGATGGATTTTGCTTTTTCGCAGTTCATCCTGATTTCCTGTCTCGGGTGTATCCCTACCCCCCGGTGGACGCTGCACGATCAGGTTTATTCCATTCGGCAGGGTCCATGCTCGAACGGAAGCAAGTCTTGAGTACAAGAGTGCCGGGGGCAAGCGAGATAAGGTTTTTCGGTGTGAAAGAATTTCTTCCGAGAGAGCATTTCCGAGTCGCACGGTGGCCTCTGAGGAATAGCTGGAACTGGCTTCCTCGAAGACCTAAATCGTAAGGCGCCTGATGCGCGTCAGTTGAGTTTTTCCGTCCTCCTTCAATCGGCTTACCATTCGCCGCATCCATGCGGTTTCATCGGATGCGAACTGGGATTGAAGGATTGAAGGGCGGACGAGGCAGGGGCGATAAACATTTTATTGTGATCCGACAAAGCACGTCTGCCTTGTGAGTAGGTTCTTGCCTGTCTATCGTTGTTAACGCGCTCTCGTCTGCGCGAACTTCGAAGCTGATATCCAAAAAGAGGAATCGTCAAATGAGCTATCAGGAAAGGTCCGACCTCAACTTGTCAGAAGAGCTGTTCCGACTCGCTGGTCCCGATGGAGAGACGTTTAAGGCTTTTCATCATGACGCGATCGCGCGCACGGATGGCCAGATTCCCAATAAGTATCGGGAACTCGTCGCACTGGGCGTGGCCTTCACGACTCAGTGTCCTCTCTGCGTTGACCTTCATACTGCGGGCGCCAAACGGCACGGCGCCACTCGCGAAGAAATTGCTGAGGTCTGCATGATCGCAGCCGCCATGCGTGCTGGTGCCGCGTACGGGCAGGGACTCCTTGCGTTGAAGCTGTATGACCAGCGCTAACAGCATCCGCTAGGACGTTGGTGGGTTGCTAAGCGAGGCTGCCTGCGGAGCCCCATGCTAGTTCTGCAGGCTACCTCATGCCCGTGGGACGCTTACCCGCCGCAAGCCTGATCGGTCCCGTTGCTCACAGGCTCCAAGGGCGATTGTCGACGCGAACCGATATACGGCTCGGTGCCAAGTTCGTCAGTCTGTCCAGATATGTTTTTTGCCCGGTGGCGTTGGTCGGTATCTCGCTTCGTACGATCGGGCCGGCGCGGCCGAGCTTTGAAATTCATTGGAAATGCATAGAGCCATGGATGATCGAGTCGAGATATTGGTGATAGGCAGTGGGTTTGGCGGAGCTATTGCCGCAAAAAGACTCGCCGAGGCGGGGAGGGACGTATTGATGCTCGAGCGCGGTCCGTGGCGAAATACGGTTCCTATGCAGTCGAGTGGCATGGATGAATTGGCGCCTCTCCCCCAAGGCCGGCATGCGTTTACCTACGGCCTCAGATCGGTCAGATCACGGTTCTTTAAAGGTGAGATGCTCCTAAATAAAAGGGGCTTTGTTGAGGCATACCTGGGTAAAGGCATCAATGTGATTTGCTCTTCGAACGTCGGAGGAGGGAGTCATATCTATGCGGCGGTGCTGGGTAGACCATTCGATCCCCGGTATTGGGATCATTGGGATCCGCGAATTTCTCAAGAGCACATGGAGAGCTACTATGACGAGATACTTGCGCTTCTCGACGCAAGACCTGTGTGTCCAGATGATGAGGTTCCGAACCGAATAGATGGAACGAATTACAACGGCGAGCTATCGAACGCTGGGCTGAGAAACGCACCCGTAGGCATTCTTCTGCCCAAGTACCCCGGGCATGCGAGCAAGGTGTCGGCCGGTTATGGGCTGGAGCGCTGGGAGTGCGACATGCGGAACAACAGCTTCCTCGGTTCTCCGTCCGGAGCCAAAACAACGTTGGATTTCTCGGTCATTTGGCCGGCAATGCAAGATGGCTTGATTGTGCGGGATCTCTGCGAGGTCAAGTCGCTTCGAAAACTAGGAGCAGGAGGCCGAGGCAAACTGCGATACGAAATTCGCTATCGAAACCATAGAAACGGACTTGACGCAAGCGTGCTTGCAGAAAACGTCATCCTGGCCGCCGGCGGAGTGAATACTGTTCGTTTGCTAATGAAGAGTCGCGATGTTGATCGTGGTTTGGATGGCATGCCGAGGTTGGGTTATAGATTCGGCACGAATGGTGGTTTTTTCGGTTTTTGGCGTGAAAACAGCGAGAGAGATCTTACGCAGGGGACACCACTCAGTGAACCTTTCCGTGTAAAAAATTCGCGGAGCAAATCTGCGCAGATGCTGCGAGCGGGAATTCAGGGTTTGGATGATATTCCTCTTCCGATGTTTATGAAAAAATGGTTGCGCAAGAATTCGTTTATCGTTGCTATCGGAGGGGATGAGGGGAATGGTTTGATGGTGATGCGGAATGGTACGTTTACCATTAAATATAGTAAGCGTGACAACGATGTTTATAAGGAAATCTCGGAAGAAATACGGAATATAGAAGCGTCGACAAAAACCAAAGTGTACGCAACCGGTGCGCCTGTAACGGTTCAGCCAATTGGGGGGGCGTGTTTGGGAGCGTCGAATTCCGAGGGGGTCGTCGACGCCAACGGGGAAATTTTCGATAACCCCGGGATCTATGTAACGGATGCCGCGGCGCTCCCTATGCCTCCCGGAGCGCCACCGAGTCTGTCGATCGCCGCATGGTCGGCCCACGTAGCGGATAGGTTGTTGGAGTCGCTGCAGCGTGATGCCCTCCGTCCGCTACGAGGTGTTTGACGGTATAGGGATCCGAAAAGGCGGTGTAATCGGCAATCTCCCGCGCAGCACCACTAGTCTTGTAGGTCGACCGGGACGTTCTGTCCTGTCTTGACCCGGCTCATGGTGACTAGCGTCTTGAAGCGCTTCACATTGTTGTTCGCGAAGAACAGTTGGCGCGTGAGCTCATTGTACTGGTCCATATCCTTCACGGTCAGTACCAGCGCAAAGTCCCATTCGCCGGCGAGGTAGTAGCACTGCTGAACCAATGGGCATTGCTGGAACGAGCGTTTCATCGCATCGAGTTGATCGATCTGCTCGCTCTCAATCTCGACCAACGTGATGATCGTCAGGCTGTAGCCGACTTTTTCCTGCGCAATCACCGCGACGTAGCGGTCGATGACGCCCAGTTCCAACAAACGGCGCAGTCTTCGATTCACGGCCGCCGTAGAGAGATTGACTCGGGTGCCCAGCTCATTTTGCGGAATGTGAGCGTTGCGCTGCACTTCCGCCAGGAGCCTTCGGTCGAAGCTATCAAGGTCATCGTGCATGTTTTTTCAAAAGCTCCCGGTAAATAGAGATTTTTTTGCGCATCCGATGCAAAAGAAGAGATCTGTTCGAGGTCGCAGCGGAATACTATTTTGCTCGAAAGGGGATCGAAGATACAAGTGATCCCGCTCGAATCAAACGAATCCGCGGCCCCGACTCGGCTGCCTCACCGGAGCAACCCGACATGCTGATTGCCAACCCTCGGTCGTCCCATACCTCGTACCCCGGGGCCTTGAGGGACATTCTCAACATACGTGCCGCGCATGAGAGCGGCGCGTGGCTTTCGAAATGGGAGCAGATCAGCGGGGCCGCAACGCCATTGTGGGACCTGCCGGATGCAGCCGCGGCTCTCGGTGTGTCCGAGCTACGACTCAAGGACGAATCGTTTCGGTCACCCCTTGGGAGCTTCAAGGCCTTGGGTGCTCCCGTCGCGCTGATGCGACTTGTCATGCGTCAATGGCGTGCCCACGACATCGAGCCGAAAGCACTGATCACGGGGCATTACGCGCAGATGCTGTCGAACCTGACGGTGATTAGCGCGACAGACGGAAATCATGGGAAGTCCCTTGCGGCGGCGGCCAGTTCGATCGGCTGTCAGTGCGTGATCGTGCTGCATGCCAACGTGAGCTTCGAGCGGGAACAAGCGATCGCTGCCTATGGGGCAAAAATCGTTCGCATCGACGGAAACTATGATGAATCCGTTGAGCACGCCGCGCGACTTGCGGCAAACAATGGCTGGCATGTCGTGTCCGACACATCGTACGAGGGCTACGAGGTAATCCCTCGAGATGTCATGCAGGGTTACGGCGTCATTTCGGCGGAAATTGTGGCGCGACTGAATGAGGAACCTTCCCGGCCTCCCTTTACGCATGTATTTCTGCAGGGGGGCGTCGGTGGTCTAGCCGCCGGAATTGCGAGCTATTTGTGGGAGCACTACGGCGCCGAACGGCCAAATTTCATCGTGGTCGAGCCGCAACAGGCGGACTGCCTGTACCAAAGTGCAATCTCGGGGCTCGCATCCCGGGCGACGGGGTCCGTCGACTCCGTGATGGCGGGGTTGGCCTGCGGTGAAGCTTCCCCACTCGCGTGGAAGATACTTGACCGATGCATCGATCATTTCATGACGATCGCCGATGACGACGCAATTGCGGCAATGCGTTCGCTCGCGCGTGGCTCTGAGCGGGACGCACCGCTGGTGGCGGGGGAGTCGGGTGCTGCGGGGTATGCCGGATTGGCGGTGCTGATGAAGAGCCGCGACCTTGCGCAAGCCGCAGGGCTCGGACCAACGTCGCGCGTGCTGGTCATCAACACTGAAGGGGCGACTGCGCCCTCCGTCTACCGGGAACTGGTTGGCGAAACCGCGAACGCGGTCGAAGCGCGCCAAGCTGCATGGAAACTTCGTGTCGTTCAGTAGACGACACAATGGCAAACGGAGAAGAATGCATCATGGAACGCTCGCTGCAGGAACAGTTGAAGAACTGGCGCCACCAAATTCATCAGCATCCGGAAACAGGATTCGAGGAGAAGAGGACGTCGGACTACGTTGCGAACGTATTGACGACGCTCGGCTTGGAGGTCCACCGCAACATCGGTGGCACGGGGCTTGTCGCAAACCTGAAGGTCGGCAACGGAAGCGGCGCCATCGGGCTGCGCGCCGATATGGACGCCCTGAACATTACGGAGAACGTCCCCGGTCGGCCTCACGCCTCGTGCATCCCAGGAAAAATGCACGCCTGTGGCCATGACGGTCATATGGCGATGATCTTGGGTGCGGCCCGCCTGCTTGCCGAGCAGCGCAACTTCAACGGCACCGTCCGATTCATTTTTCAACCGGCGGAGGAACACGGTCGCGGCGCGAAGGCCATGATGAAGGATGGTTTGTTTGAACGCTTTCCGGTCGACGCGATCTTCGGTGCGCATAACATGCCTGGCATGCCGGCGGGTAGCTTCTCGACGCGGCCGGGCGGCATCATGGCCAGCGAAGACAATTTCGTCATTCACATTAAGGCGCGAGGCACGCACGCCGCACGTCCGCATATGGGCGTCGATCCGATCGTGATCGCGTCGCAGATCGTACTTGCGCTGCAAACGATCATTTCTCGCAACCTCGATCCAAGTCTGCCGGCTGTGATTTCTTGCACGGAGTTCATCACCGATGGGTTGCGCAATGTGATTCCGTCGAATGTCACGACCAAAGGCGACACACGTAGCTACGCGCCGGAAGTTCAGCAACTGCTGGAGACGCGTATGCGTGAGGTCTGCGAGGGGCTCTGTCGAATGCACGGAGTGGATTGCGAATTCGAGTACACCCATGAATTCGCGCCGACGGTGAATACTCCGCGGTACGTCGAAGTCGCCGTTGCAGCGGCCACGCGTGTGGCGGGCGAACAAAATGTCGACGCGAACGTACAACCAATGATGATTTCGGAAGACTTCGGCGCATTTCTACAGGTCGTACCGGGCAACTTCGTATTCATCGGGAACGGTGTCGCCAACGAGGCAGGGGGAGTACCGCTCCATAACGCCACGTACGACTTCAACGACGACATTCTGCTCACTGGAGCGAGATACTTCGCGGAAATTGCGCATCTTACGCTGCCGGTGTAGAGGCGCAGTCGGGCGTTCCGCGGCCGTTACACACGCGCCGCCATCCATTGAGGCGCCGCGGTTCGGGCTCACCGCAATGGACGATATTCGCCGCAAGGCGGTGCCGCCAAGGAATCTTCGGGATCCGGGCGGGCAGTAACGTCGCGATCAATAACTAAGAACGGTCCTGGAAGAGGGCGCAATGTTGAACATGCTGCAATTAGAGACGTTTGCCGCAGTGGTGGAACATCGCCATTTCACTCGCGCTGCGGCTGCCTTGAACATTTCTCGTGGCGCGGCTTCGCGCCGGGTGAAAGTCCTTGAGGAATCTCTAGGAGCGTTGTTATTGAGTCGCGAACCGCCGCTCACTCCTACGAAGGCCGGAGAAGACGTCCTGCGCTATTTCATGTCGGTACGGCTGTTGCATGACGAGCTGCTTCGGCGTGTCACGCCAGGAGGTACGACTACCACGGCCCTTGCTCTTGCGGTCAACGCGGATTCGTTGGCAACCTGGTTCGGACCGGTAGCCCGGGAACTGGCAGGTCGCCATGTGGCGCTGGAAGTCGTCGTTGACGACCAAGACCATACACTCGACGCCCTCGCGCGCGGCGACGTCAAAGGATGCTTGTCCACGCACCGCAGGTCTGTCGACGGCTTCTTGGCCGAACCGGTTGGCAAAATGCGCTACCAGTGCGTGGCGACGCCCAAATTCGTGGCTGAGAACTTTGCCAACGGCATGGCGCTAGCTGATGCGCTGAAGACTACGGCTGTTCTGTTTAACAGAAAAGACGCGCTGCATGACGCTTTTCTGGAGTCGCGGTTCGGCGTGTCGGTTGGCAAGTACCTCAAGCACTATTTTCCATCACCGACTGCCTTGCTCGACGCAATATTGGACGGCCTCGGGTACGGGCTCGTGCCGGCGCTGCAAGCTGAGTCATTGATTGACTCCGGCAGATTGGTGGCGCTTGCCCCTGGTCATGATGTGCTGGTTGACCTGTACTGGCATCATTGGGAATCGGAGCCTGAGCCGCTCGCGAAGATTAGTGCGCTGGTCATCGACGCAGCTCGCCGAAGCCTGGATCAGACTTGAAGTCGCAATTGCGAGCCACCGCAGACCTTTTGGGCACCAGAACTCCTGATTCAAATTTCGGACAATGCCCGCCGACGACGTTGTGCTTTCGGGAATCGAAGTGGCTTATTTCACGACTGCGCACGGCGGCGCAAGCGCTCGACGTACCGCGCAACCAGCACGCAGGCTGACGCAGCAAGTCCCGCGGGGAGTGGAAGCCATGCCGGTATGCTGTCGACGCTTGCGCAACGCACTGTGGTGACCATCAGCGATGTCGCCGCACCTGACAGGATCATCATACGACGAGTACATTTCTAGACATAGAACTTTCGATATACTAAGAAATGTGCTCGCCTGCATCTGGATCGCTTTGTTCGAAGTTGGACGGTAACGGATCAAAATTTCGCGAAAGTTTTGTTGGCCAATAATTCGTTTCGATTCCTCTGTACCTCTCTGCGCAATCGTTCGATGCCCAGGAGAGGACCAGGATTTCACGGCTACGCGATTGATTTTACGAGCGTTTTGTCTGCTTCGCTCGCGACTATGTACTCACTGACGTACTCATTTGCGGCCGTCTAAAAAACGCCCGCTTTGTCGCGCGAGCGCGACGATCCTGTGGCGGATATGCCCGACGGCTTGACGGCGAGTATCAGCATATCGTCACCCCAGATTCGCTCGCGAACATTTCACCGGTGGTCTGACCGTCTGACCTTGCCCAGCGCGCTCAAGGCCACCGTCATCCTGTTCGACCTGAAGGACGTGCTTAACGATGCGTTTTTCGCGGTGTATGTCGGTGTGACGGTCGGTCGTGCCTCAAACACTATTTTCCTTCGCCGGTGGCGTTGCTCAATGCGATCCTGGCCGATCTCGACTACGCGCTGGAGCCCGCGATGCAGGCGGGGCCGTCGATCGGCAGCGGCAGACTGGTTGGGTTCGCACATGGGCACGATCTGATGATCGATCTGACAGGCATCACTGGGAGGAGGCGTCCGAGCCCCAGGCGACGATCAGCGCACTCGTCACGGAGGCGGCGTGGCCGCGCCTAGTCGAGCCCCGTTCCGAGGGGCGGGGGCGCCCGTTGACGGCCTCGCGAAGGCGTGCAGCGACGCTTGCCGTCGACCTTTCCTATCACCTAATCACGCGGCTCATCGTTGAGTAGCTGGTGCCACGCATACTTTTTTGGGGCAGTAGACAAAAAAATGATGGTCGCTTCGCCGCCTGCCATCGCGGGGATTCGGTACATACTCTCCGGCGGCGCTGGCTATGCAGACCTGGGCGCCGACTACTTCAGCCGACTCGACACCAGTAAAACCATCCAACGCCTTCTCAAACGGCTTGAGGATTTCGGCTACCACCGTCCGGATGCCATATTATTAGTACTCCTTGCCGGCCACTTGATTCATTAGAGGCTAAAGATTCCTACGCCACCAGCCCCTTTTCTCGCAGCGATTCAAGAGTCACTGTTCTCTCGTCCTCCATCGCTTGGATGAAACCTAGCGCAAGGCGGCTGGGTTGCCGATAGCTCGGCGTGAGAAGGTCGATGGTTATTTTGATCGAGAAGTCAAGTGGCTTGAAGACGATGTCTTTATGATGTCTTTCTAGAAACATCAACGGGTTTGTGATTGCGATGCCGATGCCGTTCGCGACCATCGAGCAGAGCACGGAACTCAATTGAGATTCCGCAATCAGGTTCCTTTTGACATCGCGGGCTGCGAAGGCGAGATCAATCACGTGGCGGGTAGGGTCCTCCAGCGCAAGTGATATGAAGCGCTCGTTCTCGAAATCAAGTTCGACAAGCGATTGCCGGCGAGTCAACCGATGTCCTTTCGGCAGAACCGCCACGGCGTCGAGTGTCAGAAATGCGGTCGAAGCGACCCCTGAAAAGCCCTCTTTGGGCCCCGCATATCCGATTTCACATAGACCTCCAGATGTGTACTCCCAAACTTGGCTGCTGGGTCTCGCTTGAAAGGAAATTGTCGCTTCTGGGAAGTCAGCAATGAACCGGCGCATTGCGCGCGGCGCAAAGTCAAACGAGAGTGCCATAAGGCTCGCTACGCGCAGCCTACCGGTCCCAAACTCTTTTATGTCTCTCGCAGCCTGTCGGAGGCGATCAAGTCCTACGAAGCTGTGCTGGACTTCCCGAAAGAATGCCATACCTTCGTCTGTCGGCGTAACCCGTTGCTTTTCGCGATCGAAAAGGGCGAAGCCAACGTCTTTCTGAAGCGCTGCCATCGCCCGACTGAGATTCGGCGGAGCCATACCCAGTGCGGCCGCAGCACGGTTTATGCCGTTATGCAACATGACTGCACGAAACAGTTCTATCTGACGTACGTCCATCTTCTTTCCTCAAATGATTCGGTCACAACCTCTGTCTCATCCTCTCTCGCCGTAAGAGCGCGAGCGCTAACGATGTCGCGGAAGGCGTTCGGCCCCCGACGTAACTAGGCCGACGCTAGATCCAACGAACACCTCTCCAGAACTGATGTTATCAGAAATGGAACAAATGGACCGCATTTGATATTTGACAGGCATTATTGCAAAGCCGAAACTTTTCATAACGGTGCAACAAGCGCGCTTTTTGTGACACGGACGAAAGTCGCTTGCTAGCACCGACGCGGTTGTGAAGATCTGTCACCGTTTGTGCTCACGATGGAACCAATTTAATGAAATCTCCTACGGCCTCAACAGTTAGTCTGCTGGCGCGCTACGTATGCGGTCTCAAAGCAGCCGATATTTCGGATGCGACCAAGCTCCGTGCAGCAATGTGTGTCTTGGACACCTTAGGAGCGATCGCCGCTGGCCTGCGTGTACCCAGTGTGGTCGCCGCAAGGGACGCCAGCATGGATCTGTTCGGAAAAGGTAACGTCCCCCTCTGGTTCGACGGAAGACGTACGACGCCCACCGGCGCGATGTTTGCGAACAGCTCGGCGGCGGCTGTGCTGGACATGGATGATGGGCATATCGAGGCCCGCGGGCATCCCGCCGCAGCAGTAATTCCGGCAGTGCTAAGTCTTGCCGCTGAGATCGGAGCCTCGGCCGATGAGGTCTTGAGTGCAATCGCGATCGCTTATGAGGTCGGCGTCCGGATAAAGTCCGGACGTGGTGATCACGGGCAAAAGGGATGGAACGGCCAAACCGGGGTGTGGACGGGTTTCTGTGTCGCGGCTGCGGCCGGGTGGTTACTAAAGGCCTCTGAAGATCAAGTTGCTAACGGCCTTTCCCTGGCGGGGGTTTACAGTCCCGGCCTGGTGGCCACGTCATACACTAACCAACTCGGGGCTGACGTCAAGGAGGGCATTCCATGGAGTACTGTCGCAGGCTATAGCTCGATGGTCTTGGCTAAGTCGGGGCACGTCGGTTTCGCAGATTTGCTCGATCATCCGCCCTTCTACGATCCGCAGCGCATTCTCGCTGGGCTGGGCGTGGCCGATTTGAAGATCAACAGCAACTATTTCAAACCTTATGCGACCTGTCGGCACTTTCACGCCGGGATCAAGGCTCTCGAAACAGTGATCATGGAGCAAGGCATCAAGCCAGGAGATATCACTGCGATCAAGGTCCATATCTTTGACTATGCCCTTAGGCTATCCAATAAAACCCGCCCAGCGAATTTGACGGACATTCAATACAGCATTCCGTACTGCATGGCTGTTGTCGCTACGCTGGGGACCGATGCCTTAATGCCCATCGACGAGACGTTGCTGGAGCGGCCGGAAATCTCAGCTCTTGCCGAGAAGGTTGAAATCATTCCAGACGCCGAGTACAGCGCCAAATACCCAGGAGTCGCCCTAAATCGGGTTGAGGTCGTGACCCGAAGCGGAGGATATTCGTCGTCCGCAACGCCTCCTCCATCCGTCGCTGACGCGCCGTCGCCAATCGAGGCACTGGTCCAGAAGTTTAGAAGGGCAACCCGAATAAATCTGGATCAACAGCAGCAAGAAGACGTGCTTCGGGCTTTCAGCATTTTTTTGAATGGAGAGATTGCGCCGCTGCTCGAAGTAATCGCGACACCAGTTTCGAAAGCGCATTAGACGAGTTTTGACGAAGAAGCGAGGGCGTCGGCGCCACGGAATAGTCCGTTATAAAAGTTCCAACGGCTGCTTTCATCACGAGAGCGTTATTGAATCTGAATCAGCGAGTTTTTTCAAAATGCAAGTGACAGAAAACGAGCAAGGGAAGAGTGGGGCCGATTCGGCGAATGTCATCACCAAGAGGCCAGTTTTGGGTGTCATAAAACTTGACCGCGACGACGTATCTCAGAGATCGCCAAAGACCGCGGGAAAGGATGTTGTGATGCCTTTCATGGTGGATGACCCGGCCTGCTGGTCCGTACCGTTATGCAAGACCGTTGCCAAGGGTGCAGACGCAGCGGCGAACAAGGTGCCCACGCCGGAGGCCGCACAGGGCATTCTCGAAGCAGCACGACGGCTCGACGGTCAGACTGACATGATCATCGGAGGGTGCGGCTATATGTGGGCCTCGCGTGCCCACCTTTACGGACAGACGTCCACCCCTCTGCTGACCAGCGCACTCGAGTTTCTCGATATCGCACTACGCATGACTAGCCGGCCGGTCGGAATTATCACGTGGGACGCCGTACCGCTCGTGCGTCTGCTGAAGGAACAGCCAGGGTTCGAGCGCCTCCGTTTCGTCAGCATCCGCGATTTGCCCGAGTGCGCAAAGTGGGTCTTGGACCCCTATGCACAGGAACAGCCATGCGGATGGAGCAAGGAGCGGATGGCCGAGCAACTGATCGACCGATTGACCATGGCGTTCGCCAATAATCAGGTCTTCGAGGACGTAGGTATTTTGGTGCTTGAGTGCACGTTGGTGCCTGACTTCCGGCGCGCTATTCGATCGGTAACGCGTGTTCCCGTGCTTGATCTCCTGCATTTCGTCAAAGCTGCGCTCGAGTAGCTTCATGCGGGTGACTCGATGTTGTTGGCCGTAACCAGGCTCAAACTCGTACCTACGAGTAGCTGGGTTGCTCGTTAACGCAGCCAATATTGGTTAAGTCGACAAATACTACAAAGATGGAGACACAGCAAGATGAGAAAGAAGAGACGCGCGCTCGCCAGCATCGCATCGGGTGCGCTCGCCATCGCGGCGGCTTTTGCGTCGCCGATATGCCTCGCGCAAACCCTTAAGGGCGACGTCATCACTGACGCGATCATCGGTGAACCACCGACGCTCGATCCGTCGATCACCACAGCTGACGTAGTTGTCAGCCCGAGTGAGCACATTTTCGAGACGCTCTTTACCTTCGACTCTCGATGGGAGGTCCGTCCGCTTCTTGCCGAAAGCATGCCAACGATCAGCGCTGACGGCCTGACCTACACGATACCGATACGACAGGATGTCAGCTTTCAGGACGGTTCGAAGATGACAGCGGACGATGTCGTTGCGTCGCTTGTGCGGTGGGAAAGGGTAGCGACTTCCGGCAAGGACGCTGCGGTTCATATCCAAGAAATACACGCTACTAATGATCATACGGTCTCGATCAAGCTTAAAGAACCATACACTCCGCTTTTGTCACTTCTTGCCAAACAGGTGTCAGCCGCGGTCATCGTGCCCAAGGTCAATATCAAAGGTGACCAGTTGACCAAGCTGGTTGGCACGGGCCCCTATAGGATCGCGGAACACAAGCCCGATCAATATATTAAGCTCACCCGCTTCAAGGGCTACGTTTCGCGCAAGGAAGCCGCCGACAGCACTTTCGGCGAACGTAAGCAGATCCCCAGCGAAATCGACTTCGTTCCGGTTCCAGACAACAACACCCGCGTCGAGGGTGCCGTCGCAGGCCAGTATGACTATGCTGACGGCCTGCCGATCGAAGCCTATGGTCGACTTGAACGAAGCGATAAATCGAAGCCCGTACTTCTTCAGGATCAGGGTTGGCCATTTTTCGCTTTCAACATGAGGGCCGGGCTGATGAGCCAGCTGAAGTTACGCCAGGCAGTTGCGGCCGCTCTGTGCCCGGAGGATATGCTGCTTGCGGCTTTCGGCGACAAGAAGTTCTACAGCATAGACGCAGCGCTGTACCCGAAGAGTTACTCCTGGCATAACGAGGAAGGAGCCCAGACCTATAACCAGCACGATCCGCAGAAAGCGGCCAAGCTGCTCAAGGAGGTTAAATATACAGGCGTCCCGCTACGCATCCTTACGTCGCATCAGTATGAGTTCCATTATCAAATGGCGGAAGTGGCGAAGGCATGTCTGGAGGAAGCCGGGTTCAGAGTCCAACTCGACGTCGTTGACTGGGCGACGCTGACGCAACGCCGCGGAAACCCGAAACTGTGGGACATCTATATCAGCCACTCTTCCTTCAATCCAGAGCCTGCAACGCTCAGCGCTTATTCTTCGTCGGCCCCTATGGGATGGGATACGCCAGAAAGGGAGAAAGTTTGGAATGAATTCATAACGAGCACTGATAAGAATAAGCGGGAGCGTGCGTTTGCTCAGGTACAGAAGCTCGTTTGGGAGCAGTTGCCTTTCTATAAGGTCGGCTCATTCGCGTGGCTCGCTGCCGAGAACCGCAAGATGACAGGCGTTCCCGAAATCAGCTGGCCCGTGTTCTGGAACGCTAAAGTCAGCAAGTAGTAAAAAGCGGGTCTGGACTTGCGCCGGCCCCCCTGTAGCTTTCTGTGGAGGGACATCCCTTGGCCACTTATATTGCCAAACGTTTGTTCGGCATGATCGTGGTGATGTTCATCGTGCTCACCACGGTCTTCATCATCGTTCGTCTCGCCCCTGGTGACCCGGCAGCCCTGATGCTCGGCCCCGATGCCACGATGGCGGATATCGCGGCTCTTCGCCAGACCATTGGCCTCGATCAGCCGATCGCCGTCCAATATGTTTCGTTCCTTGGGCATATGGCCGAGGGCGATCTCGGCCGTTCGATCTTTTTCAATGCGCCGGTGAGAGAGATCATCGCTGCGCGTGCCGAGCCGACGGCGCTGCTGACGCTGTTTTCGATCCTCATTTCGGTGGTCATCGCGCTTCCGGTCGGCGTACTTTCAGCCTACACGCGCGGCACGCTGTTTGATCAGGGCGCGCTCTCGTCGGCAATGCTCGCCGCCTCAGTGCCAAGCTTCTGGCTGGGACTCATGTTCCAGCAATATTTGGCGACGGGCGCGGGCTGGTTTCCTGTCTCTGGCTTTGGTGCGCCCGACGCGAGCTTCCTTGAGCGGCTACGCTACCTCGCGCTGCCATCGATCGTGCTTGGTATCGTCAATTCAGCGCTCATCATTCGTTTTTCGCGAGCCGCCATGCTCGATGTGCTCAACGATGACTACGTGCGTACCGCACGCGCCAAGGGTATGAGCGAGTGGCGCGTGATGGTCAGGCATGCCTTGAAGAATGCGCTGATCCCGATCGTCACCGTCGTCGGGCTGACCTTCGCGCTGCTTATTTCGGGCGCCATCGTGACCGAACGCGTCTTCAACCTGCCGGGCCTCGGCTCGCTGGTGGTCGGCGCCGTGCTCAGACGCGACTATCCGGTAATACAGGGTGTGCTCGTCGTCATCGCCGGGCTCTACGTGCTCATTAACCTCTTGGTCGATTTGCTCTATCTGGCTATCGACCCGCGAGTGAAATACTGACCATGGCAACCGTATCCATCCCATCGGCCGAGGTCGGCCTCCTGAAATCGCTGGCGCAGCGGCACTCGGCGATCGTCGCTCTGGCGATTCTCATCATCATTGCGCTTGTGGCGATATCGGCACCGTGGATCGCTCCGTTCGCGCCCAACAAGCTCGCGGTCCTGAACCGGCTGCAGCCGCCGGGCGGCGTACATCTGCTCGGCACCGACGAATATGGACGCGATATCTTTTCGCGGGTGATCTTCGCCGGCCGCGTTTCGCTGACGGTCGGCATATCAGTCTCGTTGTTTTCGTCGATCTTCGGTGTCGCGTTCGGGCTGCTGGCAGGCTTCTTTCGACGTCTCGACACCCCGATCTCGCGCGTCGTCGACGCGATGATGGCCTTCCCCGACATCTTACTTGCTATCGCGCTGGTCGCGGCACTCGGCGGCTCGGTACTCAACGTAATCATTGCGCTGTCGGTCGTCTACACGCCGCGCGTCGCGCGTGTCGCGCGCGCTTCGACGCTGGTCATCCGCGAACTCACCTACGTGGAAGCCGCGCGCGCGCTCGGCACCTCGACATGGCGCATCCTCGTCATTCACGTGCTGCGCAACATCGTCTCGCCGCTGGTCGTGCAAGCGACCTTCACATTCGCCTATGCGATGCTCGCGGAAGCCGGGCTGTCATTCCTGGGTGTCGGCGTTGATCCTTCAACGCCCACCTGGGGGACGATGATCAATGACGGTAGCAGGTACGTTTCAACTGCGAGTTGGATGATCCTCTTTCCGGGGCTTGCGATCACGCTATGCGTGCTCGCCCTCCAGATCGTCGGCGACGGCCTCAGAGACGCGCTCGACCCGAACCTCTCGAAGGAGCTTTAGAAGTGTCTGAACTCGTTCTTCACAATTTGCCTGCCGTCGACTGCAAGGACAAGTCCAGAGCGGACGATATGGCGATGGCGAGCGACGACGTGCTGCATGTCGACGCACTAAGCACGCACTTCGTCTATAAGCATCGGGTCGCCAAGGTGATCCGCGACGTCAGCTTCACGCTCAAGAAAGGCAAGACGCTAGCGCTCGTCGGCGAGTCGGGATCCGGCAAATCGGTCACCTCGCTCTCGATCATGGGCCTGCTCAAGCCTCCCGGTCGCGTGGTCGACGGTCGCATCCTCTACCGCATGTCGGATGGGTCAACCATCGATCTTGCCAGGGCTAACAACCGCGTGATGAGAAAGATCCGAGGCAAGGAGATCTCGATGATCTTTCAGGAGCCCATGAGTTCGCTGAACCCGCTACTGACTGTCGGCGAGCAGATCGCCGAGATGGTCCGGCTACACTTACCGGTCAACAAAGCCGACGCGCGCAAGCGGGCGATCGAGCTGCTGCGCCTGGTCGAGATTCCCGGCGCCGAGCGGCGGGTAGACGACTATCCGCACCATATGTCGGGGGGGATGCGTCAGCGCGTCATGATTGCGATGGCGCTGGCTTGCGAGCCGTCGTTGCTGATCGCTGACGAACCGACAACCGCGCTCGATGTGACGATCCAGGCGCAGATCCTCGACCTTATGCGCAGGCTCCAGCGCGAGATGGGCATGTCGATTCTGTTCATCACGCATGACATGGGTGTCGTTGCTGAGATCGCCGATGAAGTGGCAGTGATGTATGCCGGTGTAGCCGTGGAGCAGGCACCGGTTCGCAGCCTGTTCGATCGACCGAACCATCCCTACACGCTGGGACTGCTCGCGTCGATCCCCGAGGTCAATCGCGAACGCGATGAACAGGGGCGCCGAAGACGCCTGACCGCCATACCGGGATCGGTGCCGTCGCTCTACAACCTGTCGCCAGGCTGCCCGTTCGAAACGCGTTGCAGTTTCGCTGAGGCGAAATGTCGTGAGCCGGTGACGCTCGGATCGTGTGGCCCGGGCCATTTGTCGCGATGCTGGAAAATGAGGGGCCAGGCATGAGCTCAACTCGATTGGAATCCTGCGAGGCGCTGCTTCGCGTTGAAGGGCTGACGAAGTTGTTTCACACGTCTGCCGGCGACGTGCATGCGCTCACCGATGTATCGTTCGATGTACGCCGTGGCTCACTGATGGGGCTCGTTGGGGAATCGGGGTCCGGCAAGTCGACTCTCGGCCGCTGCCTTTTGCGTCTAATCGAACCGACGGCGGGCAAGGTGGTCTTCGACGGTACGGATGTCACACGTCTCGATGAACGCAAGCTCAAGGCTCTGCGCAAACGGATGCAGATCATTTTTCAGGATCCGTTCTCCAGCTTCAATCCACGTATGCGCGTCCGCCAGATCATCGGCGAAGCGCTTATCGCTCACGGCATCGGCCGAAATCGCCGCGAACGTGATGAACTTGCCGCGGGACTGTTGGAGGAGGTTGGGCTTTCGGCTGATCACCTGTCACGCTACCCACACGAATTCTCGGGCGGCCAGCGGCAGCGTATCGGCCTTGCGCGAGCGCTTGCGGTTGAGCCAGAGTTCCTCATCGCTGACGAATCCGTTTCTGCGCTCGACGTCTCCGTGCAAGCGCAGATCCTCAACCTGCTGCAGGACCTGCGTGACCGACGTGGGCTGACGATCCTGTTCATCGCTCATGATCTTAGCGTCGTTGAATATCTCTGCGACGAGATGGTGGTGCTCTATCTCGGGCGAGTTGCAGAAGCGGGGCCAAGCGAGACGGTCTACAGAACGCCCTCACATCCCTATACGCGGGCGCTGCTCTCGGCTATTCCGACGATCGATCCGGGCCAGCGATGCAGCCGCCAGATACTGGCCGGAGACATTCCGAGTCCGCTATCGCCGCCATCCGGTTGCGTGTTCCGCACGCGCTGTCCGTACGTCATCGAACGCTGTGGCGAGATCGTACCTCCGCTGACGTCGCTCAGTACCGGACATCAAGCTGCATGTATCCGCCTTGATGACATTTTGGCTTCGGGAGCTACGGCGCTCCAAACTCCACATGTAATGGAGCTACCGGAGACCGGAATTGAACGGGCACCGAATCCTTAGAACGTGGCGTCCTTGCTCAGCAATTTATTGATTTGTTCCGACTTCAAACGAATGTGACTTGACTCTATTCGGCGGCCCTAGCCGAAATAGAAATCCGTTTCTTGTAATTTGTTAATCCCTAAAATTATGTCAACACCGACACGAATTTGGACTCCGATTGATTTCAATCGCGATGGCAAACAGGCCGGTTCACTCCGGCTCCCGATCTCAACAGATCTCTCAGCGTATGGCTGGATTCCGATTCCAGTTGTTTGTATCAAGAACGGTAGCGGACCGACGGCGGTGCTCATCGCGGGGACGCACGGCGATGAATACGAGGGTCAGGTCGCGCTGCTGGAGCTCGCTCGTACAATTGAAGCGTCTGCTATAACCGGTCGCATCATCATTCTTCCGGCGCTTAACTTTCCTGCTGTTGAGGCTGGTCGCCGAGTCTCACCGATCGACGAGGGTAACCTCAATCGCGTGTATCCGGGCGAGGCACATGGAAGCGCGACGCAGATGATTGCGCATTACGTTACGAGCGTCTTACTGCCGATGGCCGATCTCGTCGTCGATCTGCACTCGGGAGGCCGTTCTTTGGACTATACCCCCTGTGCACTCATTCGACCGTCCGTTGACAAGCAGCTTAACGATCGCTTAATGGAACTGATGCGCGTGTTCGGCGCGCCGATTAGCTACATCACCGACGGTAAAGGTGGTGGCGGTAACACGACGCTGCCAGCGGCGGCAGAGCAATTCGGTGTTTCCGTGATCACTGCGGAGTTGGGCGGCGGCGCGACGCTCCGGGCATACGGGAAAGAGCTTGCTCGTTCAGCCGTGTTGCGCTTGCTGCACCACATCGGGGTTCGCTCCGACGGAACACTTCCGCAGCCTCTTGAGACGCGCGTTATGGAGGTGCCTGGGCGCGATTTCTTCCTCTACGCAGAATCGGACGGGCTGTTTGAACCTTCTGTAATGCCCGGTGATGAGGTAACGGCGGGGCAACACGCGGGATATCTCCATTCCATCGAGCGTCCGATGGAACCACCTCTTAGTCTCATTTTTAGCGCTTCCGGACTGGTCGCTTGTCGGCGCTTCCCGACTCTTACGAAACGGGGAGATTGCCTTTTTTCGCTGATGCGAGACGTTGAGAAGGGAGCTCGTACATGACCAAGCTTGGGGCGCGTCGAAATCCATACATGACGGGCATGCGGTGCATTCGATGCAACCGGATGTTTCCAATCGCGGATTACTTTGAAGGGTGCCAACGTTGCCTGACGACTGGCTGGCCAGCCAGTGTCGTACCGGAATATGACGACGAATTGTTTCGTTGCCAGCGTCCTGAAACATGGCTTGCCTACTCCGGCGGAGCATTGCTTGGAGAAGGAAATACGCCGCTTGTTCGGTTGCCAGTGATCGAGGGGCTCATTGGCCTCGGCAGCGTATCCGCCAAATATGAAGGTGCGAATCCGACGGGCTCGCATAAGGACAGGATGAGTGCGTTCGTCGTGCAACGCGCGAAAGAGGTGGGTGCGACTACCGTGGCGGTTGCATCAAGCGGCAATGCGGGTGTGTCGTTGGCGGCTTACGCCGCGAGCGCCGGCCTGAACTGTGTAATCGTCACGACTCCCGAGATGAATGCGAATTGGCGCCATGCAGCTGAAACGCACGGCGCTGAGATCGTCGCTACAGCCACTAGCAAGGAGCGGTGGCAGCTCGTGGCTGAAAAGGTGCGGTCCGGAGTATGGTATCCGGCGACCAACTACTTGACTCCTCCCGTAGGCAGCAACCCGTACGGGGTCGATGGCTATCGTGCTATCGCATACGAGCTTTTTGAGCAGGCGGGGGCGAACCAACCGACGGATATTGTAGTGCCGACGTCCCGGGGAGACATAGTTTGGGGCGTCGCACAGGGCTACGTGGATCTGCGGAAGGCCGGGTTGCTCACGGAACTACCGAAGGTGCATGCGGTCGAGCCGTTCCCGCGCATAACGCGGGTGCTTGCTGGCGCAGATATGCGTGAGACGTTCCCTGGTAGCTCGGCGCTCGTTTCCATCGGGGGCGGTACTGTCACGTTCCAGGCGATGGAAGCGCTGAGGGCAACCGGGGGAACAGCTGTCGCTATCGACGCCGATCAGGCTAAGACGGATCAGATCGAGCTGGCTCGCGCAGGCCTGTATTTGGAGCTCTCGAGTGCATCGGCGCTTAGCGGTCTGAAGAAACTGGTGAACGACGGCGTGGTGTCTCGCGACGCAAAGGCAGTGATCCTGGCAACGTCACATGGTTACAAAGAGAAAGTGGATTACGAGCATCCGCTCCCCACACTTTCACTTTAAATGATGCGAAGTTGGGGAGGAATAGCAGAAGGTGGCAAGACCTTTTCGCTCCAATTTTGGGATTTCCATTGTCGGTCCTGCTCGTCTTCCTTGTCTCAGTCTCACCCGACCTCAAACGTTTTTACGCGGGAACGGTAATGGCGCAGGGTCCGCAGTACGGGCAATGACGCTCAACCTGATCGAACAGCGACGAATTAGCGAAAAGTTGTCGGAAACAAATCGAGGCTTGTATAGAAGGGTATTGCTGGAGCGAAACCTGTTTTGTTTTGCCCGTTTCGAAAAAATCTTTGCAGGCGTAAAACAGATCAGGTCATTGAAGTTATTAAATTTTTACTAACAACTGATCAAATAGATCAGTAATCCAAAGTAAGGAGACTGTGGTGAAAAATATAATTAACACTCGTATGGGGTGTGCTTTCTCTCTCGCACTCGGACTGACGTCGGTGGTGCACGCACAAAGTAGTGTGACGCTCTATGGCATCGTCGATGAAGGTTTGACTATGATCACCAATAGCGGTGGAAAGCATCAATACCTTCTCAATAGCGGAGTATTGCAGAGTAGTCGCTGGGGATTGCGTGGTTCGGAAGATCTCGGTGCAGGAATGAAGACGATTTTCCGAATCGAAAGTGGTTTTGACGCGAGTACCGGTAAGCTTGGTCAAGGTGGACTCGGTTTCGGTCGCCAAGCCTATGTTGGCGTGGAAAGCAACTATGGCACTGTCACCCTTGGCCGGCAGTATGACTCTGTCGTAGATTTCGTGGGACCTCTTGAGGCCGGCGATCAGTGGGCCTCTTCGATGGGCGCGCATCCTGGCGATATCGATAACTTCAACAACTCTTACCGCACTAACAACGCGATCAAATACACCAGCCCGAGCTATGGAGGTTTCACCTTCGGCGGAGTGTACAGTCTTGGCGGCATTGCCGGAGACTACTCGCGGAACCAGGTCTGGTCAGTAGGCGGTCAATTCTCTAACGGTCCGCTTGTGCTTAGCGCTGCCTACCTCAACGTGCGCAATCCAAATGTCGCCTTTTTCGGTAACTCCACCTCCGGAACGGTCAATACCACGACATCGAACGTTTCCTCGCCGATCTACAGCGGCTTCGGTTCGGCGCATACATATCAAGTACTCGGCGCAGGAGGTGCATACACGGTTGGTGCGGCTACTTTCGGGGCAACGTATTCCAATGTGAAGTTCTACGGGCTTGGGTCGTCATATGCATCGGCATTCGCCGGTCAAACCGCCACCTTTAACAATGCGGAAGTGAACTTCAAATATCAGATCACACCGGCGCTTTTGGCCGGAATCGCGTACGACTACTTGCACGGTAGCAGTGTCAATGGTAATTCGGCGCCCAAGTATAACCAAGGCATGGCCGGCCTCGATTACTTCCTGTCAAAACGCACTGATATTTATGTTGTTGCTGATTACCAACACGCTAGCGGTTATACCGCAAACTCTGCGGGAACGGGCGTGACCAGAGCTGTCGCAGCTCTGCCCACGCTTTCGGCATCGTCCAATTCGAACCAGTTTGCGGCACGCATTGGCATTCGCCACAAGTTCTGACCAGCGCGCTGCCGGTGGTGTTGTATTGGCCGAGACTAAATCGGCTTCATCGACAGGTTACCTTGCCGCGCAGCGATGGTGTTCAGGAATCCCACGTTAGCCTTGACCCCGCGTCAACGTGGGCGTCAAGGCACCCTTAGTTAATTCTTAAAGAATTGGAAACCTTGTCATGCGGTGCGCGTTGCTACCGAGACGTTCTGGCTGCCGTTCTTTCATGTCCACTCGTGAGGTACTTCGGCGCCGTTCGGGAGTGTGAGGCCTGGAGTCGGCAGCGGCAGCGCGGTCTTGTATCGCACCTGCTTGAGCGCGAAGCTGGAGCGGATGTTCGATACGCCCGGAATTTTTGTCAGCCATTGCACAATGAAGTGCTCAAGGCTTTGCATGTCGGGCACGACAACCCGCAGCAGATAATCGGCGTCGCCTGTCATCAGATAGCACTCCATTACCTCAGGCCGATCCGAGATTTCCTTCTCAAAAACGCGTAGCGCGTCTTCCACCTGTTGCTCCAGACTGACTTGAATGAACACATTGATACGCAACCCGAGTGCTCCGGCGTCGAGAAGGGTGACGTGCTGCCGGAACAGGCCAAGCTTCTCGAGTGCGCGCACGCGATTGAAGCAGGGAGTCGGTGACAGGTTAACCGCGCGGGCGAGCTCAGCGTTCGTAATGCGTGCGTTGTCCTGCAACTGACGCAGGATCGCGATGTCAGTGCGGTCCAGGCGGCGGGTCGGGAGCTTTGTTTCGGATGTCATAGTATTGGAATCTCATGTGAGGCCGCGTTACCAGAATTTATACCCTATCTGCAGCGAAAACTACCCGCAAAAGAGACGCACATTTTGTGAACGGATGGATAAGCTCTTCCCATGTCGTCGAACTCGACATTCCGACCTGGACGAGTCTCGAAGCTCACGAATCTCACTGTTTAGCCTGGAGTTGCCATGACCGATTTATCGAGCGGTGTTCAGCCCGTTCTTGCCCTCAATCAAACCCGCATGGACAACGATCCGCAGGAGACGGCCGAGTGGATCGCCGCACTGGATGGCGTGGTCGAGCATGTCGGGCTCGAGCGCGCCCAGTATCTTTTCGACCGGCTGGCCGCGCACGCGCTGTCGAGCGGCATTGCAACGGCACGTGCAAATCTCACTCCCTATACCAACACCATCGCGGTCGACCAGCAGCCGCCGTTTCCAGGTGACGTCGATACGGAAGAGCGGCTCGCCGCTGCATTACGCTGGAATGCGCTCGCGATGGTGGTGCGGGCAAACCGGGCTTACGGCGAACTCGGGGGACATATTGCGAGCTACGCTTCGGCAGCAGATCTTTTCGAGGTTGGGTTCAACCACTTCTTTCGCGGTGCGAACGATGCGCATGGTGGTGACCTCGTCTATTTCCAGCCCCATTCGTCGCCGGGCGTGTATGCGCGCGCATACCTTGAAGGTTTCCTGAGCGAGCAGCATCTCGAGCACTACCGCCGCGAGATCGCGGGCCCGGGTCTGTGTTCCTATCCGCATCCGTGGCTGATGCCTGAATTCTGGCAGTTTCCAACGGGATCGATGGGCATCGGCCCTATCAACTCGATCTACCAGGCGCGCTTCATGCGTTACCTGCAGAACCGTGGGCTGCTCAAAACGGAAGGCCGCAAGGTCTGGGGCTTCTTTGGCGACGGCGAGATGGACGAGCCCGAATCGATTGGTGCGCTGTCGCTTGCGGCCCGCGAAGGGCTCGACAATCTCGTCTTCGTCATCAACTGCAATCTGCAGCGGCTCGATGGCCCGGTGCGAAGCAACGGCCGGATCATTGACGAGCTTGAGGCGCAATTCACGGGCGCTGGCTGGAATGTCATCAAGGTGGTTTGGGGTTCCGACTGGGATGCCCTTTTTGCGCGCGATCGCACTGGCTCGTTGTTGCGGGCGTTTGCTCATACCGTCGATGGACAGTTTCAGACCTTCTCGGCCAATGACGGCGCCTACAACCGCGAACGCTTCTTCGGACAGAACGAGGAACTGGCTGCGCTCGCCGCGCATCTGAGCAACGATGACATCGACCGCCTGCGCCGGGGTGGCCATGACGTACGCAAGCTGTATGCGGCGTACGACCAGGCGCTCAAACATGGCGGTCAGCCCACGGTTATTCTCGCGAAGACAATGAAGGGCTTCGGCATGGGGTCGATCGGGCAGGGCCGGATGACCACGCATCAGCAGAAGAAGCTCGACGTCGAACAACTGAAAGCGTTTCGCGACCGTTTCCGCTTGCCCCTCTCCGACGAGGACGTCGAACAACTGCGGTTCTACAGGCCGGCGGACAACAGTCCGGAAATGCGGTACCTGCATGCCCGGCGCGAAGCGCTTGGTGGATATCTGCCCCGCAGAAGGACAGCCGCGTCGCAAACGCTGCCCGTCCCGGCGTTGCCGGCGTGGGGGCAATTCGCGCTGGACGCGAACGGCAAGGAGATGTCGACCACGATGGCGTTCGTGCGAATGCTCGGGAGCCTTCTGAAAGACGCGTCGCTCGGGCCTCGCATTGTTCCCGTGGTCGCCGATGAGGCACGCACGTTCGGTATGGCGAACCTGTTCCGGCAGGTCGGGATCTATTCGCCGCTCGGGCAACTGTACGAGCCCGAAGACATGGGCTCAATGCTGTACTACCGGGAGGATACGGGTGGACAGATACTGGAAGAGGGCATTTCGGAGGCGGGCGCCGTGTCCTCGTGGGTCGCCGCGGCCACTTCATACAGCGTGCACGACCTGCCTATGCTGCCGTTCTACATCTACTACTCGATGTTCGGTTTCCAGCGCATCGGCGATCTGATCTGGGCCGCGGCAGACCAGCGTGCGCGCGGCTTCCTGATCGGTGCGACGGCGGGCAAGACGACGCTTGGTGGCGAGGGGCTTCAGCATCAGGACGGCACGAGCCATCTGGCGGCTTCGACGGTACCTAACTGCCGCGCCTATGATCCGGCGTTCGCATACGAGGTGGCCATGATCGTCGACGAAGGCATGCGCGAGATGATCGAACGTCAGCGCGATGTGTTTTATTACCTGACGGTGACGAACGAGAACTACGCACAGCCTTCACTTCCGGATGCACCCATCGAAAGCGTTCGTGATGGTGTGCTCAAGGGCATGTATCCGCTTGACAGAACATCGTTCGATCGGGCTGAGGTCCAGCTGCTCGGTTCCGGGGCGATTCTGGGCGAAGTGCAGGCGGCCGCGCGCCTGCTGAAGGAAGACTGGAACATCGAGGCATCGGTGTGGAGCGTCACCAGCTTTACCGAGCTGCACCGGGACGGTGTCGCGTCCGAACGCACCGTTCGTTTGTTCGACGAGGATCGCGCTCCCGCTCCGTATGTGACGTCTGCGTTGTCTCCCACGCACGGGCCCGTGGTCGCAGCGACAGACTATGTGCGAGCAGTTCCCGAGCTCATTCGTGCATACGTGCCGCGGCGCTATGTGACGCTTGGCACCGATGGCTTTGGGCGCAGTGACACCCGTGCGGCGTTGCGGGCCTTCTTCGAAGTTGACCGGCATTCGATCGCGGTTGCTGCGCTGAAAGCGCTCGCGGACGACGGTGTAGTTCCGGTCGAGGTCGTCAGGCAGGCCGTTGATCGTTATGGCAAGCATGACGGTCAACGGGCCGCGCCGTGGCAACGGTGACGGGCAGGCACTACCGGGAGCTAATAATGAAGATTGCGGGTGCTGAGATCCAACAGGTTGCGAAAACTGGCGCTTCGGGGGCTTCGGGCAGGGACGGCCATGCATCGGGTGCCCAGATTGTCCTGTCAGTTCTGCGCGGGGAGGGCGTTGATACGGTCTGGGGGTATCCAGGCGGCGCCGTCCTGCCGCTTTACGATGCGCTCCAGGAGTCCGACCATATCACCCATTTGCTGGTTCGCCATGAGCAGGCCGCCGTGCACGCGGCGGATGGCTTCGCGCGTGCAACGGGAAAGGTCGGCGTAGCGCTGGTGACATCGGGGCCGGGTGTGACGAACGCGGTGACGGGCATTGCGACCGCCTATTTCGATTCGATCCCGATGGTGGTGATCTCCGGTAACGTGCCGACGCACTCCATCGGAACCGATGCGTTTCAGGAGTGTGACGCTGTCGGGATTACCCGGTCGATCGTCAAGCATAACTTTCTGGTGCTGGATGTCTCACAACTGGCGATGACGCTCAAAAGCGCGTTTCATATCGCCCGCACCGGGCGCCCCGGGCCCGTCCTGGTGGATATTCCCAAAGACGTGCTTCAGGCGAAGACGCCCTTGCGCATACCTGACTCCGTTACGCTGCGATCCTATCGTCCGCGCACGGATCCTCATACGGGACAGGTGCGGCGGGCCGCCGAGGCGCTTGCGCGCTCGGAACGGCCGTGCATTCTCGTTGGTGGCGGAGCGGTCGCATCGGCTGCAAGCGAAGAGATTGCGGAGCTCGCGCGGCGACTCGATGCCCCGGTGACGAACACGTTGATGGCGCTCGGCGCCTTTCCCGCTTCGGACCGACGGTGCCTGGGAATGCCAGGATTGCATGGAACGTACGAAGCCAACATGGCGATGCAGCATTGCGACGTACTGATTGCGCTGGGTGCGAGATTCGATGACCGGGTCATTGGGAATACAGGAGACTTCCGGTCAGATGGCAGGACGATTATTCATATTGATATCGACCCCGCGACAATCGACAAGCGGGTGCAGGTTGACATTCCGATCGTGGGAGACGTCAAGACCGCGGCGCGCGCGATACTGGACCAGCTCCGGGCGCAGCGTATCAACGATGGGAATCGCAACGGCTGGTGGAAAGAGATCGGGAGCTGGCGTGAGAAGCGCTGCCTCGCCTATGAACCGGACGCTGATGTGATCAAGCCACAGTTCGTCATTCAACGGCTTTGGGAAGTCACCGGTGGCGATGCCTATATCTGTTCTGACGTCGGACAGCATCAGATGTGGGCCGCGCAGCTGTACGGATTCGACAAACCTCGTCGATGGATCAACTCGGGAGGCCTCGGAACCATGGGTGTCGGACTGCCTTATGCGATGGGCGTCAAACGCGCGCTGCCGGATGCGGATGTGGTCACAGTAACCGGGGACGGCTCGATCCAGATGTGCATCCAGGAGCTGTCGACCTGCAGGCAGTACGACCTCGGCGTGAAAATCGTTTCCCTGAACAACGGCTACCTCGGCATGGTAAGGCAACTGCAGCATGTGAATTATCGGGACCGTTACTCCCACTCGTACATGGACGCGTTGCCTGACTTTGTCGCGCTCGCCCGCGCTTACGGGCATGTCGGCTTTCGCATCGAGCGACCGTGTGATGTAGAGCCGGTGCTGCGCGAGGCACTCGCCATGAAGCAGCGTACGGTATTCATGGACTTTGCCATCGATCCGTCCGAGAACGTCTGGCCCATGGTTCGGGCGGGCGCGGGACTGACGGACATGCTGATGAATTCGCGCGACGTCGACCGCTAGTTCGAGATGGCCAGGACTTCGGGCATCACGGCGCCCGCTGCCTGTCCCGGCGTTGATGCACCAGCTAAGTACTACACAGCGATCGTTACGCTCGCTTTGGACCGCGATTGGGAGAATACTGAAGTGCATGTAAGAGAGATTAGGGTGCCTGACATCGGCGACTACAAGGGCATCCCTGTCATCGAGGTACTGGTTGGCCCCGGTGATGTGGTCCGGGAGGAGCAATCGCTGGTTACGCTGGAGTCGGACAAAGCCACCATGGACGTGCCCAGTCCTTTTGGTGGCGTCGTTCGGGAAATAAAGCTCAGGGCCGGCGATGCGGTGTCGGAAGGTTCCGTCATCCTGCTCATGGAGCCGCAAGGTGCGTCGGCCGACGCGGTTACCAGTGAGGTTGACGCGAGCGGGAAGACCGGGCGTCGAGATGGCTCACCTATTGTTGATGAGGAGCGCAGTCTGGCAGGTCATCCATCCGAGCCTGCGCCAGCGGCCGCGATCCAGGAGAAGGAGGGTGGGCTGAGCGGATCAAGCCATGCTTCGCCGTCGGTGCGTAAACTGGCGCGCGATGTCGGCGTGGACATCACGCGAGTTCAGGGCACCGGGCCGAAGGGCCGCATCACCCAGGACAACGTTACCGCGTTCGTGAAGGGCGTGATGACAGGCCAGCTCGCAGCACCGGCCGGCGCGACAGCCGCCCCGGCTGCGGGCGGCGCGGGCCTGAACCTGCTGCCCTGGCCGAAGGTCGATTTCACGAAGTTCGGCCCGATCGATACGCAGCCGCTCTCGCGCATCAAGAAGATTTCCGGCGCGAACCTGCACCGCAACTGGGTCATGATCCCGCACGTCACGAACAACGACGAAGCGGACATCACCGACCTCGAAGCGCTGCGCGTGCAGCTCAACAAGGAAAACGAGAAGGCGGGCGTGAAGTTTACGATGCTCGCGTTCGTCATCAAAGCCTGCGTCGCGGCGCTGAAGAAGTTCCCGGCGTTCAACGCGAGCCTCGACGGCGACAACCTTGTCTTCAAGCAGTACTACCACATCGGTTTTGCCGCCGACACGCCGAACGGCCTCGTCGTCCCGGTGATCCGCGACGCGGACAAGAAAGGCCTCGTCGACATCGCGAAGGAAATGGCCGAGCTCTCGAAGCTCGCGCGCGAAGGCAAGCTCAAGCCGGACCAGATGCAAGGTGGCTGCTTCTCGATCTCGTCGCTCGGCGGCATCGGCGGCACGCACTTCACACCGATCATCAACGCACCGGAAGTGGCGATCCTCGGCCTGTCGAAGAGCGCGATGAAGCCGGTGTGGGACGGCAGGCAGTTCATGCCGCGCCTCATTCTTCCCCTGTCGCTTTCATGGGATCACCGTGTCATTGACGGCGCAGAAGCTGGCCGGTTCAACGCTTATCTCGCCACGATTCTGGCCGACTATCGAAGGGTATCGCTTTGACCTACGACAGTCCCCGGTACAACCGCAGGGAAGAAACGAATAAATGACGCTTATCGAAGTAAAAGTGCCCGACATCGGCGACTTCAGGGACATCGACGTCATCGAAGTCAATATCAAGGTGGGTGACGTCATCGAGAAGGAGCAGACGCTGCTCTCGCTCGAGTCGGACAAGGCCACGATGGAAGTGCCCAGCGACGTCGCGGGCACCGTCAAGGAAGTGAAGATCAAGGCCGGCGACAAGGCTTCGCAGGGCACGGTGATCGCACTGGTCGAAGCGTCCGAGGGGGCAACTGCGGGCGCAGCGGCGCCGGCTCCGAAGGCTGAAGCGCCCAAGGCGGAAGCGCCGAAGGCAGCAGCGCCGGCGCCGCAAGCCGGCAGCTGCAGCGGCAGCGCCGACGTCGAATGCGACATTCTCGTGCTCGGCGCGGGCCCCGGCGGCTACTCGGCGGCGTTCCGCTCCGCCGATCTCGGCATGAAGACCGTGCTGGTCGAGCGTTATTCGACGCTCGGCGGCGTGTGCCTGAATGTTGGCTGCATTCCGTCAAAGGCGCTGCTGCACACGGCGCTCGTGATCGACGAAGCCGAAGCGCTCGGCTCGCACGGCATCACGTTCGGCAAGCCGCAGATCGATCTCGACAAGTTGCGCGACTTCAAGTCGGGCGTCGTCAAGAAGCTCACGGGCGGCCTGGCCGGCATGGCGAAGGCGCGCAAGGTCGAAGTCGTGACGGGCGTGGGCACGTTCCTCGATCCGAACCATATGGAAGTGGCGGGCGAGAACGGCAAGAAGATCGTCAGGTTCAAGCAGGCGATCATCGCTTCGGGCTCGCAAGCCGTGAAGCTGCCGTTCATGCCGGAAGATCCGCGCGTGGTCGATTCGACCGGCGCGCTGGAACTGCGCCAGATTCCGCAGAAGATGCTCGTGATCGGCGGCGGCATCATCGGTCTGGAAATGGCCACCGTCTACGCGACGCTCGGCGCGCAGATCGACGTCGTGGAAATGCTCGACGGCCTGATGGCCGGCGCGGACCGCGACCTCGTGAAGGTCTGGGGGCAGTACAACGCGAAGCGCTTCGCGAACGTCATGCTCAAGACCAAAACGACGAAGGCCGAGGCGAAGGACGATGGCATCTACGTGTCGTTCGAAGGCGAGAAGGCGCCGGCCGAGCCGCAACGCTACGACCTCGTGCTGGTTGCCGTGGGCCGCTCGCCCAACGGCAAGACGATCGGCGCGGACAAGGCTGGCGTGGCGGTGACGGATCGCGGCTTCATCGAAGTCGACAAGCAGATGCGCACCAATGTGCCGCACATCTTCGCGATCGGCGACGTGGTTGGCCAGCCGATGCTCGCGCACAAGGCCGTGCATGAAGGCCACGTGGCGGCGGAAGCGGCGCACGGCGAGAAGGCCTACTTCGACGCGCTGCAGATTCCTTCGGTGGCCTACACCGATCCGGAAGTAGCGTGGGCCGGCAAGACCGAAGACCAGTGCAAGGCCGAAGGCATCAAGTACGGCAAGGCGGTCTTCCCGTGGGCCGCGTCGGGCCGCGCGATCGCCAACGGCCGCGACGAGGGCTTCACGAAGCTGATCTTCGACGAAGAGACGCATCGCGTGATCGGCGGCGGCATCGTCGGCCTGAACGCGGGCGACCTCATCAGCGAAGTCTGCCTCGCGGTGGAAATGGGCGCGGATGCGACCGACATCGGCAAGACGATCCACCCGCACCCGACGCTGGGCGAGTCGATCGGCATGGCCGCCGAACTGTACGAAGGCGTCTGCACGGATCTGCCGCCGAAGCGCGGAAACGCAAGTCCGGGGTAGGCCTGTGTCTTGACGGGGTTATCGACTGCGTTGCAGGAGCTAGTCCCAACCATTGATCTCCGGGACCGCAGTAACGTCACTAAATGATGGAGGAGGGCTATGGCGATTTCAGGGATGTCGTTGAGAGACATGGTCCAGGACTGGCTGGCACCCGACCCGAAGCGAGGATTCCGGGTCAGTCATTACGGGCGATCCGGGGCGGGACGTTATGTTTGCGTCGTCGCAGACAACGGAGGCGGGTCGAAGGCGATGTTCTTTTTTCGTCACCGGGACGGCAAATGGTGCATTTATCCACCCGGTCCAGAGCGACCCGCCATGCAGGGTGAAGTCCCGTGCATGGAGGCGAGTGGTGCAAGCGTCTAGGTTGGGAAAATTACCGGCAGGCCTGTGAAACGGCAATTGGCCTGTGACTGTCGCCGTCTGAAGATACCGGTTACGGTTTTCTGTCACGGTTAGGTCTGCAGCGGATGACACGCTGGTCTTGACCACCGGGCGCCTGGACAGGAGGACCATCGACATCGCGCCAATACCGCACGCTGCGTGGCGTTGATGTTCCCGTGTCAGATGCACTCGAAGAGCGAGGGTGAAAGTGGACGCGATGCTGAACATGATCGAGCTGGAGACGTTCGCCGCGGTGGTCGAACATCGCAGCTTCACGCAGGCGGCGGCTGCACTGAACATCTCCTCTGCGGCAGCGACTCGCCGGGTCAAGCGGCTCGAACAGTCGATCGGGGCGCTGCTGCTCATCCGCGAACCGCCCGTGATGCCGACAAAGGCGGGCGAAGAAGTCTTTCGTCATTTCATGACGGTCCGGCTGCAGGAGGACGATCTGCTTCGGCGTGTCATGCCGGGCAGAACCGCGACGACAGCGCTGGCACTGGCCGTCAACGCCGATTCCCTTGCCACCTGGTTCGAGCCGGTGACGCGTGAGCTGGCGCAACATCATGTGGCGCTTGAGATTCTCGTGGACGATCAGGACCATACGCTCGAGGCATTGGCACGCGGCGACGTCAAGGGCTTTCTGTCCACGCAACCGGAGCCGGTTGTCGACCGTTTCGTGGCGGCGCCGGTCGGGCAGATGCGCTACCAGTGTGTCGCGACTCCCGGATTTGCGCGCGAATATTTCGCCAGTGGCCTGACCTTGCCCGACGCGCTTCAGGCCACCGCCATCCTGTTCGACCGGAAGGACGCGCTGCACGATGCGTTTTTCGCGTCGCATTTCGGGGTGGTCGTCGGCCGGTATCCGCGGCACTATTTTCCTTCGCCGGTGGCGTTGCTCAATGCGATCCTGGACGATCTCGGTTACGGGCTGGTGCCTGCGATGCAGGCGGAGCCGCTGATCGGCAGCGGCAGACTGGTCGCGCTCGCGCCCGCGCACGATCTTTTGATCGATCTGTACTGGCATCACTGGGAGGAGGAGCCCGAGCCGCTCGCGACGATCAGCGCACTGGTCATGGCGGCGGCGCGGCGCAGCCTGGTTCAGCCGGCCCGGAGGAATGAGGGCGCCAGTTGAGAGACCCTTGCGACTTAGTGGTAGTGACGCTTTCCGTTGACCCTATCAGCCGCCCCGTCACGCTGCTCATCGGTGCACACGTCTCTTCATAGAAGCAGTCGACGCGAACATAGTGGACGCGTCGCTACTTGCGAACTTGCTCGATTATCGGCTTGACGCCCATCAGCCACTCGCTTGACAACCAGATGTCCGCGCTCGCGCAATACCGTGGTGCGGTAGGGGGTAGTGGATGCGAGCGTCGTGCAGACATCGACGCAACAGGCCAGGCTTCCTCCTCACAACGGATCGGGCCGTTCTGAACTCGAGCGAGGCACGTGGGTGCGACATCGGCCGCCGCCTGCTGGCTGCCGCGAGCTCGCAGTTCCGCATCAGATTGGAGCTGTCGGACGCTTTCCGCACAATTTGCCATGCAGATGTCATTGTGGACTGCTAAAAAATCATGACGACAAGAAAGATGGAAGTTTGTCAACTTTGGCCGGACCAGCGAATGGTACCGTCAGAAATACGGACGCGATGCCAGTCGGATGCCGTGGCGCAAGGTCCATCTGTCGATCCGGAGATGAACGTCCACGCGATCGTGTTCACGGAAGACACCGTGTCCGATGAGGCCGGTCAGAAAGCATACTGGCGGTCGGTGTGAATGTGGACTGTGTGATCGCCAACGGTGCGTACTTCAGCATCGCACAGGCTGAAGTGTGGTCAGTCAGCGGCGTGCTGCGGATGATTCCGCTACCGTCGAACGCGATCGATAATTTATTTTAACCAACCGACCTCGTAGGGAAATAATGACTGGAAAATCTTTGATGATAACGATGGCGGCAGCCATCCTTATCGCCTTATCTTTCGCGGCATGCTCGGGGAAAGGCCTTGACAGCGGCGCCCAAGCTACCAGCACGCCCCGCGCGCAAACCTACAGGTGCTCGAACTAATGGAACACATGCAAATTAGTCGCCGCCAGTTCATGCGTCTTGCGGCAGCCGCAGCGGGTACGACAGTCGCGTCGACTATTTTCCCTGGGGCTATCCAACGCGCACTGGCTATTCCGGCAAACAACGGTACCGGCACGATCAATGACGTTGAGCACATCGTTATTCTGATGCTCGAGAACCGTTCGTGCGACCACTACCTGGGCTCGCTGTCCGGCGTTCGTGGTTTCAACGACCCGTCGGTAACCTCGGATATCTGGTCTCAGCCGGACGGCAATGGTGGGATCGTTACGCCGTTCCACATTGATACCAACAACACTAACTTCCCGATCTGGAAGGGTCTGCCGCACTCGTGGCCGGATAGTCAAGCTGCCAACAATGGCGGCCGCATGAATAATTGGGTCCCGGCGAAAGGCGGGGCAGCGATGGGTTACATCAACCGCCAGGACATTCCGTTTCACTACGCCTTGGCCGATGCATTTACTGTGTGCGACGCGTATTACGCATCGATGCCCGGCCCGACCTGCCCGAACCGTCTGTACATGCTGACCGGCAGTAACGATCCGCATGGTCTCGGCGGCTTTGGGCCGATTATCGATAACAACAACATTACCCAGTTCACCAATGGTCAGGGCAATATGTACGGTCCGGGCTGGGTGACCTACGCTGAATCGCTGCAAAATGCAGGCATCAGTTGGGGCGCGTACCGTCAAGGCACCGACAAGACGAGCAACGACAACAGCGATGGCGGTATGAACGTGCTTCTCGCCTTCCAGAATTTCGTCAATGCTCTGCCGGGCAATCCGCTGTACGACCGTGGCGTCAACCCGCGAACGCTGGCGCAATTCAAGCAAGACGTGCTGGCCAATACGCTGCCGCAGGTTTCGTGGCTGTTCGCTCCGCGAATTTTCTGTGAGCACCCACTGTGGCCGCCAGCATACGGCGTCGAGTGGATCGCACGTATTCTGGATGCACTGACGTCGAATCCGGATGTTTGGAGCAAGACCGCCTTCATCGTAACCTATGACGAGAACGACGGCTTCTTCGACCACGTGGCTCCACCGCGCCCTGCGGCTACGTCGGCCAACGGTTTGAGCACCGTGGAAACGAGCGACGAGATCAACCCTGGCGACGGCAACCCCTTTGGTCTGGGCAATCGTGTGCCGACGTTTGTCGTTTCGCCGTGGAGTCGCGGAGGTTATGTTTGCTCGCAGATGTTCGACCATACTTCGCTGATCCGCTTCATTGAACAGCGATTTGGCGTGCACTGCGGCAACATCACCCCGTGGCGTCGCGCAGTTTGCGGTGACTTGACTTCGGCATTTAACTTCAAGACGCCTAACGATATTTTCCCGACTTCGGTTCCGACTATCAGTATGTCAGTGCCGCTGCCTACTAACGCCGTGGATTTTGCTGCTGTGACGGCAGCAAACATCAACAAACCTGTTCCGACGCCACCGGCAACGCCGGCCGGCAAGCCGGTGGTTGAGTCCGGCACTCGTCCGGCACGTGCAATTCCGTATGAGCTGTTCGCGAAGTGCGCGGTCACCGGTGGCGGCCCTGCAGTGCACTTCGGTAACACCGGTGGTGTCGGAGTGTGCTACCGCGTTGTTGACCGTCTGAACCTGTCGAATGCACCAAAGTACTACACGGTTGAAGGCGGCAAGACCCTGGATGATTTCTGGACATTAACCAGCGGTGCATACGATCTGCGCGTCACCGGTCCCAACGGCTTCGTTCGCGAGTATGTTGATACTCCGAGCACCAGCGCCGCCCTGCAAGTTGAAACGTGCTACGGTAGCGATGGCGCGATCCGCCTCTCGCTGATTAACGTTGGTTCGGGCGATGTGAATGCCACGGTCAGCGACAACGCTTACAAGATGGCGCCGCAGACGACCAGGGTTCCGGCGGGTCAAACCGTTGAACTGCCGATCGATCTCACCGCGAGCATGAGTTGGTACAACTTTAGCATCACCCTTAAGGAAAACAGCAATTTCATGTGCAAGGTTGCTGGTCACGTCGAAACCGGTGCAGATAGCATTACCGATCCGGCCATGGCCTCGTAAGGTGTTGCAATGCAGTTGTAGTTCTGCTGATTTGCGGGATAGCTCTGCTAAGAGTTTATCGAAAACTGGTTTGAATTTTGTTGCCGTAGCCAGCCAGCAGATCGGCTAGATTCTCATGATTTTCGTATTAAACTCACCAGTTTAGGCGGAGATGTGGCGTGGTTTTCGCTTATCCCGGCCACTCAGCATGGGTAGCCGAAATCTGACCGATACGGCTATTCCTCTTGGGCGGGGTGGAAGCGACGCACGATGACAAGGACATGCCAAGCAACGGCATCGAACGCTGCCTTCTCGGCGCATAAGGAAGGTTGCGTTCGCTCGTCCGCAGGTGGTCCTGGGCGCCTGCGATTTGCTGCTCGACCGTCGGCGAAAGTGACGAAGACGTCAAGACCAGCCTCGTCTATCGTGATGCGACGCTTCCCTTGTTCGCGTGGGGACGCTAAGCATCGCGGAGCTGAGAATCCAGTCGAACTCCGAGAACTCGTTCAAGATTCGGCAGTTCTCACGCTGGTTTCGGCGCCGGACGCGGTGCAGAAATTCTGCAATATCGAGCTTTTTGGTTCTGCACATGTTGCATTTAGCTATCCGGCGGTGTTCAGCCTTTTAATATCCAATGTTCCGCCTGGCCCCATTTGGAGTTCTATCGACCCGAAGCCAGAACTGTTACGGTATAGAGACCTGTTTCATTATCACAATTCGAACGAGCGGGCGATCTTTATACGCACTCGAGAGGGGTGCACTTAGATATTCGCGTGGACGAGCACGATGGGTTCGATCTTTCGCTTGCAGGGCTGGACGAGCAAGGCGTTCTCCATAAGCACGCAAGGCTGACGGACGCCACCTTGCGAACCGAAGCGCAACTGGCCTTGAAAGACAGAAATGATGTGCCGCGCGGATTTTACGAGGCACTGGGTAATCTGCTTGCATGATCACTGCTACCCTTCGGCCGCGTGCAATCGGAACGAGAGATGATTGACTTAAGGAGCGATACCGTCACGCTGCCTAGCCCCGGAATGCGCGCTTGCATGTCAGATGCGGCGGTAGGCGATGACGTGTACGGCGAAGACCCGACGGTGCGACGACTTGAACACCGGATGGCTTGTGACCTTGGTTTTGAAGCCGCTGTGTTTTCGTCGAGCGGTACGCAGAGCAACTTGCTGGCACTGCTGGCACACTGTGAGCGCGGTGACGAATATATTGCGGGACAAGAAGCACACACTTACAAGTTCGAGGGTGGAGGCGCTGCTGTGCTCGGGAGCATTCAGCCGCAGCCCATAGAAGTGGAGGCGGACGGCACCCTCGACTTGTTGTGCGTTCAACGGGCAATCAAGCCATCCGGCGACCCACATTTCGCTCGTTCACGTCTTTTATGCCTGGAGAATACCATCGGAGGGCGAGTTCTTCCGCTGGAATATTTGTCGCAGGCGAGGACGCTTGTTGACTCATACGGACTTAAACTCCATCTTGATGGCGCGCGTCTATACAACGCAGCCATTGCTTTAGGCGTTGAACCAGAAGCGATAGCTAAGCCGTTCGACAGCGTGTCAGTATGTCTCTCAAAGGGACTCGGGGCGCCAGTTGGTGCAGTGCTTTGTGGGAGCGCTCAGTTCATCAACACCGCCAGACGCTGGCGCAAAGTGCTTGGTGGAGGAATGCGCCAGGCGGGTATTTTGGCGTCGGCCGGTTTGTACGCGCTTGTTGAACGCTTAAAAACTGACCATCAGAATGCTGAGCGCTTAGCTGATGAGCTATCGAAGCTAGATGGGCTGTCAGTACGTGCCACGCCGACCAATATGGTGTTCGTCACGGGCGACAAGGCACTGATGGATGGACTGACGGCGACGTTGAAGCGGAACGGCATTCTCGTAAGCGGGCGCTATGGCTTAAGGCTCGTCACACATATGGGAGTATCTGCATCAGATATCGACGCCGTGATAGCCACTGCAGCAAAGTACATCCATCGCGGCGACACGCCGCGACACTCGGTTGAGTAGCGTGGGTTTGCTCACGTTGAGCTACATTTGCGAGCAAGGGGCCTTAGTCTCTCGATCAAAGTGGGCGCGGATGCAACGGATGTCGGCGGGACGGTCCACCCGCATCCGACGCTGGGCGAATTGTTCGGCATGGCCGCCGAACTGTACGAAGGCGTCTGCACGGATCTGCCACCGAAGCGCGGAAATGCCGTCGATCTTCAGGATCGCAGTACCGGTCACCGTCGAAATGATGGAGGAACTTGATGGCGATTTCGGGAGTGTCGTTGAGACAATGGTCCAGGACTGGTTGGCAGCCGATCCGGGGACAGGGTTTTGGGTCAGCCATTACGGACGGTACGGCACGGGAACGGGACGTTATGTTTGCGTCGTCGCAGACAACGGGAGCGGCTCGAAGGCGATGTTATTTTTTCGTCACCGAAACGGTAAATGGTGCATTTATCCACCCGGTCCAGAGCGGCCTGCCATGCACGGTGAAATCTCGTGCACGGAGACGAGTGGTGCAAGCGTCTAGGTCGGGAAAATTACCGGCAGGACTGTGAAACGGCAATTGGCCTGTGACTGTCGCCGTCTGAAGATACCGATTACGGTTTTCTGTCACGGTTAGGTCTGCAGCGGATGACACGCTGGTCTTGACCACCGGGCGCCTGGACAGGAGGACCATCGACATCGCGCCAATACCGCACGCTGCGTGGCGTTGATGTTCCCGTGTCAGATGCACTCGAAGAGCGAGGATGAAAGTGGACGCGATGCTGAATATGACCGAGCTGGAGACGTTCGCCGCGGTGGTCGAACATCGCAGCTTCACGCAGGCGGCGGCCGCACTGAACATCTCCTCCGCGGCAGCGACTCGCCGGGTCAAGCGGCTCGAACAGTCGATCGGGGCGCTGCTGCTCATCCGCGAACCGCCCGTGATGCCGACCAAAGCGGGCGAAGACGTGTTTCGTCATTTCATGACGGTCCGGCTTCAGGAGGATGACCTGCTTCGGCGTGTCACACCGGGTAAAGCGGCGACGACAGCGCTGGCACTGGCCGTCAACGCCGATTCCCTTGCCACCTGGTTCGAGCCGGTGACGCGTGAGCTGGCGCAACATCATGTGGCGCTTGAGATTCTCGTGGACGATCAGGACCATACGCTCGAGGCATTGGCACGCGGCGACGTCAAGGGCTTTCTGTCCACGCAACCGGAGCCGGTTGTCGACCGTTTCGTGGCGGCGCCGGTCGGGCAGATGCGCTACCAGTGTGTCGCCACGCCTGGATTCGCCCGCGAACATTTCGCTGGTGGCCTGACCCTACCGGGCGCACTCAAGGCCACCGCCATCCTGTTTGACCGGAAGGACGCCCTGCATGACGTGTTTTTACGGTCGCATTTCGGGGTGACGGTCGGCCGGTATCCGCGGCACTATTTTCCTTCGCCGGTGGCGTTGCTCGATGCGATCCTGGATGATCTCGGCTACGGGCTGGTGCCCGCGATGCAGGCGGAGCCGCTGATCGGCAGCGGCAGACTGGTCGCGCTCGCGCCTGGGCACGATCTGCTGATCGATCTGTACTGGCATCACTGGGAGCAGGAGCCCGAGCCGCTCGCGACAATCAGCGCACTGGTCATGGCCGCGGCGCGGCGCAGCCTGGTTCAGCCGGCCTCGACCGAAGAGAGTACCGGCTGACGGCTCGGTGCGATGCGGGGCAGTGCGGTCTGGGCGCCGGTCAGATCGAGATGGTCAACACGCAGGCGCCCGGGCCAGGCGCGTTCGGGTGGCCAGTCGACTCTATGACCGGACCCGGTCGAGAAGCGGCGCGAACTGCCATGCGACCGGCACGCAGGCGGAAGCGAACAGCCCCGCCGGAAGCGGGAACCAGGCGGGCAGATGGCCGATGCCTGTCCAGTTCATTGCCGACACGAGCAGTGAGACGATGGCCCCGGACAGCAGCATCGCTGACGCGCAGCGCGGTGCGACCTGTCGACCGCTCTCGTGGAAGAGGAACAGCAGACCGACGGCGGCAACGTAGACGACGTTCAGCGAAACGATGGTCGACACAATCGCCTGGCCATCAGTGGCGATTGCGCAACCGATGACGATGATCAGCAGGCGCGACGCGTAGCCGTAGCGACCATCTCTGGCATGCAGGCCCTCAAGTGCCGATGACATTGCGCGCGCGATCGCGGTCCCTGAGCCAAGCGCAGCAAGCAGGATGACGCCGATGCAAACGGGCCCAACTGACCGACCGGTTTGCAGCATGATCCACGGGATCGCGCCCGCGGTGTCCGTCAGGCCGGACAGCTTGCCGGCATGAAGCGCTGCGACGACCGTTGCTGCCGGGAGAAACCCGGTCACCATGAGGAAAAGGCTCGCAAATACGCAGCCGAGCCACGCATCGCGTGGCCGGCGCGCCGCGATGACGAACTGCTGATAGTCCGATCCTGTGATCACCAGAAACCCGACTGCAGCGATGGTTACCAGCGTCTCGGCACGTGGCGCGGCGTGTGTCTCCTGGAGGAAGGACGGCCACGCATGGAGGTACACGGTCAGTCCGTGCGAAGCCACCAGCGCATGTACGAGCGCGAGGTTCGTTGCCAGCAGGCAGCACGCGAAGAGCATGGCGGCCATACCGAGCTCAATGGAAGACATCACCAGCAATGCCGCCGCAATCACCGCCAGCGCATGCGTTGCCGGGAGTCCGACGGCGACCAGCACTGCGATACCGCCATGGATCTGGGCGGCCAGCACGCCGGCCATCCAGACGAGTGACAGCAGCGCCACGAGCTTGCGTACCAC
The DNA here is from genome assembly GCF_038900755.1 of Paraburkholderia diazotrophica. Lineage (GTDB taxonomy): Bacteria > Pseudomonadota > Gammaproteobacteria > Burkholderiales > Burkholderiaceae > Paraburkholderia > Paraburkholderia diazotrophica_A. Next base: position 352,301 of record NZ_JBBPEN010000003.1, read on the forward strand.
CGGACCGTAGTGCTCGCCCAACATCTCCCAGATGAGTTCGCGTCCCCGCCAGAGCGTCGGCGCGACAACCTCGAGCGCGAGCATACCCAGTGCGGTGATGATCGCGTACAGGCTGCCCGCCATTCCGGAATGGACCGCCATCTCACCGGAACCGAGCAGGAATGCGACGCCATAGCTTGCCGAGACGAGCAGGGCGGCGACGTGCACCGCGCCAAGGTTACGCTGCAACATTGTTGGCTCCTCCTTCGACTTCCCATTCACGGACGACTGCGTCGGGTCCGCGAAAGTACGCACGACACACCCGCGCTGTTCGGGCGAAGGCAGGCAGTTCCAGCAGGCGCTGATGTACGGAAGAAAGTCGGTGGTAGGGAGTCGCGGGCATCAGGTGATGCGTCAGGTGATAGCCGTTGTTATGCGGATGGATGAGCCCACGCCACAGGCTCCGGGAAGACACGTCGCGTGTGTATCTGAAGATACCGCCGGGCTGCCGGCCGAAGTGGTCGCACAGCTCCCGAAACGTGGTGATCGCGTGGAAGACGGTGGCTCTTGCCAGCAGCCAGATACCGAAGAAAAGTGCCGCCGCACGCACGCCCCATAGAAGCGCCATGGCACCCAGTACGGCGCACCACCATCCTACGATGGCGAAGCGCTGCATCCATGTAAGCGTCGCCAGATGCAGGTGTCCGAACGTCGAGCCCACCCATGCCGCTGGCGCGAACAAAACCTTGGAAAACGGCTGCCACCAGCGGTCGCCAGGCTTCGAACGAACGGCGATATAGTCGGGATCGCGCATAGGGTCACCCAGCCACGCGTGATGACGGGCGTGCAGCTCCCGATAAACTGCAAGGCTGTTGAACAGCGCCGGTGCGATAAAGAGGCATGCCAGCGCGTCATTGATGCGATCTGATCGGGCAAGGTTGCGGTGGGCGGCGTCGTGAAGCAGGTTGCCCAGTGCACGTTGCCGGTTTCCAATCCATGCAATCGCAGCGGGTGCGGACATCCATCCCAAACGATGCAGGGTCAGCATGGCGAGCGCAATGCTCAGCCAGTCGAACGCGATGTCAAGGACGACGGGGAGCACGTCAGGCGAAGTCATGGCCCGATGAAGACTGTCCCATTCCGGAAACGTGGAGCGGATCAGTTCCTGATCGTGTATCACGACGCGATGATTCATGGATTACCTCGCGTGAATGGCCTCGCATTGAAGACGATCACGTCGCCCGCAGCGAATGCGAAGGAGGAATGGAAGCGCAGGGGCGCCGACCACCGAGATTTGATCTTACGAAACATATGCAGCGGTCGAACGTGCGTTGCGCAAATGTTCAGCCGGTTGCATTCTCGACAGCGGCATGCGCGATGGATCGCCTTGCTCGCGAAGCATCAGGGAGTTGAGTCGTGTGTGCGCAATCCGGCGGACCGTACGTCAACGTCCCCGGTGATCGACGCTCCGCTCGATGCTTGGTTGAACTGAGCAACGTCGTGCAGTATGACGAAGAAGGCGTTGCGGACAAGCTATCGTCGCGGTTGCCGTGCCAGTTGTCGCGTTGCCCGTCGTGCCCGACCTTGGCCCGGACTGACGCATTGCTTTCCGCAGCGATGGTCGCTGGATATCGCACCCACAACCGCGAGGATGGCAGTTAGCGGAAAACTGTCATTGATTCGGCAATTAGCGGCACGATCGGCTGCCGATGGCACGCATCGCGCCCGAACAACCGATCAAGAGCATTATTCCCACGACCAGTGTGCCGACGGGGCGATGGCCGCGCGCCGCTATGATGGTTCGCCGTTGCCGCGCCGTTCCATCGAGATATGGATCTGAAATCCGGAAGGCGGTGGCTGCGCAATGAAAAGTTCAAGACGGATATGCGTTTCGGGAATCGACGGCAGATTCGCGGCGCGCTCGCCGCGCCGACGCAAAATATCCTTCTCGATTTCACCCGCCAGTTGATCGAGTTCCTCGCTGATCTCTTCCCGACGTCCCATTGCATTTCTCCACTACCGATTGCGATATCGCAGACATGATCATCCATGCGTTGAAAAACGCTACGTCCGAAGATTAATGGCCGGCCGATGGTCGACAGACACCATTGCGGAATTATTGGGGTTGCTGACTTTAGCGAAACTAACGCGTCAGCCGACTGATGCGCGAGTCCTTCAGGATATCGTCGGCACTATCGCCCAGCAGCTGACACTGCTCGTAGAGCAGGCCAATGAGTCGCGCCTTCCTTTTCGCGCCGAGGGGGATATCAAGGCGCGCCTCGATCCGTGTGACGGCGACCAGCACGCTATCAAGCGCTTTCTGGTCGAGCCGATACCGCACATCACGATCGAGAATCATGTTGCCGTCGCCCGTCAGCAGCCAGGCGGGATCGATCGAGAACTGCTCGTACAACGCACGCAGTAGTTCGACCGGGACCGCACGTTCACCACGCTCGTAATTCGCATACGCGCGCAGGGAGAGTCCGAGTTGCCGGGCTATTTTTTCCTGAGACAGTTCGAGATGCTCACGAACCTGCACGATGCGCCGGTGGTAGTCCCCGTGATCCGCGGTGCTTGACATGTGGGCCTCACATTCCTACGATGATTTCGTACCTTGATTATAGGAACGTTCGAGTAATGGACAAGACTGGACGTACCTGGACGAACGCAGCAGGCCGCGGACCGACGAGCATCATGTTCGCGAGGTCCGCGTGACGGGCGGGCGGTTCTATACGCTGGAAGAGATTGCACGCGAGCTGCATATCGCGCCCGCGACCGCGCGCAACCGCCTGACGCTGGGGCTGCCGATGCCGCCGTCACTGCGCGTAGGTCGTCGGCGTCTGTTTCCCGTAGACGAGTATGAAAAGTGGATTGCCTCGCAGTTGACCCGCACTGACGCGCGTGACGCTGACGATTTTGCTGCCCCGGACCAGCGCGGGCCGTCTCACGACAAAACCTGATCGGTTTCTTTCTGATTCTGTTATCCGCTCAAGCAATGACGCTGTACTGGATATCCCACCGTGCCGGCTGTTATTTCGTTCGTCTCCACCAAAGGCGGCGTCGGTAAGACGACCGTCGCCGCCAATCTGGGCGGCCTGCTCGCAGCCTTCGGCCTGAAGGTCCTCGCGATCGATGCAGATGTCCAGCCGAGTCTAAGCAAGTTCTTTCCCGTCCATTACCGTTCACCGCGTGGTCTGAGCGCTGTTGTGACCTCCGGCGGCAACCCGTCCGCGGACTGCATCAGCCGCACGATCTTCTCGAATCTCGATCTCGTCTATTCCGACACACCGGACGCGGGGCTGCAGGCCTGGCTCAACCGCCGTGAGGACCGGCTGATGATCCTGCGTCGTGCGATGCAAAGTCCGCTGATGGAAGCCTATGACGTCGTGCTGATCGATACGCAGGGCGCGGTGGGCGAGTTGCAGAAGTCCGCGGCGATGGCCGCCAACATCATGGTGTCCCCTGTCAAGCCGGATGCGCTGAGTGCCGGGGAGTTCGCTACGGGCACGATCGCGATGCTCGATGAATTGAACCGGCTGGCCGACTTTGGCGAGTCGTTTCGCTCGGGTGATCTGCTCGCGCTGATCAATGCGCACGAGCGCACCACCAACGCCCGCGCACTCTCGGCTGTGCTGCGGCAACGGTTCGCAGACCATGCGAAAGTGAGAATACTGGACACGGTCATCCCGTCGGCCGCCGCCTATTGTGCGGCTGCGACGGCACGCATTCCCGTTCACGACTTCGATCGTCGCAGGCAGTTCGACAATTCCGCGTGGAACGTCATGCACCGTCTTGCATGGGAACTGTTCCCGTCGCTGGCGAATGTCTATGCCGGGGCACCGCGACGCACGCTGGTTGACGTCGGGACGGACGATGACGGGACGGGCGATAAGGGGACTGGCCTTGGCGGACAGGGGGCGGTCGCATGAGCTCGTCAGGAAAGTCGCTCATCAGGACGCGCGAAGACCTTGCTGCGCAACGCCTTGATGTGGCGCCGCCGGGTGCACAGGCGCCCGATCCGCAGTTGACGTCGGTGATCCGGCTCAGGATCACCGACGTGATGGTCTACGAGCGCAATCCCCGGCGCGCGTCGCACGAGCGTATCGCGGAACTCAAGGAGTCGATCCGAGCAAACGGCATCGAGCAGATCGTGACGGTGACCCGACGTCCCGGTGAGACGCGCTACGTGGTCGCGAAGGGCGGGAATTCGCGCGTGACCGCGGCGACGGCCCTGTACGATGAAACCGGCGATGAACGCTTCCTTCATTACGACTTCGTCTACGTGCCGTATCCCGGCGAGGCGAGGCTGCTGGCGGCGCATCTGCGCGAAAACGATCAACGTGCGGATTTGTGCTTCTGGGACAAGGCGAACGGCTATCTGGCGCTCAAGGCCGATCTCGAAACGGAACGGGGAGCTACGCTGTCGCTGCGCGAGTTCTCAAGACTGCTCGAGCAGGATGGTGCAGCGGTGAGCCATGTACTGCTTTCGCTCTTTCAGTTTGCGATCGAACGACTGTCCGCGCTTGGACCTGCTACAGCATTTCTCAGCCGACGTGCACTCGTCGATGTCATCCAGCCCGGCATCGGTATGCTCCTGCGTCTGGCGAGGCGTCTGGGCCTGGATGATCAATGGGTGCAGGCGCGGGTGATCGATCCACACCTGACAGGCATGGCCGCTGGCTGCGAGCCGGGCGATGCCGGCATGCTGCCACAGCGTGCTGCTTTCGACGCGGCACGCCTGGTCGATGGATTGCGACAACGCATGGTGGACGAGCTCGGTGTGTCGCGCGATGCGCTGGGCCGGATGTGCCATCTGCTTGAGCGCACGCCGGATGCCACAAGCGACGATCTGCGCGAAGTGGGCGGGATGCAGGTTGAGCGGGCCGAACCTTCACCGGCTGCGCCGGCTGGAGACGTGACCGGCGGGGCCGACACACCGATGGCACCGATGCAGGGCGTGGGAGATCTGTCCGTCCGCGCGCGGGCCATGGAAGCCACAGTGCCGGACGCGACTCCTGGTGCGAAACGGCCAGGCGAATCGGCCACGACACCGGATAGCCCGCAGCGTACGCCCGCTGACGGATCAACACGGGTGGTTGCTGACGTCCACGATCCTGGCGAAGACGCCGCGGCATGTGCTTCAGATGAAGGTGAGCTTTTCCGGGAGGCGGTGGTGGCATTCGCGCGCACCTGCGGTCTTGACGGCTGTGTGCGCGATGCACCGGCGCTGCCGTACGGTTTCATGATCGAGCCACCACCGCCGGGTCAACCGCGACTGTCGCCCGAAACTGATGCGGGGCACGACGAAGGCGCACTGAACCGGTACCTCGGCTGGTGGTGGCTCGTTAGCCTGTCCCGGCAAAATACCGCAACGGGCATCGCACGCATCCCCCGCGATACCCTCTTTGCACGGATGGCCGGCGACGACGAAGCGTGGAACCGCGCGTGCGACGCGAGTATCGGCGAACCGTTGCTTGGCGACCGCATGGATGTGATGTTCGACGTGATGCTGAACCCCGATCACCCGATCGGACAATGGTGGGCAGAGCTTGTTCTTCAGGCGCGCGCCTTCCGCGTCGCGAATTCAGAACGCTTTGCGTCCGCACGCTGGCCCGAGCCGGGTGCCGACGAGCGGCTTCAGCGAGGAGGGCTGTGATGGGCCAGGCCTTCCTGCGGGTCAGGAGCGCGTCGCTCGAACATTTCACGCTGCTCGAGCTGATGGCCTCGTCGGCCTCAGCTGTCCTGGATAGCAAACCTGTCAATGAGGATTGCAAAGTTTCATGTGAAACAGGGGCGACCGGCGGGATGTCGCCGACAAACGCGTTGACGGATGCACTCCCGGCGGCAGTTCGACGCGTGCTGGGCGATGCTCGTGTATCAGCCTTCACCCGCGAGCTGCTCGCGGCTGGCGCCTTGCGCCTCTATGTGGACCCCGGCACGTTGCAGCGTCGATGCGAGCTGATCGAACGGCAATGGCGCGACCAGGAGCTGTTGTGCGCATTTGTCGAAAGACAGGCCAGTATTCCGATGATCCGCACGTTCTTTCGTACGGTCACGCGCACAACGATCTCGCAGCTACGCGACGAGCTCGGTGTTGCCGCACCGACGAAACCGCGCGCGCTGGCGCCGTGCGCGATGGACACGCTGTTCGATGCCTGGGCCAGGCTGAACGACATTGGCGACCCGCGCGAACGGTATCTGGCACTGCATGAGCGATATCAGGGCCAATGGTCGCTCGCGACGCTGTTCGCGGCACTGGAGCCCGACACCAGAGATAGCCATCCGACTTCCTCCCTAAAGGAGCCTCACCATGTACGACATGCGCCTTGATCCCCAGGGCAACCTGCTGCCCGGCAAGACCTGGGACGATTCGCCCGGACTGCCGCCTGCCGAGGCCGACATGCTCCTCTCGATGCTCGACGTGCCGATCACGATCGACCGGTGTTTCGTCGAGATATGCGGCGACCTCGCTGCCGCAGCCATGCTCACCGAGCTCTCGACGCTGGAGAGCGAGACAGGGCGCCAGCATGTCTGGCTGCAGGTCGCGTCCAAAGAGCTCGAACGAAAACTGGCGCTCACGGAAGCCCAGCAGCGGGCCGCCCGGCGACTCCTCCGGTCGAAAGGCCTGATCGCTTACCGCAGGAGAAGGACGCCGCCGCTGGAGGAATGGCGCATCCTTTGGCCGGCCGTGCTCGCATTGCTTCAGCAGAAAGCGGAGGAACGCACCGCCCATGTCGTGTGGCCGCCCGTGCGTGCCGTCCGCCCGGACCAAGCAGACCATCTGGACCATCCGCAGCAGCCGGTGGAGGTCGAATCATGATGCCCGGATGCCATCCCTATATCACCGGGTTCGAAGCGCTGTGGACCGTGCTGAGGCCTCATCGGCCCATTGCCTTCGGAACACGCCTTGCCCGGATCACGGGCCATCCGAAGGACGCGCTGCTGCTCTCACAACTGGTGTACTGGACACGGCGCGGGCGCGATGTGGAAGCGAACGGCGGGTGGATTCACAAGACCCGTGAGCACTGGCTGCTCGAGACGGGCCTGTCGCGCGAAGAGCAGGAGAACGCGCGGCGGCGCCTGCGAAACATGAATCTGCTGATCGAATGGCGGGGCGGTCAGCCGGCACGCATGCATTACCGGCTGGAAGTGGAGGCCATCTCGCATGCGGTACGTGAGAATTGCCGGATGGTGAGTGAACTTCCCTGGTCGATCGAAGCGATGCGCACCGACGAATTCGCGAGTGAGGCGCTGCTCGGGCCGACCATCGCGTACCGGCGCATATTCGCCGACCTGGTCGGCAACGTGAACGCCGCGTTGCTGCTATCGCGCATGGTGCAGCTGCAGCGTCGTGAGGCCGACCGGCAATGTACCTGGTTTACGCTGACGGCCGGCGAATGGCAACGCACGCTGGGCCTTAACCGGCGTCAGCTCGACAACGCGAGAGCGCGGCTCGTGCGTCAGGGCCTGATTCGCGAGCTCATGCGCCAGTGCACCGGCCGGCGCGTGTTCACCCAGGTCAATGCGGACGAGCTGAAGCGCCAGTTTGAGCGCCTTGTGTCGCGCGGCGATATGCGTGAGCGACTTGCAACGCGCAAGCGCCTGCTCGCACGGAGCCTGAGCGAAGAACACAACGGTGTGGCCGGAGCACGGCCGGGGGCTGTTACCCCGGGTAACAGCGGGGCCAGCCTCGCGCCGCCTGACGAGACCATCCACGTGCCGTTCGCGTGTGCGGGCAAAGGGGCACTGCAAAAGTCGCCAACCGGAAGTCCCCCGCTGCCGGCGAAACACGGCGTAGCGCCTGCCGCGCCGAGGATCCGGTTGGCGGGTTTGGTTCATTACCGCTGGCGACAAACGTGCGTTCCAGACGCGCGCGTATACGGAACGACTACATATCGGACTACGACAACCACCGGCCTGGCGCTCATGCCGTTTATGCCGCGCGAGATGCCGAAGTCGGTGTCGGGAATCAGTCTTTCGCCGATGCACTCGGGCGCCACGGCTGACGTCGGTCCGATCGTCTGGCCAGTCATGGTGGCCGCGGATGATCGTGCACTGGTCGCCGCACATCTCGCGCGGATTCCGGTTGCGGACCGGCAAGTGCTGCTCGACGAGATGGCGGCAGGTCACCGGCATCAGCCGGTGCAGTTGCCGGTGGCCTACATCGCGGGCCTCGTGCGTCGCTATCTCGCCGGCGAGTTCATCGCGACACGCGCGCATCTCGAACGCACCGCACGCGAGCGGGCAACCCGGGGCGAGGAGATGAGCGTGCGATCGCGGCACCGTCGTGAGGACGGCGATTTGCCTGCGTCAACGCGCGAGACGGCCTGCCAGCATCTCGCGGAGATCCGGCATGCGTTGCGCGCCCGGATGGCGCATCGGCCAGCCTGTCAGGCCGACAGGCATGCGTGACCGGGTTTTCCGTTCCCGGGACGCATACGTCAATGCGCTGCTGTTACCCGGGGTAACAGCAATCCCGCGGTCACCGCGACCTGCGCTGGTGTTACCCCGGGTAACACGCTTGCGCCGGCCATTCCTCTGTACCGAATGCCTGTTTCAAGGAGCCTGTCATGGAGCCATCGTCTGCCGCGCTGTCCATCACCATCGATCCATCTGTCGACGCCTTCGCGCGCTCCACGGCGTCGCCCTTCGCCGACGGTTACGACATCGACGCGGAACGCGCGGCCCTCGCGCATCTGATTGCCGAGGACGACCCCGATCCGGCCGATCCCCTGTTTGGCCGCTATCAGCTGTTGCTCGAACGTGAGGACGCGCTGAGTCACATGCACGAGACGCATGCGCTGCGACAGGGCGGTGATCCGCTGGTGCGCCCGCATGAGGCGCAGCAGATCAGCCGCATCGGGCAACTGGGCAGCGACGGTGCCGATCGCATGCATCTGCATACGCGCGATGCGATGCGGCTGTTCCTTGGGCGCTCGATTGCGCCAGGCGAGGAGGGACCCGGACGACACCCCATGGCGGGTGGCCGTCGCGTCGCCGCCGCGCTGCGCGCATTGTGGTCGCTCTCGGGCAACGACAATCCGTATGCGGACTGGAAACTCATCGAGATCGCGGAGCGCATTGCCGGCGTCCGGCGCGCGAACGATCTGGAGCAGCAGCACGCCCGTCAGTTGCTCGACGCCGCACGTGAAAAAGGCCTCGACTATTCGGTGCTGCAATCGCGTGAACCCGCGCGGGTGTCACTCGGTTTTGGCTCACCGTACGGCTACATGATCGTGATGCTGCTGGTCGAACTTGACTACCTGGTGCGACTCGTGCGCTCCGCCGCGTTGCGCGACCTGATGTCGTCGATTGAAGGGTTCCGGCGCATCGGCTCGGCGAAGCACCGGTGCCTGTCCGTGTTTCACTTCGCGGTCCACTGCCAGCGGGTACTCACGCGAGCCGAGCTGCTGCCGCTGTCGCGCGTCGACTTCCTGCCGAACGCGGATGCTGCCGCAGGTAAACGCGTCGAGGCTGCGCGTGCATTGCTCGGCGTACTGCCGCGTGACGTGTTTACTGGTGAGCGTGAACCCCGCCATAGCCGGCGACGCGTGAGTCGCCTGTCGGAGGCGGAACTGCGCCTGCTCGATACGGTGCCGCTGTCCGGGGACGACGCACACGCGCAGGCTGCGGGAGCGGCGTTGGTGCAATGAAGGAAGGGACGGGAGGACTGCGGCAATGACGGATCGCACTTCAGATCTGGATCGACGTCCAAAGGCCTTTAAGGGTAAGGGGGCGGGTGTGGGTCAACCCGCGACGGCACTTCCCGTATCGCGGGTCGCGGGTCAGCCCGGATTTCGCGTGCTGCTGCGCTCGTACGAACACTGGCTCGACGAGACGGTGACCGAAATGCAGACGCTGGCGCTGGAGACCGCCACCGCAGGGCTCGATGTATCGCTGCGCTGCGTGCGCATTGCACTGGCGAGCGGCGCGACGCGCCACCGGCTCGACTGGTTCGTTCGTGGCGAGCCGCATGCACTCGCCTGGCCGCGCGTGAAGGGCTGTTTCAATCGCGTTCCCGCGCCGCTGCACCCGTACCTGCTGCAATGTAATGCGCGCGCGAAAGAGCTCAACGCACTCGAGTCGGTTTTCCGGTATGCGGCCAGCCAGCTCGCAATGTATCTGGAACATGGCACGGTGAAGGTTCGACGGACCGACGATCCCTGAGACAGGTGCGCGGTTTCGACCGGGTTTGATCGATGGACATCAGGCTGACGCAGAGCGGTCGATAACAAGGAAGACTATGGACAGCGCGCTTCATTCGCTGGGGCAATCCTTGATGAACGGAGTGCACAATGGGCATCTACGCAGAACTGGTTGGCAACGTGCTCACGTCGCCGACGATGAAACAGGTCAACACCGCCAGTGGCGCGCGCCGCATTGTCGAGCTGCGCGTCATGTCCGCCAGCTACCGCCGGCTCGACGATGGCACGCTCGAGCAGCGCGAAGGGCGGACCTTTCCCGTCGATGTCACCGTCTGGAACGAGCGTCTGACCGAGCGGGTGATGCAACACATCCGCACGGGAGCCAGCGTCGTTGTGCGCGGCGACTTCTACGTCACTCCCTGGGTTAACCGCGACAATGAGGCGGACGCCGGTGCGCATATCGACGCCGAATCTATCTCCCTGAATCTCGTGCGCGTCGAACAGGTGGTGTACCGCCAACGCCAGCCGCGCGAAGACGAGGGATCGAGCGATTTGTCGCACGACGAAGGTGCAGGCGAGCCCGCTGGTCCGGAGGACAGCGACACGCTACAGGCCGACCCAACTATGGACGGTGCGCCAGCATCGGACGATCCGGGACCAGGCGCGACGTCTTCACAGCCTGCCCGTCGGCGTTCACGCCAGGCGGCGCGGACGCAAGCGCAATGATGCGCCTTGATTCCTGCCGCTGCCGTGCCTGTTCATGCGGCGTGCGGCGGCGCGATTTCCGGTGTTCGCGGAATGACGAGGCCACGAACGGCAGCGCATGTTCGGTCATGCCGGATATCGAAGAAGAACGGATGCTGCGCGCGCTTGTATTCGAAGGCTGGTCCGTCGCGCGACGAGCGCCTTTTCGCGCATGCTTTCGTGGATGGCTCGTACGAGTCGCACTGAATGGCCGTTTCGCGGCAGCAGGCTCCACGGTCACTGTCGAGATTCGTTACCGGCAACGTACGGCGTCCGGTCCTCCCTGCTGCTTTCTGCTGTGTTGCCCGGCCGTGTTCGCGCGATGACGCGATTAACGGCCGCGTCGCCTGCTTCACTACCCGGGATGCGCAGGTACTACGGAAGGCGACGGTTTGGTCCGTTGCGCGCGTGTCATTGGCTGACTGACTCGCACCGTCGGGCACACGGACGCCATCATCGGTCCGTGCGCCCGTCGTTTCAACCAAGCGTAACGCGCGAGGGACGGCATCGCGAAGCAGGCTGGATTCTGCAAGCCAGCGTCGGTGTACAGCAAGCCGCTCCACGGTCGCTTACCTTCGTGTTTCAGTTCCGCCTGGACGCCGCGGAAACGGTAGTGCTCGTAGAGATCGAGCACATGCACCATATAGGCCTGTGCCAACTGCGGGTTTCGACGCACGATGACCAGGTTGTCGTCGTCGGCGTAGGAAGCCTTTAGCCCAGGTTGTGGCTATCCGACGTTGCCCGGAACCGCTACCGTTGTTGTCGCGGATCCACACCCGGGATTTCAAGTTTGCGCTTCGTGATGAGCACCGCGGCGTCGCGTCAATTTTGTCATGGTGCTCGGACGGACTTGTGCGTGTGCTGCCTTCGCGATACGGTACGCAGTGCGTCTTTCGAACGCTACGGGCAAGGTACGCGTATGTGAACCTGCCGAGGATGTCATTCAACGAATGAGGAAGAAGTCGATGAACAAGCAGGAACTGATTGATGCCGTTGCGTCGGCGACGGGCTCGAGTAAGTCCATTACGGGCGAGGCAATCGACGCCGTCATCGGCGCGATCACTAAAGCGGTGGTTAAGGGCGACACGGTGCAACTCGTCGGATTCGGCTCTTTCAGTCAGGGCAAGCGGGCCGCGCGTACGGGCCGCAATCCGGCGACGGGCGAAGAAATCAGCATCGCCGCAGCCAATACGGTGAAGTTTACCGCCGGCAAGGCGTTCAAGGATTCCGTCAACGGTGATCTGCGGTAGGTGCAATCCCATAAAAATCCCATAACGGGTTACCTGAGCGGGTGGGCAGGATCGCCTCTCAATCGAGGGTGATCGCACGTCTCGTCGCATGGGCTTCACGCGATCGCTCAGGTGCGGCAGCGCGCTGCTGGCCAGGTCGAGCCTTAAGCCCGAGAAGGTGTGTGTGTAGCGGCTCCAGGTAATACGAATGTAGTCTGCCAAAAGCCCCTCGCAGGGGCGAGACGAGCATGGCGATCAGTCGCATCAGCCGGTGCTAAGGGGGATCGGGCGGGCGGCACGCGATGAATGGATGGCAGGGCTTCAATAGCTGCGGCAGTGGCTCGATAGATCTTGAGCCCCGCGTGTCACAATGCGCCGACCGCGTCCAACGCACCCAAGACCATCCTCTGTAGCGTTGGCCCTATCGCTTGCGCCCGTTCCGGCTGGAATGGAAATGGCGGGTTTTCGTCCATGTACGTGTTCTGACACATTTCCAGCTGCACCGCATGAATCCCTTCATGTGGGGCACCAAAGTGCCGCGTGATGAAGCCGCCCTTGAAGCGTCCATTGGCAACCCACGTGTAGTTGCTACCTTGAGCGGCGTTGATCGTTGCCTGCAGCACGGTTCCAGCTGCCGTGCGGCCGTCCTGCGTGCCAATGTTCAGATCCGGCAACTTGCCATCGAACAGATGGGGCAGGACGCTTGCGATGGAGTGTGCTTCCCATAAAAGTACGTTAGCGTAATCCTTCCGAAGTCGCGAAAGTTCTGTCTGAATTGCTTGATGGTAGGGGCGCCAGTACGTCTGAATCCGCCGTTCTTTTTCGGCAGCATCGGGAAGGTAGCCGTCACGGTATACCGGCTCGCCACGAAAGGTCACGTCGGGACACAGTCCCGTCGTGGTCCGTCCTGGATAAAGGCTCTCGTCCGAAGACGGACGATTCAGATCGACCACATAACGTGAAACGCGCGCGCCGAGGACCGTCGCACCTAAATCGAGTGCAAAAGCATAAAGACGGTCCAGATGCCAATCGGTATCGGCGACCGTCAACGCGGCGTCCGTGTACTGGTTTCGGAGAGCGTCGGGGATGTAAGTGCCGAGATGCGGAATAGAGATGAGAAGTGGGGCGTGTCCGCGCGTCAGCGTGTAGAGGTCGCTCATGAACGTCTTCTAGTTCGTCAGTTTCGGGAGCAACGCGTCTGCCGGTAACTGGGGCAAACTGCGGGTGAGTGCAGGACAGATCAACTGATCCAACACCCGACCGGTGAGCGTAGAGATATTCTCCACGAACTCAACCCACTCTCCCTGCCTGTGCAGGATGAAAAAATCGCGTCTACTGAGCCGTCCTGTCGGAAATGGAAAAACAGCGAGGTCGCTGAGATAGTGCCGTGCTTGCCAGAGACAAAGCGGCGTCGAAATTGCAAATCCAAGATTTGCGCTGACCAGACTGAGCATCGGATCGGTGGCGTCGAATTCGTATCGACGCGGACTGTTGATCCCCAGATGTCGTGCCAGGCGTTCGATCTGCTGCCCAATCACCGATCGCGCCGTATACCGTATCAACGGCAATTCAGCAGCTAATTGTCGCCAATGCGAATCTTTTGGAGCGCGCCCGTCAAGCCAGCGGCGAGACGCCACAGCCAGAAACGACTCCGAGAGAAGAGGGAGCTCGACAATACGGTGGTCGCTGATTACCGTCTGCGTGCACACCACAACATCGACCTCGCCATTGTGTAACTGTCCGGAAAGTGCAGGCGTGAGCCCGGACCACATCTCGATCTGGCGAGTTGAGCTGGACATCGCGCGGATGATTTCCGGCCCGACGGTCGCGGCGAACGAATCGACGCATCCGAGGCGCACAGGCAGGGTGCCGGCCAGCGAAGCATCCCTGATCCGGCCGCTGACCGTATGCGCATGCTGGAGCAGTGGACCAGCAAGTTCGAGCAGGGCACGCCCGGCGAGATTGGGACGCGGTGGACGGCTGTCCCGGTCGAACAGATCCGTACCTTGCTCTCGCTCCAGAGCGGCGACGGATTGACTTACCGCGCTTTGGCTGACCTGAAGGCGCTTCGCGGCTGCCGTCATCGAGCCAGTCTCACATACCGCAACGAACGCCTCCAAAGCACGAAGGTCGATAGGTGACCGAGTACGTTTCATCGCTGCTCCCAACACTTCGGGCTTCGGCGCCGCGTCTCGGCAAGTACTCAGTACAATGAAAGAAGCCGACCATACCCGTTGATACGGTCCGGCAACCCAGCAAGCCTCATGACGTCCCAGGCGACTGCCTGATTGCTGGTAATGACTGGCTTTCCGGTTCGCTGTTCAATCTCCTCGATGACTTCGATCGACCTGAGTGCTCCGCAGCTGATGAAGATCGCGTCGGCGTCTGGCCGGTCCAGAAAGAGCGCCATTTGCACGATACTATCAGGCGTGACGCGCACCATATCGCTGTCTTTCTCCAACTGGAGGCCATGGATTGCCAATACTTCAAAGCCCTCGTTTTCCAGATAGGACTTTTCCATTACGTTGATCTCGTCTAGGTAAGGCGTACCGATAACGATCCGTTTGGCACCGACGGCTCGAAGCCCGCGGATCACCGCTGTGATCATGCTTGTGGTCTTCGCATTCGGGGCGCCACGGGTCAGTTCGGCGAAAACTTTCTTTTCGCCGACGACCAGGCTGCCGGAGGTGCAACCGTAGCAGATGACGTCGAGACTGCCGTCAGGAAGGATTCGAGCCGCCGCATCAGCAAGGCTGGACGCGATGTTGTCGAGGGACTCCCTCGTGATGCTATCCGGATTGGGGACCCTTGTGAAATGGATGCCTACCCCCTTCGGAAGCAAGGTGAACATGTCGTCTTCAATCGTCTGCTCGGTCGCGAGCAGCACAAATCCGGTCTTTGCGCGGTCATGGCGACCACCATCAAGCCTGGCTTCAAATCCAGTCGTCTCAGTCATGATATGGAGTCCTATCTGTGAAAAAACGCGTGAGTATGGAAATGGTCAACCTGCTGGTGCAGTCGGGGCCGTGAGCGACTAGCCAGTTATGAATCGTGCGATGCGAGCCAATCCGAAGGAGATGTAGTTGCGTTGCACCAGGCCCAAGGCGCGCATATCTGCCGCCCGGAGCGCCCGGCAGCACTCTTCCAGCTCATGGTTTAAATACTCGACTTCTTCTTCCCAAAGATCGCTAACAAAGTTGTACCAGACACGTGATGCCTGAAAATAGCACCGGTCATGCGTCTGTCGCAGTTCCCTGTTTCTGATCAGTTCATTGATCGCGAAATGTAGCTCGTGAAGGATTGCCCAGAACTCGTCGAAGTTGCGAGAGGTGTTCGATAGCGCGGCAGCGCGCGGAACCAGTCGCTCGATGCGCTCAAGCGCCTGCGGGGCATCGGTGGGCGAACAAAAGTCACCCAGCATCTCGCTCAGCCTCAACCGGAAATTGTAGGTGTCACGGTACTCCCGAAAATCAACACCGCTCACGATCGTGCCGACGCCGTTTTTTGTTTCAACCAGACCTTCATACTCGAGCCGCTGCAGGACCTGACGAATAGGAGTACGGCTAACCTCGAATTCTTCTGCAAGCACGGTCTCTCCCAGCAATGTGCCAGGCGGATAGTGGAGGCTACAGATGCGATCGCGCAACGTCCGATAGATGTCCGGCGTCTGGCCGCGAACTGCCGGCGCTTTCGAGGTGGGCCGCAGCGCTTGTCCCTTAAGTTTGACCACGCGTGCCATTGAAAAATCCTTCACAAGTGTGGATGCGATAGTCGGCGCCACCCAGTTTATGACTGCGCTGGTGCTGAAATCTGCCCAATGATAGCCAGGATCAGTAGCTGTCCGCAACCTGTACACAGGTTAGCACGATTTACTGAAAAAGGAGAAACTCTGCGTGATGACATCAGCCGGTCGTTATAGGTGTGCACAGAGAGTTAGGAGACTATGGTGTGGTTGTAAGTAACTGAATAAGCGCAATAAACAGCGCTATCATCCGATTTTTCCAGTCCGTGAAACCTCGATTTGCCTAAGCAAACATACCACTTGACATGCCAAATTGGTGCTCCTAGAGTCGAGCTGTGTACTTGCTGCATACAGCTAACAACGGAGGACATGTGGACCAATATGCAGGCCGGGTGGGCAAACTGCGTGACGCGCTGCGTCGCGCCAATATCGATGTGGCGTTGATTAGCGACCCAGACTCAGTGGCCTACTTCGGGGGCTTCTGGAACTATCTGGGCGTTGAGTTCGGCCGCCCTACGCTGATGGTGATTTCTCAGGATCATGAGCCGGTCCTGATCACGCCGTTGATGGAATCCGAGATGTGCGGGCTGATGACCTGGGTCAAAGATATCCGTCCCTGGGCCGATGGTATTGATGATGAATGGCGAAAGCCGCTGCGAGAGGTGCTGCAGGCTTCGAAGGCAAAGCGTGTGGGGATTGAGCGCGCGAAAATGCCGCCGCTCGTTTCGGGTGCACTTCCCGTTGAGGCAGGCAGCCTGACCGATGTGGGGCAGATCATCTTTGATCTGAGGACGATCAAGTCTGAAAGCGAAATCGCGGTCATGCGGCAAGCCGGGCAGGTGGCTGTCGCGATGGTCGAGGCGGCAAAGGAAGTCATCCGGGAGGGCGTACCGGAGTACGAGATTGCACTGGCAGTGATTGCCGGAGGCACCCGAAAAGCTGCTTCGTTCCTCGATGAACACAAGGATAGATTCGTTTCGCCGACGATCTACAACCTTCAAATCCTCCAGTCCGGACGCGATGTCTGTCTTGTGCACCGTCGATCCTCGGTTCGCACACTGAAGCGCGGCGACCCGGTCTATCTGTGCTTCTGTGGCATCGCCAACTTCAAGAACTACAAGCTCGGCTTCGACCGCGAGTTTTTCGTCGGATCGGTGACTGACGAGCAAGCTCGGGTTTATGAGGCCGCCGTTGCAGCGCAGCAAGCCGCTCTCGCGCAGATCAAGCCAGGTGTGCGCTGTGAAGATGTCAATGCTGCCGCTGAAGAGGTCTATCGGGACGCGGGATTTGCCCCGGGATATCGGACCGGGCGCTCGATCGGCTACTCGTTCCTTGAGACACCGGAGCTCAAGCGCGGCGAGCAGCGGACCCTGGAAGCGGGTATGACTTTCGCGGTCGACGGTGGCATCACGATCGAAGGAGAGTTTGGGGGGCGAGTAGGAGACTCGATCATCGTGACGTCAGATGGATTTGAATATCTGACCGATTATCCGCGCAAACTGACAGTGGTGTGAGCGCCATGGACGATCCGGTTACCCTCGGAACGCTGATCGCGGTGAATCGCGAGTTCTTCGACAGTCGTTGGAGCGAGAAAGATCTCGAAGAGCTGGTCAACCCACGTTTTGGCGTCGTCTCGGATCTGTCCAGCCTGGTAGAGCGGCTGTCAGCAATCCGGGCGAAAGATCTAGCTGACCAGGCCCCGTTCTGGATCGTGGAGTGTCAGCCATGAAGCCAGTGAACGGCAACACCCTGAGAGGCATTTCAAAGGCGCTTTCGCGTGGGGATGTCGCAGCCCTTGAGGTTGTTGATCACAGCCTCGCGCTCGCGGAAGCGACCAATGGGCTGCTCAAGAGCCTGATCACGGTGACCAGTGACTGCGCTCGCGCTCAGGCAAGGTCGGCCGATGAGCGCCGGCAAGTTGGTAGACGGCGGGGAATACTCGACGGTATCCCGTACGTGGCGAAAGACGTATTCAAAACGGAAGGGATCCGGACTACGGCGGGAAGCAAGGTATTGGCTGAACACTATCCGCAAGAAGATGCCGTTGTCGTTCGGAAGCTGGCGGAAGCGGGAGCCGTCCTCGTTGGCAAGGCGAACATGCACGAGTTCGCATATGGCGCGACAGGGGAGAATCAGTTCACCGGCACGACAGTGAACCCGTGGGACCAACGGCGCCTGGCAGGGGGCTCCAGTGGCGGCTCGGCTGCTGCTGTTGCAGCCGGGATTGTTCCCTTTGCGTTGGGCACTGATACAGGGGGATCAGTGCGTGTACCGGCAGCGCTGTGCGGAGTAACCGGCTTCAAACCGACGTTCGGACTGTTGGACTCCACTGGCGTCATTCCGTTCTGCTGGACGCTTGACCATGTGGGCATCATCGCCGGGAATGCGGATGACGTTTCCGTGGTGATCGACTCGCTGACGGATCTGCAGGTCTTCCGTACTAATGGCTCGCTGCATTCCCTTCGTATCGGGATTCCAAGAGGCTGGACCTCTCTTCTGGAACCTGGCGTTCGAGCCGGATATGAACTGGTCGTTGCCATTCTAAGGGCGTCCGGCGCTACTTTCCACGAGATTGACCTGCCGGAACATGCTGAATCCCGGACCGTATCTCTCACCATTCAACTGGCCGAAGCTTTGGCGTATCACTCGCCATTGATCGCGTCGTCAGGTGAGCAATATGGGCCCGATGTCCGCAGCGGCTTTGTCCTCGGTCAGCAGTTATCCGCCGAAAGCTATGTGCAATGCCAACGGCTGCTGAGCGCGTACCGGGCGTCGTTCACGCGACATTTCGAGACCATTGATGTCATTCTGACTCCCACATGTCCGGTCGTCGCCCCCGAGACAGGCAGTACCCGAATACCGGTCGGCGATCAACTTCTCCCGATCGGTAACGCGCTGACGCTTTTTACGTCCTTCTTCAATCTGGTCGGCGCACCGGCCGTCGCACTGCCTGCCGGCACCGATGACAAGGGATTGCCAGTCAGTGTGCAACTCATCGGCGCACCAGGCAAGGACGTCGCGATTCTTGAACTTGCACGGCATCTTGAACAGGAACTGGCGCGAAGGTAAACGTGGCAGCTCTGTAGCGAATTTCACTTCAACGCAATGTAAAGGGGTTAGTATGCAAATCCGCAAAACATCGAAGCACGCTCGGACCTGTCTCTTCGTGTTGCTGAGCGCGATTCTTCCTGTTACGTCTGCCAGTGCCCAACAACTGGTCGTCGCCTCGTTCGGTGGGGCATATACCGCAAGCCAGTCGAAGGCCTTCTTTGAGCCGTACGCCGCAAAAACCGGGACCAAAGTCCTTCCCGCTGACTACAACGGCGGGCTGGCAGAGCTTCGTTCGCAGGTGCAGGCGGGCTCCGGTGCGTGGGACGTGATCGATCTTGAATTCCAGGATGCAGCTCGCGCCTGCGATGAAGGCTTGATCGAGCCGATCAAGCCGGGTTCGCTTCCAAACGGTCAGGATGGCAAGCCCGCATCTTCCGACTTCGTGCAGGGTTCTTTGATGGATTGCGGCGTCGGCACGATCCTCTGGTCGAACGTGATTGCGTATGACAAGCGCAAATTCACCGGGGCGCAGCCTACAACAATTGCCGACTTCTTTGATCTGAAGCGGTTCCCGGGCAAGCGCGGGCTAAGCAACAAACCGAACGGAAACCTCGAGTGGGCGCTCATGGCTGATGGCGTACCGCGAGACAAGGTTTATGCAACCCTGCGCACGCCGGCCGGCCTCGAGCGTGCGTTCAAGAAACTCGACACGATCAAGGCGAACGCGATCTTCTGGGGGGCGCAGGCACAGTCCGTCCAGCTTCTCGCCGATGGAGAGGTCGTGATGACAGAAGGCGGCAATGGCAGATTCACAGACGCCATCACCAAGGACAAGAAGCCTTTCGGTATTCTCTGGCAAGGCCAGATTATCAACGGTGACGTGTTTGCTGTATCGAAGGCCAGCAAGAATAAAGCGCCTGCGCTCGATTTTATTCGCTTTGCCACTTCGGCGCCTCAGCTTGCTGCGCAGACAAAATACATCAGCTATGCCCCCGCGCGTCGTTCCGCATTGCCATTGGTGGACGCATCGCTGCGAGAGAATCTGCCGACATCGCCTGCGAATCTGAAGGTTGGTCTCGCCAGTGACACGGCGTTCTGGAACGACGAGCAGGACGAAATCAATCGCCGTTGGGCTGCGTGGATAGCCCACTAAGAGGAACGTTATGAACATGCTAAACGTCTTCCACCAGCGAGAACAGGGTGCTGAACGAGCCGATAGTGACCACGTTGTTTTCTCCCAGGTCGAGAAGAGCTACGACGGCAATACGCACGTCGTCAAATCACTCTCGCTCTCAGTCAAACGTGGCGAGTTTCTCACGTTGCTGGGTCCGTCAGGCTCTGGAAAAACGACGACGCTGATGATGCTTGCAGGCTTCGAGGCACCCACTGCGGGGACGATTAGCATCGGTGGCGTGAATCTGACAAACACGCCACCACATAAGCGGGGCATCGGCATGGTGTTCCAGAACTATGCCCTTTTTCCTCACATGTCGATTGCGGACAACGTGGCGTTTCCGTTGGCCGCAAGGAAGATGCGAAGGAGCGAGATCGCCGAGCGCGTGGCACGGGCGTTGGAGATGGTCAAAATGCAGGATTATGCGTCGCGCCGGCCCGCGCAGCTTTCAGGGGGACAGCAGCAGCGCATTGCGCTGGCTCGAGCGCTTGTATTCGAGCCAACTCTTGTCCTGATGGACGAGCCGCTTGGCGCGTTGGACAAACAGCTTCGCGAGCACATGCAGACTGAAATCAAGCACCTGCACAAGATGCTGGGCGTTACCGTCGTGTATGTGACCCACGATCAGGACGAAGCTTTGGCGATGTCCGATCGGGTCGCCATTTTCAACAATGGAGTGATCGAACAGATCGGGCCGCCCACTGAGATTTACGAATCGCCGAACACCGAGTTTGTGTCGCGGTTCGTCGGCGACAACAACCTTCTGGAAGGGGTTGTGGACGACTGTTATATATCAGAAAGCGGGGGTTATCGCGCAAAGATCACGCACGGCGCTTGCCGATTTGAAGCGGTGGCCACCAAGCCACTTGCGTCGGGTACGCATATCACCCTGGTGTTAAGGCCGGAAAGGGTGTCACTTGCTGGACAGGACGGATCTTTTGAGAACCAGGTGAGTTCCCAGATTGTTGAGTCGACGTATTTCGGCGATCACGTTCGCCTGACATGCCGTATCCCCAGCGGCAACGAAATCATCGTGAAACTGGCGAATACGTCGAGTCTGGGTTCCCTTCAGGCCGGGCAGACGTTGCCTATCGGCTGGCGCTCGGCTGATAGCCGTGCACTACTGGCAATAGGAGGATAGCGATGAGCCCGATGACTATGGCCGAGACGCACAGCCAGGACGCTTCATTTCAGGAACAGTGGGGCGCCGCATTGAAAACGCGCGTTCAAAAAGCACGGCGGCGCGAGACGCGCAAGTCGTTGTTGCTGGTCGCGCCCGTGATTCTGTTCCTCATGCTGACCTTCCTCGTGCCAATCGCCAAGATGTTTCAGGTCAGTATCTATGATCCGACATTGCGTGATCTTCTGCCAAATACAGCTCGTACGCTCGATGGTGGTTCGAAGGTGACAACGGGGAACCAGGTCTGGCAGAGCCTGGCCCGCGATCTCGTTTCGGCCAGAGATCAGGGCAAGCTGGGCATTGTCGCGAGCCGACTGAACGCTGAGCACCCAGGGCTGCGATCCGTCGTAGAACGTACTGCTCGGCGCGCAGCGGCTACTGACGATGCGCCTACCGCCCAGTGGTTCGCAAATGTCGACCCGACCTGGGGTGAACCCGAAATAATGCCCATGCTGGCGCGTGCCACCCGCGCATTCACATTCGACAACTATCTATCGGCGTTGGACTTCCGCCGCGATGAAAAAGGAAGTATTGCCTCCCAACCGCAGGATGAGCGGATTTACCGGTCGTTATATTTAAAGACTTTTGGGGTGGCTGTCGCCGTAACGGTTTTTTGCGGTGTAATGGGCTATCCGATCGCTTACCTGATGGCAACGAGCTCGAAGGCAACCGCGAACAGACTGATGATCCTGGTGCTGGTTCCATTCTGGACATCCATGCTGGTTCGGGTTACCGCATGGATGGTGCTGCTGCAGTCCCAAGGCGTTGTGAACGATCTTCTCGTGCTCGCTGGCGTGGTAAATGAGAACAATCGCGTAATGCTGATCTACAACCTTACCGGCACCTTGATTGCGATGACACACATCTTGTTGCCGTTCTTCATACTTCCGCTTTACAGCGTGATGGTCGCGGTACCTCCCAGTTATATGCGGGCCGCGCAATCGCTCGGTGCCGGACGGTTTAGTGCCTTCTGGAAGGTCTATTTCCCTATCACGCTCCCAGGCGTCGGGGCCGGCGCGCTGCTGGTGTTGATTTTGGCCCTTGGGTACTACATAACACCGGCTCTTGTCGGTGGACAGTCGGGACAGATGATCTCCAATATGATCGCCTTCAATATTCAGACCTCGCTCAACTGGGGTCTCGCGGCTGCACTGAGCATCGTGCTACTGGTTGTCGTGCTGGCCCTTTATTTCGTCTACAACCGTCTGGTTGGTGCTGAAAACCTGAGGATGGGGTAAGCATGAACATTCATACCCAGCCGTTTCGCTCGCCCGTCGAGAAAGGATGGAATGTTCTTTTTGTATTGATCTGCACGACAATCTTCCTTTTTCTTGTCGCGCCGATCCTGGTAATCATTCCTTTGTCCTTCAACGCCGAGCCCTATTTCACATTCACACGGGCAATGTTGCACTTGCATACCGATGCGTGGTCCCTTCGTTGGTATGACTCATTCTTTAGCAACCCTCGCTGGTTGCTTTCGGTGAGGAATAGCCTCATCGTCGGCGTCGCGACCACCATTCTCGCGGCGTCAATCGGGACCGCGGCAGCGTTAGGTTTAAGGCAGCGCCTTCTGCCTGGCAGATCGCTCATGATGAGCTTTATTCTTGCACCGATGGTGGTGCCGACAATCGTTACAGGCGCCGGAACCTATTTCGTTTTCGCAAAAGTTGGCCTGGTCGATAATCTCTGGGGGCTGATTGCCGCGCATACTGCGCTCGGGATTCCATTCGTCGTAGTCACCGTCCTTGCTTCTGTCAGCGGCCTGGATCGATCGTTTGAAAGAGCGGGCGCGATCATGGGGGCGCCACCGTGGATGGTTTTTCGCAAGGTCACACTACCACTCATCATGCCGGGCGTAACGGCGGGCGCAGTCCTGGCCTTCATCACCTCTTTCGATGAGGTTGTTTTCGCGCTGTTTCTGTTGCCAAGTCCGCAGTACTTCACATTGCCCAGGCAGATGTGGTCCGGCCTTCGCGAGCAAATCAGTCCCGCGATTCTGGCCGCGGCGACGCTCTGGATATTGCTCTCATTGGTCATGATGTGGCTCGTCGGCGCACTTCGCAAAAGAGCGGCGCTTGCGCGACGATCGTCGTAGGGGCGCCCCGTGTCTCATCCCGGTCGCGTAATCGTCGAACGCGGTATTTCACCGCTGCTCGTCCTGACGCCCCATGCCGGTAGGCAGATCCCGCAAGATTTCATCCGTCCGCGAGGTCGGGAGGCGATGCAGGGGGACATTGCAGACCCGGCTGGCGAAATCGTCCGGACAGTGGCACGAACCCTCAACGCGTCCTTGATTGGCGGACCGTATCATCCATGCGTAATCGATCTGAATGTTGATGCGGACGATCCGGATCTTACGCCGCATTTCAATCGGCTGAGAGTCTGCCCGTCCCACACAGCCGATGGTGAAGCGCTCTATGATGACGACGTCGGATACGAACGGGCGGTGCACGCAAGGGTCGCACAATACTGGCGACCTTTCCACGACGCCGTCACTCAGGAGCTTTGCCGTCTGCATTCCATGCATACCCGCGTGCTCGTATTTGTCACTCATGCGAGACAATGGTTGCATTATCCTGCCAAGCGAGATTACCTCGCAGATTTCGCATTTTCGACGCACTTAGGCCGATCCGCCGACATCCGCCTGGTCGAGGCACTAACGGCCAACGTCGAGCGAGGTGGGTACTCGTGGGTACTGAATCCTGGCGACGCCGGTGGCGTCGCTGCGCAGAGATACGGCAGTCCGGGGAAGGGAGTGCACGTTATCGAGGTTGAGATCGGCGCACGATGGCGAAGAGGCTGTACGTTCGATTCAAGTCTGCGACCAGCAGTCGTCACCGAGGACGGCCCGGAGGGTTTGGCTTCGATTCTCGCAAACATGCTCAACACCCTTGGCTCCAGGCTGGTGGAGATTGATCGCTGAGACGTTGATAAACGACTGTTCATCGAGGTAGAGCGAGTTCGCGGTGCGAAGACTCGCGACTTGCGCTCTGCACTTGCGCTGTTTGCGGGAGCGACGCATGTTGTGCTTGTGGCGGTGGGATTTCATGTGGACATCGTTGCGCGTAAGTATCGTCAAACGGGTAACGCTTTTTTTTCTGCTTCGCGTGATGACGTCAGTCGGGCGCTTATAGTAACACTCACGGCTCAAGCGCATGCAGTGGCTCGAGTTAGGCGGCGTGGTCTCGGTCGGGGCGCGGACCATCTGGTCGCGAGGGGCATTTCCGAGCGTGCTTGTCGCGTTCGGCTATCCGGTCATACGTCGTACCGGGCGGGAACGGGCGTACCGGATGCCGTGAAGCGCGTTATAGAGGGCGTGCTGCTGGTCATTACCGCACGCGACGACGATCGCATCGCACTTTTACGGTTCATGTGAATGCGGTGCGCCGAGCTGGCGTGGCACGGGAACGGTGGTCCTGAAAGCCCACGCTTCGGGAACCATAGATATATGATTATCGGGGAACAGGGACGCCTCCTGAGATTGCGCCAGGAGGGTCGTCCTGCAAACACTCTCCGTCAAATCCGGCTCGTTAGTTCTGGCAAGACGGTAAAAAGGTCATCCACTAGGCCGTAGTCGGCAACACTAAAAATCGGCGCTTCCGTATCTTTATTGATGGCGACGATCACCTTTGAGTCCTTCATCCCGGCGAGATGTTGGATCGCGCCGGAAATGCCGACCGCGATGTAGAGTTGCGGTGCGACAATCTTGCCGGTCTGTCCGACCTGCCAGTCGTTTGGCGCGAAGCCTGAATCCACCGCGGCGCGCGATGCACCTACTGCCGCGCCGAGCTTCTGCGCCAGCGGATCGAGTAGCGCGAAGTTGTCTGCGCTGCCCATGCCGCGACCGCCCGACACGACGATGGTTGCCGACGTCAGTTCTGGCCGCTCGCTTTTTGCGAGCTCGCGACGAACGAAGCGTGCGCGGCGCGTGCCTTCGCTGGCGTCGTGCGTTTCGATCGGCGCGCCGCCCCCATCCGAGGGCGCAGCATCGAATGCAGTCGTGCGAATCGTCGCGACCTTGATCGGGTCGTCGCATTGCACCGTGGCGATCGCGTTGCCCGCGTAGATCGGGCGATCGAAGGTATCGGCCGAATGAATCGCGGTAACATCGGAAATTTGCGAGGCGTCGAGTTTCGCGGCGACACGCGGTGCGACGTTCTTGCCGGAGGCGGTCGCGCAGAACAGCACGTGCGTGTACGACGGCGCGAGCATCAGCACCTGCGTGGCGACGTCCTCGGCGAGACCGTCGGCGAGCTGCGGCGCGTCAATCAGGATCACCTTGTCGACGCCTTGTATCGCGGCGGCTACTTTCGCGACGGCGCCTACATCGTGCCCGACGACGAGCACGTGCACACAGTCATTCAACTGGCGCGCAGCGTTCACCGTGTGCAGCGTGGCGAGCTTGAGCACAGAGGCTTCATGGTCGGCAATGACGAGAGTGGTCATTCAGATTACCTTCGCTTCGTTTCTGAGTTTGTCAATCAGCGTGGCGACGTCAGGCACGCGCACGCCGGCCTTGCGCGCTGCCGGCTCGACGACTTTCAGCGTCTTCAGGCGCGGCGCCGGATCGACCCCGAGTTCGGCCGGTGTGAGGATATCTAGCGGCTTTTTCTTCGCCTTCATGATGCTGGGCAGCGTCACGTAACGCGGTTCGTTCAGACGAAGATCGGTTGTCACGATAGCCGGCAGGTCGAGCTCAATCACTTCGAAGCCGCCGTCCACTTCACGCGTGACGGTTGCCGTGTTGCCCTGAATCTCAATGGCGCTCGCAAACGTGGCCTGCGGCCAGTCGAGCAGCGCGGCGAGCAATTGGCCTGTCTGTCCGGCGTCGTCGTCGATGGCCTGCTTGCCAAGAATGACCAGTTGCGGCTGCTCGCGTTCGACCGCCGCCTTCAGCAGCTTCGCGACTGCAAGCGGTTGCAGCTCAACGTCTGTCTGAATGTGCAGCGCGCGGTCCGCGCCGATGGCGAGCGCCGTGCGCAGCGTTTCCGCGCTCTGCGTCGGGCCGCACGTTACTGCGATGACGTCGCTAGCGTGGCCGGCTTCCTTCAGGCGCGTCGCCGCTTCGATGGCGATCTCGTCGAACGGATTCATCGACATCTTCACGTTGCCGATATCGACGCCCGTCTGGTCCGCCATCACGCGAACCTTCACGTTGTAGTCGACAACACGTTTCACTGCTGCCATGACCTTCATGCATGCTTTCCTTTGCTGGGGAGAGAGTCGGCGTGCGCGGCGTGCCAGCCGCGTGACACGGGTTCAATGATGACAAGCGCGCCGTATGGCGCGGGGGCATGTGTTGGTGCTTCGGTTGAGACTTCGCCGTCGTCTTCGTCGCGCGACGGCGCAATATCGAGCGCAGGGCCGTCGGCGAGTCGCGTCGCGATGTGCGCAGCGTCGAGCACAATGGCGGCTCCGCTGTCTGTCGCGCTAACGATGCAACTGCCGCACAGCGTTACAATAAGCACAAAGCAGCCGGCCTGCACATACGCCGCTTCGTACAGCGGCGTGATGTGCGCGCGGTAGCGCCCGCGCGCGGCCATCGCGTTGAGCTTGATGACAGGGCCGTCGCGCAACGTGGCCTGCCAGGTGGTGCCCCCGTCGTATTCGGATGGGCGACCGGGTTGCAGTTCGACGCGCGTCGTGCCTTCGTCTAGCGTGACGCCTGCACCTTGCATCACGAGCGACACGCGCGTCATGCCGGCGAACCGCGAGTATGGACCGTCGCGTTCGACGTCCGCGAGGCTGATGCGCCAGCCGCCGTCGACGTCTTCCGCGAGCATCCGCATGATGCCGCCGCCGTTGCGCCAAGGTTGCAATGCGAACGACGTGAGCGCCCGGATCGCAAGGCCGGCGGCTGTCTTCACGTCAGGAGACGGCGCCGAGCCCATACTTGCCGGTCAGGAGCTTGCCGGTTGTGAAGCGTTCGATCGAATACGGTTTGAGCGATACATCCGTCTGCAAACCGAGCGCGCATTGCGCGAGGATCTTGCCGACCGTCGGCGAGAGCTTGAAGCCGTGGCCCGAGAAGCCGTAGCCGACCACCAGACCTTCGATGCCCGGCAGCGGACCGAGCACCGGATTCCAGTCCGGCGTCACGTCGTACACACCCGTCCACGACGACGCAATGCCCGCAGTCTCGTAGGCGGGGAACCGCTCCGCGACCTGCGCGCCGACGTCGACGATGTAGTCCATCGGAATGTCGCCCTGTTCGGTGTCGGCAGTGTTCAGTTTTTCTCCGACCACGCCTTCGCTGACCAGCATCTGATTGCCGCCGTAGCTGCGGTAATAGAGCATGCCTTCCGACGCGAGATCCTTAAACACGGGCATCGTGAATGTGTAGGGCGCTTCCGCACATTCGAGCGCAAGTACCGCGTGACGCTCGGGGGCAATCGGCAGCGTCTTGCCGGTCCAGCCGGCGAGTTCCGGCGTCCAGATGTTTTGCGTGCTGATGACGGTGCCGGCCGCGAAATCTCCGGCGCTGGTCGATACGCCGACCACCTTTCCATTTTCGATGAGCAACTCGTTGACGGCGACGTTTTCGCGGATTGTTACGCCGCCGCGACGCGCGGCGCGCGCAAAGCCGGTCGCCGTGAGATAGGCGTCGGCGAAACCGGCTTCTGGCTCGTAGCCGATGAGCGCAGCATCGTCGAAGGTGGCGATCGGCATCAGTTCTTGTGCCTGGCGCGCGTCGAGCAGTTCGAGCGGAATGCCCTGCTGCTTCTGTTGATCGAGCGATGCACGCAGTGGTTCGAGCTTGTCATCGTCGGCTGCGACGATCATGTAGCCGCATTTGACGAGGCCGCACGACGCTTCGTCATCTCCGAGATAATTGGTGAAGTCGTTGAACACCGACCAGGACTTGCGCGCCAGTTCGACGTTTTCTTTTACCGAATAGTGCGTACGCAGGATCCCGGACGACTGAGCCGTTGTGCCGGCGCCGACCGTCGCCCGATCAAGCACCAGCACACGCTTTGCACCGAGCTTTGACAGGTGAAAGGCAACAGACGTCCCGATCACACCCGCGCCTATCACAACCACATCGTACTTGTTCACGGACGCATGCCCCTTGTGAGATTGATGTGCCCAGTCTGCGCTTCACCGCGGAGGCCTACGTTTGCATAAGCAAATCTGTTAATCGCCCATAAGATGAAGCTCAGGCGCGAGAGATGTGACAGAAACACTCGGATGGGTGGCACTATGGAGTCTTACCATGTACTCGGGCGGGTGAAAAAATCCAGATGCAAGAGATTGCAAGAGGTGCTTTCGTGGCGATGGCTGCAATCGCGATCGCATTGTCAAGTTGCCTGGCTGCGCGCTGTTCGTTGCGGCTTTTCCTGTCACCGCCGCGCGCGGCGGTGGTTTCCGAGGTGATCGGCCTGGCCATGCTGATTGCCTCGTGTGCTTATTATTTTAGCGGCGGTTGAGCATAGTCGAGCCAACCATCCACCGCATGGTCGGGAATGCAACGGAGGTCACCGGTTATAGGACACACACGCTGCTACATATCCGTGTAGTTACGCCGCCGCCTCCCTCCGGCTGCACCCAGACAATGTCCTGAGTCGGAACCTTGAAGTCGCATGTCTTGCAATGCACACAGTTCTGCGCATTGATAACCAGCCGCTCGTGACCATCTTCGGTGGCGCCTTGCATAAGACAGACTTGCGCTTCGTTGCCAATACAAGGGAGACTTTTTTTCCGGATCGCGATTGTGACCCCGGACGATTTTCTTGTTAGCAACGATGCCGTGTGCGCATGATTGCAAGGGCAAACCAAACGAAGCCAAATCGACACAGCAGCCGTGTCGACTTGCACAGAGGGGTACGTCCGCGTTCGGCATCAGGTCAACGCGGTGCGGGAACATGATGGATTCCCAACGCCTGCGCGCGAGGACCGCAGTTACCGGTTCACCGCGCGCAGCAATGGCACGCCGGACAGGCGGGCGATTGCTGCGATACCCTGGTGCTGGATGTGTGCGAGCGCGAGGTCGGAATCGAACCAGCTGTTGGACAGGCTGACGATCACATCGGGCGATTGCAGCAGGATGCGCCAGTGCGGCCACCACAGCAGGTCTTCATAGCAGACCGAGAAGGCCACGCTTTTACCTGCGACCGCGACGTATGGCTGGGTGGGATTGCCGCGGATCGCGCTGACGGCCGCACCTGGGCGCCACAGCGCCGCCGGCACCGGCTGGCGACTGTCCAGGCGGCCGTGGTCCGGGCCGACGATGACCGCGCTGTCGGTGTACCGGAACGGCGCGCGGGACGCGGTTAGGTCCATGCCGACGATCAAAGTTCGCTTCGCTGCGGCGAATGCCTGGATGTCGTCACGCCACCAGTAGCCCATCGCCGGGCGCCACAGCCCCACGATTTCCTCCGGAAGGACCACAACAGTGGCGCCTTCGCTGAACGCACGCTGTGCGATGGCCTGGACCTGTTGGGTCCGGGCATAGAGCGACGCATAGCTGGACTGATCGAGCCGGCCGAGGCGTGTGTCGAGTGCTGTCCACCGGGACGGTACGACTGGCGCGCTCGCCACGCTGCGCGCGAGGAGGGATAGGATCACAAGCAGCGTTGCCACCCGTCGGGCGAAGCGGGCGCGTGAGACGGCGGCCGCGCACGCGGTGGCGGTCATGCCGAGCACCAGACCTGGCGCCTTCCAGCCGGGAAACAGGGCGCTGGCGACATATGCCGGCGATAACCACCCAATGATCCCGAGTGGCGGTACGGTCACGAGCACCGTCGCGATGGTGGCGCACATGGCGTGGCGCGCGGCGCTTGAATTCGATTCGGGCTTGAGTATGGCCCACGGTGTCGCCAGTACGCATGCCTGCGCAATCCAGAACGCGATGCCGAGCGCGAGTGCTTCAGGTCGCGTCAGCTCTCCATGGCCGGAAAAGAAGCGCATGCACACGACGGGAATGTCGCGTGCGCCGGCGAGGTAATAGCCGACCCAAATTGCGAATGCCGAGGTGTGTCCACGCACGCGCGACCACACGGCCGGCAGGAGCAGCAGGAGTATCTGCCAGTGCCCCGGGTACCATGTGGCCAGCGCTACGAGCGCACCGCTGGCGACCGATGCCACGCATGCGAGCGTATATGGAAGTGGCTTGACAGTTGCGCGCGCGGGCGGAAGAAGTGGCGGCAGCGAAAACATGGGGTTCACAGGGAGGCAGTGGTCAATGGAACGGTCGATGCCGGCCGGTCTTTCCCCTGTGATGCGCGCGCTGCACCGCCGAGGATAGGACAGGTTTCGCTCGCGCGCTACCGTCGATACAAAAGGCGCCCGGTCCCGGAAGGGATCAGGCGCATCGTGTTGAATGGTAGGGAAAAGCAGGGAGACTTTCAGGACTGCGGCGCGACCGCGTCGATGTAGAGGTAACCGGCGTCGGCCCCGATCCGGAGATCGAAGCCTTCGTCGATTACGCGGTCAAAGACCGCATCGTTGGGATCAAGCCGTTCGGCGAAATCATCGCCACCGAACTCTGTCCGGGCGCGCTCCCACCAGTCGTCGAATGGCGCCGTATCGGGATTGCATTCAACGGCCCACGCGATGATGCTGCGTCGGCCGTTTTTCATTTCGCCTTTCTCCGGGAGCATGTAGACGCCGTGATCCTTGACCAGCACGATTCGACATTGCCGTGTGCGGGCTTCGCAGATCACGGGGCACAGATCCGCTGCGACGAAGTGGATCATGATGAGTTCCTCCATGAGGGGATGGTTGGGAGATGCGGTTCCGGCTATTCCTGGCTCACGAGTTGCCGCGCGAGCGCAACTTCGATGCTCTCTCCGCCCTGATTGAGGATGTCGAGACCCGACTCGGGCATGTCGCCGGAGGTGGACTGCGAGACGGCGATCTTCTGTGCCATGAGCTTCAGACACCGCATCTGCGCGGTCCCCTCATAACCAAGAAAACGTACCCTGACGTCGAGCGTTTGCCCGATACGCCAGCTGCGGCGTGCGGCCTGCTGCAGCGTATAGACGTTGTAGCCGGACTGGAGAAAGGCGATGGTCGGGAACTCGAGCAGATCGAGGCCGGTTTTGACCAGCTCGGGGTTCGTGATGATGACGTCGGCGCCACGCTCCAGTTGATCGGCGACCCAGTCCTCACGTTTCTCGGCAGGGACACTTGCGCGAAGTACCGATGCCCTGACGCCGACCGCATCGAAAAGGTTCTTCAGTCGTACCGACGTATCGCGCGTTCCCGTGTAGGTCGTATAGACCAGCGTACGCCGGCGGTTCAGCAGTTCGCCGCAAACGAGTCGCAGCAGCTCCTCTTCCTTGGGACCGGGTTGATCGTCGCGCAGCAATGCAGGCACGCTAGCGAGGATCCGCTTCGTGCGAGGGTGACGCACGACTTCAGGACGGAAGCAGCATTCCGGCCACGCGAGCAGCGCATTGAGCACCACGCCGAGCAGACTCTTGTCGCCGCAGCGTAACGCCGCGCGCAATTCCGATGTCAATGTCGATTCGAGCATGCGATAGGCTGCGGCCATTTCTTCAGTCAGTGCGACCGGCAGCAGGGATTCGTCGTAGGGAGGCAGGACGTTCTGGCCGATCTGCGAGAGCTTGAGGAAGGCCGTATACGGCACGACGTACCGCATGATGCCCTTCGGGCCGAAGCCTGGACCCTTCACCGTGGAAACGCTCTTGCGATCACCTTTCGCAGTCCGGTGCGAGCCTTCGTCGACCTGCTTGTGGATATCGATGAGCACGCCGTGCTCGCGCATGAACGCCATTGTTGCGGCCGCCATCGAGCCGTTGCTGTTGTAGTTGAACCCGTCCTCGATCAGCATGGCCGGATTAAGGCGATAAAGCAGGTGATACAGGTCGTCGGCGTAGCCGCCCATCAACGTGCCCGTGAGCAGCAACGTTTTCGATGCCTTCCGGGCGAGTACGCCCATTGCCTGGCCCTGGGCGGAGTTTTCGTTCTTGTATTCGTGGCCTTCGTCGGCGATCAGCAGACCAAAGTAGCCTTGTGGCAGATACCGCTTAACGAACTCTGAGGCCTGGTAACCGCCTTGTCCGAACGAGATTTCCGTGTGGGCGAGCGCGCGTTCCATGCGCTTCGCCTGCCGATCCGAGAACACGAGTTCGCCGCTGTCGTCCATCAGGTTAATGAACTCGTACAGGTTATCCTGCAGCATGTCCGCGAGCATCGATTCGCCAAACCGGGAAAGCAGGCGTTCGGCGGTTTTTTCGCCGACGGTAGGCATCTGTAGCAGCGCTCCCTTCACGAGCTCGCGCATCGACCGCGTGCCCTGGCCTTTCGGTGCCAGCGTCCACAGTCGTTCGCCGCAACTGCACGCGCGACGCTTCTCGTTGAGCGCGGGCCGAGCCTGGGTCGGTGTCAGCGGGTTGCCATCTTCGTCGCACACGAATTCGCCACAGGCAGGGCAGCATGCAAACACGCGCGTGATGGCGTCCGTCTCCATATCGAGCGTTGCGACGCGGCGCGCGAAGGCAGGTTTCCAGTCGAAGCCCATGCGCATACGCACGCGGCCGAGTATAAAAAACTCAGGTACCGTTGGCCGCGAACGCATGACACGGAGCTGGAGAAGCTTGCGCAGAGTGTCCGGGCCATTGAGGATCCAGACGCGGGCATCGGACACCGTGCGTTTGATCTCACGTCGCCACTTATACACGAGGTGCGGCGGCGCGATGACCAGGGTGCGCGGGAAGCCGCAATGATGGAGCAGGACAGCCACACCGATGCCCATCAGCGTCTTGCCAGTACCCATTTCGGCATTGATGACACCGCCCGGTGCGTGTTGCGTCAACAGTGTCGTGATCGCATGAATCACTTCCCGTTGCGCCGGGAACGGTTGTCGCATCAGTTCGTCGAGCAGTGCGTCCCATCGTGAAGAACGCTGTCCATCATAGATCGACGGGTTTTGTTGGCGGACGGCGTCGAGCAGGCCGGCGCCAAAGTTCGAGATGAAGTCCGGCAGGGCGATCACGTCGCCGGCATTGTCGTCAGCTGCGATGTCGCCGCGTGCGGCATCGCCGTCGACGACGGCGGATTGCAGATCTTCCATGATGCGTCTCCAGAAGATGCGGGCCACGTGCCCCCGGGACGGGATGCGGGTCCCGCTGGATGAGAGAAATTGAAGGAAGGCCGCTCATGACTTCAGAGGCGGCCAGCTCAGTTAGCCGCGTTAGTCGATTGCAAGCGCACCGCTGCGGACGAAGCCGGAAATCGCTTCAGTGAACGAGTCAGGAAGCACGATCCGGAATGCGTCGAGGCGTCCGACGGGTGCAGAGGGCGTCTCGTCGAGCCTGCTGACCAGTCGGTTACCGAGTTCGGCGAGGACCAGCGAGTGCCAGTGCGGCAGCAGCGGTATCGGACTGAGCTGTTCAATCAGCGACCACACGCGGGCTTCCAGCGACGCCTCGTCATACGCCTGTGTCTCACGGTCAACCAGCAGCCATGCCGAGCCGGTGGTTTTGGACGGTGTCAGCAGCGACTCGTCGTAGATCCAGGTATGCACGAGGTTGCCGAAGAGGTTGTCCTTCGGCAGACGACCGCTGTATTTGTCCAGCCGCCGCGGATCGCCGATCGCTACGGCGGCGATCGTCTGGGCGCTGTCAGGGTCAATCAGGGTGATCTGACGGATGCCGCCTTCCTGGACGCCCAGATGCAGCGAGGCGTACAGCTGCTGAACGGCGCCATCGCGACCGAAGACCGATACGAGGGCGAGCTCACCGTCGGGTGCACGCACGCAGGCGTCGATGAAGATGTCCTGCAGTTCCTTGATGGGATACAGCATGGGGTGCTCCAGCGTGAATGCCCGGCGCACCCACCGGGCGCTGACCCGGGCGGGTTAAAGGACCATTCCGTGGCTCCTGCAAGGGAGCTGCCGCTGCGCAGACGAAGGCGCCGGAAAGAAGCGGTTCGGGTACGGCTGAAGGTGTCGCGTCACGGGCGACAACGGGTCTGCTACCGGCAGACCAGCGGGAAAACGTGCAGCGTGCAGCGCGAAGCGCGAAGCGCTTTTCCGGAACGTTCGCGCGAACGGTCAGGGAAAGCGCCCTGACGGCAGGGCGCGCGGATGTGCAGAACAGCGGCGGGTCAGCATTCGGACAGTGTTTCCAGCAGCGCACGAAGCTCGCGTACCTGTCCAACAGCAAGGGTTATTGGCACCAGGGCTTCGGGATGCCAGGTCTCGATCGCTTCTGGTCGAGGCAACCGTTCGTCGACGAGTCGCGCGAACGCCAGGAGCGGGTGTGCGGCTGCGTGCAGTCGCACAGCACGGACCGAGACGTCGGCGGCCGGCCATGCGGTGACGCCCGTTGCATCGAAACTGAGGATCTGTCCATCGAGTTCCTCATAGTCGTCGTAGAGCAGCGGCATGTGCGGCCCGTCATCCCACAACGTACCGGCGTCGAATGCCGCACGCGCGATGGCGCAGGCAGCGTCGGCACTAGTCGCGCGGATGCCCACGACGACCCGGTGCGTATGGTCGAGGCTATAGCCGACCAGGTAAGCAGGCAGTGGCTGGTTGGCGGAGTTTGTACCAGTCATGATTCGGGTTTCCTTATTGGGCGGAACCCGCCCTCCGGGTCAAGCCCCGCGGGGTTGAAGACGTGACCCGCACTAGCGGATCGAAACAATCCGACCGAGATTCGGGCCAGGCGTGAAGTCAATTCCAGCGATGGTCGGAACAAACCGGTCGCGCATCAGGATCGTGGTGCGGATGTCACCCTTGTCCGTTTCCTCGATCTGGACTTCCTGTTCTTTCTGCTTGATGGTGTCGCCGCGGATGAGCAGACGCGTGCCGTCAATGCCGGTGACCACGCCGGTGATCTGCCCGGCCGCAAGCGCCAGCGCAAGATGCCAGTCAGAAAGGTCGCGCAGCGGTCGGCGCGGCTTGACCGCCCTTGACGAGAACATCGCGGCGAACTGCGTCCAGAGCGTGGCGTGCTGCAGGCGCCGCAGTTCGTGCTCGAGCTGCGGCGCATCGACCCGTGTGGACACGAAGGCAAATTCGCCCACCGTCGAAGGGATGCGATACGGCTCTGCTGCCCGGTCCTCGGGCAACTCCGGGGGCAGTTCGCCGTCGCTGATTCGTGCGAGGCGTGCGGCCAGTGCCGTGTCGACGCCATCGGCCCGACGCTTGACGCCGAAGAGGACAAGCTGTTTGAACGTCTGATCGGGCGCGAGAAACACTTCGACCTGTGCGAAGTTGCGGGCAATCATCGTGGCGAATTCGCGGTCCATCACGTAGTACGGCACGATCAGCACGAGCACGCCACCAAACGCGAGCCACGGGACCGTCTTCAGATAGAAGAGCTTTTCCAGGCGATCGGGCTGACGCTCGCCAGTCTGGGCCTTGTCCGATACGACATCGCCATACGGCGGGTTCAGGAACAACAGTCCCATGCTGCGTGCCGTGACGAACATGTCCTGGACGTCGGTGTGTGCCGCGGTGTCCAGCACGTCCTTCGCGTGCCACGCACGCTCACGGTCATACTCGACGCCGAACGTGCGGATTGTGTCGGGCGTCCCGCACTGTTGCGCGAGTGCCTGTTTCAAGTCGTGCAGCGCGGCGCCTTCACCGCAGCAGGGATCGAGCAGCCGCACGGGGCCGTCGGAATCGGTCAGCGCGAGCGCGGGAATGATCCGCTCAAGCGTGACCGCATCGGTGGGGAAGTACCCATTGCGAATGAAATTTCGGGCGAGACGAGGAAAGATGAGGGCCATGTCGAACTCCATCGAGGCGTGCTGTGTCGCCGGCCCGAGGGCCGGGCACACGAGAGTGGAAGGAATCAGGTCTTGAGCCAGGTCTGGGTGGAAGCCTGGAAGGCGTAGCCGAACGCGCGAAGCTGGTCGCGCTGCTGACGGAACACGCCGCGATCGACGGTCGGATCGAGCTTGACCGGCTCGCCCGCTACCATCGCGTCGGCCAGTTCGGTGCCGAACAGATCGGGCAGATACAGCTCGCCAGATTCGCCTGCGGGTTGCGGGGAAGTCAGTGGCGTTTCATGGGTACGCGCAAGCGCTGTGGTACCGGCTGTCCGTTCTTCATCGGCCGGATCCGGCTCCGCCGACGAGGCCGGTTGGTTCGTCTCGCTGAACGGCTCGTCGTTGTCGAGCTGCGCATCGGCGAGCCTCGCGCGGATTTCGACGGTGACCTTGCCGTACCACACGTAGCTGTGCGGATAGATCTTGTCGATGAGGAACGTCCCGGTGTAGGCGCCCGGCTCGAACTGCTCGAGCACCTTGTCCTTGACCTTGAATTCGCCGACGGATGTGGTCAGTTCACCGACCTGGAACGGGCCGTTGCTGCCCTTGATGGTGCGCACGTCGAGCGTGCCGGAAAGAGAGATCACGATGCCTCCAGAAAGTGAGGCGGGACGCACCCTCGCGGGCATGGCGTCCCACGGTTGGGTTGAAGAGATACGGATCGATCCCGTCTGACAACGTGACGGGCAGGTAACCGGCGAGTGCGCCGGAACCGGCTATAGCTTTCGCGTGAAGCGGCGACGCACGGATCCGCATCGAACAGATCGAGAGGAACGGGTCTCGATTGAATTGCCACGAATGCGGCGCCTCAGAAATGACCCCGGCGACTGGGCCACGCGCCTATGCGGCGTTGACGAGCCTGGCTAAGCGGATTGCCGGACAGGTTCGTCGGCGCCTCGTTGCTCGACGATGTGATGAAAGAGCCGGGGCGGAAAGCCAAACAGCCGGCCGCCACTTTCGATGATCCACGTGCGATGACGCCGGCTGATGACGACAGCCTCGGTGATCGACAGCCCTTTGAGCGTCAACATGTCGCCGGGCCTCAACACACGCGAGCGCGCCGCATGCCACGCTCGGACCTTTTCGCGCCATGCCGGTGAAGCGGTCGGGACCATCTCGAGATACGCGAGCGGGCACGAGTAATAGAAGGGCTCCATTTCCTCGCACAGGTCCTTGTAACCCCAGCCGCCGCAGCCCTTGTCCCACGCGAGCAGGTCGCAGCCGATGTAACGCGACGGCATCTCGCCGGGGCGTTCAATTTCCCAAACCGTCCAGAGCACATTGCCGCTGCAACAGTGTCGCAGGCAGCGGCGTGAGCAGTCATCGTGCTCCGCGTTGCGCGTGA
The DNA here is from genome assembly GCF_038900755.1 of Paraburkholderia diazotrophica. Classification (GTDB taxonomy): domain Bacteria; phylum Pseudomonadota; class Gammaproteobacteria; order Burkholderiales; family Burkholderiaceae; genus Paraburkholderia; species Paraburkholderia diazotrophica_A. The sequence goes on from NZ_JBBPEN010000003.1 coordinate 389,635, forward strand.
GGCGTGCAATCAGTTGCGCACGCGTTTGTCCATGACCAAAAAGCCAACCCATGGTGTACCTCGCACGGTGAGTCGAGGCATTTTTCCCAAAGCGAGTTTAATGCCCCGCGGGGAACGCACCGCTGATCTGGTGCAGGTGGAAGAATGAGGTGATGCGGTGACAAGTCTCTGGTCACACGCGCCGTTGCGAGCGAAGGTCGCGACCGATGACGGGGCGCACCGAGCTGATGACGAACACTGTCCAGTCGGCGAAGTACCGACCGTCGAAAACGATTGCGCCCGCGTTCAGTACGAGCTGGATTGGCATCGTGATCCTGCCGGTGGGCATCTCGCCGTCGGGTCCGGCGATGCGCTCCATGTCGGGGAAGAATCGAAGACCTTCGAACGGATCGAGGAATTCGAGTTTGAGGTCGCGGGCCTCGACAGTGTGGCAATAACGCAGCCGGCCGATCAGCGGGCCATCAAATCCTGTAACGAGCGGGGACGCAAGCGGATCGTCGCGTCCGTTGAAGAGCCCGAGGTAGAGGCCGTCGGGAAGATCGACGCTCTGCGCCGTATAGCGCGGCAATGTGCGCCCGTCGCGGCATTCAAAAGCCTGATGCGATGGGTTGTCGTCATCATCGGGCTGCTCGGCAGCATGAAGCTGTGACGCTGGAACGTGCTGGAAGCAGTACGCGCGTGCCAGTGACCCGTGACGCATGCTCGAATCAAAGCCGCTGATGGCACGGCGACAAGGGGCGATGGAAGTGCAGGTTGACATCGTTGTCTCCCGGAGTGTTGCGGAGACGCGCCCTGCGGGCAGCGTTCCGCAAGGCATGAGGGGTGGAGTGGGCGTCAGTCCGTCAGCCCATCAATCGATTGCCGCAAAGATCTCGCGCGCCTCTGGGTGAGACGGGACGAAGGCGAGCAGCCTGTGATAGAGCTCTGTGAACCTGGCGTCTTCTGTCGTCCACGCCATGGCGTTCAGGGCGAAGAGCGTGGCCACGATGCCGGCGGCGTCGCAGCTCATTTCGCCATCGTATCCATTGCCATCGCAGGTGATGGGCAGTGGGCCATCCAGACGGGGCGCCATGTAGAAGGCGTCGTTGGAGAGTTCGACGTAGTCCCAGAATCCACCGTGGTACGTCGCGCACAACGACGACATTGCGGTGTAGACAGCGACTTCCGCACGGATCATGTGCTTGCCGAAATAACGCGGCAGGATTTCCAACCGACGGTCCTCGGGTACAAGGGTGGCCACGATGCCGTGCGTTTCAGTGGTCTCGTTCATGACATCCTCTGGAAAAGGCGCGGAGGATGGCTGCCCTCGCGGGGAAGCGTATTCCCCGCGAGGGTTGAACAAAGGAACGACTTAAGAGCGGGGAAGCGAGCTATTCCGGACCCGGCATCATGGCGACGCCGGTACAGCCGTGCAGACAGTGGCACCGGAAGAGGGCTGTGAAGGTGTCGCCTGACGCGGCGACAGACGGACCTGCAACTGGCAGGTCGGCAGTGAACACGTTATGCCTCATTGTCCTCATCGGCGCCGACGGCAGTGAGGGCGAATGACGCATAACGCCTGGCAGTTTGCCCCTGCCAGGCGCGTGTCTGGGCCGGGACGATCGGTCCGGCGCAAACGGCACGGCGTAGTGGGGCCACCGTGTGCCCGGTTGACGATCTGCGGGACGGTGCCGGGTCTCCGGAGCGGGCTCGAGGAGCGTCGCTCTGGAAAGCCGGCAGTCCGATGGTGAGGGAGAGAAGCCCCCGCACGAGGCGGGGACCGAGGGGCGCCGGTTAATCTGCGCTGGCGGACGGGCGACGGGTGCTTCCATTCGCATGACGGCGCAGCGGCGGATAGCGGTTGCTTCGCGCGTTGGTGCGTTCGGCGGTGCGGTCGGCCGTGCGGTCAGCCGGTGCGGCATCGTTACTGGGGGCTCCGATATCGCGGCCGTTGGCCGGTTCCTCCGCAGAAGGCGTATTGCGTTGGTCGCGATCGCCCGTTGACAGTTCATGCCCGTTGACGGTCTCCGCGGAAGCGTCGGGGCCTGCTTCAGCATCGTCATCGCCTTCGTCACGGTAGATTTCCTGGCCGTCGACCTTGATCCAGAAGAGCTTGAGCAGACGCCCCTTGAGGACAGCGCCGGTTTCGCCCGCGCGATTGCCGGTACGCTCGAAGGTTCGGATGTAGTGGTCACCGGCGCGGAAGGAGACGAGGACCTTTACATCCGGATCGTTCGCGTCGTCCATCACTGCATGGACAGCTTCCTTCGCCTTCTCGCCTGAGACGATCAGGTCGAGCGGAAGATAGACGACGCCGTTCTCGACGTTCGGATCGCCATGAAACGCGGAGATGGCGCATGCGAGAAACGGTTTGGCCTTGCTGCGGCCATTTCCCCGGGCGGTCACGTCGCGCACGCGCGACAGATATCCGAGGCCTCGCAGATGAAGATCAAAGTACTTGCGAGGTTCGACTGACTGATTCATGGCGATTCTCCAGAACGAAAAAAGGGGAATCGCCAGCGCCCGTATCGGGGAATGGCAATTCCCCAGACGGGCACAAAGGAAGCTTCCGGTCAGATGACCTGCGGCGGTCCAGACAGTGGGACGAAGCACGACCGCAAAAGGTGTCGCGAGGGCGACGTGTTGCAAAGGATGCTGGATGGCTCCAGCGGGCGACTTCAATTGCGAATGATAGCCGGCGAGACGGGGAATTCAAGCCCACATTCTTGATATTTCTTTCGTAGTTCTTATTGATATCACTGGATTCGATTCGATCTCACGGTCAATCACGACGCTTGAGTGCTGGGCTGAAATCCGGCAGGGGACTCCTCGTCCCTGCGGCCTGGCGGGTGGGAGATGGTGAAAACGAATGGGCGGCCGCTCAGCCCAGTGGTCGGGTGCGGCTGGCCTGTATTGGAGTGCGGGATGACACCCGCCGACCCGCGAAGGGGCACGCTGACGCGCTGGCTAGAAAGAACCCCCAGTGGCGGTCAGTCGCCATTCGGGGACAATGTGGTGCGGACCGATCATGCGGTCAGGTGTGCTGTTTGCGCAAGCGGCGTTTGGCGGCGGGGCGTGCGTTGGTTGCCAGAGCGATGGCCTCATCCATCAGGCGTTCCAGCGCATCCTGCTGTATCGCGCTGAGCCCCGAGAGCTTCTGATGGATACGGGTGGCCCGGTCGGCCGGACCCGTGCCGGTTTCACCGAGAAATTCCGAAAGGCGACATTCGAGAATGCCTGCGAGCTGTGCCAGGCGCTCGATGCTGGGCGAGGTGACGCCGCGTTCGATATGGGAGAGCGACGCCTGGGCGAGACCTGCAGTCTCAGATAGCTGTTCCTGGGTCAGGCCGAGCGCCTTGCGCCGACGCGCAATGGCCTTGCCGATTGCGCGGACCAGATGTTCGTGCTCGCCTTGCTGCCGTGTCACCGCTGCTCCCGCCCTCAAATGCGGCAAGTGTGAGGTGATGGCCGGAAGCAAAGAAGGACTTGAAAACTAAAAATATGTGTAATACGTTATGTCCTGACGAATTTATGTCGATCTCGGCGCGGATGAACCAGGTTGCCCCTGTCGGGACGACTAATGGCGGGCAGGGCCGCGGAACACGGTCAGCGTATCGACGTTTGCCACGCGCATTCTGTCCGGGCTAGTTCGCTGGACTCGGCCACAATAGATCTGGGCAACGCGGGTACGCGTGCGATGGCGCGGCCAGAGTACTGTTCAATTTATCCTCTACCTGTACAGGGAGCACAGTGAGCCAACCGGTTTCGGATCTTGCAGAGCTGCTGGCGTCGATGCGGCCAGAGCTGAATGAAGGCGCCTATGTCTTTTCGTCGGTGCGGCCAGACAGGGATGTTTCTCGGCTCGCGCCTCTGGCGACGTTTCGCGAGAGTGAAGGGCTGACCGTCATCGTCGATGAGGCGACCGCGCTACGCGAGGATTTGCCGGTGCTTTTCCGGGCAGCGTGGATCACGTTGACCGTTCATTCCGATCTGCAGGCGGTTGGGCTCACTGCCGCGGTGTCAGAGGCGCTGACGAAGGCCCGCATCAGCTGCAACGTCGTGGCTGCGGCCTTTCACGATCATATTTTTGTGCCCGTCGAGCGTGCCACGGAGGCACTTGCCCAATTGACGGATCTCCAGGTGAGGGCAACACAGGGCGTGGCCGGCTAGCTGACCACGGGCAGGGAGGTCTTCCGTGGTCCCCAGGGCGTCATGCGCTGCCGCGACGCTGAACCGCCGCGAGAAATTCCCGACGGAACGAGTCAAACAGCTGACCCGTACGTTCGGTCGAATCGCTTCCGGGAATCCGCATGCGACTTGCCATCATGTGCGTGAGTATCAGCGGTGATGGTTCATCCGGTGCGAGCACGGCGAGGATCTGCGCGCTGACTTCCGGCGTAACGATATCGGCCATGTCCCGTCCAAGGAGAGCAGCCCCGGCGATGTCGGGGTCATGGTCGTGCTGTTCGATCAGGTCGAAATCATCATTGCCGTACAGCCTTTCGAGGTTTCCCGCCTCGCCATACCACGCGAGCAAGAAAAGCAGATCGCTCGCGTCCTTGCGATCTATACCGTGGCGATCCTGCCAGGCAATGACCTTGAGCATCGCCTGGGCCGGGAGCAAAGCGACGGGCACGACAAGGTCGGCATCCATGCGTACCGGCACCGCCGCGCGTAACGCTTCTTCGAAGCCAGCCACGTTCATGCGGATCGCATGGTCCGGTGGCCAGGCGATCTCGCCGCTGTCGTCCGCGATGCGCCCGAATGGCACGACGTCGAGCCATGTCCTGACGCCAGTTGCCGGCACCTGGTAGTGGAGCCGGTGCGTCGCGTTACCCCGTTGCTCGAAGTGACCGGAGGCAAGCAGTTGCGCTCTGAGCGCCTCATGCCCGGCCCAGCTTTCGATGGAAACGCCGATATCGACGTCTGCCGTGGCCCGTGTCGGTTCAATGTCGTGAACATGTGTGAGCAGCATGTCACGGGCGCTTGCCCCACCGACAAACCACTGGATGCCCTTTTCGGAAGCAGCGGCAGCCACTTCACGCAGAAGCGCCACCATTTCGGGGGGGAAAGGGCGATGCGGGCGAGGCTCAAGCGGGGAGATATTGTTCACGCACTAACCGGGCCGTTTCGAGATTGCGCGAGTCGCCACTCGCCACGAGATCAGCGTAGACGAGCATGGGCGGCGCGATGTTTTGCGGAAGTCCAGCCGTAGGCTGAAGCTGGATTGGGGACCTCAGGAATTCAATGTTGCCGTCGCGGTCAGGCCGCAGGCGAGCCTTCGCAATCCACTCCCTCGGTACCTCGCTCGCACAGTATACGGTGAACGTGGCTGGTTTCAGGTATTGGGTAAGGATGGCGGCTGCCGGCTCTCCACCAAACTGGCACCGGTCTGGAAGCTCGGGAACGCTTTTCCACCAGTCAGGGATGTCGGTGCGGAAGCGGCCGAGTTGAAGCGATCCACGCAACAGTGCCGGGTACAGCGTAGTCCAATCATCAATGAGCCGCGCTGGGTCGGCGAACTGCATGCCGTGCCCGCTGGGCTGCTCAATGAGGTCGCGCCGATCGAGCATGCCGTGAATGGCGTTCTGGACCGTTCCGTGGCTGACGCCAGCAACCTGTGCGATATCCCGGTAGGTCTTTTCCACCAGTGAAGGGACTGCGAGCAGGGCGAGCGCGACGCGCAGCGTCGATTTGGTCCACGTCCGGCTACGTGCTTGCAGGTCGCTGTCCGGGCGTGGGCGCCCAGACACGAGAATGACGCTATCGCCTAGAAGAAGGCTGGCGTTGCCGGCCAGGTCGAGCGCATCAACCTGCATGTCGCGGCACGCATTGACCATATTAGGGGACAGATATGATGTCACGAGCAGGATCCGGTCACCGTCGCCCGGCGAGGCCTGCGCGCGGACAGCGGCCAAGGTGCCGTAGCGGTCAATCGTTCGCTTGACATGCGCGAGGCGTTTATAGCGGCGGGCGCCGAGATGGAACTCCATTACGGCATCTGCGCCGGAGCGGGGTGGGGCCTTGCGCAGGTGGACAGGAACGCCGGTCGCATCGCCGAACGCGGTGGCGGCAGCTTCCAGCAGGGGAGGCAGATCGTGGGCGGCCGGATGCATGGCGAGGTCGCGGTTGTCCAAGTTTATTCATTGTACACGTCACGTGGATCGTATGAAAATTTGGACTCAACCGCGTCCGTCCGAAAATGAGGCTTGTCCACGCAACGTGGACAAGCGAAATTTTTGGACAAATGACTCTTCAGCCGGAATGGCTCGTCACGAGTATTGACGCTGCCGCAGGAGCGCCTTTTGCCGCCTGAATCGGAGCGACCGGTATCTGTGCCGACGGTCAAGCTGGCTGGAAGTGTGGGGTCGACCCGTTCCGGACGCTTCAAACGGTGCATGACAATGACCGCCTTGCATGTCGAATTGCCGCTTGTCGGCCGGCTTCAGCTCAGCTTTGCATACTTCGTCAAAGACTCAAAGACCGCGGTGACGGCCGCAGCAAAAAGCCAAACCCATGTCGATCTAACCCGGAAGACTGCTGCAGTCCCGTTCCGGAGACGTGAGCTTTGAGCCCTGAGCCTCAAAGGTCGCCAGCCTTTCTCGGCGCGCGTCTAAATCGGCGTTATCTGGGGGAAAACGACGGGTTCAGTCAAGCGTCTTTGACGGCGGCGCGCAGTGCATCGACAAATACGTCCAGATCCGCTTCGTTCATGTAGATATGCGGTGAGACTCGCAGACCTTCCAACTGTCCGACGCGTCGATATTTGACATGAACCGAGAAGGATTGTCGCAATGTCGCCTCGAGGGCTACCGCATCTACGCCGTCGATGGAAAACAGGCTCACCGCGCCCAGTGCATCCGTGTCGAGCGGCGTATGAATGCGCAAACCGTCGATGTCGGCTGCGCGCGCAATCCAGTAGCGAGTGAGCGCACTCAGTCTGGCGTGAATGTTCGTGACGCCGATCGACTGATGGAAGCGAATCGCAGGCTCAATGCCCGCCTGCAATGCCGAGTTGTAGGTACCGAGATTCCAGTGATCAAATTTGTCGATCGTATCGAGCGTCGCATCGAATGGCGCCAGCAATGGCCAGGTCCCGTTGATGCATTCCCGATTGACGACCAGCATGCCGTTGCCGACGGGCGCGCCAAGCCATTTATGCAGGCTTGTCACGAAGAAATCGCAGCCGAGCAGTCGAACGCTGATGGGTAACTGCGCGAATGATTGCGCCGCGTCAACGATGGTCGCGATGCCGTGTTGCCGCGCGAGCGCGATCAGGCGAGCGACAGGCAGTACTCTGCCCGTCCAGTGAATCATGTGCGTCAGGTGCATGACGCGCGTGACGGGACGAATCGCGGACGAGTACGCGGCGACGATCTCGTCGTCGCTTGCCAAAAGATCGAACGTCACGGTATCGACGACGATCCCCTCGCGCGTTTCGCGTTGCTGCCAACCTTGCAATGCGCTCGGATAGTCCCAGGGCGAAACAAGCACGCGGTCGCCGGCCGACAATGGGATACCGAAGATCGCAACGCTGAGTCCTTCGCTCGCGTTGCGATTCAGCGCGATTTCGTCGGCGGAGCAATCGGCAAGCGTCGCCAACTGCCGCTTGAGGTCCGGAAGCCGTGCATCGAGGCCGCTCCACATGTTGACGTCCGGATTTTTGCCGATGAAACGGAATGCGTCGATAACCGCCTGCTCGACGACGAGCGGCGGCGGACTGACGGCTGCGTTGTTCAGATTGAGTAGCGGATGCTGCGCGGGATATGACTCGCGAACGCGTGTCCAATCAACCTCGACGCTTGTTTCGCAGGGCGTACTGCCGAGCATGTCCCGCTCCGGTTCTAAGTTCGATGCGGCTCGGTATTGCAAGCCGAAGACAAATTTACCCGGCAACAGGCGGCCCGTGTAGCCAAATTGGCTCGGGAAACCGCACGAACATCAGGTTTTTGGCAGCGCGCGCAGAATATTGTGCCGCGCAGCCGCTAGCGACGCCCCTGCTCCCTGTCGCGCTCCCTTATCGAGTGCGACAGCGAGCGGCGCATACGCCAGTCATCTCACCAGGGAAGGCGACCGGCGGCGTTTGTGAAAGTGCCTGTCGGGCCGCTTGCGGCAAGCAGGGCGAGGCGAACGGGTTCTAGTGCGGCATCCTCGACCGATCCGGCTCCAGGCGCATAGTTGCTCAAATCCGTTGCGGTGAACCCCGGACAGACCGCATTGACCTTGATGCCGGTGTCCTCGAGGTCAATGGCAAACGCCTGCGTCACCGCATTGAGCGCGGTTTTCGACGCTTGATAAACCCCGACATACTGCCGGGAGTAATCCGACGGATTGTCCTTCAGCGTCAGGGAACCCCCTGCGCTCGAAACGTTGACGATGCGGGCGGCCGGTGCTTTTCGCAGAAGCGGCAGCATCGCCTGCGTCACGGCGACAACCCCAAACACGTTTGTCTCGAACACCACGCGCATATCGTCGACAGTTGCGCGGCTCATCTTGTCCCCGGCTCTCATTTCTTCAACGGACGTCCCCGGCTTGATCGGACGTGAGATCCCCGCGTTGTTGACCAACACATCGAGACGTCCCAGCGTGTCCTCGATCTGCCTCGCTGCGGCGACGATCGACGCCTGATCCGTCACATCGAGCTGGATGGCCTGGGCGTCTGCTCCAACGCTGTTCGCTGCCGCGACGCCCAGGTCCAGCCTGCGCGCCCCGACGAGTACCGTGAAGCCTTCCGACGCCAGATCTTTTGCAATCTGAAGGCCGATTCCCTTGTTTGCCCCGGTAACGAGTGCCACGGGTTTGCTGTGCATGTTTGCTCCGTTCAAAGTGATGGGCGAGAACGAGTCCCTTACGGTAGAATGAAAGCGGAACTTCGATCCGGTTATGGACTATACGGAACCATGTTCCGCTTGGCAAGGGAAAAACGAATTGACCATCAAGATGAACAAGTCCACCAGCAAGGCCGCACCGCGTTCCGTGCGCGCTGACGCGCAGCGGAACATTGACACGCTCCTGCGAACGGCACTGGCTGTTTTCGAATCTTCGGGGATCGATGCACCGGTGCGCGAAATCGCGCAAAAGGCTGGCGTAGGCATCGGCACGATTTATCGCCACTTTCCGCAGCGCTCAGACCTGGTCGTGGCTGCGCTGTGCAGTGAAGTCGATGCCTGCGCCGATGCCGGCGTTGAACTTGGCGCCACGCGGGGAGCCGGCGAGGCGCTACTCGCATGGGTGGCGCACTACGTGGATTTCGTGACGAAGAGACGCGGTCTGGCTTCCGCGCTGAATTCCGGCGATGCTGCGTTCAAGGCATTGCCGACCTATTTCCTGGAGCGACTTCGCCCGGTCGTCAAGAGCCTCCTTGATGCCGCGGCAGCCGCAGGCGAAATCCGTCAAGGCATCCAGCCAGACGAACTCTTGTGCGCGGTGGCAGCGCTTTGCGCTCCGATGGAATGTCCCGAGCCGCCCGATGCCTGGAGGCTGGTGACCCTGTTCCTCGACGGATTGCGCTATGGAGTAGGCCCTGAGCTTTCAAAACCGGTGCTGAAGCGAGGCCGCTCGTAAAGAACGGAGCGCGTCAGAGGGAGACATGCGGCTGCTTGCGGAGGCGGTCCGATGTCCGAATGGTCCGACCTCGCACCATGGCAAACGAGCCCTCACGACCGTGTGCCGCCTGCGGCGCCTTCAAGGTAAGCAAATCCCGACATGAGCATCAGCGAGGATCAGCAAAGCTGCAGAAAGCACAGTGATTGAATCTTTCATCGATGGCAACTCCCGTCGGTAACGCCAGGTGGCAGCATCATGTCCCGCTGCGTGATGAACGTGATGCGTTGACCCGGCTCCAGCCTGAGCGTCGGCTGGATATTCATGTTGCGCTGGAGAATGGTTTGCGTCGTCTGCGACAGGGATTGCGCCGCGGCTGACGTCAGGTCCGACGCCACGCCGCCATTGACGTTAATCGTCGTGCCGTTCGACTGGCTCTGGTTGTGGCCGATCCAGGCGGCAACGCCCGCGATCAGGAACGTCGAACCGAAGATCCTGAAAAAGTGGTTGTTGACGTCGGCGCTGACACCGGCTTCGCCGTCGGGGTCGTTGCCGCTCAGGCCGTCGAGCCGCATCGTCGCGTGACGGAAGATCATGCGTGTGGCGGCCATCAGCATCAGGTCCTGACCGATTGCCACGTCATTGTTGGTCCGGCCGAGCAAGCGCGTGCCCTTCGGGATGAGCTTGCAGCTGCCGTCGATGCTGTCATAGATGTCGCGGTCGACCATCGCGCGGAAGGTGCCGGGCATATCGCTTTTCGCGCCCTGCAGGATGACCGTGGGAATCGGCGTGCCGCCTACTACCATATACGGCGACCTGAGCGGTACAGGAACCAGCGGCTTCTCTTCATCGGCTGGATCTCCCTGCTGTTTCAGCCAGTCGGCGTTGCGCCGGTCAATGCTGCTCGCAACTCCGGCCTGCTGCATTGGTGCCCGCTCTGTTTCAACGGCGCTAGCGGTTGATGCACTACTGGAGGGGGCTGGCTGTGTATAGAGGTTCGCCATGCTCCCTGCGATACGATCTGGGTCCTGCGCATTGGGGTTCTGTCCCGATGCGTCCTGTGTGTCGCGCGTGGTGTCTTCGTACGCAACGAGCGATTGGCTTTGCATCGCTTCGATCTGCCGTTGAAGGGCAAGGCGATCGGCGTCGCGGTTCGCAGCCGGCTGACTGGAAGTGTGATCGTGTGGAGGAAGTGGACCCGCGTCATCGCCGGGTACACCTTTGGGAATACCGTCAAGCGGCGTGCCGCCGAGCGGAGCGCTAGCCGTTTCGCTTGCTGCTCGCGCCATCGCGAGATTGCGCTGATCCTCGAGCCGCTTGCGTAGCGCATCCGGTGATGCCTTTGGCTGCCGGGCCTCAGCGTCGAGCTGCTCCCTCGCACGTCGTTCGGCAGCGCTCTCGTGAGGATGAGACAGCGCGTGGACGAGCACAATGGCGACCAGTGCACAGCCGAGCGCGATGAGCAGCACTTTTGCGAGATCGCGCCTCACCCGCGTCAGACGTATAGGCTCAGGCGTGAGCGGCGCGCTGCCGTGACCGCTGTTTTCAGGCGCCGCCATGATCAGGGCTTCCCGTAGACGTTCTTCATGCGCGCCGGATCGCAGCCGAACAGCCCGCAGCCTTCGCCCCGGCCATTGAAGATCCGCACCTCTTCCTTGTCACGCTTGAGCAGCAGCCCGTACGGAACGGTCTGCTGCACCTCGTAGAAGTCGTTGCCGAGCGGAATGAAGCTCGCAATCTCCGCTTCGCCCTTGTCATCCATCAGCAGGATGGCCGGCAGTTCAGCCTGATGTGGAAGCTGGAGGTAGGTGAATCGTCCGTCGTCGAACACGATCACCGGGGCGAACGGCGCATGCCCCTCGACGCGGTAGTCGAAGTTCGCATGGTCGAGCGCAACGCGCGGGCCAGCTGGCCTCGCCATACCCGATAGCGGTTGTCCATCGGGCGTCGCGCTGTCGGAGCCTCCAGCAGCGTTGCTAGCGGGCACGTTTGCCGCGTATTCGATGCCGAACGGTGAAACCTGTCCTGCCTTTGTCTGCGCATCGACATCGAGGTAGTGCCACGAGACCCGGTGATAGACCTTGCCATCATCGGACGAGCGCAGGTCGAGCTCGTATCGCCGCCGCGTCGTGATGACGGTGGCAGCGTTCTCGAGTCCGGGCAGGCGCGCTTCAATGAACACGTCGCGTTTTGTGAGGGCTGTATGTTCGAGCCAGCGCTTGCCGGTATCTGACAGATAGACGCCGGTGACTTCCTCGTCAGGCGCGAATACGAGGTGGGTTTCCTGACTGGTTCGAACGGCCACCGGATACGAGTAGTCCGGATCGTAGTCGTACACGACGAGCGACGCGTCGTCGGGCGCAGGGTAGGGACCATTGATGGCGGCATGTTGCGATGAGCGTCGCCGGTGCGGTGTTGACGACGAACCAGCATGTGGCGTTGCCACGTCCGGTTGCTTCTCTGCCATGGACAGCAGGCCCGGTGGCAGCGGGGACGACGCGATCGGGACCTGCGATGCGGCTTGCGCATTGGCGGTCGCGATGCCGGCGCCGAGCAGCATCGCGACGCATGTGGCGGAGGCAATGACCTTCATTGCGTGGCTCCCGGATTGACGCCGAGGTAGGGCGTGAGACTGAAATGGGTGATGCGCAGGCCGATCGGGTTGTCCTTCTCCTCGCCGGGTTTCAGGGTTTCGGGCGCGAGCAGGAAGCTGATCGTGAGCAGCATCTGTTTCGGTCGCGACGGCTTGCCGTTCACGCTCTCGATCAGCGTGAAGATCAGGTAGGCAATTTGTCCGTCGGGCGAAAACGATGTGGAGTTCTCGACGAATTCACGGGTAAGCCCAGGCGTTTGTACGACGCGTTGTGCGACGGGATCCGTTACCGTGATCCAGGTCTCCAGTTCTCGGGTCGCGGCACCCGAGGTCCAGCCGGCCGCTGCGGGGATCTGGCGTGTGAGCGTGTCCTGGCTGTCGGCCTCGATCGTGAACACGCGCGAGGCCCATTTGACGAGGAAATAGCGCCTGTTCGCCGCAGTCGCCGAATACGTTTCGGCGTAACGGTCCGAGACCCACACGGCGCCGCTCTTCTCGTCATGCTCGACGAAATAGGGACGGGGCCCGCTATGCCTGCCCTGCACGATCAGTGCTGCGCATTCACCGGCTGCGATGAGCGCAAAGGCAGCGGCGATCTTGATCGCGAGACGCTTTTCCCAGAGAGGGCGCTGGAACGCGGCGAACCATGCGGTCACCGCTTCTCCTGTGTTCGGCGGGGCGCAGAGATCAGCGGTGCCTCCGCCGGTCTGGGCAGCACGAGGTGGACACGATGATGGTGTCTGTTTGTCCATCGTTCATGCCTCCGCGCAGGCCCGCGCCTTGGGTGCTACACTGAAACCCAGTTCACCCGCTGCAAAGGTGCAGCCATGGCCAGACTCAGGATCATCCTGCTGTATTTCGTGTTGCCGATTTTTCTGTTTGCGGCATTCGTCCTGTATCAGGTCGGCGCGCAGCATTTCGGTGTCGCGATGATGCTGACGGGCGCGGTTGTCTTCATCGCTTGGGCGTGGCTGAGCACCAGCCCGCACGAAAGGGAAGAATCGCTGCGCGCCGACACGGAGCGTCAACACCGGCTCGACGAAGAGCGGAATATCAATTTCGTGATTCAGCAAAGCGCGAAGCATCGCCACCATTGAATTCACCTCAATGACTTGGGAGTGATGTTTCGGCCGATCATCCCCTTGCCGAATCCACTAGAGCTGCCACCGCCGCTGCCGGACACGACAGCACGTGCGATATCCGGTACCTGCCACATCATGAAAGCCCCTACGCCACAGACGAGCGCGAGCGCCAGCATCGCGAGGTAGTTCGTCGCGTAATACGCATCGCTATTCGTGCCGACTTGCGTCGCCGTCTGCTGCACGAGCCCATGGATGCCTGGCAGCACGCCGCTGTAGACGATTGCCATCATCAGCCACGCGACGACCTTGAAGAGGCCCGCCGAAATCGTGAAGCGCATCCACCCGTCGAAGAGGAATTCGCCGGCGGGCAGCACATACCAGGGGATCAGGACCGGCCCGAGGCAGAAGGCGATATCGAGCAGGAACGAGCCGAACTGCACGACCACCACGAAGATCAATGTCATCAGCGTGATCGCAATGATCGCGAGCGCTTTCGCGAGGAAGGCAAGCAGCACCAGCGGCAGGTTCCTGATGAGCGTCCAGATCGAGCTCAAGTCAGCCGAGTTCGCGCCCGCGTCGCTCGCGCCACCACATTCCTGATGCGCGGTGTTCGGAATCACCACGCCGTCGGGCGTGACGTCGGGCACTTCCTCGCAGATCTGCGCGGCTTCGGTGCGCACCCCCTGCATGATGGTCGATGCCGCATTGACAAGCGCGCGCAGCAGGTCGCCGGGATTGCCGTCGCCGCCGGATACGCGCGAGGCCATCGTCTGCATGTTGTCGACAAAATAGCTGTGAACCGTGGTGCTCCACGCGGTGAGCAGCACCAGGATGACCGCGCATTTGATCAGATGGCGGAAGAGGTTCGCGAAGAAGCTGGGGAAGTCGCCTTCGAGCAGCCATAGGAACACGTGCCAGGTGGCCATAACGAGACCCAGCGCCGCAAGCAGGTCCAGGCCATCGGAGAGAAACAGCGTCTGCAGGCTCATGCCTTTCGCCTGCATCGTCGCGAACAGCGTGTTGAGCACCGAGATGACGTCATTCATGGCGCGGTTTTTCCTGATATTCAGCGCAGGGCGCCTGCAAGGCGCGCCATTGCCAGCATCGCAGCGAGCGGCAGGGCGAGCCAGCCGGTGGCGAACACCTGGGGACTGTCGGCCTGCACGACCAGCAGTCCGGTGAGCAGCGACAGCCGGACGCTTCGGCTGATCCGCCGGTCAAAACGCCACGTTTCGTTGTGCCCGGCATCGATGCCTGGCCGGTACTCGAGGTAAGCGCGGTAATTGCGATAAGCGCGTACGGCTGCGAGTACGGCACGCAGTTCGGCTGGCGTCTTGCAGAGGGAGCGGATCAGCCAGCGCAGCAACATGGTTGGTTGGCCTCCGGATTACTGGTCCTGCAGCAGGTTGAAGTCGGGCGCACCCTGGGTCGTCTGCTGTTCCTGCTGGTTGGCCTGGCCCATTGTCGCGGCCCGCGCGGCGGCGAGTTGGGCCGCGTTGCCCTGGGCCTGCGCCTGGCCAGCGCGGTCCTGCATCTGCTGCGCGACCTGGCGCTGCATGAGCGCGTGCAGGTCCACCATTTCGCCGGCCAGGACATTTGACTGCTGGTTCAGCATCTGCAGTCCCTGCACGCTGCCGGTGACATTGGGAATCTGCGACTGGATCTGCTGCAGGTTTTGCGCGCGAGCGGCGAGGGCGTCCAGGTTCTGCATGTCCTGCGTCAGTTGCTGCTGGTAAATGCCGCCGCGCGTCGAGGCAAGCGACGTGTAGGCCGACAGCCACTGCGCGGGCGACATGCCGGTTGTGTTCATCTCCGACAGGCTGCGCCCGAAGAGGCCACCTGTGGCGTTGGCCGCCTGCTGCAGCTGGGTGATCGCCGAGGACAGGGACTGGAAGTTCGAAATCTGCGTGCGGTAGGGGGCGATGGTCTGGTCGATGAGCGACGCCGGTACCTGTTTCAGGTTCTGGACCATCGTCACGTACTGCTGCAGGCGCGTGATCTGCGCCTGGACATTCTGCTCGACCATCTGCGCCTGCTGGGCCACCGATGAGGCGAGTTCCGCGTGGTTCAGGAGCTGCGTGATCTCGGTGGCGCCGCCGGTCATGCCACCACCCGCGCGGGCGGTGCTGATGAACAGAAGCAGGCCGACGGCGACTGAAACGCGAACGCGCGAGAGCAAGGTGTCACGCATGATCGACCTCGGGATCGACATCAAGATCAACCTCAGGAGCGGCCGCAGGAGCGAGATCGCCGCACGCCGTCGCTGCGTCGACGTATCTTTCCCTCCAGTCCGGACGACCCGAATGCAGATGCCTGTCGAACAGGATCTGCGCGCGCATTTCCGAGCGCAGGATCGCGACCGTGCGGGCTTCGAGCGGCACCGAGATGCGGCGCGACGCGCCACCCTGTTCGGCGATAAAGTAGTCGCGTTTTGCGACCAGCTTCTGGATGGTGCGGATCTGACCGTCCGACAGGCCGAAATCCCGTTGATAAGCGGCCTTCGCGGACGGCGTGAAGTTCTCCACGGGCACAAACACACGCACGAGCACGTTGTCGCGGATCTGCGGCCAGATCGCCGAGGACGACACCTGCTCAGGCGACTGGGCATCCATCCACACGCAGCCGAGCTTCTTGCGCATCGTGACGATCCAGTTGCCGATCTGCTTCGCGAACGCTTCATCGTCGAGCAGGTTCCAGATCTCGGGCAGCATGACGAGCGTCGGGCCGATCACCCCGTTCGCGCGCCGCTGCTCGAGCGAATCCTGAATGCGGTAGGTGACGTACGACAGGAACGGGCGCGCGACTACGGGATTCGCGAGAATCCGGTCGGTTGCCATCGAAACCCAGTGCACGTCACCGAAGCTGTCGTCGATGTTGTCAAAGTAATGCGCGTGCACGGCCTGACCCACCCACAGGCCGAGCTCATCGGCAAGTGGCCCGGCGGGCAGTGACGCGTGGACCGCGCGCAGCCGCCACAGTCGCCGGTCGCCGCGGCTACGAACAGCGGCAAGCGCCGTCTCCAGTTCGCGCCGGTCACTGGCGGTGACGCAATAGGTGCCGCGCTGCTGCACCAGCAGCACGATCCATTCGACGAGAAATTCGAGATGCCGCTGGTCGGCGAGGAGCACCATTGGATTCATCTGCGTACGCTCGTCGGCATGAACGTTGTCCGCTTCGCTGTCGAACTGCATGTAGCGGCCGCCCTGCAGGATCGTCGGGATGCGCATCGACAGGTCCTTGTCGAAGCCGTACAGCCACGCGTTCGGATACTTGCGAAAGAGCGTCGCGCATAGCAACATGAAGATCGTCTTGCCAAAACCTGTGCGCCCGCACACGAGGATGTGCCCAACATCACCCAGGAATCCGGTGAACCAGTAGGGCGTGCCGAACTCGGTCGGAAACGGCGCGAGCGCGGGGCAGACCACCCCGGTTTCCTTCGTCAGATGCGCGTTGATGCGGTGGCCATCGGAGACGCCACGCAGCGGCAGCAGACGCGCCAGGGCGTCGGTGTCGATGAACGACCACCGCGCGCATTCGCGCCACATGCCGGGAATGGTGGTCGCGAACGCCGACAAAGCATGCAGCGTTTCGCGTACCGGCGTGAAGTGCGCCGCGCGCAGCGCTTCCTCGACCGCCTGGTGGGTAGCGACGGCGTGGGTCCACGCCGCGGCAGCGGTCTGGCCGTCATTGAACGGACCGGTTTCAAACACGGGCGAGTACGACAGCACCGACAGGTTGTAGTACCCGTACAGCTCTTCGGCCATCTCGACCTTGCCGGCCCGGCGGTTCGCTTCGTCCGCGGCTGCCGAGCGCGCCTGGTTCTGTCGCGCGCCCGACAGGTCGCCACCGCGCAGCGTGGCGGCAAGTAGCGATCGCGTATCGAGCCGGCGTCCCTCGTGATAGCGGCGCACGCCGTCGATGAAGCGCATCGCCGCCGAGGGTGACGTGAGCCGGAAGCAATGGCTGATGGTCACTTCGCCCGGCACCTTGAGCAGGCCGTCGAGACTGGTCGGCAGGACGCTATCAGGCCAGAAGTCGCGGCGTGCCGGAATGCCTGCGGCGATGCCGTAGCGCTGGCGGCCACCGGCGTAGAAGTGGAGATGGTCGTGACCGGGGCGCACTTCCGTATCGCACATCGCGACGTCGAGCGCAGGGGTGTCCGGGACCGGTACTGCCTGCAGATGATCACTGGCGGGCGACGCACATGCATGCATGAAGGCGCCCAGCTGCTCACCGGACAGCCGTTGACAGGTGAGGCGCGGATTGCCGGCCACGAAGCCGAACAGAGTGTGTTCGAAGGCTTCGACGACGGCGGCGAGTTCCGACGCCGTGTACGCGAACAGGTACTGGTCCGAAAATGTGCCGCGCACGGCCTGGATCAGCGAGCGGGCGACGGACAGCCCGTCGTGCGTCATGCCGTGCGTGACCTTGCCGGCGAAGCGGTCGAGGCCGACCTCGGGCGCCAGCGTGAACGTCACGTAATGACGGTTCACGTAGTTCGCGGCGTGCTCGAACGTTGCCCGCCGTGCGTCGTCCACCTGCTGCGAAACCGGATCTGGCATCGGTGCGCTGAGATACTGCGCACGCCGGCGGCGATGCACCGTCCACCACATCGTGACCGGTCGGCGCGCCATGTCGCGAAGGGACGTGATGAGGTTATCCATCAGTTCGAGGATATGACCCGTGGACAGCGCATCGGCGTCCGGTCCCGAAAACACGTACGTCGCCATCAACGCCGAATCCTTGTTGATGACGAGCGAATCGCTGAACCGGAAAAGCCACGGCACCAGTTCAGCGGTCGAGCGGCGATCGCCGTCGGTGCGCTGCGCGACGCGGGCAAGCGATTCGACGTCGAACGGCGAGCGGGCATAGGTCGGTGTCAGCATGGCAATCCCCGCGCAAATCCGTTTGGACGCGCATTGACCTTCTGGCGCAGCAGCTGGCGCGGCTCGTAATAGTCGCCCTGGCGACTGTATCGGGTGTAGCAACGGATCTGGTCCGGATCGCGCCGCACGGCAAGCCACAGGAACGGGTGCGTCACCAGCACCGCGAGCAGTACCCACGCGTTGCGCATGCCGGCGGCGAACGTGACGACGATGGCCACCTCGGCGATACACCAGCGGCGATCGATGCCGAGCAGCAGGAACTGTTCGAGCATGGTCTTCCGGATACGGGCGGCGAGCGGATCGCCCGGGTCGCCGGTGGCATCGCGGTGGTCGGCGTGCTGGTTGTCCATTGCCTGTTCCCCGGGTTTGCCCGTCAGAGCGTGCCCGTGCAGGCCGCCCCGTGGTTGAAGACCTGTGCCCACAGCAGCGGCATGTTCAGGATCGCAAGCGTGCCGAGCACGCCGCGCAGCACGTGTGTCTTGATGTTGCTGCGACCATCGTCGAGCAGCCACAGCACAATCGAGCCGACCAGTGCGGAAAGCGATACGACTTCCAGCAGCTCGTTGTCGAGCACGTCCTGATAGACGGTGCACAGCCCCCGTTCCAGATGCCCGCGTGCGCGATGATGGGCACCGATCCGAGCCAGAGCGCCATGAGCAGCGCCCGTACGGGACGTTCATGCCGCAGCAGGACGCCTTGCCAGGCCGTGCGGACTGTGTGGTCCCCGTCGAGAGCCATGGAGATCGCGCGACGCATGGGATTGACGCCCCGGGCATTGCGTGTTGTTTCAGGCATGAACTGCCTCCTCAACGTTGGCGTAGTCTGCGTAGCGGGAAAAAAGACGGCGCGTGCGGTAACGGTCGTGTTCGACGCCGAGCACTTCGCGGATTTCAACGGGGCCGCGCACCGCGCCCTGCCGCTCGGCATGCACGAAGAAGCGGAACGTCGAGGCGATCTTGTGGCGCAGGTCGGTGAGGGTCATGAGGCGCCCTTCGTCGCTCATGCGGATGAGCGATTCGAGCCGCGCAGGTGCCGTATCGGCCGAGTCGGCATGAAACGAGACGATGGAGCCGGGGTGACCCGTGTTGAGCGCTTCCATCAGGTCGAACGCTTCAGCGCCGCGCACTTCACCGACGATGATCCGGTCAGGGCGGATGCGCAGCGAAAAGCGCACGAGGTCGCGGATCGTGATGCCGAGGTTGGTCTCCAGTGCCACATGGTTCGGCGCATGGACCTGCAACTCGGCCGTATCCTCAATGGTCACGATGCGCTCGCTTGGCGCCAACGCATCGATCATTGCATTGAGCAGGGTCGTCTTGCCGGAAGACGTTCCGCCGGAGAACGCGACGTTGATGTGCTCGCGCATGACCCATTCGAAGAACGCGCGCAGCGCGGCGCCGCCCGAAGCCAGACGCTCAAGCACCGCGGCACTGCGTTGACGGGTGGTCGACGGCGCACCAGGGATGACGTCGAAGGTGCCGCTGCGTTCGTAGTCAGCGAGCCCAATGCGGCGGCGCGAATGTTTTCTGATTGACATCATGTCGCCGTGAACGGCAACCGGATGGCGGGCGGCAGCGAGGCGCAGACCGGGCAGCCGCGCGTCCAGCAACGGGGTCTGCGCCTTCGCGTTGACATTGGCGAGGATCGTGATGGCGCGATCGAGCGCGTCGGGATTTACGTCACACCCGGCGACGAACGAGATGATGCCGTTGCGCTCGACGAAAATCGAGTCGGCGCGGTTGACCATGATTTCCTGTACGTCGGGATCGGCGAGCATCCGTTGCAGGGGACCGAGGTAATCGTTCAGTACCGCGATCGCGTATTCGTACGTGAGCCGGCTCATTGCCCGTTTCCCCATCCGATGGGCTCAAAAAGCCGGGCGACGAAGCTCGAACTGGAAGGACGGGCAGTCACGGTTTGCTGATCCCGGGCGATGGATGGCGAAACGACGCGTAGTTCGCGGTAAACGCGACGCGCATAGGCGATGCGCTTCGCGTGCGAACCCGCGTTGTAGGCACCGACGGCATCCCAGGTGAGTCCCAGGAGCCGGATGTTCTGCGACAGGATCCATGCACCGACATAGGCATTGGTGCAGACGTCGTGCAGGCCCGCACGCGAGACGCCAAAGCGCGAGAGCGTCGTGAGCCAGCGGCTGTTGATCTGCATGAGCCCGATGTCGGTGGTGCCGTCATCATTCAGATGGACGACGCTGGCGCGCTGTCCCGATTCGACGGTGGCGATCGCGCGCACGAGGCGGACATTGACGTGATGAAACCGCGCAGCATCGTCGAGGCAGTCGGCGCGGCTCGTCACAGCAACGAGCAATGCACACAGGGGCATCATGCGGACACGCTTCACGTCAACCTCATCCGGTGGGGACCGCCTTGAAGAAAAAGGACCTGCCAGGAGCGGGGTGCGCCCCGGCAGGTCAACAGCGCGCGTCAGTCCAGGGGGAAGGACTGACGGCTTCACTGTAGTCAGCGCAGAGGGTCTGGCGGCAGGAATGCCTGCACGGAAACGATGCGGGGCGCGCGGTTATTCGCACCAGTGCCATTGGTCGGGACCTGAGGCATGTGTGCTGTCCAGTGCGGGACAAAGGCATCCAGCGAAAGCCGCAAAGGCAAGGGGAACAAAGGTCGTTGTAAAGGGAAGGGCCCAATCCAAAGGCCGCGGGTGATGCTGGGAGGAATCGCATCACCCGCTCAAAGGCGCAAACGGTTAAGGGCAAAACAGGGTTGCGCAGCAACGGAGAAAAACGCCGCGGGCCTTGCCGCACGAGGCCGGGAAAGGACTGGTGGGCGGCCCCGGAAACAGGCTCACCGCCCGGCAGCATGACTGCGCGACGCGGCACGTTTTCGTGCAGCCATTTGCGGCAGGCGGTGCGGGACAGTGGCGTACGGTTGAACCATGCGACGCATTGAGTCGCGCGCCCCATGACCGAGGTCACTCCCGTCTCCCGTTCTGCCGGAAACCCTACATGGCTTTTGCCAATGCGCTTAACTGGTTGAAAATGCCGCGAGCGCCGATGGAGCTGGCGACACCGCTGGCACCGCTGCCGGTGTCGTCATCGGTTCCCCCCGCGCCGCCTCTCAGGCATAGCGTGCCGCCTTCGCCGCAGTATCTGCCGGTACTGGGATATCGCGAGCTGATCCAGCGAACGGGCGTCGAGGGGACGGTCCGGCGTATCGCCAGCAGTCTCGGCTTGTCATCTGCGAGCGAGCAACGTGACCTCGAACCCTTCCTGCAGCGGCTCGCGGAGTTCGTGCAGCTTCTGCCGGCGTCGGAGTCGCATCATCACGCGCAACCGGGCGGGTTGCTCGTCCACCTGCTCGAGGTGGCGCGCTATGCACTGCATTTCCGTGAGGGTTACCGGCTGCCGCTCGGTGCAAGTCCCGAAGACCAGATGCAGCATGGCGCGCGGTGCAGTTACGCGGTGCTGGTCGGCGCGCTGCTGCACGACATCGGCAAGCCGCTCGCGGACCTGAAGGTCGAACTGGCCGCCGGGCATGACGTGCGTGCCTGGGTGCCGATGGCGGGCAGCATGAACGAGCAGGGTGGCGCGTGGTATCGCGTCGATTTTCCGGCGCCTGGCGAGCGCGATTACGGTGCCCATTCGCGTCTTGCGATTGTGCTGCTGCAGCGCCTCGTGCCACCAGCGTCATTGAGCTGGATGGCGCAGTATCCGCCTGTGCTGCAGGAACTGGCGGCCTACCTGTCCGGGGAGGCCAGCTCGAAAGACAGTGCGCTCGCGAAGATCGTGGGCGACGCCGATCGCCGGTCGGTCGCGGAAAACCTGCTTGCCGGTCCACGTACGCGGTTTGCGACGGCGCGTGCGGTGCCGCTGATCGAGCGGCTAATGGAAGGGTTGCGGCGGTTACTGACCGAGGGCGGCGTGCCGCTTAACCGTGCGGGAGCCACCGGCTATTGCGACGGCGAATCCCTGTGGTGCGTGGCGAAAACGCTGGCCGAGGCGGTTCGGGCTTACCTCACTTCACATGAAGAGCAACGCAGCGGCGCGGCCGGGATTCCGGCGGACAACAACCGGCTCTTTGACACGTGGCAGGAATACGGTGCGCTTGTGCCCACGCCCGAGGGCGGCGCCATCTGGACGATCACGGTGACGATCGGTGGCTGGAGGCAGACCTTCACCGTGCTGCGTTTTCCGCTCGACCGGCTCTACGCCGAATCTGCTCGCTATCCGCGTGCGCTGCCTGCGGGTTCTGTTCAGGTCATCGCAGTGAGCGCCGAGCCGAGCTCCACATCTGAATCAGCCGACATTGCTGATGGCGGTACAACGACCTCGCCAGCAGAGCCTGCCGGGCAAGCGTCATCCCCGGTCGCGGAGCCAGTGACGACGAAAGTCGATCGAGGCGTCTGCGCGTCGGACGCCGCGGCATCAATCGCGCGCGAGGATCGGGATCGGCGCGATCACCGTAAATCGGCCAATGACTCGCCAGGGCCGCAGGTGCGCGCCGCTTTCGATGCCGTTGGGCCGTCCATGAACAAGGGTGAGCCGGCGTACCTGCCCGACGCCGAGAGCGCCGCCGTGCCCGATGACGAATCGGTCATTGCACACGGCAGAGGCAGCGACGAAGTACCCATACCGGATCAGGTCAGTGCGCCGGTTCGCCCGCGCGAGAAGGCGCGGGTTCCCCCGCGGTCCATTGCCTCCCGCGCGGGGGCGCGGCAGCCGCGGCCCAATGCCGAACGGTTCATGGCCTGGGTGCAGGAGGGTATCGCGACCGGTGCGTTGCCCTACAACGAATCGATGGCCCGTGTGCATTTTGTGCCGGAGGGCATGCTGCTTGTGACACCGGCCATCTTCCGGGATTTCGCGCAGGCGCATCCTGACGCGATCGGGCAGGCCCCGACCGACGATTGCCGGACCACGGAGCCGTGGAAGCAGGTTCAGCGCGATTTCCAGAAGTCCGGCTACCCGGTGACAGCGGATGCTGGCGGCGCCGGCCGGTCCTATCTGCTCCACTACACCATCAAGGGCGCGGGCGGCCGGCAGCTATCCGTCATGCTGGTTCCCGAGCCGGAGCGGTTCTTCAATCCCGTGCCGCCGGCGAACGCGATGATCCAGTCGAAGCAGAAAGCGGCCGCAGCGGAAGACTCGGATTCACCTGAGTCATCGGAAGTGTGATCTGCGCACCGGGACCGCGGCGATGGCATATCCGGTCGAGAACCTCTTTCGCAGGCCCGTTGAACTGCTGTCCTCCGTGGCTGCGCTCGCTGCAACCGGCATCCTCTGGTCCCACCCGGCGCTCTTCCTCATCACGCCCGCGACGGGCGGCGTCACGACGCTTGCGCTCCTGTCACTGGCCTGCGTTCGCGGGCGACAGGCAGGGCGATTGATCCGGTTCCAGCGCAACCTGCGGCGCCTGCCGCAATATGTCATTCCCGCGGCCGGGATTCCGAACTCGGCGAGCGAGGTGTTTCTCGGGCGAGGCTTTCGGTGGAGCGTCATTCACACGCAGCGGCTTTACCAGGCGCGCTTTCCCGAAAACCGCCGGCTGCTTGCCCGCAATGACCTGTACGACCGGGCGCGCGATCATGAGCGTCGGTATCCCGAAAGCCGGATCGCACAAGTGACGCGGCGCCAGGTGTGGTGGAATCCGGTGGCGCCGTTGCCGCCTGTTGGAGGAGAACCCGCCCTGCATGGCGTCGAACCGGACGAGCGGGACGTCTGGTTTGACATTGGCGAGCGCGTCGGGCACATGGCGGTGCTGGGCACGACGCGCGTGGGCAAGACGCGGCTGTGTGAAGTGCTCGTCGCCCAGGACATCCGGCGCGGTGACATCGTGATCGTGTTCGATCCGAAGGGCGACGTCGATCTGTTGCTGCGCATGTACGCCGAGGCGAAACGCTCCGGGCGGGAAAGCGAGTTCACGTTCTTCCATCTGGGCTATCCTGACAAATCAGCGCGCTACAGCCCGATTGGCACGTACTCGCGGATCACGGAGGTGGCGACACGCATCGCCGGCAACCTGCCCAAGGATGGCCAGTCGGCTGCTTTCCGTGACTTCGTCTGGCGTTTCGTGAACGTGATGGC
This sequence comes from Paraburkholderia diazotrophica, assembly GCF_038900755.1. GTDB lineage: Bacteria > Pseudomonadota > Gammaproteobacteria > Burkholderiales > Burkholderiaceae > Paraburkholderia > Paraburkholderia diazotrophica_A. The sequence goes on from NZ_JBBPEN010000003.1 coordinate 413,773, forward strand.
CCGCGCCATGAGTGCGCTCGGCATCCGTCCGACCTACGAGATGATCTACCAGAACGCGGTGAACATCGATGGCCTCGCGTTACGGTACTTCCGCTTCTGGCTCGATCGCAACCATCCGGGTTGGGAGGAGGGGCTGGAGGCGCTGGACAAGGAAGAGGCGAAGCAGGCGATGCGTCTGCAACGCAACCAGGAAGTCTTGCAGGTCGCGAACCTGATCCGGCAGCAGGGCTGGACCGATCCGATCGCCAATGGGCTGCTGTCGGTGATCAGCAACGAGCGCTCGTATTTCGACAAGCTCGTGTCGTCGCTCTATCCGCTCCTGGAAAAGCTCACCACGGGCCGGACATCGGAGCTGCTGTCGCCTGACTATGACGACCCCCACGATCCGCGCCCCGTGTTCGACTGGAACCGCGTGATGGATCGCGGCGGCATTGTCTATGTCGGGCTCGACGCGCTGTCCGACTTCGAGGTCGCGGGCGTGGTCGGCAACGCGATGTTCGCGGATCTCACGTCGACCGCGGGCCGCATCTACAAATATGGGCACAGCTACGGACAGAGCACGGCCAGCGGTCGGCGGCGCGTGTCGATCCACGCCGACGAATTCAACGAACTGGTCGGCGATGAGTTCGTGCCTATGGTCAACAAGGCGGGTGGTGCCGGTTATCAGGTCACGGCCTACACGCAGACAAGCGCCGATCTTGAAGCCAGGATCGGCTCGCGGGCGAAGGCCGAACAGATCTTCGGGAATTTCAACACGCTTGTGATGCTGCGCGTGAAGTACGTCACCACCGCGAAGATCCTGACCGACCAGCTTCCGATGGTTGACGTGAAATCGTTGACGCTGGCGTCGTCGGCGACGGACGCGGTGAAGCGCGGCGAGGGCGTGCATTTTACGGCCCAGACGCACGACCAGATCTCGGTGCGAGAGGTACCGATGCTGCAGGCGTCGGACCTGACGCAGCTGCCGAAGGGCCAGGCGTTCGCGCTCGTCGAGGGCGGCCAGCTTGTGAAAGTGCGGCTGCCATTGCTCGACGCGCAGGACCCGGTCAGGCTGCCGGGGCTCGATGATGTAGTGGCTGACATGCGCTCCCGCTATGCGTCGTATGTCCGGGCCGTCTCGCCATTCGATGACTCGGGAGGCGTATCGCCTGATGCCATTGGTGGCACGGTGTGCAGCTTCATGCCGGTCGATGAGGATGCTCGGCCGCGAACCTCGAACTCAGGTCCCTGGGCCGTGGAAGGCAAGGGTGCCGGGTTCTGACGATTGGGGCGAGCATGGTCACGAAAACACGGGACGGCAATGCCGAGGGTGTGAAGTCGTTTTTCTGGATTGTGGATCTGGCGATTCACGTCTCGCTCTGGCTGCTGCTCGCCAGCGTCCTTGCGGTATTGGCCGATCTGGCTGCTGCGCGTGCGTTGTGGCCAGACGATCCAGTGGGCGGGATGCAGGAGCTCCTGCACTTTTACCTGAACGAGACGACCGATCCCGGGTTGGCGGCGCGGGCGGCCGACGCCGCGTACTGGAGCTGGTTCGGCTGGACCGGCATCGATGCGTCGGCGCGGGCATGGGAGGCGGGCGTTCTGCCGTCACATGGCTTGGGATCGTACCTGCGACCGGCGTTTACGGGGGCGACACGCGAGGCGCTCGTGGTGGCGATGGTCGGTGTCAAGCTCTTCGGCGTTCGCATCGCCATGCTCGCGATGACCGTTCCGCAGTTCGTGCTCGCGATTGTTGTTGCTGTGGCCGACGGTCTGGTGGCGCGACACGTGAGGCGCGCGCAGGGCGGCCACGAGTCGGCGACCCGTTACCATCACGCGAAGCGCTTCCTGACGTTCGGCGTGATCCCGTTGACCGCAGTCATCTGGCTCGTCGCGCCGGTGCGGCTGCCGATCCACCTGCTGTTCTGGCCGGTGTCGCTCATGAGCGTGATCGCGGCCTGGAACATGGCGAAGTACTTCAAGAAGTACACGTAGGTCGCAATTTGTCTCCCCTATACTCCCGCCATGAAAAAACAGAACAGACAGGTTATGCAGCGACGCGTGGCCGTTCGACGCTCGTCCGTGCACGGGCGCGGCGTGTTCGCATTACGGGCACTCGAAGCTGGGGAGCGGATTTTCGAATACAAGGGTGAGACGATCGAGTGGACGACGGCCATCGGAAGGCATGAAGACACTGGCACGGCAGGCCACACGTATTTCTTCGGCCTCTCGGACGGACGCGTGATCGACGGCGGGCGTCGGGGAAACAGCGCACGCTGGCTCAATCACTCATGCAACGCCAATTGCGAAGCGCTGGAGATCGAAGACCGTGTGTTTATTCACGCGTCGACCGCGATCGCACCCGGCGAGGAACTCTTTCTGGATTATCAGTTAGCCGTTGACGATACAACGGAGGAAGAGGTGAGGTTCAGCTATGTCTGCCGGTGCGGCGCCTCGGGATGCCGCGGCACGATGCTCGCTGTGGGCTCGTGATGTCGCACACCGCGATTCAGCGGCCCGATGGTAGCGCTGAGGCCGACCGCTCTCGCGCGGCGGTGCGGTTCGCGAGCCACGCCTCCAATTCTGACTCGCGCCAGCCGGTCGCACGTTCTCCGATGCGTATGGGGCGCGGAAACTCCCCGCGGCTGATCATTGCATAAATGGTGGCGCGGCAGAGCCCAATTTTCTTTACAACATCCTTCATGCGCATTACCTGATCCATGGCGCATATCCTCCTGCTTCTTGTTCAGCTTTGATTATCCCCCTGTCGTTTCAGCCTTCCATGGACACGCGTCAGAACGATAATGAGGTGTCGTGAGACGGTGTGAAGATTCGCCATCCAGGCTAAAACTAAAGTGACTCTCGCCGTTACTCTTGGTTACAATAATCCGCCTTGGACGCGCTTGCGGCTACGTCGGTTGACCGGATGTTGAGGTCGTGGTTTCTGGCGACTTCGTCACAGAGTCAATACTCCACCCCAGTATCGTGGAAGTGCAGCAAACCGTGAGCACACTGACGACGGATTCGTGGGAACCCATCTGGCTGCCGTATATCAATGCAGCTCGGCGATATCGAATCTTAAGACTCAGGTCGCGGCGGGTTAGAGACCTACGGGGAAACAGCATGAACATCAAGCTCGTCGAGATTGGGAACTTCCGCAAGCTGCAGAAGGTGAGGGTCGATCTTGCGGAGAAGACGACTGTCTTCGTCGGCGCCAACAACAGTGGAAAGACGTCCGCGATGGTCGCGCTTCGCCATTTCCTCGTAGGACGCATTGATTTTTCGATCAATGATTTCACGTTGTCAAATTGGGCCAAGCTCGACGCGCTCGGGCAACAGTGGGAGGCGTCGGAAGCTGAAGAGGCGGACCAATCATTCGACTGGAACGCGGTACTTCCGCACCTCGACGTTTGGCTCGATGTGCCGGAGAGGGAACTTCACTACGTTCAAAAGATCCTTCCGACGCTCGACTGGGCCGGCGCGCCCATCGGCGTGCGTCTGCGCTACGAACCCAAGGACGAGCAGGCCTTCAGGGCCGCATATCTGGCAGCGAAACTCGCAGCGGCGGCTGTCATGAGCGCTAATGCGGCGGAGGCGGCACCGTCAGCAGCAGCTTCTAATGGAGCGGATGGATTCGCTCTCTGGCCCCGGTCCTTGATGGACTTCCTGTCCGTCAAACTTCGTTCGATGTTTGAAGTACGCGCGTATCTCCTTGATCCGGCCAAGCTGGTCCTCCCGAAGGATGGTATCGCTGCGCCGCAGGCTCTTCCCGCCGATAGCGAGCCTGTGGACGGGGACCCACTCAAGAAGATTATCCGAATCGATGAGATCAGCGCGCAGCGCGGGTTTGGGTTTGCGCCGGCAACGGCAAGGGGTGAGGATAATCTAGATGAAGGTGGCGTGCGCGGTGGGAAAAAACTATCCAGTCAGCTTCGTCACTACTACGCCCAGCACCTCGACCCTTTCGATCAACCCGAGCCGAAGGATCTGGAGGCCTTGCAGGCTCTTCACGGAGCGCAGACCGCCTTCGGCAAGCGCCTGGCAGTGTGCTTTGCCGATGCACTCCGGGAACTGGAGGACATCGGCTATCCAGGTGTGACAGACCCGAAGCTCACGATTACCACGAACATCAAGCCCATCGACGGCTTGAATCACGCATCAGCTGTTCAGTACGTCGTGCCCACGCATCAAAGCGCTGCAACGGGCCAGATTCATCAGCTTCCGGAAGATTCGAACGGACTCGGTTACCAGAACCTCGTTTCGATGATTTTTGCGCTGATGAGCTTTCGCGACAAATGGATGCGCGTCGGCAAGGCCGGGAAAGTGGCCGGGGATGGTGATGATCTGATCCCGCCGCTTCATCTCGTCCTGATCGAAGAACCGGAGGCGCATCTTCACGCGCAGGTTCAACAGGTCTTCATCAGGCAGGCGTATGAGGTCCTGCGCAAACACGACAGGCTCAAAGCCTCGAAGGACCTGTGTACTCAACTGGTAGTCAGTACGCATTCCAGCCATCTTGCACACGAGGCCGAGTTCACGTCGCTGCGGTACTTCAGACGACTCCCGGTAAACACGGTGGACGGCTCCGTGCCAGTCTCGTGCGTTGTGAACCTGTCCGGGACGTTTGGCACCGAGGACGATACTGCCCGATTCGTCAAGCGATACCTGAAGGCGACGCACTATGACCTCTTTTTCGCCGACGGCGTGATCCTTGTCGAGGGGCCGGCCGAACGTATTCTTGTCCCGCACTTCGTTCGTTCCCGGAGCGAGTATGAGTTCCTCGGCCGTTGTTACGTGACGTGGCTGGAGATTGGCGGGAGCCACGCTCATCGGTTGAAGTCGCTGATTGAACATCTCGGCCTGAACGCGCTGATCATCACTGACATCGATGCCAAGAACCCCGGGGGCAGTTCGGTTCCGCCGGCCCGTGGCGCCGGTCTCAAGGCGCGTAACGAGACGCTGAAAGCCTGGGTCCCGAAGAACGAGTCGCTGGATACCTTGCTCGACACCAAGGAAGTGGATCTTGCTCTTTCGGACAGCAGTGGGTACGGCGTCCGCGTGGCCTATCAGCAACCGATAAGGGCCAAGTTCAAGACAGCCGAACCGGTGGAGTTGCTCGCAAACACCTTTGAGGACGCGCTGGTCTACGAAAACCTTGAGACATTCAAGACGATGAGCGGCACCGGCCTGATGGGTCGCCTTCGGAAGTCGATCGATGATGCAGTTGATGCAGCCGACCTCGCCAGCAAATTCGCGGTTGACCTCGGAAAAGGCGGCAAGGCTGAATTCGCAATGGAGCTTCTCTACAGTAAAGAGATCGACACCATGACCGTCCCCGCATATATCAGCAAAGGGCTGCTATGGCTCGCCGCCCAGCTCAAGAGAAAGGAGGACGAGGTCCTCGGCAAGGGGCCGTCTGCCGTCCTGATGCCGGTAGAGTCCACGCCTGAAGGGCCCATAGCCGCCGAGGTGGCCGCATGACGGCCGCCCTCCAACCGGCAGAGCCAGACGATGCACACGTCGACATTGAAATTGCGGCCTGCCTCAATCTCGATACACCGAAAAGCTTTTTCCTCTTCGCTGGCGCCGGGTCCGGCAAGACGCGATCGCTCGTCACGGCGCTTCAGCACGTTCAAAGGACGATGGCGGACCGACTCCGCGTCAAGGGCCAGCGGGTCGCTGTCATCACCTTTACCAATGCCGCGAGCGACGAGATCAAGAGACGACTCCAGTTCGATCCCTTGATTGACGTCCGAACCATACATAGCTTCGCGTGGTCGCTCATCGAGGGGTTGAACCACGATATCAGGGAATGGTTGCGGTCGGATCTCGCAGAAGACATTACGAAGCTTAGAGCTGAAGAAGCCAAGGGGCGCAAAGGGACGAAGGCTTCCGCAAGCCGCCTGAGCAGGATCGAATCGAAGACGAGGCGGTTGCAGAACCTGCCCAACATCAAATCGTTCACATATAGCCCAACAGGAGACAACCGCGGGCGCGACGCACTCAATCATGGGGAGGTGCTGAAGCTAACGGCCCATTTCCTGAGCACGAAACCCGCCATGCAAAGCATTCTCGCCGGGCGGTATCCAATCCTGCTTATCGACGAAAGCCAGGATACCAATCGGTATCTGGTCGACGCACTCTTTGCCGTTCAGTCCAAACTGAAAGGGCGATTCCTGCTCGGCCTGATCGGCGACATGATGCAGCGGATCTATTCAGACGGGAAGGAGGGGCTCGGGCAGGGCCTGCCGGACGACTGGTCAGAGCCGGCGAAAGCCTTGAACTACCGGTGCCCCAAGCGTGTTGTTACGTTGATCAACAAGATACGCAGCGACGGGCAGCGGCAGATCACACCATCATCCACAGCCGACGGGCATGTCAGGCTTTTCATTTTTCCCAGTAGCACAGAAGACAAGCCTGCAGCAGAACGCGCCATCGCCAGGCACATGGCCGCCATCACCCGCGATGAACAATGGAACGAGGCAAAGGCTGTGAAGACGCTCACCCTTGAGCATCGCATGGCCGCGTCGCGCCTGGGGTTCCTTGACGCGTTTTCCGCGCTCTACGACTACGAAGGCTGGCGCACCAGCTTTCTTCAGGGCACGCTGCCAGTATTCCGGTTTTTCTCGGAGCAAGTCCTTCCCCTGATCCGTGCCAAGCGCGCAGATGACCAGTTCGCCATTGCCCGCATGGTCAAAGCCAGCTCGCCGCTCATGAGCCCCGCGTCCCTGCGGCAGTCGAAAGACAACAAGGCCCTGCTCCAGGGTGTCAGCAAGGCAGTCAGCGGTCTCCTGGAGCTCTGGAGCGGCACCGTGGAGCCTTCATTGCTCTCCGTCTTGAGGTACGTCGCGACGACCAGTCTCCTTGAGATCCCCGATGCGCTTCAGGCACATGCGTCTGGAGCGATTGAACGGGCCGCGGCCGACTCATCCGACGAAGATGAACGGGAAGATCACCAAACGGAACGGGACATCGCCATCCAGACTTTTTTGCGGACGCCGTTTTCTCAAATCGAACCGATGACCGAATATCTTTCAGGTAGGGCTCATTTTGACACCCATCAAGGCGTGAAGGGTTTGGAATTTGATCGGGTAATGGTCGTCATGGACGACTCGGAAGCACGCGGCTTCATGTTCAAGTACGACGATCTGTTCGGGGGGAAGCCTGCAGGGGATAGAACGGTGGAAGCAACCAAACGCCTGTTCTATGTGACGGCAAGCCGCGCGAAGGAAAGCCTTGCGCTGGTCGCCTATTCCGCGGCGACCGAACGTGTTACGTCCTTCGTTTTGAACGAAGGCTGGTTCACTCCCGCAGAAATCGTCTCGGAACTCCAATTGGCTACATAGACACCACGGCGCCGTCTGAGCGCAACACAACGGAAAACGACGGGGAAATTAACCATGGACCAGGTCCCGGACATCAAGATCGACGAAGTTTTGCCACCTAAAGCGACGGGCACTCCCACGAGCAAAGAAAGAGACGACCCTTTTGGCCTTGCTCGCGCCGCCGAGAGCATTCGACATGGTTTCGTCGATACAACGCGCATTCGCGAGGAAGAGAAGACCCAGCGCGACGCGAACCTGCATCAGCAAAAGATGCTCGAGTTGGAGCACGCCGAAGCTGAGCGAAGGCGTACATTTCGTTCGAACTGGATCATTGCTGCCACCTTCTGTGTCTTCCAGGCACTGATTGCTGCATACGGTTTCAAGACAAACAGCGTTAGCTACGTCCTTGCGGCGGCAAACGGCTTTGGTGCTTTTTTTGTCAGTCGCAAGTTTTGATAGACAGGAAAGCAACCCTTGGGCGGCCCGTGAGGCGGCCCACTACACGGACAGGAAGAGGTAAACCAATGACTAAGCCGCCTCAATCGGCGACCGACTACGTTCAGACTTCCGCCGCATTGACCGATATCGAGGAGTGGGGGATCGCGCTAACATCGTCCCGGGTGGTCGGGGAGGGCGCAAACCAGTGCATGCAGTTTCGGACAGCCTGGGTCAACACACCGGTGTTCGACTATCCGATCGCCGGCTCCATGCCGCTCGGCCTCTACCAAGGTCATGAACTCTATGTTCGCCTACCAGAGGGGCATCTGCCGGCGATGCTCGTCGCGCGTTATGGTCGCGAGCTTGGGCAGGAGCAGACCTGGTTTCCGGCACCCGCCGGAAACCAGGCGATCGCGGCCGTGGCTGACGTGCTGCAGGAGGCGTATCGTCGCGCGCAGGCGCTCGGCTACGGCGCCCTGCTCGCGCTTTGAGCAACCGAAAACGAGAGTAACCAAACGATGGAAGAAACCTTGAGAAAAGCGCAGGAAGCGGCCAACAAGGCGGGAGCGCCAATGTATGTGTTCAGGGCGGTGAACTTGAACGGGCATGAGCTGAGCTGGTTCAATACGACCGGGACGAAGAATTCTCCAAAAGATGAGCTCTACCAAGTTGTCGAACCAGAGAGCGACGGCAAGCGGAAAACACACGGCGCGACTGCGCCCCGCACGGCCGGTAGCCGATGGTAAAGAGCACGATGAACAAATCAGTAACCGACTTGAAGGCCATTGCAGCGGCAGGCGGTGGCATGGTCTTGGACGCCAGAAAATTCAGCACGACAGACCTTAAATCGATCGCGGCGAACGCAAAGGGTAAAGGCTCGACGGTCTTCTTGAACAACGTCAAGTCGAAATCGACAACAGACTTGAAGGCCATTGCGGCAGCTGGTGGCGGCACCGTCGTGTTCGATCTCTCCTGATCGGAAGAAACGCGAAATGACCATCGTCCAAGAGGGAAGGTTGAAAGGGGTGTTCACCGGGTTCAAGGACCAGAATACGGTTTTCGAGTTTGCAAACGGTCGCAAGTGGCGCCAGAAGTCCTACCGGTACATGTACCGCTATGCCTACAGACCCGAAGCCAAGGTGATCGAGGAAAGCGGACGTTACATGCTCCACGTCGAGGGCATGAATGAAGCAATCGAAGTGCGTCGCGCGTAGCCATCGGAAAAGGGACGGGTATGCACTGGATGCTCACTCCATACGACAAACACGCTGACGATGGTTTCGGCGCGATGGCGTCGGCCTTTAAGGCTAGCGCCGAAACCCTAATGGCAGCGGAAAAAGACTCAATCGCGCAGCGCGAGTTACCGACCTGTTTTCTCTTGCGACATGCTGCAGAATTGTTTCTCAAATCTGTACTCATCGTGTCACACCGAGCTCTTGCCGCGAGCAATGAACCCTTTCCAGCGATTCAAATTGCCGGCAAGAATAAGCCACTGACAAGCATACATAATCTCGGTGTGCTTTATCGCTCCTTCATCGATCTGCTCACGTTTCATCGGGAAGCGCTGGAGGTGCGGGCGAGAACAGCTTGGCTTCCGCCGCCGCCTGAGCTGGATGAGGCGATAGCCCGGATTGACCAGATGGACAGCCGAGGCGTGTTTTTCCGATATCCAACCGAAAATAACTCAACGAAGTCGAATAACAAGCCAATGACGATCACGGAGGTCGAACATTGGCAGGCCGAGCAGCAGGGAGTACTCAAAGCGCTATTTGTTGTGGGCCAGAACGATGAGTTGGTCGAAGCCTTTCGCTACGCACCTAACCTGCTGGAGCAGGAGCTTGCGGCGCTCACGACCGCATGTTACTGGCTGAACTGCTTCCACGTCGGATTGCGTCACGAACTGGCAGGGGGATGGTGACCGACATTCGCGGCCTTGGCTTACTCTCTAACAGCGGAAAGCAAGGAAATGCTGGTATTGGCCCGGCAACCAAAAAGGGGATTTCGATGTCGAGCGAACATGGAAGTGTGCCTCAGTCTGTCCGTGTCTATGACGGCCGTACGAACGCACGCTTGGACGAATTGGGATCTGCTCTAAACGACTGCGTACGCGCGATCGCGAACGCGGCGCGAACTGGGGTCGATACGGAGAACCTTTCTGCTTTGGTGATCAACGAGCATGCAGATGCACTCGCGTCACTCAACGTCATCGGCACAATGGGGCATACCATTGGGACCTCATTCAACGGAATGGCCACGGAGTCGAATGCGCTCGACTTGCTGCTAGCCGTGGCAAAGTCTCGCCGGTCCTAGATAGGAAAAGCGGCTGACGATATGAGCGATCTACTCTATCAAGTCACACAGGCCTCTGCCCGTGTCTGTGCGCCGCTGTATGCTGCGTCGAGCGTTGCGACGTCGACGACGTCGGGACTGGTGAGTTGGCTTGATCGCTGGCAGACGCTCGTCGGATCGTTCGTTGGCGGCCTCATGGGCGTATCGTTGAAGCATAGCGAAGCTCGGTGTTCGCTGCATGCAAGTTTCCGCACCTGTGAAATTTCTTTCAGAGCCGCGATCTCTACCCTGCGAAGAGTTCACCAATTTTTTAGTCTGATGGAAAAAGAGGGCGAGGTTCAGCCATGATTGCGTAGTCCTATGGTGGGACGGCCGTGCATAGAGATGACAGCGCCGGTCTGCATAGGCACGTCCGATCCACACTGCGACAACGTTGAGACTAGGAATTAACAACATGCAGATTGATATCAAAGCCGAATTTAGCATTCAGGTGGCGAAGGAAACACGACTTTCGGGTGAAGCGAAGATTAGCGTTCCGTTTTCCGACGCTGTACACGCGGAGGTCGATCTTGATCTCACAAACCGTCGATGTATTTTCCAGTTAGCTGGCCTTTCCGTTGAGCCGGAAGTCGTGTCCACCCTCGGCGAGACGCAAGCGTTGGTCAATCAGAGCGACTATCCGGCTGTGTTAAGCGGACTGGAAGAGAAAATAAACTCTACAGCCGATATAGCATTGCACGCTTGGAAGTATCTTTTGGCGCGGGACGAGAGGATTCCGCACGGGGCACTCGCCGGACTGAACCGGCAATGGAAAGAATCGTCGAGCAACGAATGGCGGAAATTCCCTTCATGGATATCCGGACGCATCACCCTGTCGCAGATTCCAGTTCTCGTGGGAGCGAATGCTCAGCGCTTGCAGCAGATTGTTGCAGATGGTGTCACGCCACTTGTGGGAATGCGATATCTGCACCGCGCCAAGGCCGAAGGAGACCCTAAGTATCGATGGGTTGATGCGACCATTGCCGCCGAGCTAGCCATTAAGGAAATCCTCCAGATGGCACGCCCGGAGACCGCGGTTCTGTTTGACAACCTCCCGTCTCCGCCGCTCTCAAAACTCTATGGCGAGGTGCTCGAGGCATATCTTGGTGAGCGTTCGCCTCATCTCAAGGTAATAGTTAAAGGAGTCGAGAAACGCAATGCGCTTGTGCATCGGACTTTGGGCGCAGATATAGATGTGACGGAGGCAGAGAAATATGTCGGCACCATCGAAGAGGCGATCTTTCACGCGCTTAGCCTTTACTACAAGAACAAAGGGTATTTCGAATTCCCCTAAAGAATTCGCCGATCGGGACAGTTGGTCATATCGTGGCATTATCCAGTCCTACCCGTAACCTGCGCGTACAATGCACTCACGCGCGTTCAGGTGTCAATTCCCTGCGCATCAAAGGATCGGCGTGGCGCCCGCGCGGTACCAACGACACACGGTCCGGCTGCTCGTGAGTGTTGATTTTCACGCAGTCTTAACCGGAAAAGCCGAGACTTCCGGCCAGTCCCGCAACCCCGGCAATGCTGCCGCAATGTCGAGCGATTCGTTGTGGCCGATGCGGATGTTTGCCTGCTGCAGGAAGGCGCGAATACTGCCGGCCAGCAGTTTCAATTGCTGAAGGTCCATTGCTTTCTCCACGGGGGGTAAAATCCGGTGCACGCTTTGCGGGCCGCCCATAGAAAACAATGTCCAGAATGGGGGGGATGATACATCGTCTTCGTCATGCCCAAGTGGGCGCGTGCGGCAGGTGACGACAGCCTGCGAATATGATATCAGCAAGAGACGCACTGTGTGGAATCCGGGATTCCATGGTTGGTTTCTGCTTTTGCGGCGCGGCGGTTGCGGTGCAGTGCCATCGTTGTTCCCGAGAGCACAGAATTGGCAAAAAAGGTCGTTCGACACAATGTTTCAAATCGCCGACAATCTCTGTTGAAAGAGGATAACGATTTGAACTAAGACTGTCCCGCTGCCACGCGCTGCCAAGTATCTCGAAAGGTGGCGTGATTACCTACGTTCCGATATCAAAATAGAAGATTCTTCGGGGATAGTGAATGAAGCTTACGTTGCCGCCACTACTCGGCTTGGATGCTAAGTTTGCAAAAGGAACGATCAAGCAGTTGAAGGGAACATCCAGGACATTGGAAGCTGAAATGACGCGGTTTACGCTTCCATCCGCGCGCGGATGGATGTTCAAAACTAATGCAGGTGAGATCATTTATGTGTTTCAGCGCTTACCGGAGACGGCGCAGATACCCTCGGACGGCGTTTCGCTAGTTGGCAATATTCCGGATGCTGCGGACGAAATTGATCTCCAAACAGCCAAATGGATATCTTGGAACGCGTCGGCAGCAAGCATTTCGGTCGCTGAGGCACTAGGTAGCTGGCGAAACGCATTCAGGTATATCAGCGAAGAAGAGGCCGGTCCCGGGAAGCTTGGCCTTCGCAAGCCGCAGATTGGAGCGCTCCATGCGATACATGCACATTGGTCGACAGCTTCCAGCGTCGCGACTGTGGTCATGCCAACAGGGACGGGGAAGACCGAGACCATGTTGGCAACGTTGGTTACGGCGCGGTGTCCGCGTCTACTGGTTCTGGTTCCAACGGACGCGCTTCGGCGACAGATTGCCGAAAAATTCTACAGTCTAGGAATTCTTAAGCATCCGGATTGCGTGGTCTTGGATCAAACAGCGATTAGGCCCGTGGTGGGGACGCTAATGAAGCTTCCGTCTACCCCAGGCGAAGTCGACGAATTCTTCAGCCAATGCAACGTCATCGTAACCACCAGTGCATTGGCCGGACTTTGCTCCCCTGATGTTCAGGACCGAATGGCGGAACAATGTTCGCACTTGTTCATCGACGAGGCACATCACGCAGAGGCGCCGACGTGGAAACAGTTCAAGTCCCATTTCAAATCACGCGAACGGCCTATTTTGCAGTTCACGGCGACTCCGTTCCGCGAGGATGGTCTGCCACTCGACGGGAAGATTGTCTATGTCTACCCTCTCAGAATGGCTCAGCGCGAGGGATACTTTCGTCCAATCCGCTTCAGAAACGTTTTCGAGTTCGGCACGTCGCGAGCCGATATGGAAATCGCGAAAGCGGTTGTGGAAGAATTGCGGTCAGACGCAACAGGACTTCACGTCGCCATGGCGCGTGTTGCCACGAAAGCTCGTGCTGCTCAGGTGCTTGAGATCTACCGCGGTATCGGAGAGTACAACCCTGTCATGCTCCACAGCAGCATATCTACGAAAGAAGCGAATGCCTCTCGGAGCTTGCTGGAATGCGGGCAATCACGGATCGTAGTCTGTGTGGACATGCTCGGAGAAGGCTTTGACATGCCCGAACTGAAGATTGCGGCATTCCACGACCTCAAGAAGAGCTTGGCGATTACCCTACAGTTGGCTGGCCGTTTTACGCGAGCGAGGGAAGATCTAGGCGACCCTGTATTCATCGCAAACACTGCGGATGTGAATCTTCGCGAGGAGCTGCGAACACTATATTCCCAGGATCCTGACTGGAATCTTCTCCTTCCGGGCCTGAGTGAAGGAGCGATCGATCAAGAAGTGGAGGCGCAAGAATTCCTCGCCGGGTTTGTCGGGCAGCTCGACGATATCCCGTTACATGAAATTCACCCATCCGCAAGCATGGTCGTGTATCGCACCCGATGTGCGACATGGAAGCCTGAGAACTACCGGAAAGCCTTTCGAGGGGGATCGAAGGATGAGCGGATTTATCCCATTCTTAACGCCTCCGAGCACACCCTGGTAGTTCTGGCGCCGCGACGCCAAGGTGTGCCGTGGACCGATATCGCCTCAGTTGAAAGCATTGTCTGGGAGCTCTGTATCGCTGTATGGGATCAACAGCTCGCACTCCTCTATGTTCACGGATCAACTAACACTGGTACTTACGCCGATTTCGCCAAAGCGCTTTGCGGAGACGACGTTTCCTTGGTTGTCGCACCTGAAGTGTTTCGGGTAATGGCTGGAATCAATCGGCTAATGCTCACGAATGTCGGACTCAACGAACAAATTGGCCGTCAGATTCGATACACGGGCCGCATGGGGCCGGACGTAGGCGCACGTCTATCTGAAACAACCCTGGGCATTTCAACGAAAGCTGTTCTCGCCGGGGTCGGATTTTCACGTGGGGAACAAACATCCATCGGCGCAGGAAAGCGCGGGCGCGTTTGGTCGAATTTGCGTTTGCGAGTAAGCAATTTTTCTGAGTGGTGCAAGCAGGCTGGCGAGAAGATCGCGAACGACGATATCGATCCAGAAGAGGTTCTGAAAGGCACCTTGATTCCGCGCATGGTTATGGCGCGCCCATCCGCCGTTGCTATTGGTGTCGACTGGCCAGTCGAACTCATCGACTTCAACGAGTCCGTCACGGCATTTTCGTTTGAGTACATCTCAGAAGTTTTTATGACTCATGTCGGCATCGAGCTTGTCGAGTACTCGGCGACCGCGCCGCTGGTCATTCGTGTATTTACCGACAAGCGGGAAGTCAAGGTTCGTTTGAAGTTTGTAGGATCCGGGGCCACGGCTGACTTCGCTTTTGTCTATGAAGGCGCGGATCGCGCTGCGATCCGGCGTGGGAAAACGGTCGATCTTTGCGACTTCCTCACGGAATTCCCCCCGACTATCTGGTTCGCGGATGGATCGAGGTTGGACGGGAACATGCACACTGAGTTGCGTACGGGCTCAACGCTATTTCCCCGGGAGAAGCTGGAGATACTCGACTGGACGGACATTGATATCAAGAAGGAATCGCAACGTGAAGAACGCAGGAAGGACTCTGTGCAGTACAGAACCATCGAGGTTTTGAAGGAACGATACGCATATGACGTGATGGTCGATGACGACGGAGCGGGTGAAGCGGCGGACATTGTAGGAATAGCTCTCGATGATCCCATCGCACCGAAGCTTATTACGGTCGATTTGGTGCATTGCAAGTATTCAGGCGGGAATACTCCGGGAGCGAGAATCGATGATATGTATGTCGTATGCGGGCAGGCACAGCGCAGCGTTACGTGGCTGCATAACAAGGACAGACGGACAGATCTTTTCGTTCACCTTCTAAAGCGTGAATCTATCCGCCTCGATGAGGGCAGACCCTCGCGTATCGAAGTTGGCAGCCGTGATCGACTAGCATTGATCAGAGACATCAGCCGCACGTGTGCAGTAACGCTCAGAGTTTTCATCGTTCAACCGGGGCTTTCCAAGACGGAGGCTGCTGAGCATCAACTTGCGTTGCTTGGCGTCACGGAGAAATTCTTGAGCGAGACTTACCAGCTTCCATTACATGTATTTTGTGGCGACGTTGTGAAGGTTGAATAGGTGCAACTGCTCGGAATGCCGGGCGTTAGCATTACCGCCGAGGGAGCGGGCGGCCGCGAACCGAAGGTCAGCTGTCTGTCCGTTTGGCGACAACGCCGTATGACGCGCAGCAGTGTAACGCGCCCAATCGCCGTGTCGAGGTTCGCGTCACATATGCGCCGGGTTCGGCACTGCCCGCCGCCCAGGCGCATCGGGTCTCGCCGTAACCTGCGACCGCGGTGGCATGCCGCTCGTCGGGGCAGGCCGCCCGAAGCGGTTCGATGCGAAGCACGAGCGCCCGACTTTGCCCTATGTCATGAGGCATGGGGACTCCATGATGTCGGTGATCACGCTTGATGGTGCAGTTGGTGAGAGTGAGTGCGCGTCTCAAGGCTGGACAGGTGGCTGATCGGTGCAATAACGTGTCGATGAAAGGAGTAGGCGATTATGGGATTATTTAGTAACAGGTGCAATCGAAACGGATTGGTCTATCAGGGATCGGGGTATTGAAGATGGATAAAGAGAAACTTAAAAAAATAAACGAGGAGACGCAGCTAATACATAAAGAGTACGTTGTACAGATCGCGGACAGGGTAATCGGGCGTGTCGTTGATTTTATCAATCAGACCATGTACAAGGAGATCGGAAAGACGATGAGTTTCAGTTGGGCAGATAGACCTTATTTCAGGGCGTATGCTCATTGTGAGACGCCGGAGCGTCATCACGTGGTGATTAGCTATGGTCTTGCGATTGAATTGTATCGTGATGCATTCGTACTTAGTAAATTGGCGCACGTCCATTTCTGCGAGCCAAAATATGCAGGAATTTTTGGAAAATTAAGTGCCGACCGGGAAGGTGTGTTACCCCCTGGGGCCAACGAGCACCAGTGCAAGATGCTTATGTTTGAGACGACTCTCGAGTGGGTGTTTTTTCATGAACTGGCACATCTTGCCCAAGGACATCTTGAGATAAGGGAGCAGCGGGCACCCACTGGCTCTGTGGGCAGAGTCGAAGAAATGCTGGCCGATGGCAGCGAGCCATTACAGGGCGTGGCCGCGCTTATTTCCCATGTGACAGAGATAGCTGCGGATGTCGAAGGATTTACGACGTACATTCAATATCGTTATCTGGCAACTCGAGGAAAAATTCCATATGCCGTCGTTTACATGATGGTCTGTGGGTTGACATGCTTGTTTAACCGATTCTTCGGTCAGTCAGGGGATCATTTCGATCCTGTGCCACGCGGTTCGCATCCCAATCCAGCCGCGAGATGGGAGCTTCTGTTTCAGACTATCTATGGATATTTCTTGGATGCGCGGGTGAGAGGGCGGATTCCTGACTGGGAGTATAGTCAGGAGGAATTGATCGCTCAACTGACCGAGGCCAGTACCCTCGCGAACATGTACTGGCGTATTCGCTATCTGGAAGAGCGTGGTGACCTTCCGAGTTTCATGCGGGTGGCAAAAGTGGATAGTCCGGAGGTTCGGTCGTATTTGCGGGAAATTGTGGCTACCTTGGATGAGGTCACCCCAGATATCAAGCGACTTTATATTTTCCCGATACGACCATCACTTCCCGTCTTTACGTCGGCGTGGCGAGAGCGGCTGAGGGAGGCATGATCCCGATGGAATTCGCGAAAAGGCGCGTGAGGATGGAAGCCGGAACGGCGAGGTGCTGAAGGCGACGCGGGGCACGAGAGCCTGACGTTCGCTCGTGTGTGAGGCGACGAAATTTCGGGGACAGTTGGTCCGACTGGGGTGGACACGAGATATGGACATTGTCGAGATTCGCAACATCGTTACGGGGCCGGCTGCGTCTGAGCTGTTCGTACGAAAGGTCTGGTTGTTTGGTCGTCGTGTCCGTGGCACGGAGCGCCCGGATAGCTATATGGACGTTGCCGTTGAGGTTCGGCGGCGGTCGGGGGATTCGTGCGAAATGACTACCTTTTTCGGTGAACGGGAACGCTTAACGATTGCCCTCCAGGCGCTTCTGCCGATGTCGGTTCAACTGGATGGTACGACGGCCCTGATGGCACGCTGGTCATACACGGCGGGCTGTAGGAAAGTTCGATGATGATCTTCGAAGCCAGTGAATGACGACGCAGTTTGGGCGATTGTTCTGGGGTGAGAAAAATCGGGGAAAATACGTCGCTCCGATCAATGGGCGATTTGCTGCAATTTTGTGGAGTATCGATTGAAATTGTTGGGATGGCTGACAAAGCTGTGTCGTGCGCCGACTCCTGATTCGACGGACACACGCATCAGGAAAATCGGGCAGTCACATGCCGCTCAGGTGCGCCGGGGTAGAGAGAAGGCTGTCTACGCTCGACTGAACTGGGTCGTTGATCTGTATCCCCGGTTGCATCGGGTCACGAGCCCGTTACTCCAGCGAGATGGCGTGTCGTCCCATTATTTTTTTGTGTCGAGCGAAGAGGCGCGCGAACGTCATTTCCAGTTGACTGCGGTGAGCGGCAATATGGTTTTGACCAACAGGCCTTTGGACGGAAAAGCTCCGAAATTCGAACGGGAAGAGCATGCGGCGCTCGTGTATGCACAGCATGAGCATGGCGGTGTCTTTGTCACGGTTCATCCGCATTCGTCGGCAAGCGGAAAACTCGACAAGAGATATTTCATTATCGATTACGTCCCATCGCCGGACCACTTTGCAGGCAGTCGGGGAGACGCGCGGATAGGCCGTCACCTGGCGACCTTCCTCAAGGTGGCGCGACGTTCGATGGTGACGCATGGTTTCAGTAAGGACGACTATCTGGACAGGCTGTCGCGCTACAGCGAACGGTATGAAAGCCTGTACGAGTCCAGGGATGACGCACGCAGGGCATGGAGCGATTCGCGCGTCGCGCTCGGAACAGGCCTGATTGGCGGACTGATTGCCAGCTCACTCATCCCTATGCTTCCAGTAATCGGGGCTGAGGCGCGGGCGAGACTGGATGCGCATCAGGGTGTCTGCACGGCGCAGCACTACAGTGCAACGGTCTGCGCCCAGCATTTTCCCCAAGACTCGATGGACAGGCTGGCGGGAGATGGACTGACCACCGTTAACGTGCTGATCGGCACAGCCGTGATCAGTCTGCTGGTGATTCGGGGCTTGCAGAGGTTGTTTCGCCGGCGCTAGTGCGCTGTCGTCACTCGGCGGGCAACGTTGGCGCCACTCTGTCCAGCCATGCGATGATTTCCAGGGGGGGGCCGCCTGAGCAGATATCGAACAGGACGTCGGTGACCGCGTCGGCGGACGAGTCGTTTGACAATGCAGCTTTTGCCGCGCGAATGGCTGAACTGGCGGATGACCGTACGGCTGAGTCCGTGAGCGCCATCCTCGATGGCGTTCGTATCAGTGTGACGATCAGCAAGCTTCCCCCGGCGCGGCAACGTTCGGAGCGATTCCTGGATGTCGCGTACGACGTGTCCGTCAAGGTTTCGGGCGTTTCGCCGGCGGTGCTTGAATCGTCGCCGGAGTTCCTGATCCCCGAGTTCTTCAAGCCGGACGGCCCCGAACTGTATCGTCTCGATTGCGACGCGGCGTTGCGCGTTGACAGTGAGTATGCGGTCGCCCGTAAGCAGCCGGGTCGGGGTCTGCTGAACACGAAGATCGTTGACGGACGGTGGTCGGGCGGTTTGTAAGTATATTCACTCGACCATCAGCAGGACGATTCGGATTGCCTGCGTTCAGTCAAGGCCGCCCTGGCGAGGGCAATCCTGCCGGCGCTGACCCCGCGTGTTCGCTGCGTGGTCTTCCAGCCCGGTCGTTACCAGTATGGTGCGTGGCGCGCAAGTATTACGCTTGGCCCGGCGGTCCGGGAATTTATCGGTAACTCGCGCCTGGCATTCACGCTACCGAAGTGGCCGAAACGCAACGTGGTCATGCAGCCGGGTTTCATGCGCGATCTCGACGTTGCTATGTTCCAGAATGGCGAGTGGTCTGCGGATATCTACAGCAACGGAATCGGCGAGGACGAGAATCCGACAGCCATTGCCGAGGTCAAGGCAGGGCTGTTGTCGAGCGTCAATGAAGCACTCAGAAATGCCGGTTTCCGGACTTGAGTTTCGCTTTCCGCTCATCGACGAGCGGAGACGTGACGGACGGACTTGATGGAAAAACCCGGTGCGCTAAAGCGTCCCGGGTTTTATTTTTATGTGGACCGGTTAGTCTGCGTGTGCCACACGATCAAAGAACCAGGGCGGCACCTCGATTTCCAGCGTTCCATATTTCGAGACCAGTTTTTCCGCGACTTCTGCGGAAGCGACGGGGCTGAAATCGAAGACGTGCGAGTACACGACACCGTCGTCGCTCTCGTTGGTTAGCACCTCAGCATCGACCAGGTCATCCGTTTCGGAAACGTCGAGGCCGAGCTCGTCAGCGAGCGCTTGGGCAAGCGAAACCGTGGGTGGCCCATCTTCGTGATCATCGTCACCCCAGCCGAAGTCCAGGCTGGCGTTCATGATCTCGCAGACCGGGGCCGCGATGGAAACCCTGCCCGTGCGGGCGAGCAGCCGGCGAACGGTGACGTCGATCCTGTGACCCACATAGGGGTGCTCGATATCGATTGTCATTGACACGTGGCCGGAAACCGTCTCGTCCTGTACTTCGCCGGGCACAGGTAACGCCCACAGGATCACGTCATCGAACGGCAGATAGACCTCGCCGATCCCATCGTTGTTGGTCATCGCCATGCTGCCGGCCGTATCGCTGTGGTTAAGAACCTTGTCCTGAACGAAGTCGCGGATGAAATCGTCCAGTGCGCCGTCTGATGCGTGTAGGCGCGAAGCAGGGTGGCGGTCCTTGAAGGCGGCCTTCAGGATGGACATTAGTTCGTGTTTTTCAAGCGTGATGCCGAGCTCGTGAGCCCGGGTAAGCAGGAGGTCTTCGTCAGGAACGAAATGCACAGCTTCGTCGAGCCCGGCGGCTTCTTCGCCGGATGCCTGGAAGGCGGCGACTGACTTATATCCCAGCGCTGCGGCGACGAGTTGTTGTGCCTGGCCGAGCTTGACGGGATTGTTCGCTTGCTGGCTTGCGGTGCGGACCGCAAATGCAATAGAAAACAGAGTAACCATCATGGTTCCCAATGAGTATGCACGGACACTCAAGCGATTACCTGACCGCGCGAATTGAGAATCGCATGGTTGGGTACTACGAGGACTACGGTGGAAGGTTACGTGTCGGATTTGAGTCGCTTGAAACTCGGCCGGACAAGGCGCGTAAGAAAGTATCGCACCCGGCCTAATTTCGAGTCAAGCGGGCTTGGTTAGCGCCAGTCGGCGCGTTCCGGCAGCATGAAAACGCAGAGCTCACTGATTGAACTCTGGGTCGGGTCGATGTTGGATGGACGGAGGAGGGGTAGGAGTATAGGCGGGCTCGTTATCCGGAAATGCCTACACGGTGGCCTACTGCTCGAAGGCGGGGCTGGTCGTGCCTGCATTCCCGGCCCTGGCTGTCCGGCGCGGTGGATTCAGCATTCATTGTTGGCGTTGGCCGTGAGGATGACGCGAAGTTCGGCGACGTTCCACCGGGCCGCGGCCCCGATTTTTTGGGCGCAGGCAGCTTCTCTGACCGGGTGCGCCGCCACACGGTCAGAACAGAGATGCCGATCAGGCCGGCGACGGTTCGCACGTCCACAGGGGCTGCATCGAGCAACTGGTTGGCGCGTGCAGAGTCGACCGGGACCGAGGCTCAATCAGCGGGTGCAGAAGGTGTTCCGGGGGGCGGTGTCGAAGTGCATGGACGCCGTCACTTCAACAGATATAGTTCGAGGTCGTTGTCGATCTGGACGTACGCGACCGATACCTCCCGCGGGCGACCTTGGGCCGTCAGGAAGAATTCGCGGAAGTGGTCGTCGTTCATGGCCTGGTCCCGCTTCATTTCGTGCTGAAGTTCTCGCTGGCCATTTTGCCCGGACATGCGGCGGATAGGGGCAGTGGAATCCCAAAATTCCTGTTGCAGACTCGCGACATTCAAGATGAAACCCTGCGCCATTGTATCTGGGCAATCGAACTGGTGAGAAGCCTTGGCCTGCAAGGCAGACACGGGGTTTTTGGAACCCCTCGCCAGCATCGGAATTTCGTCCTGTTGTCCCAGTTGCACTGGTCTCTGCTTTCCGTCGCTGTGGTTCACTATTATCTTGATGCCGGCCGCGCCGATGTTCCTCGCAAGACCGTCTTACGATCCAGCTTAGTGGCTGCGCTCAATTGTCTCCCCTCTTTTGTTGCTAAAATGCGACGCTAATGTGCCAAATAATCGCGAGGGAATACAGCGTAAGTTTTGGCGTAGGTTTGTAGTCGAAGGCCCGCCAGAAAAGCCTGCGTCACTACTTCGACGAGAACGAGTAGTTTAGGATTGCGCAGCGATAATCTGCCTTTACCGAGTTGATTTTCATGTAGCTGATTGTTTGCAGGATATTTTTTGCAAATGGTCGATGTGATTGTTCAGATTTTCTCGAATCACCGAAAATAATGAACGAATGGGCAAAACGTAAGATCCGTCTTCGCCAGACGCGATCATTATTAAAATGCCATCTGTAACCTATTGATTGTTCATCTGTTTTATGGTCTGGCTCGAATATTTGATAAATGGGTCTCCGCACGCGTCTCTATCTGGACCTGCCGCGTTGGCGTAGGTTTCTTTCCCGTTGAGAGAAAACCTACGCCGCGTCGTTTTTCCGCAAAAACCTACGCTGGGGATCGATAAACTTTCACGTAGCGTGGAAGAGTGATCTGATCGCCACGCGTCGGCATGAACCAGTTCAATGAATTTGCGTCGCGCTTAACGTGGCCGTGACCGATGGTCCTATCGCGTAGGGTAGTCCCCGGTGCCATGGGTGCGTCTGATTCCACATCACGTCAGCGCCCGGACGGAGTTCATTGATTGCGCGCAGGCGTACGCGTGAACGCACGCAGCGGTTCTCTATCTGGATTCCGAGAAATTTCGACATCGCGCGAACTGCGTGCGAGGTCGAGTTCAGCCGCCCGGATGCCTTCACCAGATCGTCGCGCATAGCTTCGTCGCCGTTCTCGAAACAGCGGCTCGGCCCTGTGAGAATGATCCCGCCCAACGCTCGCCTGATGGCGCCGACAGTCGCGTGCCCACCGCGCAGATGCCGATAATGAGAGTGCCGCGCGATCCGGGACCATGAATTCCGTACGTGAATTTTTCTTCCGAAATATGGACAGGTTGACGTGCTTTCCGGAATGGTCCGGCTCACGAGTCGACGCAAATACCGCAGAGGGAGCCGACCGCCGAAATTGCAAGTGAAGACTGAAGGAAGTTGACCTTCGCGGACGCCCGATCGTCCATTTGTCTGCGACGGCCGTGTTGGCGAGTTGTACCGGGTGCAGGAACGACTGTCCTCGCGGCAATGTGTCTGAACGCGTCTTCTGTGTGAAATATTGAGGATACCTATATTGGTCAACAACAGTTATTGCATGCAATCCTTTCATCGATCCGTTGCAGCAGATCGCACAGAAGCAGGTGCCATCGGCGAATCTGCTCGAACTGCATTTCTATCTGCGGTCGCTCACCGTTGTGGTCATCCGGCCATCCAGACGACCGTTCCGCTCTATCAACGGACGGACGTTGACGACGACCGGCTCCGAGGTTGGTGCCAGCGTTACCATGCGGCGCTTTAACCCTGCGGGCGGGGAGTGTGGTCGGCATCGAAACGGGTCGTCACGCCTTTTCAGGAGCAGATCTTCGAGGTAGTCTCATAAACGACTATTCCGCCACTCGTGCTCGGTGGCGGGCCAAGGCTGCGTAGGGAGAGCAGCGACCACGTGCTGTCGCGCCGCGATGCTCTCAGGGACACGGTATGTCGGTCAGGAGGATCGATGGATCGCCGCCACTTCCTCAAGTCATCGGCCTTTTTCACTATTGCGGCCGCCACCGGCACGCTTGGCGCTCCGCAGTCGGTACCGCCGTCCAGTGCTTCACCCAAAGGTCGCTATCGGTTTCCACAGGGCGTCGCCAGCGGTGATCCGCGCGATCGCTCCATCGTGTTCTGGACGCGGTGTGTGCCAGTACATGGGGACGCAAAGCAACGCGCAAAACACGTTACGCGCGCAGTTCCGTTACGACTCGAGGTGTCGACGCGGCCTGATTTCTCGGCTCTCGTCGCCAGCGTCCCGCTGAGGGCACTGTCCACCTATGACTTCACCGTCCGTACGAAGGTGACGGGGTTCTCGCCGAAAACCACGTACCACTATCGGTTCGTCGCCGGCGACGACACGAGCGTCATGGGTGTCGCGCGCACGGCTCCCGATCCAAACGAGGCCAACAACCAGGCTCGCTTCGCGTGGCTCACCTGTCAGGACTGGAGCGTCAATCACTGGCAAGCAATGAGCCTGCTGGCAGCCGAAAGCGATCTGGATTTCGTCGTGCATATGGGCGATTACATCTATGAGACGGTCGGGGCCGCGAGGCCCGGCGCTGTCGAGGCAGCGCATCCTTCGTTGCGGCTGCCTGACGGAAAGCCGCTCGCCGACGGCAGCGTTTATGCCAATACGCTAGAAGACTATCGGATGCTCTACCGCACCTATCGTACCGATCCGCGCTTGCAGACGCTGCACCAGCGCCTGCCGATGATCGCGATATGGGACGATCACGAGTTTTCCGACGACTGTTGGCAGGATCATCAAGTCTACACAAATGCGGAAACGCAGGAGACACAGCGCCGCCGCAACGCCAGCCGTGCGTGGGCCGAGTACATGCCGGTGGACTGGGGCGACGTGCGCTTCGAGCCGAACAATCCGTCATACACCAACATCCGTATCTACCGCGAATTTCGCTTCGGTATGCTGATGCATCTCGTGATGACGGACGAGCGGCTTTATCGCGACGACCATGTCGTGAGCGAGGCGGCTGTCGCACGCGCGCACGGGCACGACCCGGTCCATGGCGACGACGCAGCCGGCTCGCGCTACTTTGTGAAGCAGGACGTGCTGCAGCGCTTCGAGGCGCGGGATACCGCGCAACTCGGCCGCGCGCCGTCGATACTCGGCCCGGAGCAGACGCAATGGTGGAAGACTACGATGCGGGGCTCGGCTGCGACCTGGAAGGTGTGGGGCAACGAGGTGATGTTAAACCGTCTGTGGGCGGTGATGCCGGGTGCGCCTGAGACACCGGCGGCACGTCTCGTGATTGATTGTGATGCATGGGACGGCTACCCGGCGCACAAGCACGAACTGCTCTCATACCTGAAGGAACAGGGCATCCATAACGTCATCGCGATCAGCGGGGACCTGCATGCGTTTCAGTGCGGCGTCGTGCGGGACGACCCGGACCCGGCATCGGGTACACCCGTGATCGTCGATTTCGTTTGCGCCGGCATCAGCAGCACGTCTTTCTATACCTACATGAAGGCCGCATGGGGCGGCACACCGCTCGCGTCGCTTGTCGCTACCCCGGCCAAATTCGACACCTTCCTGATGACGAATAACCCGGATCTGCGCCACGCCGACCACGACGCGCAGGGCTATGCGTCAGCCACCGTTACGCCGGAAAGCTTTTCCGTGGTGTTCAACAAAGTAAGACCGTTGAATCCGGACGGGACTGCGCCCGCAGACGCCTTGCTCGAACGCACGCGGCTGACCGTGCCCAGGGACGCGACCGAGGTACGCGTCGAGCGCTTCTAGCTTCCACTCAGGCAGGCATGATGTCGGAGCTAGCATCGCCTCGTCGCGATAGTTTCCCCTCGTGCAGGATGTGACCTGTGATTTCCCTGCTGAGGATTTGATAGCCGCGCTTCGCGTAAGCAACGGTCGTTTGTTACACGCAAAAGGCCGCCGTGTTCACATCAGCGGCACGAGCGGCCACAACGGGCCGGTTACGGAGGTTCGCAGTTGAAACTGCGGATTGGGGGCCACCGTCTAGCATTGAGTTCCTGTTCGTAACATCGTCTGAGCACGATACGTAATCGGCATGTTAATTCCGACGTAGGCGTCGGCGCATCCCTGGTTCATAACCAGTTGAGATGAACGTGCCGGACATGACACTTGCCGCACTGGCTCGACGATGCAAGAGGTCGCCGCATTCCGGGCTTCTGCCACGTTTGTTACGGGCAGTGTTCACACTGCCGGGTGGCGCATCAACTTACCTCATGCGAGTCGTTGTCGCGTCCCCGATATCACTGACGTCCTTGCAGGTTTGGGGAACCTTCTGCTACACGCCGACCTTCAGATTCTGTGCAGCGTCATCCGTTGCTGTGTCGACTGCGTCGTTACCATTGTCCTTGACTTTGTCAGTGGCTCCTTTGACACGGTCTCTCTTCATACTGCACATTCGGGCGCAAACTACCGAGGACCGGCGTCAACCATGCAGGGCACGTGCGTAAAAAATAGTGCCTTCACCGCAAGCGGTCTTAGACATGATATGACCGCACCGCTCGGGCGTTCCTCTCCCGGCGGCGCGATGAATGTGCTCAGGACGTCGTGTGGCCGCTTACAAGCGAGCATTGACGATCCGCATGGACGGTACTGCCACGCGTAGGCCGAATACGGTTGTCGGTCTAACGGCGCATGACGCCCATGACCAGCGTGACCAGGAAGATGACGAGGAATACGATGAACAGTATTTTCGCGATGCTGGCTGCGCCCGCAGCGATACCACCGAACCCAAAGACGGCGGCAATAATCGCGATAATAAAAAAGACCAGCGCATAGTAAAGCATGCCATGACCTCCTTTTTTCGAGCCGGCGCACAATCGGCGCCCGGTGCCTACGAGGTGAGCAACGACCATTCCTCCGTCGCGGGGAGCTTCGTCTGACAAGAGGGTGCAATGCTGGCGGTGAACCTGATTTCTGCCACATCAGACGAGGAAGCTACGTGTACGCAAGCGTCAGGAACCCGGTCGCGTGCTTCGGTCATCGCGCGCACGGAGCATCATCGTACGGATCTAAACCGATACACGGTGAACGCAAACGGTTCGCGGATGGCTTTATGACTCACGGGACGATCCGGTCATCCAACGCCCACTGCTTCCTCGCGGTACTCATGCTGGGCGGATCAGTCATGTGCACGGCGAACTCCTCACTGGCCGTATGCGCGATCGCGCAATACGGCGAGCCGAAATATTCCGCTGGTTTCAAACATTTCGATTACGTCAACCCGGACGCGCCGCGCAATGGCACGCTGGTCCTCGCGAATCCTGACCGCCTGACGAGCTTCGACAAATTCAATCCCTTCACGCTGCGTGGCAATCCCGCGCCCGGACTCGGATTGATGTTCGAAAGCCTGACGACGGGCAGTTCCGACGAGGCGTCAAGCGCATACTGCCTGCTCGCGGACGATATCAACGTCGCACCGGATGGTCTGTCGACGACCTTCCATATCAATCCGAAAGCGCGCTTCTCGAACGGCGATCCGGTTACGGCCGAAGATGTCAGGTACTCGTTTGAGACGCTGAAGAGTCCGCAAGCCTTACCGCAGTTCTCGGTGTACTTCGGACAGATCGCGCGCGCGGTGGTCGTCGACCGGCTGACAATCCGCTTCGAATACAAGGTGGCCACGCGTGAAATGCCGCTGCTCGCCGGCGGCATCCCGGTGTTTTCACGCAAGTGGGGCATGATGCCAGATGGCACGCGCATTCCTTTCGATCAGCTGGCGTTCGAGAAGCCCATTGCAAGCGGGGACTATCTGATCGACAAGTACGACAACGGCCGTACCGTTACCTACAGGCGCAACCCGAACTACTGGGGCGCGTCGCTGCCCGTGCGCGCCGGCACGCACAATTTTGCGCGCATCGACTACAGGCTGTATTCGGACGCGATCGCGCGGCTCGAAGCGTTCAAGGCCGGCGAGTATGACGTACTCGTCGAACACATCGTGCAAAACTGGGTCCGGCGCGATATCGGCAAGCGCTTCGACAGCGGCGAGCTCATCAAACGCGAATTCCCGCACCACAACGGTATGGGCATGCAGGGCTTCTTCATCAATCTGCGGCGGCCGATCTTTCAGGACGTGCGGGTACGGCAGGCGCTCGACCTCGCGTTCGACTTCGAGTGGCTCAACGGCCGGCTTTTCTACGAGCAGTACAAGCGCATAAACAGTTTCTTCGTCAATACGGACTTGCAGGCGCAGGGCAAGCCTGACAAAGGCGAACTTGCGATTCTCGCGCCGCTGCGCGACGAACTGGACGCTGCCGTGTTCGGGGAAATGCCGCAACAGCCAGACACCGACCCGCCCAACTCGCTGCGCGCAAACCTCGTCAGGGCGCGCGAACTGCTCGCGCAGGCCGGCTGGACGTATCGCGATGGCGCGCTGCGCAACGCGAAAGGTCAGCCGTTTGTCTTTGAGCTTCTCGACGACTCCGGTCGTGGCACATCGATGGAGCCAATCGCCGCTGCGTACGGCCGCAATCTGCAGAAGCTCGGCATCAGGATGAACTTTCGCACGCTCGACTACGCGCTGATTCAAAAGCGCATCGATGCTTTTGACTTTGACATGACGACGGTGCGACTGCCCGACGTACAGGTGCCGGGCACAGAGCAGGTTTCGCGCTTCGCCAGCGCATACGCGGATCAGCAGGGCTCCGACAATATCGCGGGCGTGAGGTCGCCAGCCATCGACGCAATCCTGAGGAAAGTTATATCCGCGCAAACACGCGAGCAGCTTGTTGACGCAACGCATGCGCTCGACCGCGTGTTGATGAGCGGCTATTACGTGATTCCCCACTGGTATTCACCGGTGCACCGCATCGCGTATCGCAATACGCTCGGCTATCCAGCGACGCTGCCGCTGTACTACGATGCGGAAGAATGGATACTGTCGACATGGTGGCAGGAGCGTTCGGCCGCTTCCAGATAGCGCACCCGTATACCCATGCAATCTCAGCCACGAGCGATAGGTTGCCGTAAAGACATCATGGACGCCTCGGTGTTCCCAAGGTTAGGACCCGAGGGCGAGGAGTGGGCAGACGCCAAATTCGAAGGGCCGGGCACGAAGTCAGCGTCGGCGCGAGCGGTGGGGCGCAACTGCCGACGATTCGCAACCACGGACTACAGCAGCATACCCAAAGTACCGACCAGACCCATCGCCCCCAAACCGAAAGCTCCCGCAACGATAGCCAGGCGATACCATCCTTGCGGACGATATTCTGCTGGCAGTGCCACGTCAGCAAGCGCGATCAACAGACCTGTCACAAGCGGCGACAGTAACGCATTCAGGACCTGCGCAATGAGATTGAGGGCAATCAGGTCCGGGACATACCCTACAAGCAGCGCACAGCCCATCACCGCCGCGACA
Source organism: Paraburkholderia diazotrophica (assembly GCF_038900755.1). Taxonomy (GTDB): domain Bacteria; phylum Pseudomonadota; class Gammaproteobacteria; order Burkholderiales; family Burkholderiaceae; genus Paraburkholderia; species Paraburkholderia diazotrophica_A. The sequence goes on from NZ_JBBPEN010000003.1 coordinate 442,410, forward strand.
TAGAGCGCATAGAACCAGGGTGCTTTCATCGGGCGGCATTCGAGCGAGCGGCGAAAGCCCGCGACTTCTCCAACGCCCCAGGCAAGTGCAAGCGACGAAACGATCGCCGCCACCATCGCCCCGCCGAGCGCGCCAACACTAAAAATGACGCGTCCCAATGCTCCACCAAGCAAATGGCTCATCGCGTCCGCGATCTGACTTACGCTGCGTAGCGACGCGGTTCTACTGCCGTCGGTGGCCAGCGCGGCCATCGTTACGAGTACGGCCGCAGTGATCGACTGGGTCAATACGGCACCGACTGCTGTCTCCAATCTTTCGGCACCGTAATCGATGCGCGACATGCCCTTCTCAACGACCGCTGATTGCTGATAGAAAACCATCCACGGACTGAATACTGCGCCTGCCAATGCGGCAGCCAGATACATAAATGATCCGTTGCGCCACGGGATATCAAGCGCATGTCGCCAGATCGCCACAGGATCAGGATGCGCTGCCCATGCGAGTGCGAAGAAAACCAGTTCGAACGCACCAATGAACAGCGCGGCGTTTTGCATGCGCCGGTAAGAGCCCGTCCCCGCGATTGCAATCAATGCGGTCGTCGCGAGAAAGAGAGAACGCGTACGCGATATTCCATACAGTTCTCCAATTCCGGCAATGCCTGTGAACTGTGTAATGAGAGAGCCGATGGTTGCAATGACGAGCGCGATCGCCGACACATAGCTCCACGAGATCCCGAATCGCTCGCGTACGAGTTCGCCATAGCCGCGGCCGGAAAATATTCCAAGCCGTACCGTCAGTTCCTGCACGAAATAGAGCAGGGGAACGAGCACGAAAAGAAGCGGTAGCAACCGGTATCCCCATGAAGTTCCCGCTTGTGCGGCAGCGACCACATTCCCGACGTCTGTATCCGCGAGCATGACCAGCGTACCCGTTCCCCACACGCCGAGCGTTCTCAAGGAGGCTACCGATTTCATGGCGATGCGTTCTCCCGCGAATGGCCGTCGAGCGCAACGTTGCACGCATACTCCAGTCCATGCACAAACGGCAGCGAGGAATGGTTGTTGCGCCCTTGTTGATGAGCTATCTTTTGATGATGGCGTGACGCCACGATGATGCCGTCGCGCACAACATGGCGTCGTGCACACGCATCGTCATATCACGAGACGCGTACTTCAGTGATGGAGGTCGAAATGGCACGTCGAGACACGGAAGAGGAAAGACAGGCCGAGGCGAACGCAACACAAGCAACGACTGACGATACCGGACAGGCAACAGCTGATACCACCACGCAGGCCAACGCTGCCACACGCATCCGCCGCGGATTGCGTGAGCCAGCACGTGTCGCAGCGGAAGAATACAGCGGCCCTGTGATCGGATTCGTTCGCGACACAGTGAGTGGCACACTCGTCGCGACGGGCACCGTCGCCACAGACGCAGTTGAGACTGTGCGCGACGTGCTCACAGGCACAGTACACGCGACAGAAGAGGTCGGCACTGAAGCGCTGGGTCTTGTGGGAACGCTTGGAACAGGTATTGTCACGACCGTGCGGGACATACTGGTTGGAGGTGTCGGCGGGGTCAGACAGGTGCTCGGATCAGCGGCACCAAGGCGCGCGCCCCAGGCGGCAGAACGGGAGCCGCTTCACGCACGCGACGTGAGCAGTTCCTGAGACGCAGGCGCTTCACCGCAGTGCACCGATCGCGTGCAGCAGAAGCCCCACCAGCCCGCCGATCAGTGTTCCGTTGATGCGAACGAACTGGAGGTCACGCCCGACCTCCAGTTCGATTTTCCAGGTGACCGTCGCAGTGTCCCAGCGCGATACCGTATCCGCGATGAGCAGGCCGAGCTCGTGGCGCAGTGCCGGAATAACATCGAGAATCGCGTCGCGCGCGCACGCAGTCAGGCGCTCGCGCAAGCGCTCATCCTTCGATGCGTCCTGCACGGACTGTTCCACTGCGGCATGGAGTCTCGCTCCGACAAATGAATCAGGCGACTGCATGTCTGCGCGCAGACGCCCGAGGAGATCGCATCGCACGCAGCCAATGCGCTGGCAGAACGCCTCCGACTGAAGGGCCTCGTCGCGCAACGCATTCCATTTTGCAAGGTACATGGGCGATTCGCCCAGAGCAAGGAGTTGCTCGTGTGCCAACATACTGAGGCGGCGGCGCCAAGGATGATCCCGAGTGTTCCGCACTTCATCGAGCGCGTCGTCGAGCACCTTGATGACAGCGTCGGTTACCTTCGCATCCACCGACATCCGCTGCAGTATCCACCCCGTTTCATTGCGCACCCGGCCCCGGATCACGTCCCTGTTGTCGTCGACAAGCAGGCCCAGTTCGTCGAGCGCGGCGACGATGATGGTGTCGTAATCAATGCCTTGCGTCAGTCTGGCGAGCACGCCTGTGGCGATCGGGGACAAGTCGAGTTCCCGCACGCGTTCAGAAATGGCGTTGAGAGCCATGCGATCAAGCCTGTGGACATCGAGTGCATCGATCTCATTCGGCACAACGGCTGTGAGGTAGTCGGCAATCTGGTCGACTTGCTGCGGTTGGGCTATCCATTGCAAGAAGGGACGCGCCAGATCCACATCGGCAAGCTTTACCGCGACCACCTCTGGCGAGAGGAAATTTCGTTCGAAGAACTGTCCGAGATTTTGCGCGATTCGACGCTTCTTTCGCGGAATGATCGCAGTGTGCGGCAGAGGCAATCCGAGCGGACGACGGAACAGTGCTGTTATCGCGAACCAGTCTGCCAGGCCGCCCGCAATGCCTGCTTCAGCAAAGGCCCTGACGTAGCCGAGCAAGGGATGCAGATGTTCGAGCAGGCGCGCGCCAGCGAAGAGCGCGACCATTGCGACGAGGAGTCCCGTCGCGGCCAGTTTCATGTGCCGCAATTGGCGCATCCTTCCGTCGATTTCCATTGTTGACATCCGTGAGGCCATGCAAGACCTGATTCATTGTAGTGGTAGAGGCGCCCGTCCGATTTCGGCATGCCGACCTTTACTGTCTATCGACGCTGCTTCCTGGTGGAGCAAATACATGAACGGACGCTTCTCCACAGCCCTCGCGCTGGATCTGCCAGCCGCAAACAGGGCGGCCACGCAATCGGTCAACGTCTTGCATACGCGTGTTCCGGGCCGCGTGCGCGCACACGTACCCTGGCTTTATCGCGACCGGGAAGCTTGCGCCGCCTTTGTGAAACGACTGGGCGCGATTCGCGGCATGCTGGACGTCGATGCGAATGCATGGACGGGCAACGTCCTCCTGATCTTCGATAAGGGCTTGCCGCTCGCGCACATCATCTCGTGCATCGACGCCAGCGGCAGTTCAGACGACACATTGAACACAGTCGCCACGCCTCGCAGCGATGCGTCCGTACTTCGCGCCGATTTTTCGAGGCACGGACACAGCGAACAGGGACATACACCCGTCGTGCTTCCCGCGAGCACGCGCCCATTCCTGACCAGCGCTCGAGCATGGCACGCTCTCAGCGCGAAGCAGGTGCTGTTCGCCGTCGGCTCATCGAGGCTACGCGGTTTGTCCGAGTGTGCCGCGCGGCGTCGACGGCTCATTCACGGGCCTAACCGGTTGGAGCCGCCGCCGCGTCGCTCCGCACTTGCCATGTTCATGAGCCAGTTCAAGAGTCTGCCCGTGCTGCTGTTGGCCGGCTCAGCCGTCGCATCGGTCGCAACCGGCGGGCTGGCCGATGCAGTCGTGATTCTCGGCGTCGTCCTCATCAACGGTACGATCGGTTACGTCACGGAATCGCGAACCGAGCGCGCGATCGAGGCACTCAACGACTCGACGCCCCGCTACGCGCTTGTCGTGCGAAGCGGCGTCGTGCAGCGGATCGCTGCGACAGAGCTGGTCGTTGGCGACATCCTCGTATTGTCGAATGGCGCGTACGTCACTGCCGATGCCCGCGTGATCCATGCCCGTGATCTACGCACCGACGAATCCGCGTTGACCGGGGAGAGCATGCCCGTACTCAAATCGGACAAGAGCATGGAGCGTACCGACATCGCACTTGCCGATCGCGCGTGCATGGTTCACATGGGCAGCGCTGTAGTCGGTGGGAGTGGTCTCGCCGTAGTCGTCTCCGTTGGCGCAGCAACTGAGTACGGTCTCATCCAGTCGCTTGTCGGCTCCACGAAGCCGCCCGCCACGCCGATGCAGCAGCAACTGGAGCGGCTGGGCAATCTGACGGTGCGCCTGGGCGGCGCCGTGTGCGCGTTGGTGTTCGTATTGGGTCTGCTGCGCGGACTCGGCCTGATGGCGATGTTCCGGGCGTCTGTATCGCTTGCGGTTGCTGCCGTTCCCGAGGGACTTCCGACGGTCGCCATGACCACGCTGGCGCTCGGCATCCGGCGCATGCGCATTCACAAGGTCCTCGTGCGGCGCCTCGACGCGGTAGAGACGCTGGGGGCCGTTCATACAGTCTGTTTCGACAAGACGGGCACGCTCACCTTCAACCGCATGCGCGTTCTCGCGGCTCAGATGGACGGCGAACGCTGGTCCGTTGTCGATGGACTGGTGTATTCGAACAAGCAGCGCATCAACCCGTTCGAGGACGACGGACTGCTGCGCATGCTGTACGTTGCGGCGCTTTGCAACGAAGTCGAAATAAGCGGCGAAGGGGGCCAGCATCGACTGAATGGATCGTCGACGGAAAACGCGCTAATGGAGTTCGTGCTGTCGTCTGGCGTCGACGCTGAAGCGCTGCGTGCGCGTCATCCGTTAGTCAGCGTCGCGCATCGCGCAGACGATCGCAACTATATGTGTACATTGCACGGCGACGAGCATGGTGATGGCCGCCTGATTGCCGTGAAGGGTAATCCCGTCGAAGTCATGACGCTGTGTACTCGACGTCTTTCGAACGGCGAACACGTGCCGATGACGGACGCTGATCGGCAGGCGATACTCGAGCGCAACGTCGAGATGGGCGGCGACGCGCTACGCGTACTCGGATTCGCTTACGCAACGGGGAGTGAATCGCCCGGCCTCGAGACGCGCAATCTCTGCTGGCTCGGTATGCTGGGACTTGCAGACCCGCTGCGCGATGGCGCAAGAGAATTGATCGCGCTGTTGCGTGAGGCCGGCATAAAGACGGTGATGATCACCGGTGACCAGAGCGAAACGGCGCGCGCGATCGGCAGATCGCTCGACATCGGCGCCGACGCGTTGCCGCGCGTCGTCGAGCTGACTGCCGATGACAGAACGGAGTCGCCGGCATTCACTCAACTTGCGGGAAGCGCCGATATATTCGCGCGTGTCAGTGCCTCCGACAAGCTCAGGATCATACGCGGCCTGCAAAACGATGGCGAAGTCGTGGCCATGGTGGGCGACGGTATCAACGACGGCCCAGCCCTGAAAGCGGCCAATATCAGCGTCGCCATGGGCCGGCACACGACCGATCTGGCACGTGAAATTGCCGACGTCGTACTCGAGGACGACAACATTCAAACGCTCACGGTCGCTATCGGCCAGGGGCGCACGATCTACAACAACATTCGCAAGTCGGTGCACTTCCTCGTATCGACAAACGTCAGCGAAATTGTTGTCACGCTTGCTGCCGTCGGCGCGGGGCTCGGCCAACCTCTGACGCCGATGCAGCTTCTGTGGATCAATCTGCTGAGCGATGTGTTTCCAGCGCTTGCGCTCGCCGTCGAACCGCAGGAACCCGACGTGCTGCGCACGCCACCTCGGCCTATTGGGGAGCCCATTATTGGCCGCACAGACATGATGCGATATGGTCGCGAAGCGCTGGCCATCAGCGCGGGCGCACTGGCAAGCCATGCGTTCGCTGCGGCGCGCCACGGGCCGGGTCCAGGCGCAGCAACCGTTTCTTTCATGACGTTGACGCTTGGCCAGTTGCTGCACGCTTACGGTTGTCGTTCGGACTCGCGCGGGCCGCTCAATATTTTCAGGCGGCCGCGCAACCGCTATCTCGATCTTGCAATCGGAGGGTCAATGGCCTTACAGGTGATAGCGGGAGCTGTGCCAGGTCTTGGCGAGCTGCTGAGCATTTCTCGCATCGATATGCTCGATGCGCTCGCCGTCGCCATTGGCGCGAGCGCGCCGCACATTGTCAACGAGGCGATGAAGCCGCCCGCGCTCGCAGGGGGCGCGAGCGCACCCGGTCACATCCCGCACTTACGGGGACCGCGCTAGACTACTGCGGCAATCAACGCGAGCGCACAACGCTCAAGAAGCGTCTCAACGGCCTTGTTGAACAGTGCGTCGGCAACCGGTGCGCCGGACGCCACCAGTTGCGCGGACGCAGGCGCGACAGGGAATGTGGGTACTGCGCCAGCATCGACCAGGCCATTGGTCGCTAGCGCATTGAAAATTTGCGCTACGCTCACGATAACCGGATCGAACCGAACGATCAGGCTACCCGTGAGTTTGTTCGCGCAAACGTCGCGCACGCCGTTGACCTCACGCAATCGCGCCTCGGCAAGTCGTGCGCGCGCCTCGTTACCCTTCACAGACGCGATCTTCAGGCGAAGCCGACCAGGCACCAGGTGGTACTGCTGCGGAACATATTCAGCCATTTCACGGGCGCTTTCAGCGCATCAATGCCGGCGTACCGGCTCCGTGCGATATTAGAACGCCGCGATGTGTCGGCCTTATGAATTTGCGCCCTCGGACGGAGATTCGGAGCCGGGTCGTATCGATGAAAGCCCGCGTCGTGCATCGTATGCGTACCAGAACAGCGTGACGGCTGGCGCCAGAATCTGGCCCCTTACCGTCTGGAGCGCACCGAGGCCCGCCAGAGATGTGCTGAGCAAACGGGCGCGGCGTACCGCCTGCTCGCCTGAAACAGACGCGACGGGACGAGCGCTGCGCTGAATCGCACGACTGCGCTGCCCTGGCAAGGATTCGGCGGCGCCGGCGTGCAATGAGAACAGGCGCTGTTGCGAAGCCCACGCTGCAATCGAATTGAGCTCCGTTGCATGCATGATCAGCAGACCCGCAGTCAGCGGCGATGCACGCGCCTCGATGACACCATCGCATTGCGCCAGACGGCGCACGACTTCGGCAAAAAAAGCGGCATCGTGCCGCCGGGCGGGGATTTTCAGCCGTACGCGGCCCGCCAGCATGTGCGATATGTGCGCTTCCGGGATGCTCATTGAGGCGCCCCTTCGCGCTCCGCATCGGCCATATGTGGCGATGTCTCGGAGGAACCCGGGCTCGCGCTGAATGATGCGCCGGGGCGGGACTCATCAAGCTCGGCTCGCGCCTCGGCGACAAGGTCTTCGAATACCTCTCGCATCTCGGCGGCCGCCTCGCGTCCTTTCTCAAACAGAATCACGCCCGTCTTCATCGCAGACTTCGCGATGGGGCGGGAAACGGCAGCCACCACGGGTAATACGACGGGCGCCAGCACGATGGCGCCGACACCGACAGCGAGACCCGCAAGCACGCTGCCCTTGAAGATATCCTCGGGACCGGCCATGGTCGTCCTCCATAAAAGAAGACCACTTGCAGATGCGAATGTACGAAAGATCGACTGCCGTCGCTGATCAGCCTCGCGCGTCGGCGCCGACGGTCGACGATGTTGCTAGATGCTCGGGGTGCAGCTTCACGTATGTATCCAGTCCGAGCCAAAGCAGAAACCAGCCCGGTACGCTTTCGATCATCAATCCGTGCCGCGAAATGGACCATACGCCAGCACCGGCGAGGCCCAAAGGCAGTAATGCCTTGAAGTCGATGGGAACTCCGATTGCGCTGCGAACCCGACCGTTCAGATCGTCGACGGCCGACACCAGGCTGCGAGTACCACCAGGCTGGCCCGGTTCCGCAGTCGCCGACGACGTTGGATGAACCGTCTCGGACACGATGACATCGAGGTCGCTCAGCAGACCGAGTATCTTTTCCCGGTTTAGCTGGGCATGGTCATAAGGAATTGTCACACTGCCTGTGGCGGGATTTACATTGACGGCGCCCACACCTTCATGTTCCTCGAGCCGCTGTTTGACCTTGTCGAGTAGTGTGGTATTCCGGAACGGGCGATCGACCTTGATGCGGACGCGCCCACGGATCGAACTCGCCACCCTCGCACGAGGGCGGTGAGTGTTAGCTGACTGTTCCATCGCGACCGCTCTGCTGGTTGAGTACCAACCAAGTTTAGGTCGAAGATCGTCGATATTCGACTTCGTATTCACCGCCCTGATGTCGAACCGCTTGCATTGTTTTTGCGGGCAACTTGCATTGACACGAAAGGACGATGCTCATGTTCATTTCCTGCGGCGTGGAAAGATGCGTACGTTTTCGGACAGCCTGTTTGCCGAGGCCTCGGGCGAAACCGTATATCCCCTTTCTGGCGCCATGGTGAAACGATACAGTTGATCAACCTATGCGACGTTGCCGCGCTCCCCGTTTCGTGAGAATCGAATTCGTAGAAGGCGACGCCTGCTCCGTTGCGACTGATCGCGCGAGGGCGAGTTTTTCCAGGTTCTTCGTGCGCCGCCAGGTCATCCGTGCGCGCGCTGGCTCAAAAGCCGTCCAGAATTCGGTCCAAACCAGTCGTCAAACGCTAGCTCTTCGTGGTTCCTCTCAACCGGAGAACCTGTCAAAAGCCGCCACCTTTTGTCCGACGATGTTCGAGACAGAAGTCTATAAACATTCACACAACGCGATCGGCTGGAGCAAAGCAACTAGAACCGGTAGGAGAGCGTGATGACGGACATATATCAGGACCTCGCAGCACTCGTCCCGGGATTCACCAGGGCATGGCGATCAGCGGCCATCGTCGCAACGATTGCAGTCGCCGTTACCGGGTGCGGAGGCGGCGGCACCGATGGCGCAGCCGGCACGGCAGTCGTCGACAGAGCCGTCGTCGACTCCGCCGATTCCACCGTCAACAAATCCGCCATACAAGCGGAGTCTGCGAGTCATGTAGTCGTGCCGCGCCATGCACGCTTCGAGGGAAAAACCTACCGTCAGTGGGTGGTCTCGTTCTGGCAGTGGGTGAACCTGATCGACAACGGCCCCTTTTTTCCAAACCCGCTGATCAGCTGTACCCGTCCTGTCTCAGCGGGCCAAAGCGGTAACGTCTGGTACTGGGCCACACCGAGCTCCTACTTTCACGCGCTCAGCGCGCCCAATACACCACAGGTTTGCGATCAGTCCGCGAACGTTATTCCTGCGGGGACGTCCATCCTGCTGGCGACGCTCGACACTTTTTCTTCGACACTGCTGCCGCCCGGCACATACACCCCATCGACGGCGGCGGGCGAACGGGCCATTGCCGGCCGCTTCGCCGACCGGATTGAGGACCTGTTCGTCACTATCGACAACGTCCCGATAACCAACATTACGGCGTATCGCGTCGCTACCGACCGGTTCACATTTACGACAGCGTTGCGCTGGGTCTTTGGATTGCCGGAACATATTTACGGAGCCGGCACGGCCGCAGCTGACGGGTACTACCTGCTTCTGAAGCCGCTGCCAACAGGCTCACACACAATTCACTATGGCGGCAGATTCCACTATCTGCCGGGGGACTTCGGGCCTGGCGCGCTGCCGCCGGATTACGTCGTAGACATCACGCTCCTGATTACGGTCGGGCCTTAGAGAGGTGCAGCAACGCATTTGCGCAGGCTGCCCCGGCACGGGCATGACCATCCGGACGAAACCGAACGGGTCCTCGCAGGCGGTGATCGTTTGTGGGCGCCTCGAAGTGATGGGATGGTTCGCCGGCGCCGCGCCCGCTTGCTCCACTGCCTGATTGTCGCCGTGGCGACGCCGCACGTATTTGCTTTGGCAGACACATGACTGTCTCGTCGGCGAGCACGCTATCGTCCGTGCGCGGCACGTCGACGGAACGTCTTCGTATTGTGCGACAGCATCGCAGTTCTTCAGAGCTGGCGGAGGTATTGCGTGAATAATCCTATCCCTTGCGCCTCGTCGCGGCCCTCACAGTCAAGCGTGTCGCAATCCCGGAAATCAGAGATCGACATTGTGCCGTGTGCGCTCGTCTTCCTGAGCGGGGGCGGCATGGGAAGCCCGAACCTGCATAACTGCGGCCGGTTCAGTTATCTTTCACAGGCTGTGACGCTCAATCGCAGCCTGTTGGCAGCGGGCCTGCCGCGACTGACCATCGCGACCAACGACGTGGAGGAAGTGCTGGGCTTTCTGTCCAGTCTTAAGGCTGAGCTGCGACCGGCCGTTTTCCCCATCACGCCGTCACTGGAGGTGCCTGAAGGGATCGCGTTCTATGGTGCGCACTTCAAACTTGACCTGCTGGAGCAGGTCGCGTTGACGCTGGCCGATAACAAGCTTCTGCTTCTGCTCGATACGGATGTCATCGCCCAGCACGGACTCGACCTTAATCTGCTTCGGCGGTGCCATGTGGCCGGCGCCGGGGCTTTTGATATTTCCGATCAGGAGTTTTTTGCGTATGGGGCTGCACGGGTTGTTGCAGACCTCGAACTGGTTGCTGGGACAACGCTACGCAATCCGCGGTGGTATGGCGGGGAGTTCCTGATTGCCTCCAGGGCCTTTATCAATCAGCTGATCCCTGTCGCGCGCGAGTGTTTCGAACACTATCGCGCGGTCACTGATGAACTGAATCACCACGGCGACGAGGCGTTCATCTCGGCAGCATTGAATATGCTGTCGGACCGGGGGCAAACGGTTATCGACGTCGGTGCCTATCGCGCAGTCGGGCGACACTGGTCAGGAAACACGCATCGCGATCTACGATGGTTCAGGCACTGCGCCTTTTTGCACCTGCCTGACTGCAAGCCTCTGCTTGGCCGGGACGCGTCTTCCCGAACGTTCAGCGGCGCACGGCTCTGGCGATGGCTTCTCGTCAAACACGAGGTGCACCGGCTCGTATGGATGTTCAGGCTCTACGCGAAAGGGCGCAGAAGAGGCCATCGTATCTTCTCAGCAAAGTCGCCAGTTTCACATTCCGGGCGCTTGACGGGACAAGCGATTTCACACGCCAAGGAAAAGCGTCGAGATCCACGCGTCCCACGGGAAGCTGATTCGCGCTCTAAAGCGTCGCCACAATGAAGTTCGGGGGCGACGGGGTTCTGCTTGCGTCGCACGATTCACAAGTCGGTGATCTCAGTCGCCCGTACCTGTTTCTGTCGTCAGCGGACGCGGCTTGACGATCCCCATCCTCATGGCGATGAAACGTTCGTTTTCGCATTCCTGAACATCTTTGCTTCGACGTCGGTGCGGACCGTCTGATCGGAAAATCGCCGCGAGCGCATCACGGGTATCACGATTGTCATCGCCCACTCGTTCACTTTGGACCGGATCGACATCGTAGCGGCCCGATGCACAGCCTGCGGCGTCGAGCGTCACCCACGTGCGGGTCATCCGTCGCGGTTCGACGCCCACAACGCGCCAAGTACGAAGCCGACGGCAGCCGCCCCGGCCAGCACCGCGAGCGGGCTGGACGACATTGCATCGCGCGCGAGGTGGGTCGTATCCGCGCAGATCTGCTGCGCCTTGCCGCGCAACTCGCCCGCCTTGCCTTTAAGCTGCATTCCAGCGTCGCCTGCGAGTGAGCCAATCGTTTCCTTCACGTTTCCTGCGGTTTCTCCCAGCAAGCCTTCCGTTCTGGTCGTTTCCATTTGCCACTCCCTGGTTGTTCCGGCTGGCGGTACGCCGTCAACAATGGCGACGCACGCAGCACGCGCGTGCAAGGCCAGCAAGCTCGACAGAGTGAGCCCGCATCGACGCGCCGGACTGTGACGGCTGCTCAGCAAGCGTCGGACCCGACGACTTCCATTGCGTCATTGGCGCATTCTTTCGTGTGTATCGGGCGGATGGACGGCCAGCCGTGTCAAAAGCCGGGAAGGCGCCGAGGTATTGCCAGCAGGTAGGTCATTGCTTTCTTAGGCGCTGCACCCGGCAGGCCGATCTGCAACCTCGCACCGAGCGGGCGGACGTCGTCCAACGTTTCATTAGCAGGTGTCCCATCAGCTCTTTTTTGCGTTGATGACTCAATCCGTTGCGGGAGCGTATTGAACCATCGACCAGAAGCACAGTAGACATGGGCGGTGTGCAGAACGCGGTGATCAGTGCTGTTAGCAGCCACACCCGCAGGCGAACGCCAGCGTTTGGACAGGTCATCGTCTTGTCTTGAACGGCAAGGCGATGGACGAAACGTCGTGACTTCGGCCAAGGCGACCTTACGCGAGCTGTCAATCGGACGTCGGCGGCGCTGTCGCGCCCTTCGACGACGTCTCGCGCCGCAATCCAGCATCGATGCCGGCGGTAGTACTGATGCAGTTGTGTGCCCCAAGCCGAGTCGGCCGTCGACGGCCAGTGGTCAGGATCGAAGCCGGGTCATCCTTGAGCTGCTGCGCGGTGATGTCGACGCGGAAGCATTTCTCGTCCGTATCGAGCGTCGATGCGCTCGACGGAATCGCGTGCAACGTCTTACCCATCCCGAGGAAGCCACGCTCGGAGAGGACGGCGTACGCGATGCGTCCGCTGCGCACGTCGAGCATGATGTCCGAAATCTTGCCGACGTCTTCGCCGTCTGACGTGACGACCTTGTCACCGTCGAGCGTCGTGGCCGCCATCACATACGGTCCCGGTCCTTCCCCACGTCCGCCACCGACGATCTCGGCGCCGGCGCCGGTCGTATTACCTGTCGGATCAAGTGGGGTGCTGGTGGCACGTCGATGATCGCGCGTCCGTGCTTCGTCGGAACATTACGACATCAACCTTCAGGCGAGAACTATTTCATGGTGTCCGCATCTGATGTTGCCGGCGATGCATCCGCCAGCAACTGCTGGCGTGCCTTTTCCCAGTACTCCTCAGAACGACCTTCGGGACCGCCATCTTTCTCCCACAGATAGAAGGCGAGCGTTCGAATCTGTTCCTCGGTGACAGTGACGTCCATTTTTTCCTCCCGGTAATCGGGCTGACTGTAGGTGGTCAAATGACACAGCAAGGCGCGTGCTCGATTCGGCGTGCGCGGGCGCTCGAAGAACACCGAGGGTATGCGTACGAGCCGGGGCCCCGGTGGCTGAGTAATCTACGCCGGCGCAAGGTTTTTTATGAGCTGGCGCGGGCCTTTTTGGCGCGAAGCTTCCGGTACGAACGATGACCAGCCCGTCATCCGGGGCATCTGCCTGCTGGACGCAAAGGCGAGCATCGTCGACGTTGCGCAAACGCCCGCCCTTTCAGCATTATTTCAATCCCGCGGAGGATTTTCCCTTGGCCTCGCGTTCAGTCATCTCCGCAGGTTCTTTCATGCTGGCGGTAGCGAGCGCCGGGCCGCCCGTCAGCATCGGGGACCCGACGCCAGTCGTTACGTCGTCCAGCGCACCCGTCATTGTCAAGAAACCTCGATTCAGACGATTCTCTGCTTCGCTGACCGCGTCCGCATATCCATCCAGGATGATCTCGCTGGCGTGACGCCAGTAGGCGACGACTTTCGCCGTCCCTGCCAGGACATAGCTCGCATGGAGCCGCCACGCAGCCAGAGGCGAGACTTCTTCCGCAGCCTTGAGGGAAACGGCACGCTGTTCTTCGATTGATGTCTGGATCGCCTTGCGGTTGAGCTCGAAGAGCCGCTCCGCGGTGCCAACACACACGTTGACCACTGCGTCTGCGTCTTCCCGTCGAGCCGACGCAGCACGCTCAGCCGCTGCTTTGAATCCGGTATCCGGAATAGCGATAAGTCGTTCGGTTGCCATGATCGATTCCTCAATGGATTAATGGGACGTACCACGCGACAAACACCTCGCAACATGAGCAGGCTGCCGCGCAATCACCATTCCCGAGCGCTCGAATCATTCGCACGCCGGCAAATGCCCTGGATGTGCCGACGAACCGCGTTTCGCTTCGGGACAGGGCGCCCGGCATGAGCGGTATGGAAAGACGTCCGACGAACGCGGTTTCGCCCGTCGTCGCATTGTGGCGACGTATGGATTGCCGCGCGATGTCGCAGTTCAGCGACGAAATCGCGCTGTCCTCGCGTGCGACGAACCGCACAGACTCGAAACACCGGGTGAACGCAACGGTCGCATGACCGTCGCCGCAACGATATTCATCCTCGTTCCTTGAGTGACGACGACCGTTGAACAGCGCATCTTGCCGACCCGTCGTGCTCCACCGTGTATCGGCTCACGCGTTGTCGTCTATCCACGCACGCAGCCACTCAGCAGCCCAGCGGATCGCGCCCTCGGGTGTGTCCGAGACGCCGAGATTCCTGAACGTGTAGCTGAAGTATCCGTCGTCCGCATCCGTGCTCGTTCGTGAGATCGTGGCCTTGGCCGTGTACACCCCCGCAGCGGCAACCGGCTCGATGTCCAGCTTCCAATCCCGGTAGTCCTGGACCGCGTTCATGGCAGTAACCCTCCTGTCTCCCGACTCAAAATTGTACTGCTCATAGGTGACTGCTACCCGCCGCGCCGGCATTCCCCACTGGCGTGATACAGCGCCTCAAGGCGGAGACAGGCGTACTCGAAGAAGCGCGACAGTGATGCGGTCGTGCCGCTGATTGCTAAACACGTACACCGTCCGCACAAACGGATGGAGCTTCATCGACTGCTTGACGATGGCTGCAAGACCGTTGATGCGCTTGCGGAAATCGGCAGCGTCGCGATGCGCGTAGACCTTCAGCGCATCATCCAGTTGACGCATCGCGCCGTGAGACGGCCGCAGCGCGCCGTCTCGCAATTGTGCCTCGGCCGGAGCGGGCATATGTGTTGCGCGTGTCGTCTGTATGGTCGCGAAGTTGCTGCACGGCGATTGAGAAGGGAGACCGTCATGAGAAAGATCATTTTGGGCGCGTACGACAGCTATGCGGACGCGTGTTCGGCGCAACGGGCGCTAGGCGAAGCGGGCGTGCCGCAGGCTGATATCGCTATGTACTCGATGTCGGCCGATGCCCCAGTCGAAAAAGGGCCGCGCGTCTACGCGCCCGGCTGTGGCGAAGTGCGGTATCACAAGCCGGTCTTTGATCAACTCGAGCAACTGTTCGCAAGGCTCTTCAGGCGGGGCGAGTATCCGCCGGAAACGGAGGATTACAGGGAATTCATCCGCCGCGGCGGAACGGTTGTCAGCGCCGATGTTGACGAAATGCAGGTCGATCTGGCGCGCGAGACGATGCGCCGCGCGGGCGCAACCGACATCGGGGAGCGCGCCGATGCGTGGCGAAATGCTTCCGCGGATACGAGCATGTCGGAACACGCGCCACCTCCCGATAGCCCGGCGGCCCGCGATTCATCGAGCCAGTACGAGTCGGCAACGAGGCGACAGGACGACGCGATGTCAAGCAGCGGACGCGGCGCGGGCGCGGCGCCTTCGTTTGACGAAATGGAAAAGCCCGTCACCTCGCGCGACACATCGCCGGCTTCGGCATTGCCGACGGAATCTGCCAGCGATGCGGCCGCCGCCGGGACCGAAACGCTGCGCACTGCGTCGCCATCGGCCGAACCGGATATGGTCGGCGGGATGCAACAGATAACAACGCACACCGAGGAGCAAAGATCCGGGCCGTCTATGGAGCAAAGGCAGCAGTTATCGGGTGTACCCGACGTCGGGTTCGCACGTACATCGGCAGGTGTGGATGCGGATCTCAAATCCCGCGCGGCAGCGGCTTCATCCGATTCCAGCGCGGGCTCGGCTGGTGCAAAAGCGCAGCAGACGTCGGGGACAGGCCTCGTGGGCGATCCTGTGATGGGCACTCCGTTGGACGATGAGCCCGACGAAGACGAATTTCGCAAGGACTACGACGCTCACTACGCGAACACCGGTGGCTCATATGACGAATATCGGCGCGCCTACACGCATGGCGCCACGCTCGGGCAGGACGAGCGATATCGGATGCAGGACTGGCAACAGGTCGAGCCCAGCGCTCGCGAGCATTGGGAGTCGCGTTATCCGGAAAGTGGCTGGGAACGATTCAAGGCTGCCGTGCGGCACGGTTGGGAACGCGTTACGGGTCACTGAAGCTGCTTGCCGTCATGCTGAGATGATCGCTGATCGCACGCAGGCTGATGGCGTGTTGGGGTTGGCAGAGAGATGCGCAGACAAGCGTTCTCGCATGGAATTTTCCGTATGGCCTTAAACAGGTCCGTTGGTAACGCGTCCCAAAAGCGCGGCGCTTTAACCGACGGGGCACACCCAACGAGTCAGCCGTCGGTTTGCCGTGCGTTCGGCCGTGGTGCAGTTCTCGACCAGTGCGAAATCGAGAGGGCGATGGGCCGGGCGAGAATGTCAGCACAAGCGCATGCGGCCCGCGACAAAGCCACCAGGAGAGCGACATCCCGGAGGTCATCACCGCGCGCGGGACGAGGGCGTGCCAGGCATCGCGACGTGAGTGCCAAAGAGATGTCCGTACTGGCGGCTTGGGGAAATGGTGAAGCGACGCATGGGCTGTATCCAGCTCAGACGCTTGAACAGGGCGATCGAACTTTTGGCAGGAGACGAACGTGAGGATTCTCGCGGTCAGTTTGCTGATTTTTATCCTGGCGGTGTCGTCTTCCGATGCGCGTGCCGAGGTTGACCAACGCTGTGTGTCCGTTCAGGTCAGCGTCTGTAATTCCGCATTAGCGCGATGCCAATGCACATCTTCCGGTCGGACGAACGATGCCAATAGCGTGGCCGAACAGCAGAGAAGATGCACCCAGGATTGCCATGAGGCATATCAAAAGTGTGTCGCCGATGCGACCCGATCATGTTACCGATAGACGGCAGTCCGGCGCGTTCGGCGGTACGTGGGCTGGCAGCAACCGACTCGGCTGTAAATGGGCACTTGTCGAACGGTTTGAGCGTTGCGCCGTTCGCGGCCGGGACAACGCTTTTCGCTGGAATCAGCGGCCGACGCTCTGTCGACGAACAAGCGAACCCTGCAGCGTCGTATCGAGTCGGTGCTTGGCAAATCGCCACTGTCGTACTTCCAGGATTTGCGCGTCGAGCGTGCGCTTCACTGATTCGGACAACCCACCTTGGATATCGAGGCGATCGTTGCGAAGGTTGATTACGCCGATGGCGTGACGCTGCGTACACTGCTTCGTGGACGCCTCGGAAGAGGTGTGCCTGAATTGCGCGGCGATGCGCGCTGAACGCAAGTACAACGAGCAACCGTGAGACAAATCACCGCTCAGCAAACATTCGTGGATGTCCGATCGCTGATCTACGATCAAACCGAACCGCGCCAGATTCAGTGCGACGAGACATACGTCGTATCAGCGAATGCTGCCGGGATCGCGAAGCTCTCGCGCATGCGCCTGGCCTCTGCGGCCGGCGTCAAGCCAAACAGGCGCCTGAATTCCCTGCTGAACTGGGACGGGCTCGCATAACCCACAGCATGTCCCGCCGCCTCCGCAGTCAGCTCGTCGCGAACCATTAACAGGCGAGCCTGATGGAGACGCGTCGACTTCACGTATTGCATTGGCGACACCTGCGTAATGGCCTTGAAGTGGCTGTGGAAACTCGGAATGCTCATACCCGCTTCGTCGGCCAGTTGCCTGACGTCGAGGGGTTGCGCATAGCTTGCATGAATCAGGCGCAGCGAGCGGCCTATCTGGCCGAACTGTCCTCGCATCGCCAAAGTCTCGCGCAACGAGCTTCCTTGGGCTCCCGTGAGCACCCGGAAATACAGTTCACGTAGCAGCCCCGCACCCAACACGGCAGCTTCGAGTGGCCGATGCATCGCCTCCAGGAAGCGCAGCACGGACCCTTGCATCGCGTGATCCATCGGCGTCGACATCATGCTCTGGGGGGCGGGTATGCGCGCGTCCACGCCTTCGCGGTCGATCCGCTCCGCAAGTTCGGCGGCCAATGCAAAATCGAGGTGCAGATACAGCGCGAGCAGCGGGCGCTCCGCCGTTGCGTCAGTCTCCATGCTGAACGGCACAGGCACGGACACGGCCAGGTAGTGATGCTCGTCGTATAGGTAGAGCTTGTCGCCGAAATAACCGCGTTTGCGGCCCTGGCAGACAATCACGATGCCTGGGTCGTACAGAACGGGCGTGCGCGATAGCGCCCGGTTCGACCGCAAGATGCGGACGCCCGGCAGTGCCGTGAGGTTGTAGCCCTCGTCGGGCGCCAACGCGTGTAGCAGGGCAACCATGCGTTTCTGGCTTCGAGAGGATAAAACTGGATGCTCGGTCGAGGCGCTTATCGCGTTCATAGTTTTATGCAAGAAAGTCAGCGGAACTCGGCTTAATTTAGCTCGGCCGTCAGATTAGCATGCACTCTCCAATCGACATTCGGGAGAAGCTTCAATGGCATCCGGCAAAACTCTGCTCATCACGGGCGTTAGCAGCGGCTTTGGCCGCGCGCTCGCGCTGGAAGCGCTGGCGGCGGGTCACAAGGTCGTCGGCACGGTAAGGAGTGCCCAGGCAAAGCGTGACTTCGAGTCCTTATCCGCAAATGCCGCTTGGGGACGTGTGCTGGACGTGACCGACTTCGACGCGATCGACGGCGTCGTGGCGGAAATCGAGGCTGACGTGGCGCCAATCGATGTGCTGGTCAACAATGCCGGTTACGGCCACGAGGGCATCATGGAGGAATCGCCGCTGTCGGAAATGCGCCGGCAGTTCGATGTGAATGTATTTGGCGCGGTCGCGATGATGAAGGCACTGCTGCCGTTCATGCGTGAGCGCCGCCGCGGCCACATTCTGAATATCACGTCGATGGGCGGCTACATCACGATGCCGGGAATTGCTTATTACTGCGGGAGCAAGTTTGCATTGGAGGGCATCTCCGAGGCGCTCGGCAAAGAGGTCAAGCCCTTCGGCATTGCCGTGACGGCCGTGGCGCCCGGCTCATTTCGCACCGATTGGGCAGGTCGCTCGATGACGCGGACCCCCCGCTCGATTTCGGATTACGACGACGTTTTCAATCCCGTCCGCCAGGCCCGCGAGGAAAAAAGCGGCAAGCAATTGGGCGATCCCAGCAAAGCGGCGCGCGCAATGCTGGCCGCCATTGCAGCGGATCATCCACCCGCGCATCTCTTGCTCGGTAGCGATGCGCTAGGGTTTGTTCGAGACAAGTTGTCGGCATTGAACGCAGAAATCAATGCGTGGGAGGCTACCACCGTTTCGACGGACGGCGAATGACCGCCGAAGCGGAGAATCTATCGGGAACCGTATCCCGCGGCGTCGGGTGCGAACGATGCGATGCTCACCCGGCGTGAAAGCCCAGACGACCCGGCGCTGACGGCGGATCGGTCGATCGACGTCGCCATCGACTTACAAAAGGACCATCTGCTGCAAAAGTTTCAGGGCTTTCAATTCGTCCAGTCGGCCCGTGCGTGCCTTACCCGCCAGCGGCATCGGGGGGCGTAGCATCGCACTTCCGCACGCTCTGCCTCGCCGGAACCCATCGTCGAGTGCTTCGTGTTTGCGATGTTTCGACGGAAGCGCAGGTTGATTATCCGATGCAGTGTCCGCAAAGTTGACGACCTTCGCCCGGAATTGCAGGTATTGCTGACGGTATCAATCCGCGTGACCAAGACGGAAACGCTGTCCCCGCCTTGCTCCCGCAAAGGATGGAAAACCGAGTGGCTATGGCCACCTGCACCCAGGCAATGGGTGGATTGTAATCATCCGCACTGTAGCCAGAGCGCACCCAACTAGGTCTCTGTCGTCATCTGTCGCGTCTGCCGTGTTACGTATTGACGAAACCATGCGTGACCGGCATCGCTCTGGTAGCGCTCGTGCCAGTACAGCGAGATCTGGATGGGCGGCACCGCGATGGGTACAGGGCGGATCACGAAGCCCCGTCCAGCAAACTGCTGTGCAACGGTCTTTGGCAGGTTCGCGACCAGGTCCGACTGGGCCACCACGGCAGGCGCGGCGAGATAGCTCGACATGGTGACGCGCAGGCGGCGCTGCTTGCCCATCTGTTCCAGCCGACGATCGAGCAGTTCCCCGGCGTTTCGCGTGTGCGCGGCCAGATCGATATGGTCGTAATGCAGCCATGCGTCCAGGTTCCAGTCGTTGTCGAGCGACGCGTGCCCTTCACGCACGATGCACACCACGGGATCGTCGAACAGCGGACGCATGCGCAGCGTGCTGCCCGGCGTCGGGTAATAGCCCGCGACGAATTCGACGTGATTCGATTCCAGCATCGCAAGCCCGTGATGTGGCTTTGCGGGCACCACGCTCAGGGCGATGTTCGGTGCGTCGCCGGCGAGCGGCGCGGCGAGCGCGGGAAGCAGCGCGAACTGGACGTAATCGCTCGCGTACAACGTGAAAATGCGCCGCGACTGCGCGGGATCGAAGTGACCGCGATCGAGCGTCACGTCAAGCCACTGTTCGAGCAACGGCCGGAACTGCGCGGCGAGCGCCATCGCGCGTTCGGTCAGCACGGCGCTGTTGCCTTCCCGGATCAGCAACGGATCGTTGAACACGCGGCGCAGGCGCGACAACGCCGCGCTCATCGCCGATTGCGTGATGCCCAGGTGCTCGGCCGCCCGCGAAACATTGGCGCAGCGCACCAGCGCGTCGAGGTGAAGCAGAAGATTGAGGTCGGGAATTTTTTCCATTGTCTACAAATGCCGTCGATACCGGTATTTATGGCGTCACTGATGCTCAGAAGTGCCGCGCCTTACCATCGTTTCATCGTTTCAGCGGTGTGACAGCTTAGCGTAATCGCCAGGTTGTGACGTCCCTGACGCATGAACGGATCACTCCACGGCAAGGGCATCAAAAACCATGTATCGAATCGGCATTGACGTCGGCGGCACGTTCACCGACTTTGTGATCACCGACGAGCGCAACGGAGACACCTTCTTCCACAAGGTTCCGTCGACGCCATCCGACCCTTCGGAGGCAATCGGCAACGGCATCGAGGGACTGCTGACGATGCGCGGCCTCTCTGCCGCCGATGTCTCGCACATCGGCCACGGCACGACCGTCGCGACCAACCTGATCATCGAGCGCAAAGGTGCGCTGACGGGCCTCATCACGACGGCGGGCTTTCGCGACGTGCTCGAAATCGGCCGCCAGACGCGTCCACATCTCTATGACTACAGCGTCGGCAAGGCGCCCGCACTGGTCGCGCGCGAACACCGCATCGAAGTGGCGGGGCGGCTGGACGCGCAAGGCAACGTACTGGTGCCGCTCGACGAAGATGCCGTGCGCGCCGCCGCACGCCGTCTGCGCGATGCCGACGTCAAGGCCGTGACCATCTGCTTCCTGCACGCGTACCGCAATCCGATGCACGAGCGCCGCGCGCGCGAGATCGTCGCCGAGGAGTTTCCGGAGGCGTACATCAGCGTGTCGAGCGACGTGCTGCCCGAATTCCGCGAGTACGAGCGGTTGTCGACGACCGCGCTCAACGCGACCGTGGGCCCGAAGATGGCGCTTTATCTCGAACGCTTCCTGCGCCGTGTGAGCGCGCTGGGCGTGGCCCGCGCGCCGTCGACCGTGCATTCGAACGGCGGCCTGATGTCGATCGAAACCGTGCGGCAGTTTCCCGTGCGCACGTGTCTGTCGGGTCCGGCTGCGGGGGTGGTCGGCGCGGCGGCCGTTGGGCGCACGATCGGTTTTCGCAATCTCGTCACGTTCGACGTCGGCGGCACCAGCACCGACGTCTCGCTGATTCACGACGGCGCGCCGCTTTTCACGTCGACGCGCGCGGTCGCCGGTTATCCTGTCAAGACGCCGATGGTCGATATCCACGTGATCGGCGCGGGCGGCGGCAGTATCGCGACGATCGACGACGCCGGTTCGCTGAAGGTCGGGCCGCATAGCGCGGGCGCGGTGCCGGGCCCCGTCGCGTACACGCGCGGCGGCGAGCAGCCGACCATCACCGATGCTGAAGTCGCGCTGCAACGCCTGAATCCCGTCGCGCTGCTCAAGGGCCGCATGCCTGTCGATGCCGAAGGCGCCCGGCGCGTGATCGTCGAGCGCGTCGCCGCGCCGCTGAACCTGCCCCTCGAGGACGCGGCGGAAGGCATCATCCGCATCGCCAACGCGAACATGGCCCGCGCAATCCGTTCGGTGTCGACGGAACGCGGCTACGACCTCGGCGAATTCGCGCTGTACGCATTCGGCGGCGCGGGTCCGCTGCATGCGCTGGAAGTGGCGCAGGAATGCGGCATCTCGACCGTGATCGTGCCGCAGGAGCCGGGGACGATGTGCGCGCGCGGCATTCTGCTGTCGGACGTGTCGTTCGATTTCGTGAAGAGCCAGATTTCGCTGATCGACGAAGCGGGCTGGCCCGCGATCGTCGATGCGTTCGCGCTCTTGCGCGAACAGGCCGACGCGTGGCTCGAACAGGAAGGCGTGCAGCAGCCGCAGCGCAGCTACGTGATGGCGATCGACGCGCGCTACGTCGGCCAGAATTTCGAAGTGCAGGTGGGGATGCCTTCCGCCGACGCGGGCGACTACGCCGCGTTCGAAGCGGGCTTCCGCGATGCGCACACACGCGAATACGGCTACGACGTGCCGGATCGCGCAATCGAAATCATCAACTGCCGGTTGAAGGCCGTGGGCGCGGTGCCAAAGGCGCCGCTGTCGCCCGCAGCCGAAGGCGCCGACGCATCCGTCGCGCGCGACGGCGAGCGCCGCGTCTATCACGGCAAGCAGCACGGCTGGCTGACGACGCCCGTCTACGACCGCGAGCGGCTCGCGGCCGGCGTGACGTTGCCGGGCCCCGCCGTCGTCGAGGAAATGAGTTCGACGACCGTGCTCGCGCCGACGCACTCACTGCGCGTCGATGCCTACGGCAATCTGATCGTGCGCGTCGCCTGAACAGGCCCGAACAGTCAACGAATACGAGGAACAACCATGAACGCCACCTCTCATGCAGCCGCAGCCGACGATGCGCTCGCCGATCCCATCGAAATGGAAGTGTTCGCGAACCGGCTGCTGTCGATCAGCGAAGACATGAACAACACGCTGGTGCGCTCGTCGTTCTCGACCAACATCAAGGAACGCAAGGACTGCTCGGTTGCGTTGTTCGATGCGCGCGGCCGTCTCGTCGTGCAGGGCACGCAGATTCCGCTGCATCTCGGCTCGCTGAACGGTGCCATCGAATCGGTGCTCGCGCAGTATCCCGGCGATGCGATCGCGCCCGGCGACGTGTTCATCTGCAACGATCCGTATCTGTCCAACGGCAGCCATCTGCCCGACATCAACATCGTCACGCCGGTGTTTTCCGGCGGCGAACTCGTGTTTTTCGCGGCGAACGTCGGCCATCACGCGGACGTCGGCGGCGCGGTGCCGGGTTCGATCGCGGGCGGTCTGCGCTCGATCTTCGAAGAAGGCATCCGCATTCCCGTTGTGCGCATTTCGCGTGGCGGCGCGCTCGACGAAGACATGCTGCGTCTGCTGTGCAACAACACGCGCGACCCAGAAGAGCGCGCGCTCGATCTGCGCGTGCAGATCGCGACCAACGCGCGCGGCGCGCAGGCCGTCGAGCAACTGATCGCGCAAACGGGCCTCGACGCAGTGCGCCGTTCCGTCGACGACGTGATCGGCTACACGCGCCGTCGGCTGCGCAATCGCATCGCCGAATTGCAGCAAGGCGTGTATCGCTTCGAGAGCTTTCTCGACGACGACGGACTCGGCGGCGGCGAGCCGGTCGCCATCGTGGTCGGCATCGAAGTGAAGGCGGGCACGCTGCATTTCGATTTCACCGGCTCGGGCAAGCAGGCGCGCGGCGCGATGAACCTGCCGTACAACGCGCTCAAGGCATGCGTCTACTACGCGGTGAAGGCGCTGCTCGATCCCGAGCTACCTGCCAACGCGGGCCTTTTCGAACCGATCACGATCCACGCGCCGATCGGCACGATCACCAATCCGGCGCCGCCTGCGGCGGTCGGCGCGCGCTCGATCACCGCGCAGAAAGTGGCCGGCGCGATCTTCGGCGCGTTCCGCGGCGTGCTGCCCGACGAACGGATCATGGCATCGTCGAACGACTGCTGTCCCGCGATCGTGTTTTCGGGTCCGCTGCGTTCGCGTCCCGGTTCGTTCGTGTATCTGGAGACGCTCGGCGGCGGCAGCGGCGCGCGCTACGAAGTCGACGGCATGGACGCGGTGCACGTGCATATGACGAACACGTCGAATCTGCCCGTCGAAGCGCTGGAGAACGAATATCCGCTGCGCGTCGATGAGTACGCACTGATCGCCGATTCGGGCGGCGCGGGCCGCACGCGCGGCGGCCTCGCCATCGCGAAGCAGATTTCGGCGCTGGGCGACGGCATCGTGTTTTCCGCGCGCTCGGACAGTCACGTGACGGGCGTCGCGGCGGGCGTCGCGGGCGGCCTCGACGGACGACGCGCGCGGCTCGTGAAGGAAGCGGGCGGCAGCAGCACGGAACTGTCGTCGAAGACGGCCAACATCGCGCTCGCCGACGGCGAGAGCGTGCGCCTCGAAACCTCGGGCGGCGGCGGCTACGGCGCGCCGCTCGAACGTCCGCGCGCCGCCATCGAACGCGATCTGCGCGACGGCAAGGTATCGGCGGCAGCGGCCCAGCAGGCGTACGCATTCACGCGTGCGGCGCAGGAGGCGCGGTGAGCACGCAGCAGACGGCTCACACGCGCTTTGCCGTGATCGGCGGCGGGCTCGTCGGCTCGGCGATCGCTTACGGGCTCGCGCGGCAGGACGAGGAAGTCGCCGTGTTCGACGAGGGCGATCTCGCGTTTCGCGCTTCGCGCGCGAACTTCGGGCTCGTGTGGGTGCAGAGCAAGGGACTCGGCATGCCGGAGTACGCCGCGTGGACGCTGCGTTCGGCGACGCTGTGGCCGCAACTCGCCGCCGAGCTGATCGAAACGACGGGCGTCGATCCGCAACTTGCGCAGCCGGGCGGCCTGCATATCCTGCTGTCCGACGACGAATGGGCGCGCCGCAAGACGTTCCTCGAAAAGCTGCATGCGCAGCCGGGTTTTCCGAAGTATCCGTGGCGCCTGCTCGATCGAGCCGAACTGAAGTCGATGTATCCGGGCGTCGGGCCGGAGGTGGTCGGCGCGAGCTACACGCAGTACGACGGCCACGCGAATCCGCTGCGTCTGCTGCGTGCATTGCACACGGCGTTCGCGCAAAAGCGCGTGGCCTACCGGCCGCATCACGCGGTGGATCGCATCGAGCCGCTTGCGAGCGGTTTCGCGATTCACGCGGCGGGCAAGCGCTACACATGCGATCGCGTGATTGTTGCAGCGGGACTCGCCAACGCGCGGCTCGCGCCGATGGTCGGGCTGAACGTGCCCGTGCGTCCGCAGCGCGGCGAGATCATCGTGCTCGAACGGATGAAGCCGTTCCTGCGCCATCCGATCCTCACGCTGCGTCAGACGGGCGAAGGCACGGTGATGATCGCCGAGGCGAAGGTCGAAGCCGGTTTCGACAAGAGCACCGACATGGGCGTGCTCGGCGCGCTCGCGCGTCGCGCGGTGAAGACGTTTCCGGCGCTCGCCGAAGCGCGCGCGGTGCGCATGTGGGGCGCACTGCGGATTCTGTCGCCGGATGGTTTCCCGATCTACGCGCAGTCCGCGCAATATCCCGGCGCGTTCGCGGCGACGTGCCACAGCGGCGTGACGCTGGCGGGCGCGCATGCGCTCGATCTCGCGCCGCAACTCGCGTCGGGCGAACTCGATGCGCGCATGGAGCCGTTCTCGCCCGCGCGCTTCGCAGAAGGAGTCAGCTATGTTCCGCATTAGTGCGAAGGCCGTGGTTCCGCGTGAGCGTCGAACGGTGACCTTCATATTTGAAAACACAACGGTCAGCGCATTCGAAGGACAGACCGTCGCGCAGGCGCTCGTCGCCGCAAACGGCGGAGCGTGCCGCACGACGCCCGTGAGCGGCAGCGCGCGTGCGCCGTATTGCCTGATGGGCGTGTGCTTCGAGTGTCTCGTCGAGATCGACGGGAAGCAGGATCAGCAAGGCTGTCTTGTGCCTGTGCGCGACGGCATGCAGGTCCGGGTTCAGCACGGCGAGCGGCTGCTGTCGGTTGATGGCGATGCGGATACGGAGGTCGCGCATGAAGACTGAAGCGCACATCGGCATGCACGTCGACGCGCATTACGACGCACTCGTCGTCGGTGCGGGTCCGGCCGGCATGAGCGCCGCGTCGCGGCTCGCGGAAAAGGGCCTGCGCGTCGCGGTGATCGACGAGCAGACTGCGCCCGGCGGGCAGATCTATCGCGCAGTTGGCGCGAGTCCGCTGCCGTCGCGCGAGATTCTCGGCGACGATTACTGGCATGGCGAAACGCTGCTCGAGCGCCTTGTCGCGAGCAAGGCCGAGCATCTCGCGCAGACGACGGTGTGGCAGATCGACCGCGTCGGCGAGAACTGGCGCATGGCGGTGTCGGCGGGGGCCAAGTCGCGTTTGTTGTCAGCGGCATATGTCGTGCTCGCGACGGGCGCGCAGGAACGGCCGGTGCCTGTGCCAGGCTGGACGCTGCCGGGCGTGATGACGGTCGGCGCCGCGCAGGTGCTGCTGAAGACGACGGGCGCGGTGCCGCAAGGCGCGACCGTGCTCGCGGGCTGCGGGCCGCTGCTGTGGCTCTACGCCGCGCAGGTGCTGCGCGCGGGCGGCCGGATCGATGCGCTGCTCGACACGACGCCGCGTGAGCAGCGCCGCGCGGCGATGAAGCATCTGTTCGATTTTTTGCGCAGCGACTATCTGAAGAAGGGCGTGTCACTGCTGCTCGAAGTGAAGCGCCGCATCAAGGTGATCGGCAACGTGGCGACGTTTCGCGCGACGGGCGTCGAGACGGTCAACGCTGTCGAATACATGCTCGACGACGGCACGTGCGGCTGCGTGTCCGTCGATACGCTGCTGATTCATCAGGGCGTGGTGCCGAACGTGAATCTGTCGAACGCGCTTGGCTGCGAGCACGAATGGAACGACGCGCAATGCTGCTGGCAACCGAAGCTCGATGCATGGCTGCATTCATCGCAGCCTGGCGTGTTCGTCGCGGGGGACGGCAGCGGTATCGGCGGCGCGCGCGCTGCCGAGGCGCAGGGCGAGCTGGCGGCATTGCAGATCGCGCATCTCGCCGGTGTGTCGAATACGGCTTCGCGCGATGCAGCCGCCGGCAACGTGCGCGGGCGCATCGCGCGCGCGTTGCGAGGCCGCGCGTTCTTCGAGACGCTGTACCGGCCCGCCGACGCGATGCGTATCCCGAGCGGCGAAACGCTCGTGTGCCGGTGCGAAGAAGTGACGGCGCGGCAGGTCGTCGAGGCAGCGCGGATCGGCTGTAGCGGTCCGAACCAGTTAAAGGCGTTCCTGCGCTGCGGGATGGGTCCGTGTCAGGGACGCATGTGCGGGCTGACCGTCTGCGAGCTGTTGTCGCGGGAAACGGGCACGCCGATGCGCGAACTCGGCTACTACACGCTGCGTTTCCCGACCAAGCCGCTGACGCTCGCGGAAATCGCGGCGCTGCCCGCGACGGAGGAGGGCGAGAAGTCGATCGTCACCGCCTGAGTTTCGCGTTGTCCTTTCGTTGTCTGTTTTATCCGGGCGCCCGTTTCAACGGCGCCTGATCTCATCAAGCTGGTCGTCTCGAAGTGAACTCGTTCTGGAGGTGCAGATGCACGCAGCAGTGAATTTGTGGCCGTTGGTGGGGGTGGCCGTCATCGTGATCGGATTTGCGTTGCGCATCAATCCGATGCTCGTCGTCGTGGGCGCGACGGTCGTGACGGGAGTGCTCGCGTCGATGCCCGTCGTCGCGATTCTCACGCAGATCGGCAACGGCTTCGTCAAGACGCGCAATCTCCCGCTGATCATCATCCTGCCGCTCGCGGTCATCGGTCTGCTCGAACGATACGGGCTGCGCGAACAGGCGCAGAACTGGATTTCGAACGTGCGGGCCGCGACGGCAGGCCGTCTGCTGATCTGCTACCTCGCGGTGCGTGAGCTGTCGGCGGCGCTCGGGCTGGTGAGCCTCGGCGGGCACGCGCAGATGGTCCGTCCGCTGATCGCGCCGATGGCGGAAGGCGCGGCGGTGAACCGTCACGGTCCGCTTTCCGACGAACTCCGCAACCGCATCCGCGCGTTCGCCGCCGCCACCGACAACGTCGGCCTGTTCTACGGCGAAGACATCTTCGTCGCGTTCGGCGGAATCATGCTGATGCACACGCTGCTCACGGAGATGAAGGTCGACGTGTCGCCTGTCGCGATCGCGTTCTGGGGCGTCCCGACCGCGCTCGCGGCGTTTCTGATCCACTCGGTGCGGCTGTACCGGCTGGATGGATACATCGCCCGTGCGGTCGCGCCGAACGCATCCACGACGCTGTCCGCCGCGGTGCGCCGCAGCGCGCCCGTCCCCACCACGACTACCGAATCGAATGGACACTGAGATGATCCTGCGCACGGAATACTTCTACTGGCTTGCGGGCGTCATTCTCGCGATCACGGGTGTGCTGATCCTGCTCGACCGCACGCATAACCGGCGACTCGGCAGCGGGGCGTTCTGGCTGATTTTTTCCGCACTGTTCCTGTTCAGCGATCGCCTGCCGCCACCCGTCGTGGGCGCGGCGGTCGTCGTGGCCGCGCTGATCGCGGGCTTCGGCGGACTCGGACGCGGCAAGCTCTCGCCGCTGCCCGAAGCCGAGCGCAACGCGAGCGTGAAGCGCCTCGGCAACTGGCTGTTCGTGCCTGCGCTGCTTGTGCCGATCGGCACGTTGATCGGCTCGGTCGCGTTGCCGAAGCTCAAGCCCGGCGGCCTGTTCCTGTTCGATCAGTCGAACCCGACGCTTGCGGCATTGGGCCTGAGCGTGATCGTCGCGGTGCTGGTCGCCTGCCGGATTACGGGCGGCACGCCCGTCGAATCGATGCGGCAATCGCGGCATCTGACGGAATCGCTCGGCTGGGCGCTGTTGTTGCCGCAGATGCTCGCGGTGCTCGGGCTGATGTTCGGCCGCGCGGGTGTCGGTGACGCTGCGGCGTGGCTCACGCACACGTACGTCAACACCGACTTCAAGCTGGTCGCGGTGATCGTCTACACGTTCGGCGCAGCGATCATGACGGCCATCATGGGCGGCGCGTTCGCGGCCTTCCCGGTGGCGATGATGGCCGTGGGGCTGCCGGTGCTGATCCACACGTACCACGGCAATCCTGCTGTGATCGCGGCGATCGGCATGTTCTCCGGCTACTGCGGCACGCTCGTCACACCGATGGCCGCGCATTTCAACATCGTGCCCGCGGCGCTGCTCGAATTGCCGGACCGCTACGGCGTGATCCGCGTGCAGGCGATGACGGCGTTTCCGCTGCTGCTCGCCAATGCAGTCCTGCTTTACCTGCTGATGTAACTCGCGTTGTCCCTGCCTGATCCGGCTAATTAGCCTGCCTGGTTAGCCCGCTTCAATTCCCGCGTTCATCGAACCAGTCGCACGGACGGCTCGCCGTCTCGTGGCGGGCTTTGTCGCGCGTTTTTTTTGACGTTCACACAACACTACTGTTCGGGGTCTACTGATGAAAAAGCATTTGTATGCGCAGTCTCTCGCATTGACGTTCATGCTTGCCGGCTCGGGCGTCGCGCACGCACAGAGCAGTGTCACGATGTACGGCATCATCGACGAAGGGCTGAACTACATCAGCAACAGCGGCGGCGGCAAGGTGTTCAGCAACACGAGCGGCGTGATCCAGGGCAGCCGTTGGGGTCTGCGCGGCACCGAAGATCTGGGCGGCGGACTCAAGGCGGTCTTCGTGCTCGAGAACGGCTTCGATGCGTCGACGGGCAAGCTCGGCCAGGGCGGCCTGGAGTTTGGGCGGCAGGCGTGGGTCGGGCTGTCGGGCGCGCGGCTCGGCACGGTGACGCTCGGACGTCAGTACGATTCTCGTGTCGACTTCGTCGGGCCGCTGGTGTCCGCGACGCGCTGGAGCGGCGCATTCGGGACGCATCCCGCCGATCTCGACAACCTTAACAACTCGTATCGGATCAACAATTCGGTGAAGTACAAGAGCCCGTCGTTCGGCGGATTCGTATTCAGCGCGTTGTATTCGTTGGGTGGTGTGGCGGGTTCCGTGGGCCGCAACCAGATTTACAGCGTCGGCGGCGGCTACACGTATGGTCCGTTCGCGCTCGGCGCGGCGTATCTGAATGCGCATAATCCGAACGTCTCGTACTTCGGCGCGACGGGCACGGTCGCCGCGACGACTAACGGCGTGCCGGGCTCGAATCTCGGCACGGCACCGTCGATATCGGGCTTTGCATCGGCCTCGACGTATCAATCGATCACGGCGGGCGGCGGATTCCAGTTCGGCGCGGCCCACATCGGCGTCACGTATTCGAACACCGCGTTCAAGGGATTGGGCGATACGACGTCGGGTCCGAATCCGCAGGGCTTCCGGGGCAACATGCACTACAACAACGCGGAAATCAACGGCGAATATCGCGTGAGTTCGGCGCTGTTGCTTGGCGTCGCGTACGACTACATGAAGGGCAGCAGCATCAGCTCGGCGCGTGGGAAGGTCGGCGGCGCGACCTATCATCAGGTGTCGATCGGCGCCGACTATTCGCTGTCCAAGCGTACTGATGTCTACGTGATGGGCATGTACCAGCACGCATCGGGCACGGACTCGACGGGCGGCGACGCGCATGCCGCGATCTATACGATCACACCGTCGGATTCGGATCGTCAGGGCGTGGTGCGGATCGGCATGCGCCATCGCTTCTGACGTCGGAATCGCGCGTGCGTGTCGCTCTCCGGCCACGCACGCGCAGCCGCTGGCGCTGCATGTCAGAAAGGCCGCGCTGGCGGCATCGCCGCGGCGAGGGCACCTTCCGCCTGTCGCAACACAAGGCAAATTTCAGGGGGGGCGCACAATGCCAATGTAGAAAGGCCCAGCCCCCAGCCAGTGCCGCAATGGACGCCGTCTCGCTGTCGCCGAACGGACCTTTCCGTCGGTCATGACGCAAGACACGCTACACGTAACGAGCCTCTTCGAGGTCGGCGATGAGCGTCGGACCGGTGGGGCGCCAATCGAGACGTCTCTGTGTCAGTGTGCTGGACGCGGGCATATCAAGCCCGACGAACATCGCCATCCAGCCGAAATGCGCTTGCGCTTCTTCCTGAGCGAGCGACACGACAGGCAGCTTCATGCCTCGTCCGAGCGCCTCGGAAATTTCGCGGCTGCTGATGCCTTCCTCGCCGACGGCGTGATAACGCGCGCCCCTTTCGCCCTTCTCGACGGCGAGCCGATAGAGCCGCACGACATCGGACAGATGTCCCGCCGGCCAACGATTGCGTCCGTCTCCGACATACGCCACGACACCTTTTTCGCGCGCGATGGCGATGAGCGGCGTGATGAGGCCCTGCTTGAACGGGTTATGCACTTGCGGCAGCCGCATCACGCATACGTTGACTCCGGCTTCCAGCAGTGCATTTCCTGCCGCTTCGGAGCCGATGCGCGGATTGGGATGCTTCGTGTTGAAAACGTCTTCGCTCGCCGGCTCGCCGTGTTCGCCACTGCCGACTCCCGTGCCGGACGTGATGACGAGAGGCCGATCGGAACCGGCGAGCACGGAACCGAGCGCGGCAATGGCACGCTTGTCTTTCTCGCAGTTCTCGACGAATTTCGAAAAGTCATGGTCGAAGGCGGCGTGGATCACGGCATCCGCTTGAGCGGCCCCACGCTTGAGGCTTTCGAGGTCTTCCAGTGTGCCGTAATGGGCTTCGGCGCCGGCATCCTTGAGCGCTTGTTCGCCCGCCTCGGAACGGGTCATCCCGATCACGACATGACCGGCCTGGATAAGCT
The DNA here is from genome assembly GCF_038900755.1 of Paraburkholderia diazotrophica. GTDB lineage: Bacteria > Pseudomonadota > Gammaproteobacteria > Burkholderiales > Burkholderiaceae > Paraburkholderia > Paraburkholderia diazotrophica_A. The sequence goes on from NZ_JBBPEN010000003.1 coordinate 474,048, forward strand.
CGGGTACGAGCGCGGAACCGATAAAGCCGGTCGCGCCCGTCAGAAAGATTCGCATCGTCAGATCTCCTTGGTCATGACCCGTCCACTATCCGGCAATTTTCTATCCCGCTAAAGTAGTGACGTCATCATAGTAAAGCGACTAACAGGAAATCATGTCGGTCACTACGCCTAAATCGCTCGGCGACTTCCTGCGAAGTCGCCGCACGCGGCTCGACCCTGCAAGCTTCGGATATTCGGGACGCCGGCGCACGCCAGGACTGCGCCGCGAAGAAGTGGCGCAACGCGCGAATATCAGTCCGACGTGGTATGCGTGGCTGGAGCAGGGGCGCGGTGGTGCGCCTTCGGCGGACGTGCTCGAACGCATTTCGGGCGCGCTGATGCTGACAGACACGGAACGCGAGCACCTCTTCATGCTCGGGCTCGGCAGGCCGCCGGAAGTGCGCTACCGATCTTTCGATGGCATTCATCCCAGGCTGCAGCGTTTGCTCGATTCGCTGCAGGGCAGCCCCGCAATCATCAAGAGTCCCATATGGGACGTCGTCGCGTGGAATCGCGCCGCTGCCGTCGTGCTCACCGACTACAGCATGCTCCCGCCCGATCAGCGCAATATCCTGCGCTTCCTGTTCTGCGATCCCGCCGTGCGCGCGAAGCAGCACGACTGGGACAGCGTCGCGCGTTTCGTGGTCGGCGCATTCAGGGCGGATGTGGCGCGCGCCGGTCTTTTATCGCAGGCGGGCGCGCTCGTCGATGAGTTGCGCAGCGTGAGCGCTGAATTCGACGCACTATGGCGCGACAACGACGTGCATAGTCACGGCGATGGCGTCAAGAGCCTCCTGCATCCGAAACTGGGGCCGATCACGCTCGAATATTCGGCTTTTTCCGTCGATGGACGCCCGGACCTGGGCATGATCATCTACAACCCGCTTGACGATGAGATCGCTGCGCGCATCAAGGTGCTCGCCGCGCAAGCGGAATGAACTGACCGAACGCGCACGCTAAACAGAATTTCGCGACCCGGTCACTCCCGCCACAATATTTTCCGTCCCTGATCGTCATCACGGGTATGGAACCGCCAGACACTTCGAGTCCGCTGGCCGCGCACGATCGCGAAATCGCCGACGCGGTCGCCCGCGAGCGTCCGAGACTGCGCGATTTCATCCGTCGACGCGTCATCGATCAGGACGAAGCCGAGGACATCCTTCAGGACGTATTCGAAGAACTGGTCGCGGCCGTCGCCAGTGAAGGCGACGACCTGTCTGCCCGGATAGGCGATCGATGCGCCGATTGAGTAGGGCACGGCCGCCATCCTCGAGCACATCGTGCCACTGAACGGGAGCGCGAGCACAGGTGCACCGTCGATCTTCGCGTCATAGAGACCGTTGAGCAGATGAACGGCGCGGGGAGCCGCCGTCTAAAAGCAGACGCCGAGCCGGCCCGTAAACTTCGCATACGCGCAGGCGGCCAACGCGCCAGTTTCTTCGTGGCGAAAGTGCACGTAGCGGATTTGCCCCGAGGCTTTTCTGAATGCCTCGACCAGTCCATTGATCCCGTCTCCCGGCAGGCCGAAGACTGTGTCGACGCCCCAGTCGAGCAGTATCCGGACGATATGGTCGGACACGGTGTCGGTGTCCGACATCTGCCGCTCCTTCGCAATACCAACGTCGTTGTTGCGAAAGAAAACCGGGGACGGCGTTCTTGCGGCAGCGGCCGGGTTCGAGCGCGCACTTCAATGCGGGGTTCCTGGCGGGCAGCAAGGCGTATTCCGGACGCCCGCGAAAGCGCACGGGCCTCGTTCGCTGTTTCATTGCTATGAGACGGTCACGAAAGGCAGCATCGCGAGCAGATGGCGCAAGCCTGCATCCAATGAAAATTTTTCAACCGGTTTTTAATCCGGTGAAGCGAACGCGATGAAATCGGTCCGGACCTGGTCCCCGATTATCTGACCTCGGTGCATGAAGGCTGCTTCTATGGCTGGCCGTACAGCTATCAGGTACAGCATGTCGACGGGCGCGCGCAGCCCGTTGGGCGCGCGATGCTCGAACCGCCGCGCGCCAGGTGAGTGCCTTTGCTACAAGTTCGGTGAGCAAACCCGACGGGACGCCCGGGGGCTGAAAGGATGCACAGATATTGATGGACGAACTGAGCGCGATGCTCGCTCTCCTTTCCGGAGACGGCGGTCAGCGCGGTTTTGCACCGACGATGCGTGCTCCGTTAGAGGCAGCATTCATGATCGCGCGAACGATTCGGATGCGGCATAACCAATGCTGCTGTGTTCGATGTACGTAGCGTGCAGCGCGTTGCGAAAAGCGCGTCGGCGCTCGAAGCTAAAGGAAGCGAATCCGTGGATTGCGCGGACAGAAACGAGGAGGACATCCGGATGAAACGAATCTGCGAAACCTGTGGCACGCAGTATCCAGAGAACGACCGACGGGAACGGTGTCTGATTTGTGAAGACGTAAGGCAGTTTATTCCGCCATCGGGCCAGGCCCGGACGTCGCTGGGCGCGCTCCGTCAAAGTCACGCAAACGCGTGGCGCGCGTTGCGGAGTGAACTGTTCGAGATTCGGATGGAGCCGACATTTGGTATCGGACAGCGGGCATTGCTGGCGCGAACCAATGAAGGCAACGTGCTGTGGGACTGCATCGCGCTGCTGGACGCGGCGACGGTTGACCTCATTCAGGCGCTTGGCGGCTTGAAGGCGATCGCGATTTCGCATCCGCACTACTACTCGACGATGTCGGAGTGGGCTCGCGCATTTCATTGCAAGGTCTGGGCCCACGAAGCCGACCGGGAGTGGGTCGTATGTCCCAGCGATGCAGTGCAGTTCTGGCGTGGCGATAGGGCGTCCATCACATCGGATATGACCCTGTTGCGACTTGGCGGCCACTTTCCGGGAGGCTCCGTGCTCCACTGGAACTCGGGAGCAGGCACACTCCTGTCAGGAGATATCCTGCAGGTGACGCCAGATCGATCGCATGTCTCGTTTATGTATAGTTATCCGAACTATTTGCCGCTATCTGGCTCGACGGTCCGCTCAATGGCGGAACTGCTTGAGGGATTCGAATATGCGAGTGTGTACGGAAGCTTTCGTCATGGCGAAATAGAATCCGATGGCAAGGCTGCCGTCGCGGCGTCGGTTCGGCGATACATCGACCTCCTCGACGGCCGATTCGATAAAGTAAATGCAAGCGGAGAGACCAAAAACATCGAAACGTAGGGGAAAGTAATACCTGGGTAATCTTGACTTCTGCGGAATTTTCTCCAGTGCGCGTATCGCCGCAAACTTAGTCCCTTGGAAGGCCACTTCACCATTTTTTATACTGAATTCTCCCGGGTGCGAAGCCATTGCCGCTGTGCAGTGCGTCGGGCGCAATGTTTTGAGTGCGCTTCACCATCGAAGTGGGCCCGCTCCCCAAGGCGCGACATCTAGCCGTAGTTCGAGCCGCACTTCGAGCCGATCCGGCGACGCCGCATTTGCCATTCCTTGCCCGTGGTATCACCATCTTCGTCACACACGCCCCGCCTGTTATGTCACGAGCCTGCGGGGCGCAAGATGAGATCGCCAGCTGCTTACGAAGCGGTTCTCTGGTTGCCGACTATAGCGTCGGAATTACACCCGGCACCTCCAGGTGATATTCCACACGCTTGATACCGGGCACACCCTCGGCCGCAATGCGGATCGCGCGCTTTTCCTCTTCGGATTCAATGACGCCCCACAGATGCGCGACACCGTCCCTGACGAGCACACCCCGTTTCGGCAGCCCCCAAGGTTTCCCATCCATTTCCAGAACGATCGCGTCGCGCAGGCTCGCATCGTCGTGTGACGCTGAGTTAACGGCTGGCGTGACGCTCGCCAGAGCGCGGATCAGATTAGAACGGCTCACAATGCCGACCAGCTTGCCGTCCCTGAGAACCGGCACGCGTTTGAGGTGCCGTCGCTCCATGAGGTCGGCGATCTTGTCGAGTGGCAAGTCCTCTGAGATCGAGATCACCTGATCGCACATCACGTCGCCGACGACGTGACCGTGCTCCTTCACGTACCTCGCGGCCTGCTCGCGCGGCGACGACAACAGGAATTCGAGCCACCAACGACGCTTTGCATGGCCGGTGCCGTTCTCCACGCGATGCAGCAGGTCCCTCTGGCTGACGATGCCGATGACCTTTCCATCCGCGTCGACGACGGGCATCCCGCTGATGCCGTTGTCGACGAACAGTCTCGCGGCGTCGTGGATCGTCATGTCTGGCGTGGCGGTAACGACGGACGTAGTCATGATGTCGAGTGCGCGCATGATCGTTCCTTCAGCGTGTCGCAACGGGTCCCCATCTGCTGCATCCGCTGCACAGTTTCGGCAAGCGCACCGGCGGCGGACCGGCCGGTGCTGAGGCGCCTTGATTCAATAAGACGTGGTATTTGGTTGCGGATGCTCACTGTGACCAGAATCTTCGTACTGTTATTCCAATGTCGCGTGGCAACAAATGGTCGGTGGCTACTCATTGATCAGCCGGCCCAGCATAGCGATGAGGGCAGGAAGCACGAACGGCAGCACAACTGCGGATACGATTCCATTCATGGCCATGCCGAGGCCCGCGAATGCACCGGCCTCCTCGCTGATCTGGAACGCCCGTGCCGTGCCTATGCCGTGCGAGGCCACGCCAATCGCGAAGCCTCGCGCGTCGTCGCGGCGAACTCCCACCAGCCCGAGCATGAGTGTGGATATCACGGCTCCCGTAATGCCAGTGACGATCACAATCGCCGCGGTCAACGAGGGGATGCCGCCGGCCCTGACCGAAATCAGCATTGAGATGGCTGCCGTGACCGATTTGGGTGCAAGCGAGACGACCGTCGTTGCCTGGCAGTGAAACAGCAATGCGATGGCGACCGCCGACAACACGGCCACGGATGACCCCGCCAGCAGCCCGCACAGTAGCGGAAAACACGCCCTTCGCAGTTTGTGAATCTGCCGGTACAGCGGAACCGCCAGCGCGACGATCGCCGGACCCAGCAGAAAGTGAATGAACTGTGCCTGTGCGAAATAGACGCGATAGTCGACGTGTGTCAGCTTCAGCACGACGATCAGCATCATCACCGCGATGGCCACGGGGTTCGCGAACGGATGATTCCGGCACCGGGCATGAAGCCAGCGCGCAAACAGATACGCTCCGATCGTCAGGGCGAGCGCCGGTACGGGAGAATCGCTCAGGTACGTGCGGGCGAGCGTGGTGATCTCTGGCGTGGACATGACTGCCCCTTTGCGGATGATATGACACGCCGCGTCTGCTAATGCTGCGCCTCGGCGGACGGGGCAGCGGAGCGCTTGACACGCTTATGCCTTTGCAAAAGCGCACAGGTTACGATTCCTGTAACCGCGACCGAGAGGGCCGTGCTAACGACGATCGCCAGCAGGATGGCGATCAGCTGACCGTTCAATGCCCCTGACAGCCCGACGACACCTACACCGGCAGGGATGAACAGAAGCGACAGGTGATTCAGAAATCCAAGCGCGGGTTTTTCCAGGCGAGGTCCGACTGACGGCGCCGTCGCCAATAGGGCAGTGAGCAGCACCATGCCGATGACAGGTCCTGGAATTGGCACGCGCAGGATGCGCGCGAGCAGTTCGCCGATGCCTTGGAATGCAATCAATGTCGCAAAGGTGCATACGACGGAGACGTCACCGCGTACAACTGCGTTGGGTCGCGTATTGAGCAATGAAAGGTTCATGTCAGCGCTCCGCATGGTGCGCCTGCCGGACGCACCGGAGAGCGCTTTCATTGAAGAACGATCAATACGGATATAGATTTCACTCTGGCTGCATGTGATTGCGCATCCCGGGCCGTCGGACACGCTGGGCCGCGCCCGGGAAGCGCTGGCTCAAAACGCACACCGTGAAGTTCTTGCAATCTGGCGTCGATTACAGTCTTCTCGCTTTATGATCAGGGCCCGAGAACATCGAAACAACTCATGTCTGTATCGACGCCGACCTGAACATCAGGGAACCAGCGTTGCAAGGGCGCGCGCACTTGTGGCACAGATTGACTGGATCAGGCGTCAGTTTCCGCCGCCATAAAATTCGTTTATCCGGTCCAGTGTCCCATCCTGCTTCGCCCGGATCAGTTCCTGATAGACCTGGGCGCGCGTCTTGCCGACACCCGCTGCGCTGGTGGTGCCTGCCGTCGTTCCGCCGACGGAGTCGGTCGTCATCGCGGCATTGCTGTCGGAACCCATACTCGACGTACTGGCGTCGTCGGCATGGACCTGCATCGCATACAGTGACAATGCTGCGACGGGAATCACAATCATGGCTTTCATGGCGTTCTCCAGCATGATGCATTGACATTGCCGGCGCGGCACGCCGGCATTGATGACTGTATGCGCTGGTCACATGCGCATGAATAAGGCACCCGTCCTAATAGAGACTCGGGGATTGCCTTATTCAGTTTGCTGGTTGCGTTCCATTGGCTTTCGAATTGCTTGATAATTGGGAATCCAAAGTATATGTGGCGGCTCACTTAATGTAGTGATGATGCTTTCATATTTGCTACACATCCTCGGCAACGGGGAATGTGGTGAAGTGATCACTTCAGTGACAATCGTTCTCTCCAAGAGGCTTAGGTCGAATTCCGAACAGCGGAGTTGGCCCGGCAGGAAATGCGAGTGATGGCTGCGCGGCATCGGGGCCGGATTGAAGATGTGAGCGGCCGCAGTGAAGCCTTTCCAGCGGAGGTCAGACGTACGCCTTCACAAGGTAACGCCTCGAAAAGGCCAAATGCGATTGCAGACACATGCCGATACAAGCTTGCATGGCAATCGAAAGAACGAGAATAATCGTAAGGTCAGAAATTCGGCGGTCCAGGAGAAGGCGATCTGTGCCTTGAGTCGCATTTTTCCACTCGCCTTCATGGTATTGCTCGATAGAAAAGCGACCAGCATTGCGCGCAGATTTGCTCACCATGAAGACACGGAATCATCCGCTTTGCCGAGCGCCTCGCGCGAACTCGCGAATGCGCGCCGCGAGTGCCGGTACGCCAGAATCCCGGGCGACGAAGTGCGAGACCCTGTGCGTGGCCAGGTCGATGGTCACCTGGTCATCGGGCGCTTTCGTATGCGGTCCGTCGACAGCGGCGTGATATTCGATGCGCAATTGGTTCGCGTTGACAATGATTCGCAGGTAGCCATAGTTCTGGTCATCGTAGTTTTCAAATACAACGGCATCCGTGTCCTTCGACGCGGCCTGGATCAGCTGCGGCGCGCGAAGGGGAGGCTGACCATTCGTGGTCAGCCTCTGCACGTTGTGGCCGCCGTTTCCGCAAACGATATAAGGAATCTGTGTGCCATCAGGGCGGGTTCGCGTGAAGCGCTGGTAGTTGTGCGCGTGTCCGGCAAGATCGGCATGCGGCCATACGCCGACCTCATTGCAGATCGCATCGATCTGCTGTTGCATCTCGACGCTCCAGCCATGACGACCGCGCGCCACATAAGGCGGATGGTGATGCGCGAACAGCAGCGCGCCGCGATAATTTTCCTTCTTCACCCGTAGCAGTGCGGCTTTCAGATATTTCAACTGGCTGTCGCCTATATCGCTATTGGCGATCACGCCTGGGTCTTCGAGCGTATTGCTGTATAACGCGATGATGCGTGCAAACGGAGCCTCGAACGTGAAGAAGACGCCCGGCTGGATTTGCGCCGTCCGTGAAAGGTTTCCGGCATCGGGCGAAACCTGGAAGCAGTCGGAACAGAAGTTCCTCAGAAACGCCTGCAAGCTCTTCTCATGCTGCAGGGGTGAGATCATGCCGTCGTGGTTGCCTGCCAGGGCGAGAATCGGCGCGTGATAGTCGCGATACGGCTCGTAGAACTGATCGTAGTAGTACTGCGCCTCGCCGAAGCTGTAGACGATGTCACCCAATAGAAAGTTGAATTGCGGCACGTCTGCTGGATCCGTTTCATCGAAGTCGCTCACCATCTTGTCCGCGACTTCGTTCTGTGTCTTCGGGCCTTTCGTGCTGCCGCAGTCACCGGTGGCATGAAAGACAATCTGCCCGTTCGCGGTGATCTGTTGGAGCAAGGCCTGATTGTTGTCGATCACCTGTGCGAATGTAAGCCGTGGTTCGGTGCCGCCGCGCGGCGCGGAAAACGGGAGGGGCTTGAGCTTGTGCTCCAGGTTCAGTTCGTCAATGACCTTGTAGGCTGCGACGTCGGACGCGTGCCTGACGACAAAGGTCTGCGGGTCCGGGGTCGGCTGTGGCTGCGAAAAAACAGGTCCGGCGAGGACGCGATCTTCGGTGGTGCGGGCTCCATTCGCGCGTTTCTTTGGCACGTCAATTCTCCTTGATGGTGGATAAAAAGAGGCCTGTGCTTGTCCGGACGATTGATGCCGGGCCTGACACAATCGACTAACGCGTGTCCTTTGCAGGATGCCCGGGTGAGACGAAGGATCGATGAAGAGGTTCACATCAGTTGTTGCTTGCAGAAATTCTGCCCTCGTCGTATATGAACGGCAGTGAACTGCCATTGCAGCATCCGAAGTCTTCGGATTCGCTTGCCATTACTGGCAATTCACTTACGCGGTATGGCGAGAAGGTGTTTTGCCTTGGAGGCGAGCAGCAACATTGCAAGATCGAAAGGTATGTGATGAGACTACCGAGACGCAGCTTTGTCCAGTTAGCCGCATGCAGCGGAGCGTTGGCCGTCGCGCGGACGCGCGCGGCGTTCGGCGAGGTGCGTCGGGCAATGGACGGTCGGCCATCGCAGCCGTACGACCCCGAAGCGATGCAGTCGGTACAACGCGGTGGCGTATGCGAGTCTCAAGGATCCGGCCGCAACTCAGCTGCCGCCCGATGCGTTCGATCAGCGCTTCATCTATTCACCTGCACCGCGGGCTGCCCGTCCCGGCCACTGGTCCAGTGCCCCGCCGCTGCCGCTGCCCCGAAGCGAGATGGCGTGGGCAGTGGCAGAACGAGATCGCATGCATGTGGATCGGCGGTTATGGAGCCGGGCAGGTCGCGCGCGCCTATCATCACGTGTTCGATGCGTCGCGAGGTCAATGGGAAGACGTTGCGCCGATTCCGCGGGGCGCCAACCACGTCGGCGTGGCGGAGCAGGACGGCGTGATCTATGCGTTCGGAGGCTTCGTTGAACAAGACCGTATTGCGGTTCCGGATTGTTATGCCTATGTCGTCTCGGACGACCGTTGGCACGTCATTCGTCCGTTGTCGCGTGGCTCGCGCGGCGCCGTCTCCGTGGTCGCAGCGAACGGCCTGATTCACCCAATCGGCGGGCGTGATACGCGCTCGGTCGACTGGCACGAAGCCCTTGCGCGCTTTCCGGAGCAGTTCGCAAAGCGGCGCGATCAGTTCGAGATAGATTGCTTTCGAATAACCGGCGCCTTGAAGCAGGCAGGCAATGCCTTGTAGGCCATTTGACGCGTCCACTGGGCGAATTCATCGGGTTGTCGACGGGCGCGGAGATCGAGACCGTAGCCGATGTGCGCAGCATCCCGGCGCAATTCGAAGCGAATCAAAGGATACCCGTGAGCTAGATTTCGACTCGCGCGCCCACTTCGAATACACGGTTTGCAGGCAGCCTGAAGAAGGCGGCTACATTGCCGACGTTATGCAACATCACGGCAAAGAGGCGTTCGCGCCATAGCGCCATGCCACTGCCCGGCTTCGGCACGACCGTCGCGCGGCTAAGGAACCACGACGTCGCGGACGGCTCGAACGCGGGCCCTTCCGCTGTGCACTCTGCGAGCGCTTTCGGCAGGTCGACCTCGTCCTTGAATCCATAGGTGACTGTGGCCTGATAAAAGCCTGGCCCTAGCGGCTGCAATTTCACGCGCTCACTGTTGGGTACCCACGGTATTTCTTTCGTGGTCACTGTCAGGAATACCGCGCATTCATGCAGCACCTGATTGTGCTTCAGGTTGTTGACGAGCGCATGCGGCACGGCATCCGGGTTGGGCGTCAGGAAAATCGCCGTGCCGCGGACACGCAACGGAGCCCGCGCAAGCAGCGACGTCAGATACGGCTTGAGTGGCGTCGTGCCGGCGCGCACGCGCGCTTCGGCCATCATCATTTCCCAGCCGCGCCCCCAGGTCGCCATGATCGTGAACATCACCGCGCCGATCACGAGCGGAAACCAGCCACCCGCGACGATCTTCAACAGGTTTGCGCAGAAGAACGTCGCATCGATCACGACGAAGAAAACAGTCGCGAACACGCACAGCAGCCAGTTGTAATGCCATGCATAACGCACGACGAAGAACGTCAGTAGCGTGGTGATCAGCATGGTGCCCGTGACCGCGATGCCGTATGCGGCGCCGAGCGCAGTCGACGAGCCGAAGCCGACGACGGCCGCGACCACGGCGGCAAGCAGTGCCCAGTTGATGCCGGGCACGTAGATCTGGCCGATTTCCTGCTCGGATGTGTGGACCACGTTCATGCGAGGCAGAAGGGACAACTGCATCGCCTGCCTGGTCATCGAGTAGGTGCCGGATATCACCGCCTGCGAAGCGATGACGGTCGCTATCGTTGCAAGAACGATCATCGGGAAAATCGCCCATTGCGGGAACAGGTGATAGAAGGGGCTCTCGAGCGCGCCGGGATGAGCAAGCAACAGTGCGCCCTGGCCGAGATAGTTGAGCGCGAGGGCCGGAAACACGATACCGAACCATGTGACGCGAATCGGGCGTTTGCCGAAATGGCCCATGTCCGCGTAGAGCGCTTCGGCGCCTGTCAGGGACAGCACCACGGCGCCGAGCGCGATGAACGCAAGCCAGCGGTGATGCAGGCAAAAGCCCAGTCCTTGCAGCGGATCGAGCGCGACCAGAATGACGGGTGCCGCGAAAGTGTTGACGAGCCCCACGATGCCGATCACGACGAACCACAGCACCATCACGGGACCGAACACGGCGCCGATGCCGCTCGTGCCATGCTTTTGCATGATGAAGAGCGTAATGAGCGCCGCGAGCGTCACGGGAATCACGAACGTCTTCAGCATCGGCGCCGCGACCTCGAGGCCTTCGACGGCACTGAGTACGGAGATTGCGGGCGTAATCACGCTGTCTCCGAAGAAGAGCGCGGCCCCCATGACGCCGACGAGGAGCAGCGCGCGGCGCAGCCGTGGCCGCGTCGAAACCGAAGAAGCCGCAAGTGCGAGCAGCGCCATGATGCCGCCTTCACCGTGGTTGTCCGCGCGAAGGACAAGCACCACGTACTTGAGCGAGACGACCATCATCAACGACCAGAAGATCAGCGAGACGATGCCGACAATGTTGAATGCGTTGAGCGGCAGCCCGTTGGTTGAATCGAAGACGGTTGAAAGCGTGTACAGCGGACTCGTGCCGATGTCGCCATAGACGACGCCGAGCGCGGCAAGCGAGAGCGCCGGAAGGGCTTTGCGGTGCTCACCGGGCGCGCCGATCGGGTGGGCTTCCGATGCTGCGGGGGCGGAGTGTCCCATGCCTTCCTCCTGGTTCTGCCATGTGGCGGTGACACGGCCTCACAGCGCACGATGCCGCTGCGCACGGCCGTACGATTCCCGATCGCGGAACGACGCGGAATTCGCAGGGCTTGCTGGTCATGCCGCCTTTACGCACTATCGTTTCAAAAGTATAGGAACTGCGCACAAAAAAGGGGTTGCGACGAAATCCGGCGTAGGTTTTGCGTAGGTTTGTAACCGGAGGACTGTCAGAAAAGGCCTCTTCAATACTTCGAAGAGAACGAGTAAGTCTGCTCTGCTCGTTGTCCTGTATTTGAATCGGTAACACCGACGCAGGTTTTTGTCCCGTGAGGATAAAACCTAAGCCATGCTTTCTTTTTTCCAGCAACTACGCCGGGGATCAACTGCCCACCAGTGCGTCCGCGTGGCTCGGCGTCACGGTCGTAGGGCCCACGGCCGGTATCTCATGCTGCTGGATGTTGGGATGGCACTTCTCGCTTCCCATTCCAGTGTTCGCGGGATGCTAATCGGCCGGAAAGCAACGCTCGACGGCGTCGCAGGCATTGCGTTGATGTTGCCTGGCGGCCGACTCCTCGTATCTCGCTGATCGATGTCGACAATCCACGCCTGCTTGCCGGTAGCGGATCGCGTGTCAAGATTGCGGCATCGCCCGTCCTCATCGGCTCCAACTATCAAAGGCACCCGCTAAAGCACACACTCGATCCATGTCAAAGGGGTGATGAGAAGGCCGAGCTGTTCGAGATGGCCGAATGCAGGCGCTTGCGGTCGGAACGGCTGCGACGGACACTTCCGGGCAATGCGGTTCTCCTTAAAAGCGTCTCGAGAAATTGACCATGCGTATTCCCCCCGTCAAGGCCATCGTTGCCTTCGAATGCATTGCCAGGACCAGAAGCGTGAATCGCGCGGCCGAGGAGCTTGGCCTTACGGCATCAGCAGTGAGCCATCAATTGAGCAATCTGGAGTCGATCATTGGCCAGCCTTTGTTCCAGCGAACGGGGCGCGGTCTGGTCCTGACGCCCACAGGCGAGCGCTACCTGTCCGATGTAACGGGTTCTCTGGCGGACCTCAGCCGCGCGACCGAGCGGGCGTCGAGCCGCAAGGAGGTGGACATCCTGCGGGTCCATTCAAGCCCGAGCTTCGGTCTCATGTGGCTGTTGCCGCGGCTCGCTTCGTTCCAGGAGGCGAACGGCGACATCCAGCTGAACCTCGCGTGCTCCTATGAGAACGTCTCGTTTTCGAACGGCTTTTATGACATCGACATTCGTCACGGCTACGGCGAGTGGACCAACGTCGAAGTCAGGACTCTGCGCGGCGAGTTCATCGCGCCGCTCGCCTCGCCGAAATATCTGGAGCGACACCCGGTAAATACGCCGGAAGATCTTCTCGGGCACCGGCTCATTTTTTCCGAAACACCGCTTGTGCAATGGCGTCAGTGGTTTGGACGGCTGGGCGTCGCTGGCGCGCAGAAGACTTTCGATTTTTCATTCGACCGTTCATACATGTCCATCGAAACGGCCGCGCTGGGACTGGGCATCGCACTGGAGAGTCTGATGCTCGCCTCCGTCAAGATTCGGGAAGGCGTATTGGTGCCCGTATTCGACGATGCGCATTCAGTCGAGGTCGGTGCTCACCATCTGGTTTATCCCAGCCAGAACGCTGATCTGCCGAGAGTAGCCCGGTTTCTCGCATGGATCGAGCAGGAGACCGGGCGCAGCGCGCCTCACCCGTCAGGGAAATCCCGCAGCTGAAATTTTCTCAGCACCGATTGAGCAAAACTGCGTTGATGGTCAGGTCGCAGGCGGAGAAACTTCGCCTACACCCAGTTCCCCAACGGAGACACGAACATGTTGCTCGAGAATCAAGTGGTCATCATCACGGGCGCGGCATCGCCGCGCGGTATCGGCAAGGCGACGGCGAAAGCGATGGCCGCGCAGGGCGCCCGCGTCGCGATCCTCGATCTCAAACAGGCCGAAGCCGAAAGCGCGGCGCGCGACCTGGGAGACGGCCACCTGGGTCTGGCGTGCGACGTCACCGATAAGGAAGCGTGCATTAGCGCGGCCAATGCCGTCGTCGAGAAATACGGCCGCATCGATGCGCTGGTGAACAACGCGGGCATCACGCAGCCCATCAAGACACTGGAAATTGCGCGCGAAAACTTCGACGCGGTGATTGGCGTGAGCCTGCTCGGCACGCTGTGCATGTCGCAAGCAGTCATTCCGCAGATGAAGAAGCAGCAGGGCGGCAGCATCGTGTGCATGTCGTCCGTCTCGGCGCAACGCGGCGGCGGTATCTTTGGCGGCCCGCACTACAGCGCGGCGAAAGCAGGCGTACTCGGGCTTGCGAAGGCCATGGCGCGCGAGTTCGGCGCCGACCGTATCCGGGTGAATTCGATCGCGCCAGGCCTCATTCAGACGGACATCACGGGCGACAAGCTGACGCCGGAAATGCGCGCCGACATCATCAAGGGCATTCCGCTTGGACGTCTCGGCGACGCCAACGATATCGCCAACGCCTGCCTGTTTCTGACCAGTGGCCTGTCGACCTATCTCACAGGCATCACGCTCGACGTCAACGGCGGCATGCTGATCCACTGACGACGAAATTGTGTGCGCGTTGCAACGATGCGCACGCTCACGACGCACCCGAACGCACGGGGCGTCGCGCCGCATGAACGGCTCACAAGCTTGCGGTCAGACGCAGCATCGAAGGCATGCGTCCGGCCAACAGGAGACAACCGATGAAATCCAGAATAGCCTCGCCCACGATCGACGCAGAGCTTTCCGTGTCCGACGACATCGTCAGCTTCGAAGCAAGAACCTATGCAAAGGTCGCGCGCCGTCTGATTCCCTTTCTGATGCTCTGCTATCTGGGCGCATACCTCGACCGCGTCAACGTCGGTTTTGCGAAGCTTCAGATGCTCAATGATCTGCGCTTTTCCGAAACGGTGTACGGCATCGGCGCGGGCATCTTCTTTCTCGGCTATTTCCTCTTCGAAGTGCCGAGCAATGTGGTCCTTCACAAGGTGGGGGCGCGCAACTGGCTCGCGCGCATCATGCTGACGTGGGCGCTGATTTCTGCAAGCTTTGTGTTCGTCAGATCGCCGACCGTGTTCTATGTCTTGCGTTTCCTTCTCGGCGTCGCCGAGGCGGGCTTTGCGCCCGGCGTGATTCTGTACCTCACGTACTGGTTCCCCGCAGCACGACGCGCGAAGGCGCTATCGATGTTCTTCATGGCGATTCCGCTCGCCGGTATCGTAGGCGGGCCGCTGTCGGGCTGGATCATGCATTCGTTTCAGGGGCTGCATGGCCTTGCCGGATGGAAATGGCTGTTCATGCTCGAAGCGGTTCCGTCTCTTGTTCTTGGCTTTGCCATCATTCTCTATCTCGACAACGGCATCGCCGGCGCGAAGTGGCTGACGGAAGACGAAAAAGCCCTGCTCAAGCGCAACGTCGACAAGGACCGCACACAGACCACCGAGCACATGTCGATTCGTGCGTTCATCGCTGACAGGCGTCTGTGGCTGATGGCCGCCATCTACTTCTGTGTCGTGCTTGGCCAATATGGTCTCACGTTCTGGCTGCCGACCATCATCCGCCGCACGGGCGTCGCTGACCCGTTGTGGGTGGGCATCCTGACGGCGATCCCGTACATCTGCGCGATCGTCGCGTTGCCCCTGCTTGGCAGCAGCGCAGACAAGCGACGTGAACGCCGTCTGCACCTGGCGATTCCGATGCTCGTCTCGGCAGCCGGCTTCGCTACCTTGCCGATGCTCGGCAGCGTGGGCGCGTCGATTGTCTGCGTGAGCGTTGCAGCGGCGGGCATTCTCGCTTCGTCGTCGCTGTTCTGGGCGCTGCCTACGGCCGTCCTCGGCGGCATGTCGGCGGCAGCGGGGATTGCAGCCGTCAACTGCTTCGCCAATCTTGCGGGCTTCTTCTCGCCCGCCATCGTGGGGTGGCTCAACGACCTCACAGGCAAGTCGACGGCAGGCCTGATCTTTATCTCGTCGGCAGTGGTGCTTGGTGCGGTCCTGGTGTTCTTCGTACCCGCGAAAACCGTCAATCGCTAAATCAGTTCTTTTCTGGAGACGTGCAAATGAGTACTCCCGTCATCGAGGATGTGACGCTTGCCGAGCGTGCCTATCGCATCCGACGCAATGCCCTTCTGATGGGCGAAGTGCAAGGTCAAGGCTATATCGGGCAGGCGCTCGATATCGCTGACGTGCTGGCCGTCTCGTACTTCGGCGCAATGAACTACCGTCCCGCCGAGCCCGATTGGGAAGATCGCGACCGCTTCCTGCTGTCGAACGGCCATTACGCGATTGCGCTGTACGCGGCGCTGTTCGAGGCGGGCATTCTTCCGCAGGAAGAACTCGAGACCTACGGCAGCGACGACAGTCGTCTACCCATGTCCGGCATGGCGAGCTACACCCCCGGCATGGAGATGTCGGGCGGCTCGCTGGGACAAGGCCTGACGATTGCGGTGGGCCGTTGTCTCGGACTCAAGCGGAAGGGCTCGAAGTCGTTCGTGTACACGCTCTTCTCCGATGGCGAACTTGACGAAGGAGCGATCTGGGAAGGCCTGATGTCGGCGGCTCACTGGAAGCTCGACAACCTCATCGCGATGATCGACGTGAACAACCAGCAAGCCGATGGTCCGTCGACGCAAATCATGGCCTTCGAGCCGCTCGTGGCGAAGCTCGAAGCATTTGGCTGGTATGTGCAGCGCGTGAACGGCAACGATATCGACGCCGTCAAGCAGGCATTCGATAACGCGCGAAACCTGAAGGAAGTCAAACCGCGCGTCATCGTGTGCGACACGAAGATGGGCAGCGGCGTGCCCTTCCTCGAGCAGCGTGAGAAGAATCACTTTATCCGCGTCGATCCGCACGAATGGAAGCTGGCGCTCGAAGCACTCGATGAAACTTTCGCAGGGAGAAAAGCATGAACTCGGTCATCGACAAAAAGCCTCGCCTGAAGACCTCGGCGATGATCGCGTCTATTGCGGGCGAAGGACAGTTGACGCGCTCAGCACCGTTCGGTCACGCGCTTGCCGAACTCGCACGTAGCAAAGCGAACGTGATTGGCATGACGGCCGATCTCGGCAAGTACACCGATCTTCACGTCTTCGCGAAAGCGTTTCCGGAGCGCTATTACCAGATGGGCATGGCCGAGCAGTTGCTGATGGGCGCAGCGGCTGGCTTCGCTCACGAAGGCGCACAGCCGTTCGTCACTACCTATGCCGTATTCGCGACGCGGCGCGCGTACGACTTCATTCACCAGACCATCGCGGAAGACGACCTGGATGTGAAAATCGTCTGCGCTCTGCCGGGTCTGACTACGGGCTATGGTCCGAGCCACCAGGCCGCGGAAGATCTTGCACTGATGCGCGCAATGCCGAACATGACCGTCATCGATCCATGTGACGCGCTGGATATCGAGCAGATGGTGCCCGCCATCGCCGCGCACAAAGGTCCTGTCTACGCGCGTCTGTTGCGCGGCAACGTACCGGCCGTCCTGGACGAGTACGATTACCGCTTCGAACTCGGCAAGGCGAAGATGCTTCGGGACGGCACAGATGTGCTCATCGTCTCATCCGGGATTATGACGATGCGCGCACTCGAAACTGCGAAGGCGCTCGAAGCGGATAAGGTGGACGTCGCGGTGCTGCACGTGCCGACCATCAAGCCGCTGGACACCGAGACGATCATTCGCGAAGCACGGAGAAAGGGGCGAATGGTCGTGGTCGCCGAGAATCATACCGTCATCGGCGGGCTCGGCGAAGCGGTGGCGACGACGTTGCTGAGTGCTGGCGTTTCGTGCACATACAGGCAGATTGCACTGCCGGACGCATTCCTCGATGCAGGCGCTTTGCCGACGCTGCATGACCGCTACGGCATTTCCACAAACGCAATGGCCGCCAATATCAAAGAGTGGCTGGCATAGGAAGCGCCGCGTTTGCTCGAGCACGACGTCGGCAGATGCAGTACGAGGGCCCAGGGCTTCGGAAGCATTGCGAGAGAACGTGTCCGTCATGGGTAAGGAGGGGAGTCACGGAAAGTCGTCGCAACAGCGCGCGGGTACGCAGCGACCACGCCGATGAAAGCGGTGCGATCCGTCTTCCATGTCTTCAGGTGTCATGGATCCCGCCCACCGTCTGGTGGGCGTTTTTCTATCGTGAGACACATCGATACTTGCGTCGGCACACTAGCGAAGTACGTGCGACGGTGCGGCTTTTCACAACATCTGTCGCGTGCCGTGCGCGAGGTCTGCCGCGTAGACACGTGCTCGAATCAACGCGGAAGAAGAATTAAGGCAGCCACGGCGGACACACTATTTGCAGACTTCTGGCCGCCAACGTGCGAGCGTCGAGCGCGCCACGCGGCCTTTGCCGGCGAGTCGCGTTGTTACGCCGTCGGCGGTCCTTCGTCGTTTCTGGCGGGATCGTATTGCCTGCGTCGGCGCGATGGCGTTGAAAATATCGAGTCGATAAACGTATGCGCGCGGCTCTCGCCGTATCTGAAAGCGTCGTGTTCCGATAGAAAATCGAACTGCTCGGGGAAGTTCGCCACCTTCCGATCGGGTTGGTCCGGAAACGAGACAGTCCATGACACGCGAAACCGCCGGTACATCCCAACAATAGCGTGCGATTTCGATAACGTAACGTGAACCTCGATGCCGCATCCGCGATACGACGCATAGTATTGGCTGGACATTGTCATCCCTCGAAGCGGGAACCGTATTACAGACCTTGCGAAGCATTGCACGTGCCGCATGTGGCGACGTCGGTACGCGGTCGACGGCTGGCGGCTTTTACAGGCAGAGCGCTTGTCGCATCGCATGCTTGATTGTCTGCCTGCGCGTGCCCGATCGCCGCAGTACGTCGTCGCTCGAGTCCTGCGAGAAGATCGCGAAGGCGATGTCAGAGATGGAACTGCCAATACGCGACGCCCAACTTCTTCGCGTAGCACGTAATCAGCGATTTGCGGAATTGGTCTGGGCCGTGGCTGGAAGGCCAGACGCGGCTCACTCAGCCGGTCTGCCATGACGCGCCGATCCATCGATAATCGATACGTGCTCGTCGGCCGGGACCATCGGGGCCGCGTTGCGCGCGCTTTCGGTCCCGAATATGGCGGAGTTCGGCACATTGGGCCGCGCATCTAAGGGCCGCTCGCGTGATGTTTCCAGGTGTGCATGACCTGGTCTCTATGCTGGCGTGCGGACAACGGGGCGCAGCGTGATTCGGGCTTCGTTCACGCAGCCGCGCCGATGCGCAACTTGCCAATGTGTTCCGCAGCACGTCGATAGCCGCGTCGGGTGTGCCTGCCTGTGCGACGGATGCCTAACTGTTTCTGTTGCCTTGCGGACCTTCGGCAGGATCTTTCGCATCCTCCGGCTCTTTCGCTGGTCTCTGTGCAACGTCCTGTCGACGTTCATCCCGGCAGCAACATACCGATCGCGGCAACCGTCATGAAACCCGTGGCCAGCCAGCCCAGCCAGGCTAACGCGCCCCCGACAGGGAACCGGCCCATCACCTTGCGGCTCGATGCCATGTACATGACGAGCGCCATGATCGGCACGGCGGTGATGCCATTGATTACGGCACTCCAGTACAGTGCCTTGATCGGGTCGAGATGGCCGAAGGTCAGTCCTATGCCACCCAGAATGGCGACGGCGATCACGGCGTAGAACCGTTTCGCTACAGCGATGCGCAGCGACAGACTGTTTTTCCAGCGGAAGGTGCCTGCCGCCGCGTAGGCCGCCGATCCCGCAAGCACAGGAAGCGCAAGCATTCCCGTGCCGATGATGCCGAGGCTGAACAGCGCAAACGCCAGTTCGCCGGCGATCGGCCTGAGCGCTGACGCGGCATCGGCTGTCGACTTCACATCGACGTGATGCGCATGCAGGGTGGCGGCTGCCGTCAGCATGATGAAGAAGGCAACGATGTTCGATGCGGCCATCCCGATCCAGGTATCGACGTTGATGCGCCTGAGTTGCGCGGGCGCTTGCAGCGGTGCACGCATCAACGGCGCCTGCCCGTCGTGTGAACGGATTTCCTCCACTTCCTGAGCGGCTTGCCAGAAGAACAGATAAGGGCTGATTGTGGTGCCGAGCACCGCGACAACGGTGGTCATCCAGTGTGCCGACAGCGTCAGGGGCGGGTGCACCACGTCAAGCGCGACGGCCGGCCAGTCAACGGGCACGATGAACGCGACGGCGACATAAGCGAACAGCGCGAGCGTGAGCCATTTCAGCACGCGCGCGTACCGGTCGTAGGTAACGAACATCTGCAGTAACAGTGACGTGATGCCGAAAACAGCGGCATACAGCGGCACAGGCCCGCCGAGAATCAGTCTGGCAGCGTCGCCCATCGCGGCGAGATCGGCCGCGATGTTGATCGTATTGGCGATCAGCAGCAGGCTTACCGCCGCGTATAGCAGCCAGGCCGGAAAATGTTCGCGCAGGTTCGATGCGAGGCCTTTACCCGTGACGCGGCCCATGCGTGCGCTGACCAGCTGGATTGCGGCCATCAGCGGATAGGTGATGAACAGCGTCCACAGCAGGCCGAAGCCGAATTGCGCGCCCGCCTGCGTGTAAGTGCCGATGCCGGCGGGATCGTCGTCCGCTGCACCCGTGACGAGACCGGGACCGAGCCGTGCGAACCAGGAACCTTCGGCCTGCGTCTCACCGCCAGCGTCGCGTTCGATGGGTTCGTGCATTGTTCCGCTCCTTTCGCCGGCGGCGGGCGCGGGCGGTCTGGTTCTATGCGCAGTGGCGAGCAACTGCCGTGCCGCGGCAATTCGTCCACCATACCGATCCGTTGTCCGTACGCGTCCGCGACAGTACCTCGCCCGCCGCCACGCTATTTCCAGCTGGATGCGCAGTGACATGCGATTCACCGCAACGCGCGATTGCGTCGAGAATGAATGGTCGAAAACGAAGGCAAGAGGGAGGCGACTATCGGCGAACCAGGCTCGGCAACCGGATGCCTGGAAAGAACCGCTTGGGCGCCTTCAGACACGACCTCGCGGAACTTGCGCGCCAACGCGCGGAGGTTGCCATCACGGCATCCGCAGCCTCATCCTGCTTGTGAACGGCGACGCGGTACGGATAGCTCTGACGCGCGCAATCGATGAACTGTCTGGGTAGTCGAAGCACTCGTCACGACGCACGCATCTCGTTTCGACGAAAATGCGCCGCTTACCTGTGCCTCGCGCACCCTGATCCGGCTTGACGACATCATTTGTCCGAAACGGATTTGCCGGGCGGATCGCGCGTAAAGTCAGCGTGCGACGATCGACTCCGCGATCCGGTCGGCGAGCTCGCCGAGAATGCGGCTCAGTGCCGCCGCCTGCGCCGGCGCGTCGCGGTTCGTCATCTCCGACGTGAGCGTCGCCTGTCGCGCCAGGATGACGCCGGGAGGGTGCCCCGACAGCAGCGTCCAACCCGCTTGCATTGTCAGCGTTCCGTTGGCGTTGGCCTCGGAGTCCAGCACCGTGACGACCAGCGTTCTCGTATCGGGCGGTGCCGGCGCATCCGGCAGAACGAATGAGCCGGCCGGCAGGCGCGTCGTCAGGTCTTGCGCGAGCGTGCGCCGCATCATCTGGGCGAGCGGCGCACCCCAGCGGTCGCCGTCATTGATCGACAGACGGTTCGGCGAAATCTGCGTGACGACTTCGAGCCGATCGAGCACGTCAGGGATATGGACGGCGGTCAGTTGCACGGGCGGTATCCCGTGCGTGGCGAGCGGCGCGCTGGTTGGCGCCGCGCTCAGACTCACATAGCGCGTGGGCATGCTATGCCCGCACCCGGCGAGGGCGCTGCCGACGAGCGATATGACAAGCGCTGCCAGTCGTACTGGACTGTCCATCACGGGCTCTCCTCGCGCCGTCCGCGCACGAGCGCCTCGGGATGGCGATCGAGATAATCGGCGAGCGCCCGTACGGAGCGGGCCGTATCGGTAAGCTGGTGCAAGGCCGCAGGCAGGTCGTTCTGGCTCGATGCGTCAGCCCCAAGTGTACGGTTCGCAGCCGCGACGGTGCGATCGGCGGCATTCGCCGTCTCGCGCAGTTGCGCGACGAGCGGACCGATTTGCGGTGAGACCTGCTGCAACGTGCGGTCGATCTGCGCGACGGACCGGTCGATGTGCATGAGGCTGTCGCGGATCTGAGGCGATGAACTCAGTGCGTTGATGCGCGCCGCAGTGCTGCGTACTTCGTCACCCGTTTCCTTGATGGGCAGATCGTCTATCTTCTTGATGACCTCGTTGGCTCTTGCCGTGATTGCGTCGATGTCCGCGGACGCGACGCTCGGAATTTCCGGTACGCCGTTTTGAGCGGCGGCAAGCGTCGCACGCGACGCGCCTGTCACGAAATCGAGGTTGACCTTGCGAGGCCCGACGAGCGGCGGATCTTGCGAGAGACGTGCGCGCAGTCCTTCAGCGACGAGGCGCTTGAGCATGCTGTCGACGAGCGACCGCCAATCGCCGTTGGCGGGCGGCGCCGTGCCGACGATGCCGAGCTGCGACGGGTCGAGCGAGATCTGCACGGGCGTGCTCAGCGCGCCCGTGGCCGCGTCGTAATTGAGGCGCACGCTGGTCACGGTGCCGACATGAAAGCCGCGCAATTCAACATCGGCGCCGTCCTTGAGTTCGCCCGCCGCGCCCTCGAACCGCACGACATAGTTCACGACGGGACCATGCGCGGGCGCGAGAGCGGGTCGCCGGTCGGCCCCTTCGAAGTGGACGGCAGGCTCACCGGGACCCGGCTCCATGACGATCTCGGGTCCGGAGAGCATGGCCTTCATCGAGGAAGGATCGCTGAAGTCCACTTGTGCGCCGCGCAGAAAGAACCGCGTGCCGCTGCGCAGATACTGCTTTTCGGCTCGATCTATTTTCAGCTTCGCTTCGACGTGCCGCCCATCGGGCGCGAGCACCACGTCGGAGACGGCGCCTACCTTTACGCCGCGCAGGGTAACGCTCGTATCGTCGGGTTTCATTCCGTAGGCGTCGTTGAATACGACCGTGACCGTTTCGCCGCCGTGCACGAGCGCGCGGACGCCAAGCCATCCTGCCACGCCGAATGCCGCGAGCGGGACCGCCCAGATCCAGCCCGGCCACGCGGTGCGCCGCACCTCGGCCTGCGTGCGGCGCGGACGTGCTCCATTCATGAGCGTCTCCTGATATGGACGTCCCACATCATTCGTGGATCGAATGCACGCGAGGCCGCCATCGTCAGGAAAACGACGAGCGCGAACGCCGTAGCGCCGATCGCGGGCCTCGACGAGGCCAATCCGTCGAAACGGATCAACGGCACGAAGGCAGCGATCGTGAACACGTCGACGTTCGACCAGCGCCCGAGCTCGTCGATCCATCGATAGAGATGCGCCTTGACGCGCAGATGTTTGCGGGACCGCCGCGAAACGGAGACGATGAACCAACCCATGCCGACGATCTTGGCGACGGGTATCACGATGCTCGTACAGATGATGAGAATGCCGAGTGGCCACAGGCCCGCGTGAAAGAGCTGGTACACGCCATCGACGATCCTGTGCGGAACATCGCGACCGAGTTCCATCGAAAGCGTCATCGGATAGAAGTTGGCTGGCACCGTCAGCACGAGCGCGGCGAGCGACAGGGCGGCAGACCGCACGACGGCGTCGGATTTGCGCGTGCGCAACTTCAGCCCACAGCGCGGACACGCGCGACCCTCGTACGAGACGGGCACGACGAGATCGCACACGAGACATGAAAGGGCGGCTTCGCCTTTTTGCAGCTTCCGTTCGGGAGCGATTGCACGCCAGACGGTCCGGCGATCGAGCGACGCGCGCGTGAGCATGGACATCAGCGCGGCGACGATGAAGCAGTAGCCACCTGGACCAATCGTGCCCGTCAGGTCTTGCGTCACGCGCGCATAGCCGACGAAGCAGCCGACCAGATACACATCGGGCATTGCCCAGACATCGAGAGACAGCGTCCAGCGGAAGACTGTACCGATGCCCTTGAAGCGCCGTCCGATGAGAATCGCGCCGAGGACAAGCGCGAGACCGCCGAACCGCACGAACGGCAAAACGATGCCGAACGTACCGAGCAGCACAGCGAGGATGATCCAGCCTTCACGCCAGATCGCGACGATGCCTGAAGAAAGCACCGACGAGCGCTCGGCGCCAAGCATATGCACCGTCATCAGCGGTGCGAGATTGGCGGGAAACAGAAGTACGAAGGTCGCCATCGCGCAGGCCAACGCCGCGCTCATGCTGCGGCCGCTGCGCCGTTCCAGCGGATAGTGGCACATGCGGCAGCGTGCGAGCATGCGTGCTGTCAAAGGCGGAATGTCCTCGAGCGCGCCGCATTCGGGGCAGCCGATTGTCATGTGGCCTCGTTGATTGACTGTCGTCTGATAGCACTAGTCGCGTAGCATGCCGCATTCCAGGCTTTGCGCGGCATCGAAACGCCTGGGACAGTGATGACAATCCAACCTCACGCAATGGTCCGTTCGGCTACGAAGCGGAGCACGACGAACGAACCTGCATCGCCGCAGCAACAGACGCCCGAACGGCTTTGCCCGAGTGCTGTCGACACATTCGCGCATTCATTGGTCTGACACGGTGCGATTCGCCTTCTGGCGGGTAAAGCGCTTTATACGGCGTTTTCGGGAATCGTACGAACATGCGCTTGGCTTTGAGTTCACACGCTATATCCGGAATCTCGCATCAACTGGCGCGACACGTCGCTGGCGGGGCCTTCCGCGTCGAATTGCGTGCGAAGTTTCGCGTCTGCCCTGCGGGTCACGCCGCGATGCATGGCCACAATAATTGCGAAAAGGGCGACTAGAAAGACAAACGTCGGAACGCTAATCATCACATTGCTCCTCGGTGGCCAGACCGAATACTGTCTGGCCATGGTCGAACGCGAATACATCGCAAATCACCACGTGGGTCTCCATTCATTCCAGCGAGGTGCATAGTCCGGGCCTGGAGGCGTGTACGGCAATCTGAAGGAACAGGGCGCAAGTTTCCTCGCGTCAATCGCTCATCGTGTGCAGGAACGGCCAATGCGATCGTTGACTATTCCCAGTGAGGTTTCTGGAGGAAAAGCCATGACTACAGTGTCGGAAGTAATGACGCGCGAAGCAGAAACGGTGACGCCAAGCAGCACCATCCGGGAGGTTGCGCAACTGATGGAGCGGCTGGACGTCGGTGCATTGCCCGTTTGCGACGGGTCGAAGCTCAAGGGTATGGTGACCGACCGCGACATCGTCGTGCGGGCCGTCTCGTCAGGTCGTGAACCATCGGCTGCCGTCAGTGAAATTCTGAGCGAGCCAGTTACATGGTGCTTCGAGGACGACGACGTCTCGGTGGCCCAACAAAAAATGGAGGAGGCGCAGATCCGGCGCCTGCCCGTGGTCGACAGTGACAAGCGTCTGGTCGGCGTGCTCTCGCTAGGCGACCTGGCTGCGAATTCCGATGCCAACGTCGGGAAGACCGTCAGCGCCGTATCGTCTCCTTCTGCGCCTGACCGTTAGCGATCCCTCGATTGCCGACCGCGCGTCCGCAACGCGGCGCTTTATGACAGGCCCGCTTGTCATGCGCCGTCAGGTCCGGCAACCGCGCCGGGGCAGTCCGCACAAACCGCCGTGCATTGGCGCCGGAAATCATCCAGGTTCCACCGGCGGCACGGCACGTCGAATGCGCGTTGCAAGGGCGCCGGCGCGCGCGGGATATGCGGCGCACGCGACGCGGCTTCGTGCGGCGAAGGCGGAGGCGAGGCGTCGCCTGACGACGCAGCGCTTCGACAGGCCGAAACTCGATACCGGTTGGAAGATGCCGGCGATCATGGCGAATACCGACGCCGCGGCGACACTCGATGTTGCTGCATCCGCCGGGCAGCGTGTAGCGCTGACCCTGGATATCAACGGCGAGATGCGCCAGTTCGAGGTCGAGCCGTGGACCACCCTGCTCGACCTGCTACGCGAGCGATGTGGACTGACGGGCACAAAGAAAGGCTGCGATCATGGCCAATGCGGCGCATGCACGGCCCTCGTCGACGGACAGCGCATCAACACGTGCCTCGCGCTGGCAGCGTCATACGATCGCGCGAAGATCGAGACGATCGAAGGGATCGCGCACGGCGACACGCTACACCCGATGCAGCAGGCGTTCATAGACCATGACGCCTTCCAGTGCGGCTACTGCACGCCAGGACAGATCTGCTCGGCAATTGGCTTGCTTCAGGAAGGCCAGGCGCGCTGTGCCGATGATATCCGCGAACTGTTGAGCGGCAATCTGTGTCGATGCGGCGCGTATGTGAATATCGTCAAGGCGGTGCTCGACGTTGCTGGCTTCGATCGGCATGCGAACACCGATGAGCGCCAAAGCGGGACGCAAACCGCCAGCGCAAAAGATGCGCCGGGCCGATCCATCACTGGAGGCCCGGCATGAACCGCTTCACATACGATCGCACGGACGACGTTGCGCAAGCGGTTGCGGCACATCGTGCGAAGGGCGCCGCGTTCCTCGCTGGGGGCACGAATCTGGTCGACCTGATGAGGGAGGGCGTTGCGACCCCTGCGCGTCTCGTCGATATTCGCCGCTTGCCGCTGCGCGAGATCGATGCGACGTCTGACGGCGGCCTCCGGATCGGCGCGCTCGCTACCAATACGGCTGTCGCCTGTCACGAGACAGTGATGCAGCGTTATCCGCTCGTCTCGAAGTCGATTCTGGCGGGCGCGTCCCCGCAGATCAGGAATGTTGCGACGATAGGCGGCAATCTCTTGCAACGTACGCGTTGCCTCTACTTCTACGACGTGGGCACGCCCTGCAACAAGCGCGAACCGGGTACTGGCTGCCCGGCGATGGAAGGTGTCAACCGGATGCACGCGATTCTGGGCGCGAGCAACCATTGCATTGCCGTGCATCCATCGGACCTGTGCGTCGCGTTGTCGGCGCTGGACGCCAGCGTGCATGTCAGCGGCGAGGGCGGCGAACGTGTGTTGCCGTTCGCCGATTTTCATCGCCTGCCTGGCGACACGCCGCACATCGACACGAACCTGCGCGACGACGAATTGATCACTGCCGTCGAACTGCCACCCGAGGGTTTCGCATCGAATCACACGTACGTGAAGGTGCGCGACCGCGCGTCGTATGCATTCGCGCTGGTCGCCGTGGCCGTCGGCCTCGCGCTCGACGGCGACGTTGTGCGCGACGTGCGCTGCGCACTCGGCGGTGTTGCGCACAAGCCGTGGCGCGACAGAGCCGCCGAGAGTCCTCTGCGCGGCCGGCCACTGTCGCGCGAGTCGGTGCGCGAATTCGCGGCTGCGGTTGTGCGCGAAGCGTGCGGGCGGCGACACAACGCGTTCAAGATCGAACTGACGACCCGGGCGATCGTGCGCGCGTTCGAAATAGCAAGCCGACGCGATTTCGGCGAAGGACACGAGGTGCGGCCATGAGCGATCCAACCGGCGCCGGACGCGCCGCAGGCGGCCACGAAACCTTGAGCGGCAGGCCGGTGAACCGCGTCGACGGGAAGCTGAAAGTGACGGGAGCGGCGCAATATGCTGCCGATTTCCGGGCGGAGGGTCTCGCGTACGGCTTTGTCGTGTCGAGCCGGATCGCGAGCGGACGCGTGCTTGCCGTCGATGCGTCCGCGGCCCTGGAATTGCCTGGCGTATTGCTTGTTCTCACGCATAAGAATCGTCCCGAACTGCCGATAGCCGACGCCGCGTGGAAAGACCAGGTCGCGCCGGGCGGCATGCCGTTCATGCCCTTATGGGATGATCGCGTCTGGTATAGCGGCCAGCCGGTTGCGCTCGTCGTCGCAGATGGCCTGGAACTCGCGCGCCATGCAGCGTCGCTTGTACGCGTGGAATACGAACGCGCGCCGCATCGTACGGATCTGCACGACGCGCTTGCCGATGCGTATCCGCCTTCGCGCGAGAAGGGAGGCTTCGATCCGCCGCCGCCACCGCGCGGGGATGCACATGCGGCTTTGAAGAAGGCGCCGGTGATGATCGACCGCTTCTATTCGACACCCGCCGAATATCACAACCCGATGGAATTGCACGGCTGCACGATCGTGCCCGATGCGTCGGGCAGGCTGACCGTCTACGAGAAAACACAGGGTGTGATGAATACCAGGCAGTACCTCATGAAGGTGTTTGGCCTTGAGGCTGGAGATATCGATGTGATTTCGCCGTTCGTCGGCGGGGCGTTCGGCTCGGGGCTGCGTCCTCAGTATCACCTGCCGCTTGCCGTGATGGCGGCGCGCGATCTGAAACGGCCTGTGCGCGTGGTGCTGACGCGTCAGCAGATGTTTACGTTTGCGCACAGGCCGACGACCGTGCAACGTGTTTCGCTCGGCGCCGACGGCAGCGGCAGGCTGCAGGCCGTAATACACGAAGCTGTATCGGAGACGTCGCGTTACGAGGACTACTGTGACGTGGTCGTGAACTGGGCCGGGCAACTGTACGCTTGCGACAACGTGAGCCTCGGTTACATGGTCAGCAAGCTCGATGTGCCGACGCCGGCCGATATGCGCGCGCCTGGCGCGGCGCAGGGGCTCTTTCCACTCGAAGTGGCGATGGATGAACTGGCCGAGGCGCTGGGCGTCGATCCGCTGCAATTGCGGCTCATCAATTACGCGGAGCGCGACGGCAACAAGAATCTGTCGTTCTCCAGCAAGGCACTGCGCGAGTGCTACGAGCAGGGCGCCGCGCGTTTCGGATGGTCGGCCCGGCCACTGAAGCCGCGTGCGCGACGCGAAGCCAGGGAACTCGTCGGTTGGGGCATGGCAACGGGCGCATGGGACGCCTTGCAGAACGAGGCGTCGGCGCTCGCGGAACTGGCGCCGGATGGCCGTATCGTGGTATCGAGCTCGACGGCCGACATCGGCACGGGCACGTACACCGCTATGACCCAGATCGCGGCCGATGCGTTGGGCGTGCCTCTAGAGACGGTCGAGTTCCGGCTCGGCGATACGACGTTGCCAAGAGCGCCGATCGAAGGCGGCTCGTGGACCGTGTCGTCGGTCGGCAGTGCGGTGCATGCGGCCTGCACGCGTCTCAAAGGCAAGCTCGCGACACTGGCGCGCGAGCATGGCGGCACTGACTTCCCGGCTCATACGCCCGATGCGGTCCAGATGGACGGCGGGCGCGTTCGATGTTCGGACGGCGCGCAGCAAGGCGTGCCGCTGAGCGAGCTATTTGCCCAAGTGGGCATACGCCGGCTCGATGCGCAGGTCACGGTTACGCCGCATATCAGGCAGCAGGCATACTCGATGGGCACGCATTCGGCAGTGTTTGCAGAAGTGCGCGTCGACGAAGCGCTGGGCACAGTGCGCGTCACACGCGTGGTGAGCGCAGTTGCTGCGGGCCGCATCGTGAATCCGAAAACGGCGGCGAGTCAGATCTCGGGCGGAGTCGTGTGGGGCATCAGCATGGCCCTGCATGAGGAGGGGCAATTCGATCACGAACTGGGTCGACCCATGAACCACAATCTGGCCGAGTACCACATGCCCGTCAATGCCGACATCCACGACATCGAGGTGATCTTCGTCGAAGAGCGCGACGATATCGTCAACCCGCTCGGGGCCAAAGGCGTCGGCGAAATAGGCATAGTCGGGGTGGCGGCTGCCGTCGCGAACGCGATCTGGCATGCGACGGGAAGGCGCGTGCGAGAACTGCCGATTACGGTCGACAAGCTCTACGCATGAGGAAACGGAAGCCGCCGTCCGGTGTAGATATCGATCTGGCCGAAATCGCCGACGGGTGCAGATGACGCGTTGCCGAAGCTCTGGACGACTTCATCGCATCTATTCGATGCGATTCTGCTGCTCT
The DNA here is from genome assembly GCF_038900755.1 of Paraburkholderia diazotrophica. GTDB lineage: Bacteria > Pseudomonadota > Gammaproteobacteria > Burkholderiales > Burkholderiaceae > Paraburkholderia > Paraburkholderia diazotrophica_A. The sequence continues at coordinate 503,330 of NZ_JBBPEN010000003.1, forward strand.
CGCTCATACTAGGATTCTCCGCGAACAATTCTGGGAAAAGACCATGATCACCGCGATCAGCACAGTTCTGAACTTCATCGGGCTTACCATGATGGCTTTCGGCGGAATCGGCGCTGCCTGGTTTTCGCCTGCGTCCCATCCTGATCCCGACTGGTCTGTGGACCATATCGGGGAACAGCGGGTCAAGCGAATTGTGACGCACGATAGCCAGAAACTGGTCAAGCCATGCTTCGCGCTCGTTGGCGTGGGCGCGCTGTTCCAGCTCGCCGCCATGGCGTTTTGATCCGCCGTGGCCGGATTACGCTTCACGAACATCGCCGCTGACTTCATCGGCGTCATCGATTCGGCCCGCCGCCTTAAGGAGTTGGCCGCATTGCCCGCATGGGCTGATGCTTGCGCTCACGCAATTCCTCTTACGGTTTGACGGTAAAAGTCTGCGTTGACACCGGATCAGATCGGTTCGCCCGGCATGTGGGATGCTCCGCTTATCGGGTCATCATCCGGTGAATGCGGGAGCAGACGATGCTCGCAACTCGTCGCTTCGCGCTGCATCGATAGCGAGGAAGACCATGTCCACCCAGTGTTATGCGTCGTATCGCGGATGCAAGATTGAAGTCCACGTCACGCCGGCCAAGTCGCACGCGTTCGGCGGGATATCTCGGCGCTACCGCGTGTCGTGGGTGATTTCGTCGCCTGATAATCCTCATCAAGTGCTTGCAAATTTTCCCGAACGCTTCGACTTCCTTACTGAGCAAGAGGCATTCAGGTACGGGGAGGGGCGAGCGCACACATTCATTGATTCGATCCTGTCTAGTCCGTCGCGCAGACGGATCGCGGTCGACAGTTCCGGGCACGCAGATGAAGCACCGACAGTCTGATGGTTTCTTTGTTGCTCTCGTTGCCACAATAATCGCCACTTTGTGCACAGTCGCTTTGTGGGATCTTGCGGTATCGCTTGGCGAATATTAGGCAACCTCCTCATCCCACGAGATGGGCGTCGACACGGCGATGCCAGAGAACGCACGTACTGATTGCGGAAAGAGTCGATGAAGATCTCGCCGACGCGGTTCGTTCGAACGTCGGCTGTACTCCGTAACCGGCCATTCGAATCAGCGAAATAGCCGGAAACGGTTGTTCATCAGTCGAACGAGGTCAAGTCCTTGAAGATCAGGTGACCCCAGCTTTTCCCGCGCGCATGCACAAGGAGTCCGCCCTCGGAAAGCCCGCCGAGTCGAATGGGCGCGAAACCGAGTTCTTCCGCAAGCGCACTGATCTCCGCTGCAGCGCCGTCATCGTCGCTCGCGAGGAACACGACCCTCCTGCCACCGTGTACGGCCGGGTCCTGGCCAAGGACGGCGGCGGCCAGATGGTTGAAGCCTTTCACCACCCTGGCGCCGGTGAACACCTTCTCGATGAAAGCAGAAGACGGGAGACCGCCCAGTTCCTCAAGCGGGGCTTGCGTGTTCATCGCGTCGATGACGGTCTTTCCCTTCCAGTTGGGCAGCGCCTTTGCGACCTCCGGGTGCGACTCGAAACGGACTGCCAAAAAGATGATGTCCGCGTTGACGGCTTCCGCCAGGGTTTTGGGAATGATCGTAGGTCCGATGGCCGCAGCATCGGGCGCAAAGCTTTCGGGGTCGCGCGTGGTTGCAATAGCCACTTCGATGCCGTTGCGGGCGAACGCCCTGGCAAGTGCGCGGCCGATCTTTCCGAAGCCAATGATGGCGTAACTCATAGGTTTCTCCTTCGTTTCCCGGTGCGGTCAGAGCTTGTAACCGCCGCTCGCTTCAATCGTTTGACCGGTCACCCAATGGCCTTCATCCGAGGCCAGAAACGCCACGACGGCGGCGATTTCCGATGGCTCGCCAAAGCGGCCCAGCGCGATTTGGGCCTCGACCGCCTTGACGAGTTCGGGGTTCTCCCGAAACTCGGCGTTCGCATCCGTTCGCGTGAAGCCCGGCGCCACGGCGTTCGCGGTGATGCCACGCGGCCCCAGCTCGATTGCGAGCGTATGGGTCAGGGTATTGATGGCCGCTTTCGCCATCGAGTAGACGGGCGCAGCCGTCACGGGCTTCGTGGCGGCAGCGGAAGAAATGTTGATGATGCGTCCACCATCGGCGAGACGATCGACAGCGGCCTGAATGATGAAGAAGGGCGCGCGGGCGTAGACCGCCATCAGGGTGTCCCACTTCTCCGGCGTCGCGTCCTTGAAGCCAACCCAGCCGGAATTACCAGCGTTGTTGATCAGAATGTCGAGGGCTTTGCTTCCGTTCCGCCTGGTGAACTCGTCGTCGAGTCTCTCGAACAAAGCCGGGACGGTCGCCGGATCGACGAGATCGGCATGGATCGCAAACGCGGTGCCTCCCGCTTTCCCGATGGCCGCGATCGCCTCGTCCGCGCTGGATTTGCTGGCGTTGTACGTTAGCGCGACGGTCGCACCATCCTTTGCAAGGCGTTCGGCGATGGCGCGGCCAATGCCTCGTGATGCCCCGGTAACGAGAGCTGTTTTGCCCTTAAGCGATTGTGTCATCGATTTTTCTCCTCAGAGTTGCGCCAGGCCACCGTCAACGGCGACCTCGCTGGCAGTCATGAAGCTGCTGTCCGACGACGCAAGAAAGGCGGCGACCGCCCCGATCTCCGCCGGATCGGCCATACGCTGGAGCGGCGTCATCGCACCGTAGGCCTTCTGGCCCTCTTCGCCCAGCGCCTCCTTGGCCAGTTCGGTCGCCGTCGCCCCGGGTGACAGCACGTTCACCCGGATTCCGGTGCTCTTCAGGTCCTCCGCCCAGGTCCGGGCGAGGTTGCGCACCGCTGCCTTGCTCGCGCTGTAAGCCGTGAATCCCGGAGCGCCCGTAGTGCCGGCGCTCGATCCCGTCAGAACGATCGAACCGCCCGAACCCATCAGCGGCAGCGCCTTCTGGACCGTAAAGATCGTCCCCTTCACATTGGTGTCGAAGATGTCGTCAATGTGCTCGGCGGTGATCTGGCCGAGGGGAAGCGGACTTCCCGCCCCAGCGTTGGCGAAGACGATGTCGAGGGTCCCGCGCTCGGCCTTCACCGCCGCGTAGAGCCGGTCGAGGTCGGCCAGGCTGGAGACCGAGCCCTTCACCGCGCGGGCATTCGGCCCAAGGTCGGCGACAGCGGCGTCGAGCGCTTCCTGGCGGCGGCCGAAGATGAATACAAAGGCGCCCTCCTCGATGAAGCGCTTCGCTGCCGCGCGGCCGATACCAGTGCCGCCACCCGTGATCACGGCGGTCTTTCCATTCAGCCTGTTCATGTCATGCATCCCTCGAAACGAAAACGACGAACACGATTCTGCGGGACTTGATTCATGAAGCCAATTGACTAAATATGCATGGACTCAATCTACTTTTTAGATATCTATGCTCGACAACGTCACGATCAACCAACTTCGGGCCTTCGTCGCCGTGTGTGATCAAGGAAGCTTTTCCGGGGCAGCACGGCAGTTGAGGCGCGCGCAGTCGGCGATCAGTCATGCGATCAGCGCGCTCGAAAGCGCCTTCGATGTGGCGCTGTTCGAGCGCAACACCCGCAAAGCGACGCTCACGGCCGCGGGTCGCAGCCTCCTGCCTGACGCGCGCGGGGTGATCTCGCGAACCGAGGAAATGAAGATGCGCGCGGTCGCGATTGCTGAAGCCGGGGTTCCACAAGTTTCTCTTGCCGTGGATACGTATTTTCCGCGCGCGCACCTGATTGAATGCCTGCGCAACGTGCAGGCGGGCTTTCCAACGGTCACGATCAATCTGCGCATGACAACCATGCAGGGCGGCGAGCGTCTGGTTCTCGCAGGCACTTGCGCATTGGCGGTGACGATCACGGACGTGCCGGAGGTGAGCCCGGGCACCATAGAAAGGCAGCATTTATGTGACGCCCACATGGTGACCGTCTGTGCGGCATCGCATCCGCTGGCCGCAATTGCGGGGCAGATCGCGCGGGAAGAATTTGGCCGGCACATCCAGCTTGTCGTAACCGACAATCAGCCCGATGCCGAAAAGACGCAACAGGGGGTCGCCAGCGAGCGCCAGTGGTGGGTGAATGACCTCGGAGCGAAGCATGATCTGCTCAGGGGAGGCTTGTGCTGGGGGCACATGCCGCGCCATATGGTCGAGGAAGATCTCGCGAAGGGAACACTTGTCGAACTCCAACGGCGCGCATGGCACATGCGCCCCCTCACGTTCATGATCTCGCACCGGCGCGGGTACTCGTTTTCCGAATGCGAGACAAGGCTGGTCGAGCTCCTTGGCAACTGTCATCGTTCGAAGGGTGGGAAGACCAAGGCCAGCGTAGTGCGCGCTTGCTGATGGCCTTGCCCGGAGACGTCGTCGAAGCGTGACGTGGGCACCGGCCGGGTCCGGCTGATACTGCCGGAGGACTCGGCTTGCGCCGAAGCACGTGGCAATCGGGCAGCTTTTCTCCTGACGACGGTGAACTCGCCGCGCTGCGCGTGCCCGGCACGCCGGGCACAATGCCGGGTGGCCGCGCCCGTTATCGGGCGACCTTAAACCGCGAGGATGTCGAGGCCATTTTGTTTTCGTAGCTTCAGAAGATCGTGAAGTCATCGTTGCTGTCGGGAATCGCGTTCAGCAACTGTTCCATCCGATGCCATCCGAACCGAGCCGCCAGGCGCGTCGCGAACGCATATAGCGCCTGTGCCGTATCGTGACGCGCGTCAGCGCTTCGAGCCGAAGCGTCCTGACTCATGCGCAGTAAAGGACAGCACTGCATGTGAGGTTCCTCGCAAGAGCGGCGCACGTATTTAACGTGCAAGAGTGACGGCAATGAGTGACGGCAACTGGCGACAGCATCTAGCGCGCGCCGATCCCGGACACCAGTGCGGCAAACACCTCGCGCAGTTCAGTCCTGCCGAAGTGTCGCTCGCTTGCGCCCGCTTCGACATCGATGCGACCCGCGTTCTGCGCGTCGTAGAGATCGACGATGAGCTGCGCGTGATTGGCGTTGAGTCCCGCGCGCAGGAGCGTCGCCGTCCACTCGCTGCGCGGCAACGCGCGTGCGACGATGGGGCGCCCGGCCGCTTCGCTCAACGCATGAGCGACGCCATTCGCGTCGTGCCGCCGGGGGCCTTCGATGCTCACGACGCGGACAGCATCGCCGCGATGTCCATCGATATGCAACTGCGCGGCAAGCGCGCCAACATCGTGCGCCGACACCGACGCGAACGCCCTGTCGACGGGATGATGCAGGCTCGGCAGCATACCCGTCGCGAGCGCGGCGGGCAGCACGCGCGCCCAATTTTGCATGTGCTCTGCCGAGCGCAGCAGCGTCAGGCGTGGCACAGCGTCGCGGAATGCGGCTTCGAGGTAATGGAACAGCATTGTGATGCCCGTGCCCGAATCCAGTTCCGCGCCATAGTCGGACAGCGCGACGACATGGACCTCGGGATGCATGCGCAACGCGCGGGCTGCCACATCGACCGTGCGACGCATCGTGCTGGCAGGATCGGGGTCGCGATGCGGCACGGGGCACAGCATATGCACGCCTCGAGCGCCGACGAGCGCGCGCGTCACCGATGCCTCATCCGTCAGATCGCCCAGCACGACTTCACAACCGAGGCGCTCGAGCGCCTCGCGCTGGGCAGCGTTTCGCACGACGGCACGCACGGCGTGGCCTGCGTGCCGCAATGCCGTTGCCGCCGTGCGTCCCACGTTGCCTGCTGCGCCAAAAATCACGAACATCATCCGGCTCCTCGATCGTTCAGATGTCATCAAGCGTAAGCCGCGACGACATCCGAAGCGCGCACGCAAGGATGTGGAACAGCAGATCCGGATGACGATCTGCGCGCGATGGCAATCCACATGAACGTGCGGCCTGCACGCTGGCGCGAAACGAAGCACAATGCGTCAATCTGAAACGATGACGGAAGGGCAGGCGATGAATGCAATCCACCGTCCGCTGATGCCGCACTCCGGCGCGCGCGAGAGCTTGCGTTCGAGCGCGTCGCTCGGCTGGTCGGGCTTCGGCGCGGAACTCGTCGGGGTGGCCGCCGGCGCGCATCGCATTCCGGCGATGGCGCATCATCGCGTTGGCGTGCATGTCGGCGCGCCCGTGAGAGCCGTGTGCCGATGCAACGGCCGGCGCTATGCGCGCATTCAGGCGCATGGCGATGCCGATGTGATTCCGGCCGGGCTCGACGGCGAGTGGTCCGACGACGCGAGCTGTACGATCTTGCGCATCTGGATTGCCGACGATTTCGCGCGCGAGACGTTCGACCAGCTCGGCCTGCGTGCCGCCGATGCGCAGATTCGCCCGCAATTCCAGATGCGCGACGCGCGGTTTCAGTATCTGGCCTGGGCGATGCGCGCGGAACTCGAAGCCGAATATGCATCCGATCCGCTTTACGCGGAGAGCCTGTGCACGGCCATGATCGTGCGGCTCGCGGGCGCCGGCGTCACACGCGACGACAAAAGACGCACGCTGTCGCCGCGTGTTGCTGCGCGTGTGAGCGACTATATCGAGTCGCATCTCGACGAACGTCTGACGCTCGCCGAACTCGCCGCGCTCGCTGCACTCAGCGTGCCGCATTTCAAGGTGTTGTTTCGCGAGACATTCGGCGTGCCTGTACATCGGCATGTCGTGCTGCGGCGCGTCGAGCGTGCGCAAGCGCTGCTGTCGCAAGGGCGCCTGAGCGCGAGCCAGGTCGCGCTCGAAACCGGCTTTGCACATCAGAGCCACATGGCGCACTGGATGAAGCGGCTGCTCGGCGTGACGCCGCGCGATCTCGCACGCGACGGCGAGAGACGGCTGATCGTTGAGCGCTAGCGCAGGCGTTGCGTTCGCGCCTCTTACGATTCAGTCCGCTTGCGATTCAACCCGCTTGTGAGTCACTCGCTTGTGAGTCACTCGCTTGTGATTCACTCGCTTGTGAGTCACTCGCTTGTGCGTCAGTTATTCACGCGCGCCGAAGCGGGATCGTACGGCGCTTTGAGATGCAGCGTCGCCGGCAGCAGATCGCCCGCGACGTCGATCTGATAGCGGCCGCTCGTGAGCCACGCGTCGTCGAGCGCGCCATCGTCGTCGCGCTTCACGTAACCCATCGCGACCGGGCAGCCGAGCGTATGCCCGAACGCCGCCGACGTGACGAAGCCCACTGCCTTGCCATCGCGCAAGATCGCCTCGCCACTCCATAGCATGCGATCGCTCGCGCCGTCTGCGGTCAGCACGACGAGACGCTTGCGCAGCGGCTCGCTGCGCAGCTTGACAAGTTCATCGCGTCCGACGAACGGAATGTCCTTGTCGAGCTTGCACGCGAACGCGAGCCCCGCTTCGAACGGATTCGCATCCGGCGACAGCTCGCGTCCCCACGCGCGATAGCCCTTCTCGATACGCAGCGATTCCAATGCATAATAGCCCGCGTTTTTCAGGCCAAAACGCGCGCCCGCCGCATGCAGCGTTTCATAGACGCCCACCGCGAATTCGACGGGCACATACAGCTCCCAGCCGAGTTCGCCGACATACGTGATGCGCGTCGCGCGCACCGTCGCATAGCCGATATCGACTTCGCGGCTTTGCCCGAACGCGAATGCGTCGTTGCTCCAGTCTGCCTTCGAGACGCTCGCGAGCAGATCGCGCGCGCTCGGTCCCATTACGGCGAGCACCGCGTATTGGCCGGTCACGTCAACGAGCATGCAGTGGCTGTCCTGCGGAATGCGCTTGTCGATCATGTCGAAGTCGCGCGTGGTTTGCGCGGAGCCCGTGACGAGCAGATATTCGTCGGCGGAGAGGCGCGTGAGCGTGAAATCCGATTCGTAGCCGCCGCGCGCGTTGAGCATGCCCGTGTAGACGGCCGTGCCCGGCGGCACCGCGACATCGTTCGCGACGATCTGTTGCAACACGGCTTCGGCATCGCGTCCCTTGACGAGAAATTTGGAGAACGACGTCATGTCGAAGAGCGCGACGCGTTCGCGGCATGCGCGATGTTCGTCGCCGCTCCACGGCAGCCAGTTCTGCTGGCCGAACGCGTAGTCGATGCGCGCCTGCTCGCGCGTCGGCGCAAAGAAGTTCGCGCGTTCCCAGCCCATCTTGCTGCCGAAGCATGCGCCTTCGTCCCGCAGCAGCGCATGAAGGGGCGAACGCCGGAAGGGCCGCGCGCTATCGAGTTCGCGATTCGGCCAGGGCATCGCGTAGTGCAGGCCGAGCGTTTCTTTCACGCGGTCGTGCAGCCACGTGTCGTTGCCGTTGAAGCGCGCGAAGCGGCGAATGTCGACGGGCCACAGGTCCATCGTCGGCTCGCCTGCGACGATCCACTCGGCGAGCGCCATGCCGGCGCCACCCGCCGACGCTATCCCCATCGAGTTGAATCCCGCGCCGACATAGAAGTTGCGCAGCTCGGGCGCTTCCCCGAGGATGAAGTTGTTATCGGGCGTGAACGACTCCGGGCCGTTGTAGAACTGGCGCACCTGGGCCGTCTCCAGCGCGGGCACGCGTTGCAGTGCGTTCTCCATCAGGATCTGGAATTGATCCCAGTCGTCGGGCAGCAACTGGAACTCGAAGTTCTCGGGAATGCCGTTCATGCCCCACGGTTTCGCATCCGGTTCGAAGCCGCCCATCACGAGGCCGCCCACTTCTTCCTTGAAGTAGATATAGCCGTCCGGGTCGCGCATCACGGGAAGATCGGGATCCACGCCCGCGATCCGCTCGGTGACGATGTAGTAGTGCTCGGCCGAATGCAGCGGCACGGTGACGCCGCACAGTCGTCCCACGGCCTTTGCCCACTGGCCCGCGCAATTGACGACGATCTCCGCCGCGATCGTGCCTTCGTTGCCCGCCTTGTCGCGCCACGCGACGCCGCTCGCCTCGCGGCCCTTGCGCGTCTCGCGCGTATGGATCGCGGTGACGCGCGTGTTCTCGACGATGCGCGCGCCGCGTCGCCGTGCGCCGCGCGCGAGCGCCTGGGTCAGATCGGTCGGGTTCGCCTTGCCGTCGCCGGGCAGCCACACGGCGCCGAGCAGATCGTCCGTGCGCATGGGCGGCCACAATTCGCCCGCTTCCTTCGGGCCGATCACGTCGCACGCGACGCCATACGCGCGCGCGACGGCGGCCGTGCGCTTCAGCTGCGTCATCCGCCCGGCCGTGCGCGCCACCGACAGCGAGCCGCATTGCTTCCAGCCCGTCGCGAGCCCCGTGTCCGCTTCGAGCTCGGCGTAGAGCGTGGTCGAGTAGCGGATCAGCTTCGTCATGCTTTCCTGCGCGCGCAACTGTCCGACGAGCCCGGCCGCATGCCACGTCGTGCCGCACGACAAGCGGCCCTGTTCGAGCAGCACGACATCCGTCCAGCCGAGCTTCGTGAGATGCCAGGCGAGCGAGCATCCGATGATGCCGCCGCCCACGATGACGACGCGTGCCTGCGTCGGAAGATTGGTTGACATTGTTAATCTCGCTGGAGCGTGTTGGATTGCGTTGGAATGTGTGGAAATGAGTTGAGAAGCACTTTGCCGCAAAACAGCGCATGATGCAACGTTTTCGGGCGCTCTTGATTAAGTGGGTAGGGTGAAAATGTGTGGAACTGCGTGGATTCGTGTTGGCATCTGGCAGTCATGTCTGCTAGACTCGCGCCAAATTCCAACCGCCGCTGCCGATGTTCGCCACCCACCGACAGAACGAGATCCTGCGGCTCGTTCGCGCGCAACAGACCTGCACGATCACCGATCTGGCGAACACGTTCGCCGTGTCCGATGAAACGATTCGTCGCGACCTGAAGCCGCTCGTCGCCGAAGGGCTGCTGGTCAAGGTGCATGGCGGCATCATGTTGCCCGCGCAACTGGACGAGCCGCCGTTCCGCCGCCGCATGATCGAGCAGCGCGACGCCAAGCGCGCGATCGCGGCGCGCATCGCGCAGATGATCGACGACGGCGATTCGCTGCTGCTGGACGGCGGCACGACCTGCGTGCATATCGCTCACGCGCTCGAATCTCATTCGCGCCTGACGGTCGTCACCAATTCCGCCGAGATCGCGCGCCTGCTCGCGCCGCGCAACGGCAATCGCGTGCTGATGGCGGGCGGCGAACTGCGCGCCGACGATGCGTCCGCTGTTGGCGAGAGCGCGCTCGCTTTCGTCCGGCAATTCCATGTGCAATATGCGATCGTGTCAGTGACGGCCATCGACGCGAAAGGGCGCTTCATGGACGCGCAGCCCGCCGATGCCGCGCTTGCGCTCGCGGCGTTCTCGCAAGCGGAGCGGCGCGTCGTCGCGGCCGACCACACGAAGTTCGGCCATAGCGCGCTGGCTCACGTATTCGGCCCGGACGGCCTCGACATCCTCGTCACCGATGTCGCGCCGGCTGGCGCGCTGTCGAAGGTTCTGGCGGCGGCGGGCGTCGAAACGGTCTGCGCGGCGCCTGCGCCGGATGAAGCAGGCGGGGCCTGCACCTGACCGGGTGCGGCGAGCTGCATCGGCACGCGGACCTAAAGTGCAGCGCCGCAAAAGCCGCTAACAGGATCGAAGGGACTGTCATTGGCTCATGCATTGGCTCGTGCATTTGGCCCCGTGAAGCCGATAAGCCGCTTATCGCCGCGACCGGCCGATTTAACGAATTGGTTCACCGGCTGCCGAAAAATGAAAGGCTAATTGACTGATTGAATTCGTTCTAATAATCTTCACCCCGATTTAAATCGAAAGTGTCAACGGCGACGCTTGAATTGTTAAATCTTTTCGGTAACTGGCACGAACTCTTTATTGCGCGAATGTTAAATCCGCAAAAGGACGTTTGTGATGCAGTGCCGCATGTACCGGTGGCCTCGTCCGCCGGCCGGTTGTCAGTCGCCTGCCAGTCATTTCCAGCTCCCGAAAGCTGTGGCACACCCGCAAGACGAGCAACGGTGCTCGTTTCAGGGCGGCGGCGCGATTAGCCCGTGCAGTGCGCAGAAAGCAAAACGCAAGAAAAATCCGCTCGCGCAGGGCGGGCGGTCGAAAGAAGTCGATTTCGCGCCTCTTATAAACCGGCTTTTCGACGAGCCGTAATAGGGTGCGAAGGCATTAAAGCAATATCGGGCTATCAAGGCATTGCCAGCCAATGAGAAGGAATTGGTCCGCAATCGATGCAGGCTTGAAGATCCAGGCAAATGTGGAATTCCAGTTTCATATTGGCGATTGAGGTCCTTCATCAACGATTTCCCGGTCGGACGGAAACAACGATTGAGCGTTGCGGGGTTTTATGAGAATTGCAGTTCTGGAGGAGACACAGGCGCAAGCCGAATTCGTGTGCAGGACGCTATCGGCGGCGGGGCACGCCTGCCATGCGTTCGAGGACGGACAGGCGCTGATCGGGCAGCTGCGCAGCCAGCCGTTCGATCTGCTCGTGCTCGATCGCGATGTTCCGGGCCTGCCCGCTGACGACGTACTGCACTGGGTCCGCGGGAATCTCGTCGAGCGTCTGTCCGTCCTCCTGATGCTGAGCGCGGACGATACGTCCGACCCGCTGGCGGATGTCGACGATTGTCTCGTCAAGCCCATCAGCGCGGCGACGCTGCTCGCGCGCGTCGGCATGCTGCTGCGCGGCACGGGCCAAAAACTGGCGGCGGGAAAGGAAGTGTTCGGCGAATACGAATTCGAGCCGGGCTCGAAGCGCGTTCATGTGCGCGGCCAACCCGTCACGCTCACGCACAAGGAATTCGAACTCGCGCTGCTGCTCTTCAAGCACCTGAGCCGGCCGCTGTCGCGCTCGCATATTCTCGATGCGATCTGGAAACAGGCGGCGACCATTCCGTCGCGCACGATGGACACGCACGTGTCGATGCTGCGCACGAAGCTCGGCTTGCGTCCCGAGAACGGCTATCGGCTGATGCCGATCTACGGCTACGGCTACCGGCTCGAACGCATCGAAAATGGCGACACGTAGAGCGGCCTTCAGCGCGGCCCTGAGCGCGCAGCGTCGCATGCCTGTTGCCGCATCGACGGCGCTTCTTCGCAAGCGGATTGCTGATCGTGCCACGTGTTCTCGAAGAGACACGCATCGAGCGGCATGCGTTTCGCCCAGCCTTCCGATTCGAGCATCGGCTGCGGATAGAAACACTCCACATGACCGAGACACAGAATGGCGACGGGCCGCGCGCCCTCCGGCATGGCGAGCATCGCGCGCACCTCGTCGGCATCGAACAGCGACACCCAGCCCATTCCGAGCCCTTCGGCGCGCGCGGCGAGCCACATATTCTGGATCGCGCACGCCACTGAAGCCAGATCCATTTCCGGCAGCGTGCGCCGTCCGAAGATGTGCTTCTCGCGGCCGTCCATCAGCGCCATGACGAGCAGTTCGCCGCACTCGAGCATGCCTTCGACCTTCAGCTTCATGAACTCGTCGCGCCGCTTGCCGAGCGCATCGGCCGTCAGCACGCGCTCGCGTTCGACGGCGGCATGCAGCTTCTGCCGAAGCGCGGGATCGGTGATGCGCCCGATCCGCCACGGCTGCATATAGCCGACGCTCGGCGCGTGATGCGCGGCGTCGACGAGGCGCGCGAGCACGGCGGGATCGACGGGCGTGGGCACGAAGTGGCGCATGTCGCGCCGCTCGTAGATCGCGCGGTAGACCGCCGCGCGTTCGGCGTCGTCAAAAGGCTCGGCCATCGAAGAGGGCAGCCGCGAAGGCTGGGTTGGACGGCCAGTAGCCGTGCATGTAAGTGGCGACGATCGAACCCTGCCGATAGACGGCTTCGCCGTGCGCGTCGGACTGCGCGCGCGTCGCGTAACGCACGGGCGCGAGCGGCGTGCTCACGCGCGAGTAGTGAAACGTGTGGCCCGTCAGCGTGCCGTGTGCACCGTCGTCGATCTGCTGCATGCCGAGCGCGGTGAAACGCGTCTGCATCGCGGCATGACCGGGCAGCAGGCCGAGCATTGGCGTCGTGACACCTTGCGTGTCGGTCATGCTGTCGAGCAGATACAGCATGCCGCCGCATTCGGCGACGATGGTCTTGTTCGCGGCGGCGTGCGCGCGGACGGATGCAGCGCTGCGCGCATTGGCTGCAAGCGCGGACGCATGCAGTTCAGGATAGCCGCCCGGCAGATAGAGCGCGCTCGCATCGACGGGAACGGGCTCGTCGGCGAGCGGCGAGAAATACGTGACGCGCGCGCCCAGCGCTTCGAGAAGCTGCACATTCGCCGGATAGATGAACGCGAATGCGGCATCGCGCGCGACGGCGATGTGCATGCCGTCGAGCAGCCGCGGCAACGGCGCTTCGTGCGCGGGCTCGTCGAATGTCACGACAGGCGGCAGTTGCGCGAGTGCCGTCGATGCCAGCGCATCGGCTGCTTGATCGAGCCGTGTGTCGAGATCGTCGATCTCCTCAGCTTGAAGCAAGCCCAAATGCCGATCGGGCAATTCGATCGCATCGCTGCTCGACAGATAGCCGAGCATTTTCAGGTCGGCGGGCAACGACTCTTCGAGCATCTGCGCGTGACGCGCGGAGCCGACCCGGTTCGCGAACACGCCATGAAACGGCACGTCTGGCCGAAAGCGCGCGAGACCGAAAGCGACCGCACCGAAGGTCTGCGCCATCGCTTTCGCTGAAATCACGGCGGCGACGGGCACGTTGAATGTCGCGGCGAGATCGGCGCTGCTCGGCGTGCCGTCGAAGAGACCCATCACGCCTTCGATCAGGATCAGATCCGCGTCGCGCGCCGCTTCGGCGAGCAGCGAACGACATGCGCGTTCGCCGACCATCCACAGATCCAGCGACAGCACGCTCGCGCCGCTCGCGCGCGCGAGGATCATCGGGTCGAGGAAGTCCGGGCCCGTCTTGAACACGCGCACGTCGCGCCCCATCCGCCGATGATGCCGCGCGAGCGCAGCCGTAATCGTCGTCTTGCCCTGGCCCGACGCCGGCGCGCTGATGAAGAGAGCGGAGCACGCGGGCATCGTTCAGAACTCCACGCCGCGCTGCGCCTTCACGTGCTGCTCGCGATACGGATGCTTGACGAGGCGCATTTCGGTGACGAGATCGGCGGCGTCGATCAGCGCGTCGGGCGCGTGGCGCCCCGTGATGACGACGTGCAGCATCTCGGGCCGCGCGTTGACGACGCTCAGCACTTCATCGAGCGGCAGATATTCGTATTTCAGCACGGTGTTCAGCTCGTCGAGAATCACCATCTGATACTCGCCGCTTTCAATCATGCGGCGCGCCTCGTTCCAGCCTTTGCGTGCCGTCGCGATGTCGGCTTCGCGGTCCTGCGTGTTCCAGGTGTAGCCATCGCCCATCGTGACGAAATCGCAGTTCGACTGCGCGCCGAGAAAGTCGCGCTCCGACGTATGCAGCGCGCCCTTGATGAACTGTACGACGCCAAGCTTCATGCCGTGGCCGAGCACGCGCACGGCCATGCCGAACGCAGCCGTGGACTTGCCCTTGCCCGTGCCCGTGTAGACGATCAGCAGGCCTTTTTCGATGGTCGCCTGCGCCTGCTTCTTCTCGTGGCCTTCGCGGCGGCGCTGCGTCATGCGTGCGTGCGATTCGGGATCGGTCTTCATCGATTGTCCTTCGTTCGGTGTGTGTCGTTTGAGTGCTGATGCATGGCGCTGATGTGATTGGCGGAGCACGCGATCGCGACCGTGACGCCGTCGCGCGCGCGTTTGCGCACGAGCAGCCGTCCGTTTTGCGTCGCGAGCAGCGCGCACGGTTCGCAGACGCCATCGACGCCCATGTGATTGCGCGCGGCTTGCGATGCATCTGTGCGTGCGTCGAGCGCGGCGATCTGTTCGCGCGTGAACGTGCGCAACGGCAACGCGTGACGCGCGCAGAACGCAACGAGGCCGGCTTCGTCGGCTTTCATGTCGACGGTTGCGACGGCATCGAGCGCTTCGAACGGCAGCATATCGCCGAGCGCATCGCGCACGGCCGCTTCGATCTGTTCGGCCGACACGCCGCGCCGGCAACCGATGCCCACGATGATTCCCGTCATGACGACGCGTGCTGAATGTATGCATCGACGGGCGCAGCCAGCGACGCGACGCCGCCGATCACGACGATCGAAGGCGAGCCCAGCCCCGCATCCGCGACCCGCATCGTGAGATCGCGCAACGCCGCGCATACGTGACGCTGCTCGGGCCGCGTCGCCGATTCGATCGCGGCGCACGGCGTATCCGGCGACATGCCGGCGCGCAGCAGCGCGTGAACGATGTCGTTCAGGCGGCGCATGCCCATGTAGATCACGAGCGTCATCCGCGTGGCGGCGAGCGCGTGCCAGTCGGCTTCGTGCTCGCCCGCGCCGTGGCCCGTGACGAAGATCACGCCCTGCGCGTAATCGCGATGCGTGACAGGAATGCCGATTGTCGCGGGCGCGGCGATGCCCGCCGTGATTCCACTGACGATCTCGACGTGTATTCCCGCCGCCCGCAACGCCTGCTGCTCTTCGCCGCCGCGTCCGAACACAAACGGATCGCCGCCCTTCAGACGCGCGACGCCGCGTCCCGCGCGCAAGTGATCGAGCATCGTCGCGACGATCGCGGACTGCGGCGTCGATGCATGGCCGCCACGCTTGCCGACGTGGACGATCAGCGCATCGTCGCGCGCGAATTGCAGGACTTCGGGATTCACGAGATCGTCGACGAGCACGACGTCGGCCTGCGCGAGCGCGCGGACGGCCTTGAGCGTCAGCAGTTCGACGTCGCCGGGACCGGCGCCGATCAGCCAGGCGCGGCTCATCGCGAATGGAGCGCCGCTGCGTGGGCGGGCCTTGAAGAAATGTGGGTCATGCGATGCTGCATCTGATGCGCGGCGCCATAGCCTGAAGCCGGCTTATAAAGAGGCGTACAGGCAGCACGTCGCGCGTGGGCGCTGGCGTCCGTTTCCCGCGGCTCCAGCGAATGGCGACTGGTTTCGTCCGATCGGTTTCGTCCGTCCCGTCGCCCCCTTGCATCTGGCCGGTATCCGGGCTGGCGGCTCATCGCGTTCGCCTTCCCACTTGCATGATGCAGGCAGTGGCCTTGAACGCACTGCGCGGAAGTCATATCTTCCGCTCGCCGCGTGACCGTTGCGGGGACAGCACAGGCTGAGCACTTCATTCGCCGCACGACATGTGCCAAACACGTGCGCCACACACACGTGCCGTACAAAAGACGCGCTTCCCTGTTTCCCGTTTAACCGTGCAAGCGAGCGCAGGCACGGCACCAGACGCGCGCATACGATAGCACAGCCTGTCTTGAACGTCGCTGCGGGGTTTCCTCGGGTTTCGTCGATCGGCACGCTACAACGCATGCGAAGAAAGCACTCCGCCTCTATTCTTGACGCTCCTCGCGTGCGAGCCTAAACTCGCACGCACTCTGGTGCTCGCGCGCGCTTTCTGCTCGCGCAGTTAAACGGGAAATAGCCGGCCCCTCGTGTCGCTCATGTTGCCTCGAGTCGTCACAGGGCCAAACTATGCTGCTCCCCGCAACGGTAGGTGAAGGCATCGCGAAGTCGATGCGGAGCCGTCTCGCTGCATGTGCGTCCAACAGTGGCCCATGCAGATCATCCACTGCGCGAAAACGCTCGCGCGGGAAGGAGAGGCGGCGCTTTCATCAGCCCGGATACCGGCCCGAGAAAACGACGCAATGCTGCGGGGATGCGGCGCTGCGTTCACGTTTTCCGCACGCGCCGCGTGCCCGTTTCGCGCTCGCCTCTCCTGGCTGCGAAGCGTTTGCGGCGCCGTTTTCCGTCCCCGTGCATCACGTTGACTCGCATCGCTCGCAGCGTTGCGATTCCAGAGCCGCCCATCCACACATCGGGCTACGGAGCCATCATGCAGACACAGATGCGCAAGATTCCCGTGACGATCGTCACAGGCTTTCTCGGCAGCGGCAAGACCACGTTGATGCGTCACATTCTTCAGCACGCGGGCGGCCTGCGCATCGCGGTCATCGTCAACGAGTTCGGCGAGCTCGGCATCGACGGCGAAATCCTGAAGGGATGCGGTATCGGTTGCGACGAGAACGGCAACGAAACGGAAGGCCAGCTATACGAGCTCGCCAACGGTTGCCTGTGCTGCACCGTGCAGGAAGAGTTCTTTCCCGTGATGGAACAGCTCGTCGAGCGGCGCGGCCAGATCGATCACGTGCTGATCGAAACGTCGGGTCTTGCGTTGCCGAAGCCGCTCGTGCAGGCATTCAACTGGCCGTCGATCAAGAACAGCTTCACCGTCGATGCCGTCGTCACCGTGGTCGACGGTCCCGCCGTCGCGAGCGGTCAGTTCGCCGACGATCCCGCCGCCGTCGACCAGTTGCGCAAGGCCGATCCCAATCTCGATCACGAATCGCCGCTGCACGAACTGTTCGAAGACCAGTTGTCGGCGGCCGATCTCGTGATCCTCAACAAGACCGATCTGCTCGACGAAGCGCAGCAGGCCGCCGTCGAATCGACGCTGCGCGAAGAGATACCGCCTCAGGTGAAAGTGGTGCGTGCACACATGGCGCAACTCGATCTGCACGCGCTGCTCGGGCTCGAATCCGCGTCGGAAGAAACGATTCATCTGCGGCGCGATCATCACGGTTCCGCCGACGATCCCGATCACGCCGATCATCATCACGACGAGTTCGACTCCGTCGTCGTGACGGCGCACGCATCGTCGCGCGACACGATGATCGCGGCGCTCAGGCAAGTGGTCGAAGGACACACGATCTATCGCGTGAAGGGTTTTGCAGCGTTGCCGGGCGCGGCGATGCGTCTCGTCATTCAAGGCGTGGGGCGGCGCTTCGACAGCTACTTCGACCGGCGCTGGCAGGCGGGCGAAATCGACGCATCTTCCGGCTCTGCGCTCAGCCGCTTCGTTCTGATCGGCGCGGATCTCGATCAGCGTGCGTTGCAGCGCGCGCTTGACGAAGCGTTGAACGACGTCGCGAACGCCCAGGCGCAACAGGCCTGAAGGCGGCGCGATGCATCTGCTGCGCACTGTCCCTGGCGGTTTTGTCGACGATACGAAGGGCGTCATCCGTATCGACCAGCAGCCCGCGGATATCGTGATCCTCAGTTCCGCGGACACGACGCTGTCGCTGCTCGCGAGCGTCGTGCCGCGTCTTGGCGATGGCTTTCCGGGCGTGCGGCTCGCGAATGTCACGTATCTGCGGCAGCCGGCTTCCGTCGATTTCTATATCGACGATGTGTTGCAGCATGCGCGCGTCGTCGTCGTCGATCATCTGGGCGGCGAATCGTACTGGCCGTATGGGATCGAGCAGGTCGTCGCGCTCGCGCAGCGCAACAGGCAGACGCTCGCGATGTTTTCCGGCGACTTGCAGGAGGACCCGAATCTGCTCGCGCGCAGCACGGCGGATGCGGACTTGTGTCATCGATTGTGGCGCTATCTGCGCGAGGGCGGCGCGCGCAATGCCGAGTCGTTCATGCGCTGCATCGCGTGGCGCGCGCTCGGCTGGGGCGACGAGCCTGCGCTGCCGAGCCCGTTGCCCGCGGTCGCGCTGTATCATCCCGCGCGCGACGCGGCGACCATCGAAGACTGGCAGGCGCGCTGGACGCAGGGCGCGCCCGTCGTCGCGGTCCTGTTCTACAAGGCGCATTTGCAGGCGGCCAACACGGCCGTGTTCGATGCGCTGATCGACGCGCTCGAAGCGCGCGGCATGAACGCGTTGCCGGTCGCGATCACGTCGCTCAAGGATGCGATCAGCCGCGACGTCGTGCAACGACTCGCCGCGCAGCACGACATCGCGCTCGTGCTGAACACGACGGCGTTCGCGGCCTCCGCAATCGACGATCCCGAGCCGCTCGCGCTGGCGGGCGACGCGCCCGTGATGCAGGTGATCCTGAGCGGCGGCAACCGCGAAGACTGGGTGAAGGACAACCACGGCCTCAATTCCCGCGATATCGCGATGCATGTCGCGCTGCCCGAAGTGGACGGCCGCATCATCTCGCGCGCAATCAGTTTCAAGGGCCTGGCGTATCGCTGTCCGCATACGCAAGTGGACGTCGTTCGCTATCAGCCGGATCACGAGCGCGTGGCGTTCGTCGCCGAATTGAGCGAGCGCTGGTGCAAGCTGCGCTGCACGCCGAACGCCGACAAAAGGCTCGCGCTGATCCTCGCGAACTATCCGATGAGCGAGGGGCGCATCGGCAACGGCGTGGGACTGGATACGCCTGCGTCAGTCGTGAACATCCTGAAGATGCTGCGCGACGAGGGCTATCGCATCGACGACGTGCCTGCGAACGGCGACGCGTTGATGAGCACGCTGACGCAAGGTGTGACCAACGATCCCGTCGTGCGCGATCTGCGGCCCGCATTGCAGAGCCTCGCGTTGAGCGATTACGTCACGCACTTCGCGCGTCTGCCTCAATCGCTGCGCGAGGCGCTGAACGCGAAATGGGGTCCGCCCGAATGTGATCCGACCTTGCGGCGCGGACGCTTCATGATTGCGGGCTGGCGCTGCGGGCATGTGTTCGTCGGCATCCAGCCGCCGCGCTCGCGCGAGCAGAACGACTACGCGAGCTATCACGATGCCGAGCTGGTGCCGCCGCATGCGTATCTCGCGTTCTATTTCTGGCTTCGTCATCAGTTCGGTATCGATGCCGTCGTGCACGTCGGCAAACATGGCAATCTCGAATGGCTGCCGGGCAAGAGCGTCGCGCTGAGCGATGCGTGCTGGCCCGATGCGATTCTCGGGCCGCTGCCGCATCTTTATCCGTTCATCGTCAACGATCCGGGCGAGGGCAGCCAGGCCAAGCGCCGCGCGCAGGCCGTGATCGTCGATCATCTGATGCCGCCTCTCACGCGTGCCGAAAACTACGGGCCGCTGCAAGACCTCGAGCGCCAGGTCGACGAATACTATGACGCGCTGATGGTCGATCCACGGCGCGCGAAGCTGTTGCGCAAGACTATCCTCGATACGATCGTCACGCATCGGTTGCATGAAGAACTGAGCCTCGATGCGCCGGACGATGCGGACGCGGAAGATGCGCTGCTCACGCGCGTCGATGCATGGCTGTGCGAGCTGAAGGAAGCGCAGATACGCGACGGCTTGCATACGTTCGGCGAGTCGCCTCAGGGCGTGCAGCGGCGCGATACGCTGCTCGCGCTCGCGCGCTTTCCCGTTGGCGATGGACAGGGCGCGAAGGCGGGGCTCATCGATGCGCTCGCTCGCGATCTGCACGTCGATCGCGTCTTCGATCCGTTGTTGGCGGACTGGTCGGCTGCGTGGGAAGGGCCGCGTCCTGCATTGCTGGAACAGGTCAGCGATGCGCCGTGGCGTCACAACGGCGACACGCGCGAACGGCTCGAACTGCTCGCATCGTGTTTGCTCGACGATATGTGCGGACTGCCTTGTGGTTCGCGCATGCAACTCGATGCCGATGCACTGCCGCATGCTGCGCGCGTGCTGGAACGCTTGCGCACCGATATCCTGCCGCGTCTCGACGCATGCGGCGCGCACGAACTGATGCATCTGAAGCGCGGGCTCGAAGGGCGTTTCGTGCCGCCCGGCCCGAGCGGCTCGCCGTCGCGCGGACGCCCGGACGTGCTGCCGACGGGGCGCAACTTCTATTCCGTCGACACGCGCGCGATCCCGACGCAAGCCGCGTGGTCGCTGGGACTGAAGTCGGCGCAGACGCTGATCGAGCGTCACTTGCAGGAGCACGGCGACTATCCGCGCGCAATCGGCCTGTCCGTGTGGGGCACGGCGACGATGCGCACGGGCGGCGACGATATCGCGCAAGCGCTCGCGCTGCTCGGCGTGCGGCCCAAGTGGGCGCCGGGCAGCCATCGCGTGACCGACTTCGAGATCATGCCGATCGCGGCGTTCGATCGTCCGCGCATCGACGTGACGTTGCGCGTGTCGGGCTTCTTCCGCGATGCATTCGCGAACCTGATGCATCTGTTCGATGCGGCCGTGCAGGCCGTCGCGGCGCTCGACGAGCCCGAGGACGTCAACCCTGTTCGCGCGCGCGTGATGCGCGAGCGCGATGCGTGGATCGCGCGCGGCGTCGCGCCGGATGAAGCACGCAGGCGCGCGGGCTTTCGCGTGTTCAGCGCGCGGCCCGGCGCGTATGGCGCGGGCTTGCACGAAATCATCGACACACGGCAATGGCAGACGGACGCCGATCTCGCGAATGCATATCTGTCGTGGGGCGGCTACGCGTACACGCAGAAGAGCGCGGGCGAAGAGGCGCGACACGCATTCGGCACGCGGCTTGCAGCGATGGATGTCGTCTTGCAGAATCAGGACAACCGCGAGCACGACGTGCTCGATTCGAACGACTACTACCAGTTCCAGGGCGGCATGACCGCGGCCGTGCGGCATTTTGCGGGCAATCAGCCGCACGTCTATCACGCGGATCACAGCAACCCGGATGCGCCGCGCGTTCGCACGCTGCACGAAGAGATTGCGCGCGTGATCCGTTCGCGCGTGGTGAATCCGAAGTGGCTCGACGGCGTGAAGCGCCACGGCTACAAGGGCGCGGCCGAAATCGCCGCGACGGTCGATTATCTCTACGGCTACGATGCGACGGCACGCGTGGTCGCCGATCACCAATATGCGCTCGTCGCCGATGCGTATCTGAACGACATCGATACGCGCGAGTTCATGCGCCGGCACAATCCGCATGCGCTGCATGCCGTCTGCGAGCGGCTCGTCGAAGCGATGCAGCGCGGACTCTGGCAGCAGCCCGGCGCCTATCGCGCGCAAATCGAACAACATCTGCTGGATAGCGAACAGCACATCGAAGGATCACGATCATGAGCGAGACCCGCGCGACGCCGGCCGTGTTTCCGTTTTCCGCGTTGATCGGCCAGGCGCCGTTGCGACAGGCGTTGTTGCTCGCAGCCGTCGATCCGGGCATCGGCGGCGTGCTGGTCAGCGGACCGCGCGGCACGGCCAAATCGACGGCGGCGCGTGCGCTCGCCGAGCTGCTGCCCGAAGGCCGCTTCGTGACGCTGCCGCTCGGCGCAAGCGAGGACCGGCTGATCGGCACGCTCGATATCGAAGCGGCGCTGCGCGATGCGTCCGTGCGCTTTTCGCCGGGGCTGCTGGCGAGCGCGCATCGCGGCGTGCTGTATGTCGACGAAGTGAACCTGCTGCCGGATGCGCTCGTCGATGCGCTGCTCGATGCCGCGTCGAGCGGCGTGAACACGGTCGAACGCGATGGTGTTTCGCACACGCACGATGCGAGCTTCGTGCTGATCGGCACGATGAATCCGGAAGAGGGCGAGTTGCGTCCGCAATTGACGGACCGCTTCGGCCTGATGGTCGAGCTGGAAAACTGCTACGAGCCGCAGACGCGCCAGGACATCGTCAAGGCACGGCTCGCGTTCGATCTCGATCCCTTCGGTTTTCGCGCGGCTCATGTCGAACAGCAGGAAGCGCTCGTCGCGCGCATACGCGATGCACGCGCGTCTTTGACGCGCCTGTCATTCGACGATGCCGTGCACGCGCATGTCAGCTCATTGTGCATCGCTGCGGGCGTCGATGGATTGCGCGCGGATCTCGTGATGTTGCGCGCGGCGCGCGCGCTCGCCGCGTTCGAAGGCGCGGGTGCAGTGACGCTCGAGCATGTCGATCGCGTCGCTGAATCGGTGTTGCTGCATCGGCGGCGCTTGCATGACGACGAGAACGGGCAGGCTCAGGAGACCGCGTCTTCCGATCGACAGCCGTCTTCATCCGATAGCGCGAATGTCTCCACGGAAAGCGATTACGGTTATCTTCCGCCCGAACGGACGGGCGTCACGCACGTCAAGCAGGTCATTCCGCTTCCGACAAAAAAACACTGAGCCATCGGAAGGGCGCGGCCGCGCGCGCAATGCGTAGCGGTTTTCGATGGCGGCAAGGCGCAGGCGATGCATCGCAAGACGGCTCGGCCGGCACGCGCATCGCGTGGCCTCGCACGCTTGCCGCGAAGCGCAATCAACGCTTGCATGCGGATCATCTGCGCTTCGTTCGTGAAGCGGCACATGGCGGCGCGCTGCATTGCTTCCTGCTCGATTGCTCCGGCTCGATGCTCTCGGGGCAAAGGCTTGCGCTCGCCAAGGGGCTGCTCGTTGCGCTCTTCGATCAGGCGCGCGCCGAGCGATCGGAGGCGGCGCTCGTGTGTTTCGGCGGGCAACGTGCCGACGTGCGCTTTCATCCCGCCGTGCCGCGCTGGTGGAACGAGCGGTGGCTGTTGCCTATCGTCGGTGGTGGCGGCACGCCTTTGACGCTCGGCACCGAAACGGCGGCGCAGGTGCTCGAACGCGCGGCACGCCGCAAGCCCGGCCAGCAGCGCTGGCTGTGGATTCTCACGGACGGCCGCAGCAGCGGTACGCCTGCGCGGCCCGTTGCTGCGGATCATGTCGTCTTCGTCGACTTCGAACGCGACGAGACGGTGCGGCTCGGTCGCTGCGCGCAACTCGCGCAAGCATGGGGCGTCGAGTACGTGCGCCCTGACGGGTTGATCGCCGCAAGGTAATCGCGCTGATCGCGTTCAAAAGCACTGCCGCAATCGCAAGATTGCGCGACACATTCCGGCCCGGCGCTCACATCGGTTCGAGTTATTGCCATCCCTTTTCGAGCCTTTTTCGAAGGCATATGTAGGGATGTTTCGAACTATGAGTGGCAAAAATCTAAATAAGACTGTTCCTATTCAGCGACCTTGTCGTTTCGCATAACTTGCCGACGCTGCTAACCCGTCGATTGGACGTGGATTGTCTTCGACGCGCGAAAGATGTCGACGTGCAGACGTTGCCTTTTCCCGCATTCGAAGCGCCACCAGAAAGCGGAAATCATTCCGATATCTGAGCCGATCGCCGGATTGAAGCTGAACATTTTTAGAAAAGTTAGGATGACAAATGAATAGAGTTTATCGGACAGTGTGGAACGAAAAGACGGGTGCGTGGGCCGCCGCACAGGAGAATGCCGCTGCACGTGGCAAGGGGACGTCGAAGAAGAGTCTGGCGGCCGTCGTTGGCGTCGTCGGCGCAGGCTTGATGATTGCGGCGAGCGGTGCCCATGCAGCCGTCACGCCTGGATACGGCTCGCTCGAGCTGTGCCCGGGACTCGCTTCGGGAGGGACGGGTTCTTCGTACGGGTACGCGACGAACGTGAACAACCTGGACTGCACCGTTACCGGCGGCAACCCGCTTTCGTTCACGCTGAACAATACGGGCGACACCAATGGGTCGTATGGTTTTTCGACATCGACGGCCCGCGTTACCGGTTATCAGACGGGGTTGCTCGAGTTGAAGGGCGCGGCGGGCATCAGCATGCTGAACACCGTGAACATGAACGCGAACAAGATCACGAATCTCGCTGCTGGCGACGTCAACGCGTCCAGCGCCGATGCCGTGAACGGCTCGCAGCTTTACAACCTCGCGAACTCGACGGCTAACGCAATCGGCGGCGGCTCGACCTTCGACTCCACGACGGGCACGATTTCCGCGCCGACCTACGTGCTGAACGACGGCAGCACGACGGTGACCAGCGTGGGCGCCGCGATCACCAATCTCGATGGCCGCGTGACGCAGAACACGACGGACATCAGTAACCTCACGACGCAGATCAACAACGGCTCGATAGGTCTGGTGCAGCAGGCTAATTCGTCGGCGACGGTGACGGTGGCGAAGAACACGGGCGGCACGCTGGTTGATTTCACGGGCACGGCGGGCGCGCGCAGGTTGACAGGGCTGCTCAACGGCGACGTGAGCGCG
The DNA here is from genome assembly GCF_038900755.1 of Paraburkholderia diazotrophica. Classification (GTDB taxonomy): domain Bacteria; phylum Pseudomonadota; class Gammaproteobacteria; order Burkholderiales; family Burkholderiaceae; genus Paraburkholderia; species Paraburkholderia diazotrophica_A. Next base: position 527,940 of record NZ_JBBPEN010000003.1, read on the forward strand.
TCGAGCACGGACGCAGTGAACGGCTCGCAGCTGTACAACGCGGCCAACTCGACGGCAACGGCGCTCGGCGGCGGCTCCGCCTTCGACGCGGCGACGGGCACGATCTCCGCGCCGACCTACGTGCTCGACGGCGGCAACACGACAGTGAGCAACGTCGGCGCCGCGATCACCAATCTCGACGGCCGCGTGACCAACATCGACAACGCGGTGACGAACATCGTCAACGGTGGCGGCATCAAGTACTTCCACGCGAACTCGACTCAGGCCGACTCGTCGGCGACGGGCACGGACGCTGTGGCCATCGGCGGCGCGGCGACAGCGACGGCGGCGAGCGCGGTGGCAGTCGGCAGTCAATCGACGGCGGCTGGATCGAATTCGGTGGCGCTCGGCAACGCGTCGACGGCCACGGCGACGAACTCGGTCGCGCTGGGTTCGGGTTCGATCGCGGATCGCGACAACACGGTGTCGGTCGGCTCGGCGGGCAATGAACGCCAGATCGCCAACGTGGCGGCCGGCACGGCGGGCACGGATGCCGTCAACGTCAACCAGCTGAATGCGGCCATCCAGAACGTGACGAACCTCGCGAACAACGCAGTCGATCCGATGTTCACGGCAGACGGCGACCGCAACACCGAGGCAGCGGCGGCAAGCGGCACGCACGCGACGGCAATGGGCCCGACCGCGAATGCGAGCGGCAGCCAGTCGATTGCGACGGGCTTCAATGCGAAGGCAAGCGGCGACAACTCAATCGCGACGGGCGCGAACGCGGCCGCGAGCGGTCCGACGGCAACGGCGATCGGCGCGAACGCCACGGCCAGCGGCAACAACGCGGTGGCGCTGGGCGCGGGCTCCGTTGCCGATCAGGACAACACCGTGTCCGTCGGCTCGGCTTCGCAGCAGCGCCGCATCACCAACGTTGCCGCGGGCACGGCGCCCGGCGACGCAGTGAACTTCGGCCAGGTCAACGACATGCTCTCGCAGATGGGCAGCCAGGCGGTGCAGGCGGCGAACGCGTACACGGACCAGCAGTTCAGCAAGATGAACAACAAGATGAACTCGCTGGGCGCGGCGGCCATGGCAGCGACATCGCTGATTCCGAATGCGCGTGCGGAAGGCAACTTCCAGATGTCGGCTGCGGCGGGCACCTATGGCGGTGCTGCCGCGCTTGCGATCGGCGCGAACTTCTGGGTCAACGACCGCGTGCTCCTGAACGCGCACGTCACGCGGGCGACGGGTAACAGCGCAAGCACGGGCGCATCCATCGGCGCGACGATCGGGTTCTGAGCGCGAGGCACGCCCGCCGTGCGAACAGCGTGACGGGCGCGGAGAAATCTATGAAAAAACCAATACTACGCAGCGCAGCGCTCGTTGCGCTGGCCGCGACGTTCGCCGCGAGCCTTGCCGCGCCGGCGTTCGCGGCGAGCATCAGCAGCGAGGCCGAGGCATTGATGCCCGCCGCGCAGCGCCTCGCCGATCCGTACCGGCGCGGCGTCGCGGAAGCCTACCTGGAAATCGCCGAACGTCAGGACAGTCATGTGCTCGTGTCTAACGTCTACAACGACGCTGCGAAACGCGCGCTCGTCAACGCACGCTATCTGATCGACGGCAGCGGGCAGCGGCAGCCGTTGTCCAGTGCGAAGAACTGGCCGACGCGCGAGAACTGGGTTCAGGCAATCCGCGCAATCGAAGCGACCAATGCGCGCGCTTCGGCGTCGTCCTGCAAGGGCGAGTCGGCGGGGCGGCTGCTTGCGCTCACCGACGAAGTCTGGAAAGAGCAGGACGAAACGCACGGCACGCGCTGGGTGCACGGCTGGGAATCGATCGAGCGCGCGAAGAAGCTGAGCGAGCAGGTCGACGATGAGCTGAACCACTGCGCGCCGCCGCCCGTCTTCGTTCCGACGGCAGCCGATAAGCCCGCTGCGCTGTCCACCGACGCGCTGTTCGATTTCGACAGCGCGACGCTGACGCACAACGGCAACGCCGCGCTCGACGAACTTGCGTCGAAGTTGAAGCAGGCGCGCTCGATCGATGCCGTCACGCTGACGGGCTACACGGACCGCTTCGGCACCGTCGAGCACAACCGCGATCTGTCGTCGCGTCGCGCGCAATCGGTCGCCGATGCGCTGAAGCAACGTGGCGTGAGCGCCGCGCGCCTCGACGTGCGCGGCGCGGGCTCGACGGCGCCCGTCGCGACGTGTCCGGGACCGAAGACGTTCGCCGTGATCGCGTGTCTCGCGCCGAACCGGCGCGTCGAGGTCCGCGTGAGCGCGCGGATTGCGCAGCCGGCCGCCGCGCAGCGCCTGGAGCCGCAGGTCCAGCCGCAGCAACCGCAACAGCAGTAACGTCCCGCAAAAGTCAAGCGGCCCGGTCATGCGAATGACCGGGCCGCTTTATTTACGCCGTAAAAAACGCGCGCTTACTTCGGTCCGCTCGTCCAGAAGATCACATCGTCGATCCGGTCGAACACGTAGACCTTCAGCGCCATCTGCTCGACCTGATCGAGCTCTTCGAACTCGATGCCGTGCGTCGTCGGATCGCCGGGCCTCGAACCTTGCTGCACGTTGCGGATGACCGCCTTTGCTTCGATCGACGTGTCCATGTCCTTCGAGCACAGCCGGAACGCCACGCGAATGCACTTGCCGACTTCGCCGACTTTCCACGGCGCGACGAACGACATGCCCATTGCGCTCACGCTCTGCACGAGGCCGAGGCTTTCGTAGCCGGTGCCTTCCGCGTCGATGCCGAAGCGCAGCGGCAGGCTTGCGCGTACGCGGATCGACTTGCGTTCGCGCAGCCGGCGGACCACGCCGGGCTTCGACAGCACGAGATAGTGGAAGGGCACCACGCACACGGAGTCGACAGTGCACACGAAGCGGAACACGGCCTGGCTCGCGATTGCAATGATCTCGACGTTCTCGCCGACGGACAGCGTCATCGGCTTGCCGTCGACGAGCGGCGGCGTGACGAACAGCGACTCGTTCGGCGCAAAGCCGATGATGCGCGACGGATGCATCGGCGCGCCCATGCCGACCTGCGAGCGCACGCCGATCAGCGCGCCGATCGCCAGATGCATGTCCTTGAGCGTTTCGACGTCGCCCGATTTGCCAGCGGATTCCGCCGCCGAGTCCGGCGAACGCGCATCGACGTCGCCGCGCTGCGGGCTGAAATGCTGAAAGAGAAAGCGGTGCTCGTCCGCGCCGATCACGATCGCGCCGCGCTCGAACAGCAGCGTGTCGTCGCTGTCGACAATCGGGAAATCGAGCGGCACGCCTACGGGCACGGCCTCGGGCGCAAGGGAACGAGACGTCGCAGGCAGGCTCGCGCGTGCATCGACAGCGTCTTCACTGGTGTGCATGATGGCGAATGAAAGCGTTGGACGAGATAACCAGTGTAACGTCGTCTTTTAGAAAAACTTTAATTTATTTTTTAGCGCTCGACCGATCCGGCTTTCAATTACGTATTCAATCGATTTATCGGATCGGGAAGCGCCAGGTTTAAAACGATTTAAACGTTAAAATCGGCGCTTTTATACCAGCGCGGCGTATAAACCCATTCGCGGGCCGTGTCGGCGGGGCGAAAGGCGCGTGTCATCGACGAACCGATTATCACCATCGTGCGCATGTCGACGTCGGCGGATTTCAGTTCAGCGAGTGTCGTGGTTTTGAGCGCCGCGCCCGGACGGCCAATATCGCGGCCGAGCACGACAATCGTTTGCGGTTCGCGAAAATCGCGCACGATTTCAAGCGCCTTGTCGAGTTGCCACGGACGCGCGCGCGAAATCGGGTTATAGAGCGCCATCACGAGATCGGCTTCGGCGGCATGCCGCAGACGCATTTCGATGACGGACCACGGTTTCAGATTGTCGGACAGCGACAGCATGCAGAAGTCGTGGCCGAGCGGCGCGCCCGCCTGCGCGGCCGTGGCGAGCGCGGCCGATACGCCGGGCACGATCTCCAGCTCGACGGCGGCCCATGCCGGGTCATGCGCCGCGTCGAGCGCTTCGAGCACGGCGGCCGCCATCGCGAACACGCCAGGATCGCCGGACGACACCATCGCAACATGCCGCCCTGCGCTTGCCAGCTCGAACGCGTGACGGGCGCGCTGCATTTCCTCGCGATTGTCGGTGCCGTGCACGCGCTGGTCCGCACGAAACGGGCCGGCCATCTGCACATAGGTTTCGTAGCCGAGGATGTCGGTGGCCTGCGCGAGCGCCGCGCGCGCGGCGGGCACCCTCAGCGATGCATCGCCGGGTCCGAGCCCGATCACACTCAGCTTGCCGCGCGCGCGGCCGATCGTCGCGGGATCGACGGGCGCGTGCGCGATCGCGAATGTGATGGTCGAGCGGTCGCCGTCGTCGAGTGTTTTGTGCGGCACGCGCAAGGTCTTGTGCAGCAGCCGCACCGGATCGGATGACGCATCGCCGTCGGCAAAGCGCAACGGGATCTGCAACGCTTCGGCGGCCTGCTGAAGCGCCGCATCGCCGATGCGGGCTGCCGGCGCGAGCAGCACGGCGAGCGCCTGCGCGGCAAGGCCGCGCTCGCGCGCCGCTTCGAGTATCTGTTCATGCAGCCGTTCGTCGAGTTCATCGCGAGTCTCGCCGACCGCGACCACGACGCTGCGCGGATGAATGACCAGTTCGTCCGTCGCGCCGTTCCATGCGAGAGGCGTCACACGGATCGCGCGTTGCGCATCGTCGGCATGCGGCAGTTGCACGTCGTCGAGCCACGGCGCGTCGCCCTCGACGCGCGTCGCTTCGCCCGCCAGCAGATCGGATACGAAGCGCTTGCCCTGATCGATGCTCGCGAGCGTGTAGCCATCGGGCGGATTCAGCACGCACGCGCCGAAGCGCAGCTCGCCGCTCGTCGTGATCGCAGGCTTTACATCGAGCGCGGCCGCGATTTCGCGCGCCATCGCGTTGACGCCCGATAGACCGCCGAGCAGCGGCACGACGGCGCTGCCATCCTCCGCGACGGCGAGCACGGGTGGCTCGCTGCCCTTGTTCGCGAGCAGCGGCGCGATGCAGCGGATCACGATGCCCGCCGCGCACAACGCGACGATCGGGGTGCCGCTCGCATACAGATCGCGCAGATGCGCGGCGAGTTCGGTGAAGGCGACGTCCGCATCGGCATCGGCGACGCGTCCTTGCAGCCCATGCACGCTCGCGCCCGGACAAACCGACCGTATGCGCCGCGCCGTCGCGAGCGCGCCGACGCCGAGTATCACGATCGCGGGCGGTGTCGTCATCCTTGCCATTTTTCCCCCGGCACGACGAGCAGCGAGAAATACGGCGACGCCATCGGATCGACTTCGGCGAGCGGCACGATGCGCTGATTGGCCATCGTCGCGCGTTCGATGTAGAGCGCGCGCTCAGCGAGGCCGAGCTCGTCGAGCACGCGGCGCACCTTGTCGAAATTGCGGCCGAGCTTCATCACGACGGCGGCGTCGGCATCGGCGAGACGGCGCTTGAGTTCGTCCTCGGGCAGCACGCCCGACAGCACGCAGAGCGTCTGGTTGCGATACACGAGTGGCTGGCCGAGCACGGCCACGCCGCCGAGCATCGAGCACACGCCGGGCACCACTTCGGCATCGAAGCGCGGAGCCAGCCGGTTCGCGAGCCGGTCGTGCAGATACATGTAAGAGCCGTAGAAGAACGGATCGCCTTCGCAGATCACGGCCACGTCGCGGCCCGCGTCGAGATGAGCGGCGACCACTTCCGCCGCCGTGTCGTAGAAGTCCGCGATGATCGCCTCGTACGACAGCGGCGGCTCGAGCGCTTCTGTCGTCACCGGGTAGACGAGCGGCAACTGCTGCTGCCCGCTCGACAGATGCGACTCGATGATCGAGAACGCGTTGCCTTTCTTGCCCTTCGCGACGAAGTACGCGACCACGTGCGCCGACTTCAAGAGACGCAGCGCCTTCACCGTGATCAGCTCGGGGTCGCCGGGACCGACGCCCAGCCCGAAGAGACGTCCGCGCGTGCCGTTCGACTGCTCCGCCATCATTCGTCCTCCGATGCGAGCGCGTTCACGGCCGCCGCCGCCATCGCACTGCCGCCTCGGCGGCCTTGCACGGCGACGAACGGCACGCCGCGGCTATCGGCGGCGAGCATTGCCTTCGATTCGGCCGCGCCGACGAAGCCGACGGGGAAGCCGAGAACCAGCGCGGGGCGGGGCGCGCCCGCGTCGAGCATGTCGAGTAGATAGAAGAGCGACGTCGGCGCATTGCCGATCGCGACGACGCTGCCTTCGAGTTGCGGTCGCCACAGTTCGAGCGCCGCCGCCGAGCGCGTGTTGCCCAGCTCGCGTGCGAGCGTCGGCACGCGGGGATCGGCGAGCGTGCAGATCACTTCGTTGCGCGCGGGCAGGCGCGCGCGAGTGATGCCTTCGGCGACCATGCGTGCGTCGCAGAGGATGGGCGCGCCGTTTGCGAGCGCATGGCGTCCGGCGCGTCCTGCGCCTTCCGAAAAGCGCAGGTCGTCGACGACGTCGACCATGCCGCACGCGTGGACCACGCGCACGGCGAGTTTTTCGAGGTCGGCGGGAATGCGCGACAGGTCGGCTTCCGCGCGTATCGTCGCGAACGACTGGCGATAGATGGCTTGTCCGTCGCGGAGGTAGTCAGGCATCGGATGGCTCGTCAAAGGATGGGATCGATGGAAGAGCGGCATGGTTCAGCATGCCGGCGGCTTCGTCGATCGTCAGACCGCGCGCGAGACAGTGGCCGAAGCCCGTCGGATCGCGCGGGTCGCGGGTGCGGTACAGATCGTAGCGGCCGGGCGCCACGGCGAGCAATGTATAAGGCGCGCGATGCGCGGCCGCGCATGAACGCGGGCAGCCGCTCAGATGGACTTGCGCATCCGCTGGCAGCCACGCGGCGAGCTTCGATGCGTCGGCTTTCGTATCGGCGAGACTCTTCGCGCAGCCCGCCGAGCCCGCGCACGCGATCACGCGGGTCAACGGATTGTGTGCGTCGCACGCGAGGCCGAGCGCGTCGAGCGCCTGCAACGTAGGCGCGACCTTCGTCGTATCGATATCGGTCAGCAATACGCCTTGCCACGGCGTCATGCGCAGTGTCGCGCCGTCGTTGTCCGCTACGAGCCGCGCGAGGCCGCGCAGCGTCGCGCTATCCATGCGTCCCAGCACAGGCTGCCCGCCGACATGCGATCGCCGTTCGTCGTGCTGCCGGTGCGCGCCGAGCCGCAGCGACGGATCGGCGGGCGCGCGGCGCCATCGCTCGATCGACACATCGCGCGCCAGCGCAATCCCCATCTTGCTTTCGACATGCGCAAGCACGCGTTCGACGGAATGCACAGCCAGCAGATCGCGCATGCGAGTATGTTCGGGCGCGGCAAGATCGAGAAACGTGTGCACGAGCGCGTGCGTCAACGCGGCAACATTCGAAGCCGCGACGGCTGCGATTGCGCCAGCGTGCTTTTCGGCGACAGGCGGGCAGCCCGCGAGGCCGAACGCGAACAGCACGTCGTCGCGCTTCGGATCGCGCATCGCTGAAAACCAGATGTCGTGCGGATGGTCGAGCATCGCGAGACGCTCGCCGCCATCCAGAAGCAGCGCGAATTTCGGCGACAGCGCCGCGAAGCGTTTATCGCTTTGCAGGCGAGTCAGAATATCGTCCGCGAGTGGGGACGTGTCGATCAATGCGCCCGCATCGCGGCCCGCTGTCGGGCTGACCATCAGGTTGCGCACATCGTCAGCGAAGGCGTGCGTGGCGTCTTGCGGACCCGAAGGCCCGAGTCCTGCGCGGAGCAGCGCCGCGATCAGCGGTTCTTCATGTCCGCGCTTCACGCCGCGCAATTGCAGATTCGCGCGATTCGTGATGTCAACGATGCCGCACGCGTGTTCGTCGATTGCATCGGCGATCGCCAGCGTCCGCGCCGCGCTCAGTTCGCCGCGCGCGAGCTTCACGCGGCAGATGCCGCCATCGAGCGCGGGCACGATGCGCAGCAGCCCCGGACAGGCCGAAGGGCGCAAGCGGCTGGCATTGGACGAAAGATCAGCGTGGCTCAAGACGTCACCGGGTTAGCGTCGCGCGACGGCCCCGGGCATCTCGAAGGGAGAGCGGCTCGGCATCGGTACACCCCGCCCGATGTTGGCTGGCACGAACACGTTGGCCGGCAGGTTTCCTGTGTCGACCAGAGTTGGCGCTTTAGCGCCTTACTCTGGTCCCATGCAACACCGTTGCACTAGCAGTTCGGCATCCACGCCGGCCTTCCCGGCGATACCAGTGGCGCAAATTGGCGTGGACTCGCTGCATACAGTTGCGGGGGCAGTCACGATGACGTGTTCCCTCTTAGGCCCCGAAAGGCACCGGCGAGCGGGTATTATGCCTTTTTTCGAACAGCACAACGATGCGGTGGCCCTTGAATGGGGCTCGCCGCAGCGTTATCTGCAATCCGATATCCGATGAGGAAAGATGCATGCCGGCCTGGCTGACCGTAGTGGGAATGGGCGATGACGGTTTTGCCGGTCTGGGAAAGGCGGCGCGGCGCGCGCTGATCGACGCGTCGGTGATCTACGGCGGCGAGCGCCATCTGGCGATGCTGCCCGTTTGCCTGTCCGCGCGGCGCGAGCCGTGGCCGCGTCCGTTCGATATCGAAGCCGTGCTCGCGCAGCGTAATGCACACGATGCGCGCGATGCACGCGCTGCGCGCGTATGCGTGCTCGCAAGCGGCGATCCGATGTTCTACGGGGTCGGCGCGACGCTTGCGCGCCATCTTCCCGCCGACGAATTGCGCGTGCTGCCTGCGCCGTCGTCCGTGTCGCTGGCTGCCGCGCGGCTGGGCTGGGCGCTGCAGGACGTCGCGACGGTCTCGCTCGTCGGGCGGCCGCTCGCCGCGTTGCACGTGCATCTGCACGACGGCGCGCGCGTGTTCGTGCTGAGCGCCGACGGCGCGACGCCCGCCGCCGTCGCCGCGCGGCTCACCGAGCGCGGCTTCGGCGCGACGCGCATGGTCGTGCTCGAGCATCTGGGCGGCGCATCCGAACGTCTGATCGACGCGCGGGCCGCGTCTTGGCAAATGAATGAAACGGTGGCGCTGAACATCATCGCGCTCGAATGCCGGCGCGACGCGTCGGCGCCGCGGCTTGCGCTCACGCCCGGACTGCCCGACGACGCCTATCGCCACGACGGCCAGCTGACCAAGCGCGACGTTCGCGCGCTGACGCTCGGCCGGCTCGCGCCTGCGCCCGGCGAACTGCTATGGGACGTCGGCGCGGGCTGCGGATCGATCGGCATCGAATGGATGCGCGCGCATCCGACATGCCGCGCAGTCGCGATCGAAGCGAACGGCGAGCGTCAGCGCTTCATCGAGCACAATCGCGATGCACTCGGCGTGCCGGCGCTTCAGTTGATCGCGGGCAACGCGCCCGATGCGTTGCATGGGCTGCCCGAACCGGACGCGATCTTCATCGGCGGCGGCGTGACGGCCGATGGCGTGCTCGACGCATGCTGGCGCGCGCTGAAAAGCGGCGGCCGGCTGGTCGCGAATGCCGTCACGCTCGAAGGCGAAGCGGCGCTCGCCGCGTGGCGTGCACGGCACGGCGGCACGCTCACGCGTATCGCGCTGGCCGAGGCGCAGCCGCTCGGCGGCTTCGAGACGTGGCGTCCCGCGCTTCCCGTCACGCTACTCGACACCCGCAAACCGTGATGCGCGACGAAACACCCGAACAACCCGCGCCGCTGCGCAGCGGCTACACGACGGGAAGCTGCGCGACGGCGACCTCGCTGGCGGCGGCGCGCCTGCTGCTCACGGGCATCGCCAGCGACGTCGCGGAGATCGTCTTGCCGAAGGGCCAGCACGTGCCGATGACGCTCGTGTTTTGCCGCTTGACGGAAGACGGCGCGGAGGCGGGCACCGTGAAGGACGCGGGCGATGATCCCGACGTCACGCACGGCGCCGTCGTGTTCGCGCGCGTGCGTCTGAGCGACACGCCGGGCGTGCGCTTTCACGCGGCGCCGGGCGTCGGCACGGTGACGCGCGCGGGCCTCACGCTTGCCGTCGGCGAGCCGGCGATCAATCCTGTGCCGCGCCAGATGATGACCGCTCATCTCGCCGATCTCGCCGCCGAGCATGGCTATGCAGGCGGCTTCGAAGTGGCGGTCGGCGTCGAGAACGGCGAGGCGCTCGCGCAAAAGACGATGAACCCGCGTCTCGGCATCGTCGGCGGGCTGTCGATACTCGGCACCACGGGCATCGTGCGGCCGTTCTCGTGCTCGGCGTATATCGCGTCGATCCATCAGGGCATCGATGTCGCTCGCGCGAACGGCTACACGCATATCGCCGCATGCACGGGCAACGCGAGCGAAGACGCGATGCGCGCGTACTACCGGCTACCCGATATCGCGCTGATCGAAATGGGCGACTTCGCGGGCGCGGTGCTCAAGCATCTGAAGCGCGCGCCCGTCGACACGCTCAGCATGTGCGGCGGCTTCGGCAAGCTGAGCAAGCTGGCTGCGGGGCATCTCGATCTGCATAGCCGCAATTCGAGCATCGACTTGCCGCTGCTCGCCGCGTGGTCTGCCGGGCACGACGCCAGCGACGCCGCGTTGCAGGCCGCGATCGTCGGCGCGAATACGAGCCAGGAGGCGCTTGCGATGGCGCTCGAAAAGGGCGTGCCGCTCGGCGACATCGTGTGCGCGCGTGCGCGCGACGTCGCGCGCGAGATCGTACCCGCGACGGTTGCCGTCGAAATGTTCGCGATCGACCGCAAGGGCAACATCGTCGGAGCGGCGCGATGAAGCGCGTGTTATTGCTCGGCGGCACGGGCGACGCGCTGCAGATCGCGCGTCAGCTTGGACCTCGACATGTCTATAGCCTCGCCGGGCTCGGACGCGTGCCCGAAAGCCTCGCATGCGCGGTGCGCGTCGGCGGATATGGCGGAAGCGTTGGTCTCGCGCGCTATATCGTCGATGAAGGCATCGGACTCGTGATCGACGCGACGCATCCGTACGCTGCGCGGATCAGCGCGAATGCGGCTGCTGCATGCCGCGACACGAATGTGCCGCGCTGGGCGTTGCGCCGTGCGGGCTGGACGCCGCAAGCGGGCGACGACTGGCGCATGGTCGACGAATGGAACGGGATCGTCGACGCGATCCGTCCGTTCAAACGTGTGCTGTTCACATCGGGGCGCGAGCCGCTTGCGCATCTCGACGAGATTCCCCCACATCAGTTCTGGCTCGTGCGTTGCCTCGACGCGCATCCGGGCAACGAGCGCGCGCGCATCATCGACGCGCGCGGTCCATTCGATATCGACGGCGAGCGCGCATTGTTCGCGCTGAACGCGATCGACGTGCTGGTGACGAAGAACAGCGGCGGCGACGCGACGCGCGCCAAGCTCGATGTCGCGCGCGAGCGGAAAGTGCCCGTCGTCATGACGCGGCGTCCGTTGCTGCCCGAAGTCGTTGGTGCGTTCGATCGCGAATTCGACAGCCCGCAGCAAGTGCTGCGCGCATTGAACGAAGAAGAGGGAGTGCAGTGAAATGACGGTGTTTTTTATCGGCGCGGGGCCAGGAGACCCCGAACTGATCACGGTGAAAGGGCAGCGCCTCGTGCGCACGTGTCCCGTGATTCTGTACGCGGGCTCGCTCGTGCCGCAAGCCGTGCTGAGCGGCCACATCGCAGAAAAAGTGGTGAACACGGCCGCCCTCGATCTGGATGCGATCGTCGCTTTGCTCGCCGACGCGCACGCGAAAGGCCAGGACGTCGCGCGCGTGCATTCCGGCGATCCTTCGCTGTATGGCGCGATCGGCGAGCAGATCCGGCGCTTGCGCGCGCTCGGCATTCCGTACGAGATCGTGCCGGGCGTCACGGCGACGGCCGCGTGCGCGGCGGCGCTCGGCGTCGAGCTGACGTTGCCCGACGTATCGCAGACGCTGATCCTCACGCGCTACGCGCGCAAGACGTCGATGCCCGAAGGCGAGCAGTTGAGCGATCTCGCGCGGCATCGCGCGTCGATGGCGATTCATCTCGGCGTGCGCCATCTTGCGCGCATCGTCGATGAATTGACGCCGCATTACGGCAGCGATTGCTCCGTCGCGGTGATCTATCGCGCGAGCTGGCCGGATGAGGAGAAGGTGACGGGCACGCTCGCCGATATCGTCGCGAAGGTCGCGGCGACGGATATCGAGCGAACCGCGCTGATACTCGTCGGCCGCGTGCTCGATGCCGAGCACTTCGCGGAATCGACGCTGTATTCGAAGGAAGGTTGAATCGTGCATCGGGCCGGATGCGCGCGTGCAATGGCAACGGCGCGCACCGGACCCGGCGACAACATCAGTGCGCGTGCGACTGTTCCGCTCGCGGCTGCGGCTGCGTCAACGCGCTGACGATCGCGAGCACGACCACGTTCAGCGCCAATGCGACGAAGCCGATGTTGACGTCCTTCAGCGCATCGGGCAAGAACGGCATCATCTGGCCGATGCTCATGTGGAAGAGCGTCGTCACGGCGACCACGGCCACGCCGACCACGATCCCGCAGAAAGCGCCTTGCTTCGTCGCGCGATTGCGCGGCATGATGCTGCAGATCACAGCCGGGAACAGCTGCGTCACGAAGTTGTAGCCCATCAGCAGCAACGCGACGATCGTCTCGCCTCCATGCAGCGTGAAGAGCACGGCGACCAGCGCGACGACGGGCACGAAGATCCGCGCGAGCTTCGTGACCGTTTCGTCGGTGGCGTTGCGCTGGACGAGGCCGCGATAGACGTCGTTGGCAAGCAATGTCGAGGCCGTCGTCAGGATCATCGAGCCGGGCACGAGCGCCGTCAGCACGCCCGCCGCGCCGATCACGCCGACGAACCACGGATCGAACGTCTGCAGCGACAGCTTGAAGAGCGACAGGTCGATGTCGCCGCCCTTGAGCCCCGGCACCTTCAGCGCGGCCGCGAAACCGACGAAGAACACGAACAGCAGGATCAGCTGATAGAGCGGCAGCACCATCGCGTTGCGGCGGAAAATGCGCTCGTCCTTCGCGGTGAACACCGAGCCGAACGTGTGCGGCCACATGAAGAAGCCCAGCGCCGTGAGCAGCACCGTCGACTGGAACCACGTGACGCTCGAGCCTTTCTCGGGGAACGTGAGGAAGCCGGGACGCGCGGCGTCGATCGCATGGAACATCTGGCCGAGCCCGCCGTAGTAGTGCATCGGCAGATAGATGCCGAGGAACAGCACGATCGCGAGAATCAGCAGGTCTTTCGCGACCGAGTTCCACGCGGAGCCGCGCACGCCCGACACGGTCACGTAGATGGTGACGACGGCCGCGCCGATCCAGATCGCCACCGACGACGAGATCGCGCCGTACGAAGCCGTCGACACGATGATGCCAAGCCCCTTGAGTTGCAGCACGAGATAGGGAATGAGCGCGGCGACGTCGACGATCGCGACCAGCACGCCGAGCGCATGGCTGTCGTACTTGCGCGTGAAGAAGTGCGGCTGCGACACGAGCCGGTGCGCCTTCGCGAAGCGCCACACGGGCGGCAGCATCCAGTACGACAGCACATACGCGAGCGTGCCGTACGCGAGGATGTAGTAGACGGGCGCGCCCTTGCCATACGCAAAGCCGCTTCCACCGAGGAAGGTGAACGTCGTGTAGATCTCGCCCGCCATCAGCAGGAACACGAACGCGGTGCCGAAGCTGCGGCCGCCGACCGTCCATTGTTCGAGGCTCATGTCGTGCCCGTGCCGCGCACGGACGCCGAGATAGAGCGCAAAGAGCGTGATCGCGGCGATGATGACGAGTGCGCTGCTCATGAACGCACCTCCTCGCCGGCGGACGTGTGCCGGTTGGTGGGATCGAGCCGGTAGATGATGGCCATGATGATCGAGCTCAGCACGACCCACGCGACGATCCATGCAAGCACGAGCGGCATGCCGAGCACGAGCGGCTCGACGCGATTGACGAACGGAACGCCGAGCAGGATGCCGATAAACGGCAGCACGGCGAGCAGACGAAATGACATGGGACAACTCCTCGGATGAGATGGAGGTGGTCGATGCGAACGTCTTTTCATGAAGCAATGATTGAGGTGCCGCGCACCGACTGTATGCCCTTCACGGTATTCCGGTAAAGGGTGTCAAAAATGTGCAGGTATATTGAAAGGGAGGTGCGCAAACGCAATGCCCGCATGGCTTGCATATCGCCCGGCGGGCATCTGCGCGGTGTTGCATTGCATGAAAATCGCGCATGGGCCGCATGCAAATTTCATTGCATTAAAACAGTCCACGCTGCAAGCTGCACAGTGGCGCGGCGCAAAAAAACACAACCACGATCGAGCGGGTCATACATGATTTCAAGCCTGGTTTCCGAGATTCTGTTTGGCTTCACGGGGTTGATCAGCATCATCAATCCCATCGCGATTGCATTCGTGTTTGTCGACCGTACCGATTCGCTGACAGAAAGCGAACGCGCAGCGCTCGCGAGGCGCGTGGCGATCAATGCATTCGTCGTGCTGCTGGTCGTGTTCTTCGTCGGCACGCCGATCCTGCATTTCTTCGGCATCTCGATGGAGGCGTTGCGTATCGGCGGTGGGCTTGCCGTCGCCGTCAGCGCGTGGAATATGCTCAATGCTCCGGAGAAGCAGCCGAACGAGGCCGCCGTGAAACCCGTCGATCCCGACAACGCGATGTCGAAGGCTTTCTTTCCGTTGACGGTGCCGCTGACCACGGGCCCCGGCACGATGGCGACGGCGATCGCGCTGAACGCGAACCGCAGCCACAAGCTGTCGGAGTTCCTGATGTCGTCGATTGCGTCCGTGACGATTTCGTTTTTCATCATGCTCGCGATCTGGTTCACGTATAACCACGCGGCCACCTTCGCCCGTTATCTCGGCAAGGAAGGGACGAAGGTTGCATTGCGCGTGTCGGCGTTTCTGTTGTTGTGCATCGGCGTGCAGATCATCCTGACGGGGCTGTCCGAATTTCTCGCGCCGCTTGCGCGCATGAACAACTGAGTGCAACCGGGCGCAACTGATTGCCGTGAACGGCGGCCGGCCTGTTGAGAGAGTCGTGAGCGTCGCTTCTGACAGGCGTGCGAAGGCGTTTTTCATCGAGGAGACCGATCATGTGCCGCTGGCTGGCTTATAGAGGAAACCCGATACAGCTCGAAGCCGTGCTGTTCAGGGCGAAGCATTCGCTGATCGATCAGAGTCTGCATTCGCGCTTCGGACAGACGACGACCAATGGCGACGGCTTCGGTGTCGGCTGGTACGGCTCGCCCGCCGAACTGCCGTTTCGCTACCGCTGCGCGCAGCCCGCATGGAGCGATCGCAACCTGCGCGACGCCGCGCGCGCCGTGCATGCGCCGATGTTCGTCGCGCATATCCGCGCGGCCACGGATACCCCATCGCAGGAAACCAACTGCCATCCGTTTCGCTACGGCCGATGGCTCTTCGTGCACAACGGCCTCGTGCGCGACTACCCGAAAGTGCGGCGCGATCTGATGCTCGGCATCGATCCCGATCTGTTCGCATCGATCGAAGGTTCGACCGACTCCGAAGTCATGTTCTTTCTCGCGCTGAGCTTCGGCCTCGAAATCGATCCCGTGCGGGCGCTGGAGCGCATGGCGCATTTCGTCGAAGAGACGGGGCGGCGGCACGGCGTCGAGGCGCCGCTGAACATGACCGTCTGCGTAACCGACGGCGAGCAGATCGTCGCCGCGCGCTATTCGAGCGAGCGGCAGTCGCGCTCGCTCTATCACAGCACGTCGATCCGTCATCTGATGGAGCTGTATCCCGACGACCCGCGCCTTGCGGCCGTCGGCAGCGACGCGTTTCTCGTGCTGTCGGAACCGCTCGTCGATCTCGAAGGCTTGTGGGAGGAAGTGCCCGAATCGGTCGCGATTGTTGCGAAGCTCGGCCGGATCGAAGGGCGTATCTTCAATCCGCATCGGGCGTAGTGTCTGTGACTGTGGTCGTATTGTTGGAATCCGGGTAAGCCCGGATGCGCAGTGAGCATCTGCGTGCCGTTGTCGCGTGAGGGAGTGCAACCATGAGTCGTCAAGTGACCGCAGACATAGCGACTGACAAGCCATCCGAATGCACTCGCTACGAGCCGGATCTCGCGGCCGGAGTGCTCGCGTCGGAGCAGACCGTGTTGCGTCTTCTGACGCGCAGCACGCCGCTGCCCGAACTGCTGGCTGAAGTGTGCCGGCGCGCGGAGACCTTGCTCGGCGTCGGCGCCTCCTGCTCGATTCTCGTGCTCGACACCGACGGCGCGACCGTGCGCGTCGGCGCGGCGCCGTCGCTGCCGGCGCAATTCAGCGCGTCCATCGACGGCGCGGTGATCGGTCCGGCGACGGGCTCGTGCGGCACGGCGATGTTCGAGCGGCGTCTCGTCGTCGTCGACGACATCGAGCACGATCCGCTGTGGACCAACTTCCGCCATCTCGCGTTGCCGTTCGGACTGCGCGCGTGCTGGTCGGTCCCGTTCGAAGACGACGCGGGCCATGTGCTCGGCGCATTCGGCGTCTACTACCGCGACGTGCGGCGTCCCGACGAAAGCGAACAGGAACTGCTGCGCGAGATCGGCAACAGCGTCGGGCTCGCGGTCCATCAGGACGCGATACGCAAGCGGCTCGCGCAGAGCGAAGAACATCACCGGCTGGTCGTCGATCACCTGAACGAAGGCATTGTCGTGCAGTCGCGCGAAGGAATCGTGCTCGCGTGCAACCCGAGCGCGCGCTGCATGCTGCGCGCGACGGACGACGTGATCGGGCAGGGCATTCATACGCTGATGCGCGCCGCGCACTGGGAGGACGGCTCGCGCGTCGAGCCCGGCGACCGGCCGACGGAACGCGTGCTGCGCTCCGGCAAGCCGCTCGTCGGCGTGACGCTGCGGCTCGAGCTGGCATGCGGCGAATCGATCTGGGTCACGGAGAACCTCGTGCCCATCGTAAAGCCAGGCGAGACCGAGCCGGGCGCCGTGCTCATTTCGTTCAACGACATCAGCGCCGTGCGGAACGCGCGGGCGCAATTGCAGCAACTCGCCACGCGCGACCCGCTGACGGGGCTGTATAACCGCGCGTATCTCGCCGACAGGATGAGCGAGCGTCTGGCGCCGCGCGCGCGTGGCGCAGGCCAGCCGGCTGCACCCGACGCTTGCGCGCCCGCGCCTTCCGCGCACGAGCCTGTCGTGCCTCAAACGGCCGTATCGAAGCTGGCCGTACTGTTCGTCGATCTCGACGGCTTCAAGAAGGTCAATGACATCGCCGGCCACGAAGCAGGCGACACGCTGCTGCGCAACGTCGCCGAGCGGCTGTCGGCCTGCGTGCGCAGCGAGGACACGCTTGCGCGCGTCGGCGGCGACGAGTTCGTGATCGTGACAGGCGACTATGCCGACGCGTCGTTCCTGACGGCGCTCGCGCAGCGCGTGCTCGATACGATTGCGCAGCCGTTCGCGGTCGGCGGCAACGAGTACTACCTGGGCGCGTCGATCGGCATCAGCCTTTTTCCCGATGACGGATGCGATGCGCCGACGCTGATGCGCAACGCCGATTCCGCGATGTACGACGCGAAGCAGCGCGGCCGCAACAACTTCCAGTTCTTCACGGCCGAGCTGAGCCAGCGCCTGCAGCGGCGCTTCGCGATCGAGCAGTCGTTGCGGCGCGCGCTGCTCGCGGACGAACTGAGCCTCGCCTATCAGCCGATCGTCGAAGGGGCGACGGGGCGCATCGTCGGCGCCGAGGCGCTGCTGCGCTGGCACAACGGCGAACTGGGCAACGTGTCGCCCGCCGAGTTCATCCCCGTCGCGGAGGACACGGGGCTCATCGTCGACATCGGCCGCTGGGTGCTGGAGAACGCGTGCAGGCAGGCCGTCGAGTGGCGCGGGACGCTGATCCCGCATCTGATGATCGCGGTGAATCTTTCGCCGCGGCAGATCAGCGGCGAGCTGATCGATCACGTCGGCTCGAGCCTGGAGCGCGCGGGGCTCGAGCCGTCGGCACTTGAACTGGAGATCACGGAAGGCGTGCTGATGAGCGACACCGACACGGTGATGCCGCTTCTGTCGGCGCTCGCGCGGATGGGCGTGCGCATCTCCGTCGACGATTTCGGCACCGGCTACTCGTCGCTGTCGTATCTGAAGCGCTTTCCGCTGCACAGCCTGAAGGTGGACCGGTCGTTCGTCGCTGGGCTGCCCGCGCATCGCGATGCGGTGGCGATCACGCATGCCGTCGTCGCGATGGCACACTCGCTCGGCATGAACGTGACGGCGGAAGGCGTCGAGACTCACGAGCAGGCGGCGTTCTTGCGCTCGATCGGATGCGAGCGGCAGCAGGGGTATCTGTTCGGACGGCCCGCCGCGGCGGGTGATTTCGCACGCGAAGCGCGGCGGTTGCGAGCGGGAATCTGACGGGCGCGGCTCGTGTGCCGTTGATGGAGCTACCGGTGCACGCGTCGTGTCGGCTGCGTCGCGTGCTCACGTGCTCATATGCTCAGGCACGCGAGGTCAACAGCTTGAGGCCGGCGAGTCCGAATACGACGGCGAGCCCGCCGTCCAGCCAGCGGCGGATCGACAGATAGACGCGCCGCGCCAGCGGCGTCGAGAACAGCGCCGCGTAGCTGCCGAACACGAGCATGCCGATCGCAAGGCATCCGGCGACCGTCGTCAGCATGTGCGGCGCGCCGCCGTGCGCCGGCGATGCGAGCGCGACGACCGAGATCCATACGAGGATCGCTTTTGGGTTCGTCAGATGCAGCAGCACGCCGCGCGTATAGAGCCGGCGCAGCGACAGATGCGCTTTCGAGGCCTGCGTTCGGGCCGTCGCCGATTGCAGCGCAGAGCGGCCCGATTTGAACGCGAGCCACAGCAGATAGCATCCACCGAAAATCTTAAGCCCCACCATCAAACCCGAAAACGCGAGCAGTGCCGCCGACAGCCCGAGCGCCGCCAGCATCGCCCAGAAGCACGACCCGCACACGACGCCCGCCGCGAAGGCGAATGCGGCCTTGCGTCCGTCCGACGTCGCGATCGACATGATGGCCAGATTGCTCGGCCCGGGGCTCGCCGTGCCGACGAAGTACGCGGAATACGCAATCAACAGGTTCGCGGAGACATTCACGGAAAGATGCGAGATGCTGGTCATGGTCGCGCCGTGGGTGAGGGATCGGGTGATTGTCCGGGGTCCACATCGCGCGAGGAATAGACAGTTCGACGGACGCAAGGCAGGCCAGCAGAACGGGATGCGCCGGACGGTTCTGCACAGTTCGCGCTGGGTGCAGCCTCCTCGTCAGGCGCTCGATCTGCCTCGGCCGCCGCCTGACGCCTTCGCTAGCTCCGGCCAGCAGCGCTGCGCGATCCGTTCGTGGTACGCCATCAGCGCCGGATGCTGCGCGACGAAATCGCGTACCGGGCTGTCGAACGCATGCATGGCCGTCGTGTGAATCCACGCGAAGCACGTTGCGTCGATTGTCGTGGCTTCGTCGCCGAGCAGATACGGCTGGTCGCCGAGCAGGTCAGCGATGGCCTGCCACGCGTCGATGCCCATTCGCACGACTTCGTCGTAGCCATGCCGTGCGATGCCCTGTTCCCACACCTGGCGCAGCACCTTGCGGCGAATGATCGGTATCACAGCAGGCGCCACCGTGCCGATCAGCGCACGCGCGGGCGGCGGCGCGGTCAGCCGCGCGTATTCGATCAGGTAGGGCCGGTAGATGGCCATATTGCTGTCGACGGCCCAGCGCAAATACACGATCACGAAATACAGGTGCGTCTCCAGCAGCGCCTTGATCAACGCCGACCGCGCGCGCTGCACGCGATCGAGCCCCGCGTCGCCCAGCGCATTCGGATGACGTCGTTGCAGATAGTCGATGATCGCCGACGAGTCGCTGACCGTCACGCCGTCGATCACCGCGACGGGCAGCTTTTTCTTCGGCATCGCGTTGAGACCGCCGATCCTTCCTTCGTACGCAATGCCCGAAAATCTCAGCCATGTTTCGAGCTTCACGACGAACGGGCTGAGATCGGGTGGCATCGCGCCTGAACCGTCTCCGAACTTGTACACGATCATGAGCGTCCCCTCGGGCCTTCGTGCTTTCGTGGTTGCGAATGACGACGCTTCGCCGTTGCCGCTTCAGCGACGCGCAATCGCGGCAACGGCGCGCGGCATCGGCTATTGCGGCAACGGCAATCGTACAGGGACGTGATGCGCGGTGGGGACGCTCCAAGCGGGGCATATGCCGCATGTGACGCATGCACGTCGCTTGCGCGCCGACACGTACGGACGGGCGCCGCGCATTGTTGCCTTCAGCCGAACAGAGATTCCCGGCGCATGCGATTGATGTCTTGCGCCCGCTTCATAGAATCAACATCAAGGACGCTGGGTGTTATGGCGCCACGCGATTGAGGATGCAAGCGAATACGGAGGCTCATATGGACATCATCGATGTAGCGCGGCAAGCGGGAATGACCGTCGTGCTCGAAGCGCGGATCGGGCGGCAGGAATACCACAGCGTGCATGGATCGCTCGCTGCGCTGCTGGATTTCGCCGAGCGGGTGAGGGCGATGACGGAAGAAGGCGTGGCCGTCGAGCAGCACTGAAAATGGAAGAGCCGTCGGCGCGCGACGGCTCTCTTTGCTTATTGCATGGTCTCCAGCGCTGATCGGACGATCAGCCGTTGAACAGTTCGACGAGGCAGACGACCATCGTATACAGCCCGATGCAGCCGCCCAACGCGACCGCGCCTTGCATGAAACCGCCCAGATTCCGCATGTAGCGCTCCTTGGTTTTGACAGGTGGCGCCAGTCTAAATCGAAAGAAAAAAGAAAGGTAAAAGAAAGTTGGTGCAGGATGCGTGGCTACATGCGTCATCTACTTGTATGACGACATATCTCCAAAGAGCTCGTGCACATTATCCTTTCGCCTTCTGGCCGATTTCATGGCTTGCCATGATTTCGAGCGCGCGGACCATGCCCGAGTGGTCCCACGCCTTGCCGCCATGCGCGGTGCATGCGTTGAACAACATCTGACACGTCGACGTAGCCGGTAAGGGCACGCCGAGCGCCTGACCCGTCGACAGCGCGAGATTGAGATCCTTCTGATGTAACTCGATCCGGAACCCCGGGTTGAACGTGCGTTTCGTCATTCTCTCGCCGTGTACTTCGAGAATGCGCGACGATGCGAAGCCGCCCATCAGCGCCGTCCGAACCTTTTCCGCATCGACGCCCGCCTTCGACGCGAGCAGCAGCGCTTCGCCGACCGCTTCGATCGTCGCCGCGACGATCACCTGGTTCGCGACCTTGCACACCTGGCCCGCGCCGACTTCGCCGATCAGCGAGATGTTCTTGCCCATCATGTCGAGCAGCGGCTTGACCTTTTCGAAGGTTTCCTGCGAGCCGCCCACCATGATTGTCAGCGACGCGGCCTTCGCGCCGACTTCGCCACCCGACACGGGCGCGTCGAGATAATCCGCGCCTTTCTCGCGCACGCGGGCCGCGAAGCCGCGCGTAGCCATCGGCGAAATCGAGCTCATGTCGACGACGATTTGCCCCGCGCGCAACCGCTGCGCAACGCCGTTCTCGCCGAACAGCACACGTTCGACGTCGGGCGTGTCGGGCACCATGATGAAGATGACGTCGGCTTGCGCGGCGACGTCGGCGGCGCTGCCGCACGCGACGACGCCCGCCTGCTTCAGTTCGTCGGGCACGCCGCTGCGCGTGTAGGCCGCGAGCGTGACGTTGTGCTTGCGCAGGTTTTCCGCCATCGGGCGGCCCATGATGCCGAGTCCGATAAAGCCGGCCTTGAGTGTCTGAGACATGACGTCCTCCGGATTCGTTGTTCGGGCAATGTGCGCATTCAGCTTAGCGAGCGCGGCGCGAAATGCCTATGGAACCGCGTTGTCCTCACGTCTTGCCAGCGATTTTCCCGAGCACCATCCTGCGCTTTCCATGTTCGCGTCAATGCGTAAAAGAACAATCGGATGTTCGAATGAACATCATCGGGAAAGCTAAGACGCGCTTGTCGTTTCACAACACACTCGCACATCAAATGCGCGAAACGGTCATCTGACGGGACTTTCCGGCAATTTATTTGCCGTACTACATCGTTTTCCCTGGTATCCTACAGCACGTTGAGTGATACGATGACCGATGATAAATGCAGATCCAATGTTCGAATTCGCGCATCGGGTCAGCGACCAGGCCGGGCGGTCCAGATCCCGGTTCGAACAGGAGACAGACTTGAAAGCAATCATTGGCCTGCGTTGGTGGATCATCGCGCTCGTGTGCGCGGGGACCATCGTGAACTACCTGTCGCGCAACGCGCTCGGCGTCATGGCCCCCGAGCTGAAGACGTTGCTGCACATGAACACCCAGCAGTATTCGTATGTGGTCGGCGCGTTTCAGATCGGCTACACGATCATGCAGCCCGTCTGCGGGCTCGTGATCGATCTGATCGGGCTCCGTCTGGGCTTCGCGCTGTTCGCATGCCTGTGGTCGGCGACGGGCATGCTGCATGGCCTCGCGAGCGGCTGGCTGTCGCTTGCCGCGCTGCGCGGGCTGATGGGCCTGTCGGAAGCGGTCGCAATTCCGGCGGGCATGAAGGTGGTCGCGGAATGGTTTCCGAACCGCGAGAAGTCGGTGGCCGTCGGCTACTTCAACGCGGGCACGTCGCTCGGTTCGCTGCTCGCGCCGCCGCTCGTCGTGTTCCTGTCGCTGCGCTACGGCTGGCAAAGCGCGTTCGCCGTGACGGGCGCGCTGGGTTTCGTGTGGGCGGCTGTCTGGTATCTGTTCTATCGCGCGCCCAACGATCACGCGCGGATCGGCGACAAGGAGCGCGCGGCGATCATCGAAGGGCAGACGCCCGTTGCCGCCCATGCACAGGACAGGCGGCGCATCCGCGAAGTGCTCGGCACGCGCCGTTTCTGGGCGATCGCGCAAGCGCGCTTCTTCGCCGAGCCCGCGTGGCAAACCTTCAGCTTCTGGATTCCGCTGTATCTCGCCACCGAGCGTCACATGGACCTCAAGCAGATCGCGCTGTTCGCGTGGCTGCCGTTTCTCGCCGCCGACGTGGGCGGGTTGTTCGGCGGTTATCTGTCGCCGTTCCTGATGAAGCGTCTGCGCGTGCCGCTGATCTGGTCGCGCGTCGCGGGTGTCGTGCTCGGCGCGTTCATGATGATCGGCCCGGCGTGCATCGGGCTTGTCGCGTCGCCATACGAGGCCATCGCGCTCTTCTGCGTGGGCGGCTTCGCGCACCAGATGATTTCGGCGCTCGTCAACACACTCGCCGCCGACGTGTTCGAGCCCGGCGAAGTCGGCACGGCCGCAGGCTTTGCGGGCATGGCTGCGTGGATCGGCGGGCTCGGCTTTTCACTGATGGTGGGCGCGCTCGCCGACAGGATCGGCTATACGCCGCTCTTCGGCGCGCTCGGCGCCTTCGACCTGATCGGCGCGACGCTGCTCGTCATTCTGATGCGCGGCGTGTCGCGCGACGCCCGTCTGCATCGCGTCGAAAACGGCGCGAGCAGCGCGGCGTGAACTGACTGACCTGGAAACACATCATGGCTACGTTGAAAAATCGACCACGCTTTTCGGTCTCCACGCCGGCGACTGCTTCGGGGTCCGCAGTGGTGTCCGCTTCGGCGTCTCCTTCGCTGACTGCTTCGGCCTGCGCTCCGGTTCCGCAACACGCCGTCAATCCGATCGTCCTCGACACGGCCGACGGTGCGCGAATCGAACTGTTCGTGCTGGCCGACGACATCATCCGCGTGCTGGTGCTGCCGAAGGGCGCGCTGCAAGGGCCGCGCACCTGGTCGATTGCGCCGGGCATGGAAGACGTGCCGGTCGAAGGACGCGACAGGCATGACATGAGCGGCTTCGCGCCCGTCGCGTTCCGTTTCGATGGCGACGCGGAGCGTGCCGTCGTCGAAACGGCGCGCGTGCGCCTGACGGTCGCGCTGGACGGCGGCTTCTGCTCGTGGGAAATCGCGCGCGACGGCATCTGGCATCACGTGATGAATGACCGCAAGACCCAGGCGTACAACTTCGGCTGGTGGGACGAGCGCGTGTATCACTACGTCGAGAGACAGCGCGGCGAAATGTACGTTGGTCTTGGCGAGCGGGCGGGCGCGCTCGATCGCGCGAATCAGAGCTACGAGATGCGCAACGTCGACGCGATGGGCTACAGCGCGCGCACGACCGATCCGCTCTACAAGCACATCCCGTTCTACGTGACGTGGCAGCCGCAGACGTCGATGGGCTTTGGCCTCTTTTACGACACGCTCGCCGATTGCCGATTCGACATGGGGCGCGAACTCGACAACTATCACGGGCACTACCGGCATTTCGTCGCGGAGCACGGCGATCTCGACTACTACTTCATCGCGTCGGTGGATACGCCGTTGCACGCGGTGCGCCGTTTCACATGGCTGACGGGCCGGCCCGCGTGGATGCCGAAGTGGGGGCTCGGTTATTCCGGCTCGACGATGAGCTACACCGATGCGCCCGACGCGCATCGCCGCATGGGCGAATTCATCGAGCGCTGTCGCGAGCACGATGTGCTGTGCGATTCGTTCCATCTGTCGTCGGGCTATACGTCGATTGGCGCGAAGCGTTACGTGTTCAACTGGAATCGCGAGAAGTTTCCGGATATCGACGGCTTCGTGCAGGGCTATCTGCGCGAGGGCGTGCGGCTGTGCGCGAACATCAAGCCGTGTCTGTTGCAGGACCATCCGGCCTTCGACGAAGCGGCGAAGGCGGGCCTGCTGATCGACGCGCGCGACGGCGAGCCCACGTGGGTGCAGTTCTGGGATGAAGTCGGCGCGTATCTCGACTTCACGAATCCCGCGACGATAGCCTGGTGGAAGGCGCGCGTGAAAGACAGCTTGCTGCGCTATGGCATCGCGTCGACGTGGAACGACAACAACGAGTTCGAGATCTGGACGCCGGATGCGATGGCGCACGGCTTCGGGCAGCCGTTCCCGGCACGCGAAGCCAAGGTGTTGCAAACGCAATTGATGATGCGCGCGTCACGCGACGCCCAACGCGAACATGCGCCGCACAAACGGCCGTTTCTCGTGTCGCGCTCGGGTGGCGTCGGCATGCATCGCTATGTGCAGACCTGGTCCGGCGACAACTACACGTCGTGGGAAACGCTGCGCTACAACCTGAAAATGGGCCTTGGTCTCGCGATGTCTGGCGTGTCGAACAGCGGACACGACATCGGCGGATTCTCCGGTCCCGCGCCCACGCCGGAACTGCTCGTGCGCTGGGTCGCGTTCGGCATTTTCCTGCCGCGTTTCAGCATCCATTCGTGGAACGACGACGGCACGGTCAACGAACCGTGGATGTATCCCGAAGTGACGAGCCAGATCGCCGGTCTCATCAAGCTGCGTTATCGGCTCATTCCGTACCTGTACGAACTGCTGTGGCAATCGCACCGTTCGTACGAACCCGTGCTGCGTCCGATGTTCGCGGAGTTTCCGAACGATCCGCGCTGCCTCGCCGATGGCGACGACATGATGCTCGGCGCGTCGCTGCTCGTTGCGCCTGTCGTCGAACAAGCGCAGCGCGAGCGGGAAGTCTGGCTGCCGGCAGGCGCGCGTTGGGCGTCGTACTGGAGCGGCGAGGTGTTTGATGGCGGACACAGCGTCAGATTGCCCGCGCCGTTCGAGCAACCCGTGATGCTGCTGCGTGAAGGCAGTGTGATTCCGCTGAACATCGCGGAACAGCATTTCGCGCAACCCGCCGACGAGCGCGCGTTCATCGCGCTGCCGTTTGCGGGCGTCGGCACGGCGCAAGGCGGCTGCATAGAAGACGACGGCGAAACGCAAGCGTGGCGCGAGGGCGCGCAAGGGCGCTGGAACGTGACGATTGCGAGCGACGCCAATACGTTGCGCATTTCCGTCGAGCGCGAGGGGCAGATGCCGTTCGCACAGGATGAGGTTCGACTCAGCGTGCCCGCGTCCGATATGCGCACGGCTCATTGTGCGAACGGCGAAGTCATCGGCGATTCGGTCGTGGACGGCTGGCGGCATCTGACGCTGCGGCTCGCTCAATGAGTCGCGAATTAACCGCCCCATGAAGCGCACGCATCGCCCAATGAATAAACGACTGGCCGGACCCACAGGTCCTATTTCCAATCAGGGAGACTGACAAGCAATGAATACTTCGAAGCGCACGCGCACGCGTGCATTGACCCTCGCATGCCTGCCGATTGCCTGTGCCGTGTTCTCGACGGTGGCGTTCGCGCAAAGCAGCGTCACGCTGTACGGCGTCGTCGACAACGCGTTCAGCTACGTCAGCAATCAGCGCGGCCACGCGAACTTCTACATGAGCCAGGGCAACCTGCAGGCGAGCAAGTTCGGCCTGCTAGGAGCGGAAGATATCGGCGGCGGCACGAAGGTCATCTTCCGGCTCGAAAGCGGCTTCAACTCGCTGACGGGCGCGCAAAGCAGCGCGGGCTTCCTTTTCAACCGGCAAGCCTACGTCGGCGTGAGCAACGACACGTACGGCACGGTGACGCTCGGCCGCCAGTACACGCCGTATTTCAACATGGTTGGCGCGCTCGGACCGACGGGCGTGCTGACGGGCGCAACGGGCGCGCATCCGGGCGATCTCGACGCGCTCGACACGACGCTGCGTTTCAACAACTCGATCACTTATATGTCGCCGAACATTGCCGGCCTGACTTTCGGCGCGCAATACGGGCTGGGTGGCGTGCCGGGCAGCGTCACGAGCGGCAGCAATTTCAGCGCGGCACTGCGCTACGACTATCAGGCGTTCTCGGTTGCCGCGGGCTACGTGAAGCTGAAGGACATCGCGACGAGCCAGTCGCTCGGCAGCTTCGCGATCAATTCGCCCGTCAACAACGGCTATGCGACGGCGAGCAGCACACAGATGATCGCCGCTGCCGCCCGCTATAACTTCAACGATCTGATGATCGGCGTGAACTACTCGAACGTGCAGTACGCGCCCGGCTCGCACTCGTTGTTCGCGAGCGAGGCGGTGTTCAACACGTATGGCGCGATCGCGACCTATCGCTTTACGCCGGCCGTGATCGCCGGCATCGGCTATAGCTACACGCGCGCGAGCAAGGCGAATGGCATCGACGATCCGGCGCAGTATCACCAGATTTCGCTCGAACAGACCTATAACCTGTCGAAACGCACCACGCTGTATGCGCTCGAGGCCTATCAGCTGGCGCGCGGCAAATCGCGGATCGCGTCGGGCTCGGGCACGACGATCGCCGATGCCGTGGCCGTGGTCGGCGATTCGCAGAACACGACGCCGTCGTCGGGGCCGTCGCAATTCGTCGGGATGGTAGGCATCCGACACGCGTTCTGACGGCGTCGTTTGTGGCGCGGCAATCGTTTGCGCCATTGGGTTTGCGCCATTTGTCCAGCCGGGCGTCGCGAGATTGCGACGACCCGGCTTTTGTTTGTCCGCGTGTCGAATGAGCGCGGTAGACTGCTGCGCGCAGCAGCGGGCGTAGGGCGTGCCCTTCACGCACTGATGCGCATTGACCTTCCGGCCAATTGCATAAAAACCTGTATGGATATACAGTATTGACGTGCGATTGACGAGGGGCGTGCGTCGTGGACATACGTGTGAACAAACCGGTTGACCATCCGATGCCGGAGATCGCGGCTTTTGTCGCGGCCTTGAAGTCGGCATTCGGCGAGCGGGAAATCGATGACGCGATCCGCCGCGGCAAGGCTGGCGAGCCCACGTTTTATGCATGTGAGAACGGCCGGTCGGTGGGGACGGCGAGTTCGTCGGTGAGCGCGGGCCCGGCGCACGAACATCCCCACGCGGCGGCAAACGATGCCCGGTAAGACGCGCGAGGCAAGGAGATAAAGCAATGAATGCAGGTCGTCGTCTCTTATCCGGAATGACAGCCGGGCTGTTCGCGCTGCTGATGGCTCCGGCGGCGCACGCGGAAAAGTACATCGAGATATGGAACCCGCCGGAGGCGCGCGGTCATTCCGCACCGGCGCCGAAGCATGCCCGCCCGCACACGCAAACGGCGCCACGGCTCGCGCGGAAAATCACCGAGCCGGGCAGCGAGCATCCGGATCGGGGCGCTTCATCGGTGGTGTCGTCGAAGAAGGCGCCGAATCGCAGTATCCCGCGCAAGATCGGTCCCGACGGTAACGTGTTCCGCGTCTGATGCAAAGCGGGAAAGCGGCTTCGCGCGACGTGGTGTTGGATTGCGGTTTTTGGGTTGCTATTTGAAGCCGCTTGTTTTGCTGAAGCCGCTTGCCTTGCGCCCGCATCGTGTGTTGCTGTTCTCAGCCTGTATTCAGCCTGTATTCAGCGCGGTTTCAGCCCGTACATTGCTAAACTCCACGACCGCGCGGCATAGCCCAATGCGCCACATGCCGGCAGTATGAGCGGCGAGAAAAACACACAGGCAGCACATGGCGTATCGTCGAGTCAGGTTTTAACAGAAGCATCCGCTGCCGCAGCCCACATCCATCGCACGCCGCATCACGCAACATGAGCGTCATTACTCGCCGTATCGCGCATCTCGACATGGACGCGTTTTACGCATCCGTCGAACTGCTGCGCTATCCGGAGTTGCGCGGCAAGCCCGTGGTGATCGGCGGAGGGCGAAACGCGACGCCTGAAACGCTGCCCGACGGCACGCGCCGCTTCGCGCGGCTGCGCGACTATGCAGGACGCGGCGTCGTCACGACGTCGACTTACGAGGCGCGCGCGTTCGGCGTCTTTTCGGCGATGGGCATGATGAAGGCCGCGCAACTCGCGCCGGACGCGATTCTGCTGCCCACCGACTTCGATTCGTACCGCCATTACTCGCGTCTCTTCAAGGCGGAAGTGGCGAAGTTCACGACGCGTATCGAAGATCGCGGCATCGACGAAATCTATATCGACCTGACGGACATCCCCGGCGATGCTGCCGACATCGGCACGCGCATCAAGCAGGCCGTGCGCGACGCGACGGGTCTCACGTGCTCGATCTGCGTCGCGCCGAACAAGCTGCTGGCAAAAGTCGGCTCGGAGCTGGACAAGCCCGACGGCCTCACGATCCTGACGCCCGCCGATATCCCTTCGCGCATCTGGCCGCTGGCCGCGCGCAAGATCAACGGCATCGGACCGAAGGCGAGCGAGCGGCTGGCCACGATCGGCATCCATACGGTCGGCGATCTGGCGCATGCCGCGCCCGACCTGTTGCAAGCCAACTTCGGGCTCAGGTACGCGACGTGGCTGATGCACGTCGCGCAGGGTATCGACGAGCGTCCCGTCGTCGTCGAATCCGAGCCGAAGTCGATGAGCCGCGAGACGACGTTCGAACGCGATCTGCATCCGCGCCACGATCGACCGGCGCTGTCGGAGTCTTTCACGCGCCTGTGCGTGCGCGTCGCCGACGATTTGCAGCGCAAGGGCTACGTCGGGCATACGGTCGGCATCAAGCTGCGCTTCGACGATTTTTCGACCATCACGCGCGATCTGACGATTCCCGTCGCCACATCGGATGCAGCGGCGATCCGGCGCGCGGCGACCGAATGTCTGAAACGCGTCGCGCTGACGCGCAAGCTCCGATTGCTGGGCGTGCGAGTGAGCGGGCTGTCGCATGCGAGCGAATACGTCCATCCGCTGCCGGTCCAGGCGGAGTTGCCGTTTACTGCGTGAGGCGATTGCGCGGCGATTGCTGGCATACGCCGCACGCATACGCCGGGCTGTCCACGGCCCTTGACGAACGAATGGTCGACGCGCCGCATCCACTCTGCCATCTCTTGCGACAACACCACGCGAAGCCGCCGGCGTGGCCGAAAAAAGCCGCGTTTATCGATCTGCCGAACCGCTCCGGGAGCCGCCCAGCACCGTCACCGCAATGTCACGAAGCACGGCTAATTTCGAAACGCACCCCATACAAAGCTTTCTGCAACTGTCTTGCATGGGACCGGTAAGGCATGAGACGGCAGTCGGCACTCAACAACGCGCCTACTCTGGATCAACAACAGGAGGTGACCCATGAAACTCGCATTCCTCGCGGTGGCCGGCATGATCGGCGCGCTGTCCAGTTCCTACGCGCAGGCGGCCGACATCACAGGCGCCGGCAGCACGTTCGCGGCGCCCATCTATACGAAATGGGCCGACGCATATCAGAAGACGGGCGGCGCCCGCGTCAACTACCAGGGCATCGGCTCTTCGGGCGGGATCAAGCAGGTGCTCGCGAAAACCGTCGATTTCGCAGGCTCCGACGCGCCGCTCAAGGACGACGAACTGGCCAAGGACGGCCTGTTCCAGTTTCCGACCGTCGTCGGCGGTGTGGTGCCCGTGGTGAATCTGCCCGGCGTGAAGCCGGGTTCGCTGGTTCTCTCGGGCCCGGTGCTCGGCGACATCTACCTCGGCAAGATCAAGAAGTGGAACGACCCGGCCATCGCCGCGCTCAATTCGGGCGCGAAGCTGCCGGACACCGATGTCGCCGTCGTGCGCCGCGCGGACGGTTCGGGCACGAGCTTCATCTGGACGCACTATCTGTCGCAGGTGAACCCGGAGTGGAAGAGCAAGGTCGGCGAAGGCACGACGGTCAACTGGCCAACGGGCACGGGCGGCAAGGGCAACGACGGCGTCGCGGCCTTCGTGCAGCGTTTGCCCGGCGCGATCGGCTACGTCGAATGGGCGTACGCGAAGCAGAACAAGATGACCTACACGTCGCTGAAGAACTCGGCGGGCGCCGTCGTCGAGCCGAAGACGGAAACCTTCAAGGCGGCCGCCGCGGGCGCCGAGTGGTCGAAGTCGTTCTACCAGATCCTCACCAACGAGCCGGGCAAGGAAGCGTGGCCCGTCGTCGGCGCGACGTTCGTGTTGCTGCATTCGTCGCAGGACAAGCCGGACCACGGCAAGGAGACGCTCAAGTTCTTCGACTGGGCATTCAAGAACGGCAACCAGACCGCGCAGGATCTCGACTACATCACGCTGCCGGATGCCGTCGTATCCGAAATCCGCACGCAGTGGAAGGCGAAGGTCAAGGACGCTTCCGGCAAGCCGATCGCCGATTGATCAGAATGCGCGCATAAAAGCGGACCGGCGCGCAAAAACGCCGGCCGTCACCGAACAGTAACGGGGCATCGTGATAATGCGAATCCTGGCCCGATAGTGGGCATGAGGCGCGGCTCCCGTCGTTCGGGACGCAACGCATCGGCCCGCATTACTTTGAAAGAGCCAGAGACGTATCAATGACGATTCCCATGCTGACGACACACCGAGGCTATCGTTTGCAGGCCAGCGCCGCCATCGGCGACGACGGCATGCACGCAGCCGACCTGATCATCGAAAAGCCGGGGCTGCCGCCCCGCACGTTCAACGCGCTCGACTACTTCTACGACGGCGAACAGGCGCTCAAATACGCGACCGCCTGGGGCCGCATCTGGGTCGACATGAAAGGCTGATGGAAGCTTCGATGGCAGGCCTGCCGACAATCGTCGCGGGCGTTCGATCCCCTCATCCGCAGCTATCCCGTTCCCCCATAAGCACGTCAAAAAAAACGTTTAAATTCAGACGAGTAACGGCGTGCAAGCAAATGTTGGGTGTCGCACATAGCGGGGTTTTCCTGCTCGACCGCCGCGTTTCTGCCCTATATGATGGCGCGTGACGGAACGCGTCTATTTGCTGGCTGATTTCGCATTGGGCGGGCGGTCCGCTTCGTACGATGTGCAAGACGCGCTGGACTTTCCAGCATGAAGGGCGTCTTGCCGCTGTCGTGCGAAGCACCGCATCGCGCCTGCATCCTTCGACCACAGACGCCGTATCGGGTGGGCTGCCCGGTGAGCGGAAAGGGACGTGGCATGTTGAGCAAGTTGATCGATATCGCAAGAGATATCCGGCGCAGCGAACGGTTCAAACAATCGATCAGCACACCGGGCCGCATCTCGCTGCATGCGCAGCAGCGCTTGAACCACGGTTACTTCGCGATTGAAATTCGCGCGCATTCGGGCTTTTTCTCCGTGATGCAGATGGTGCTGTTCATCCTGATGTACTGCGACGAGAAGGGCCTGACACCGCTAATTTCCGCACGTGGCGGGATTTACGGGGATCGCGAAAGCCAGGTCGACTGGTTCGCCGAATACTTCGATACCGTCAATCTGTCCCCAAGGCCGGGCGCGAGCGTGCGGCTGCGAACGTCGATCGTGCGCGATCTCAGCGTGCTCGGCTTTCGCCGTCGCTATGAGCCGCGGCTCGAACTGAAGCATTCGAGCGCGCTCTTCACGGCGCATTACCGGCCCGCCGCGCCGATCCGCGCGGAAGTCGACGGAATCTGCCAGCGGCTCGGCATCGGCGCGGCGACGCTCGGCGTGCATTATCGCGGCACCGACAAGAAGGTCGAGGCGCATACGATCGGCTGGGAAGAATTTTGCCGGCTCATCGATACGACGCTCATCGAAGAGCCGCATCTGACAAACATCTTCGTTTCGAGCGACGAGCAGCCGTTCCTCGAGTTCTTCGCCGCTCGTCAGTTTGCGGTGCCCGTCAACATCGCGCCCGCGCGGCTGCTGGCCTCCGGTGGCACGCCCGTGCATTTCAGCGGACATCCGGGGCTCGCCATCGGACGCGAGGCACTGGTCGCAAGCCTGCTGCTCGCGCGCTGCGGTTGTCTGCTGAAGACGCCGTCGTATCTGTCGGCGTGGTCGAAGATCTTCAATCCGTCGCTGCCCGTCAAACTCGCCGTCCCGCCGCGCGCGACGGCGTTCTGGTTCCCGGACAGCCAGATCTGGAACGAGCAGCAAAAGCGTAATGAGGAAACGTCAGAATCGGACGTGCAGTTTCCCCACGAGAAAACGGCATAACGGAAGACTGCATGACGAACGGCGTCGGGCACGGCGGCGCGCGCCGGCTTGCACGATGTAAAAACAGCGCACGGGAAGTGCGGTCCAGGCCACAACGGCGATTCGAAAGCCGGGGTGCGGGTGCGCCCGCGACCGGTAGGCTCGCTTTGGGTCGCGTAGAATCGACATAAAAGACAGCACGGCAATCGGGGAAGGGAAGGGCGTGAAGATTCACAGCCACTATGACAATCTGAAAGTCTCGCGGGACGCGCCTCAGGAAGTGATCCGCGCGGCCTATAGGACCTTGTGTCAGAAATATCACCCGGACCGGCGGATCGACGATCCGGACGCCGAGCGGGTGATGAAGATCATCAACGCGTCTTACGCGGTCCTGAGCGACCCGGCGCAACGCAAGGAACACGATGACTGGCTCGCGCGCAAGGAGCGCGAGGCCTCGGCTGCTGCCGCGACGGCGGCGTCATCGTCGCGTCCGTCCGGTTCGTCGCATTCGTCCACATCTTCCGCCTCGTCTGCCTCATCCGCGTTTTCAGCGTCGGCCTCCCAGCAGGCGCCCCGGTACGCCGCCGCGCAAGCCGAGGCGTCGGCGCGCTCCGCGCCGCGCGGAAGCGGCTGGACGTCCCAGGCACGGGTCGATCCGCGCGCCGCTGCGCACAAGAAGCCACGCGCGTCGTTCGGACATGCGCTGCGCAGAGTCTCGTTGCGCGGCTGGATCGTGATTGCGGCATGCGCGTTCGTCGGCTATGTCGTGATTACGGAATCGATGTCGCCGTGGCCGTTCACGCGCAACATCACGTCCGGTGCGCCGTACGGCGAGCACGGTCATGCCGATGCGGACAGCGCCGCTGCAACCGACAGCAACGGCCGCGCGCTGGCTGCGATGGCGTCGGCGCGGGCAGCGACGTCGCCGTGGACGAACGACGCATCGGGTGCCGCGAGCGACGCAGGGGCGGCCGCCGCCTACGTTCGCCCCAGCGTCGCGCCCAACGGCGCGCCGTGGCCGGCCACGGCGGGTTATCTCGACGGGACGCCTGTCGGCGCATCGGGCGGGCATTCGTCGGTGACGATCGACAACTCGATCAACCGCTTCGACGTGTTCGGCAAGCTGGTCTACAACGCGTCCGTGTTCGATCAGCCCGTGCGCCACTTCTTCGTGCCGGCAGGCCGGACCTTCACGCTGAAGGACGTCGCGCCCGGAAGCTACGACATCCGCTACCAGAATCTCGACGACGGCGGCATCTACAAGTCGCAGCCGTTCGGGCTTACCGAGCAGGCCGTCGGCAACGGTTTCGACGCGACGCATATCAGCGTCATGCTGTACGCGTCGCCGGGCAGCATGCAGGCGACGGCGATTGGCCGCGGCGAGTTCTAGTTTTCGTCGGCCGATCCATCGCGCAGCGGCGCCACCATGCGCCGCATGCGGCTCGCTGTTTGCACGGCGGCACGACACCGGCATCGATCCAAAGCGCTAAACGGCCGTTGCGCTCGCGCGCTTCGACATCTCGCGCGAGCGTTGCGGCGATTCGTTCTCTTGCGGCATTCGCCACGCGGCGCGCAGCACGCGCATGAACATGTCCTCGCCTTCGGAAAGATGACCGTCGGCGCGCGCGCTTTCCTTGCATAGCGCGATGACTTCGCGTCGCAGACGCGCATCCTTGATGTCCTGCGCCAGCAGAAAGATCACGGCGGGGTCGAGCCGGCAGGTGTCGCCCCAGTTCAGATAGGCCGTCGTCGTGAGGTCTTCGCACATCTGCTGGATGACGGCGAGCAGTTGTTCGCGGTTCAGCGCGAGCCGCGCCTCCATGCCGTAACGGTCCAGCGCCTCGAGTTCGTGGATGCCCACGTGCCCGTCCGAGAGCAGGCAGGCCGCGACGATACGCGCTGCGGCTTCGGGGCTGTCGCATCGATAGTGACGCATTTCAGATCTCCATTTGCATTGATCGATTGATACGGGTCTGCGTGGCGTGCCACCGCTCATGCGATCCAGTCGCGCGGCATGACGCTCGAATGCACATGGAACGGATGACTGCCGTCGTCGAGCAGACGCATGCGCCGTTCGAGATCGGCGAGATCGGTCGACGAAGCGAGAAAGGCATTGCGTTCACGCTCGCGTGAGTGCGTGAGCAGGGTGCGAAGACGATGAGCGAGTTGGGTCAACATGATGGGCTCCTTCAGTGATGCAAAGAATCGGGAACGTGCGGGCGAACCAACGGTTCGCGTCGCTGCGTGGATGCGATGCGCTTGAAATCCCGCGTGCCGCTGCTGCTCGGAGTCGGGCCGCTGCATCGACGGATTGCATCGTAGTCAGGCCGAATTAGCCGGAAATGAGTCAGACGTACGGAAATTCCGCAGCGGGACGATCGGATAGGGCACGACGTGACATATCGCGGCCTGTGCCGGCCAGATTGGCGGTGCTCATTCTGTGCTCACTATTGGCGTCCAGAATGCGAATGAACCGATGCATCGAACGCATGGCATCGGAGACTCATTCGATAACCTCTGGAGAAAAACGTCATGAAATCGCTGATTCAAACCGCTGCTGTCGCTGTGTTCCTCGCATTGCCCATTGTGTCGTTCGCGCAGACGAACGTACCCGTCACGAGAGCCGACGCGCAGGCCGAACTCGCGCAACTCGATCGCGCGGGTTACGAGCCCGCTAGCGACTACGCGCACTATCCCGCTAACTTGCAGGCGGCGCAGATACGTATTCAGGCGCAGGACGCAGTCGAATACGGCGGCGTCATTGACGGCACATCGCAAAGCGGCGCGTTCGATCATCCGCAAAACGACGTCGGATTGAAGTCGATCTACGTCGGGCATTGAATGCCTGCCTGCAACGTTTTTCGTTGCAGCGAGTTGCGGACGGGCGGAGCAATCTGTGCGTCCGCATCGCCGCTTCGAGAACGAGAACGGCCTGTAGCGCGGTGTAGAATCGGCTCGCAACGACGAAGCGTTCGTGTGTCTCTCGCGCGCCGCCGTTGCGTTCAAGCTTCAAAAGCTGCACGCACAACGCTCTTCGGACGGCACGATTCATCACCATGTCCATGCCCAAGATCCGGTCGCTAAGAAATCAGCTCGTGCTCGCCTTGTGCGTGCTGGTCAGCATCGTCGGCGTGGTGCAGGGCGTCAGTTCATATCAATTGGCCAAGGCGGGCATGAGCGCGCTGCTCGACCTGCGACTCGAACAGGCGGCGACGCGCCTCTATCGCAGCGGTCTTGCCGAGTCGCTGCCCGCGATACCCGCGCGCGGTTCGCAGCCCGAGCGCGATATCGTCGTCACCGTCTGGAAGGACGACATCGAAACGCCGTACCGTTCGACGGAACCCGCGCTCGCGCTGCCGCGCAATGCCGAAGCGGGCTTTCTGACGACGGAAGTCGGCGGCGAAAGCTGGCGCATCTATACGCTGCGCGAGCCGGGCATGGTCGTGCAGGTCGCGCAGCGCTCGCGCGTGCGGCATGAACTGGCGCAGGCCCGCTCGATCAACACGCTCTGGCCGATGGTCGTGCTCGTGCCGCTCGTGTGGCTCGCCGTGCTGCTGGTCGTGCGGCGCGCGCTGCGGCGCCTGACGCGCCTCGGCGCCCAGGTGCAGGCGATCGACATGACGCATTTCGAGCAGCTATCGACATCGGGCGTGCCGACCGAAATACGCCCCTTCATCGTTTCGATCAACAAGATGTTTGAGCGTCTCGCGCAATCGATCGAAGGCGAAAGAAAGTTCATCTCCGATGCCGCGCACGAATTGCGCACGCCGCTCACCGCATTGCAGTTGCAGGCCGACAATCTTCAGCCGCATATTGCGCCCGGAAATCAGGCGCGTTTTCGCGAGTTGCAAAGCGGGATACGGCGCAGCGGCAGACTGATCGCGCAACTGCTGCGGCTCGCGCGCGCCGATGCGGCGCTGCAGCCCGATACGCTGACGCGCGTCGACGTGACGAAAGTGGTCGTCGATGCCGTGGCCGAAGTGCTGCCGATTGCGATGAAGCGCGGCATCGATATCGGCGCCGACGAAATGGCGAGCGCGCATGTGCGCGCGAACGAAGCCGATATCGGCATTGCGCTGCGCAACCTCGTGAGCAATGCGATCCGCTACGCGCCGGATGGCGGCAAGGTCGATCTGAGCGTGCACGTGCGTGACAGCATGGTGTGGATCGAAGTCGTGGATACGGGGCCGGGCATCGACGAGGCGCTGCTGCCGCGCGTGTTCGACCGCTTCTTTCGCGCGAACGCGCAGATAGAAGGCAGCGGGCTGGGGCTGTCGATCGTGCAGGCAATCGTGAACCGGTATGGCGGGGCGGCGAACTTGCGCAACAGGACGGATGGGCAGTCGGGCATCGTCGCTTCGATCGGATTCGACGCGGTTCCTTAATAGCCATCCGAGCACTTCGGGCCCTGCAGAGTGGAGCGCAATCAGCCGTGGTGATAACCGGCGATCCACGAATGAAGCGGATCGACTTCGGGTCGAAAAGGATGCCCGTTGTTGCGCAGGAGATAGTAGCCGCGATGCAGCGCTCACTTTGCCCTGCAGTTGCTTTCCGCGAGGCGACAACTGCACGCGTCGCCCTTGCCGTTCGAATAGCTCGAAGCCAGGTCCCTCTTCGAGAGTTGGCGTATCTGTTTGCTGACGGCCGCTTGTGAAACGTGTAACGGACGTCTCCTTCGTATTCTCGAACCCGACCGCGCTGCTCCCGGAATCTCGCGTGCCGGGAACACGCGCGGGCGAAATCGCGAAACCAACTCGGCTATCATGCGATGTGGCCGGCGCGCAATGGCGGATTTGACAGCAGGTTCGCACCGGCGGGCTACGGCCTGGAATCACAATTCGCCGCCTGGGCGCGAGTCGCTCCGCCGCGAACGGTCCTCGCGCCGCAGCCAACGACAATGCTTCGTTGCTGTGGACACGACATCATGCGAGTGCTACTGGTTGAAGACGATCTGCAGATCGGCCAGAGTCTGCTGCGCGCGCTTCAGGACGCCGATTACAGCGTCGACTGGGTACGCGACGGCAAGGCGGGCAGCGCCGCCATCGCGGCCGCCGAATACACGGTCGTCCTGCTCGATCTCGGCTTGCCCGGCCTGGGCGGCATCGAATTGCTGAAGTCGGCGCGCGCGGCGGGCAACACGGTGCCCGTGCTGATCCTCACCGCGCGCGACGATCTCGAAGCGCGCGTCCAGGGCCTCGACGTGGGCGCCGACGATTACATGCTCAAACCCTTCGACGTTCCCGAACTGCTCGCGCGCATCCGTGCCGTGCTGCGCCGCAAGGCGGGCTATGCGTCGTCGCGGCTCGGCGACGATGCGTTGAGCCTCGATCTCGACAAGCGCACGCTGTGCTGCAACGGCGTGTCGTCGGTGCTGTCGGCGCGCGAATTTGCGCTGATGCTCGCGTTCCTCGAACGTCCCGGCACGATCCTGTCGCGCGATCAGCTCGAAGACAAGCTGTACGGCTGGGGCAAGGAAGTCGAGAGCAACGCCGTCGACGTGCTCATTCATTCCGTGCGCAAGAAGTTCGGCCAGTCGGTGATTCGCAACGTGCGCGGGCTCGGCTGGACGGTCATGCTCGGCGATACGCCGAGGACCTGAACGCCGCCGGCGCATCGCGACGCTTCGCTTCAGGCGTCACTTCAGGGATCACTTCAGGGATCACTTCAGGCGCGCGCCGTTTCGACGGACGCGCCGCTCGCATGAACCGTATCGTCGATGGGGAAATGCAGCAGGGCCGCGAACAGTCCCGCCAGCGCTGTCGCGGCCCAGATCAACGAATACGAGCCCGTCACGTCGAACACGAATCCGCCGAGCCACGCGCCGAGAAACGAGCCGAGCTGATGGCTCAGGAACACGACGCCGAACAGCGTCCCGAGATGCTGCGTGCCGAACACCTTCGCGATGAGTCCGCTCGTGAGCGGGACGGTACCGAGCCATGTCAGGCCCATCACGGCCGCGAACAGCACGACCGAGAGCGTCGATTTCGGCAGCAGGAAAAACGACGCGATCGCCGCGCCGCGAATCAGATACAGCCAGCCGAGCACGTGCTGCTGACGCAAGCGCCCGCCAAGCCAGCCGCACGCCCAGCTGCCCGCCATGTTGAAGAGCCCGATCAGCGCGAGCGCGGTGGCGCCGAGTCCCATCGGCATATGGCACAACGTCAGGTATCCGGGCAGATGCGTCGCGATGAACGCAAGCTGGAAACCGCACGTAAAGAAGCCGAGCGTCAACAGCCGGTAGCCGCGATGGCGCGTCGCGTGCACGAGCGTCTCGCGCAGCGACGTCTCAGGCAATGAAGCCGGCGACGACACAGCTTGTGGTACCGCCGAACCTCTGCGGCGATCGAGCACGATGCCGAGCGGCGCAGCGATCAGCATCAGAAACGCAAGCGCGAACAGCGACGTCGATACGCCTGACGTTTCGCGCAGCGTCTGCGCGAACGGCACCATCAGCACCTGGCCGAGCGAGCCGCCTGCACTCGCGATGCCCATCGCCATGCTGCGCTGCTCGGCCGACGCGACGCGTCCGACGGACGTCAGCACGACGCCGAACGTCGTGCAGCTCACGCCGATGCCGACCAGCAGTCCGAGCCCCGCAATGAGCGCGAGCCCCGACGGCGCGCCCGCCGCCAGCGCGAGGCCTGCCGCGAACGTCGCCGCGCCGAACGCAACGACGGGTGCTGCGCCGTAGCGGTCGGCGGCCGCGCCTGCGAACGGCTGCGCGAAGCCCCATACGAGATTGTGCAACGCGATCGCGAATGCGATCAGCGTGACGGGCAGGCCGCGGTCATACGAAAACGGCCCGATGAACAGGCCGAATGTCTGCCGGATGCCCATCGCGGCGCTCAGGATCAGCGCGGCCGCGACGATCACATAGAACGTCGGGTTCTTCAGCGTTGCGGCGAAAGTTGTTGCATGAGCGGGTTTGGCCGTCGACATGGTTCGTTTCCTCCTCGCGGCCATCGTCGCAGCAGTGCGGCCACGCGACAAACGAAAAGTTTTCGGCGACGGATGAACACAATTCACTCATGGCGAAAGACTCGCCAGCGGTTGAGTGCGTTGGAAAGGGAAGAGCCCGAAGCGCTACTGCGATGCAGCATCCGCGGACGCTGCCGCCTCGTCAGCGGAATGCCGATCGTCGAATGCCTGTGCTTCGTGAAGGAGCCAGCGCTTGAACGCCTGCCGATCGGGCCGCTCGTCGGCGCCCTCCGCGCTGACGAGCCAGTACGCGGTCTTCGCCTCGACGGTCGGCGCGGTGGCTTCGACGAGCGTGCCTGCATCGAGTTCGCGGTTCACCAGCGGACGGCGGCCGATCGCGACACCCATGCCCGTCGACGCCGCTTCGAGCGCCAGCTGGATCGTGTCGAAGCGCAGCCCCGGCGACGCGTCGATGTCCGCGATGCCCGCCCCGTCCAGCCACGCCTGCCAGTCCTCGCTCGCGGTATCGACGTGGATCAGCGTTGCGCGGCGCAGATCGATATGGCCGTGCGCATCGGCGAGCGTCGCGCGATAAGCCGCGCTGCAAACGGGCACCAGCCGCTCGCCGAACAGCCGGCTCCAGTCGCTGCCCGGAACCGGGCCACGGCTCAGTCGAATGCCGAAGTCGAAGCCATCGATGGGAAAGCCGACCTGACGCCGCGACGTGTCGACGGAAACGTCGATGCCGGGCCAGCGCGCGCGAAAGTCATGCAGGCGCGGCACGAGCCAGCGGACGGCAAGCGTCGGCGCGCAGCTCACGGAGAGGGTCCGGTGCGTGCGGCTATCGGGCAGCCGCTGCGTGCCGAGCGCGATCAGCGAGAACGCCTCGGCGATGTACGGAAAATACAGCTCGCCTGCGGGCGTCAGCGACAGCTTGCGCGGCTCGCGCACGAACAGGGCGACCCCGAGCGTTTCTTCCAGCGCGACGATGCCGTGACTGACGGCGCTCGGCGTCACGTTGAGTTCGGCGGCCGCGAGCTTGAAACTGCCGTGCCGCGCCGCCGCCTCGAAGAATCGCAGCGCGTTCAGCGGTGGCAGGCGAAGCGGCATGACGCGTCCTTGTGGCGTGATGGTTGACGGCCGCGCCTATCGACCGATAGCGCGGACAGCGCATGGTTCGTTCGCGTGCCGCTCATGGGCTCATGGGCAGCACGTGCAGCCGCGGTGCCGCATGCCGTATCCGCCTTCGCCATCGGACGCGGCGCCACTCGACGCCGACGAGCCGCCGAGCAACGCGGGCGCGCCGATCCGCACGCGTTCGGCGGGGCTCCCGCAACGGGGACAGTCGGCCGCTTCGTCGCGTTGCGCGATACGCCGCACTGCTTCAAACGCGCCACAGTCGGCGCACTCATAGTCGTACACAGGCATCACTTGCTCCCACGAATCCCGCCATCGTACCGTGTCCGCCGCGCTTTCGTGAACTCCGCGTTTCGCGCTTGCCGAGTCGCGTAGCGGATCGTGCATGCGGTGTCGCGAGGTTTGCACGAGGCCGCGCCGGCATCGGTTCGACGTCGATGCATGCGACGCGCGCAAGGACCATGCCGCACCGCACGATGCTATGCTGGACTTTCCTTGTCGAAGAGAGGCGGCAGGCATGACGATGGTCGATACGCAAGCGACACCCGGTTCGGGCGCGCAGGCCGAGTACAGGCCGCCCGTCACCGAAGACGAGTTGCTGCTGAAATGGATACGCCGCGCGCGCGAATCGCAGAAGAGCCATTACGACATGGCCGATCTGCTGGCTGCGCGGAACCGCCTGTTCGGCATCGGCGTGACGGCCGTTTCGGCTGTGGTCGGCACAACGGTGTTTCTGTCGCTGGTGGCGTCGGCGGACTCTCGGTGGGCGCGGCTCGTCGTCGGCATGGTGAGCATTGCGGCGGCCGTGTCGGCGGCGTTGCAGACGTTCATGCGCTACGCGGAACGGGCAGAAGAACATCGCTCGGCGGGCGCGCGTTATGGTGCCGTGCGGCGTCAACTGGAAGCGATCTACGCCGGCGATCCCGGCTCGCGCGACGGGCTTTATGTGAGCGCGGTCCGCGAGACGCTCGACAGGCTCGCGGAAGATTCGCCGAGCGTGCCGCCACGTGTGTTCAGACGCACGCAGGAAACGTTGCGCGTCGCAGCGGCGCAGAGCCGTCATGAAGGGCGTTGGGAATGAATGCGGTCGACGCGCGGCTCACAACGCAGGCGCAGCAGACGCACGAACGCCGGGCGTCCGGCGCCAGGCATGGACGCTACGCCCTCAGACGCGCCCCCGATGCGCCGTTGCTGCCAGCGGGACGTTGCATCGGCGTCAACGACGGCGTGAGCGCGCCGTCGCCTTCGGCATCGCTGCCGAACAGGCGGCAAACGTCGCTCGCGCTGCCGCATCCACGCAGACGCTCGCGAAAGTGCTGATCGCAAAAGCGCTGCGCGACATCGGCGAGCAGGTTCAGGTGCGTCGTGTTCGCGCCTTCGGGCACGAACAGCGCGACGACGTCGCTGACGGGCTTCGCGTCGGGCGCGTCGAAATCGAACGGCACGGCGGGCCGCACATACACGACGACCGCGTTGCGCAAGCCCGCGATCTGGCTGTGCGGCACGGCGACGCCTTGTCCGAGACCCGTCGAGCCCAGTGCTTCACGCGCGCTCAGTCCCGCGACCACTTCATCCGCCGATACGCCGTAGCGCGTTTCGCAAAGCTCGCCGAGCCGCGCGAAGAGCGCGCCGCGATCCGCGATGCGTTCATCGAGCAGCACGTTGCCGGGATTCAGCAGACTGTCGAGCGACTCGACGTCGTCGCTGACGGGCGGCTGCCTCGCGGTGCGCAGCGCGTCGGCCGCGTGTGTCCAGGACGTCGCGCGCAGCAGATCGCGCCAGCCGTCCGTCGGCGTTTCGGGAATCTCGAACAGATGGCCGAATTGCGCGGCGGGCGCGATGCGCGTCACCTGCGCGATGGCGCCGTTGACCGCGTCCTTCGGCAGATACAGCGACAGTTGCACGCGATCGCTATGCGGCAATGTCGCGATACGGATCGTCCAGGGCTGGCCCGCGCAGTCGCGCGTGAGCGCGCGCCGCAAGGGCGTGACGTGCTGCGCGTCGAGCGTCACGCGCATCATCACGCTGCGGCCGGCCGCGTGCCGCCGCGCGGCATCCGCGCGGGCGCGGTGGACGCCGAAAATCGCGCGCAGAATGGCACCTGTCTTCGTCATGCCGTCTCTCCAGACCTTGACACGATCACTAGCGTAGCGCGATCCGCGTTAAAGCCGAATAAAAAAGTCATGTGCGGCGCAGTCGCGGAAGGCGGGATGCAGCACTGCGCGCCAACTGGCGCGAAACGATGATCACGCTCGGGCACGGCGCGCCCGTGTTGTCGTTCGATGGCGCGCAATGCAGGCGGCCGATGCAAATACCCGACGCAAATACCCGACGCAAATACCCGATGCCGGGCGCCCGATGGAACTCCGGCGACGCATTCGCTGTCATCAAGTAGGGCCGTCCTGTCCCGACGCAAGGACGGGTCCGTCGTCGCGACAACAATTCGGACTTACAACGGAGAAAACAATGCGCCGCCGCCGATTCCTCGTCATCACCACTGCCGCAGTCGCCACGAGCGGCCTGTCGCTTGCCGGCTGCACGACCACGGGGCCGTCGTCGGACGCGACGCCTGAAGCGAATGCAGGCAAGCGCCAGTCGATCGACGCCGACGTCAACGCAACGCTCACGCGTCTTTTCAACACGATCGGCGGCTCGCGCGAACTCGCCGACAAGGCGCGCGGCATCCTCGTGTTTCCTTC
Source organism: Paraburkholderia diazotrophica (assembly GCF_038900755.1). GTDB lineage: Bacteria > Pseudomonadota > Gammaproteobacteria > Burkholderiales > Burkholderiaceae > Paraburkholderia > Paraburkholderia diazotrophica_A. Next base: position 571,427 of record NZ_JBBPEN010000003.1, read on the forward strand.
GGTGATCTCGGCGGGCTTCTGGTTCGGCGGACAGTACGGGCAGGGCGCGCTGCGCGTGCGCGGACAGACGTCGGGCTACTACAGCATCACGGCGGCGTCGTTCGGCTTGCAGATCGGCGCGCAGTCGAAGGCGATCATCATGCTGTTCATGACGGACGACGCGCTCAACAGCTTCACGCGCAGCCAGGGCTGGGCGGCGGGCGTCGATGCGACGGTCGCGGTGCTGAAGGTCGGCGCGAACGGCAACGTCGATACGTCGACGGCAACGAGCCCCGTCGAAGCCTTCGTGCTGACGAATGGCGGATTGATGGCGGGCGTGTCGCTCGAAGGCTCGAAGATTTCCCGTCTGATCATCTGATGGCTTGAGCGCAGCGTTGATGCTGCGTTGATTCTGCATCCATGCAGCGGCCGTGCGGGCCGGCGACACGCGTGACCGCGCGTCGCCAAGCCCGTTGCCAGCCCGTCGCGCAATCTTCAGATCGCGCCTGGCGTCAGCCCACCTTGACGTCGATACGCCGCGGCTTCGCCGCTTCGTGACGCGGGATCGTCAGCTTGAGCACGCCGTCCTTCAGCGAGGCGTCGATCTTCGACGTATCGAAGTCTTCGCTGACCGTGAAGCGCCGCGAAAAGTAGGGCGCGCGCAGTTCCGCATGCGACAGCGCGAGGTTCGGCGGCACGGGTACGACAGATTCGGCCTCGATCGTCAGATTGCCGTCGTGAACCTTCACGTCCAGCTTCTCTTTTGACACACCCGGCAGGTCGGCCAGCAGCGTGACGGAATGACTGTCTTCGAAGATGTCGACTGCCGGTGTCAGCGTGACCCGGCGATGTGCTTCGTCCGCTTCCGCGTGCGTCACTGCGTTCTGATCGCGTTGGGCAAGTTGCGTGTTGTCGTTCATGATGTCACCTCGTTACTGAACGGTAATGGCACGGGGTCGCGACGCCTCGCGCTTGCCGACTGAAACCAGCAGGCAGCCATCGACGTAGCGCGCCTGCACCTTGTCGGGATCGGCCTGCTGCGGAAGCTCGATGACCCGCCGGAAAGCGCCGTTGAAGCGCTCCTGCGCATACTGGCGCACGCCTTCCGTCGGCGGCTCTTCGAGGGCCGTTCGTTGGCCGGCTATCGACAGCAGGCCTTTGTCGATGGATATATCGAGCTTCGACGCATCGATGCCCGGCGCAAACGCAACGATCTCGATCGAGTCGTCGGTCGTGCCGATGTTGATCTGAGGGAAGGTGCCGAAACGGCTTGAACGAAGGCTTGACGGGAAACCGCCGAACAGGCTGGACATCTGGCGTTGCAGACGGTCCAGTTCGCTGAAGAGGTCGGTCCCAAAGTAAACGTCACTCATGGTCGCTTTCTCCTCGGGCGGCAAGGAAGCAAACCGGCATACGCGCTTCAGTCCGGTTGTCCCATGCCGCGGACAATCAAGGTTGAAACACGCAGCGCCCGCAAACGCGATGTTCACGAACGACTGCCTGAGCGATGCTAAAGATAGTATGCCCGTCGTCGATTTCAAGGGACGGCGCGAAAAATTTTTGGGCCTTGAAAATCCGCGTCATCGCCCATACAGTCCGCGCACCAATGTTCACTGGGAGACGACCGTGGAATTCGATACGGACTGGAGAACGCTTGGCAAGCACCGCATCAAGCTGCGCTCCACAAAAGGCTTTCCGACGGAACTGATGCATCAGGTCGCGGATGTGACGCGGCTTGCCGTCGACAACAACATGAGCGCCCGCGCGCGCATTGTCGAAATCGTCTTTCGGCACGAGAAGGCCTACGACATCACAATCGGAACGACGCTTCTGGAAGACCGCATCTGCGCGCCGCACCTGGAAAGCGCGATTGCGACGGTCATGGGGCTGTTGCCGGAGCAGGTCAACCTGTTTGTCCACGCCGTCACGCAGGAGGAAGTCGATCTGCATTTCGGCGTGTATGAACGGATGCTTGCCGAGAAGCTAGGCGCTGTTCCGCCGTTGCAGTGAATCATAATTTTCGATTGATGGAACGCATGGCGGCACATGCGCCGACCGTTATTGACGCTCGCAGGCCGTTTTACTAGATTCATTTTCGCCAGCGCAGTCGAGCGAATCCAATGTCGCTGCGATGCGTTATCCACTCATTCATTGTGCGGCGTGCAATTGAATGGCCACAAAGGCACGTTCTCTTCTGCCGCACCATAAGGAGAAGACGATGACTCGAATGGACGCATCCTTGTCGACGTTTCGACGGGTGTTTGACAAAGCGGGTTCGGCAATTCTCTCAGCCGAGAAACATCTGCTTGCGAGGTGGAGAGACAAAAGCGCCGCTTTGCAAAAGAACGCGTCGAATCGCAATGAACGCAATGCCAATGACCATAGCGGCTAACGCGCACTTCACATTCAAAAAGAAATGACCCGCTGAATGCGGGAAACAACCCGGCCGATGCCGGGTGCCCGGCGCGACGGCCGGATGCTGCGTCAAGGACTTTGGGTCAAGGACTTTGGGTCAAGGACTTTGGGTCAAGGACTTTGCGTCAAGGTCTCTCGTTTCCGTTGCCGGCAGTGACGTCAGAGCACTGCCGGCACGGGCGCAGCCTCATGCGTCTTCGACACCTTGCCCGTCGCACACTGCTACATCCTGCCACTCGGGTTTTGCACTCGACCTGTCGTTAAGGGACCGGTTGAAGTGTCATTTCCGTTGGGCGTCCGCAGACCCGTCGATGCATTGCTCGGGGACATCGCATGAGCAAGGAGTCACGGCCATGATCGAAACGCGTTTGCCCGCCCTCTACCGGGATTACATTGCGTGCCTGAACAGGCAGGACTGGCTAGCGTTGGGGCAGTTCGTTCATGACGACGCGATCCACAACGGCCAGCGGCTCGGCTTGCCGGGGTATCGCGCGATGCTGGAGCGAGACTTCGCGCAAATCCCGGATCTTTATTTCAACGTTCAGTTGCTGGTTTGCGATCCGCCCTTTATCGCAAGCCGATTGCAATTCGACTGCACGCCAAGCGGCGTATTTCTTGGTCTCCCGGTGAACGGCAAGCGCGTTTCGTTTGCCGAGAACGTGTTCTATGAATTCCGGGCGGACAAGATCAAGGAAGTCCGGTCGGTCATCGACAAGGCCGCCATCGAAGCCCAGCTTTAGCGGCCAGACGGATAGCCAGAACCACTATCCGCTAAACGGCGTCGCGCGCTTCACCGCCAAATGCGTTTGCTCGCGTGCGCCGCAACAGGAACAACAATTGCTCACATCATTGATTCCGACGCGCCACCGACGCATGCATGCGCCACCGACGCGTGCCGCTACCGCTATTCAACGGACACAAGACGTTGCAACTTCTTCCTGTCTGCCTGGCCGTCTGCATCGTGCTCGGCGGCGCCTGGCTCACGCTCGCGTGGCGCCGGCTCGAGGCCACGCCTCCGCTGAGCGGGGCGAGCCGCGCCGCGGGCATCGGCGGCGTCTATACGGAGGTCGGCCGTTGCCGGATGTTTCATCGCGTGCATCCCGGACCGGCCATGACGCAACAGCGGATGCCCGTCGTGCTGGTCCACGGCCTCGTGATATCGAGCCGTTACATGGAGCCGCTCGCGAGCGCGCTGGGCCGCCATTTCCGCGTGCTCGCGCCGGATTTGCCGGGGTTCGGCGAAAGCCGTCTGATCGACGGCAGCCACATGCGGACGTTGTCGCTTGCGCAACTCGCCGACGCGTTGCGCGACTGGCTGCGCGCGCTCGGCATCGAAAGGGCCGCGTTTGTCGGCAATTCGTTCGGCTGCCAGATCATCACCGATCTCGCGTGCCGTCATCCCGATGTCGTCGACCGGCTCGTCCTGCAAGGGCCGACCACCGATCCCGCGGCTCGCACGCTCATCCAGCAGGTGTATCGTGATCTCGTCAATGGCCGGCGCGAGCAGATGCGCTCGCCCGCCGCGACGGGACGCATCGACTACGCGAAGGCGGGCCTGCCGCGCGCGTTCGCGACGATGCGAATACTGATTCGCGACAGGATCGAAGACCGGCTGCCGCGTGTTGCTGCGCCGACGCTCGTCGTCGCCGGCACGCGCGATTCCGTCGTGCCGCTCGAATGGGCGGCCACCGTCGCGCGGCTCGTGCCGCGCGGAACGCTCGCTGTGATCGAGGGAGGCACGCACACGTTGAACTACGTCTATCCGCACGCTTTTGCGCTGGCGGTCGCGCCATTTCTGACGGCAGGCACGCACACTCTTGAAACCGAGGCCGCACGATCATGAACAAGCCACCGCGCGGCATCGCCCGTTTCGACTCGGCGGCCGGCATGGCGCAGGCGCTGGCCGCGACGCTGCACGGCAAGCCGTTCGTGAGTCCGAGCCAGTCGCGCGTGCAGGACTGGCTGATGTCCTCCGCCAACAGGTTGTCGCCGCGCGCCCGCGAGCGCTGCTACAGCATCGGCGGCATGATGGAAGGGATACGGCGGGGACAGGTCCGCAAGCTGGACATCGAGCGCATCGCCGAATGGGTCGCGGGACTGTATCCTCAACGGCAATACGATGCCGCCATCGTCGGCTCGTCGAATGGCGCGCTGGTTCATCTCGCGGCGGCGCTGCGGATTCCATGGCTGCCGCAGACGTTCCTGTGCCCCGTGCGCGCGCCGTTCCGCGATCCCGACGACGCGCAGCGCGGCTTCAAGGAAGGCCGCCCGATTGTCGATGCGTTGCTCGCCGCCGACGAGCGCATCGCCGTCCACCATATGCAAGACCCGAATCAGGACAGGCTGATGCTGCACGCGATGCACTACTTCCGGCTGAAGCATCTCGCGCTGCCGCTTGCGTATCGCGAGTTTCTGCTGAGCAGCCTGCGGCCCGGCGGCACCTTGTACGTGAACGCATGCACGCGCGCATGGCCCGTCACGCGCACGAGCTCGCGCTCCGTCTATCAGTTCGGCGCGACGGGCGGCGCGACCGAGGACGAGTATCTGCATGGCGGGCCATCCGTGAAAGCGAGCCTCGCGCGCTACGGCAGCAAGCGCGCGCACTGGACGCCGCCCGCGCCCAACGACATCGCGCCCGAAGCCGAGTGGGGCTTCGACGAGCGGTTGATGCGCGACATCGAATGGCTGGCTGCGCAAATGCGATGGCGGATCGTGGAGATTCGCTACGAGGAGCCCGAGAGCCTGAGCTTCGTGACGGCGGCCGTATATCGCGACTGGTATCGCGACGTGGGGATCGTGCCGCGCAGGCTCGTCGTCGATTCGTTCCTGCTGATGGAGCCGCTCACCACGATGCGTCTTCACGCGCTGCCGTTCTGGCTGCTGTTCTGCGTCGAATCGTCGGCGGATGCGTTGCAGCGCTATCTGCAGACGCAGCCCGCATTCGACGAAATCGACATGATGCTGTTCTCGCATGGCGTCGAGAGCATCGGCTATGCGCCGATCGATCGCTGGCGCGCATTGCTCGATACGGCGAAGAGCGAAGGCCGCTTCGCGGGCGTCGATGAGGCGCACTATCCGCGCGACTTCGCGACCTTCGCGCGCTTCGGCCGCGCGCTCGCGCGCCTCGAGCCTCAATTTCCGACACCGCCTGCATTGACCTGCGCGCGTTTCGAAGCGCTGCTTCAGCAGCATGGCGCGGCGCATCGCGTGCAGTGCGCCGAGCGCGCGTTCGTCCAGGGCGCGACGGCATGAGCGAAACGGTGCGGCTGATTCTGCTGTCGCTGCTTGCCGTTGTGCTCGCCGGTTATGCGATCGTCGTCGCGCTGCTGTTCTGGCTTCAGGGGCGACTGGTCTATCCGCTCGAACAGATCCGACGCGTGCCGCCCAACGCGGCTGCCGATCGCATCGAGCCCGTGACGGTGCGCACGGCAGACGGCCTCGAGTTGCCGGGCCGTTATGCGCCCGCAAGCCGACACGATGCGTTCACCGTCGTGCTGTTTCATGGAAACGGAGAAGACCTGTCGCAACGGGCGCAAATCGCGCATGACCTGATCGCGGCGGGGCACGGCGTGTATCTCGCCGAATATCGCGGCTATGGCGGCGCGCCGGGACATCCATCAGAAGCCGGCCTGTATGCGGACGGACGCGCAGCGCTCGACTTCGTCGCTCAGCGCACGAACAGGATCGCCGTGCATGGGTTTTCGCTCGGCACGGGTATCGCGGTGCGCATGGCGTCGGAGTACGAAGCGCTTGTTGCGCTGATTCTCGAAGCGCCGTTCACCTGCATCGCCGACGTGGCGAAAGCGCGCTTTCCGATGTTCGCCTTCCGCTGCATGGTGCGAGACCGGTATGACAACCTCGCCAGCATCGGCCGCGTGCGCGCGCCCGTGCTGATATGCGGCGGCCTCGCCGACGCCGTCATTCCGCCTGTGCAATTCGCGCGGCTCTACGCGGCTGTGCGCGCGCCGCGCCGGCTCGAAATGATCGACGGCGCGGGACATGTCGATGTCTGGGAACAGGGCGCGCGCGAGCGCGTCTTGCGCTTTCTCGACGATCTTCGACGCGTGAGCACCGCCGCAGAAACCGGTCAGCACCGCGGGCGCGCTGCGCCGCACGATGCGTAAGCGCCGCGTATCACAGATGCACCTGGTAGACGCGCCTCATGGACGCGTCTGACGCGAGATGGCGGCGGCGATGCGAGCCGTCCGATCGATGACGTTCACGCGTTCGCATCGCCGCTTCTTGCGCCTTCTGCTCCGTTATCGCCTCACGACGCCCATCAGCAGCGTCACGATGAAGATCACGAGGAAGATAAAGAAAAGGATCTTCGCGATGCTGGCCGCGCCCGCAGCGATCCCGCCGAATCCGAAGACGGCGGCAATGATCGCGATGATGAAGAAAACGAGTGCGTAATAAAGCATGGTATGGATCTCCTTTTTGGGGCCGCGCCGGGTTAGCGCGTGCGCTTCACAGGGACTGAGCAACCGTCGTGCCGTCGCCTCGTGAAGTCGAAAAAGTGGGTGCGCGCGCGTTGGCTTTGCTGAAACCAGACGGCCGCAGCACAGGCGCCGGCCGTGGAACGTCGGATGCACAGCTCCGGCTGTAGCAATTCTTCAAGGGAGATAAGTGATGTCCACATCGAATGCGAAGAATCCGGCCATCCGGAAGTTCATCGACGTGCAAAAGGCGCTTAAAGGTGCGTCTTATCCCGCTGCCAAAAAAGATCTGCTGAATACGGCAAAGCAAAACGGCGCCGATGAAGAAGCGATGGAAGCGCTGGCAGCATTGCCGGATGAACAATATGCAAACCCGGCGGAAGTATCGAAGGCGGTGGGCAACGAAGAGTGAACCGTGCCGAACCGTGCATTCGCGTTGCAAGAGCAGCGAGGGCCAATCGACTACGGAGAACCTATGACACCCGAGCAAACCATTCGCGCGTTGGACGACTGTGCCGCGGCGTGCGCGACGTGCTATTCCGCGTGTATCGCGGAAGGCGCGCTGCCGGAGATGGAAAAGTGCATACGCCTCGACCTGGACTGCGCGGCGTTGTGCCGGTTCACATCGGAAGCGCTCGCGCGGCAGTCGCAATTCGTCGGTGAGTTCTGCCAGTTGTGTGCTCGCATTTGCGATGCGTGCGCGGACGAGTGTGGACGGCATCCGGCGGCGCATTGCGAGGCGTGCAGCGACGCATGCCGCAAATGCGCCGAAGCGTGCAGGGCGATATGAAACGCCGGGCCAGTCCGCGGTGTTGAAGGCCGGGACTATTGCGCCGGTGTCCGCGCTTCTTGCTCGGGCGCCGGATCGCGCCGCTGTTGCCTGCGTTCGTAGCGTTCAAGCGCAGGCGTCGCGCTGGACCCGTGCATGACGACCGACAACCCAACAGTCGCGAGCACGATGGGCACGAGCGGCCTGAAAAGCTGGCCGCCGTGTTCGAGCGCGAACAGCAGATAGTAGAACGCGCCGACGCCCCGGATGCCCATCCATCCGATCAGTATCCGTTGATACCAGTCCGCGCGCACGCCGAGCAGCGCGATCGACGTGCCGACGGGGCGCGCCACGAAAAGCAGCGTTAGCGCCGGCCAGATCGCCTGCCATGTGAGCACTTCGCGCCAGTGGGACGAAAGCGCGCTGCCGATGGCCAGCATCAGCGCGAATTCGACGATGCGCTCGATCTCGACGGTGAAGCCCATCATCGACTCCGCCATGTACGCGTGCGCAAGCTCCGGGTCGGTGGCCGCCGTCTGCTTCTCTCCGCGCTCGACGTCGGCGAGCACTTCGGAAGGGGGCGTGTCGCCCGTCGCTTTCAGTTCTTCATGACGCAGCGCAACGCCCGCGACGAACACGGCGACGAACGCAATCGTGTGCGCGACGAGCGCCGCGCCGTAGCAGACCGCCGTGAGCCCGAGCGCGAGAAAGCCTTCGAGGCCGATCGCTTCGCCGTAGCGCGTGCGCAGCCGGGTCACGAGCTTCACCATGCTCGTTCCGCAGATCCAGCCGATCAGAATTGCGCCGCCCATGCCCCACGCGACGGACAGCGCGAATATGGCGGGCTGCCTGCTGGCGATATCGGACATGCCGCACAGCGCAAAGCCTGCGAGCGCGACGGGATACGCCGCGCCGTCGTTGCACCCGCCTTCGCCCGATAGCGCGAAGCGCAGCGGCTCGTCGTCGCCGGCCTCCCTGACGCGCAGCTCGTTCGCGAGCACGGGGTCCGTCGGCGCAAGGGCGGCGGCGAGAAGCAGCGCTGGCCCAAGCTGAAAATGCAGTCCCCAGACGGCCACGGCCGCGACGATTGCGACGGTGACGAGCATCGCGGGAAAGCCCAGCCGCAACGGCAGCCACCATAGACGATCGCGAAGCGGCACGCGCAAGTGCATGCCGATCGCAAACAGCGAAACCACAAGCCCTGCCTCGGTGACGAGGCGCAGCGGCCGGACATTGCCGTCGAGCGACACGGGCAGCAACCCCGCGCCTTGCGCGCCGATCAGAAAGCCGACGCCGAGATAGACCATCGCGCCGCTCAACGGCAGGCGCGCGATCAGACCACGGCCGAGCGCCATCGCGACCAGCAGCACGCCGACGAGCATGAACCACGCCGCTTCGATCAGCATGTGAGGCTCGGCTCGATCGGGACAGACATCGCGTTGCATCGCTTCGCGGAAACGGCGCCCCATCCCATACCGGCTCCCGTGTGATGGCTCGTGAATGCCATGTGACAGAGCAGACATCGTGCCGCTGTGTTTTGTCGAAGCCGCGCCTTCAGGCCAGGCTACCACGGCCGGGCAGGCGCATTGCTCATCACGTGTATCCGACGTGTACCCGAATATCCAGTCAGGCATGTCGGCAACATTCGCGAGAGGACGTCATGACCGACATCAGGCAACCCGCCCCACCATTTCCGTCACAACAGCAGCAGAGTGTCCCTGGACGCACGGCGCCAATGCAGCCGCAGCCCGATCACGGAGAAGAAAGTTACACAGGCAGTGGAAGGCTTTCCGGCAAGGCGGCGATCATCACGGGCGGCGATAGCGGCATTGGCCGCGCGATTGCGATCGCGTTTGCGCGTGAGGGTGCCGACGTGCTGATCGCGTATCTCGACGAGGACGAAGACGCCGAAGAGACGAAACGCTGGATCGAAAAAGCGGGGCGCCGCGCGGTGCTCGTGCGCGGCGACATTACGGACTCGCGTCATTGCGACGCGATCGTCGATCGCGCCGTGAAGGAGTTCGGCAAGCTGGACGTGCTCGTCAACAATGCCGCGTACCAGATGACATACGACTCGCTGGACGACATCAGCGACGAGGAATGGGACCGCACGTTCGACACCAACATCGGCGCGATGTTCAGGCTCTCGCGCAAGGCGGTCCGGCATATGAAGGAGGGCGGCTCGATCATCAACACCACGTCGATCAACGCGGACAAACCCAACCCGGGACTGCTCGCCTACGCGACGACGAAAGGCGCGATCCAGAACTTCACGGGTGGCCTCGCGCAGATGCTCGCCGAGCAGGGCATTCGCGTGAACTGCGTCGCGCCGGGGCCGATCTGGACGCCGCTCATTCCATCGACAATGCCGAAGGACAAGATCGAGAGCTTCGGCAAGCAGGTGCCGATGAAACGGCCGGGACAGCCGGCCGAACTGGCGCCCGCCTATGTGATGCTTGCCTCCGACGAAGCCAGCTATATCTCGGGCGCGACGATCGCGGTGACGGGCGGCGCGCCTATTCTTTAGTGGGCTTTGACGTACCTTGGTGCGCCTTCGTAAGCCTTCGTGCGCCTTGGTGCGCGCGTCGCATGGAGTTCCAGTGAAGCAGTGCGGCTGCGCGTCTAGTCATGCGTCGCGGGCGCCAGTGCTCCACACAGGCTCGTATAGAGTTCGATGTAATCGTCTGCCATGCGCGCAGCGGTGAAGCGGGACTCGAATGCGCGGCGGCAAGCGCGTCGATCGATCGAGCCGATCTGTCCGGCAGCGGCAACGGCGCCGTCGATATCGTCGACGAGCCGGCCGCTCACGTTGTCGTCGATGATCTCGGTCATCGCGCCACGCCTGAACGCGATGACGGGCGTTCCGCATGCCATCGCTTCGATCGCGACGAGGCCGAAGGGCTCCTCCCATTCGAGCGGAAGCAGCAGCGCGCTCGCTTGAGAAAGCAGGCGGCTGCGCGCCTGTCCGCCCGTTTCGCCAAGATAGTCGACGAAGGCCGCATTCTTGTGCAACAGCGGCTTGATGGTTTTCAGGAAGTACTCGCGCTCGCCAGGATGGACCACTCCTGCGATCTTGAGCGGCATCCGCGCGCGCCGCGCAATTTCGATCGCCAGATCGGGGCGCTTGCCGGGCATGATCCGGCCGAGAAACAGCAGATAGCCGCGCGGCGCGTCTTCGAATGGGAACGCGTCGGCGGGAATGCCGTGATGAATCGTCCTGGTCCAGTTGGCCCCGGGCAGCGGCTTGCGCTGGCTTTCGGAAATGGCGACGAGCGGCGCGTCGGCGAATTCGCGCAATAGAGGACCGTGATCATGTGCGAGCATCAGTCCATGCATCGTGGTGACGTGTTTGCATCCGAGGCTGCGCATCAGCGGGAAGTGGATCGGCTCGCCGTGAAAGTGCAGGATGTCGAACTCGCGTGCATGGCGCGCGACCTGTTCGAGTTGGCGCACGTGATGACACGAGGTGTCCCACGCGCTCGAATCTCGCCACAGGCCGCGTTCGCATCCGGCCACCAGCGCCGCCGACGTAAGCGAATCGCCGCTGGCAAACAGCGTGACGTCGTGCCCGCGTCGAACGAGTTCCTCCGTCAGGTAATGGACGATGCGCTCCGTCGCGCCGTAGGCGAGGGGCGGGACCGGTTCGTAAAGCGGCGCAATCTGGGCTATACGCATTGCCTTTCCTGCTCGTGTGATGTTGGCCGTTGCCGGACAGCAATCGCCGTACCGTACGGCTCGTCGCGGCTCGCGGCGGGAACAATGGATGCTCGCTACATCGCACGTCAATCATCGTGCTGGAAACCAAGCGATGCGTATCGCGCAAGTCTCGACACTCTATGAACGCGTGCCGCCCGTCGCTTACGGCGGCACGGAACGCGTCGTCTCGTGGCTCACGGAAGAACTCGTCGCGCGCGGCCACGACGTCACGCTGTTTGCAAGCGGCGACTCGATCACGGGGGCAGACCTCGTGTCGGTGTATCCGCGTCCGTTGCGCGAAATCGAAAACACGGCCGACCCGCAGGCGTTTCATGTCGCGATGCTGGAGCAGGTCGTGCAACGGTCCGATGAATTCGACATCGTCCATTTTCACACCGACTACACGAGCTTTCCGTTCGCGCGCCGCTTGCGTTGCCCGCAACTGACGACGTTGCACTGGCGCCTCGACGTGCCCGGCCTCGAAACCATGTACCGCGAATTCGACGACATGCCCGTCGTGTCGATTTCGGACGCGCAGCGCGCGCCATTGCCCAACCTTGCGTGGCAGTGCACGATTTACCATGGCCTGCCGACAGGGTTGCTCACGTTTTGCGAAACGCCATCGGACTATCTTGCGTTCGTCGGACGTGTCGCGCCCGCCAAGCGGCCCGACGTCGCCATTGAAATCGCAGCGCGCGCTCAGGCGCGACTGGAGATCGCCGCGAAAATCGATGACGGCGACCGCGCGTACTACGAGCGCGATATCGCGCCGCTGATGCGGCAACCTCACGTCTGCTATCGCGGCGAACTCGACGACGCGGACAAGAACGCTTTTCTCGGGCACGCCCGCGCGCTGCTGTTTCCGATCGACTGGCCCGAGCCGTTCGGGCTCGTGCTGGCGGAAGCGCTGGCGTGCGGCACGCCCGTCATTGCGTTCGGGCGCGGCTCGGTGCCCGAGATCATCGATGACGGCGTGACGGGCTATGTCGTCGAGACAGTCGACGAAGCCGTCGATGCCGTCAGAAAGATCGACGCGATCGACCGCTCGCGCTGCCGCGCCGAATTCGAAAAGCGCTTTACGGCATCGCGCATGGCCGACGAGTATCTGAAGGTCTATGCGACGCTGATCGACCACGCGCAGTGCAGATCCTGCGCGCGCTGATGGAGGTGTCATGCGTTATCTGGCTTTGGCGACGGACTACGACAATACGCTCGCAGAAGACGGCCGCGTGGCCGACGCCACGTGGGCCGCGCTCGAAAGGCTGCGCGAGTCCGGCCGCTATCCCATTCTCGTCACGGGGCGCGAGCTCGACGACCTGATGACGGTCTGTCCGCGCGTCGACATGTTCTCGCGCGTGGTCGCCGAAAACGGTGGCGTGCTGTTCGATCCTGCGACGAAAGACAAACAGCTGCTGGCCGATGCGCCGCCGCAGGCGTTCGTCGACGCGTTGCGCGAGCGAGGACTGGAACACTTCAGCGTCAGCGAAACGCTGGTCGCGACGATGAAGCCGAATGAACAGATCGCGTTCGAAGCGATACGCGATCTCGGCCTCGAACTGAATGTCGTGTTCAACGGCGATGCGGTGATGATTCTTCAGCCCGGTGTCAGCAAGGCGTCGGGTTTGATGGCGGCGCTCGCGGCATTGCGTCTGTCGCCGCTCAATGTCGTCGGCGTCGGAGACGCCGAAAACGATCATGCGCTGATTCGCGCATGCGGCATGTCGGTCGCGGTGGAAAACGCGTTGCCGGCGTTGAAGCAGCACGCGGATCTCGTGACCTCGCAGCCCGACGGCCGGGGCGTGGCCGCGCTGATCGATGCCCTGATCGCCGACGACTTGCGCGGCCATGCATCGTCGCTTGCCAAATGCAGGCTCATCGTCGGCAAGCGTCGCGAGGCGCCCGAGTCGGCCGCCGCGCCCGTCGTGTCGATCGATGCATACGGCAGCGTCGTGCTGCTCGCGGGCGCGTCGGGATCAGGCAAGTCGACGACGACGGAAGCGCTGCTCGAAAGGCTCGCGGATGCGGGGCATCAGCTTTGCATTGTCGACCCGGAAGGCGATTACAGCAGCGACGACCATACGGCCGTGGTCGGCGACGCGCAGCACGCGCCCGCCGAAGACGAGGCGCTGCAACTACTCGAAGGCGCGCGCCAGCCGGCCGTCGCGATCAACATGATGCGCGTGCCGCCCGGCGAACGTCCGCAATATTGCGCCGCGCTGCTGCCGAGGCTTCAGGCGCTGCGCGCGCGAACGGGGCGGCCGCATTGGCTCGTCTTCGATGAGGCGCATCATCTCTTTCCCCGCGCGTGGGCTTCCGCGAGCACGGCCGTTCCTGAAGCGCTCGATTCTGCGCTCGTCGTGACCGTGCATCCCGAGCAGCTTTCGCCGGCGCTGCTCAAGCACGTGAACGTGGCCATCGCGCTCGGCGACGATGCCGCCGATAAGCTCGACGAGTTCGCGGCCTCTGTCGGGATCGACCCGCCCATCGCGCCGACGAAGGGCGTCGAGCGCGGCGAAGCGTTGTTCTGGGAGCCGGCTCAAGGCGAGCCTTGCGTCGTGACGATCGAGAGAGGGCGCGGACAACATCGCCGTCATCTGAGGAAGTACGCGGAAGGCCTGCTGATTCCCGAGCGCAGCTTTTACTTTCGTGGGACGCGTGGCCAGCTCAACCTGCGCGCGCACAACCTCATCCTGTTTGTCGAGCTAGCCGAAGGCGTCGACGAAGAGACGTGGCGTTTTCACCTTCAGCGTGGCGACTACTCGCAATGGTTCGAAAGCGTGATCGGCGATGTCGAGCTGGCAAACGAAACGAGGACGATCGAACGGGACGAATCGCTGCCGCCAGGCGAGAGCCGCTCGCGCGTGCTCTCGGCCATCACCGCGCGCTACACGCAACCGGAGAATCCGAACTTGCCCCGTGTGGACGAACGGTAGCGCGGTGGCCTCGCGCAGCGACGCGCGTGCGGGCATCGGTTGCGTCGATTGCTCGGGCTTTGCGGAACGCAATTTGCTACGGCCATGTGTCCCCCTGTTTCGCCACTGCCATGCAAGAAGACCTGCGTCGAAGCCTCACGATTGCGTTGCAGCGTTCGCACGCGCGTGCCGTGCGCGCGCTGACGATGACTGCGCTCTGCGTGAGCGACGCGATTGCGCAGCCGAACCAGAATGCGTTGCAGCCGGCGGGGGCGCAGGCCGCGCACATCGCGCGGCTGTGGAATCTGACGCTCGTCGTCTGCGGCGTGGTGTTCGCGGGCGTATTGCTCGCGACGCTGGTGGCGCTCGCGCGGCGGCGGCGCGGCGATGCCCGCACGCCACCCGATCCCGCGTCGGCGAATGCGCCCGAACAGCGGACGCGCCGCTTCGTCATCGGCGCAACCGGGCTCTCCGTCGTGCTGCTGGTCGGGCTCGTCGTCGCGGACGTAATGACGGACCGCGCGCTGTCGCGCCTGCCCGTGGACGACGCGGTCCATATCGAGGTGACGGGCGAGCAGTGGTGGTGGCAGGCGGCCTATGCGCCCGACGGCGGCAACGCGGGCTTCGTCACGGCCAATGAACTGCACGTGCCCGTCGGGCGCCCCGTGATCGTTTCGCTAAAGGCAGGCGATGTCATTCACAGCTTCTGGGTGCCGAATCTGCATGGCAAGAAGGACATGCTGCCCGGCGTCGACTCGACGATCGAGTTTCGCGCCGACCATGAGGGCGTCTATCGCGGGCAGTGCGCGGAATATTGCGGCGCCGAGCACGCGTTGATGGCGATGCTCGTCGTCGCGCAGCCGCCGGACCGTTACGCGGCATGGTTGAAGCAACAATCGGCGCCCGCCGTTTCCGCAGACGACGCGCTCGCAGTCCGCGGCCGCCAGGTCTTTTTGCAGTCGAGTTGCGCGGGCTGCCATTCGGTACGCGGCACGTCCGCGCAAGGCATGCTCGCGCCCGACCTCACGCATCTGATGAGCCGGCAGACGATCGCTTCAGGCGTGCTCGCGAATACGCAGGCAAATCTGCTCGCGTGGATTCGCGATCCGCAGGCGCTGAAGCCCGGCACGACGATGCCCTCCGTGCCGCTTGCGGCCGACGATCTGCGCGCTGTCGTCGCGTGGCTGGGGACCTTGCAATGAGCACGGCCGAACCGCGCATCGAACACGTCGACGCAGACGTTTCATTGAAGGACGGACCCGATGCGCCGCAACGGGCGCGCGATGCGCTCGCCGTCACGTGGAGCGATCCGCGCGGCTTTATCGGCATGTTGTCGGCCGTCAATCACAAGACGATCGCGCGGCGCTTCGTGGTGACGACGTTCGCGTTCTTCGTGCTCGCCGGCATGCTCGCGCTCGCGATGCGCACGCAGCTCGCGCGCCCCGACAGCCGGCTGATCGGCCCGGAGCTCTACGATCAGCTCTTCACGATGCACGGCTCGACGATGATGTTCCTGTTCGCCGTGCCCGTCATGCAGGCGGTAGCCGGCTATCTGGTCCCGCTGATGATCGGCGCGCGCAGCGTCGCGTTTCCGCGCATGAACGCGTACGCGTACTGGGTGTTCCTCTTCGGCGGCCTGATGCTCTACACGTACTTCGCGATCGGCTCGGGTCCGCGATCGGGCTGGTTCAGCTATGTGCCGTTGGCCGGTCCCGACTACGCGGCGGGCAAAGGCTCGGACGTCTGGGCGCAGATGATCACGTTCACCGAATTGTCCGCGCTGCTGGAGGCCATCGTGCTGATCACCACGATCCTCAAGATGCGCGCGCCCGGTATGTCGCTGAACCGGATGCCGCTGTTCGTGTGGGCGATACTCGTCACGCAGTTCATGGTGCTGTTCGCGATGCCCGCGATCATGCTCGCCAGCACGGCGCTGATTCTCGACCGGCTCGTCGGCACGCAGTTCTATAACCCGTCGCTCGGCGGGGACGTGCTGCTGTGGCAGCACCTGTTCTGGTTTTTCGGGCACCCGGAGGTGTATCTGATCTTCATTCCGGCGCTCGGCTTCATGTCGTCGATCATCGCGACGTTTTCGCGCCGCCCCGTATTCGGCTATCCGGCGATGGTGCTCGCGCTGATCACGACCGCGTTTCTCGCGTTCGGCCTGTGGGTTCACCATATGTTCGCGACGTCCGTGCCCGCGCTCGGCAAGAGCTTCTTTACGGCGGCGAGCGTGATGATTGCGATTCCGTCGGGCGTGCAGATCTACTGCTGGCTCGCGACGCTGCTCACCGGGCGCCTCAACCTGAAGGTGCCGCTGCTGTTCGTGCTGGCGTTCTTCTTCATTCTCGTGATCGGCGGCCTGACGGGCGTGATGCTCGGCTCGGTGTCGCTCGATCTTCAGGTGCACGACACGTATTTCGTCGTCGCGCATCTGCACTATGTGCTGCTCGGCGGCGCGGTGTTTCCGCTGTTCGGCGCGCTCCACTACTGGTTCCCGAAGATGACGGGAAGAATGCTCGACGCGCGGTTGGGCCAATGGCAATTCTGGCTGTTCTTCGTCGGCTTCAACGTGACGTTCTTTCCGATGCATCTGCTCGGATTGCATGGCATGCCCCGCCGCGTCTGGACGTACCCGCACGGCATGGGCTGGGACACGATGAACTTCGGCGCGACGGTTGGCGCGTACATGATCGCGCTGAGCATGCTGCTCTTCATCGTGAACGTGGTTCGCAGCGCGCGGCGCGGCGAGCGCGCGCCCGCCGATCCGTGGGGCGCCGAGACGCTCGAATGGAGCACGCCGAGCCCGCCGCCCGCGCACAACTTCGACGCGTTGCCTGTCGTGCACGGACGTCATCCGTTGTGGGAGCCCGCTCGCGAGCCGCGCTGGGTATCGGGCCTGACGGCCTGCGCGCGCGAAGTGCTGACGACGAGCGTGCTCGACGCGAGGCCCGATACGCGTCCGCTGTTTCCGTCACCGTCGCTGTGGCCTTTCCTGAGCGCGGTTGCGACGACGGTGTTCTTCATCGGCTCGATCTACACGCCGAGCGCGGTCTGGTGGGGCACGCTGCCCGTTGCCGTCGCGATGATCGCGTGGTTCTGGCCGACGCGGCGCTTCAATGCGATCGCGCGTGCGCTAGAACGATGGCCGGATTCTGCTGACGACGCAACGGCGAAGCCTGTGCATGAAGTCACGTCATCGCAACCGTCGCAATCGGCATCGCCCGATCAACAGCCTTCGACGCTCGACGTGCGCAACCTCGCGAGTTTCGGCTTCGGCTCGCGCAGCCTGATGTGGTGGGCGACGGCAGGGCTGATGCTGATCGAAGGCACGGTGTTCGCAATTGCCGTCGCGATGTACTTCTATCTGCACAGCGTCAATGCGGCCTGGCCGATGCATGCGCCGCCGCCTTCGCTGCTTTGGGGTACGTTGAATACAGTGATCCTGCTGCTCAGCATCGTGCCGAACGAACTGGCGAGACGCGCCGCGCAGAATGGCCATCGCGAAGACGCGCGGTTATGGCTCGCCGTGTGTCTCGCCTTTGCCGTGATCTTTCTGGTGCTGCGGGGTTTCGAGTTCGCGGCGCTGAACGTCATGTGGTACGCGAACGCGTATGGATCGATCGTCTGGCTGCTGCTCGGGCTGCATACGACGCACCTCGTCACCGACACGGTCGACACCGCCGTACTCGCGCTATTGCTGTACACAGGGCCTTTCGAAGGCAAGCGTCTCGTCGATACGAGCGAGAACGCCGTCTACTGGTATTTCGTGGTGTTGAGCTGGCTGCCGATTTATGCCGTGATCTATCTCGCGCCGAGGATGCTCTGATGAACCGGATGCCTGCCGCCGCCTGGCTCGGATTGCTCGCCGCTCCCGTCGTCGTATTGAGTGTGCAGAGCATCGACTACGCGCTCGTGCATGTCGCGTGTTCGCACGGCAGCCGTCTTGCGCTCGACATCGTCAGTTGCATTGGCCTGCTGTTCTCGGGCGCGACGGCGTGGTTCGCGTGGCGCCTGTGGCGGAGCGCTTCACGGCCAGCCGCGCAAAGCGGCACGGCGAACGATGCGCGCGTCGCGTTCTTCGCGTTGATGGCGATGCTCGTCGCAGCGTTATGCACGTTGATCCAGTTGATGATGTGGTTTCCACAATGGGTACTTTCGCCTTGCCGTTGAAACGTCTCGCGAAGTTCGTCGCCGCTTTTGCGCTGCTTGCGTTGTCGATGACGACGGATTCGCTCGCGCATGTGCTCGACGACACTGCGCGCGGGGCGCCGTCGTTCGGCTGGAGCGCCGAGCCGTGGGTGGTCGCATTGATGGCCGCGAGTCTTGCCGCGTATGTCGTCGGCCATGCGCGATTGCTCAGGCGGGGCGCGCGGCGCATCGAGAGCGCGCGGTTGCGCCGCGCGCATCTGCTTGCGTTCGTCGCCGGCTGGACCGCGCTTGCGCTGGCTTTTTTCTCGCCACTCGATGCGCTGGGCAGCGCGCTCTTTTCCGCGCACATGGTGCAGCACGAAACGATGATGCTCGTCGCGGCGCCGTTGTGCGTGATGGGCCGCCCGCTTGGCGTGTGGATCTGGGCGTTGCCGCATCGCGCGCGCCTGCGCGTGGGACAGTGGATCAGGGCGCGCGCGTTCGTGCGCTTCTGGCACATGCTGACGATGCCCGTCACCGCATGGGTGTTGCACGCGGCGGCGTTGTGGGCGTGGCATGCGCCCGCGCTCTTCGAAGCGGCTCTGATGCATCCGTGGGTTCACACGCTGCAGCACGCGAGCTTTCTGCTGACGGCGCTCCTCTTCTGGTGGAGCATTACAGGCGAGGGCGCGCGGCGGCAGACGGACGGCCACGCGATGCTGTCGCTGTTCACGACGATGGTTCACACGGGCGCGCTCGGCGCGCTGATCACGCTTGCGCCGCAGCTCTGGTATCCGCTGTACGTCGAGCCATGCAGTGCGCTCGGTGTCGATCCGCTGCACGACCAGCAGCTCGGCGGACTCATCATGTGGGTGCCCGCAACCGTGGCGTATCTCGCGGGCGCGCTGGCCATCGCGGCGCGCTGGCTGATGCGCAGCGATGCACCGGTGCTGACCGCGCGGCATGCAGTGATCGTGCGTCGGGATGGCGTGCGATGAGACGGCGACTTCAGAGCGCGGCGTTCCGGCTGACCCTCGTTGTGCTCGCGGGCGCATGTGCCGTTCCGCTGTCGTATGTCGGCGGCGCGATGGGAGATGCGGCCACGTCTGCGTCCGCGTCGGCTTCGGCTTTGGCTTCGGCTTTGTCTCAAACGCCATCTCGATCGACGGATCGGGAGATGATTGTGCGCGGCGAGTACGTGGCGAAAGCCGCCGATTGCGCCGGATGCCACACCGCGCCCGAGCACGGCGCGCCCTATGCGGGCGGGCTCGGCATGGGGTCGCCGTTCGGCACCATTACGTCGAGCAATATCACGCCCGATGCGCAGTACGGCATCGGCGGCTACAGCTACGACGAGTTCGCGCGCGCGTTGCGCGAGGGTGTCGCGCGAGGCGGCAAGCGCCTGTATCCGGCGATGCCGTATGCGTCGTTTGCGAAGATCACCGACGACGACATGCGCGCGTTGTATGCATACATGATGCATGGCGTCGCGCCCGTCGCGAAGCCGACGCCGCCTTCGGACGTCGCGTTTCCGTTCAATCAGCGTTGGGCGCTGCGTTTCTGGCAGATGGCGTTCATGCCGCGCGGCGTCTATCGGCCGCGCGCGGATCGCGATGCGCAATGGAATCGCGGCGCGTACCTGGTGCAATCGCTCGGACACTGCGGCGCCTGTCATACGCCGCGTGGGCCCGGCTATCAGGAGCGCGGCTATGACGAATCGTCGCGCACTTATCTGACGGGCGGCATCAACGATCACTGGTTCGCGCCCAATCTGACGGGCGATGCGGGCTCGGGACTCGCGCGCATGAAGCCCGACGAGATTGCCGCGTTCCTGAAGACGGGTCATGCGGCGGGCGTCGTCGCCTATGGCAGCATGGTCGAGCAGATTGAGGACAGCACGCAGTACCTCACCGACGACGATCTTCAGGCGATCGCCCGCTATCTGAAGTCGCTGCCCGCGCAGCAGCCGTCGGGCACCTACACGCCGGGTGCCGATCCCGCCCGCTCGCAGGCCAACGGCAGCCGTGTGCCCGACAGTCTGTCGGTCGGTTTCAATGTCTACCGGTCGTTCTGCGCGCGTTGTCATCGCGACGACGGCGCGGGCATTCCCGGCGCGTTTCCCGCGCTGGCGGGCAATCCGTCCGTGCTCGCGGAAGACACGACATCGCTGATCCGTTTGCTGATCGAAGGCGGCAACAGCCCTTCGACGCTCACGGGTCCGCCGCGCCAGGCGATGCCCGCGTTCGTCGGCACGCTGGCCGATGTGCAGATCGCCCAGGTGCTGACCTATGTGCGCAGCGCATGGGGCAACAATGCGCAGCCGATCACTGCCAACGACGTCAGCGCGTTGCGCGAAATACTGCACAAATGAGCCGGCCCCGGGGAACGGCATGCAGATTGCTGGAGGCCCGGCAACGAAACGTTGTCGGGAGCAAATGCGATGAATGTGCCGAGGCAGGTCGTATCGTTTCTTGGTTCGCGCGGGCTCAGGCTTGCGACGGCCGAGTCGTGCACGGCCGGACTGATTGCGTCGCTGCTCGCGGAGGTGCCCGGCAGCGGCGCGTGCCTCGATGCGGGCTTCGTCACGTACTCGCCCGAGGGCAAGGCCGGCTTTCTGGGCGTGCGCGAGGCGACGATGAAGCGGTACGGCCTGACGAGCGAGCCGGTCGCGCGCGAGATGGCCGAAGGTGCGTTGCAGCATGAAGGGGACGCTGCCGACGTCGCAGTCGCGAACACGGGCGTCGCCGATGGCGCGCCATCCGGCGGGCCGCCCGCAGGCACGCAATGCTTTGCGTGGTCGTATCGATTGCGCGGCGGCGGCATCGCGACATTCACCGAGACGAAGCAGTTCGACGGCAACAGGAACGAGGTCAGGCGGCGCGCCGCGCAGTACGCGCTTTCGCGGGTCGAGCATTACTTCAACACGCTCGGTTCACGACGTTGACGCTTTGCGTCGCGGGTCTCGCGATGGCGTGCGCCGTCACAACATTGGAGAACAAGAGGACAGCATCATGGAAATGACCTATGCGTCATGCACCGTCGGCGTCACGGCCGGCGTCGCGGACGGCAATCTGGTGGCAAGCGTGCGGATCTATTGGCCATCCAATGAAGACGCCGCCATGGAGACCTACGAGTTCGAGGTGCCGGGGAACTTTCTCGACGAAAAAGAGGCGATCGTTTTCGGCACCGAATGGGCGAAGGAATGGATCGACGAGCATTGCGTCTAGCCGCGCGCGCGGTGCGTTTGCGATGCAGGTGCGCGCAACCCGGCGAGGCCGCGCGCATCCGCTCTGATTCTTCCTTACCGAAGCGCTGAAGATTTTTCGCGTATTTCGCGCATTTTTCGCGTCGCGGGCGCGTGCTAACGCGTTGCGCAATGCAACGCGTCGCCTATCGGTGGAAGCTGTCTGCGCGGTCGGGCGCGGCAGGCGCGGATACCGCGCCGAGCGTCGACGAGAGGCCGCCGTCCTGCGCCGTCGCCACGTCGCCGATCGAGACCATCCCGACGAGGTGCTTCTCCCGATCGAGCACGGGCAACCGCCGTATCTGCGAGGACGCGAATTTGTGTTCTGCTTCGTCGATGTCGTCGTCTTCGAAACAGTACTCGACCGGGCCGCTCGCGACATCTTCGACAGGCGTGGCCGGTTCGAGGCCTATCGCCACCGCGCGCACGACGATATCCCTGTCCGTCACGATGCCCACCAGCCGTGAACCGTCGCAGACGGGAAGCGCGCCGACGTTCAGCCGGTCCATCAGGTCCGCTGCGTGACGGATGCTGTCCTTGGGCGCGAGCGTTTCGGCTTCGCGCGTCATGACTTCGCTGATCATGGTCATGCGAGTCTCCTTCGTTTGGGTTGGGGAAGTCACAGCGTGCATCCCGCGTTCCTCGTTCAGCAGCGGTGCGTGGCTGTCTGCGCGGCATGCAGGATGCTCGAATACAGGGCGGTGGAAAAGCGGGGGTAGTGGTCGATGACAGAGTACCTGAGCGCGATATTTCGCTCGTATCGCGATGCATGCGACGCACAGCAGTTGCTCGACGAGTCGGTGCTGCGCGAGTCGGGCGCATTGTTCCTTTTTCCAATCGGTCCTTCGACGCGTTCTGCGCGCGCCGTGTGTCCGGCGCACGAACCGGATCATGCGGAATACGCGGCGCATGGCGAGCAGTTCGCGATCATGGCGGGCAACCGTTTTATCGAGCCGCACGCAGACGACTTCGTCGCCGGGTTGCATGAAGACCGGCGAGCGGGTCATACGCTGCTGGTCGCGGCGCATGCTGAATCGTCGGTGCTCGTGCAGATCTGCGGCACGCTGAAGGACTGTGGAGCATTCGCGATCCGGCTGCCGGGATCGCGCTGGCGTCTGTGCAACTCGCGATAGCGATGCGCTGCGGACGTTGCATGAAAGCACTTGCGCTCATGTATCCCGTCGCGGCGATGATCGCAAGCGGATGCTCGGAGCCGCCATCGAACGCCACATGGAATGCAGGAGGCACGCAGGTCGCCGAGCCGCACGGCGCGAGTGCGGGTGGCATGCAGCGTGGAGGACTCGAGCGCATCGTGGTGGACATGCGGCCCGTGCCGACGCATGAAGACGTGACGGGATCGAAGAGCGGCATCGACGGGCCGGCCGCCGCGCAGCATTTGCGCGAACGCCTCGACACGCTGGTCCGCCCGCATGTCGAGGCGTGGGACACGCAGGACGCGCCGAAGATCGTCATCGATATCGACAGGTACGAACAGGTCTTCAACGAAAAGAAGCGCGGTTATGCGCTCGTGCGCGGAGACGTCAGTCTGCAGGCAACGACAGGCGCGATGCATCAGCGCCTGTTCGTTGCGCGCGTGCCGATCGTCTCGCGCACCAGCGGTTCCGTGCGCGAGGCGATGACGGGCGCACTGGATAGCTTCGCGTCGCAGATCGCCGTATGGGCCGATCTGCAGTTGCAGCCGTGATGTCTGCGCAAAAGGGCTGACTCATCGCGCGAGTCGGCGATGCGATTGCACGGTCACAGGTTTGTCGGATTGCCCGGATCGGTCTTGCCCTTTTCGATGTTCTCGCGTTGATCGCCGAGATCCTTGCGGTTATCGCCTTCCGTGATCTGCGCTTCGCCCTTGGCTTTTTTCGTTTCGTTGCGCGTGATCGTGCCGACGCCCTTGTTGACGTAACCCTTCAGTTCTTCCTTGATGCCTTCCGTTTTGTCGTTTGCCATTTCCGCCTCCGTGAGCGCGAAGAGTGAACGCGCCGACAGCCGTTCACCGGCCTGCCGACACTCGAACACGGATGGCCGCAAGCGCTATGCCGGCTTGTGAGGAAGTGATGTGCGAGCGGGCCGTCTGACGCTCTGCCGGATTTGCTTTTTCGCGGGCGATTGCGCGAGTTGATCGAGCCGCGCTTTCAGGCGCGCGGCATCGAAAGGCGCTTCGACTTTCGTATCGTTGTCGAAGTAGACGAGCACGTCGCGCGAGCGGCGCTGCGTCGCTGGCCTTGGCGCGAACCTCACGGCGTCTTGGGGTTCGCCGCCGCGCGCCCATGCATCGATGCGGGCTGCGAGCCGTTCGAGCGCGGCATCGGAATAGGCGCCGCTGTACAGCGTTTCACTGCCGTGCAGACGCAGATAGACGAAATCGCTCGTCACGTCTTCGCCGTAGGGCCAGCCTGCCGTCGAGTCGGATATCACGAGTGCTGCCTTGTACTTTCTCAGCAGGGCCACGAATTCGGGTGCGCAAAAGCTCGGATGACGGATTTCGATTGCGTGCCGAAGGCGCCGGTTCACGTCGACGTTGAACCAGGGATGATTGACCCGTGCATCGTGTTGCGCGGCGAACTGCGCCGCCGACGCAAAATCCACGGGCAGCAGCGCGAGAAACGCTTCGAACGAATCGGGGACGAAAGCAAAGTTCGGCGGAAATTGCCACAGAAACACACCGAGCTTTTCGCGCAACGCGAGCACGCCGGACGCGAAGAAATTCGCCATCGCCGGGCGCGCCGTTTCATCGCGAAAGCGCAGCATATGCGTGAGGTAGCGCGGACCCTTCACGCTGAATATGAAATTGCGTGGCGTTGCGTCGTACCACGACAGATAGCTCTCGACGGTTTGCAGCGAGTAATGCGAGCCGTTTATCTCGATCGTATCGACGGCGCGCGACGCGAATTCGAGCTCGCGTTTTTGCGCGAGCCCTTCCGGATAGAAGACGCCGCGCCAGCCCGAATAGCGCCAGCCTGAGATACCGATTCTGGTCGTCATCCCGGTTCTCCTCGTGAAAGACCCGTGGCGTTCGGGTGAAAAATTCGCGTCGGGCACATTCATTAGATGGCGCGATTCGCGTGCGTCATCTCGTTCGTTTCGCGCGCGGCTTGCCGGTTATGTCGTCGTGAGGAGTGTTGCCTTCCTGCGGGTCTTCGCTCTCGATATGCCGCTTCACCGATTGCGCGGCGGGCTGACCGTCTTGCGCATCGTTGGCGCCCTCGGCTTCGATCTGCCGGCGCGCCGTGTCCCAGTACTCGTCGGCGTGCTTCTTCGGATCGTCGTCCTGCTCCCAAAGATGGTACGCGCGTTCCCTGATGCGATCGTCCGTGCTCCGTTCACCGCGTTGCGTGGCCATTGCGTTCTCCTCGATCCACAAGCGCATGACACGGAGCATTCGCAATGCCTGATGCGCAGCGCTCATTCAGCGCTAACTCTCGCGCTTCATCATGCCTCCATCGCACACACGCAACGACGGAGCCACACACGATGATCAGGCACATTCTGGTAGCGGTCGGCGCCAGCACGAACGACGCGGTACTGAAGACCGCGATCGACAAAGCGCGCGACACGGGCGCGCGGCTCACCGCCGTGTATGTCGTCGATACGATGCCGTGGTGGACGATGGCGGGCGCCGGGCATGGCTGCGTCGATACGCTGCGAACGGTCCGCGAACTCCAGCGTATCGTCGAGCGCCGTTGCATCGATACGTTCGAATGCGAAGCATGGGACATCCAGACACGCGCGATCACGGTGCCGCTGCAAAGCCGCAGCGTGGGACGCGAGATCGCGAATCTCGCCGTTCAGCTCGACGCCGATCTGATCGTGGTCGGCGTGGGCCGCGCTTCGACGTGGAAGTTTTGGGAAGCGCGGATGAGCGATGTGATCGGACGTTGCACGCGGCGGACGGTGCTCGTCGCGACGGGCGCGCAGCCGCCGGGCCTTGCGCACGACTGCGCGATGGCGCGGGCCGACGCGCGACGCGCAGGCGCGGCCCACGCGAAGGCCCCTTGACTTGCGGCAGGGTCGAGCGTGAATCGGGTTTCCTGTGTGTCAGGCCGAGCGCAAATCAGGCCGAGCGCAAATCAGGCCGAGCGCAGATCAGGCCGAGCGCAGAGCAGGCGCAAGCGCGCATCACGCGCTTCCGATCAGCTTCAGCCCCGCCGGCAGCGATTCGCCGAATACGCGTCCGGTGTCGGCCTCGTCGAGCGCGACCGTCTCGTGAACCATCCGCACCCACGCGGGCGCCGCGCCGAGCGCTTCGAGCCGCCGGATCACCGTCTGGCGCGCTTCGTCGGGCAGGTCGCGCGAGCGGTCGCCCGTCATCCGCGACAACTGCACCGCGGCGAACGCAGCGGGCTCGACCTTCTTCCAGTCGAGCGCAAGCACGGCATCGAGCCACGGCAACGCGACGTCGGGCGGCACCACGCCATGCGCGCTGCCATAGAACGGCAGACGCGCGCCGATGCGCCCGATCGCCCACCACGTCTGGTGATTCTCCGAAGGCTTGCGCAGCCGTTCGAGCAACTGTTGCGCGAGTGCAATCTTGCGGTCGACGGAAAGGCGTTCAAGCGATGCCTGCACGCGAATCATGTCCGCATAGCCGACCTTCGCGGGATCGAATGGCAGCTTCTGCTTTTTGATGCTCGCGGCTTGCAGGAAGTCCATCGCGTCGAGCAGTTGCAATTGCGCGTCTTCGTTCAGCCCGCCCGCCGCGCGTCGCCACAGCGTCCACCATTCGGACCACACCTGGCTTTCGTGGATGTACTGAATGCCGTCGTCGAAGATCGACCAGAGCTGCTCGACGCGCCACTCGTCGAGCGGATAGCCGAAACCCGGACGCACGCAGTAGCCCGTCAGGTTGAGCCACAGCCGCTCGTGAGCGGCCGAGCGCCGTCTGCGTTTAGCGCGCTCCCATAAAGCGCCGAACAGTTCGCGCAGCAGCGCGACGTCCCAGTTGTCGCGCGGCCCGAGCGTCTGCTCCAGTTGCGCGCGCAGCCGCTTCACTTCGTTCGGGCCCACGTCCGACGAACGCGCGCCGAACGAACGCTCGATCAGATCGATCGCGTGATCGAGCGACGGATGGCGCCCGGCTTCCGTTGCCTCGTCCATTGGGGCCGCCGCCTCGTCGCGCCGCAGTTCGAATTGCAGCAGCCAGCGTTGCGAAGGATCGTCGGTGGCGATGCAGGTCACTTCGAGCGTGCCGACTTCCGTCATCGACGTCGTCAGGCGGACGGGGCGCTCGTCGGCGTCCGTCGCGTGCTGGCGCTGCACGACGGTCGCGATGGGCGGCAGGCGCACGAAGTCGCCTTGCGACAGATCGGCGAGTTCGCCCGGCGCAAAGCGCGTGTCGGCGACCGTCGACATCAGGTGAAAGCGCACGGGCTGGCCCAGGCGCAGCGCGAACACGCGGTCGTCGAGATGCACTTCATGTGCTTCTTCCGTGCCGCGCGGCAACAGGCAGATGCCCTGATCGCCTTCGAGCACGAGGAAATAGCTGCGCGCCGAGCCGCCGCCGATGCGCGGCGCGTTGCCCGCGCGCGCAAGGCCATACGCGACTGCGCCGCGCGCGACCGCGACATCGGGATGATCGTTGCGCAGCACATGCAAAGGCTTGCCGCGCCACGCGCCGAGCGTTTGCGCGAGCCGCTCCGTCAGCGGCTGTGCGCGAAACACACCGCCATTGAGCAGCAGCGTGTCGGGCACGGGCAGCGTGTCGGCGTTATCGCTGTGCCCGGCGCTTTCGCTGGAAACGCCCAGCGCGTCGCGCGATTGCGCGGCGAGCCGCTTCAGAAACGCCGCGACGTGACGCGTGACGGCCGCGTCGCTCGCGTAAGGCAAACCGAACTCGACGATCGCCGCGCGAGAGCGGCGCGGCATTTCGTCGGCGGCGACCTGCGGAAAGAATCCATCGACGACGACCTTTTCGATCTCCTCGCGCGTCACGTGTGCAGTGCGCGCGCCGCCGATCACGCGCGAGCCCGCGCCGAGCAGCGTGATCGCGACGGACGCGGGCGCGTTCGCATCGAGCAATTGCTCCTTCGCGACACGGCAGCGCTCGACCAGTTGCGACAGGCTCGCCGCCGACAGCCGCGTCTGGCCGTCCTGCGTGTGCGAAAGCCGCGTCTCGACGAGCCGCGCGAGCGCGAGGTCCATGTTGTCGCCGCCGAGCATCAGATGATTGCCGACGCCGATGCGCGTCAGTTGCGGCTCGCCGTTTTCATCGATCTGCACCTTGATCAGCGTGAGATCGGTGGTGCCGCCGCCGACGTCGCAGATCAGCACGAGCCGCGTGTCGGCAAGCTCGTCGCGAAGGCTCGTTCGATGATGGAACAGCCAGTCGTAGAACGCCGCCTGCGGCTCTTCGAGCAGCCGCAGCGCGGGCAGCTTCGCGAGACGCGCGGCTTCGAGCGTCAACGCGCGCGCGCCTTCGTCGAATGACGCGGGCACCGTGAGAATCACGTTCTGCTGTTCAAGCGGCGCATCGGCGAAGCGCGCGTTCCACGCGGCCCGCACGTGCGCGAGATAGCTCGCGCTCGCGGCAACGGGCGAGACCTTCGCGACATCGTCGGGCGCGCCCCAAGGCAGGATCGGCGCGAGCCGGTCCACCGACGCATGCGACAGCCAGCTTTTCGCGCTCGTCACGAGACGCCCGGGCACCTGCGCGCCGAGCGTGCGCGCAAGCCGCCCGATGATGGGCCCCGGTTCGTTACGCGATTCGTCGCGCGCTTCATCCGTTGCGCGCGACCACGGCAGTTGCAGATCGCCGGGACTCAGCTCGCCTGCCGCCGGGTGATAGCGCACGGACGGCAACAGCGGCTGCGCGCCCACTTCGCCGGGGCCGACCAGCTGCTCGACATCGAACACGCGGATGTCGTCGGAACCCGGCTCGACATACGCGACGACGGTATTGCTCGTGCCGAGATCGATGCCGACCGTGTAGCGCCTGACGGCTTGAGGCTTCGGCTGCTTTCGCTTCGTCGTCACGTGGATGGTCAACCCTGCGATCAGCCCTGCGCGCCGCCGCGCACGTCGAACTCGACTTTCCAGCGCTCGTCGGTGCCGCGCGGGATCGCTTCGAGTTCGAGCGTGCCCGTTTCCGTCACGCGCGCGTGCAGCTTGACGGGCACGACTTCGCCGACCGTGCGGCCTTCCGCGGGCAGCGACGCCTCGATCTCTTCGAGTTCCTGCAATTCGTCGGGCGACCAGTAGTCGAGCATCGTGCCGACCTGATCGAGACGCCGCACCGACGAGCCGAAGAAGCGAAAGCGCACCGGCTCGCCGACGACGAGGCCGAACTCCTGTTCGGGCAGCGGCGCATCGGTGCCTTCTTCCATGCCGAAGGGCGCGACGCACAGCGCCGAGATGGGCGGCTCCATGCCGGGCACGGCGGGCATCGCCGATTCGATCGCGACGTAGTACGAGCGCGCCGTGCCGCCGCGAATGCGCACGCCGCGCCCGCGCTTCACGTAGCCGTAGTAAGCGGCGCCGCGCGCCACGGCGAGATCGAGATCGGCGCCTTCGAGCAGACGCGCCGCTGCGCCGCCATCGGCCGCGAGCCAGCCGTTGAGCGTCGTCATGATGCGCTCGACGAGCAGCGGCGACTTGAACACGCCGCCGTTGAACAGCACGGCCGTCGGATGCAGGAACGTCGCGTTCGGTTCGAGCGGCAGTTGCCCGGACCCCTGCGACTCTTGCAGTTCCGCGAGCGCCGCGACCTGGCGGCCGAGGAACGCGGCGAGATGGCGCGTGATGCCCGCGTCCTGCGCGTACGGCAGACCAAGTTGCGTGAGGCCGGCGCGCGTGCGGGCGATGGGCCGCGCCGATGCGTCGACTTGCGGAAAGAAGCCTTCGAGAATGGTCTGCGTGAGCTCGTCGCGCGTGAGTTCGGTGCGGATCGATCCGCCGATCAGCTTCGAGCCGCGGCTCGGCACGACGAGCGGAACGGCATCCGTCGACGGATCGGACAGCAGCGTTTCCTTCGCGCCCCGGCACGCGTAGGTGAGGGCGCGCAGTTGCCACGGATCGGCCTGCGTGCCTTGCGACGCGAGCTTGCGCGCGACGACGTGCGCGAGCGCGAGGTCCATGTTGTCGCCGCCGAGCAGGATGTGATCGCCGACGGCGACGCGATGCAGTTCGAGATTGCCTTCGCGCTCGATCACGGCGATCAGCGAGAGGTCGGTCGTGCCGCCGCCCACGTCGACGACGAGAATGATGTCGCCGATCCTGACCTGCTTGCGCCACGCGCCGTCGCTCTTCTGGATCCAGCTATAGAGCGCTGCCTGCGGCTCTTCGAGCAGCGTCATCTGGCCGCGGTTTTGACCGTATCCGGCGGCGTTGGCGGCTTCCGCCGTCAGCTCGCGCGCGGCGGGATCGAACGACGCGGGAATCGTCACGGTGATTTCCTGGTCGTCGAACGGCGCGTCGGGGTGCGCGTGGTTCCACGCTTCACGCAGATGCGTCAGATAGCGCACCGAGCTTTCGAGCGGCGACACGCGCGTCACTTCTGGCGGCGCGTCGCTCGGCAGAATCGCCGCGCGCCGGTCGACGCCCGGATGGCACAGCCAGCTTTTCGCGCTCGACACGAGGCGGATCGGCGTGCCCGCGCCACGGCTGCGCGCCATTTCGCCGACGACGAACTCGCGCTCGCCCGTCCACGGCAGCGCGAGATCGCCGGGCGTCAGTTCGCTCGCATGCGGCAGGTAGAGGAACGACGGCAGCAGATCGAGATCTTCGATCGCGCCGGGCGCCGTGAGTTGCGTGACGGGCATCACGCGTTGCTCGGTCTTTTCGCCGTCGCTTGCGGCGAGATCGACGTAGGACAGCGCGCAGTGCGTCGTGCCAAGATCAATGCCGATCGAATAGCGCGGATCGCTCATAGTTCCACCTCGGCGGGAGCGAGCACGGTCGCGTCGTGGCTTTGCGTGAGCTTCGGCAGGCGCACTTCGGCGACGCGCCAGCCGCGATGGCTGATGCTGCCCGTGAACGGCGCCTTGCCGACGACGTTGCCCGTGAGGCGGATCGCCGTCGCGTCGAAGCCGTCGTTGATCGTCACGCGGCTGCCTTCCGCTTCGTCGCGCACCGGACGGATCGTGAAGTGCTCGCGCAGCGTCGCGCGGCAGCCGTCATGCACGAGGCGCGCGGCGGCGCCGATGTCGGCGTCTGAATACTTCGCGATGTCCTCTTCGACGAAATCGATGAAGCGCGCATCGCGTTGCAGGAGACCCAGCAACTGAAGCGCGGCGTCGGGCGTGGCTTCCTTGATCACGGGCGCAGGCTTGGGCGCCGGTGCGGGCGCGGGTGTCGCGACGGGAGCCGCAGCCGGAGTGGGCGCCGCGCCGCTGCGCAGCCGCAGCACGCTTGCGGCGAATTCGCGGTCGCCGAGGATGCTGAAAAATGTGCCGAAGGCAAGCGATAGCCTGCTCATCAGCGAAACGTTCGGTTCGGTCATGAAAGATCGCTCCTGATTCTCTGGATACTGCCGCGCCGCGCGATGCCGCGCGGCCGCATGGGGTTCGGGGCGGATGGCCGTGGCCGCCGTGGCCGCTGGAAATGGGCGGCTATGCGTGCCATATGCGCGCGAAACGCGCGCCAAATCCGCGTCAAAAGCGGTATTTTGCCTTGTTATGAGCCGACGACGGCTCAGAGTCTGATTCCGACACGAGAATGGCGGCCGGATTTTACGTCCTCAAGTAAGAATAAGCCGCATCGTCCTGTCATTTTTTGCGGAGAGGATAGCGGTTCGAGCGGGCATCGAGCGCATCGATTGCCTACAATCTCCACCGGACGCGTTACATGCGTCGATCCCGCGAAATTCCCATGAGGCGGATGTTCGGAGCCGTTTCGTCGAGTGCGGCGCCGTCGCCTTCAACCGATTGCGTTCAACCGATTGTCTGGAGGAAAGCCATGAGCATTTTCAGCACGATCCTCAGCAAGATCTTCCCGTCTAGCCATCCCGCCGTGCAGGCCGCAGCGGCGACGCCCGAAGCCGCGCCCGCCGATGCACCTGCCGCAGCGCCTGCCGCGCCCGCCGCCGCGCCGGCCGAACCCGTCGATGTGGAGGCCATCCTGACCTCGCTCGCCGATCAGAATCCGGAAAAGCTGAACTGGCGCACGTCGATCGTCGATCTGATGAAGCTGCTCGGGCTGGACAGCAGTCTCGCCGCGCGCAAGCAGCTGGCCGAGGAACTCAAGTACAGCGGCGATACCAGCGACTCGGCTTCGATGAACATCTGGCTGCACAAGCAGGTGATGACGAAGCTCGCTGAAAACGGCGGCAAGGTGCCCGACGATCTGAAGAACTGATAGAGCCGATCGAACCGACAGACGCGGTCGAGCCGATCGGCCGCGTTCGGACCGCGCGGCGCGCGTGGGTATGGCACTTGCGGGTGCCCGACGATCATGAAGCTCGCGACGTTCAACATCAACGGCATTCGTTCACGGCTTCCCGCGTTGCTCGACTGGCTGAAGCGGGAAGCGCCCGACATCGTGTGTCTTCAGGAGCTGAAGACGCCCGACGCGAGCTTCCCCAAGAGCGAGATCAACGCGGCCGGCTATGGCGCGATCTGGCATGGGCAGGTGTCGTGGAACGGCGTCGCAATTCTCGCGAAGGACTGCGAGCCCATCGAGACGCGCCGCGGCCTGCCGGGCGATCCCGACGATACGCATAGCCGCTATATCGAAGCGGCCGTCGACGGTCTGCTGGTCGGTTGCCTGTATCTGCCGAACGGCAATCCGCAGCCGGGGCCGAAGTTCGACTACAAGCTCGCGTGGTTCGAGCGCCTGATCACCTATGCGAAAAAGCTCGCCGACAGCGGGCATCCCGTCGTGCTGGCGGGCGACTACAACGTCGTGCCGACCGATTTCGATATCTACAATCCGCGCTCATGGCTCAAGGATGCGCTGCTGCAACCGGAGAGCCGCGAGTGCTATGCGCGCCTGCTCGCGCAAGGCTGGACGGATGCGTTGCGCGCGCGCTTTCCCGACGAACAGGTCTTTACATTCTGGGATTACTTCCGACAGCACTGGGAAAAGAACTCGGGGCTGCGCATCGATCATCTGCTGCTGAGCAAACAGGTCGCCGCGAAAATGCGCGATGCGGGCGTAGACCGTTGGGTGAGAGGCGAGCCGCATGCGAGCGACCATGCGCCAGCGTGGGTCGATCTGGATTTCGGCGGGCAGCGCGGCGGGCAGCGCGGCGCGGTTGGGCGGGCGTCGTTGGGAAACAGCGACGCTGATGAAGGTGCAGAAGGTGGACGCAGTGCGAGCGCGAAGGCGGCTGTGAAGAAAAGTGCGGCGACGAAGAGTGCAGCGAAGCAAAGTGCAGTGAAGCAAAGTGCGGCGAAACAAAGTGCCGTGAAGGAAAGTGCGACGAAGAAGAATGCAACGAAGAACAGTGCAGGGAAGCAAACTGCAGCGAAGAAAAGTGCAGTGAAAAAGTAGCAGCACTTGCCTCGCGCACGGCGACATCACGTGTGGAAATGCGGCAGGACGTCAGCGGCCAATTCCTCGATCACATCGCGCACAGGGCGATCGGAAGTCAAGTTCAGCGTCACGTGATGCGTGCCGTTGTCGCGCATATCCCGTAGTAATTCAAGCAGCGCGTCCCGTCCCGCGCGATAGCCGAGCGGGAGCGGCATAGCGCGTTCATACGGATCGCTGCTCAGATCGAGCCGCATTGCAACGCCGAACGCGCGAAAGCCGGGCGCCGGCAGACGTTCGACGGCCGCGCGCCACATGCTATGTCTCGCGCGCTGGGTTTCCGGCTCGCGGTGATACGTCATCCAGCCGATCGAATGTCTGGCGATCCAGTCCACGCTCTGTCCACCGGAGCCGACGGCAAGCATCGGCACGGGCGAAGGCGGCTGCGGCAAGAGCATGAATTCGGGCGCGTCTTGCGGACGACCATCCGCCACCACGCGCGGCGCTTCGCCTAGCGCCGCCGCAACAGTTTCCCAATGCACGCGATAGAGTTCGCGGCGCTCTTCGACATCTCGCCCGAACGCCGCGTATTCGGGCGGCCGGTCGCCCGAACCCAGCCCGAGGATGACGCGGCCATTCGACAGCGTGTGCACGGAGCCCGCGCCCTTCGCGATATGCAGTGGATGACGCAGCGTCAGCACGATCGCGCCGCTGGCGAGCGCGATCTGTGTCGTGTGC
Organism: Paraburkholderia diazotrophica; assembly: GCF_038900755.1. GTDB lineage: Bacteria > Pseudomonadota > Gammaproteobacteria > Burkholderiales > Burkholderiaceae > Paraburkholderia > Paraburkholderia diazotrophica_A. The sequence continues at coordinate 605,165 of NZ_JBBPEN010000003.1, forward strand.
ATCGCGAGTGCGCCGAGCAGCACCCACGGATCGAGATGACCGACGGGGTCGGGATAGTCCGCGCTGTTCAACGGCACATCGCGCACCCAGAGCGCGCGGAAACCGAGTGCATCCGCAAGCGCGGCGAGTTCCACCTGCTCGCGGAAGTCCGCGACGATATCGCTCGCGCGCAGCAACGGCAGCGTCAGTCCGATCGACAGGCGGCCTTCCGAAAACACCAGGCGTTCCGTAGTGGATGCAATTGAATTCATGAACGTGCGCCACCGGCTACCGCGACGCTTGTGACGGTGAACGGAAGCCGATCCTAGCATCGGCGCGCGAATCGCACCGGCAACGGGCACGACGACCCTGAGAACCGCATGGGCAATGCATCCGCATCGACGCGTGGCTTTTCCCATTGTTTGAAAAACGGGAACTGTGATTTCAATCTATGAGCATAGAAGTTTGATAGGACTCGCCTAAACTCATCCTCAACCGACGCCGCGCCAGAACATCCGGTTGCGACGCGTTCCTGATTGAACACTTTCCGGAGTCACGTCATGAAAACCCGTCTTATCGCAGCTTTGCTCGTCGCCGTATCCGCTGCCGTTGCCGCACCGGCTTTCGCGTCGGGCTATGGTCCCGCACCGTTCTACCATCCGTCCGTTGGCGCGCCGGCTTCACAACGCGGCGTCAGCGCTCAGACGATTGCGGCAGAACGCAACCAGGCTGTCGATGCGAACAGCGCTGTTGGCGGCGTGGCCGATACATCGTCGGCATCGGGCAGCCGTCAGCCGGCTGAAGCCGCTCGCGAAGCGAACGTGTTCAAGGGCCACTGATTGACGCACGCGGCGCGTGCAGCGCGCCGCTCAAACGGCGATAGCGATGATCGCGACGATCGCGAACACGGCAGGAGGTCATAGCATGAAAGCGTTTTTCGAAGGACTGGTGTTGCTGGCAGCAGTGATCGTGTATTTCCTGCCTGCCATCGTCGCCGATGCACGCGAGCGCGACGACGCGTTCGCACTCACGGTATTCAACGTGCTGTTCGGCTGGACGGTGATCGGCTGGATTGCGGCATTCGTGTGGGCGCGCCATCGCGTGAGCGAGAAGCGGCTCGCGAATGTGGCGACGAAAACGCGCCGCTCGCTGGGTCGAGTGACGATCGCAAAGCTCGTCGCGCGCTCGCACCGTGCGCGTCTGGCGCGGCGTCAGTCGACGGTATCCGTGCTGTAAAGTCTGGTAGAGGTAGATGAAGCCGCCGGTCTCAGAGGCCGGCGGTTTTGTTTTTTGCGGAAGACGGAAGCGCTTCCGCGAACGTCACTAAAGCCGCATTCGTGCACACAGTCAATACGCGTTCGGATCTGAACCGGCTGTCGATCACAACGCAGGCGTCCACCTGTTCAGCCCTACATCGTGCAACGCGTCGCGCAGATTCTGCACGAATGCGTCCGCGCGCTGGTGCCGGCTCTGTTCGCGTGGATCGTAGCGGCGATTCAGCGCGAGCACATCGATGATGCCTCGCGTCGAAACGCTCGTATCGAGATCGGAGATGTCGGTGACTTTGGCCCACGTGCAGCGAGTGATTTCGTTGCTGGGCACAGGCGATTGCCGCTCGTCGATATGTGCGGCGAACACGTGATGACAGGTGCGCGTGCCCGCGAATGCGAACAGGTACTGCATGCCGATGGGATGAAGGCGTGTCTCTTCGATCAATTCGCGCGCAGCGGCCGCTTCGAATGACTCACCGACTTCAGGCTTGCCGCCCGGCAGCGACCAGCGTGAATTCGCCTTGCCGACCAGCAGAATGCGTGTGCCCACCCGGCATACAACAGTCGCACGTTGCTTCACAGTGTCTCTTCCAGTAGGGCCGCGATAGCACGAATTTGAGCACGCCGCGTGCCGCGCGATGCGATGGCGCTCTCAGCCGCCATTCGACCATATTGTCCGATGATGGTGCGTACCGCGCGTGACATCTTTATGACAGCACTCACCGGAATGACGCAACGCTGACACACGCATCGGAGAACCTTGATCGCGACCACGCGCCGCCGCGCGCGATGCCACGTGAAGCGTGGCATCGAACCTTGTTGGCGGCGTGCCTGCAACGACCGGTCGAAGCGGCCGGCGAGCGTCGAGGTGAATCGATGAATCCACTCATGAACCCACTGTCCACGCAGCGCAATTTTCAGAGCCTGTCGTTGAAGGATCTGCTCGAAGCGCGCGATCTGTATCACTGGCATCTGTCGAACAAGGCCAATGTGGTCGGCACGGCCGTCGGGCTGTATCTGATCCGCACCGATGAACCGTGGCCCGACCAGCACGCCGACACAAACGGCCACGATGCGCGCAACGGCAAGGCGAAGGGCATACGGACATTCGACAACTCGGAGGTGCGGCCGTATTCATGGCCCGCCGTGATCGTGCTGGTACGGGACTGGATCGATGCGACGGAATTCGGTCACGGCAAGGTCGATCCCGATCACATGGTGCCGCGCACGCTTTACATGCCCGACGGCCGCGCGGTGCCCGTCTGTGTGGTCGCCGTCGAGCCGACCGCGCCCGCGACGAGCGCCCCGACGGATGTTCGCTGGCCTTCGACATACATCGGCGGCGGCTGCCCGTTGATCGCGGATGCACAGGGCGTCGAGCGCGCGGCGAGCGTCGGTTGTCTCGTCACCGATGGACATACCGTCTACGCGCTCACCAACCGGCACGTGTGCGGCGAACCCGGCTCGTCGGTGAAGGCGCTGTTGCGCGGCGCGGTTTCGGAAGCGGGCATTGCATCGGACCGGCAACTGACGCGCGAGCCGTTCACCGATGTGTTTCCCGGGTTCGCAGGCAACCGCAGTTACATGACGCTCGATATGGGGCTCGTCGAAGTGCATGACGCCAACGACTGGTCGAGCCAGCCATTCGGTATCGAAGGCACGATCGGGAACATCGTCGACCTGAACGAGCTGAGCCTCAACCTGCAATTGATCGATCAGCCGGTGACGGCGTTCGGTAGCGCATCGGGCGCGCTCGACGGCACGATCAAGGCGCTCTTCTATCGTCACAAGTCGCTTGCGGGCTACGACTACGTATCGCAGTTTCTGATCGCGCCTGCCAACGGCCGTCCGCAAACGCAGCCCGGCGATTCGGGCACGTTGTGGTATCTGGTGTCGCCGGAAAGTACGGAAGACGAAAAAGGAACGCGCAACGGATCCGCAGAGACCGCGCGTAACGCGAGTAACGGCAGTAATAGCAGTAACGGCAGTAACGGCAAGAAGCGCAACGCCGTAAAGACCCCACGCCGCCTTTGTCCGCTTGCGGTCGAATGGGGTGGCCAGGCGCTCGCGAGCGATGGCGGCCGGCGGCTGAACTATGCGCTCGCAACGGGATTGAGCACGGCGTGTCAGCTGCTCGACGTCGATCTCGTGCGCGAGCATAACGTCGGCGCGAATCCGTTCTGGGGACAAACGGGCCACTACAGCATCGCGACGGCGGCAATCGAGTCCGTCAAGGAGGGACCGCTGCATGATTTCCTCGATGCTAACGTCGAGCGCATCAGCTTTCGGCCGAACGAACTGACGCCGGAGCAGATCCGCGAGAAGCTCGCGCGCGGCGATTTCGTCGAGCTCGCGGACGTGCCCGATCTCGTCTGGAAAAAGACGTCCGATCGCGTGCCCGGCGGGCGCGACTACGCGCAGAACGCGGGCCCAGAGCATCCGAATCACTACGCCGACATCGATCAGCCCAACGTTGACGGCAAGACGCTGCGCGACATGACGCTCGATGACACCGCCAACATGAGCGTGGCCGTATGGCAGAAGTGGTATGCGGACGAAGGCGAAAAGGACGCGCGCAATGAAGGTCTGCTGCCGTTTCGCGTGTGGCAGATTTTCGACGAGATGATCGCGCAACTGAAGGCGCGCAACGACACGAAGTTCCTGTGCGCAGCGGGCGTGCTCGCGCATTACGTCGGCGATGCGTGTCAGCCCTTGCACGGCTCGTATCATTCGGACGGCTACAAGGATGCCCCCGGCGCAACTGCGAAGAAATGGCCCGGCAAGGGCGTGCATTCGACCTACGAGGACAAGATGGTCGACCGTCATTCAAGTGATCTGCTGCCGCAGATCGGACCACAGGCGAAAGCGTTCAAAGGCAAGATTCCCGCGATCGAGACCGGCCGCGATGCCGCGTTCGCGACCGTGACGTTGATGAGCGAGGCAGCGCGAATCCTTCAGCACGCTGATCGACGAGTACATCCGTTTGGGCGGGGGAAGTTCGGCACGTGTCGTCGATGGTTTATGGACGGCCTTCGGCGCGGATACGGCGAAGCTGATGGGTGCGGGCGCACGCTTTCTCGCTGCGATGTGGGAGGCCGCGTATGCCGTCGCCGATACGTCGCTGCCTGCGGGCGCGCGTGAAATCGGCGAGCAGGCGCTCGCGCACGTGTATCAGGACAAGACGTTCGTGCCGTCGCTGACTATCGACAAGATCGGATCGGTGACCGGTTGAGCCTTTCATCGCGGCGCTACATCGCCGCGAGTTTCCTGCTCTGTTTGAGCAAGCCATCGAATATCGCGGACGCGAGGTCTTGCGGGAAAGCAGCGGGCAGTTGTGCTGCCACGCTTTCGATGACTTGCTGCGTGTCATTCGTCACCGACGCGATCAGCGCATCGACGCCATCGGGCGCGAGGCCAACCTGCTGCCCCTGCGCGATCCAGTGCCGCCGCACGATCTGCGCGATCAGATAGTGATTGCTCGTGCCGCGCACGGCCATCGCCATTTTCGCTTTCTGCATCGGAATGCGGTTCGCGCCGCGCCCGATGATGGGATGCGCGGACAGTACGTCGTATAGCGGCGTCGCGCGATAACGGTTGCCCGGTAGATGCGCGATGCTGAAGTTCTTCGCGTGACCGTCGGTGGCCGCGAGCAGCCAGAAGATCAATTGCGTCTTGAAGAAACGCGTGCTGTCGGTCGCGGCGACGACGGAGCCCGCCAGTATCTCCATCACGGTGTCGATGCCGGGGCCACCGTCGGTCTGGTACTTCACGATGGGCGGCGTCCCTGTCGCCTGGCACATGTCTTCCTGCGGCAGGCGCACAATCCACGTGCCGTCGCTGGAAAGCCGACGATCGAAGCGCTCGACGACGAGCGCCTTCTGATCGCCGAAAAGCGCGATCTCGCACGCGGCGACGGGCAGTCCGTACGCTTCGACGATCTTCGAGCAAAGCCATTCGTTTTCGACCGACGTGCGCATGTCGGCGCGCATGTTGCCGACGAGCCCCAGCGGGAGCTTGAGAATGTGCGTGGTGGGCGTGCTGCCCGAGGGCAACACCCAGCGGCCCTTGTGACGCAGCAGCGCTGTCTTTTCCTGCGCGCCGGCGATGGACAGACGCAAGTCGCCCGCCTGATCGCGCTGGCCAAGCGGCGCGGCCGACGTCGTGTCGCGCAGCAGGCGGCCAATGTCGTCGTCGGTGAGCGTCTCGCCGCCGATGCGGTAGAGGTCGGCGGGAGCTTCGCCAGGCGGCAGCATCTGGATCGCGCCGACGCAGTCGCGCCCGAGCGTCGCGAGCAGATCGAACGGCGCCGTGCTGCCCGGGCGATAGCGCTGCGCCATCCGTCGCCGGATCGGCTCGCTGTCGGGCAACAGGTTGTCGAAGAACGCCGACACGACGGCGCCGCGATAAGGCTGATTGCCGGGCGTGAACGGCAACGAAAGCGACAACGGACGGCCCTGTTCATCGGCGATCCAGTCGTCCAAGTAGACGAGCCGCTCGCCGCCGCCGGCCTTTTCCCAGTAGCCGACGGCGAGGCCGTTCATCCACAGGTCGAGTCGTTGTGTCTGTGAACCGCGCCGCATGCTTACCAGTTCTCGCGCTTTTTCGGTGGCGTTGCCGCTTGCTTCGCCTTGACGGGGGCGGGCGTTTTTCGGCCGGACGTGGTCTTGCTCGCGGCCATGCGGGCGCCCGGCGCTGCCGTGGCCGGCTGCGCCCGCTTGCCCGTCGTGCGTGCGGGGGCCTCGCGTTTCGTCCCGGCTTTGCGGGGCGTTGCCGGGCGAGTCTTCGATACGTTTCCGTTAGCGGCTGCGCGATTCGACGACGCCATCTTTGCGGCGGGCGCCGTGTTTGCCGGCGACGGCGCATCCTGACTGAGCGTAATGCCGGCGTTCAACAGCCGCAAAACCCTGAACAGCCGCTCGACCCCGGCCGCCGCAGGATTCGCCTCGAACTGCGCATAGCTCTGCTGCGTGATGCCGAGCCGCTCGGCGAGCATGGCCTGCGTGAGTCCCGCGGCCTTGCGAAAGCCGCGCAGAACGGGCCGCAACTGGCTGAGCGTCTTGACGGAATAGTCCACGGCGGGCCTCGAAAGGAGACGGTTGAAGGCGGACAGGCGAGGGCGCGCGTGCGTCGCTGCCTGTCGGTCAGGATACAGGTCAAAACCTGTATTGGCAATATACAGTCTTTAGTCTGTAAAGAGGAAATACAGCCTTGAAACTGTATCGATGCGCATGCCTCCACACGGCTTTCCCGCATTCCGCGCGGCATGAAATGCGCATGCCGCATCGGGAAAGGACCAGGGAATCCACTGACACGGATCGCGTGCCCATCCGCGACGTCCGGGAACGCCAAGTGCTGACGACGCTTGTCCGTCCGCTCGATCCGTCGACAGCGACCTCAACGGCACCCCCGACAGCCCTTACAACAACGGAGAACGACATGAGCGATCATCAGTCTTCGAATGCACCCGATCCCACACGCCGCAAGTTACTGGCTGCGCTCGCGGGCACCGTCGCGTTGTCGGCTTGCGGCGGCGGGGGAGGCGAGCCGTCGGGCAGCTCGGGGGCGACGAGCGGCATTCCGCCCGATCGCGCCAATCTGCCGAGGCCCGCGTTGCCGGACCCGGCCACGTCAGGCGTCGATCACATCGTGCTCGTCACGATGGAGAACCGCTCCTTCGATCATATGTTCGGCTGGATTCCGAATGCGGAACATCAGCAGAACCGCCAGTTCCCCGATGCATTCGGACAGACTCAGTCGTCGTTCGCATTGACGTCGAACGCGGCATACGGATTCCAGGCCTGCTCGTTTTCCGATCCGAACCATCAGTACAGCGCCGGCCGCACGCAACTCGCCAATGGCGCGATGAACGGCTTCCTGCTGACGCCCGGCACGAGCCTCGCACGTGGCGATCTGCTGCCCATCGGCTATTTCGGCGCGGCCGATCTCGACTTCTATCGCGGCGCCGTCACGCAGTACACGGTTTGCGATTACTACATGTCGGGGGTTCTGTCCGCCACTTTTCCAAACCGTCTCTATCTGCACAGCGGGGAAACCGACCGTCTCGACGACAGCACCGATACCTGTTCGCTGCCGACCATCTGGGACCGCCTCGATGCGAAGAACATCTCGTCGAGCTACTACTTCCACGACGTGCCGTTCACTGCGTTGTATGGCTCGCGTTATGTCGGCCGCTCAAAGCTCTTCGCGAATTTTCTTACGGATGCGGCATCGGGCAATCTGCCGTCGTTCTGCATGGTCGATCCGAGTTTCGCGGGAGAAGCGCAGGGCACGTCCAATGACGATCACCCGCATGCGGACGTGCGCAACGGCCAGGTCCTGCTCGGCCAGATCTACGACGCGTTGCGCACCGGGCCGAAGTGGAGCACGACGCTGATGATCCTCGTCTACGACGAATGGGGCGGTTTCATGGAGCATGCAGTGCCGCCCGTCAGGCCTGTGTCGACGGCTGAAAAGGGTGTGGGCAACGACGGCCGCCTGGGCTTTCGCGTGCCGTGCATGATGCTCGGACCACGTACGCGCGCGAACATGGTGTCGCGCTATCCGTTCGATCCCAGCTCGATCCATCAACTGCTCGCGTGGCGCTTCGGCATCGATCCTGTGGGCGTGCGCGCAACCGACCCCGCGACTTTCAACATGGCCTACGCGCTGGATTTCAGCGATGCCGCGCGAACCGATGCGCCCTCCATCGCCGTGACGCAAGGAGCCTTCGGTGTTGAATGCTCGGCGGCGGGCATCATACCGGGGCTCGGCGGCGTCGATCGCGGCCAGCAGCTTCCGTCGAGCGCGGCATCTTCGACGGCCGTCAATCCGCCGGGCGGCCGCTTTGCAGATTTGCGCGCGAAAGCGACTGCGCTAGGTTTTCCAGGTGGAATGTAAATTTTGCGCGGCTTAGGTGAGCATTTGGCGGCTCGAGAAAAATACGGCTCTGCAACATGCATATTGCAGAGCCGTGTTTCATCTAGAGCAAATTGAATCGAAAAGTACTCAGGCTGCTTCCTTGCGGTTCTTGCCCGGCAATGATTCGACAGTGCTCTTGTCGGACTGCGGCACCGATCCGACGGGGCGGTGCACGTCGTGCGTCGCGAAACCCTGTTCACGACTCGGCACATCGAACCACTCGCGATGCGAGAACGAATCGCGAATGTCGTCGAGTCCACTTTGCCAGTGCTCGAGCATCGTATCCATGCTGAACTCGTAGTCCTTGTAGTGACCTTCGTATGGCTTGTTCTTGTAGATCAGATGCACGACGTTGATCGCGCTGCCATCCGCCGCTGCTTCTGCAAGCCGGAATAGCGGGTCCGCTTTCAGCACCGACGTAGGCACATGTTCGAGCAGTTCCTTGATAAAGCGCGCGTGCTTTTGCCGTTCCGCAAGCATGTTGGTAATCGCGCGAGTCCGGCTCGAGTACTGGATGTCTTTTGCGCGCTCCGATATGTCGAGAAAATCGCCCGGCGCATTGCCTTTCGCACTCCACAAATCGACCTGAAAGACCAGCGTGTCCTTGTGATCCGAATCGCGCAGAACTTCCGTGAGCGGCGTGTTAGAAACGAGTCCGCCATCCCAGTAGTATTCCCCGTCGATCTCGACAGCAGGAAAGCCCGGCGGCAATGCGCCCGATGCCATGAAGTGCTCCGGCGCGAGCCGCATTTTCGCGTTGTCGAAGTATGTGAGATTACCCGTGCGCACATTCACGGCGCCCACGGACACACGAATCTTGCCGTCGTTGATGCGATCGAAATCGGCGTACTGCTGCAACGTTGCCTTGAGCGCGGCCGTGTCGTAGTAGCTGACACGGCTCGGGTCCAGCTTCGCGAGCCCGGCAACGGGCAACGGAAAGCGCGGCGCGAAAAATCCCGGCTGACCTTCCGTCAGTGCGCGGCCCGCAGCCCACATGCTGGCCCACTTGCGCGACAGGTCATGCAAGCCAAAACCGGGCAGCGTCCACTTACTGACGCTGCCGATCCAGTCGAGCGGATGGCAGATCGCATTCCAGAATCCGCGTAACGCTTCCACGCGTTTTTCCGGCGCATTGCCCGCGATGATCGCCGTATTGAGCGCACCAATCGACACGCCCGCGATCCAGTCCGGCTCGACATTCGCCTCGGCTAGTCCTTCGACCACACCCGCCTGATACGAGCCGAGTGCTCCGCCGCCTTGCAGCACGAGCGCGATCTCGTCGTAGCGCGGCAACACAAAGGCATCCGGCCGCGCGCTGATTTTTTTTGTGTCGCTGCGCATGCAAGCTCCTTACTGCATCGACCAGCCGTGGCTGACAATCACCGACTGTCCAGTCAGTGCCGCCGATTCGAAACCTGCGAGGAACGCAACCGTATTGGCGACGTCGTCGACCGTCGTGAATTCGCCGTCCACGGTTTCCTTCAGCATCACGTTCTTCACGACTTCTTCCTCGGTGATGCCGAGTTCCTTTGCCTGTTCGGGAATCTGCTTCTCGACGAGCGGCGTACGGACGAAGCCCGGGCACACGACATTCGCGCGCACGCCACGCGGACCGCCTTCCTTCGCGACGACGCGAGCGAGACCCAGCAGGCCGTGCTTGGCCGTGACATAGGCCGACTTCAGCTTCGACGCTTCATGCGAGTGGACGGAGCCCATATACACGATCGAGCCACCGCGCTTGCTGTCGTACATGTGCCGGATGGCCGCTTTCGTGGTCAGGAACGCGCCGTCCAGATGAATCGCGAGCATTTTCTTCCAGTCGGCGAACGCGTAGTCCTCGATGGGCGCGACGATCTGGATGCCCGCATTCGACACGAGCACGTCAATACCGCCGAGTTGCTTCACTGCGCTTTCGACGCCTGCATTAACAGCTTCTTCGTTCGTCACGTCCATTGCAACGGCGATTGCCTTGCCGCCCGCAGCGACGATGCTTGCCGCGACTTTCTGCGCGGCATCGAGATTCAGATCGGCAATGACGACGCAAGCGCCGAGGCTCGCCATTTTGCGCGCGCACTGTTCGCCGATACCGCTTGCTGCGCCCGTGACGAGCGCGACCTTGTTTTGCAATGACATATTCTTTTCCCTGTGAATGGTTTAGAGAGCGAGTTCGAGTGCGTCGTCATTCGACTTCTTGGCGGTCTGCGCAGTAGTTTGCGCAGGCGCGAGATAGTCGAACGCCACTTCGCCGATATCGAGCGTGAGATTCGCAATCACGTGACGCGCGCCGATCACGCGCTTGACAGGCAACTCCGCGATAGGTGCAAGCGCATGCGGATGCAATTCGAGCGCGGCAGGGCCGCTCCATGCGCCGAGCACCGTCACGTCGCGCAGATAGAAGCGCACGAGTTCGCAAATGCGCGCGCTGCCGTCGACATGCGGAATCACCTTGAGCAAATAGTTCGGCGTGTCGGCGAGCTTGGCGTGCTCCGCTTCGATGTCGAGCATCCGGTGCTTGTAGCCCATCGTGCCCGTCGCAATGCGTTGCGTGCCGTAGTCGAGCGTGCCGAGCAGCGTGTCGTTGCCGTCGACGCTCAGCTTCGGTCGCGCGAGCTTCTTCGGAAAGCCCCAGATTTCACGGCCGCCGGCAATCGGGCCTTCGTCGTCGAGGTACATCGAGTGCGTGTAATTCCCAAGACGTCCTTCCATGTCGCGCACGGAAATCACCTGACCGCTTTCTGTGTAGTCGCCAAAGCCCGACGAGTCCGGCATGCGGATGAATTCGTAATGGACCAGCGCGTTTTCCGGCTTGAGGGGCTCCGGTACAACGGCGCGCAACACGTCCATGTCCGTTTCATACGAAATGATGAAGTACTCGCGATTGAGAAAACGGAATGGCGGGCGAGGATAGGCGGGATTGTGGACGGGCATCGCAAAAGCAGATTGCCGGATCGACTTGATGTCCATACTTTTCCTTTGAGCGATAGGCGTTGTTGGAGCACGGCGAATCTTAGAGCAAAAGCATTTGCACGATCACATTAATTTTTCCAATAGACCGTTGGTTCAAACGCAACAGTACGCAAGGCTTTCAATTCGATTCGTTAAATGAAAGATCATTGTGAAATCCGGCATGACTTCTTTGCGGGAGCGAAATGAACCCATCGGCGGAATTGAAATATTGCTGTCACGTGACGGTGCTGTTCGATGAGACGCCACGCGCATGAATATATTGAGGTATCCGATTTATCTGGTTGACTCAACTTCTGTCGCGCGCAACTGCTGGTTGTGGGCGCATTCGGTTTCACAAGAAAGCAATTGCACCCGCTAAACGCATATCGCAGATGATGAAGGCAATGTGTAAGGTTGTGTCACCAGTTTGGGGAAGAGTTTGATTGATTTGTTGCACCGCGTCATGCGTACGGATATACTAGGGTTATTACTTAGGGTATTACCCGCAGTTACTCGTTTAAGGAGTCCACCATGCAACAAGCTACGACCGCCGCTGCCTCGTCCACGAACTGGCTCTCGCGTCTGCGCGAACTCGCCATCCGCGCTGTCGAACTGCATCTGCAGCATTGCGCCGTGCTGGCCGAAGCCTATCGCCGCTAAGCATTCGCCGCTGGGCATTCCGCATAAAAAAGGGAGTACGAGCTGTACTCCCCTTTGTTCATCAGCGTTCTACAGGCGTTTGATGCGGCCTTTATATGTTTGCGGTCAGATTCCCGCCGACCTCGCCGCGAAAATCAACCGGAGTCCGAGCGCCGCGATCGCAGTCGCGGCAATCCGGTCGATCCATTTCTTCGCGCGCAAATAGACTTCGCGCGGGCGCCGGCTCGAAAAGCACAGCGCGACGATCGTGTACCAGCCGACCTCCACCGAAAAGACGAGCGGCGGCAGCACGAAATAGCACCACACAGGCGGATGCTGCGGCAGCAGTGCCGCAAAGATACTGCCGTACCAGATCGCCGTTTTCGGATTGCTGAGCTGCGTTGTCAAGCCGATCCAGAACGATTTCCTGGCGCTACGGCCGTGCGCCGCGTCGGGACTATCCATCGCGACAGGCTGAGTCGCGCCGCGCCAGATCTTCGACGCGATATAGACCAGGTACAGCCCGCCCGCAACTTTCAGTGCGATATAAAGCCATTCGACGGCAACCAGTAACGTATAAAGCCCGGCGAGTGCGATACCGCCAAAGAAAATACCGCCGACGCCCATGCCAAGCGCAGTCGAAAGTCCGTCGCTGCGAGACAGGCTGATCGAATTTCGCGCGACAAGAACGAAACTCGGCCCGGGAATCATCGCGCCCAGCAGCAACGCGACAAGAATGGCAAGCACAGCGGCGGATGCGGACATCGATTTGTCTCCTCGATAAGGTGGCCATATTGCTCGAACGATGGCCTCGCGAACCATGTGTCGGCTCGTGTCGCTATTGTCCATGACGCGAAGCGCGGCGTACAAGACGCTTCTTGAGCGAATTGCTAGAGTAGCGCGATGGACGAAAACGAACGCATCAAACGCGCCGTGTCGTGGCTGCGCGAGGCCGATGGCATGCTGGTAACGGCAGGCGCCGGCATGGGCGTCGATTCAGGCTTGCCCGATTATCGCGGCGCAGAGGGATTCTGGCGCGCCTATCCCCATTGAAACAGCACCGCCTCACCTTTCAGGACATGGCGAATCCGCGCGTGATGGCGCTGCATCCGCGGCTTTGCTGGGGCTTTTATGGGCATCGTCTCGACCTGTACCGGCGCACGATTCCACACGAGGGCTTCGACATATTGCGCCGCTGGGCCGACTCGATGCCCTGCGGGCTGTGGGCGTTCACGAGCAACGTCGACGGACAGTTTCAGAAGGCCGGCTTCAACGATGCGACGATAGCCGAGTGCCACGGTTCGATTCACGTTCTGCAATGCTCGGAAGTCTGCAACGACCGGCTATGGTCCGCCGATGACGTGCGTCCCATCGTCGACGAAACCACCTGCGAACTGACGAGCGATCTGCCGCGTTGCCCTGCATGCGGTGCAGTCGCGCGGCCCAATATCCTGATGTTCGGCGACTACGACTGGATCGCGCTGCGCACCGAGCAGCAGGAAGCGCGCTTGCACGCATGGCTGTCGACGGTCGAGCGACTCGTCGTGGTCGAAGTCGGCGCGGGCAAGGCGATACCGACCGTGCGTCTTTTCAGCGAGCAGAATGGGCCGCGCGTCATTCGCATCAATCCGCGCGATTTCGGCATTGCGTCGCATTTGGGCATTGGGCTTGCCAGAGGCGGAGTCGAGGGCTTGATGCTGCTCGATCGTGCGATGAACGCGTAGCGCGCAAGCGTAATGGGCGACACGGGGGCGACACCGCGCTGGCAGCGCCAGCCGACCGTGCGTGCATCGACAGCGTTCCTGCTCAAACGGAATCAGGCTGAGTGGCCCATGCGCGCTCACGCAGACTAAAGCGTCGCGCGGCGACGCGTGTCTGCTGTCTGCGCACGACGGAACGCGCCGCGCGAGCGAGCGCCAGATCGAGCGCGCCGCGCCAGTCTCTCGCAACCGACGTCACGACGACAGGCGTCGCGTCGGGCGTCTGCACCTGCACCTGGCAGCGCTTGTCGAGCCCGCCGCGCGGGCCGTTGATGTCCGAAAGACTGACCGTTGCCTTCGAAATCAGCCAGTCCAGGCGTCGGAACACGAACCGGATACGTTGACGCGCGAAGCTGCGCATACGCACGGCTTCGCGGTCGCGGGACTTGAACAGGACTTGCATGTGACACCTCCGTCGTGGGTACGGCTCAAGAGTACGGTGTCGAAGTGTGCGGAAAAAGCAGAAATAGCGGAACAGCAAGTTCGGAAAAAACGAAGCCTGCGTTACGGCCAGAACAGTTAGCCTGAAGCTGAAGCCAGCACCTTTTGCGTCAACGGATGATGGCGTCCGCGCCGCGATACGATCGCGTGAATCTCCTCTTTCACATCCGGCGACCGGCCTAGCCAGCGCAAGTTGCGATGGATCGGATCGTTGCGTTCGGCGCCGAATGCCGCGAGCGGAAACACACCGAGGCCTCGCGATGCGAATAGCGCCATCAATGCGCTGTCTTCGAACTCGCCCACGATGCGCGGCCGTATGCCTTCCGCCTCGAACCAACGGTCGAGCCGCGAGCGCAGCGAAGAATGCCCCGTCGGCAGCAAGACGGGCAGACTCGCGAGACATTGCGGGAAGTGACCGATCGCGCTCTTGCGTACTGTGGAGGCCGGTCCGTACCAATCGATTGGCGATGCGATCAGGCGCTCGCTCGACAGCCGCAAGTTCGCGTTATGTGGGGCCGCCTGACTGGACAGCACGAGAAACAGATGGTGATGCGCGAGCTCGGCCAGTAGTTGCTCCGATTCTCCTTCATGACACAGCAGCCGCAGCGACGGTGTATCCAGTACGGGAGCGAGGATCGCATGGGCGGCCAGCTTTGAGATGCCGTCCGTCAGCCCGGCCGCGAACCGCGCGACCGCTCCGCTTGCGGCCTCGCGCACTTCGTCGTGCAGCGTGCTGCCGAGCTGGAAGATTTCTTCCGCGCGCGCGAATGCTGCCTGGCCAGCCTCCGTCATCGCGACGCCGCGGCCCGCCGGCTTCAGTAACTGATGACCGAGCGACTTTTCCAGTTCGCGCACCTGCGCGCTGATGGTCTGCACGGCCATGTCGAGACGTTCGGCGGCGCGCGCGAACCCGCCTTCCTTCACGACGACCCAGAAATAGTGCAAGTGCCGGTAGTTGAGCATGTTGGCGCCTCGTCGATTTTGACTTCGAAAAATGCGAACCGAATGTCAGATTATCGCTGGTTTTTCCGATGTGACGAGTGATGGATCATTCGCTTTGCTGGCTGTGAACCCAGTAACCAGCCGCATTCACTCGAACCCGGACAACAACGCGCGCAAATGGATTCCCTGTTGACTCTCGTCGCTGACCCCGCTGCATGGGCGGCACTCGTGACACTCATCGTGATGGAAGTCGTGCTCGGCATCGATAACCTGATCTTCATTTCCATTCTCAGCAACAAGCTGCCGCAAGCGCAGCGCGCACGGACACAGCGCATCGGCATCATGCTCGCGCTCGTGATGCGTCTGGGCCTGCTTGGCACCATCGCTTGGATTGCGCGCCTGACGGAGCCGGTGCTTTCCGTGTTCGACCATGCCTTCTCGTGGCGCGACCTGATTCTGCTCGCGGGCGGTCTGTTTCTCGCGTGGAAGGCGACGCGTGAAATGCATCGTCACGTGAGCCACGATGCGGATGTGTCGAATGCGGCCGCGCGTGTCGGCGGACTTACGGCGACGGCTGCGATCGGCCAGATCCTGCTGCTCGACCTCGTGTTCTCCGTCGACAGCATCATCACGGCCGTCGGCATGACGGATCATCTGCCCATCATGTTCGTCGCCGTGATTGTGGCTGTGACGGCGATGCTGTTCGCGGCGGCTCCGTTGTCGAAGTTCATCGAAGGCAATCCGACCATCGTCACGCTGGCGCTCGCGTTCCTGCTGGTGATCGCGATGACGCTGATCGCGGAAGGGTTCGGTACGCACGTGCCGAAGGGCTACATCTACGCGGCGATGGCGTTTGCCGGCTTCGTCGAAGGCATGAACATGCTGGCGCGGCGCAGGAGGCTAAAGCGTGAGCACGACGCCGCTGCACATGCAGCAAACCCGAATCACCGAAACGCCGAACCGGCGAAATGAGAAGGAGCAACGCAATGAAATGCCCCGTTTGCAAGACCCCCGATCTGCTGATGACCGAGCGGCAGAACATCGAAATCGACTACTGCCCGACGTGCCGCGGCGTATGGCTCGACCGCGGCGAACTCGACAAGCTGATCGGCCAGATGCAGGACACGCCGGAGCCGCAGCGCGCGGACGCACAGCGTGAGCGTGAAGCGCGCCATAGCGACCGCGATGCGCGGCATGAACACGAGTGGGGCCGACGTCATGAAGGGCGCGACGACCATCGCAAGCATTACGATGCGCGCCGCAAGAAGAAGTCGCTGTTCGATATGTTCGATTTCGATTGAGCGTCCGCATCGGGCGGATGCGTTCGTGCGGAGCATTCGTGCGTTGCGCCGCACATTCGCTTCCGACAAAAATCGAATCGGCCTGGCGCTAATACAACCACGTGACATACGATCGACACACACACAGCGCTGCGATATTTTCGCGGCAGTTCTTGTCGACGGAGAGCGCGGATGGCTGGCGATTTCGATGGCGGAGTGACAACGCTGCTCGTGCGAGTGACGGGCACGGTTCAAGGCGTGGGCTACAGGGCGGCGTGCGTGCAGCAGGCGGACGTGATCGGTGTCGCGGGGTGGGTGCGCAACCGGATGGACGGCTCCGTTGAAGCGCTGCTCCAGGGCTCGCAGGAGCAGGTGCGCGAGATGTGCGACTGGATGATCGACGGCATGCCCGCTGCGCTCGTCGACAAAATGGAAGTCGAACAGCTTGCGCCGCCGTTTACGCGGTTCGAGGCGTTCAGGCAGATTCCCGATGCGTAGCGGCTAAGCCGCGTTCCAGCTTACAAGCGGAAATGCACGACACCGTTGACCGCGATCACCCGCTGCGCATTCCCGCGCGCCTTAGACTATGTTTGTTGATGCCCGGCCTTCGGAGAATTCGACAATGTGTCTATTGCGCTGGCTGTTCAATCGCGAGCGAGTCCACGTTTCAGTGGCCGATGCCGCGCGTATCGACGAAGCGGTCGAGCGCATTCTCGCCATTCATCCACGGCTGAAGCTGGCGAGCCACTACCGGCGTCGCCTGAAACGGCCTGTCGCAGCAACGCTCCAGTACATAGACGAGCTGCTCGCCGCGCTGCCCGCGACGCTCGAGGCCAATGCCGCTACGTGGTCCAGCAATCCCTGTCTGCGCGCGTTCTTTGCAACGCCTGACGATATCCCGCGCGCGATCGGCCGCTCCGAGGCGGTGCGCACCTTTTTCGAGCAGAACCCCGATGCCGTGGATGTCCACGGAACGCTCGGGATGGCCCTGAACGAGCGTCATGTGCTCGGCGTCGCGATGGAGGGCGATACGGTGCGCCATGACGTCGTGCAAACCACGTTGTCGTTCAGCGATCATCGCGTGAGGATATGCGGGCGCACGGAAGCGGAGTTGCGTGAGGAGCTGGTGCGGCGGTTGATCGACCAGATGGCGCTGGAAGGGCTTTCCCGGCTCGCGGCCGATCGCGCGGAACGCCTCGCGCGGGGACGCGAACTAATGCAGGAGCGCGTCGCTTTGCTGCATCGGCAGGGCACAGGTATTCGGGCCGTCGTCGGCGGCGATGGCGCAACTTTGGAAGAACTCACGCGCGTGCAGGCGCAGATCGCGGAAAACGCGGAAAGTCTCGCGGCGCTCAGAGTGCCGACGGAGACCATCGAGCTTGACCTGAAGGGCGTCTGTGAAGTGCTGAGCAAACCTTCGGAGCACGTTTACGTCAAGACGCGGCGCATTCGGATCGACATGATGAACGTGGTCCAGAAGGCAAACGTGCAAGGCGCGCGCGAAATCGAATTTCACTTCGCGCGCATTCCCGGTCCCAGGCCGGAAACGCGGGCTTTTGCGCTCGTCCGTTTTAGCCGCTCGGATTTGCCGCCGGGTGGATTGAATATCGACGCGGCGATGCGAGCCTTATAAGATTCAATTCGAAAGCAGGCAGCGGAGAAGACCATGAAAGGATTCGATCTGGCTGTACGCGCAGTCACGGCGAGTGCCGCTGTTTTGTTTGCGGTTTTGTTTGCCGCGACGCCCGTCGCCGTCGCTCAGCCGGCCGCAACGAAGCAGATGCAGGACGCGCAGCGCAAGGCTGAACAAAAGGCGCGCGAGGCGAAGAAGCAAGCCGGGCAACAGCAGGCAGAACCTCAGAAGCAAGAGAAAGACAAGCCGGCTTCCGCGCCTTGAAAGCCTTGAAAATAGCGCGTTGCAATTTTCGACTTTATCGCTGTCGCCATTTCGCATTTCGCAGCATCGATTCATCTGTCTAACCGGACGCAATGCGTTTTCGGGCTGGCATTTGCCGGGCGCGAGCGCACAATAAGATCGTTGAGTGCGTCAGGTCGTGCGGCGCATGATCGAAGTGATGAGCCGACTGTTCAAGAGGAGAAAATCGCTATGGCTGAACTATGGGTAGGCAATGTCGAAGACAGCACGACGGATGAGGAAATCAAAGCCTTTCTTTGCCACTACGGGTTTCCGCCTTTCGATACGATTCAGCGCGTCGAAGGAACGGGCGAGCATCCTGCCGTCGTGCTCGGTTTCAATGAAATAGCGTCGCACGTGCTGCAGAGTCTGCAACCGCGCGTGCACAACATGTTCTGGAAAAGCCGCACGCTGGTGGTGCAAGTCGTGCCTGGGCGCGACGAGTCTTGAATACGTTTCGGCCGCTCGGCATCGCGCAGGGCCGCTTCTGCTTGCAGCATCGCGGCTGCTTTGCGAGTGGCTGTGCAAACGCTCTCGATGGCGAACGCGGCGCCTTCGTCGACAACGAGTCAGTAACCATTTTGCTTGGCGGTCACGGGAGATCAACGATGGCTGAGATGAGGAATGACAAGGCAAGGCATGACAGGAACGGCGCGAATGGCAAGCACGCGGAAAAAGCACTGGAAGCACTGGCAGCGCACGGGCGCCTGAAGAACAAGCAATACGAAAAAGAACTCGCGTCGCTTCACGTCGAACTCGTGAAGCTCCAGGAGTGGGTCGTGCAAACGGGCGCGAAAGTATGCGTGATCTTCGAAGGGCGCGACAGTGCAGGCAAGGGCGGAACGATCAAGGCGATTACCGAGCGCGTCAGTCCGCGCGTTTTCCGGGTTATTGCACTGCCCGCGCCGACCGACCGCGAGAAGACGCAGATGTATATCCAGCGCTATCTTCCGCATTTGCCTGCTGCCGGCGAGATCGTGCTTTTCGATCGAAGCTGGTACAACCGCGCAGGCGTCGAGCGTGTAATGGGCTTTTGCACGGAAGAGCAGGTGGAGCACTTCTTCAAGGCGGTGCCGCTCATCGAGAGCGCCATCATCGGCTCGGGCATCATTTTTCTGAAGTACTGGCTGGAAGTCAGCGAGGAAGAGCAGACGCGCCGGCTCCAGGCGCGTATCACCGACGAGCGGAAGACATGGAAACTCACGCCGATGGATTTGCGCTCGTATAGCCGCTGGTATGACTATTCGCGCGCGCGCGACGACATGTTCGACGCCACTGATACGGAGCAGGCGCCTTGGCATGTCGTGCGATCGGACGACAAGAAGCGCGCGCGCCTGAACCTGATCACGCATCTGCTGAACAGCATTCCGTACAAGACGATGCCGCGCGAGAAAGTGAGACTTCCGAAGCGGCAAAAGCCCGAAGGTTATCGGGAAACGAACCGGCCACTTCGATACGTTCCCGAAAAGTACTGAAACCCAACAGGGACGATGCGAAGGGATAACCCAGCGCTCTATCGTAGCCAGAAGACGCCCGTCACGCCGCGGCGCCGGCGTCTTTTGATTCTTGGCGCGATCGTCGTGCTGACCGCGCTCGGCTGGGTGCTGTTCACGATCATAGAGCCCGCATTTCAGACGCGAATCGTCATCACGACGGGCGCGGACAAAGGCATCTATCGCGGCTTCGCAGACCGGTATGCGCCCGTCCTCAAACGCGACGGCGTCACGCTCGATATCCGCAGTTCTTCAGGTTCCGTCGAAAACTATCAGCGGCTGAAAGATCCAAATAGCGAATACGAGGTGGGCTTCATTCAATCGGGCACCACCACGCGGCAGGAAACGGACGGCTTGCAGACGATCGCGGCAGTTTCGTATGAACCGATCTGGGTGTTCTATCGCGGCGATGCTGTCGTCAACCGACTCGTGCAACTGCGCGGCAAGCGGATCGGCGTCGGCGTGCCCGGCAGCGGGCTGCTGCATGTATCGCGCGTGCTGCTCGAGTATAGCGGGATCGATCGCGACAATACGCAGCTGGTCGAAACCGATGCAGAGAAAGCGTACCGCTGTCTCGAAGACGGCTGTCTCGATGCCGCCTTTTTTATTGGCAGACCCGACGCGCCGATGCAGAAAACACTGCTGAACAGCGACCTGAAACTGATGAGTTTTGCCCAGGCGGACGCACTGGTGCAGAAGTTCCCGTCGCTTTCGAAGGTGACGTTCCCGCGCGGCTCGACCAGCATCGTGAATGATCGTCCACAAAACGACGTCACGTTGCTGGCCGCGACGGCGCTGCTCGTCGCAAAAGACAGGTTGCATCCGGCACTCGTCTATCTGCTGCTGGATGCCGCGAAGACCGTCCACTCTGGCGAAGACTACTTCACGCCGCTCGGCGTGTTTCCAAATCTGAATACCGACGAGTTTCCCGTATCCAGCGAAAGCGAGCGTTATTTCAAATCGGGGCGTCCCTTTCTTCAGCGCTATCTTCCGTTCTGGCTCGCGAGTTTTATCGAAAGACGGCTGCTTATTCTTTTGCCGTTCATGGCCGTGCTCATCGGCGTAGTACAGGCACTGCCGCGCATGGTCGAGAGGCGGATAAAGAACCGTTTTACAGTCTGGTATCGTGAGCTCAAATCGCTGGAAGATGAAATATGGAAAACGGCGCAGCCGTCGAATGATCTCGTATCCCAATGGCGTCGTGAAATCGAGAACATCGACGCGCAAGCAAGCCAGATACGCGTGCCGACGCGCTATCTGCATGACGTGTATGCGCTCAAGCAGGCCATCAGCGTCGTGCGTCAACGCATTGCGATGGCAGCGGCGAAGCTGAACGAGCAGTAGTTCAGCGTGATTCAGCGCGGTGCAGTCGTCTGCGCGGAAGAGGACGCGTCGCGTATACGCATGATCGTTTGGCGCGAGGTGCCGAACTTGCGCGCGACCTCGCTGACGGACAGCCCTTTGTCGAGTGAGCGCATGACGCGCGCCCTGTCGGTGCGCGAGAGCGACGCGGGGCGGCCCGTATGCCGTCCGCTTTCCTGCGCGGATTGCAGGCTCTTTCTGCTTCGCTGGCTTCTTGTCGCAATTTCCATCTGCACGATGGCGCGCAGCGTTCTGACGGCTTGCGGTTCGGGCTGGCCCGTCAGATCCACGCTGCCGAGCTCGACGCATCGTACGGACACCTTCGCGCTGCGGCATCGCGTCAGCGTCGCGAGTACATCTCGCGCACTGCATCCGAGCGCGGAAAGCTTCAGCACCACGAGCAAGTCGTCGCGAGCGATGCGTCTAAGCAAAACGTTCAGTTGTGGCCGGTCTGCTGCGGGAAAGTACTGCGGCACGTCGTCGATTGCGACGCGGTTGAGCGCGACGGTATAGCCGGCCTTGTCGATCTGGATCAGCTCGCGTTCCGGAGTGTGGCTGTCGCTCGCGCCGTTGATGTAGAAGTACGTTTGTCGCAAGTGTTGTCTCCGCGAAAGCGTGGAAGGGCGATGCTGCCGCCGTCAGGTCTCGAACAGGATGGCCCGAACGATCGTATCGATCGAAACCGGCTTGACCAGGACGGTATCGAAGCCAATGTACTCGTTATGCTCCAGCCCTTCCGGAATCATCGCGATGATGCGGATCGACGGGGCCGTTTTGAGTTTGCCGATCGCCAGCAAGCTGGCCCTGTCGAGCTTCCTTTCCACGTCGACGAGAACGGCCGTAGCAGGTCCGTGCGAAGCCGCATCCAGGAGGCGCTCCGTCGACAGCACGGTCGTCTTGAATCCTCGCAGGCGCAACAGCAACGCGATCGACTCGCCGACGTGCGCGTTCGCGTGAACGATCGCAATGCTCTTGCCGGCATACTGCGCCGGGGTCTCGACGATTGCGGCGCTACGCAACACCGCTTCGCAGCTCAGCCACAGCAGCCGCGCTTCCTCATAGGCGTGCAACGCGGTCAGCTTCGTCGATTCGTCCGCGAGCGGATTGGCGGAAAGCGCCCGCACGCGCGCATCCGCTGCCTCCAGTCGCCTGACGGCTTCGTCGAACTGGGCCTTCGCGTGGTTGCCGAGATTGTCGAAACTGTCCATGATTTCCCGTTTCGCTTGCATCGCCCGATGCTTCTCAAAGCTCACGGCATTCGCGTCGATCGTGCCGAGAGAGGCTCTATTTGCGCAGACGCGAGAAAACAGTGAGCAGATCTTCCAGCAGCACCGGCTTCTTCATGTGCGCGTCGAAGCCGGCATTTTCTGCCTCGCTGACATCGTCCTCCTCGCCAAAGCCGCTGAGCGCAATGCAGATCACGGATTTCATCGACGGCTCCTCCCGCAGCTTGCCGACGAATTCGAGTCCGCTCATGCCCGGCATGCCGATATCGGACAGCACGACGTCGGGCACGTGGCCGTCGAGCATCGTCAATGCCTCTTCACCGCTCGTGGCCGTCAGGACGACGGCGCCCTCGCTTTCCAGAAGAAGCTTGAACGTTTCGACCGTTGCCGCGTCGTCGTCGACCATCAGAATCTGCAGGCCTTGCAACGACTGCATCGCGTCGCCGCTGTCCGCGTTCACGTGGGCGAGCGATCCGTGTGTCGGAAGCGTGACCGTGAACGTCGCGCCTTTGCCGACGCCTTCCGATTCCGCTCGCACGGTGCCGCCATGCAGGTTCACGAGATCCCTGACGAGCGCGAGGCCGATGCCGAGTCCGGCGCGGCGCGTGGTGGGGTCGCGACTCTGCTGGAACATGTCGAAGATGTGCGGCAGCAGCGCAGGCTCGATGCCGCTGCCCGTATCGGACACGCGAAGCACCGCCTCCGCATGTTCGTTGACCTCCAGTGACACATTCACCGAACCGCGACTGGTGAACTTCAGCGCATTGCTGATCAGGTTCCAGGCGATCTGTTCGATGCGCGTGAGATCCGCGTGAATGATGACGGGCGTATCGGTCATCGAGACATTGAGCGCGAGACCGCGATGTTTCGCATCGTCCTGCACGGCATTGCTCACGCGCTGCACGATCTCGCGCATGTCGACGGCCGTGCGCACCACGGACAGCTTGCCCGTGCGCACACGCGAAATGTCGAGCAGGTCGTCGATGATCTGCGCCTGGCCGATCACGGTGCGCCGGATCGTATCGGTTGCGCGCGAGATGTTGAGGCTTTGCCGCGTTTCCGGTGCGCGCGCAATCAGTTCCGCGCTCGCTGAAATCAGGTTGAGGGGATGCTTGAGTTCGTGCGAAACGACGGCGAGAAATTCATCGCGCCGCCGTTGCGCGTCTCGCTCGCTGGCTTCGCGAACCGCCTGGACCTGCGCGCCGCGGCCCGCCGTCTTCGTGTCGACGGACTCTCCGTGATCGCGGGCAATCTTCGCAAAGCCGCTCACGCCGGGCTCGTCCAGACGCGACAGCACGCCGCTCGCAAAGAAACGCGTGCCGTCCTTGCGCATATGCCACCGCTCCTCATTGGTGCGTCCGTGCAGACGCGCCGCTTCGAATTCGCGCGGGGCAACGTTGCCGGCGCGGTCCTCCTCGGTCGAAAGCATGTCGGCGGACTGGCCGATCATTTCCGCTTCCGTGTAGCCGAAAATCCGTTCCGCGCCCGCGTTCCAGCTGGTGACGATGCCATCGTCGTCGAACGTGATGATCGCGTAGTCCTTCGTGCCGTCGGCCACGATGCGCATCCGGCGTTCGCCTTCGCGCAGCCGGTCTTCTGCCTGACGGCGGCCCGTGATGTCGATGAACGACAGCACTGCGCCGTCGATGCGGTCCTCCGTCGTGCGATACGGCACGAAGCGCGCGAGATACCAGCGGCCGTCGTTGCTCTTCAGCTCGCGCTCGATGAGACGCAGCGAGTCGAAGGCCTCGGCGGCGTCGTCGGCAAGCTTGTCGTATTCGAGCCGGTGCGTGATGTCGAGCAGCGAGCGGCCGATGTCCGAAGGAATGATGCTGAACACGTCCGTCGCGCGCGGCGTATAGCGCTTGATGCAGATATTGCGGTCGACGAAGATCGTGCCGATGTCGTTCGCCGCGATCAGGTTCTGCAAGTCATCGTTGATCTTGCCGGTTTCCTCGACCTTCGATTTCAGCTCGGCGTTCACAGTCGTCAGCTCTTCGTTGATCGACTGCAATTCTTCCTTGCTGGTTTCGAGTTCTTCCGTTGCCGAACGCAACTCTTCGTTGATCGCCTGCAATTCTTCGTTGGAGGCCTTCAGTTCTTCCGTCGATGTTTCCGATTGCTCGATGGTCGACTGAAGCTGCTCTTTCGTGCGTTGCAACTCGCGTTCGAGCTGGCTGATGATCGGGTCCTTCTGCGCATCGGCCGATGACGTCTCCGCGCCGCCCATGCTGTCCTCGACTTCATCGAACAGCACCAGCACGAAATCCGCATTCGCTTCCGCATCGTGCACGGGACGCGCCGTCATGTTGACGAAATACGAACGCCCGTCGCGCTCGATCCGCACGCGCCGCGCCTCGACGCTTCGATTCGTGTGCAAGGCCTGATAGATCGCGGTGCGCAGTTCGAGCCGCAGTTCGGGACGCACGACGGCGACGATGTTGTGCGACGGCTCGCCGCCCGAGTACTGCAAGAAGCGGCCTGCGCGATCGGACAGATGCACGATCTCCGAATCGCGGCTGACGAGCACGCTAGGCGGCGCGTATTGCTCGACGAGCCGCTGATGCAGGTCGCCGAACGAAAAGCGGCGGCGTCCCGGCGGCTGCACCGTGGCGACGACAGGGCGCGTGCTCATGGTGCCGGAGATCGCAACGGGCACGGGCGTGTCGCCGCGCACGGCCATATTCGCGCGGTAGATGCGGTTGCGTTTGTCGACGACGCTGAACATCGAGCTGACGCTATCGGCGGACTCGGAACTGCCGAGAAAGAGCACGCCGCCAGGACGCAGCGCGAAATGGAACATCCTGAGGATTTCCATCTGCGCCTCGCGATCCAGATAGATCAGCAGATTGCGGCAGCAGATCAGATCGAGCCGGGAGAAGGGCGGATCGCTCAGCACGTTGTGATGCGCGAACAGCATATGCTCACGCAATTCCTTCTTGACACGATAATGCGCAGCGTCTTTCGAAAAGAACTGGCGCACGCGGGCGGGTGTCACGTCGGCGAGAATCGAGTCGGGATAAAGGCCGGCGCGCGCGAAGGAGATTGCGCGCTCATCGATGTCGGTCGCGAACACCTGGAACGAGATGCCCTCCGACGACTTCAACGAGCGCTCCTGCAGCAGCATCGCGAGCGAATAGGCTTCCTCACCCGTCGCGCAGCCGACCGACCACACGCGGATGCGGTCCTGCTCGCCGCGTCCTTCGAAAAGCTGCGGCAGCACTTCACGCTCCAGCACGTCGAACGCTTCCTTGTCGCGGAAGAAGTTTGTCACGCTGATCAGCATGTCCTGCAACAGCGCCTGCGTTTCTTCGGGATGCAGATGCAGATGGTCGCGATACGCCTGCAGATCGACGATGCCGTTGACCTGCAACCGGCGTTCGATCCGGCGCAACACCGTCGCCCGCTTGTAATGGCGGAAATCGTGCGCAGTGCGCGTGCGCAGGATGATCATGATTTCGCGCAATGCGCGCTCGGCCGTCTCGTTCGAGGGATCGTCTACGCGCTCTTCGCTTTCGACGACGGGAAGATGAATTTCCCGCGCGGTCGACCACAGATCCATCAGCCGTTGCGGCATCTCCGCCGACGTCAGCACGAAGTCGACCATCCCCGTGGCAATCGCGCTTCGCGGCATGCTGTCGTACTCGGCTTCCGACGGGTCTTGCGCGAGCGTGATGCCGCCCATTTCCTTGACTCTCGACAGCCCGACGGAGCCATCCGAACCCGCGCCGGACATCACGATGCCGATCGCGCGTTCGCGATGGGCTTCGGCGAGCGTGCGGAAGAACAGATCGATTGCGGCCCTGCGTCCATCCTGCGGCCGGTTGGGCGCGACGCGCAGGAAATCGTCGACCATGGTCAGTTCGAGCGAAGGCGCGATCAGATACACGTGGTCGGGCTGAATGGGTGTCGCGCTCGTCACCTCGGCGACGGGCATGTCGGTCGCCTTCTGGAGCAACGACGCCAGGTTGCTTTCGTGATCGGGCGCCAGATGGACGACCACCACGAACGCCATCGACGTATGCGCCGGCAACGCTTCGAAGAATTCCAGCAGTGCGCCCAATCCACCCGCCGATGCGCCGATACCGACGATCGGATAGTTTGCCTGGCTCGGTATGGTCTGTGCCCGTCTCTTAGGCATGGCTGCGTGTCCTGTTCGAAGAATGATAGTGTCGCCCGAGACCCGGTCCGGGCGGGCAATGCGGACCGCTCCCGCATTGCGTCTACGCAAACTACCATTATCCCCTCTGGAACATGACTGCAAAAGTCCTGCCGCTTCTCCCGCGCCGCGTATTGCACCTCGCTTTCCCGCTTTTGCGCGCGCCGCATTGCCGATGTGTGCCGCAATGCGCCACGAAATACGCCACGAAATATCCGTTACGCCCGCTTCATCGCGATGGCGTCGCTCTGCGGCCGCGCGCGCCGGCGGACGTCGTGTCGCGAACCCGCGCGCGCGGTGCCGTCGCCTCGCGTTCGACGGCGTCGCGTGGCGTCGCCTCGTCCGTCGTGCGCGCGTCGCGCCTGCCGTCGATGAGTTCGATCAGCCGGCGCGGCAGGCCGGCGAGAGGAAGGATGTCGTCGGCGAAGGGCGACGCGTGCAATGGCATGCCTCGCGCGAACGCGTCCGCGGGATCCTGGACAATCGTCGCGCCGCCGCACGTCTGGATCGCTTCGAGCCCGGCCGCGCCGTCGTCCAGCAGGCCCGTCAGGATCACGCCGATCACACGCGGGCCGATCTCGGCGGCAGCGCTGCGAAAGAGCGGGTCGATGGCCGGCCGTGCAAAATTTTCCTTCGCTCCATGTACGAGCCGCAACCGGCTGCCTTCGACGATCAGATGCTGATCGGGCGGCGCCACATAGATTCTGCCGCACGCGTACATTTCGCCGTCCGCGGCATGGACGGCGTGCAGCGGTCCGGCCATGTTCAAAAGGGAGGGGAGGATGCTGCCGTGCGTGCCCACATGCAGCACGATGGCGATGGCCGCCCGCAGGTCGTGCGGAAGCCTGGACACTACTTCGCGAAGAGCATCGACCCCGCCCGATGACGTACCTATCGCAATGAAGTCCCGGCGAGTCAAAGTCGCTCCCGCACGCCCAATTGGTTCTTTGTAGCAATTGCTGTGCCGCGCGTGTGCGCTCATGCTGGAAACGGACGCTATGGGGAGAGGCACATAGGCTGCGCGTATACGTTGGATGCCCGGCTATAATCGCGCTCGAATGTGACCTGAGAACACTTACACGTGAAAAAGATCGCTGCCTTCGCGCTCGTCGCGCTCGCACTCGCTGGTTGCTCTTCCCCGGAAAAGCAGGAGAAGCAGGCCCAGCAGTTCATCCATAACGAAACCAGCCTCGCGGATGCCCAGCGAAATGCGGTCGTCGACTGCGCGCCGTCGCAGTGCGACGCCGCCTGGGCCGTGACGAAGCGCTATATCCAGCAGCATTCCGACACGCCCGTGACCCGCGCTGACGCCGTCGCAATCGAGACCGACGTGCCCTACGATTCAGGCAAGGCCGCGTTCTCCGCGACGCGCGTCGCGAAAGCCGATGGCGCGACGCTCACACTCTTTGCGCAATGCCGTGGCATGTACGGGCCGGATAAGGCAAAGGGCGAAGACTACGACGAGTGCGCCGAGAAGATCCTCAAGACGCAGAACGGCTATGTGGCGTTTCTCAGGACGCATGCGTCGGGCCAGTAAGCCGTCAATGTTTCTCGCACCGGACTGCTGTAGCTGAACGACGCGTGCCAGCGTTGGCGTCGGCGTCGCTTCAGCCGAGTGCATTAAGCGCATTCCACTCCGCAGATGGTCGAGGGCGCTGCTCATGTCACGCGTTCAGAAACTCAAGCGGTCGGCAGAGATCCGGATTGGCAATCCTGAAGCGAAGGCGGCCTGACGGGCCGCGTGCGTTCCGCGCGTCGACGTTCTCATCGATGCGCGTGACGCTCGCCCTGCCATTCGATTTCACACGCGAGCAGCCGCACCCGATCCGCCTTCCAGGGGCGGTATTTTTTTGCCTGATCGTTTGCGAGCGACCCGAATGACGATCGGTTCGCGATATGGATTGCGTCGTCGGCACGCGCGATGCTCGCTTGTGAATGCAAGCACGCGACATCGAAGGACGGCAGATGGAACAGGGATCGACACTTGCACGCCTCGACGGGCGTCTGCTCATCATCGGCTTTGGCGGAATGGGCCATGCGATGTTGCCCGCGATATTCCGGCATCTCGATGTAGCGGCGGAAAACGTCAAGGTGCTTTGCCTGCCCTCCGACGATGTCGAGCCCGCGAAGGCCTATGGCGTCGAGCGGATTTTCGAGCCGCTGACGCACAGCAACTACGAGTCGGTACTCGAGCGCCTCGTCGGCGAAGGCGACTTCATGCTGAACCTGTCGGTAGGCGTCGCGAGCACGGCGCTTGTCCGCTTTTGCTGGAGCCGGGGCATTCGCTACATCGATCTTGCCATCGAACCATGGGACGACATGTCCGTCGATGAAGAAGTGCCGTTGCAACTGCGCACGAACTACGCGCTGCGCGAAGAGTTGCTTGCGCTGCGGCTCGACCGGCGCGGCGGACCGACGGCCGTCGTGACGCAGGGCGCCAATCCCGGCCTCGCGTCGGCGCTCGTGAAGCAGGCGCTCATCAACATGGCGCGCGATAGCGGCTTCGATCCGGGGAAACCCGTGCATCACGAAGAATGGGCTGCGCTTGCGCGACGCCTCGATATCAAGGTCATTCACATCGCCGAACAGGATACGCAGGTCGCGCGGATCGCGAGGAAAGCCGACGAGTTCGTCTGCACATGGTCCGTCGATGCATTCATCGAAGAAGGCCTGCAACCGGCCGAACTCGGCTGGGGCCAGCATGAACGGCATTGGCCGCGCGATGGCGCACGGCACGGCTATGGAACCGACGCGGCGATCTACCTGCGGCGCCCCGGATTCGCGACGACCGTGCGCAGCTGGACACCATCAGGCGGGCCGTACCACGGCTTTCTGATCACGCATGGCGAGTCGATATCGATTGCGGACCATCTGACGGTTCGCGAAGCCGCTCGCGTCGTCTATCGGCCGACGGTCTACTACGCGTACCGTCCGTGTCCCGATTCCCTGCTGTCGATTCATGAGCTCGCGGGCCGCAACTGGCGCGCGCTGTCGCACAAGCGAATCCTGCGCGACGACATCGTCGACGGTTGCGACGAACTCGGCGTGCTGCTGATGGGCGGTCCGAACGGCGCTTACTGGTTCGGCTCGCGCCTGTCGATTTCAACTGCGCGGCAACTGATGCCCTATAACAGCGCGACGACGCTTCAGGTCGTCGCCGGCACGCTCGCGGGCATGGTATGGGCGCTGCGCTGTCCGCAAGAAGGCATCGTGGAGCCCGACGACGTCGATCACGAAACGATTCTCTCCGTGGCCAAACCGTATCTGGGCGAACTCGTCGGAACATACGGGCAATGGACGCCGTTGCGCGATCGGTCCGCTCTCTACGAAGAGAACATCGACGCTTCGGACCCCTGGCAATTCCTGAACTTTCGCGTTGACTGACGAGGCCGCTGTGCTACTGCAAAAAGAATCCGCCGTCATCGAAAAGTCCTGGTACGAAGCGAGCGTGGAGCGCCAGCCCGTGTGCGATGCGCTCGAATGCGAAGTGACAGCCGATGCATGCGTCGTCGGCGGCGGCTATGCGGGTCTGTCCTGCGCGCTGGAGCTTGCGCAGCGCGGCTTCCAGGTCGTGCTGCTGGAGGCGTTTCGTGTGGGGTGGGGCGCATCGGGGCGCAATGGCGGCCAGGCGATTGTCGGGTTCGGCGCGGAAGGCGAATGCGCGATCGAAAAGCAGTTCAGCGCGGAGGACGCGCGCCGCGCGTGGGACATCTCTGTCGAAGGATTGTCGCTGTTGCAGGAGCGCATCGAGCACTTCGGGATGGAATGCGACTACAGCCGTGGCTACCTCACCGTCGCGATCCGCAAACGCAAACGCCGCGAGCTGCTGGAATATGCCGAGCACGTGCAGCGCGAGTACCGCTATCCGCTGCAATGGATCGATCGCGGCGATATCGGCCGGTGGATCAGTAGCGAGCGTTTCGTCGCGGGCGTGTTCGATCCGTTGTCGGGACATCTGCATCCGTTGAAGTATTGCCTCGCGCTCGCCGACGCCGCGCGAACAACAGGTGTGCGCATCTTCGAGCGTTCGCCCGCATTCCGGCTCGAGCGAGGCGACACGGCCATCGTCAAGGCTGGCACAGGACAGGTCGCGTGCCGCTTCGTGGTGCTCGCCGGCAATGTCTATCTCGGCGAATTCGGCGATAGCCTCGCACCCGAGATCACTTCGCGGATCATGCCCGTCGGCACTTACATGGTGGCGACGCAGCCAATGGAGCGCGCGCGCGCGGATTCGCTGATCGGGCAGCGCGCGGCCGTATCCGACAACAACTTCGTGCTCGACTATTTCCGCGTGAGCGCGGATAACCGTCTGCTGTTTGGTGCGGGCGAAACGTACAACGCGAAAACGCCGCATGACCTCGTCGAACGGATGCGGCAGCGCATGCTCGGCGTGTTTCCGCAACTGGAGGACTTGCGGATCGATTACGCGTGGGGCGGGTTCGTCGACGTCACGTTGAACCGCGCGCCGCATCTGGGGCGCCTCGGAAACAACGTGTACTTCATGCAAGGCTTTTCGGGCCACGGACTCGTGTTCTCCGGCATGGCGGGAAAACTCGTCGCCGAAGCGATCGCGGGGCAGGCGGGTCGTTTTGATGTGTTCGCGCGGCTTCGGCATGGGCCTTTTCCGGGCGGCCGTTTCTTTCGCACGCCAGCGGTGCTGCTCGGCACGCTCTACTACCGGTTACGCGACATGCTGTAATTGACGTCGGTGTTTGTCGGCGTATCCAACGTCGTTAACGTCATGTTGTTTTGATCCCCGCGACGTGACGACGTCTGAAGCCTGAGGCCGGATGACGTCGGCTGTGCCGGGATGATCAGCATGTCCGATAGGCATCTGTTACGTACAGGGGCGCCGTATTGGATTTGTGAGCGATCGTGTGTACGCTGATATCAGCAGATCGGCACCCTCGCTGCTCTGTGGCGGCGGACCGGAGAGAGCCCTCCGTCCCCGCCTGTGACGGCGGCCAGCGTTGACCAGGCGTTGGCCGCCGATTTTTTTGGTCGTCGCTCGCGTTTCAGTGTCCCGGCGCTGCAATTCATCACGCTTGGCGTGAGGTCATGTGTGCGCGACCGCAAAGCACGTCACGATCCGAAAACGATATATACCGTTTCTCTGTCGCGATTGCACAGGCGGGCGATACGCATTCATGCGTGGCTCGATCGTCGCTCAGCAATAGGCTCGCACATTTCTTCCGCAAAAAGTACATAGCGATTCCTGCCTATGTGAAGAACTGTCCGTCCACCGCAATTTTCCCTGAGTCGGGCACGCCTGATGCTCAGCGCTACGCGAACGCGTGTTACGCGACTTCGTGAAACGATCGAGACGAGGAGCATTTGCCCATGAGCGGCGGCAACAAGGGACCACTCATCGAGCGGCGCAGGCTGGGCGGCTGGATGCCGGAGAAAGAGCAGATCGCCGCGGCATTCCGGCAAGACCTCGCCGCGAAAGCGCGCGAACGCGCAGCGCGGACGCCGCTGTCGAGCGTCGTGCGCGACCTTGCGCAGCTGGTTCACGGCGATGCGGTACTGCGGATGAACGTTTCGCGCGCAATCGGCGAGGCGCTGGAAGCCGGCTATGAACTCGGCTACCGCTCGATCGACGAACTGTTCCCGATCATCGATTACATCACGACGTATGTGCCGCCCTTCAGCGAGACTGCGCCCGTGATGACGCCGCTCAACGCGGTGCTCGACTGGCTCATGTGCATGCCTTCCGGCTATGCAGTTTTTCGCGATCCCGCGTTCAATGCGCAGCTTCGGCGCGTGCTGACGTACTGGTGCAGTTTCCTGACAGGTCCGCATTCGCGCTCGCATCTGAACGCTGACGAACCGGATGGCTGGTTCTGCGAGAAGGCGCAGCAGAAGATGGGGCTCTCGCAGTTTGTCTGCTTGCCGGGCACGCCATACTGGGGCTTTACATCGTGGAATGACTTTTTTACCCGGCGCTTTCGCGAGGGCGTGCGCCCCGTCGCCGAACCTGACAATCCAAAGGCAATCGTGAGCGCGTGCGAAGCATCGCCTTTCAACGTACGCACCGACATCAAGGAAACAGACGAGTTCTGGATCAAGGAACAGCCTTATTCACTGCTCGACATGCTCACGGAAGGCGAGCGCGAACTGGCGCGGCGCTTCGTCGGCGGCTCGATCTATCAGGGGTACCTCAGCGCATTCAACTATCACCGGTGGCACGCGCCCGTCGCCGGGCGCGTCGTCAAGGCATATAACGTGGACGGCACTTACTATTCGGACGCCGAGTCGGAAGGCGAAGACCCGGGCGGTCTCAACGACTCGCAAGGCTACACGACAGCGGTAGCGGCGCGCGCCATCATCGTGATCGATGCCGACGACGCTTCGATAGGTGAAGTGGCGTGCGTGTTCGTCGGCATGGCGGAAGTTTCTTCGTGCCAGGTCACGGTACGGCCGGGACAGAGCGTCGCCAAGGGCGATGAGCTTGGCTTCTTCCAGTATGGCGGCAGCACCTTTTGCCTGTTGTTTCGCGCGGGCGTCATCGGGACGTTTTGCCCGCAACCGCCATACCACGACGACGTGCCGCCACTGCACGTGAATGCGCATCTGGCGACGGCGCGCTAGCGCGGCTCGTTCGTCGAAGCGCGCGGCCGCGATCATCGCGTGCGCGTATGAAGAACGTTCGATCTTCGTCGCATCATCGACGCGAGCGGCTATCCGTGATCGATCTTCCGGTTGTCAATCGTTATCCCACTGCCCGTGACGTTCGTGGCCTCTGTGCCAGCCATTGCCATGCCACTGGCCATAGCCGTAGACGGGTGGCGCCTGATAGATGACGGGCGGCGGCGCCGACTGATAGGTGCCCGGCGGGCCGTAGGTGCCGGGAGCGCTATAGGAGGGCTGGTAGATGACCGACGGTGGAGGCGTAGCCACGGGCCCCGGCACACCGAGACCATGATAGACACCAACGTTCGCCTGGGCAGAAGCCGACAGCGGTGTACAGACGGCCACTGCGACTGCAACAAGCAGAAAGATCGAGGACTTCATGATCAACTTCCTTTTCAACTTCCTTCTGGCGCGAGTCCGATAGCACAAAACTGTAAGGCAACGGTTTACAGAATAGTCGCCGCCGTTGTGGGTAAGTGAAACCGTTGCCGCTCAACTTGTAACGGTCGGTAACTCAGCGGACCGTCACCTTGCGCAGCGCATGTCGTTCGGCCAGATAGGACGGCGGGTGTGGCGAGCCTGCGCACGGGGCATAAATCGTGCGCCGTGTTTTGTCCATACACGCGCCGGTGAACACAGCATGCCCGGCACGTGAATCATCTGGAAGAGAAACAACAAGGGACAGCACGATGTCGATTCATTCCACAGTCACCCGCTGGCGCAATATCAGCTATTTTTGCGCGAGGCGCGTCGCCGATTACGGTGAACTGTTCTCGATCGAATTGCAGCAGACTCGCAGAAGCCTCGTTCGCGAAGTGATCGCATTCGTGGCGCTTGCCGTCGCCGGACTGTTCACGCTGTCGTTCTTTTCCATCGCCATCATCGCGAGCGCGTGGGGTACGCCGTATTTCCTCGCCGTCGTCTGGGGCGTGGCAGGCGCATGGTTATTGCTGTCGCTCATTTCGCTCGCGGTGCTGCGCATGCAGGACCCCGGCCGCCCGTTTCGGGTGCTCGAAGAAGAAGTGCGCCGCGATCTCGAAACGATCAGGGAGTCGCTGAAATGACGGGACAAACGCATTCCGCACGCTGGACCGACGCGAACACCGCCGAGAAGCAGGTGCTTACGCGAATGGCCACGTCGCGCACTCAACTGCTCGCTGCGCAAGCCGCAGCGCGAAGCGGTGAGCCGGTACGCAGGCCGCTGCTTGTCTCCCGCGTGCGGGAACTGGTTACAACGGCGCCCAATATCACGCTGCTCACTGTGATCGTTGCGAGCGCCGCGATCATCGGACCCCGCAAGGTCACATCGCTCGTCGTGCGCAATGGACTCGCCGGCTGGATCGGCAAGTCGGTGCGGCGTCTTGCGGCGCGTTAGGCGCGTGCGCTTGTCGCTCTCAATCGAAGCGCGACTCGCGTCGATACCACGCGCGTGCTTGCGATCAGGGTCCGAAGAACGTGTCGCAGAAATGGCCCGGCACCTGGCATGCGGCGGCCCGAGACGCTGGCGGAACAGCGTTCGGCGGCATCGATGTCGAGCAGGCGACCATCGCGAATAAAGCCGTCGCGCAGATGCCGGCGCGCACGCAGGCGCAAATCGGTCTGCTGCCGTTGCCTTGGCATCGCGTCGCGCGATATGTCACTGGGCCCGTCGACAACGCCTGCTTGTGCAAAGACATGATGGATGTGAACGGTAGGTGTTGCGCAAGCGCTTGCCGGAAGCGCTCATAGAATTAGTTCGCGCGACGCGTCAAACGTTCCAATGCGGTATCAGCCACGAGCCAACCCGAGAACCTCATTCGCTCACAGCGCATCGGTCAGCTCGCCATCGCGCGCGACGATGCGTCCGTTGGCAACGACGAGCTTGCGCTTCGGCCGGGACACCACCGCGTGCGCGACGGTTTCCGCGTCGACCAGCACGAGGTCCGCGCGCGCGCCGACGCGCAAGCCATAGTCGGCGAAACCGCACCCTCGCGCGGCGGCATCGCTGACGCAGTCGAATGCGAGCGCGAGGCTATCGTCGCGGCGCAAGTCGTAACGCAGGCCGATCAGCATCGCGCGTTCGAGCATATCCGGCACGCCATACGGCGACCACGTGTCGCGTATCCCATCGTTGCCGCCGAACATCGTGATGCCTTTGTCCCTGCATGTGATCAGCGGCGGAACAGGGACGGAAGCGGGCGCGCTCGTGACAATGGCCACGCGCAGATGCGCGATCCGATCGAGCAGCGCGTCGCGTTCGCGCTCCGGCAAGGCGCCAAGGCAAAACGCGTGGCTCACGACGACCTGTCCTTGCATGCCCATTGCCTCGACGCGATCGAGCAGCAGCTTCAGCGTGAATGCGCCGACTTCGCCGGGCTCGTGAAGGTGAATATCGATCGGCTTGCGATGGCGCTCTGCCAGCTTGAACGTTGCGTTCAGCGATGCGACGGGATCGCCGTCGATCAACGCCGGATCGAGCGCGCCGAGCACATCGGCGCCTTCGGCGAGCGCGCTGCCGAGCAGCTCCGTCGTGCCCGCGCGGACCAGCATGCCCGACTGCGGAAACGCGACGATCTGCATGTCCAGCACGTCATGCATCGTCTGCCGCGTGCGGAGCACGCCTTCGAGGTAGCGCAGACCGGCATCGGTATCGATATCGACGTGCGTGCGTAATCGCGTCGTCCCGGCCTGCACGAATGCGCGCGACAACGCGAGCGACTGCGCGGCGGCATCGTGGCCTGATGTCTTGCGCCATTCGCGCTCGTTGTCGATGCGGTCGATGAGCCGAGGCCCGACCGCGTTGCGATACCACGGCTGGCCCCAGTTGCTCTTGTCGACGTGCGTATGTCCTTCGACGAAGCCAGGCAGCAGCAACGCGCCGCCGCCGTGTTCGACGGGCACGCCGGGTTGCGCGGCGGCTTGCGGCCCGAGCGCCTCGATGCGGCCATCGGCAACCGATACGGAAATCCGCTGGCCATCCGCCAGCCGGACGTTGGAGAGATGAAGAGAGCGAGTCATGTTTGTCATGCCCATTCGACCGATGTGGTGACGAAAGGACGCAGCGTGCCGCGCAGACGCCACGCGGCAGCATGCGTTGTATCAGGAGCAGGAATCAGACATTCTATCTGGGAGCTACAGACAGATGGTTGATAATTTGTCTTATGTAAAATCAAAAAAACAACCAGCGCCGATCCCCAAAATCAGCGCCGTCTACGCACACCCTAGTTATCCGCGTGCCCCGCAACAAACCCGACAAACGCGTTATACGGCAGATTAACTGGCGCACCGTCGATCATGAGGCCGTATGTCGTATCGCCGCTATCGAGCACGTAGTACATCACGGACTGGATATTCTTCGTCTTTCTCGCCTCGTAGTAAGTCGCGTAATGCGACGTGATGTAGCTCGCGCGATACGACTGGCTCTTCTCCGGCCCGGTGTTCCACTCGGTCAGCAGGAACGGCACGCCATAACGCGCCTTGCAGTAAGTCGGCAGATCGAAGCCGGGCCCCGAGCCGTCGGAGCCGATATCGAAGATGTCGCCGTACACCTCGTAGTTGTGCCACGTCGTCAGATCCCATCGCACCATCGGATGGCCGCTCGTGCCGTCCGGCTGCTTGCCGTCCCACAACGCATCGGCGGCGCCGATGTCCGCTACGCAGAAGTTGATCCCGCATTTCGCATTGGCTTGCGCCGACTTCACGCCGTCGATCATTCCGCGCATCACGCCGCGCATGATCGGCCAGTTGACGTTGCTGAAGTCGACCGCTTTCGTGCCCGCGTTGGTCGAGTCGAGGATGATCGCGCCGTCGCGCGTCAATTCGTTTCCGCATTCGTACATCACGACGCCATACGGTGCGAGCGCGCGCGCGACTGTTGCGCCGCATGAATATCCGCGGTTGTACGCCGCCGATTCGCTCGCGAACGGCAAGCCGTTCGAATCGCGGATGCCGAGATTGACCAGCACGAACAGCGTCAGCCCCGCGGCCTGGAACGCCTGCGCGAGACTGACGACCGCGCCGAGCGAAGTCGGATCGTCGATGCAGCCGACGCGGTATGTCGAGCAGCCCATGTTCCGCATGATCGTCACGATCTGGGCCGGCGTGTAGCGATAGTCGTAATGCCCGTTGATGCCGTGGAACGTGCCGCTCGTCGCCGCGACGGCGATGCGCGGATCGCTGCACGGCATCCACTGGTCGATATCGCTGCACACGTGGAACAGCCCGTCCGTCGACCGATACCAGAGCTTGCCGCCATACCACAGGAGCATCGACACGTTGGACGTCACGCCGACGGCCGCGTTGTTGCGAAGGACGACGCCGTTTGCCACCGTCCACAGCGCGCCGGCCTTGTCGATGATGTACGGCGACGCGGGAATCGTCGTGCCGTCCACGGACGTGCCGCCCAGGCGCGGATCGATGCACGCGAACCAGGTCGTGCCGTTCCATCCATAGAATTGCCCGCCCGTGCCCTGGTGATAGACGGCGCCGCCGTACCACAGCAGCAACGTCACGTTGTACGTGTTGCCCGCTGCTATGCCGTTGCGGTAGACCGATCCATCGACGAGCGTCCAGACGGCGGCCTGATTGTCGGTGATCGAAGCGGCAGGCGGAATCGCCGTGCCGTTCGGCGATCCCGTCGATGTGTCGCTCGATGATCCCGTGTTCGTTCCGCTGGATGAGGCCGAATCCTTTCCGTTCGACGAACCCGTCGTTGCGCCATTCGTCGAAGCGGGCGTCTTGCTGTTTCCGGCCGCGGCGGTCACGGCTGCGCTGCCTGACGCCGCCGTTGTCGTCGCGGACGCACCTGTTGTCGTCCCGGCGCCCGTCGTGCTGTTGGCGCTAACGCCGGTCGCGCCGTCCTCGCCCCCTCCCGAGCCGCCGCCTCCGCCGCATGCGCTCAGCACGTGAGCGCCGCCCAGTGCGGTCAGTAAACCGAGGAATTGACGTCGTTTGACCATGACAAAAAAATCCACTGCCAGGTCGTGCCCGGCGAAAAGCTTTGATATCTGAGTGCAGCGTGCGCGTTGAAGAAAATCGACGGTCCGTCCGATATATTTCGCCATCCTTATTAATGGCGTTCACTCTATCGCTGACGCGGCCATCGACGGTGCTCCATCGAGTGAGCGCATTTGCGCGCGGGCTGACGGGAGTTCAATACGAAAACGAT
Source organism: Paraburkholderia diazotrophica (assembly GCF_038900755.1). Taxonomy (GTDB): domain Bacteria; phylum Pseudomonadota; class Gammaproteobacteria; order Burkholderiales; family Burkholderiaceae; genus Paraburkholderia; species Paraburkholderia diazotrophica_A. Next base: position 643,275 of record NZ_JBBPEN010000003.1, read on the forward strand.
GCGGTAGTTCTTTCCACTTGTGTCAGTGGTGTTCCACTGGCTGGATATCGGCAGGCGCGCGTTGTATGCGCAGGGCACCTCCGAAATAAAAACGATTCTTTCGAAAGTTTGGGCCGCGTGAAAACGATTCGCTTTTGTCGGCGCACGTCGCGCGTTTGCGCAACGCGGGCATGGAGCTGCGCGGCAATCATCTGAAGCACCCAGCAAGACGCTAGATGAACGATTATCAATGGTCCAGGCGGGCGCCCGGCACTGCGACGAGACCGAAGAATAACTTCCTCGTTAATACCCTGTTTGCATGGGCGGCTGGCAATTTTTTCCACCGCAACCACGCCGGGCAGACGATGCGCGACACAGGCACAAACCGCGTCACATGCCGATGCCAGAATCGCGGCTAGCGTCCCTTCGACGGCCCCGCCCGCGCGCTTCGGCGCCTCTCATCACACGGAGAAAAGATTTTGAAGTATTTCCTTAAAAATTGTGGGTCGATAGGATGCTAACGAATAAAAACCGACATACAATCCCGCCCCATGGCTAATCTCCATCTCTTGCGCCGCTCCGTCAGCAGCACGCTGGTCGTCGCCGCGCGCCGCTGGCGCCGCACGAGCCATAGCGTGCTGTCCGCGTACAACGTGTCGGAAGCCTGCGCGGGTCCGCTGCTGACGGCCAACCGGCTCGGCGAGGCGGTGCGCCAGGTGACGCTCGCGGAGCAAGTCGGCATCGAAGGACCATCGCTCGTGCGTCTGCTCGACCAGCTATGCGCGGCGGGTCTCGTGCGCCGCGACGAAGACCCCGACGACAAGCGCGCGAAAACCATCACGCTGACCGACGAAGGCCGCGCCGTCACCGCGCGCATGGAAGAGCGTCTGATGGACCTGCGCGCGCGCGTGCTCAAAGGCGTGAGCCGCGAGGACCTGGAGACGACGCTGCGCGTGCTGAATGCGTTCAACGCATCGCTGGACGCAACCACGACGCCGCCCATATCCGACAGGGCCACGGCCGGCGACGACTCCACATCGGCGCACGCGCCGGACCGCGCCGGCAGCAAAGGCAAAGCGTAAGCGCCATGGTCTATCCCTCAGCCCGCGACTGGCTGTTCTCCGCCAAGACGTTCGCGGCCGCGATGATCGCGCTGTACATCGGCCTTGCGCTCGAACTGCCGCGCCCGTACTGGGCGATGGCGACCGTCTACATCGTGTCGAATCCGTTCGTCGGCGCGACGCGCTCGAAAGCGCTGTATCGCGCGCTCGGCACGGCGATCGGCGCGGCGGGCGCCGTGCTGATCGTGCCGCCGTTCGTCGAGTCGCCGTTTCTGTTCAGCGTGATCGTCGCGTTGTGGACGGGCACCCTGCTCTATCTGTCGATGAACGACCGCTCCGCGCGCAGCTATGTGTTCCTGCTCGCAGGCTATACGCTGCCGTTGATCGCGTTGCCCGCCGTCACCAATCCGACGACCGTGTTCGATCTCGCGATCACGCGTACCGAAGAGATCTTGCTCGGCATCGTGGTGGCGAGCATCGTGGGCAGCGTCGTGTTTCCGAGCCGCCTCGCGCCGACGCTGATCGAGCGCACCGACGCGTGGTTCCGCGATGCCGCGTTCTACGCGAGCGAGACGCTGTCCGGCCACATCGCGGGCGCGTCGATTTCGGCTTCGCGCCAGCGGCTCGCCGCGACCGTCAACGGGCTCGAATTCCTGTTGAGCCAGTTGACCTACGACCACACGCGTCCCGACATTCTGCGCCGCGCGCGCGCGTTGCAAGGTCGCATGCAGATCTTTCTGCCACTGATTTCGTCGATGGCCGATCCGCTGATCGAACTGATGCGCGAGAGCGGCACGCAACCGCCCGAAGTCGCGGCGCTGCTCGCGGATGTCGCGCAGTGGATCCGCTCGCCCGCACTCGAAGCGAAGCACGCCGACGAACCCGACCGCGAGGCAGAAGCGCTGCGCGAGCGCATCGCCGCGATGAAGCCGCACGCGGCATCGCTTGCAAGCTGGAATGTCGCGCTGCTCTCGAACGCGCTCTGGCGTCTGGGCCAGGTCGTCGATGTGTGGCAGGACATACGCAGTCTGCGCGCAAGCATCGTCCATGAAACGGCGCAGTGGCGGCCGCGCTTTCGTCACTGGCGCCTGGGCGGCACCGAGCGCTTCTTCGATCGCGGGATGATGCTGTTTTCGACGGCGTCCGCAGTCGGCGCGATCATACTCGCCTGCGGACTGTGGATCGCGTCGGGCTGGAACGACGGCGCGGGCGCCGTGACGCTCGCGGCCGTGTCGTGCTGCTTCTTCGCCGCGCTCGACGAGCCGGCGCCCGCCGTCTTCAAGTTCTTTCTTTCGACCTGCGCAAGCGTCGTGTTCGCGGGCCTGTACGTGTTCGCGGTGCTGCCGCACGTGCACGACTTCGCGATGCTGGTCGTGATCTTCGCCGGGCCGTTCCTGATCATCGGCACGCTGATTCCGCGCCCGCAGTTCAATCTCGTGACGATGCTCGTCGCCGTCAACACGGCCACGTTCATCAGCATTCAGAGCGCTTACGAAGCCGACTTCTTCGTGTTTCTCAACAGCAACCTGGCGGGCGTCGGGGGCCTGCTGTTCGCGTTCGTCTGGACGCGCGCGACGCGTCCTTTCGGCGCCGAACTCGCGACTGAGCGGCTCACGCGCTCTGCGTGGTCCGATGTCGTGGTGAGCGCATCGACGGCCGCGATCGAGGACCAGCGCAATCTGTACGCGCGCATGCTCGACCGGCTGATGCAACTGCTGCCGCGTCACGCGGCAACCGATTCGCACCGTCATCCGTCGATCGAGAGCTTCCGCGATTTTCGCGTCGCCCTGAACGCGCTGGACCTTCGGCGCACGCGCCGCAAGCTGACAGGCGACTTGCAGGACACCATCGATGACGTGCTTTCAGGCGTGCGGCAGTATTTCGAGCAATGCATCGCGCGGCGCGCGCGGCAGCCGGTTCCGCCTGCGCTGATCGATGCGATCGATGCCGCCGTCGCGCGCGTGACGGCGCGCAGCATCGAAGAGGCGCAAGGCGGCCCGGCGCCCACGCAAGGCGACGGACAAAGCCGCACTGCCCCGCCTGCCGAACGCTGGCTGCGCGACACGCTGCATGCGCTCGTCGGCATGCGCCTTTCGCTGCACCCGCCGCACACGGCGCCGGGCGGCAACCCGTCCGCGCAAGAGGAGACGCCCGCCTGATGGCCACTCAACCCTTTTCATTCGGTCGACGCACATGATCGGCGAAATCGACGTTCTCGGCGTATTCGTGCCCGCCGTGCTGGTGCTGATGTTCATCGCCTATCTGCTGAATCTGGCGATCCGCACCGTGCTTGCGCGCATCGGCGTCTATCGCTTCATCTGGCACCGTTCCATTTTCGACCTCGGCATTTATGTACTCGTGCTGGGGCTTGTCGTCATCGTTTCGCACCGGCTCATAACGTGAAAAAAACCTGGTTCTCCGTCGGGCAGATCCTGCTCACTCTCATCGTCGTCGCGATTGCCGCCGCCGTGCTGTGGAAGCTCGTCGACTACTACATGTTCGCGCCCTGGACGCGCGACGGCCACGTGCGCGCCGACGTCATCCAGGTTGCGCCCGACGTGTCCGGGCTCATCACGCAAGTGAAGGTCGCGGACAACCAGGAGGTCAAGCGCGGCGAGGTGCTCTTCGTGATCGACCAGGCGCGCTACGAGCTTGCGCTGCGCAATGCGCAGGCCACCGCGCAGCAGCGCCGCGCGACGCTCGATCAGGCGCGCCGCGAAGACGCGCGCAACCGCGCGCTAGGCAATCTCGTCGCGCGCGAATCCGTCGAAGAGACGCACTCGCGTGTCGAGCAGGCGGCCGCCGCGCTCGCCGACGCCGAAGTCGCAATCGATACGGCGCGTTTGAACCTGCAGCGCACGGTGATCGTGAGCCCCGTCGACGGCTATCTGAACGACCGCGCGCCGCGCGTCGGCGAGTTCGTGTCGGCGGGGCGCGCGGTGCTGTCGGTGGTGGACATGCACTCGTTTCGCGTCGACGGCTACTTCGAGGAAACGAAGCTGCACGGCATCGACATCGGCCAGCCCGTCGACATCAAGGTGATGGGCGAGCCGAACGTATTGCGCGGACACGTGCAGAGCATCGTCGCCGCGATCGAGGACCGCGACCGCCAGCAAAGCCCCAACCTGCTGCCGAACGTGAACCCGGCGTTCAGCTGGGTGCGTCTCGCGCAGCGCATTCCCGTGCGCGTCGCGCTCGACGAGATTCCCGCCGACTTCCGCATGATCGCGGGCCGCACGGCGACGGTATCGGTGCGTGGACTCGGGCCGTCGATTGGAAGGCATGCGGCTTCGGATACGGTTGCGGCATCGGCGCCTTCGGCCTCTGCATCCGCTTCGGCCTCTTCTGTCGCGAGCGCGTCGCAATCCAGCGCAACGCAACCTGCTTCGGGCGCATCACGATGAAACGCAATCCGTTCATGACGGCAGCGCGCGCCGGCCGCGCGTGGCTGCCCGCCCTGCTTCCCGTCGCGCTGGCGCTGAGTGGCTGCATGACGGTCGGCCCGAACTACAAGCTGCCCGACAACGCGATGGTCAACGCGCCCTATGCGAACGCGGCCATCGACGGCGCGGACAATGCGCCCGTCACGCAACAGCCCGTGCCGTCGAAGTGGTGGCGTCTGTACGACGACCCCGTGCTCGATCAGCTGGTCACGCAGGCGCTCGCGTCGAATACCGATTTGCGCGTCGCCGCGGCCAATCTCGCGCGCTCGCGTGCGCAAGTCGAGTTCGCGAACGAACAGGGCGGATTTTCCGGCAAGACGTCGGCGGCTTTCCAGCGCGCGCAGGAATCGGCCGAGCAGTATCTGCTGACGGAGAAGCTTCCCGTCGTCACGGAAGGCGCGCTCGATCTGAGCGTGTCGTATGAAATCGATCTGTTCGGCAAGCTGCGGCGCGGCGTCGAGGCCGCGAAGGCCGACGACGAAGCCGTCGAAGCCGCGAGCGATCTCGCGCGCATCACGGTGGTTGCGGATGTCGTGCGCGCGTATGTCGAATCGTGCTCGGCCGCCGACGAACTGAAGATCGCGCAGCAATCGCTGTCGTTGCAGCGGCAGCGAGTCAAGCTCACGCAGCGGTTGCGCGACGCGGGGCGCGGCAACCAGCCGGACGTCACGCGCGGACAAACGCAAGCCGACACGCTCGCCGCCGACATCCCGCGCTTCGTCGCGCGCCGCCGCGCGGCGCAGTACCGGCTCGCGATGCTGCTTGCGCGCGCGCCGTCGGATCTGCCGCCTGCCGCCCTCGCATGTAACAAGGTGCCGCATCTGACGCAGCCGATTCCCGTCGGCGATGGCGCCGCGCTGCTCAAACGCCGCCCCGACGTGCGCCAGGCCGAGCGGCAACTGGCGTCGTCGACGGCGCGCATCGGCGTCGCGACGGCCGCGCTGTATCCGTCCGTGAGCTTCGGCGCGTCGGTGGGCTCGGTCGGCGTCGCCGAAGACCTGTTGGGCGCGACGACGAACCGCTGGGCATTCGGCCCGCTGATCAGCTGGACTTTCCCGATCAACGGGCAACGGGCTCGCGTGCACGAAGCGGAGGCATCGACGGGCGGCGCGCTCGCGCACTTCGACGGCGTCGTGCTGAACGCGCTGCGCGAAACGCAGACGAGCCTGTCCACCTACGCATCCGACACGACGCGTGCCGATGCGCTGCGCACCGCGTACAAATCGGCCGTGCAGTCGGCGGACGAAACGCACCGGCTGTATGCCGCGGGCCGCGAGTCGTTCATCGACGATCTCGACGCGACGCGCACGCTCACGAGCGTCGCCGCGCAAGTGGCGGCCGCCGATGGCCAGGTAGCGATCGATCAGGTGAACCTGTTCCTTGCGCTCGGCGGCGGATGGGAGAAAGACGAAGACATGGCGGCGGGCGCGAAGAACGAGTAGGCGACGAACGAAGCGCGGCGCTCACCCGCTCTCCGCTCGCGTCGAAAACTAGCTCTCCGGCGCGAACACCGTTCCCGCGAAGCGCTCGATCACGCCATTGAACAGCGCCGGCCTTTGCAGCGGCGCGAAATGGCTGACGTTCGGCAGCACGATCAGTTCGGCGTCGGGAATGGTTTGCGCGAGATACGCGGCGTGCTCCTGCCTGATGAATTCGTCGTTCTCGCCGATCGCCACGACGACGCGCACGCCGATTCCGGCGAGATCGTCGGCCGAGTAGCTGGGCTGCGTGCGCTGCATCTCGCTGACGGCGGCGACGAACGCATCGAAATCGTCGGGTGTCGCGGACAGCGTCTTGTAGTCTTCCCGATGCCGCTTGAAGCAGCGTTCGATCACGGGCGTCGGCACGAATTCCTTTGCGCCGTCCGGGTCCACGTTGCACGCGAAAAAGAACACGCCCGCGACCCGCTCGGGCGCGTGGCGGGCCAGGACCAGCGCGGTGCATGCGCCGTCGCTCCAGCCGACGAACGCGGCCTTCTGCACATGCAGCGCATCGAGTACGGCGAGCACGTCGGTGGCCATCAGCTCGTAGCTGTAGGGCTGCGCATCGCGCGTGCTGCGTCCGTGCCCGCGGCTGTCGATCAGGATCGCGCGGTAGCCCGCATCGACGAGCACCGGCACCTGATAGCCCCAGTTGCCGCGATGTCCGAGGCCGCCATGCAGCAGGACGACGGGCCGGGCCATCGCGTCCTGGCCTGCGCCGTATGTCGACCATGCGATGCGCGCGCCTTCGTTGTCCACGACGCCTTCTTCGTCCGCTGCGGGCAGTGGTGCGGCGCCGTGTGCTTTGAAATGCTTAAGGTCGTCGTCTGATTCCATGTCGGTGGCACTCCGTGGTGCATCGAATGAACGCGTCGTTGTGACATCGGCGTTTTCATTCGGTGCTGTTGGGTGAGCGGTCGCGTAGTGGGGGCACGGGCGATACCGCGCGCCTTCGTTCGTTGCGCATGCCTGCAAGCACAGCCGCCGCGCCGAGCACGCCCATGCCTAGCGAGATCGCGACCACGACGGCGCTCATCCGCCCGTTGCCCGAAAAGAGCCCGACGAGAAGACCCGCGAGCGGCTGCGTCAGATTGTTGAGCATGATGACGATGCCAAGCGTCTTGCCATAATCCTTCGCGGGAATGATCGCCTGACGCACGCTGCGAATATAGATGCTGAACATCTTGTCGAAGCCGACGATCAGCAGAAAACCCGCAACATAGCCCCACACGGACGCACTCGAACCCGCGAGCAATCCGCCCGCGAGAATCGCGAGAAACGACACGACGCCCAACGCTTTGCGTGGAATGCGCACTCTCGCGATCAACAGCAGAATGACGATCGTCGCAATGGCTCCCGCCGTCTGCACGAACGCGTAGAACGCATCCGGCCGGCGATGCAGCCCCGTCACCATCGCCGCCGATGTCGCGAGCGTCACGCCGATCACGAGATTTTCGGCGGCGGCGAGCGCAATCAGCCTGCCAAGGCCCGGCAGATGCGCGACATGCGAGAGCGCCGTCTTCACGGGCGCGAGCCATTCGACGGGCGCGCTTTCCGTCATCGTCCATTCGAAGCGGCTCGCGCGCTGCCACAGCAGCGTCGCGCCATCGGCGGCGAAAAACAGCAGCGCCGCCACGCCGACGACGATCTCCCAGCGCCACCAGCCGAGCAGCAGACCCGCGAGCATCGGACCGAGCACGACGCCGACCTGATCGGCGATCTGCGCATACGACAGCACTTTCTCGAAGCGCTCCGAAGTAAAGACCTGCGGCAGCAGCACTTCGCGCGCGACGAGCCCCTGGCTCGTCAATGCACCGCAGACAGCGGAGAGCGCGATCAGCCAGCCGATTCCGCCCGTGAGGCCAAAGCCCGCAATGCCCGCAACACACGCGATCGCGCGAAAACGTTGGCTCACGCGCAACACATTCACAGGCGACATGCGATCGCACAAAGCACCGCACACAGGAAACACGATGTAGCGCGGGAACGCCTCGATAAAGAATGCGATTCCCGACCACGTCGCCTGTTGCGTGGTCTGAAAGACGACGAGCGGCACGAGGAAAAGCAGTATCTGGTCCGCGAGCCGCGAGAAAGACAGCGATGCGAAGAACGCTTGATGTTGTGCGCGCATGCGTCTACGGAGTCAGTGGGTTCACGCGTTCGCGGCTGTGTTGCAGGCCAAAGCAGTCGCCGCAAGAAAAAAAGCCCGCGCACCGAAATGCGCGGGCTTCGTTCACAGCGCTACGCTGCGACGGCTCAGGCCGTCACGGCAGCCAGCGCGGCATTGAGCGTCTTGCTCGGACGCATCACGCCGTCGAGCTTCGCGAAGTCCGGCTTGTAGTAGCCGCCGATGTCCGCTTCCTTGCCCTGCACGTCCGACAGTTCGCCGACGATTGTCTTCTCGTTGTCCGTCAGCACCTTCGCGAGCGGCGCGAACTTCGCAGCGAGTTCCGCGTCCTGCGTCTGCGCGGCCAGTTCCTGCGCCCAGTACATCGCGAGGTAGAACTGGCTGCCGCGATTGTCGAGCTCGCCCGTCTTCGGCGAAGGGCTCTTGTTGTTGTCGAGCAGCTTGCCCGTTGCAGCGTCGAGCGTCTTCGCGAGAACCTTCGCCTTCTCGTTGCCCGACTTGATGCCGAGCTCTTCCAGCGACACGGCCAGCGCGAGGAACTCGCCCAGCGAATCCCAGCGCAGGTGATTCTCTTCTACCAGCTGCTTCACGTGCTTCGGCGCAGAACCGCCCGCGCCCGTTTCGTACATGCCGCCGCCCGCCATCAGCGGAACGATCGACAGCATCTTCGCGGACGTGCCCAGTTCCATGATCGGGAACAGGTCGGTCAGGTAGTCGCGCAGGATGTTGCCCGTCACCGAGATCGTGTCGAGACCGCGAATCACGCGCTCCAGCGAGTAACGCATCGCGCGGACCTGCGACATGATCTGGATGTCGAGACCCGACGTGTCGTGATCCTTCAGGTACGTCTCGACCTTCTTGATCAGCTCGGCTTCGTGCGGACGGTACGGGTCGAGCCAGAATACGGCCGGCATGCCTGAGTTGCGCGCGCGCGTGACGGCGAGCTTGACCCAGTCGCGGATCGGCGCGTCCTTCACCTGGCACATGCGCCAGATGTCGCCCTTCTCGACCTGCTGCGTGAGCGCGCCCAGCACTTCGCCCGTCGCGATGTCGACGATGCGCGCTTCGCCGTCTTCGGGAATCTCGAAGGTCTTGTCGTGCGAGCCGTACTCTTCGGCCTTCTGCGCCATCAGGCCGACGTTCGGCACCGTGCCCATCGTCTTCGGATCGAACGCGCCGTTGGTCTTGCAGAAGTTGATGATTTCCTGGTAGATGCGCGCGAACGTGCTTTCGGGAATCACGCACTTCGTGTCGGCGGGACGGCCGTCGGCGCCCCACATCTTGCCGCCTGCGCGGATCATCGCGGGCATCGATGCGTCGACGATCACATCATTCGGCGCGTGCAGGTTCGAGATTCCCTTGGCCGAATCGACCATCGCGAGCGCGGGGCGATGCTCGTGGCACGCGTGCATGTCGCGGATCACTTCTTCGCGCTTCGATTCCGGCAGCGCTTCGATCTTCGTGTACAGATCGACAAGGCCGTTGTTCACGTTCACGCCCAGTTCGTCGAAGAGCTTCTGGTGCTTCGCGAACGCATCCTTGTAGAACACCTTGACCGCGTGGCCGAAGACGATCGGATGCGAGATCTTCATCATCGTCGCCTTCACGTGCAGCGACAGCATCACGCCCGTCTTGCGCGCGTCTTCCATCTGCTCTTCGTAGAACGCAACCAGCGCCTTCTTGCTCATGAACATGCTGTCGATGATCTCGCCGTCCTGCAGCGCGACCTTGGGCTTCAGCACGATCGTCTCGCCGCTCTTCGTGACGAGTTCCATGCGGACGTCACGCGCCTTGTCGAGCGTGATCGACTTTTCCCCGTGGTAGAAGTCGCCATGCTTCATGTGCGCGACGTGCGTGCGCGACGCCATGCTCCACTCGCCCATGCTATGCGGGTGCTTGCGTGCGTAGTTCTTGACGGCGGCGGGCGCGCGGCGATCCGAGTTGCCTTCGCGCAGGACCGGGTTCACTGCGCTGCCGAGGCACTTCGAGTAGCGCTTCTGGATCGCCTTTTCTTCGTCGGTCTTCGGGTCTTCCGGATAGTCCGGCACCTTGAAGCCCTTCGCTTGCAGTTCCTTGATCGCGTTGACGAGTTGCGGCACCGACGCGCTGATGTTCGGCAGCTTGATGATGTTCGTGTCCGGCAACTGCGTGAGGCGGCCCAGCTCGGCCAGGTTGTCCGGCACGCGCTGCTCTTCCGTCAGGAATTCCGGGAATTCGCCGAGGATGCGGCCGGCCACGGAGATGTCGCTGGTCTCGACATTGACGCCAGCAGGCGCGGTAAACGTACGGATGATCGGCAGAAAGGCACTCGTCGCGAGCAGCGGGGCTTCGTCGGTCAGGGTGTAGATGATCGTAGGTTGCTTGTTACTCATCGCTTTGCTCTCGGTCGAGAAAGGTTGGGAAATGCCGCCGGCAGTGCCAAGGCCGACGCGAATGCCCCGAATTTTGCCTTATTTTCAATTTTGACGGTTTGAATCGGGCCAGTCAGCACGGCCTCTCGGAAAAAAATTGCACGATTTGAGCGCTATTCATGCCCTTTATCGACCGCGAGCGGCATTTCACTTCACATCTGCATTGCGCTGCCGGCACAATTTTTCCGGTGCATGAGCGCCGCAATGCACGTGACGAATGCCAGTGCATCCACCCGGGATTCAACCTTGCTCGCGAGATATGGCGAGCCGATGAAGCGGATTGCAGCCGTTCGCGCCGATGCGGCTGCTGCGGCGGCTGCGGCTTCGGCGAAGAAAGCAGTGTCCATCTACACTGATGCCCGCCCCACTGCCCGGCTCGCGCCGTTCGACCGCTTCGCGCCGATTTAGCCATTGACGATGCCACGCCCGTTTCGCCTGCCTTTGCTGTGCGCCGCGCTCGCCGTGCATCTGGCGACGGCGCCTTGCGTCGCGGGCGCGCAGGAGCCCGAGCCTTCGCCGGAGCGCCTCGCCGCAGCGGGCATCCATCACGCGCCGCGCACGGAGCACGGGTTCGAGAACAACGACGGGCCGCTCGTGCGCGGCTCGTTCTGGAAGTGGCGCTGGAACCGTCTGATCCACGGCTTGCCTCCGCCGCCCGCGAACGGCTACGCGTTTCCCGTCGATCACCCCGACGTCGAATGGATCAAGGCGAACCGCAGCGAAAACACGATGACCTGGATCGGCCACGCGAGCACGCTGCTGCAGATAGGCGGCGCAAACATCCTGACCGACCCCGTGTTTTCCGAGCGCGCGTCGCCGTTCACGTTTCTCGGACCGAAGCGGCGCGTGCCGCCCGGCTTGACGCTCGGCCAGTTGCCGCACATCGACGTCGTGCTGATCTCGCACAGCCACTACGATCATCTGGATACGGAGAGCGTCGAGGCACTGAATGGACAGCCCGGCGGGCCGCCTCTCTTTCTCGTGCCGCTCGGCATCAAGGACTGGCTCGCGAACAAGGGCATCACGAACGCGCGCGAACTCGACTGGGGCGACGAAACGGACGCGGCGGCCCTCCACTTCTGGTTCGTGCCCGCGACGCACTGGTCCGCGCGCACGCTCACCGACCGCAACGAGACGCTATGGGGCGGCTGGGTCGTGAAGACACCCGAAGGCGCCGCGCATCCGTACTCGCTGTATTTCGCGGGAGACACCGGCTATTCCGATGACGCGAAGCGGATCGGCGCGGCATTCGGCTGTTTCGACCTCGCGCTGCTCCCGATTGGCGCGTATGCACCTCGCTGGTTCATGGGGCCGCCGCATCTCGATCCGCAGCAGGCTGTGCAGGTTTTCGGGGACGTGCATGCAAAAAAGGCCATCGGCATTCACTGGGGCACGTTCGAGCTGACCGACGAGCCGCTCGACGAACCGCCCCAAAAACTCGCCGAAGCGACCCGCGAAGCCGGCCTGCCCGACGACGCGTTCACGGTCCTGCATCATGGCCAGATGATCACGCTCGACCGTCCCCGCGATTCCGCCAACCCGCGCGACGCCTGTGCTCGCTGACGGGCGCATCGCGCGCTCGCGCTGCACGGCGTCCATGCAGTTGCCAGTTGCCACGGCGAGCATCGGAAAGCGCCCGCGATTGTCGGCCAGCACACGTTCGGACGCACGCGAGAAGGCGCACATCCGGTTAAACCCTGTCGTGCAAGGCACAACGTCGTGATATTGTCGTACACACGGGTTCGAGCTTTGCTACGCGGAACTCACGTCATATCCGTTACCTTCGCGAGCGTCGCCATGAGTGATGTACGCCATCTTCTGAGCCAACGCGACCGCATCGAGCTGCTTTGCTGGCTCACATGCGGGAGCCTCGGTGCCTGGTATCTGAACGAAGCCTGGCCCTCGCCGGCTTTTCATGTGGAGGCTGCGCACAAGTGGCTCGACAGGCATAACCGCACAGCGGACTGGCTGTGCGTCGCGAAGCTCTCAGCCATCGCACTCGACATCGCGCAGCGGCACGCGTCGTTCGTCGAAGCCGACTGGGCGCGCGACGCCGTCGAAGAAATCCTCGATACCGACGAGCTCGATTCGCAGGCGCGCCTCGTGATCGCCGTGCTCGGCGACTGCGAACGCGCGCTCGCCGACCGGCGCATCGCGGACTGAGCATTCACGCGGGACGAACGCAAATCGCGCCCCAGGTGGCGCGCATGCGCTCGCGCTCGGTCGACTCCAACAACCGCATCGCCCGCCCTTCATCGCGCGCCATTCACCGCGCGTAATCGAGCTTCGGATACCAGTTCGGATCGCGCCCTTCCGGCGTCATGTCGAAGATCGTCCACATCGGCATCAGATCCGGCGCGCCGCGCGGGTCCTGGCCCGGGTCGGCTGTCGGGAAGCCCATCTCGTCCGCATAGAAATGCCGGATCGTGCCGTCGCGACGCGTAAACACCTGAAACGCCGGCTCGTCGCCGCCCTCGCTGCCGATTGCGCCGAAGTCGCGGCTGTACTCGCCGTTGACGTCCGAATACAACTTCAGATCGCGCCAGCCGCGCTCCTTCTTGAACGCGACGAGCCGTTCGATCGGCGAGCGCGCGACGACAGCCAGCGCGATGCGCTGCGCGATGTCGCGCGCCTCGCCGTCCCATGCGCTCAGCAGCGACGTGCACATCGGACATGGACGCTCGCGCTGCGGCCCGAACATATAGCTGTAGATAGCGAGCGTGTCCTTGTCGCCAAACAGTCCCGCGAAATCGACGGGCCCTGCTTCGCCGACGAAGCGGTAATCGCCCGTCACATCGCCACCCGGGGGCAACATGCGACGCTGCGCGGCGACGCGTTCGATATGGCGGCGCAGCTCGATTTCCTCGGCGAGCAGCGCGTCGCGCGCCTGCCGGTACTCGACGCTTTCATTCGGATAATGCCTGCCGTTGCGTTTCACGAGCTCGGCGGCGGGCACGAGAGAAGATACAGAAGACATGGTCGGCCTCCGTTGAAGAACATGGAAACAGGCTGCCTGATGCGCAGCGGCGCAGGACAGCCGCTGAAGATGCATCGAAGTCAGTCGCGATCCGGCGCGCCGAGCGGAAAGAAGTGCCGATAAGGCCGCGCTTCGTCGACGGCGCGCGCAAACGATGGCCGTTTCAGCAGCCGCTGGCGGTACGCGATCACGTGCTCGAACTTCGGGTCGATCCTGTGCGTCCAGTCGGCGTAAAACAGGAACGGCGCGGCGGCGCAATCGGCGAGACTGAAGTGCTCGCCCGCCGCCCACTCGCGATTTCGCATCGTTTTGTCGAGCCACGCATACGCGGTTTCCAATTGCGCACGCGCATCGGCGACGCCGCGCGCGTCGCGCTCGCCTTCGCTGCGCAAGCTGTCGAAGACGATCTTCTGCTGCGGCGTCGCCACATAGTTGTCGAAGAACCGGTCCATGAAACGCACTTCGAGCGCGGCGCGCGGATCGTCGGGTATCAGGTGCACGGGGCCGGGATGAAACAGCCCGAGATGCTCGATGACCACGGTCGCCTCGACGATCGTGCGGCCGTCGTCGACGAGCAGCGGAAAGCGCCTGATCGGCCAGCGCGCGGCGAGTTCATCCATTGCGCCGGGTTCGTCGAGCCGGCGGTACTCGAACGGCGTGCCGTTCTCGTACAGCGCGGTCAGTGCCTTCTGGCAATACGAAGAAAACGGATGGGCGTAGAGCTTCAAGGTCATCGTCGTCGTCCTTGCGGTGTTGTCTGTGTGGTAGCGGCAAAACGGTCCGCTTGATCTGACGACGAACGGCGGCAACGCGAATCGACACGCCCCCGCGAAAAAGTCTTGCTGCACTGCGGCGTTCGAACGTGCATCGGCGGCGTTCATCGCGACCGCTGAACGGGTTCGCCTCCGCGCCGCCGACAGTTCGAGCCGCAGCGCCCTACTCGCGCAATGACTGCGCCAGCGCGCGAATCAGCGATGCGCAGTCGCCCTGCCACGCGCTGCCGTGCATGCACGCGAGCATGCGCGGCTCGAGCGCGGCGAGCCGTTCGAGCATCGCGTCGGCGTGTTTCGTGTGCGAGTAGTAGTCCATGCTGCGCCGGAACGCTTCGCTCGGAGCGAGGATGTCGGAACCCGTGACGGGAGGATGATCGCTGCCCGGTTGCGTGAAGAGATCGCTGCACAGCAGCGTGCGCGTCGTTTCTTCGATCATCATTCCGCATTCCCATGCGTGCGGCAGATGCGGCGTCGCGAGCCAGCGCACCTGATGCTTGCCGAGCTCGACGGCCTCGCCGTCTTCGAGGCCGCGCGCCGGACGGTCGGCGAGATCGTCGATGGACACCAGCTTGGCGAGCGATCCGCACAGCGGCTGCGCGTCGGGCGCGACAGCGAGCCATTCGTTCAGCGACCCGCACTCGTCCGCTTCGACGTGCGAAAAAGCGATGTGACGCAGCCGCGCGGGCGGAATCACGGACGCCACCGCTTCGCACACCAGCGCGAACATCTTGCGCGGGCCCGTATGAAAGAGCAGCGGCTCGTCGTCGACGATCAGATACTGGTTGAACGAGAAGCCGCCCGGACCGTCTTCGAATACGACGGGCGTGTTGATCCGGTAGATGCCATCCGATACTTCATCGACGCTGGTGCCCGACACTGCGTTCGTGATCGTCATGACGAGACCTCCGCGCGCGAGCCGGCATCAAACGACGCGCAACAGCGCGCAATCGTGCGCCGGGCACAGCGCGCTATCCGCCCAGCGCGGCGAGATTCAACAGATGAGAGCGCCCGATCCACGCGGCCGCATCGCGATGATCGCGCAGCGCGTCGCCTGTGTTGGGATGAATGAAGACATCGAGCGCGCCGTGATTGAGCGTGAGCCACTCGAACAACTCCGCGAACAGCTCGCGGCCGAACTTGAGCTGAAACGACCACATCGGATGCGGGCCGACGAGCCGCTCATGAAAGCGCCCCATTTCGAGCCTGCCGCCGAAGCGGGCCTCGATGGTCTCGCGCAAAGGCCACGCGGCATCGCGCGTCGCCTGATCGAAATACACGTGAGCGTGCCAGTCGACGATATCGGTCATGATCGATTGCGGCCGATGCCGCCCTTCGCTGCGAGTCGTGTGACGTTCATCATAGGCTTTCAATCGCATTATGGCCAAACGCGACGGGCCACGAGCGTGGCTCAGCGAACGTCGATACGCGCTTCGATCGCGCCGATCAGCCCTTCGATCCATTGGCGCAGCAGCGCATCCGACAGCGAAACGGGCAGCGAACGCGCGATGATCCCGTACACCTGCTTGCGGCGAATCTTCGATACCTTCGCCGGTTCGAGCCAGTGCGCGTTGTCGACGAGCAGCAGCAGCGTTTCGAGCCCGATCGCGATCGGCCACACGCACGCGAGCCGCAAGCGCAGCGAGAAGCGCGGAATCGCGAGCGTGTAATCGAGCGCCGCGCGGAAATGATCGAGCGACTTGCGCACGAGCTCATGCATCAACGGCTGCGCGCGCGTCGATGCCTGCGCCTCCAGCAGTTGCTGCGGACTCAGCCCGAACCGGTCGAGCATCGCGGACGGCAGATAGCAGCGCCCGATGCGCAGATCCTTGCCGCAATCGCGCAGCACGTTCGTCATCTGCAACGCCTTGCCGAAGCGCACGCCCTGATCGAGCATCGTCGCGGCGTCCGTCTTCAACGTGCCGGGCAAATGCGCGTAGGTCATCTTCGTCCAGAATTCGCCGACACATCCTGCGACGAGGTACGTATAGCGATCCAGTTCGTCCCACGCGCGCAGCGCGACGATCCTGCCCGAACGCTCGTCGGGGAACGTGCGCAGATCGAATTCCATGCCCGTCGTCAGCGTCGTGACGATCTCGCGCACGGCGGCGCGATCGGTCGCGTCGAGTTGCGACAGCACGCCGAGCGCGGGCGCAATCGATTCGAGCAGCACCTTTTCATCCGACTGCGTCTGCTGGTTCGCCACTTCGCTGGCGATGCGGCGCGCGAGCTCGCCGTCGTCGGTCGCGCCGTTGACCTGCTCGCGCAACGCAAGCAGCAGTTCGAGGCGTTGCGCGGGCGGGATCAGCGCGGTATCGGCGATCGTGTCGGCGGCGCGCGCGAGCAGATACGCAAGTCCGATCGGATCGCGCATGCCGGCTGGCAAGATGCGCAACGTCAGATAGAACGAACGGGATACCCCTTTGAGCAACGGACCGAGCAGAAAAGCCCGAGTGGAACTGGACATGAATTGAGGTCGAATCAGGTTGGATCGCGGTTGGGTGAAAGCCTGGACGCTTCAGCGCTGCGGCATTGTATCCGGCACGCCCGCTTCGGGCCCTGAAAACCCGTCGCGGCCCTTCGATGAACTGCGAATGAATAGCGGATGAATTGCTGATGAACGCTTGATGAAACACGCATAAAGCCACCACTTCGCGTCAGGTCAAGGCAATCCGCGATCACTTTGCGCAAGCTTTCCTGCTACAATCGAGCCCTTCAGACGCAGTACTTCATCTACTCATTCACCCAAGGGAGGCGTTCAATGCACGCAATGCACATCGCAGTCTCTCGCGGGTTTCCACGACGCTTCATCGGCTCTTCGAGCTAGGTCGCCGTCAGCGTAGGCACCCAGAGGCCCGCGCTTTTACAGACAACCGGTTTTATTCGTCCCTGCCGCAACTGGCGGGCATCGGTCGTCTGCTCCCGAATCTCCTGACTGGATAGCGATGCGCGCGTCGCGCCGCACGCTGTGACATATGGCTAGCAAAAAACTCGACTTTGGCGCGCAAGCGTTCAGAAGCGTTCTCGGCTTCACATTCAATCACTGGCGCAGGCAGCCGGTGCGCATCGTCGGCATTGCGCTGTTCGCGCTGATGGCCGCGTTCGCCGACGTGCTGACGCCGATGTTCGCGGGGCGTCTCGTCGATGCGCTCACGTCGGGCAGCGCGAGCGGCGCCAGCGGCAAGGCGGCCGCCTCGCACGCGGCGCTGATCGCGTTCGTCACGCTGATCGGCCTCGGCATCGGCGGCACGGTGCTGCGTCAACTGGTTTATCGCAGCATCATCGTGATGACGCTGAAGATGATGAGCGCGATCTGCGCGAACGCGTTTCATCGCGTGCAGCGCTTCTCGACGGACTGGCACGCGAACAGCTTCGCGGGCTCGACCGTGCGCAAGATCACGCGCGGCATCTGGGCGCTCGATCTGCTGAACGACACGCTGCTGATCGCGCTGCTGCCGTCGCTGGTGATGCTCGCGGGATCGACGGTGCTGCTCGGCATCCACTGGCCCGTGATGGGCGTCGTGGTCGGGCTGGGTTCGCTGCTGTATGTGACGGTGACGGTCGCGCTGTCGCTCGGCTATGTCGCGCCTGCCGCGCGCCTCGGCAACCTGTGGGACACGCGTCTGGGCGGCGCGCTCGCCGATGCCGTCAGCTGCAATGCCGTCGTCAAGGCGTTCGGCGCGGAAGAACGCGAAGAGTCGCGGCTCGACCGCGTGATCGGAAAATGGCGTCAGCGCACGCGCCGCACCTGGCAGCGCGGCACGACCAATGGCGGCGTGCAGGGCGCGATGCTCGCGCTGATGCAGGCGGCGATACTCGGCGCGGCGCTGCTGCTGTGGCTGCGCGACGAAGCGACTGTCGGCGATATCACGTATGCGCTGACCACCTTCTTCGTGCTGCAAGGTTATTTGCGCGATGTCGGCATGCACGTGCGCAACCTCCAGCGCTCGGTCAACGACATGGAAGAGCTCGTCGCGCTCGAGCGCGAGCCGCTCGGCATCGAAGACAAGCCGGGCGCGCGCGCCATCGATATCCGCGAGGGCGAGATCCGATTCGAGAACGTGACGTTCCGCTACGGCGCGCATCGCACGCCGCTCTATCGCGACTTCTCGCTGCGCATCGCGCCGGGCGAGCGGATCGGGCTCGTCGGCCATTCGGGCTCGGGCAAGACGACGTTCATCAAGCTGATCCAGCGTCTGTACGACATCGACGACGGCCGCATCACGATTGACGGACAGAACATCGCGGATGTGCAGCAGGCGTCGCTGCGTCGCCGCATTGCGATCGTGCAGCAGGACCCGATCCTGTTTCACAGGACGCTCGCGGAGAACATCGCGTACGCGCGCCCCGGCGCTACGTTCGACGAGATCGTGCAGGCCGCGAAGCTCGCCAGCGCGCACGAGTTCATCAGCGCGCTGCCGCTCGGATACGACACGCTCGTCGGCGAGCGCGGCGTGAAGCTGTCGGGCGGCGAGCGTCAGCGGGTCGCGATTGCGCGCGCGTTTCTCGCGGATGCGCCCGTGCTGATCTTCGACGAAGCGACGTCGAGCCTCGACAGCGAAAGCGAAGTGCTGATCCAGCAGGCGATGGAGCGGCTGATGGTCGGTCGCACGACGCTGGTGGTAGCGCACCGGCTGTCGACGGTGCGCGCGCTGGACCGCTTGCTGGTGCTCGACAAGGGGCGCGTCGTCGAGGAAGGCAGCCACGAACAGCTGATCCGGCTCGATAACGGCGTGTATCGGCGGCTGTTCGAGCGACAGGCGCTGGAGCTGACGAAAGGGCTGCTCGCCGATGGGCCCGTGCGCGGCAACGAGCGGTTTTCCGGCGATCCGAGTCTGATCGCGGGAAAGTGAGTTTCCAGCCCGACACGACATGACGTGATGTGACGTCCGCGGCGGCTTCGCGCCGTCGCGGACATGAAACCCGATCCACCGCCAGTTGCTATCATTGACGACTCCGCGACACACCCTTATCGCGACGCCGCAGGCACCTTCACCATGACACTGCACATCGATACTCCCCTACTCGAATCGCAACCGCTCAGCCGCGCGCTTGGCCGCCGCGTGCTGCTCAAGATGGACGCGCTGCAACCGGCCGGCTCGTTCAAGATCCGCGGCATCGGCTACGCGTGCGAAGAGCATGCGAAGGCCGGCAAGCGGCGGTTCGTGTCGTCGTCGGGCGGCAATGCGGGCATTGCGGTCGCGTATGCGGGCCGCGCGCTGTCGATCCCCGTCACGGTCGTCGTGCCGCAGAGCACAGGCGAGCGCGCGAAGGAGCTGATCCGCCTTCAGGGCGCGGACGTGATCGTGCACGGCGCGACCTGGCAGGAAGCCAACGCGTTCGCGCTCGAAGAGGCCGGTCCCGACGACGCGTTCATCCATCCGTTCGACGATCCGCTCGTCTGGCAAGGCCATGCGTCGATGATCGACGAAGTCGCCCGCACCGGTGCGAAATTCGATGCCGTCGTGCTGTCGGTGGGCGGAGGCGGCCTGATGGCGGGCGTGATCGAAGGCTTGCGGCGCAACGGCCTCGGCAACGTGCCGGTGATCGCCGTCGAAACGGAAGGCGCGTCGTCGCTCGCGCAATCGGTGCGCGCGGGCAAGCGGATCGAACTGCCGGGCATTACGAGCATCGCGACGACGCTGGGCGCGAAGCAGGTCTGCGAGCAGGCCTTTACACTGACGCAGACGCATCCCGTCGAATGCATCGTGGTATCGGATGCGGAAGCCGTCACCGCGTCGCGTCGCTTCGTCGACGATCACCGCGTGCTGGTCGAGCCCGCATGCGGCGCGAGCCTCGCGCTGGCCTATCGGCCGACGCCGGCGCTGCAGCGCTTCGAGAGCGTGCTCGTGATCGTATGCGGCGGCGCGGGCACGACGATCGAGCAGCTGGAACGCTGGCATCGCGAGATGGCGTGAATCTGCTTCACGCCTCACACGACTCGTTCAAAGCAAGATCAACGCAAGATTAAAGCGCGGCCATCAGCGATTCGACGCCGCGCAGATTATTCCGCCTGTGCCAAACCAGCGCATCGAGATTCGTGACGCGCATCTGCGGCAAGCGCATCATCAGCTTGCGCAGCGCGATTTCGAGTTCCATCATCGCGAGGCGCGCGCCCAGGCAATAGTGAATGCCCGCGCCGAAAGTCAGCAGATGGCCTGACGGCTCCCGTTCGATATCGAGCATATCGGGCCGCTCGAAGCGCTCGGGGTCTCGATTCGCCGAGCCGAGCAGCATGAACACGATCGAGCCGCGCGCAAGCGGCGCGCCATCCACTTCGATATCGTCGAACGCCGTGCGCACCACCATCTGCACGGCCGTGTCGTAGCGCGCGCACTCTGCGACGGCCTTCGACATCAGCGACGGCTCGGAAAGCAGACGCGACAGTTGCGCCGGATGCCGGTGCAGCGCGATCAGCGCATTGCCGAGCATGTTCGACGTGGTCTCGTGTCCAGCGACGAAGAGCAGAATCGCGTTCGACACGATCTCATCCTCCGACAGCCGCTCGCCGCCCTCTTCCGTCTGGATCAGCGACGAAACGATATCGCCGCCGGGCGCGGCGCGACGTCGCGCGACCACCGCGCGGAAGTACTGTTCGAGATCGAGCGCCGCCTGATTCGCGCGCGCGAGCGCATCGGCGGAAAGCGGCGCGAGGTCGAATGTGGAGACGAGCAGGCCCGCCGCATCGCCGAGCCGTTGCCCTTCGTCGACGGGCACATCGAGCAGCCGGCAGACGATCTGCAACGGCAGCGGCAACGCGAACTCGCGCACCAGATCGACTTCATGCTTGCCCTGCATCGCGTCGATCAGACTGTCCGTCGTCTCTTCGACGATCCGGCGCAGCGTTTCGATCTGCCGCGCGTTGAAGGCCTTCATCAGCAGCGTGCGCAAACGCGTATGCACGGGCGGATTCATCATCAGCAACGTGCGGTCGAGCGCCTGAAACACCGGCTGCCCGCGCGCGGCCTCGCCGTAACGCGCGACCACGCTCGGCATGTACGTCTTGCCCATGCGGCGGTCCGGCAACAGCGCGTCGACGACAGCGTGCCGGCCCGTCAGCATCACGTTGGGCGCGAGCGGCACGAAAGCACCCGCGCGCCGGATGTCCTCGTAGAACGGATACGGATTGTCGAAGTACGCCGGCGACGAAAGATCGGTGAATTTCATGCTCGATGCCGCGAAGTTGAAAGACGTGCGTTCACGCTGGCGGATACAGTCCGCGCGCGCGTGCGTGCAGACGCGCGAGCCCGAACAGTGCGTTCGCATACGGCGTTTCGACGCCCGTCAGCGCGCCCAGTTCGCACACCGCGCCGACGAGCGCGTCGAGTTCGACGGCCTTGCCCGCTTCGACGTCCTGCAGCATCGACGTGCGCATCGCGCCGAGCTTCAGCGTGACGGCGTGACGATCCTCGGGCGCCTGGTCGATGGGAATGCCGAAGCGCGCGCCGATCTCTTTCGCCTCCAGCATCACGCGCGTGACGAAATCGCGCGCGAACGGGTCGCCGAGAATCTTGTCGGTGGTCGCCCCCGTGATCGCGCTCACCGGGTTCATCGTCATGTTGCCCCACAGCTTGTACCAGACGTCGCGCTGGATTTGATCGGACGCGGTGGCATCGAAGCCCGCGTTGCGCAGCAGCTCGACCAGCGACGTCACGCGCTCGCTCGCGCGCCCCGTCGCCTCGCCGACGATCAATCCGCGCCCCTGATGATGCGCGACGATGCCGGGGGCATCGACGCGGCAACTCGCATGCACGACGCAGCCCAACGTGCGCTCAGCGGGAATCGCGGCCGCGATCGAGCCGTCGGGATCGACGGATGCGAGACGCGCGCCCGCGAACTCCCCTTGCAGGCCGTCGCAGAACCACCACGGCACGCCGTTCATCGCCGTCAGCACCATCGTGTTCGCGCCGAGAAGCGGGCCGATATGCCGCGCGACGTCGGCCATGCCCGGCGCCTTCACGGCGACGATGACCAGGTCCTGCGTGCCGAGCGCTTCAGGCCGCTCGCTTGCCTGCACCTTCACCGCATGCGTGTCGCCGTTTTCGACGAGGCGCAAGCCGTGTTCGCGCAACGCGTCGAGCGTCGCGCCGCGCGCGACCACGCTCACGTGGCAGCCCGCTTGCGCGAGCTTTACGCCCATCCATCCGCCGATCGCGCCCGCGCCGTATATGCATGCCTTCATCGTTCTTTTTCCTCAGTGCCTGTAGCTGGCGTCGATCCTGTCGACCTTGCGCACCAGCGCGTCGAACACATCCTGTCCCGCGCCGTAGCGCACGTCGAATTGCAGCGCATCGCGCGAGCACTGCGCGGCGATCGCTTCGGGCACCACGCGCACCGGGCCCATCGCGAACGTCGCGACCTGGATCTCGCACGCGCGGTTCAGCGTCCACAGATATGCGAACGCTTGCGGCAGCGTCTTGCCCCACGACAGCAGCCCGTGATTGCGCAGGATCACCGCCTGCCGGTCGCCGATATGCGCGACGAGGCGCGGCCCTTCTTCGGCGTGAATCGTGATGCCCTCGAAGTCGTGATACGCAATGCGCTCGTGCAACTGCGCGCTGTAGAAGTTCGTCTGCTGCAAGCCGCCCTCCGAGCACGCGACGGCAATGCCCGCCGTCGTATGCGTATGCATCACGCAATGCGCATCGGGGATGCCCTCGTGCAGCGCTGCATGCACGGTGAAGCCCGCCGGGTTCACCGGGTGTGCGGATCCGTCGAGGATGCGCCCTTGCGCATCGATCTTCACCAGGTTGCGCGCGGTCACTTCGCTGTAGTGCAGTCCGAACGGGTTGATCAGAAATTGCTTCGCGCCGCCAGCCACGCTTTCGGGCAGGCGCACGGTGATGTGGTTGTAGATCAGCTCGGTCCAGCCCAGCATATCGAAGACGCGATAGCAGGCGGCCAATTGAACGCGTGCCTGCCATTCGTCGGGATGCATCGCCGGCACAGCCTCGTTGTCCCGCTCCAGAATCTCCATGTATGTCTCCTCGCTGCGCGCGTTACTGGCGCGCGCCCTGACCCGCGACGGCCGCGATCGCCGACGCCACATAGCCGACGTTGCCGCGATTCAGCCCCGCGACGCACATGCGCCCCGAGCGCAGCAGATAGATGCCGTGCTCGTTGCGCAGCGTTTCGACCTGTGCGGCGCTCAGGCCCGTGTACGTGAACATGCCGACCTGCGCGACATAACGCGCGCGCATCACTTCATCGACGCGTCCCGCGAGGCCGTCGTGAATCGCATGACGCATCTCATGAATACGATCGCGCATCACGCGCAACTCGTCGTCCCACGACGCCCGCAGTTTCGGATCGCCGAGCACGCCGGCGACGAGTCGAGCGCCGTGCATCGGCGGGTTGCTGTAGTTCGCGCGGATCGTGAAGGTCAACTGGCCGAGCACGCGCTGCGCTTCGGCGGCGTCTTTGCAGACGACGCTCAGCGCGCCGCACCGCTCGCCATACAGCGAGAAGTTCTTCGAGAACGAGTTCGCAACGATCAACGGCACGTCCGCCGATGCCAGCATCCGAACACATGCCGCATCTTCTTCGAGGCCGTCGCCGAAGCCCTGATAGGCCATGTCGACGAACGCGATCAGCTTGCGACGCTGTAGCACGGGCACGAGTTCGCGCCATTGCTCCGACGTCAGGTCGACGCCCGTGGGGTTGTGACAGCATGCATGCAGCAACACGATGCTGCGTTCGGGGAGCGCGTCGATCGTGTCGCGCATCGCGTCGAAGCGCAGACCGCCCGTCGCATCGTCATAGTACGGATACGTGTTCACGGTATGCCCTGCCGCTTCGAACACGACGCGGTGATTCTCCCAGCTTGGATCGGAGAGCCACACCTGCGAGCCCGCGAAGTGGCGCTTGAGAAAATCCGCGCCGACTTTCAATGCGCCCGATCCGCCGACCGTCTGGACCGTCGCGATGCAGCCCGCCGCACGCGCTTCGCTATCGGCGCCGAACACGAGCGCCTGCGCGGCGTCGCGATAGGCGGGCAGACCCGCCATAGGCAGATACGAACGCGGCGTGCCCTGCGCGACGATCCCCGCTTCGGCCTCGCGCACAGCCGACATCACGGGCAGCTTGCCGTTTTCGTCGAAGTAGATGCCGATGCTCAGATTGACCTTGTTCGCACGCGGATCGCGCTGGAAGTCTTCGTTGAGGCTCAGGATGGGATCGCCGGGGTAGGCTGGGATGTGTTCGAACATGGCATTGTCTCTATCTGTGTTGATGTTGGCTCGACGGTGCGAGAGGCTGTATGAACCGAGGTCGCACGAACCGGCGCGTCGCAACAGTGTCGCTAAAAGCGCGCCGCATCACAATCAATCGATTTTGGATGATTCGTAAGTTTAGCTTTAGAATCGCCCGATGGCCCTCACACGCGTCACCATACGCCAATTCGAGGCGTTTCTCGCGATTGTCGATCAGAACGGCATTGCCGCGGCGGCGGAACGGCTGGGGCTCACGTCGTCCGCCGTCAGCCAGTTGCTGGCGGAGTTCGAGCGCGAACTGGGCTTTCGTCTGTTCGACCGCACGACGCGGCGCGTGAGCCTGTCGACGGCGGGCCGCGACTTCCTGTCTTCGGCGGAATCGGTGCTGCGCCATCTGCGTGCCGCCGAGCAGACGGCGAGCGATATCCGCAACCGCGCGGCAGGCATCGTGCGCGTCGGCGCGCCGCTCGTGCTCGCGAGCACGGCGCTGCCCTACGCGATCGCGGGCTATGCGGCGCAGAAGCCGAAGGTCGTCGTGCGCGTGGTGGATACGGATGTCGAGCAACTGGTGGAGCGCGTCGCGAGCGGCGACGTCGATCTGGCCATTGGCCCCGATCGCGCGACGGGCGACCGCGTGCAGCGCGAAGCGATTTTCCGCAGCCCGTGGGTGTTGTGGTGCGCGGGCGATCATCCGCTTGCGCATCGGCGGCGCTTACGCTGGCACGACCTGCGCGGCACGCCCATCGTCGCGACGGGCCGCGATCACGAAGCGAGCGTCGCGCAGATGCTGGCCGACCAGCCATCGGATGCGCGGATCGCGCCCGTCGAAGTCGTCGACAACGTGACGACGGCGTTCGGCCTCGCCGCGCAAGGTCTTGCCGTCACGCTCGCGCCGGCTTACGTAAAGCCGCTTGCGCAGACGTTCGGCCTCGCGATGCGGCGCGTCGTCGAACCGGAGACGATCCGGGAAGTGTGCATCTATCGTCCCGTCGATCGTTCGCTGTCGCCGTCCGCCGATGGCTTCGCGGAGTTTCTCGGCGTGTGCCTGAAAACGTGGGACCGCAAGACGCAGGGGGCGGGTGGTGCGAAATGATGGAGCGCGGCGGCCGATGGGCTTCCACGCACATCGAGTGCATGAGCGTCCTCCTGTCTACGTTCGGCTCGAATAGACGTGACGCCGCCGCCAGGGCACGGGCTATCCTTTGCCGTCGCCGGAGAGCAGACCGGACGTATGCCCGGGCCGCATTCGTCGCATCACCTTCTCGACTTTCTTGTCGTATCGGCGGTCATTCGGGTTTCCCTGCTTTTGAGCCTTGCGCGTAACGTTGCACGAAGCATGCAAGTTCGCCGACAAGGCGTGCTTTCTTTGCCGTCGATCCCATAGCCCCTCAGTCGAAGGACTCGGGCGCGATCTTACCGCCCGCTATCACAAGGTGCGCGGCATCGACACCGGGCGCGAAGAATCGCCAGTCTTCACCATCCCCCACAACATCCGGGATAACGGTGAGGCGGAAGCCGCGTGACATAGAAAGCACGACGCCGGCCGCTTCGCTCACTGAAACCGCTTCGACGGTCACGGTGCCATGCTCAACCAGTATCTCCCGGAGACGATGAGCGCTCGCGTGCGCCTTTTCATCCGGCCCGCTAAGATCGTCCTCCGTTGCTACAACTCGACCCGCTTCTTCGAGCCGCCACGTGCATCGCACATGCAGCGCCCATTCACCAACGTGTTTGAGCTTCCCTCTAAAGTTGGTGACTGGCCGCAGAGCACCGAAGCTGAGTGTAAGCATGTCTGCGGCATGATTCACGCCACTTAGAACCAGCCCGCCTAACACCGACAGCCGCTGCTCTATTTCTTTTCGCGTATCGATCATCGAATCATTCCATTCGTTTGCTGTTGCTCTACCACAGATCGAACATATCCTTTGCGCGTTCCATGATTTCGTGGAAGCCAAGACCTTCGCCAGAAATCTCGTCGTGAAGCCGCCGCGATTGACTGGGAGTCAGGCCCAAAATCCGGGCTACGTCATCGGTCTGTTTGTTCTGCGCCTGATTATTTCGGGGCGTGCCTTCGCTGCCCGCCAGCTCGTCGACGTCGTCATCGGATGGTGTGTTCGGCTGGTAGTCGAACGGCTGCGCATCACTGAGCGGTGTTGACGTGTCGTCACCAGCATCGGAGCCGTCCGTCGAGCTTTCGGCAACGTCGAGTGTACCGTCGTCATCATCGTCCGGTTCTGAACCTCCTCCGAGTACGGCCTCGGCCACGCCGATCAAACCACCGCCGTCATCGCCCCCGCTGTCGCTATCCCCGCCGCTCACACTCAACGCGGCGCGCGCAGCCTTCAACTGGGCCTCTACGGTAGAGGGATCGTACGGCCCTCTCAGGACCGGTTCACCATCCCATACCAAAGGCCCCGGCCCCGCATTCCTGAAGGCGGCCCACACTGTGCCGCCACCCCTGCCGAATCCGCCACCGCCTGACGCTGCTGGCCAGCGCAGCGGCGCGGGCGTAGGCCGGAACGTCATCGGAACCGAGCGCCAGTCACGATTGATGACGGGCACAAGCATTCCGTCGCGGACGGCCTGTTTGAGCGCGCGCCCGATACCCGCGTTATCGGTTGGCAGTTTCCAATGAACGACGTTCAGCTGGTCACTCAGGAATGAGCGAATCGCATCGATATCCGCGGCAATGGTTCGCCGGAAATCATAATTGGGATGGAAATACCGGTCGAAGGTGCGCCTGTCCCCTTCGATTTCGTGCTCCCGCTCACGTCGCGTGTTCCAGTCGGCGAAGCGGTCCACGTATCCGCCAGAGAGGCTATAGAAGTCTCTGGCGAGCACGAGCATGTATTGCCAGGTTCCGATATCCAGCGGGACATGAAGGCTGTTGTAGCTCATCGGCAAAGCCCAGCGTCTCGCGTCCATCGAAGCGCGCCAGACAGAAACGCTTTTGCAGCATTGGCGTCGCGCCGCGTGTCGCCGTCCCGCAAGAATGCATCGTGCCCGAGACGCAACGTCAGGCAGCGATCGGCGAGCCAGATTTCTTTACCCACTCTTCTCCCCACGCAACTGGACAAAGCGGGTATATCTAGCACAGCACCACAGCCTGCCTGCAAAACATCGTCAAGATGGCCCGCGCCGCATGCGTTGTCGACGGCTCAAGCCGGCTCACGCGCAGCCGCCATCTCGACCAGCCCCTTCGCCTTCGCGAGCGGCTCGACGAGCGACATGTCCAGCCCATAACCATTGACGAGCGCATCCCTCACGTCATCGATGGCAAGCCAGGTCGCGCGCGCTTCGTCTTCCCACACGAGCGCCTTCAACGGCAGCAGCAGCGCAGCGCAAGGATTCGCCTCCATCACAGGCGTGCCGCCCTTCGGGTTGCCGAACACGATCAGGCGCGTCGGACGCAACGTCATGCCGACCTGCGCGGCGGCGTCCGCCTGGTCGATATCGACGAAGATCGTCATGCCCTTGTCGGCGAGCAGGCCGCGCAATCGCGCGACCGTCACGGAAAATCCATGCGCGCTCCTGAACGCCGCAACCGACGCGGGAGCTTTCCCTGCGTAGCCATTCGTAGCCTTGGTCATCGCACACCCCGGTGATCACATTCACCGCAGTGTAGTCATTGCACCGCGACAACAGAAGCATGCAAGCAAAAGATCAAGCCTGCGCGCGGGCCTGTGCCTGCGCGGCGAGCGCGCGGAAATTCTCGGGCGTCGCGAAGCTGCGATACTGCGCCTGCATTTCAGGCGTCAGCAGTTCGATCAGCGTGCCGTTCTCGATCCACAGCTCGATCACGTCGAAGAAGTTGTCGCCGCGCGTGCAGCGCACCGCGCGCCAGCCTTCGCGCTCTCCGATCGCGATCACTTCGTCGACGCAAAGCGGCGTCGCGACGGCCATATGGAAGCCGCTGTATTGCGCGCGCGTGCCCGTTTTCGAAGCGAGCGGCTCCTGCGAGTCGGCGGGCGTGAGCGTGAGATCGCTCGGATACGTCTCGATGATGGTGCCGCGATCGTCGCCCGCGACCGCGATCCAGGCGCCTTCGAAAGGCGAAAACGGCGCGGCGAAGCCGCCCCACAATTCGGCGAGCGTGCGCGCAACGCGCTCAGGATTGTGCGTGGGAATGGACGCGTGAAAGATCATCGAAGCTCTCCAGTGACTCGTGCAGTGACTCGTATCGAAAGACACCCAGGCGCCAGGACGGTCTCGAGATTCGCGCGACGATTGCACGCGCGCGCCCGATGCCGGCGCGACGTGCGTTTTCGTTTTTGTTTTCACGCGCGCAATGCTGACGATACGGGCGATGTCGAGGGCTGCTGCATGCGCCTTGCCTGCAGCGAACCATTCAGTGATCAGTGAGCAATACGACGAGAACGGGGCCGGCTTGCCGCGTTTGAAAAGACGGCAACGGTATGAGCAATCCTATTCGAGCGAGCCGCCGGCCCATCGATGCCGCGTGTTTCGACGTCGCACAGCAGGAGTCGCGCGCACGCTGCATCGATCGCCATGCTAGAGGCGCATTGCGACGCGACCAATCGGGAGTTTTACCAACGGCTTTCGATTCATCCGACAAACTGCTTTCGCGCTTTCGCGCTTTCGCGCATTCGCGGACCGCCAATAGGCGTTCGATGGCTGACGATAAGCCGCCCGCCGTTGCAGCGGGCGGCATGCGACGTTTGTGCAGACGCTTATGCTGACGTTAGACGGCCATCACCGTCACGGCCTTCGTCACGAGATAGGCTTCCATGGCCTCCGGTCCGCCTTCCGAACCGTAGCCCGAATCCTTCACGCCGCCGAACGGCATTTCCGGCGTCGGCGTGGCGGGCTGATTGATCCACAGCATGCCGACTTCGAGGTTCTGCGACAGCAGATGCACGTTGCGGAACGACTTCGTGTACGCATAGCCTGCAAGGCCATACGGCAGACGGTTCGCTTCGGCGATCGCCTCTTCGAGCGTGTCGAAGCCGCGAATCGCCGCGACGGGACCAAACGGCTCGTTGTTGAACACATCGGCTTCAAGCGACACGTTGGTCAGCACCGTCGGCGCGAAGAAGTTGCCTTCCGCGCCGACGCGCTCGCCGCCCGTCGCGATCGTCGCGCCCGTTTTGCGCGCGTTATCGACGATGTTCGCCATCGCCGTCAGACGGCGCGCGTTCGCGAGCGGCCCGAGTTGCGTGCCTTCGGCGAGACCGTCGCCGATCTTCAGGCCCTCGGCGTGCTTGATGAGCGCGGCCGCGAATTCCTCGCGGATGCTGTTGTGCACGAGAAAGCGCGTCGGCGAAATGCAGACCTGCCCAGCGTTGCGGAACTTCGCGGCACCCGCTGCCTTGACGGCGAGCGCGACGTCGGCATCTTCCGCGACGATCACGGGCGCGTGGCCGCCGAGTTCCATCGTCGCGCGCTTCATGTGCTGGCCGGCCATCGCGGCCAGTTGCTTGCCGACAGGCGTCGAGCCCGTGAACGTGACCTTGCGGATCACGGGATGCGGAATCAGGTAGCTCGAAATCTCAGCCGGATCGCCGAACACGAGGCCGACAGTGCCGGGCGGCACGCCTGCATCGACGAATGCCTGCAGCAGGCCCGCAGGCGATGCCGGCGTCTCTTCAGGCGCCTTCACGAGGAACGAGCAGCCGCTCGCAAGCGCTGCGCTCAGCTTGCGCACGACCTGGTTGACGGGGAAGTTCCACGGCGTGAACGCGGCAACGGGGCCGATCGGCTCCTTGATCACGAGCGACTGCGCGTTCAGGTTGCGCGACGGCACGATACGGCCATAAACGCGGCGGCCTTCGTCGGCGAACCACTCGATGATGTCGGCGGCCGACAGCACTTCGATGCGCGCTTCCGCGAACGGCTTGCCCTGCTCCTGCGTCATCAGGCGCGCGATGCTTTCGGCGCGCTCGCGCACGAACGCGGCCGCCTTGCGCATCGTCGTGGCGCGCTCGTTGGCGGGCACCTTGCGCCACGCTTCGAAGCCCTTTTGCGCGGCGTCCAGCGCGCGGTCCAGATCGGCCTTGCCCGCGTGCGCGACCTTGCCGATCGGCTTGCCCGTCGCGGGATTGATGACGTCGAGGGTCTTGCCGCTGGCGGCGTCGCACCACTCGTTGTTGATCAACAGACGGGTATCGGTGTAGCTGCTGGATGTGACCATGCTGTATTCCTGAAAGTGGAAAGACGCCGGGCCGCGAGTGCTGCGCGCGGTCCGGATCGGGCTGCTGGGAACGTCGATCTTAGCCGATTACGCGAATCCTTACCTGCGGGCCGCACGGCCGTCTGCCGCGTGAAGGCCGAAAAAGTTACCGGTCACAACGCATCGCGCGGCAAGGTTGCATCGTCATCGAAGGCGCGTCACGCGTACTTGAACACGCCTTGCGCGCTCGCGATCA
This sequence comes from Paraburkholderia diazotrophica, assembly GCF_038900755.1. Classification (GTDB taxonomy): domain Bacteria; phylum Pseudomonadota; class Gammaproteobacteria; order Burkholderiales; family Burkholderiaceae; genus Paraburkholderia; species Paraburkholderia diazotrophica_A. Next base: position 674,122 of record NZ_JBBPEN010000003.1, read on the forward strand.
ACACCTTGTGGTCGACCCACGCTTCGGCGCGCGCAAAGAACACCGAACGGCCCCGGCGTTCGAGAAAGCCCTTGCCGATCACGTTTTCGCCGAGGCCCTTGTCGAGGTAGCTGATGGTCAACGACAGCGTGAACGCATGAATCGGATCGCCTTCGCTATAGAGGCCCGAGTAGCCCGCCGCCGCATCGAGCAGCGTGGCGATCGCGCCGCCTTGCAGCACGCGCTGACGGTTGAGCGTCGCGGGCCGGATCGGCATCGTCAGTTCGGCGTAACCGCTCTTCCATTCGGTCAGTTCGACCGACAGCGATTCGAGAAAGGGATTGTCGAGATTGGGGGGCTGCATCGCGGGCTCCTGTTGAGTCCTCCATGCTAATGCAGCCGCGCGCGCAGCGCGGAAGCGGTCTGCCCTCTTCCGTGCACGGCCGTCGCCGAAGACCGCATCAGATCACGCGATCACGCCGCCTTCGGCCGCGCTATCGACGCGCGCATCGTCACCGTGACGGGAAACTCCCGGAAGATCTCCGACTTCGTGCCATAGCACTGGTTGATGAGCCAGCGCACTGCGTTCTGCGTGAGCTGCGCGGTCGGAATATGCACCGACGTCAACGCGGGCGCAGCGTAGATGGCCGAGTAGTCGTCGTCGTAGCCGATCACGGAGACATCGCCGGGCACCGAGATGCCCACTTGGTGAAAACGCGCGAGCGCGCTGACGGCCATCATGTCGTTCGCGCAGAAGAGCCCCGTGAACGGCGCCTTCGAATCGAGCAGTTGGCATGTCGCCGCATAGCCGCCTTCGGGCGAGAAGTCGGATTCGATCAGCGGCACCGTATCGCGCGCGATGCCGTGACGCGCGAGTTCGTCGAAGAAACCGTCGAGCCGCTCGACGTTGTCCGATGCCGTAAAAGGCCCCGAAATCACGGCGATTTGCCGATGCCCGTGCTCGAGCAGCGTTGCCGCCGCGAGTTCGCCGCCGCGCCGGTGGTCCGCGCAGAACGACGCATCGGGCAGTTGCTCGAACGAACGGTTGAGAAAGACCATCTTCGGGTGCATACGGTGCAGCTCGTCGAGGTCTTCGTCATGCAGGTCGTGGCTGATCACGACGACGCCATCGCAATCGCGTCCGATCAGAAACCGCACGGCTTCGAGCGCCTGCTCGCGTGGCGACGATTGCCCGCAGCCCGTCGCAACGACCACATGACGATGCACCGCGCGCAGTTCGAGATCGGTCTGCTTGAGGATCGTGCCGTAGTACGAGCCGAAGAACGTCGGCACGAACAGGCCGATGATGCCGAGTTGCTGCGTGGCCATCGCGCGGCCGATCGATGACGGCCGGAAGTTGAGCTCGGCGATCGCGGCCTTCACGCGCGCGGCCGCTTCGGCCGATACAGGTCCTTTGCCGGAAATGGCGCGCGAGGCCGTCGACAGCCCCACGCCCGCCAGCTCCGCGACATCCTTGAGAGTCGCCACGGTATCTCCGTCCGCTTGTGTTGTTGCGCGTGCTGCTCAGAGGCGCGCGCCGCCAGCCTCGTCGAACAGCGATATGTGCGCGTCGTCGATCGCAAACGCGATGGAATCGCCCACGGCAAAGGGCGTTTTCTCCTGATCAATCGACGCGATCTGCATGCCATGATAATCGAGCCAGACAACGCGGTGGTTGCCCATTGGTTCGATAAGCGACACTTGTCCGCGTTGATCCGAATCCGCGCCGATCCGCAAGCGCACGTCCTCCGGCCGCACGCCGAGCACGCATGGCTGGCCATGCGAGGGCTGCGCGGCGAACGCGTAGCGCGACACGTCGACGTCGAGCTTCGCGCCCGTGAAGCGCACGCCGTCATCTTGCACCGCGAGCGCACCGTCGAGCAGGTTCATCGACGGCGAGCCAAGGAAGGTCGCGACGAAGAGATTCGCGGGCCGCGCGTACACTTCGGCGGGTGTGCCGAACTGCTGGATCACGCCGCTCTTCATCACGGCCATGCGCGTGGCGAGCGTCATCGCTTCGACCTGATCGTGCGTCACGTAGATCATCGTCGCGCCCAGGCGCTGATGCAGCTGCTTCAGCTCGCGGCGCAATTCCGTGCGCAGCTTCGCGTCGAGATTCGACAGCGGCTCGTCGAACAGAAACACATCGGCTTCGCGCACGATCGCGCGTCCGATTGCGACGCGCTGCCGTTGCCCGCCCGACAGTTGCGAGGGCTTGCGCTTGAGCAGCGGGCCTAGTTGCAGCATGTCGGACGCGCGCGCGACGCGCCGCTCGATTTCCGCCTTCGGCGTGCCGTTGACGCGCAGCGCGAACGACAGATTGCGCTCGACGCTCATCGTCGGATAGAGCGCATACGACTGGAACACGAGCGCGACGCGCCGGTCTTTCGGATCCGCCCATGTCATGTCCTCGCCGCCGATCTCGATGCTGCCTTCCGTCACGTCGATCAGGCCCGCGATGCTATGCAGCAACGTCGACTTGCCGCAGCCCGACGGCCCGAGCAGCACGACGAATTCGCCCGCGCGCACGTCGAGATCGAGCGCGTCGATCACCGTGTTCGCGCCGAGCTGTATCTTCAGGTCGCGGACCGCGACGTTGGCCATGTTTGCTATATCGGTTGCCATATCTCTTCAGCTTTAGATCAGCCCGGCTTTTTCAGCCCTTTACTGCGCCCGTCGCGATGCCGCGCACGAACCAGCGGCCCGAAACGAAATACACGGCAAGCGGCACGATCGAAGTCAGAATGGTCGCCGCCATGTTGACGTTGTAGATCTTCTCGCCCGTCGTCGTGTTGATGATGTTGTTGAGTTGCACTGTCATCGGCAGATTCTTCGTGCCCGCGAACACGAGGCCGAGCAGGTAGTCGTTCCAGATGTTCGTCACCTGCAGGATCATCGCGACGACGATGATGGGCAGCGACATCGGCAGCATCAGCTGAAAGAAGATGCGCCAGAAACCGCCGCCGTCGATGCGCGCGGCCTTGAACAGTTCCAGCGGAATGCCCGCGTAGTAGTTGCGGAACAGCAGCGTCATCACGGGCATGCCGAAGATCGTATGGATGATCACGATGCCGGGCAGCGAACTGAAAAGATGCACGCTCGCGAGCACGCGCACCATCGGATAGATCATCACCTGATACGGAATGAACGCGCCCAGCAGCAACACGCCGAAGAATAGCCCCGCGCCGCGCGGCCGCCAGAACGACAGCGCATAGCCGTTGATCGCGCCGATCACGATCGAGAACACCGTGCCCGGCACGACGATGCGCACAGAGTTCCAGAAGCCCACGCGAATGCCGTCGCAATCGAGGCCCGTGCACGCCGACTGCCACGCGTCGCCCCACGGCTGCAGCGTGAAGTGCACGGGCAGCGCGAGAAGATTGCCCAGACGTATCTCGCTCATCGGCTTCACCGACGTCACGAGCATCACGTAAAGCGGCAACAGGAAGAAGAGCGCGGCGATGACCAGAAAGCCGTACACGCCCAGACGCGCGGGCGAAAGGCGCTTTCTGCGCGCATGGCGGCGGTGCTGCGAATCGACAGAAGATGAATGCGTCGCGCTCATCACGCCTCCTTGCGCGATGAAGCGCGGCTGCGTGCGTACAGGAACGGCGCAAGAATCGCGAGCACGGTCGCGAGCAGCAGGATCGACGCCGCCGACGCGAGGCCGATGTTCGCGCGCCCGAACAGATAGTCCATGATGAACTTCGCGGGCACTTCGCTCGCGGTGCCGGGACCGCCTTGCGTCATCGCGACGACGGCGTCGAACAGCTTCACCACGGCGACGAACAGCAGCACGAAAGCCGTCGATATCGACGGGCCGAGCATCGGTATCACGATGCTCACGTAGACGCGCCAGCGCGGAATGCCGTCGATGCGCGCGGCCTTCCACAACTCGTCGTCGATGCCGCGCAGACCAGCGAGCATCACGGCCATCACGAGACCCGACGCCTGCCATACGGTCGCGATCACGATCGTATAGATCACCCAGTCCTGATCGACGATCCAGTCGAAGCGCGCATGCGTGAAGCCCAACTTATGCAGCAGCGATTGCGCGCCAAGCTCGGGGTTGAGTATCCATTGCCACACGAGGCCCGTCGCGACGAACGACATTGCATACGGATACAGGAAGACCGTGCGCAGCACGCCTTCCGCCATCACGCGCTGATCGATGAAGATCGCGAGCAGCGTGCCGATCACGAGGCACGCGACGATGAAGCACACGCCATAGATCGCGATGTGTTGCAGCGACACCAGCCACCGGTCGTTGTGAAAGAGCCGCGCATATTGCGTGAAACCCGCGAAGTCGCTCGACGGAAACGTGTGCGAGTTGCTGAGCGACACGCGGGCCGTCCACAGCATCGTGCCGAGATACGCGAAAACCACCGTCAGCATCATCGGGATCAGCGCGATCCACGCGGCAAGCGGCCAGCGCCTGCGCAACGGCCGCGCGCGCGTTCTCGCGACGGGCGCGCCTTTCGTGCCCTGCGTGCCTTCTTTCATGCCCTCGGCGGCGATCTCGGGCAACGCGTGAGACTTGAGCGACTCCATCGCGCGTCAGCCTTTTAGTGCGCTCGCAAAGGCCTTTTGTGCGTCGTCGACCGACTGGTTCTTGTTCCAGAAGTTCGTGATGACGTCCGTCAACGCGCCCTGCAAGTCGGGCGACACGAGCATCTCCGGATTCGGCAACTGACGCGACTTGTCTTTCATGATCGCGATGCCCTCCTTCGCGCAGATGTCGAGCTGGCTTACGTCGACGTCGGGTCGGATGGGTATCGAGCCCTTCTTCGCGCTGAACGCGACCTGCGCCTGCGGCGATGTCATGACGGTGGCGAGCAGGTTCTGCGCCTTGATCGAATTCGCGTTGTCGGTCTTGGGGAACACGAACACGTCGCCTGCCACCAGATACGGCGAGTGCGGACCGAAGCCCGGAAAGCAGCCGAAGTCCTTGCCCGGCAACTGCTTCGCCGCCGAGAACTCGCCCTTCGCCCAGTCGCCCATGATCTGCACGCCCGCCTTGCCGGAAATCACGAGCGCCGTCGCGTCGTTCCAGTTGCGGCCCGGCGAGCCCGCGTCGACATAGTCGTGCAGTTTCTTGAACGACGCGAGCACCTTCCTGAACGCATCGGAGTTGACGGCGTTCGCATCGCGGTCGCGATACACCTTCAGATAGAGATCGGGCCCGCCGACATCGGCGAACACGGCGTCGAACGTGATCTTCTCCTGCCACGGCTGGCCGCCGAGCGCGAGCGGGATCACGCCCGCCTTCTTCAGCCTGTCGAGATCGGAGAGAAATTCGTCGAAGCTCTTTGGGTCGCCGGCAATGCCCGCCTTCGCGAACACCGGCTTCGAATAGAAGAACCACGCGGGCATGTGGATGTCGACGGGCGCCGCGTAGTAGTGGCCGTTGACCTTGATGCTGTCGAGTATCGATTGCGGAAAGATGGCCGCCCAGTTCTCTTTCGCGGCGACGGCATCGACGTTGTTGAGCAGGCCCTGATCGATCAGGTCATGAAACTGCTTCGACGTGTTGAACTGCGCAGCCGTGGGCGGATCGCCGCCGACAATGCGGTTGATCGCCGTCGCGCGCGCCTGGTCCGCGCCCGCCACCGCGTTGTCGACCCATTGGCCGCCCGCCTGGTTGTACGCGTCGGCGAACTGCCGGATGGCCGCCGACTCGCCGCCCGACGTCCACCAGTGGATCACATTGGCCTTCAGCGGCTCCGCGTGCGCGACGACCCCCGCGATGGCCAATGCAAGCGCGACGGCGCTTTTCAACCCCCACTGCTTCGTACTGTTCATTCCGTCTCCTGCGGGCTCGGTGCCCGATTCATCACGCCGACTGCGAACCAGGCAGCTTGACGCGGCCATGTGTCATTCTTTCGGATCGGTTCATTGCGTCAGTTTTTCTTGCTGCGATCCTCGATGAACTTCGCGATCAGCTCGCCGCTGCGCTTGACCGTGCGCTGCTGCGTCGCGTAATCGACATGCACGACGCCGAAGCGCCGCTCGTAGCCGAACGCCCATTCGAAGTTGTCCAGCAGCGACCACACGAAGTAGCCGCGAATATCGACGCCCTGGTTGACGGCCTGATCGACGGCGGCCAGATGCCGCTTGAGGAACGCGATGCGCTGCGTGTCCTCGACACGGCCGTCCCTCACCTTGTCGTCCGAAGCCATGCCGTTCTCGGTGATGTAAATGGGCGGCAGGTTCGGATACGCGCGATCGAATCCTGTCAGCAGATCGCGCAGTCCATCCGGATGCACTTCCCAGCCCATCTGCGTGCGTTCGACATCGGGCAGCGGCACGTCGACGAATCCGCGCGCGCCGTCGCCCTTCACGTTGGTCCGGAAATAATAGTTGATGCCGAGGAAATCGAGCGGCGTCGCGATGGTTTGCAGATCGCCGTCGAGCACGAGCGGTTCGGCGCCGGGCCACAGCGCCCACAGATCCGCCGGATATTCGCCCTTGAGCAGCGGGTCCAGAATCCACGCGTTGTGCTGCACTTCGTACAGATGCGCGGCGCGCTGGTCCGCTTCGCTCGCCGTCGCCGGCGTGCCGCGCCCGACGTTCGCGACGATGCCCTTCATCGACACGGGATCGTTCGCGCGCAGCGCCTGCATCGCATGACCATGCGCGAGCAACAGATGATGCATCGCCTGCGTCGCGTATCGCACGTTCGCGCGGCCCGGTGCGTGATGACCGCTGCCATAGCCGAGAAACGCCGAGCACCACGGCTCGTTGAGCGTCATCCACGCATCGACGTGGCCCGACAGTTCGCGGCTCATCAGGTCCGCGTAATCGGCGAAGCGATAGACGGTCTCGCGGTTGAGCCAGCCGCCGCGATCCTCCAGATGCTGCGGCAAATCCCAGTGATACAGCGTGACGAAGGTCTGCAAGCCCTTGTCCTTGAGCCTGTCGAGTAGACGCTTATAAAAGCCGATGCCCTTCGCGTTGGGGCAGCCCGCCTCGTCCATCACGCGCGGCCACGCGATCGACAGACGGTACGCCTCGAAGTTGAGCCGCGTGAGCAGATCGAAGTCGCTTTCCCACCGATGATAATGATCGCAGGCCACGGCGCCCGTGTCGCCCGCGAGCACCTTGCCGGGCATCGCCGAAAAGGTGTCCCAGATCGACGGCAGACGGCCGTCCTCGTCGACGGCGCCTTCGATCTGATACGAAGCCGTCGCCGCGCCAAGCAGGAAGTCCTTGCGCCACAGCACGGAGTCGGGCGGCGGCGTGAAGGGATCGTCAAGCGAGTCGCTATGGGAGCTTGTGTGCGTGTCCCGATGCGTATCGCGCTGGTCACGGTTTGCGGATGCCACTGCGTCGTATGCCACGGAACCTCCTCTCGCTGACGGTTGGATTCGTCGTCTGGACGGGTCGACTGGGCCGTGCGGAAGCATTGCGTGGAAGCGCTTCCACATATGACCAGCGCACGATAGCAGCGGCGCTTTCAGCGCAGCAATCAGGGTTTGTCTGGAGCGTGCCGAGGCTCTCGCGAAGCGCATGCAAAGGACATTGAAGGCGCATCGCGAATGTTGTCTGCGAAGCTGCTGAAGAAGATACGAGCGCAAACGAAGAAAGACCAAACGACAAACGGCGCCTGTCGCGCCGTTCGTTGTTCGTTGTTCGTTGTTCGTCGTTCGAAGCAATCGTTTGAAGCAAGGGTTCGTCATGCCCAGTGCGCGGGCACCCACACGCGGCCGACCCAGTGCCCAGGAATCCACACGGCGACACGCGGCTTCGGCGCGACGTAGACGACATGCGGTGCGGGCGGCGGCACAGCCACGACGACATGCGGTGCAGGCGGCGGAACCACGACGGGCGCGGGCGCGACCACGACAGCCGGAGGCGGCGCGACGACCACAGGCGCGGGAGCCGGAACGGGAGCCGCGACGACCACCGTCGACGTCGGCGGCGGCACGACAACAGCCGCGCCGACCGTGGTCGTGGTGCCCGCCACCACCGTCGTTCCGCCCGTCGTGACGGCGCCGCCGTGCACGACCGTGCCGCTCGTCGTCACCGTGTTGCCGTGCGTGCCCGTCGCGCTGCCCGATGTGACGACGACGCCGGGTGCGACGCTCGTCGCGCTGCCCGAATGCGTGACCGTTCCGCCGTTGCTGCCCGTCACGGTGCCCGAGCGCGAGCAGGTCCAGCCGGCGCAGTTCGTCGATGCCGAATGGTTGTACGTGTTGCCGTTGCCGCCCGTCACCGTGCCCGACGATGCGTACTGGCCAGGACCCGTGCGCGTCACGTCGCCGGACGTCGACGCCGTTCTGCCGTCCGAGCCCGTCATCGAACCCGTGTGCGAGCAACTGCCGTTCGCGCAACTGGTGTCACCGGAGTGCTGGACCGAGCGTCCGTTGGGGCCATACGCCGTGCCCGTGTTCGAGAACTGGCCAGGTGCCGTGCGCGTGACGCTGCCCGAGTTGCTCGCAATGCCGCCGTATGGATTCATCACGCCGCCCGCATGGTTGCAGGTGCCGCCGCCGCACGACGCCGCATGTGCGCCGCTATACGTGCCGTGCGACGTGTAGGCCGTGCCGTGGCCGTACCAACCTGCCCACGCCGGCACGCTGACCAGCGATGCACTTGCGCCGACCACGGCGGCTGCCGCTGCGAACGCGATGCGCCGCGACACGCCGCGCGCGATCGTCGGGGACGGCGAGCGCTTCAGCAGATCGGAAAACGAGGAGAAGAGTTGCGAGCGGATTTTCACGGCGGTGTCCTTCACGGTTCGGGCCACTTCGCAGATGCAGCGTGGCGACGGATCAAACTGTAGAAGAACCTGACCGCCAAGTCAGTTCAAAAACTATGTCGGGAAATGTCATGACGGCGTGCAAAACTGCCCGCGCGCAGTGGCCGTCGTAACCGCCGTGACATGAACGGAGCCGCGCGTCCGCGCACGAAAAGAGCCCTTAAACAGGCGGTGAAAACTTCGGAGACTATGAAGACCGATCGCGGCCGCGCGCTCGGGTCGCGCCCGTGACGACGCCGATGCCCAGCAGGATAACGGCGACGATCGCCACATAATGCTGCGCGACGTGCATGGTGATGAGAGCCCACGAGACGCCGCCAATGAAAATCAGCCAGCCGATCAGATAAATGACCAAGGTCATCCGGGTTCTCCTTTTCGCTTCGACACGCAAGCGTTTCGCAAGAAGCGTGCCGCCAGGCGGCGTGGAGATCCCTCGATTTGCGTCGCGCGAGGGCCCACAGGCTCAAACGATCACGTCAGCGCCGTCCGCGGCGCGCTCGGCCTTCGCGGGCTCGCTCCGGCCGGCAGGCATGTCGCGGCCGGCTCGCGCGCGCTCCAGCGCGAGCACTTCCTGATACGAGATCCACGCGCCCGAGCCGCCCGATTTCGCCGCATACATCGCGGCGTCCGCGTTGAGCAGCAGCGCTTCGGCCGAATCGCCGTCCGCCGGAAACTGGCTGATGCCGATGCTCGCGCCGACGGCCATCCGCCCGTCGCCGACCAGCACTTCCTCGTCGAGCGTGCGCACGATGCGCGCGGCGATAGCGGGCGCCGCATCGGCCGAGCGCGCGCCCTTCACGAGCACGATGAACTCATCGCCGCCCAGCCGCGCGACCATATCGCCGCTATAAAGCACATGCTGCAAACGCCGCGCGACGATCGCGAGCACGTCGTCGCCGACCGAGTGGCCGTACTGATCGTTGATCTGCTTGAAGCGGTTCAGATCGATGAACAGCACGGCAAGCCGCTCGCCGTCCGCCCTCGCCTCGTCGATTGCTGCCTCCAGCTTCTGCATGAACAGCATGCGGTTCGGCAGACCTGTGAGTCCATCGTGACTCGCGAGATGCGTGAGCTCGTGCTGCTTGTTGTGCAGCTCGTCCATCTGCAAGTGGATTTCGCGCCGCATCCGGTCGAAGCAGCGCGCGAGCACGCCGATTTCGTCGGTACGCTTGAGCGGCAGCGCCACCATTGCGTGCTCGGAGAAGAAGTGAGTCGCCGCGTCCGCGAGCAGATGCAGCGGACGCGTCAGCGCGCGCGCAAAGAGAATCGCGAGCAGGATCGCGAACGCGCTGAAGATCAGCACCATGCGCACGATGCTGTCGCCGAGCATGTTCGCGCCCATCAGCACATCGTGCAGCGGCTTCGCCAGGCCGAGCACGATGAAGCGGTTGCCCTGCGATTCGCCGAACGGACGGCGCACGAATGCGTAGACATGCCCATGCGCGTCTTTCGGCTGCGACAGCCCGTTCATCAGCACCGGCTGGCTCGACGGGCCGAAAAGCGGTTTCGTCGCCGCGAAGCTGTCCTGCATGAAGACGCGCCTGCCCTTGTCGAAGCCGAACGTCTGTGACGGGTCGGGATGCACGAGAAAGTCGCCCCACTCGTTCGCGAGATAGACCTGATAGTCGGCGGGCAGATCGACCTGCGAGAGCCGCAGCAGGCTGGCCAGATCGACGTCGATGACGACCGCGCCGACCACGTCGCCATGCGGGTCGGCGACGGGCGTGCCGACTCGCAACGTCGGCTTGCCTTCAGCCGCATGCGCGCCGTGCTCGTGATTGACGGCAATCGGCGAAATGTAGATGCGCCCAGGCGTCAGCGCGAGCGTATCGAACACATAGGCGAACTGGCCTTTTTCCTGCAACGCGCTTTCCTGCACGCGCACGGTGCCGCCTGCTTCGCGATCGATGCGGATCAGCTCCAGCCCGTAGTGATTGCGCGCGATGAGCCGCACTTGCAGATACTCCGGGTGCTGCGCGATGAAGCTCGTGAACACCTGCGCGAGCCGGTCGCGCATCGGGTTTTCCGGCGACGTGCCGTCGTCGCTGATCGCGACGGCCGCCGCCGATGGCATCGTCGACAGCACGAGCGCATCGGCGGCGATGTCGTTGATGGCCGCCGTGAAGCGCTGCCCGAGCAGTTCCGTCGACGTGAGCAGGCTGCGCTCCGCTTCGCGCACGAGCATCGTGCGGTTCGCCTGATACGCGTAGAAACCCGTCGTGCCGGACGCGAGCACGCCGATCAGCGCGAGCAGCACCGAGAGCTTGAATGTGAGGCCCTGGCGCATGATCAGAAACGCTCCGGGCGGTCGCCCGATACGATGCGGCTCCACAGCGCCTCGCGTTTCTGGATGTCCTCGACGGGCTCGATCCAGATGATATGGCTCTTGCCCGTGCTTTCGGGCGGTTCCGTGAGCGTGTTCGCGAGTCCCTGGCGCTGCGTCAGCAACTCGCTGACGCCCGGTTCGAGCATGTAGTTGATCCACGCGAGCGCGAGCGGCCGGTTCGCGGCCGCGCTCGTCATCGACCAGCAGTCGAGCCATGCGAGCACGCCTTCGTCGGGAATCACATAGCCGACGTCGGCGCCCGCGCGGCGCAGCAGCTCGACCTGCTGTGTGCCGTAGTTGCCGAACATCAGCGCGGCCTTGTGCTGGACGAAATAGGCGGCGGCTTCCTCGGGCAGGTTGTAGTAGGTGAGCAGATTGCGCCGCAGATCGACCAGCTTGCGCGTGATCGTCCGAATCTGCGCGCCGTTCAGCTGGAACGGATTCGAATAGCCGAGCGCGAGCGCCGTGAACGAGAAATTGTGCTGCGCGCTGTTGTAGTCGAGCACTTTGCCGCGATAACGCGGATTCCACAATTCGCTCATCGAATGCGGCGCTACGCTCACCTGCTTGCGGTCGTAGATGAGGCCCATCGTCGAATAGGTGAACGGAATCGCGTAGACGTTGCCTTCATTCGTGAGTCCTGCGATCGAAGACAGCGCGCGAAAGCGCGGCAACTGACGGCTCGTGTTCGGCAGGCGCGCAAGGTCCAGCGGCGCGAGCAGATTCTCGCGCGCGTAGCGCTGGATTTCGGCCGTGTTCGCGGCGAGCACGTCGAATTGCGGCTGCGTGCCCTGATGCATCTTGTCCCAGAGCGCTTCGTCAGAATCGACGAGCGTGACTTCGACTTTCGCGTGATAACGGTCTTCGAATGTCTTGACGACGTCGGCATCGGCATAGCCCGGCCATGCGAGCACGCGCAGCACGTTTTCGGCGGCGCTCGCGTGCGCGATCAGCAGAAAGCTGCAAATGAAAAGGATGACCGAGTCAACGAAACGCCTTCTATGCGCGTCGGCGCGTGCGATGCCGGGAGGCACGCTTCGCCGGGAGACACATGAGTAGCACCACCGCATTTCGTTTTCCTTTTTTGCGATCCGTGTTCGATGTACTCCGAACCACGCTTCAACCGGCTTTCGTCCGACGCAATCCCGTGCGATGCGCCCGTTGCCGATGTTGCACCGGCTGGCGCGGGCGAGGATACACGGTGTCGCGTCGCTTGCGTATGACGCGTGACGAAATCTTCGAGTGAAGGAACAGCAGTCTAGCTGGAATCGCGCGCGCCAAAAACCGGCTTGTTGGCGTGTAAACGCTGATAACGGCGCAGCCGAGCCCATCTTTAACCGTGGTTAACGATTAGAGCGCTCCATCTTTTCAACCACTGTTTCAGAGAATTTTAGCGGCGCGATATTTCGCTCGTGTTTTAAACCCGCGTTTATTTTTGCCGCGCGTTTTCGTGTTTTTTCCGGGGCTGCGCGTCATGCGCGTGAACGCGCGCCATGCTGTTTTGCGCGCCTCGCGCAGCGCTCACTGCGCGGATACGGCCACGCGCGCGCCCTTCTGCGCCGCGCCTGCCGGATGCAGTACGAAGCAGAACGTCGTCCCTGTCCCTTCGCGCTCGACGAGCCGTATCTGGCTGTCGTTCAGTTGCAGCATGCGCTGGACGATCAGCAGACCGAGTCCGCCGCGATGCGCGCCGCCCGACGTGAACGGCCGCTGGAACAGGCCCGCGCGCACGTCGGCGGGAATGCCGGGCCCTGTGTCGCTGACCGTCACCGACACTTTGCCGTCGAGCAGCGCGAGATCCACATCGACGGCGCCCTCATCGGGTGTGTGACGGATCGCGTTGTCGAGCAGATTGGTCAGCACGCGCTCGATCATGCCGAGGTCCGCCGTCACGTTCGGCAGACGCGGCGCGATGCCCGCGCGCAAGCGAATGCGGCGCGCCTCCGCCGACAGCTCGAACTTCTGGAACACGTCCTGCACCAGATCGACGAGCGAGAAGTCCTCCAGCGCGAGCTGCACGTTGCCGTGCTCAAGGCGCGCAAGCTCGAACAACGACTGCGCGAGCTTGCCGACTTTCACGCTCTGCGCGAGCGCGATCGCGAGATAACGTTTGCGCTCGGTATCGCTCAGCGAATCCGCTTTCATCGACAGCGTTTCGAGGTAGCCATGCAGCGAAGTGAGCGGTGTGCGCAGATCGTGCGAAATGTTCGCAACGAGTTCGCGCCGCTCCTGGTCCTGTTTCGTCAGCGCGCGCCATTGCTGGCCGATGCGCGCGGCCATCTGCGCGAATGTCGATTCGAGCGTGGCGATTTCGTCGCGCGAACGGGACGGCGCGGCGCGCGCAGCCGCAGCACCCGACGCGGAAACGGGAGGCTGCGCATCCGGCTCGCCGTTCGCGTCGAACTTGCGCATCGCGTCCGTCAGGCGTCGCAGCGGACGCGTGATGAGCCCGAACGCCACTACGCCCGCGACGAGGCCGAGCAGCGCGACGACGCCCATCGACCACAACGTCGTGCGCAACACCGAGCTCGCCCTGAAGCGCGCCGCAAGCTCGTCGTGCGCTTCGCCTTGCAGCACGACGTAGATGTAGCCGGGCGGCCGGCTGTCCGGATGCGGCAGCAGCGCCGCGCTGAACACCTTGCGGCCGTCGACGCTGCGTGGATCGTCGCCGAGTATCGGTAGAGGGTCGCCCGCGACGAACTTGCGCACGGGCGCGACATCGACCTGCATCCGCTTCAGGTGGCCAGCGGGTGCATCGTCGCCTTCGATATGTCCGTCCTGATCGAGCAGATACACTTCGACGCTCGGATTGACCACCATCAGTTGCCCGAATATCTGCCGCAGCGCGTCCTTGCGCGCCGCGCCGCCGCTGTCGCCCGAGAGCGCCGGATTGCGCGCGATATTCGACGCGAGATCGCGCGACAGGCTCTGTATCACTTCCTTTTCGTGAAGATCGCTGGAGCGGATCTGCAGCCACGCCGATGCGCCGCAGCACGCGAGCAGCAAGACGGAAAACACGAGAGACAGGCGCTGCGTCAACGACAGGTTCACGGCGCTTCTCCTTCGCGCGCGGCGGGATCGGCGACGAACTTGTAGCCGCGCCCCCATACTGTGAGGATGCGCGTCGGCTCGGCGGGATCGGCCTCGATCTTCGCGCGCAGCCGGTTGATGTGCGTGTTGACCGTGTGCTCGTAGCCTTCATGCTGATAGCCCCACACGGCGTTGAGCAGGTCCATCCGCGAGAACACCTTGCCGGGACGGCTCGCGAAAAAATACAGCAGGTCGAACTCGCGCGGCGTCAGTTCGATCCGCTTGCCGTCGATGCTCGCCTCGCGCGTGAGCGGGTCGACGAACAGGCCCGCGAGATCGAGGCTGCCCGAGTCGATGCGCGCGTCCTTCGCCATCGCGTCGGCGCGCCGCAACAGCGCCTTCACGCGCGCGACCAGTTCGAGCACGGAAAACGGCTTCGCGAGGTAGTCGTCGGCGCCGAGTTCGAGGCCGAGTATCCGGTGCACCTCGCTCGAGCGCGCGCTCGTGATGATGATGGGCGTATAGCGCGCCATCGCGCGGGCGCGCCGGCAAATCTCCAGACCGTCGACGCCCGGCAGCATCAGGTCGAGGATCAGCGCGTCCCAGTTGCCCTGCTCCAGCAGCCGCAGGCCTTCGTTGCCGTCGGCGCTATGGACGACTTCATAGCGCTCGTCCCGCAGATGCAGGCTCAGCACATTCGCTATATCGACATCGTCTTCGACGATCAGTACGCGCTTTGGATGGTCCATCGGCTTGCGTGAATTGGGGAAAGACGGGATTAAACGCTGCATGGCGACGTTTACAGGTTTAGCCATTGTGCAGAATTTTAGGCCGCCGGGTTATCACAATTATTTTAAGTTTCCGTGAGGACCCCGATACCACGGCGGACTTACGCTACGGCCACGTTCAATCGAGTTGCACGAAGGAGCACACGATGAAAAGCCGCAGGCAGTTCCTGTTATCGGGTGGCAGCGCGCTCGCCGCGCTGGCCGCGCTCACGCAGTGGCGCGCGTTCGGCGCTGACGCGACACACGCCGGCGACGCGGCAAGTGGCGCGACCGGGCGCTTCGAAGTCGCGCATAGCGACGCGCAGTGGCGCCAGATGCTCACGCCCGCGCAGTATCACGTGCTGCGCGAGGAAGGCACCGAGCGCCCCTACAGCAGCCCGTTGAACGACGAACATCGCAGCGGCGTATTCGCGTGCGCCGGTTGCAAGCTCGATCTCTTTTCGTCGCGCACGAAGTTCGACAGCCATACGGGTTGGCCGAGCTTCTGGGCGCCGCTCGATCATGCCGTCGCGACGCGCGAGGACGGTTCGTTCGGCATGGTGCGCACGGAAGTGCACTGCCGCCGCTGCGGCGGGCATCTGGGGCATGTGTTCGACGACGGTCCCAAGCCCACGGGGTTGCGCTACTGCATGAACGGCCTCGCGATGACCTTCACGCCGCAAGCCGCCTGACGCCCTGTTTCCAGGCGTTATTTCGAGGCTCTTTTCGACGCCCTCACTTCGCACGATCCATCGGCAAATCATCATGCTACTCATCGTTCTTGCTTACCTTGGCGGCGCGCTCACGATTCTGAGTCCGTGCATCCTGCCCGTGCTGCCCTTCGTTTTCGCGCGCGCCGACCAGCCGTTCGCACGCAGCGGCCTGCCGCTGCTCGGCGGCATGGCGCTTACGTTCGCGCTCGTCGCGACGCTCGCGGCCGTCGGCGGCGGCTGGGTCACGCAAGCAAACCAGTACGGACGCTGGGTCGCAATCGTGCTGCTCGGCGTGTTCGGCCTGACGCTGCTGATGCCGCGTCTCGCCGACGGTCTGATGCACCCGCTCGTCAGCGCGGGCAACCGTCTCACCGCGCTGGCCCAGGCCGATGGGGACAAGCCACGCATCGGTTCGTCGTTCTTGCTCGGCATCGCGACGGGCCTGCTGTGGGCGCCGTGCGCCGGTCCCATCCTCGGTCTCGTGCTGACGGGCGCGGCGTTGCGCGGCGCGAGCGTCGGCACGACACTGCTGCTGCTCGCTTATGCAGCGGGCGCGGCGACGTCGCTCGCGATCGCATTGCTGATCGGCGGACGCGTCTTCACGGCGATGAAGCGCTCGCTCGGCGCAGGCGAATGGGTGCGGCGCGGCATCGGCGCGGCGATGCTGGCGGGCGTCGCCGCGATCGCGCTCGGCTTCGATACGGGCGTGCTCGCCCGCGTGTCGACGGTGGCGACGAGCGGGCTCGAACAGCATCTCGTCGACAGGCTGTCGCCGTCGTCCAAAGGCACAGGCGGCACCGGCAACGCGATGAAAGCCGCGAATGCCACCGGCGACACGAACGCAACCAACACGACCAACACGACGACCGCAACGAACGCAATGCAACCCGCCGCCGACGCTTCGAACGCGAAGCCAGGCGAATCCAACGAAGCCGCTACAGGCGCGATGATGCGCGCATCGATGCCAGCGGCGCCGCTTCCCGTCGAAGGCACGCTTCCCCCGCTGACGGGCGCCGTGCAATGGCTGAACTCGCAGCCGCTCACCGATGAGCAGCTGCGCGGCAAGGTCGTGCTGGTCGACTTCTGGACGTATTCGTGCATCAACTGCCTGCGCACGCTGCCGTATGTGAAGGCATGGTCGCAGAAATATCGCGACATGGGGCTCGTCGTGATCGGCGTGCATGCGCCGGAGTTCGCGTTCGAGCGCAATATCGACAATGTGAAGAAGGCGTCGCGCGATCTCGGCGTCGATTACCCGATCGCGATCGACAACAACTACGCGATCTGGCGCGCGTTCGGCAACCAGTACTGGCCGGCGCACTATTTCGTCGATGCGCAGGGACGCATTCGCCATCATCATTTCGGCGAGGGCGAATACGAGCAGTCGGAAAAAGTGATCCAGCAACTGCTCGCGGAAGCAGGCCATCCGCAAGCGCTGAAAATGTCGACGGGTCTTTCGCAGCGCGCAAACGGCGTCGAGGCGGCCGCCGACGGCAACGACATGCAGTCGCCCGAAACGTACATCGGCTACGAACGCGCCGAGAATTTCGTGTCGCCGGGCGGCGCGGCCGCGGATCGCGCGCAGGCATACGCCGCGCCGTCGAAGCTCGGCGTGAACGACTGGGGGCTCGCGGGCACATGGAAAGTGGGCGCCGAGCACGCAACGCTCGCCGCGCCGGACGGACGCATCGTCTACCGCTTCCATGCGCGCGACCTGCATCTGGTGCTCGGCCCGGGTGCGGACGGCAAACCGGTGCGCTTTCGCGTGACGATCGACGGCGCCGCTCCCGGCGACGCGCGCGGCACCGACGTGAAGGCCGACGGCACGGGCGTCGTCACCGAGCAGCGGCTGTATCAGCTCGTACGCCAACCGGGCGACGTGGCCGACCACACGTTCGCGATCGAGTTCGTCGATCCGGGTGTCGAAGCCTACGCGTTCACGTTCGGCTGATCACGCAGCGCATCTATCTATGCACTCATCGTCTGCAACGCGTATTCGAGGATTTTTCACCATGAACACGAAATTCATCACCCGCGCATTGGGCTGGACCCGCACATCGACGGGCCGAGTTATCGCGCTGATCGCGCTCGGCGCGAGCGCCGTCGCCTGGCAGCATGTCGCGTCGGCGGAACAGGCGGTCAGGATTCCGCCGCCGGCGCAGGACGAAAAAGCCGCCGGCGCGCACACGGAGACGGCTGTGTTCGCAGGCGGCTGCTTCTGGGGCGTACAGGGCGTGTACGAGCACGTGAAAGGCGTGAAGCAGGTCGCGTCGGGCTATTCCGGCGGCGCGGCGGGCACCGCGCAGTACGAGACCGTCAGCGGCGGCGATACGGGGCACGCGGAGTCGGTGAGCATTACATATGACCCGACGCAGATCACCTATGACCGGCTGCTGCAGATCTTCTTTTCGGTCGTCCACAATCCGACCGAGCTGAACTACCAGGGCCCCGATCACGGCACGCAATACCGGTCGGCGGTGTTTCCGCAGAACGCGCAGCAGCGCGCGATCGCGCAGGCGTATATCGCGCAATTGAACGGCGCAAAAGTGTTCTCCGCGCCGATCGTCACGCGAGTCGAGGAATTCAAGGGCTTCTATCCCGCCGAGGCGTATCACCAGAATTTTCTCGTGCGGCATCCGGACTATCCGTACATCGCGATCAACGATATGCCGAAGATCGACGAGCTGAAGCAGATGTTCCCTGATGTCTATCGCAGCGATCCCGTGCTGCTGAAGGCGTCCGCGTCCTCGTCTGCGTCGTGACGCCTCGTGAGGCGTCAGGCGCCGACGGCTTCGACGATCCGCCTGCACATCGCCTTGTCCGGGTACGGCCCGACGCCCGCGTGAACGTTGTCGGTCATGTATTCAGGCCGGCCAGTGCCCGGAATCACGACAGTCACGGCCTGCTGCGCGAGCACGAATTTGAGCAGGATCTGCGCCCATGTCGTGCAGCCGATATCGGCGGCCCATGCGGGCACCTGCTGCTTCATCACGCGTGACAGCAGCCCGCCTCCGCCGAATGGCTGATTGATGACGACGCCGATGCCCAGGTCGTGCGCGAGCGGCAGGATGCGCACTTCGGCATCGCGATCGTCGGCAGCGTAGTTGATCTGCACGAAGTCGGGTTTCTCGCAACGCATCACGCTCGCGACTTCGTCGAAAGCACTCGACGTGTAATGCGTGATGCCGATATAACGGATGCGCCCGCGCGCTTTCCATTCGCGCAGCGTCGCGATCTGCGTGCGCCAGTCGACGAGGTTGTGCACCTGCATCAGGTCGATGCGCGGCTGCTGCAAACGGCGCATCGACTCTTCCATTTGCGCGATGCCCGCCTCGCGGCCTTGCGTCCACACCTTGGTCGCGACGAAGGCCTTGCGATGCGCGTCGAGCCGCGTGAGCAGCGTGCCCGCGACGGCTTCCGACGAGCCGTACATCGGCGACGAATCGATGACCGAGCCGCCCGCCGCGAACAGCACGTCCAGCACTTGCGCGAGCCGCGCCTGGCCGTTCGCGTCGTCGCCGACGTCGAACGTGCGCCACGTGCCGCAGCCAACGACGGGCAACGCTTCGCCCGTCGACGGTATCGCGCGACGCCCGATGCGCGGCAGCGGTGCTTGCTGCGCGTGTGCCAATGACGGCATGGACATGGCGAGCGGCAACGTTAGCGCGCGCAGCAGGAAATCGCGTCGCGCGGACGGTTCGACGGAGCGGGACATCGGCTGTCGCGGCTGTAGCGAAGCGCTGCGCGGATTAGCCCGGCATCAACCAGGCATCGCCGGACGGCGCGCGATGAAATCGATTTCGACGAGCGCATCGCGCGCGAGCCCCGTCACGCCGACGCAGGTCCGCGCGGGCAGGCGTCCCGGCGGAAAATGCGCGGCGTAGACGGCGTTCATCGTCGCGTAGTCGCGCTTGAACTCGGTCAGGAAGATACGCGCCGACACGACGTGCTCCAGCCCGAGACCCATGCCCTTGAGCACCAGCACGAGGTTGTCCATCACGCGCTTGGTCTGCGCGGCGACGCCTTCGGGCAAGGGCGCCGCATCGTCGTCGGGCGACGTGGGCATCTGGCCCGTGACGAACACCCAGCCGCCCGATTCCGTCGCGTGTGAAAACGGGCCGACGGGCGTCGGCGCGCCTTCGACCATCCAGAACTGCGTGGTTTCGCTCATCTGATGACGCTCCGTGGATATTGAAGCTCGCGCATCCATCGCCATGGCGCGAGGAGACTGAGGCGATACCTTAGCGCGCTTCGACGGATGCTGCATGAGCCTGCGTGCAATCTGGACGGCAACAGAGCTCAATACTCGCCCCAACAAAAAGAAGAGGCGCCTCTTCTTGCAGAAAAGGCGCCTCATTCTATGGCCGCTATGCGTCGCGGCCGTTATGCGTTGCGGCCAACCGTCATGTATTGCTCTGCCCCGCTGGCCGGCACGCCACGCGGCGGCGCGACGGCTCGCGCAGATCGGCTACTTCGACGACGTCGGCGACTTCCCGCCACCACCGCTCGCCCCGATGCGGCGACTCCAGATCGAGCCGCTCGCCCATGCGCGGCGTCGCGAGCGCAATGCCGCGCGCGGCCGCGAGTCCGACGACACGCTCGAACGGCTCCTGCCAGCGATGCATCGCCAGATCGAACGTGCCGTTGTGAATCGGCACGAGCCAGCGGCCGCGCAGATCGATATGCGCCTGCACGGTATCGTCGGGCTGCATGTGGACGTACGGCCATTGCGCGTCGTACGCGCCCGTTTCGAGCAAGGTCACGTCGAACGGGCCGAGCCGCTCGCCGATCGTCTTGAAGCCGTCGAAGTAGCCCGTGTCGCCGCTGAAAAACACGCGCAGGTCGCCGTCGACGATCACCCACGACGCCCACAGCGTGCTGTTGCCGTCGAACAGGCTGCGCCCCGAGAAATGCTGCGCAGGTGTCGCCGTGAACTGCACGCCGTCGATCTCGACGCCTTGCCACCAGTCGAACTGGCGCACCTTCGACGCATCGATGCCCCACTCGATCAGCCGGTCGCCGACGCCGAGCGGCGTCACGAACACGCCCGTCGTTTCGGCGAGCGCGAGCACCGTCTCGCGATCCAGATGGTCGTAGTGATCGTGCGAAAGAATCACGCCGCGCAACGGCGGCAACGCGTCGCGCGCGATGGGCGGCGCATGAAAGCGCTTCGGTCCCATCCGCTTGAACGGCGACGCGCGCTCTGCGAAGACGGGGTCGGTCAGCCAGAACTGGCCGCGCAGCTTGAGCAGCATCGTCGAATGGCCGAGCCGGAACAGGCTCCGGTCGGGCGCGGCGTCGAGGTCCGCGCGCGTCAGCGGATCGACGGGCAGCGGGCCGGCAGGCGCAGTGCCGTCGGGCTTGTTGAACAGCACGTTCCATATGATGCGCAGCGTCTTGCGCAGCCCTTGCGCGGGCCGCGGCTTCACGTTGCGAAAGCGTTGCCCGTCGTGCTGCGGTGACGTGCTGGACAGCGCGCGCCCGCGCTCTGCCGCCGCGAAGCCCAGAATCTGACTGAGGTTGCCGATGATCGAGTTCATTCGAAGCGTCATGGAGTCAAAGGTAGACTGCACAGTGTAGTTTATTATCTCGAAAAGTAAACCCATCGGTGTAAAATCGAACGATGGACGACAGCGCCACCCCACAACGTCTGACCGATCGCAAGCGCGCGGCCGTGATCGAAGCGGCCATCGACGAATTTCGCGCATCCGGTTTCGAGGCCACCAGCATGGACCGCATTGCGGCGCGCGCGGGCGTGTCGAAGCGCACGGTCTACAACCATTTCCCGAGCAAGGAAGCGCTCTTCGCAGCGATTCTCCAGCAGCTATGGGACGCAAGCACGGCGGGCGAATCGCCGGGCTATCGCGCGGACGCGCCGCTGCGTCCGCAACTGCTCGAATTGCTTGCGCAGAAGATGCGGCTGCTGAGCGACGAGGCGTTCATGTCGCTTGCGCGCGTCGCGATCGCGGCGGGCATTCATTCGCCGGAGCGCGCGCGGGGCATGGTCGCGCGCATCGGCGAGCGCGAAGAAGGACTGACCGTCTGGATACGCGCCGCGGCCGCCGATGGCCGCCTCGCGGTGCATGATCCCGCGTTTGCCGCGCAACAGCTTCAGAGCCTCGTGAAGGGCTTCGCGTTCTGGCCACAGGTGACGATGGGACAACCGCCGTTGACGGCTGCCGAGCGAATGGCGATTGCGGAAACCTCGACAGACATGTTTCTCGCGCGCTATGCAGCGGGCGCAACGACCGGCGCGCGCCGATAACGACTGAGCCAGGCAACGCAACGCGTGCTCACTGCGCGGCAAGCGCTGTCAGCGTATCGCCGAATCCGCCTTTCACTTTCGACGATATGCGCGCGCTCGTCACCACGCGCGGCGCCGCGCTCCATGCGATGCGCGCGCCTGTCGCGACGAGCAGTCCGACGAGCGCCACATCCTCGCTGCACGCAAGCGGAGGAAATCCGCCCGCGCGGCAATAGGCGAGTGCCGACACGCCCAGATTTGCGCCATGAACATGCCGATGCCCATCCGCGTTCACGTACGCGTGATAGAACGCATCGCGCGTCATCGCATCGTGCGCGTCCCAGTCGTCGATCGTGACGGGGCCGCACACCGCTTCCGCGCCCAGCGCCAGTTGCGCGACGAGCCAGTCGCGCTCGACGCGGCTGTCCGCATCGGTGAACGCCAGCCAGCGCACGCCCTGTGCGAGCAGCGCCGTCGCGCCCGCCGCCCTCGCCTTGCCGACGTTGCGCACATCGAGCGTCAACGCGTGCGCGTCGAAGCAGCGCGCAATCGCCGCCGAGCCGTCCGTGCAGCTATCGAGCGCAACGACGATCCGAACCGTCTCGCCGCGCAGCTCCGGATGCGCGGCCGCAACGCGCGCGGCTTGCAGGCAATCGGCGAGCAGCTCTTCTTCGTTGTGCGCAGGGATGACGATGCCGATCATGCCAGGCCCTCGCATTGCGCAACCGAGCGGCGATCCTTCGCCCATACGTCGAGCAGCAGATCGTGCTCTGCATGCTGCACGAGATGTGTCAACGCGGGCAGCGCGCCGAAGGCTGCATGAACGTCGTCGGCCGATTGCAGCCGGTCTTCGAACGGATGACGCCAATGGCACGCGGCGAGCGTGCCGTCGTCCGTCAGCGATGCATACAGGCGTTGCGCGAGCTTCACGGTGTCCGCACGCGACAGGTAGTAGCCGAGTTCGCTGATCACGATCAGATCGAAGCGCTCGTCGGGCCAGTCTTGCGGCATCGCGCGCAATTCGATCGTCACGTTGCGCGTGTCGGCAAGACGTTCGCGCGCGAGACTCACCGCGTGTGCGCTGATGTCGCACACGTGCAGACGTTCGCAGCGCTGCGCGAGCAACAGCGACATCTCGCCGTTCGAACACGCGGGCTCGAAGCCGCGCCCGTAACGCTCGCGCGGCAGCGCGGCGGCCGTCAGCAGACGCTTGCGCCGCTCGTACCAGCTGCTGCGATAGCGCCAGGGATCGTCGTCTTGTCGATACAGCTCGTCGAAATAGGCGGCGGGCAATGACATGCGGAATCCTGTGTTGTCCTTATGCCGTGCTTCGTATCGTGCGCGTCGCGGGGAATGCGCGCTTTGCGTGTGCTTCATTCGTGCGTCATTCGCGCTTCGTTCGCGCACGATTCACACGTCATTCAGGCTTCATTCGTGAGTGAGCTTCCAGCGCCCGGTCGCGTTTTCATCGTCGAGCAGCGTCTTCCCCAATGCGCATTCATCGCGTTCCGCGTGGCTCTGCCGCAGGAACACGGGCAGATCGGCGATTGCGTGCGCGAACCATCCGTCCGTGCAGAACGGCACCGCGCCGAGCGCGCGCGACACGTGCTCCATCACCTGTCCGGCCGCCTGTTCGACGGCGACGCGCACGCGCAGCGCGCATTGCTGCGCGTCGTCGCGCGGATGTTCGTCGATCCAAGCAGCCGACTCGCGCAACAGCGCGGCCACGGCCGACAGTTCGGCATCGGCGGCGCCGAGATGCGCGCACGCATGCGGATCGGCGTGGCGCCTGACGCTGTCGCGCAGCACCGATGCAAGCGCCGCCGCGCATCCATACCAGCACGCGGCGATGCCCGCGCCGCCATGCCAGAAACCGGGACGCGCGAGATACGCGCCCACTTCTCCGACCTTGACGGCGCGCGCGCCGTCGAAGCGCACCGCGCCCGTGCCTGTCGCGCGCATGCCGACGGCTTGCCAGTCGCCGACATCGACGGCAATGGCGGGCTGCGACAGTTCGACGGCGGCCAACACCGGCTCGCCGCTGCGCCATGCCGTCACCAGCGCATGCGTGACGTGCTGCGCGCCCGAGCACCACGGCTTGATCCCTTCGAGCGTCAACGCGTCGCCGCCTGCGTCGCGTGCGATCAGCTTGCGGCCGGGCGGCTCGGCGGCCCATACGGCCCAACTGCCGTCATCGGCGAGATCGGCGCGTTGCTGTTCCGCGAGTATCGCGAGCGCATCGGTGTGTCCTTCGTAGAGCTTCACGAGCGACAGATCGCACGCCGCGACGGCCGCGAGGCCGCGCCAGCGCGTCGCCGTTTCGCCGCGTCCCGGAAGCGGCAGCCAGTCCATGCCGCGAGCGCGCAACGCATCGAGCGTCGCGGCGCGGCTCGCGGATTCTTCATCGGCATAGCGCACGGCCGCGAGATAGCGCTCCAGCGCGGGCACGAGCGCATAGCGCATCGGTGGCCCGGACTCGGCGTCCGCTTCGCCGTCGTTCAGGCGCAGTTCGCTGTTGATGTACCACGCAGCGGGCGCGGCGCGCCGCAACGGATCGTGGCCGATGTCGTTCATCTGTTCCTCCTGGCAAAACTGGCGACGGCAGCGCGGTCGTGTTGGCGCTCACCTGACACAAGCCGGCGCGTGCGAACGTTCATGCAAGCGATGTGCCCATGTGACGCGCGCGTGACGCTCGCGCCGACATCCTCGCGATGGATTAACGTCGTGCTGCACTCGCATACGCCTGCCCGCTGTGCATTCGAATCTTGTACGGCATGGCGCTTGCGTTAAGCAAGTGGATCGACGCACCGCACCGCTGCGCCGCGGATTCGAACGAGGAAAACGATGACTCAGCCCAGCGATATGCAGAAGGTGGCCCGGCTCTCCGATTTAGCTAGCGGCATGAAGCGCGTCGACGTGAACGGCACGCCCATTGTGCTGATCCGTTCGGGCAAAGCCGTCCACGCATATGGCGCGGAATGTCCGCATGCGGGCGCGCCGCTCGAACAGGGCGCGCTGTGCGATGACCGGCTGGTGTGTCCGTGGCACAAGGCGACGTTCGACATCGCGAGCGGCGCGATCATCGAGCCACCTGCGCTGCTGCCGCTGACGCGCTATCCCGTGCAACTCGCACAGGACGACGTGCTCGTGAGCAGCACGCCGGAGCCCCAGCCGAACGAACGCGCGGCCACTGCCTCCGTATCCACATCTGCCGACAAACGCACGTTCGCCATCATCGGCGCGGGCGCGGCGGGCGCCGCTGCGTGTTCTGCGCTGCGTGAATTCGGCTTCGCGGGACGCATCGTGCTGATCGACCGCGAGCCGCGCACGCCGTATGACCGTACGGTGCTGAGCAAATTCGTGCCGTCCGGCGAGATGCCGCCCGACGACATTCCGCTGCTTTTGCCGGGCGATTTCTTCGCGACGCATTCGATCGACGTCATTCAGGCCGATGTCACGGCGCTCGATGCAGACGCGCGGCGCATCGATATCGGCAGCGCGCCGTCGATTCGCTACGATGCGGCACTCGTCGCAACGGGCGGCGTGCCGAAGCGTCCGTCGTTGCAAGGCATCGACGACGATGGCGTTGCGCAGCGCATTCGTCTGCTGCGCAATCGCGACGATGCACGAAGGCTCGTCGAAACCGCTGCGCAAAGTGAGCATGCCGTCGTATTGGGCGCGAGTTTCATCGGGCTCGAAGTGGCGTCGGCGCTGCGCGAACGCAAGGTGCGCGTGACGATCGTTTCACCGGGGGACGTGCCCTTCGAGAAGCAATTCGGTCCCGATCTGGGCAGGCTGTTCATGCGGCTGCACGACGCGCATGGCGTGCGCTTCCGTATGGGGCGCCGCGCGCAGGCCGTCGAGCGCAACGACACTGGCGACGGCGTCTTGCGCGTGACGCTCGATAACCGCGATACCTTGTCCTGCGATTTCATCGTCGTCGGCATGGGCGTCACCCCCGCGACCGGTTTCATCGAAGGCGTGACGCGCAACGACGACGGAAGCCTCGATGCCGATGCGTCGATGCGCGTGGCGGACGGTCTCTACGCAGCGGGCGACGTCGCGCGCTTCGAATTGCAGGCGCTCGGCGGCGAGCGCGTGCGGATCGAACACTGGCGCGTCGCGCAACAACATGCGCGCCTTGCCGCGCGCGCGATGCTGGGTCTGCCCGCAGGCGAACCGCTCGTGCCCTTCTTCTGGACTTATCACTTCGGCAAGAACTTCAACTATCTCGGACACGCGCGGCACTGGGACGACACGATTTTCACGGGAACGCCCGATACGTTCGAATTCATCGCATTGCTCGCCGAAAAAGGAAGACTGGTTGCCGCAGTGGGCTGCAATCGCGACCGGCAGATCGGCGCGTTGGGCGAAGCGATGCGCAAGCCGTTGGACATCGTGGATGCGATCAGGCTTGCGCAGTCGGAATAAGCGCGTACGCATTGCGCCCCGCATCATCGTGCGAAGCGCAACGCGATGGACAAAAGTAAAGCTACTCGTCGCGCCTGTTCGTCGCCTCGCCGCGATGCGAAGGACGTCCGCCGCCGCCCGGCGGTTCCGGATGATCGCCCGTGCCGAGCGGCACCTCGGCCGTCTGCTTCGGATGAGGGTTCGAACGCTGCGGCGTCGTGGACTTCATCGTTTCCGTCGGCTCGCCGGGCTCGGTCGTCGTGCCCGGTTTCGTCTCTTGAGACCTTTGAGTCTTGTGCTCCATGTGGGTACTCCTTCTGCTGCTTGCGCTGCTTCTGGAAGATCTACATTCCCGGCTGAAAGCTTTGCATGCGGCGCCATGCTGTTCGCAGCGCCGCAGTTCGCACAGCGATCGCTTCAAGGTTGGCGCTGTCCGCCCTGATGTGGAGGTGGCTTCTGATTCTGCTGTTGCTGACCGCCATCGCGATTCGGTTGATGAGGATTAGCAGGCTGGTTCTGTGTCGACTTCTGATTCACTTGCGACCTCCTTTCGTTGGTTGCTGCCATGTGCCTCCTGTAGTGCGGCAAGCCGTGTTCCTGTGACGTGTACGGTTGCGCAGCAGCATGACGGAGGAATGGGACTTGCTCGATCCGATGACGTTTCATGACCCGCAATACATAGCGAGGGTTTTAACAAAACGCACAGCGCACCGATGAATCAAGCCCTCAACGTCACACCACGATTGCCCTCTCGACATGGCTCACACTCGCTGCTCCGACCCACGCGCAATTGCCAGCAACGAGAAAAAGCCGGCCACTTTCGCATCCTGATCGACGCCGCCGAATACTTCTCGACGCTTCGAGCGGCGATGATGCGCGCGACTCATTCGATCTACATCGTCGGCTGGGACATCGACAGCCGCCTGAAGCTCGTTCCCGGCGAACCGCAAGACGACTTGCCCGCGGGGCTCGCGGACTTCCTCTGCGCGATCGCTGAAAAGAACCGGCACTTGCGCATCCACATCCTCGCGTGGGACTTCGCGATGCTCTACGCGTTCGAACGCGAATGGCTCCCGGTGTACAAGATGGGCTGGCGCACGCATCGGCGCATTCGCTTTCGCCAGGACGGACGCCATCCGCTTGGCGCGTCACATCATCAGAAGATCGTCGTCATCGATGACGCGCTCGCGTTCGCGGGCGGCATCGACCTCACGCGTTCGCGCTGGGACACGCCCGCGCACGACCCCGACGCGCCGCTGCGCCGCAACGCCGACGATGCGCGCTATCAGCCGATGCACGACGTGCAGGCGATGTTCGACGGCGATGCCGCGCGCGCCATCGGCGTGCTCGTGCGCGAGCGCTGGCAGCGCGCGACGGGCAAGCCGCTCGATCTCTCGCACACACCGACGCACGAAGGACATGAAGCACATGAAGCACACGATCGCGCGCATATCTGGCCCACCGATGTGATCCCCGATATCGAAGACGTCGAGCTCGGCATCTCGCTGACGGAGCCCGCGTATGAAGGACGGCCCGTCGTCGCGCAGATCCAGCAGTTGTATCTCGATGCGATCGCAGCCGCGAAGCACAGCATCTACATCGAGAACCAGTACTTCACAGCGAGCCGTGTCGGCGCGAGTCTCGCCGCGCGTCTTGCCGACAGCGACGGCCCCGATATCGCCGTGGTCGGTCCCGAGCGGCAAAGCGGCTGGCTTCAGGACGCGACGATGGGCGTGCTGCGCGCGAAGCTGCACGAATCGCTGAGGCGCGCCGACGGCCACGGGCGTTACGCGATGTATGCGCCGACCATCGGCAGCATCGGCGGACAGATCATCAACGTGCACAGCAAGCTGATGATCGTCGACGACGAACTGCTGATCATAGGCAGCGCGAACCTCAACAACCGCTCGATGGTCCTCGACACCGAATGCAACATTGCGCTCGACGCGCGTGGCGAGCCGCGTGTGCAGGCAGCCATCGCGTCGGTGCGCGACCGCCTGCTTGCAGAACATCTCGACGTCTCGCCCGACGACGTGCAACGCGCGCTCGGCACGCAACGACTCAACGAGGCCATCGCCACGCTGCGCCACGGCAAGCGCACGCTGATGCCGCTCGATCCCGTCGTGTCCGGCGACCTCGAAGATCTGGCGGCACGCGTGTCGGTGCTCGATGCGGAAGCGCCCATCGCGCCGCATGAGCTCGTACAGCACTTTCTGCCCGAAGAGCGCAGCCGTCCGCTGACGGGCAAGCTGCTCGCGTTCGGCGCGCTCGCGTTGATCGTCGTCGTGCTCGCTGCGCTGTGGCGCTTCACGCCGCTGCGCGACGCGATCAGTTTTTCCGCGCTCGTGCACGGCGCGCAGCAGTTGCATGCGTCGCGTCTAGGGCCGCTCGCGATCGTCGCGGTGTATGCGATCGCCGCGAGCGTGTCGGTGCCCGTCACGCTGCTGATCGCCGTCAGCGGCTTCGTGTTCGGCGCGCTCGCGGGCAGCGCCTACGCGTTCACGGGCACGATGATCTCGGCGTTCATCACGTACTACGCGGGCGCATCGCTCGGCCACGACGCCGTGCGACGGCTCGCAGGCAGCCGCCTCAACCGCATCAGCGAAAAGCTCGGCAAACGGGGGCTCATCGCGGTGATCGTGCTGCGCGTCGTCCCGATCGCGCCGTTCACCGTGATCAATCTCGCCGCGGGCGCGTCGCATATCGGACTGCGCGATTTCCTCGCGGGCACGGCGCTCGGCATGGCGCCCGGCATCGTGCTCGCGACGACCTTCGCGCATCAACTGGTCGCCGCCGTCCGGCATCCGACCGCGGCCGGGCTCGGGCTCGTCGCGTTGATAGGCGCGGCGCTGATCGGGCTGTCGATTGCGCTGCAACGTCTCTTCGCGCGCCGTACATGAACCGCACATGAACCGCATATGAACGAGGCGCAACTGAACCAGCACGCCGAAGCGCCCGCCGCAGCGACCCACGTCGACGCGCAGGCGCTGCGCATTGCCACGTACAACATCCACGGCGCGATCGGCACGGACGGCGGGCGTTCGGCCGAGCGGATCGCCGCGGTGATCGCCGAACTCGACGCGGACGTCGTTGCATTGCAGGAAGTCCCGCTAGGCGGCAGCTTCGCGCCGAATGCGCTGCCCATCTTGCGCGAAACGACGGGTATGGAGGCCATCGCGGGTCCGACGCTCGATACGCCCGCGCGCCGCTATGGCAACGCGATCCTGAGCCGCCTGCCGATCCGCGCGACACGCGCGCTCGATCTGTCGTTCGGCAGGCGCGAAGCGCGCGGCGCGCTCGATGTCGATGTCGATGTCGAAACAGGACGCGCGAGCGGCGCGGCGGGCGCGCTGCGCGTCGTCGCGACGCACCTGGGGCTGTCGGCGCGCGAACGCCGCGCGCAGATTCGCGCGCTGATCGCCGCGTTCGACACGCCGCGCATGCCGGTGATCCTGATGGGCGACATCAACGAATGGTTTGTCTGGGGTCACGCGCTGCGCATGCTCGTCACGCATTTTCGCGCCGCGCCCGCGCCGCGCACGTTTCCGTCGCGCTTCCCCGTATTCGCGCTCGACCGCATCTGGATGCACCCGGCGAGCCGCCTGCTCGACGTGCATGTGCATCGCAGCATGCTCGCGCGCGTTGCATCGGATCACTTACCGCTGGTCGCGCGGATCGCACGAGAGCATCATGTATAGCCAGCCAGCCGAAGGATGCAGGCGCGCTGCCTGCTCCCTCTGCCGGTCCGTTCACCTTTCTTCATGGAGCTGCCAATGGTCAGAAAGAATTACGCCCCGGACGAAAACGCCCCGCGCCAACCCTACGCGGACAAGGATGTGGGCGTCGGTATGGGCCGCATACTGCTCGAAGACGAAGACGAAATCGAGGACGACCTGGATGATGAAGAAGACGAGGACGAAGGCCGCTGATCGCGCAAGCGGACGAGGCGAAGCGTCACGCGGCATTGCATCGCTAAACGCGTAAACGATCCGGCTGATTGACTCCTGATTGACTCGTACTGCATCGCGCTTGCCCTGAACAAGGGCAACGAATGCGGCGAAAGCCCAATGAAAGAACGCAGCGCGCGGCATCGACGCCGCGCGCTGCGTTCGTTTTGTCTGTTCGTTTTGTCTATAGCGCCGTATTTGACCTTTCGACAGACGGTCTGTCGTCTGTCATGCATGCCGTTCGCGCGGCCTGTCCCCGACGGATTGTTCGGCTCGCATCGGCTGCGGCGCGCGTGTCGGATCGAAATCCGCCCAGCGTCCCTGTTGCCAGCGCCCCGTCGCGCGTTCGATCGACGCGCCCCCCGCGTCGCTCAGCACTTGCGCAGCCTGCTGCTGCGAGTCCGGCGTCACATGGACGGCGAGCAGCACGCCCGAGTCGCGCTGCTCGTAATGAACATGCTCGGGCCGCACGTTCTTGCCGTTGTCGCGCGTCTTGTACATCGCGCCGATCAGCGAGCCGATATATGCGCCGACCCCGGCCGCGATCGCGGACACCAGCACAGGCGCTGAAAACGCCGTGAAAATGCCGACGCCGACAATCGCGCCAATAACGGCGCCTATCGTCACGCCCATGCCCGCGCCCTTCGGCGCATCGACGGAAGCGGCGTCCTTGTTCTGGTCTCCGCCGATCGGATAGCGCGCGTGTTGCCCCCGCGGATTGACGAAGAACAGCGACACGTCTTCTTCGACGAAACCGGCCCCAAAGAGCCGTTCGGCAGCGGCTTCGGCTGCCGGAAAAGTGGTGAATCGTGCGGCAACGATGAGCGACATGATGCCTCCCTTCTTGCTGACTTCGTTCGGTCAAGGACGGCGGTGCTCTGCCGTCCCGCTATGCATTCCGTGACGCATTGAATTGAGCAAGGCATGCGCCCGCATGCACTGCCGTGCGTTCATGCAACGCATCGTCATGCATCAGGTCTTTCGCTCGTCTCGTTCGTCCTGTTCGTCATCGGTTTGTACGTCTTCGATGGAGCCTTCCGTCAAATCGCCGTCGACGCCTTCTTCCGGCTCTTCTTCTCCCGTCGCGCCGATCACCCGGTCCACATCGATGTCTTCGTTCTGTTCGAGCGTCGAATCGCCATCGGCGGATGCGCGTTCACCCGTGCCTGCGCGATCCGAATCGCTCGAGAGTTCGGCTTCGCCTGTTTCGAGCGCGTGATTGTCGAGCTCGTTTTCCTTGTCGAAGTCGTGACGCTTCGCGCCCGTCACGTCGCTGCCGCTATCGGAAGAATCGCTCGGGCCAAGCGATGCGTTGTCGTGCCCCGCCTGCTGCACCTCGGGACGTCCTTCATCGTCGGGATTCAGTGTGCTCATATGGCCTCCAGAGTGGGTCATCATTCGGTACTGCCTCGCTCTGTCGTACCGCAAAAAGCATTCCGCTGCGTTGACGGGCGCCTTGATTGGCGCCATATCGCAATGTGAATCGAAACGGGACGACACGTGGTCCGCAAAGGAACGTCTATTGCTCGCATCGACGATACATGCAGCGCGCACATCTTCGAACGACGTCATGAGCCCTCGCAAAACCACTCCGCCATCCGATGAACCAGCTTCGTCGAAACGCGCTGCGCGCAACGATGCGGACGTCGAGCCCGATCAGCAACCGGAGCGCCTCCACGATTGCCGGCGTTGCGCGTTGTGGTCGAAGGCGACGCAAGCCGTCGGCGGCATCGGGCCGAAGCGCGCGCCGATCATGCTCGTCGGCGAGCAGCCGGGCGACAAGGAAGACCAGCAGGGCAAGCCGTTCGTCGGCCCTGCTGGCCAGTTGCTCGACGATGCGCTCGAAGAAGCGGGCGTGGCCCGCCACGATGTGTACGTGACCAATGCCGTCAAGCATTTCAAATGGGAACCGCGCGGCAAGCGCAGGATGCACAAGACACCCGCGCAGCGCGAGATCGATGCATGTCACTACTGGCTGGAGCGCGAGCTGAGTTCGGTCGGGCCGCGTGTGATCGTCGCGCTCGGCGCGACCGCGTTGAAGGCGATCCTCGATGACCGCGATGCGCGGCTTCAGGCGGTAGTCGGCAAGGTGCTCGAGCACGGCGGCCGCCACGTCGTGCCGACCTATCACCCGTCGTTTGCGTTGCGCGCGCCGGATGAAGCGACGCGTCATCGCGCGTACGCGGCGATCGTCGAGGCGTTGCGCGAGGCGGGAACCGTTGCACATCGGGAAGCCGCGCGAAAGAGCGGCAAGAACGAAGGCGACGACGGCAAGACGTCGAAGCCGTCGGATGGCAGGCGTTGAATCTCGCGCACTACTCGCGCGAATCGTGCGAATCGAGCGCTTGCTTCAGTTGATCGAATGAATAGGGCTTGCGCAACGAAGTCCATGCGAATGTCAGCGATGCGTCGCGCAACGGCGCTTCGGCGCCCGAAGCGAATACAACTCTGTCCGCCGACTTCATGCCGATCGCTTTGCGCGCGAGATCGAGGCCTGACATGCCGGGCAACGTGAGATCGGTGAACAGCACATCGAACGGCTGACGTTGCAGCCAGGCCAGCGCCTCTTCCGCGTCGCTCGCTGCCTCGTATCGATGACCCAGCATGCCGAGCAGCTCGCATAGCGCCTCGCGCGCATCCGGCTCGTCTTCCACGACGAGTATGCTCAGCACGCGAGTCGGCGCGGCCTCGTCGGCGCGCGTCGCGAGCGGCGTGCCGTCGAGCATGTCGCGCAGCTTGCGCGCCAGTTGCAAACGGCTGTACGGCTTTTGCAGCAGATCGGCGCCGTCGCGGATCTGCGCGTCGAGCCCCGTCGTGTCGCGCGTATGGCCCGACGTGAAGAGCACCTTCAACGCGGGCCGCATCAGCAGCGCC
This sequence comes from Paraburkholderia diazotrophica, assembly GCF_038900755.1. GTDB lineage: Bacteria > Pseudomonadota > Gammaproteobacteria > Burkholderiales > Burkholderiaceae > Paraburkholderia > Paraburkholderia diazotrophica_A. The sequence continues at coordinate 707,173 of NZ_JBBPEN010000003.1, forward strand.
TGGCGTGCCATCTCCGGGCTCAGCAGCGGCCCGGGCATCACGATGTCGCTGAACAGCAAGTCGACCTTTACGCCGCTGCGCAACACGGTCAGTGCTTCCGATGCGTCGTTGGCTGTCAGCACGCTATAGCCGAGTTGCGACAGCATGTCGACCACGGTCAGTTGCACGCGCCGGTCGTCTTCGACGATGAGCACCGTTTCGTTTCCGCGCAGGTTCGTCTCCAGCTCCGTCACGGCTGGCTCGACGGGCCGCGTGACAGCCGCTTCGCGCGAGCGCGGCAGATAGATCGTCACCGTCGTACCCACGTCCGGCGTGCTCGACAGTTCGATATGCCCGCCGCTTTGCAGCACGAAGCCGTATGCCATGCTCAGGCCCAGGCCCGTGCCCTGTCCTTCGGGCTTCGTCGTGTAGAACGGATCGAACGCGCGCTCGACGACTTCGGCGCTCATGCCCGTGCCCGTATCGGTGACGGTCAGCTTCACATAGTCGCCGGGCTCGGTCTGCGATGCCGCCGTGGCCCGCCTGTCGAGCACGGCATTCGACAGTTCGAGCGTCAGTACGCCGCCTGCCGGCATCGCATCGCGCGAGTTGATCGCGAGATTGAGCACGACGTTTTCGAGCTGATGCGTATCGACGAGCACGTTCCACAGCTCGCCATCCGCAGGCGTGTCGTGGATCTTCACGCGCACGCGTTCGCCGAGCGCGCGGCGCAACAGATCTTCCATGCCGCGCAGCACGTCGCGCAGATTCGCGACGACGGGCAACAGCGCCTGGCGGCGCCCGAACGCAAGCAGTTGCGACGCGAGCTTCGACCCGCGTTCGACGGCCTCGATCGCGCGGCCGATGCGCGCCCTGCTCCACGCATCGTCCTGTCGCGCGCCGAGCAGTTCGAGGTTGCCGCGCAACACTTGCAGCACGTTGTTGAAGTCGTGCGCGACGCCGCCCGTCAACTGGCCGAGCGCTTCCATCTTCTGCGACTGGAACAGCGCGTGGCGCGTCTGGTCGAGCAGTTCCGCTGCCTGGCGACGCTCGGTGACGTCGCGCGTAATCTTCGCAAAGCCGATCAGCGCGCCGTGATCGTCGCGTATTGCATCGATCACGACGTGCGCCCAGAAGCGGCTGCCGTCGCGCCGCACGCGCCAGCCTTCCGCTTCGAAGCGCCCTTCGCGCGCGGCCGTCGCGAGCCCGCGTTGCGGCACGCCTGCAGCGGCATCTTCCGGCGTGTAGAAGCACGAGAAATGCGAACCGATGATCTGCTCGTCCGTGTAGCCCTTGATGCGCCGCGCGCCCGGGTTCCAGTTCGTCACGTAACCTTCCGGCGACAGCATGAAGATCGCGTAGTCGTTCACGCCCTGCACGAGCAGACGAAAGCGCCGGTCGCTTTCCATCGCGGCATCGTACGCATTCTTCTTGTCGCTCATGTCGCGCACGACGCGGCCATAGCCGAGCAGTTCGCCAGCGGGCGAATACAGCGCCGTCATGATGACGTTCGCCCAAAAAAGGCTGCCGTCCTTGCGCACGCGCCAGCCTTCGCTTTCATAGCGGCCCTCGTCACGCGCGCGGTTGAGCCCCGTCTCGGGCAGGCCTGCGCTACGGTCTTCTTCGGTGTAGAGCACGCGCACGTGCTGGCCGAGAATCTCGTCTGTCGCGTAGCCGTGAATAGCCTCGCCGCCGCGGTTCCAGCTGATGATCGTGCCATCCGGCGAGAGCGCAAAGATCGCGTAGTCGGTGGTGGACTCGGCCCACAGGTGCAGCCATTCGGTGCTGAGGTCCGTGGCGCGCGCATGCATGCTGCTCGCCTTGGCGCGCTGCGTCGCGTGCGGAGCGTGTCGTTCCGCGTCGGTTCCGGCCGCATTGCCGGCGAGTTTAGTATCGTCGCTCATCGCCCGATGTCCGATCGTCCTTTCCGGCAAGACCCGGCCAGCCCCGGCCAGGCCTTGCGTTATCTGGCCGGGTCCGAGTGGCTATTGTATAAGGGCGCGCCGTTGCGGGCATGCCGTTCAAACCCTGACGCCACGGCGCGTTGTGCGTATCAAAGCGGAAATCGGGTCGTGGAGAGGATCTCCTTGAGCACCATGAAGCTGCGGATTTGCCGCACGCCGGGCAGGTACAGCAATTGCTCCGCGTGCAGACGGTTGAAGCTCTCGCTATCGCGTGTTCGCACGAGCATGAAATAGTCGAACTCGCCCGTGACGACATGGCACTCCATGCAGCCCGACACCTTTTGCGCGGCCTTTTCGAACGCAGCGAACGTCTCGGGCGTCGAGCGGTCGAGCACGACGCCGATCACCACCAGCATCCCCGCGCCGACCGCTTTCGGATCGAGCAGCGCGACCGTCGCGCGGATCAGCCCCATCTCCTTGAGCCGTTCGACGCGCCGCAAGCAGGCGGGCGCGCTCAGCTTCACCTTCGCCGCGAGCGCGACGTTCGAAATCGATGCGTCCTGCTGGAGCTGCTTGAGAATCGCGCGGTCGATGCGATCGCGTTGCGAAAGCGGCGCTGGTTCGGTTCGACTCGTGCTTGTACCGGGTCTGCCTAATTTCGTTGCGCACATAGGGCATAGTAGAAAACAAAAGAATGTCGATGATGGATACAACCTTTTAAAAGTATCTCCGGCCTTTTTATTTCGCAAGCTCATTTCGCGAGGTCTTTTTTATCATGTCTGTCAGCGCGGCTTCGTTTGCGCCTTCGTTTGCGTGCAAGCATCGGACGCCGACACGCGCCCTTCCCAGACCACCGGACCCTCGACCATGAACCTGCAACGCTTCCCCCGCTATCCACTGACCTTCGGGCCGACGCCGATCCAGCCGCTCAAGCGGCTCTCGCAGCATCTCGGCGGCAAGGTCGAGCTTTACGCGAAACGCGAGGACTGCAACAGCGGCCTTGCGTTCGGCGGCAACAAGACGCGCAAGCTCGAATACCTGATCCCCGACGCGCTCGCGCAAGGCTGCGATACGCTCGTGTCGATCGGCGGCATCCAGTCGAACCAGACGCGCCAGGTGGCCGCCGTCGCCGCGCATCTCGGCATGAAGTGCGTGCTCGTGCAGGAGAATTGGGTCAACTATTACGACGCCGTGTATGACCGCGTCGGCAATATCCAGATGTCGCGCATCATGGGCGCCGATGTGCGGCTCGTGCCCGACGGCTTCGATATCGGCATTCGCAAGAGCTGGGAAGAAGCGCTCGACAGCGTGCGCGCCGCGGGCGGCAAGCCGTATGCGATTCCCGCCGGCTGCTCGGAACATCCCCTCGGCGGTCTGGGCTTCGTCGGTTTCGCGGAGGAAGTGCGCCAGCAGGAAGCTGAGCTTGGTCTCAGGTTCGACTTCATCGTCGTATGCTCGGTGACGGGCAGCACACAGGCGGGCATGATCGTCGGCTTCGCAGCGGATGGACGCGCGGATCGCGTGATCGGCATCGACGCGTCCGCGAAGCCCGAGCAGACGCGCGAGCAGATCACGCGCATCGCGAAGCACACCGCGGAACAGGTCGATCTGGGCCGCGACATCACCGCGCGGGATGTCGTGCTCGACACGCGCTATGGCGGCCCCGAATACGGCCTGCCGAACGACGGAACGCTGGAGGCGATTCGTCTGTGCGCGCGGCTCGAAGGCGTGATGACCGACCCTGTGTACGAAGGCAAGTCGATGCACGGTATGATCGACAAGGTGCGGCGCGGCGAATTTCCCGAGGGCTCGAAGGTACTGTATGCGCATCTGGGCGGCGTGCCCGCATTGAGCGCTTATAGCTTCCTGTTCCGCGAAGGCTGATTGCGGCCACGCGCAGGCGTCATTGCATTCCGACGAAAAAATGGCGATGTCCGGATGGCATCGCCATTTGTATTTGCAACCTGTCGTGCTTGCTTCGCGAAATTTACTTCACGCGCTTGCTTCACACGACTTGATGCGCGCGATTTACTTCACGAGATCGCTCGACATCCATCCTTCCGCGACACCGATCTGCGCGACCTGCTTCGCCACCGAATCAGCGAGCTTCTTCGCATCGCTCGTGACGGTATCGCCCTTGTGCTCCGAGCCGACATGCAACGCACCGCCCGCCGCCGCCGACGTCGCGACGTGTCCCACCGCGGCGCCGACACCCGCCGTTTCCGCGACGCCCGGCATATGGCCGCTGTTCGCATCGGCGTCGAAGGTCTGCACGAGTTGCGGCATGCCGCCCGCCGGCTTGTACAGCACCTGCACATGCGCCTTCACTTCGCTCTTGCCCGCGCCGAGTCCGATCAGGATGCGGCGGCGATGATCGCCCGCGTCGATCGACGCGACATCGCCCTGCACGATCAGCACGTTCTCGTTGGCGGGCGGCGGCGCGTCGGTGCGGATCGCGTGCACGCCCATCGATTGCAGCTTCGCGACCACTTCGTCCGTCAACGCCTCGCCGGCCGCGACGGCTTCTTTCGTCTGCTGCGACGCTTGCGACGTCCCTGAGAAGCTCGCGCTCAGCTTGTGGACGATGCCGCTGTTGTCGAGCTTCACCGCATCCGGATTGCTCGCGAACGTGTACACGTAGACGTTCTGCGGATTCGCTTGCGTGAGCGTCGAGTATTGGGCCGTGTTCGTGACGCTGGCTGCCGCGCAGCCGCTCAACAGCATCGCGCTGAATGCGAGTGCAGCCGAAGCGCTGCGCAGGGTCTTGCCACGAACGGAGTGAAAAGAAGCAAACATGTGAAGTCCTGTCATCGGTCAGAAGATTGCGGGGATCGTCCGATGGCGGGTTGCTACGTTGGTGGCGGCATCGGCGATTTCACGGTTGCGTGAATCGCCGGTTTCGTTGTGTTTTGCAGCTCAGCACGCGGAACGCAGTATGGGTGTGCGGCCGCGCGAAGGCCATCGATCAATTATGTCGGCTCATGTCATAGACGGCCGGGCCTTGCGGGACGGGCTTTGCGGGCTCTTGCGCGCTATTTCTGCGCAGGCTTTTTCTTCGAACCGATTGCTGCGCGGATGTGTTGTAATACAACTTGGCGCACATCGAGAAGTGCCCCGCTAACTCTTTGCCACAAGGTTTGGACCATGACGAAAAAGATTGCGTTGAGCGGCGCAGGCGGCCAGTTGGGCCGCTTCCTGCGCGTCGCGTTGAATGGGCGCGGCGTGAATCTGCGTTCGGCGGCGGGCTCCCGCGCGTTCGAGCCGCTGTTCGACGGCGAAGACGTGATGCACGGCGATCTGCGCGATCCCGCCGTGGTCGACCGGCTGATGCAGGGCGTCGACGTGCTGATCCATCTGGCGGGCACGAGCGTCGAGCGTCCGCTTGCGGAGATCATCGAGAACAATCTGCGCGCGCTCGTCGAAGTGTACGAAGGCGCGCGCCGCCACGGCGTGCGGCGCATCGTGTTCGCGAGCTCGAATCACGCGATCGGCATGTACCCTGTCGAAGACAGGCTGCCGCTCGACTGCGCGTTCCGGCCCGACGGCTTTTATGGGCTCAGCAAGGCATGGGGCGAATCGCTTGCACGCATGTACTGGGACAAGCATGGCATCGAAAGCGTGTGCATTCGCATCGGCAGTTGCATCGAGAAACCGACCGAATTCAGGCACTTGAGCACATGGCTCGGCCATGACGATTTCCTGCATCTGATCGACCGCTGCATCGACGTGCCGGATATCGGCTTCGAGGTGGTCTGGGGCGTGTCGAACAATACGCGCAGCTACTGGGACAATGCCGGCGCCGCGCGTCTCAGCTACCAGCCGCGCCAGAATTCGGAGGACTACGCCGCCGAAATTCTCGCAAAACCGAATCCGCTCGATCCCGTCGCGCAACGTTTTCAGGGCGGCTCATTCGTCACGATCGACTACACGCCGCCGGAGAAACGCAACGTCGCGCGCTAAGCGCCTGTGTCTGCGCCGACTGCGGTCAATAAAAAGCGCCGCAAATGCGGCGCTTTTTGCTGCTTCCGATGCATGAACAACAATCGGCGTCAGAACCGGTGCACGATACCCACGCCCACGCCGACCATGCTGCGCGAAGACGACGGCGATGAATTGAAGCCGTCGCCGAGCGTCGCCGTTGCGTTGATGATATTGCCGGCACCGTTGTTGCCGAGCGTCTGGCCATTCGCGCGCTGATAGGCCTGCAACGCATACAGTCCCGTGCGCTTCGACAGCGAGTAGTACTCGGACAGGTTGAACTGCTGGTACTGCGCGCTGCTCGCGATGCCGTTGGCTTTCGTCGCGCGCGTGTAGCTGTAGCCCGTCGCGAAGTCCCATGAAGCCGTCGGCTTCCAGTGCAGCACGATGCCGCCCGTGTTCCAGATCGCCTCGCTGTGGAACGCCGAGCCGGCGCCCGGAATGTACTGCACGTTCGTATACGTTGCCGTGATGTCGAACTGGTTGCTGAACGTGTAGCCGAGACCGACTGCGAAGCGCTGCTGCGCCTGCGCCGTGCGATAGCCGTTGGTCACAGCCGAAACACCCGTCTGCGCGCCCGCATTCGACGTCGTCGAATCGGCGCCGAATGCGCCGCCGCCGACCGTCGAGTTGTTGATCCGCGAGAAGCCCACGGCAATACCGACCGGCCCCTGCGCGTACTGGATTGCCGTGCTCCACGTCGAGCCCTGGTTCACGCTGCCCGGCACGCCCGCAAACGAATATGAGCCGCTGAACTTGAAGCCGTAGAGCGACGGCGACATATACAGCAGCGTGTTGTTCGCCCGATAGATCGTGTCGAGGCCATCCACGTCGCCGGGGTGCGCGCCGTAGAAGCCGGTGAGCCACGTGGTCGGGCTATACGGCGACAGCAGCTGGTAGTACGACGCATACTGACGGCCCGCCGTCAGCGTGCCATACGTGGCATTCGTCACGCCGACGAAGGCCTGGCGGCTGAACATCAGGTTGGACGTCGACATCGCGCCGTTATTGCCGCTGAAGCCTTCTTCCAATGTGAAGATCGCCTTCGTGCCGCCGCCCAGGTCTTCCGCGCCCTTCAGGCCGAAGCGGCTGCCCGCCCATACGCCCGTGATCATCTTGAACGCCGAGTGGCCGCCCGACGTCGAGCCGAGCGTCGTCGAACTCGACTGATAGCCGATGCCGTTATCGACGATGCCGTACAGCGTCACGCTGCTCTGCGCGAACGCGGGCGCCGCCGTGGCGAGCGACGCGCCGATCACCAGTACCGCTTTCACGCCCGGAAATTGCTTCCTTTCCATCCTTATCTCCTCCTTCACTTCGTGTCGATGTTGTTGCGTGGTGTGATTGCGATGCACGGCATGGCGCCGCGACCGCGAGGTTGCTTCGTTGCTCGCTTCCCTTCCTCAAAGATCAACAGACGGCTGCCAGGTGTGTCGCATCGTCGCGCGAGACGTACGCGCTCAGTGAATCTCCGGCTCGCCGGACGTCGTGCCCGTGCCGCCGCGTTGCAGGAAATCGAAATCGCAGCCCTTGTCGGCCTGGAGCACGTGGACCTGATGCATCGCGCCGTAGCCGCGCGAGAAGCGCGGCTCGGGCGTGACCCATTCGGCCCTGCGTCGCGCGAGTTCATCGTCGGGCACGAGCGCGTTCAGCTTGCGCTGCGGCACATCCAGCTCGATCAGGTCGCCATCGCGCACCAGCGCAAACGGCCCGCCGATAAACGATTCGGGCGCCACGTGCAGCACGCACGCGCCATAGCTCGTGCCGCTCATGCGCGCATCCGAAATGCGCAGCATGTCGCGCACGCCCTTTTGCAGCAGCTTCTTCGGAATCGGCAACTGGCCCCACTCGGGCATGCCCGGCGCGCCCACAGGGCCCGCGTGTTGCAGCACGATCACGCAGTTTTCGTCGATGTCGAGTTCTTCGCTATCGATGCGCGCGGCCATGTCGTTGTAGTCCTTGAACACCACCGCGCGGCCCGTGTGCACGAGCAGATGCGGCTCCGCTGCGCCCGGCTTGATCACCGCGCCATCGGGCGCGATGTTGCCGCGCAGGACAGCGAGGCCGTTGTCCGGCATCAGCGGATTGCCGCGCCGGCGGATCACGTCGTCGTTGAAGATCTGCGCGCCTTCCAGGTTCTCGCCGAGCGTGCGCCCGTTGACTGTCCGCTGCGAGCGGTCGATCAGGTCGCCCAGTTCCGCGAGCATCGCCTGCAAGCCACCCGCGTAATAAAAGTCTTCCATCAGATACGCGCCCGTCGGCCGGATGTTCGCGAGCACGGGCGTGCGGCGCGAAAGGCTGTCGTAGCGGTCGAGCGTCAGCTCGATGCCCGCGCGGCGAGCGAGCGCGATCATGTGCACGATCGCGTTCGTCGAGCCCGACAGCGCGAGGCAGGTCGTGACCGCGTTATCGATCGATTGAGCAGTGAGGATGTCGGACGGCTTCAGATCTTCCCACACCATGTCGACGATGCGCATGCCCGTCTTCGCCGCCATCTGCGCGTGACGCGAGTCGGGCGCCGGAATCGACGCGAAGCCCGGCAGCGTGAAGCCGAGCGCTTCGGCGGCGCTCGTCATCGTCGATGCCGTGCCCATCGTCATGCAGTGGCCCGGCGAGCGCGCAATGCCGCCTTCGACGCCCTGCCAGTCTTCTTCCGTGATCTTGCCCGCGCGCAGATCGGCCCAGTATTTCCAGGTATCCGAGCCGGAGCCGAGCGTCGCGCCGTTCCAGTTGCCGCGCAGCATCGGGCCGGCGGGCAGGAAGATGGTCGGCAGGTCCATCGAGATCGCGCCCATCAGCAACGCGGGTGTGGTCTTGTCGCAGCCGCCCATCAGCACGACGCCATCGGCGGGATACGAACGCAGCGTCTCTTCCGCTTCCATCGCGAGGAAGTTGCGGTAGAGCATCGTGGTCGGCTTCTGGAACGGCTCGGAAAGCGTCTGCACCGGCAGTTCGATCGGAAAGCCGCCCGCCTGCCAGATGCCGCGCTTCACTTCTTCCACACGCTGCTTGAAGTGCGTGTGGCACGGGTTCATCTCGCTCCATGTGTTGAGGATCGCGATGACGGGCTTGCCCGCATATTCCTCGCGGCTGTAGCCCATCTGCGCGGTGCGCGAGCGATGCCCGAACGAGCGCAGATCGTTCACGCCATACCAGCGATGGCTGCGCAGTTCTTCCGGCGTCTTCCTCGCCTTCTTCCGTTCGTTGCCGTCGGTGCTCACGTTCGTCTCACTCCAGATCAAGCTTCTGTATCACTGCGATGGTTCCACTGCAATGCGGCTGCACGTCATGCGGATCGCGCCGCGCGATCGTCAAGTGGCGCGATCCGTTGTCATTCGGTTCGTTCAAGCGATTCGTTCAAGCGATCCGTTCATTGCGCGCGCGCACTGCCGGCAAACGCTCGCTCGAACGCGAGCAGTTCGCGCGCAGCCTGTGCAATGGCAGCGTGCTGCTCGATGGGCGTTCCGCTCAGAAGCGGCAGAATCGAGCCCATGTCCGCGATGCCCGTCAACGTCACGGCATCGTGCAGCACGCGAATCAGCGAGATCTCGTCGCGCAGCGTTTCGAGCGGCATGAACGCGTCGTAGAGGCGCTGTGCTTCGGCGTCGCGGCCGGCCTTGACGGCGGCCAGCAGCGCCATCACCGCATGCGACGCGATGCAGCCCGAGCCCGTCGTCCACGAAGCGAGGCCGAAGTCGCGCACATGCACGAGCGCCGGGCGCTCGCCCATGCCCGAGATCACGCGCGAAGCGCTCACGCTTTCGAGCAGGCGCCGCAGGTATGGATCGTCGGCCGGATTCGCGCGGACGATCGCGTACTTCACCGCGATCAGCGTGCCGCGATCGACGAGGCGCGCGAGCGTATCGACGTCCACGTAGTCTTCGCTCTTGATGTAGAGCGTGAGCGGGATGCCCGCCGTATCGACGATGCGCGTGAGCCCCGCCTCGACGCCCGCGGGCGTCGTGAAGCCGGCGAGCGGCAACACCATCGCGGTGCGATACGACGTCTGCGACAGGATGCGCGCCTGATCGAGCATCTTGCCGAAGTCCGGGCCGACGGCTGGAATCACGCGCGTCGTGGGCGCGGCGCTCGCCGCCAGCACGTCGAGCAACTCGCGATATTCGCTGACGGCCACGTGATAGAAATTCGCGTTGCCGCCGTACAGCAGCGTGCGCACGCCGCCCGCTTCGATATGGCGGATCAGCTTCTGGTTGGCATCGACGTCGAGCGACAGGTCGGCGCGGCGCGCGAGCGGCGGGACTGCCATCACGGTCGACGCGAATTCGCGCTCGACGATCTGGGACTCGTTCATGAGATCGGGGATTCGATGGTGGCTGACAAGCCAGAAAGCTACATGGCCGCCGCGATGTTGTCAAACAACTATTTGGGCGCTCGGTGTTTTCCATGAAATCGTTTGACAACACTTTTCCGGCCGTGTGCGCATCGTCGCCGACACCAAAGATGACGATTGCGCGTTCACGATCACGGGCGACAATGGTTAACTCGAAGCGCTCACTGGCACACCCGCCGTCCCGACAGGAGAGTCACATGACCATCAAGTACGCGTTGTTCGCACGTTTCGAAGCGAAGCCCGGCAAAGAAGCGGAAGTCGAAGCGTTCCTGCAGAAAGGGCTCGAACTGGCGAACCAGGAAACCACGACGCCGATCTGGTTCGCGCTGAAGATTGCCGAGCACACTTACGGCGTGTTCGATGCGTTCCCCGACGAGGCCGGCCGCCAGGCGCATCTCGACGGCCCGATCGCGAAGGCGCTGATGGGCGTCGCCAACGATCTGTTCACGGGGCCGCCGCAGATCGGCCGCATCGACGTGCTCGGGATGAAGAACACGCTCGGCTGACGGCACGCCCGGCTGTTTGCACGCCCGGCTGACAGCATGCACCGGCGCAGACGCGCAAGCCGTCCGCGCCAGTGGCAGCGCTCGGGCCAGCCGGCATGAATTCAACACGAAGCCGAATACGAACCGCTGCGAGCCAACCTAAAACCACGATCCACACAGGAGACCTCTTCCCATGTCCATTCGTATCGTTCAGCTCGGTTCGGACCGCGCGCCCGATGAAGGCGTGCGCATCGGCACCGTGCGGCGGCCGCCGCGCGGCGTGCCGAAAGCCGAGTTCGGCAGCCGCAACTATTACGACGTCTGGCTGCCGATCCTGTCGCCGACACCGGAACTCGTCACTCAGGCGCTGGCCGCCAGGACCGATGCCGAGTGGCACGCGTTCGTGCGCAAGTTCCGCGCGGAAATGAACAACGGCGATGCATCGAAGGTGCTCGACACGCTCGCTGCGTTGTCGGCGACATCGAACTTTTCGGTCGGCTGCTACTGCGAGGACGAGAACCGCTGCCACCGCAGCGTGCTGCGCCAACTGCTCGCCGACCGGGGCGCAAAGCTCGCATAGCGCCCGCGTCCACGCGACGCGACTTCATGCGTGTCGCGCCCGATGCCACGCGACCCGCTGCCGCGCGCGCTCACGCAATCGCACCGCCTCGTCGACGAGCACCGTCGAGCCCGTCGCGTAAGGCGTCGTCGCAAGATAGACGATCGCGTTCGCGACGTCTTCCGGCTGGCCGACGCGCTTCGCCGGCAAACGGTTCGCGGCGCCTTCGAACATCGCGTCGCGTGCCTCGTCGGCGAGCGAACGGGGGTCGATGAAATCGGGTCGATGAAATCGGGTCGATGAAACGGGATTGATCAGATGCACGCCGCATCGCGACAACGCCGGGCTGCCGCCCGAACGTCCCTATGCTAGTCTTCGCGCCACGGAAGAAATACCGCTTCCGGATCGACGAATCCTTTCTTTTTTGAGAAGAATGAACCCTACCCGGATCGACAGCCTGCCCGCGCTGATTGCGTTTTCCCGTGTGGTCTCGGCGGGCAGTCTGTCGGCGGCCGCGAGGGAAATGGATCTGCCGCTCTCCGTCGTCAGCAAGCGGCTCGCGCAACTGGAGAAAAGCGTCGGCATGCGGCTGATCCAGCGCACCACGCGCCGTCAGACGCTCACTGAAGAAGGCGCGCTGTTTCATGCGCGCGTCGTGCGCATCCTCGACGAAATCGAGCAGGCGGAAGAGCTGCTGTCGCAGCGCCGCCATTAAGTCAGCGGACTGCTGCGCGTGACGGCGCCAGGCCAGCTCGGGCGCCAGAAAATCGCGCCGCTGGTCGCCGCTTTTCAGCGGCTGCATCCGCAACTCGACGTGCAACTGGAATTGACGGACGCCGTCGTCGATCTCGTCGAAAGCGGCTTCGATCTTGCGATCCGCTTCGGCAGCCTCGCGGATTCATCGCTGATCGCCCGGACACTCGCGCCGAATTTTCGCGTGCTGTGCGCGTCGCCGGCTTATCTGGAGCAGCATGGCGTGCCGAAGCATCCGCACGATCTCGCCTCGCACCGCTGCATCCTGATAGGCGACCAGCGGCGCGCGGAATGGCGCTTCGAAGGCGACGAAAGCATTGCGGTGCGCATCGACGGCGCGATCGTCACGAACGACGGTGAGGCCGCGCATCTGCTCGCGCTCGCCGATGCGGGCATCGCCGTGAAGTCGATCTGGGATGTCGGCCGCGCCATTGCACGCGATCTATCCGCATAGCCAGCATCTCGCGCCGCGCGTGCGCGTGTTCGTCGATTATCTGCGCGAACGTCTGGTGCAGGCGTGGCGTTGGGATTCGTTGTAGCGGTTGTAGCGCGCGATCCGGCGGCATGCGATCGAATGCCTTGCGCATGGGAACCCAGCGCATGTGCTGCAAAGTGCCGGGTTCGACGCTGATTTCCAGCGCCTTTTGCGATAATGAACTGCCATATGATCGCGTAGTTTCCCGAAAGCGTCGGCATGACCGTCGGGACATCCGACCACCCGCGCGCCGCCTCACAATTTCACCGGAAAAGTCATCCCCAATGGCCACAGCGACGTCCCGTACAAGCGACACTGACCAGCCCGATCCGAAGCGCGGCGCCCGCCTGTCGCTCGGCAACCGGATCGTGCTGAGCTTCGGCGTGCTGTTCGTGCTGATGCTCGCGACGGCCGCCATCTCGTACACGTGGTTGCGCGTGATGGACGACGAGGCGCTCAGCATGGGCCGCGACTCCGTGCCCGGCCTCTATCTCGCGACCACGCTGCGCGCGACGGCAAACAGCGGCTATGCGACGCTCGAACGCGCGCTCTTCGTCGACAGCGATGACGGCGCAACGAAGCGCGATCTCGACCGTCTGCCGCAGATCATGCGTCAGTTCGATCAGGTATCGGCCGAATATCAGGCGACGCTCTTTCGCGACCAGGACCGCGCGCACTTTCGCGACTTCAAGGCCGCGTGGGACCAGTACCTTCCGCAACAGCACGAAGCGACGCGTCTTGCCGCGACGTCGAGGCCCGAAGCGCGGGCTGCGTTCGTCAAGCTCGCGCCCGCGTGGGACAACGTGCTGCGCACGGCGAACGAGCTCGTCACCGAGAATCGCGGACAGGCCGACGATTCCGCGAAAGCGATACGCGATTCGGTGACGAGCATGGAGATCACACTCGCGACCGCGCTCGGCGTAACGCTGCTCGTTGCGCTCGTGACGGGCTATTCGCTGTATCGGGCGATCACGGTGCCGATGTCGGGTGTCGTCGAAGTGCACAACGTGATACGCACGGGCAATCTCACGCAGCGGCTAAGGCTCGGACGCCGCGACGAATTCGACGCGCTCGAAGAGGGCTTCAACCGGATGGCCGACGAGCTGAACTGCCTCGTCGCGCAGGCGCAGAAGTCGTCGCTGCAGGTGACGACTTCCGTCGCCGAGATCGCGGCGACGTCGAAGGAGCAGCACGCGACAGCTATCGAAACAGCCGCGACGACGGCCCGCATCGGCGCGGCCTCGCATGAAATCGCCGCGGCTTCGCTCGATCTGTCGAATGCGATGAACGAGTTGTCGGTTGCCGCCGGGCAGTCGGCGGCGCGCGCGGGCGCGAGCCAGAGCGACCTCGCGCACATCGAAGCGACGGTGCGCAGCGCGACGCAAGCGGCGGCCTCACTGAACGCGAAGCTCGCGGCCCTCAACGAGAAGACGGTCGACATCAGCCAGGTGGTCGCGACGATCGCGAAGGTCGCGGATCAGGCCAACCTGTTGGCGCTGAACTCGGCGGCCGAAGCGGAAAAAGCGGGCGAACATGGCGATGGCTTTGCCGTCGTCGCCGCGGAAACACGGCGTCTCGCGGATCAGACGGCTATCGCCAGGCACGACATCGAGCAGGCCGTGCAGGCGATCCAGTCGGCCGTAGCGGCGTGCGCGACGGGCATCGACGCGTTCTCCGACGAAGCGCGGCGCGGCATGCGCGATGTGCAGCAGATCAGTGGACAACTATCGCAGATCATTCACGACGTGCAAGCGCTCGCGCCGCGCTTCCAGCTCGTCGGCCAGCGCATGCGGAGCCAGGCCGCAAGCACCGGCCAGATGACGCACGCGTTGTCGCAATTGTCGGAGACCGCGCAGCAGACGGCGGAGTCGCTGCGCCAGTCGTCGCAGGCAATCGACGATCTGACGCTTGTCGCCAATCAACTGCGCACGGGCGTTTCGCGCTTCAAGATCGAAGGGTAACTGCGCCGCGTTATCGACGGGATTGAAAGCGCCCTAGCCCGGTTTGCCGTCCGCGCGCGGACGCGTCAGCGGCAACGCATACGCAAGCGCGTAGATCGCGAACGCGGCGATCCAGCACAGGCCCGCGCTGCCGATCCAAACCTGATAGAGGCCCGGCGCGACCAACGGACCGACGATGCGCAACGCCGACCCGAGCGTGACGAGCACATAGCTCGCCACGTCGCGCTTGTCGGCGACGAGCGGCCTGCCCGTGTGGCCGCGCGCCGTCCGCGTGATCATCGCGATGATCGCCCCGCCGGTCACGCCCGCCGTGAACGCATGCAACGCGACGGAATGCGGCACGAACCCGAGCGCGCTCGCGCCGAGCAGCGCAAAGCCGACGGGCATCCACGCATAGGCGACGTGCAGGATCAGCAGAATCGCGGGACCGCGCACCTTGTACGAGCGCCAGCCGATCAGGCGCGCGCAGTGAACCGCGCAGGCCGCGAACGCCAGCGCTGCAATAGCGGCGGGATGCACGGCGGCTGCGTCGGCGAACAGCGCGGCGAGCGTCAGCGGCGCGGCGATCGTTTCGACCGGCTTCCAGCGGCGCGTGACGAAACCAGGAATCGCGTTCGACGTGAACATCGGAATCACGCGCGCGCCAATCACGCTGACCAGCAGCACCACGACGCCCGCCGCCGCGTACAGGCAACGCAGCGCGAGATCGGGCCGGCCCGTCTGCACGAGGACATGAAACGCGACGTTGAGCGCGCCGAAAAGCAGCAGCACGGGCACGAGAAAATAGTTGCGACGATTGCCCGCTTTCGCCAGCACGCGCAGCAGCACGAACGCGACAGCGGGCAGAAACGCGCTGTCGACGATAGCGGCGGGCACGGCGGGCCCGCTCCAGGCCAGCACGCGCGCGCACAGCCACAACAGCACAAGCGCGGCGAGCACGCGATGGCTCGTCGTCTGCACGCCCGTCCACGCACGGACCGCCGTCAACAGAAAGCCCGCGACGATCGCCGCGGCGAATCCATACACCATTTCGTGCGCGTGCCAGCCGATCGGATCGATCCTCAGCAGGTAGTTGCCGTTGACGGGCACGCCTGCGAGCATCAGCAGCCATACGGTCAGCGCAAGCGCCGCAAAGACGGCGCCCGCCAGATAGAACGGCCGAAAGCCCAGGTTGAACAGCGCGAAGCGCCGCCCGGGCCGGTAGCGCTCGGGGAACGGGACGAAGGTTGAACGCGGTTCGACGATTTTCATGATTCGCTCGTTTCAGGCATCGGAAGAACGGCAAGCGGCGCGGCCGCCCCGTGGCGCGTGACGGCTTATTCGCAGTGCGCCTCGAATGCGGGATACAGACGCACTTCTTCGCGCGTCATCCGTTGGCGCAGATGCGCGATCACGCGGCCGATTTCACGCGCGAACTCGAGGCCCGAGCGGCCGGTCTCGAGTCGATCGAAAAAGCCGAGAATCTCCGACGAAATCGCGCGCATCTCCTGCGCGTACATCTCGCCGAGCGCGCGCGTCTCGTCGTGCCTGCGCATCGCGGGATACAGCCTGTCGTCTTCGCGCTTCAAATGCGCCGCGACGACGCCGCGCACCTGCTTGAGCTTGCGGCGCCCCTCGTCGGTGACGACGCCGAGCGCGCGGCATTCATCGAGCAAACGGAAAATTTCTTCGTGATCGAGCTTGAGCGTGGTGATCAGCGACATGTTTGTTGGCCTGCGTGTTTCGTGTTGACAGAGTCGCGGCTTCGCATGGCCGCGTAAACCCTCATACACGTTTTGTGCCAACTCTAAATCCCTTAAGAAACAGATACCTGAATCCGATGTCAGTCCTTTTGACAGCAGTCGTTTTGACTCGAAAGCGGGTTTAAATGACCGGGGAGCCGGTCATCGCATATCGCGTTCAATGCGCGTCGTTGAGGATCGCGTACGCGTCAGGTTGAATCTTTGCAAACATTCCCCTGGACGCGATTGCGTCCGCATGACGCGCAACGAACTCGCACACCTGCTTTTTAGACATCCTTCCGTTGGCCGCCGCATCAGACGCCTCCTGGTCGATGACTGCGCGCAGTTGCGGCTTCATCAACTCGATGGCGTGTTCTACGGTCGTCGGAAAATCGGCGGACAGCTTTTTCGCCTTCTGCAGCAAATCGACGTGCCTGCTTTCGAACGCCCTGACGAAGGGGGCAATATCCACGCCTAGCTCGCGACAGTACCCTGCGCGCACGACGGTATTCGCTTCATAGAACCCGTAAAACGCGGCCGCTGCACGCAACTGCCGCCGTTTCTCATCCGACTCGTTGCGCAGTTCGGTGCTCATCCGGGCAGATGCATCCTTCGCCATCGCCAACGACAGCGGCTGATCAGGATGTCTTGCGGCCGCTTCCCGTCTGATTTGTTCGGCTTCCTGCTGCGCGTGTGCAACTGCGCGCTTTTCCAGATAAAACCTGGAACCAACAACCGCAATTGCGAAGAAACAGACCACGCCAGCCACGCCGGCAAAAACCCGTCTATCGATCGTATTCATTTTTTGCTTTCCTGCTGGGCTCGCTCCGATGAGCAAGCCACACGACGACAGGCGTTCGCGATAACCCGAAAGGCCCGCGACGCCCGCGGGTTATGCCTGCGCCATCTGCACGGACAGTTTGTATTGGCGGATCGTGCGGAAATAGCCGATCAGGATCAGCACGAAGAGAACACGCGCTACGAGAAAGCCGGGATTGAAATGCGTGCCGTCGCCGAGCTGCGATGCAAGGCTCACGATAGCGTCGCCGATCAGAAGAGCAATCGAGACGCCCAATGCGATCAGCGACAGTTTGCGGTGGACGAAAATGCCTAGCACGGCCAGCACCGTTGCGACGGCGAACAATGGCAATGCGTTGCCGCCGGCGAACAGCCCGTCACTGTTCGAGTAGATTGCAACCAGCCCTGCGACGAAGTTCAGGACTGCCAGAAAGTACAGAAATTGGCCGCCGCTCTTCGCCGTCAGTACGGCATGTTCCGGCGTGCCGATGGAGCCCGGCAGCGGCTTGCCGTCGAGAAGTACTTCGAAACCGCTTGCCTGGGCGTAAAGAGCATTACCAACAAGCTTGATAGCCAGATGCGAGCCGTCGGGCAACGAGACGGACACGCCTTGTTTCATCTGCTCCGAAGTCATGCCCTCCAGCACGGATTGTCCGTCGAGCGTGATTTTGGCTTTGTTGAATTTGAAGTTACCTGTCTTGATGACAAGACGGTCGGAACCGCCATGTTCCATCGGAAAACGATGTATCGGCATGATCGAGGCCTGTGATTGTTGCCTTTCGGGGAAGTTGGCGGATCGCTTCGGGCAGGTGCCGGAGAGACGCCCGCAAGACCGCGCTGAGATAAGGCACTCGTCACGCTCGACGCGAATCGCCGGTCGGCATGCTAATGGGGAGACGCACCGTGAGATGCAAGAAAAGTCCTAAAAGCTGGCGCGTACGCGTTAGAACGCACGACAATGGTCAAGGATCGTCGCAAATATCTGAATCGGAGATGACTGGCTTGAGTTGCGCCGGCATGACTTCTATCCGCCGCTGATCGTCAGGACAACAGAAAGCGTCAGCAACCCGCGAGACCGGAGAAGCGATCGCTTCAGGTCGGCGTCTACGCCGATTCGCGCTCCACCACGCTGAACCCCACATCGACGAATGCGGGCTCGTGCACCCCATTCAATCGATCGAGCAGAAAGCGCGCGGCGCTCACGCCGATGCGCGTGCCGTCGACGCGCACTGTTGTCAGTTGCGGCGACGTTTCCGACGCGAAGTCGAGATCGCCGAAGCCGCAGATCGCAAGCCGCGACGGCACGTCGAGGCCGAGGCGCTTCGCCGCGCCCAGTGCGCCGATCGCGAGCAGATCCGAGCCGCAGAACACGGCATCGACTTGCGGCGCGCGTTCGAGCAGTTGCGGCAGCGCGGCCTTTCCCGTCGCGAGCGAGCTTGGCGGCTCGACGATCACTTCGGCAATGTCCGTCATCCCTGCTTGCGCGAGCCGGTCGCGGAACCCCGCGCGGCGCGCGAGCGCGCGCGCATCGCTCGCCGACATCAGCGCGGGCCGCTTCACGCCGCGCGACAGAAAGCGCTCCGCCACCGCTACGCCTATCTGATAGTGCGAAAAGCCCACCAGCATGTCGATCGGCGTATCCGTCATGTCCCACGTCTCGACGACGGGAATGCCGACATTGCGCAAGCGCTCGCGCAATGAATCGGTGTGCGCGACGCCCGTCAGCAGCACGCCTTCGGGACGACGGCTCAGCACGGTATCGAGCAGGCTTTCTTCGTTCGCGTCGCTGTAGCCGCTCAGCGCGAGCAACACTTCATAGCCGGCGCGCGACATCGTTTCGCTGAATACCTGGATGGTCTCGGAGAACAGCGAGTGCGCGATGGTCGGCACGATGGCCGCGATCAGCCGCGAGCGCGCCGACGACAGCCCGCCCGCGAGCCGGTTCGGCACATAGCCGAGCTTCTGCACGACCTGGCGCACGCGTTCGAGCGTTTCGGGGGCCACGGAAGCGGGATTGTTGAACACGCGCGACACGGTAATGGGCGACACGCCCGCCTGCGCCGCGACATCGGTGATGCGCACGCCCTTCGGACCGCCGCGCGTGCGGCGCGCGGGCGCGGCGGTGCTGCCCTTGAGCTCGATCGATGCGTCGGTTGGCTTGGCGGTCGGCATGAATGTGTGCACCCGAAATTGTTGCGCGGCGATTGTAGCCAATGCCTCGAAGCGGCCTCGAAGCGGGCTCACTCCGTCACAGGCGCGGTGCTCACGTTTTGCGCCGCGTTGCCGCTGCGGCGCAGAACGAAGCTGGTCACGATTGCGAAGATCAGCATGCAGGTGGCGGGAATCAGCATCGGCGCCTGCGTGCTGCCCGTCGTCTGCTTGACGAACGGAACGAGATTCTGCGCGATGAAGCCGCCGATATTGCCGAGCGAATTGATCGCCGCGATACCCGCTGCGGCGCGCGCGCCGAACAGGAACTTCGGCGGCAACGTCCAGAAGCACGGGATCAGCAGATACATGCACGGCGCGCCGAAGCACAGCGCGATGAAGCGCAGCGTGTTGGTCGGCATGAACACCGACGACAGAAAGAACACCATGCCGAGCAGCGCCGACGCGAGCATCGCGATGATCGCGCGATTGCCCGCGCGCAGTTTCGACGGCAGCCATGCAAGCACGATCGTCGCCATCAGCCACGGGATGATGTTGAGGAAACCGTTCGTCGTGTTGCTGACGCCGAAGCCCTTCACGAGCGTCGGCAGCCAGTAGCTGACGCCGTACACGGAGATCGACAGCATCATGTAGTAGAGCGCCATGCCGATCACGCGCGGCTCGGCGAGCACGCTCAGCAGCGATGCGTGGCCCGATGCGTTCTTGCGGGCCTGCGCGCTTTCCGTTTCGATGGTGCGCGTGAGCCATGCCTTCTCGTCGTCCGAGAGGAACGTTGCTTCACGCGGCGACGCGGGCAGCAGGAACAGCACAACGAACGTCAGCAGCACGGACGGAATGCCCGTGACGACGAACACCAGCTGCCAGCCTTGCAGCCCGAGGAGGCCACCTTTATCGAGCAGCCATCCGCAGATCGGCGCGCCGATCATGTTGCCCAGGCTGCTGCCGACCGTGAAATAACCGAGCATGCGCACACGATGCCGTTGCGGAAACCACAGCGTCAGGAAATAGATCACGCCCGGATAGAGCCCCGCCTCGGACGCGCCCAGCAGAAAGCGCAGCACATAGAACATCGTCGCGTTCTTTGTGAACGCAAGCAGGACTGTCACGACGCCCCACGTGAACATGATCCGCGCCATCCACTTCGGCGCGCCGTACTTGTGCAGCATGACGTTGCTCGGCACCTCGAAGATCAGGTAGCCGATGAAGAACAGCGATGCGCCGAGTCCATACGCCACCTCGGAAAGCCCGAGACTGCCGAGCATCTGCAGCTTCGCGAAGCTGATGTTCGAGCGGTCGATATACGCGACCAGATACAGGAGGCCGAGCAACGGCATGAGCCGCAGCCCGAGCCGGTTGATGAGCCGCGATTCGTCGATCGCTGAAGTGACGGTGTTCACGATGTCTCCTGGGTCCGCTGTCTGTGCGCGGACCTCGTTGTTCAAGTTGTGTTCGTGACGGATGGCGCTCTGCTTCGGCCGCTCTGCTTCGGCCGCTCTGCTTCGGCCGCTCTGCTTCCGGTGCGCTACTTCGTTGCTTCGCGCCACGCGTCGTACGCGGCGAGCGTTTCGTCATTCGGCGGATAGTTGCCGCGCAGCGGATTGCCTTGCGCGATACGCTCGGTGATGAAGGCTTCGAGCCGCTCCTGCCCGGTCGCATCGCGCGCGACTTCTTCGGCCATTTCGCGCGGCACGATCACGACGCCGTCGACATCCGCGACGACGATATCGCCCGGATACACGGCCACGCCGCCGCATGCGATCGGCACGTTCATGTCGACGGCGTGATGCTTCGCGAGATTCAGCGGCGCGCTCGCGCCCGCGCACCAGATGGGAAGGCCGAGTTCGGAAATCGAGCCGCTGTCGCGCACGGGACCGTCGGACACCATGCCCGCGACGCCGCGCTTCGCGAGCCGCAACGCGAGAATCGAGCCGACGGATGCGACCGAGCGCTCGCCGCGGCAGTCCTGCACGAGCACGCTGCCGGGCGGCGCCGTCTCGACGGCCTTGCGCTGCGGATGATCCGGGTTCTGGAATACGCCGACATGATCGAGGTCTTCGCGCGCCGGAATATTGCGCAGCGTGAACGCGGGGCCGACGAGATTCGGCGCGCCGGGCGCGGGCTTCGCGAGCGGCGCGACGCCTTGCAGGAACACGTTGCGCAGGCCGCGCTTGAAGAGTTGCGTGGTGAGCGTCGCCGTGCTGACGTGGCGGAGTTGTTCGAGCGCTTCGGCGCTCACGGTCTGCTGTTCGGATGCGGTCATTTTCGGTGGCTTGTGACGTAGTGTGCGTTAATGGATTTCCGGCTCGTCGCGATTCGCTTCCGGCGACGCCGCGAGTTTTTCTTCGAGAAAGTCGAAGTCGCAACCCTTGTTCGCCTGCGTGACGTGCAACTGATGCATCACGCCGAAGCCGCGCTCGAACGGACGCTTCGGCGGCGTCCACGCCTGTCTGCGCTTTGCCAGTTCCGCGTCGCTGATGTCCACGTGCAGGCGCCGCGCGGCCACATCGAGTTCGATGATGTCGCCGTCCTTCACGAGCGCGAGCGGGCCGCCGACGAACGATTCGGGCGCGACGTGCAGCACGCACGCGCCATAGCTGGTGCCGCTCATCCGCGCATCGGAGATGCGCACCATGTCGCGCACGCCCTCTTTCAACAGCTTCTGCGGAATCGGCAGCTGGCCCCATTCGGGCATGCCCGGCGCGCCGACGGGGCCCGCATGCTGAAGCACGATCACCGAGTCGGCCGTCACGTCCAGTTCTTCGCTGTCGATGCGCGCGGCCATGTCGTTGTAGTCCTTGAACACGACGGCAGGGCCACGATGCTTCAGCAGATGCTGCTCCATCGCGGCGGGCTTGATCACGGCGCCGTCGGGCGCGAGATTGCCCGTCAGCACGGCGAGGCCGTCGCGCTCGACGAGGGGATTGCCGCGCTTGCGGATCACGTCGTCGTTGAAGATCTCCGCGCCCGCGATGTTCTCGCCGAGCGTCTTTCCGTTGACGGTCATCTGCGTGCCGTCGATCAGTTCGCCCAGCTCGACCAGCAGCGCGCGCAGGCCGCCCGCGTAGTAAAAGTCCTCCATCAGATACTGGCCGGCGGGACGGATGTTGCCGAGCACGGGCGTCACGCGCGCGAGCTCGTCGAAGCGCGCGGTCGTCAGATCGATGCCCGCGCGCCGCGCGACGGCCACGAGATGCACGATCGCATTCGTCGACCCCGACATCGCGAGCACCGTCGTGACGGCGTTATCGAAGGACTTCGCTGTGAGAATGTCCGACGGCTTCTGATCAGTCCACACCATCTCGACGATGCGCTTGCCCGTCAGCGACGCGTACTGCGCGTGACGCGAATCCGCTGCGGGAATCGACGAAAAGCCCGGCAGCGTAAGACCGAGCGCTTCCGTCGCGCTCGTCATCGTCGATGCCGTGCCCATCGTCATGCAGTGGCCCGGCGAGCGCGCGATGCCGCTCTCGATGCCCTTCCATTCGTCCTCGGTGATCTTGCCCGCGCGCAGTTCGGCCCAGTACTTCCACGTGTCCGACCCGCTGCCGAGCGTGCGGCCATTCCAGTCGCCGCGCAGCATCGGACCGGCGGGCAGAAAGATCGCGGGCAGGTCCATGCTGATCGCGCCCATCAGCAGACCGGGCGTGGTCTTGTCGCAGCCGCCCATCAGCACGCAGCCGTCGAACGGATACGACTTGAGCAGTTCTTCCGTCTCCATCGCGAGGAAGTTGCGGTAGAGCATCGTGGTCGGCTTCTGGAACGGCTCGGCGAGCGTCATCGCGGGCATCTCGACGGGAAAGCCGCCCGCCTGCCAGATGCCGCGCTTCACTTCTTCCACACGCTGTTTGAAGTGCGTGTGGCACGAGTTGATCTCGCTCCACGTGTTGACGACGGCGATCACCGGCTTGCCCATGTACTCGGACGAGTGATAGCCCATCTGCGCGGTGCGCGAGCGGTGGCCGAACGAACGGAGATCGTTGACGCCGTACCAGCGGTAGCTGCGCAACTCTTCCGGCTTCTTGCGATTCGAGGACAAATGAGTCTCCTTGGTAACGCTATCATTTCCGCCCGAAGCAAAGCAGGCGGACGCGACGGGCGTTCTTCCTGCACGGATCGACGACGATGGGATGAACGGATGGTAGCGTTATCATCCGAGGCGGTCCGCCAGGGATTACACGTAGACGCAGCCTTGAAAATGCGCGTGCGCTATGCAAGCGCCGCGAGCCACGCGGACGCGCGATAGACGACGCGAACGCGCGTTGCGGCGCGTTGCGTTGCGCGTCAGACTTCCTTCGTATCGAAGACGAGCAGCTCGACACCTGCCTGCGCGAAGTTCTGCAGGTCGGCGGTGGTCGCCGCGGCTTCGGGCGTGGTCATCGCCTGTTGAAGCGCATCGAAGCTGTCGAAGCTGAGGATTGCGGCGAGCACGTACGGCGATTCGCCTTTCGCGCTAGCGACGGGCCCCACGCTCACTTCATAGCGGCGCAGGCCCGGAATGGATTTGGCGAGGGGTATGTGTTTCTCGAAGTAGTAGGCGTCGAATGCGTTGCGGTCTGCGGGTACGTTGTACAGCGCGACGAGCTTTGCCATGTCATGCCTCCTGAAACGGACGTCCGGCGTGCAGTGTCGTTCCTCTCGAACGGCCCATGATTTTACGCCCGGCCTGTGCGATCTCTTAACGAAAGGAATGCGTTTTCGAGTGCGGCGTGGGCCACGCTGCGCGCATTCAGCGCATGCAGCACATTCATCGCGGCACGCGGCGCCGGAATCCCCACCAGCCCGCGAGCAACGTGAAGCTGACGACGAGCAGCACCATCATCCAGAAACCGTGCTTGTTCTCCGCGAGCGGAATGCCGCCGACGTTCATCCCGAACAGCCCCGCGATGATATTGATGGGCAGCGCGAGCACCGTGACGATGGTCAGCGTGAACAGCGTGCGGTTGGTCTGCTCGTTCAGGCGCGCGGCGATTTCTTCCTGCAGCAGCTTGATGCGCTCTGCGAGACCGGAGAGATCGCCGAGCACCAGCGAGAACTCTTCCGTCGAATCGCGCAGGCTCTGGACGTCGGCGGGCAACAGCCACGCGGGCGGGCGCACCAGCAGACGAAAGATCGAGCCGGGCTCCGGCGCGAGCAGCCTTTGCAGACGCACGAGCACGCGTCGCATCGCGCCGAGATCGCGGCGGCTCTCGTACGCGCGCAGCGACAGGAAGTGATCTTCGATGCGGTCAACCTCGACGCTCGTTCTGCGCACGATCTCGACCAGCAGATCGGCCTGGTCGCGCAGCAGATGGATCAGCAGTTCGGCGGCCGTATCGAAGCTCTCGCCGTTGCGCACCGACGCGCGCAACCGGTCGACGGAGCGCAGCTGCTTCAGCCGCGCCGTGACCATGATGCGCTTGTGCGTGTAGACCCAGAGCGTCGAGATGTCGGAAGGCGTCTGCTCGAAGTCGTACATCACGTCGTTGACGACGGCGAGCAGCGCGCCGTACTGATGCTCGATGCGCGTCGAGTGCGAGCCTTCGCGAAACGCTTCGAAGAAGCTTTCGGGCAGATCGAGATGCGTACGCATCCAGCGCTCGCTCGATACATGCGCGAGATTGAAATGAAGCCACAGGAACTCGCCCGGATTCGCGTTCGGTGCCTTCGCGACGTCGTCGAGCCATTCGGCGGCGGAGTCGGCATCGAGAGCAATGCCGGGCTTGTCGGGAGCAAAACGAAAGCCGCAGACGAGGCCGGAGCGGTCGGCCCCATACGTGGCGGGCGCCAGGTTCAGATTCATGTGCGTTTCGAGGGTGGGGTCCACGAAAGCGCCATTCTGACATGAGCTTGCGGCACTCGCGTTACGTGACAGCCGATTGACGGTTGTTTGACGGCCTTTTGACGGCTGCTTGCTTACTGCTTGATTGCTGCTTGACGGCTTTTCTACCGGAGAAGAACGAGCGAATTGCGGATGGCGCGCGCTGCGCGAGCGCGCCGGTGCAACGCCATACATCATGAAACGAGCCGCCCGCGTCGCACGCGGACGGCCCTGCTCAGCCGATCAGGCGTTGAAGCCGCCGTCGATCGTGAGGCTCGCGCCCGTCACGAAGCCCGCTTCCGGGCTCGCGACATAGGCGACCATGCCCGCGACTTCCTCGGGACGCGCATGACGGCCGATCGCCATCAGGCCATGCAGCGAAGCGGCGAACTCGCTGCCTTCCGGATTCATGTCGGTATCGGTCGGACCGGGCTGCACGTTGTTGACGGTGATGCCCTTCGGCCCCAGATCGCGCGCAAGACCTTGCACGAGCCCTTGCAGCGCCGACTTGCTCATCGCGTACGTGGCGCCGCCCGCGAACGGCATGCGCTCGGCGTTGCAGCTGCCGATGTTGATGATCCGTCCGCCCTGCCCCATGTGCGGCAGCACCGCCTTCGACGCGACGAACACGGCGCGCACGTTCACCTGCAAGGTCGCGTCGAAATCTTCCAGCGTGAATGTGTCGAGCGTGCCCAGGCGCAGCACGCCCGCGTTATTGACAAGGATGTCGATCTTGCCGAGCTGGCGCGCCGTCTCGTTGATCGCATTGGTCAGCGAAGCGGGGTCCGCGACATCGGCCTTGACGGCAATCGCGCGGCCGCCCGCGTTCTCGACGCTCGCGACCAGATCGTTCGCGCTCGCGGCCGAGCTGTGATACGTGAAAGCCACCGTCGCGCCCTCGCTGGCGAGCCGGCGTACCACCGCCGCGCCGATCCCGCGCGCGCCGCCTGTGACGAAAGCAACCTTGCCTTGCAGATTCGTGCTCATGCTGTGTGTGCTCCATGTGATATTGAGGTGAGATCAGTATGGCAAGTGGATTCGCGTATCGGTAGGATCGAATGCGGACTAACAGTTTCAACCACAGGTATAAGCCGGCATCGCAATGGAAGCGCTCAATCTCATCGAATCGTTCGTCCAGACGGCCGAAACGGGCAGCTTTTCGGCGGCGGCGCGGCGGCTCGGCCTGACGCCCGCCGCCGTCAGCAAGAACATTGCGCGGCTCGAAGCGCATCTGGGCGTGCGGCTTTTTCATCGCAGCACCCGCAAGCTCACGATGACGCCGGCCGGCGAGCAGCTATGGGCCGACGCGAGCGGGCCGTTCACGAGCCTGCAGGACGCGTTCGAACGGGCCGCGCAGCACGACGGCAAGCCGTCGGGCGTGCTGAAGGTCAGCATGGCCGTCGCGTTCGGGCGCGAGTATCTGGTGCCGCTGCTCGGCGAATTCCTGCAGCGCTATCCCGACATCGTGCCCGACTGGCACTTCGACAATCGCGCCGTCGACCTGATCGCGGGCGGCTTCGATGCGGCGATCGGCGGTGGAATCGAACTGACGCAAGGCGTGATCGCACGCGAACTGGCGCGGCCGTGCGTGATCATCGCGGCGTCGCCGGCGTATATGGCGGGCAGGCCGATGCCCGCGCATCCGTCCGGGCTGGCCGAGCTCGACGGCATCGCACGCCGCTCGAGCACGACGGGCCGCGTGCGCGCATGGACGATGCGCAATCAGATCGGCGAAGAGGCGCTCGCCGAATGCCGCATCCGCATGATCTTCGACGACCCGGAAGCGATGGCGCATGCCGCGGCGCAGGGGCTCGGCATCGCGTTCCTGCCGACGCCGCATGCCGCGCCGTGGCTCGAGAGCGGCAAGCTCGTGCGGCTGCTGCCGGGCTGGCACGCGGAACTGAGCCCGCTCACGCTCTACTACCCGAACCGCAAGCTGCTGCCCGCGAAGACACGCGTGTTCATCGACTTCGTCGTCGGCGCGTTTCGGGAAAGGCGGCTCGCCGCGCGCTTCGACGCCCGCTGAGCCCTCTGAGCCCGTTGAGCCCGCTGAGCCCGCTGAGCCCGTTGAGCCCGCTGAGCCCGCAGACAAAGACAAAGCGCGCGTCCCTATCCGGCATCCCTGCCCGATAGCAGGGTTTCCCACTACAAAAGTGACGGCGACATCGGTCGATATATCAGGCGGAGACATGCGCGTGTCACGTTCCTCAGCGCGCCCATTTTAAGAATCGCCCACTCTGAGAGGCGTCCCGATGCTGAAGCTGAGTTTTACCCAGAAACTGTGGTTGCCGCTCGTCATCAGTCTGATCGCGTTGTTGCTGGTGTCGTTGTCGGCTGCGTGGCTGTCGCGCGAGACGCGCATCGAGGAACGCAAGAACGACCTGGTCAACGTCGCGCATGTCGGCCTGTCGCTGGTCAAGGAGTACGCGGCGCTCGCGCAGAGCGGCAAGCTGAGCGAGGCCGACGCCCGCAAGCAGGCGCTCGACCGTCTGCGGGACGTCCGTTACGGCGAGGATGGCTACTTCCTCGTGATCGATTCGACGCCGCGCATGGTCATGCATCCGATCAAGCCCGCGACCAATGGCAAGGATCTCGCGGGCACCGCCGACGCCGACGGCCGTCACCACTACGTGAGCTTCGCGAAGGTCGCGCAGTCGCCCGAGGGCGGCTTTGTCGACTACGTGTTTCCGCATTCGAAGTCCGCGTCTTCGTCGGGACCGGCCGAAGCGGTCGGCAAGATCGGCTATGTCGTGCGCTTCGCGCCGTGGGACTGGATCATCGCGACGGGCGCCTATGTCGACGATATCGACGCCGCGTTCATGCGCTCGCTGTATTGGATCGGCGCGGTGTTCATCGGCATTGCGCTGCTGCTCGCCGCGCTCGTCGCGCTCACGAACCGCAGCATTCAACGCACGATCGGCGGCGATCCCGGCTATGCGGCCGATGTCGCGAACGCGATTGCCGTCGGCGATCTGACCGTTTCGATCGACACACGCCGCAACGACGAACAGAGCCTGTTGCGCGAAATTCGCCGCATGCGCGATACGCTGACGGACACGATCCGTGCGATCAAGCATGCCGCCGATCATGTCGCGACGGGCGCGCATGAAATCGCGAGCGGCAATGCGGACCTGTCGTCGCGCACCGAGAACCAGGCCGCGTCGTTGCAGGAGACGGCGGCGAGCATGGAGCAGATGACGTCGATGGTCCGTCAGACGGCCGAGAACGCGCGGACCGCGAGCGAACTCGCCGAGCGTGCCGCGCGCATCGCGAACGAAGGCAGCGGGATGGTCGGCGAGGCCGTGTCGACGATGCGCGACATCTCCACCGAATCGCAGAAGATGGTCGAGGTGATCGCGGTAATCGAGAGCATCGCGTTCCAGACGAACATCCTCGCGCTGAACGCAGCCGTCGAAGCCGCGCGCGCGGGCGAACAGGGACGCGGCTTCGCGGTCGTCGCGGGCGAGGTCCGCACGCTCGCGCATGGCAGCGCGGGCGCCGCGAAGGAAGTGCGTCAACTGATCAGCCGCGCCGTCGACAAGGTCGGCAATGGCGCGGGCCTCGTCGAGCGCACGGGCGTGACGTTCGAGCAGGCGCGCGACGCGATCGCAAGCGTGACGAGCGTGATGCAGGAGATCGCCGCGGCGGCGGCCGAGCAGAGCGCGGGCATCGATCAGGTCAATCACGCCGTCACGCAGATGGACAGCCTCACGCAGGAAAACGCTGCGCTCGTCGAACAGGCGGCGGCCGCCGCGCATTCGCTGACCGAGCAGGCCGGGCGACTGAAGACTTCCGTCGACGCGTTCCAGGTTGCCGAAGCCGCCTGACACGCAAAGGCACGCCCGACGCGTGACGGATGCAGCGCCGCGCGAATCTGGTTGGACCAGTTTTCGATGCCGGCTTCGACTCAATCCTCCCGATCGCGGATGCTGCGCACGTAGTCGATATGCGTGTGCATCGCCGTGCGCGCTTCTTCCGGGCGCCGCGTGCAGATCGCGTCGCAGACCGCGCGATGCTGGACCAGCAGTTGCCCGGATGCCTCCCGGCCGCGCAAGCGCACGTCGTTGCCGCTGATCGTGATGTGCTCGCGCAGCATCCCCAGCACGCTCGTATGCAGATGCAGGAACATCGTGTTGTGCGACGCGAGCGCGATCGCGTCGTGCAGTTGCGCATCGGCGGCGGCTTCGCGCTCCTGGTCGTCGCACGCATGCGAGCGCTCCAGTTCGCGCATCAGCGAACGGATGCGCTTGATGTCGGCGGAACTCGCGCGCATCGCCGCAAAATAGGCGGTCGCGCCTTCCAGCACGCGGCGGAATTCCAGAATGTCGTCGCGCAGCACGGGATGATCGGCGACCAGCTGACCCCACGGCGACGCAATGCCCGTGCGCAACTGATCCGTTGCGAACACGCCCGCGCCGCGCCGGCTTTGCAGCAAACCGCGCGCCGCGAGCCGCTGGATCGCCTCGCGCACCGTGTTGCGCGACACGTCGTAGCGCTCGGCGAGCGCTCGCTCGGCGGGCAGGCGCGAACCCGGCGGCCATGTGCCGTCGAGCAGCGCCGTTTCCATCTTGCGCATCACGCCCTCCACTCTGCCCCTGTTCCTCGTCCCCGTCGCCATGCGGCTTCTCCTGCGTGAATCGCGTCCAGTGGTCCAACCAATTTGAATTGTCGCGCAGATTTCGGAATCATGCGCCAACGATGCAAGCGATCCGCGAAGCCGCATGCAAATGCAGGCAACGCAAAAAGCGGACGCATTCTGGAGCGAGATATGAAGGAAAGGCAATATCCGGCGGCCCCGCGCGACGTCTATCTGTTCGCGACCTGCCTCGTCGATCTGTTCGTGCCCGAAGCCGGACTCGACGCCGTCAGGCTGCTCGAACGCGAAGGGCTCGTGGTGCACTTTCCTCAGGAGCAAAGCTGCTGCGGCCAGCCCGCGTATAGCAGCGGCAATCCCGAACAGGCACGCGATGTCGCGCGCGCCCAGCTCGATCTTTTCTCGAAGCCGTGGCCTGTCATCGTGCCGTCCGGTTCGTGCGCAGGCATGATGCGCCATCACTGGCCGAAGCTTTTCGCCGACGAACCTGCGCTGGCGGAGAAAGCCCGCGAGCTTGGCGAGCGCGTGTACGAGCTGAGCGAATTCCTTCTGCGCGTGATGCAAATCGAACTCCCCTCCACCACCGATGCGCCCGCTGAACGCGTCGTGCTGCACACGTCGTGCGCGGCGCGACGTGAAATGGGCACGCGCGTGCATGGCGTCGAACTCGTCGATGCGTTGCCGGGCGTCACGCGCATCGAGCACGAACGCGAATCGGAATGCTGCGGTTTTGGCGGCACGTTCTCATTGAAGCATCCCGACATCTCAGGCGCGATGGTGCGCGACAAGGTGGCCTCCGCATGCGCAACGGGCTGCGAGCGAATCGTTTCCGCCGACTGCGGTTGCCTGCTGAACATCGGACACGCGGCACGCCATCAAGGCGCGCCCATCGAAGTCGAACATCTCGCGAGCTTTCTGTGGCGGCGCACGCAAGGCCGCACGGCTCGCAACGAGGGCAACGGAGACAACGCATGAATGCGCGCGAACGCATGCTCGGACGGTTACGCGCGGCCGCGCCCACCGACGTTTCCAGCGACGAACTGAAGCGTCTCGACGCGCGCATCGATCTGCATTACGACAGCCGACGCGCCGCGCGTCGGGCCGACGAGCTATCGACGCATGCGCTCGTCGAATCGATGCAGACCGCGCTCGCCGCCTCGCATGCCGAGGTGTTTCGCGCGACGGCGCGCACGTGGCCCGCGTTGATCGCGCAACGGCTCGCCGATGCGAACGTGAAGCGCGTGCTGCTCGATACGTCGCGTGCGGAAGGCGCGGCGTTGCAACGCGCGCTGCCGCTTTCCGTCGCGACACACACGTACGACCGGCCAATCGAAAGCTGGAAAGCCGAACTCTTCGAAACGATCGACGCCGGCTTCACGGTCGCGCGCTCGGGCATCGCATCGACGGGCACGCTGATCGTCGCGCCCGACGCGGGCTCGCCGCGCACGATGTCGCTCGTGCCGCCGCTGCATATCGCACTCGTCTACGCCGATTCGCTGCATGCGGACCTGCACTCGGCGATGCGAGCCGAGCAATGGCAAGCCGGCATGCCGACGAATCTCGTACTGATCTCCGGGCCGTCGAAGACGTCCGATATCCAGCAGACGCTCGCTTACGGCGCGCATGGCCCGCGCGAACTGTGGGTCGTGATCGTCGAACGCGACGCCGATCACGTCAATAACACGCACAGAGACGCCGCATGAACGCCACCCCGATGCACTTCGTGCCGACGCAGGACTTCAAGGCGCGCGCGCGTGCCGCGCTCGACGATTCGAAACTGCGCAGCAGCTTTCGCGGCGCAATGGACTTTCTGCAGACGAAGCGCCGCTCGCAGTTTCCCGACGACGACGAGTTGCAGCATCTGCGCGATCTCGGCGAATCGGTGCGACGTCATGCGCTGTCGCGCCTGCCCGATCTGCTCGCGCAACTCGAAGAAAAGCTGACGGCGCGCGGCGTGCACGTGCACTGGGCTGAAACGGCCGCCGACGCCACGTCGATCATTCACGGCATCGCGCAAGCCCATGACGCGAAGCGCGTGATCAAGGGCAAGTCGATGGCGAGCGAGGAAATCGAGCTCAACCATTACCTCGAAGCACGCGGTATCGACTGCATCGAATCGGATATGGGCGAGTACATCGTGCAGCTCGCGCACGAAAAGCCGTCGCATATCGTGATGCCCGCGATTCACAAAACAAAGGCCGACATTGCGGAGCTATTCGAAGCGCACATTCCCGACACGCGCTATACGGAAGATGTCGACGAGCTGATCCAGACGGGCCGCCGCGCATTGCGGCGAGCGTTCGTCGATGCGGATATCGGCCTGTCGGGCGTCAACTTCGCCGCCGCCGATACGGGCACGCTGTGGCTCGTCGAAAACGAGGGCAACGGACGCCTGTCCACGACCGTGCCCGACGTGCACATCGCAATCATGGGCATGGAAAAAGTGGTCGAGAAGCTGTCGCACATCGTGCCGCTGTCGAGCCTCTTGACGCGTTCCGCAACGGGCCAGGCGATCACCACATACTTCAATCTGATCACGGGCCCGCGACGCGAAGGCGAACGCGACGGTCCGCGCGAAATGCACGTCGTGCTGCTCGACAACGGCCGCACGCAGGCCTACGCGGACGAGCAGTTGCGCGCGACGCTGCAATGCATCCGCTGCGGCGCGTGCATGAATCATTGCCCCGTCTATACGCGTATCGGCGGGCATGCGTATGGCACGACGTATCCGGGCCCGATCGGCAAGATCATTTCGCCGCATTTGCTCGGCCTCGACGAAACAGCCGATCTGCCGACGGCATCGAGCCTGTGCGGCGCATGCGGCGAAGTGTGCCCCGTGCGCATTCCGATTCCCGAACTGCTCGTGCGTCTGCGCACGGAAGCGAACCGCAATCCGAACGAAGTGGTCGCGCATCCATTGCGTGGACAGGGCGCGAAGTTCAGCCGCGAGGAACAGTTCGTGTGGCGCTTCTGGAGCGGCGCATTCGCGCATCCGCGCGCTTACCGGGTGCTGCGCTGGGCCGCGACGCGCCTGCGCGCGTTCGCGCCGAAGAACCAGATGGGCTGGACCCAGCACCGCGAGCCGCTGAAGCCCGCGGCGCGCAGCCTGCACGACCTGATGCGCGAACGCCGGCAGCCCGAATAGCCCGCGCACATCGCAGATTCGCCAACCCACACCGACGCGCACGCATCGCCCATGAGTGGCGATGCGTCCGCACGCGGCTGCACGCCGCCGACAACGATTCATTGACGCATATTCGGAGGAGACCGACATGCACCCGTGGTATCAGACCTATCTGCCGCTCGGCAGTCTATGGCTCTCCGCGCTCGCGGCCAGCATCCCGATCATCTTTTTCTTCGTCGCGCTCGCGGGACTGCGCCTGAAGGGGCACGTCGCGGCGGCGGGCACGCTGCTGCTTTCGCTGGCGGTGGCCGTGTTCGCGTATGGCATGCCCGTGCAACAGGCGCTCGCCGCGGCGGGCTTCGGCTTCGCATACGGCTTGTGGCCGATCGCGTGGATCATCGTGACGGCCGTGTTCCTCTACAAGCTCGTCGTGAAGACGGGGCAATTCGACATCATCCGCGCGTCGGTGCTCGCGCTGACGGATGACCAGCGCCTGCAACTGCTGCTGATCGGCTTTTCGTTCGGCGCGTTCCTCGAAGGCGCGGCCGGCTTCGGCGCGCCCGTCGCGATCACGGCGGCGCTGCTCGTCGGTCTCGGCTTCGATCCGCTGAAGGCGGCGGGCCTCTGCCTGATCGCGAACACGGCGCCCGTCGCGTTCGGCGCAATGGGGATCCCCATCATCGTCGCGGGCCAGGTGACGGGCATCGATCCGTTCCTGATCGGCGCGATGGCGGGCCGCCAGTTGCCGCTGCTCTCGCTTGCCGTGCCCTTCTGGCTCGTGTTCATGATGGACGGCAAGCGCGGCATCAAGGAGACGTGGCCGGCCGCGCTCGTCGCGGGCGGCAGCTTCGCGATCACGCAGTACTTCACGTCGAATCACATCGGGCCGGAACTGCCGGACATCACGTCGGCGCTCGTGAGCCTCGTCGCGCTCGCGTCGTTCCTGAAGGTGTGGCAGCCGCGCCGCGCGCACGATACGGCACGCGGCGGAGTCAGCAGCACGGTCGGCGGCGGCGCAGCGGCGCTGTCCGGCTTCGGCGGTGGATTCGGTGGATCGAATGGCGCAACGGGCGTGAGCCGCCAGGCGTCGCCCTATACGCTTGCGCAGACCGTCCGCGCCTGGGCGCCGTTCGGCATTCTGACGGCCGTCGTGACGGTGTGGAGCCTGCAACCGTTCAAGGCGCTGTTCGCCGCGAAGGGCGCGCTCGCCGGCACGATCCTCAAGTTCAGGATCCCCGGTCTCGACCAGCTCGTGATGAAGACGGCGCCTATCGTCGCGACGCCGAAGGCCTATGAGGCCGTGCTGAAGATCGATCTGCTCTCGGCTGTCGGGACGGCGATTCTCGTCACGGCGCTGATTTCGATGGTGCTGTTGCGCGTGAAGCCGCGCGATGCGCTCGCGACGTTCGGCGAGACGGTGAAGGAATTGCGCCGACCCATTCTGTCGATCGGTCTCGTGCTGTCGTTCGCGTTCGTCGCCAACTACTCGGGCATGTCGTCGACGCTCGCGCTGCTGCTGGCCGGCACGGGCGCCGCGTTTCCGTTCTTCTCGCCTGTGCTCGGCTGGCTCGGTGTGTTTCTGACGGGCTCGGACACGTCGTCGAATGCGCTCTTCTGCTCGCTTCAGCACACGACCGCGCATCAGATCGGCGTGTCGGACACGTTGCTCGTGGCCGCGAACACGTCGGGTGGCGTGACGGGCAAGATGATCTCGCCGCAGTCGATTGCCGTTGCGTGCGCGGCGACGGGCCTCGTCGGACGCGAGTCGGAGCTCTTCCGCTTCACCGTGAAGCACAGTCTGCTGTTCGCACTCGTCGTCGGCCTGATTACGCTGTTGCAGGCTTATGTGCTGACGGGCATGGTGCCGGGCTGATTCTTTACAGCTCGTTGTTGACATGAACGCCCGCTGTCATGCGGGCGTTTTTACGTCTCGCTCCACATACGCAGCAGGTTGTGATAACAGCCCACTAACGTGCGACGCGCGGCCTCGTCGCCATTCGATGCGTTGAGCCGCTGGATCGCGCCGTCGAGGTCGAACAGCATCGCGCGTTGCGCGTCGTCGCGCACGAGGCTCTGCACCCAGAAGAAACTCGACACGCGCGCGCCGCGAGCCACGGGGCGCACCTGATGCAGGCTCGTGCCCGGATAGACGATTGCATGTCCGGCCGGTAGCTTCACTTCGTGCACGCCGAACGTATCTTCGATCAGCAGTTCGCCGCCATCGTATTCGTCGGGCGGCGTGAGAAACAGCGTGATCGAGATGTCAGTGCGCATGCGCGCGCCGCTGCCCGGCACGAGGCGTATCGCGCCGTCGACGTGATTGCCGAAATGCATCCCGCCTTCATAACGGTTGAAGAGCGGCGGATACACCTTGTTCGGCAGCGCGGCGCTGATAAAGAGCGGATGACGCTCCAGCGATGCGATGATCCGGTCGCCCAATTCCAGTGCGATCGGCGAGCCTTCGGCAATCTGCTGGTTGCGCTTGACGGGCGCGCCCTGATAGCCGGCTGTCGCGCGGCCGTCGACCCATGCGTCGCTGGCTTCGAGTTGCGCGCGCATGCCGGCGACTTCGGCGGGACTCAGTACGTCCGGTATCGAGACAATCATCGTTCAACTTTCCTGCACAACCGTGCGTCAGCGCGCTTTCTGCGTGAAGGGCTTCGTGCAGGAAAGCGCGCGGTTTTTCGTGGACCCGGTAAGCCTTTCGCTTCAGGCGATCAGAAGAAGCGATAGTTTAACGTCGCGAGGAACGTGCGGCCGAGACCCGGCACTGCGCGTCCGCCGTCCGACGGAATCAGCGCATCGTAGTAGTTCTTGTCCGTGAAATTCAGCACGTTGAACTGGATGTCGTAACGCTTCGCGTGATACGCGGCCATTGCATCCCAGCGCGTGTAGCCGCCAACCTGCACGAGGTTGTTGTTCGCCGCGTAGCGCGACGACACGTAGGTCGGGCCGCCGCCGACTTCCCAGTGCGGCGTGAACGCGTACGTGGTCCACAGCGTCAGCATGTTGCGCGGCGTATTCGCGGGCACCTTGCCTTGCGTGCCGTCGAACGCCTTCAGGATCTCGCCGTTCATGTACGTGTAGCCGCCGAACACCTGCCACTTGTTCGTGATGTGGCCGGCCAGCCCCAATTGATAGCCGCGCACGCGGATATCGCCGTCGAGCGTATACGTGCCGTCCGCGTTCAGCGTGCGCGCATTCGTCTTCTCGATGTTGAAGAGCGATTGCGTCACCGACAGGCCGCCGCCGAGCAGATCCCACTTCGAGCCGACTTCATACGATTTGTTGTGCTCGGGCGGCAGGTTCTGCTGACCGTTGGTCAGCGTCAGCGCTTCGAGCGACGGATCGAACGACGTGCCATACGACACGTAGTACGACTGCCAGTCGCTCGGCTGCCAGATGATGCCGCCGCGCACGCTCGTGAAGTAGTTGGTCTGCGT
The DNA here is from genome assembly GCF_038900755.1 of Paraburkholderia diazotrophica. Lineage (GTDB taxonomy): Bacteria > Pseudomonadota > Gammaproteobacteria > Burkholderiales > Burkholderiaceae > Paraburkholderia > Paraburkholderia diazotrophica_A. The sequence continues at coordinate 743,264 of NZ_JBBPEN010000003.1, forward strand.
CGCATAGCCCGGCACATTGATCGAATTGTGGATCGACGCCTCGTAGCGGTCCCAGCGCACGCCGCCCACCACCTTCCAGTGCTGGCCGATCGACACCGTGTCGTTCGCATAGATGCCCACGCCGTTCGCGCTCGATTCAGCGAGATTGGTGGCCACTTCCTTCACGTTCGACGGACGCGTCGTGTACGGCGGATCGATGAGCGGCACGACGCCGATCGTGTTCGACGGCAGTCCCGGCGATGTCGCGGTGAAGCTCTGATTGCTGTACGTTTCGTGGCTCAGATCGACGCCCGTGACCACCTCGTGCTTGAGCGGACCCGTGTCGAACTTCGCCTGCAAGTCAGTCGAGTTGTAGATCGAATGATCGTTGATGTTGCGGTCCTTGCCCTGCAACTTGACGAACAGCCGCGATGGATCGAGCGTCGTGAAGTTGCCGTTGGTGAGCGCCGTCGACGTGGCGAGCGGGCCCGGCAGCACCGATGCTGCATTGGTCGCGCGCGCTTCCGTACTGTAGTGGCTGAACTGCGTCTGGTTGCGCAGGACGAGGCCGTCGTCGAAGCGGTGCTGGATGCGCGCGCTGAACGTCTGCACGTCCTGAATCGTGCGGTCGTCGGTATAGCCGTAGAACGTACCGCGATTCACGGGCGCGGGATGGCCGTTCAGCGGCGGAATGCCGTAGTCGGGCTGATCGCGGTTGTGCTGGATCAGCGCGGACAGCGTGATCTCCGTCGGCGTGCCGATGCCGAACTTCACCTCGGGCGCGACGCCGTAGTCCTTGTTCTTCATCACGTCACGCGACGAGCCGAGGCTCTGGCCGAATGCGTTGATGCGGAACGCGGAGGTGTCGGTGATCGGCGTGTCGAGGTCGACCGTCGTGCGATAGCGGTCGTGCGTGCCCGCCTGCACGGAGACGTCGGCGCGCTTTTTCAGTTCCGGCTCCTTGCTCACCTGGTTGATCACGCCGCCCGTCGAGCCGCGCCCGAAGTACAGCGACGACGGACCATATAGCACGTCAATCGATTCGAGATTGAAGGTATCGCGATAGTACTGGCCCCGATCGCGGAAGCCATCCAGATAGATGTCGGTACGCGCCGAGAAGCCGCGCAGGTTGATGTTGTTGCCGATCTGCCCGCCTTCCGCCGCGCCGATCGTGATGCCGGGCACGTTGCGCAGCGCGTCGCTGAACGAGCTCACCGCCTGCGATTGCAGCACGGCCTTCGGCACCACGGTCACCGCCTGCGGAATGTCGCGCAGCGCGGTCGGCACTTTGGCGCCCACACTCGATGTTTCCGGCTGGAAGTCGCGGGAGTTGTCGGCCTGGCCCGTCACCTTGACGGCGGGCAGCGTGGCGTTGTCTGAAGGCTGGCTGGCGGAGGGCTGGCTGGCGGGAGGCGTCGACGAGTCGGCCTGGGCAATGCTGGCTGCCGGTGCAGCGGCAGGCGTCGTCGTTTGAGCGTAGAGCGGCGTCGCAAAGACGGCCATGACGGCCGCTGCGAATGGCGTAGTTCGATGCATCTCGATTCCCTGTCGTTGTCGCTGATTTTTCTTGCTGCGACGGGCAAGCGGCACCCGTCCGGTTCGCGCGACTGGCGCGCGAATCGCCCCGCCAAGCCGGATTTTCGCCGGGCTGGTCATTTCCTAAATGCGAATCGATATCATTACATGAACAGTAACAATTCGCAATAAGCTGCTGGAGACATTTGTGGTCATTGCGCGTCGCTCGCGCTTTTTTTCATCGCGCGATGGTCCCTTCGGCTCTCGCTAAAAGATGTGCATGCGTGGCTGCTTCAACGGCGCTATGGGAATACCGACTCGCACTCGCTCCCGTTTAGCGATGCGATAAGGGACGAAGCGACCGAACGCTTCATGTCATGCGTAAGAGCCACTTTGCTCGCGTGAATCATCACGACATGCGAAGCGCGATGCGTTGACATCCCGGCGATGCATTCGCGCTGGCGCCACGGTCACGCGATGCAACGCGTTTTCCCGGAGCACTCCATCCGTGTGTCGTTCAGAAAATGCCTTGTTTTGCAGTGCTTTTTCGATCGACAGCCCGCCTGGACCGCGTTTTGAAAGCGACGAAGCCGCATGCGGGTATACGTTAATTTGTACACGCCGAGCCTCCCCGTTTTACTGAATGAAAGCCAGGTCGTCCGAACTACTTTGATCAGACATGATCGAGGGGTCGGACGTCGTTCATTTGTACCGGAGGTGTAGCATGGCGAATCTGTCCAGCAGTGCAATCGATGAATTCAAAGCTCTCACGCGAGGCCAGGTGGTCTTGCCCGGCGATCCATCGTTCGATGAAGCGCGCAGCATCTGGAATGGAATGATCGACCGTCGCCCCGCGATCATCGTGCGCTGCGCGGGCACAGCCGACGTGCGTCGCGCCGTCAATTTCGCCCGCGACAACGGCCTGCTGCTGGCCGTGCGCGGCGGCGGCCACAATATCGCGGGCAGTGCCGTGTGCGAAGACGGCATGCTGATCGACCTGTCGCCGATGAAGTCCGCGCGGATCGATCCCGTCGCGCGCCGCGCCTATGTCGAGCCTGGCTGCACGTTGCGCGACTTCGATCATGAAGCGCAGGCCCTCGGTCTCGCCACGCCGCTCGGCATCAATTCGACGACAGGTGTCGCGGGCCTCACGCTCGGCGGCGGTTTCGGCTGGCTGAGCCGGCGCTTCGGGATGTCGGTGGACAACCTGATTTCCGCCGACGTCGTCACCGCCAATGGCGAACTGCTGCGCTGTAGCGCCGACTCTCACGAGGACCTGTTTTGGGCGATTCGCGGCGGCGGCGGCAACTTCGGCGTCGTCACGATGTTCGAGTTCCAGCTGCACGCTGTCGGCCCGGAAGTGTACGGCGGCCTCGTGGTGCTGCCGATGGATCAGGCGCGCGATGCGCTCGTCAAATATCGCGCCGCCTTCGAGACGTGGCCCGACGAGCTGACCGTCTGGGCCGTCGCGCGCTTCGCGCCGCCGCTGCCCTTCCTCAGCGCCGACGTGCACGGCAAGCCGATCATCGCGTTCGCGATCTGCTACACGGGGCCGGCAGCGAATGGTCCGGGCGTGGTCGACGAGGTGCGCAAGTTCGGCACGCCCTATGGCGAGCATCTCGGGCCGATGCCGTATACCGCATGGCAACAGGCCTTCGATCCGCTGCTCACGCCCGGCGCGCGCAACTACTGGAAGTCGCACAATCTCGCGACGCTGGATGATGGCCTGATCGACGCATTCGTCGATGCGATCGGCAATCTGCCGTCGCCGCAGTGCGAGATTTTCTTCGGCGCAATCGGCGGACAGACGATGCGCGTCGCGCCCGATGCGACCGCTTACTCGAATCGCGACGCGAAGTACGTGATGAACGTGCACGGCCGCTGGACGGAAGCCGCCGACGACGAGCGCTGCATCGCGTGGGCGCGCGCGTTCTTCGATGCGTCCGCACCGTTCGCGCTCGGCAGCGTCTACGTGAACTTCATGACGGAAGAAGAAACGGCGCGCATCGGCTCGGCATATGGCCCGAACTACGAGCGTCTCGTCGCCGTGAAAGACCGCTATGATCCGCAGAACCTGTTCCGTCACAACCAGAACATCAAGCCGTCCGCGATGGCCTGATTGCGATGCAGCAGCGCGCCTCGTCGTCATGACATGGCGCGCATGAACTTCACGATTGCCGGACAGCGAACGCTTTTTCGTTGCTGTCCGGCGCTTTCCCCTTTGTGCCTTCGCTATCGCCTTGCGCTGCACTGCGTGATGCGCGCCTGCGCGACTCGACGTTAAAGTATCGTGCGCACTTCCGACGCAACCCTTTCCTCGCCGCTTTCCAAACGCATGCGCATCGCTTTGCTGACGATCGTCGCGATGTTCGCATTCGCGGGCAACTCGCTGCTGTGCCGTGTCGCGCTCAAGGGCACATCCGTCGATCCCGCGACGTTCACGACCGTGCGCGTCGTGTCCGCGGCCGTCACGCTATGGATCATCCTGCGCGCGCGTCGGATTTCGCTGCCGGTCGGCGGCAACTGGATTTCTGCCTTCGCGCTCATCGCATACGCGGTGGCGTTTTCGTTCGCATATGTATCGCTCGCAGCGGGCACTGGCGCGCTGCTGCTGTTCGGCGCCGTGCAGGCGACGATGATCGGCTGCGCTCTCGCGCGTGGCGAGCATCTGCATGCGCGTCAATGGATGGGCGTCGCATGCGCGCTTGCGGGCCTCGTCGGTCTGGTGCTGCCTGGCCTCAGCGCGCCGGCTCCCGTCGCGTCGCTGCTGATGCTGTGCGCGGGCGTCGCGTGGGGCGTCTATTCGCTGCGCGGCAAAGGCGCCGCCGACCCGATCGCCACGACGGCGGGCAATTTCATCCGCGCTGTTCCGTTCGCGATTGCCGTCAGCGGCAGCACGTTCGCTCGCATGTCGATCGACGCAACGGGGCTGTTTTTCGCGGCGCTATCCGGCGCGTTGACATCGGGTGTCGGCTATGTGATCTGGTACGCGGCGCTGAAGGAACTCAGGGCCGCCACGGCCGCGACCGTGCAATTGAGCGTGCCGCTGATCGCCGCGATCGGCGGCATCACGCTGCTCGGCGAACCGCTGACCGCGCGTCTCGCGCTAAGCTCGATCGCCATTCTGGGCGGCATCGCGCTCGTCGTGGCGCGCCGCTGACGACCACGCGCTTCCGTCATTATGTCGTCGCAAGACAAACGCGGCGCATCGAGACACAGGGCCGCCCTTTCCCCAAACCGCTTACTGATCGACGCCGACGATCACGCTCGACGCCTTGAAGATCGCCGCAGCCGCCTTGCCGCTCGCGAGGCCGAGCCGCTCGACGCTGTCGTTGGTGACAATGGCCGCGATCTGCGCGCCGCCCGTGGCCGCAATGATGACCTCGCTATTGACGGCGCCCTTCATCACCGACGCGACCGTGCCCGCAACGCAATTGCGCGCCGACACCTTGCTGCTGTCCGCGTCGACCATCACGATCACCGACGACGCCTTCACGAGCGCGAACGCCGCCTTGCCCGCCGAGAGTCCCAGCGATGCCGCGCTGCCGTGCGTGATCACCGCGACGATATCGAGTCCCTCCTGCGTGCGCAGCGTGATTTCGTCGTTGACGGCCCCTGTCTTGACAGCTGTTACCTGACCTGCAAAGTGGTTGCGGGCGCTCGTACGCATGGCGATGGCTCCTTTGGATTGCTGTCGTTCGGCGTTGCAACGGCGGCAACGGCGATCAGTGGAAGCTCGCAGTGTACCGCGCGCGAATGACGGCCTGCTATCCACGTGCTGCATCGGACATGGCACCCGGGTTGCTGCAACGGAAGAGGAAAACTCGGGATGAACCTTCGAAAGGAGCCGTCATGAAAACGATCGATCTGTCGCAGCGCATCGAGGAAATCGAACTGGCCCTCGCCGCTACCTTCGAGTCGCCGAAATCGCCGACTGTCAGCGCGTATCAGGAGGGTGCGACCACGTTTCTCACGCTGTCGTGGGTCGTCGAAACGGGCCGCGATACGACGCTCGACGCGCGCTGCGTCGCGAGGCTGGAGATCAGCGATCATCAGATCAACCACTATGCCGCGCTCGATACCGCGAAACGGCGCATCGTGCAAGGCCGTCTGAAAGACCTGGTGCGCCAGCGCGTCGATGCAATGCGGACGCAAGGCGAATCGGCGGAAAACTGCTCGCTGCAATTCGACATCGACGACGCCGTATTCGACGTGCCCGAAGAGCCTTACAACATCTAGCGTCGGCAGCGGCAGCAAACGCGATCATCGGCGCACATCGCGCGCGCACGACTTTCCGTCCTTTTACGGGGACAATAGACTATGCTAACGCGCGAGCCGCGACGCTCGCGCGATCGCGCCAACGCGCGCCGCCGCATACAACCCGAGTCTATTGCCGATGAACGCCACCACCGACGATTCCCCGCGCCCCGCCATGCGCGCGCTCACGCCGCTCGAAGCGCGCGTGCTGGGCGTGCTGTTCGAGAAGCAGCACACTGTGCCCGATACCTATCCACTGTCGCTCAATTCGCTCGCGTCGGGCTGCAACCAGAAGACTTCGCGCTCGCCCGTGATGAACGTCAGCGAAAGCGAGATCATGGACGCGATCAACAGCCTGAAGCGCCTGTCGCTCGTGCTCGAAGGCAGCAGCAGCCGCGTGCCGCGCTACGAGCACAACATGGAGCGCGTGCTCGGCTTGCCGCGCCAGTCGGCCGCGCTGTTGACCGCTTTGCTGCTGCGCGGTCCGCAGACGGCCGCCGAACTGCGGCTCGCGACGTCGCGCCTGCATGGCTTTGCCGATACGTCGTCGGTCGAAGCGTTTCTCGAAGAACTCGCGGCCAACGATCCGCCGCGCGTCGTCAAGCTCGCGCGCACACCGGGCGAGCGCGAAAGCCGCTGGATGCATCTGCTGTGCGGCGAGCCGTCGCCCGAGCTGACGCGCGGCGCGGCTCTGTCCGACGATGCGCTGCCGCCCGGCGAACTCGAATCGCTGCGCGCGCAGCAACGGCAGCTGAGCGAACGCGTCGAGCGGCTCGAAGCGCTCGTCGAGCGTCTCGCGGGTGAGCTGGGCGTATCGCTCGACGATCCCACGGACAGCCCGTCATGAAGCCGTATAACGACGCATAGAAGGGCGGACGCATGTTTGTCGTGTACTGGCTCGAAGAAGGCAATGCGTCGACGGCAACCGCTCGCTTCGAGCGGTTCGGCGACGAAGAGATGACTCAGGCGCTCGCGTTCACCGAGGCCTTGCGCAAGAAACAGGCGGCGGGCGACGATGTGAGCTTCGTCACGTTGTGCAGCGAGAACCCGCGCTCGGTCGGCAAGGCGGGCGCAGCGGACCCGCCTGCCGGTTACGCATGGAAAAAGCGCCGCCCGTAATAGCCGTTGCACGCGAGCGCGTTCGCGCGTGACGCCTCGATGGCCGAAAGGTCACACCTTGAGCAACCGATCGGCGCCCGCCGATCACGATTCAATCCATCTTCCCGCGCACACTTCGCAACACAAACGCGCCGGCAAAAAGCGCGAATGCGAAGCTCTGTAAAACATTCAGGATTCCGGAAGCAAGCGTCAACTTTCACTGTCTGAGCGGCGTTCTACGCCTTTGGGCTGCGAATCGCCCAGGTGCGCTTACATGCGCCGCATGGCCGAACGACAAGAGGAAGACGACATGACACACACGCAATCGAACCGCGGCGCGCATCTGCTGCTGGGCGCAGGCCTCGCACTGCTATTGGCGAACGCCGGTTGCACGTCGCTGCCCTGGCAGATGGCTCCCGAGGACCGGTCGTACAGCGCGCCGATGCAAGCGGCGACGTCGGCAAGCCAGCCGGCGCCGCGCGTAACGGCCAGCACGGCGAGGCCGTTCGCGCCCGTGAAGGAAGGCTATTACCGCGTGAAGCCCGGCGATACGCTCTATCGCATCGCGACGACTCACGGTCAACGCGCCGACGACATCGCCAAATGGAACGGCCTGCAGGATATGAACCACATCGAACCGGGCGGCGTGTTGCGCGTCGCGCCGCCCGATGCAGCCGAAGACAGCAAGCCCTTCGCGACGACGCCCGCGCAAGCCGCGTCCAAAGCGTCCGCGAAACGCGAAGCCGCCGCCGACAGGAACGACAGCGACAGGAGCGACAGGAGCGACAGGAGCGACAAGAGCGACAAGAATGACAAGAATGACAAAGACAGGGGCGACAACGACAAAAGCGACAAGACCCGCTTCGGCTGGCCCGCGCGCGGCATGCTCAACGCGGTGTACGGACAGGCGAGATCGAAGGGCATGGTGATCGCCGCCAAAGCCGGCGATCCGGTGAAAGCAGCCGCCGCTGGCCGTGTCGTGTTCGCGGGAGACGGCGGCAAGCCGTATGGGAAGCTGATCGTCATCAAGCACGACGACACGCTCGTAACGGCCTATGGACACAACCGCAAACTGCTCGTGAAGGAAGGCACGACCGTCAAGCGCGGCGAAACGATCGCCGAAATGGCGGAGAGCGAAACGCAAGCAGGCTCGGGAGCCGGCTCACTGCGCTTCGAAGTCCGCAAGGACGGCAAGCCCGTCGATCCCGCGCCCTATCTTCCGCGCGTCGGTTCGTGACGGACGCGCGCTGCAAAGAAAAAACCGCGAACGGCCTGCACCGTTCGCGGCTTTATCATCGTGCCACGCGTTTTGCCTGGCGCACCGCGTTCGCGTCGAGCAGCGGATCGAGACGCCCCGCCGTCTCCAGCGCATTGAGATCGTCGAAGCCGCCGACATGCGTGTCGCCGATAAAAATCTGCGGCACCGTGCGGCGTCCCGTGCGCTCGATCAGCGCAAGCGCCGTCGCGCGATCGTTCTGCACGTCGATTTCGCTGTACGACAGGCCCTTGTTCGCAAGCAGTGCCTTGGCCGCGAGGCAGTACGGGCAAGTCGGCGTCGTGTAGATCGTGATAGCAGACATGGTTCATTCACTCCTTCTGTGTGTGCCGAAAGCGCTGGGGTTACTGACCGCGATAGACGTCGTCGTATGCGGACGGCGGCGCCGAAAGCGAACGCACACGCGTCGCGCGGAAGCCCGAAGCAAAACTGCCGTTCGTCGACGGACCATACGAAGCCGCGATCAACGCATGCGAGCGATGGAACGCATGCAGCGCCGCGCCCGGATAGCTGGCGGGTTCGGGATAGCGGGTATCGCTTTGCGGAAGCTGGCCGGAATGCCCGGCGGCGACGAGTTCGGCGCGGACTTGCGCGCGCGTCGCGGGCGATTGCGATTGGGCGTGGCTTGCGAGCGGCAAAGCGAGCGCAGCCGCGATGAAGAGCGCCTGATAAACGCGATTCACATCCATGATGAGCACCTTCGAGAAGAGTCGCCGTCGGCGACGGGATGGCTCGACTGTAGGTGCGCGACGCCGCGCCGTTAATATCGGCGCGTCTCATGAAGATGCTCATTCGGATCACCGGTCGCCGACGCAACGGCGAACAGGCGCGATAAGCGCTCGCCGCATGTGCGCCCAGGCCTTTTGCAGCAACGGTTGCTGCCCGATGCACGCAGCCGCCGGGCGCAGCTGACCGCTGTCTGAAACTCTCTATTTCGCTGCGTTGGCGGAAGCGGCCTGCATGTGTCCACCCGATGACCGCCAGCGCGCAGGCGTCACGCCGATCTGCTTCTTGAACACGCGCTGGAACGCCGCTTCCGACTGATAGCCGACCATCTCGCCGATATCGCCGACGGGCGTCGTCGATTCGAGCAGCGAGCGGCCCGCGATCGTCATGCGGACTTCGGTGAGCACATCAGTGGCCGAGCGACCGATCGCTTCCTGGAACTGCCGCACGAAGGTTGCGCGCGACATGTTGCAGAGCGCCGCGAACTGGTCGAGCGTCCACGCCTTGCCGGGCGATTCGAACATCGCCGACACGGCCGGCTGCAGGCGCGGACGCCCCGCCAGCGCCAGCAGACCGAGCGGCGGTTGTGCCGATTCGCTGGCGAATCGCAACGTCAATGCAAAAAGCGCTGCCGACAGATGATTGACGAGCGTCTCGCTGCCGGGGCACTCGTCCATCGCCTCTTCGCGCATCAGCTCGATCAGCCGCGCGAGCCGCGAACCCGCGACGCTTTTCGCCGAATCCTCCCCGCCGCCGTTCGGCTGCGCGCAGCCATTTGCATTTGCGTTCGAATGCGCGCCGCTGCGCACCACGAGCCGCGACGGCAGATGATCGCGCAGCAGCCTGTCCGGCACGGCGCCGAGCAGAAAACGGCCGCACAGGATGTCGGCGGTTTCGCCCGCGCCACCGTTCTCGGCGACTGTCAGCGTGATGTTGCGCCGCTCCGTCGCCGGGACGGGTTGTGCGCCGCTGCCGTCGTGGATGCGATGCGCGCCGCCCGTTGGAAACACGACGATGTCGCCCGCGACCAGTTGCTCGTGCGGCCCGCTGCCGTCTTCGAGCACCGCATGCCCCGACAGCAGCACGTGATACGGAATCTCGCGCACGCCCGCCGGGCCTTCTTCGATCGCCCACGGCGCGCCGAAATGACAGCGGACATCCACGCGCCCGCTCACCGGCATCAGCGACAAAAAGCGGCTTAGCAGATCCATTTGAGCCGAATAAGCATGTTTTTGAATCGTTCGAGGATTAGCACGCCGGACGCCAAACCGTACAGTGGCGACAGTGCAATGCAAACCGATTCTACTGGACGGCGGCGAGGCGCGCGGCAGCAACCCGTTTCATTCCGCCGCCCGCCCGTCAGAGCGAGGAACATCATGAAGACGCTTCATATCGATGTGGCAGTGATTGGCGCCGGCAGCGCCGGCTTGCCCGCGTTTCGCGCCGCGAAGGCCGCGGGCGCGAGTGTCGTGCTGATCGAAGGCGGTGCTTACGGAACGACGTGTGCACGCGTCGGCTGTATGCCGTCGAAGCTGCTGATCGCTGCCGCCGAAGCCGCGCATGCCGCGCGACGCACCGCGCCGTTCGGCGTGCATGTGGACGGCGCCGTGCGCATCGACGGACGTGAAGTGATGGCGCGCGTCAAAGGCGAGCGCGATCGCTTCGTGGGCTTCGTCGTCGAGTCGACGGAGAGCATTCCAGCCGAAGAGCGGCTGATCGGCTATGCGCAGTTCATCGACGACAACGTGCTGCAGGTCGGCGACCATACCCGCGTGCATGCGAAGCGCGTCGTGATCGCGACGGGTTCGTCGCCGTTCGTGCCGCCGATGTATCAGGCGCTCGGCGAGCGCGCGATCGTCAACGACGACGTGTTCGCGTGGGACGATCTGCCGCGCAAGGTGGCCGTGATCGGCGCGGGCGTGATCGGACTCGAGCTGGGGCAGGCGCTCGCGTGGCTCGGCGTCGACGTGACGATGCTCGGCGCGCGCGGCCGTGTCGGTCCGCTGAGCGATCCCGCCATCAAGGGCTATGCGCAACAGGTGTTCAGCGAGTCGTTCCGCTTCGAGCCGCATGCGCAAGTAGAGGCAGCGACGCGCGAAGGCGACAGCGTGCGTCTGCGCTATCGCGACAGCGCGGGCGCGTTGCGCGAGGACACGTTCGATTACGTGCTGGTCACGGCGGGCCGCCGGCCGAACGTCGACCGGCTCGGGCTGCTCAACACGACGCTCGAACTCGATACGCGCGGCGTGCCTGTGTTCGATCCCGTGACGCTGCAAGCGGGCACGCATCCCGTGTTCATCGCCGGCGACGCGAACAACGTGCTGCCGCTGCTGCACGAAGCCGCCGACGAAGGCCGCGCGGCCGGCGAAAACGCTGCGCGCTATCCCGACGTGAAGCCGCTCGTGCGCCGCGCGCCTATTTCAGCGGTGTTCACGGAACCGGGCATTGCGATGGTCGGCGCGCGTCATGCGGACCTCGCCGCCGATTCGTTCGTGACGGGCGAAGTGAGCTTCGAAGACCAGGGCCGCAGCCGCGTGATGCTGCGCAATCGCGGACTGATGCACGTGTATGTGGACAAGGCCTCGCGCCGTTTCGTCGGCGCCGAGTGGATCGGGCCGGATGCCGAGCACATCGCGCATTTGCTGTCGTGGGCGCTGCAGATGAACCTCACGGTCGATGCGATGCTCGCGATGCCGTTCTATCACCCGGTCGTCGAAGAAGGACTGCGGACCGCGTTGCGCGATGCAGCGGCGCAACTGCCGAATGCCTGACGAAAGGAGCTTCAGTGAATACTGCTGTTGATTGGTGAGCCAACTGCAGTTGCTCCAACCGCGAACACGCATAAAGAGCTGCCCCGCAATCTTTCGACAAGAACGTTCCGCGAGTCCGGGGCGGCCTCTTATAGTCGCGTTGCCCGTGCTTCGATTCACTCCCCCTTCAAGATACGCACGGCGCCCGCTTTCGCGGGCGTCGTCGCTTTGATGTTTCCCCCTCCGTCAAAACGTCACCCGGCTCATGACACATGGGCTTCGCCGACATGTCACAACATGCGATATTGGTGCCGGAAGCGATTGCCCGCACACCTGTTGGCCTTTCCCCTTTCCTCTACTGACGTTTATTGGTTGCTCGATGGCAACCGATACGCGGGGTAACACGACCGACGGCACCGTGAGCCCGCATCTCCAGGTCTCGCTGATCATCTTCGTGTTGCTGGCTTTTGTGCTCGGCGCCGTGTTCGCGTTCGGGATGACGTCGACGTTCAAACGAAGTCAGGCGCACGCCTGTCACAGGTTGAGCGCGAGCGTCGTCACGCGCCCTCTTCATGCGGCGGCAGGTACTCCATGTGCTCTTCTTCGTATAGCCGATAGATTAGTTCGAGCATCTCCGTGAGATCTTCCGATTCGTCGAGTTGCCGCATGCTCATGATGATCGGCGACACGAGATTCGAATCGTCCAGTTCCTTGTAGCTCACGTCGTCGCGCTTGAGTCCGTACACGCTTGTCGGCACGACGGAGATCCCCTCGCCCGCCGCGACGAGTCCCAGCGCGATCTGTAGTTCGCGCGTCTCGTAGATGCGCTTCGGCTCCAGGCCGCGATCGTGAAACGCGGCGAGCACCTGGTCCGCGTAACTGGGGCGCGGCGCTTTCGGAAAGATGATCAGCGTTTCGTTGACGAGATCGTGCAGCGACAACACCGGCTTCAACTCCGACAACGGATGCCCTACAGGCAGTCCGACGATCATCCGCTCCTCGCGCAACACGATGCGCTTGATGCTCGGGTCTTCATGACGGATTCGACCGAAGCCCACGTCGATCACGCCTTCCTTGAGCGCTTTGATCTGATCCATCGTCGACATTTCGACGAGCGTCAGTTCGACGGCGGGATGTTCGTTGCGAAAGCGGCGAATGATCTTCGGCAGCATGCCATACAGCGTCGACCCGACGAAGCCGACCGACAGGCTGCGCTCGATCTTGCCGACGCGCCGCGTCATCGATTCGAGCTCCGCTGTTTGCGCGAGCAATTGCACCGCGTGCGAATAGAAGAAGCGCCCTGTGTCCGTCAGTTCGACGGGCCGTGAATTGCGCACGAAAAGCTGCACGCCGAGCAGTTCTTCGAGCTGCTGCATCTGGCGGCTTAACGGCGGCTGTGCGATGTGCAGCCGCTGCGCGGCGCGCGTGAAGTTGCGCTCCTCGGCCACGGCGACGAAATAACGCAAATGGCGCAACTCCATGACGATACCCCTCGGATATTGAACTGATACTAAATCAGTGTTGGACGCGCCGTATGTGCGCCAACTACTCTTCACACAACCGCAGCGCCCTCACAAATTATACCTTTCGGGTAGCAACCGAATGGGCGAGCGAGACAGCAACCCTGTTGCAGGAGACATCCGATGATCCCCATCTACCCGGACCGCAGTCCGAAGCTGAAGCACATCGACGACTATCTGATCGAAGACCCGGCGCGCGGCGACTACCGCCTGCATCGCAGCGCCTTCACGGATGAAGCGCTGTTCGAACTCGAGATGCAGCACATCTTCGAGGGCAACTGGATCTATCTCGCGCACGAAAGCCAGATTCCGTCGAACAACGACTACTTCACGACCACGATGGGCCGCCAGCCCGTGGTCATCACGCGCAACCGTCAGGGCGAGCTCAACGCGCTCGTCAATTCGTGCACGCATCGCGGCGCGATGCTGTGCCGTCACAAGCGCGGCAACAAGGCGACGTTCACCTGCCCGTTCCACGGCTGGACCTTCAACAACAGCGGCAAGCTGCTGAAGGTGAAAGACCCGCAAGAGGCGGGTTATCCCGAGTGCTTCAATCACGAGGGCTCGCATGATCTGAAGAAAGTCGCGCGCTTCGAGAACTATCGCGGCTTTCTGTTCGGCAGCCTGAATCCCGATGTGAAGCCGCTTACCGAATATCTCGGCGAAGCGGCGCGGATCATCGACATGATCGTCGACCAGTCGGAAGACGGCCTCGAAGTGCTGCGCGGTTCGTCGACGTACACGTATGAAGGCAACTGGAAGCTGACCGCGGAAAACGGCGCGGACGGCTATCACGTGTCGGCCGTGCACTGGAATTACGCGGCGACGACCAATCACCGCAAGGAAAAGAACGCCACCGAGGACAAGATCCGTGCAATGGACGCAGGCGGCTGGGGCCGTCAGGGCGGCGGCTTCTATGCGTTCGAGCATGGCCATATGCTCCTGTGGTCGCGCTGGGCCAATCCCGAAGACCGTCCGAACTTCAACCGCCGCGACGAATTCGCCGCGCGCTGCGGCAGCGAAACAGCGGACTGGATGATCCAGAATTCGCGCAACCTGTGCCTCTATCCGAACGTGTATCTGATGGATCAGTTCGGCTCGCAGATTCGCGTGCTGAAGCCGCTGTCGGTGAACAGAACGGAAGTGACGATCTATTGCATCGCGCCCAAGGGCGAATCCGATGAAGCACGCGCGCGCCGCATTCGCCAGTACGAAGACTTCTTCAATGTGAGCGGCATGGCAACGCCCGACGACCTCGAAGAATTTCGCGCGTGCCAGCAAGGCTACGCGGCGCGCGCCGTCGAATGGAACGATATGTGCCGGGGCTCGACGCACTGGATCGAAGGCGCGGACGAAGGCGCGCAAAAGATCGGCCTCAAGCCGCTCCTGAGTGGCGTAAAGACGGAAGACGAAGGGCTTTATACGATCCAGCACCGCTATTGGGTGGAGACGATCCGCAATGCGCTCGCAACGGAAACGCAAGCCTGTGCAGCGAAAAGCACGGAAAGGAGCGCAGCATGAGCACGATTATCACCACGCCGACGCTCGCTGAGATTCAAGCGTTTCTCTATCGCGAAGCGCGTCTGCTCGACGACGAGCAATGGGACGAGTGGATCGAGCTCTATCACCCCGACGTCATCTTCTGGATGCCCTCGTGGGACGACACGGATCAGCTCATCACGGACCCGCAACGCGAGATCTCGCTGATCTACTACCCGAGCCGCCAGGGCCTCGAAGACCGTGTGTTCCGCATCAAGACCGAGCGATCGAGCGCGACGATTCCCGACACGCGCACGAGCCATAACATCAGCAACGTCGAACTCGAAAGCGAGGACAACGGCGTCTGCACGGTGCGTTTCAACTGGCACACGCTGAGCCATCGCTACAAGACCAATTACAGCTACTTCGGCATGTCGCGTTATGTGATCGATTTCAACTGCGCGTCGCCGCAGATTCTGAACAAGTACGTCGTGTTGAAGAATGACTACATCAATCAGGTGATCGACGTCTATCACATCTGAGCGCACGCCGCGACCCACCACGATACGCGAGCAGCACAGGAAAGTCAGGAGCAGTCCATGGAACATCGCATTGCACTTCAGTTCGAAGACGGCGTCACGCGTTTCATCACGTGCCGCGACAACGAAACGCTGTCGGATGCCGCCTATCGGCAGAAGATCAACATTCCGCTCGATTGCCGCGACGGCGCATGCGGAACGTGCCGCGGCTTTTGCGAATCGGGCTCGTATGACCTGCCGGAATCGAGCTATATCGAAGATGCGCTGACGCCTGAAGAGGCCGCGAAAGGCTACGTGCTCGCCTGCCAGACGCGCCCGCGCTCCGACTGCGTGATCCGCGTGCCCGCTTCGTCGGCTGCGTGCAAGACGGGCGTCGCGCGTCATGAAGGCACGCTTGCGAACGTACACAAGCTCTCCGATTCGACAATCGAATTTTCGATCGACGTCGATGCACCCGATCAGCTGTCGTTTCTCGCCGGCCAGTATGTGAACGTCGAAGTGCCCGGCAGCGAACTGTCGCGTTCCTATTCGTTCAGCTCCGCGCCGGGCGAATCGCGCGTGTCGTTCGTCGTGCGCAACGTGCCTGAAGGCAAGATGAGCACGTATCTGAGCAGCCATGCGCAACCGGGTCAGCGCGTGGCGTTTTCGGGGCCCTACGGCGCGTTCTATCTGCGCGAAGCGACACGCCCCGTACTGTTCCTCGCGGGCGGCACGGGCATCGCGCCGTTCCTGTCGATGCTCGACGTGCTGGCCGCGAAAGACGTTGCGAAAGACGGCGCGAAACACGCTATGACGCAGCCTGTGCGAATGGTGTACGGCGTGACCAACGACATCGATCTCGTCGCGCTCCCGCAACTCGATGCGGCGCGGGGCAAGCTGCAAGACTTCGAATACCGCACCTGTGTCGCCGATGCGTCGAGCAGTCATCCGCTGAAGGGCTACGTAACGGCCCATGTCGAGCCTGAATGGCTCAATGGCGGCGACGTCGATGTCTATCTGTGCGGTCCCGTCGCAATGGTCGATGCGGTACGCGGCTGGCTCGGCGAAATCGGCGTGACGCCCGCGAGCTTCCACTACGAAAAGTTCTCTGCCACCAACGCGGCCTGACGATCATGAACCAACGCTTCGAAGGAAAAGTCGTCGTCGTGACGGGCGCGGCACAGGGTATCGGGCGCGGTGTCGCGATCGCGGCGGCAAGTCAGGGCGCAACGCTCGTGCTGTGCGACCGCTCGGATTTCGTGCATGACGTGGCGGCCGAAATCCCGGGGCCGGACGCGCGTTGCGTCACCGTCATCGCCGATCTGGAAACGTATGCGGGCGCATGCAAGCTGGCCGACGCGGCGCTCGGCACATTCGGCCGCGTCGATGTGCTGATCAACAACGTCGGCGGAACGATCTGGGCGAAGCCCTATCAGGAATACGAGGAAGCGCAGATCGAAGCGGAAGTGCGGCGCTCGCTCTTTCCGACGCTCTGGTGCTGCCGCGCGGTGCTGCCTTCGATGATCGAGCGCAAGCGTGGCGCGATCGTCAACGTGTCGTCGATTGCGACGCGCAGTATCTATCGCGTGCCCTATGCTGCATCGAAGGGCGGCGTGAATGCGCTGACGGCGAGCCTCGCATTCGAACATGCCGCCGACGGCATTCGCGTCAACGCGGTCGCGACAGGCGGAACGGAAGCGCCTGTGCGGCGCGTGCCGCGCAACACCGACAAGCAGACGGAGCAGGAAGCGCTCTGGTATCAGGCCATCGTTGACCAGACGAAAGCGACGAGCCTCATGCATCGCTATGGAACGATCGACGAACAGGTCGGCGCGATTCTCTTTCTCGCATCCGACGAAGCGTCGTACATCACAGGCACCGTCCTGCCCGTGGGCGGCGGCGATCAGGGTTGAATTCTCGCGCGCAAAAAAAAACGCGGCCAAGGCCGCGTTGAAGCGTGGTTGTCTGCTTGCGTGCAGACAGGGTAAAACACCGCTAAGTCTAGAGCATTGCGCGAAACAAAAAACGTCGCAACAGGAAATGGACTATCGTTGTTTCCGCAATATTCTCTATTGGAGGGCGTTGCACCCAATTCGCGCGACGCGACCATCAACACGATCACCGACGCGCAGACATCGATCGGCTCGTATGGCTATGCGGGCACGAGCCACCAGGAGATGATCAACCCGGGCATTCGCCACAAGTTCTAACGCGGCATCCGATGCATTGCGTGCGACGCCCAATGCATCTTTCGTTATGCGCGGCCGCCCTAAATTGGCTCAGGCATTCTGTCGATAATGGCTCTTTCTACAAGCCATTATCACCGGTAGTCTACGTGCGAGGGGCTGCAAAGCCCGGCCTATACGGAGATCATCGGATGAACAGGAAAGTCTTTCTTGCGGGCGCGACGGGTGCTGTCGGCAGCGCCCTCATGCGGTTGCTCGTCGATGCGGGCTATGCCGTCCACGGCAGCACGCGCCGTCCGGAACGCGCGGCGCGGCTCGAACAGGCGGGCGCCGTTCCCGTCATTGTCGATGTGTTCGATGCGCATGCGCTCAGCGAGGCGCTGATGCGCATCCAGCCCGCGTGCGTGATCCATCAGTTGACCGACCTGCCGCCCGCGCTCGATCCTTCGAAGATGGCGAACGCGCTCGCTGGCAATGCTCGGATTCGCGACGAAGGCACGCGCAATCTGCTTGCGGCAGCGTTGGCGGCGGGCAGCACGCAGTTCGTTGCGCAGAGCATCGCGTGGGCTTACCGCGAAGGCGCGCAACCCTACGATGAAACGCAGCCGCTCGACACACATTCGGAAGGCAACCGGCTAGTCACCGTGCGCGGAGTCGTGTCGCTCGAAACGCAGGTGCTGGAGGCGCCGCTCGTCGGCGCGGTGCTGCGCTATGGGCAACTTTATGGGCCGGGCACCGGCTTCGATCATGCGCACGGCGCGAGTCCGCTGCACGTGGACGCAGCGGCGTTCGCCGCACTGCTCGCCTTGCAACGCGGCGCGCGCGGCGCATTCAACATCGCCGAAGACAACCCCGTCGTGTCGACGGAGAAGGCGAAGCGCGAGCTCGGCTGGTCGGCGAACTGGCGGCGCCCGCTTGCGGGCGTCGAGCGATGAACCGCGCGCGCAAGCTCGCGAACATGCGGCATGCGCGGACGCTCGCCACGCTGCCGCCCTGAACGTGCACACTCGCGCGCTCGCGCTTCACGTGCGATACAGCATCCGCTGCAACACGCGCGCGAGCGTTCTCGCGCCCGCGTCGATCGCTTGCCCATCGATGCCCGCGAAGCCCAGCACGAGACCCGCAGGCGCTTCGCGCCTCACCGAGTACGACGATAATGCCCGCGTCTCGATGCCCGCTTCGGCGGCGAGGCGAGCGGCGAGCGCATCGTCGGCGCCTTCGGGCAAGAACGCGGGCGCATCGAGACCGGCGACGATGGGCGGCAACGCGAGCAGGCCCGTCCAATGCCGGCGCGCCGCTTCGCGCAACGCCCCGGCGCGCTCGCCATACAGCTCGCGCATGCGCCGCACATGCCGGCCCGCGTGCCCTTCGGCGATGAACGCGTGCAGCGTCGCCTGTGATCGAGCGGCACGTGGCGGCTCGTCAGCGACAGCGCCGCGACGAACGGCTCGACGAGACGTTCGGGCAGCACCGCATACGCGATGCGCAGCGCAGGAAACAGCAGCTTGCTGAACGTACCGCAATAGACCACATGGCCCGCGTTGTCGAGACTCTTGAGCGCGGCAAGCGGACGTCCTTCGAAGCGATATTCGCTGTCGTAGTCGTCCTCGATGACGAGCGCACGATGCGTGTGCGCCCAGTCGAGCAGCGCGAGCCGCCGCTCCAGGGAAAGCGCGGGACCGAGCGGCGCCTGCCGCCCCGCCGTCACATAAGCGAGCCGCGCGTGCGGCGCAAGCTGACGGCCCGCCGCGACATCGATGCCGTTCGTATCGACGGGCACAGCGGCGATGCGCGCGCCCGCCGCTTCGAACAGCAGACGCGCGCCCGGATAGCCGGGATCTTCGAGCCACACCGTATCGCCGGGATCGAGCCATAGCCGCGCGGACAGATCGAGCACCTGCTGCACGCTGCCGACGATCGCGACATGATCCGCCGAACATGCGATGCCGCGCGTCACGCGCACGTGCGCGGCAATCGCCTCGCGCAACGGCGCGTAGCCTTGCGCCTCGCCGTCCGCGAGCATCGAGCGGTTCGACTGGCGCGAGCGGCGCGCGGCGACACGCGCCCATAGCGCGAACGGAAACAACTGCAGATCGGGCTGGCTCGGACGAAATGCGCGCGACGGGAACGTGCGCCCCTCGACGGCAAATGCACTGCGCGCAAGCAGCCGTCCGCGCGCAGACAAACCGATGCCTGCGTTCGTGTCGCCATCAGCGGACGGGCCAGCGCTCGCGGCTCGACGGCCAGCCCGCGCGCTTGCCGAAGCGGGTTCTGACGCCGGCGCCGGCGCGGACTCGAGTCGCACGTCCGGCAGTTCGCTCGCGACGAAGCTGCCGCGCCCGACGGCACCCGACAGATAACCCTCGGCCGCAAGTTGTGCGAACACGCCCAGCACCGTGCCGCGCGACACGCGATGACGCGCGGCCAGGTCGCGGGTCGCGGGCAGGCGCGCGCCCCGCGCAAGCCGCCCGTCCAGGATCGCCGCGCGCAGTTCGCCGTATAGCCAGCGCTGCAACGGCATGCCGTCGGGCCGCGCGTTCAGCGCGATGTCGATTTCGGTTGCGCGGCGCATCTCGATGCGACTCCTTGCGTAAATGGCTCGATGTCCAATCGACGGAATGCGAATTCCACCTGGCCAATTCCAGCATTATGCCGACATGACAATTCCGTACGTCAGACGTAAGCCGGCCGCGCAATTGATACACTGCAATAGTCGGCGAATGCGCACGGCACGCGCTTTTCCGCCCGGCCTGCCTCTTGCTTGACGTAGCAGGCCGCCAATGGCGCCATCAGCCGACAGACGAACATGCCGGGAACAACCGTGTCAGGCAAAGCCAAGGCAAGCTGCCGCCGCGCATCGATCGCGCGGACGGTGAAGCTGTGCCGCATACCGCGCTCGCGCATCGCCTCGCAAGCCCGTCTTGTCCCACGGGACAAATCTGCTGCGGGCCGCGCGCCGCGCACTCTTTCGACGACGTCATGAAACTGCCCCTCACCCCGCAACGGCCTTCCGGCAACCGCGTTTATCCATCGGGAACGCCGGGACTGCACGGCCTCACGTCGGTGATTACGTTCGTGGTCGTCGTATGCGGGCTGTACTTCGCGCGCGAGGTGCTGATCCCCATCACGCTCGCGGTACTGCTGAGCTTCCTGCTCGCGCCGCTCGTCGGCCTGCTGCGCCGGTTTCATTTCGGACAATTGCCGTCGATCTTCGTCGCGGTGCTCACGGCTCTCGTCACGCTGCTGGCCGTCAGCACGCTGATCGGCGCGCAGGTCGCGCAGCTCGCAAGTTCGCTGCCGCAATATCAGGTGGCCATCGAGCGCAAGGTCGAGACCGTGCAGGAGAAAACCGTCGGACGCGCCGATGCGCTCCTTACGCGCGCCGCCTCCGCGCTTGCGCGCGTCGCGCCCGAACGTCCCGCGCCGCCTCACGAACCCGGCCGCCCGCAGAAGCCGACCGTCGCGGCGCCGCTGCCCGTCGAGGTCCACGAGCCCATTCCTTCGCCGCTGGAGGTCGCGCAGCGCGTGTTCTCGCCCGTCGTCGGGCCGCTCGAGACGATGTTCATCGTGCTCGTCGTGACGATCTTCATCCTGTTGCAGCGCGAAGATTTGCGCGACCGGCTGATACGCCTGTTCGGCGCGCGCGACCTGCATCGCACGACCACGGCGATCAACGATGCCGCGAGCCGTCTGTCGCGCTACTTCGTCGCGCAACTGGGCGTGAATCTCGGCGCGGGTGCGACGATCGCGATCGGACTCGCGATCATCGGCGTGCCGGGCGCGCTGCTGTTCGGCGTGGTGACGGCATTGCTGCGTTTCGTGCCGTACATCGGAACTTGGATCGCGGGGCTGCTCGCTGTGATTCTCGCGGCCGCGATCCAGCCGCAATGGACGATGGCGGTGTTGACCTTCGTGCTGTTCGTGTCCGTCGATGTCATTGCGGGCCAGATCGTCGAACCGCTGCTGTATGGGCATAGTTCGGGACTTTCGCCGCTTGCCGTCGTCGTGGCGGCGATCTTCTGGAGCTGGCTGTGGGGGCCCATCGGCCTCGTGCTGTCAACGCCCCTCACGCTGTGCCTCGTCACGCTGGGCCGCTATGCGGAGCGTCTGAAGTTCCTGACGGTGCTGCTCGGCGATCAGCCCGCGCTCACGCCCGCGCAGAATTTCTATCAGCGGCTGCTCGCCGACGATCCGCACGAAGCGATCGTGCAGGCCGACCGCTTCCTGAAAGAGATGCCGCTCACGCGCTACTACGACGACGTCGCGCGCGAAGGCTTGCGGCTCGCGCGCAACGATGCGCTGCGCGGCGTGTTCGCGCCCGAGCAGCTGGCGCGGATGAACGAGACGCTCGTCGATATCGTCGAGAACCTCGAGCAGTTCGACGGCTTGCCCGAGCACAAGCCCGATCCGAGTGCGCTCGATGCACTGCCCGCCGTGCTGCCCGAAGACGCCGCCGCGCAACGCGTCGTGTGCGTGGCGGGCCGTGGTGCATTCGACGAAGTCACGACGGCCATCGCGCTGCAATTGCTGACGCGCCGCGGCTTTACGCCTGTCGTGACGAACTACGCACACTTCAGGCGCGGACACGCCGATACGCTCGGCATCGAGGGCGCGGCGATCATCTGCGTGGTCACGCTCGATGCGCCCGAAGCGCCGCCCTATCTGCGCAATCTGTTGCGGCGCATTCGCGAGCGCGCGCCTGGCGCGCAACTGATCGTCGGTATCGGCGGACAATCGGCGCGCGTCGATGAAGTGGGCGCGCTGAACGGCACGCACAACGCGAACGCGTTCGGCGATCTCGTCAATCAGTGCGTGCAGGCCGCCTGCGCGATGGCCGCGCCGCTGGTCGAGAAGTCGGCTCGCAGCATCGGCGCGTGAACGGGGCAAGCGCATCTTCGACGCGCTCACGCCGATCATGGAACCGACGCTGCAACGTCAGACGCTACCGCTCGTCTGCGTCCGTTGCGTCGGTTGCGTCTGCTAGCGAACGACAACACAAAAAAAGCCCCGGCACGCGAACGA
The DNA here is from genome assembly GCF_038900755.1 of Paraburkholderia diazotrophica. GTDB lineage: Bacteria > Pseudomonadota > Gammaproteobacteria > Burkholderiales > Burkholderiaceae > Paraburkholderia > Paraburkholderia diazotrophica_A. The sequence goes on from NZ_JBBPEN010000003.1 coordinate 765,590, forward strand.
TGCCGGGGTCAAGCTTGCGCTGCTGTAGTCTGCCGCCCCACGCACACAACGCGCGCGACGCGTGCAAGAAAACGGAGTGTGATGTCGGATGAAGAAAGTATTGTGAAACGTTCGCAAAGAAAAAAATTAACAATTCACCCGATTCTTTTTATGGAAAGTCGCCAGAAAGAAAAGCGAAATAGGCCAGTCACAGCGCAATTACGCTTCAAAGAACACCGGCATTAAACGCCGCTCCTTTTTCGACTCGCGCGGCTAATGCAGCATATTCGACGGGCAAGCTTTCCAGGGGCGCGCTCGCCTGCCTGGCGATCGGCTTGCCTAATGCGAACTCGACACAGCATTTCGCCAGCACGTCGGTCGGATCGACGAGGTGCGCGGTGCGGCCTCTGCGCGAAACCGTGGCCGCTTGCGGAAAGAGCAGCGGCAATTCCGTGCACGCCAGCAGAATGACTTCCACTTCCTGCAGCAGCAGGCTCTCGATCGCAGCGATGATGTCGTCGACGCATTCGCCGCTCGTGAAGCCCGCTTTCACGCCACGCGTCCCGTAGATTGCCTTCGTCACTCGCGCCTGCATGGCGGCGGACGGCAAGACTTGAGTCAGTCCACACGCTTCGAGCGCGACCCGATATACGCCGCTCGCGAGCGTGCCATCGGTTGCGAGTAGCCCGACACGTTCGAGCGCAGGAAACGTCGCACGCAGATGATCGGCCGTCACGCGCATCATGCTGACGATGGGCACGCGCAAACGCGCTTCGAACGGCGCGATGAATGCATGCGCAGTATTGCAAGGAATGGCGATCACATCGGCGCCGCCGTCTTCGAGTTTTCGGCAGGTCGCATAGAGCGCGAGCGTCGGGTCCATGCCGTTGCCCAACAGATGATCGGTGCGATCGGGAATCTGCGGGTTCTGTTCGACGATGATCTTGATGTGGTCCTGATCGCGCACGGCCGGCGTATTGCGCACGACCTTGTGCATGAAGTCGACGGTCGCGGCGGGCCCCACTCCGCCGACGACGCCGAGCGTGACCTGACGCGCCGGCTTGCTGTGATCGGCTGTGATCAGATGCTTCGCGTAGGCCGCATACGAGTCGACGATCGGCACCGCACGCGCGCCGAGTCTTTGCACCGATAGCGCGCTATCGGTCGTGGCCGGCAACAGTACGTCGACGCCCTGCGCGATCAGCGCATCGCAAGCCGCACGCAGCGCGCCCGCGTCCTTGACTTCGACGCTGACCACGTCGATACGCACGCGCGCGCCGTAACGTTCGAAGAGCCGCCGCTCGCACAGCAGCGGCGAAGCCAGCACGCCGACCCGCCGTGCAAACGGGAAACGCTGCCGTATATGAGCAAAGAGCGCAGCGATCATATCGACGACGACGACAGTCGTGTTCGCCTGCAATTCGTCGATGAACAGATGGCTCTCGAAACACGGCAACGCAACAGCCAGCACGCCGCGCTCTTCGAAATCGCGGATCGCATCGAATGTGCGCAGCTTGTGTTCCGCCGAACCGGCAACGGGCGGATAAGGCTCGCGGCGCCTGTCAGTCGCGCCGCGCTCGACGGCAATATCGAGCGGCTGAAAATGACGCGCGGACGAATTCGCGCAATGCATCTTGCGCAATAGCTCCACGCTCGCGAGACGCGCCACACCGCCGACAATGCCGAATGCGCGCCCCCCAATAACAGACGATGGTTTCATTAAAGCCCTCGTTGGCTTGTTTTATTGGAGGCACGTATTCCGCCAGTCGCATTGCGCGCTGCCGGCGCCCTGTTGCAATCCGCTTTGCCGCGCCATTCGGAATATAAATCCGAATGGGCGTTTATGTCGCATGAATAGAGTCGATGGCCGACTTATAAACAACACGTTTTACGTTTATTCCTCTGCATTAGCCTGCGGCGATTATGTTCGCCTCGCCAGTCCCGCTGGTTAACCCCAGGCGGCGCCGTAATTGTCAATTAAAGGCGTTGAACGCATTTCAAAACACTTCGCGTCTCGGGTCCGGCCCTTGCTCGATTCGGTGCCTTGGGGAGGGTGTGACGGGAGATCAACAGGATGGCGACGAAAAACTCGCGTGACAGCGATGACGTATTGCAATGGCGGCCGATTTCCACGCACATGTCCGATCACAGACGTGTACTGGTCGTCGACGATTACGCGGACGCCGCCGATGCGCTGCAACTGCTGCTGTACGCCAACGGCTTCGAATGCCGCGCAATGCACGACGCCCAGAGCGTCTGCGAATTCGCGGCCGAATGGCAGCCGTTTGCCGTCGTGCTCGACATCGCGATGCCGGGCGTCGACGGACTCGAACTGGCGCGCCGTCTGCGCGCGTCGCCGTCGACTTCGCACATGCTGCTGATCGCGTGCACGGGCTACGCATCGCAGTCCGACCGCGAGCGAGCGCGCGAAGCGGGCTTCGACGCCCATTGCGCGAAGCCGTTGACGCCGCAACGCCTGCTTGCCCTGTTAAAGCGGGCCGTGTCCGAATCCGATAACGCGCAGCGAAACGACGGTTTGTAATTCGTACACGCATCGTGCCGTCCGTCGAGCGCATTCATACCGTGCAGGTCTCATGACACCCGCCGCAAGCAACGCCGCACGCTGTGGGCGCAAAGCGGGCACATGAACTGGTGTCATATCGTGAGTCCTTGCCAATCAAGGGTTTCACGACCCTCATCGGAGCGGTGATGCACCCAGGGAGGCGCAAACCGATGGACTTTGCGTTGACAGACAGGAGAACTCAAATGCATAGAAGAAATTTCATATTCAGCACGGGTGCCGCACTCGCCGCCGGCAGCATGGCTCTTGCCGGCTGCACGACGACGCCTTCCAACTCCACGACAGCAACCAGTAATGCGGACAAGCGCCGGGCGATCAATTCGAGCGTCGATGAAACGCTGTCTCGCCTCTATACGAGCGTCCACGGCTCGCGTGAACTCGTCGCGAAAGCGCGCGGCGTGCTCGTGTTTCCGTCGGTCGTGCAGGCGGGCTTCTGGATCGGCGGACAGTACGGACAAGGCGCATTGCGTGTCGGCGGGCAGACGGCCGGCTACTACAGCACGGCAGCCGGCTCGTTCGGTTTGCAGATCGGCGCGCAGTCGAAGGGCGTGATCTTTCTCTTCATGACGCAGGATGCGCTCGACCGCTTCCGCAACAGCCAGGGCTGGTCGGTCGGCGGCGATGCGACGGTCGCGCTCGTGAAGGTAGGCGCGAATGGCAACATCGACTCGACGACAGCCACGGCGCCCGTTCAGGCGTTCGTGCTGACCAACGCAGGGTTGATGGCGGGCGTATCGCTCGAAGGCGCGAAGATCTCGCGGCTCGATATCTGATTACCTGAGCGCGAATTTGCGGGCGTGCAACGCACCCGCAAATTCGCAGCGCTGCCGGACGCGCAAGGCACCCTGTAAAAAAGCGCCATTTTCAACGCGTGTTTTACACGCGGCGTGCGGCACGCGTCGATTCACCAAGTTGACGCATTTGATCCTCTACAGTGCTTCATGCACGGCAGCAAAGCCTGACGCAATGATCCGGGCGATGCCGCGACCCGCGCCGCAGTGTCAGCGCGGACGTCGCGCGCATATGGCACATTGCTTGCTGCTTATCGACGCCGCCTGTCCCACGTCTCTCGCCGACCCGATCCGCCACGCGGATCGCGCCAGTCTTTACGGCGGCATTTCAAGCGTCCCATTCGATCCACCTGATCCACTCGATCTGCTCTTTCACCGGGAGTCATGACCTTGACGCTGAACGTGCTTCTCGTCGCCTCGGAGGCGATGCCGCTCGCGAAGTCCGGCGGTCTGGGCGATATGGTGAGTGCGTACGCCGCCGCGTTGCGCGATGCCGGCGTCGATTCGACCATCCTCTTGCCTGCGTACCCATCGGCGCTCGCGCGCGCCGAAGGCGTCACGCCCGTTTGCCGTATCGGCGGGCTGCCTGGCGGCGACGCGCGGCTCCTGCGCGCGCGCATGCCCGATACGGATGTGCCCGTGCTGCTGTTGCAGATGGACAACCTGTACAAGCGCGACAGTCTCTATCAGGACGATCAGGGCCGCGACTATCTCGACAACGCGATCCGTTTCGCGTCGCTGTCGGCAGCGGCCACGCGCATCGCGCGCGGCGTGCGCGGCGTGCAGAAGCCCGACATCGTGCACGCGCACGACTGGCACACGGGCCTCACGCCACTCCTGATGAAGCTCGCGAACGTGAGCGCAAAGAGCGTGTTCACGGTGCACAACCTCGCGTTCCAGGGCAACTATCCGCTCGCGCTCGGCAGCTGGATGGGCGTGCCGCCGGAACTGCTCGTGCCCGCGCTGTCGGACCCGCGCAGCATCGAATTCTATGGCGCGCTCAGCATGATGAAGGCGGGCATCGTGCACGCGCACCAGGTCGTGACCGTCAGCGAAAACTACGCGCGCGAAATCCTCACGCCGCGCTTCGGCCATCTGATGGACGGCGTGTTGCAGGCGTGCGCGCACAAGCTGTCGGGTATCACGAACGGCATCGACGGCAAGACGTGGAATCCCGCGACCGATCCGCTGATCGCGCGCCCCTACTCCGCCGACGACGTGCGCGGCAAGCAGGCCTGCAAGCGCGATCTGCAGCAGACGTTCGGCCTCACCGTCGATCCGTTCGCGCCGCTCGTCGCGATCGGCAGCCGTCTCACGTCGCAAAAGCTCGCGGACGTCGTGGCCGAGGCTGTGCCTATGGTGCTCGCGCGTCACCCGCGCCTGCAAGTGGCGATTCTCGGCAAGGGCGATGCATCGCTGGAGGCGGCGATGCGCGATCTCGCGTCCGTGTGGCCGCAGCGCGTCGGCGTGCATATCGGCTATGACGAAGCGCTCGCGCACATGCTGCATGCAGGCGCCGACATTCTGCTGCACGGCAGCCGCTTCGAGCCGTGCGGTCTCACGCAGCTCTACGCGTTGCGTTACGGCACGATTCCTGTGGCGTCGCGTGTCGGCGGGCTGCGCGACACGATCGTCGATTACACGCCTGAGCGTTCGCCCGAACTCGGCCTGCCCGAAGACGGCGCGACGGGCTTTCTGTTCGACGGCGAAACACTGGAAGATGTAGCCGCCGCGCTGCAACGCGCGCTCGATGCGTTCATGCGGCCCTCGACGTGGCACAAGCTGCAGCGCAACGCGATGCGCTGCGATTTCAGCTGGCGCAAGCCGGTGCATGCGTATCTGAAGCTGTATGGCGCGTTGACGGATGCACGTCCGGCGCAACCGCGCGTCGATGTGGTCGCCGCCGCTTCCACGCAGCGTCGCGCGAATGCGGGCGGTCAGGCTGCCCACGCGCAGTCGGGCTGGGCGAATGGTGCGGCTGCAACTCAAGAGACGGTTGCGCGCAGCGCGTGAATGTCTGACGCGTCAGCGACGGGCCTTGATGTTCATTTTGTCTAGCCCGTCGCTGACATAGTCTTGAGATAAGCGCTAGGCCGTCAGCCGTTGTTCGAGCCGATCGAAGATCCGTTGCGTCTCGCCCTTCGCGTGCAGCGCGAACAGCAGCATCGAGCGGCCCGTCACCTGATAGACATCGCCTGACTCGAAGTCCGGCAATTCATCTCGCTCGGGCGCGTTCGTATCGATCATGCAGCTCCATTGGTCGCTGCCCGGTATCTCCGGCAGCGTGAAGTCGACGACATCGTGATACGCGTTGACGACCAGCAACAAGGTCGCATCGGATGCGGGCTTGCGAATGCCGCTCGCCTGCGCGCGGCCGTCGATGACGAGGCCGAAGCAGCGCATCGTCGCATCGTCCCATTGGTCGCCCGTCAACTCGACGCCAGCAGGACTCAGCCACTTCACATCCTTCACGCCGATGTCCTCGCGCATCTCGCCCGTGAGAAAGCGATTGCGTCGCAGAACGGGCAGCGCATGACGCAGCGTCGTGAGCTTGCGAACGAATTCGGTCAGCGCGCGACCGTTGTCGTCGATGCCCGTCCAGTCGACCCAGCTGATCTCATCGTCCTGGCAATACGCGTTGTTGTTGCCCTTCTGCGTGCGGCCGAATTCGTCGCCGGCGAGCAGCATCGGCGTGCCTTGCGAAAACAGCAGCGTCGCGAGCATGTTGCGCTTCTGGCGCTCGCGCAATGCGATCACTTCGGCATCGTCGGTCGGCCCTTCGGCGCCGCAATTCCACGAACGGTTGTCGCTATGGCCGTCGTTGTTGTCCTCGCCGTTCGCTTCGTTGTGACGCTCGTTGTACGACACGAGATCGTTCAGCGTGAAGCCGTCGTGCGCGGTGATGAAGTTCACGCTGGCCCACGGACGCCTGCCGCGCCGGTTGAAGAAGTCGCCCGACGCCGTGATGCGTGTCGCGAGATCCGCGGCCTCGCCTTCGTCGCCTTTCCAGAACGCGCGCACCGTGTCGCGAAAGCGGTCGTTCCATTCGGCCCAGCCCGGTGGAAAGCCGCCCACCTGATAACCGCCCGGCCCGCAATCCCACGGCTCGGCAATCAGCTTCACGCTGGAGATGATCGGGTCTTGCCGGCAACTGTCGAGAAAGCCGCCGCCTTCGTCGAAGCCATACGGCTCGCGACCGAGGATGGTCGCGAGATCGAAACGGAAGCCGTCGACGTTCATCTCCGTAACCCAGTAGCGCAGGCTGTCCGTCACCATCTGCAGCACGCGCGGATGCGACAGGTTCAGCGTGTTGCCCGTGCCCGTATCGTTGATGTAGTAGCGATTCTGCTCGGGCATCAGCCGGTAGTACGACGCGTTGTCGATGCCGCGAAACGACAGCGTCGGCCCGCGCTCGTTGCCCTCGGCCGTGTGGTTGTACACGACGTCGAGTATCAGTTCGAGGCCCGCGTCGTGCAGGCGGTCGATCATCGCCTTGAATTCGTCGACTGCGCCGGGGCCGCGCGCGAAGTAACGCGGATCGGCGGCGAAAAAGCCGATCGTGTTGTAGCCCCAGTAGTTGGTGAGCCCCTTGTCGAGCAGATACTGATCGTTGACGAACGAATGAATGGGCAGCAGTTCGATCGTCGTTACGCCGATGCGCCTGATATGGTCGATCACCGCCTTTTGCGCGAGACCGTCGAAGGTGCCGCGCAGCGCTTCGGGCACGCCGGGATGACGTTTCGTATAGCCGCGCACATGCGTCTCGTAGACGATCGTGCGGTCCCACGGCACGCGAATGCGAGTGGGGTGCGTCCAGTTGAACGTCTGATCGACGACCTGGCACTTCGGCATGAAAGGCGCGCTGTCGCGCTCGTCGAATGTGAGGTCGTCCTCAGATTCGAGCGTGTAGCCGAACAGCGACGGGTCCCAGCGCAGCGCGCCCACATGCGCCTTCGCATACGGATCGAGCAGCAGCTTGTTCGGATTGAAACGATGACCGGCCTCGGGCTCATACGGACCATGTACGCGATAGCCGTAAACAGTGCCCGGCTTCAATCCGGCGACATGCACGTGCCACACTTCGTCGGTGTATTCGGGCAACTCGATGCGTTCGAGTTCGTTCTCGCCCGTCTCGTCGAACAGGCACAACTCGACTTTCGTTGCATTGGCGGAGAAGAGCGCGAAATTGACGCCCCTGCCGTCCCATGTCGCGCCGAGTGGAAAAGGCAGGCCCTCGGCAATGCGGGGATCGATCGGCATGGTGGGTTCCTCAGGCGAATTGAGCGGCGCATGCTGCATGCACGGCAGCAGCGCTGCGGGCAGCAATCGATGTACCTGTAGCGACGTACACCTATAGCGATATACCTATAGGCGAACGCTAACGCACTTCCGCGCGTTTCGCTCGACGATGGTGTCAACGATAAAGCGGCAGCGTCACTCTGAACGTCGAACCCTCGCCGCGCCCCGCGCTCTCGGCCACGACGGTGCCGTGATGCAGATCGACGAGATGCTTGACGAGCCATAGCCCGAGACCCAGCCCCGCGACGCGCCCGCCGCTTTCGGGATCGACCTGGCGAAAGCGCTCGAAAATGCGCGTCAGCGCATCGGGCTCGATGCCGCAGCCGGTATCGCGCACCGACAGTTCCGCCTGCTGGCCCTTCACCGTCACGCTCAATTCCACTTCGCCCTGCGCGCAGAACTTCACTGCATTCGACAGCAGATTCCACGCGACCTGCTTCATCCGGCTTTCGTCTGCCATCACGATGCAAGGCGCGAGTTCGCCGACCACGAAGCGCAACCCTTTCGCTTCCGCCGACATGCGCATGTCCTCCGCGACGTTGCCTGCGAGCGCGCCCAGGTCGACGGGCTGCAGATTCACGGACAGCTTGCCCGTCGCGATCGCGCCGCTGTCGAGCAGATCGTCGACCATATGCGCAAGCTGATGCGCGTTGCGCTCGATCACGCCCGCCGCGCGCGTCACGTGCGCGGGATCGGCGGCACGTTGCAGCAGCGTCGTCCACGAGAGAATCGCGCCGAGCGGCGAGCGCAATTCGTGGCTCACGGCCGTGACGAATCGATCCATCGCGCGCGCCGCTTCGTCGCTATGCTTGCGCGCGCGTTTTTCAGATTCGGCGATCGCGCGCTGTTCCAGCTCAGATTCCTTGCGCGACGTGATATCGAGCGTAAAGCCGACAGTCGACTTCAGCGTGTTGTCGTCGCGATAGCGGCCGAGCCCGCGCAGCAGCACCCAGCGCACCGTGAGGTCGGGCCACGTGACGCGGAACTCGACTTCGAAGTGCTCGCGTCGCGCAAGCGCCCGTTGCATCGCGTCCTTCACGCGCGCGCGGTCGGCGTCGTCGATCAGCTCGTCGAAAAGGCGCTGCTCGGTCAGCGCATCGGACGCCGACAGGCCGAGATTGATCTTGCATTGTTCGGTGGCGTCGATCGTGCCCGTCGCCGGATCGAGTTCCCACGCGCCGACATGCGCGAACTCGAGCGCCTGACGCAACTGCTCGCGATGCATGCGCAGTTCCGCGTTCGCTTCGTCGACCAGCACCTGACGCCGGCGCACCTGCGAACGCAGTTTTTCGCGCTCGCGCTGATCGCGTTCGGTGATCGCGAGCGATTCGGTCACGTCCATCATGCACATCGCGATCAGCGGCGCCCGGCCGTCGCTCGGCTCGATCATCGACGCGCGCGCCTGCCAGTAGCGCGGCGTCAGCGTGCCGTCGCTCCTGTCCGGCGCGGGTGTGTCATAACGGATCAACGAAGAAAGACGCGGCTCGCCAGGCACGAGACCGGCCAGTAGCGAATCGAGCCAGCTGCGGCGCAATTCCCGCTGCGATTGCGGACCGACCTGATTGATGTCGTGGATCGAACAGCCCTGGATATCGGCCAGCGTAACACCGTGCATCTCGCGATAACGCGCGTTCGCGGCCACGACCTCGCAGCGCTCGTCGAGGATGAGCCACGCGTCAGGCAACAGCTCGAATACCTGCGTGGCGTCGACGGAGATCACCGTGCGCGATCGGCTGGATAGTCTGTCCATAGCCCAACAGTCTACCTGAAACGACACCGTTGGACCCGACATGAAGCGCCGCGTGGCGCGTATTGCATGCCATGACGAGGCTTGAGTTCATACAGCATCGCGCGATAAAAATCGTCGCCGCCGCGGGTCAGAACTTACAACGTCATCGATAATTTTTGCGCACCGCAACCCTCCACGGCAGCAGTGCTCGTGCGGCTTCATGCCGGTTCGCGCGCAGGGCCGAAACGTCCGCAAGCCCCGCCCCTCCTGGGCGACGACGTATGCGCTTCATGGCCGCGCGATCACCACGCGGTCATTCGAATGGACTCCGTCATTCATTTGGCACGCGTCGTGCATGCGCCGGAACCAATTAAACGATGACACATCGCATGCGCCGGATTCCGGTCTGCGAGTAAGAAGCCTGCCTGTGTACATGGATTCGAACGCAATATCGGATAGCCGTCTTCCCACCATCCTGCTCATCGACGACGAGCCGGATCTGTTGATTGCATGGGCGCTCCTGCTCGAACTGGAGGGTTTTCACGTGCTCACGGCCTTCAATGCCCGCCAGGGCGTCGAACTGGCGCAGCGCGTGCATCCCGCGCTCGTGATCACGGACCTGATGATGCCCGAGATGAGCGGGGTCGAAGTGTGCCGCACGCTCAAGAGCGATCCCGGACTCGACGGCATGCCCGTGATCCTGTGGAGCGCGTCGCCGGATATTCCCACTGATCTGAAGTGCGAGTGCACGTTGCACAAGCCCGTCGCGCGCGAGATCCTGCTCGGGCAAGTCGATCTGCTGCTCGGCCGCGAACATGCAACCGATGCCGCGTCGCCGCGCTCGGGCAGCGCGCCGTTGAATTAGCCCATCATCGGACTGAAACGCGAAACGGGCCACGTTGCAACGCGGCCGACGTCTTGTCGTTTTACGCTCCCTGTGTTGCTCCGCGTTGCTCGTTGTGCGCGATCGAACGCGCCGTCAGCCGATTTCCGGCGTGCGCGTCTCCAGTGTGCGCAGCATGTCGTCGAGCTTGCGCGCGCGGGTACGCTGCGAAGGCACTAGCGGCGCCGCGAGCACGGTGTTCAGCCGGGTGCGCCAATACGAGAGCGGAAACCGATGCTCGGCGGCCATATGGCTGAGCACGCGCTCGAGGTGGTGCAACTCGCTTTCCAGTTGATAGTTGTCCATCGTCGGTCCCCGCGTTCTTTTTCCAGTCAGGACGGCGCTCACGCGTCGCATCGAACGCCGGATGTCCGCGCGTCCATGCGGCGCAATGAGCACACGCCATTCCTGATTCTTTTATGCGCGCGCGAAGAGACTCGCGCGCCGGACTGCACTTACACGTACGCGCGCTCGCGCATCCACTTGGTCATGATCCACTTTTCACCGCCCGTGACAGGCGCGCCGCCGTGCAGCGTCAGTGGATCGAGTTGCCCGCGTCCGTTCCGGTAGCGGAAGTAGACGGCGCCGCCCCGTCGCGCCATCACGGTGATGCCGGCCTCCGGAAACACCGTTTCGCCGCCGCCCTCGACATCGCTCAGATAGACGATCAGCGTCGCGACCCGCTGGCCGCCGCGCGCCGTATGCAGCGCGCTGCCCGATTGCGCGGGGGGGAAATAGTCGAAATGCGGGCGATATTCGCCGCCCGCCCTGTAGTGCAGGATCTGCAGGCCCTCGCCGTGTTCGAGCGGCCAGTTCATCAGTTCGGCGATACGGCGGTCCAGCCGCTCGATGAACGCATCCTCGCAGCGCTGAAACCAGAAGCCCTCGCTGGTGCGCAACGTGATCACATCTTCCTGTCCGCTGTCGGGATTAACGGTCGTCGAGCGCTTCAGCCGGTTTCGCGCGCGCTCGATCAGCTCCGTGCATTCGTCGGCCGACAGCACGTCGTCGAACGCGATCACCTGCGGGCGATCGACGCGCAGCACGACGGGCACATCGCGGTCGTGCGTGCGCACGATATTGCCCGCGGCAACCGGGCACGCATCGTATTCATAGGCGCCCTCGCCGCCCGATGGCTTGACGGCATCCGCCTCCACGCTGTTTTCGGCGGCCGCGCGGCCCACGATTTCGCGCGCAGCCAGTGCATCGAAGCCCGCCTGCACCATCGCGTCGACCATCGATTCCTGCGTGCACCCGCGACTCACGTTGGTCGCGAGCCATTCCTGCCATGCAGCATCCACGACTTGCATTGGAGCCTCGCTATGTCGTTCGTTCTGCCTGTGTTGCAAACGGAATACCACGCACATCCAGCGGCACGATGCCAGCATTGCGCCGCGCATGTACGCATTCCGCCTGTCCATCAAGGGCACTTTCTGCGCGCTTCCTGCGCACTTCATGCTCCCTTCCTGTTCGCCTCATGCCCGCTTGATGCGTTCGTTGCACGCCACGCCGTCAGCCCGTGTCTGGCCCGCGCGCGGATCGCGTTCTGCACGAACGGCGTCCAGCCAAGGAGCGCGCCCTTCGCGCCCAATGCCTGACTCGCCCAGCGCCACAGATCGAAGCGATCGTGATGCTCGACGATCAGCGCGTTGTGGAACACGAAGCGCGCGTCGATCGGATTGACGACCGTCCTGCCTGTCTGACTGAACACATAGCTCGCGACCCAGTGCGCGCTGCCGCTCGCATCGTCGGCAGCGACGTGGCCGAAAGCAATCGTCAACTCCTGCGCGCGCGACGCCAGCATGCGCCACATGTCGGACACTTCGGCGCCATGCAGCTCGCCGAACACGGGATCGCTGAACATCACGTCGGGCGCATAGCAGGCCGCCATCGCGTTGACGTCGAGCCGCTGGAACGCCTCGTAGAACCGTTCGATCAATGCCGCATTCGGATGAGTCATGTCGTTCTTGTCGTGGACGTCCCGTCTGCCGATGCCTTCATTCAAGGTACAACATGCCGATTTGTTTGCGCAATGTTTCCGGCGTGCCGCCGTCGCTTATCCTCGCTCGTCATCGTCGCTCACCGCCTCTCACGACGCGCGGTTCACGCCGTCTGCGACTCCGAGCGATGAATCGATATGCCCTCCATCGGGTCCGGCTCCGCACTCCAGGGCGCACGCTCGATCATCCGTTGCGCGTCCGCGTAGCCCGCCTGCCAGCGCCGCCTGATGCCGTCCGCCGAAAAGTCGATGTCCTTGTGCAGTTCGTCGCTGCCGAAGCTCGGCGCGTCGAGCTCGATCACCTGCATTGTCGTCCCGCAGCCCCAGCCGAGCAGTTCCTTGACGGCCTTCGTATCGCGTTCGTTTTCGGGCAGGTGCTTGCCCAGTTCGCGGATCACGTGACGCAGCCGGTGAATCTGCCGCTGCCGTTCGAGATGACTTTCGGCGCGGCTCGAATACTGGATGTCGCGTTGCCGGCTCATCGCTTCGTGGATCGATGCTGGCTCGTCGCCGTGCGCGGGCCACAACTGCACGGTGAAGATCACCGAGCTGTGGCGCGGCCGGTCGTCGAGCACCGCTTCGAGCGGCGTGTTCGAATAGATGCCGCCGTCCCAGTACGCCTCGCCGTCGATGCGCACGGACGGAAAGCCCGGCGGAAACGCAGCCGAAGCCATCACATGCTGCACGTCGAGCGCTTCGTCGCGGTTGGTGAAATAGCGCATCTGCCCGCTGCCGACGCCGACTGTGCCGACCGTCAGCCGCGTTGCCTTGCTGTTCAGATAGTCGAAGTCGATCAACGACGCGAGCGTCTCGCGCAACGGCTCGGTGCGATAGAACGCGGCGTGCTCGAGGCCGACGGGCGCTCGCAGGCCGAGCCACGCATCGGCGCGCGGCGTGAAGAACGCCGGAATGCCGCGCGACATGATCGACAGGTTGCGCAGCCATTGCTCGTAGCCCGGCATCCATGCGGCCCATGTGCTCCATGCGGCCGCCAGATACACGGGGACGTTCGCGGCGGCGCACGCGGGCGCAAAGGCCGACAGCCACGAAGTGTGATCTTCCGCGAAGCCCTTCCACGTGACGCGCTCCCAGAAGGCGCGCAGACGGCTCATTCTCTCTGCCGGGCGATTGCCCGCGACGATCGCGCCGTTGATCGCGCCAATCGACGTGCCGATCACCCAGTCGGGCTCGATCCCCGCGTCGTGCAATGCCTCGTAGACGCCTGCCTGATACGCGCCGAGCGCGCCGCCGCCCTGAAACACGAGCACGACCTGCGCATCGATCGCGGGATGCGCGGACGTTTCGCTCGCAACCGCTTCACGCGGACTCGCGGACGCGCGGGATGTCTGCGCTGCCGCATGCATCGACGGTTTTTTCACACGGCTCGGCCTGGTTGAGCTGGGCATTGCGTTTAGCCTCGTTCAGCAACGGTTTCGCGGAAGATTCCGCTGTGCATTTTGACAGAGGCGGCTGGAGAAATCAGGGCAAGGCCGCGCGGACGCGTCGCAAGCAGCTGCTTTTTGCTACTACCCGCTACGTCCCGCTATTCGTGCAGGCGTGGCACGAGTGCCGACGTCGCCAACCTCGTCGGCGTCGTCGCATTCGTCATTTCGGCTCGCTGTGGTCGTCGTCGTGGTGCTTGTCGGGCTTGATTTCGACGCTGTCCGGCTCGCGCATCCGGTACGCATCCATCAGCCGGTAAAGCGTGACGCGGGAAATGCCCAGGTCGCGCGCGGCCTCGCCATAGCGCCCGCGATGCCGCAGTAGCGCGCGTTCGATGGCCATGCGTTCGGCCGCCTCGCGCGCGAGATTCAGCGACACGGGCGTCTGATCCACCAGATGATCCAGTTCGAGATCCTTTGCCGTGATCAGTCTGCCTTCGGCCATCACCACGGCCCGTCGAATGCGATTGCCCAGCTCGCGCACGTTGCCCGGCCACGCGTGGCGATGTATGGCTTCCATCGCATCGGGCGCGAAACCCTGCAAGCGTCGTCCCGCATCTCGCCGCAAAAGGCCGAGCAGCCGAAACGCAAGCAGTTCGATGTCGCCGCCCCGCTCGCGCAACGGCGGCGCGACGATGCGCAGCACGCAAAGCCGATGATAGAGATCGTGTCTGAAGCGCCCGTCGGCGATGGCCGCATCGAGATCGACGTGCGTCGCGGAGATGATCCGCACATCGACGTCGATCGATTCCTGCCCGCCGAGTCGCTCGATCTTGCGTTCCTGCAGAAACCGCAGCAGGCTCGCCTGACTTTCCAGCGGAAGATCGCCGATTTCGTCCAGAAACAGCGTGCCGCCGTTCGCCGCCTCGACGCGTCCTATCCTGCGTTGCGTCGCGCCCGTGAACGCGCCGCGTTCGTGGCCGAACAGCTCCGACTGCACCAGCTCGCGCGATATCGCGCCGCAATTGATCGCGACGAACGAAGCGTCGCGGCGCGAAGACCGTTGATGAATCGCGGCGGCCGTCAGCTCCTTGCCCGTTCCCGATTCGCCGGCTATGAACACGGGCGCGTCCGTCGAAGCGACGCGCTTGATCGAACGGAAGAGCGCCTGCATCGACTCGCATGAGCCGATCATGTCGCCTTCCGTGAAGGTATGAACGGGCGCCTGTTGCGGCGCGCCCGCGAGCGTCGCCATCCCGCGAGCATGCCCGACGGCCCGGACGGCCCGCTCGGGGACGACGGGGACGGTCACATAGTCCGAGCAGTAGTCGCGCACGAGCCGCCGCATCGTCGAATCGGCGAGTTGCCCCGGCGATACGATCGCGACCCAGCCGATAGTCGGCATCGCGAGGCACGCATCGAGCGCTTCGATTTCGTGAAGCGGCAATCCTCCCGCAAGGTCAAGGAGCCCGCCCGCCGCATCGGAACCGTCGACAGCCTTCGCCACCTCCTTCACCGACTTGACCGGTTTCACCAGCCAGTCGCACTGCTCGAAGAATTGACGTATTTCCGCGCTGGGTTTCGCCGACAGGTAGATCAATCGCCGCACGTCCATACTTCCCCCTTCGCGCGCCTGCGCCCAGACGACACGGGCGCTACCCGGTGCGCAACGCGATGCACCGTCATCGTGAACGAACGCGCGATCATCGTCGGTCCATTCGACATTCTTATCGGCGCATGCTTTTTTGACTTTAGGTGGGTAAACCATCACGCGCTTCGCTACGAAGTCGCCGTGACCGTCAGTCTGCCTGATTACCTGTCATCCAGTCATCGACGATCTGCATGAGAAGCACACATTCTGCTCGCGTCGCGGACACGTGAAGGAAGAACACACTTAAAAAGCACGGGCGCTGCCGGGACATCGAAAACGCGTCGACACTTCGAGCCAGCCTGAAACATCGCGCGACACGCGTCGCTGATACTCGCTCTCATGCAGCCACAGCCCGACTGCGCTCGGCCCAACGAAGCCACGACATCGACAGGAATCTCCATGACGCTCACCTGTTTCATCCGCTATCAGATCGATCCTTTTCAACGCGACGCATTCAGGCAGTATGCCGAGAACTGGGGTGAAATTATTCCGCGCTGCGGCGGCCATCTGATCGGCTATTTTCTGCCGCACGAAGGCACGAACGACATCGCGTGGGGTCTCGTCGCGTTCGACAGCCTCGCCGCCTACGAAGCGTACCGCGCGCGGCTGCGCATCGACCCGGCATCCGTCGGGAACTTCCGCATGGCGCAGGAGAAGCGCTTCATTCTGCGCGAGGAACGGACCTTCACGGAAGCCGTCGACGGCACGCTCGGCAAGCCCGCGCGCGCCGGCGAACGCTAATCGTGCGAATGCGTTCGCGCTGCGTTTATCCATAGGCACCAAAAGCGCGCATCGCACGCCCGGATGCGCGCTGGATCGCCGTTTGCGAACCGGTTGCGGAACTTATCGCGCCCCGCCGCTGTCGTTTTAATTTTCAGTCGAAACGTGGTGGCTCCCGGCGCCGCATCGCGTCCAGCCGTACGCGCATCGCCGCCGCCCACCGGCCCTACATGCGCAAATTCCTTCTGATCTGTCTGCTGGCGCTTTTCAGCGCCCCTGCCTTTTCTGCCGTCACGGCGACGACCGCGACGGGCGCCTCCGCCACCACCGTCACGCTGACGCCCGAGCAGGCCCGCGAGGCGCTGGCCGTCCTCAACGATCCGAAAAGACGCGCGCAGATCGAAGACACGCTGACGGCGATTGCCGCAGCAGGCGCGCTCGCGACACCTGCTGCGCCCGCGCCCGCATCCGGCGCGTCGGCGGCTGCGGCGGCGAGCGCATCGGGCGCGAGCGCGCCCGCCGCGTTCAAGTCGAACGGCCTCGCATCGCAGCTGGCGCGCCAGGGCGCGCATTGGCTCGCGCAAGGCGGCGCGACGCTCAGGCGATCGGTGGCCGTGCTGCTCGATACGTCGTCGGCGCGCTACTGGTGGAACGTGCAACTATCCGATCCGCGCGAGCGCGCGAAGGTCGGCGGCGTGCTGCTCGCGCTGATCGGCACGCTGCTGCCCTCGATCGTGCTCGAGTGGATCGTGCGGCGCGTGTTGCGCCGGGCGCGCGCGGCAATCATCGCGCGGCGCGAGCCGCGCGAGGCACGCGACGCGGCGCATCAGGCAGAAGAAGACGCTGCGGCGCGCGCAGCGGGTGCCGTGAGCGCCGCGGCAACCGCGACCGAAACCGCTACGACAGACAAGAGCCCGCCCGCGAGCCCGGCGGCGCGATCGATGTCGACGCCGCCCTCGTCGGCAGGATCGGCGGGATCTGCTGCAACGCCGGGCGCCAAACCCGACAGCCCCGACGACGAGCAGAAGGAAGCCCGCAGCAAACGCCAGGCGGCGCATCACTGGACCACGCTGCAACGTCTGCCGAGCGCCGCGCTGCAACTGTGCGTGCGCATGCTGCCGCTCGTCGCGTTCGTCGCGGCGGCAAGCGCGCTGATGTCGTTCTTCACCGACGACGGCACGATCCAGGACGACGCGCTCAACGGCCTGATCGACCTCTATGTGATCTGCCGCGCGATCGTCATCGCGGCGGGCTTTTTCCTGCAACCCGACGCGCCCGGCCTGCGCCTGTTGCGGCTGCCCGATAGCTGGGCGCTCTTCATGCAGCGCTGGGTGGTCCGCATCGTCAGCGTGATCGGCGTGGGCGGCGCGCTGATCCAGATTTCCACGGCGCTCGGCCTGAGCGATGCGGCGCATCTGCCTCTCGTCAAGCTGCTCGCGCTGGTCGGACACGTGATGGTGTCGATCATGATCCTGCAATGCCGCGCGCCGATCGCCGCGCTCGTGCTGGAGCGCACGAGCGAGAGCCAGCGTCCGATGAAGCTGCTCGCGCACGGGCTCATCGACATGTGGGCGGGCGTCGCCGTGTTCGTCGTGATGGCGCTGTGGTTCGTGTGGGCGCTCGACGTGCACAACGGTTATCGGACGCTGCTGCACCTGGGCGGGCTGTCGCTGATCGTGCTGGTCGCTGCGCGCATCGTGTCGATCGTGGTGTTCGGCGCGCTCGGACGGCTCTTTCATGTCGAGGAGGGCAAGAGCCGCTCGCTGCTTCATCAGCACGCGTACCGCTACTATCCGCTGATACGGCGCATCGTATCGACTGCCATCGCGGTCGTCACCGTGCTCGTGCTGCTTCAGGTGTGGGGCATCGGCGTGTGGCAGTTCTTCCGTCCGGGCGCGATCGGCCACCGTTTGACATCCGCGCTGATCACGATCTGCGTGGCGGCTGTGATCGCGCTGATCGTGTGGGAAGTCGCGAACGTCTCGGTCGAGAAGCGCCTCGATCAATGGACGAAGAGCGGCGACCTCGTGCGCGCCGCGCGTCTGCGCACGCTGGTGCCGATGCTGCGCACGGCCCTCTTCGTGGTGATCGCGATCGTCGTCGTGCTGACGGGCCTGAGCGAGCTCGGCGTGAACACGGCGCCGCTGCTTGCGAGCGCAAGCATCTTCGGCGTCGCGCTCGGCTTCGGCTCGCAAAAGCTGGTGCAGGACTTCATCACGGGGATCTTCCTGCTGATGGAAAACGCGATGCAGGTCGGCGACTGGGTGACGCTCGCGGGCGTGTCGGGGACGGTCGAGTATCTGTCGATCCGCACGGTGCGTCTGCGCGGCGGCGACGGTTCGTTGTACACGGTGCCGTTCAGTTCCGTGTCGACGGTGAACAACACGAATCGCGGACTTGGCAACGCGGCCGTGAAGGTCAGCATCGCCTACGGCCAGGACGTCGATCTCGCGATCGCGACGCTAAAAGAAATTGGCGCTGCGCTGCGCGAGGACGACAAGTTCAAGGACGGCATCCTGTCGGACTTCAGCTTCTGGGGCGTCGATGCCGTCGACGGCGCGTCCGTCACGCTCGTGGGCCAGATCCAATGCCGCGACAGCGCGCGCTGGCCGGTGCAGCGCGAATTCAACCGGCGCATTTTCGAGGCGTTCCGCGAGAAAGGTATCGAGATCTCCAATCCGCAGCGCAACGTGCTCATTGCGCCCAATGCGCAGCCTGGCATTGCCAACGGCGAAGAACCCGAAGGACCGCCGCGTCCCGCGAGCGCACCCGACGGCTCAAAGACGGACAAGCCCGAGCCGAAGGCCGCGCGTCACTGATGCGTCGCTTGCTTCACGACGAGTGCTCGATGCCGACGAGACGCGCATCGAGCAGAGTCGCGAGCGCTTCGCCGCCTTGCTGCATCACGTAGTCGTGGTTCCATTTGAAGAACGGGCGCGCGAGCGGCGCAAGCAGGTTCATCCAGCCGCGCTTCGTGCGCACGCGCCATTCGTAGCGCACGACTGTCACCGGGCCGTGCGACGAGAACTGCCAGCGCCCCGTGCCCTCGACATCGCCGCATGCTTCGCCTTCGAGCACGACGAGCGGCTCGACGCGCGTGACCCGCATATCGAACGCGACGCGATACGGCAAGCGCCCTTT
Source organism: Paraburkholderia diazotrophica (assembly GCF_038900755.1). Taxonomy (GTDB): domain Bacteria; phylum Pseudomonadota; class Gammaproteobacteria; order Burkholderiales; family Burkholderiaceae; genus Paraburkholderia; species Paraburkholderia diazotrophica_A. Next base: position 784,745 of record NZ_JBBPEN010000003.1, read on the forward strand.
CCACGTATAGCGATGCAACGCGCCGACGCCGTCGCTTGCGCCCGTCTCCACTTCGATCACGCGCTCGACGCTTTTCCACCAGCGCGGCCAGGCGGCCGGATCGTGGATCGCGTCCCACACGGCCGGGAGTGGCGCTTTGATGCGCCAGATCGTGGTGAAGCGGTATTCTGTATGCACTTCCGTTTCCTTTTTTTGTCGCAGACAAAAAACTATGCGACTCTCCACCACCGCGGCAACAGCCGCCTGACATCACCCCGCCGATACCTGTCATCGATCAGATGCACGACGCCCGCATCGTGCTCGGTGCGAATCACGCGCCCGGCCGCCTGCACGACCTTCTGCAAGCCCGGAAACAGATAAGCATAGTCATAGCCATTGCCGAACTTCGCGTCGAACGTGCGGCGCATCTGCTCGTTGACATCGTTCATCTGCGGCAGACCGAGCGTCGCGATGAACGCGCCGATCAGTTGATCGCCGACGAGATCCACGCCCTCCGAAAACGCGCCGCCCAACACCGCAAAGCCGACGCCCGCTCCGCTCGCGCGAAAGCGCGCGAGAAACGCGTCGCGTGCCGCTTCGTCCATGCGCGGTTCCTGCGTCCAGATGGGCACATGCGGATGACGCTCGCGCATCGAATCGACGACGCGCTGAAGATAATCGAAGCTGCTAAGAAAGCCGAGATAGTTGCCCGGACGCTGCGCGTACTGCTCCGCGATCAGATCGACGATCGGCGCGAGCGAGCGCTCGCGGTCGCGCCAGCGCGTCGATACGTGATGGGCGACATGCACGTCCAGTTGCTCTGCCCTGAAGGGCCCTTCGACGTCGAGCCAGCCGGTTTCGTCGGGCAAGCCAAGCATGTCGCGATAGAAGTGCCGCGGACTGAGCGTCCCCGAGAACAGAACCGTCGCGCGCGCAGCCGCATAGCGCGGCTTCAGGAACGGCGCAGGAATCACGTTGCGCACGCAAAGCGATGTCGACGACTTCGCTCGCGCGGCTCCTTGATACGAATCGAGCGTCACGTCGACAATCGAGTGATCGCCGAACGCCTCGACCAGCGACACGAAATGCAGCGCATCGAAATAAAAACGAAGCACGGTTTCGTCGATGGGTTGCGGCGCTTCGGCAAGCTGATCGCCAATCGATGCGATCAGATTCTGCACCGCCGATTGCAGCTTCGGCGGCACGGCGGCCAGCACTTCGTAACGTGCGTTGCGCTCGCGGTTCAATGCATTCCACTCGCGATTCACGCGGTCGAATGGCTTCTTCAGCGCAGCGGGCGCCGCATGACGCGCACCGCGAAACGCGCCCTGATCGAGCGTCGCGCTGTACATGCGGCGCGCGCGGTCGGGCAGATTGTGCGCCTCGTCGACGAGCACGGCGACGCGCCAGCCGTTCATCTGCGTGAGCGCATACAGCATTGCGCTACCGTCGAAGTAGTAGTTGTAGTCGCCGATCACGACATCGCACCAGCGCGACAACTCCTGCGCGAGATAGTACGGACAGATGCCGTGCGCGAGCGCCGCTTCGCGCACGGCCGCGCGATCGAGCATGCGCGACTGCAACGCCGTGTCGCGCGCAGCGGGCAGCCGGTCATAGAAGCCGCGCGCGAGCGGACACGATTCGCCGTCGCATGATTTGTCGGGATGCTCGCACGCCTTGTCGCGCGCGACGAGTTCGAGTGTGCGCAGCGGCAGCGCCTCTTCGTTTCGATGCAGCGACTCGATCGCATCCAGCGCGAGTGCACGGCCCGGGGTCTTTGCGGTCAGAAAGAACACACGGTCGAGATGATCCGCGCCGCACGCCTTCAGCAACGGAAAGATCGTGCCAAGCGTCTTGCCGATGCCCGTCGGCGCTTGCGCCATCAGGCAGCGTCCGTCCCGCGCGGCGCGGAACACGGCCACCGACAACTCGCGCTGTCCGCTGCGAAACTCGCGATACGGAAAACGCAGCGCGCTCAGCGCAGCATTGCGCGCATCGCGATGCGTCGCTTCGCGCGCGGCCCATGCGACGAAACGTTCGCACTGGTCCTCGAAAAATGCGCGCAACGACGCGGCCGTGTGCCGCTCGGTCAGCACGGTTTCCTTCTGATTCGCAATGTCGAAGTACACGAGCGCGACGGTGATTTCGTCGAGTTCGCGCGCTACGCACAGCAGATGCCCATACACGAGTGCCTGTGCCCAATGCAGTACGCGATGATTCGCAGGCATCCGTTCCAGATCGCCCCGATGCGTCTTGATCTCTTCGAGCCGGTTGAGCGCGGGGTCATAGCCGTCGGCGCGGCCGCGAACGGTGAGCGAACCATGCGTGCCCGTCAGCGTGATCTCGGTTTCGTAGCCCGGCGCGCGCCGCGCCGTCACGGTCTGATGCCCGGCGATACCTTCTAGCGCCGAAGGCGCGGGCGTGAAGCGAAGATCGAGATCGCCGCGCCTTGCGGTGAATTCGCACAGCGTGCGCACGGCGACGATGTAAGTCATGCCGCCTCCATGTCGCTAACGTCGCCGATGTCCGCGCCCGCAAGCGTACCCGCATCGTCGTTGCCGCCGACCCAGCGCACGTCGAGCACGCTCACGGGCATGCGATGCTGCATGCAGTACTCGAGCCAGCGGATCTGGTTGTCCTGCAGACGATCGCCAGGCCCTTTCACCTCGATCAGCTCGTACCGCCGCTCGCGTGGCCAGAAGCGGATCAGATCGGGCAAGCCCGAACGGTTCGCGCGTACGTCGGCCAGCAACCGCTCGAACCACAGCTTCAGATGCGCAGCGGGCAGGCAATCGAGCGCGAGCGTCAGCAGCTCGGGCGTCAGCATGCCCCAGAACACGAACGGCGATTGCAACCCTGCTTTAGCTTCGAAGTGATGCTGTATCGTCGCGCGATATTCGCCGCTGTCGAGTTGCGCGAAGCATGCGTCGAACAGCGCGGCGCGATGCGAGCGAAAGTCCGGCGCATGCAGATCGGCGGGACCGCGCTGGAACGGGTGGAAAAACGCGCCGGGCACGGCCGCGAACACGGGCTCCCAGCACAAGAGGCCGAAAAGCGAATTGATCAGCGCGTTCTCGACGTAATGAACGGGCGCATCGTCCGTCGACAGATGATCGCGTGCGATATATTCGACTGCGAACGGACTGGCAGGACGCGGCAGTTCGAGCATGCTGCGCGGCGCGGCGCGCGCTTTCACCGGCTTGTGCGCGGCAAGTCCGAGCCGCCGTTGCAGACGCGGCACGATACGCGCAAGCCGCTGCAACTCCTCTTCGCTTTCCGGTTCATCGGCGGCCTGAAGCGCCAGCGCGAGCGCTCGCGCATCGCGGCCCGCGCGTTCGAGCACGCGCATGCGCCGGTGCCGCGCGCCCGGCCACGCGCAGCGCTCGTAGACACGCAACGCCATATCCCAGTCGTGCCGGCGCTCGGCATGCTGGCCGATTGCGAACAGCAGCTTCGCACGGCGCAGCGCGAGCCACGCGTTGTCTTGCGTATCGATTGCATCGACGGCTTCGAGCAGCGGCTCCGGCGCCTCGCCGCCCGTCAGTTCCAGCGCTTCGCGGCATGCATGCAGCGCCAGATAGCAGTCGACATCGGCGCTTTGCTGAAACGCGCGCGACGAGTCGGCAAACGCGACGCGCTCGTACTGGAACACGCCCAGGTCGGCGAGCACGAACTCGGACCAGTCCTGATGCAGATTGCCGAAAAACATCAACCTGAAGCGCTCGCACAGCGGCGCGACGAGCACGCGCAACGCGGCTTCATCCGACGCGGCATCCCACTCGCGATAACGCCGTTGCCTTGAATGAACTGCATGGGCCGAATGGTCCTCACGGTCCGCGTCCGCGCGCAACGCTTCGAGCCATTCGGCCTTGCGCGCGCCCTTGAGCGCGGGCGCGTCGGCGAACATGCGCTGAAGCTCGGGGCGCGTCGCGAGCGCGAACAGTTCGTCGAGCGACACGTGCGCATCCGCATCGATCCATCCGAGTGCGGCAAGCGGCGCGGCGGCCTCCAGCGCGCAGCCGATCTCCGCATACGCGAGACGCCCCGTGCGAAACAGCGTGCCCTTGCGCATCAGCATGCGAACGAGCAGCGCGCGCGACGCTCGCGGCAACCGCGCCGCGTCGTGCAGAAACGTGTGCAGAAAAGCGCGCTCGCCGACATCGAGCAGGTCGTCGTAACGCTCGGCAATCCACGCGAGCGCGCGCTCGAAATTCAGCAGGTAGTAGAAGGGAGACCCGGAATACGGATCGGGCGCGTCGGTCGGCACGAATGTCGGGGACAGAAAGGCTGAAGAAGGACTGTATATCTATACAGCCATCATAGCAAAAGCGGGCCGCCCGTCCGGGCGAAAGCAAACAGCCCCGATGACAAGCTGAACGCCGCGAAGTCACGTGCCGCGGGCTTCGGCCTCCGCATACGCGACCTGCACGGCGGGCACGAACCACGCGAGGCACAGCCCGATCAACGCCGCCAGCGCCGCGACGGCAAGCCCGATATGGATCGACGCGACGAGCGCTTCCCGCGCCATGTGCATCATCGGATCGCCGGAATGCCCTGCTGCCACCAGACGTTCGATCAGCGCCGACTGCTCCGCGCGATCGACCAGCACGTCGGGGCTCGCGAACGACTTAAGCCACTGCGTCGCCTGATACGAATCGAGCGAACGGTTGACGCCCTGCGTGTACAGATGCCCGAGCAGCGCGCCCGTGATCGCCGTGCCGAGCATCCCGCCGAAGATACGCAGCGATTGCAGCAGCGCCGTCACCGCGCCGAGATGATCGCGCGCGACGATCTGTTGCGAGCAGATCGTCAGATTCGTCACGACGAGGCCGAGTCCGAGTCCGCTCAGGCCCATGCACGACATCCATACGATATGCGGCTCGTTGCCCTTGAGCGCGACCAGCGCGAGACAGCCGATCACGCACAGCGTAAAGCCGATGTACATGAGGCCGTTCGCGCGGCGGATGCGCGTGACGATGCGATTGTTGAGCACGCTGCCGACCGTGGTGCCGAGCAGCAACGGCGTGATCAGCATGCCGGAGTCGTGCGGCGACATCGCATAGCCGCCCTGGAACAGCAGCGGCACATAGAACACCATCGAGAACAGCGCAAAGCCGCCGAGCACGGCCATCGCGAACAGCGCCGCGAGCTTGCGGTCGAGCAGCACATCGACGGGCACGACGGGATAGCCCATGCGCTTTTCCCAGAAGTACAGCGTCAAGCCGCAGACGGTCGTGATCAGGAAGAGCAGAATCGTTGTGCCGCTGATGCCCTTCCTCGGCAGCAGTTCGATCAGCAGTTGCAGCGCGCTGAACGTCACGGCGACGACGAATGCACCGAGCCAGTCGAGCTGGACCGGCCCGCGCTCTTTCAGACGACGCAGTTTCGGCACGAACAGCTGAACGAAAACCAGCGACACCACGCCGATCGGCACGTTGACGAAGAACACGAGCCGCCAGCTCTGCATCTGCGTGAGCATGCCGCCCAGCGTCGGCCCGACGATGTTCGCGATGCCGAACGACGACGTGACGAACACGAGCCAGCGGAGTCGCAGCTTCGGGTCGGGGAACAGATCGGCGACCGTCGCGAACACGGTGCCGATCAGAATGCCGCCGCCGATGCCTTGCAGGCCGCGCGCGGCTACGAGAAACAGCATGTTGGTCGCGAGCCCGCACAGCATCGACGCGAGCGTGAACAGCAGGATCGCCGCGAGCAGGAACGGCTTACGCCCGTACAGATCGCCGAGCCGCCCGAAGATCGGGATCGTGATGACGGACGCGAGCATGTACGACGTCGCGACCCAGGCGTAGAAATCGAAGCCCTTCAGATCGGCGACGATGCGCGGCAGCGCCGTGCCGACAATCGTCTGATCCAGCGCGACGAGCATCGAAACGAACGCGATGCCGAGCATCGCGAGCAGCGATTCGCGAAACGGCAGCAATTGACGGTGCGGATCGTAAACGGCGATGGCGGACATCATGGCGTGCTCCACCCGGAAGGACGCGCCCGTTGCCGGCGTGCGAACAGGCGGTATTCTTCATGCAGAGTGGTACGCGCGCCTGAAAATAGCAAGGCGATTGCTGCACGCGCGTGTCCTTGCCGGCGAGCAGTTTCGCGCATGAGAAAAGCTTTTAAGCTGACTGCGCATATCGGCTTTTTCGCGCACGGCAGCGCGCGCCCTTCCGATACGATGGCACTGGAATAAAAGTCGCAGCAATACACAACCGCGCGCTCGCCACTTCCTGATCAGAACAACGGAATAACCACGCCCCACGTTCGTTGCGAGACGCCCTTCCATCCATCCGGCTCAGCCATTGAAATCACGCGCGAAATAAGCCCGCGCAGACCAGGAATAAACGCCACTCGCCCCTCGTTCAATGACCGTCACGTCCTGTGAACCAAACAGGAACAAGGAGTACGGCCATGAAGTCTCTAGTCGAGGTGTTCGGCATCACCGCGTGTGCAGCCACGCTGGCGACGCTCGTGTCATGCGGCGGCAGTTCCAGCTCGAACAATCCCAGCCCGCCTGTGCAATCGTCGTTCACCGCGACGGCACTCGTCTCGGATGGTGTCGTGTCCGCGTCGCACATCGACCCGAACCTGAAGAACCCGTGGGGTGTCGCGTTCAACCCGAAAGGCTTCGCGTGGGTCGCGGACAACGGCACCAACGTCGCGACGCTCTATGACGGCAACGGCGTGCCGCAATCGCTGGTGGTCACGATACCCAACGGCAAGAACGGTACGGCATCGCCGACGGGCATCGTGTTCAACGGCACGCAGAGCTTCAACGTCACGCAAAACGGCAAATCAGGGATCGCCGCATTCATCTTCGCGGGCGAAGGCGGCACGATTACCGCATGGGCGCCCGCCGTCGGACCGACCAACGCGTTCACCATGTACGACGACGGCACAGGCGGCGCCGTGTACAAAGGCCTCGCGCTCGCGGCGAACAACGGCGCCAACTTCCTCTATGCCACCGATTTCCACAACAACAAGATCGACGTCTTCGACACCAGCTTCGCGAAGGTCGCGATGCCCGGCGCTTTCCACGATCCGGCGATTCCCGCCGGCTTCGCGCCGTTCGGCATCCAGGCGATCGGCACGAACCTGTTCGTCACCTACGCGATGCAAGACCCCGCAAAACACGACGACGTCAAAGGCGCGGGACTCGGCATGGTCGACGTGTACGATACGGCGGGCAATCTCAAGCAGCACTTCGCGACGGGCGGCGCGCTGAACGCGCCGTGGGGCATCGCGCAGGCGCCCGCGAATTTCGGCTCGCTGAGCGGCGCGATACTGATCGGCAATTTCGGCGATGGGCTGATTCACGCGTTCAACGCATCGACGGGCCAATCGATGGGCTCGCTCAATGGCGCGACGGGCAGCCCGATCGTCCACGACGGCTTGTGGGGCCTCGCATTCGGCAACGACCTCAGCAACCAGCCTTCGACTACGCTGTTCTTCGCGGCAGGACCGAACGACGAAGCGAATGGCGTCTACGGAAGAATCGATCTGAGCCCGACATCGACAACCGGCTCGACCCCAGGATCGACCACGGGATCGGGCACAGGTACGAGCTCGACGGGAGGTTCGAGCATCGGCATGTAGCGCTTTGGAGCAGTAAAGAAAAGACGGCCGCTCGCGCACGACGAGCGGCCGTCTTTCGGTGAGGCCCGACGTCAGACCTGGCGACGCAACTCCGCCGGCGGCACCTTCATCAGATGACGGTACTTCGCGACCGTGCGTCGCGCGACGAGCACGCCCTGGTCGGCGAGCATCTTTGCGAGCGCGACGTCCGACAGCGGATCGCGCGTGTTTTCCGCAGCGATCATTTCCTTCAGCAGCGCGCGCACGGCCGCAGCCGAGCAGGTGCCGCCGCTCTCCGTGCCGAGCTCGCGCGGGAAGAAATGCTTGAACTCGAAGATGCCGCGCGGCGTCGCCATGTACTTGTTGCCCGTTGCGCGCGAGATCGTCGATTCGTGCAGGCCGAGTTCTTCCGCGACGTCGCGCAGCACCAGCGGCTTCAACGCAATCTCGCCGTACTGGAAGAACGGCTTCTGATGCGCGACGATGCATTCGGCGACGCGCTGAATCGTCTCGAAGCGCTGCTGCGCATTGCGGATCAGCCAGCGCGCTTCCTGCAACTGCTGCGCAAGCGGCGAGCGGCTCGCGCCCGCCGACTGCGCGAACAGCTCCGCGTACATCCGATGAATGCGCGCGCGCGGAAGCACGGCGGGATTCACCGTCACGACCCACTTGTTGCGCACGTTGCGCACGATCACATCGGGAACGATGTAGTTGTCGTCTGCGCGGCCATACGAATTGCCCGGCTTCGGATCGAGCTTGCGCACCAGCGCGCAGGCAGTCCGCAACTCGTCCGCATCGCAGCCGATCTGCTTCTGCAACTCCGCATGCTCACGCCGCGCAAGCCGGTCGAGATGATGCTCGACCACCTGCTTCGCGACATGGCGCGCGGGCGTATCCGCAGGCATCGCGTCGAGTTGCAGCGACAGGCACTCCGACAGCGAGCGCGCCGCGAGCCCCGGACGATCGAGCGTCTGCACGAGACGCAACGCGACCAGCAACTCTTCTTCCGTCAGCGGCGGGTCGAACTCCACGATGTCCGTCAGGTCGGCGAGGTCCTGGCGCAGATAGCCGTCGTCATCGAGCGCTTCGATCACGAGCCGCGCAACTTCGCGATCGCGATCGTCGAGCCGGTACAGACGCAGCGCGTCGTGCAACTGCTCATGCAGCGTCGGCTGCGCGCGTGCCCATTCGGTCGGGTCGGCGGCTTCCGAATCGCCGTTGTAGCGCGACGGTCCGCGGCCATATCCGTCGCCCGCAAAATCGCCGCCGCCGTCGTCCGATGATACGGGCGTTTCCGCAGCCGGCTCCGCCGCCGAGCCTTCGAGCGCGGTATCGCGTTCGGCAGCAGGCAATGCCTCGCCGTCGGCCGTCGTGCCGTCCGCTGTCTTGCCCGCCGCGAGGTCGTCCGCGACGGTCGGATCGTATTCGAGGAAGGGATTCGTATCGAGTGCGTTGCGCAGTTCCTGCTGGAATTCCAGCGACGACAGTTGAAGCAGACGCACGGACTGCTGCAGACGCGGCGTGAGCGCAAACGATTGCTTTGCGCGTAGTTCAATTGAAGGCGGCATACAGACTTTCCTTTCCTATGTACGAGTCTACGAGTCGGCAGTGAGTTGCAAGCGATCACGCAACTGTCGTACCAGGTGCTGCAACCGCCTGTTTTGACTCGCCTTTGTCTGTTCCCGATGCCGATCCAATAAGCACTTTGCGCGCCGAATTTACAAATGTTCTGAAATTCGAGTGCAATCACCGCGCGCAGCCGGCAACGCGCCTGGCGGCTTGCCGCAAGCGTTTCGCGTTCCCTCTCGCGAATTTGAAAGCAGGTTGACAGCAAGCATGCGGCGGTGCGGCACATCGCTTGCTGCGCGCTTCTCAGGGACGCAGGGCGTGCGTCGCGCGAGCAACGCACGGCATTTGCGCTCCCGTGTCGGCGACGGACCAGACGGAACCGCGGCGGCAGTGGTCTTTGGTCTGGTCATCGGCGGCGAGGGCCGCAATCGATCGCACGGACAACAGGACCGCATCCCTGATCATCAACCGAGAAGGAGAAACCATGAAAACCATCCCGTTCCTCAAGGCCGCAGGCAGCATCGCATGTGTTGCATTCGCGCTGAACGCTACTGCGCAGACCACGGCGTCCGCGCCGCCGGCAACGTCCGAAAGCGTCGGCCAGCATATCGACGACGGCACGGTGACGACCAAAGTCAAGGCGGAACTGCTCGGCGCGAAGAACGTGAAGTCCACGCACATTCACGTGAAGACCCGCAAGGGCATCGTGTGGCTCAGCGGCTCGGTGCCGTCCGCCGAAGACAAGACGGCCGCGCAGGACGTCGTGCAGAACGTCTCCGGCGTGAAGGGCGTGAAAAACCATCTGAAGGTCGCGGCCGAATGAGTGCCGCCGGGCGCCGCCGGATGATCGCCAGCTGAAAACGCGACGCTCGCGAAACATGGCCGCCCGTTTGCATGGGCGGCCATGTTTTTTTCTCAGCTCTTCATTGCCGCGTACTGATCGCGCATTGCGCGAATGCGATCGTGATTTTGCAGCACGCCTTGATACAGCCGCTCGACGACGGCGCGCACATCGGCGGGGAGGTCCTTCTCGAGCGCATCGTGAAACCGCTTCTTCGCGACATCTTCGCCCTTTTCGCAATCGGCGAGTATTGCGTGATCCGAGCGGCTGCCGACAGCCGACTTCACATCGAGCCAGCCGCGATGCAGCGCGCCCGCCATGCTGCCGCCGCTTTCGGGCTTGCCCCCCAGTTGCAGCACGAGATCTTGCAATTCGCGCGCGCCGCGCGAACAGCTCGCGGCGCTTTCGAGCAGCGCGTCGTTCACGCTTGCGTGTTGCGCTTCCTCCGCTGCTTTCATGAAGCCGCGTTCGCCGTCCTTCGACATTTCGATCAGTTCGTTGAGTACGGCAATGACATTGGTCGTCATGACTTCGCTCCCGTTCAGGTGACGCTTCAGCTAACGCATGAAACACGTTCACGCATGCAGCCGTCATGCCCGCGCGATAGCGCGACGTGGCGGTGACCCGGTTCGCCTTCGTGCGCATCGATTGGCGTCTTTTCCAATGCGTCGAGTAAATGATGCAGTGCTCGGGCGCCGCGCACTGCCGCCATTGCGACGAAACCCGTGCCGCGCAAGTGTTCGGAACAGAGGCACGCATATTGCTCATCTGATCGCTGGCCCACTTTCACGCCTTCGCAGACAGTCACGCGGGGCGATTACACGATCTCAGATCACATACAAGGGCCGGCATTCGACAAGGGAGAGCCTCATCATGAACATCAGGAGCGTGGAGCGTCTGCTCTTCGTCGCTATCGTTACGTCAGCCGTCGTCGCGCAGGTGCGCGTGCATACGCTGCCATCGGCAAAAGCCAATCCGTCCGCGCAGGCGCGAACAGCGCAACCACGGCCCACTCGCGAAGTGCCGGCATGCGACGAAGCGCGCGGCGCGATGCTGCGCGCAGCATGCGAGACGCGACGCAATCGACGCCCCGTTGACGGTTACGACCGTGAAATAGACCGCACACGTCATTCGCGCGTGAACGACGGCTGGGTGTGATCGCCGGGCTGCTCGCGTTCGCGCGCGCGTTCACATGCGTAGACAGCGCAAATAGCGCAAATAGCGCAAGCGCACGCGGCGCGAGCCGCCTCGACTACCGCCGTTTGACGCTGCGATCCGGTTCCATGCCTTCGACACGGAACAGTCCGCTGTGCAGGATCACGCTTTCGCCGCCGTTCTGATCGAGCGCCTCGGCGCAGACGGAACGGATGCGTGCGCGCCCTCTTTCATACGCGCCGATCAACGCGCCTTCGAGCGGCGAGTCAGCGCCGAAGTGGTCTTCGAGCGCCTCGGCCGTGATCGCGCACACGACGGACTCGCCATCGACGCGCGCCGTAAAGCGCACGACCAGGCTCGACCCATCGAATACGGGCGCATCATCGGTGAATGTGATGTGCATGTGAGAGTCCTCGTACGCCGCACGCGGCATGAACACCTTGATCATCCCGTTCATGACGATGCCTTTCGCGCATCCGCGAGTTGCTGCGCCATCTGGAGATGGTGACGGATAACGGGGAGCGCGCGCGTCGCCGCGCTCTTCAGTTGCGGGTCCTGGCCGCTTTCGCTTTCCTTCTGGAACAGCACGACTGCTTTCTGATGCCCGCCCACCGCGACCTCGTCGATATACGCCTTGTCGAAGTCCGCCCCATTGAGCGCCTGCAGCTTGCCGATCAGCGCCGAATCGGCGGGCGGCGCCTTGCCGAGGCCCTTGCCCGCGGCGACGACGTCGAGGCTGCGCGCGAGCCGCGTGTGATCGGCGATCATCTGTTGCGCAAACTTCTTCACCTGCGGATCGGACGAATTCTTCAGCGCGAGCTTGCTCGCGGCGATCTCCGTGGCGCCCGCCTGCGACGCGTCCTGCACGAACTGCTGATCGCCCGGCGACAGCTTCGTCTGTGCGCTGACGACGCATGTCGCCGCGCCGAGCGCGACGATCGCGGGCAATACGACGGCTCGAACGAGTGGGCGATGCATCATGCGTCTCTCCGCTTTGGCGCCTGCTCTGATCGCTCGCTGCATGGTTGCGCTGAAACTCACGCGGCCTTCTTCTTCGACAGCTGCGCGATCAGTGTCCTGTTGAACGCGGGAATATCGTCGGGCTTGCGGCTCGTGATGAAGTTGCCGTCCTCGACGACTTCCTTGTCGACCCACGTGCCGCCCGCATTGCGAATATCGTCTTGCAGGCTGGGCCAGCTCGTGACCGTGCGTCCTTTCATCAAACCGGCGGAAACGGGCAGCCACGCGCCGTGGCAAATCACGGCGACGGGCTTCTTCGCCTGATCCGCCGCCTTGACGAACGCCTGCGCCTGCGGCAGCAGACGGATCGCGTCGCTATTCACGACGCCGCCCGGCAAGACTACTGCGTCGTAGTCGTTCGGCGCAGCCTTGTCGAAAGTCATGTCGACATCGACGGACTCGCCCTTGTCGACGTGTTTGAAGCCCTGGATCTTTCCGCTTTTGGCAGAAATTACGTGTACTGTCGCTCCCGCTTCCGTGAGCGCGCGGCGCGGCTCGATCAACTCGGCCTGCTCGAAGCCGTCGACTGCGAGTACCGCAACCTTGCATCCCGTGAGTGCGTTAGCCATGTATTCGTCCTCCCTCACTATCCGAGTGCTGCATTGTTCGTCCTGCCGGCACGCGAACACGCGGCCGGGCGTTCGCTGATCTGGCGAGCAAGTTCGATGCCCACATATCGGCGCCATACCGTCAGCGCATGTCGTGCAAGTACGTGGCACCGCTATTGCGCGGGCTACGCCGTATCGCTGAACGAGCCACATTCGACACAACGCCAGATGAAAACGATGACCCGCCACACGGTCGAAGCCATTGCCGACGCATTGCCTTCGCCGATGCCCGCCGGACTGCGGCACGCCGACGACACGCGGCCCGGCTTCACGCGCAAAAAAACGCGAGGCGCGTTCGCGTATTTCGATCTGGACGGCAAGCGCATCACGGATCAAGCGCAGATCGCGCGCATTCACGCGCTCGCGATTCCGCCTGCGTGGCGAGACGTATGGATCTGCCCCGACGCACGCGGCCATATTCAGGCCACGGGGCGCGATGCGCGCGGCCGCAAGCAGTACCGCTATCACGCGCAATGGCGTGAGACGCGCGACGCCGACAAGTTCGAACGCCTGGCAGCCTTCGGACGCGCGCTGCCGAAAATACGCGCGAGCGTCGCGCGCGATCTTGCACGCGAAGCGATGCCGCGCGAGAAGGTGATCGCGGCCGTCGTGCATCTGCTCGACACGACGCTGATTCGCGTCGGCAGCGTCGAATACGCGCGGGAAAACCAGTCCTATGGGCTCACGACGCTGCGCAAGAAGCACGTGAAGATTCGCTCGGGCGAAGTGCGCTTTCGTTTTGCGGGCAAGAGCGGCATCGAACACGATGTGACTGTCGACAATCCGCGCGTCAAGCGCATCGTGCGCGCATGCGCGGAACTGCCGGGCCACGATCTCTTTCAGTACATCGACGAAGACGGCACGCGCCGCACGGTCGAATCCGCCGATATCAACGACTATCTACGCAATGCGTGCCACGCGGACTTCACTGCGAAGGACTATCGCACATGGGCGGGCAGCGTGTTCGCGATGACCGCGCTGCGGCACCTCGTCTGCGAAAGCGCAGCAGAGGCGCGCCGCCATGTCGTCGCGACAGTGAAGGATGTGGCCGCGCTATTGCGCAATACGCCCGCTGTGTGCAGGCGTTGCTACATCCATCCCGAAGTGATCGCCGCTTTCGAAGCGGGTGAATTGCAAGAACTGTCGCCGCCGCGCGCGAGGCGTCATATGAAAGTCGACGAGGCTGCATTTGCGGCGCTGCTGGCGCAATGCGAAAAACGCGACCGGCTTGCGAAGCGTCGCGCGCGCAAAAACGGTGGCAACGCGCAACCCACCGCATCGACGGACGTCGAGCGGGCGAGACTCGCGACGCTGCTGAAAAAATCGAGCGCGCTGCAAAAGGTCAACAAGCAGGCGGCGAATAAGCAGGCAGCCAGGCAGGCCATCACGCGCACGAACAAGCAGGCGAATGCGCGAAAGACTGCTTGAGCGTCGACTCGTATCCATCTGGTGCCCATCGCGTGCCCATCTCGTGCACGTTTGGCCTGATGCTGGCCGCGCAGGCACAGGCACGCATGCGCCCTGTGCTATGAGCGCATGCGTGCCCGCGTCACTCCTCGTAGGCGGCCATGACGAGCCACATATCGCGCTCGCCGTCATGAATCTCCGCTGCCAGCGCGTACGGATCGCTCGGTCCGCATGTATTGAGCAGCGTGCGCTGCGCGACTTCGGCATTGTCGAACACGCGATCGTCGAGCGGACGAACTTCGCGCTTGCCTTCGAACATATGCTCGTTCATCCGGTACACGAGCGGCTGCGTTTTCCATGTATTGAAGCAGTCCTTCACGTGCTGAAAGTCGCCACCGCAGATGTTGCTCTGATAGTGAATTCTCGAACGCATCACATTACCTCCATGGGGCGCGTGTCCGTTGCCGCGGTTGTGGATGCTCTACCGCGCAAGCCGGATCGCGAGTGGGACGGGCGTTGATGCGCCCGTTGTCCGCAACGCGGATCGCCACGTACCCCCGTTGTGCCGCGCCCTTCAGGTCCTCGATGAAGAACGCGGCATGATCCGATTCCCTCATTACCCCGGGGCTGCCCGAGGTACCCCGTCACTGCGCGATGTCACTGGCTCGCGCCCGATGCCCCTGCTGCGCCGCTTGCGCCCATCGCGCCTGCGGCCGGGGCCATGCTGCTGCCCGCTGCCGCGCCCGTGTCGCTGCTGGTGTTGTCCGCCTTCTTGCAGGCCGCGCCCAGTGACATCGACACGACCGCTATCGCGAGCAACGCGTATTTCCATCCTGGCTGTGTCATGATTCCTCCCGCCTTTGCTAAAGGTCCGGCATATCGCGCCACATCGCACTCGCATCGCGAAGCAGTGGCGGGCGCCGGACGGAATCAAGGGTCATTGCCCCTTCGTATCGCTGCTTGCGTCGGCGCCCGGCACGTTGGTGGTGTCGGTAGCCGACTTCTTGTGCGACTTCGACATCTTATGATGCATCTTTTTCGACGCATGTGTGCCCGACGATGCCATGCCCGCCCCCGTCTCATCGGACGAACTCATTCCGGCACCATTGCCGCCACCGCCCGCCGAACCGCCGCCGTTGCTGCCGCCCGTCTGGGCAAAAGCGCCTCCCGACAGTGCGAGCATTGCCGCTACGATCCATGCTTTACGGTTCTTCATCTGTTAGCTCCTTGAAAAACGTGATCAGTGAGTGCGGTTGACTGCCGCCAAAAAACCTGGTGCTGTCACTCGTCAGTTCAGCAAACGGTGTGCCCCTGCGAAGCCTCGCGTGCCCGTCTGGATGCGGCCTGGCACGGTTTCGCCAGCAGTTGCACGCGATGAAGAACCGGGCCGCGCGCACACGCTCTTTGATATTTACAAAGCGGACGTAAATCTTTCGTGGAATAAATGGCGCAATATGGGCGCTGTGCCGCCAAGCATCGCCACGCATGCAATGCGTGCCCGCTTGCGGCTTGCTAGTTCGCTTTGCTAGTCGGCGCTCATGTTGGTTTGCGTGTCCACTCGATTACCGATTTCCCATCCACCGCATCTGATCGCACTCGAAGGAGAAGCCCATGCGTATATCCACATCATTTCTGTTCGATCTCGACGGCACGCTCGTCGATAGCGTGTATCAGCATGTGCTCGCCTGGAAGGAAGCACTCGACGAAGAAGGCATCGAATTGTCGGTGTGGCGCATTCATCGAAAGATCGGCATGAGCGGCGGTCTCTTCACGCATCAGCTGCTGCGCGAAACGGGCGGCGACATGAGCACAGAGCGCGTCGAGCGCCTGCGCCGCGCGCACGCGCGCGCATACAGGCAACTGCATGCGAAAGTGCGGCCCCTGCCCGGCGCGCGTGCCTTGCTCGCCGCGCTGACGGAAAGCGGCACGCCCTGGGCGATCGCGACCAGCGGCCGGATGGAAACAGCAGCCGTGAACCTCGAAGCGCTAGGCGTCGATCCGTCGAAGACCGTGGTCGTCACACGCGACGACGTGAAATACGCGAAGCCCGACCCCGATCTGTTCGTCGCCGCTGCGCAGCGGCTCAATGTGCCGATCGAGCATGCCGTCGTCGTCGGTGACAGCATCTGGGACATGCTTGCGGCGCGCCGTTGCCGGGCGCTCGGCGTGGGTCTGCTGTCGGGCGGCTACGGCCAGGAAGAGCTCGAACGCGCAGGCGCGTTACGCGTCTATGAAGATCCCGCCGATCTGCTCGAGCATCTCGACGAAATCGCCGCGCGGCCCTGATTCGCGCCGCTCTCTCTTTTTGCGTTCGATGCTGCACGGCGTGCTACGAAACGTGGCACGCCGCGTGCAGCGCTTCTTTCATTCCGCGACAGAAAACGTGTCGCATGGGACCAGAGTAAGTGCTAAAGCGCCAACTCCGGTCGACAAAGGAGAGAGAGATCATGAACCGTGAAGAAAACTCCGCCGATACCACGCCGCGTCCCGACGACGCGCCGCAGGGCCAGCCCCAGCCGCCCGACACCACGAAGGAACTGCCCGAGCTGCCCGATCCCGCCGAAGTCGGCGAGGACGGCTAGCGGGTTCGTCGATCCCTTCGCGCATGCCGCGCCGACGCGTCGGCGCGAGGAATAGGTGTTGCTCGAATCCGGCTATACGCTCAACCGCACACCCGCACACCCACGAGGGAGAAGCATCATGACGATGGCGAAACAAACGCAAGGCGCGAATATCGTCGGCGCGAACCACGGCCGATCGACGGGCCCTGGCCCCGACGTGATGGCGGCCGCCACGCTCGATGGCGACAAGGTGCTGAGCGCCGACGGCAACGATATAGGCAAGATCAAGGACATCATGCTCGACGTGCGCTCGGGGCGCATCGCGTATGCGGTGCTGTCGAGCGGCGGCTTTCTCGGCATCGGCGACAAGCTGCTCGCCGTTCCGTGGAGCGCGCTCACGCTCGACGCGGACCGCAAATGCTTCCTGCTCGACATGCCGACTGAGAGCGTGAAAAACGCGCCGGGCTTCGACAAGGACCACTGGCCGTCGATGGCGAACGCGACGTGGGCAACGTCGGTGCATCAGTACTATGGACGCGAGCCCTATTGGCGCAGAAGCGAAAGCAGCAGCGCCGGCGATGGCGAATTCGGCGCCGGCGACATCCCGCCCGGATCGTCCGATGCGCCCGAAGCAGGCGGCGTGAAGCTGTGATTCATCGGGGACCATGATGGTTACCAGCAAACCCGGCAAACGCAGTGGAACGTCGAGTGGCAAGAAGACGGCCGCGCACGCGTCGACCCGCACGAAAGGCGGCCGTCCGCCGCGCCAGCGGCACACGCAGGCGAAGGCCGCGCATCATCGCGCGCGAACATCGTCGGCGGGTTCGTCGAAAAGCACGTCGAAGTACTGGTCGCATCACGTGATGGAAACGAGCGACGCGATGGACCTACAAAAGGACATCTTCAAGACAGGCAGCGCCGACGAAATCGCGCAATCGCTCAAGCGTTCGTCGACGCGCAGCAAGCGGCGCAAGGGCACGCCGTTCCAGTCGGCGATGTCGATGCTCAACTTCTATATCAACCGCGCGGGCCGCAATCTGCCGAAGTCGCGCAAGAGCACGCTCGAACAGGCCAAGCGCAAGCTGCGCGAAGCGTTCGGCCGCGCGCCCTGACATCGATGCAGGGACACGATGCATCGACGCCCTTGTCTGCATGCGCGCTGACGGCCCATGCATGAAACAGTCTGGTGGTATCTGATAGTCGGCGGCGTGCTGGTTTTCATGGGCATCGCCGCGACGACCTTCAAGCGTCTGCCGCTGTCCGCCGCGATGCTCTATCTCGCGATCGGCTATGCGCTCGGTCCCGCGCATCTTTTGCGACTCGACATCGTGCGCGACGCGCATTTTCTGCGGCCCGTTACGGAGGTCGCGCTGCTCGTCTCGCTGTTCGCAATCGGGCTGCGTCTGCGGCTGCCTCTCATCGCACCTCTATGGGCGCTGCCGCTGCGCCTGGGCTTCGTCGCGATGCTGCTGACTATCCCGTTGCTCACGCTCGTCGGCGCATTCCTGCTCGGACTCGACTGGGGCCCGGCGATCCTGCTCGCCGCGATACTCGCGCCCACCGACCCCGTGCTCGCGCACGACGTGCAGGTGCAGGAATCCGACGATGTGGACCTGCTGCGCTTCTCGCTGTCGGGCGAAGGCGGCCTGAACGACGGCATTGCATTGCCGTTCGCGCTGCTGGGTCTCGCGTTGTGCGCATCGGGAACGGCGAACGGCGGCGACCCGCTCGACTGGGACTTCGCGCTCACCGCGGTAGCGGGCGTCGTCGGCGGCCTCGTGATCGGCGGCGTGCTCGGATGGATCACGACGTGGTCGGTCGCGTGGTTGCGCACGCGACATGCGCAGGCTCTCGGACTCGAAGGCTTCTTCGCGCTCGGCCTGATCGGTCTCGCGTACGGCGCCGCGCAGCTTGCGCATACCTATGGATTCGTCGCCGTGTTCGCGGCGGGTGTCGCGATGCGCCGCGTCGAGCATCGCGCGAGCGGCCCGCGTTCGCCACGCGAGACGATCGGCACCGTCGATTCGGAAGATGTCGTCGCAACGGCCGCCGATCCGCAAAAAGCGCATGCGTATATGGCCGAATCGGTGCTCGGCTTCACGATCGAACTCGAACGCATCGCCGAAGTGGCCGTGATGATGATCGTCGGCAATGTGCTCGCGAGTACTCGTGCGTCGCTCCTCACGTGGCAAAGCGCCGTGTTGATCGCGGCACTCTTTTTCGTCGTGCGGCCGCTCGCCGTCGAAGCGTCGTTGCTCGGCTCCGATGCGTCTCGCGCGCAACGCAGACTGATGAGCTGGTTCGGCATTCGCGGCATCGGTTCTTTCTATTACCTTGCATTCGCACTCGAAGCCACGCAACGCAGCCATTCCGCCGACATTCTCGCGCTCGTGCCGCTGACACTCGCCGTCATCACATCGTCAGTCGTCGTGCATGGCATTACGGCGACGCCATTGATGAACTGGTATCACCGCGCGCGCAATCGTTAAATGCCAGAAAAACATCGAAAACAGAAAGGCATTGAATTACCATAGCGCCGCGCCTAATGCACGTCGATTTGAATAATAGCGTCAGATTTAAAACGAGCGTGCTATAGGCAGCGATTCACGCGGCAATATGCGACTCCCGCGACACTAATGTCGCCGGATGGTCCGTTAAATCTTGTTATGATGAGCGCCGTCGCAATCGAAAAAACCGGATGCAACGGCGCATGCCCGTCTGTTCAATTCAGTAGAACAACTTTGCGGATGACATTAAGCGGCTTGCATCATCATTTCAGGGATTTTCTTTGCACCTTTAAGGACGCAATTCCCCTGCCGGTACGCAAAGGACGCTCGCAACGCATCCACGGGCCATGCTGCGCGCTGTTTCTTCTCGCGCTCGCGCTCGCACTGCCGCTGCGTCCCGCTTATGCGAACGATGTCGCGCAAACGATCACGCAAACGGTTACGCAACCTTCATTCGCGCTTTATTACGGCAAATCGCCGCCCGTCGATATGCTCTCGGCATTCGACGCGGCCGTGATCGAACCCGACAGCGGTTTCGATCCGCTCGCGCACCGCTTGCCGCATACCACGTGGTTTGCATATGCGAGCGTCGGCGAAGTGTTGCCGTCGCGCAGCTATTACGCGGACTTGCCGAAGAACTGGCTCGCCGGACGCAATGAATCATGGGCTTCGCGCGTCGTCGACCAGAGCCAGCCCGAATGGCCCGCGTTCTTCGTCGATCACGTGATCAAGCCGCTTTGGGACAAAGGCTATCGTGGCTTCTTCCTCGACACGATGGATTCGTGGCAACTCGTCGCCAAAACGGACGATGCGCGCGCGCAACAGATTGCCGGGCTCGCCAACGTTATCCGCGCGATCAAGGCGCGCTATCCCGATGCGAAGCTGATCTTCAATCGCGGCTTCGAAATCCTGCCTCAGGTGCACGACCTCGCTTTCGCGGTCGCGTTCGAATCGCTTTATCGCGGCTGGGACCCGTCGCGGCAGCGCTATACGGAAGTACCCGCGCAGGACCGCGACTGGCTGCTACAACAGGCAAGGACGATACGCGAGCAATATCGTCTGCCCGTCGTTTCGATCGACTACTGCCCGCCCTCCGACCGCGCATGCCAGCAGGACGCGATCGCAAAGATCAAGTCACAGGGCATCGTGCCGTATGTGACGGACGGCGCGCTCGCGACGATGGGCGTCGGCGCGGTCGAGCCCGTCAAGCGCCGCATTCTCGTGATTCAGGACGCGCCGCCGCGCACGGACCTGAACGTGTCGCCGGGTGTGCGTTTTCTGGGGATGCCGCTCAACTATCTCGGCTACCGCATCGACTACCGCGACGCGCGAGACCCGCTGCCGCAAGGCGACCTGCACGACCGTTATGCGGGCGTCGTGCTATGGCTCGACGACATGGTGCCGAACAGCAAGGCGTATCGCGACTGGCTCGTCGCGCAGATCGACGCGAAGATGCCCATGGCCGTCTTCACGACCTTCGGCACGCAGATCGATCCTCAACTCGCGAAGAAGCTCGATGTCGAAACGGTGACGGGCGCGCCGTCGAACGGCAAGCTCGATGTCGAATCGTACGATCCGAAGCTGATGGGCTTCGAAATGAAGCCGCATCCTCTCGCGCGCGATTACACGCCGATACGCGCCGGGCCGCATAGCCGCTCGCTGCTGCGCTTGCGCTCGGGTGACTTCGTGATCGACGGCGCTGCAATCACGCCGTGGGGTGGCTATGCGATGCGGCCATTCGGTGTCTACGAGCTCGATGCCGTCGATCAGGAGCGCTGGGTCACGCAGCCGATCGAGTTCCTGCGCGCCGCACTGCGCCTGCCCGCCGACATGCCCGTACCCGATACGACGACGGAAAACGGCCGGCGTCTGCTGATGTCGCATATCGACGGCGACGGTTTCGCGTCGCGCGCCGAGTACACCGAGAACTCGCCGAACGCCGCGCCCAATACCGACCTCACGCCGCAATATTCGGGCGACATGCTGTACCGGCTTCTGCGCGATTCGGGCATGCCGACCACCGTATCGCTGATCGAAGGCGAAGTCACCGACGACGGTCCGTTCAAAAGCTACGCACCGCACTTGCGCTCGATCGGCAAAAAGATCTTCGAGTTGCCGAACGTCGAGGTGGCGACGCACACGTACACGCATCCGCTGCAATGGATGCGCGTGACGGGGCTCGGCGTTTCCCGCACGGGCACGCAGACGGAAGGCGGCGGCGAGGCGAGCAGCAGCGGCCTCTCTATCGACATTCCCGGCTACACGTTCAGCATCGACCGCGAAATAAAAGGGTCGATCGACTATATCGACCGCAACGTGGCGCCCGCTTCGAAGCCCGTGCGCATGGTGCTGTGGAGCGGCGACTGCCAGGTGCCTTCGCCCGTGCTGAAGGCCGCCTACGACGCGGGCATGCTCAATCTGAACGGCGGCGATACGCTCATCACGAAGAGCTATCCGAGCTGGACGGCAATCGCGCCGCTCGGCGTAATGAAGGACGGCTACTACCAGATCTTCGCGCCCAACCAGAACGAAGAACTGTACACGGGCCTATGGCATGGACCGTTCTATGGCTTCTCGCGCGTGCTCGAAACATTCGCGATGACCGACAAGCCGATCCGCTTCAAGCCGATCGACATTTACTACCACATGTTCTCGGGCACGAAGTACGCGTCGATGAAAGCGCTGCGCGAAGTCTTCGATATCGTCCTCAAGCAGCCCGTCACGCCCGTCTTCACATCCGAGTATGCGCGCAACGTGCTCGACTGGCTCGACACCAGCCTGTATCGCGAGCCGGGCAGCAACGTCTGGGTCGTGCGCAACGGCGCGCATCTTCGCACCGTGCGCCTGCCCGCCGGCAAGGTGCCCGACATGACGGGCGCAACGGGCGTGGCCGGCTATCTGCCGGGACCGGGCGGCACCTATGTGCATCTGACGGGCGACGGCATCGCGCGCTTCGCGGTCATCGATCAGTCGGCCGCGCGCGCCGTGCCCTATCTCGCCGAAGCCAACGGCATGCTCGATCATTTCGTGCGCACGCGCAGCGGCTTTTCGTTCGATCTGCGCTCGCATGTCGCGCCGATGTTTCGCCTCGCCAACGCCGGCGCATGCCGCGTGACGCGGCGCCCCGTCGCGAGCCCCGCCAACGACTATCGCCAACTGCATGTCGACGTCGCCTGTACCACCTGACCGGCAGCGGCTCTTTTCGCCCGCGGTCCTTCTCGTGCTCGGCCTGCTGGTCGCCGTGATGCTGGTGCTCGCCTTCCCGAGCGAGACGATCAAGGCGCGGCTGCTCGAAGGCGCGAATGCCGACAGCCTGACGATCGCCTATCTCGAAGCGTGGCTGCGCGTCGATCCCGACAACGCGGAAGTGCTGTCCGAGTTGACACGCGAATACCTGAAGGGTCAGCGCGTCGCGGATGCCACGCGCATCCTCGATCGTCTTTCGCGCTCCGACGATGTCACCGCGCGGCAAAGCGCGCTCGCGATACGCGTGTCGCTCGCGCAGCGGCGTCTCTATGCGCTCAAGCCCGGCGATCCCGCGCGGCCCGCGCGCATCCGCGAACTCGACGCGCTGCTGCATCAGGCGCTCGGCTACACATGGACCAACGAGCAGTTGCAGACGCTCGCGCAACAGGCGCGCGGATTGAACGACAACGAGCTGGCCGCGCGCTATTACACGCGGCTCGCGCAGTCCGATTCGAAGCACGCGCGCGACTGGCTCACGGCGCTCGCGCAAACGCAACTCGGCAACCGGAACCCGCGCGCCGCCGCCGATGCGTGGTTCGCCGTGCAGGCACTGGGCGCGACGCGCGACGAAAAGCGCGCGGCGTTCATCGCGGGCCTGCGCGCGCTGCAATCGGGCAACGACATGGCAGCCGCGATGCAAGCCGCCGAACAGCACATCGGCGATCTCGCCGACGATCCCGACACGCTGCGCTTTCTCGCCAACCTCGCGCTCGCGGCGGGACGTCCCGATCTCGCGTCGAAGTACGTGAAGCGGCTGATGAAGATGTCGGCGCTCGATCCTCGCGATGGGCTCACGCGGCGCGTATCGTTTTTGCGCCCGATGCATGAGCCGGACGCAGAAGCAGGCGTCATCGAGCATCTCACGTCACGCGGCGTGTGGCTGCGCGCCGGCTGGTATCGCCGTCCCGTGCCGCGCGCGATGACGTTGCGCCGCGCACTCGATGCGGCTTCAATCGAGGCTTCAATCGGGGCTTCAATCGGGGCTTCAACAGACGATCGACGGGCGCGGCTCGTGCGCATCGCCGCGCCCGTGCCCGCTTCGAGCCCAGCAGCCCCTGCTGCGCCGAACGACGTCACCGCGTCCGATTACGAACTCGCGTATCGCGTGTTCCTTGCGAACGGCGACGTCGCCGGCGCGCAGCGCATCGCGCAGATGGCCGTCGACAAGGACCCGCAATCGATCGTATGGCGCGAACGTCTCGCGCAGGTCGCCGAATGGAACCATCACCCGGAAATCGCGCTGTCGAACTACATGGCCCTCGCGAAGCTACGCGGCACGCAGGACGACTGGAATCGCGTCGCGCGCCTCGCGCCCGGACTCAACGACGACGCGGCGCTGCTTACCGTCACGCTGCACCAGGCCGACGAGCAGCCAGCCAATCTCAAGCGCCTGGACGCCGTGGTGTTTTCATACGAGCGTCTTGGCGATCCCGACTCCGCGCTGCGCTTTCTGCAAACGCGCTTCAAGGGCCCGCTTCGCCGCGAGGCATCAGAGCGCTACGCGCAGGTCGCCGAGCGCAAGGGCGACGACGATCTTGCGTTGCGCACATGGCAGGGCCTCGAACGCGAATACGGGCCGAACGCGGACTACGCGCTGAAGATCGCCACGATGCTGTACGCGCGCGCGCATTTCGACGCAGCGCTCGCCGCGATGAACGAAGCGAAACGCGCCGCGCCGCCGTCGAACGACGAATTCTGGCGCTTCTACGCGACGCTTGCCGATGCGAACCAGGACACGCGCGATGCGGGCCTCGGCTATCGTCGGTTGATCGCGGGCGGCAAGGCGAGCGCGCAGGATTTCGAGCTGATGACGAACTTCTTCAACAACTCTCCGATCGACGCAGGACGTCTCGCCGAACACGCGTACCGTCACGGTGGATCGCCGCGCATGTTGTCGGAAGCGCTGTACGACTATCAGCACGCGAATGCATGGGGGCGCATCAAGGCGTTGCTCGCATCGCTCACGCCGGAGCAGTTGAAGGAGGCAGAACAGTCCACGACGTTCCTGCTCGCTCGCGCCGACTATGAGCGGCAAATGGGCCAGAACGACGCCGCATTGCGCGACATCGAGCGCGCCGCCACGCTCGACCCGAACAGCGCGGAAGCGCGCGCGGCCTATATCTGGATGCTGAACGAGCGCGGCACCGATGCCGCATTGCAGGCCGCGCTGCGCCGCTTCGCCGGCGACGCCGAAGGCGATCCGCAGTTATGGGCCGCGTATGGCGCGGCATGGCTGCGTCTCGGCGACGGACGCAAAGCCCTGCACTATCTGCGCAAGCAGACCGTGAAGGGCGAGCGAAGCCTGCTGTGGCGCCTGACGTATGCCGACGCGCTCGAGTTGAACGGGCGCGTCGACGATGCGTGGCGCTTGCGCAAGCAGGTGTGGATCGAGCTTGCGCGCCGCCGGCGCGATGCGTCGCGCGCGCAGCCACCGCCCGCCGCCGAAGTCGACGATCTGCGCGCCCGTTACGTCGCGCTCACGCAACTCTATGCGAACGGCGACCGTTCGCGCGCAGTGCTGATCGAGATGCTGCGCGCCGATCGCAAGCGCACCGATGCAAACGGCGCGGCCGCATCCGGGCTCGGCGACATCGGCGAATTGCCGCCCGCGAAGCAGGCTGAAATTCGCAAGGACCAACGTCTCTATTCGTCGATCGCGCGCGAGGCCGCGATGTCATGGGCGCAGAGCGAGGACGCGCCCGACATGGAGCGCGCATGGCTCACGAGGCAGTACATCAGCGACAGCCAGCGCCCCGTCTACGCGCAGGCGCAGCTCGCGATCAGCGATGGCGACATCGACGGACTGTCACGCCTGCTCGACACGCTGCCCGATCTGATCCCACGGCAGAGCCGGATCGACGCGCAAGCGCTGACGGGCCGCGTGGCCGCGGCGCAAACGGGCGCGTTCGACTCGCTCACGCGCGCGCCCGAAGACGAGACGACCCAGGCAGTCGCACGCGAGCAGTTGCTCGCGAATGCACAGGCGTTGGCGGGCGCGTTCCGTTACGCCGATCAGGGCCCGTTGCGCTTCACAGAGGAATCGGCGGCGGGCAGCGTGCGCATCACGCCTTCGCGGAATCTGCAGTTCCGCTACATGCAGCGCGATCAGACGGTGGACGGCTCGCAGCTCGCGTATGCGCCGAAGCACGACCGGCTCTTCGAAGCGATCTACGGACACAAGGGACTCTACGACGAAGAGCACGTAACGCTCGGCCGCCGCAATGCGCTCGATGACTTCACAACGGCGCGCATCGAGGGCACGTACAACGTCACGCGGCGCCTCACGCTGACCTACGCGCTCGGCTACAACCAGGCGGCGACGGAGTCCACGCAGCTGACGGTGGGCGGCACCAAGGACCTTGCGTCGCTCGGCTTCAGCTATGTGCCCGATCCGCACTGGTTCGGCGGCGCGCGTTACGAATATGCACGCTTTCACGGACAGGACCGTTCGTATCTCGGCAACGGCAGTCTCGTCGAAGCGAACATCGGCTACAAGATCAAGACCGATTATCCCGACTACACGATCCGCGCCGTTTTCGCGCATGGCCAGTACAACGCGACGGGCACGCCCGGCAGCGACCTGCGCGTGCTGCTGCCGCAGGGCACGCCGTTCACGGCGACGTCGTTCATGCCGCAGACCTTCACGCAAGGCGGCTTGCTGTTTTCGTTCGGCGACGGGTTGCCGGACGAGTATTCGAAGGGATGGCGGCCGATGTTCATCGGCGGGCCGCTGCGCGATTCGCGCGCGGGCTGGTCGGGCGAGGCCGAGCTTGGCGTGGTCGGCAGCGTGTTCGGCAACGATCAGCTGATGCTCTATGGCGCGTATCAGGGCGTCTCGTCGAATCACTCGACATCGGTGAAGGAAGTCGGCGTGCGGTATCGCTATCTGTATTGAAACGGCATTCAAGAGCATGGACCAGAGGGGAACGTTATGAACCACAGCAACAACATTCGCGCGCGCACCGTGACGCTTGTTTCGTCCGTCGCGCTGATGGCCGCGCTCGCCGGCTGCGCGGTCGTCGATCGCAGCGCGCCGCCCGCGATTTCGAAAAGCGACAGCGTCGCCATCCTGCCCATCGTGAACAACACGGAGACGCCGCAGGCGGGACAGCGCGCCGCGTCGATCGCGCAGAGCCTGCTCGCCTCGTATGGCTACACGAATCTGTCGCGCTATCCCGCGAGCGCGGACGACGAAACGCTGTTCGATCCCGCGAAACCCGATGCGCAGCAGAACGCGCTGAACTGGGCGCGTCAGCAGAACGCGCGCTATGCGCTGACGGGCGCCGTCAACGAATGGCGCTACAAGGTGGGCGTCGACGGCGAGCCGGCCGTCGGACTCGCGTTCGACGTGATCGACGTGCAGACGGGCAAGGTCGTATGGACGGGCACGGGCAGCCGCACGGGATGGAGTCGCGATGCCGTGTCGGGCGTCGCGCAGAAGCTCGAGCGCGAGTTGCTGTCGCCGCTCGCGCGCTGAGCGTGTCCGACGCGACTATCATCGACTCTGAGTTCGAGTCGAATCCAGACTGAATCGGGCGAACGCGATGAATACGCACGCTAACGAACGACGGGCGCCGCGCGGGCGCCATAGACGACGACACCAGCGGCGGCAGGAGCAAAGCGTCGGCGCGGGCTCGTGGTGGGCGCGCGTGATCGCGCCGCCACGCGGCTCGACACATCACAACCTGATCGCGACGCTCGAAACGGTTGTCGCGACGCTGATCGCGATTGCCGTGTGCTGGGCCTTCGATCGCGACGATCCGCTCCTCGTGCACAGCGGCTTCGGCTGGGTGTGGATCGTGCCGCTCGTGATCGCGCTGCGTTACGGGTCGATTGCAGGCGTGCTTTCAGGGCTGATTCTGCTCGCGTCGTGGTATGTGCTCTATCCGCATGGCGACGGCACGCCGGCGCACGCTTCGCTCGCGCACATGCTGACGACGGCTCCGCATACACAGCTCTTCCCTGTGAGCTTTTTCCTCGGCGGATTCGTCGTCACGATGCTATGCGGGCAATTCGGGGACATCTGGATCACGCGCTTGCGCCAGGGCCGCATCGCCAACGACTATCTCGCCGAACGCCTGTCGATCCTCACGCGCAATCAGTTCATGTTGCGGCTGTCGCATGAAAGGCTCGAACAGGATCTGCTGGGCCGCCCCGCCACGCTGCGCGATTCGCTCGCGCGGCTGCGCAGGATCGTGCTGGATCAGGAGCCGACGGCGACGCAGCAAGGCGCCGCGGACTTGCGCGGCGCGCAGCCGTTCCTCGACGCCGCCGCGCAGGCCTGTCAGATAGAAGCCGCGAGCGTGCATCCATGGCGCGACGCCACGCTTTCGACGGACGTGGCCGCGTCGATCGGCGCGCCTTCCGCGTTCGATCCGGACGATCCGCTCGTGCGCGAAGCGCTCGATACGCGCACGCTGGTCCATGTCGAATCGAAAGCGAATCAGGACATCGCGCGCAGCAATTACGTCGTGGTCGTGCCGCTCATGGATGCGCAAAAGAATCCCGTCGGCGTGCTGGCCGTCGAACGCATGCCGTTTCTCGCGCTCACGCGCGACAACCTGCAATTCCTGCTGGTGCTGTGCAACGTCTATGCGGACGGCGTACAGCATGCCGTCGTCACGCGCGAGACGCTCGCGGCTTTTCCGTCATGCCCTCACACGTTCGCGCTCGACTACGCGCGGCTCGTTCATCTGAAGCGCGATACGCAGGTGCAATCGTCGATCGTCGCGCTCGTGTTTCACAACGACGACGAGAGCGCGACGCTCTATGAGCACGTGCTGCGCACGCGCCGCGCGCTCGACGTGCAATGGCCGTTGCAAGACGACGGGCATCGCGTGGTGCTTACGTTGATGCCGCTATCGGGCGAAAGCGCGGTGGACGGCTATCTGATGCGTATCGAAGAGAATCTGCGCGCGCAGTACGGTGTGGATTTCGAAGCGGCGCGCGTGGCCGTGCATTCGATGGCCGTGCCCGCCGATGAAGCCATCGCCGAGTTGCGGCATCTGCTGGAGCGTTGCGATGTCCGCTACTGATCAAAACACGCGTGCTCATCGGCGCGACGTAAGCGCGCGGTCAGTGGGCGCGCGCATCACGTTCGTCGCCGTGCTGCTCATCTTGCTCGCGCTCGCGTTGCAGATCGCCGTGTTCGCGATCGCGGCGCGCAGCGCGCCCGACACGTCCGCGCAATGGCTCGGCGATATCGTGAGCACCGGCAATGCGTCGCTGCATTCCACCGCGCATCTGAACACACAGGTGTTGCTGCTGTGCCTGCTCGTGCAGGCGCTCGCTGCGCTGGTGGCGGCATACGGCCTCGCATCGGTGTTGCCCGTGCGTTATCGTCTGCCGCGCGCGGGCCTGCTGGCTGCGCTGTGGGTTCTGAATTTCGCGGTGCCGGTCGGCGGCCTGCTCGGGCCGATCGGCGCGATGGCGATTGCCCGCATGTTGCCGAGGCCACGCGCGGAGTTGCCCGTCGCGCTCGTCGACGAGCCGGAGTTCGCCGCGAATCTGATGGGCACCGTTTCGTATGGACGCGGCGCGCGGCTGAAGGCCGAGTTGCAGAACGCCGAAGCGGGCACGTCGTTTCGGATGACCGCGTTGCTCGCGATGCAGTCGATGCCCGCGCGCACCGTTTCGCCGCTGCTGCAAGGCATGCTCGCCGATCCGCTCGACGATATCCGCCTGCTCGCGTACGGCATTCTCGACAACCGCGAGAAGGGACTCACGCAGCGGATACTCGTCGAGCGCCCGAAGCTCGATCCGAAACTGCATCCCGAACTGAACGATGCCCAGCGCGCTGAAGCGAACAGGACGCTCGCGCAACTGTATAGCGAGCTGATATACGAAAATCTCGTCACGGGCGACGTGTATCGCAATGCAGCTGCTCAGGCCGATGCATACGCAGCCGCGGCGCTCGCGCACGATCCGAACGACGCGGCGCTATGGCGTCTGCGCGGCCGTCTTGCGATTGCACGGCTCGATCTCGACGACGCGGATACGATGCTGCAACGTGCAATCGACTGCGGCTTTCCGCGCGACCGCATGCTGCCGTGGCTCGCGGAAGCGGCCTGGCTGCGCCGCGATTTCGCGCGCGTGCGCACGCTGCTCGGTGAAATGGACAGCCGCGCGACTACCCCGACGCTGTCCGCCGTCCTCGATTTCTGGAAGCCGCGCGGCCCAGGCGCCGCGCGTCCGCACTCCGCCTGAGACATCGACATCATGCTCTCATCGCAAACGCCGCAAACGCCCGAGCTGCCGCGCGCCGATTCCGCCGATATCTGCCTGCTGCTCGAAGGCACGTTCCCGTATGTGAGCGGCGGCGTGTCGAGCTGGGTCAATCAGATCATCCGCGCGTTTCCCGAGTATTCGTTCGCGTTGTGCTTTCTCGGCAGCCGTCCGCAGGACTATCCAAAGATGCAGTACGCGTTGCCCGATAACGTCGTGCATCTGGAGAACCACTATCTGTACGATTTCGCGCCCCCGCCGCTCGTGCAGAAGCAGCGCGGCGACGCATCCGCGTTCATGCGGTCCGCGCAACTGCACGACAGTCTGCGCAATCCTGCGATGCGTCACGCGGCGGGCCGCATGCTGAAGGACATGCTGGGCGATCTGCGGCCGGGCGGCGCATTGGGTGAAGACGCGTTTCTCTATTCGCGTGAGGCCTGGAACTATCTGACCGATCAGTATCGGCAGTTCTGCACGGACCCGTCGTTCGTCGATTACTTCTGGACCGTGCGCATCATGCACAAGCCGCTGTGGCAGCTCGCGAAGATCGCCGAAGGGCTGCCGCGCGCGAAGATGTTCCATACGGTATCGACGGGCTATGCGGGCTTTCTCGGCGCGCTCGCGCGCTATCGGTACGCGCGGCCGCTGCTCGTGTCCGAGCACGGCATCTACACGAAAGAACGCAAGATCGACCTGTTCCAGAGCGAATGGATACGCGACAACCGCAGCATCTTCGAACGCGACGTATCGCAGATCGGCTATTTCCGCGACCTGTGGGTGCGCTTCTTCGAAACGCTCGGACACGTGTGCTACGACGCGGCCGCGGACATCATCGCGCTGTACGAAGGCAACCGCCGGCGCCAGGTGCTCGACGGCGCGCCCGACGAGAAAACGGCCAACATTCCGAACGGCGTGAATCTGCCGAGGCTCGCGCCGCTGCGCGCGCTGCGCGCCGCCACCGTGCCGAAGACGCTGTGCCTGATCGGGCGCGTGGTCCCGATCAAGGACATCAAGACCTTCATTCGCGCGATGCTCACCGTCGTGCGCCGCATGCCCGAAGCGCAAGCATGGATCGCGGGGCCGGAAGACGAAGACCCGTCGTATGCGGCCGAGTGTCATGCGCTGGTCGAAAGTCTGGGCTTGCAGGACAAGGTGAAATTTCTCGGCTTCCAGAAAATCGACGAGCTGTTGCCGAAGTGCGGCGTGCTCGTGCTCAGCTCGATTTCGGAGGCGCTGCCGCTCGTCGTGCTCGAAGGCTTCGCGGCGGGCGTGCCGTCCGTGACGACGGATGTCGGCTCGTGCCGTCAGCTGATCTATGGGCTTGAGGGCGACGATGCGGCACTCGGCGCGGCCGGACGCGTCGTGCAGATCGCCGATCCGCGCGCGCTGGCGGAAGCGGCGCTCGATCTGCTCGACGACGGCAACTGGCACGCGGCGCAGCAGGCGGGCATCGCGCGCGTCGAACGCTATTACACGCAGGACCAGATGGTCGGCGCATATCGCGATCTCTATGCGCGGCTGACCGCGCAAGCGGATCTCGCCGATCCACCTGCATCGGAAGCCGCGCCGATGCCCATGTCGCACTGAACGGGAGCCACGACGATGGCAGGCATCGGTTTCGAACTGCGCAAAATGCTCCGGCGCAATACGCTGCTGGGGCTGATGCAGGCATACACGTACGCAGGCCTGATCGGCGCGGGGCCGTGGGTGCTGTCGATCGTCGGCATTCTGCTGATCGGCGTGCTCAGCATTCCGTTCGTCGTGCCCACGGGACTCATCACGCAGTTTCAGGTGTCGGTCACGTATCTGATCGCGTTGTCGCTGATCTTGACGGGGCCGTTGCAGCTGGCCTTCACGCGCTTCACGTCGGACCAGCTCTTCGAAAAGCGGCGCCATCTCGTGCTGCCGAATTTTCATGCGGTGATGTTCATCGTGACGGCGGCTTCCGTAATACTGGGCGGTCTCGCGATCGTGCTTCTCTTTCCTCAGCAGACGGCCGCATACAGGCTGCTGATGCTCGCGGGCTTCGCGGTGATGAGCAACATCTGGATCGCGACGATCTTTCTGTCGGGCATGAAGCAGTACATGTCGATCATCGTCGTTTTCTTCATCGGCTATGCGGTGACGACGGGCTCGGCGCTCATGCTCAACACGTTCGGGCTGACGGGTCTGCTGGCGGGTTTCGTGATCGGGCAAGCGGTGTTGCTGACGGGCCTGCTCGCCCTCATCTACCGCGACTACGATAGCGACCATTTCATCTCGTTCGAGATGTTCCGCAAGACGTATCGCTATCCGTCGCTGATGCTGACGGGCTTCCTCTACAACCTCGCGATCTGGGCCGACAAGTTCATGTTCTGGTATTCGCCGGGCACGGGCCAGACGGTGATCGGTCCGCTGCACGCGTCGATCATCTACGACATCCCGGTGTTTCTCGCGTATCTCGCGATCATCCCGGGCATGGCCGTGTTCCTGATGCGCATCGAAACGGATTTCGTCGAATACTACGACGCGTTCTACGATGCCGTGCGCGAAGGCGCGTCGTTGCAGCACATCGAGCGCATGCGCGATGCGATGGTCGAGGCATTGCGCAACGGCATCTGGGAGATCATGAAAGTGCAGGCGATCGCCGCGATGATGCTCTTTGCGGCGGGCGCGATCCTGCTGCAATGGCTGCGCATTTCGACGCTGTATCTGCCGCTGCTCTATATCGACGTGATCGCGGCCAGCATGCAGGTCGTGTTCATGGGCACGATCAACGTGTTCTTCTATCTCGACAAGCGCAAGATCGTGTTGCTTCTGGTGGGCGGCTTCGTCGCGTTGAACGTGCTGTTCACGGCGATCACGCTGTCGCTGAATCCCGCTTACTACGGCTATGGCTTCGCGACGTCGCTGCTCGTCGTGGTGCTCGCGAGTCTTTATCTGCTCGACCGCAAGCTCGATTCGCTCGAGTACGAGACGTTCATGCTGCAATGAGCGCGTTGCGATGATGACGCGGCGTGACGCTACACGCCGCGTCACGCCGCATCATGTGCTCGCACGTTTGATCGAGGAGAACTCAACCGTTGCCTTCACGGCCCCAGCGCGTTTCGGCGATCTGCTGACGGCGCGGATCGCCCTGGCGCTCCAGCATCCAGCCCGGATACTCGGACGGCAGGCGGCTCACTTCATCGAGCTTCGCGAGATCGTCCGCGCCCAGTTCGACCTGGGTCGCCTTGATGTTGTCGTCGAGCTGTTCGATCCGCTTCGCGCCGACGATCACGCTCATCACCGCGCGCTGATGCAGCAGCCACGCGAGCGCGATCTGCGCGACGGACACGCCCTTCGTTTCGGCAATCGCGCGCATGACGTCGACGCAATCGAACGCGCGCTCGCGATCGACGGGCGGAAAGTCGAACGTCGTGCGGCGGCTACCCGCTTCGCCCTTCTGCTCGCGGCCATACTTGCCGCTCAGCAACCCGCCCGCGAGCGGGCTCCAGACCATCAGGCCGAGGCCCTCGCTGCGAAGCATCGGCACTAGCTCGCGTTCGAGATCGCGGCCCGCAATCGTGTAATAGGCTTGCAACGTGTCGAAGCGCGCGAGCCCGAGCCGCTCCGAAATGCCGAGCGCCTTCACGATCTGCCACGCAGCCCAGTTCGATACGCCGATATAGCGCACATGGCCTTGCTGCACGAGCGTATCGAGCGCGCGCAGCGTTTCTTCGATCGGCGTCGCGGGATCGAAGCCGTGGATCTGATACAGGTCGACGTGATCGAGTTGCAGCCGCTGCAGGCTCGCCTTGATGCCATCCATGATGTGATAGCGCGACGCGCCGCGCGCATTCGCAAAGTCGCCCGTCTGGCCGAAGACCTTCGTCGCGACGACGACGCTGTCGCGCGGCACCTTCAGGTTCTTGAGCGCCTGCCCGGTGATCTGCTCGGAGAGGCCGGACGAATACACGTCGGCCGTGTCGATGAAATTGATGCCGGCGTCGATCGCGCGGCCGATCAGCCGTTCGGCGTCGTTCTGCTGCAAGTCGCCGATGTGCTGCCAGATGCCGCCGGTGCCGCCGAACGTCATCGTGCCGAGACATAGTTCCGACACGAAAACGCCTGTGCGGCCAAGCTGGTTGTATCGCATGGTTCGAGACTCCATCGTGGGTGATGAATCGGGGCTCAATGGATCAGAATACTCGTTGACTCCCGATGCTGCTGGCGGGTTGCCATTGGGTCGGGGGCGCTGACGTCCTGTTCGGGCGATGGGGCATCGCTTTCATTCGGCACACCATGGCGCCGTTTTTCACTGCACACTGGATACAGACTGCCCCTCTCCTCTGCTTGCATTTGCATCGATCGGGCGCTTGTCGATGTCGCGCTCGGGCGGCCGCGCGCGGACACGCGGGCGATTGACCGGTAGTTGCGTCTGGCGCCGCCCCACGAACACGTCGGCTCGCAGTGCAGCGCCCGCGCCGCTTCTGCGATTGCGCGGTCAGCACGAAGCCGCGAAACCTGCGAGACTGAAGCGGTCTAACGGTTGCGGGGGCGCGGCCCCCACTGGATCTCTGGATATACGCCGCGCCGCCCCCATCTTCGATCTCATGACTTCCGCCTTCCCTGCCGCCCACGTACTGGCCGACTTCCATCCCGCCGTCGCGGGCTGGTTCGAGAAAACCTTTGCCGCGCCCACGGACGCGCAAGCCGCCGCGTGGCCGTTGATCCGCAGCGGCCGGCATACGCTCGTGGCCGCGCCGACGGGCTCCGGCAAGACGCTGACCGCCTTTCTCGCCGCGCTCGACGAGCTCGTGCGCGACGGGCTCGCTCGCGACGGCGCGCTGCCCGACGAAACGCTGGTGGTCTACGTATCGCCGCTGAAGGCGCTGTCGAACGACATCCGCATCAACCTGCAGACGCCGCTCGAAGGCATCGCGCGCGAACTCGCGCAGCGCGGGTTGCCCGCGCTCGACATCCGCACGGCCGTGCGCACGGGCGACACGACGCAGCAGGAGCGCGCGGCGCTGAAAAAGCGCCCGCCGCATATTCTCGTCACGACGCCCGAATCGCTGTACGTGCTGCTCGGATCGGAGTCGGGCCGCAAGATGCTGTCGACGGTGCGCACGGTGATCGTCGATGAAATTCACGCGATGGCGGGCGGCAAGCGCGGCAGTCATCTCGCGCTGACGCTCGAACGGCTCGACGCGTTGTGCGGCCGGCGCTTGCCGCGCATCGGGCTGTCGGCGACGCAAAAGCCGATCGAAGCCGTCGCGCGCTTTCTCGTCGGCGGCGCGAGCCTCGACCGCGTGACCGATAGCCTGACTGATAGCGCCGCCCACGACAGCGCGCCCGCCGACTGCGCGATCGTCGATGTCGGCCACGTGCGCGAGCGCGATCTCGCGCTCGAAATTCCGCCCGTGCCGTTCGATGCGGTGATGTCGAACGAAGCGTGGGAACTCGTCTACAACCGGCTCGCGGAACTCGTCGCGCAACACCGGACGACGCTCGTGTTCGTCAACACGCGTCGGATGGCCGAGCGCGTCGCGCGGCATCTGACCGAGCGGCTCGGCAAGGAGGCCGTCGCCGCGCACCACGGCTCGCTCGCGAAAGAGCACCGCTTCGACGCCGAGCAACGCCTGAAGCGCGGCGAACTGCGCGTGCTGATCGCGACGGCGTCGCTGGAACTCGGCATCGATATCGGCGATGTCGATCTCGTGTGCCAGATGGGCTCGCCGCGCGCGATCGCGCCGTTTTTGCAGCGTGTCGGACGCTCGGGGCACCACGTCGGCGGCATGCCGAAGGGGCGGCTCTTCCCGGCTTCGCGCGACGATCTGATCGAATGCGCGGCGCTGCTCGATTGCGTGCGGCGCGGCGAACTCGACCTGCTGCATATCCCGCGCGCGCCGCTCGACGTGCTCGCGCAGCAGATCGTCGCGGAAGTGTCCAATGCCGAATGGAGCGAGGACGGTCTCTTCGATCTGTTCCGGCACGCCGCGCCGTATGCCAATTTGAAGCGCGAGCAATACGACGCCGTGCTGCGGATGCTCGCCGAGGGCTACACGAGCCGCCACGGCCCGCGCGCGGCATACCTGCATCGCGACGCCGTGAACGGCACGCTGCGCGGGCGGCGCGGCGCGAAGCTGTATGCCGTCACGTCGGGCGGCACGATTCCGGAGAACGCCGATTACGCGGTGATCCTCGAACCGCAGGGGCTCAATATCGGCACGGTCAACGAGGACTTCGCCGTCGAGAGTCTCGCGGGCGACGTGTTTCAGCTCGGCAATGCGTCGTACCGGATCATGCGCGTCGAAAGCGGCCGCGTGCGCGTCGAGGATGCGCAGGGCCAGCCGCCGAATATTCCGTTCTGGCTCGGCGAAGCGCCCGGACGCAGCGACGAACTGTCGGCGGGCGTCGCGCGTTTGCGTTCGGAGATCGAGCGGCTATTGGCGATAGCGGCGGATGCGGCGGTCGTGGCCGATGCGAAGACCACGCTACGCGCGCCCGAAGCCGTGCAAGCCGACGCGTACGCCGATGCGCGCGGGGAACCCGCAGCCGTCGCAGAGCGCCCTACGGCCGCGCTCGATCTCGAACCGGCCATCGCGTGGCTCGTCGAGCGAACCGGGCTGATCGAGCCGGCCGCGCGGCAGATCGTCGAATATCTGGCGCGCGCACGTCAGGCGCTCGGCGTACTGCCGACGCAGGACACGCTCGTGATGGAGCGCTTCTTCGACGAATCGGGCGGCACTCAGGTCGTGATCCATACGGCGTTCGGCAGCCGCGTGAATCGCGCGTGGGGACTCGCGCTGCGCAAGCGCTTTTGCCGCACGTTCAACTTCGAATTGCAGGCGGCCGCGACCGAGGATGCGATCGTGCTGTCGCTGACGGGCGCGCACAGCTTCGCGCTCGACGAAGTGTGGCGTTATCTGCGCTCGGCGACGGCCGAGCACGTGCTGATCCAGGCGCTGCTCGACGCGCCGCTTTTCGGCGTGCGCTGGCGCTGGAACGCGACCACGGCGCTCGCGCTGCCGCGCTACACCGGCGGCCGCAAGACGTCGCCGCAATTGCAGCGCATGCGCAGCGACGATCTGCTCGCGACCGTGTTTCCGGATCAGGCTGCGTGCCTCGAAAACGTCGCCGGCGAGCGCGAACTGCCGAGTCACCCGCTCGTCGATCAGACCGTCGACGACTGTCTGCACGAAGCGATGGATACGCAAGCGTGGCTCGCGCTGCTGAGGCGGATCGAACAAGGCGAGATCGCGCTCGTGAGCCGCGATCTCCCGGCGCCGTCGCCGCTTGCAGCCGAGATACTGACGGCCAAGCCGTATGCGTTTCTCGACGATGCGCCGATCGAAGAGCGCCGCACCCAGGCCGTGCTGAATCGCCGCTACACGAGCGGCCCCGAGTCCGCCGACGATCTGGGTGCGCTCGACGCCGACGCGATTGCGAGCGTCGGCGAAGAAGCGTGGCCGCAAGTGCGTGACACCGACGAAATGCACGAAGCGTTGACGGGTCTCGCGTGCATCACGCAAGCCGAGGCGCTGCGCAACGAAGGCTGGAGCGCGTGGCTCTCCGAGCTCGTAAAGACGGGCCACGCGACGCGCATGCAGATCGCGCAGCACGATGCGCTCTGGCTGCCCGCCGAACGCCTGACGTGCCTGCGCGCGATCTATCCTCACGCCGAGATCGAACCCGAGATCAAAGCGCCCAAAGGTTTCGACGACGCCTGGACGGAAGATGACGCGCTGGTCGACGTGATCCGCGCGCGGCTGACGGGCTTCGGGCCGCTGCCGTTGTCGGCGATTGCGCGCGCCTTGGCGTTGCCCGCATCGGCAGTCGCACAGGCGCTGACTCGGCTCGAAGCGGAAGGCTACGTGATGCGCGGCCGTTTCACGCCGCGCGCGGCCGATGAGGAATGGTGCGAACGGCATCTGCTCGCGCGCATTCATCGCTATACGGTTCGTCGCTTGCGACGGGAAATCGAGCCTGTCGAGCGGCATGATTTCATGCGCTTTCTGTTCGAATGGCAGCGCGTCACGCCCGATACGCGCGGCGAAGGGCGCGATGCGCTCGCAGCCCTGCTCGATCAGCTGGAGGGATTCCAGGCGGCGGCGGGCGCGTGGGAAGAAGACATCCTGCCCGCACGGCTCAAGGACTATTCGATCACATCGCTCGACGACTTCTGCCGCTCGGGCAAGATCGTCTGGACACGGCTCACGGAACGCGCGCGCGGCGCGAGCGCGCCCGTGCGCAGCACGCCCATCGTGTTGTTGCCGCGCCGCGCGCTGCCCCTGTGGAGCGCGCTGATCGATCCGGCGAAGCAACCGGAACTGTCGTCGAAAGCACAGCTCGTATTCGATGCGCTAACGCAGCACGGCGCGATGTTCTTCGACGAACTGCTGTCGGATGTGCATCTGCTGCGTGTCGAACTGGAGAATGCGCTCGGCGAACTGGTCGCGGCGGGCCTCGTCAACTCGGACAGCTTTGCGGGTCTGCGCGCGCTGCTCAAGCCGGTCGCGAAGCGCAACGCGTCGCATTATCCGAGCCGCCGTCCGCGCGGCGCCGGTGCGCTGATCGGCGGCATGGACGACGCGGGACGATGGGCGCTGTTGCGGCGGCCCGCCGCACTGGCCAAAGACGCGGCAGACGATGCGCCCGCCGCGTCGCCGGCACGCCGACCGCCGCCGCTCGCGCCCGACGTGCTCGAACACATCGCAATGGCGCTGTTGCGGCGGTATGGCGTCGTCTTCTGGCGACTGCTCGAACGCGAGGCCGAATGGCTGCCGCCGTGGCGCGACCTGCTGCGCGTGTATCAGCGGCTCGAAGCGCGCGGCCAGGTGCGTGGCGGGCGTTTCGTGAACGGACTCGCCGGCGAGCAGTTCGCACTGCCGGAAGCGATTCCACTGCTGCGCGAAGTGCGGCGGCATGCAAACGACGGCGCCTACGTATGCGTGGCGGGCACCGATCCGCTGAACCTCGTGGGCACGCTGTTGCCGGGCAGCAAGGTGCCGGCTGTGGCGGGCAACCGCGTGTTGTATCGCGACGGCGTGCCCGTCGCGTCACTCGTTTCCGGCGAGTTCAATCTGCCGCCTGACGCCGACGGCGAGACGAAGCAGCTAATGCGCATGCGGCTTGCGCGGCGATATTGAGCGCGGCGGCGTCGCACGCTGCACTCAAACGACGATGGCCGCGAGCTCGCACCTCAAGCGGTCCGCTCGCCGAAACGCAGCCGTGCGTGCAGCGCGCTTTCGGCGTCGACGACAGCGCGCGACAACGACTTCGCGGATCTCAACCGACCTGTGATGAGCACGCCGATCGCCACGACGATTCCCATCTGCGCGACGACGATGACGCCGCACATCGGATTGGCCGCAAACGCGGAACGGCAGAACAGGTCGGTGATGGGATCGACCGCGCTTGCGCCACGCGCGCGCCGCTCGACGCGTGGATCGGGAAAAGTTGTGAAGACCATGCGCGGCAAGCACAGACCGGCGAGTATCCACGCGCTCAGAAACGGCATCAGCAACACGCCCAGGAACGCGACCATGCCGTTGAACGCGTTGTCGAGGCAGAAGCGGACGTAATCGGCATCGGCGTCACGCAGCCCGCCCGACGCGAGCAGCGCTTCGCCCTTGCGCGCGAGTTCGAGTCGCATGGGATGCACGGCATCGGCAAGGCGCCTCGCCAGCAACAGGTAGACGGCGGCACAGACGGCCACTGTGGCGCAAAAGCGCAGCAAATAGAAGTAGTCCATTATTTCGACGCACTCCTTCGGAAATGTCGGCTCATGACCTTGCGCACTCCGTCGTATTCCGACTTCTGCAGCCCGACAGGGTCGATGATGATCCGGAAAATAAAGAATGAAACGAACAGGCCCGCTATCAGCAACGGCAGCATCACTTCGAGAAAAACATGCGGCTCCGAGCGGGCGAAATCGATCAGTTCGATCCGCGCATCACCGATCGTTGCTCCACTTGCCATACGCCTCCTGAGTCTCGTTGCCACGCATTTTTGCGTGAACAAAAATGCTACCACTGAAGGCAAATTTGCAGAGGATTTCTAAGCGTTAAAATTTGTGGAAATAGGGGCGCGGCGACGTCACCGGCTCGCCGCGCCCGTCGGCGCTTTCGTTTGCCGCTTATTCGCCCGGACTGTACATGTCGAGCAGCTTGAGCGTCACGCCATTGGTCCAGCCGAAGCCGTCCTGCAACGGATACTCGCCACCTCCGCCGCCGCCCGTCCCCGATCCTTCGACGACATACTTCTCGACCAGCTTCTGCTCTTTCGCATACACGTTCTTCACGTCAGCGAGAAAGCGCGTGCCGATCTGCGTGGCGAGATCGCGGCGCCCATAGCGCGTCAGGCCTTCGATCGCGATCCAGTGCAGCGGCGCCCAGCCGTTCGGCGCGTCCCATTGCTGGGTCGTGTTGTACGTGGACGTAGTCAGGCCGCCGGGCTTGAGCAGAATCGCCGACACGACATTCGCAGTCTTCTGCGCGCGATCCGGCCACGCCGCGCCCGCGAAGAGCGGATACAGCATCGCCGGCGTCTGGTTGTCGCGCGGCTTCGCGAGCTTCCAGTCGTAATCGCCGTAGTACCCCTTGCTGTTCCACAAATACCGGTTGATGCCCTCCGCGCGCTTCGCCGCCTTGCCGATGAACTGCGCGACGCAGCCGAAGTCGCGCGCCTCGGAGCAGCCGCGGGCGATGGTCGTCTCGAGATGGAACATCAGGCTGTTGAGGTCGACGGGGATGATGGCCGTCGTGCGCACCGTCGTCAGGTTCATGTTGTCGCCGAACCAGCGCGAGCTGAAGTCCCAGCCGCTTTCGGCCGTCGCGCGCAGATCGCGATACACATCCGCTGGCGCGCGGCCCGCCGCCTGCTGCGCCGTCTGCACGTCTTCGAGATACGACTCGTCGCGCGGCGTGTCGAGTTCGTCCCAATAGCGGTTCAGCACCGTATGGTCGGGCAGCACGACGACGTTGCGCGTCGCGTCGCCGGGCTTCGTCGTCGACGCGCCCTGCATCCAGTACGCGTACTCTTTTCGCATCTGCGGCAGATACTTCTGATAGACGCGCCCGCCTTCGACCTTCGCCGCGAGCTCGACCATGTACGAGAAGAACGGCGGCTGCGAGCGGCTCAGATAGTACGTGCGGTTGCCGTTCGGAATGTGGCCATACGTGTCGATCATGTACGCGAAGTTATCGAGCATGTTGTCGACGAGATCTTCATGCCCCGACTCCTGCAGGCCGAGCATCGTGAAATACGTGTCCCAGTAGTAACCCTCGCGAAAACGGCCGCCCGGCACGACATAGGGCTTAGGCATCGGAATCAGCGAGCTGTTCGGCGGCGCGCTCGTCGTCGTGCGCGTCAGCTCGGGCCACAGCCAGTTGATGTGATCGCGCAGCGACTGGTTCGCGGGCGGCGTGATGACGGGCTCGGAAGGCGGCGTGAAGTACTTGTTGACGAAGTCCGCCAGCGAAAAGCCGGCATCGTTCTTATGCGCGTCATACAACTGCACGATCGTTGCGGGATCGGCGTTCGGGGTCGCGTCGACGAAGGTCTTCTGGTCGGGATAGATCTGCGCGGTTTGCACGGCGACGAACAGGTCGCCATACAACTGGTCGGGCGGCGGCGGAAGCGGCCCGCCGATCTGCGTATCGGCGCTCGCCACCTGCGCGAAACCGGCGAACAGCATGAAGCCCGACAACGCGATCGCGCGACGCATCGTCGTCGATGGAATGGCGGTTGAATGGTCGTTCGGAACAGACCTGCATGGCACACACGACAGCATACTCATGTCTCCCTCCTTGGAAAGGTGGACAACCGGTCTGGTCTGCCGTCGCGCTTTCTTATCGCTTTGCGAGCATCGCACACGATCGCATGCGCGCGCAATCGAGCGCCAACGTTTGCGGAACCGGTTCGTTAGAAGCGCATAATTTCCATGCATTCTGATTAAAGAATGGCTTGTGAAAGGTCGTTAATAGATTCGGAGCCACAGGCCTGGCCGCTTCGATACAATGAAGCGCAGCCCATACGACGCTTTGCTGTACCCGTATTCGGAGTTCGACTGAAAGCAACGGTTTGCCCGGGGATCCCTCATGAACGACGGCCAACACGATCAGGTGCTATTCGCCCGCTTCGGAACGAGCAGTCCATGCTGGCGCTTGTCCAGCGACAGCAACGCGCTCGAGCTCTCGCCGGAAACGGACGACCGTGCGGCCACTGTCGCGATCGCGCTGTCCGGCGCGCAGGCCGCGCAGATTCGCCAGCTGACGGGCGTCACGTCGCACCTGATGATGGACGTGCGCCTGCACGGCGAGTCGCTGCGGCTGCATCTCGTCGGCAAGAAGCTCAACGGCAGCACGTGGGCGGGCACCGCGTCGGCGTTCGAAGACACGGAGTCGGTCGCGCGCGATCTGGTGCACGGCCTGTCGTTCGCCGAACAGGTCGTGTCGGAAGTCAATTCCGTCGTCGTGATCGTCGACCGGAATGGCCGCATCCAGCGCTTCAACCGTCTCGCCGAAGAACTCACGGGCATGAAGGAAGAAGACGTGATCGGGCGCAGCGTGTGGGCGCTTTTCATGTCGTCGGAAGCGGGCGCGGCGTCGAGCCAGAACATTTCGGGCTTCTTCAATCGCGGCGTCGCGTATGAAGTCGAGCGCCGCGTGCGCACCGTGCACGGCGAACGGCTCTTTCTCTTTCGCAACAAGTTTGTGATGAGCGGCAGCGGCGTCGACGAGCAGTTCCTGATCTGCTCCGGCACCGACATCACCGAGGAGCGCCGCGCGCAGGACCGCCTCACGGAGCTCGCGAACACCGACTCGCTGACGGGCCTGCCCAACCGCAACGCGATCCACGACAAGACCCGCACGGCCATCGCGAGCGCGGCGGCCGGCGTTTCCGTCGGCATTCTGTTTCTCGATCTCGACAACTTCAAGAAGGTCAACGATCACTACGGCCACGTGTTCGGCGACCGGCTGATCCAGGACGTGTCGTCGGCCGTGCGCGAATGCCTCGGCGCCGACGACATGCTCGCGCGCCTGGGCGGCGACGAGTTCATCGTGCTGTCG
Organism: Paraburkholderia diazotrophica; assembly: GCF_038900755.1. Taxonomy (GTDB): domain Bacteria; phylum Pseudomonadota; class Gammaproteobacteria; order Burkholderiales; family Burkholderiaceae; genus Paraburkholderia; species Paraburkholderia diazotrophica_A. Next base: position 827,486 of record NZ_JBBPEN010000003.1, read on the forward strand.
CCTGTCGCGACAGTCGAGTCGATGGAAGCGATCGCGCAACGCATCCTCGAACGGCTTCGCACGCCGTTCAGCCTCGGGCTCGTCGAGGTCTACACGGGCTGCTCGATCGGCATCGCGATGTTCCCCGAGCACGGCGACAGCCTCGAAGCGCTGATCCGCGCCGCCGATACCGCGATGTACGTCGCGAAGGACGACGGCAAGCGCACCTATCGCGTGTTCTCGCCGGAGATGAACCGCAAGGTCGCCGAATACATGTGGCTCGACACGAACCTGCGGCGCGGGCTCGAAGAAGGCCAGCTGACGCTGCACTATCAGCCGAAGCTCTCGCTCGCGACGGGCAAGGTGTACGGCGTCGAGGCGCTGGTGCGCTGGAATTCGCCGGAGCGCGGGCAGATCATGCCCGCCGCGTTCATCCGTTATGCAGAGGAGTCGGGGCTCATCGGGCCGCTCGGCCGCTGGGTCATGCAGACGGCCGCCGAACAGGCCGCGCAATGGAAGGCGCGCGGGCTGTCGCTGCGCGTGGCGATCAACGTGTCGGCGCGGCAACTGGTGGATACAGCCATCGTGTCGCATTTCAGCGAGGCCTTGCAAAACGCGAAACTCGATCCGTGCCTGCTCGATATCGAGTTGACGGAAAGCTGCCTGATCGAAGACGAAGCGGCCGCGATCGGCCTGATCACGCAATTCCGCGATCTCGGCGCGCAGGTCCATCTGGACGATTTCGGCACCGGCTATTCGTCGCTGTCGCAACTGGGGCGTATTCCGCTCGATGTGATCAAGCTCGATCGCAGTTTCGTGAGCTCGATCAACGCGGACAAGAAGTCTCAGGCGCTCGTGCGCTCGATGGTGGCCGTCGCGCAGGCGTTGCAACTGAAAGTGGTCGCCGAAGGAATCGAGACGGAGTCGGAAGAACTGTTCATGAAGGGACTGGGCGTCGAATACGTGCAGGGCTATCTGTACGGCAAGCCGATGCCCGCCGCCGATTTCGAGCGCTGGCTGAATGACAGGCAGAAGATCCGGTTGATCGCCTGAACCCCCGAAAAGTCTGCTCGACCCGACGGATCACCTGCCTGTCGGCCGCTCGCGCGGCTGGCTACCGCTGAATGCATGCTGTGTGTTGCCTGTTTGCTGCGCTGATGATTGCTGTGCTGATGGTTGCTGCGTTGATGGCTGCTGTGCTGAATGCGTTTATGTCGATTGCGTCAGCACCGAATGCGGTCTGGGCCGATCGCGCGACTCATTGCGTTTATGCGGCGTTCATGGCCGCCTGGCGCAGATTCCCCGTGCGGCGGTTTTGCAGCATCACGAGCCGCTCCATGAACGCGAGGTCTTTCTCCTCGATCGTGAACGCGGCCTGCACCCAATCCTCCGTGATTTCCATCAGCTCGGCGCGCGAAAGCTGCAATACGCGCTGACGCGCCCTCACCATCGCGCGGATGCCGTTGAGCTTGGGGCGCAGTGTATCGATGAAGGTCCGCGTCGCCACGTATGCCTCGCCCGGCTCGAAGAGCTGATCGACGAGACCGCGGCTCGCGTGCCATTCGGCCGTATGCGATTCGCCGCCGCCGATCAGTTCTTCCGCGAGGCGCATGCCCGCCTTGCGCGCGACGAGCGAATAGCCGCCCATGCCGGGGAACAGATTGAATGCGATCTCGGGAAAGCCCATGCGCGCGTCGTTCTGCGCGAGCACGAAGTGATGCGCGAGCGCGGCTTCGAAGCCGCCGCCCAGCGCCGAGCCCTCGATCATCGCGATCGAAATCGCTCCCGTGTCGAAGCCGCGCGCCGCCGCATGCACGCAATCGACGCACGCGCGCGCGTACGCCATCAGTTCCTGGCGGCGGCCCGAGCGGATCGCATCGGCGAAGAAATTGAGGTCGCCGCCGACGTTGAACATCGACGGAATGGCCGAGCCCGTGACCCAGAAATCGATCGGCAGGCGCGAATCGCGCGCGGCCTGCGCCAGTTCGAGAATATCGTGGACGAGTTCGAGATTGAAGCAGGGACGCGGCTGCGCACGCAATATCATCCACATGACATTGCGCTCTTCTTCGTAATAAGCGGCGATTTGCGACAGATTGCCCGCTTCGACGAATGGACGGCAGGCGTGATGGTTTTGCAGATTCATTTTGAACGGTCCTTTAAGGTTAAACACTGGGTGAAGCAATGCGAGCCTAAAACAGACCGGAATACGTTGGGGGAGGCCTAACGAACAAAAGTGAGCAGTTCGTCATAAGGATTGCGATGCCTGCCAGGCGGGCTTCCCGGCTAGCGCCGCTTGCGCAAACGATTGCGAATCGAAGCAAAGCTCTAGCGGAGCGCGCTTTCACGTCCTTTAAAAGGGCGCAAAGTCGCCATTAGAATATTTGCTTTAAATCTCGGGCGTTTTTGCCCGCGGATGAGGCTATCGGAGATTGCCCGGTATTGCGCGCATTTGTTAAATCGCGGCGATGCGGGCGAAAACGCGGCATTGCGAATTTCGAATGCGCGATGACAGGCGTTTTCATGCGGCTAAGCAAGCGAGCGTGCATCGCCCGTGAGTCACTCGCGTGACGATGCCGATGCCGAGACGATGCCGATGACGATGCCGATGACGATGCAACGTCATGCGCACCGTTCTTTGTGTCAATCGTATGTCGTCGTCACGCGATGGCTGCGCGGAATCGCGCGTCGGTGGTTCGCACGTTACCGCAGACGCACCGACCAGCCATCGGCGTGCTCCCGGGACAAACCGGCCGCCAGCGCCGCATCGCGGATCTGGCGCCATGTCTCGGGATCGACGGGAATGCCGTTGGCCTCGCGCTCGGCACGCGTCGCGCGCTCCGGTTCGCCCGGCGCGTAGATGCGCTCCGTGCCGGCGGCAAGCGGCGATGCCTTCACCCACTCGATGAACGCGTCGGCCTCGGCTTCGGCGTTCGGCGCATCGAATGCATGGGGATCGACGATCACCGACAGCATGCAGTTGATGATCGCGTTCGTCTGTTGCAGCGTGTTGTCGTGCGTCGTATAGCCGCCCGACAGCGCGCCGCCGAAAATCTCGCACATCGCCGCGAGCCCGAAGCCCTTGTGGCCGCCCGCCTGCCCGCCGACGGGCATCAGCGCGCCGAACGGCGCCTGCATCATCACGGCGGGATCGACGGTGGGCTTGCCCTCGTGATCGATCAGCGAGCCGGGCGGCACTTCTTTCCCCTGGTTGTACGCGACGCGCGTCTTGCCATAAGCGACGGCGCTGGTGGCGAAGTCGAGCACGAGCGGCGCCTTGCCCGCGCGCGGAAACGCCGCGCAAAACGGATTGGTGCCGATGCGGCGGTCCGCGCCGCCGAACGGCGCAACGAGCGGATCGCCCGCCACGTTGACGAAGTGAAACGACACGAAGCCCGCTTTCGCGCACTGCTCGGCCCAATGCCCGATGCGGCCGATGTGATGCGCGTTGCGCAGCGCGACGGCACACACGCCGAGTTTTGTCGCGCGCTCGATGCCAAATTCCATCGCTTCATGCGCAACGACCTGGCCGAAAGCGTTGCCGCCGTCGATCGTCAGCACGGCGCCGACATCCTTGACCACGCTCGCGTGACCATTGAGCTTCAGCTCGCGATCGCGCAACGAATCGACATAGCGCGGAATCATGCCGACGCCATGCGAATCGTGTCCCGTCAGATTGGCCGCGACGAGATGATCGGCGACGAGCTGGGCTTCGCGCGGCGCGCTGCCCGCCTGCTCCCAGATCGCGCGCACATAGGCATGCAGTTGATCGGCCGGAATACGGGGAGCGGACGTCTGGGCAGTGCGCGTGTCGTTCATTCGATGATGGGCTCGTTCAAAGGAGGCGGATGGACAGCGGGAGAGACCGGCCGGCCCCTCCCGCGCGAGAACGCCCGGAATGCGAACGTTCTTGAAGGACAGCTTGCAAAACAGCTAAGGATGGCTTCAAGGCCATCGTCAGGGCGCCGCCGCGATCACTTCCGCGACGGCCGCCGTCAGCTTCTTGCCATACGGCACATGCAGGAACTCGTTCGGACCGTGCGCGTTCGACTTCGGTCCGAGCACGCCGCACACCATGAACTGCGAAGTGGGGAAGCCCGCCTTCAGCACGTTCATCAACGGGATTGTGCCGCCCTGCCCGATGAACGCGACGTCCGCGCCGTAATGCTGGCGCGACGCGTCGTTCAGCGCGGTGGCGAGCCACGGCGCGAGTTCCGGCGCGTTCCAGCCCGTCGCGGCGCCCGCGTCCGGCTTGAATGTGACCTTCGCGTTGTACGGCGGATCGAACTCCAGCAGCGACTTCAGCTGCTGCACGGCCGTGTCCGCTTCGACGAGCGGCGGCAGGCGCAGCGACAGCTTGAACGCCGTGCGCGGACGCAGCACGTTGCCCGCATCGGCGAGCGAAGGCAGCCCCGCCGCGCCCGTCACCGACAGCGACGGACGCCACGTCGAATTGAGCAGCGCCTCTTTCGGATCGGCCGTCGTCGGCAGCACCGGGCCACCGTCCTGGCCGCACGACCACGGCAGCTTCTTCCACACGTCGTCGCCGAGAATCTTCGCGGTCGCTTCGACTTCGCTCAGGCGGTCGAGTGGAATCGGGCAATGAAAGCCCTTCGGCAGCAGCGTGCCGTCCGCTGCGTCTTCGAGCCGCTCGAACATTTGACGCATGATGCGGAAACTCGACGGTGCAATGCCGCCGTAGCTGCCCGAGTGAATGCCTTCGTCGAGCACCTGCACTTCGAGATCGCCGGAGACGAGGCCGCGCAGCGACGTGGTCAGCCACAACTGATCGTAGTTGCCCGCGCCCGAATCGAGGCACACGACGAGTCCGACCTTGCCGAGCCGCTCGCGCAATGCGTCGACATACGGCAGCAAGTCGTAGCTGCCCGACTCTTCGCACGTTTCGATCAGGCCGACGCAGCGCGGCCGCTCGATGCCTTGCGCGTCGAGCGCCGCCAGCGCCGTGAGGCTCGCGTAGATCGCGTAACCGTCGTCGGCGCCGCCGCGGCCATAGAGCTTGTCGTCTTCGAGCTTCGGCGTCCACGGACCCAGATCCTTGCGCCAGCCGTCGAATTCAGGCTGCTTGTCGAGATGGCCGTACAGCACGATCGTTTCCGTGCTGCCCGAACGCGTCGCCGGAGATTCGAAAAAGATCACGGGCGTGCGGCCCGGCAAGCGAACGATTTCGAGCTTCAGTCCGCGCACGGGCTGCTGCCCGGCCCACTTCGCGGCCTCGGTGATCACTCGCTCGATATAGCCGTGCTGCTGCCAGTCGGGATCGAACGCCGGGCTCTTCGCCGGCACGGCGATGTAGTCGGTCAGCGCCGGCACGATCTCGTCGTTCCATTTGCGATCGACGAATTCGCGCAGCGTGTCGTGATTCAGCTTGTGAGCCTGTTGGGTTTCGTCGGAGATCATGATGGCAATCCGGTCAGTCGAAACGCACATGATAAGCCCCTGGCGAGCGCATTGCCGAATTCATCCGATCCATAAAGACGTTGCGGCACCGCGCCCGATTGCTGTCTGGCGCGGGCTTGCAGCGGGCTTTCCACGCGCCGTGCGCCCGCCGCGCATTCGCGCGACAATGGATGCATAACTACGACGCGCCTGGGAGGGCCCTCGATGAACTACAACATCGTGGTTCAAGGCGTCGCGGCCGTGGTCGCGCTGGGTCTGTACTTCCTGCCGTCCATCGTCGCCGATCGCCGCAAGCGCCATGACGTACTGACCATTGCGCTCTTCAATGCGTGCATGGGCTGGACCGTGTTTGGCTGGCTGATCGCGCTCTACTGGGCATTTCAGCCGAATCCGCCCGTCAATCTGGAAGGCGAAGTCGTGCGCTCGCGGCGCGTCATCAGCATGCGGACCTTCACGAAGATGCTCGGCGAGCGCGTGCAGATGCGCGAGTCGCGCGACCGTTCGACGAAGTGACGCCCCCTGAACCGTGAACCTCTCGCACGAAAGCGAGTCATGCCGGAGTCATGCCGATGCACATCACGCCGTTCCAGATTGCCATTCCCGATGCAGAGCTTGCGGCGCTCAACACGCGCCTGACGCAAACCCGCTGGCCCGATGCGTTCGATACGCCGCCGTGGACGCTCGGCACCGATCCGCGCTATCTGCGAGAGTTCGTCGACTACTGGGCAAACACGTACGACTGGCGCGCGACGGAAGCGCGGCTCAATCGTGAGCCGCAGTTCATGGCGCGCGTCGGCGGCCTCGACGTGCATTTTCTGCATCGGCGCGGCATCGGTCCGAAGCCCTATCCGCTCGTCGTCACGCATGGATGGCCCGGTTCGTTCGTCGAGTTCATCGAACTGCTCCCGCATTTGTGCGATCCCGCATCCGTGGGCGCGGACCCCGCCGACGCATTCGACGTCGTCGTGCCGTCGATGCCCGGCTACGGTTTTTCCGAGCGTCCGTCGAAGCCAGGCATGTCGGTGTTCGCGATCGCGGACCTGTGGGCCGAGCTGATGCGCGGCCTCGGCTATGAGCGCTTCGGCGCGCAAGGCGGCGATCTGGGCGCGGCCGTGTCGATGGCGTTGGCCGCGAACCATGCGCAGCACGTCGACGGCATTCATCTCAACTTCTTGCCGAGTTCGTATGCTCCGGGCCTGAGCGCGAGCGAGCCGCCCGTCACGCAGGAAGAACAGGATTTTCTCGCGGCCAAAGCCGCATGGGCCGACGCCGAAGGCGCCTACGCGCACATGCACGGCACGAAACCGCAGACGCTCGCGTTCGCATTGAACGATTCGCCCGTGGGGCTGGCCGCATGGATCGTCGAGAAATTCCGCGCGTGGAGCGATTGCGATGGCGACGTCGAGCGCGCGTTTTCGAAGGATCAGCTGCTGACCGATCTGTCGCTGTACTGGCATACGCAGACCATCGGCTCGTCGGTGCGGCTCTACGCGGAAACGCGCGCGCGCCCCTTGCGCTTCGAGCCCGGCCAGCGCGCGACGCCGCCGCTCGGCTTTGCGCGTTTTCCGAAAGAGATCAGCCAGCCGCCGCGTTCGTGGATCGAGCGCGTGTTCAACGTCACGCAATTCGCGGACATGCCACGCGGCGGGCATTTCGCCGCGATGGAACAGCCCGCACTACTCGCTGAGGAAATCCGGCGGTTCTTCAGGCCGCTGCGCGGTTGAGCGTGGCTGAGTGCCGTGGCTGAGTGCCGTGGCTGAGTGCCGTCGTTGAGTGCGATGGTTGGCTGCGATCAAGCGCGGTTCACGATCGGTGCTCGCGCAGCAGTCGATGCGTGACGCAAGCGCATCAGCATCACAACACGCGGCTGCAAACTGCCGCACTCACGCGCTCAAGTGTATCGACAGGCAGCGCCGATTCTGTCTCTGGTATGCGAGCGCCTCGCGCGGAACAATGAACCGTTCGCGCAACTGGCGCTCGATCGAGGTGGGCCACCACCGGGGAACGCGAACCGCGAGCACGCTCGCGTTCCGCCGCGCGCCTGGGCCTCTTGTCACGATCCATCGATCGCCCTTTCCTGCTCTTTCCACACACGGAGCCCACGCAATGCCTCAAACCACGCACCTGCTTGCATTCGCCCTCGTCGCGCTCGGCATGGCGCTCACGCCGGGGCCCAACATGATCTATCTGGTCTCGCGCTCGATCAGCCAGGGCCGCACGGCCGGTCTGATTTCGCTCGGCGGCGTCGCGCTCGGCTTCGTGTTCTATATGTTCTGCGCGGCATTCGGCATCACGGCGCTGCTGCTCGCCGTGCCGTTCGCGTACGACGCGCTGCGTTTCGGCGGTGCGCTGTATCTGCTGTATCTCGCGTGGCAGACCGTGAAGCCGGGCGGCCGCTCGCCGTTCCAGGTACGCGAACTGCCCGCCGACAGCCCGCGCAAGCTCTTCACGATGGGCTTCGTCACGAATCTGCTGAACCCGAAGATCGCGGTGCTGTATCTGTCGCTTCTGCCGCAGTTCATCGATCCGCAGCAAGGCAGCGTGCTCGGACAGTCGCTGATATTCGGCGCGATTCAGATCGTGTTGAGCATTTCGGTGAATTCGACTGTCGCTATCACGGCGGGATCGATTGCCGGGTTTCTCGCGCGCAAGCCGACATGGCTCGTCATTCAACGCTGGCTGATGGGCACGGTGCTCGCGGGCCTCGCCGTGAGAATGGCGACACAAGCGCGGCGTTGATGAAAGGGCGTTGGATGAAGGGATGTCGTTGCGGATGCGTTAACGCAATGTGCCGGGCGCGAAGGCCCGGCACATAGGGTAGAGACCAAATGCAAAGGCGCGCCGCTCGAGCGCGCCTTCGTTTTCAATCCTTTGTTTTCAACCCATCACGACGCTGATGAACTTGTGCTGATGCACCGACCCCGCCGGAATCGAGCGCGGCTGGCGCCGCACGTTATCCTGCGCGAACGTTTCCTGACGCAGTTCGCCCTGCTCGTCGAACCATTGGCACACGAGCCGTTCCCCCGCTTCTCCTGCGACCGGTCCAATATATGTCACCGTCATGCGCGAGCCGCCCGTCTTGAGCGTCACTACGTCGCCGACGTTGAATTGTGCTGTTTGCGTCGTATCAAATGCGTCGTAAGTGTAAGTAGCAGTCAGCATGGTAGTCCCCGATTTAAGCATTAGGCTGGCTGAAAATTCACTGCCATAAACGCACCGCGGTCCAACGAATTAAAAGAGTGGACGAAGATTAACAATTGAATATTTCCGGATCAAGTATTTTTTCATGGAAGCGTTTTCAGCCAATTCGCAATAATCCGCCGCATATCCCGAACGTTCGTTCATTGTTGTTTAGTTTCGGAATCCGCTGTGGCAGAAGGCTCAATGCTGTTGCGCAGCACGCTGCGGCAAGCAGTTTAGACCGATCGTGCCGGCCAGGCGTAAATATGCCCGGTAGCCGCCTGTCATAACGGTGACACTATCCGCGTTTTCTACACGTTAACGCGGATTAAAAGGATTGGCACCGGATAAAATCGCCACCACCAGTAAATAATCGCATCACTGCTGAACGGGAAAATCGGTTGCAATGCGCCATGCAGCGACGCTAAATGGTATGACTGTACGTATCGAAAACGATATCAATCGATATAACAACGTGCTTTTGTTCGTCGCCAATACAAATATGCACAATTAACCGGCGACTCGGGATTTTCCCTAAGCAGGCTTTTTAACAGGTATTCAAATCGGCTTACAGCAGTCCTTAAGCGACCTTCATCGCGCGCCGATGCGCGGCTTGCTGATGCCGGACGAGCGTCACGCTCAGGACGATGCAGACCGTCATCAGCACCGCGTTGATCGCGAGGCTGCGCTGGAACGCATACGCGTAACCCGCCGCCGACGCCTGCGCGGACAACGCACCGAAGAACGCGCCACTGATCGCAGCCGTGCCGAACGCGGAGCCGATCTGGAGCGTCGACGTGATGACGCCCGATGCGAGTCCCGCCTTCGCCGGCGCAACTTCGCCGAGCACGATGCGCATGATCGACGGCAGCACGAGCCCCTGGCCGACGCCCGCGAACACCAGTCCGCCATAGAACAGCGTGCCGAGCGTCGCGTGCGTCGCGGCCCAGCCGGTCAACGAGAAGCCGACGGCCATCATCGCAAAGCCGAGCGTCAGCACATGCGCGCCGATGCGCTTCACGACGGCGGGCGACGTCAGCGGCCCGGCGACGAAGCCGAGCGCGAACGGCATGATCGCGATGCCGGACTGTAGCGGTGTCCAGTGCAAGCCCGTCTGCAGATAGATGCCGTACGTGAGAAAGAACGCGCTGTTGCAATAGAACAGGAACGCGATCACGAGCCCCGTCGAGAACGCGGGATTGCGAAACAGCTGCAGATCGACGAGAGGGCTGCCGCCGTTGCGCTCGACCTGCCGCTCGATCGCGATGAACGCGGCAAGCGCGGGCACGGCGAGCGCGAACATCGCGAAGGTCCACCACGGCCAGCCGGCTTCGCGTCCGTGCGTCATCGGATAGATCAACAGAATCAGCACCAGCGACAGCAACGCCACGCCCTTCAGATCGACGCTGTCGCGCGTTTCAGGCTGATTCTCCGGCACGAACTTCCACGCGCCGATGAACGCCAGCACGCCGACGGGAATGTTGATCAGAAAAATCGCGCGCCAGTCGAGGCCGAACGGCTGATAAGTGATGAGCGCGCCGCCGCCCAGTTGCCCGGCGATCGATGCAAGCCCGAACACGAAACCGTAGAAGCCCATCACGCGCGTCTGCTGGTGAAGCGGCACGACCGCGCGTACGGTGGCCAGCACCTGCGGCGCCATCACGGACGCGGCCATGCCCTGCACGATGCGCGCGATCACGAGCACATGGCCGTTGGGCGCAAAGCCGCACAGCGCCGACGCGAAGACAAAGCCCGCCATGCCCGTCATGAACATGCGCCGCCGGCCGAACAGATCGCCGAGACGACCGCCCGTGATCAACAGCACCGCATAAGCCGATGCATACGCGGAGACGATCAGCTGCAACTGGGCGTCGGTTGCGTTCAGGCCCGTATGGATCGCGGGCAGCGCGAGATTGACGATGAAATAGTCGAGCGGCGCGAGAAATGCGCCGATGAAGAGCACCGTCAGCGCGAGCCCCTGCCGTTCGAAGCGCTGATGTACTTGCGCATCGGCATGCGATGCGGCTTTCCCGGCGTGCTGGCTCACACCGGCTCTCTTCATGCATGTCTGATTCATGACTGATCGTTCAAAAATTCAGCAAAAAATTTCAGGTCAGCGCGCGCATCGCGATGTCGACGATGGCTTTCAGTTCGTCTTCCTTGCGCTTGCATTTGCCCAGCACGCGCAGGCCCTGCGTCATGCACAGCAGAAAATCGGCGACCGCCTTCTCGTCCAGCTCGCTGTTGAACACGCCTGCCGCCTGCCCGCGAATGACGGCCGCCGCGAGCAGCGTGACGACACGCCGCTGGATCGCGCGGATCTTCGCGTGCAGCGCCTCGTCTTCGGGCTGCAATTCGAGCGTGCTGTTCGTAATGAAGCAACCCGTCAGCGTCGATGAGATGCGCGCGTGGTGCAGCAGCGCGTTGCGCACCGCCACTTCGGGCGGCACGTTCGCGTTCAGCCGCTCGACCAGACCGGCAATGGCCTTGTCAGCGTAATGGTCGAGCGCCGCCATCATGATGCCGTGCTTGTCGCCGAATACGCCGTACAGGCTGCCGCGCAATACGCCCGTCGCGCTGCAGAGATCGTCGACGGACGTCGCGTGAAAGCCCTGGCGCCAGAACACCTTGCTCGCCTCCGCAAGCACCGCGTCAGTGTCGAATTCGCGTGGACGGCCACGCGCGCTGGCGGCGTCAGGCCTGGCGTCTCTCGTGGCGCCAGACGTGCGCCGTGATGCAGTGTTATCGCTCATACAGCCCAGTTTATGACTGGCCATTCAAGAATTCAAGGCAAAACCACGCGGCGGGCGTGGCTTCGTTCCTGTCATTCGACTCGATCGGGATTGCGCACGGAAGCGAACAGATCGGTAATTTCCTTCATCGTCGCGGCTTCGCTGGTGTACGTGAAGGTGCCCCGCTCGAGCATTTCCTTCGCTGCGCGCAGCATCGCGCCCAGCGCCGCACGCGCGAGCGCCCCGCCCACGCTGATCCGCTTGACGCCCATCTGCGCCAGCTCTCCGACCGTAAACGGCATACCCGCCATGCCCATCAGCACGTTGACGGGCCGATCGACGGAACTGACCACGGCGGCGATGTCCTCGCGGGTCTTCAGGCCGGGCGCGTAGAGCACATCGGCGCCCGCTTCCTGGAACGCTTGCAGGCGGCGAATCGTGTCCGCGAGATTGGGGCGGCCCACAAGGTAGTTTTCCGCGCGCGCCGTCAGCGTGAACGGAAACGGCAGAGCACGCGCTACTTCGACGGCCGCGCGCACGCGCTCGACGGCGAGGTCGTGTGCGTAGATGGGATCGCCGGCGCGGCCCGTCGCATCTTCGATCGAGCCGCCCACGACGCCTGCCGCTGCCGCCTGACGGATCGTCTCGGCGGCATCTTCTGGCGCGTCGCCGAAGCCGTTTTCGAGGTCAGCGCTGATCGGCAGCTTCGTCGTCGGCGCGAGGTCGGCGAGATGCCGGATCATCTGCTCGCGGCCCACTGCGTTATCCGGCAAGCCGCGTGAAAACGCATAGCCCGCGCTCGTCGTGGCGAGCGCCTTGAAGCCGAGCGCTTCGAGCAGGCGCGCCGAACCGATGTCCCACGGATTGGGAATGACGAACGGATCGCTCGCCTCATGTAGCGCGCGAAATGCGCGCGCCTTGTCTGCCTGTGATGTCATGGCCGCTCCGTCGAGGGCTGAAGAGAAACCTCGGTTGAGCCGCTTCGCGCGCGCGGGACTGGGCGCACGCACGAAGCGGCCAGGCATGCAGCGCGCAACGGCTTTCACGCGAAAAAGCTGCGTTGCGCGCCGCGAAAGCTCAGGTTTCGAGCTTCGCGTCCATCGTGATCGTCGCGTTCAATACCTTCGAGATCGGGCAACCGGCCTTGGCATCGGCGGCCGCCTTGTCGAACGCGGCCTTGTCGCCGCCCGGAATCTTCACGACGACGTCGAGATGCGAAGCCGTCACCGCGAAGCCGCCGCCGTCCTTGTCGAGCGTGACCGTCGCCGTGGTGGCGATGCGCTCGGGTTTGATATTCGCCTTGCCCAGTTCCGCCGACAACGCCATCGAAAAGCATCCCGCATGTGCCGCCGCGATCAGCTCTTCGGGGTTCGTGCCGATGCCGTTTTCGAAGCGCGTCGAGAACGAATACTGCGTGTCCTTGAGGACGCCGCTATCGGTTGAGATCGAACCCTTGCCGTCCTGCAGACCGCCCTGCCAGACTGCCGATGCCTTGCGCTTCATCAGACTCTCCCATCTCATGCCCGCTTCGTGCAGCGCGTCTCCAGCCACGATGCCTGCCGCGACGGTCTCGCCCGAATCTCGCGGCATCAGGCACCGGTCACGCGCGCCGCGCCGACAGCGTGGGCTTTAGGCGTGGACCGAAGCTTCATCATAGGCGGATATCCGTGGCGCTGCCGTGAAGCGCACCGCCGCGCCTCGAAAGCGGAACGGCGCGCGGATTATCTCAACGGTAGCAAGAATATTTATCCAAACGGACGCTTTTTTCCTCACCTTCGCGGAAATACACTGGCCTCAACGGTTCGGAACACAGCATTCCAACCGAACTCATCAACAATGTTCCCGGAGGTCATCATGAAATCGCTTCTTTCCGCAGTCGTCGTCGCATCGGCACTGATCGTTCCCGCTGTGTCGTTCGCGCAGCAAGCCAATGGCGCTGTGACGCGCGCGCAGGTTCAAGCCGAGCTGGTCGCCGCACAGCAAAACGGCACGCTCGACCAGAACGACGTGTCGTATCCGAAGGCCAGGCCGCAATTCGGCGCGTCGTCGCAGTCGTCGGAAGTCGGCGGCGTGACGGCTGGCTCGTCGCAATCGGGTTCGCGTCCGAGCGTCGAGCAACGAATCTTCTCGACGTTCCGCGGCAACTAAGCACGAACTGAGCGCAACGTCGTGACACGGCGGCACGCGATGGTTCACGCGCCGCCAGATGGACGAAGGCCCCGGCTGACCTGAAACGTCAGCCGGGGCCTTTTTACGTCGTATACCGTTCGATACGGTTCGTGGCCAGTCGCTAGCGAGGCGCCGCGCCTATTCGGGGAACGGCAGCGAGTCCTGTCCTTGCGCGCGCATGCCGAACACGTTGAGCGTCATCGCGACCAGCGCGTAATAGCCGAGCAGCCCAACGAGATTGATCGTCACGTCATGACCGAAACGCTCGACGGCCTTCGCATACGTCGCGTCCGACACGCGCTTCGTTTCGTACAGCTCGGTCGTGAACGCATAGATGAGCGCGTCGTCGGCATCGGCGAATGAAGGAACGCGGCCTTGCCGGATCGCTTCGGCATCTTCGGCGCGCACGCCTGCGTCAATGGCGATCGGATAGTGGATGAACCACTCGGCCTGCGCCTGCCAGCGCGACGCCGTGACGAGAATCGCCAGCTCCGACAGACGCAGCGACAAACCCGTCTTGTAGCGGCAGAACGCGCCGAGGCGCTGCGCGTGCTGCGCGAGTTCGGGGCTATGAATCCAGCCGAGGAACGGACCGTTCAGATTGCCGCGCGGCCCCGACAGGATTTCGTCGAGCACGGCTTTCTGTTCGGGCGACGCGTGGCTGGCGTCGAATGGTGGCAGACGGTTGGTCATCGCAAGCTCTTCGAGAGTGGGTTCGGGTTGAATCAGGCAGCGCCCGTCGCGGCGAGCGCGCCGTCGATCGCATCCTTCAGGCGGCCGACGATCTGCTCGATATCACGCGGCGTGCAGATGAACGGCGGCGCGAGCAGCACGTGATCGCCGATCTTGCCGTCGACCGTGCCGCCCATCGGATACACCATCAGGCCGCGCTGGAACGCCTCGCGCTTGATCGCCGCGTGCAGCTTCAGTTTCGCATCGAACGGCGTTTTCGTCGCGCGGTCTTTCACCATCTCGACGCCGACGAAGAGACCCCGGCCGCGAATGTCGCCGACATACGGATGCTGCGCGTACTGCTCGCGCAGCAGCGAACGCAGTTGTTCACCGCGCGCCTTCACGTTGTCGAGCAGATGCTCGTCGGCGATCACGCGCTGCACTTCGAGCGCGGCGGCACAGGCCGTAGCGTGGCCGATATACGTGTGGCCGTGCTGGAAGAAGCCCGAGCCGCCCGTGATCGCGCTGTAGATCCTGTCGCTCACGAGCGTCGCGCCGATCGGCTGATAACCCGCGCCGAGCCCCTTCGCGATGGTCAGCAGATCGGGCGCCACGCCGTCTTCTTCGCACGCGAACAGATGGCCCGTACGGCCCATGCCCGACATGATTTCATCGAGAATCAGCAGCACGCCATAGCGGTCGCACACCGCACGAATCTTGCGGAAGTACTCGCGCACGGGCGGCACGGCGCCCGCCGTCGCGCCGACTACCGTTTCGGCGACGAACGCCGCGACCGTCTGCGAGCCGAGTTCGAGAATCTTCTGTTCGAGTTCGTCGGCAAGACGCTGCGCGAACTGCTCTTCCGTTTCGTCCGCGCGCTGCTCGCGATACGCGTAGCACGGGCTCACATGATGCGCGTCGATCAGTAGCGGCAGGAACGGCTCGCGGCGCCACGCATTGCCGCCGATCGCGAGCGCGCCCAGCGTGTTGCCGTGATAGCTCTGACGCCGCGCGATGATATGTCGGCGCTGCGGCTCGCCCGTTTCGACGAAGTACTGGCGCGCGAGCTTCAGCGCGGCCTCGATCGCCTCCGAGCCGCCCGACACGAAATACACATGCCCGAGCCCTTGCGGCGCGCGGTCGACGAGATAGCTCGCGAGTTCCTCGGCGGGCTGCGTCGTGAAGAACGACGTATGCGCGTACGGCAGTTCCTGCGCCTGGCGCTTGATCGCGTCGATCACGCGCTGGTTGCTGTGGCCGAGGCACGAAACGGCTGCGCCGCCCGATGCGTCGATATAGCGCTTGCCCGTCGAATCGATGATCTCGATGCCCTCGCCTTTCACGGCGACGGGCAACGTCTGCTTCGGCATGCGGTGGAATACGGTAGTCATGCGCTTTCCTTGGAGGTAGGGAGAACGGCAGCGCTCGGGCCGCCGTGCGTGCAGGTGCGTTCGATAAAGGTGTCGAAAACGACGGCGCGTTGCGCATGTACCTGCAGCGCGACACCGTCGTTGCGGATGCGGAACAGCGCCGTCGCGAGCGTGTTTTCGTCGTCGGGATCGTTCGGGTCTTCGCGATAGATCGGCAGGCCGGCGGGCGCCTCGTCGTGCTGCATCTGGACGAGCACGTCGCCGTCGATTGCCGCGCTCCGCTCCCGCTCGTCGAGCAGCGCCGCGACGCGCGCCTGACGATCGCGCGACGAGTCGGTGACGATCTGCGCCTCGCGATCGCAACCGTGATGGATCATGTGATTCGCGTGGCCCGATGCGCGCGCGACGGGCACGACCGAGCAACGCATCGCCGTCGCCTCGACGCTCATCACGCGACTGTCGCCCGCCGCGCCGAGCGTGTGATGAAAGCCACTGGCGCGCGGCGTGTCTTGCAGCAGATGCACGGCGGCGTCGAGCGTCGATGCGTCGAGCACCGCGCGCGAGAGAATCATGCGGGGCACGCCCGTCAACGGCTGACGGATACGCAGATTGTTGATCGCCTGCACGAGCCCGGCGCGGTTCGCGGCGAACGTGTGCCCGGGCAGCGAACCGGGGTAATAGAAGCTGATGAAGCCGGGCTTGCCCGTCGGCTGGACATCGACGATCAGGCCTTTGCCGTGCAGGAACGGGTCGCCGTCTTCGTTGTGCGCGATCAGCGTTTCATTGCTGGCGACGGCGGCGAACGTCGTGCACCCGTCGGGCGTGTTGTGAACCAGCTCGCCGCGGCAGTTCCACAGGAAAATGTCTTCCGCCGACCAGCCGAGCCCCGCCGCGATGCCGTCGAGTTCCGCCACCTGGTCGGGAAACCGCGCGAGCGCCGCGTCGCGAAGGTGCCGCACGAACGAGTGGCCGCGCCACGCGCGCACGCTGCGCCAGGCCGCGCTCTGCTGCATGTACGCATCGAACACCGGCCGCGCCAGCTCGCCGAGCTGACGGCCGATTTCAGCCGGCTCGCCGGCTATCCGATGCAACACCCATCCCCGCTTCGACACACGACACCTCGAACATCAACACGCGATGCACATTTATACGTCACTGCAACATATGTTGTCAACAACCGTGCAAGCCGCCGCCATGCGCAGCCGCTCGCATGTGCTTCGCCACGGAACACGCCGTGGCGCGTCGATCAGCGTACCTCAGGGTACGTAAGCGCCCTTCGCGTGCAGCGACTGCTCGGCGAGTTCGAGGTACTGGACGGCGTCCGTGCCTTCGAGCGCAAGCAGATGCGCGACCAGCGATTCGGCGATTGCCGTCGCCGCCACGAGGGATGGGAAAAACGATGGGCTTTCGTGTGAAAAAATCAGCACCTTGTCGGCGTTCAGCGCGATGGGCGACACAGCGCTGTCGGTGATGGCGATCAGCTTGCTGCCTTTTTCGAGCGCAGCCTCGGCGACGCGCGCGGCTTCGACGGAATACGGCGCGAAGCTCACGACGACGGTTGCGCTGTCGCGCTCGATGCCACGCAACTGCATTTCGAGCGTGCCCGCTTCGCCCGTCAGCAGCGACACTGACGAGCGAAAGAGGCGGTATCCGTAGACAAGGCCGAACGCAACGGGATAGCACGAACGG
The DNA here is from genome assembly GCF_038900755.1 of Paraburkholderia diazotrophica. Lineage (GTDB taxonomy): Bacteria > Pseudomonadota > Gammaproteobacteria > Burkholderiales > Burkholderiaceae > Paraburkholderia > Paraburkholderia diazotrophica_A. Next base: position 844,695 of record NZ_JBBPEN010000003.1, read on the forward strand.
AAGCCCGCGACATGCACGTGCGATGCGCGCCGCAGCAGCTTTGCGGCTTCGACGGTGACGCGCGCATTATGAGCCGCCGTCACTTCGAGATTGTGCTGGTGTGCGACGAGCAGATCGTGCGCGAGCGCGTCTTTCGCGTGGCCTTTGACGAGTGAGCGGGCGCGCGTGGTCAGCGGCTCGGGACGCGTGCGCACCCGCGCGACGAACAGGTCGCGCAACTCGTTCCAGCCCGGAAAGCCCAGTTGCTGCGACAGACGCACGAGCGATGCGGGTTGCACCTGCGCACGCTCGGCGACCTTGCGCATCGACGAAACAGCGACCTCATCGGGATGATCGAGCAGAAACGCCGCCCCCATCTGGAACTGCGGACTGAGCTCCTGAAAGCGTCCGCGAATAAGGGCGGCGAGCTGATCGAAGTTGTCGGGCATACGGTGTACCGGGCGATGGGATGACAACAAATGTTACCACCCGGTATCGGGGTAATCCAATGAAGGGCGGACCGCTGGTGAATCGCAGACGGATTGGCAAACCGCGCGGACGAAGATTGGAAAAAATCAATCGTTTCCGTCTCGTACTTGCGATTCCTCGATATTTCTATAAACTTGGAACTATCAAATGTTTGCCGCTTCATCCACCATGACAGCTTCCGGTTCTACGTCTGTGTCGCTTCCCGCAGCAAAACCCGGGTTTCTCGATACGGCAATCGCAACCCGCCTTGGTATGCCGGATGCCCCGCCTGTACGCATCCTGTTGTTGTATGGCTCGCTTCGCGCACGTTCGTATTCGCGTTTGCTGGTTGAGGAGGCGGCTCGCCTGCTTCAGCTCTTCGGCGCAGAGACGCGCATATTCGACCCGCGCGACCTGCCGTACCCGGATGAAGTCGAAGGAAACGACCATCCGAAAGTGAAGGAATTGCGCGACCTGTCGATGTGGTCCGAAGGACACGTCTGGTGCAGCCCGGAACGTCACGGCACGATTTCCGGCGTCATGAAGACACAGATCGATCAGTTACCGCTGTCGATGGGCGGCATCCGTCCTACGCAGGGGCGAACGCTTGCGGTGATGCAGGTCAGCGGTGGGTCGCAGTCGTTCAATACTGTGAACCAGCTGCGCCAGCTTGGGCGATGGATGCGCATGTTCACCATCCCCAACCAGTCCTCGATTGCGAAGGCACATGAGGAGTTCGATGACGATGGCCGCATGAAGCCGTCCTCGTATTACGACCGCCTGGTCGACGTGATGGAGGAACTCGTGAAGTTCACGTTGCTGCTGCGCGGCAAGTCCGACTATCTCGTTGACCGCTACAGCGAGCGCGTTGAAGCTGGCCGGTCGTCTGACCCGACGACGGACCTGGCCTCGCTTGCGACGGGGCTTGCTGAGCCGACATCACAGCAGGAAGACATCGAGTAAATCTTATCGCAACCATCGATTCGAAATCGGCAGTAAAGGCGCTCGGCGCATTGGCGCAAGAGTCACGTCTTGCGACGTTTCGGTTGCTGGTTACTGCAGGTCCGGTGTGCATGAGCGCAGGCGCGATTGCGGAAGCACTCGGTCTTCCCTCACTAACTCTTTCATACCATCTGAAAGAACTGAGCTACGCAGGCCTGATAGAGGGACATTCGCAGGGGCGACGCGTCGTGTACAGCGCGAACTACAGCAACATGCACGCGCTTGTCGATTTCTTGCCCGAAAAACTGCTGTGCGACTCAACAGGAGTGGAGGCGTAAATGAAGCGATTCCATGTACACGTCGTCGTCCCGACACTTGACGAAGGCGTGCGATTTTACAGCGGACTGTTTGGCGCCGGGCCTACGGTGCTGAAAGATGACTACGCGAAGTGGATGCTCGAAGACCCGCGCGTGAACTTTGCAATATCGGCGCGAGGTGGTGAAGTCGGAGTAAACCACCTTGGCTTTCAGGTCGACAGCGATGACGAACTCGCCTCACTTCGCGAGCAGGCATTCGCGGCAAGCGTCGATATCGTCGACCGACGAGGCGCTCAATGCTGCTATGCGTCCTCGAACAAATACTGGGCGAAGGATCCCGCAGGCGTCCCGTGGGAGACGTATCACACGCTTGGCGAAATTCCGCTCTATGGCGCCGACAGCTCGCAGCGCGAAGAAACTCAGTCGGGCGCATGCTGCGCTCCCGTGAGTACGACTCCGACGACCATCGAACGAAAGACCACCTGCTGCTGAAGCCTGAGCGCTTTGGAGCACAAAGCTCGTTCTCGCGGAAAACTGCTTTCCGGGCAGTTCGCCTCTTTGCGCCTGCCCCGCCGCGCTCACCCGGCGGGACCGGCAACGGTTCCTGTTATCACTGCCGTCAGGCAGGGACTGCCTTTGGTTTGCATTTAGCCTTCTTTTTCGGCGCGCAAGCCGCCGACTCTATCCCTTGACAGCAATTCTCGGTCAGGAACCCGATGAGCTCATTCATGTGCTCAATTTCGGGCGCGTAGTAAATGAAGCGCCCTTCCTGCCGCGAACTGACGAGGCCTGCATGCGTCAACTCCTTCAGATGAAACGACAGGGTCGCGCTTGCCAGTTCGAGATGTTCCTGAATGACACCCACGCTCAATCCCTCAGGACCGGCAGTCACAAGCAGTCGGAAAATGCCAAGTCGCGTTGGCTGGGCCAGCGCGGACAGAGCTTTGATAGCGTCTTTTTCCTTCATGGTGCATGCGTTCCGAGAATTAACGAATGATTCTAAACCGATTGAGCAAACCGTGAAGTCCGTTATCGAGCGAGATGATCCTCGACTGCGACCCCATCCTGGTCACGACTGCTGTGAATAGCGCTGCCACGACGTGGCACCGTCGGCTTGCCGTTAAACAACAGTTCTATTATATTGGAGATATAGACATAAGCCTGCCTGCAGCATGATTTGTGGTGGAGAGCCCATGACCGAACCGCGCAAATTCAACGTCCTCTTTTTGTGCACGCATAACTCCGCACGCTCGATCCTCGCAGAAGCCGCGCTCAATGCGCGCGCAGGCAACAGGTTTGCCGGTTACAGCGCGGGTAGTCACCCTGGCGCTGCACCCAACGCTTTCGCGCTGGAATTGCTTCGTTCGCTGAATATTCCCACGGACGGCCTTCATAGCAAGAGCTGGGACGAGTTTGCAAACCATGACGCCCCGGATATCGACTTTGTCATCACAGTCTGCGATGACGCTGCGGGTGAGGTGTGCCCGATTTGGCCCGGACGTCCAGCAAAAGCGCACTGGGGCGTGGCCGATCCCTCACGAGCCGAGGGTGGCGATGACGAAAAGCGTTTGGCTTTCCAGCGGGCATACGCTCAGCTGTGCAAACGCATTGACATGTTCACGACACTGCCGCTGGACAAGCTCGACCACGTCGCCGTGCAACGCGAGATGCAGAACATCGGCACGTCGCTGCGCGAGCAAGGCGAATAGCGCGTTCGCGTCTTAACAAGGGGGCGATTATGAACGACAAGGTCTACAACGTTCTGTTTCTTTGCACGGATAATTCGGCCCGAAGCTTCGTCTTTCCGGTCTGCGACAACGCGGCCGGTGAGCAGTGTCCTGTCTGGCCGGATCAACCCATGACCGTACACTTGGGTGTTCGCGACCCTGCTGCGGTCAAAGGCTCCGACGATACGAAAATGCGAGCCTTCAAGGACGCTGCCGCTACGTTGCGCAAACGTATTGAACTCTTCAAGAGCCTTCCATTGGTATCGCTTGACCGCGTGGCGATCAAGAAGGAAATCACCGATATCGGGAAGTCCGCGCCATGAGATTGCGTCATGCTGTCGTAGCCGAGTTTCTCGGCTCAGCGATGCTTCTTGCTACGGTCGTCGGCTCCGGCGTCATGGGTGAGCGGCTTGCCGGTGGCAACGTCGCAATCGCGCTGCTTGCGAACACACTGGCTACAGGCGCAGGTCTGGTGGCGCTAATTGCCACCTTTATCGGCATCTCCGGTGCGCACTTCAATCCCCTCGTGACGCTCGCGGAAGTCTGCCTCGGCAAACTCCGATGGAAGCATGCGGGGGCCTATGTCGTGGCGCAGGCTGTCGGCGCAATCGCGGGAGTAATAGCCGCACATGGGATGTTCGACCTGCCGTTGATAGAGACGTCGCATCACGTGCGTACCGGTGTGTCTCAATGGTGGAGCGAGGTCGTGGCATCGTTCGGCTTGCTCACGGTGATCCTGCATGTGGCCAGGCGCCGCATCGGATTCATCCCGGCAGCAGTGGGCGGTTACATCACCGCAGCGTACTGGTTCACTGCATCCACCTCGTTCGCCAATCCCACGGTCACTATCGCGCGTTCGCTGACGGATACGTTTTCTGGCATCCGGCCCGTCGATGCGCCGGGATTTATCATCAGCGAGCTGATTGGCGGGGCACTCGCAATATGGCTGTTCCGATGGATGGAGGACGCCCATGCCCCAGCCATCGCCAGGGACACTGAAGACAGCAAGACCGGGGCACGCGGCGTCGTTCGGCAACTCGAGGTAGCGACCACTCAAACCAACGGAGCGCAACTGCACAGCGCGCAAAAGCGCTGATATTCGCGACAGCCTTTCCTCCATTGCTGCCCGCAATACGCTTGGTACCTATGGTTCGACGTCACGCCGTTAATGCTGTCGCCTGCCAGACCTTCACTCATCCCATCGTCGTATTGCCGATGCGATATCGCGCTCGACTACTTCTAGCGACGGATTCTTGACGGTCGCTCAGGATGTCGGGCTTTTGCGGGCGGAGAGCGGATGCCGGTAGCAGACACGGAGCCCTCTATCCATGTTTTCGAGCACAAGCGCACCACCGCTACGGCGCGCGATTTCCGACACGATCGAAAGGCCGAGGCCACTGCCCGCAGCCGAATTACCAGGGATGCGATAGAACGGCTCCAGTACTCGCGATAGCTGGTCTTCCGGGATGCCGGGCCCGGAATCCCTCACTTCCATCAGCAGATGCTCGCCCTGCTGTATGACCGACACATCGACCCTGCCGCCCTCTGGCGTGTACCGGACCGCGTTATCGACGAGATTGCGCAATACGACGGAGAGTGCGGCCGTATCGGCAATCACCTCGACGTCATCCACCTTGTCGAGCCCTAGATCGACCTGTTTGCTCTGTGCCATATCGACGGCATTGACTACCGCTTCCGTTGCCAGTTGCCGAAGGCAAACGGCGGCCGGCTTCATGGACGAGCCATGCTGCGAACGGGCCAGCGTCAGCAGTTGTTCGACCAGTCGCGCAGTGCGCCGTATCGCTGCCTGAAACGACACAAGTCGCTCGCGCGCCACAAGCGGATTGTCGGCGGCACCGAGATGCTCTGCTTGCAAAGAGAGGGCGGCGAGTGGCGAGCGCAACTCGTGAGCGGCATCTGCGATAAACCGGCGCTGCTGTGACATTGCATCCTTGAGCCGGCCGATCAGCCGGTTTATCGATGTGACGAACGGAAGCAGTTCTTTTGGAATGTCCTGCTCGGACAGCGCATCGAGCGTCGCATCGTCCTGCTGATCTACGACATTGGCCAGGCGACGCACAGGCAGCAACGTCGTATGCACGAGAAAGACGACGAGTGCGACCAATATAGGCGTCAGGGCAAGCATCGGAAACAGTGTTCTCATCGCACCATCTCTCGCGATTTCGTCGCGCACCACTGAAAGTTCCGCGACTGCAATTCTCTCGCCGGAATGCAATGTGCGCACACTGACGCGCCAACTCTTGCCGTCATCATCGAGGCTGTGCAGTCCGTCTGGAAGCGTTTGCGGAATGGTGATCGGCGCATCCGCGCTGACTGGCGATTGACCCAGACGCGAGATGACGAGCCTCACGTCCGAATCCTGGCCGCCTTGCCACGCAACCGTGGGCGCTGCGAGGACAAGCTTCCCAGCGTTAATCAGTGCACCGATTTCCCGAAGATGACCGTCCTGCAGTTTGTTCGCCTCATGATAGGCGGCGGAAAAAGACGCGCCACCCGCGATAACGCTTAGCGCAACGATGACGGACACGATCCACCATGTCAGTCGCGACGTCATGGACCGCGGAGAACGTTCCTGTCGACCATCCATTCGACACCTCATATTGTGCGAATAATTGTAAGGGCCTGACTTCTTCGGAATGGTATGTAGCGGCTGCTCAACGGGCCGTCTCGCTGAAAACCGATGCGCGCTGTCGCGTCAGTGAAGGCGCAACGTGCCCGGTTTTTACCTGGAACTTCCTTCGCCAGCAGCCTTATTGTGAGCCAGATCAGACCCGGCAAGAGTAACGCATCGTCGATGTACCCGGGGAGTGGATGAAGCTGGCGTACCTACGCTGCGATGCGCATGCATAGTGTCGAGGTCTCTCCCCAGGCATGACGGGTGCTGACCAGGTCGCGAGTATCGATTGCCTCGACGATCCACGCTATCTATTTTGTGGTCGCATCCGTCACGACGAACGCAGGAGGTCGCAATGCAAATTCTCGGCGCGTTGGGTCACGCCCTGTGGATGTCTTTCACCATGCTATGGCAGATTTTCTGGGGACTCAGTCTAGGCTTTCTGTTCTCCGCCGTGATCGAAGTGACGGTGTCGAAGTCCGAGATGTCGACGCTACTGCCGGACGACTCCGCGCGTTCACTGACTGTTGCAAGCCTGTTCGGCGCGGCGTCGTCTTCCTGTTCCTATGCTGCCGTCGCGATGGCGCGCTCGATGATTCGCAAAGGAGCCAACTTCACTGCAACCATGGCGTTCCAGTTCGCCGCTACGAATCTCGTGCTTGAACTGGGCGTATTGATGTGGGTGCTGATTGCATGGCAGTTTGCCGCCGCCGAATTCATCGGTGGCCCTGTCATGATCGTCGTGCTCGCTTTACTGTTCCGGTTCTTTTTGGGGGATGCGCTGAAGAAGCAGGCTATTGAGCAAGCAGACAAGGGTATCGCCGGCAGCATGGAAGGACATGCTGCGATGTCGATGGGTGAACAGAAAGGCAGCTGGAAAGATCGCCTCCTATCGAAGGACGGCATGAAGGCCATCAGTCACAGCTACGTGATGAACTGGACGATGTTGTGGCGAGACATTGGATTAGGGTTAGTTATTGCCGGCGCCATAGCGGCATGGGTACCGGACAGCTTCTGGCAGAAATTCTTTCTCGTAAGCCACCCAACACTCGCGATAATCTGGGGCGCTTTCATTGGCCCGCTCATCGCGGTCGCATCGTTTACCTGTTCGGTCGGGAACGTACCGTTGGCAGCCGTCTTGTGGAAGGGTGGAATCAGCTTCGGAGGCGTTGCCTCATTCATATTTGGCGACCTCATCATCCTTCCGATCATCAACATCTATCGAAAGTACTACGGCGGCAAAATGACCGCCTTCATGACCGCGACCTTCTACGTCGCGATGGTCGCGGCCGCGCTGATTGTAGAGGCATTGTTCCAGCTGGCGGGCTGGGTGCCGCCTCAGCGTCACACCGCCGTCATCGACGCTACCATCACTTTCAACTACACCACCGTTCTGGACATCATTTTCGGCATCGTCTTTATCGTCCTGACGACTGTCTTTTTCCGCACAGGCGGCGTTGAAATGATGCGCATGATGGAGAGCGGCGAGCACGGCGCACAATCATCGCCACATGATCATTCTCCACGCTAGAAGCATGTTCAATCGCAGCTTGGCTCCTTTCATCATCAGCAGGAACCGAGGTAGCGCTCCCCTTGGCCGGCATCCGATCTGTCGTCTCTAATCCGCGTGTCAGACCGCGCCCGGATTGATGTACGAAGTCTTGACGGTCGTGTAGAACTCCCGCGCATAGCTGCCCTGCTCGCGAGGACCATAGCTCGACCCTTTGCGACCGCCAAAAGGCACGTGATAGTCGACGCCCGCCGTTGCCGTGTTCACCATGACCATACCAGCCTGCACGTGTCGACGAAAATGACTCGCAACGCTTAGCGAAGTCGTGCAGATACCCGCCGACAAGCCGAACTCCGTGTCGTTCGCCACCGCGAGCGCCTCGTGATAGTCCTTGACCTTGATAACGGATGCGACTGGCCCGAACACCTCTTCGCGATTGATACGCATCGCGGCCGCCGTGTTGGTCACCAGCGCGGGCGCGAGGAAATAGCCGCGCGTGGACGCTTCGACACGCTCGCCGCCGAACACCTCTCCACCCTCTTCACGCGCAATCGCGATGTAGCGCTCATCCTGCTGGAGTTGCTTGTCGTCGACGACAGGCCCGATATGCGTTCCGTCAGCCAGTGCGTCGCCGACTTTCAGCGTCTTCATCCGCGCCTTCATCGCTTCGATAAAGCGATCGTGAATGCCTTCCGTGACGATGAGCCGGCTCGATGCCGTACACCGTTGCCCCGTCGAAAAGAAGGCACCGTTGATGCATGCCTCGACGGCAACGTCGAGATCGGCGTCATCGACGATGACCATCGGGTTCTTGCCGCCCATCTCAAGCTGAAACTTCTTGCCCGTCGCAAAGCACTTTGCGCCGATCGCGCGGCCTGTCGCCACCGAGCCGGTAAAACTGACGGCGTCGACGTCCGGCGAGTTGACGATCGCTTCGCCGACCACGGAGCCGCGGCCCATCACGAGATTGATGACGCCTGCGGGCGCACCTGCTTCGGCGATGATCTTCACCAGCTCCCACGTGCTCGCCGGCACCAGGTCCGCGGGCTTGATGACGACCGTGTTGCCGTATGCGAGCGCAGGCGCAATCTTCCAGGCGGGAATGGCAATAGGAAAGTTCCAGGGCGTAATAAGGCCGATGACACCGAGCGGCTCACGCGTCATCTCGACGGTCATTCCCGGCCGCACGGATGGCACCGTCTCTCCGCCGATACGAAGCGCTTCTCCCGCAAAGAACTTGAAGATCTGCCCTGCCCGCCCGACTTCGCCGATTGCTTCGGGCAGTGTCTTGCCTTCTTCGCGTGCAAGCAGCCGGCCCAGTTCCGTCTTGCGCGCGAGGATGACGCTGCCGGCCTGGTCGAGCAGATCGAAGCGTTGCTGAGGCGTCGACAGCGACCAACGCGCAAAGGCCTTGCGCGCGGCAGCGATCGCATCGCGTGTCTGCGCATCATCTGCCTGCGCGAATTCGCCGATGACGTCGTCGAGATTGGAAGGATTGACGTTGGCAGACGTGGTGGCGCCGCACACCCATTTGCCGTCGATATAGTTGTCGAACTGGTTCATGTTGTCTTTCCTGATTCAGCGTTATCGATGACCGGCATGCGCGATCGTCTGGAGCAATCCGCGCGAGGCCAGATTGCGATACAGCGCGCGCACGCCGAAGGTCCACGGCGCGATCTCCGTGCTCAACTGCACGGTATTGATCAACGCACCGAGTTGCGGCGCCGAGATCGTGACCTTGTCGCCGAGATGGTGCGTGAAGCCGCCGCCTTGCGTGTCGCGGTCCTTGATCGGCGAGAACATCGTGCCGAGAAACAGCATGAAGCCGTCGGGATACTGGTGATGGCGTCCGCATGTTTGCGCGACGAGATCCGCCGGATCGCGGCTGATCTCGCTCATATGGCTGACGCCATCGAGAAGAAAGCCGTCATCCGCGCCCTCGACACGCAGCGACACGCTGGCCTTGCGCACCGCGTCGAGATCGAACGATTCGTCGAACAGTCGCACGAACGGGCCGATCGCGCACGATGCGTTGTTGTCCTTGCACTTGCCCAGCAGCAACGCCGAACGGCCTTCGATGTCGCGCAGATTGACGTCGTTGCCGAGCGTCGCGCCGACAATCTCGCCACGGCTGTTGACTGCGAGGACGATCTCGGGCTCAGGGTTGTTCCAGTTCGATGCGGGCAACAATCCGATGTCCGCGCCGAAGCCGACGGCCGACATCGGCTGCGACTTCGAGAACACTTCGGCATCGGGCCCGATGCCCACTTCCATGTACTGGGACCATGCGCCGCGCCGCTCGAGTTCCGCCTTGAGCTTCATCGCCGCTTCGGAACCCGGCTTGATTTTCGACAGGTCCGTACCGATCGTCGCTGCAATCGTTTCGCGGACGTCTTGCGCCTTTGCCGGATCGCCGCCCGCTTGCTCCTCGATGACGCGCTCGATGAGGCTCACCGCAAACGTGACCCCGCATGCCTTGATCGCCTGCACGTCGTTGGGTGCGAGCAGTTGCAATGCGAGTTCTTCCGTACGGTGCAGAAGATTGGCTTCGATCAGCTTGTCGACGGTGCCCAGCGATTCGCCTTTCACCGTACGCGCGAATTGAACGATGTCGTCGCGATCGAACAGGTCCGCCGTAGTCGGAACGCTGGCGGTGATATCGAGCACTTCGCCGTTGCGGACGAGCACGACGCAAGGCCCTTCGTGCGCGCCCGTTTTACGCCATAGGCGGCCGACGAGCAGCGCGTGCTGAATGTCATCGGGAAGATACGCCGATGCTGATGATGAGGTCATGGTGCGGATGTCTCCTGTTCGTTTGATATGGGCCGCTGATTCGACAAAAGCTGGCATCGATGTGAACGCATCGAGCCAGCCGCATCCTGTTCAATGCGAGTGTCGCGGGTTGCCGCGCTCGGCGATGACTTTCAGATAGAGCGTGGCGGGCTCGAGACAGCCGCCCGTCGACAGTTGCCCCACAGTCTTCCGATACAACTCCTGCCAGGGCGTTTGCGCCTCCGGAATTTCGAAGCTCGCGCTCTCGCGCCGCCGCTTAAGCTCTTGTTCATCGACCAGCACATCGACGCTGCGCGCATTCAGATCGACGCGGATACGGTCGCCCGTTTGCAGCAGCGCAAGCCCGCCGCCCACCGCCGCCTCAGGCGACATGTTGAGGATCGACGGACTCGCCGATGTGCCGCTCTGCCGGCCGTCGCCCATCGTCGGCAGCGACGCGATGCCCTTGCGCACCAGTTCGGCGGGCGGCGCCATATTGACGACTTCCGCGCTGCCCGGATAGCCGACCGTGCCCGCACCGCGAATCACGAGTATGCAATGCTGATCGATGTTCAGCGACGGGTCGTCGATACGCGCGTGATAGTCCTCGGGACCATCGAACACAATGGCGCGCGCCTCGAACGTGTTCTCCGCGCCGGGCTCGCTCAAATAGGTTTGCCTGAACGCATCGCCCACCACCGACATCTTCATGATCGCGCTATCGAAGAAGTTGCCCGACAGCACCATGAATCCCGCTCCGTGCTTGAGCGGCTCGTCCGTACTCTTGATGACCTCGCGGTCCGGCTCAGGCGCGCTATCGACGATCGCACCGATCGTGCGGCCCGACACCGTCAGGCAGTCGCGATGCACGAGCCCCGCGCGATCGAGTTCGCGCAGCACGGCAGGCACGCCGCCCGCGCGATGGAAGCTCTCGCCCAGATATTCGCCGGCCGGCATGCAGTTGACGATGAGCGGCACCTGCTCGCCAACGCGCTGCCAGTCGTCGAGACTCAGTTCGACGCCCATGTGACGCGCGATTGCAATCAGGTGCGGCGGACAGTTGGTAGAAGCACCGAGCGCCGACGCGACAACGATCGCGTTCTCGAATGCTTTTTTCGTCATGACTTGCGATGGGCGCACGTCTTCGCGCACGAGATCGACGATGCGCTTGCCCGTCGCATACGCCATCTGGCCTCGCTCGCGATACGCGGCGGGAATGCTCGCGCAGCCGGGCAGCGACATGCCGAGCGCTTCCGCGAGACTGTTCATCGACAGCGCCGTGCCCATCGTATTGCAGTGACCGATGGAAGGCGACGATGCCGTCGTGAGTTCCATGAAGCCTTCGTAATCGATCTCGCCCGCTGCAAGCAGATTGCGCGCATGCCAGATCACCGTACCCGAACCGACGCGCTTGCCGTGATGCCAGCCGTCGAGCATCGGGCCGCCAGACAATACGATTGCGGGCATGTCGACGGTCGCGGCGGCCATCAGACACGCCGGCGTGGTCTTGTCGCAACCCGTCGTCAGCACGACGCCATCGAGCGGGAATCCATGCAGGATTTCGACGAGACCGAGATACGCAAGATTGCGGTCGAGCGCGGCCGTGGGCCGGCGGCTCTGTTCGGCGAGCGGATGAACGGGGAATTCCATCGGGATGCCGCCCGCGTCGCGAATGCCCGCCTTGGTCCGCGCGGCGAGTTCGATGTGGTGCCGGTTGCAGGGCGCGAGATCGCTACCCGTCTGCGCGATGCCGATGATGGGACGGCCCGACTGCAATTCCTCGCGCGTGAGGCCGTAGTTCATGAAGCGCTCGACATAGAGCGCGGTCATGTCGGCATGGGCCGGGTCATCGAACCATTCCTGGCTGCGCAGGCGCCGTGTGTTGGACTGGGTCATTGCGTTGTACTCCGTTTGTTCGATGTGCTGGCGACGTGTCGGTCACTATCGCCTGTATTACGGACAGCGCCGGCGGCCGTCGGGTGCCCGCGGCTGCCTCCTTGCTGCCGGATTTACAATGTCTGTTATCGGTAACATTTTTCGATATTATCATGCTGTGCGGGGTCTGTGCACCTCGCCCAGCTTACGCGCTTTCATAAAAAATGGCCGTGTGATCCGCGTGCGACGGCCGTCACAGTCGCAAGCCACGCAGCTGTCATCCGACGCCCAGGTAGATTCCCCTGGCTTGCTCTGCGATGCCTCCTCGTGCTAATTTCGTTACCGATAACATTTTGTCCATCGGCATTTGTATGCCGAAATGTTACCGGTAACTACGATTCGAGGCGCTATTGAACGCGCCTGCAAGCCACCACGCAGTACGGTGAGCGGTCTCCTTTCGAACGGGACCGCGCACGACAAATGCAAAAGGAGACAACCCTATGCCCACCATCACTCAGGCCACGGCGTCACCCGTCGCTGTCGACGAGACTGAAGAACTGCTTTACCGCAAGGTACTGAAGCGCATCTTGCCGCTGCTGCTTCTGTGTTACGTCGTCGCCTACCTGGACCGCGTCAACGTCGGCTTTGCGAAATTGCAGATGCTCGACTCGCTCGGCCTGAGCGATGGCGTCTATGCCGTCGGGGCAAGCATCTTCTTCTGGGGATACTTCTTCTTCGAGATGCCGAGCAACCTGCTTCTTCACCGCTACGGTGCGCGTTTCTGGATCGCCCGCATCATGGTCACGTGGGGTATCGTCTCGTCGTCGCTGGCGTTCATTTCGCCGCTGGCAAGTTTCTTCCACGTCGAAACCTCGACGATGTTCTATATCCTGCGGTTTTTGCTGGGCGTCTGCGAGGCCGGCTTCTTCCCGGGCATCATCCTCTACATGAACTACTGGTTCCCGGCCCGTCGTCAAAGCATCGCGATGTCGGGGTTCCTGATTGCCATTCCCGTGAGCCTGACGCTGGGCGGCATCGTTTCCGGATGGCTGATGGAGAATACACACGGTCTATTCGGCCTGGGCGGCTGGCAATGGATGCTTCTGCTCGAAGGCATTCCGTCGATCCTCGTCGCATTCGTGGTGCTGTTCCGTATGGGCGATGGCATTCAATCGGCGAAATGGCTGACGGCCTCCGAAAAAGCCCTGCTGCAAAGAAATCTCGAACAGGAAAGCGCGAAAAAGACGCATAGCGTTGCGGCGGCGCTCAAGAGCCCGCGCGTATGGCTGCTGACTTTCATCCTGTTGACGTTCAACACCGGCTTCTATGGCCTCGCGTTCTGGCTGCCGTCGATCATCAAGGCGTCGGGCGTGAAAAGCACCTTTAACATCGGCTTGCTGACGGCCATTCCGTACCTCAGCGCAGTGGTCGCGATGATCTGGAATGCGGCGCACTCGCGCAAGACGGGCGAGCGTCGGATGCACGCGGCGATTCCCGCGTGCATCGGCGGCGTCGGCCTGATTCTGAGCGCGCTCTTCGCGAACAACGTGCCGCTGTCGATTCTGTTCCTGACGATCGCCACCTGCGCAATCCTTGGCCTGATGCCGATTTACTGGACCTTCCCGGGGCAAATTCTCTCGGGCACGGCGGCGGCGGCCGGCATTGCGCTGATCAACTCCGTCGGCAACCTGTCGGGCTTTACCGGCTCGATGATTACCAGCGTGGCGAAGGACCTGACGGGCAATATCAACGACGGCACTTATGCGCTCGGCGCCTGCCTGCTCGTCAGTTGCGTGCTGATTCTGTCGATTCCGAAGAGCATGCTGAACAGGGAACCGGCTGAACGCGGATAAGTACTTTCGGCGCGACAACCCACTGCTTCACTGCTGCTACAGCAAAGCCCGCCTCCCCGGCGGGCTTTCTTTATTGATGAATCGATTGCACTGGCAGGCAACACGCGTTGCGCTAACGTGCAATCTTTCCAAGCCGCACAGCGGTATCGTTGTCTCACCCATAAACCGCTGAATGTTCTCTGCGTTCAGCGCATTCAGGAGACGACGATGGAAATCAAACCGAAAGTCCGCGAAGAGGCCGTTCAACTCGATAACCTGGCGTGGAAAGCATTCCCGGACGCGCTTTCGCAAGGCGGCATTCGCTGGAAGATGCTGCATGCGTCGCCGGAAATGGGCGCATGGACGGCGATATTCGAGTGCCCGGCCGGCTCGTCCTTCAACGCACATTTCCATGTCGGCCCCGGCGAATATCTGCTGACGAAAGGGCGAATGGACGTGCGAGGCGGCGCCGAGCATGGCGGCGACACGGTCGTTGCGCCCGCTTATGGCTACTAATCGGCCAATGCCCGCCACGATAAAACGTACTTTCCGGTCGACAGCGAGTTCTACATGACTTTCCTCGGCCCGCTCGAATTCATCAAGGAAGATGGGACGCCTATCGTCGTCGTAACCTGGGACGACGCGCAGCGTGCCTATGCAGGCTGACCGCTCCCGGTTCCGAACCATGCCGGCGTCCGCCAGGCCGCCCGCGTTCCAACGCTTTGCTATCGACGGGAATTTGCCATGTCATTCGCTTCCGAACAATCCGAACCGATAACGAAAAAGGTTCTGGACCATCACCTCGGTGCATTCGCTCACGGTGTCGACGAGCTACTCAAGGACTACGACGACGACTCCGCTATCGTCACGCCTGAAAAGACATTCCGCGGCCGCGAGGAAATTGCCGGTTTCTTCAAAGCCTTTCTGGAAAGTGCCGACCCCACGTTCTGGCCTGCATTCAAGATCACCAGCATGTCGACGACGGGTGCAATCGCCTATATGGCCTGGGAAGCCAGGCCTTGGGTTACGCTTGCGACGGATACGCTTTACATCAAGGACGGAAAGATCTCAGTCCAGACGTTTACATCGTTTCCGACCTGAAAAGCCGCCTCCGAATAACGTTTTCCACTCCCCGCTAACCGATTGAACATTCGGCCGGTCGGCGTCGGCTGGCCGGCTTCCTCTCAGGTGGAGGTCTTATGAGCAGGCTCAAGGATAAAGTCGCGATCGTCACAGGCGCGAGTTCCGGCTTCGGCCGCGCAATTGCCGTCGCCTACGCGGCACAGAGCGCGACTGTCGTCGTCAGCGACATTCACGAAGCGCCGAACAAGGGAGGCTTTGAAGGCAATGCGCAACTGACGACCGTCCAGGCCATCAAGGAAGCGGGCGGCAAGGCTTCATATGTCGCCTGCGATGTCACAAAGCAGGATCAGGTGATCCACCTCGTCAAGGAAGCGGTCCGACAATATGGCGGCCTCGACGTGATGGTCAACAACGCAGGCATCTATCGCGCCGGAAAGCTCGCGCACGAGTTCTCCGTCGACGATCTCGACGCGTGCTTCGACGTCAACGTGAAGGGCACATGGTTCGGTTGCCAGGAAGCCATCAAGGTTTTCCTGCAACAGGGCCGCGGTGGAAACATCGTCAATATCGTGTCGACGGCCGGTCTTCAAGGACATCCGAAGCAATCCGTCTACAACATATCGAAAGGCGCGGCGGCCAATCTCACGCGATGTCTCACAATCGAATATGGCCGCGACAGGATACGCGTGAACGGAATCTGCCCGACATACGCGAAAACTTCATTGACGCGCGCGCTCTTCGACGACAAGGACTTCGATAAGGCCTTCACGGACGCGATTCCGCTCAAGCGCTGGGGCGAAGTCGAGGACATCGCGAATCTGGCTGTTTTCCTCGCGTCCGACGAATCGAGCTATATCCACGGCGACCTCATCCGCATCGATGGCGGCGAGACGCTCTGCCGCTTCTCCGTTTGATCAGTGCGCAACGGCGCGCGAGAAATCGCGCGCGCCACTTTTTCACGGTTCGTTCTTGCATCGAGAAAGCAAATTGGCAAAGATCATCCACACGATGGTGCGGGTCCACGACCTCGAACATTCGCTCGCGTTCTACAACGACACGCTCGGACTTACGCCAGCTCATCGACTCGATTTTCCGGAGTTTTCTCTCGTCTATCTGCGCAACGCGGAGAACGACTTCGAAATCGAACTGACATGGAACAAGGGACGTGAGCCGGCATACACGCACGGCGACGGATACGGGCATATCGCTGTAGCCGTCGATGATGTGGATGAAGAACATGCGCGCCTCGCTAGCCTCGGCGTAAATCCGACGCCGCTAAAAGAGTTCAGGCGCGGCGAAGAAATGCTAGCCCGTTTCTTCTTTATTCAGGACCCTGACGGCTACAAAATCGAAGTACTGGAGCGTGCCGGACACTACGTTTGAAGTCCGCGAGAACCTTGCTGACGAGTGCCGCCGATCATCGGCGTTTCGCGCATGTCGCCCGGCGAGACGCCATATTTCTCCTTGAACGCGCGGCAAAAGTGGCTGCTCGAATTGAAGCCATATCTGAACGCAATTTCAGAGATACGCTGCCGGCTGAACGCCGGATCGATCAACGCCTGCTTGCAGGCATGCAGGCGCCTCGCGAGTATCCAGCCCGACACCGTCATATCGCCGCGCTGAAAGAGCATATGAAGGTATCGAACCGAAATGCGATTGGCTTCGGCGATTCGGGCTGGATTGAGATCGTCCTCGTGCAGGTGTTGCAGGATGTAGTCCTGCACGCGTCGCAACATGGCCGCGCTTGCATCGAAATGCGCGGACGGTTGCTGTCCTGACAACGCGATGCCCAACAGTTCCAGCGTGGAGCGGCTGACGGAACCCTGAACGCTCTCGTCGAGCGTCGCGATTTCGTTGGACAGCGCGAGCAAATGCACGGCAAGCAAAGACCCGACACCCGCGCGGCTTTCGATCTTTCCGCCTGTCGGGGGCTCCTTCCGTTCGGGCAGGCGCTCGCGCATGATGGACCAGGGAATCATCAGCGTGACCTTGTGCAGCCGCTCGATCACTTCGAATTCGATGACCTGCCCCGTCGTCCACACGACGACGTCCCCGGAAGTCACCTCGACCCCGGCGTTACCGATCTTGAAGCGCTCGCGGCCGCCCGTCGTCAGCTGCACGCCGACGTAGAGATCGTCGTCGTGGCGAACCTGCCCGCGCGTGCGTTGACCGGAGCACGGGTCGCACACGGTCTCGACGATGCCCGCACCGGCGAAGTCGTGCTGCTTGACGTGAGCGTAGAACGTCGCCGGCAGCCGACGAGGCACCTGCCATTCACGATAACTGCTGCTGAGCACGGATTGCCAGGCATCGGTACGGTCCGATACGGGCACGTCGCTCGATGACCATTCGATCGGCGAGTTCTTCACGTCCAGTCTCCTGTCGTCTCCATTGCGCCGCGAGTCTGCTGGCTTTGCGCGCGTGGACTGCCGCCGCTTACGGTACATGGGAAGGAAACCCGCCAGCATCAGGACGTTCCCTATCGCGCCCTTTTATGAGCCGGTAGTTCGAATCAGGCGACTCGAATCAGTCGACCGGAAATCAAAACCGCGAGTGGCATTCGAACGTGAGTTCCGTCTCATGTTCTTCGAGTGCCCGCACACCCTTCGAAGACTCGGAAACGACGCTGAGCATCTGCCCGCGTTGCTGACAGAAATCGCTCGCGCTCTGCATGACTGCCTTGTGCGATCTTGCCCATGCGACGCTGCCGCCCGCGGCCGTCGCGTGAAGGGAATAACGTCCCGGGTTGGCTGATTCCGTGACGGGACTCGAAGAAGTGGAGCAGGCCTGCATCAGCAACGGTGCGACGGCGAACAGAGCTGCCCATTTCACCCATCTCGTTGCCGCAATAGTCAGCCCGCGCATTGTCGAACTGGCGCGCCGCGGTCGCGCGTCATTCATTCCGATATCGTTCACAACAACCTCTACACTGGGCTCCCGTCGCGCGCGCCCGATGCGGCGCAGCAAAAGTGTCGAGTATGAACGGTGGACGTCTTGCGATCAGCTATCGCGATTGCAATGCTGTGTTTGAAAAACGGTATCGACGCTGATCATCAAAGCGCTTCCTGGCACAGCGACATCATTCGCTGCACCATCGTGCTCGCCTCGTTCAATTCCATTTCGCTCGTAAAGAGCGCATTCACGCTGGAAAGACGCACGGCAATGCCCGCGTCCAGCAGGTCCTCGCTTGCGATTTTCAGCGCGAGTTGCCCGATCTTCACCCGATCGAGCCAGTGCATCTTCACATCGTTCTTCCTTAGCCAGCGACGACAGCATTCGACGACATGATCGACACGCCATTCCTGTGTCAGGGCGTGCGAAGCCGCCGCAATCGCGACAAGAAAGCAAAGCAGTTCCGGACGCGCACTGTCCGCGTCGTTGAATTCGGGTTTCAGCATGGCTTGTGGACCTCTATTCCTGTCTTCACTACGTGCGTACCGTTGCACCGAAATCAACCCGTGCGCATGGCGAACAAGAGAGCCCGCGCAGGCGTTTCTTGCACACTGAATTTGCGTGCATAAGCGGAAAGTCTACGCCTTTTTGGACGCTCGCCAATCGACAATCAACTGAACGGACGTGCTCAAAGATGGGCTCAGACGGGCGAGCTAGTTCGTCAATCGCCGATACGCATTCAGGTGCCGCAGCAAGCCCTGCTGATCGCCGAGGCCGTCGAGAAGAATGGCGAGATTGTGGTGCGCGTCCGCATACGACGGATCGAGTTCGAGACAGCGCTCGTAGCTTCGCTCCGCGTCCGCAAGCCGGTCCAGTCCTTCCAGCGCCACCGCGCGATTGAAATGCAGCACGGCGTCTTCCGGGAAATACGACAGCGCGTCGTCGAATACGCGCAGCGCGTCTTCGCAGCGCGCTTCGCTTTCGCACAGCAGCGCGCCGAGATCGACATACGCGGCGTAAAACGGTTCGGGCGAAAGCGCTATCGCTTTTCTATACGCCTGCTCTGCGCCCTTTGCATCCGACTCCACCAATTGGCCCGCAAGACCGTACCACTCGTCGGCCTCGCGCGCGGCGTCCTTCGGTTGCGGCGACGAATCGAGAAACACCACGTCGCCCTTGATCTGCGCCACTTCGAAGTCGAGCAGTTGCTGGCCCGTTATCGCATCCCATTGCGATGGCCCCGTCCGCACGACGATCTCGTTGCCGACGGCCGTGACGCGAATGCCCGACAGCGGCAACGCTTCGGGCAATTCGGACCTGAGGCGCTGCAACGCCTGCACGATCTTGCGCGGAGGAATATTCGATGCGCGCAACTGAAGCGCCGTCCTCAGCAGCACGACATCCTGAAACGTGAAACGCAGCGCGTTGCGCGGCCCGCGCGTCGGCGTCACGAAGCCGGCGCCGACGAGTCCCGAGACGACTCGCCGCGACACGCCCAGCATCGATTCAAGCTCGCGCATCGACAGGCTATGCGCCGCGTCCGCTCCCGTCACTTGCGCGCCCGAACCTTGGTGGGCACTTCGGCAGCGGGCGCTTTCGCAGCGCGCGCGGCCGGCTTGCGCGTTCCCGGCGCGGCGGCGATATCGGTCACGGGCCCGGCGGCCTTGCGCTTTTGCGGACTCGTGGACGGGCTCTCAGACGGACTCGCGGATGCGGCAGAGGGCTTCGCCCTCGCGCCGCCTTTCAGGCTCGCGCGCAACGCTTCCATCAGGTCGATTACTTCGCCGCCCGGCTCGGGCGCATCCGCGCGCTCGGCGGAGATGACCTGCTGGCCTTCGATCTTCCTGTCGATGGCCGCGAGGATGCGCTTTTTCTCCTCGTCCTCGTATGCGCTCGCGTCGTAGTGGTCCTCGGCGCCCTGCTCGATGATCTGCATCGCGAGCTTCAGCTCCGACGCGGTGATCGGCACGTGCTCGATGTTCAGGTCCTTCAGCGAGCGCACTTCGTCCGCGAACAATAGTTGCTGGAACACGAGTCCGTCTTCAGCCGGCCGAACCTGAACGATGCGCGTCTTGCCCTTGAACGCCCACTTCGCCAGCGCGCAGCGGCCGCTCTCCGCGAGCGCCTGTTGCAACAGGCTATAGGGCTTGCCACCGCGCTTGTCCGGCGCGATGTAGTACGCCTTGTCGTAGTAGACGGGATCGATCGACTTCTCCGGTATGAAAGCCACGATCTCGACGACGTGGCTCGCGCTCTCTTCGAGCGCCTTCAGTTCGTCGGCGGTGAAGACGACGAAGCGGTCCTTCTCGAACTCGTAGCCCTTCTTCATCGACGAGCGCTCGACGACGGCACCCGTCGTCTCCGAGATGTATTGCTGCTTCACGCGGGAACCGTCGGGCGCGAGCATATTGAAGCGCACGTCCGACCCGCTTTCGGTTGCGGAATAGAGCCGCACAGGAATCGACACGAGGCCGAACGAGAGAGACAACGATGCAATCGAGCGTGCCGCCATGAGCTTCTCCCGTGGGCTGCTGCGCTGGCCGGCACTCGTCGGATGAAACCGGCGCAAGCGCGACGCCGCCCCTGAAATTACGCTGAACGCGTTTGCAAGCTTAGCATTGTGTCAGTATCGTGCAGCGATGGGGCACGTGAGCGCGCCGCTAGCCGAGAATCGGATGCGACGTGCCGGGGATCGGCCAGCCGCGGTTGTCTGTCGGCACGAGCTGCGTCTGGAACGCCACGAAAAGCGCCTGAAACCGCCCGTCTACTTCGACAATCACTGCGCCGTCCTGAAAGGTCCCGTTCTCCGACGTATGGTCCCTCACGTGGCTGCCCGGCTGCGGCTTCGGATTACCCTGATTCATGTGCGTTTCGTGCAAGCCGTCCTGCTCCGGCTGGAACAGAAAGCCGAACCCATACACGCTGACGTTCTTCGTGGGCTTCCAGCCGCGCCGCGTATCGTTGCCGCTCTTGCTCCGATACACATAGTCGACGGGCGCCGCCGACATGTCGAGTTGCAGCATCCCGTTGACGAGCGCGTTGATGTCGTTGTGCTCGCTCTGCGTGTCGAGCGCGATGGGGCGCATCGTCGTGAGATCGACGAGGCGCGAGTCGTGCACGTAGTCCAGCTTCGGAAATCCCGTCTGCGTAAGGCCGAGTGGCAGCTTCGCAAGATCGCCGATCATCGGATGATCGAAATACTGATTCCACGCGTAGAGCACGAGATAACCGGCGGGACCCGTGAGCGAGCTATCGGACTTCACGTTCGTGACGATTTCGAAGTCGCCGCCTTTGGTGTCGTCGACCACGATCACATAGTGCGGGTCGCCTTTGTAGCCGTCGAGAAAGGGCACGCCCAGTTTCAGCGCGCCCTTGAACACGACGTAGACGTTTTGCGGCATGTTCGCGCTCCGTCGAAGAAGGTTGAAAGGCGGCGGCTTACAACAGCGCGATCACCCGCACGTCCCCCTGTTCCGCCGACGCCACGACCTTGCCCGCGACGCGCCTGAACGTGATCGACACCGACGAATCGCCGACGCGCAGATCGCTGATCTCGATCCAGTCGATGCCGTCGGGCAGCATCGGCTGCTCGATCAGCACTTCGCGCCGCGCCGCGTCGATCGTCACGCCCAGGCACGCTTCGAGCATCATGAACGGCGAGCCGGCTGCCCAGGCTTGCGGCAGACATGCGACGGGGTACGCCGTCGGCGGTTCGCCACGGCGGCGCGGAAAGCCGCAGAACAGCTCCGGCAGCCGCATGTCGAAATTGACGGCCGCCTGAAAAAGCGCCTGCAACAGACGCACGGCGGCCGCCTTCGCGCCATAGCGCGCGAGGCCGCGCGCGCAGATCGCGTTGTCGTGCGGCCAGACGGAGCCGTTGTGATACGCCATCGGATTGAAGCGCGGCTGGCCCGCCGCCAGCGTGCGCACGCCCCAGCCCGTATGAAAGAGCGCCGACTCCAGCGCGCGCGCCACGGCTTCGCCGCGCTCCCGCGACGGCAGGCCGAACGCGAGCAGATGCCCCGCGTTCGACGCGAGCACGCGGCACAGATCGCCGTTGCCGTCGAGCGCGATGCCGTAGAAGCTCGTGTCGTCCATCCAGTACTTTTCTTCAACGCAGGCGCGTATGGCCATTGCGCGCTGCAAATAGCGCGCGGCTTCCTCGGTCTGGCCGCGCAGCGTCGCGAAGTGCGCCATCGTGTCGAACGCGGCGCTCGCGTAGGCCTGCACTTCGACGAGCGCGATGGGCCCGTCGGGGTAGCGTCCGTCCGCGTGAAAGACGGAATCGTGACTGTCCTTCCAGCC
Source organism: Paraburkholderia diazotrophica (assembly GCF_038900755.1). Classification (GTDB taxonomy): domain Bacteria; phylum Pseudomonadota; class Gammaproteobacteria; order Burkholderiales; family Burkholderiaceae; genus Paraburkholderia; species Paraburkholderia diazotrophica_A. Next base: position 867,032 of record NZ_JBBPEN010000003.1, read on the forward strand.
CTGGTTCGCGAGGCCGCTGTCCGACGCGCGCTGATAATCGAGCAGCCCATAGCGGTTGCGGTCGCACACGGCCGCGACCCACTTCGTCGCGCGTTCGAGCGCCGGCCACAGCTCTTCGACGAGCGTCGTGTCACCTGTGCGCGCAACGTATGCGCCCGCGAGCACGATGAACAGCGGCGTCGTATCGACACCGCCGTAGTACAGCGCGAACGGCACCTCGCCCGTCGCCGCCATTTCGCTGCGGCGCATTTCGTGCATGATCTTGCCGACAGCGGCATCGCGGAACGCCGAGTCCTCCTTCGCCTGATGCTCGGCGAGAAAGCGCAGCACGCCGCGCGCGAGAGCCGGCTGCAGCCAAAGCGTCTGCAACGACGTGATGACGGCGTCGCGCCCGAACGGCGTCGAGAACCACGGAATGCCCGCATACGGATACGGCCCCGTCGCGAGATCCGTCGTCAGCAGACCGAGGTCCGCCTGCGAGCGGTCGATCCACGCGTTGAAAAGCGGATTGCTCGAGCGCACGCGCGCCGATGCGCGGCGCCGCTCGCGCATCACCAGGTGCGCGTCGACGAGCGCCGCGCGCACGGCCGAGCGGCCCACGCGAGGCCGCGCCGCATCGATCTGCGACACGTGAAGCTCGGTGACGGTATGCGTCGATTGCGGCACGTCGACGTCGGGCGCGCCCTTGTGCGCCTCGACCTGCACGGCCACCGACAGGTAGATCGACACGCATGCCTGCGCCGGCAGCTTCACCGAGTAATCGGCGCGGCCCGCAAGCAGCTTGTCGGGCATCGGCGAAAACGCGACGCGCACGCGGCGCACGACGTCGTCGAGTCCGACATAGCCGAGCAACACTTCGTTCTTGTGCACGCGCGGCGTTTCGACGGAGCCTTGCTGGTCGCGCTTCAGGCCGCGCACTTCGAACATGTCGCGAAAGTCGCTCGCGAACGAAATGGACAGCGGCACGACGGCATCCGTCGTGCCGTAATTGGTGAGCTCGATCGCTTCGTTCATCACCGTGCCCGACAGCACGCGCACGCGTTCGACGTGAATCACGCCTTCCGGCGTGCTGTCGCCGCCGAGCGGCGGCAGCGGGCGGTTGGTCAGATGCGCGGTGAATGAAGTGTTGTCGCTGCTGACGCTGCCCGACAGCAGCGACGGCGCGCGGCCGCCGAATGTCAAACGCAGCTGCGACAGCACGCGGGTATCGTTGACGAACAGGCCGTCGTCGTGCCCTGTGACATCGCCGAGCGGATCGTTGACGATGAACGTGCCGCCCGATTTCAGCACATGCTGCGTCGCGGCGGCGACGTTCAGGTTTTCCGGCGCAATGAACGCGCTGTCGGGGTCGTCGCCGTGATACTCCACGCCGCCCTGATGGGTCAGTCCGCCGAGTGCTTCTGGATCCTGCATCAGCATGCTCCTGTGCTAGTGGCTTCGTTCCGATTGTAGAGGGTCCGCGCAATTAGGACAGAGGATAGCGCGGCGGGTGCCCCGATCTTCATGATTTTTTCGTGTAATGCGTGAAGAGGGAATCGAGCGGCGCGCATGGCACGGGTCGTGCTGTCGATGCTTGAATGGCTTCACGCGGGCAGCGCGCTCTCGCGTGCGCGTGCGGAACTCGCAGGAATTGATTCGCCATCCTGCCCATGTAGAATGCAACGCCCGAATGAAAACAGGCGCCGTTTCCCTCTTGCGGAAACGGCGCCTGTGCTTTCAGACGATGTCGCGGATAGCGGCGTTCAAAAGCAAGCTTCGATAACTGACAAACGCTTAACGGCGTGCAATCGGCTTTGCTTCACGCGGCGTCTCGCCGACAAACAACTGACGCGGACGGCCGATCTTCTGTTCGGGGTCGGCGATCATTTCGTTCCACTGCGCGATCCAGCCGACGGTACGTGCCATCGCGAAGATGCACGTGAACATCGACGTCGGGATGCCCAGCGCGCGCTGCACGATGCCCGAGTAGAAATCGACATTCGGGTACAGCTTGCGCGACACGAAGTACTCGTCTTCCAGCGCGATCTTTTCGAGTGCCATCGCGAGCTTGAACAGCGGGTCGTCGTGCAGGCCCAGTTCGTTCAGCACTTCGTGGCACGTTTCGCGCATCAGCTTCGCGCGCGGATCATAGTTCTTGTAGACGCGATGGCCGAAGCCCATCAGCTTCACGCCGGAGTTTTTATCCTTGACCTGCTCGATGAACTTCGGAATGTTGTCGACGGAGCCGATTTCTTCCAGCATGTTCAGCGCGGCTTCGTTCGCGCCGCCGTGCGCCGGGCCCCACAGACACGCAATACCGGCTGCGATGCACGCAAACGGATTAGCGCCCGACGAACCGGCCAGGCGCACCGTCGACGTCGACGCGTTCTGCTCGTGGTCCGCATGCAGGATCAGAATGCGGTCCAGCGCGCGCACCAGTACGTCGTTGACCTTGTACTCTTCGGCCGGGTTCGAGAACATCATCTGCATGAAGTTCGCGCTATACGACAGGTCGTTGCGCGGATACACGAACGGCTGGCCGATCGAGTACTTGTACACCATGGCGACCAGCGTCGGCAGCTTGGCGATCATGCGGATCGCGGAAACATCGCGATGCGTCGGGTCGTTGATGTCGAGCGAGTCGTGATAGAACGCCGACAGCGCGCCGACTGCGGCGACGAGAATCGCCATCGGGTGCGCATCGCGGCGAAAGCCACGGAAGAAGAAATGCATCTGCTCGTGCACCATCGTGTGCTTCGTGACGGTGTCTTCGAACTCTTTCTTTTGCTGCGCATCCGGCAGCTCGCCTTTCAGCAGCAGGTAGCACGTTTCCAGAAAATCCGCGTTCTGCGCGAGGCTGTCGATCGGATAGCCGCGATACAGCAGTTCGCCCTTGTCGCCGTCGATATACGTAATCGCCGAATTGCACGACGCCGTCGACATGAAGCCCGGATCGTATGTGAACTTGCCTGTCTGTCCGTAGAGCTTGCGAATATCGATTACATCGGGACCCATCGATCCTTTATAAACCGGTAGTTCGATCTTCTCGTCGCTATTCGAAAACGACAGCAAGGCTTTGGTCGTTGATACGTTCATCTGGGATTCCTTTCGACTTTGCATTCCTGAGACATTGCGAAGCCGGCGATCACGTGCAACCGCGCCTCCGGCAGCCGTGAGCATTCTACGGCCCGCATGCCCTTTGATTGCATCGCTCTCGCGCAACAATCAATCTCGTACCAAGCAATACTCGACTATGGAATAAAGGGGTTCTCCGTCGACAGACAAATGAAAGAGAGCGCTCAATGCAACAATGTTTTGCTCCGGCACGTGGCGCCAAACGCAATCGTGTCTGAGATACTGGATTCGTGTTGAGCTTCCCCTGCAAAACACAATGCTGTCTTTGACCCGCCGCGAGATCGATCAAGCGGCGGGTCTCTTTTAAAGTCAGAGTCAGGAATGCACAAAATGAACATGAACATCGACACGCTCTTTCCCGCGACAGAAGAAACGGAAGATATCGTCGTCACGGCGCTGAATCACCAGGACATCGTGCTCGCGCTGTCGGCGGCGCTCGCCGCGGAAAAGGTCGCGGTTCTGCACATGCTCTATCCGCGCACGGACGCGCGCACGCACCGCAGCCTCGACGAACTCGTCGACCGTCTGCATGGTCATGGCCTGCATCAGGTCGCGCGTCTCGTCTCGCACGAAGCGCACTACCTCGTGTTCAAGGAGCCGGTAAAGGCGTGGAAGGCATTCAACGAGATTCGTCACGACTCGCTCGCAATCGGCGTGCATCTGTACTATCGCGGCTTCGTCGGTGAGGCGGCCGAGCGCGCGCTCGTTGCCGACGCGCACGCGAAAGACTGACCAGTCAGATGATCTTCAACGCGTGACCTGAACGAACGCGTCGACGAAACGGTTGAAGGCAGCGGGGTGCGCGAGATTCATTCCGTGCGAAGCGCCCATTACCGTTTCGCGGCGCGCGTCGCGCAGCCATGACACGAGCGTTTCGGCCGTGCGCCGGAACATCAGCGGGCTCTTCTCGCCGTCGATCAGCAGCACGGGACACTTCACGTCCAATGCGTCGTCGGGCGTATAGGCGGGCAGCGGATCGCGAAACTGGCGCGCAAGCGTGTGCGCATTGTCGGTCGCCATGCGCCGGAAATTCGGCGTGCTCTTCGCCCAGAAGCCAGGACGGCTGACGGAATCGACGAACAGTTGCAGCCCTGCATCGACCTGGCCTTCTTCGATCAGCTGCGCGGCGCGCGCCCTCAACGCATTGACCGTCTCCGGCAGGCGCGCGGGCGCGCGGTCGCCGGTCTGCAACGGCCCGCCAGGATCGGCGAGCGTCAGTGTCTTCACATAGTGGGCATGGCGGCGCGCGAAGTGATACGCGACGCAGCCACCGCGCGAATGCGCGACGACGTGCGCCGCGCCCGCGCCGAACCGCTCGATGAACTGCGCGATTTCATCGGCATGACTGCTCCAGCTGAACGGAATCGTGGCGGGTGTATCGGCAGCGGGCCAGTAGTGCGTGAGACTCACGGACACGCATCGATAGCGCTTCGACAAGCCCGCGAGCTGCGCGTCCCAGTAACGGTAGTCGCACAGCGAGCCATGCACGAAGAGCAGCAGCTCGCCCTCGCCCTGCTCGACATAAGGCATGCGCAAGCCGTTGGGCAAATCGATGAAATGCGGTGATGAAGCGGTAATCGGAGTCACTGAAAGAGGCCAATGAAAAAGGCGCGCGGTCGACGACACGCGCGCCATAAACCTCATTGTCACACAGCGCTTTCGCGCGCGTTTGCCGCTCACCGATGTGACGCGTGCAACGCGCGAATGCGGCCTTCAAAGCGCCCTTTAAAGCGCCACAAAAGAATGTCAAACGATTGCGTCAGTCGTACGCCGACATTTCGACTAGTCCTGCGCTCGCCGCCGCGCCTGCGCCGCGCACGGCGCACGTCAGCGGCTCATCGGCAACGCGCACCTCGATGTGCAGTTCGTTGCTGAAGTAGCGCGCGAGATTGCCGAGCAGCGCGCCGCCGCCAGTCAACACGATGCCCGCGTCCGCGATATCGGTGACGAGCTCCGGCGGCGCGTTTTCCAGCGCGGCCTTCACGGCCCCGAGCACCTGACGCAGCGGCGCGGCGATCGCATCGACGACATCCTGCGTCGACAGCTCGACCGTGCGCGGCAGGCCGTCGTCGATGCCGCGTCCCGTCGCGCGCATCGTATCGGGCGGCACGATCGCGAGCGCCGAGCCGATTGTCTTCTTCACGTGCTCGGCCGTCTGCTCGCCGAGCAGCACATGGAAGTTGTTGCGCACGTGCTTGATGATGGCCGCGTCGAACTGGTCGCCGCCGACGCGGATCGAGCCCGTGTACGCGGTGCCGCCCAGCGCGATCACGCCGATCTCGGTCGTGCCGCCGCCGATATCGACGACCATCGAGCCCGTCGCCGAAGACACCGGCAAGCCCGCACCCACGGCCGACGCGAGCGACTCGTCGATGAGGTTCACCTTGCGTGCCCCGGCTGCGGCCGCCGCCTCACGGATCGCGCGGCGCTCGACCTGCGTCGCGCCGGACGGCACGCAGATCGTGAACGACGCGCGGCGTGAGAAAAACGGCCGCGGACGCGCCATGCCGACGAACTGCCGGATCATGTGTTCCGCCGCCGGGAAGTTGGCGATCACGCCAGCCCGCATCGGTCGCACGGCTTCGAGATTGACAGGCGTGCGTCCGAGCATCTGCCTGGCCTCGTCGCCGACCAGCGCGACGCGCTTGCGCCCCGTTGCCGACTCCTGCTTGTCGAAGCACACCACCGACGGCTGATTGAGCACGATGCCGCCGTCGTCGGTATAGATCAGCGTGTTGGCCGTGCCGAGGTCGACCGCCACGGAGTCGCTGAACAGGCGTCCAAAAACCGATTGCGCATGCGATCTGGCCATAGTCAGGCTCTTTTGAAAGTGTTGAGCTGCCGAGGCGGCAGCGAAAATGTCTCACCGCGAGCACGCGGTGCGGCAGTGCGCCGGAAAGTCTTTCCGGCCCTTGAACGCATATCGGCAGATACGTGGCGAACTTTAGGAATATTGATTCACGACGTCGCGCAGCCGCGCGAGCGGCCGTATCGGCGAGTCGTGTGTGTTTGCGACGAAGGCGCTTTCAGGTCCGCGCGAGCGGCGTCAGCACGCGGACCAGCGCTTCGCGAGCCAACTCGACGCCGTCGCCGGAAATCGTATGGCCGACGCCCGGCAGCGCGAACGCTTCGACATCGAAGCCCGCGTCCGTCAGCGCGATCGCCGCGCGTTCGGTTTCCTGCACGGGTATCACTTCGTCGTCTTCGCCGTGGATCAGCGTGACGGGCGTGGCGCTGCGCGTCGTGACGGGCGATGCGAGCCGCCCTGAAAACGCGACCACGACAGCCGCGCCCTGCGGATTCGTCGCCACATGATGCAGCGACATCATCGAGCCTTGCGAAAAACCCACTAGCGCAAGCTGACCGTAACCGAGGCCGCAATGCGCGAGCTCGGCGTCGAGCATCTTTTGCAGCGCGGGCCATGCAGCCGCGACGCGCCCCGGACGGTTGCTTTCATCGACGTCGCGCAGGCTGAACCACTGACGCCCGCCGAAGCCGCCGTCGAACGGCTCGCTGCCGTCGAGGGACGCGAACGCCGCTTGCGGCAGCGCTGCACGCCAGAAATCCGCGAGCGGAACGAGGTCCTGAGCATTGCTGCCGACGCCATGCAGCAGCACGACCAGCGCCGCCGCCGGTCCGTCGGCGGGTGCGAGCCGCCAGCCGTTGTCGAATCTTTCCCAGGCCATCGCCTTCATCCTTTCGTCTTGCGCGGCGTGCACCGCGGGCCTTTCCGCTGCCGTGTCACGCGCAGGCGGGAGCATACGCCGCACGTCGCGATTTTGCGCGCGTTTTGCGCAAAGCGTATGTGGCGCCCAACAACGGACGCCGACGGGCAACGCGGCACTGGACAACGCATTTCTGTTCCGCTCCGCGCAACGCGCAAGACGCGGACCTGAACGCGCATGCAAAGCGCGAGCCCGAGCGCCCCTCGCCGCGATGACGCGATGAATCCGCCCGCCTGTGCAGTCGGCCGGTGCCGATTGGCGCTTGCGACTATCATCGGCATGAAGGGCCGTCAGCCACTGTCGACAACGCCGCGCCGCGCGACGGCTTGCGCGTGTTCACCGCCGGAGATCCGCTTGAGCGAACCGAACGATCCGAACCGACCGAACCCATCGAACGACCCGCCTTCCCCGCCGAAGCCCGCCGCGCCGACGCCCGGGCCGCCCGCTCCACCTCCACTGCATGGCGGACAGCTCGCGCTCGCGACCTTCGCCGTCGCGCTCGCGACGTTCATGAACGTGCTGGACACTTCGATCGCCAACGTTGCGATTCCAACGATCTCCGGCAATCTGGGCGTTTCCGTCGATGAAGGCACATGGGTCATCACGGTGTTCGCCGCATCGAACGCCGTGTCGATTCCGCTGACGGGCTGGTTCACGCAGCGCTTCGGGCAGATCAGGCTGTTCGTCGGCGCGATTGTCGGCTTCGTGATTGCGTCGTGGCTGTGCGGCGTCGCGCCGTCGCTGCCCATTCTGCTGCTCGCGCGGGTGTTTCAGGGGGCCGTGGCCGGCCCGCTGATTCCGTTGTCGCAAGCAATTCTGCTTGCATCATGGCCAAAAGAAAAATCGTCGAGCGCGCTTTCGCTGTGGGCGATGACGGCAACCGTCGGCCCGATCGCTGGCCCGGCGCTCGGCGGCTGGATCACCGACAGCTATTCGTGGTCGTGGATCTTCTACATCAACATTCCCGTCGGTATCTTCGCGGCGGGCGTCACGTGGATGATCTACCGCACGCGCGAAACGCCGACGCGCAAGCTGCCCATCGACGTCGTCGGCCTCGGCCTGCTGATCACATGGGTCGCGTCGCTGCAGATCATGCTCGACAAAGGCAAGGACCTCGACTGGTTCAGCTCGCCCCTAATCGTCACGCTCGCGGTCACGGCGCTGATCAGCTTCTCGTTCTTTCTCGTGTGGGAGCTGACGGAGCCGAATCCCGTCGTCGATCTGCGGCTCTTCAAGCAGCGCAATTTCCTCGGCGGCACGGTCGCGATTTCCGTCGCATACGCGGTGTTTTTCGGCAATCTCGTGCTGCTGCCGCAATGGATGCAGGAGTATCTGAACTACCGCTCTGTCGACGCCGGGCTCGTGACCGCGCCGCTCGGCATCTTCGCGGTGATCCTCGCGCCCGTGATGGGGCGCGTGCTGCCGCGCTCGGACGCGCGCATCATCGCAACGCTCGCGTTCGTCGGCTTCGCGATCGTGTTCTTCATGCGCTCGAATTACGTGATCGAGATCGACACGTGGCACCTCGTGCTGCCGACGCTGCTGCAAGGCATCCCGATGGCGATGTTCTTCGTGCCGCTGACGGCCATCATTCTCGCGGGCCAGCCGGGGCCGAAAGTGCCGGCGGCGGCGGGCCTGTCGAATTTCGTGCGGGTATTTTGCGGCGCGGTGGGCACGTCGATCGCGGGCACGGCCTGGAACAACCGCACGGTCCTGCATCACGAACGCCTGACCGAGCAGGCTAACGCCAACAACCCGGCGTTCGCGCAGCAGATCGACGCGACGCAGACGCTGTTGCACGTGAGCCCGTCGACGTCGAATGCGATGTTCGATTTCACCGTGAACACGCAGGCCGCGATGATGGGGCTCAACGACATCTTCTATGCGTCGGCGATCATCTTCGTGCTGATCATTCCCCTCATCTGGATCACGCGCCCCGCGCGGGGCGGTGGCGGGGACGCGTCGGGCGCGCATTGAATGTGGATTGATCGCGCGTTGGCCGTGCGTTTGGCCGTGCGTTTGGCCGTGCGTTGGCCGTGCGTTGGCCGTGCGTTTGGCCGTGCGTTGGCCGTGCGTTGGCCGTGCGTTGGCCGTGCGTTGGCCGTGCGTTTGGTCGTGCGTTTGGTCGTGTGTTTGGTCGTGCGTTTGGTCGTGTGTTTGGTCGTGTGTTGGCCGCCCATCGAACGAGCAATGAGCCCGCGTTGGCCTGGCATTGAGCGCGCATTGACTGCGCAACGAACGCGGACGCACAAGCGCGCCCGCGAACTGCCTTCGCGCTCAGCGGAAAAAGCGCGCGGGCGTTTCTCCGAGTGCGTCCCTGAACACGGCGATGAACGACGACACGTCGCTGTAGCCGACCGCGAGCGCGACCTGCGTGACGCTCGCGCCTGCGCCCAGACGCGAGAGCGCCGTCAACAGGCGCAACTGCTGACGCCACTGCCCGAACGTCAGCCCTGTTTCCTTCGTGAAGAGACGCGCCGCCGTGCGCGCGGTGATGGCTGCGGCCTCGGCGAAATCGTCGAGCACGCCGGGCTTGCCAGGATCGGCCGCGAGCGTATCGGCGATGACGCGGGCGCGCGGGTCGCGCGGATAGACCAGCGAAAGCGGCGGCACGCGCGCGAGGCGCGGCAGGCGGTCGTCGATCACGGCCATCAGGCGGGACTCTTCGTCGTCCGCCGGTGCGTGCGGGTCGAATGCCGACGCCGCGCCGAGCAATTCGTCCACCAGGCGATCGACAGCCACGACGCAACAGCGCGTGGGCACGGACGGCGCGCCCGCATCGACGTGCAGGACGCGCAGCGCGACGGGCGCCGCTGACGACATCCGGTGCAATACGCCCGGCAGTATCCACACGGCATGGCGCGGCGGCGCGGCCCACAAACCGCCCTCCGTGTGCACGCTCAGCACGCCCTGCGCGACATGGACGAACTGCGCGCGGCGCTGCGTCCGCCACGGCTGATCGAGCGCGCGGTGACGCGCGCCCAGCACGAAAGCCGTCCGCGCGACAGAGTCGGGATCGATGGAAGCCTCGCTCATCTGACTGTCCGTTTTGCCCTGTCAGCAACCGAAACCGACCAAGACTAGCATGCGCGATCTGCGGATGCCCGATCCCGGTGCCACGCTGCCCTTAGCGCGGTTTCGGCCACAGTCATTACAAAATTGATCTTGACGGATTATCTTTCGATATGTATCTTAAGATACATCTTACGACACTCGGAGGTCAACCATGCGTCATCACCATTCGCGCCTTTCACGCGAGTTCGCGCGCGACGCCGCATTCGGCCGCGATCCTTCGTTCTTCCACCTCCACGAGCGCATTCACGCGTTCCGGCACGCGATCGGTCGCCATCGCGGCGGCGGCCGTCACGGCGGGCCGTTCGGCGGCGGTCCCATTGGTGGATTCGGTGGCGGCTTCGGCGGCGCTCCGTTCGGCGGGGGCGGCGGATTTGGCGGAGACGGCGACGGTTTTCCGCGCGGCCGCAAATTCACCTCCGACGATCTGCAACTGTTGCTGCTCGCGCTGATCGACGAGCAGCCGCGCCACGGCTACGAGCTGATCAAGGCGCTCGAATCGCGCTCGAACGGCTTCTATGCGCCGAGCCCCGGCATGGTCTACCCCGCGCTCACGTATCTGGAAGAACTCGGCTATATGACGGTGCACCTCGAAGGCAACCGCAAGCGCTACTCGCTCGCCGACGCGGGCCGCGAATACCTCGCAGCGAACCGCGAGCGCGCCGATCTGATGCTCGCGAAGCTCGCGCATATCGCCCGCAAGATGGACTCGGTGCGCCGCGCGTTCGCGGGCGAACCGGGCGAAGCAGGCGACGACGCGCCGGGCGGCTGGTTGCCCGAGCTAACCGCGGCCCGTCGCGCGCTGAAAAACGCGCTGCTGTTGCGCGACAACGCATCGCCGGAAGAACAGCGGCGCATCGCGGCGATTCTCGCGCGCGCCACGGCCGAAATCGAAAGCAAGCCGCGCGAGAACAGCCGCGCGACGCCGGACACCGGCAACGGCGCGCCGGCCTGAACGGCTCGACGGAACCCTGGAGAGAACAAAACTATGCAAGCAACCCGATCCGATCTGACGGTGACGCGCGTGCGTCATCCGCTGAAATTCCGTCTGCTGCAAGTAAAGCGCGTCGAGACGGTCACGCCGCATCTGATCCGCGCCACGCTGACAGGCGACGATCTGCACGACTTCGCGTCCGCCTCGTTCGACGATCACGTGAAGGTGTTCTTCCCCGCTCCCGGCGAAGAACGGCCCGTGATGCCGAAAGCCGGCCCCGACGGCCCCGTGTTTCCGGCGGACCAGCCGCGTCCCGTCGCGCGCGACTTCACGCCGAAGCGCTTCGACCGCGACGCGCGCGAGCTCGAACTCGAATTCGCGCTGCACGAAGCGGGCCCCGCCACCGAATGGGCGACGCAGGCGAAGGCCGGACAGTATCTGGGCGTCGGCGGGCCGCGCGGGTCGTTCGTCGTGCCGACGGGCTTCGACTGGCATCTGCTGATCGGCGACGATACCGCGCTGCCCGCGATCGGCCGGCGGCTCGCGGAACTGCCGCACGGCTCGCGCGTCGCGGCCGTGATCGAGGTCGCCGATCCGTCGGCGCGCATCGAATTCGACACGGCGGCCGATCTGTATATCGAATGGCGCTATCGCAGCGAAACCGCATATCGAGGCAGCGCGTTGCTGCAAGCCGTGCGCGAAACGTTCCTGCCCGACGGCGACGGCTACGTGTGGGCCGCCGGCGAAGCGGCGACGATGCGCGCGGTCCGCTATCACCTCGTCAACGAGCGGGGCATCGACAAGTCGCGGATTCGCGCGTCGGCGTACTGGAAAGAGGGCGAGCAGGCCGTCCATGAAAATCTCGATGACTGATACAACGCTTCTACCCGGAGCCCCTGGATGCGCTCGCTGAACGTACCAAACGAACTCGACAAACAACGCGAGCGACGCCTGCTGTGGCTGCTCGCGCTCACGCAATTCACGATCATCATGGACTTCATGGTGATGATGCCGCTCGGCCCGCAGATCATGCACGCGTTCCAGATTTCGCCTGGTACGGGAACCATAAAACTTTAACTTTGAAGTTAACTGCTTCCTTTTTGCGGTCAAAACGCGTAGCTCGGCCTGAGCCGCACCAGTGAGGTGCGTCAAGCATTACCAAAAAATTTCGTTAAGCTTTCGCTAATGCGGAGCTTTGTTGCATCGTATGAAGGCAAAGCGTTTAAGTTTTCCTGAGCGGAGCCGCCTCGTCGCTGCACCCTAACGGAGTGATCACACACAACGGCCGCGCTCATCGGACCCGCCGGCATCTGCCTGGTTCCGTCATCGAGAGCGAGCCTCGGCCCATATCATCTTATCGCCGGCCGATGGAGACAGATGCAGCGCGATCAGGGCGAACCGCTTGAGGCCGGCAGTTCGGGGCCTGCGGCCAGACGGCGAACGCGGTTATCAAGCGGGATATCAAAGCCATCAGCCAACCGGATCTGTCGACGAAGTGGCAGCCATGCGGCGCACGTTTCAACCCGCTTATCGTTTCTCGCCGCTCTCCCCATCCAGCAGATTCAACGCTGTCTTTGTATCGTCGGCGTCTATCTGTCCTCGGGGTTGCCCCTATTCATCAATGGCTTGCGGCAACATTGCGACTTGCTGCACGGCGTCCTTGATTATTGAACGCTTCCAATCAGTCGAAAATCGCCCGACACCTCCACATTCCACGTCGACTTGCCTTCGGCCGGGAGTGATACCACGTGCTGCACATGCCGTCATGAATGCGATAACCTTGGCCTGGTATCTTGCTTTCTCCGCCCGGGCCTCCTCACGCACGAATTCCGCATGCATCTGCGCAAGACGTGACGCCAACTCGCGCTCGCGCCTCCACACCGTTATCGCTGTTATATTCAGGCTTGCCGCTACAGCACCGACCGACTGCCTTCCACCATCTGCGAGTGCGTTGTTGAGGTGCATCACAAGATCGGCTCGCAACTGTAACCGACGCGACACCGATCGCTGAATCTCAAAACTCAGCTTTCGCCTCGTGCTTCCCTCCAGATCAAACTTGTTAGTGACGAAGATCTGCTCCATGGTCGCGCCTGTCGCATAACTTGCGCGAACGAACAGATGCAATGGGGCGGGAAACGTACCGGCGGAAAAATGCACGACCTGTGAAGGCAAGATTCCCAATGCGCGCCCCATCTGCGCAGACGATCCACAAAAGAAGACATCACGTAGCGCGCGCACTGCCACTTCCGAGGGAATTAGATCGATTTCGTCTCTGACGTTGGACAGCGACAATGCCTCTTCAACGGTGCGCGAAACGAAGAGTTCCAGCGCACCGATAGACGTTGACGCGTCCTGAATCAGTCTCCCCAGCCACTTCCCACATCCGCGACAGCAGCCTGCTCGTGCAAAGGCCCCGAATGATGGTTGCCGACCCCGGCCACAATGTGGACATTGAACCTCGAGACGTACGCAGTGATGGGGGCAAACGACTACATCCGCGACACGCCACACAAGGGGTTCATAGACTGTCTTTCCGTGGCGTAAGAAATCGTCTAGACAGATAGGGCACCATGCACGGTGTGTTCTGACTAGGGCTCGCGGTGCGAGCGTCTGACGCCATGGCAACAGCGTCGCACGCCGCAAATCTGAGCGATTCAAGAGCGAGTTCATCGCTTTCGCCCAGGCCGCTGCGGCCTGTAGCATCCCGTCCACGGTTCCGTTCACCGGAATACCCTGCCCATCAGGCATCGGGCGTCCCTCGTAGATGCGCGGCGCAACAAGTTCGCGATAGAAATCGCGAAATGGAACCGACAGACGCTCCGCGCACCTCAGGGCCAGGCTACTGAGTTGCTCTCCTCGTCCCCCAACCGCAGTTGCAAGTTCGATGTCCATCCCACCCTCTTACGGAAACGATGTCCGGATGTTTCGCCCGGAAATGAATAGTTTCTCGACTTGCAAGGCCTGGAAGGCAAGCTTCTTCAATCCACGTCGAACGCTGTCGTGGTCAGCCTCTTCGAAGCCACTCGGTGTCACCTCGCTATCAAGCAGACATGGACGATCTGCAATCCTCACAATCGCCCTTGGAGGATTAACATTAAGATCTCTGGATTCCTTGTCGCATAAATAAATCATGAGCGTACACATGGAACAATTCGGGGTCACTGCCAACCGCCCGGATGCCGTCGAAGTGGAAGCGTTACGTGCATAAAAGATGAAAATCTCATGGGCTCAAAACGCAGACCTTAATGCGGGCTCATACAGTAAGCTGGCATTTGATTATGAACCATCCCGGATCAAATTGGGATTTCGAGGGCCTTGGCGTGTCAGATGGGTCTTCCCTTCCGCCCGTTTCCACTCTTCATCGAGCAGGTCTTTGAGGCACTTTCGATCGAGGTGTCTGGTGTCGACCCCAGAAATTTTGGCTATTTTCTCGAACGACGGATACACCTCGGCGACGATTAGCGTCCTGAACGCATCACGCATTTTCATTAACAGCTCCTGTTTGTGCGCTGCTGCCTTTTCCAATCTGAAAATTTTTCCTCTCTGGGCGATTCGCGCGACGGCATCCGGAAAATGCTTACGTGCCGAAGTCTGGTTTACGTTAACCAGCTTGCAGGCTTTTTCCACGTTGGTGCATGCCGGGTCCATAGCGAGCTTTTCAAACTTGCGCCCAATTAACCTCCAGTTTTTTCGTGAGATTCGCGGCGACACATCTATTCTCGAACTGAAGCCACTGCTACTCCTCCAGGGCCGGACCTGACCAAAAATCACTCGATGAAGCGGTTGACGCGAGACAGCAGCCACCGTTGCCAGCACAGACAGTTGAGGCAACGACGGTGCCCGCCTGTAGGCCCAGATTGTTTTTGGCGCAATGCCAAACTGCGAGATCAACAGATCACGCACCGCACTTACCGTCACCAGCTTCCGCAAGGTGGAGCCCCCGTCATGCCCGCCGTTCTCGAACTCGGCAGTCAGTGCCAGCAAGTTCATGATCGCGAGTGACACCTCGACCTCGCACGGGTCAGCACTCGGAAGGCTCCCGGCGGCGTCCCTAGCTCCGAGCCACGCGCCGCACCGGTTACAACACCCTACTCGGGCATAAGACCCAAGTACCCGTTGTCGCGGCGCTGTGCACACGTAGCAAGCTTCAACCAGGTCAACCCGGTGTACCGGACATACCTTGACCGCGCGTAGACGCCATAACAGAGGCTCGTACACACATGGCCCAGACAGCATTGAAGAGAGACACATGGGACACCAGGCCCAGTATCGACGCAGCAGGCACCTTTCAGACAAAAGCCCAGCAAACGGAAGAAGCGTGCACGCCTCGATGTGACCTGAGGCGACCAGACTTCTCAGCGGATCGAGATACAACTTTGCGATGGCGCCTGGTCCATCTATTCCTGGAAAACCCCTCTCGTGCAAGTCTTGTGCGGTGACTCTACGCGCCGATTCGGGTGGTGCTGGCCGCGCGTCAAACCCCCATCTCACCAATTCCGAGAAACCGACCGACACGCGCTCAGCCGCACGCTTCCAGAGGGACGACGATGCCTCGACGAGACCGGAGCCAACGCCCAACGGTTCGATCAGGTCCAACTTACTCGTAGGGATGATTGGGTGCATTGGTATTTTTTGTCGCGCCAACCCGGCTATTCCTTTCGCCACTTCGAGATCCCGGCGTCTTTTTGGTAATGGCTGCTTCCGCGGCAGCGATAATGCGTCTACCGGTCACGTGTCGCTCTGCCGCGAGATCGGCTGACGCGGCTTGCGAGAAGGAGTCGAGATGTTGCTTATACAGTGGCCAATCCAGCTTGCGATTTCCTCCGTGCTGGCTTAGCGCATCAGTCGTGAGTCGAACTGCCAGCCCACACCGGCCGTCGACCCCCAGACGAATTTCTGCTGAGTGTGCCGAGAGACTTTTCGGTTCGCAGTACCTCGGACCAAGCCGCTTTTCCATTTCCTCGATGAAGACCTGGAAGCTTGCTTCGTCCTTCTTACTATCTCCGTAGGGATCTTGCATCACAACCTTGGTGCGCACTTTCAACTGCGTGTCATGCTCCACGATATGCCGGATGGCGGACGTTCCACCAATCACGAGTGGCTGCCTTGTCTGAGCGACAATGTACTTCAGCGCGTGAATGGCGCGGTCAACCTGAAGCTGCGACAGCGTCACGGGGATCGTATTGCCCTCGTCGACGATGGTGACAAGATGCTCCAACTGAACGTTCTTGATGAAACTTTGCCACAGCGCCTCCTCCGCTGCTGCGCTTGAGGGGTTGGCAGGGACGCGCCGCGGTGCGCCCTCGGTAATATCGCCATACACGATCTTCTTCGATGGCAGGATCTCATTGCTTGACGCATACGCTTCGGTGATTGCTGCAGTCCAGTTGAACCGGCCTCGCGCGTCGGGAGGAGGCACTGAAAATCTGAAACACCCTCTTCGCTTTCCCGCCTGCTGCGCCAGCGCATCGGTCATCCCAGCGATCGATTCAAACAAGGTTGTTTTTCCGACGCGGGCTGGGCCGATGACGACAATCAGCAGATCGCGTGATCGTCCGGAGATAGCGTTCATGATAATTTGCTGGCTCGACACAAATCGGGTGTGCAGACAGACCCACGCGTTAAGGTCGTCGATTGCTTCAATCACATGCGCAGGTGTAAGGTTTAACTGCTGCACCATCGCTCCATAATCGATTTTTGCCATGAGACTCCTCCTGGTGGTGGTTAACGCTAGAAAGATAGCCTAGACGGACGTACTTTTATTTCACAGTCCTCATCGTTTCTTCCACCGTCAAGCCCATCAGTATGAGAGTCGCCAGTGGCGGCATTGACAACTTCGGCGTCGACCGCTTCGCCTTCTGCCTGCGAGGCTGCCCCTCCAGCTATAGCAGCTTCGGTGCTCACAACCCGTTCGGCGGTGCACGGCGGTTTTGCGCACTCCTGGGCGACTGTGTCGGCGGTTACGCCTGCCGCCGCATCCGCTCCGACAGTGGGCGGCGCATTGAAGTAACTGCTAGAACCTGGCTCAGTCTTAAGTAGAGACGGTGCACGGTTCATCAGGCTGTCCATCTGCCGGGCCAGGTAATCGCAGCGCGCAGGATCGCGCTCCAGCTCCAGAATTTTTTCTGCGAGCGCTCTCGCGATGAAGGCTGGGTCCCGGACGCCTCTCAGTCTCCCGAGCTTGAGTTCAGCGAGCACACCAAGCAGTTCACGCCTAGAATAAAGGGCAAAAAAATCCGTAAAGATACTTTTCGCATCTATCCAACCGACGTCCTTGCTTACATAAATGTAGACAAGACCGGGATGGATGAGATCAGGTGAAACATGCACGGTCTGGCCTCGGAATCGCTTCAGGTCTTCCGAGAAATAGGCCAGGTTATTCACCACCACATAACCTTCGTCCCGAACGGTCCGCCGCCCCTCATTCGAGGCACGTGGCATGCAAAGGCGTCGGAATGCCAAGGTAAGTTCAATGGATTTTCGGTGTTCGGTACCAACTTCCATTGCGATGCGTGCTTCGTAGTCTCTGATGGATTCGTCTCCTGTCTTCGCAGAACCCACTTCCATCTCCACCTCATCGAATACACCTTTGAGATACGCATTCAGTTGCGTGAGAGTCATCAGTTCCGGATTGCGCGCAATAAAGGTCCTGGAATAGTCATACAGGCTCTTCACCGCAACTGTGTTGCCCGCCAACATCTGCAACACCTGGACCGTGATCTTATGGTTGGCAGCCTCGACCGGGGCACCATATCTGGGATGATAAGCAGGGCGCCATAAAAGATGTGACTCAGCCTCCTGCAGGATTCGATGCATAACGATGGAATCAAACTCGGGCGCATTGTCGACCACGATGAATCGCGGCAAGCACCCGTGCCTGTCGATACATTCGAACAAAACCGTTGCGACCGCTGCAGCATTCGGCGCTCCAAACGAAATGGTCCACGCTAGCTTCCTGCCAGTTGCTGAGTCGATCATCACTGAGAGCCACACCTGACACTTGAAACGCCGACCATTGGCCGAATTCTCAATTTTTATTCCCAGAGGCGTGTGGTCAATGTGCGCGAGAAAGAGCGGCACCCCGGTCTGATAAAGGCGATTTGCCGTTCCGGGCCGGGTGAATCCCGCAATGGCATAACGCGCTGCACTACCGTCCCGAAATTGGACGAAGATGCTCCGGTCGTATTCCTTGTCACGCGTTTTTGCAGTCCTCTCTGAAAAAAAAGGGAGACCAAGACGGAGCGCCAACGTGCTGAACATTCCGTGCGTGGCGCGAATACTCCATCGTTTCTTTAGGCGGTATTTCAGGAATACGTGATCCCAAAGCCGCTCGCTCTGTGGAAACCTCTTGGTCCTACTACCGCGCGCGTGCCATAGGGGAATCAGTCCATATATTGCATTGCCGTACAGCACCCTGCCCGATTCCGCCTTTGATCGCCAGAGCGCTTTCGTTGAGGAGGGAATAGGTTTGCCCTCCCTCGCCTGGCCGCTTCCTGGCCACCAGTATGAGATCGGCTCAGAAAGGGTGGTCATCATGTGCCGGGCATGATCGTACGCTTCGGGCGACACCAATTGAATGAAATCTGGCTCGTGGTTGGATGTCGTGTCGGCTGATCGCTCTTTGCCCGCCGTATCGAGTGATAGAAAGCCGTCGCTCGCCGCCTTGGCCGCCTTGACGACGTCATACGCGGTGGCGTCCCGGTACACTGCAGAAGAGCGCATGTCCGTCACGTCCTGCGACTGCAGCGGGAAGAACACGCGACGGGTAGCGATCAGATAGTTTAGGTCGTCCGGGCAGATCAGTTGCCGCTCGATCAGTTCGCGCCGAGTGACGTATCCCCTGTCCTTTACCATCGCCACGACCACCGCACACGCTGCGGCGTCCCGAATCTTGTAGTCAGGCTGACAGTAGGGGCTGAGCAACCCCATGTTCAACAAATACCATGGACCAAAATGTTTCTCCGTCACGATCTCGTAACGCAGGCCGTATTGCGACAAGCGGTCGATCAGGGCAGGACATGTCCAATGTCCCTCATCCACCTCCTCATAAAGCGTATTGCCGCTCAGTGCGCTTTTTTTCATCATCGAGGTCGTGAAGACGTCGATGAATCCGCACCATTGGTCTGTTATCTTCAATAGAAATGGCCTGATGACGTCGACCTGTATGCGGGTACCGTGGCTGACCCCGTAACGAATACCACCGAATTCCGTTGGCCAACTATAGTATTCGAGACATGCCCCCTGCGGATCGTCTAGCTCGTGTAACAACGCTGACTGCAGTGTGACATCATTGAGCCGGACCGCGAAACCCATCAGGATACTGACGTGTTCGCCCCGCATGCGCCCGGCGCGCACTCGGGGCTTTGGCTCCAGCGGCTCGCCCTCCCGGATCGAGTGCACGAGCTCAATTCCCCGCTTAGTCACGCATTGGCGTTTGAGCAACGCGTCGAGCATGTCAGCGCTGATTCGTTCCACGATGCGACACTCCGACGACTTCCGTTAGACTTGAATGGCTCAAACAGTGCCGCTTGATCATCACAAGATCGTCCAGAAGCACGTAAGGGCGGCTCGCAAGTTCGCACCCTCGCGTACGCCGCGACATTCGACCTGACTCCATACCGCGGCAAGCCGTGGAGCGACCGCGACGCACATGCTCACTGGTAATTCAACAACAGAAAATCGCGCGCACTCTGCGAAGAGAATCTCGATCGACGAGGCGGCAACCACCTTTTTTCTGATAGCACCGCGGTGTTTTCCATGCCCTCCATCCTTGGGATAATGCCTCATGACTTGCCGTGCACAGCGCATGATGTCGTGTCACCGACTGTCTGGTCGTGAGCGATGCGCTGGCGACACGAAGACGGAGGCACGCTCTATCCGGTAGGGATGAATACAGCATCGCTGCGCTGAGCGCACCGTTCAGGGTGTACTAGCTGCACATTAGCCGCTGACGGAGAACAGTCAAGCCCCGCCAATCGCCTGTGCAGCCCAAAACATGCCTCATGCAGTTCCTTGTCCACGCCCCTTCGATAACAGGGATCGATAAAAATATTTGATACGAAATTTGCCGCATTATATTTATTAGTTGTTCAAACGAATTTCCGTCACTCTGGAAGGCCCTGCTCGATCTTTTTCTCAAATACGACCAATCGCATTTTCGATACCGCATGTATGAATGATGGCGACCGCGCGTCGTGTAGGAAAATTTCTTTTAGGGACAGGGAGCAAAAAAAGTTTTTAAAATGATTACTGAGTTGACTCGGCAAAGTACTATCATGGGGTCGGAGTGCATAACGCTCCGGCTTGACGGGAGGAACCGCCGCTTGTTTGCATGCTATGACCTTAGCCCGGCACTATCCTCTTCAATCGCCACTCGCATGGTGCAAACCTCGGCAGAGAGCGAAGCCTAGTGCACCGTCACCGGGAAGCCGAATTTGTAATCGTCATCCAGCCGTTCGAGCATCGGATCAAGGACCGCGCCCTCCCCCTGAGGTGAGATCAGGATGCCAAACGCGAATCGCTAAGGCGACGATGGAAGCTGCAGCCGTCGGACTGCCGGCTGGCGAGCGTGACGGAGCCCCCAAGGCTCAAGCCTCATTCCTATTTCGATCGGGCGGCCATCCCGCCCTCCTACGAATAGCCGGCGCTTTCTCTAGTCCGCAATCAGCGCAATGGGAACTATGTCGAGGCGATCAGGATGACGGTCGTCGGTAAAAGGAAACCCTTCCGCCGCGGGAAGCTTGCCCCTACGAACCGGCGAATATCTGTGTGTCCGTCCGACAAGACCGCTCCGATTGAGGCGAACAAAAGATTGCCGTCACCCGATAGATGTTGTACATACAGAAATTCAACACCGTTGCCGTGATGGCCAGTCCATCGATTAGAAGATTTGCGCCGGCCCCGTCGAGTACGCGATAGTAAAAGTACTCTTTCTGATTGCCGATCGATTGCTCCCGGTCGAAGAGCGACTCGAGATACTCCAACTCCTCGGCGTCGTCGGGATGGTGCGTGGGCATCAAAAAGTGCGGCGCCAGTCTGATACCGGGCATGGAGAGGGCTCGTGATGGTAGCAAAAAAGATAGGCGGAAATCCAGAGGAAACGTGACTGGACGCGCGACTTACGACGGCGAAGCGGATTGTCTCGTCGCCATTTAGCAGACCGGTACGATACGAAGAACTACGCCTGTTTTGGGTCGACGCAATGGCAAAGGAGGATTCCGTTGTGGAATTCGATCGCTTGCTCCAACGACGCCCTATCATCGCGCCATTAGCGCCTGGCTCGACCTTTTGGTTTCCAACAGTCATCTTGGTCACACACGCTCTTGCCTGAATTTTCGGCTACTTCGGCCGTTAACCTCTAAGACAAGTCCCCAAAAACCCACATGAAACGCATAAACGTCTATCCGAAATTTGCCCGAAACATGCTGGCGCTCCTGTTTATTCTGTTCGCGGCATCCACGGCGCTTCTGATGGTGCAACAGAAGTTTTCGCTTCCGCCTAGCGCTGCCGCTTCCTTTGCCGCGATCGTATTCGCGTTTCTGGCGCTTCCCCTGATGTCAACCACGCAATACCTTTTGAACATCAACGACGTGGAGGCCGGAAATCGTTCTTTTCGGGAAACCGAGAGCCTGCATGAACTCGTCGCGCCGCTGCTGATCGATCTACACCACGACGTGAGCGTCGGGCAGTACCCCTCCAGCGACCTTAATGCATTTGCGATTTCCTCCGTATTTGGCAAAAAAGCCCTGATCGGCTTTTCCACACAGCTCGTAGGCCAGGCAACGCGCGAAGAATTGCTCGCGATCGCAGCGCACGAGGTCGCTCATCTCCGGCACGGCGACACGAGAAATAAGGCATATATCCTTGCATTCAATCACGCGTTGAAGGTATATCCGTGGCTATTTGCCGAACTGTCGCGGCGAATTGCCCGGCGGGCTGCGATTCCGATCGGGCTCATCGTGTTTGTCGGCTTCGTCGCCATCGCTCTGTTTAGCGGATCGACGGAGGCCTTCAATTTCCTCGGGGCGCTCACACGAGGTCTTGCGCCTATCGTCTTGAGGGCTGGGCTATGCGCCCTGGCGTTTATCGCTCTTGATTACGTCCTGCATCGGGTTTTCTGCAGCTACAGCCGCGAGCGAGAGTTCGCCGCCGACGCAGGCGCGGCCGAGATGACCTCGCCCGAGGCCATGATCTCCGGGCTGAACCTGTTAAGCGACCCCGGAACGGCGGTCAGCGTCTTCGATACACACCCACCCCTTGGTGAACGAAAGCGCCGTTTGCGCATGATGTCGTCGGGGTTACACGAACGCGATACCGACCCAGATTCGTCAGAGTGAGCCGTATGCACCCGCCGTTAACGATGACCACATATCCTTTCACTCTAGATGCCGACGGACACCAGCTGCGACAACACCTCCGGAACGTGGCTAAACATGGAGCGCCATGTAGCCTGCAGAAGGGGTTTGTACTCGATCTCTTCTTCAGGAAATGCAACCTCGGCGAACCCACTTAACTTGAAATGGCGATGTTCGCCGAGGCCTCGTGCCGTGCAGAACCGCTTTATGCCGATCTTCGCAATCGCCTGGCCAGCCTTTTCGAATTCCGCAATCGACGTAACCAGAAAGGGCATCGTCTCAGGTAGATCGGAACTCAGGCCTTTGTCTGACAGGTGTTGTTTTATCGCGACATTGAGCCGCTCGATTACCCGCGGCGTAAAGAGATACCAGTCTTCATATGTGACGACAACCGGATAAATGGGAAGACCGTTCGGCATCCAGGCGGACAGGCCCTGAACCGCGTCATGGATGTTCCGGTAATGCTGTACGACGGCACGGGCGAGGTCGCCGATCGATGCCTCAAGAGCATGAGAATCCACTACCTCCTTGGCAGGTTGCGCCATCCGACGCGCCTTACATTCGAGGAAAAGGTTGCCTGTCCCGTCGCTCACGATCCAATCAACCCCGTGTCGCGGTTGCTTTCGTACGCTGTAGGTACGCTCGGACTCAAGCGTGAACCGTTCATTGTCAAACACTTCCCCAAGCACCTTGCCAACGTAATCTTGGAACGCCCTGCCGTAGCGGTCCCCGAAGTGCGGGTCGCTGCCGACTACATCGTAAAAGAGCCCTTCCGTGACTCGCCGGAAAAGAAAATCCGGCAGTGGACAGCACAGCCCCCTAGTTCCGTCGACATCGACATGAACCAGCGGAAACTTCTCCAGCGCATTCCAGGTGTACTGCCATGCCTCGTCGAAGCGCTGAACGGCGCGTAACTCGGCACGAATGCCCTCCGGCGTGCTAGCAATACGTTGGAAAAATGCGTCGCGCATTTCACCGGAGACGCCAAATGCTGAATAGTCTTGAACCGGACTTGAATAGGGTCCTCGTATCGCCGCGCCTCCCAGAATCAGCGCGAGAGTGAAGATGGCTGGCACTGGCAGCCCGACGGCCTGTTCAACCATCGGAGCGACATCCGGCGCACCGTAGATGTGATAGGCACGAAAGATTGCAGCGCCGTGATTGGGATGCTGGCAACGAACCTGTAGGTGCACCAACGGGTGAAGTGAATCCATTGCACTATCACCAGAGTCGATCGTGCGTTCCGAGATTGCTTCGTCGATACGGCGAATATGATTTATAAACGTTAGGACACCGTTGAGAGTGGACAAGAGATCCTCATTTCCGCCAGCGTGCAGCAAAATTTCGCGGGACAGCAGATGGAGTTCCCAAACGTGGATCTCGTAGCGCTGGCCGCCGGCGCCGGGCAATATAACCTGTCCACCGGAATCGGCAATGCGTTGAAGCCACCAGATGCGCTCGAGCGATTCCCGAAGGGCGAGACGCCGCAATTGATTTCTGAATGGCTTGTAGACGTCTTGGATATCCATTTATTGCCCGTTGTTGTTGGCGGTCTAAAAGCGCGCATAAATGACGACAGGAGCTTGAGCGAATCCGTCAACAATTAAGGGGCCCACGCGGGCCCCTTCCTGTTGATGCTGACCTGGAGTCAGAACGAAGGCGGGCCG
>NZ_JBBPEN010000004.1:0-667543 GCF_038900755.1 Paraburkholderia diazotrophica
ACCAGACGGGCTCGCCGTCGAGCGCGAGCAGCACGCATTGATGCACGTAGAACGACCAGCCGTCGTAGCCCGTGAGCCACGCCATGTTGGTCGGGTCGGTGACGATCAGCAGATCGATCTGCGCCTTTTCCATCGCCTTGCGTGTCTTCGCGATGCGTGCGTCGTATTCGGCGCGATCGAAAGGCAGGCGTACCGATGGTCCCTTGGCAGGCGGGTCCTGTTTCGTTGTATCTGACATCGTTCTTGTCTCCATGCACGAACTCGTCGCAGAAGTGGCGCCCCATGCACCTAAATGAGGCACCAGCAGGTATTGCTCGCCGCAGTCTAATGCTGCGAAAAATAGGCTCCGAATGTGCTAGTTCAATCTTCGTCGATACATCAAACCCGGGCGCGAAGGCTCGTTGTATCGAGTGTGAATTGTCTTGCGATGCGCTCATAGGTATTGTCCCTGATGCGAGTACGCGCTATTCCTCGCAGCCCTTTACGTCACGGCGTGTCGGGCTTTTTATGGCGTGGAAAGAATTGTTCTAGAGCAATCGGATCGCGAATATGGCTTTGTATGCTGGTTCGCATAGCCGCTCTTCCTGCACTGCCGCAACACGCACTCACCCCACGCAGGCGTGATGAACGGAACACGGACCAACATGAAAACCGCGCGAGTGACCCCAATGCCAAGCGCTTCAGGAATTGCCCAGGAGACTCTTTCGCCGGATGCGCAGGCCGCCGCTGGTGACGCCTCTTCCATTCGCGAGAAGACGCCGACCACCAGGCCGCTGATCAAGATCGATCGGATCACGAAACGCTATGGCGCGCTTACCGTGCTCGACGAGCTTTCGCTCAATGTGATGCCGGGCGAAAAGCTAGCGTTGATCGGCCCATCGGGATCAGGGAAGACCACTATTCTTCGTATCCTGATGACACTCGAAACGATCGATGGCGGCCATATCGAAGTGGATGGCGAACAGCTTTTCCATATGCAACGCGGCGACCAGATGGTTCCTGCGAACGAGCGTCATTTGCAGAAGATGCGCGAGAAGATCGGAATGGTCTTTCAGCACTTCAATCTGTTTCCGCATAAGAGCGTGCTCGACAACGTGACGCTCGCGCCTATCCTGACGAAAGGCGAGAGCCGCGAATCGGCTGAAAAGCGCGCGCTCGAATTGCTCGACATGGTCGGCATGGCCGACAAGGCGAAGAGCAGGCCCGCGCAACTTTCCGGCGGACAGAAGCAACGTGTCGCGATTGCGCGGGCGCTTGCGCTCGCGCCGAAGATCATGCTTTTCGATGAAGTCACGTCGGCGCTCGACCCGGAACTCGTCGAAGAAGTACTCAATGTGATGCAGAGGCTCGCCAAAGAAACCGATATGACGATGCTGCTCGTCACGCACGAAATGGGCTTCGCACACGATTTCGCTGACCGCGTGCTGTTTTTCGATCGCGGCAGGATCGTCGAGGAAGGCAAGCCCGAGGACATCTTCAGGCATCCGGAACACGAGCGGACTCAGGCGTTCCTGCGCAAGATCATCGCCGCCGGTCACAGGATCTGATCGGCACGCATCGCTTATCGCAAGACCACGACGCACATCACGCACACCACCAGGCCTTAGGAGCCAAAAACCATGAAACTGAAGGCGATTCTGATCACGGGGACGTTGTCGGTACTCACTCTGGCCTGTTCCGCAGCCAATGCAGAGGACAAGCTGACGCAGCTCAAGGAGCAAGGCTTTGCGCGCATCGCGATTGCCAACGAACCGCCGTTCACGGCAGTCGGCGCCGACGGCAAGGTGACGGGCGCTGCGCCCGACGTCGCGCGCGCGGTCTTCAAGAAGCTCGGTGTCAACGATATCGTCGCGTCGGTTTCCGAGTATGGCGCGATGATTCCGGGCCTCGCCGTGGGACGGCATGACGCGATTGCGGCCGGCCTCTTCATGACGCCGCAGCGATGCGCGGCCGTCGCGTACTCGGAGCCGGTGCTCTGCGCGGTGGAGGCGTTCGCCGTCAAGAAGGGCAACACCAAGAGCATCAAGACCTACGAAGAAATCGCCAAAGACCCGAAGGCGGTGATCGGCGTCGAGGGGGGCACGACCGAACAGAAACTGGCGACGGCCGCTCATATTCCGACCGACCGCATCGTCATCGTGCCCGACGGACAGAGCGGTCTGAAGATGCTCCAGGACGGCCGCATCGACGCGTTCGCGCTGCCGTTGCTTTCGATCAGCGATCTGCTCTCGAAGGCGAAGGACGCCGGTCTTGAGTCGATCGCGCCCGTGCAAGGCACCCCCGTGCAATGCGACGGCGTGGCGTTCCGCAAGCAGGACACGGCGCTGCGCGATGCGTTCGACGTCGAGCTGAAGAAGATGAAGGCATCCGGCGAGTTCGCGAAGATCGTCGAGCCTTACGGCTTTTCGGCAAAGGCGGCAATGTCGACGAGCCGCGACAAACTGTGTTCGGCATCGAACTGAAACTGCTCGAACTGGCTAGTGCGCGATTCGTTCGCGCGCTAGTCAGCTGCTTAGCTGCCTTCGAGGTGCGCTTATGAACCACTGGTCCGGCTATCTGACGCTGATCATGAAGGGCGCCGTTGCGACCGTCGAACTCACGGTGATGGGCGCGGTGCTTGCGCTCGTGATGGCGTTCGTCGCAGGCCTCGGCCGCCTGTCGCCATTCTCTGCGGTGCGCGCGCTCGCTACTACGTATATCGAGTTCTTTCGCGGCACGTCGGTATTTGTCCAGCTGTTCTGGGCGTATTTCGTCTTGCCGATGATCGGGCTCACGCTCACGCCGCTACAGGCGGGCGTGCTCGCGCTCGGCCTCAACGTTGGCGCGTACGGCGCGGAAGTGGTGCGCGGCGCGATCGTCGCGGTCGGGCAGGAACAGCGCAGCGCGTGCATTGCGTTGAATCTGTCCGTCTACCAGCGCATGCGTCATGTGATCCTGCCGCAAGCATTGCCGTTGATGCTGCCCACTTTTGGCAACAACGCAATCGAATTGCTCAAGGGCACGGCAGTCGTATCGTTGATCTCGCTCGGCGACATGACATTCCAGGCGCAGGTGGTGCGCTCGCAAACGGGCAATACGCTGATACCCTTCGCGACGATTCTCGCGCTCTATTTCGCAATGGCGTGCCTGATTTCGTTCGCCATGCGCAAGCTCGAACGCCGGATGACATTCGGTCTCGACGGCATGAGGAGATAACGGCATGGAATGGGACTGGAGTTTCGCATTCGGGATTCTGCCGACCCTTTTGCGCGGGCTGGAGATCACCGTGCTCGCGACCTTGCTCGGCGCGATCGCGGCAGCCGTGATCGGCATGGTGTTCGCGATCCTGCGGCTCGCGCCGAACCGGGCGGTGTCGCGCACGACGACGGCCGTGGTGAGCTTCATTCGCGGCACGCCGTTGCTCGTGCAACTGTATTTCGTGTTCTACGTGCTGCCGGATATCGGCATCCGCATGCCCGCGCTGGCGGCGGGCGTGCTCGTGCTCGGTGTGCACTACGCGACTTACGCGGCGGAGGTGTATCGGACGGGCATCGAAAACGTGCCGCGTGGGCAGTGGGAAGCCGCGAAGGCATGCAACCTGAACGCGCAGCAGATGTGGCAACACGTGATCCTGCCCGAAGCGGTTCCGCCGATGTTGCCCGCGCTCGCGAACTATCTGATCTCGATGTTCAAGGAGACGCCGTTGCTGTCGGCGATCACCGTGCTCGAATTGATGAACGAAGCGAAGATCATCGCGAACACGGACTACCGCTACCTTGAGCCGATGACGCTGGTCGGCGTGCTTTTTCTGTGCATCAGTCTTGTGGCCGTGGTCGGCGTGAGACTGCTCGAAAAACGCTTTCCCGCTCTGGGGCACTGACCGATGGCCATCGTCATTCATCCGCTGGATGCGGTCGTTCAACTGGACGCCCGCGCTATCGACAAGCGCATCGGCCTTGTAATCCTCGCAACCGATCACACCACGGAGCCCGATTTTGCACGGCTCGTCGCGAACGAGCGGATCGGCATCTACACGAATCGCGTGCCATACGCGAACCCGGTGACGCCCGACAACCTGCGCGCGATGCAGCCTTCGCTGACGGCGGGCGCAGCGCTGATCCTGCCTGACGAAGCGCTCGACGTGGTGATGTACTCGTGCACGTCGGCGTCCGTGATGATCGGCGACGAAGAGATCGAGCAGGCGATTCGCGCGGCGAAACCCGACGCACATATCGTCACGCCGACGATGGCCGCCGTGACCGCGCTACGAACGATCGGCGCGCGACACATCAGCGTGCTGACGCCTTATACCGTCGAGACCAGCCAGCCGATGGCCGCGTATTTCGCCGCCAAGGGCTTCGTGATCGATCGCTTCACTTGCATCGGGCTCACCGACGACCGTGAGATGGCGCGGATTTCGCACGACGATATCGTTGCGTTCGCGCGCAATGCGATGGCGCCGGAGTCGGATGCGCTCTTCATTTCGTGCACGGCGGTGCGTGCGGCGGCTGTGATCGGGCGAATCGAGGCGTTGCTCGACAAGCCTGTCGTGAGCAGCAATCTCGCGACTGCATGGATGTGTCTGCGTCTTTGCGGCGACAACGAACCCAAACCACGCCTGGGGCAACTGATGATGTGGCCGCTACCTTCTCCGGACGCGCTACTGGAGGCATGACATCACGACGAAGCGTCGGTCTGCGATAAAGTTCGCGCCGGTATAACAGGCCAACCAATCCAGGACCGACCGTCGATGTCGAGCATCGCCAGACTCCTGTCCATCTTCGAGTCGTTTTCCGTTCGTCGAAACCGTGAAGGAAGCGGCGCGCGTACGTCTTCGCGCGCGCAGTTCGTTTTCGAAGAGTGACGGCAGGTCTGTTCTGCGTGCCGCGTTTCAACTGATCCCCATCCGCTTTGCCATTTCCGCTTCCCACTCGTCGCGCGGCCTGAATCCGGGCAACGTGCGCGCGTGCCGTTCGACGGCTGCGAGAAGCTTGTCGTCCGGCAGCGACAAATCGACGGGCACGCGCATCGGCTGGTCCACATACCACGGCGTGTCGATAAAGATCTCCAAACGATTTCCTTCAGGATCTCGCGCGTAGCACGAGATCGCATTGCCGTGCGTGACGGGGGCGATCTCCTCCAGTTCTTCGTCGATGAAGCGCTGGTGAAAACGCCTGAGCGTGTCGAGACTGTCCGCTTCGAAAGAGATCTGATGGATCGGATTGAATGCGAGTGTCTCGGGTCGTCCGCCCGCCAGTACGATCTGATGATGCACAGCGGGGTCACGGCTCAGGAATACGAGCTGGACCTTGCCGTTCGGCGTCGGAAGGCTGCCGCGATCCGTCACCGTGAATTCCAGAACGCGCGAATAGAAGTCCTCGCATCGCGCGAGATCGTGAACGTAGAAGCCCATATGGCTGAGCGAGAGCCCGCGTCGCCTCGCTGTCGACGATGTCATGATGTCTCCGGTGGTGGTGATAAAACCCAGGATAAACGAACGAAATGACTCGCGTGCGTGACCGCATGCAACGCCGAAGATGGCGACAGCCTGCTCGACACATACGAATCCGAACGCTCGCCGCATGCGCGCGAGCTCATCGAAACGGCCGTGAAGCCCGGCGCCGTTGAAGTAGCGAGCACGACGAATGATGCCTTGCGGCCCGTGTTTCGCAACTTCGTCACGCGTCAACCAAAACTTGGGCCGGAATGCCGCCGATCTGCACACATTGCTTGCAGATGCCTTTCCACGGATGCAGGCCATGAGTGCTTGAACGCTACCAGCTTCCAGAGCACGCGCAAACGTCGGAATCCTCGGCGCCGGTTTTCACACTTCAACCGTATAGTTGAAATACGCCGGCTGCGCAAGTCGCCTGAATCGACGTTAAACGCCCAGAGAATGTCCGCTGTGCCCTTATTTGGCGCGGGTCGAGGTGCGTATCAAGGTAAACACGTAGACCGCAGTCGTTGACTCCTCATGGCGTCGTGTCAATAATTCAACTCATGAGTTGAGATTTTGCACCGGAACGCGCGGACGGAGAATCCGCCGTTTCGGCCATGAAGCGATTTTCGTGCGGACGTGGCCTGGTTACGGAACGTACGGATGCGGTTCGATCCCTCGACGCCCGGCTTCCCCGCGCGTGCCGCCTCGATGTAGCGCGCCGCATGGGGACGCATACGTTCTAACGACGCATGGCAGATGTAAGCTTCGGTACCGATCGCGAGCCTCACGACTAGTAGTACTAATTAGAAGAGAACCGGCGGAGCTGGTTTCAGGAGACAGACATGAAGCATCGGGTGGTGGCTGCCACTTTTGCTGCGTTGTTCGCAGGCGCGGCGCATGCGCAAAGCAGTGTCACGCTGTACGGCATCATCGACGACGGCATCAGTTACATCAGCAACCAGGGCGGTCACAGCACGGTGAAGATGGACAGCGGAATCGCGCAGTCGAGCCGCTGGGGATTGAAGGGCACGGAAGACCTGGGAGGCGGCCTGCGTGCTGTTTTCACGCTGGAAAACGGCTTCGATCTGAACACGGGCATCGCGGGACAGGGCGGGTCGCTGTTCGGCCGGCGCGCATTCGTCGGCTTGTCGAGCGACACGTTCGGTACGCTGATCGCCGGTAACGACTATGACTTCATCTACGACTACGTGACGTACTACACGAACGTCACGCAGTTCGCGCCGTCGTACTCGTTCCACCTCGGCAACGACATCGACCGTCTAGCCGGCGAACAGGTGCACAACATGGTGCGCTACGAGACGCCGACCGTACATGGCTTCGGCGCCGGCGTGATGTATGGCTTCAGCAATGCAGCGGGAGCGTTCGGCGGCTCGCCGTCATCGGCGCGTGTGTTGAGCGTCGGGCTCAAATACAGCCCGACGGGGAGCTTCAACGCACCCTATTCGTTCGGCGCGGCGTTCACGAAGACCGATGGCGGCAACGGCGCGCCGGGCACGGGCGGCACGATCGCGCAGGTCGCGCTGGGCGCAAAATCGATCTATACCGCGGCCTTCGGCGGGCTGGTGAAACTCGGCGACTTCGGCATCAACGGCGTGTACACCTATACGAACGCATCCGACAGCCCGCTTGGCACCATAACCGCGAACGCATATGAAGCCGGCCTCACCTGGCAGGCGACGCCTTATTTCCAGCTGGGAGCGGGCTTCGCGTATATCGATGAGCGCAAGCTCGGCAAATTCGACATTGCGAGCGCGGGTCTCGACTATCGCCTGTCGAAACGCACCGACGTGTTCACGTTCGCGACGTATCAGCACGCGTTCGCTGGTGCGAGCGTCGCGGGCAACTTCCTCGCGGTGACGCCGTATTCGATGTCTCCCAAGCTGCCGAACGGCGTGGGCGCGTCGTCGTCGCGTAACCAGACGGCCGTGCAACTCGGCATCCGTCATCTGTTCTGAAAGGAGAGCGCGTCATGAGCCGTCCTGTGAGCACGAAAGCGTTGCCCGCGCTCGATGCATCGTCGAAAGAGAATACGGCCGCAAGCGTGTGGGTCGTATGTGGTGCTGCGATCGGGTTGATGTTCGGATTCGGTCCATTGTTTTTTAGTGTCATCGGCATTTTCCTGAAGCCGATGACGGCGACGTTCGGCTGGGGACGCTCCGACGTCGCGATGCTGCCGATGCTCGCGATGGCCGGCACAGCGCTGGGCGCGCCTGTCGCCGGCTATCTTGCGGACCGGATCGGCTGGAGCAAGGTCATCGCGGGCGCGATTGCGCTGTTTTCGATGTCGCTCGGCGCGCTCGCCCTGGCGCCCGCCAATCATGCGTATGTCGCCGTCGTCGGTTTCCTGATCGGCTTTCTCGGCGCGGCGACGACGGCGGCGGGCTATCTGGCCGTATTGCCACGTGTCTTCGACAGGCGGCTCGGCATGGCCCTCGGATTCGCGATGATCGGCACGGGGCTCGGCGGATTCTTCGCGCCCATCGCCGCCAACCGGCTCGGCGTAATGATGGACTGGCGTCATTCGTTCGCTGTGTGCGCGCTGGCTGCGTTGGTGTTCGGCTTCGTCGCTCATCGGCTGTTGTTTCGAAACATGCGCATCGAGAAAAGCGCCGGCGCGAGCGTGCAGACCACGTCGCTCGAAGCGGGACTCACGCTCGGAGAAGCCGTGCGCGGCTATCGTTTCTGGCTCCTCGCCGTCGTGATGTTCGTGATATCGAGCGCGATTCTCGGTGGCTTCGTACACCTTGCCGCGTTCGTCAGCGATCGCGGTCTTGGCCGCGATGTCGGCGCGCAGGCGGCGGGCGTTGTCGGGGTGGGTCTTGCGATTGCGCGCGTCGGGCTCGGCGCGCTGCTCGATCGCGTATTCGCTCCGTTCGTGGCGCTCGTCAGCTTCGGCATCGGCGCGGTGGGCTTTGCGATCTTCCTCACCGACGCGGCGCAGACGCCCGCGATGATCGTTCTGGCGGCGTTGCTGCTCGGTATCTCGACGGGCTCGGAAGGCGATCTGATTCCGTTCCTCGCGCGCAAGTATTTCGGCAAGCGCTCGTTCGGCTCGATTTACGGCTGCCTGTTCGGCGCGGCGACGCTCGGCGGCGCGATCGGTCCGTTCGTGTATGGCATGGCGTTCGACCGCTTCGGGTCATATACCGTCGTGCATGAAGTGTCGTGTGCCGCGTGCATCGTCGGCGCGGTGGCGATCCTGCTGCTCGGGCGCTATCCGGCGGCGCCAGCAGGAGACGAGCAGTGAAACCCCCGATGCCGCCGCCGCGCGATCGCGCACTTCGATGATCGCGGTTGGCGGCGGTCTGACAGGGTTGAAGTTTTTTTCGGCTTGCAAGCGCTGTCGGTGCGCGATCCAAAGCGACGTCTGCTGATTTTCGGCGTGCCGCTCGCATTCAATGCGCGCACCGTCGACGCGATGCCCGCGCCTTCGGCATGGGGTCTTCCGGTGCGCCCCTATTCAGACAGAGACGTGGGAGACAAAGGATGGCCAAGTCCATTACGACGGCAGCATCGCCGCAAGGGGGCGACGAGCCGCAAGCCGTGAGCACGCGTAACAAGGGGTGGATCGTGTTCGGCGCTGCGCTGGGCCTGGCCTGCGGCTTCGGGCCGTTTTTCTTCAGCGTTGCCGGCGTCTTCCTCAAGCCCCTTGCAGCGTCGTTTCACTGGGGACGTGCCGACGTCGCGCTGTTGCCGATGCTCGCGATGTTCGGCAACGCGGTCGGTGCGCCGATCGTCGGCTACATGGCGGACCGCCGCGGCTGGGCGAAGGTGATCGGTTGGGCCATTGTGCTGTTTTCGCTGGGGCTTCTGCTGCTCGCGCTCATGCCGCCGAATCGTCTGCTGTTCGGCATGGTCGGCGTATTCATCGGCGTGTGCGGAGCGGCGACGAGTGCCGTAGGCTACGTCGCCATCCTGCCGGGCGCGTTCAACAAGCGGCTTGGCATGGCGCTCGGCATCGCGATGCTCGGCACGGGCATCGGCGGCTTTGCGATGCCGATGATCGCCGTGACGCTTCTGCACCATGTCGACTGGCGGCAGGCGTATAGGGTCCTCGCCGCGGGTTCGCTCGTGCTTGGCCTTGTCGCTCACCGGATCATCTTCCGCAATTACCAGGTGGTCAACGCGCGTTCAGAGGCACGCGCCGAACGACTGCTCGGAGCGGAAACGGACGACGGCATCGAGCTGACGCTAAGGCAGGCACTCCGCAGCTTTCGCTTCTGGCTGATCGCGTTCGTGTTCTTTCTCGTGTCGTGCTCGGTGCTGGGCGGATTCGTGCATCTTGCGCCGTTCGTGTCCGACCGCGGACTAGGACGCGACGTCGCGGCGCAGGCGGCGGCCGTAGTCGGCATCGGACTTGCTGTTGCACGCGTCGGCATCGGCGCCGTGCTCGATCGAGCGTTCGCGCCGCTGGTTGCGTCGGTCGCCTGTCTTGCAGGCGCTGCCGTTTTCCTGATGCTCACGACCGACTTCATCCGTCTGCCGGGCATGGTCATGCTCAGCGCGTTGGTGCTCGGTCTCGCGACGGGCAGCGAAGGCGACCTGATTCCGTACCTCGCGCGCCGTTATTTCGGCAAGCGTCATCTGGGCGCGATCTACGGCGCGCTGTTCGGCGTCTCGACGCTAGGCGGCGCAATCGGCCCATTCGTCTACGGGACGGTGTTCGATCACTTCAAGTCGTATGCGCCGATTCATGAAGTATCGAGTGTGCTGTGCCTGTTTTGCGCAGGCGCGATCCTGATGCTCGGCCGTTACCCCGAGCGGTCCGTATCGATGCTGGCGCCCGGCGCGGCGCAGTGACCACGTAGCCTTCGACTGCAAAAAGCTATACATCGGCCCGTCTGCTGGGCGATAATCACTCAACGATTCAACCAACCAGTTGATTGACTGGAGGAGCACATGACGAATTCCCTGAGCGGCGCCTTGCGAGGCGTACGCGTTCTCGACTTGACACATGCTTTGGCGGGTCCTTTCTGCTCGCAGGTTCTCGGCGATCACGGCGCCGATGTGATCAAGGTCGAACCGCTGGAAGGCGACTTCTTCCGCCGCATCGGCCCCTTTCGCGACGACGACCAGGAGCGCCACTACGGCGGGCTGTTCCAGTCATGCAACCGGAACAAGCGGTCTATCGCGCTGAACCTGAAGAGCGCCGACGGTCTGGAGACATTCCGCACGCTGGTGCGCACCGCTGACGTGCTGGTCGAAAACTACCGCGCTGGCGTGCTGACGAAGCTCGGCATCGGCTACGAGCAACTGAAGGAAATCAATCCGCGTCTCGTCTACACGTCGGTGCGTGGTTTCGGCGACAGGCCAGGCGGCGCGAGCCCTTACATGGACTGGCCGGCCTTCGACATCGTTGCACAGGCAATGGGCGGCTGGATGGGCATCACGGGCGAAGACGAACAGCATCCCGTGAAGGTCGGCGGCGGCCCCGGCGATACGGTGCCGGGCCTGCACGCAGCCTTCGGCACGATGGCCGCGCTGTGGCACGCAAAGGCGACGGGGCAGGGCCAGTACGTCGATGTTGCGATGACCGATTCGATTCTCTCGATGTCGGAGCTGCTCGTCAGCCAGTATTCGTATCGCGGCGTTTCGCAGAAGCCGGTGGGCAACAATCTGCCGGGCCTCGCGCCGCAAGGCACGGTGCGCGCGAAGGACGGCATGATCGCGATCGCGGCGCCGCATGATCCGCAATGGCTTCAGCTGTGCAGGCTGATGGGCCGCGACGATCTGGCGAAGGACGCGCGATTCGGCTCCGAAACGCTGCGCTGGGAAAACAATGACGCACTGACCAGCGAGATCGAGGCGTTCACCACGCGCTACACCAAGACGGAACTGCGCGAAATGTTCGGCGGGAAGGTGCCGTTCAGCCCGATCTATACTGCGGAAGAGATTTTCGACGATCCGCATTTTGCCGCTCGCAACATGCTGCCGAAGGTCGAGCATCCGGGACTGAAAGACGAGGTTTCGGTGCCGGGCGTGCCCGCGAAGCTGTCCGTTACGCCCGGCGCCGTGCGTCATCGCGCGCCGAAACTCGGCGAGCACACGCGCGAAATCCTGCGCGAAGCAAACTTTGCTGACGCTCAAGTTGAGCGCTTGATCGCGGAAGGCGCGATCGGCGCGCCAGTGTAAAATCGAGCCCTATGTCCACACGCCCCGACGAAGCCGCGCTGCCGGCTACCATCGAACGTCCGGCCGGGCGCCGCCGCAAGGCGCCGCCCGTCGTCCGTCACGAAGACAAGCGCCTTGCGATCCTGCGTATCGCTGCGCAGCTTTTCGCGCAGAACGGGTACGAAGCCACGTCGCTCGACATGATCGCCGACCAGATCGGCATGCATAAGGCGACGCTGTACCACTACATCAAGAACAAGGAAGAGGTGCTGTACTTCTGCCTCGTAAAGTCGTTCGAGAATCTCGACGAAGTGGTGGAAAAAGTGCGGGATCGCAGCGAGCCGCCGTTGCAGCGGCTGCGCTACTTCGCGCAGAGCCTCGCGCATGCGCAGAACAGCGACTTCGGCCGCTGTCTCGTGGTCGTGGGTCTGCGTCCGCTGACGACGGAAGCGAGCCTCGATATCCGCCGATTCCAGCGCCGGCTCGATACGACCGTGCGCGACCTGATCACGGAAGGCATCGCTGCGGGAGACATCAAGCCGTGCGTGCCGGCGCTGCTGTCCGCGATGCTGTTCGGCATGCTGAACTGGGTGCCGCAGTGGTATCAGGAGGACGGGAAGTACAGCATCGATGAAGTCGTCGAGACGTTCATGAACATGCTGATACAAGGCATCGCGGCCAGGCCGCAGCGCTAGGCGCAGCATCAGGAAGCAAGAAAGGCGGGCACGTTCCCGCCTATTTTTTTTGAAGTACCCCGGAACGCTCGCGGCCGCCACTTCAGGCGGCCGCGCTTTGTTTACAGCTTGCGGGCGATCAGTTCTTTCAGGATTTCGTTGGAGCCGCCATAGAGCCGCTGAATGCGCGCATCCATCATGAACTGACAGATCGGGTATTCGGCCATGTAGCCATAACCGCCGAACAGCTGCACGCATTCGTCGATCACCTTCCACTGCACTTCCGAGCACCACACCTTCGCCATCGCGGCTTCTTCCGCCGACGGCGGGTTCACGCCTTCCACCAGACGCTGGATCAGGCTGTCGATGAACACGCGGCCGATGCGCACCTGGCTCACGCACTCGGCGAGCTTGAACTTCGTATTCTGGAAGTCCCACAGCGTCTGATTGAACATCTTGCGCTGCTTGACGTGATCAAGCGTCAGTTCGATCGCGCGCTCGGTGCTGGCGATGGCGGTCACGGCGATCGTCAGGCGCTCCTTCACGAAGCTGTCCATCATCTTGCCGAAGCCGTTGCCTTCCACGCCACCGAGCAGGTTCTCTGCCGGCACGCGCACGTCGTCGAGAAAGATTTCGCAGGTGTCGAGGCCGTGCTGGCCCATCTTCTCGAGAATCTTGTTGACCTTGAAGCCGCTCACCTTGTCCTTCTCGACCATGAAGAGCGAAATGCCCTTCGCGCCGGGGCCGTTCGTGCGCGCCGCGACGATGGCGAGGTCGGAGCGCGAGCCGTGCGTGATGAACATCTTCGAGCCGTTGAGCACGTACTCGTCGCCCTCGCGACGCGCCGTCGTGCGAAGCGTCTTGATGTCGGTGCCGCAATCCGGCTCGGTGGCCGCGAACGCCAGCAGCTTTTCGCCGCGGATGATGGGCGGCAGCCACCTGTCGATCTGCTTGGGCGTGCCTGTCAGGATCAGCGTGGTCGGCGCGCCGATCACGCCTGGCACGTAGCCCCAGGCGGTGTCGCAGGCGCGCGCCTGCTCTTCCATGATCACGACGTCGTGCGCGTAATTGCCGCCGTGACCGCCGTATTCCTCCGGATAGCTGACGCCGATCAAGCCCAGCTCGCCCGCCTTCAGCCACACCGATTTGTCGATGTAGTGCTGCTTGCGCCACTTCTCCTGGTGCGGCGTGACTTCCTTTTCGAAGAAGCGGCGCGCCGTCGTGCGCAGCATGTCCAGTTCTTCCGTCATCCACGGCGAACGATAGTTACCGAACAGAGATTCCACGGTGTCTCCTTGATTCTCGTCTGAATATATCAACCCATTGGTTGGTTAATTTGCAAAAGGCAAATGGGCTGCGTGCGCAATGGCCTTTCAGACAGTATTACCGATCGACGTACAAAAAGTCAACCTACTAGTTGGTTGACTTTTGTGGCGACGACTTCTATAGTCGATTCCACGCCAGCGAAATACCTCAGAAGACAGGGCGAATCATGGAGACAGATATGGCGGACAACCTACTGAATGCCGTTGACTGGTCGGGCTGCGGACTGCTCGGCCACTGGACATCACTTGCCGGCGGGCGCATCGACGTCGTGGAGCCCGCCACCGGCCTGCAACTGGCGACGACGGGCAAGGCCAGCGCAGAGGACGTGCGCGCAGCGTGCGCGCTGGCAGCCCGATCGCAAGCCGCATGGGCGGCGATGCCCTATCCGTCGCGCGCGGCGATCTTTCGCAAGGCCGCCGCGCTGCTGGAAGCGAACCGCGCTCAATACGCCGAGTGGATCGTGCGGGAAACGGGCGCGATCGGACCCAAGGCCGGTTTTGAAATCGAGTCCGTCCTGCATCTGCTGCATGAGGCCGCCGCGATGCTGTCGCAGCCGCCGGGCCTCGTGCTGCCGAGCCAGCCGGGCGTCGTCAGCATGGCACGGCGCGTGCCGCATGGCGTCGTCGGCGTGATTTCGCCGTTCAATTTTCCTTTCCTGCTGACGTCCCGCGCGACGCTGCCTGCGCTCGCAACCGGCAACGCGGTCGTTCTGAAACCCGATCCGCGCACGCCCGTGTCGGGCGGCGTGCTGATCGCGCTCCTGCTTCAGCAGGCCGGCTTGCCCGAAGGCGTGTTTAGCATGCTGCCTGGCGAAGCCGATGCAGGCGAGGCGCTCGTCACCGACCCGGATGTCGCGATGATTTCGTTCACGGGATCGACGGCCGTCGGCCGCCGTATCGGAGAACTTGCGGGCAAGCATCTGAAGAAGGTCGCGCTCGAACTGGGTGGCAAGAACTCGCTCATCATTTGCGACGACGCGGACTTCGATCTCGCCGTATCGGGCGGCAGCTGGGCTTCATGGTTGCATCAAGGGCAGATCTGCATGAGCGCGGGCCGTCATCTCGTCCACGAATCGATCGTCGACGCGTACGCCCAGCGCATGGCCGACAAGGCGAAGCAACTGCCCGTCGGCAACCCGCATACGGAGAACGTCGCGCTCGGCCCGATCATCACGCGCAAGCAGGTCGAGCGCGTGCAGCAGATCGTCGACGAATCGGTTCGGATGGGCGCGAAGCTGCTCGCGGGCGGCAGCGGCGAAGGTCGGTTCTATCAGCCGACCGTGCTTGCGGGCGTCACGCCCGAGATGCCCGCATTCCGCGACGAGATTTTCGGGCCGGTCGTGTGCATCACATCATTTGCTTCGGATGACGAAGCGATTGCGCACGCGAACGACAGCGAATACGGCTTGTCTGCGGGCATCTACACGCGCGACGTGGGCCGTGGAATGGCCATCGCCGACCGGCTCAGGACGGGCCTCGTGCACGTCAACGATCAGACCGTAAACGACGACGGCACGATGCCGATGGGCGGACGCGGCGCGTCCGGCAACGGCTCGCGTCACGGCGGCCCTGCCAACTGGGACGAGTTCACCCAATGGCGATGGATCACGGTGCGTCAGACGCCGCCGCAATATCCGCTCTGACGCAGCGACGGCGGCCGTACAACGCCACTTCTTCCTTGCATCAGGACACATAGCCAACGCTGCCCGACCGCGCTTCTCGCACGCCAGCCACCGAGCGCGGCAGGGCTTCACTACCTCTGCCTACTGGAATCAACTGGAACCATCATGAAGATCGTCAAAGTCGAAGTCATTCCCGTCTCCACCCCGATGAAAAAGCCGATGATCATGCCGAACACGCGCATCGAGGCGATCGACAGCGTCGTCCTGAAGCTCACGTGCGATGACGGCACCGTGGGCTTCTCGGATTCGGGCGACACGTCGTCGTGGTACATGGGCGAGATGCAGGGCTCGATCATGTCGATGATCTGCGACGTCATCGCGCCGCGCGTTTTGCTCGGCGAAGATCCGCGCAACATCGAGAAGCTCGTCGGCAAGATGGACCTGCTGGTGCGCGACAACAACCAGGCGAAGGCAACCGTCGACTTCGCGCTGCACGATCTCAAAGGCAAGCTCTTCAACGTGCCCGTGTACGAGTTGCTCGGCGGGCGCACGATCGCGGGTGCGGCGATGGGCTGGGTGCTGTCGGCGGGCACGCCTGAGCAGGTCGCGGCCGAGGCGATCGTCGCGCACAAGCAGGGCTTCCAGTTGCTGAAGATGAAGACGGGCTTCGGCAGCGTCGAAGACGATATCCGGATGGTGTACGCGGTGCGCGAGACAGTGGGCAACGACATTCGCCTCACGGTCGATGCGAACGGCTTCTGGAATTACGAAACGGCGCTGCGCACGGTCCGCCGCCTGGACGACGCGAATCTGGAGCTGATCGAGCAGCCGTTGCCGCATTGGGATATCGAAGGGATGGCGCGCCTGCGCGCCCAGGTGCGCACGCCGATCTACGCCGACGAGGCGGCCAAGGAACTGCATCACATCAAGGACATCATCGACCGGCGCGCGGCCGATGGCCTCTTCATCAAGTTGCAGAAGGCAGGCGGGCTGCTGAAGTCGCAGCGCTGGCTGACGCTCGCGCGACTGTCCGGGCTGCCTGTGATGTGCGGCTGCATGATCGGCTCGGGTCTGGAGCACAGCCCGTCCGCGCATCTGTGGACGAGCAACCAGTGGGCATCGCAATTCCTGAACGAGTCGACGGGGCCGCTGACGATTCACGGCGTGTGGGACAGCAAGGACATCGCGCCGGGCACCGACATCGCGCTGAACGTGCCGCGCTTCGAAAACGGCTATACGTATCCGAACGAAGGGCCGGGTCTGGGCATCGAGCTGAACGAAGCGTTCCTGGTGCGCAACCTCACGAAGGGTAAGGAAGCGCGTGTGGTGGCGCTGTGATGATGGAGCGCAAGGGACCCTTGACGGGGATTACCGTCATCGAGTTCGCGGGGCTCGGTCCCGCGCCGTTCGCGGGCATGATGCTGTCGGATCATGGCGCGCGCGTGATCCGCATCGATCGCGCGACGAAGCGTACCCCCGTTCGCGACCGCGGCGCGGGCGCGCTGACCGCGCGTAGCAGCGACGTGCTCGCGCGCGGACGCGAATCGATTGCGCTCGATCTGAAGCGTCCGGAGGCAACGGAAATCGCGCTGTCTCTGATCGAGCGCGCGGACATCGTGCTCGAAGGCTTTCGTCCGGGCGTGATGGAATCGCTCGGGCTCGGTCCGGACGTGTGCCTCGCGCGTAAACCGTCGCTCGTGTATGGGCGCGTGACGGGATGGGGGCAAACGGGTCCGCTTGCGCAGGCCGCGGGGCACGACATCAACTACATCGCGCTGGCGGGTGCGCTTCATTCGACGGCGCGTCGAGGCGGGCCGCCCGTTCCCGCGCCCGGCATGATCGGCGATTTCGGCGGCGGCGGCATGCTGCTGGCGTTCGGCGTGCTGTCGGCGCTACATCAGGCGAAGCTGAGCGGGCAAGGCCAGGTGGTCGACGCGTCGATCTGCGAAGGCGCGGCGCTGCTTGCGTCGCTGATGTACGGCTGGCGCTCGGCGGGCATCTGGCACGCCGAGGCGGGCACGAACAACGGCGATGGCGGCGCGCATTTCTACGATGCGTATGCGTGCGCCGATGGCAAGTACATCTCCATCGGCTCGATCGAGCCGCAGTTCTACAAGCTGTTGCGCGAGCGCGTCGGACTGGATGATGCGGCGTTCGATCAGCAGTGGGACGAATCGCAATGGCCGGCGCTCAAGGAGCGCGTCGCCGAGGCGTTCAGGCAGAAGACGCGAGCCGAATGGTGCGAACTGCTCGAAGGCACGGATGTCTGCTTTGCTCCCGTGTTGTCGCTCGACGAGGCGCCGCGCCATCCGCATTACGAGGCGCGAGGCACGTTCGCGACCGTCGACGGTATCACGCAGCCGGGCCCCGCACCGCGCTTCAGCGCGACGCCGGCAGCGCCATGCCATCCCGTCGGGGCCGTGGGCGACTCCACGCGCGTGCTGCTCGCGGAACTCGGCTACTCATCGGATGACGTCGCGCGCCTGCTCGATGGCGTCGCGCAAGGATAGGTGGAGACAAAGATGAAAATCCTGGTGCCAGTCAAGAGAGTGGTTGACTACAACGTGAAGGTCCGCGTGAAGTCGGACAACACGGGCGTCGACATTGCCAATGTGAAGATGTCGATGAATCCGTTCGATGAGATCGCCGTCGAGGAAGGGGTGCGTTTGAAGGAAGCGGGCATGGCTAGTGAAGTCATTGCCGTTTCATGCGGCGTCGCGCAGTGCCAGGAAACGCTGCGCACGGCGCTGGCGATCGGTGCGGATCGCGCGATCCTGATCGAATCGAATGAAGACCTGCAGCCGCTGGCTGTGGCGAAGCTGCTGAAGGCGCTGGTCGACAAGGAACAGCCTCAACTGGTGATCCTCGGCAAGCAGGCCATCGACGACGATTCCAATCAGACGGGCCAGATGTTGGCCGCGCTGGCGGGTCTGCCGCAGGCGACGTTTGCATCGAAGGTCGTCGTGGCGGATGGCAAGGCAACGGTGTCGCGTGAAGTGGATGGCGGCGCGGAAACGCTATCTCTCACGCTCCCCGCTGTCGTCACTACTGATCTGCGCCTCAACGAGCCGCGTTACGTGACGCTGCCCAACATCATGAAGGCGAAGAAGAAGCCGCTCGAAACCGTGAAGCCCGAAGACCTGGGCGTCGATGTGACGCCGCGTCTGAAGACGCTGAAGGTCAGCGAGCCGCCGAAGCGTTCCGCTGGCGTCAAGGTGCCGGACGTGAAGACGCTGGTCGAGAAGCTCAAGACCGAAGCCAAAGTGCTTTGATCTCAGGACACGCGGAGACGAATGAAATGACGATTCTGGTAATTGCTGAACACGACAACGCGTCGATCAAGGCTGCAACGCTGAACACGGTGGCCGCCGCGCAGAAGATCGGTGGCGATATTCATGTGCTGATCGCGGGTCACAGCGCACAGGCGGCTGCGGACGCGGCTGCGAAGATCGCAGGCGTCGCGAAGGTGCTGCTCGCGGATGCGCCGCAACTCGAAGCGGGCCTCGCGGAAAACGTCGAGGCGACGGTGCTCAACATCGCGAAGGACTATTCGCACATCCTCGCGCCCGCGACCGCTTACGGCAAGAACATCGCGCCGCGCATCGCCGCGAAGCTCGACGTCGCGCAGATCAGCGACATCACGGCAGTCGATTCAGCCGATACGTTCGAGCGCCCCATTTACGCAGGCAACGCGATTGCAATCGTGCAATCGGCTGATGCCGTCAAGGTCATCACGGTTCGCGCAACGGGCTTCGACCCGGTGGCGGCGGAAGGCGGCAGCGCGTCTGTCGAGAAGATCGAAGCCGCAGCCGATGCAGGCATCTCGCAGTTCGTGAGCCGCGAAGTGACGAAGCTGGACCGTCCGGAACTGACGAGCGCGAACATCATCGTGTCGGGCGGCCGTGGATTGGGCAGTGGCGCGAACTACACGAAGGTTCTGGAACCGCTCGCCGACAAACTGGGCGCTGCAATGGGCGCCTCGCGCGCAGCCGTGGATGCGGGCTACGTGCCGAACGACTATCAGGTCGGCCAGACGGGCAAGATCGTCGCGCCGCAGCTCTACATCGCCGTGGGCATCTCGGGCGCGATCCAGCACCTTGCAGGCATGAAGGACTCGAAGGTGATCGTCGCGATCAACAAGGACAAAGAGGCGCCGATTTTCAGCATCGCGGACTACGGTCTGGTCGGCGACCTGTTCATGGCCGTGCCGGAACTCTGTACGAGTCTCGCGTAGGCCGATCGACGGGCGGGGCAGGCGATGAACTTCGAACCGTTGTCCGATCAGGATTGGGACAAGGTCGCGCACCTGTTCCCCGGCGACAGGACGCGCCGATACGGTCGCCTGCCACGCGACCCGCGCGAACTCCTGAACGCGATCCTATGGGTGCTGACGCAAAACGAGCGTTGGCATCATCTGCCGCGTGACGGACCGCCTGCGCAGACGTGCTACATGAAATATCGTCAGTGGTGCAGAGACGGCATACTCGCCGAAGTCGCAGACGCGCTCGGCATTGCGCTTCCGTTATCCCCGGCTACGGCAAAGAACAAAGAACAAGAACAAGAACAAAGAGCAAGGCGATAGCGAATAGGAGGAGGCCCCGTGGAATCGGAGTACAACGACTTCAGCGAAAGACGAGGACAGGAATCGTACTGTGGCTGAGGACTTTCTGCGTTTCGCTGCCCAGCAGAAGGCTGCTGACCCGGTTCCGGCCATCCGACGCCATGAAGATCACGTCACATTCCAGCTCCATTGCCTTGGCGATGATCCCAAGATAGGGCGATGATGCGGCCGACGTCGCGCCGATGCAGTGCACGCCATTTTGGGCGGCGGCTTCCTCGATCTTCGCGTGTTCTGCGCGGGCCTCGTCCTGCACGCGTGATGCGTATTCCGGCCACAGTTCGTTGTCGGTCGGAATCCACTGGTCTTGTACGCAGGTATAGGGTGTAAGGCGCGCGCCGCTGATCCGGGCAAACTCGATAGCACTTGAAACGGCCCTGCGCGATACGTCGGAACCGTCGATGGGAAGAAGAATGTGTTTGAACATGGATAGTGAGTCGCGCATCGCGCGGCAGTGACAGAGACAACCAGACCGACACGTGACCAGTATCCCGCTTCCCGTCGCACGGGTATTGACGATGATCATCCGGCCATTTTCCGTCCCGGGCGGCAGAACGCCACAGCACGTTGACAGCCTTGTCTGAAGGCGCGAAAGTCCACGGCGATGCTCACAGCGGTATGCGTCGTGAGCGCCCGGCACAGCCGACTATCGCGACCGTATGCGCCGATGCCGCGCGCCTGGCACAGGATGCGCGCGAAGCGATGAAGCGATGAAGCGAGGAAGCGCGCTCAACGGCAGGTACGAAACCCCACGAAGATGTCGCTACGGTGCGGCAGATAAAAGTTTCGATAGCGAGGATTGCGCATCCGGTCGCGAGTGACGAACGACGCGCCGCGCACGCTCCGATGCGTATGAAACCAAGGCGCCGAATAGTCCTCGTAAGGGTCGGCGGAAAAGCCCGCATACGGCTCGAACGGATCGGCTATCCATTCCCACACGGACTCGCCCCATTCGATCAGTTCGTTGCACGCGGCGTATTCCCATTCGGCTTCAGTCGGCAGGCGCCGGCCATGCCAGCGGCAAAACGCTTCCGCTTCATACGCATTGACGTGGCAGACCGGCTGCGACAGCGGAAGCGGTTGCCATTGCCCGAACCAGCGATGCTCCCAGCGCGCGGAGCCATTGCCTGCCCCCGCGGTTTCGCGCCACCGCTTCGGCGCTTTGAGGCCGGTGCGTTTCAGCCACGCGATTCCATCGTCCGACCACCAGCGTTCGTTCTCATAGCCGTTCGCCGCGACGAATTCCATGAACTGCGCGTTGCTTACGCATTGG
This sequence comes from Paraburkholderia diazotrophica, assembly GCF_038900755.1. Classification (GTDB taxonomy): domain Bacteria; phylum Pseudomonadota; class Gammaproteobacteria; order Burkholderiales; family Burkholderiaceae; genus Paraburkholderia; species Paraburkholderia diazotrophica_A. The sequence continues at coordinate 21,064 of NZ_JBBPEN010000004.1, forward strand.
CGGTCGATCTGCGCCGGCCCGACAGACGCCGCGTGTCGCCATTTTTCGTTGTCGAACACGAAGCCTTCGTCCCGTGATCCGCCCATCTCGAACGTCTCGCTGCCGATCGCGACCTCGCTCGTCTCCGCGAGGTGCTCGACGGGCCGCATCGCAAGCGGCGCATGCGGTGGATAATCCAGCGTCTGCCGCATGTAGGTCAGCGCCTCGGCATGCATGTCTTCGTGGTACAACGCGAGACGGAAATAATAGAGGTCGTCGTCCGATTCCGTCGATGCAGCGAGCTTCGCGCGAACCTGTTCCAGCACGGCGTCCGCGTAGTCGATAATCTCTGCACGCGGGGGCAGGTCCAGATGCCAGCGATCGTCGTGCGCAATGCGTCCCGAGTCGAACCATCGGTCAGCGCTTGCGAGCAGCGAAGGGCGCGTGGGAGCGAATCGGCCTTGCGGATTTCGTTGCGGATCGCGCAGTGTCCAGTGCTCGGTGAACCACGCGACATGCGCGTATTCCCACAGCGGCGGATTGATGCCGGGGTCGCAGGGAACCTGCATCTGTGCGGGCGTCAGATCTTCGAGGATCGCCCATGTCTGCCGGTGAGCATCGACGAATGCCGCATCCAGCTGAGCCTTGTCCAGTTTGCGTGTTGTCACTCTGCCAATCCGTACCACCATGTGTCCTCCCATGGCCAGAATATTCATCGCGAGCCCCGCACTGCGCAGCGCCAACAACGGAAACTGGCAGACCGCCAACCGCTGGTTCAGGTTCCTGCGGACAGACTACGAGGTTTCGCTCGACGCCGAATGGCCTCCCGCCGATCAGCGCCACGAGCCACCCGCCTGTCTGATTGCATTGCACGCGCGGCGTTCGGCACCGAGTATCGCCAGGTTTGCCGGGGCTTGCCCGGGTCGTCCCCTCGTCGTCGTGCTGACGGGCACCGATCTGTATCGGGACATCCGCGTCGACGAATCCGCGCGCCGTTCGCTCGATCTTGCTACACATCTGGTCGTGTTGCAGGAAGAGGGGCTGGCGGAAATGACGGCTGCGCATCGCGCGAAATGCCGTGTCATTTACCAGTCCGCCCCGACGCGCAAAACCGATGCTTCTTCGACGCGCCGACGTCGCACGTTCGACGTCGTGTTCGTCGGTCACATGCGCGCGGAGAAAGACCCCCGCACGCCGATGCGCGCGCTCGAGCGTTTGCCCGACGATTCGCGTGTCCGGCTGATCCATATCGGCCGCGCACTGGAGAACGAGTATCGGCTGGCGGCGCAGGCATTGCAAGCGAGGGCGTGGCCCACGGTGCGGCGCTACGTCTGGTACGAGGGACTGGCGCACGGCGCCACGCTGCGACGCATCGCAAACGCCGACGCGATGGTCATTTCGAGCGTGATGGAAGGCGGCGCGAACGTGATCATCGAAGCGGTGAACGCGGGCGTTCCCGTGTTGGCGAGCCGGATTGCGGGCAACATCGGCATGCTGGGCCGCGATTACGACGGCTATTTCCCGCCCGGCGACGATGTTGCACTGGCCGCGCTGCTCGATCGCGCGAGCCGCGACCGCGCGTTTCTCACAGCGCTCCAGCAGCAATGCGCGCGGCGCGCGCCATTGTTTGCGCCCGCCGGAGAGCACGCGGCAGTAGTCAGCCTGGTCAGGGATGCACTGGCTCGCGCACGAACGACGAGTTCAGGCTCGTGATTTGGCCTGTCAGCATGCGTTTCGTCGGTCTGCTGGGCATAACGCGGCTAGTGCGTTTGCCGTGTATCGGCGAGAAAGCGGTGAATCTGCGCGACGACGGCCGCGCCTTCGCCCACGGCCGACGCGACGCGCTTCGTCGACCCCGAGCGAACATCGCCGATCGCGAAGACGCCGTCGACGCTCGTCTGCAACGATTGCGGTTGCAGGCCCGAATCAGGAATGTCGGGGCCCGTCAGCACAAAACCTTTGCTGTCGAGCGACACGCCGCAGCTCTTGAGCCAGCCCGTATTCGGCTCCGCGCCGATGAAGACGAACAGATGATGCGCGGTCATGCTGCCTTCGATACCGCCCGCGCCGCGATAGTGGATGCGTTCGAGCCGCGCATCGCCTTCGAGCGCAGTCAGTTCGATCCGCGTATGCAACGTGACGTTCGGCAGCGACGTGATCCGCTCGACGAGGTAGTGCGACATGCTGTGCGCGAGACTCGCGCCGCGAATGAACATATGCACGTGCTCGGCGTGCGATGCGAGGAAAACGGCCGCCTGTCCCGCGGAATTGCCGCCGCCGACCAGCAGCACGGGCTCCTTGCGGCATAGCCTCGCCTCGATGGGCGTCGCCCAGTAATAGACGCCGCAACCTTCGAAGCGCGCCAGGCCCTCGACATCGGGACGCCGATACTCGGCGCCGCTCGCGATCACGACCGCGCGCGCGGTGATGCGGCGCTTGTCGGCAAGCTCGATAGAAGGCGGCTGCCGGTCGCAAAACAGTGCTTTGACTTCGCACGGAATGCCGATGTGCGCGCCGAACTTCTGTGCCTGAACAAACGCGCGTCCCGCGAGCGCCTGGCCTGTGATGCCCGTCGGAAAGCCCAGATAGTTCTCGATGCGCGAGCTCGTGCCCGCCTGGCCGCCTGGGGCGCGGCAATCGAGCGCTGCAACCGACAGCCCTTCGGATGCGGCATAAACGGCCGTCGCAAGACCCGCCGGCCCCGCGCCGACGATGGCCACATCGTAGACATGCGTCGGATCGAACTCGGGTATCAGCCCGAGACACGACGCGAGTTGCCCCTCGTCAGGATTGCGCAGCACCGTGCCGTTCGGACACACGACGAGAGGAAAGTCGTCGGGCTGCGGCGTCAGCCGTTCGAGCAGCGCGATGGCTTCGGCGTCCTGTTGCGCATCGAGCGTCAGACTCGGAAACACGTTGCGCCGCAAGAAGTTTTGCAACGCGAGCAGCCGCGCATTGCCGGAAGGGCCGACCAGCACGACGCCGTGTCCGCGTTCGATCACGAGCACGCGCCGCAGAATCAGCGCGCGCATGATCTTCTCGCCGAGATCGGCTTCGCTGATCATCATCGCGCTGAGTTCGTCGGGTCTGAGCAGGACCGCTTCGACTTCTTCGATCACATGCGCATCGACGACGGCGGGCTTGTTGGAGAGCTGCGTCACGTCCGACGTGAACTCGCCGCGCTTCGTATATGTGTGGATGATCCGCTCGTGGCCGAGGCCGTCGCGGCCGACGATGCGGACCTTGCCCGACAGAACGACGAACACGCCCGGACAAAGATGCCCCGCGCGATAGAGCAACTCGCCTTTCGCGTAACGGCACAGATTGCCGAAGCGGCGCACTCGGTCGATCTCCGCATCCGGGAGCACGGGAAACATCTGCTGGTAACGCGGATGATCGCGCACGCTCGGGTCTTCGGCGAGCGTGCCGTCGTTTTCGATGGCGCGATTCTCGTCCGCTGCATGTCGATGCCCGGGCGTTCCGTTTTCGGGCGTTGGCTCGTTGCTCATCGCGGGTTCTCTCCTCAAGCGGCTGACGGGCGCCGCCAGGCAGCCGGAGGCTCCGCAACGTCGAACAGATATGGAATGGCTGCGAAAGCTTTTCGCTTGCCTGTCTCGGGCAGCAGGCCGTGCGCGCTGAATGGATTGCGTGCGGGACTGCCCATGCGATTGCATTGCACAGAGTAATCGAGTTGTCGTGGGCAGCCAAGGGGCGCTGAAAACCTTCACGCTCGATGCCCGATTGTCGGCGAGCCTATTCGTGTGAACGGGTATACCCCATTGCGCTTTATTCCCGTTGCATTCGCTCGCGCGCGGATCGTCTAGCAGTCGATGGCGCCGGACACTGCACGTGAACCACACGTATCGCGTATTCGTCGCGCGGCGTCGACGTTCGCAGTCGAACGCGCGGGTGCTCGCGATGCATGTCCGCGCTGGCTTTTTTGTCGGATCACTCAGCGGGAGGACAGCATGAAACGTTCCGATATCTATGCTGCCGCGTTCGTACTCCGTGGATTGCTGGCCGCGACGCTTGGCGCGATGAGCTCAATGGCTTTGGCGGCCGCAAGCGAAGGGGCCGTGTCGAACGTTGCGACGGAGCCTGTCGCCTCCAATCTTGCCGCGCCTTGTGTCAATGCAGCATCGGCGGGCAATGGACAACTGACCTTGCTGGTCCAGGCGCCGACAGGCAGCGCCGTGCAGCTCACGTACGCCGCGAATGACGGATGGAGCGCAAACCCGGCTACGACGGTCGCGGGACAGGGCTCCGGGCGCGTCGGGCCCGTCGACGTATCGCACTCCACCGAAGACCCCGGCTTCGATCAACCGCCCGGCAAGCCGATGACGGTGCTCATCGACGGGCCAACCGGCTTCACCTATTTGTGGAGCAGGGAGCGCGGCTGGAAGTTCGTCGGTCGGCTGACGGAGCGGATTCAGTAGTGCCGGCGACGTCGATGGTTGCGAACGGCCTCGCGGATCGGGCCTAGAATCACGAGCAGTGCTCGCTGTTCCATTCGTTTCCTTGCGGGATTCTCGTGATCGCTTCCATCGACGGCAGACGGCTCATGACCATTCGCGATGCGCGTTTCGTTCGCCCGACGTTGGCTGCACTTTGCGCGGCTTCGTTCGCGGCGCTCGGCGCGTGCGGCGGCGGCAGTTTTTGCATCGGGCTCGATAGCTGTACGGCGTCGAACACGCAAAGCGTCACGTTGTCCGGTACGGCCGCGACGGGCAGCGCGCCGGCCAGCGCGAACGTGAGCGCCAGTTGCGCGCAGGGTTCGGGCTCGACGCTATCGGACGGCGGCGGACACTACAGCGTCACGTTCAATGCGACGCCTCCGTGCATCGTCACCGTGACATCCGGCAGCGCGACGCTGCATGCGCCGGCGTTCGCCAGCGGCACCTTCAACGCGACACCCGAGACCGAGCTGATGCTCGTGTACCTCGCTGCGCAACTGGGTACGAGCGAGGCCAATCTGATTGCGGGCTTCCCGAGCAACGCGCAGTTCCAGAAGGTGCTGTCGAACCCGGACGATGTGCTGGCCGCGCAATCGGCGGTCGTGACGAATCTGCAGCAGCACTATGCCGTCACGTTGACGGTGCCCGCGTTCCTCACCACGCCGTTTGTCGTCGGGCAAGCGGGCGTCGACAGCGATCTCGAGGCGCTCGCGAAAGCGGGCGCCATCGACGCGAACGGCACGCCCGATCCTGCCGCCGTCTTATTGATGTCGACGGCGGGCCAGGCGCGTCCGTTCACGGCGGCATCGTCGCCTTGATCCGGCACGAACGGCGCGATGCGATGTGGCGAATCGCCGCGTGCCTTTCTTGACTGCGGCCCTATTGTCGATGCAGCAAGAAAGCGGTCGCTCACATCCGGTTCGCGAAAGCTGTAAATTGTTCTACGCTATATAAGCTATGAGCTGGACGTTTCAATCCGTACTCGACGCCGCCGCTCGGGACGACGGCGGCGGTTCATTGACGCATCTGCTCGCACCTTTCTTATGGAGGATGAAGATGGCGATTCGACTAGGAGAAGAAGCTCCCGATTTCACCGCGGAAACCACCGAAGGCACGATCCGTTTTCATGAATGGATCGGCGACAGCTGGGCGATCCTGTTCTCGCATCCGAAGGACTTCACGCCTGTCTGCACGACGGAACTCGGCTACATGGCGAGGCTCAAGCCCGAATTCGAAAAGCGCAACACGAAGATCATCGGGCTCAGCATCGATCCCGTCAGCGATCACACGAAGTGGGTCAAGGACATCGAAGAGACGCAGGGCCATGCGGTCAACTATCCGATGATCGGCGATGCGGATCTGCACGTCGCGAAGCTGTACGACATGATCCACCCGAATGCGAGCGGCGGTCCGCGCACGGCCGTCGACAACGCAACGGTACGCGCGGTGTTTCTGATCGGACCGGACAAGAAGGTCAAGGCGATGTTCGTCTATCCAATGAGCTCGGGCCGCAATTTCGACGAAGTGCTGCGCCTGCTCGATTCGCTGCAGCTCTCGGCGAAACATAGCGTCGCAACGCCCGTGAACTGGAAGCCCGGCGACGATGTGATCATTCCGACTTCCGTTTCCGACGATGCCGCGAAAGAGAAGTATCCGCAGGGCTTCAAGACGCTGAAGCCGTATCTGCGCTACGTGCAGCAGCCGAAGTGAGCGGTTGATCGATACGCCGACGCGCGCGCGTTCGAAGCGCGCGTGCGTATCGGCGCGATACTCCCGACCACGACGATGACGGCGATGTCCGTATGAACGGGGCAAGCCAACGCTTCCTGATACAAGTTGAGAGTACATCAGCGTGCTGATCTTTAGACAGCTGTTCGACCAGCAATCGTCGACCTACACCTATCTGCTCGCCGATGGCGGCACGCGCGAGGCCGTGCTCGTCGATCCCGTCTTCGAACAGGCGCGGCGCGATGCGGCGTTGCTCGACGAACTCGGACTGCGTCTGCTTTATACGATCGACACGCACGTTCACGCCGATCACGTGACGGGCGCATGGATGCTGAAGCAGCGCACGGGCAGCGAGATCGCGATCTCGGCGGCAAGCGATGCGCGCGGCGCGGACCGCTATCTGAAGCACGGCGACACGATCGCATTCGGCGCGCGTCATCTCGAAGTGCGCGCCACGCCCGGCCACACGAATGGCTGCATCAGCCTCGTGCTCGACGATCAGTCGATGGCCTTCACGGGCGACTGCCTGCTGATTCGCGGCACAGGGCGCACCGACTTCCAGCAGGGCGATCCGCATGCGCTTTTTCGCGCGGTACACGAGCAGATTTTCTCGTTGCCCGAGACGTGCCTGCTCTATCCGGCGCACGACTATCGCGGCCTCACGGTGACGAGCGTCGCCGAAGAGCGGCGCTTCAATCCGCGTTTGGGCGGCGAGCTGTGCGAAGACGATTTCGCGGGCTATATGACGAATCTTGGGCTCGCGCATCCGCGGCAAATCGATGTCGCCGTGCCCGCGAACATGAAGTGCGGCGTCGCGGCAAGCGATCCGTCCAAAAAGCCCGAACCCGAGTGGGCGCCTTTGACCTACACGTTCGCCGGCATCTGGGAAATCCATCCGCAATGGCTCGAAGAACATCTGCAGTCGGTGCAGATCGTCGACGTGCGCGAGCGCGATGAATACGACGGCCCGCTCGGCCGCATTCCCGATGCGAAGCTGATCTCGCTCGGCGAACTCGCCGCGCGCGTGAAGGAAATCGGCAACGAGCGCCCCATCGTCACCGTCTGCCGCGCGGGCGGACGTTCGGCCCAGGCGACCGTGATTCTGCGTCAGGCCGGATTCGAAGACGTCGCCAATCTCGCGGGCGGGATGCTGCGCTGGCGCGCGGAAGGGCGCGTCGTCGAGAACGGCGGCGTGTAGCACACGCCTATTTGTCATGTAGCGGCTCTGTCGAATCCTGTCCGTCCGGCAGTGGTCTGACGACCGTATCCGGTCCGTCCGTAAGGCGCCGTAAGGTGCCGTTCGTCATACCTATGTTCCTTTTGCCAATCCTTCGCTGTTTTCGGACGCGGCGCCAGATGGACACATGCATATCCCGCCTGTTGAGTTAAGGTCAGCCGAAAGCATCCGTTCGAGCAATCGTCTGGCGTTGGTCGCCAACATCGGTCTGGAGGGTGTGCATGCGTATGATGTTTGTAATTGGGCATCTGGGCGACTACCATGTGCCGCGATACGAAGCGCTGAAGAAACTCGTCGAGCGGCGAGGCGACGAGATTTTCCTCGTCGAGATCTTTGGACGCTCGGGCGTCTACGCTTTCCCTCAATTGACCCGCGACGCGTTCTTCGGCAAAGAGCCCGCGCGTGCCATCACGCTCGAACCCGACATCACCGATGCGGGCGGACACTGGCCCAGCGTCGCGTACAAGCTCGCCGGCATCGCGCGGACGCTGCGGCCCGATGTCGTCGTCACGCTCGGCTATCACACGCCGTACTCGCTTTGGCTGTATCTGATCCGACGGACAGCGGGCACGTTCCGCATCATCTACATGTCCGATTCGAAGCTCGATGACGGCGTGAGGCATCCCTTCAAGGAACGCCTCAAGCGGGCGCTCGTGTGCCGCTTCGACGGCGCGCTCGTCGCGGGCGAACGGCATCGCGCCTATGCGCAGACACTCGGCATTCCGCTCGAACGCTCGCGCGTGGGTTTCGACGTGATCGACGTCGAGCGCTTCGCGCGGCTCGCGGACAATGCGCGCGCTTCCGAATCCGAAACGCGCCGGCGTTACGCGCTGCCCAGGCGCTACGTGCTGTGCGTGAGCCGCTTCGTGCCGCGCAAGAACGTCGATGTCGTCGTCGATGCGTACGCGCGCACGGGACTCGCGGATAAAGGCATCTCGCTGGTGCTGGTCGGGCACGGGCCCGACATGCGCGCGATCGAAGGACGCGTGTCGAGCATGCGGCTCGATGGGAACGTGCGCTTTCTCGATCCCGTTCCGAACGTGCAGATGCCCGCCGTGTATGCATTGTGCGACTTCATGGTGCTCGGCAGCGAGTTCGATCAGTGGGGGCTGTGCGTCAACGAGGCGTTCGCCGCGTCGAAGACGGCGATCGTCACGCAGACCTGCGGCGCAGCGGACGAACTGGTGAAAGACAGTGTGAACGGATTCGTCGTCGAGCCAGGCAACGCCGCTGCGCTCGCAGAAAAAATGCAGACGCTGGCACTGAACGACGCGCTACGGGACGCATTGTCGAAGCGGGCGAGACAGTCCGTCGACAAATGGAGTCCTTCGATGTTCGCTGCCAATCTGATGGAACTGGCCGACCGGCTGCTGTGTTCGGAGCGGCGCGTCCTCGTTTCCGCGAAGCGTTAGCCGCGCGGCTTGCGGCGCAAAGTCAAATCGTGCCGAACAGCGCGCGAGGACGGTCGCGCAGCGCTTGCGCGAGCGTTTGCAGCGCGCTCACCAGCTGTTCGCGCGACGACGCGCACGCGAGGTTGATCCGCACGCCGTGCTCGACTTCGGCGCGGTCGACTGCAAACGCCGACGAAGGCATCACGACGACGCCGCGCGCTTTCGCGTTGGCGGCGAAGTCGTCCGCGCGCCACGGCGGCGGCAGCCTGAGCCACACGAACATGCACGCGGGATCGGAGTCGAGCCATTCCTGCGGCAGAATCTGGCGCGCCAGATCGTGCCTCACGCGAATCTCGGCGAGCTGCGCGTCCATGATGCGTCGCGCGGTGCCGTCTTCGATCCATATCGTCGCGATCAGCATCGACATCGGCGCGGGCATCCACGCTGTCGTGCGCACGGCTTCGGCGGCGAGCGCGGAACGCTCGGGCGGGCTCAGCAGATAACCGAGCCGCAGTCCGGGCGCAAGAATTTTCGAGGTAGCGGCGATATGGAACGTCAGTTCCGGGCACAGGCTCGCGAGCGTCGGCAGACGCTGCGAAACGAGCGGACCGTAGACATCGTCCTCGATGATCGCGACGCCATACCGGCGCGCGATATCGGCAAGCGCCACGCGCCGTTCGAGGCTCATCGTCGTCACGGTCGGGTTCTGCAGATTCGGCACCGTGAAGATCGCCTTCACGGGCACACGGCCGCAGATGCGCTCCACTTCGTCAGTGATGAGCCCATCGCGGTCGCTCGGCACACTGACGATTTCAAACTGGAACACGGGCGCCAGCGCTTTGAGGCCGTAGTACGTGAGACGGTCGGCGATGATGACGCCGTCCGTGCCGATCAGGCTGTTGAGCACGGCGTACAGGCCGTGCTGCGCGCCGCTCGTCACGACCAGGTGCTCCGGCGACGGCGTGAATCCGGGCGCGGCCGTCCACTTCGCGCCTGCGGCGCGCGCCCATGCGGGCCCCTGCGGTGGCTGATATTCCTGTAGCGACGCATAGCGTGGATCGCGCGGCAACAACTCGGCGAGCGTGGCGGCGAGGCACGTCAGGAATTCACCCGTCGCCGGCCGGTTGACGGTCAGGTCGATTGCGCCGCCCGGCGTGGCGTTGGGCGCGGCGGCCGTTTCGACGCGCGGCATCGCGCCGCCCGTCACGAGCGAGCCGCGCCGCTTGCTGCCGATCACAAGCCCACGCAACTGCAATTCCTTGTACGCGCGCGAAACCGTCGACACATTGATGCCGAGTTCCGTCGCGAGCTGGCGTTGCGGCGGCAGGCGGCTGCCCGGCGGATAGACGCCGCCGCGAATTTCATCTTCGATCGACGCCGACACCTCGATGTAGGTCGCGCGTTTTGTCTGGACCGCGTCGCCGTTTGTCTGGTCGACTTCGGCCGCCGCACCGTTGCCGTTCGCTGCCTTGGGTTTGCTGGAAGCCATTGCCTTGCCCTGTCTCCATACAAAACGGGTTTTGTCTGCCTGTTTGTGCCAGTTCGCCGGATTTTATACCAGATATGCATCCTTGCCTTGATTTTCAGGCTTGGCAAGGAACGCGCCCATCCCGGCCAGGGAAAGTCCTGGACCACACAATGAGGCTTTTAATTGCACACAAAAAAATATTGTGTGATTCTTTGAATCAGGTTGTGCAGGTTTTGTATGGTTTTTGAATCGCTGGATCGGGCTGCAAGGAGATTACGCATGGCGGAGAGCAGGACAAACGGGCGCGCATCGCGCGGCACACAGGACAACGCGGCGCCGCGGCTCGGCGTCGCTTTGCGTCAGCGGCATGTCACGATGATTTCGCTGGGCGGCATCATCGGCGCGGGGCTTTTCGTGGGTAGCAGCGCGACGCTCAGCACGGTCGGGCCGGCAGCGTGCCTGTCGTATCTGGTGGCGGGCATCGTCGTGCTGTTTGTGATGCGCATGCTCGGCGAAATGGCGCTGGCCGTGCCGGCCGTGGGCTCGTTCACCGAATACGCGCGCATCGGGCTCGGCGACTGGGCGGGCTTCACGAGCGGCTGGCTCTACTGGTACTTCTGGGTGATCGTCGTCGCGGTGGAAGCGGTCGCGGGCGCGGCGATCCTGCAACGCTGGATTCCCGCGCCCGTGTGGATGATCGGGCTCGTGCTGCTGTCGGTGATGACGTTCGTCAACCTGATGTCGGTGAAGTCGTATGGCGAGTTCGAGTTCTGGTTCGCGTCGATCAAGGTCGCGGCCATCATCGTCTTTATCGCGATCGGCGCCGCGTGGGTATTCGGTCTCGGCCATACGCACAGCGCGGTGCGCAATCTGACGGCCGCGCATGGCTTTTTGCCGTTCGGCGCGATGTCGGTGTTCGCGGCCGTGCCGACTGTGATCTTCGCCGTCGGCGGCGCGGAAATCGCGACCATTGCCGCCGCCGAATCCGACAATCCCGCGAAGAGCGTCGCCGCAATGACGCGCTCGGTGATCCTGCGCGTGATTACGTTCTATGTCGGCTCGATGTTCCTGATCGCGTGCATCGTGCCGTGGACCAACATCGTCACGGGTCATTCGCCGTTCGTCTCCGCACTCGAAACGATGCGCGTGCCGGGCTCGGCGGACATCATGAACGCAATCGTGCTGGTCGCCGTGCTGTCGGCGCTGAACTCGGGGCTGTACGTGTCGTCGCGGATACTGTTCCGTCTCGCGGGCCGAGGCGACGCGCCGCGCGCGCTGTTGCGCCTCACGCCGTCGCGCGTGCCGCGTCTTGCGGTGTTGCTGAGCAGCGTGGTCGGCTATGTGGCGATCGTCGCCGCCATCGTGTCGCCGCAGGGCGTGTTCCTGTTTCTCGTGAACGCATCGGGTGCCGTGATGCTGTTCGTCTATCTCGCGACGGCGCTCGCGCAGATTCGCATCCGCCGGCGTCTCGAGCAAAAGGGCGAGAAGCCCGAGTTGCCTGTGTGGCTCTTTCCGTGGCTCTCGTATGCCGTCGTGGCGGCGATCGTCGGCGTGCTGATCGCGATGGGCACGGATGCGTCACTGCGTCCGCAATTGATGGCGAGCATTGCGAGTCTCGCGGTTGCATCGGCGGCATGGCTGCTCGGCGCGAAACGGCGCGCCGCGGATGAAGGCACGCGAACGGGTTATCTCGCTGCCGACGCGCGCGCGATGCAAGGAGAGCGTTGATGTCGGACGTAGGAATTGTCGGCGCGGGTTTCATCGGGCTTGCGAGCGCCGGCTGGCTGATGCGCGACGGACACCGCGTCACGCTGTTCGATCCGTCCGGCGTCGCGCAGGGCGCGTCTTACGGCAACGCGGGCACGTTCGCGCCGTATGGCTGCATTCCCGTGAACAACCCGTCGGTATTCCGCGATCTGCCGCGCTTTCTGCTGTCGAGCGAGAGTCCGTTCCGCTTGCGCTGGAGCTATCTGCCGCACGTGCTGCCGTGGCTCGTGCGCTTCATGATCAGCTCGACGCGGCGTCGCCATGAAGCAAGCGCAAGCGCGCTCGCCGCGCTGCTTGAGCAGGCGCAGGCGGGCTACGCGCCGCTGCTCGAAGCGGGCGATCTGGCGAAGTTCGTGCGGCCGCGCGAGTGCCTGTATCTGTATTCGAGCGGCGCGTCGTTCGATGCGTCGCGCGCTTCGCTGAATCTGCGCGAGCGGCTAGGCGTGTCGTTCGACGTGTTGTCGGCCGAAGAGGTGCGCGATCTGGAGCCGTCACTCGCGCCGATCTTCGAGCGCGGCGTGCTCTTTCACGACAGCTGGCATTTCTCCGATCCGCAGGGCTTTCTGCTGTCGCTCTACGACGTGCTCGCGGCGCGCGGCCTCGAACTGGAACGCAAGAGCGTGAGCGCGCTGACGCCCGCATCGGATGGCGTCACGCTGACAACCGACGACGGCACGCCGCGCCGCTTCGATCATGTCGTCGTCGCGACGGGCGCGCGCTCGGCAAAATTCGCGGCGCAATGCGGCGACCGCGTGCCGCTCGATACCGAGCGCGGCTATCACGTGCGGTATCGCGGCGCGTCGCAACTGATTTCGCGGCCGGTCGGCTGGGCCGAACGCGGTTTCTACATGACGCCGATGGACGAGGGCATTCGCGTCGCCGGCACGGTCGAACTGGGCGGCTTCAGCGAGGTGCGCAACCGTTCGCTGCTCGATCTGCTGACGTTCTCATCGAAGCGCGCGTTGCCCGCATTGCAGCAGCCCGACAGCGCGTGGCTCGGCTTCAGGCCCACGCTGCCCGACGGCGTGCCCGTGCTCGGCCGCGCGAGCGGGAGCGAGCGCGTGATCTACGCATTCGGTCATCAGCATCTCGGGCTGACGCTGGCGGGCGTGAGCGGGCGCATCGTCGCGGATCTCGTCGCTCGGCGCGCGCCGCCGCTCGACCTCGCCCGCTACGCGGCAACCCGGTTCTGAACGGACACACACGGACGACTTCGACGCGTCGCGCATCGGGTCAGTCGGCAGGCAAAACGCGCGGCATTTTCTATCGACAGGAGCGCATCATGAATCGACGTACATGGATCATCAGGCTGGCGGTGTGCGCTCTTGCGGCGCACGCTTCGTTTGCCGCTTCGGTTGCCTGGGCCGCCGATCCGGAAGCGGTCAAGATCGGCTTTGTCGGCCCGCTGACGGGGCCCGTCGCGCGTGTCGGCAAGGACCTGCAATATGGCGCGCAACTCGCCATCGACGAAGAGAACGCGAAGCATCCGACCGTCGCCGGCAAGCCCGTCAAGTTCGTGCTCGACGTGCAGGACGACCAGGCCGATCCGCGCGTCGCGATTCAGGTCGCGCAAAAGCTCGTCGACGATGGCGTGGTCGGCGTGATCGGCCATTACAACTCGGGGTGCAGCATTCCCGCGTCTGCGGTGTATCACAACGCGAACGTCGCGATGATTACGCCGGGCTCGACCAATCCGCAACTGACGAAGCAGGGCTTCAAGAACGTGTTCCGCACGATGGGGCATGACGGCGTGGGCGGCGTGGTCGCGGGGCACTTCGTCGTCGAGCAGATGAAGGCGAAGCGCATCGGCATCATCGACGACCGCACGGCGTTCGGCCAGGGCCTTGCCGATGCGTTCGAGAAAGGCGCGAAGGAAGCGAACGGCAATATCGTCGATCGCGAATTCACGAACGACAAGGCCGTTGACTTCCGCGCGATCCTGACTTCGCTGAAGAGCAAGAACGTCGATCTGATCTTCTTCGGCGGACTCGACGAACAGGGCGCGATGCTGGTCAAGCAGATGCGCTCGCTCGGCATGACGGCGCAACTGTTCGGCGCGGGCGCGCTGAAGAGCAACGCGTTCCTGCAGATCGCCGGGCCATCAGGCGAACGCACGCAGGATCTCGAGCCCGGTCCCGCGCTCGACAAGCTGCCCGCCGCGCAGGACTTCGGCAAGCGCTACAAGGCGCGCTTCAACCAGGACGTCGAGTTGTACGCGCCGTTTGCGTATGACGCGGCGCTCGCGATGCTGAAGGCGATCCACGACGCGAATTCACTCGACAGACAGAAGATCGTCGAGAGCCTCTCCAAGGTTTCACTGACGGGCGTGACGGGCAAGATCACGTTCGATCCTTACGGCGATCTGATCAAGCCGCCCTATACGCTGTTCCAGGTCGAGCAGGGGCAGTGGAAGAGCATCAGGACCGTTGGAGGAGGAGTCTGATTGCGGGCCGAGCGATGGCGGCGCGGCGTGCGCGGTGTGTATGGCGCGCGTCGCCGCCGCTTAAAGTGCGGCTGACACATGAAGCGCAATGGACCGCTTCACAAATCCAGTTGGAGAAAACGCGTGCCCTCGACGGGATTGAACACATACGCCGAGATAGGCCTGAATCCAAGCGATGCGTAAAGCCGCTGGGCCGCCTGCATGGTCGGCAGCGTATCGAGCCGCATCTTCCTGTAGCCCGCTTCTCTGGCCGCGTGCACGACGGCTTGCGCAAGATGCCTGCCGAGCTGCTGGCCACGGCCTTCCTCGCGCACATAGAGGCGCTTCATTTCGCAGATGTCGTATTCGAACGGTCGTAGCGCGACGCAGCCGATCACGCGGCCATCGCGCCATGCAAGCAGAATCGCGCCGGCTGGAGGCGCATATTTGCCGGGCAGCGAGGCCAGCTCAGCATCGAATGCCTGAAACGACAGATCGACGCCGAGGCTGTCCGCGTACTCGCGGAAGATGACGCGCACGGCGTCGAGATCGTCGGGGAAGCGGGCGGGGTGGATGTCTGTCATTGAGGCGTTGGGAGGCAGGCGGGCGAGTCGATGGTCCCTTGTCAAGACGATAGCACGCTGGATGCGCAGTGGCATGGGCAATGAAGCTGCGTTCGCGTCATATGCGCGAGCGCGGTGCGCCGCATGCAAACACGGCTTGCGTCGTTGATGATATTGGCGCGTCGGTGTGGCGCATATCAGTCGAGACAGTGCCGTAGTGCGGCTGCGAAGGCGTGCGGCCGCTCCAGCATCATCATGTGCCCGGCCCCTTCGATGGTCTGGAAGCTCGCGCATTCGTTCCACGCCCAGTCCGGCGTATGCCAGCCGTCGCGCGAATGCTCGCCGGCGATCAGGTGAACGGGATGCGACCCGAAGACCGCGCGCACGGTCGAAAGATACAGCTTGTCGCCCGTCGTCGCGACGACGGATTGCCCCATCGCCCTCAGCGTCGACGCGGGTTGACGCGCGAGGCTGTGCGCGGCCGCATCGCGCATATCGGGTGCTGCATCGACTCCGGCGCCGCGCAGCCATTCGAGCGGATCGCTGCGCAAGCGTTCGAGCAGAGCGTTTGCATCGGCGTCGCTCATGCGGCCGACCGACGCCGACCAGAACGCATCATCCAGCGTGAAATTGCCTTCGATATTGACGATCCTTCTCACACGCTCAGGATGCGCGTGGGCAAGCAGCATCGAGATTGCGCCGCCGACGGAATGCCCAACGACGTCGACTGTTTCGTCGCCAAACTGTTGCTCTATTGAACGGCTGATGTGCTCTGCCTGCGCGTGAAGAGTAATCGCATCGAATGGGAGATGCTGGTATTCGCCATAACCCAGCAGGTCGGGTGCGAGCACGCGGCGTGACGAACGCTGAACGGCGTGATCCTCAGCGAATTCCGTCGCGCTTAGCGGACCGAAAAAGCCGTGAATGAAAACGACGGGAGGGCGAGTGCTCATGCTCTTTTCTGGCCTTTGCGTCGATCCTGCGTCTGCTTCAGTTCCGCCTCGAGTTCGTCCATTTCCAGACGGTGCGTGCGGTCGTGATCGAGAAGTTCGCGCACAAGTTCTTCCAGTGTCATGCGCCGCGTGCCGTCGCGCAGCCCGCAGCGCGCGAGTTGCTCGGGTTTCAGCTTCTTCAGCATCGTGCACAGATGCTTGCGCGATTGCGCGAACGCCTTGACTGCTGCCGTCATGTCCTGATGCAAATAGTCGCGTTCTTCCGCGAGTACCGTTCCGTCGACGGAATCGATTACGGGCAGACGCCGGTTCCGCACTGCTGCGATCCGGTCTGCAAAGATCGCGTCGAGGTCGCGCAAATGACAGGCGTGCTCGACAGCCGCAAAACCCGTACCCTTCGGCCGCTGTGACCACTGGGCATTGGGTATGCGCGACGCGAAACCGGAGAGGGCGGCGGGCATCTGCGAGAGCGCTTCGATAACGCCTGCGAATGGCAGCAAGATCGGCTGTGGGCTGAATACCGCGCCATAGCTGAACAGCGCGCCGCCAACGCGTCCGCGCGCCTGTGCGACTTCGTGGCCATGTTGCCGCATGACTTCCGCGATCATCGCGCCGCAGAACTGACGCGCTGTCGTGTCCTGCTCGACCTCGGGGAATTTCGCCTTGATCTCGTCCGTGACGGCGGCGATGGCCGCAACGCCCGCACGCGAGAGGGCGGCGAACTCGATGTAGCGCTCCCGCCCGATGAGCAGTCTTTCAAGCTGCTGTCCGAGTGGAGTCGTTCTGAAGCGGTCGAAACGGGAATGCATGAGGAGCCGATCTGCCATGAGCAAGTAACGTTGCAAGACGATACGTTAATAGATGATGCCAGGTCAAGTCATGCCACTTCGCGATTGGCGTTCGTAGACTGTTTTCTGGGCGCTTGCACAAGCGCAACTAACGGTCTGACCCGCAACGCTCACCCGCCAGCTGCTACGCAGCTAAATCTGCCTATACGCCGTGAAGCGGATACACCCGACGCACGTGCCGCACAAGAGCCAATCCGCTTGTGCCGTCAGCGCATCAAAGGAAAACGCGCGATCCTCCCACGTCACCCTCGCCTACACATATTCGACGACAGTGCTAGTCTTTCCGCTGATCGCGCGTTGCCCGGGTCAGCGAACTTCGTCACCTCTTCGAAGGTCCCAGCGCGACACGATGCGCGGCAGGCGGCGGCATTCGCATTCGCGCGCTGTGCTTGCATCGAGCTTTCGCGCGCCGGCGCACAAGAGCATCAGCGTACAAGGAGCGCCCGCCGATCTGCCCAATCACTACAGACGACCGATGCGAGGTAACGTGCATGAACACACCATCAAGCAACGACGTTGTCTTTCTGTTCGATGTCGACAACACACTGCTCGACAACGATCACGTCCTGCAGGATCTGCGGATGCACATGATGCGCCAGTTCGGCGAGGCAAACAGCTCGCGCTACTGGCGGATCTTCGAAGACCTGCGCGGCGAACTCGGATACGCGGACTATCTCGGCGCATTGCAGCGCTATCGCCATGAGCGTCAGGACGACACGCAGCTATTGCTGATGTCCTGCTATCTGATCGACTACCCGTTTGCCAACCGTATTTTTCCGGGCGCGCTCGATGCACTTCGCTACGCGAGCCGGTTCGGCCAGACGGCGATTCTCTCGGACGGCGACGTCGTGTTCCAGCCGCGCAAGGTGTCGCGCGCGGGGCTGTGGGACGAAGTCGAAGGGCGCGTGCTGATCTACATCCACAAGGAACAGATGCTCGACGACGTGATCGCGCACTTTCCCGCGCGACACTATGTGATGGTCGACGACAAGCTGCGCATCCTCACGGCGATGAAGGAGCAATGGGGCGACCGGCTGACCACGATCTTTCCGAGGCAGGGCCACTATGCGCTCGACGAAGCGGAGATCGCGAAGTATCCCGATCCCGACATCACGATCGAACGGATCGGCGAACTGACGTCGATCGACTTTGACGGCCTGGCGGCGAAGGGACGCAAGTAGCGCAGACGAAGCGGGACGACGACGATACGCGCGTGAAGCGCATCAACCGCGCCGAACGTTCATTCGCTCATCCACCCGCCGCTCAGATCGCTGCCCTGCAACAGTTCGAGCAATGTTCCCGCCGGATGACTGAGCCGCTTCGCGGCAAGCGCGATAAATTCCACATCCGGCAGCGCGGGCAGGCTGGCGCTGTTGATGGGCGGCGCGAGCCCGCGCGCGGACACGTACTGCGATTTCGCCGTCAGCCCAAGGCCGCCGCGCGCAGCGGCGATGCAGCCGGCGTGGCTGCTGCTCGTGCACACCACTTCCCAGCCGATGCCTTTTTCCGCGAGCGCATTCAGCACGACGGCGCGCGTGACGCTCGGCTCCGCGACCAGCACCAGCGGCAACGGCTGCCCGACATCGACCACCGTGCCGGGCCGCGCGATCCATTCGAGGCGCGAGCGCAGCAACGGCGTGCCGCGCCGCTCGCCGAGCCGCCGCTTGCCGACGAGCAGATCGATCGACCCCGCATCGAGCAGTTCATACAGGCGGCTCGTCATGCCGATCGTCAGTTCCAGTTCCACATCGGGATGCGCATGCCGAAATGCGGCAAGCACATTAGGCAGCGCGCCGAGTGCGATATCGTCGGATGTGCCGAGACGCACGCGCCCCTTCAGCCGCGGCTTGCGAAACTGCGACTCCGCGCGGTTGATGGCCTGCAGAATCACGTTCGCATGCACGAGCAGCGCTTCGCCATCGGCTGTCATCGCGAGCGAATGGGTATCGCGGATGAAAAGCCGCCTGCCGACGCTCTCTTCGAGGCGCCGGATATGTTCGCTTACGCTCGACTGATTCAGGCCGAGCCGCTTGCCCGCTTCCGTGAAGCTGCGGCAGTTCGTGACGGTCGCGAACGTCTTGAGCCAGAGAGGATTGAGCATCATGCATTGTCATCGGCTTTTGCGATGACAGTCAATGTCATCAGGCGACTTCTCGATTGCCATTGAAATCGATACCATGTCAGCTGATGTGGACGAATCGGCCACGAAGAAACATACAGCGGGCCCGATTCGGCGAGACGCCCGTTTCCGAGGGGCAACCACCGCGACGCCGAAAAACGTACGTGCTGAACGCAGGTGCCTGAGCGGCGGGTCGCGCCTCTCCGAACTTCATCATGACCCGGGATTCCTCACACTTCGCGCTACTCTGGATCGTCGCCGCCGCATTCTTCATGCAGACGCTGGATACGACGATCGTCAACACCGCGCTGCCTTCCATCGCGCAAAGCCTGCACGCATCGCCGCTTGCGATGCAGCCCGTCGTCGTCGCGTACACGCTGACGATGGCGCTGCTGACGCCCGCATCCGGCTGGTTCGCGGATCGCTTCGGCACGCGCCGCGTCTATTTCGCCGCGATTCTCGTCTTTGTGCTGGGCTCGCTGTGCTGCGCCGGCGCGCATACCCTCGATCAGCTCATCATCGCGCGCGTGCTGCAAGGCATCGGCGGCTCGATGCTGCTGCCCATCGGACGGCTCGCCGTGTTGCGCCGCGTGCCCGGCGAGCAGTACGTGTCGGCGCTGGCGTTCGTGTCGGTCGCGGGACAGGTCGGGCCGATCGTCGGGCCGACGCTGGGCGGCTGGCTCACGCAGTCCATTTCGTGGCACTGGATTTTTCTCGTCAACGTTCCCGTCGGCGTGATCGGGCTCTTCACCGTGCAACGCTATCTGCCGCACGATCACGCGACGCATCCGCCGCCATTCGATTTCATCGGTTGCGGACTGCTCTCGCTCGCGATGATTCTGCTTTCGCTCGCGATCGATCCGCCGATGAGCGCGCATCGCATCGAATGGTCGGCGGGTCTCGCGGCGGCCGGCATCGTTGCGGCGCTCGCATACATTCCACACGCCCGCTCGTACACGCGGCCGCTCTTCAGGCTCGGGCTGTTCGGCGAGCCGAATTTCAGCGTCGGGCTCGTCGGCAATCTGCTGTGCCGGATCGGATCGAGCGCAGTGCCGTTCATGCTGCCGCTGTTGATGCAGGTGCAGCTCGGCTACTCGCCGTTGCGCTCGGGTCTGATGATGCTGCCCGCCGCGATTGCGGGCACCGTCTCGAAGCAATGGATCGCGCCGCTGGTCAAGCGCTTCGGCTACTCGGCGTTTCTCGCCGTCAACACGGTGATTGTCGGCTCCACGATCGTCGCGTTCGCGCTCGTGTCGAAGCATTCGGCGCCGTTGCTGGAAATCGTGCTGCTCGCCGTGTTCGGCGCGGCGAACTCGATGCAGTTCGCCGCGATGAACAGCGTGACGCTCAAAGGCTTGTCGCATGCGGATGCGGGCAGCGGCAACAGCCTCTTCTCGATGGTGCAGATGCTGGCGATCGGCCTCGGCGTGTCGATTGGCGGCGGGCTCGTCAACCTGTTTTCCGCGCGATGGGGCTCGGCGTCGACGGGCTTCATGCTCAGCTTCGTGTGCGTCGGCATGATCACGCTGCTGTCGGCGCTCGTGTTCCGTCGACTCGACGTGCCGCCCGCGCAGCGTGCCGTCGCGGCGCGGGCGCGCACGGCGCGCTGACGTGCGCCGCTTAACATCAATGGGCATCGTGCGTATGCCGCGCCCGCTCGACGAGATGATCGACCATCCGCTGCGCCGCGGGCTGTAGCGATTCGAAATCGCGAAAGCACACGACGAACTTCCGCTTCGCCCATTCGTCCGTCAACGGAATCACGCGCACATCGAGAATGCGCGTATACGTGTCGCCCACTACTTGCGGAATCACGCTGATGCCGAGCTTCGCGGCGACCACGCGAAACGCCGCGTCGAAGTTCGACACGACCGCCCGGTACGACACCGTGCCGCCTGCTCGCGCGGCGGCGCGTTGCATCATCATGTGCACGGCCGTCGATGGCGGCAGGCCCACGTGCTCATAGCCGAGCGTTTCCGCGAAGCGCAGCGTCGAGCGCTTCGCGAGCGGATGGTCCGGATGCACGGCGAGCGCAAGCCGGTCCTCGCGATACGGCCGATGCGCGAGCCCTTCGAGATCCACGTTGTCCCAGCACACGCCGACGGACGCCGCGCCTTCGCGCAACCGCCGCACGAGATCGTGCGACAGCCACTCCTCGACATGCACGCGGATGTTCTCGTGCGCGGGCATGCTCATGAACGACGCGACATCGTCGAGCAGGCTCTCCGCAATCGCCGACGCCGACGCGCACACGCTCACACTGCCGCGCAGGCCGCTGCCGAATGCGGCGATATCGCTCGCGATCCGGTCCATCGTGAACAGCATGTTGCGCGCGTGTTCGAGCAGCGCGACGCCGGCGGGCGTCGGCAGCACGCCGCGTCGCGAGCGCGTGAAGAGCGGCACGCCCAGATCGCTTTCGAGTTGCGCAATCCGCTTGCTGACGGCGGACGGCTCGATGTGCTCGTCGTGCGCGGCGCGCGCCATATTCTTGTGCTCGCAGACGGCTACGACGAGCCGCAATGTCTTCAGGTCGATGTCGCGCAACGGTGTCTCCTTTAGCGTTTCCGTTTCGGAAATCTGGCGCTTCCAAAATAGCGCTTTATGTATCGGATGGAATGTCTAAAGTTAGCACAACGCCGGCATTCGCAAAGACCGGCATGCAACACTGGAGACACCCTCGATGCCCTCATTCCCCTCCCGCGTCGTGATCCGCGAAGTCGGCTTGCGCGACGGGCTGCAAAGCATTCAGACCGTTCTTCCCACACCGAAAAAGATCGAATGGATCGCCGGCGCGTATGCGGCTGGTCAGCGTGAAATCGAAGTCGGTTCGTTCGTGCCCGCGCGCCTGTTGCCGCAGCTCGCGGACACGGCGGAACTCGTCGCGTATGCGAAGACGCTGCCCGGTCTGTTCGTCTCGGTGCTCGTGCCGAACCTGAGAGGCGCCGAGCGCGCGATCGACACGCAAGTGGACCTGATGCTCGTGCCGTTGTCCGCGAGTCGCGAGCATAGCCTTGCTAACCTGCGCAAGACGCCCGACGAAGTGATCGCCGAAGTCGCGCGCATCCGTGCCGCGCGCGACGCAGCGGGCTCGAAGACGCTGATCGAAGGCGGCATCGGCACCGCGTTTGGCTGCACGATTCGAGGCGCCGTCGATCAAGCCGAGGTACTGCGCTGCATGCAGGCGCTGCTCGATGCGGGTGCGGACCGCGTGAGCATCGCGGATACCGTCGGCTACGCGAATCCCGCCGCCGTGCGCGATCTGTTCGAGAAAGCGCGGCGCGTGGCGGGCGAGCGTTTCTGGTGCGGGCACTTTCACGACACACGCGGCCTCGCGCTCGCGAACGTGTATGCCGCGCTCGAAACGGGTGTCGCGCGCTTCGATGCGACGCTTGCCGGAATCGGCGGCTGTCCGCACGCGCCAGGCGCGAGCGGCAATGCGTCGAGCGAGGACCTCGCGTTCATGCTCGCGGACATGGGCATCGAAACGGGCATCGATATCGAACGGATTCTGACGCTGCGCGCGAACGTCGCGCAGTGGCTGTCGAACGAAACGCTGCACGGCACGCTATGGCTCGCCGGCTTGCCCAAAACATTCAACAGCGGTGCAAGGCGCGCCGCGAATCCCATCGTTACCGCCTGAGGTTCAACATGAGCACATCCAGCCGGCTGCCTCTCGAAGGCGTGCGCGTCATCGAATTCACTCACATGGTCATGGGGCCGACGTGCGGGATGATCCTCGCGGATCTCGGCGCCGAAGTCATCAAGATCGAGCCGCCCGGCGGCGACAAGACGCGCAGGCTGCCGGGACTCGGCATCGGCTTCTTTCGCACGTTCAACCGCAACAAGAAGAGCGTCGTGCTCGACATCAACACGCCCGACGGTCACGCAGCCGCTGAAGAGCTGATCGGCCAGTGCGACGTGATGCTCGAAAACTTCCGGCCGGGGTTGATGCGGAAGCTGGGGCTCGACTACGACACGTTGTCAAAGAGGTTTCCGCGTTTGATCTACGTATCGCACAAGGGCTTTTTGCCGGGCCCGTATGAGAAGCGTCTCGCGCTCGACGAAGTCGTGCAGATGATGGGCGGCTTGGCGTATATGACGGGACCGGCGGGGCGTCCGCTGCGCGCGGGCACATCGGTCAACGACATCATGGGCGGCATGTTCGGCGCGATCGGCGTGCTGGCCGCGCTGCGCGAACGCGATTTCACGGGGCACGGACAGGAAGTGCAAAGCGCGCTGTTCGAGAACTGCGTGTTCCTCGCCGGCCAGCACATGCAGCAGTACGCGATGACGCATGAAGCGCCGCCGCCGATGCCGTCGCGCGTGTCCGCATGGAGCGTGTACGACGTGTTCACGCTCGCGGACGGCGAGCAACTGTTCATCGGTGCAGTCAGCGACAGGCAGTTCCTTACGCTGTGCGATGTGATCGGCCGGCCGGATCTCGCGAGCGAGCCGCAATTCGCGGACAACGCGATGCGCGTGGCCGTGCGCCCCGAACTGCTCGCGCGTCTCGGCGACATCCTGCAACACCATCGCGCCGATGAACTCGCCGCGAAGCTCGAAGCAGCGGGCATTCCGTACGCGCCCATCGTGCGCCCCGATCAACTGTTCGACGATCCGCATCTGAAGCAAAGCGGCGGACTCGTGCCGATGCAAACCGACGACGGCGGCACCACAGAAGTGGTCCTGTTGCCGATCACGATGGGCGGCCGGCGGCCGGGCGTACGTCAGGCGCTGGCGAAAGTCGGCGAGCACACGCAGGAGATTCTTGCGCGGCTGACGGGACGCGCCGCTGCGTGAGCGCGTCGATGGTCACGGGACTCGCAGAGCAACCGATACCCACCGATACCCACCGATAACGACCGACATCAACGAAGCATCGACCATCAGGCATCTAAACCAATCCGACAACTGGTGGCGCATTTCAGGAGACAGACAACCATGCAGCGCACGATACCCGCTACAGCGGACAATCCCCCGTTTGCGCCTTCCGAAACTCAGACCAATCTGCGCACGGCAGCAGCGTTGTCCGCGCGAATGGACCGCTTGCCCGTCACGCGTTATCTGTGGATGCTCGTCCTGCTGATTTCGCTCGGCGGATTCTTCGAGGTCTACGATCTGATCTTCACCGGCTACATCGCGCCGGGGATGGCGAAGAGCGGTCTGCTCAAGACGACGACGGATTCGTTCTTCGGGCTTCAGGGCATCGCGGGTTTCATTGCATCGACGTTCGCGGGGTTGTTCGTCGGCACGTTCTGCTTCGGCTGGCTTCCGGACCGGTTCGGGCGCCGCAAGGTGTTCACCGTGTCGCTGCTGTGGTATTCGGTCGGCTCGACCATACTGGCCTTTCAGCACACGCCTGAAGGGTTGATCTTGTGGCGCTTCATCACGGGCATCGGCGTCGGCATCGAAATCGTGACGATCGACAGCTACGTCACCGAGCTTGTGCCGCAGCACATGCGGGGCCGCGCGATGGCGTTCAACCAGGCCGTGATGTTCGCGGCCGCGCCTGCCGCGGCGATTCTGTCGTACTGGCTCGTGCCGACCACGTTCGCCGGCATCGACGGCTGGCGCTGGGTCGTGCTGATCGGCTCGGCGGGCGCGGTGATCGTGTGGTTCATTCGTCTCGTCGTGCCGGAGAGTCCGCGCTGGCTCGCGAGTCATGGGCATGTCGAAAAGGGCGACCGCGTGGTCAGAAAGATGGAAGCGATGGCCGCGCGTCAGTCGGGGCGTGCTTTGCCGGCGCCGCTGCCTGCCGTCGAAGTGCCCGCGCATCGACGCGCGTCGCTTGCGGAATTGTGGCAGCCGCCGTATCGCTCGCGGCTCATCATGTTGATCGTCTTCAACTTCTGCCAGGCGATCGGCTATTACGGATTCGCCAACTGGGTGCCGACGTTGCTGATCGGTCAGGGCATCACGGTGACGAAGAGCCTGCTCTACTCGTTCATCATTGCTATTGCATTGCCTTCGGGACCATTGCTCGCGATGCTGTTCGCCGACAGACTCCAGCGCAAATGGCTGATCGTCGGCTCCGCGTTTGCAGTGGTCGTGTTCGGGCTTCTGTTCGGGCAGATGAAAGCCGTCGTGCCGCTGATCGTGCTCGGCGTGCTCATCAGTCTCGCGGGGCAGACCATTTCCGTGTGTTATCACGCGTACCAGGCCGAACTTTTTCCGACGCGCATCCGTTGCCGCGCGAACGGCATCGTCTATTCGGCGAGCCGCATCGGCGCGATGATGTCGGGGTTCGTCATCGCGCATCTGTTGCGCGAGTTCGGCGTCGCGGGTGTGTTCGTCGGCATTACCGCGTGCATGATCGTCGTGATGATTTCGATCGGCGGATTCGGGCCGAAAACGAATGGCGTCCGGCTCGAAGAGCTTTGCCATTGAGGTCGCCGCGCGCGGGTCGCTAGAAAAAGAAACGCCGGCCGGGTCGCCAAAGACCCGGCCGGCGTTTTACTTTCGTGCAACGGCTAAGCGTGGATTTACGCGTGGCCTGCCTTCAGTTGCAAACGGAACTTGTGCAGCAACGGTTCGGTGTAGCCGCTCGGCTGCGCGCAGCCTTCGAATACCAGCGCGCATGCTGCCTTGAACGCAATCGAAGCATCGAAGTTCGGTGCCATCGGCTTGTAGTTCGGGTCGCCTGCGTTTTGCTGATCGACGACCTTCGCCATGCGCTGCAAGGTTTCCTTTACGAACTCCGGCTTGACGACGCCGTGACGCAGCCAGTTCGCGATGTGCTGGCTCGAAATGCGCAGCGTCGCGCGGTCTTCCATCAGGCCGACGTTGTGAATGTCGGGCACCTTCGAGCAGCCGACGCCCTGATCGATCCAGCGCACCACATAGCCGAGGATGCCCTGTGCGTTGTTCTCGACTTCCTGGCGGACCTCGTCGTCGTTCCATTGCGCGCTTTCGACGACGGGAATGGTCAGCAGCCCGTCGAGCAGTTCGTCACGCGCGCTCGCGAAGTCCGTGCGTTCCAGTTCCTTCTGGACGGCCTGCACGTCGACCTGATGATAGTGCAGCGCATGCAGCGTCGCGGCCGTGGGCGAGGGCACCCATGCCGTGTTGGCGCCTGCCTTCGGATGACCGATCTTCTGCTCGAGCATCGCCTTCATCAGGTCGGGCATCGCCCACATGCCCTTGCCGATCTGCGCGCGGCCGCGCAGGCCCGCAGCGAGACCGACGAGCACGTTGCTGCGCTCGTACGCGGCGATCCACTTGCTCGACTTCATATCGCCCTTGCGCATCATCGGGCCGGCTTCCATGGAGCTGTGCATCTCGTCGCCCGTGCGATCGAGGAAGCCCGTGTTGATGAACGCGACGCGCGCCGATGCCTCGCCGATACACGCGGAGAGGTTAACGCTCGTGCGGCGCTCTTCGTCCATGATGCCCATCTTGATCGTATTGCGCGCGAGCCCGAGCAGATCTTCGACGCGCGCGAACAGCTCGCTCGCGAACGCGACTTCAGCGGGGCCGTGCATCTTCGGCTTCACGATGTAGATGGACCCCGTGCGCGAATTCAGCTTGTGCGTGCGGTCGTGCAGCGCGCACAGCGTCGTGACGACGGCGTCGAGAATGCCTTCGGGAATCTCGCGGCCGTCGCGATCGATCACGGCCGGGTTCGTCATCAGATGGCCGACGTTGCGGATGAACAGCAGCGAGCGGCCGTGCAGCTTCACAGGCTGACCGTTCGCGCCGTGGTACTCGCGGTCGGCGTTCAGGCGGCGCGTGAACGTCTTGCCGTTCTTCGTGACTTCTTCCGTCAGCGTGCCGACCATCATGCCGAGCCAGTTGCGATAGAGCTGCACTTTGTCGTCGGCATCGACGGCGGCAACCGAGTCCTCGCAGTCGATGATCGTGCTGACGGCCGCTTCCATCAGCACGTCCTTGACGTGTGCAGGATCGGTCTTGCCGATCGAATCGTTTGCGTCGATCTGGATTTCGAAGTGCAGGCCGTTGTGCTTGAGCAGCACGGCCGACGGCGCATTCGCATCGCCCTGATAGCCGACGAACTGCGCCGGGTCTTGCAGCGCGGTCGCGCCGCTCGTCAATGCGACGCTGAGCTTACCGTTCTCGACGCGGTAGCCGGTCGCGTCCTTGTGCGAACCATTTGCGAGCGGCGCGGCATCGTCGAGAAACTTGCGTGCATAGGCGATCACGCGCGCGCCGCGCACCGGGTTGTACTTCGCGCCGCGCTCGGCGCCGTCGGTTTCGTCGATCGCATCGGTGCCGTAGAGCGCGTCGTACAGGCTGCCCCAGCGCGCATTCGCCGCGTTCAGCGCGTAACGCTGGTTCGACAGCGGCACGACGAGCTGCGGGCCAGCCTGCTCGGCGATTTCGCGGTCGATGTTCTCCGTCGTGGCCTTCACGCTCGCGGGCGCGGGCACGATATAGCCGATGCTTTCGAGGAAGCTGCGATACGCACGCAGGTCGCGCACCGGGCCCGGATTCGCCCGATGCCATGTGTCGAGTTCGACCTGCAGGCGGTCGCGTTCGGCGAGCAGCGCGCGGTTCTTCGGCGCGAGGTCGTGCACGATGGCATCGAAACCGGCCCAGAATGCGGCGCTATCGACACCGGTTCCAGGCAGGGCTTCCTTTTCGATGAACTGTTCGAGGTTCGCGGCGACCTGCAATCCGCCGCGTTGAGTCATTTGAGTCATGGGCTGTTCCAAGAGGGGCGAGATTTCGACTAGCTTCGGGGCGGCGTTCAACCATTCGCACCGATGACAACGGCCGCGGCACCGGCCTTTGCCACTTGCGCATCCTGATCGGCCTTCACGCCGGAAACACCGACGGCGCCGACCACCTGACCATTTACCACAACGGGCACGCCGCCTTCCAGCGTACCCGAGAGCGGCGCGCTCAGGAACGCGGTGCGGCCGCCGTTGATCATGTCTTCATACTGCTTCGATTCGCGGCGGCCCAGAGCGGCCGTGCGGGCCTTCTCTGTCGCGATGTAGGCGCCGATGGGCGCGCAGTTGTCGAGGCGCAGCAGCGAGAGTTGATGGCCGCCGTCGTCGACGACGGCGATGGCCACGGCCCACTGGTTGCGTTCGGCTTCGGCGCGCGCCGCTTCGATGATTTTCGTCGACTCGGCGACCGTGAGAACGGACTTTGTCTGCATGTTGCTTTTCCTGAAACGATTGAGGTGACTTCCATCTACAGACCGGTCGCGAGTCGCGGATCGACATGACAGGCGGCCCACACACGCATGATTTACGTGCGTGCGAGGTCCAGTCTTATATATGACTTAGGGTCCATTGTTCCGCGTTCTTCGCCGCTTGTCGACCCGGTGGAATACTGGTCTTACCAGTTTTTTCTGTCCCCATGTAAGGTCCTATGATGGCTCGACAAGGGCATGCAAGCGCCGCGCCAGGGAAAACCCGCACCGGCCACCGATGCGCTTGACCATCGGTTGAGCTGCGCGAATACTACTAAGATATTAGTGAATCGACGGATGCAGCCAGGCCATGTTCGTAATCCACGATCACCGGATCCATCTCGAAGGCGAGCCGTTCGCGCGCGATGTCGATGCGCTCACCGTGAACGTGCTGCTCGCGGATGGAAAGACCTGTCGTCCGCCCGTGGGCGGCGCGGTCTATGGCACGTTGCTGAACGATCGTGCCGCGCTCGATGCGTTGGGCGACGCCGTCCATGCTCCGCCGTACAAGGCGCCGCCGAAAGCGCCCGTTCTATATGTGAAGCCGCGCAACACGCTGGCGGGGCACGGCGCGCAAATCGTCGTGCCTGACGATGAGCACGGCGTGCAGGTCGGCGGATCGCTCGGCGTCGTGATCGGGCGCACGGCGTGTCGCGTGACTGTCGACCAGGCGCTGGAATTCGTCGCCGGTTACACCGTCGTCGCGGACCTTTGCGTGCCGCACGCAGGCGTTTATCGGCCATCGGTGCGGTTTCGCGCGCGCGATGGTTTCTGTGTGATCGGCCCCGCCGTGATCGCGCGACGGCACGTCACTGATCCGGATTCGCTGCGTATCGCGATCAGCATCGAAGGCAAGCGCGCTTTCGAAGCGAGCACTTCTATGTCGATTCGCAACGTCGCGCGATTGATCGCCGACGTAACCGACTTCATGACGCTTTCCCCCGGCGATGTGCTGACGCTGGGTGTCCCGCATGGTGCGCCCATCGCGCACGCCGGCGACAACGTGAGCATCGCGATCGGCGGGTGGACGCCGTTGCGCTTTTCGACGACGTCGAACATAGGAGGCGAACGATGATGCGCGGCCGTGTTGCGTATGCCGGCGCGATTCACGAGGCGTATCCGCACGAGCGCGGGGTGCGGCTCGCCGATGGCCGCGTCTGTCGAGAAGAAGAAGTCGTATGGCTTGCGCCCGTCGAACCCGGCACGATCTTCGCGCTCGGTCTGAATTACGCGGAGCACGCGAAGGAGTTGCAATTCTCGAAGCAGGACGAGCCGCTGGTGTTTCTGAAGGGACCAGGCAGCGTGATCGGTCATCGAGGTGTGACGCGCCGTCCCAACGACGTGACGTTCATGCACTACGAGTGCGAACTCGCCGTGGTGATCGGCCGGCCCGCAAAAGAAGTGAAGCGCGACGAAGCGATGCAGTACGTTGCGGGCTACACGATCGCGAACGACTACGCGATCCGCGACTATCTGGAGAACTATTACCGGCCCAATCTGCGCGTGAAGAATCGCGATGGCGGAACAGTACTCGGCCCGTGGTTCGTCGATGCCGCCGACGTTGCCGATGTCACGCACCTCGAATTGCGCACCTACGTAAACGGCGCGCTGCAACAAAAGGGCAATACGCGCGACCTCGTCACCGATATTCCCGCGCTGATCGAATATCTGAGCAGTTTCATGACACTCGCGCCCGGCGACGTCATTCTGACGGGCACGCCCGAGGGCGTCGTCAATGTGAGCGCGGGCGATGAGGTTGTCTGCGAGATCGATGGCCTCGGCCGTCTCGTCAACGTGATCGCTTCCGACGCGGACTTCAACCGCGACTGACTGTTTGGGATCTTCCAATGCGAATCGAACATCTGATCAACGGCCAATCGGCGAAAGCGCGTGACTACTTCGAGACCGTGAATCCGGCGACGCAAGAAGTGCTGGCCGAAGTCGCGCGTGGCACGGCCGAAGAGATCGACGCGGCTGTGCGCGCAGCGAAAGACGCGTTTCCCGCATGGGCCGCGAAGCCCGCAGCCGAGCGCGCAAAACTCGTGCGCAAGCTCGGCGAACTGATCTCGAAGCACGTGCCCGAGATCTCCGACGCGGAAACGCGCGACACGGGTCAAACGATTTCGCAAACGCGCAAGCAACTGGTGCCGCGTGCCGCCGATAACTTCACGTATTTCGCGGAGATGTGCACGCGCGTCGACGGCCATACCTACCCGACCGATTCGCATCTGAACTACACGCTGTTTCATCCCGTCGGCGTGTGCGCGCTGATTTCTCCGTGGAATGTGCCGTTCATGACGGCCACGTGGAAGGTCGCGCCGTGTCTCGCGTTCGGCAACACGGCTGTGCTGAAGATGAGCGAGTTGTCGCCGCTCACGGCGTCGATGCTCGGCAATCTCGCGCTCGATGCAGGTATTCCTGCGGGCGTGCTGAACGTCGTGCACGGCTATGGCAAGGAAGCGGGCGAACCGCTCGTCGCGCATCCCGATGTGCATGCCGTTTCGTTCACGGGTTCGACGGCGACGGGCAATCGCATCGTGCAGACGGCGGGCCTCAAGAAGTTCTCGATGGAACTGGGCGGCAAGTCGCCGTTCGTGATCTTCGACGATGCCGATTTCGAGCGCGCGCTCGATGCCGCCGTGTTCATGATCTTCTCGAATAATGGCGAGCGCTGCACGGCGGGCTCGCGGATTCTCGTGCAGAAATCGATCTACGCGAAATTCGCGGAGCGCTTTATCGAGCGCGCAAAACGTCTTACGGTTGGCGATCCGCTCGGTGAGAGCACGATCATCGGTCCGATGATCAGCCAGGGGCATCTCGCGAAAGTGCGCGGCTATATCGAGCTGGGGCCGAAGGAAGGTGCGACGCTCGCGTGCGGCGGACTCGACGCGCCATCGTTGCCCGACGCGCTGAAGCAAGGCAATTTCGTCGCGCCGACTGTATTCGTCGATGTCGACAACCGCATGCGTATCGCGCAGGAAGAGATCTTCGGGCCGGTCGCGTGCCTGATTCCGTTCGACGACGAAGCGCACGCCATTCGCCTCGCCAACGATATCTCATACGGCCTGTCGAGCTATATATGGACCGAGAACACAGGCCGCGCGCTTCGCGTGGCGGCGGCGATCGAAGCGGGCATGTGCTTCGTGAACAGCCAGAACGTGCGCGATCTGCGACAGCCGTTTGGCGGAACGAAGGCGTCGGGTGTCGGGCGCGAAGGCGGCACGTGGAGCTATGAAGTGTTCCTCGAACCGAAGAACGTGTGCGTGTCGCTTGGATCGCATCCTATTCCGCGCTGGGGCGTTTGAATTTTTTGCACGCCGATTTTCCGCAGGTAGCGATTCAGCTTCGCATGGGATTGAAGTAAAAGGAGACCGCGATGGGCAAGCTCGCACTGGCCGCCAAAGTCACGCATGTGCCGTCGTTGTATCTGTCCGAACTCGATGGACCGCACAAGGGCTGTCGCCGGGCCGCAATCGACGGGCATCATGAGATCGGCCGGCGTTGCCGCGAACTGGGTGTCGATACGATCGTCGTGTTCGACGTGCACTGGCTCGTCAATAGCGAGTACCACATCAATTGCGCGCCGAAATTCGAAGGCATCTATACGAGCAACGAACTGCCGCATTTCATCAACAACATGACGTATGCGTATCCGGGCAATGTGAGGCTCGGTCAGCTGATTGCCGAAGCCGCGAATGAAATGGGCGTGAAAACGCGCGCGCATAGCGAGACCTCGCTCGACCTCGAATACGGCACGCTGGTGCCGATGCGTTACATGAATTCGGATCAGCGCTTCAAGACGGTATCGATTGCGGGATGGTGCATGTGGCACGACCTGCCGACGAGCGCGCGCTTCGGACTCGCGGTGCGCAAGGCCATCGAGGAGCGCTACGACGGTACTGTTGCGATTCTCGCGAGCGGTTCGCTCAGCCATCACTTCGCGAACAACGGCACGGCCGAGCAGTTCATGCACAAGGTGTGGGACCCGTTTCTCGAACAGACCGACCGGCACGTCGTGTCGCTATGGGAGAAGGGCGACTGGAAGACCTTTTGCGGCATGCTGCCGCTCTACAACGAGAAGTGTTGGGGCGAGGGCGGCATGCACGACACGGCGATGCTGCTCGGCGCACTCGGTTGGGACCGCTACGAAGGCAAGGCCGAAGTGGTGACGCCTTATTTCGGCAGTTCGGGCACCGGGCAGATCAACGCGATTTTTCCCGTGACGCCGTTGCCGGTCTGATTGCTCGAAGGAGTCTGAACGTGCCGCATCTCACGCTTGAATACAGCGCCAATCTGGCCAGTAACGAAAACATCCGCGCGCTGTGCACAAAGCTCGCGCAAAGCCTCGACGCGCAGCGCGAGGACGATCAGCGTGTTTATCCGATCGGTGGCATACGTGTGCGCGCGTTGCGTTGCGAACAGTATTGCATCGCGGATGGCAGAGAAGATGCCGCCTTTTTGCATGCGAACCTGAAGATCGGCGCGGGCCGCTCGGAAGCCGTAAAGAAAGCGACAGGCGACGCGCTATTCGATGTCATCAAGCGGCACTTCGCCGAAGCCTTCGAACAGCAGGGCCTCGCGCTATCGCTCGAAATCAGCGAATTCAGCGAAGCGGGCACCTGGAAGCACAACAATCTGCATGCGCGCCTGAAGGGATGAGCGCGACAGCTTTGCATGGGACTGGAGTAAGCGCTAAAGCGTTAACTTCAGTCGACAGCTTTGCATGGAACGGGAATCGATCATGCTAGACCAGACGACTATTCGCGAACTCGCCGCGAAACTGGATCACGCCGAGAAAACGCGCACGCAATTGCGGCATTTCTCGGCTGCTTATCCCGAGATGACGATCGAAGACGGCTATGCGATCCAGCGCGAATGGGTGAAGATGAAACTGGCCGAAGGTCACGTAATCAAGGGTCGCAAGATCGGTCTGACGTCCCGCGCGATGCAGCGCTCGTCGCAGATCGACGAGCCGGACTATGCGCCTCTTCTCGACAGCATGTTTATCGAAAGCGGACAGGACATTCGTGCGGACCGCTTCATCGCGCCGCGCGTCGAAGTGGAACTCGCGTTCATTCTCGCGAAGCCGCTTGAAGGCCCCGGCGTGACGCTGTTCGATGTGCTCGACGCGACGGCATACGTGACGCCCGCTGTCGAGATCATCGATGCGCGCATCGAGCAGTTCGATCGCGACACACGTGCGCCGCGCAAGGTGTTCGATACGATCTCCGACTTCGCCGCGAATGCCGGCATCGTGATGGGCGGTCGTCCCGTGCGCCCGATGGATGTCGATCTGCGCTGGGTCGGCGCGTTGCTGTACAAGAACGGCGCCGTCGAAGAGAGCGGCCTTGCTGCGGCTGTGCTCAATCATCCCGCGACGGGCGTTGCGTGGCTTGCGAACAAGATCGCGCCATATGACGAGAGCCTCAATGCAAACGACGTGATACTCAGCGGCTCGTTCACGAGTCCCATTCCCGCGCGCGCCGGCGATACGTTCCATGTCGATTACGGCCCGTTAGGCGGTATTGCGCTCAACTTTGTCTGAGGACTCGCTATGGAATGTGTCCAGAATCGCTTCAAGCGCGCATTGGCGCAAGGCAAGCCGCAATTCGGATTGTGGGCGGCGCTCGCCGACGCGTACGTCGTCGAAGTGCTTGCGACGGCGGGCTTCGACTGGCTGCTCATCGACAACGAGCACGCGCCCAATGACGTGCGCAGCACGCTCGCGCAATTGCAGGCGGTGTCGGCGTATCAGTCGCATCCTGTCGTGCGGCCGGTCAAGAGCGATGCAGCGCTGATCAAGCAGCTGCTCGATATCGGTGCGCAGACGTTACTGCTGCCGATGATCGATACCGAACAACAGGCGCAAGCGGCCGTCGCGGCGACGCGTTATCCGCCGCTAGGCGTACGCGGTGTCGGCAGCGCACTCGCGCGGGCGTCGCGCTGGAATCGTGTGCCCGATTATCTGGCCACTGCTTCGGATGAATTGTGCTTGCTGGTGCAGGTCGAGACGCTGCAAGGGCTGTCGAATCTGGATGCGATTGCGAACGTCGATGGCGTGGACGGCGTATTCTTTGGGCCTGCGGATCTGAGCGCATCGATGGGTTTTCTCGGCAAGCCTGGTGAACCCATTGTGCGTGAGGCGATTCGCGAGGGCATTCGAACGGTGCGCGCAGCGGGCAAGGCGGCGGGCGTGCTCGCGCCGGATCGCGCGTTCGCCGCCGAATATCTGGAAGCGGGCGCGACCTTCGTCGCCATCGGTACCGATACGGGTCTGCTCAGCCGCGCGGCCGCCGATCTTGCGTCCTCATACATCGGCGACGAGAGGCGCGCGGATACGGCGGTGAAGGGCGGTTACTAGCGTCGCGTGGATCCGTTCGATGCGGAGGCGGCACCATGACGTCATCGATCAGGCTCGTGCTCTTCGATATGGAGGGCGTGCTGTCGCATTACGACCGTGCCGCGCGGACCAATTGCATGTCGTCAATCACGGGCAAGCCGCCCGAGGCCGTGCGCCACGCGATCTGGGGCTCAGGGCTCGAAGCGCGTGCCGATGCCGGAGAGATCACCGACGACGAGTATCTGCTCGAGCTCGGCAATCTGCTGGGTTGTCCCGTCAGTCGTGACGACTGGCTCGTTGCGCGCCACGCGTCGATCACGCCTGACACCGAATCGATCGCAATCGCCGCACGGATTGCAACGCGTCGCAAGATTGCCGTGCTGACCAACAACTGCCGTCTCGTAACCGATCACATCGACTATCTCAACCCGCCTGTCGCGCAACTTTTCGGCGCGCATGTCTATCCGTCGGCTGCATTCGGCGCGGCGAAGCCCGCAGCTGAAGCGTATCTCGGCTGCGTCAGCAATCTCGGTGTCGAGCCGCGCGAGACGCTTTTCATTGACGACTCGGAAGCCAACGTCACCGGCGCAATCGGCGCCGGTTTGCACGCGTATCGGTTCGTCGACGCCGATGCGCTGTCGCGAGAGCTTGCGCGATTCGACCTGCTCTAGCGCTTTTCTATCGAGGCGGCTTCACGCGCCGGATGAAACGCTGTTCGATGACGGTCTTTCCCCACTGCGTGCCCTCAGCCTCCTCGGCCAGCGTAAAGCCGAACGCTTCATACAGATGACGCGCAGCGTCGAGGCCCTTGAACGTCCACAGGTACGTCTCGTCGAAGCGTTCGTCGACGAAGGCCATCGCACGTGTCATCAACTGTCGGCCGAGGCCCGAGCCGCGCAGCGAATCGTCGACGATGAACCAGCGCAAGTGCGCGATACGCGTTGAAGGGTCCGAGTCGATGGCGACCGACGCAAGCGTGCGCGCGTTGTCGACGACGAGCCATAGTCCCTTATCGGGATCAGGCAATGATTCTGCAAATGCCGCAAGCTCTGTCGCGACGCGCTTTTCGAAGAACACGCCGAAGCCGTTGTGCTGCGAGTAATAACGCCCGTGAAGACTCGCGACGTCGCCGATGCAGCCAGGGTAGTAGCCCTCGACGATTTGCATATTTGGTGTCAATGGCGTCTGAGTTTCCTTGGCATCGTTGTCCTGCGCGAGCGCGCTCGCATACAGCGACAGCGCGCGCACCAGCGTCTCTTGATCGGACGGCGCGAGCTTGCGCAATGCACTCGATACCTGATCGGTTGCGAACTTGTCGATCTTCTTGCGCAACTGCTGGCCTGCTCTCGTCAGATAAAGCTCCGACGAACGCGCGTCCTCGCTCGATGCCGTGCGCTCGACGAACCCCGCGGATTCCAGCTTTGCGATCTGTCTGCTGGCGTTCGACTTGTCGAGGCGCAGAAGATGCGCGAGATCGCGCGCCTGCATGCCGGGCGTCGCGCCGATTTCAAGGATCGCGTGCACCGCCGACGGCGCAAGATCGCTTTCCGCGAGCGTGGAGCGCATGAAGCCGAGCTCGCGAACGAGCTTGCGCGAGAACTCCCGCAGTTCGAGGATCGTTTTGTCGCGCGATTGAGACGGTTTGTCGATGATATCCACCATAGCTCCTTGAGTTGCGCTTCGCAACTACTATAGTTGCGAAGCGCAACTTATGCAAGGACTGTGATTTCTCTCAGCCGCGCAGACCTGTAGATGATAAAGCCCCTACTGATACAGCGAAAACTGGTCTTTCAGCGGCTTCGTCGATGTTGGTGTGGCAACGCATCGGCGTAGAATCGAATCGCATTGAATGCGGCTTTTCATTCAATCCACGCCCATTCCATAGAACCGGGAGGATCGCGCATGAAAGACGGATCGCAAGGTGAACTGGCGCCGCTCGTCGTGGTGCATCCCGACAGGGAGATCGCAACGAGTCAGCGCCTGCCGTATTTCGTGGGTATTTCGGCCACGACGGCGGGCGCGCAGGCGTTGTCGATGCACCTCGTCGTCGTCCCGCCGGGCGGACACGCCGAACCGCACATTCACAGCGGCTACGAAACGGGAATCTATGTTCTGGAGGGACGCGTGGAAACGCGTTATGGGCCGGGCTTGCGTCAGTCGGTCGTGACGGAAGCCGGGGATTTTCTCTTCATTCCACCCGGCGTGCCGCATCAGCCTTTCAATCTGAGTACGACGACGCCGGCTCGCGCGATCGTGGCGCGCAATTGTCCTGAAGAGCGCGAGCAGGTGGTGCCCTATGATCCGTCTATTGCGCCATAGCAGCGTGTTCAGCAGGTATCAGAAAAGCTGAACGGTTCGATGCGGATTACGCGTTTTTCTTACGCCCGCGATTGCGGCATAGTAGTCACACGACGACTTACCCGAGATTGTGACTGCCATGAACATGCGAACCGACCACGCGTTGCTGGCCAATCCTCAACTGAGCTTCGCGAATGTCGCATCGGGCATCTGCATTCCGTACATCGAACGCGGCGCGGGTGAGCCGGTGCTATTCGTCCACGGATCGCTGTGCGACTACCGTTACTGGGACGCGCAGATCGCGCCGCTTTCCGCGCGTTTTCGCTGCATCGCTCCGAGCCTCAGCCACTACTGGCCCGCTGCCGACGCGTGCATTCAGAACGATTTCAGTTGGCACGCTCACGTCGCCGAACTGGCGGAGTTCATCGACGCGCTCGATCTCGCTCCCGTTCATGTGGTGGGTCACTCGCGAGGCGGGTGCATTGCGTTTCATCTCGCGCGCGAATATCCGCGTCTCGTCAAAACGCTGACGCTCGCCGATCCAGGCGGTCCGCTGCAAAAGGATGGCATGCGCGAAGCGTCGCTGCCCGCCGCGACGAACGCCTTGCGCACAAAAGTTGCGAGCATGATCGAAGAGGGCATCGTCGAGCCGGGACTCGAGCTGTTCGTCGATTCCGTCAGCGTGCCCGGTGCGTGGAGAAAGAGTACAACCGCTTTTCGCACGATGGCGCTCGACAATGCGAGCACGCTTCCCAAGCAGTTTTGCGATCCGCTGCCTGCCTATTCGCGCGACGCGGCGGCGGAAGTGAAGTGCCGGACGCTGCTCGTCGATGGGCAAAAGAGTCCGCGCATGTTCCGCAATAACGTCGACTCTCTTCAAGAGTGGATCTATCTCGCGGACCGAGGAACGATTGTGGGCGCATCGCATGGCATGAACGTCGCCAGCCCGGCTGCTTTCAACCGGATGCTCAGTTCATTCATCGACTATTGATGGCCGCGCGCGGCTCGCTCATTTAAGGCGCAGCATCATCTCGACTTCGCGATCCGTGTCGTCGTCGATTCCGTCGATGCACGGTTCGTTTTCGATGGCCTCGAATCCCGTCGATCTATAGAGCGCGATTGCGCCGGCGTTTTCGGCGTCCGTATTCAGTGCGATGTGCGTCAAACCCATTGCGCGCGCGTGATCGATGGCAGCGGCAATCAATTGCCGCGCGACGCCGTTCCTGCGATGCGACTGCGCGACGAACAAACCCCACAGAAAGCCCTTTTGCTGCACAGGACGCAACGGATAACGTCTGAGCCCTGCCACGGCGATGAGCGTCGTGCCGTCGAAGGCGCCGAACACGATCTGGTTCGCCGTCGAACAGATACGCGCCTCGATTTCATCGAGCGGGCGTTTTCCCTCTTCTTCGCGCGTGGACGCAAACGCGTGAGGCGCTTCGTCGATAGCGCACAGACGCAGCGACGCGTAAGCGATTGCATCGCTTGCACACAGCGGGCGAATGTGAGGGCGAGCTCGGTTCATCGCGCGATTTTAAGGCACCGATACGCGGATTAGCCGCGAATATGCTCGATGTGCAGTGTTATATGTCGTCGTATAACGTGCGCCTGCAAGCACTTCTCAAATCTCTTGATCGTGCGCTGCCTGGCATGTTAAGCAGACATGGGACACGCACTGAAGAAGCTCCAACGCAAAGTCCTCAGGGTAAACGCGTTATTGCAAAAATCCGTGTGCCGTCTCATTCTGTCGTCAGACAACCTATAAGCATGCATTTCCCCGCTGCGGTTGCGAACCTTGGCCGGCAGAACGCCGGAATGTCAGGAGGAGACGATTCATGGCCAACGTTGTGCAAGGCGTGTCCGTGGCACGGAAGACGCGAATCCGTTACGGAATCGTCGCGATGCTGTTCCTTGTCACGGCCGTCAACTATGCGGACCGTGCGACGCTTTCGATGGCGGGCACCGCGATGTCGAAAGATCTCGGTCTCGACGCAGTGGCCATGGGCTTCATCTTTTCCGCATTCGGTTGGTCGTATGTGATCGGTCAATTGCCGGGCGGCTGGCTGCTCGATCGCTTCGGATCGAAACGCGTATACGCGGCGAGCATTTTCATCTGGTCGCTTTTCACCGTATTGCAGGGCACGGTTAGTTACCTGAGCATTTCGCTTGCGATCAGCACGCTATTTGCGCTCCGCTTTCTCGTCGGCTTGAGCGAAGCGCCATCGTTTCCGGCCAATGGCCGCATCGTGGCAGCGTGGTTTCCCGCCGCCGAGCGCGGCACGGCTTCGGCGATCTTCAATTCCGCGCAGTACTTCGCGACGGTGATGTTCGCGCCGATCATGGGCTGGGTCACGCATCGCTTCGGCTGGCCGTATGTCTTCTATTTCATGGGCGCGGTGGGCATTGCCGTGAGCATCGCGTGGATGAGGACGGTCTACAGTCCCAAAGATCACCCGCGTATCAGCCGCGCGGAACTCGACCACATCACGGAAGGCGGCGCGCTCGTCGACATGGACCGGCCTAAGAAGCGCAACGTCGCGGATGAGGTGGCGACACGCGAATCGAACGTCGCTGCTCAATCTATCGGCGAAGCGCCGAAGTGGTCGTACGTCAAGCAGTTGCTGTGCAACCGGATGCTGCTCGGCGTTTATATCGGCCAGTACTGCATTACGACGCTCACGTATTTCTTCCTGACCTGGTTCCCTGTGTATCTCGTCAAGGAACGCGGCATGTCGATTCTCAACGCGGGTTTCGTCGCCGCTTTGCCCGCTGTGTGCGGATTCATCGGCGGCGTGCTCGGCGGAATCTTCTCCGATTTCCTGATTCGCAAGGGATGCTCGCTGACCGTCGCGCGCAAGGTGCCGATCGTGGTGGGCATGTTGCTGTCGACCAGCATGATTGCGTGCAACTACGTCGACTCGTCGGCTGTCGTCGTGGCGATCATGGCGTTCGCCTTCTTCGGCAAGGGACTGGGCGCGCTCGGCTGGGCCGTCGTCGCGGATACGTCGCCGAAGCAGATCGCCGGTCTGAGCGGCGGCATGTTCAATACGTTCGGCAACATTGCCGCGATCACCACACCGATCATCATCGGCTACATCGTCAAGCTGACGGGATCGTTTAGTGGCGCGCTTGTATTCGTCGCTTGCAATGCGCTGGTTGCGATCGTGAGTTATCTGCTAGTCGTGGGCGAAATCAAGCGGGTGCAGTTGAAGTGATCTTCTGAATGCCCGCATTTCGGTTCGACCGATTGCGGGCATTTTGCGCTTGGCCAAAAACGCGCTCGCTCACGTTCGTCCCGATAGCCACGACCCTTTAGCCGAACTTCAACCCCGTCTGCTTCATCGCCTCGCGCAAACCGAGTTGCGGGTACTTCTTCGCGACGACGCGCATATCGGTGCGTGTCTCTTCAATCATCCAGTCGCGCAGGTTGGCAACGATCTGCCGCAACGGTTTGTTGGCCGGCGTGAGAAGACAGCAACGCCAATCCGTCACGATCACTTCGTGCGCGGCGGGCAGCAAAACGCCTTGCGCAAGCCAATGCGACACGACGTCGAGCCTGCCGAGCGCGATGCCCTGGCCAAGCAGCGCGGCTTGCACGGCGCTTGAATAATCGGTGAAGCTGAGCGTACCGGCAATGCGTCCATTTCCGAAGAATGCACTAAAGCGTTCGTGCCAGTCGTGCTGTTCGTCGTCCGTTACGATCAGCGTGTCGCCTTGCACGCGGCTGGCGTCCGTGCGAACTGTTTCCAGATAGCGCTGATTGCAGACGGGCAGCAACGTTTCCGGCATCACGAACACGGCGTTCTCGTCGATCTCGCCGTCGTGCAAAAAGCGCATGCCCAAGTCCACGTCATCGAGCGGCACGTCGCTATGTCCGCGTATCAGTTGAAACCGCAAATCGACGTGAGGGAAAGTCTGCTTCACGCGGCTCATGCGCGGCATCAGCCAGTGCGTTGCGAAGCCCGTCGACACGGACAGCATGATCGGCTCGACATCCGTCACGCGGTCCTCGATTTCGCGTATCGCGTTTTCGATGCCGTCGAAGCCTTCCGAAATCGCGCGGTACAGAATCTTGCCGCTTTCGGTCAACTCGATGCCGCCGCGCACGCGTTCGAACAGGCGCACGCCGATATGGTCCTCCATGCGCGCGAGCATGCGGCTCACGGCCGGCTGACTCACATCGAGTTCCTGCGCGGCGCGCGTGAAGTTGCGGCAGCGGGCGGCCGCTTCGAACACGAACAGCGCATTGGCGCTTGGCAGCTTTTTGCGAAGGCCTGGCATATGATGCCTGATCCATCGAGTTGGAAATCGCTGTCGCGATGCGCCCGCCGCCTGCTGTAGCCGGCGATCGCGCGTCGATGAATTCGCCGCCGCGAATAGACTTTCCCGGCGCGCGTCCTCTGTCATAAGAGCACTCGCGCGCTGATGGAGTTCAATCGGGTGCAATCATGAAAGCCGGTGCGCAATCGCGGCGCCCACTTCCGCCGTGTTGGCTTTGCCGCCGAGATCGCCCGTATGCGGGCCGTCCTTCAGCACGCCTTCGATGGCGCCGAGAATCGCGTCGTGCGCTTCGCGTTCCTTCCCTTGGCCGTTGCCGAGAAAATCGAGCATCATCGCCGCCGACCAGATCATCGCGATCGGATTGGCGATGCCTTTCCCTGCGATATCCGGCGCGGAGCCGTGCACGGGTTCGAACAGCGACGGGAACAGGCGATCGGGATTCATGTTCGCCGATGGCGCAATGCCGATAGTACCGGTGCAGGCCGGGCCAAGATCCGAGAGGATATCGCCGAACAGGTTGGTCGCGACCACCACGTCGAAGCGGTCGGGGTTCAGCACGAAGCGCGCGCACAGAATGTCGATGTGCTGCTTGTCCCAGGTAACGTCGGGATAACGCGCGGCCATTTCGGCGGCGCGCGCGTCCCACCACGGCATGCTGATCGAAATGCCGTTGCTCTTCGTCGCCACCGTGATCTTCTTCGCGCGGCTTTGCGCGAGATCGAAAGCGAATTTCAGCACGCGCTCGGAGCCCTTGCGCGTGAAGATCGACTGCTGCATCACGAATTCGCGCTCGGTGCCTTCGAACATCGTGCCGCCCACCGACGAGTACTCGCCCTCGGTGTTCTCGCGCACGATCATGAAGTCGATATCGCCTGCCTTGCGGCCAGCGAGCGGCGACGGCACGCCATCGAACAGACGCGCGGGACGCAGGTTGATGTACTGGTCGAACTCGCGGCGGAACTTGAGCAGCGAGCCCCACAGCGAGATGTGATCGGGCACTGTGGCGGGCCAGCCGACCGCGCCGAACAGAATCGCATCGACGCCGTCGAGCTGCGCCTTCCAGTCGTCCGGCATCATCTGGCCGTGCCGCGCGTAGTAGTCGCAACTGGCCCATTCGATGTGCTCGTACGCGAGGCCGAGGCCATAGCGCTTGCTGACGACATCGAGCGCGCGCAGCGCTTCGGGCATCACTTCCTTGCCGATGCCGTCGCCGGGAATCACTGCGATGCGGTAGTTACGGGTCATAGATGTGTCCTCGTTGGGAATGGTTGGGAATGGATCGGTTCGATCGGGCCGTATCAGCGAGAGCGATTAGTCTATTCGATTCGCCAATTGCGCACTGCCGCAAAACGCGCGTAACCGGCGGCTGCAATGCGTCCTATCATGGTAATGACAGTATTCATCAGCGCAGGAGCACACCATGCCCTCCAAGCCGTCCGGTGAGCCGACTGACAAGCCTCTCGACCCCGCGCAATCCCCAACCGGCACGAAGCGCAAAGCGGCCGCGCACGCCCCGGCGAAACCCAAAGACAACGACAGGCTCGATGCCGACGCGGCCGAGCCGGAGCCGCACGAACATCTTCCGAGCCGAAGCGACGACAACTGATCCGGCGCGAGCGTCGGCGCTTTTCGCAACGGGTCATGCGGCGAGCCGTGGAGACAATCGAATGCGCTTGCCGGGGGTCGGCGAACGGTTGCGGATGGATCGAAGGCTCTTCCGGCTCGAACCCGATGGGAGCAGATCATGCAGAAC
This sequence comes from Paraburkholderia diazotrophica, assembly GCF_038900755.1. Taxonomy (GTDB): domain Bacteria; phylum Pseudomonadota; class Gammaproteobacteria; order Burkholderiales; family Burkholderiaceae; genus Paraburkholderia; species Paraburkholderia diazotrophica_A. Next base: position 63,825 of record NZ_JBBPEN010000004.1, read on the forward strand.
ATACTCGTAGGCTACGACGGGTCGCCGTCCGCGCGACATGCCGTCACTTTCGCGGTCGATCTCGCGAAGCGCTTCGACGCGCGGTTGCACGTTCTAGTCGTGGCGCGCGCGCCCGATTGGGGTGCGATAGAGCTGGAAAGAAAGGAGATGATCGACTTCGAGTTGCGCCACGCGAACGAAGTGCTCGATGAAATCAAGGCGAAGCTCGTGTCCTCCGGCGAACAGGCCGAATTCGATCTCGTGGTCGGGCAGCCTGCGAAGGAGATCGTGCTCTATACCGAGCAGCACGGTATCGATCATCTCGTCGTCGGCCATCGCGGGCACACGCCGTTCGACCGCTGGCTGATCGGCTCTGTCGCGCGCCAGGTGCTCGCCTACGCGCCGTGTGCCGTGACGATCGTGCGCGATCCGGCGTCGGTGAAGAAGCGTCGCGCAAAGAGCGAACAACGTTCGACGGAAGACGCTTCGTTCTTCTGAGCGCAACGCACACTTCGGAATATCCGGCTTTTCGCCGCGTGCTTACGTCTGATCCATGGACGGCCTTGAAGCGTCATATCCGTATCAGCTTGAATAGATCACAACATGATATAACATGAAAGGAAGCCTTCGAGCGGCTGCCGAAATGAGCGGGGACTTTGCTGTCGGTACGGACGGGAATAGTCCGCACGGCAAGATCCAAACACCTCCATGGAGAAGAGAGCGGTCTCCGCATCGGGCAACCGCTACGAAGGCCTGTTTTTACAGGGAGAAGTAGCCTTGCTCGTTACCTTCCAGTCACCGGCAACGCCGGATGTCGTCATGCTTCGCGATCTCGCGCAGTATTTGCTCGGGTTGATCGGCAAGCGTCTCGATCGTCAAGGTGTGATCGTGCATGACGATTTGCCGGAAGCGATCCGGCGTCTCGAAGCAGCAATCGAAGACGATGCGCAGTCCGGTGCGGTCTACGAAACGCCAGCATCGCACGCCGATCATCACAAGTCGGGCCTTTCACAACGCGCATGGCCGTTTCTCGACATGCTGCGCGAAGCAAAGCGGCAGCACGCCGATATTCTGTGGGGCTTGTAGCGCCTGCTGTGCGCTTCGTGACGAATTACGGTGCGCTATCCGGCGACACCTCGAAGAGAATGCCGCAACCGACGCGATCCAGCAGTTGCGCATGGCGCTCGCCCGTCCACCAGCGCGCGAAAGGTCCGAGGTGATGATGCCCGATGACGATGAGGTCGGCGCGCAGCTTGTCGGCCATCGTCGCAATGCGATCGACGGGATCGCCTACGCAGAAATGTCCTGTCGCGTTCACGCCGCACGCCGATAACCGCTCAATGCCGTCGCTCAATACACTGCGTGCCGCCTGCTCGTCGATCTCAAAGGCCATCGAAGAAAGAACGTCGTAACCGCTGGACCACCACGACGAATCCACGACCGAAAGCAGATGCGTTTCGGCTCCGAGCTGATGCGCGAGCGCGGCTCCACTGCGAAGCGCACGACGCCCTTCGGGCGTTCCGTCGTAGCACAGCAGAATGCGTTTGAACGGGATCACTTTGAAACTCCCTCACTCGCGGGCCATTCGAAAGTCACTTCTTCCGATATTCCCTGACATTGCCCCTCTCTCGGCGCGAGGCGAACCGCCACTGTTTCGAGTATATGTCACGTTGTGATGTAAGTGGTTGCTGAGCACCGCCATGCAAGTGATGCGCTTTAGGGGTTCGATCGCAGAAACGTATAGAAATGGCAATCCACGACCCAGGGTAACTACCGACAAGACTGTTTAAAAATTGTCAAATGATGTGTTTAGAATGTGGGTTCTAATGGTGCTTTGCACAAGCAAACACTTAATTACGTTAATTGCGAACACTCATGCGAATCGCATGGCGCAGTGCGGCCCCACTGTGCATGCGGCATCGATTGACTTAGTAATACTAATGGAGTCCTGTCAATGAGCATTCGGAATTCCGAAGGTGTCATTTCGGCGTGGGAGTCGGGCATCGCCGCTCTCAACACGTGGGCCAATCCCGTCGTTCAGGAATTGCGGTCGGTCGCGGAACTCAATCTGCGCACGATCAACGCCGTGAACGACGAGGTAGTGAAAAGCCTGAGCACGATCGGCAGTACTCGCACCGCATTTCAATGGAATACGCCGGGCGAGTTGATAAGACTATTTGCGGACTACGGCACTGAACTGGGCCGCATCGTTTCGCGCCTGAATGACAAGCTGCAGGATGTTGCGCACGCGCAGGCCGAGAAGAATGAAGTACTGACGCGGTCCATGATGGAAACGTTTCAGTGCCGTGCCAATGCGGCTTCGGCGCCGCTGACGTCGGTATTCCAGACGATGTTGTCCGCCGCGCCGGACCCCGAAGCGACGGCCCGTCAGGAAACCGAACAGGCGATCGCAGCCGCGCGCGTCGATCGTCCCGTATCTACCGCCCGTCCCCGCAAGGCGGTTGTCGACTAATACTACGAATCGCGGCGTTGCCTTGCGCAACGCAAAGTGTGTCGCCTGCATGACACACGAATCACGTATTGCATATCCATGCGGTGCAGTTTGATTGCGAATTACAGAAGCAGGTATCAGAAGCAGATCCGCGAGCCGGAAACGACTCGACGGGTCCTTTCGAATCAACCGATGCGCGCGGCTCACGCCGCACCAACCACCGACACGCGACGTCGCAGTGAATAGCGAACGCGCAGGCCAACGCAAAGCGAACGGCCCGAATAAAAGGACCAGTCGGGGAGACCAGTCAACGGCTGCAACTGCGAACCAGTCATTGACGATCGGGAAGTTTCGCAATGAAAGTCTGATAGGTGCAAAGGATGACTAATCGAATTGCTTTGGTAACGGGTGGTATGGGCGGTCTGGGCGAAGCCATCAGTATTCGTCTGCATGACGCCGGCTATCGCGTGATCGTTACGTATTCGCCGAGCAACAAAGGTGCGGACGACTGGCTTGCTGCAATGGAAAAGGCTGGCCGCGCATTCTATGCCGTTCCCGTCGATGTCGCCGACTACGACTCATGTCATGAGTGCGTCGCGAAGATCACGGCAGAGATCGGTCCCGTCGACATCCTTGTGAACAATGCTGGCATTACGCGCGACATGACGCTGCGCAAGCTCGACAAGGTGAACTGGGACGCCGTCATGCGCACGAATCTCGATTCCGTGTTCAACATGACGAAGCCGCTGTGCGAAATGATGGTGGAGCGTGGCTGGGGACGCGTGATCAACATTTCTTCGGTGAATGGCTCGAAGGGCTCGGTTGGGCAGACCAACTACGCGGCGGCGAAAGCGGGCATGCACGGCTTCTCCAAGTCGCTCGCGCTCGAAGTGGCACGCAAGGGCGTGACCGTCAACACGATTTCACCTGGCTACCTCGCAACGAAGATGGTCACGGCCATTCCACAGGAAGTACTCGACACGAAGATCCTTCCGCAGATTCCCGCTGGCCGTCTCGGCAAGCCGGAAGAGGTGGCTGCGCTCGTCGCGTTCCTCTGCTCGGACGACGCCGCATTCATCACGGGTGCAAATCTGGCCGTGAATGGCGGCCAGCATATGAACTGATCGAAAGAAAGCGACTAGAGAAAAGGGCCCCGTTCGAATCGAATAAAGCGGACTGAGTGCCTGTCAAGAAGGAAGAAGTGGTGGAGACAAAACAACAGCTTTATCAGTGCCGGTGCACGAATCGCGTCGTCGTCGTGAACCGGACTTTCGGGCCGCGGACACCCGCAGATCGCGATGCGGGCCGATACCGCGAACTCGTATTCGAGCAGTGCATGAACGCCGCTAACTGTCCGAAGTCGGGTCAATGCCCGCTTTGATCATGCAGCGAAGTACTGCGAGCGTGTTTGCTACAGGGGATGGCAATGAACGAAACATGGATTGCAATCGCGCTAGGCGCGACGGTGCTGCTGTTTGCGTTGCTGTCGATGGTGCAGCACTACCGTCGCGAGCGATTGCGCGCGGAATTACTGAAGAATCTCGATCATCATAGCTGGTGTCGTTTTTCACGCGCGCGGAGGTAAATCGGGTCTCTGGTTTGCCAGGTACTTCAATCGTATTCATGCCATGGCGAAAACCTCTTAGATGGCTGCGAATGCGGACGCCAATCAGAACGAACTTCCGGACAGGATAATCTGATTTCGATTCTCAAGCTTAGGGCAAAACGAAAGCCGCGCTTCATCGTGGGGTCGCATTGAACGTGCACATTACCGCTGCCGTAACAATTGGTAATCTGGACTGGACACCACGTGAGGTGAACAATGAATCGTCTCTTCAGATGGGTTGAAGCGGGTGCCTTATTGGGTTCGCTGATTTTGCCGGCAGCGTCCGCGCAGGCGGACAACGCGCAAGGTCATGATCAAGGCAACCAGAGCAATGCGATCAAGCATGTGCTGCTGATCAGTGTCGATGGCTTGCATGAACAGGATGTGGCGCGATGCATCGGTGCGAATACTTGCCCGAACCTCGCGCTGCTGGCGAAGTCGGGTGTGACTTATACGAATGCCTATACGCCGGGCTTGTCGGATTCATTCCCGGGGCTTGCTGCGCTGGTCACGGGTGGATCGCCCAAGACGGCAGGGCTCTTCTATGACGTGTCCTACGACCGCACCTTGTACGCGCCTGCCGATACGGGCTGTACGGGCAAGCAAGGCTGGAACGTCGTATTCGATGAAACCACAGGCATCGATGCGCAAGGCGGCGGGGCGCTGATTCATCTCGACGGTGGCGGCGCATTCAATCCCGATGCGATTCCGCGCGCGAAGGTTGGCAACAAGTGCGTGCCCGTCTATCCGCATAACTACATCAAGACGAACACGATCTTCGAGGTCGTGAAGCAGTACATGCGCGACTCGCGCACTGCATGGGCCGACAAGCACGCGTGGGGCTATGACTGGCTGAATGGACCTTCTGGCCGCGGCGTCGATGATCTTTCCCGCACTGAAATCAATTCGATCAATCCGGCGACGGGCAATGACTATACCGATGCCTATCAGAACACGGAGATCTTCGATAACTTTCACGTCAATTCGATCATCAACGAAATAGACGGCAAAGATTCGACTGGAACGCGCAATGCACCCGTGCCGACCCTGTTCGGCACGAACTTCCAGACGTTGAGCGTTGCGCAAAAGGCGACGGTCGCAACGGGTGGCGGCTATCTCGATGCGAGCTTCACGCCGGGTCCGCAGGTGACTGCGGCAATCGCTTATGTCGATGACGCGCTCGGCAAGATGGTCGCGGAGTTGAAAGCGCGCAATCTCGCGAGTTCGACGATGATGATCGTGACGGCGAAGCACGGGCAATCGCCGACCGATCATACGAAGCTCGTCAAGAACGGCGACACGGTGACGGCACTTCTCGAAGCGAATAACTACCTCGATCCGAACGGCAACTTTGGCCAGAACAACAACGCCAAGGCGCTGAACGACGGAACGGGTCTGGTCGGAACGGGCATGGTGCAGACCGATGACGTCGGACTCATCTGGTTGCGCGATCAAAGTCAGTTGCAGGCTGCCGTCGCGACGCTGAAGGCGAATCTGAGCTGCAACGCGCCGGGTATCTGCGCGGACGGTCCGCTGGCGTACATCCTGTCAGGACCGCGCCTCGCATCGATGTTCGGCGATCCGTCGAATGGCCGGACGCCCGACATCATCGTGCAGCCGAATCCGGGCGTGATTTACACGACGAGCAAAAAGAAAGATGAAGAGCACGGCGGCAACGCACCGGATGACAGTCACCTCGGCCTGGTCGTGTCGTTCCCGGATGGTCACTTTCATGGCGAGCGCATCGGACGCCGTGTGACGACGACGCAAGTTGCGCCGACCATTCTTCGCGCACTGGGACTGAACCCGAACGAACTGCACTCGGTCAAGGTTGAAGGCACGCCGGTTTTGCCCGGACTCGATGCCGATAACTGATCACAATCGGTAGCCCGGTTGACGTGCGGCGTCTGTTTGATTTGTCTGCCGCACGTCCTTTTCTTTTCAGCGGGTTATTGCGCCCACTGCATATCGAGGCGACCCATGCAGGGTCGCCTCGATGATTACTTCGTCGAGAACACCGAAATACCGCCATTCGGGAATGCTGCGGCACCGGGCTGATAAGGCACATAGACCTGGCCGAGGTTGCTATCGATCGCGACCGAATGCGCGCCCGTTCCCACTGCGACCGTGAAAAGCAACTTGCGCGTCGCGCCGTCGATCACGCCCATTTGCGGATTGAAGCCCGACGACGCAGCCGTGCCGCTCGTCACATAGTGGCGCGCAGGCAGGAAATAGCGATTCGATGCCGGATCGTATGCCACCTGATCGACGCCGCCAAATGGAATCGATGCAAGTTGAGCGCCTGTGTTGCGATCGAGTATCAGCGTGATCAACGGATCGCCCGCAGACGGATCGCAACCGACCAGCACGTCGCTGTTAGGGCCGAGGGCAATACCCGAAGGCCCGCATTTGCCGAGCGGAAACGCCTTGCTGACGATTGGCGCGCCCGATGTGACGGAACTCGCGGTAATGACATCGAGCTCGCCGTCGGGATTAGCCGCTGTTCCATCGTTATTGATCAGGAAGTTCTTCGAAGCCGGATCGTACGTGCACGCCTCGAGTCCCGAAGAACCGTTGAAGACCAGTTTCGACACGACGGCTTGCGTCGTCGTCGAGATGAAGGTCACGTACGGCGGCGACTCGCCGGGACTTGCGAACATCACCAGATGATCGTCGGGATCGTAGCAGCCCTCGTCGACGCGCGAACCGGTGTTGCTGATGGTGATCGTCTTGAGCGTTTTCATCGCGGACGTATCGACGATCTTCACCGAATCCACGTCGCCGACATACAGCGTATTCGCTCCCGTAATGCCGACGATACCGTCAGGTCCCGATGCATCGGTCGACGGGCCCACGCCAGTGAAGCCGCCTTGAATCTGCGCAATCAACGCATTCGATTTCGTATCGACGACATCGACGGATTTGTTGTTGCGGTCGGCCAGATAGTATTTGCCCGCTTCCTCATAGCCGATGTCGAAGCTGAACGCGGGGCTCGACGCATTGGGTACCGCAATGTTGGTCAGCAGCTTGGGCGGAGTGGGTGTCGCTGCCGTCGGCGTCGAAGTGGAGTTGTCTCCTCCGCCGCATCCGGCGATCACGGCCGTCGCCGCGAGTAGAAAGGCCAATAACGGTTTTTTCATCAGTGAGCTCCTTTGAGTAGCAGAAAACGCAGGTCAACGCCTGAGTACTTCAGAAAATCTGCCGGAGCGCCTCGATGGTTCATTGCACACGCGGGCTCACGTCATCCATGTCTTTGATGCGGCTGAATAGCCGTGCTTCGATCTGGACGTAAGGATGCGGAACGCGCGTCGATAATGCACCGAAAATAAATTGATGGTTTCCATATGAAAGTGCGAATGAATGTATGGATGACGAAACATATAAAACCGTAAAAAACGATCGATTTAGTAAGTTTCAAGTGGGGAATGAAAAATTTGAAAATGATTTTCAGAAGCAATGCGCGATGAGCAACAACGCAATTCTGCTGCGTTGCCGCATTTATTTTATCGAGGCACGGACGGAGCATTAACGATTCGAGATCGATTCGTTTTCGGTCGAATTGATGCGATGGCACATGGAATCGTCGGCGCCCGGATGGTCCGATCCGCCGCACTAGCCAGTCATCCAGCGTTGTAAGCCGTGGTTGTGCAACCGAAAGCGGCGCGAACGGCAGACAGAGAGTCAAGCTGTGAGAGCAGCGTTCGGCGCCAGGGAAAACGCCTGGCGTCGCATTTATTCATCGAACGGATAAGCGTGCGTTAATCAGAAAGAACTGCTTTGTTTAATGAAGTGAATGAATGAACCGCGCAAAACTTGCTGTGAAATTAGTCGAAAGCTTTAAAGCCTGGAGGAAGGAATCCCTTAAGCTTAATCTAAGATTAAGAGAATACAATTACAGATTAAAGACTCCGGGACATTCCCTCGTAAATTCCGGAGCCTTCTTGCCGGCGCTATCAACGCCGGCTTTTTTGTCGATGTTCTTTGTGGTGGCGGCACATCGAGTGCCAATGGCGTCAACAAAACGGGCGCTCCTCCCACTGCTCATTTCCCGCTTTGCCGAATCCGTTTTCACCGGACATCAAGGCCATCGCGCATCCATGAATCGCGTAGGACTCAGGGTTGTTGCGCTTGATGTCCGCGATGCCCTTTCTTTGGCCGACAGCGCCTGTTCGACCGTCGCTGACGTGATCCAGTCGCGATTGCGGCGAGGCGCGGTAAAGCTTATGAACGCGTGCAAACGCGTGCCCGGCATCGCCATCGAATACATGATGCCGCTGCACATCGCATCGCCGCGCATTGTTTGCAGGAAATCGTCGAAGGCGCACACGCACCGCTACACTCGATCGCATCCGGATACCCGTCGGGTGTCGGGTCGCGTGCGCGCCGCCGAAACCGTCTCGCGCATATCTACCGATCGCGCCGCACGGCAAGCCGATCAGGACCGCTTGCGCACAACGGGTGCAACCACGATTCGCGTCAGCAGATATCACAGCCGTGTTTCAAACAGGGAGTGGGCATTCGACGATGGCAGATCTCAAGGCGCTTCCGCGCGGCTGGCTGCGGATGATTCCCGCTGGCGCGAGCGTTTCCGGCGCCCGCCGCGCCGGGGCGTCGCGCGCCGATCTGTTCCTCGCGGCGTTCATCGTCGCCGTCATTGCGCTGCTTATTCTGCCGCTGCCGCAAGCGGCGCTCGACGGGATGATCTCGCTGAATCTCGCCGTCGGCGTTGTGCTGTTGACGGTGTCCACATATGTGCCGTCCGCGGTGAGCTTCTCGTCGCCCGCGCCGAGCATTGCGCCGCGCAACCGCGTTGGATCGTCAGCCGTGCCGATGCTTCGACAGCGTGACGGTCTCGAAGAGTTCATACGTCTGCGTCGGCGTCTTGTCGGCGCCCGGCGCATGGTAATAGTTCATCGTGATCGACGTCTTGCCGCCGTGCTGGCCCGGATCGTAGTCGAACACGGCGATGCCGTAGCCCGTGCCTGTGTCGCGCTGCGCGGACCAGATCGCATCTTCGAGCGCGTCGGCGTTCGCGCGCGTGAAGGTGCCTGCCGTGGTGCCCGGTATCGGCCGGTTCGGCTTCGTGAACACCTTCGCCTGCGGATTGCCGTTACCGGTATCGAGACCGTACACGTCGAGCGGCGCGCTCGTGCCGCCGCCGCCCAGAATCAGATGGATCGTGCCGTGGCTCGTGTCGAACGTGTTGCCGCTGCTCGCATGCGGATGGGCGGCCGGCTTAGGTTGCAGCGTGTCGACTTTCTCGCCCGTCGTCGCGTCGATGCCCGCATGGTGGTTGCAGCCGCGCACGGGGTAGCTGCGCTCGTAGTCATGATCGTGGCCGCACAGCACGAGGTCGACGCCATAGCGGTCGAAGAGCGGCAGCCACGCTTCGCGGATGCCTTTGTCCGAGCCGTTGCCCGTGCTCGACGAGCTCAGCGCGTCCTGATGCATCTGCACGATGATCCAGTCGATATCGTCATCGTCGGCGGCGTGGCGCAGTGTCTTTTCGAGCCAGCGCGTCTGCTCGCCGTTGCTGTAGCCGCGGATATAGAACGACGTGCCCGGCTGGATGGCGGGGTTGCCCGTGCTCGCGGCGGGCACGAGCGGGCTCGGTCCGGCGACGAAGGCGGCGCCATCCTGATAGATCACATCGTCTGCATCCAGCGAGATGAACAGCACCGAGCTGACGCGGAAGCTGTACCAGCGGCCCGGAAAGCGCGTGCCGTTGGCCGGCAGCGTGTAGCGCGTCAGATACGAATCGAAGCCTTGCGCGCCGTTGTGGAATTCGACTTCGTGATTGCCGGGGCACGGCATCCACGGACGATTCGCCGCCGATGTCTGCGCGTTGTTGCCGAAGTCGCGCCACACTTCCGGCTGCTGCGTCGGGTTGAGGTTCGCGTAGCACAGGTCGCCATTCAGCAGATGAAAGAGCGGCTGAAAGCGCTCGACGGCCTGCACGGCGAAGCGGCTTTGTGGCGACGACAGGACCCAGCCGGTGTTAGGCGTCGCGAGATCGCCGTAGCTCGTGAAGCGGAACGGCGCGCGACCACGCGGCGCCGTCGTGAACGCCGCGGAAAAGGGCGTGCCCGAGTTGCTGTCGTTGTCCGCCGTTACTTCGTATTGATACGTCGTCGCGGCATGAAGGCCGTGCAGACGCGCGTGATACGTGAACACTACTTCGCCGTTCAGGCCGTCGGTGTACGTGCGCTGAACGGCATGTACCGTCTCCTTCTTTTCGCCCGCTGCGCCGAAGCGCACGCGCGGATTCGCAGCGGCTGCCGCCGATCCCCACGAGACCACGACTTCATTCGTGGGATCTTCGCCCCAGGTCAGATGGATCTGTTCCGGTGTGCCGTCGGGTGCCGACGGCGCGGCTTTGGCCTGGCCTGCGAACGTGCTCGCTGCTGTCGCGAATCCGGATGCTCCCGCAAGCTTCAGAAAGCCCCGGCGCGAAAACGTGGTGGGCGTGTTGGCGGCCTGCTCTGCGGGCGATGCATCATCGGGGGTGTTCTTGTTCGACATGTCGTTTGTTCTCGCGGTGGAAGGCTGACGACGCAGAAAACGCAGTGAGGATGCGTCGGCGCGGGTAGGGAACGGGGAACGCAGTGTGATTCCGGGCAACACGATATTCCGAACTGTGTTACCCCGCTGTGACAGCGTTTGCGTCGCGCATGCCGTCGTTTGTCAGCGGAATTCGCACGCGTATGCGTAGCCGCGATGATGTGATAGACGATCAGGCGCGCGATGTTTTCATGCTGTCGTGCAGCGCAACCGGATCGACGAAGTGTTGTATCGACGCACGCCCGTTACAGTTCGCCCCGTCTGCACGGCGCAGCGCGAGCGGAATTCACGTTTGCTTACACACGTACACAGATTCCCGATTGCGGTTTGCATATAGTCGCTCCCGAGATCAGAAGCCAGGAGTGAACGATGAAAGCAACACTCGCATGGACGATGTTCGGGCGCTTGTGTCGAGGCGCATTTGACGGGCGCAATTGATCATGGCCACTTCATACGAACATCTGCGCGACGGGGACGTGGTCGTCAGCGTGGAGGAGCAACCGACGTCGAAGGGCACGTGCGTGACCGTGCATCTGAACGGCAAGTCGATGTCCGCTGAGTTCAGCGAACTGACGGGGCAATTGTGCCTGCGCGAAAACGGCGCAATGGTGCAGGAGTGGTTTCCGCCGCATTCGTGGTTTGCGATTGCGTCGGTGGCGGGCGCGAGTCGATGGGGCACGCAGCCTAGCGCGGAAGATCTGCATGCGCTTATTCGCAATGAGATGGTGGCTAGGCGGGGAGGTTAAACGCATTCGCGCATCGACCACTACACGTCGAAGTACAAATAGAACTCCCACGGATGCGGCCGCAACCGGATGCTGTCGATCTCTCTCGCGCGCTTGTACGTTAGCCACGTGTCTATCACATCATCGGTGAAGACATCGCCTTTGCGCAGGAACGCGTGATCCATTTCGAGCGCGGCGAGCGATGCATCGAGTGACCCCGGCACCTGCCGGACCTTGCGCGCCTCTTCAGGCGGCAGATCGTAGATGTTGCGGTCGAGCGGCTCGCCCGGGTCCATCTTGTTCTCGATGCCGTCGAGTCCTGCCATCAGCATCGCGGCAAACGCGAGATAGGCATTCGCCGACGGATCGGGACAGCGGAACTCGACGCGTCGTGCATTCGGCGAATCTGAGTACATCGGAATGCGCGCCGCGGCCGAGCGGTTGCGTTGCGACATCGCGAGATTCACAGGCGCTTCGTAGCCCGGCACGAGCCGCTTGTACGAGTTCGTCGTCGGTGCGCAGAAGGCCATCAGCGCGGGCGCGTGCTGAAGCAGACCGCCGATGTACCAGCGGCACAGCTCGGACGTAAGTGCCCAGCCTTGCGCGTCGTAGAAGAGATTTTCGTTGTCGCGCCACAGGCTCTGGTGACAATGCATGCCGCTCGCGTTGTCGGCGAAGAGCGGCTTGGGCATGAACGTCGCGACTTTGCCGTAGCGCCGCGCCATGTTCTTGCAGATGTACTTGTAGATCATCACGTTGTCGGCCATGCGGGTGAGCGTTGCAAACCGCATGTCGATTTCGTTCTGTCCTGCCGTCGCGACTTCATGATGATGCACCTCTATCTGCACGCCGATCTGTTGCAGCGTCAGCGCGATGTCGCTGCGGATATCCTGCAGCGTGTCGTGCGGCGGCGTCGGGAAGTAGCCTTCCTTGTAGCGCTGCTTGTACCCCAGATTGCCGCCGCTGTAAGCGCTCTCGTCGCGGCCCGTGGTCCAGTCGCCTTCCGCCGATTCGACGTAATAGTACCCGCTATGCTGATCCTGGCCGAAGCGGATCGAATCGAAAATGAAGAACTCCAGTTCAGGACCGAAATAGCAGGTCGTCGCGATGCCCGTTTGCCGCAGATAGTTCTCGGCCTTCTTCGCGATGTAACGCGGGTCGCGTGAATACGGCTGTCTGAGCACGGGGTCCACGACGTCGCAGATCATCGAAAGCGTGGGCGTGTCGCACATGGGATCGACGAAGGCCGTCGACGGATCGGGCCGCAACAGCATGTCCGATTCGTGGATCTCCTGAAAGCCGCGAATAGAAGAACCGTCGAAGCCGATGCCGGCTTCGAACAGACCGTCGTGAACTTCGGGGAGCGTGATCGAGAAGTGCTGCCACAGTCCGGGTAGATCGGTGAACTTCAGGTCGACGATCTGGACCTCGTGCCGCCTGATCAGATCGATCACGGCGTCGGCGCTGTCGGGTCGCGTGATCCGATAGCTGCCCGCGTCGACCGACACGCCAACGGACGATCCTGACTTGTCTTTCTTGCTGGCCATGGGATGCTCCTTGCGCGGCGCCTGGCCGGTGATGCCGGCCCCTGCTGAAGGGTCGAAGACCGCTACGCGTGCGCCTGACGGTCCTGCTCGAGCGCTTTCAGGCGCGCGTCGCCGGCGTCTTTCGCGGCGGCGCGGGTTGTGTATTTCTCGTCGGAGACGAGCGTGCGCTTCAGCTCGCGCGCAGCGAAGTCGACGAGCGCGATGACCCAGACGTAGTCGCCGGCCTGTTCAGCCGTTTGTACGAAGGCGTGCATGTCGCCTCTTTCGTCCGCTTTCATTGTGACCTCCACAAAGGGTTCGAATGCGATGGACGGCGCAATCGGACGAGCGGTCCGCCACGCGCCTTAATCGATTCTAGGCGATGAATCCGCGCTGCACGAATGCACGTAACCGCGTATGAAAAAGCGCGTCAGAAGCCCCAAAACCATGCCCTTGGGCGCAAGCGGCAGGCGTTACTTCGTGCGGTCCCAGTCCGGTAATCTGGCTGATGTATGCTGCTGGTTTTTCGGGCAGATTGACAGCGAGAGGGGACACATGCGGCGCGTCGTATTCAATCAGAAAGGCGGTGTCGGCAAATCGACCATCGTGTGCAACCTGGCGGCAATCAGCGCCAGCGAAGGCTTGCGTACGCTCGTCATCGATCTGGATGCGCAGGGCAATTCGAGCCAGTACCTGCTCGGCGCGCGAGCGAACGAGGTGAGCCCCACGGTTGCCGGCTTCTTCGAAACCGCGTTGACGTTCAGCTTCAAGCCGGTGGACGTGACGTCGTTCATTCATCCGACGCCGTTCGAGAATCTCGACATCATGCCCGCGCACGCCGATCTCGACACGCTGCACGGCAAGCTCGAATCGCGCTACAAGATCTACAAGCTGCGCGATGCATTAAATGAGTTGGATATGTACGACGCGATCTACATCGATACGCCGCCCGCGTTGAATTTCTACACGCGCTCGGCGTTGATCGCCGTCGAGCGCTGCCTGATTCCGTTCGACTGCGACGATTTTTCGCGCCGTGCGCTCTATACGCTGCTCGACAACGTGAAGGAAATCCAGCAGGACCACAACGATGCGCTGCACGTAGAAGGGATCGTGATCAACCAGTTCCAGCCGCGCGCGAGCCTGCCGCAGCAACTCGTCGATGAACTCGTCAGCGAAGGGCTGCCCGTGCTGGGTTCGAGATTGTCTTCGTCGGTGAAGATCCGAGAATCGCATCAGCATGCAACGCCCGTGATCCATCTCGCGCTGCATCGCGAACTGGCGGGCTAAGCGCTTGCCTTCGCGCCGTGAACGTGCGTACGGACGGTCGGCAGGCCGCCGCACATGCGTTCATGTTGAACCAGGATACGTTTCGATGATCGCCTGATTCAAACCGAAGGCTTTCAACCGTTTTAATGCCCGCTCTGAAACGACGAGGCGCGAATCATCGGCGATGCCTAAATCGTCCTTGCCGGCTACACCCGGCACACATAGCCAGAGAAATTCGGGCAATTCCCGGTCGGGATAAATTTCCTGAAACGAGTCGCTAACCGTTATTTCAACGGTGCGATACGCCGTTCCAGTGGCTCCCATTGCCTGCAACGCATCAGCGGCCTCGCGGGTGATGATCAGTGCCGGGAAGCTTTCCAGTAGCGCGTCGCCGAGCCAATTGATAATCCGGTAATGCAATTGCGTGACGTTCGGCGGATACACGCTTGAATCGAGAACGGTATGTTTTCCGAGGCCGCCAGCCACTTCGGGTTCGACATAGTAAAACGCCATATGACATTCGAGATCGCACTGATCGTTTGGCTCAATGTCCCGTTTATAGCATAACGGCGATCAGAATTATTCTCTCGATGCTAAAAGGCTGCCAAAAGCGGCTGTAATGCGTTTCAATGCAATTTACGCGTCAGGCATAAATGTCAATCACCGTTAAAGATGTGAGCCCGTGTCTGTGCGTCGCCGTCTTGCCACGTGTGCGGAGAAGCGCGATTGTTCCGGCGCAATGACGGCGCGCAGTGTGAGAGTGCGAGACCTGTCATGCAAGGAAATCGTCGGCGCAGGATGCTATGAAATGACGATGCACCAACATTCAAACGATCGATATCGAATCGATATAAATATATAGAAATAGAATAATTCTCACGGCGGCCCTTCATCGCTACGCTGCAGCGAAGCATGGCTTGCGCTGCGCCGTTGGCGCCGAATAACGTCAACCGGACCGTCCGGAAAGGAGCCTGCAGGAATAGTCCACGCGCTCCGCCTCATCGCCGCCGGACGGTCCGAACGAGATCCAGCCGTGTCCCCACAGCGTGACCTCGTCGCGGCGAAGGATGAGCTCATGGCCACCGTCGATGGTGATACGTGTGCCGTTCGAACTGCAATCGCGCAACACATACTTTCCGCTGCGGCACTCGATCGATGCGTGCACCCTCGATGCACGGCGATCGTGTACGACAATACTCATATTCGCGCCGCGGCCGATGGTCACCAGCGCGGACGCTTCACTCATTTCCACGCAGACATCCCCGTACCGCAGGGTCAACAACGATGAAGAAGGCAGATGCTGCAGATCGCTACCCGTGACTGTCAGATCAGCGCCTTGTTGCCAGATCGCCTCGAACAGCTCCGTCGGATGTCTTTTTCCTCGCACCTGTATCGGGTAAAGGTGGCGCGCCATCTGACGCAGTCTCGCCGGGAGGCACTCAACCGTGTCTTTGCTCGTGACGACCTGTCCCGGCAAAGCGAAGTCGGTCAGTCTGGCGGCCAGGTTCACAGTGTCGCCGAACACGTCCCCCCTTTCGTCAGGCAATACGGGGCCGTGATGAAAGCCGATTCGCAGCGACATCGGCTGTCCTGCCACCGCGGGCAACCCGGAGACGGCCAACTGCATGTCGATCGCGGCCTGCATCGCGTGCTCGGGGGACGGGAACACTGCCATGACTTCGTCGCCGATGGTCTTGACGATTCGCCCTCCCAGCGCTTCCGAGCACGATTTCATCAGCGCGATGCACCGCGCAATCGCCTCGAAGGCAAGCATGTCACCGACGGTCTCGTAAAGCTCCGTGCTGCGACTTACGTCCGCGAACATCACGGATTCGTGAGACATCGGACAATTCGGTTTGTCATCCATGAGCAACCCGTCGTCAGGTCGTCCAGCCGGCGTCGAAGCGCTGTTCGTCAGCCAGCTTGCGCAACGCTCCTGCTCGTCAGTGTAGTACTGCGCTGTGCCGAGGGCAGCACCGGGGTCGCCCGGCTCGTGGTGCAGTTCGGACGCGCGGGTCTGTTACGTCCGCCGAGTGTTCCTGCCACAGCGCAGTCATCGATAGAAAAGACCGCCGATCGGCGCGGACGCGGACAGGTTTCAGTCAATCATTCGCCACCATCGCGAACACATCAAAGAGGCGCCGCTCCCTTCTTTAGCGCCGCCAGTTGGCGTTTCGCATCGTCGAGGAGTGCCTTGATCTGAGCCTTTGCGCGAAAATCGTGCAACTGGTCGTTGTCGGCTACGTCAGCGGTTATTTCCAATGCCCGCGACATGTCGGCGAAATAGTGAAGCAACTCGCCCTTTGTTGCCGCTTCCGGTGTACCCGACGGTACCTGTGCTTTATCGATCGTGTCGTATAGCTGATTCCATTCTGGCAGCATCGAAGTCCTGATGCGGCGGGCGTATTCGGCGCGGCCTTCTGCCGTCGCGGGCACGTGCGCCAATGTCTTGAGATCCGCAGCCGCTTTGCTCGCTGTCGGACCCAGTTGATACAGTACTTCGGAAAAGTGCATCGCCTCCTGTACGTTCGGGCGCGCGGAAAGAGACGAAAGCACCGATGCGAGCCCGCCCAGCACCACACATGCGAGCGCGCCGGACACTCCAAAGGTCATGACCACACGCTCGCGAGACGAACCGGAATCGTCGATCGGTGGCGCCAGCACGCATGCGAGCATGAATCCTCCAATGAGGCCGCCGACGTGGGCACCGTTGTCAATCCCACGGTGCGTGAAGCCCCAAAAAAGGTTATAGGCAATGAATACTGCCGCCATCCGAAGATGCCTTAGATAGATCGAACGCGGGATCGAATCGCTATAACGGATTACGTACGCGAGCAGGCCGCCTAGCACGCCGAAAATCGCGCCCGACGCGCCCGCGCTGTTAATGGCAGGATGCCAGAGCAAGCTCATCAGGCTGCCTGTCAGACCTGCGAACAGATAGAGCGCCATGAAACGTGCGTTGCCGAACAGCCGTTCGGCGATGCGTCCGGTTTGGACCAGCACGATCATGTTGAACACGAAATGCGCCAGTCCAAAGTGAATAAACACGGAAGTAAGGAGCCGCCACCATTGGCCGCTTAACGTGTACGGACCGAAGTTGCTTCCATGCGCGATTGCATACGAGGACTTCACGGTCGCAACGCCGGCGCCGCCCGCAGCCATTGCGACGAACACCAGCGACGTAACGGCGACGATCATCCATGTGGACCACAAATGAGGCGTGCGCGTCGTGATCTGCTGGACAAAGCGCAGTCGCTCGTGATTTTCTGTGGCGTAGCGGGGCGTCATCTGGCTCGGCATCGCCGCGGCGATCAAAGCCGCCTCGACTTTGTCGCGGGCTCGCAGGATCAGGGGCTCCAGTTCGCCTGGCCCATTGACCAGATCGAACTGAATGAGCCTTCCGTCGACGCGCACGTTGTAGATGTCAGCGCAACGCAGCTCCAGATCGGTGTCGATGCTTGCGCCGAGCAGGCGCGACACCGATGTCCGGATCGTTATGTGTTCATTCGAAAGCCGGATGGTGCCTTTGCTCTCGAAGGATCTTGCCCGGACTTCGCCCCAGCCCTTCCGCAGACGCGAACCTAGAGCGACCTCGAAACCAGGGTCTGTCGGTGCGTGGCAGGCACTTCCGTTGACTTCTGTATCGACAACTCCCCAACCTGGCTCGCTTTGGCTCATGATCAGCTCGTTATGTCGGTGGTTCTGAATGGGCGGCCCTTTCACCCTTCACCGAATAACGGCACGTGCCGGCAACTCTTTAGGATTTCGCTCTCTTGTTCACTGAGCAGAGTCCCGTGCGCGCTTAGAACGCGGATGTCATGGATGCGGATAGAGCCGGCAGGTAGAGGCACATCAACGTCGCTCAGAATTCACTCGCGAACGGCCGTACGAGAAAAACTCCCCGCGCTATGGCATGTTAGCTGCGATCGCCGCCATGCCACCGACGGCTCCTTAGAAGCACTTCTCTTGACGCTGGCATAGACTGATGGCCGGCTGATCCGTCGACAAGCATCATGACGTACAGATGACACGCGTTCATTTCGATGCATGAAACGTGGATCTCGTCCGAATCGACAATGCAAATGTTCTCTGGTGGAGCTCCCCATGAGCGAGCAGACGCTTGATACATTCGACGTCAAACAGATGATTCCGGACTTCGCCTCGCCGGCACTGGCGCAGTGCACACCCGACCGGCAAATGGTCGATGCCGCCGAAATCAACACGCGACAATGGACGAGCCACGTCGCAGGCCCGTTCAAGCCTGGTTCCCAAATCCATTTGCGCGAAACGTGCCGGATGTTTCGCGAGACTTTCAATCCCTATCGACCGTCGGTGCTTGACTGGCCGAAGCTCGAGCCGGATGCGCTTGAACGGATCGCCTCGCTGCCGATCTGGGACATCGCCGTGCAGACGGAAGGCAAGGCGCGATTACGCATGGCAGCCTACGCCGCGACCATCGACGAACCCGAGATGCGCAGCGCGATCGCGTTGAACGCGTGGGAAGAAAACCGTCACAAGGAGGTCTTGTCGCGGATGGTCGCTGCGTATGGCATTCCGCTTGCGGGCGAGGCGCCCTATGTATTCCCGACAGATGCCGAATGGGCTTATCTCGTCACGGGCTATAGCGAATGCATCGACAGCTTTTTCGCATTCGGCCTGTTCAAGGTTGCGCATCGCTCCGGGCTCTTTCCACCTGAGCTGATCGACACGTTCGAGCCGGTGATGCAGGAAGAGTGTCGCCATATTCTTCTGTTCGCGAACTGGGTGGCCTGGCATCGCGCGAAGCTGTCATGGTGGCAGCGCATCCAGTTCGAGCTGAAAGTGGTGGCCGTATGGGCGTTTCTTTGCTCGGAGCGCATTGGCCTCGCGCGCACGTTCGACGCGGAAGGAAACGAACAGAAGCAGGACAACAACTTCACAGTGAACGGCGCACAGGCCGTATCCGGCGCGGAAATCGACGTGCGTGAATTGATGATGTTGTGCCTCGAAGAAAACGACCGGAGGTTTTCGGGTTATGACGATCGCCTGCTGCGTCCGGACACGATGCCAACCCTCGTGCGCTTCGCATTGCGCTTCTTGCGCGAGAAGAAAGAGAAATGAACAGCGCGCATGTCTTTTCCTTTGCGAAGAACGGCGACGGCTTTTTGCTCGACGGCAAGCCGTTTCAGATTCGCAGCGGGGAAATGCATCCGGCGCGAATTCCCGTCGAATACTGGCGGCATCGCATCCGGATGGCCAAGGCGATGGGGATGAATACCATTGCTCTTTACGTCATGTGGAATTACCACGAGTCGAGCGAGGGCACGTTCGACTTTCATACCGGCAATCGCGATATCGAGGCGTTCATGCGCCTCTGCCAGAGCGAAGAGATGTGGGTGCTGTTAAGGCCTGGTCCGTATGTCTGCGCCGAATGGGATCTCGGCGGGATTCCGTCGTATTTGCTGCGTTACCCCGATATCCAGTTGCGGACCGATTCGGCGAGCGATTCGCGCTATATGTCGGCTGTCGCGCGTTACATTGGCGAACTCATCCCACGCGTCAAGCCGCTAATGGCAATACGCGGCGGCCCGATTCTGATGATCCAGATCGAAAACGAATCTGGATCGTATGCGAGCAATGCCGCTTACCTCGAAGAAATCAGGCAGTTTTGGATCGGCGGCGGAATTGAAGGCCCGTTCTATACGGAAGACGGTCTGGTGCAATTGGAACAGAACCGTACATATGTCACCGATGGCGCAATCGCGTTGAGCAATGGCAACGCGGCGCAAATCGAAGCGGCGCGCAAGACGTTTCCTGAAGTGCCCGTCATGGCGGGCGAGGTCTACCCGGGTTGGCTCACGCATTGGGGCGACAACGCGCTGCAAGGAACGACCGTCGATCTTTCAACGACGCTCGACGAATTGATGCGAAAGAACCTGTCGTTCAACCTGTATGTGATTCACGGTGGCACGAGCTTTGGCTTCGATGCCGGTGCAAATGTGGATGCTCAAACGGGAGAATATCAGCCGGATATTACGAGCTACGACTATTCGGCGCCGATCAGCGAGCAGGGCGTGGCGACTGCGAAGTACATGAAGTATCGCGAGATCATTTCCGCTTATCTGGCTGCGCCACTGCCTGAGGTGCCAGACGCTGTCGCCACGCTCGCTACCGACAGTCGCGTTTTGGTTCCGCGGCGGTTCGCGTCCATCTGGGACAACCTTCCGTCCTCGTTGCCCGCCGCGCAGACCGTCAATCCACAGCCGTTCGAAATGTACGGTCAGGTGTCCGGCTTCGTCGTCTACCGGAAGCGGCTTGAACATTATCGAGGCGGCGTGCTGGATATCGGCGATGTTCACGACTATGCGAGTGTTTTCATCGGTGGCGAACATGTGGGCGGCGCGTCGCGTGCGCGTATGCCGCGAGATCGCGCGCGATCACTGAATATCGTGCATCGCGGGCCTCTTGCGCTCTCATCGTCTGGACCGAATGACGCAGCGATACTGGACATACTCGTCGAAGGCATGGGTCGTGTGAACTATGGACATGCGATGATCGACCGCAAAGGGCTTGTCGGTCCTGTTACGTTGCGCGGCGAGTCGGGAGTGACTCAGGTGTTGACGGGTTGGGAAGTTTTCCTTCTTCCGATGACCGCCTCGTTTATCGAAGATCTTCGCCCCATATGCACCGACCCGGATAGAGCGGGGCTGTTCTTTCGCGCGGTGCTGTCGCTGGATAAGGTGGGCGATGTGTATCTGGACATGAGCCAATGGACGAAAGGCGTGGTCTGGGTCAACGGACACAATCTCGGACGTTACTGGAATATCGGCCCGCAAATGCGGCTCTATTGTCCCGCGCCTTGGCTCAAGCCCGGCGAGAACACAATTACTCTCTTCGATCTTCACCAGACGGAAGCCAGGCCGATCGATCTGGCGTCTACGCTGACGTAGGCGTTATCGGTGATAACTCGACCGTCAGTACCTGGAACGGATCGAGTCGAATTGACTGAGGACGGCCGACGTCCCAGAGCAGCGGAAAATTCGTGGGAGATTCAATAAACGGAAAGCGTGCAGTGAATCCGCCCGCAATGCCATGCGGCAGTTCGAGATGCTCTCGCAGGTCGAGTGAAAAGCTTTGCACGCGATCACTCGGATTGCGCAGCGTGACGATCGCTTTCGAAGGCGTCCACGCGGCCCAACCATAAATTTCGAGTTGATCCGGCGCGCCGCCGATCCAATGCGAATCGTGAAGTACATCTGCGGTGGCGCGCGCCCATCTTGAGGTCTCCGCGAGAACATCCCAATCGCTTCCCTTTAGCAGCGACGGCGTGACATAAAGCTCTTGCAACTGCGTGCCACTGCCGAAGTACGAACGCACTTCGCTGGCGAACGCGTGTGTGGGATCGGCGTTGAGCCGAGTGTTTTCCTTCGCGTAGATGATGCCGTGAAGCATTAGCGAATTGAGTGGAAACAGCGGACTCTTGCATACGACATTGCGATAAGTCTGGGCGTCGCGATAGGTGATCCATTGTTCGCGATCGCTGCCCGTGCCGGCAAAACCGTAATCCGCGCCGTCACGCCAGATCGAATCGACGGAGCGCAGCCAGAATGGCGACGGCAACGTTCCCGTGGACAGATTGACAAAGACATCGTGCTTTGCGCGGCGCATGTCCTCGATGAGTTCTATTGCAGCATCCCAATCGCTGTTGAAGCGGCTGCCGGACACGACGACATTCGCATTGCCCATGCCGTCGAGCTTGAAGTAGTTGACGCCGTGTCGCCTCAATAGATCGATCGCTGCTTCGTGAAAGCGTTGATAGTACCTGGGACCGGAGAGTGCGAATCCATCGCCGGCAGTCTCGTATCCGGCAGCATGGCCGCGCGTCACGCGTTCCTTTCGAGGCGGACCATAGCCGCCCCATGGCGACAGCCACACGCCGGGCGCGGCGCCATAGCGCGCGGCGGCGTGCTTCAAGGGCACGAAACCATCGGGAAACGCGTGATTGAAACGCCAGGCGCCGCTGTAGTCATCCCATCCGTCGTCGAACAGGAATGAATCGAGTTGCACGCCGCGCTTTTCATGCAGTTCGCGGCCTACGGCGTGAATGCGCTCTATCGCCTGATCCTGCGTATAGGCAGTGAGAAAGCCGATGTCGTACCAGGAATTGTAGTGAAGAAACGGACGATAAGCATGCGCTCGCTCCTGTTCGAGATAGGCGGCGAAATCGCGGCGCAATTGACCTTCGCGGAACACACCTGCCACGGCGGAATAGGCAAGCGTCTTGCCTTTGTCGAGCGGCAACTCGCGTATGACCGTGAGGCGGGCCGCGCCGTCGCGCACTTCGCTTTCGGCCATCGGAAGCTCGAAGCCCAGATAGACATTGCCCTTGACGATGGGCACCGCTTTTAGTTCGCCGATCTTTCGCGCGGAAGGCGCGCGCGTCCGCAATAGCGAAACGCAGACAATGCGCTCGTCCTGCGCGAGTGCGGTAATCGACAGACGCTGCCGCAAATAAAGCGAGTTCTCGCGCTGCTCGATATCCCATTCGACCCGCAGACGTTGCTGCCGGTCGCAAAGTACGACGGTCACGCGTCGGCCGGCGATGCGCTCCGCTTTTCGTGGTGCGTCGGCATCGGCTAGTAGTGCTTCTTCGCGCAACGGCTCGATCATCTGCAATTCGCCGATGCCGACCGTGCGTCCGTCAGCCAGTGCGATTGCGAACGGCGCATCGACGCGAAGCGTTTGCGCATGCACGCGATCGACAATATGGAATTCGCCGAGGGATCGATCCGCAATCGTCCAATGCAATGCGATGGCCGAATTGCCGAACGTGCATTCGCTGCCGTTCGACTGAAAGACGGGCGTGCCTGGACTATCGAGTGCGGAGCGATTCGCAAGCATTTGAACTGCCCGTCACTTCACGGTCTGGATGACCTCGAATCCCTCGAATTCCGGGTGCCCCAGATAAAGCGCTCGCGCTTCGTTTCCCGCATTCCGATGCGCGGCGCGAAAGGCCTCGGACTGCGTCCATGCTTCGAACGCCGCGCGATTCGCCCATATCGTATGGCTCGAATACAGCACGTGATCGTCGCGTTGCGGGCCTTTCAGAAGATGAAACTCGATGAAGCCGGGGACGTCCTTGAGATGCGTGTCGCGCGTCGTCCACACTTCCTCGAACGTCTTTTCCGAGCCCGGCGCCACCTTGAACCGGTTCATGGCAATGAACATGACTTCGCTCCCGAGTAATGGCGATGTTGGGTGAATCGGTTGAATTGCACGAAGAACATCGAAAGTCCACGGACGAAGTATAGGCACAACACAGCACACGCGTTATTGTCCGCGCGTCCATTGAGCGAACGCGGCACACGCGACCAGCAGCGAGCCGATAGCGAAGAACACCGAATGCACCCCGAGATGCGTGAAAACGCGTGCGTCTGCATTCGCGCGTCGGCGCCTCATGCTTCACCCTGCTCATCCGCGCCGATCACGAGACTGCTCGCGCTCTCGTATCGATAGCGCGGCACGTCGAGATTCTGCGGCGCGGGCTTGTCCTTGAACACGCGGCCCGCGAGGTCATAAGTCGAGCCGTGACACGGACAGAGAAATCCACCCGGCCAGTCGTCGGGCAAATTGGGCTGCGGGCCCGGCTGAAAGCGCGGACTCGGCGTGCATCCCAGATGCGTGCAGACGCCCACCACGACGAGCAGGTTCTTGAGTTCGGCGCGCGAACGGTACTCGTTGTGACAGTACGCAGGCAATGGCATCGAGAACGGCCGCTCGCTATGAGGGTCGGCGACGAACGGATCGGCGGCCCGTACAGCGGCCATCATCGAATCAGTGCGATCGACGATGAAGACGGGCTTGCCGCGCCACGCGACTGTCAGCATGTCGCCGGGCTGAAGACGGCTGATGTCGACCGTCACGGGCGCCCCCGCGGCCAGCGCGGACGCGGGCGGCCGGAACGAATCGACGAAGGGCGTCACGACTGCGACTCCCGCAATGCCGCCGGCTACTGTCGTCGCGATCATCCATCGACGTCGTGCCTCGTCGGGTGGCGCGTCGACGACCGTGCTCACGTCGTGCTCCCATGCGCTTGCGCGGCTTGTGTGGATTGCGTCGATTGTGTGGTTTGCGTCGGCCACAGGAACAGCGTGCGAATATGCGCCGACGGTTTGACATCGATCACGCGCTGCTGCGTCTTGCCTTCATAGCTGACGGTGATTCTGTAGCGTCCGTCCGGTAGCGACGCGAGCATGAACGGGCCATGCGAAGTGGCGTTGAGCAACGTCGCGCCGTGCATGTCGGTGATATGAACGGGGATGTCCGCGAGATATTCGTTACCCTGATGCGTCTTGCCCGCGAATTCGAGCACAAGCGGGTACTTGTGCATTTCGTCCTTCAGCGCGGCCGACTGATCGCTGCCCACGCCGCCCGACAGATACGCGACATTGCCCTGATGCTGAAGCGGCGGCAGGCTCGGTGTCGCGGCGAACGCGACATTCGCGGACTGCGCAAGCACGAGCGTAATGGCAAGAAGAGCTGTTTTGGCGAATGAGTTCATGACGATCTCCATCGTGAAGATAAGTGCGTCGATGACGCGGCATTGCTTTTCGATGCGCTCGATTCGAGCGAGCGATTCGAACGAGCGGTTCGAACGAATTGCCGCCTGTCATCGCTGCTTCGTGGCGATTTCAATCTAGGCGGGGCGGATTAAACGAGACTTAAACCGTGTGGAGATGCGTTGAGTCATCAACCGCGAGTTTTGTACTGACAGAAAGCTTTCTTATCGGCTTGTTAGAATGGCCCGTCAGGAACAGCACTCGTTTTTTCGACTCATGGACAATCGCAATTGCCCGGAACGCTCGTGTCGTTGCGCTATTCAGGCAGCAGCCGAACCTGCAATAGCCGGCCTCGCGAACACGGCGCGCTGATATGGAAGGATCTCGTCTCCTGCTGGGCATTCTCGCGTGGGCGTTCTTCATTGGCGCGCTTTCGCTGATGTGGATCACCGTCAACGCGGGTTCGTTCTATTCCCGGTACGCGCGCTGGTGCCGCGCGTGCAACATCACGCCGCCGGCTCAGAGTGTCGCGTTCTGGCTGAATTTCGCGGCGAGCGCGATCGCGCTGATCGCCGCGTTGTTCTTCGCGGCGATGTATCTCGCGGCCAGCTAGGTTCATTGGTGCCGCGCCATCTGACCGAGCAGTAATCCGTTATTGGACGCCTGATGCAAACACCATCGCGACTCAGTACGCTTCGACAGATACCCAGCAGCGTCTGGGTGCTCGGCTGTGTCAGCCTGTTGATGGACGTGTCGTCCGAGATCATCCATAGCTTGCTGCCGATGTTCATGATGGCGAGCCTCGGCGCGAGCGCGGCGACGATCGGCATCATCGAGGGCGTCGCCGAGGCGACGGCGCCCGTCGTCAAGGTGTTCTCCGGCGTGCTCAGCGACTATCTCGGCAACCGTAAATGGCTCGCCGTCGCGGGCTACGGACTCGGCGCGCTGAGCAAGCCGATCTTCGCGATTGCGCCGACGCTAGGCGTCGTCGTGACCGCCCGCGTGATGGACCGGATCGGCAAGGGCATACGCGGCGCGCCGCGCGATGCGCTCGTCGCCGACGTCACGCCGCCGCATCTGCGCGGCGCCGCGTTCGGGCTGCGGCAGTCGCTCGATACGGTAGGCGCTTTTCTCGGGCCGCTGTTCGCCGTCGTCATCATGCTGGTGTGGGCGGACAACTTCAGGCTCGCGTTCTGGCTCGCCGTGATTCCGGGTGTGCTGGCCGTCGCGCTGCTGACGGTCGGCATCGACGAGCCGTTGCGGCATGCAGGCACAAAGCGCGTCAATCCGATTCGCCGCGACAACATCCGTCAACTCGGACGTGCCTATTGGTGGGTCGTCGCCGTCGGCGCCGTGTTCGCGCTCGCGCGTTTCAGCGAGGCCTTTCTCGTGTTGCGCGCGATGAACAGCGGCGTGCCCATTGCGCTCGTACCTCTCGTGATGGTCGCGATGAATGTCGTCTATTCGTTGTCCGCGTATCCGCTCGGCAAGCTCGCCGATTCGACGAGCCATATCCGCTTGCTGATCATCGGCCTCGCGATTCTTTGCGCAGCGGATGTCGTGCTCGCGCACGCCGTTCACTGGGGCATTCTGCTCGTGGGCGTCGCGTTGTGGGGCCTGCACATGGGCATGACGCAAGGGCTGCTCGCGGCGATGGTGTCGCATAGCGCGCCCGCGCACTTGCGCGGCACGGCATTCGGCATCTTCAATCTGTCGAGCGGAATCGTGACGCTGATATCCAGCGTGATTGCGGGCGCGTTGTGGGACCGGATCGGCGCGGCTGCGACGTTCTATGCGGGCGCGGCATTCTGCGTGATGACGATCGTGCTGCTCGTGGCAAGCCCCGCGCGACGCATCGCGCAATTGCGCTAGGCGGATCGGCATCACAGTGAGATGAACGATAATATGGCATGCCAGCCGGCGCGCTTCGATGCATCAAGCGCGCCGCAGGACCGCCGTCCATTTCCTCATTGCCGCCTATGTCAGACCTCAAAATCGACCGCAACGCCAAGACGCTGCGGGAACTCACGCTAGACAAGCTGCGCGGCGCCATCGTGCAAGGCTATTTCCGGCCGGGCGCACGGCTCGTCGAGCGCACGCTGTGCGACGAACTCGGCGTGAGCCGCACGGTCGTGCGTGAAGTGCTCCGGCATCTTGAAACCGAGGGACTCGTTGAGATCGTCGCGCAGAAAGGGCCGATCGTCGCGCGGCTCGATCCCGAACAGGTCGGCGAGATTTACGAACTGCGTGGCCTGCTGGAGGCAAACGCCGCGAGCGCATGCGCCGAGCAATCGACGCCTGAGCTGGTCCAGCAACTGCGCGAAATCCGCAAAACCATCGAGGATGCGTTCGAACAGCGCGACATGCCGCGCGTGCTCGAATACACCGAGCGCTTCTATGAGGCGATGTTCGAGGGCGCGCAAAAGCGCGTATCGCTCACCGTCGTCAAAACGCTGAACGCGCGCATCAACCGGCTGCGCGCGTTGACGATCGCGACGCCGGGCCGCGGCGACGAGTCGAACCGCGAGATGAACAAGCTGCTCGATGCGATCGAGCGGCGCGACGCCGACGCGGCCTCGGCGGCGTCCTTCGCGCACATCAGGCGCACGGCGGAGCTGGCTTTGAGCGCGCTCGCGCAGCAGCAGGAAACGGCCGACAACGGCTGATCCTTTCGCCACAAACGTTGTCAATCAAGGCCGCCGGCGTTCCCGGCGGCCTTTTTCGTTCGATCCGCCGTTCCCGCCCACCGACAGCCTGCCGACCGCCGTCCCGCGCAGAACTCCCGCATTGCGCAACGTCCCGCGCCGAAAAACGTGCCCGCACCCGGTCGATCCATATCATGGTATTCCATAATACTTTGGTGCTTGGTGTAGTCCATAAGATGGCATACCATAATCTCAACGGATCGCAGATCACGGCCTCGGGCCCACTCAGGAGAGAACGATATGAAGCTGGAAGTGCGCAAGCTGGTCACTTATGTGGAAGAGACCTTTATCGAAGGCGGCAAGGAAGCGGCCCGGCCGTTGAAGCTGTTCGGCGCGGCGGCCGTGCTGCGCAATCCGTGGGCAGGGCGCGGCTTCGTCGAAGACCTCAAGCCGGAGATTCACGGGCTCGCGCCGCAGCTCGGCGAAATGCTGACGGCGGAAATGCTGCGCGTCGCGGGCTCGGGCGACGCAATCGAAGGCTACGGCAAGGCGGCCGTCGTCGGCACGTCGGGCGAAATCGAGCATGCGTCCGCGCTGATTCACACGCTGCGTTTCGGCAACCACTATCGGAAGGCCGTCGGTGCGAAGAGCTATCTGAGCTTCACGAACTTGCGCGGCGGCCCGAACTGCCCGATCTCGATTCCGCTGATGCACAAGCACGACGAAGGCATGCGCTCGCACTATCTGACGGTGCAGTTTTCGATCGTCGATGCGCCAGCGCCCGACGAACTCGTGATCGCACTGGGCGCATCGATTGGAGGCCGTCCGCATCACCGTATCGGCGACCGTTATCAGGATCTGAAGGAACTCGAATCCAATGAAGCCTGATCTGGCGCCCGGGCGGGCGGTGTCGCATGGCGAGGCCGCGGGCACGAGCTACAGCGTCTACGCGCCGCGCGCCGACGAAAGCGGCGAGACGGTCGTGCTGATCCACGGCGTGGGCATGAATCAGAGCGTATGGGCGCCGCAGATCGACGCGTTGACGGCAACGTTCCGGGTCGTCGTGTACGACATGCTCGGTCATGGCGACAGCGCGCTGCCGACGCCCGCGCCGACGCTCGACGAATACGCGGCGCAACTCGAAGCGCTGCTCGACACGATGCGAATCGGGCGCGCGCATATCGTCGGGCATTCGATGGGCGCGCTCGTCGCGCTCGAATTCGCGCTGACGCATCCGCAGCGCACGCTGAGCGTCGCGGCGCTGAACGCGGTGTACGACCGCACGCCCGCGCAGCGCGAAGCCGTGATGACGCGCGCCGCGACGCTGGATGATGCGCCCGCCGGTGTGAGCCCGAATGCAGGTGTCGACGCGACGCTGTCGCGCTGGTTCGGCGATCCGATTCCCGTTCATCTGACGCAGGCGGCGCAGGCCGTGCGCGAGTTGCTGCTGTCCGTCGATCCCGTCGGCTATGCGCGCACTTATCGGCTCTTTGCCAGTTCGGACGATGCGCACGTCGGCCGCCTCTCGGGTCTTGCCGTGCCCGCGCTGTTTCTCACAGGCGAGCGCGATCCGAATTCGAGCCCGTCGATGTCGCTTGCGATGGCGGCCGCCGCGCCGTTCGGCCGCGCCGAGATCATCGCGAACGAGCGCCACATGATGAACGTCACCGATCCGGCGCGCGTAAACGAAAAGCTGCTCGCGTTCCTCGCCGAAGCATCGGCGGCGAACCCGGCGCGAGCTTTCAACCCGAAGCACCGAACGATTCCTGGAGAACGCCATGACTGAGCGGACCACTGAGCCCACCACTGCGCGGACCACTGAGCCGACAACCGGGCAAATCGCGGAACAGGCTTTCGACCTCGCCGATTTTCGTCGCGCGCTCGGCGCGTTCGTGACGGGCGTGACGGTCGTCACGACGATCCAGCCGGACGGTTCGCCGCGCGGCTTCACGGCGAATTCGTTCACGTCGGTGTCGCTCGATCCGCCGTTGATTCTGGTGTGCATCGCGAAGACGGCATCGAGTTACGCGGTGTTTTCGCAGACGCGCCGCTTCGCAGTGAGCGTGCTTGCCGAAGATCAGAAAGCGGTGTCGGGCGTGTTCGCATCCAAGGCCGCCGACAAGTTCTCGCAAGTCGCGTGGCACGCGCGCACGACGGGCGCGCCCGTGATGAACGGGGCGGCCGCGAGCTTCGACTGCACGACGCATGAAGTCGTCGATGCCGGCGATCACATCATATTGATCGGACGTGTCGTCGATTTTGTTCATACGAGCTCGTCGCCGCTCGGCTATTGCCGGGGCGCGTATGTGAACTTCAGCCTGTCGCAGGATGCATTGGCGGCAGCCGGTTCGCGCGCGCAAGTGGGCGCGATTCTCGAACATCGCGACGGACTCGTGCTGCTCGATACGCCGAAGGGATTGCAGTTGCCGACGGGCATCAAGCTCGAACCCGCGAGCGATGCGGCGAGCCTGCGCGGCGTGCTCGCGAAGCTCGGTCTCGACGCGCATCTCGACTTCATATTTGCCGTCTTCGAATCGGGCAGCGGACAGGCGCCGAGTGTACAAATCTATTATCGCGGCCGCGTGATCGACAGTGGCGCCGCGTGGATCGACAGCTCGATTCGCATCGTGCCGTTGTCGCAGATTCCGTGGGATGAATTGCGCGACGAAGCCGTGCGCTCGATGCTCGAACGCTATGTGCGCGAACGCAGCGAAGACGCATTCGGCATCTATGTCGGCGATACGGAAGCCGGCATGGTGCAGACGCTTGCGCTTGCTCACTGATCCATAGGGACCCGACATCATGAAATTTTCGCTGTTTCTGCATATGGAGCGGTACGACGACACGACGTCGCATCGCGAGCTGTTCGACCAGATGACCGAGCTCGTGCAGATCGCCGAGCGGGGCGGGTTCGAGACGGCATGGATCGGCGAGCATCACGCGATGGAGTTCACGATCGCGCCGAACCCGTTCGTCAATCTGTCGTATCTCGCCGCAAAGACGGAGCGCATTCGACTGGGTACGGGCACGGTGATCGCGCCGTTCTGGCATCCGATTGCGCTCGCGGGCGAAGCGGGCATGGTCGATGTCGCGAGCAACGGACGGCTCGATCTCGGCATCGCGCGCGGCGCTTATAACTTCGAATACGAGCGCCTGCTTCCCGGTCTCGATGCGATGAGCGCCGGCGCGCGGATGCGCGAACTGGTGCCGGCGCTGCGCAAGCTCTTCGAGGGCGACTACGCGCACGAAGGCGAGTTCTGGTCGTGGCCCAAATCGACGCCCGTGCCGCGCCCCATTCAGCAGCCTCATCCGCCGATGTGGCTCGCCGCGCGCGATCCGAACTCGCATGCGTTCGCGGTGGCGAACGGCTGCAACGTGCAGGTGACGTCGCTGGCTTCCGGCGATGCGGAAGTCGTGAACCTGATCGAGCGCTTCAACGCCGCGTGTGCCGCGCATCCTGATGTGCCGCGTCCGCAGGTGATGATGCTGATGCACACGTTCGTCGGCGCAAATGCCGCTGAAGTGGATGCGGCCGTCGAGGACCTCGCGCGCTTCTATCGCTACTTCAGCAAATGGTTCAAGAACGAGCGCCCCGTCACGCAAGGTTTCATCGAGCCGCTGACGGATGCCGACGTCGAGATGTTCCCGCAATACTCGCCCGAGTCGATCCGCAAGAACCTCGTGATCGGCGAGCCGAAGCAGGTCATCGCGCGCCTCAAGGGCTACGAAGAACTCGGCTACGACCAGTACAGCTTCTGGCTCGACAGCCATATGAGCTTCGAGCGCAAGCGCAAGTCACTGGAGCTGTTCATCTCCGACGTGATGCCCGCGTTCGACAAGCATTGAAGCAATCCTCTCATTGGAGTGGCTGACATGGTCCAGCGGTTCCAGCAATACATCGACGGTGCATTCGAAGATGCGCGCGAGCATTTCGACAGCGTCGATCCATCGACGGGCGACGCGTGGGCGCGCATGCCTGCCGCGAGCGCCGAAGATGTCGACCGCGCGGTGCGCGCCGCGCATCGCGCGCTGAACGATCCGGCTTGGGCGAATCTGACGGCGAGCGCGCGCGGCAAGCTGCTGTACAAACTCGCTGATCTCGTCGCGCAACATGCGCCGCGTCTTGCCGAACTCGAAACGCAGGACACGGGCAAGATCATCCGTGAGACGCGCGCGCAGATCGGCTATGTCGCCGAGTACTACCGCTACTACGCGGGCGTCGCCGACAAGATCCAGGGCGCGTGGCTGCCCGTCGACAAGCCCGATATGGAAGTGACGCTGCGTCGCGAGCCCGTCGGCGTCGTCGCGGGCATCGTGCCGTGGAATTCGCAGCTTTTTCTGTCGGCGGTCAAGGTCGGGCCTGCGCTCGCGGCGGGTTGCACGATCGTCCTCAAGGCATCCGAGGACGGCCCCGCGCCGCTGCTCGAATTCGCGCGGCTCGTGCATGAAGCGGGCTTTCCGAAGGGCGTCGTCAACATCGTGACGGGCTTCGGCAACGATTGCGGCCGCACGCTGACGAGTCATCCGCTCGTGTCGAAGATCGCTTTCACGGGTGGCCCCGAAACGGCGCGTCATGTCGTGCGCAATTCGGCGGAGAACCTTGCGGCGATGTCGCTGGAACTGGGCGGCAAGTCTCCCGTGCTGGTCTTCGACGATGCCGATCTCGACAGCACGTGCAACGCCGTCGTCGCGGGCATCTTCGCGGCGACGGGACAAAGCTGTGTCGCGGGCTCGCGTCTCGTCGTGCAGCGCGGCATACACGATGCGCTTGTCGAGCGTCTCGTCGCAAAGGCGCAGGCGATCCGCATCGGCAATCCGCAAGACATGGCGACTGAAATGGGACCGCTCGCGACGCGCCGTCAGCTCGAACACATCGAGCGCGTGCTGCGTGCGAGCGTCGAAGCGGGCGGACGCATCGTGACGGGCGGCAGGCAGCCCGATGGCGTGAACAAGGGCAACTACTTCATGCCGACCATCGTCGATTGTCCAGATGCGCAAGTGCCGAGCGTGATGGAAGAACTGTTCGGGCCGGTGCTCAGCGTCGTCACATTCGATACGGAAGCCGACGCGATCGCGCTCGCCAACGACACACGCTATGGCCTCGCGTCCGGCGTGTTCACGCGCGATCTGACGCGTGCGCATCGTCTGACGCGTGCATTGCGCGCGGGCATCGTGTGGGTCAACACGTATCGCGCGGTGTCGCCGATCGTGCCGTTCGGTGGCTACGGCTTGAGCGGGCTCGGACGAGAAGGCGGCCTCGATGCGGTGCTCGACTACACGCGCACGAAATCCGTCTGGATTCGCACATCGGATGAGCCGATCGCCGATCCGTTCGTGATGCGCTGATCCATCAATGCTCACAACGCTCGCACAGGAACAGGAGACCGCATGTTCTACGAAATCCGCACGTACCGCATCAAGACGGGCGCCGTGCCCGCCTATCTGAAGCTCGTCGAGGAGGAGGGCATCGAGTTGCAGAAGCGGTATCTGGGTCAACTGGTCGGCTACTTCTTTTCTGAGGTCGGTCCGCTGAATCAGATCGTGCATATCTGGGCCTGGCCGAGTCTCGACGAACGCGAACGCCGCCGCGCCGCGCTCGCCGAAGACGCTGCATGGCAGGCCTTTGCGCCGAAGATTCAGGCGCTGATGGAAGAGATGGAAAACAAGATCATGAAGCCGGCGCGTTTCTCGCCGCTGACCTGAAAACCCGAGAGAGAGCGTCCGGCTCGCCGCCGTACACGTTGCCCGATACAAAACGTATTTCATGGAGACAGACATGAGCAGCAGAAGCACTTCTTTTATTGCGCCGCTGGTCGCGCTTTGCGCAGCGACGCTGGTGTCCGCGCCCGTCCTCGCTGCGGACCCGATCGTCTTCACGAGTTGGGGCGGCACCACGCAATCTTCGCAACAGAAGAACTGGGCGCAGCCGTTCACGCAGGCGACGGGCATCAACGTGCTGATGGACGGCCCGACCGACTACGGCAAGCTGAAAGCGATGGTCGACAGCGGCAATGTGAATTGGGATGTCGTCGATGTCGAAGGCGACTTCGCGTACGCCGCGCAGCAGGCAGGACTGATCGAGCCGATCGACTATTCCGTCGTGAAGAGGGACGAGCTCGACCCGCGTTTCGCGACGCAGGCCGCAGTGGGCAGCTTCTACTACTCGTTCGTGCTCGGCTACAACAAGGCGAAATACGCGGGCGCGCAGCCGCAAACATGGGCCGATCTGTTCGATACGAAGAAATTCCCCGGCAAGCGCACGCTCTATAAGTGGTCGGCGCCCGGCGTGCTCGAAATCGCGCTGCTCGCCGATGGCGTGCCGCCGAACAAGCTCTATCCGCTCGATCTCGACCGCGCGTTCAAGAAGCTCGACACGATCAAGAGCCAGATCGTCTGGTGGAGTGGCGGCGCGCAATCGCAGCAACTGCTCGCATCGGGCGAAGCGCCCATCGGCATGTTCTGGAACGGGCGTCTGCATGCGCTCGAACAGACGGGCGTGCCTGTCGGCATTTCGTGGAACCAGAACCTGACGGCCGCCGACATGCTCGTGATCCCGAAGGGCGCGAAGCACAAGGCCGAGGCGATGAAGTACCTCGCCGCCGCGACCAGCCCGCAGGCACAGGCGAAGTTCGCAACGGACACTGGCTATGCGCCCGTCAACGTGAAATCAGCCGCGCTGATGTCGCCCGCAATCGCGAAGACGCTGCCCGATCAGTACAAGAACTCGCAGATCAATCTCGACATGAAGTACTGGGCCGAGAACCGCGACGCCATCGCGAAGCGCTGGTACGCGTGGCAGTCGAAATAAGCGCCGCATAGTCATCGGAGTGGATGGGAGACACCATGCCTAATGTTCTGAGTACCGTCGCACATCCGCCTGCGACGGCCACGCGCCGGCGGCGCGACTGGCGCAGCATCCGCCTGCTCGTGCCCGCGCTGCTGCTGCTCGTGATCTTCTTTCTGCTGCCGGTGCTGTCGCTGCTGTTGCGCAGCGTGATCGAGCCGACGCCGGGTCTGCACAACTACGAGCAACTGCTCGGCTCGACGACCTATCTGCGCGTATTCGGCAACACCTTTCTGGTGGCGACGGTCGTGACGGTCGTGACGCTCGCGATCGGCTTTCCGACTGCGTGGCTGCTCGCCATCGCGCCGCGCAAGCTGAGTTCGTTTTTATTCGCGATCCTGCTGCTGTCGATGTGGACCAATCTGCTTGCGCGCACGTTCGCATGGATGGTGCTGCTGCAACAGACGGGGCCGATCAACCGCATGCTGATGGCGCTCGGCATCATCAACGAGCCGCTGACGCTGGTGAACAACCTCGTCGGCGTGACGGTCGGCATGACGTACATCATGCTGCCGTTCCTCGTGATGCCGCTGCACGCGACGTTGCGCAGCATCGACGCATCGACGCTGCGCGCCGCCGCGATCTGCGGCGCGAGCCGCTGGCAGGCGTTCTGGCGCGTGCTGGTGCCGCTCGCGATGCCCGGTGTCGCGTCAGGCGCGCTGATGGTGTTCGTGATGGCGCTCGGTTACTTCGTCACGCCTGCGCTGCTCGGCGGCCCGTCGTACATGATGCTCGCCGAACTCGTCGCGCAGCTCGTGCAGGAATTGCTGAACTGGGGCCTCGCCGGCGCTGCCGCATTCGTGCTGCTCGCCGTGACGCTCGCGCTCTACGCGCTGCAACTGCGCTTCACGGGCGGTGCGCGCGCAAGTATTGGAGGCCGCTGATGAAACAACCCCCACGCTCACTACGTTCGCTGCTCCCCGAGGGGGCGTCAGCCGTCCACGTCCGGCTCTGCAGAGCCGGACGGCTTCACAGGCGCGGAGCGGTGCTCCGCGAATTCCCTGTTACGCCCCTTGGGGCGGCCCTGCGGGAGGACTGACATGCTGCTCGATTTCGATCGTCTGGGCTCGCTGCGCTGGGTGCTGATCGCCGTTGGCGCTGCCGTCGCGCTCTTTCTTCTGCTGCCGATACTGTTCATCGTCGCGCTGTCGTTCGGCGATTCTCAGTGGCTCATTTTTCCGCCGCCGGGCTGGACGCTGGAGTGGTATCGCCAGTTGTTCACCGATGCAGGCTGGCTCGACTCGCTGCTGACGAGCGCGAAGCTCGCGGTGATCGTCACGGTGCTGTCGGTGTTGATAGGCTTTCTCGCGTCGCTTGCGCTCGTGCGCGGCAAGTTTCGCGGACGCAACGCGGTGCAGGCGTTCTTTCTCACGCCGATGGTGCTGCCCGTCGTCGTGCTCGCCGTCGCGCTGTATGCGTTCTTCCTGCGCATCGGGCTGAACGGCACGATGACGGGCTTCGTGATCGGCCATCTGATCATCGCGTTGCCGTTCTCGATCATTTCGATCAGCAACTCGCTCGCGAGCTTCGACACCGCGCTCGAAGATGCCGCGATGGTGTGCGGTGCGTCGCCGCTCGAAGTGAAGCTGCGCGTTACGCTGCCCGCGATCCGCCTCGGGCTCTTCGCTGCGGCGATCTTCTCCTTTCTTGCGTCGTGGGACGAAGTGGTGGTGTCGATCTTCATGGCGAGCCCGACGCTGCAGACGCTGCCCGTGCGTATCTGGGCGACGCTGCGACAAGACTTGACGCCCGTCGTCGCGGCGGCGTCTTCGCTGCTCGTCGGACTGACGACTGTATTGATGCTGGCGGGCGCTGTGCTGCGCCGCGCGCGCTAATGGACGTAATCAGCGAGGTGAACCAGACATGACTGCATTCCTGCAAATCCAGCGCCTGCGCAAAACCTACGACGAGGTCGTTGCTATCGATCAGGTGTCGCTCGACGTGCGCAAGGGCGAGTTCATGACGTTTCTCGGGCCGTCGGGCTCGGGCAAGAGCACGACGCTCTATATCGTCGCAGGCTTTCAGGAGCCGAGCGAAGGGCGCGTGCTGCTCGACGGCAAGCCGCTGCTTTCCGTCGCGCCGAACAAGCGCAATATCGGCATGGTGTTTCAGCGCTATACGCTGTTTCCGCATTTGACCGTAGGCGAGAACGTCGCGTTTCCGCTGCGCGTGCGCCGCCGTCCCGATGCCGAGGTGAAGGCGAAAGTCGACAAGATGCTCGCACTCGTGCATCTGTCCGAGTGCCGCGACCGGATGCCCGCGCAACTGTCGGGCGGACAGCAGCAGCGCGTCGCGATTGCGCGTGCGCTTGCCTACGATCCGCCTGTGCTGTTGATGGACGAGCCGCTATCCGCGCTCGACAAGAAGTTGCGCGAGGAAATCCAGCTCGAACTGCGCCGCATTCATCACGAGACGGGCGTCACGATTCTCTATGTGACGCACGATCAGGAAGAAGCGCTGCGCCTGTCGGACCGCATCGCGGTGTTCAACAAGGGGCGCATCGAGCAGGTCGGCACGGGCGAAGAACTGTACGCGAACCCTGCGTCGCGCTTCGTTGCGAGCTTTATCGGCAATTCGAATTTCCTGCCGGTGCGCTTGAAGTCGAACACCGATGGCGTGATGAACGGCGTGTTTCCGAACGGCCATGAAGTAGCATCGGGTACATTCAATCCCGCGCTGACGCCGGGCGACGACGGCACGCTGATGATTCGCCCCGAGCAGATGCGCATCCGCTCGCTGCACGAAACACGCAGCGCAGGCAGCGCGACGGCTCTGCCCGTCACCGTGCGCGACATCACGTATCTCGGCGACGCGATGCACTACGCCGTTGCGACGCCGTGGCAGCAGGAGATTTCGATTCGCATGCCGGCGGGGCATCGCCATGACAGCGGCCTCGCGATCGGCACGCAGGCGCTCGTCGACTGGGATGCGCGCGATGTCCGTCTGTTTGCTCAGGCTTGACGGTTGCGATGAGTGATGCGCTGCCTTCGCTGAGAGTCGAACGCCGCACGACGACGTTGCGCGAACTCGCGCTGGAGAAGATGCGCACTGCGATTCTCGATGCGCATTTTCATCCGGGCGAGCGGCTTGTCGAGCGTGCGCTATGCGAGGAACTCGGCGTGAGCCGGACAGTAGTGCGCGAGGTATTGCGCCACCTGGAGACTGAAGGGCTGGTGGATTCCATACCGAACCAGGGGCCCATCGTCGCAATACTCGATCTCGATACCGCGGCGGAAATCTATGAAATACGTGCGTTGCTGGAGGGCGAGGCCGCGATGGCCTGCGCAAGGCACGCGGACGAAAACACGCTTGCAGAACTGGCGGCTTGCATCGACAAGATCCAGCACGCGTTTGATACGCAGGATCATCAAGCCGTGCGCGCATTCACGACGGCGTTCTACGAGCGCATGTTCACGGGAGGGAAGAAGGCGGTGGCGTGGGATATCGTGCAGTCGCTGACCGCGCGCATCAACAGGCTGAGAGCATTGACGATCGCATCCGATGATCGCGGGCGTCAGGCGGTTCAGGAAATGCGGCGAATGCTGGCCGCCATTCGCGCGCGCAAGCCGATGGAGGCACGCGAGGCCGCGATTGCGCACGTCGAAAGAGTGGCCGAGATCGCGCGTCATTTGCTGTGCGAAGGGCGGGAAAACGCATCATGGCGGCGCGCGGGATAAGTCATGGCGAGAGGCGCCTTGCACTGACGCGCAGGCGTCAGGCGAACGCCTCTTCGCGAAGCCGGAACTGCGCCACCGCATCGTTGAGCCGCGCGCTCTGCTCCTCCAGCGAGAGCGCCACGGCCGCCGCCTCCTCGACGAGCGCGGCGTTGCGCTGCATCGTCTGCTCCATTTGCGTGACCGTGGTGTTCACCTGTTCGATGCCCGAAGACTGCTCATCGGATGCGATGCTGATTTCGCTCATGATCGTATTGACGCGCTCGACCGCGACGACGAGCTCGCCCATCGTCGAGCCCGCCAGCGCGACCAGGCCGCTGCCGTCATCGACGCGCCGCGCCGAATCGCCGATCAGCTCCTTGATCTCCCTCGCCGCCGACGCGCAGCGCTGCGCGAGTCCGCGCACCTCGGTCGCGACGACCGCGAAGCCGCGTCCCTGCTCGCCTGCGCGCGCGGCTTCGACGGCCGCATTCAACGCGAGGATGTTCGTCTGAAACGCAATGCTCTCGATGACGCCGACGATGCCCGAAATCCGCGCGGAGCTAGCGGAGATCGCGGACATCGTCTCGACGACGCGCTTCATCGCCTCTTCGCTACGCGACGCGATGTCGGCGGCGCCCTCGACATAGGTGCGTGCATCGCGAGCGTTGTCCGCATTCTGGCGCACGGCTGCCGTCAGCTGCTCCACGCTCGCCGCGGCCTGCTGTAGCGACACGGCCTGCTGCTCGGTGCGCGCGGACAGATCGACATTCCCGCTCGCAATCGCGCGGACGTCGCCTACGATAGTTTGCGTGCTCGCGCGCACCTTCTTCACGGTATCGATGAGGCCGGCCTGCATCTGCCCAAGCGCGTTGAGCAGCCAGGCCATTTCGTTTTCGCGGGAAATGACGACCGTGCCCGTCAGATCGCCTTTCGCGATCTTTTCGAAGTGATCGACGGCCAGATTGATCGGTTCGACGATCGCCTTCGCAAGCGCGCGTTGCGCGAAGAAGCCGACGACGAGCGCGAACGCGGCCACTGCGCCCATCGCCCAGACGACCCGATGGAAACGCGTGGCGGCCGCATCGTAGCGGGCTTTTTCGCGCGCGACCTGGAACACTTCGAGCGCGCCGATCGCGTTCTGGTACGCGGCGAACAGTGCGGGCGGCGCGTCACGCTGCGTGCTGAGGAAATTGAACGCGTCGTCGTGGTCGAGTTGGGACAGCGCCTTCAGGAAGACCTGGTCGAGCAGCGCCTGGCGGTTGTGCTGGAGCGTGTCGAAAAGCGCTTGCTCGTCGGCGTCGCGCTGGTGCAAGCGAGAGTACGCCGCCAGTTCGTCGTTGCTCTGCGTGAGGAGCGTGTGGACTTGCGCGATCTCATCCTTGGCGGGCTGCCCGGCACTGATGATCTGCGCGACGTCGCTCAGGCGCTCGCGCAGGACGAGCATGCGCTCGGAGCTTGTCTTCAGGTGCAGCAGCGAAGCGGTGTCGTCGCGATACATCGCCTCGAGCGAAGCATTGCCCACATAGAGGCCAGCGATGCATGCACCGACTACGAGCACGAGCAACACGGTATAGCCGGCGATTGTCGCGACGAGTCCGCCGCGGATAGTCAGTTTTTTTCGCACGAGGGGGTCCCTTGGCCGGCAGCCGGACACGGCCAGCGGCGGATGTGATTTCCGGATCACGAAAGACGGGCGCGATCTTGCAACGCGTGGCGATCCTGGGTTGCGAACGGATTAACGACGGGGTGGACGAGAAGGTTTTGCGTGCAGGCGACGCGGATATGGCGGATTGCGACACGCGTCGGATGGGACAGACTCAAGGCACTCGATTATCCTTACGCTTTCGACAGCGTCGGTGAAAGCGCCATGACGAGAGACGACAAGTTGCGACAGGTCGCGGCCGAATTCGGATTCGATCCGGACGAGGAAATCAGGAAGGGTGGAAAGTACACGCCTGTTTTGATCGACGGAAGCACCGCCTACATTGCTGGCCAGATTCCGCGAGTGGGAGAAGTGGTGCGTTTTGTCGGCGTGGTGGGCGAATCGCTCTCGCTGGACGACGGGCGTCGTGCAGCAGGGACTTCGGCGCTGCGCGCGCTGTCGCTGATCAGGAAGCAATGCGGGACGCTCGACGCCATATTGGCGGTGCCGCGCATCACCGTTTTCGTGCGAAGCGCGCCGGACTTTACGATGCAAAGCGAAGTCGCCGATGGCGCATCCGACGTCCTGTATGCGGTGCTTGGCGACGCCGGCATGCACACTCGCTCGTCTGTTGGCGTGTTGCAATTGCCTAAGGGTGCGTCGGTGGAAGTGGATTTTATTTTCAGCGTGAGGCCTGCGTAGCCGTTCCACAGAGCCGCTCGCACGACATGAACTGCGCTACAGCTAAAGCGGCCCTCCGTTTACGGCTTCCTCCAGATCTGTTTCCAGCACATGAGGAACGTACCGCGAGCATCCCGCGAGACGGCTCCTTCGACCGGGCACGCAGAGCCCGTCAGCGCGGGGCCATAGTGGGCGACTTCTCGGTCGGCGTCGGCAAGTGCGTCTGCGGGCACTCGGCCCCAGATCGACAGGCTGGCAAGCACACTCGCGCAGCCAACGAGGATAACGACAGTACGCTTGAATCGGGGTGTGGGGTGAGCGATCAGATCAAATGCGAATGACATGGGGAGCCTCGTCTGCAGGGGACTTATGAGCGCTCTTATCGGCACCGGCTTCTGAAACCGTAGGCCTTCGCCAAATTATTTTTCTTGTGCCAGATCGTGGGGAGAAAATGGCAAGCCCCCTTGTAATTTTGCGTCTGGTTTATCGAGTTTTAGCTCTCGTTCGTGAAGCGTTGAATTAGCTCGACAAAGGCGAGCATGCCGTGAACGAACGGTCGATCGCAAAAAGTACTTTTCGGAAATTGACTTCAGAAAAAGATACTGAATCGCGAAAGCTGCGTTGGTTTGATTGCCCCTGGCAAGCGGCCATCAAGGCAGCATCGCCGCGAATGAGTAGTCGTTTGACCCGCTTGAGGACGAGCAACGGCAGAGCGTGACGCGTGCGTCGTCGAGCGATACGGCAAGAGCGCCTTGAACTTCTGGTCCGAAGCCCAAGTCCAGGCACGTCCAGCCCGAAATGCGTGTGCCCTTTTTCGAAGCGTGCCAGCGGCCTTCTCCGAGTGCGGGAGCATCTTCTATCGTATAGGAGCCAGGCTCGACGAGAAGACCGCAGCCGAGCGCCTTAAGCAAAGCTTCTTTTCGTGTCCAGACGCTAAGGAAGGCCGCGGCCGAATCGGTTCGTGCCGCTGCAAGCGCGCTTTCCTCTAGTGGAGAGAAGATCCCGCGAGCGATGTTCGCAGCGTCGATGCCGCGAATTCGCCGCTCGACGTCGATGCCGACGCGGCAATTCAACGCAAAAGCAAGCAGGGCGGTCCCGTCGGTATGAGAAACATTGAATGCGAGCCTCGTACCACGCGGCCACTGCAACGCGGGCTTTCCGAGCCGGGTCACGTTGAAGCGCAGCGATTCGGGTTTGGTGCGCAGATACACGCCGATCAGCGAGCGGAGCATGCTTCGTCGGGCGATAAAGTTGTTGCGATCGCTTTCATGCCTGTACGCTCGCGCGTGCTGTCGCTCGTCGTGCGACAGCGTGTGGCGGAGGGATGAACATGCCTGCCTGATCACATGCTCGTCCAGTATCCATACATGAACGGCCTTCTCATGCAAAAAAAGCTGGCTCGGATCAGGCAGTGAAAGAGCCCCCGCATTTCGCGCGATTCGCGCTGTAGCAACATCGTGCTGCATCCCAAAACCCCGCCGCGTCACGCGTTTGCCAACGCCCTGTCCAGCAGCGCCGCGACGTCCCGCAGATTCGGCTCGACCAGCATGTCGTCATGGCTGCCGGATACCTCTGCAATCTCCAGGCCGCCGCGCGCGACGCGCTGCCACAAAAGCATCGGATCGCCGTGCTCGTCCAGCCGCGTCGTTGCGCGCACATACAAAATCGGTCCAGCGCTATAAGGGGGCGGCCGGTAGCGGGTCATCGCCAATACCAACGTTTCGCGAACCTGTCTGAGCGCCGGCGGAAACACAGCATTCGTGGCGTCCGGCCGAAGTCTCATGCGGCCGAGGTACATTTGCACGTGATCTGCTCCGACGATGAGCCGCCCGGCCAGATATCCGACCATTCGCGACGCAGGCACCGTACGCAGCTTGCGCCATTGGCCGTGTATTCGGCCATACCAATGGTGTATCCGCGCGCTCCACGGCAGCCAGCGCTCGTAGACATACGGATCGAGCAGGCACAGCATGCCGACCTGGTCGCCAGCGCGCTCTAGCTGTTGCGCGATCTCGAATGCGATCAGCCCGCCGAGTGAATAGCCAGTTACCGAATACGGGCCATTCGGCTGCACGGCGCGCATTTCGTCGATGTAGCAGGCAGCCAGTTCCTCGATGCGGCGCTGTGTCGGCTCTACGCCGTCAAGGCCCCGTGCCTGTAGTGCAAAGACCGGGCGTGGGCTGCGCAGTGCCTGGACCAGCGCCCAGCATTCCATCGCCGAGCCGCTCAAGCCATGCACGAGGAACAGCGGCGTTCCCGTTCCGGCGCGCATGGGCACCAGAACCGGCGACGACGGCAGCGGCGTGCGATCTTCGATGATCGCGGCAAGGTCTGCGATCGTCGGCGCGATCACCAGCGTCGCGAGTGGCATCGTGTAGCCTGTCGACTGACGTACTTCTGCGAGCAGCCTTGCGGCAAGAAGCGAATTGCCACCGAGTTCGAAGAAATTGTCATCGCGACCGATCGGCGCAAAGTCGAACAGCTTCTCCCACAGTGCCTGCAAATGTCGTTCGAGTTGTTCGCGCGAATTGCCAGCCCGCGGAAGTTTCAGAGCCGCCAGTTTGAGCGCCGGATGGTTCCGGATCGCGTCGAGGCATTCGGGATTGCGCAGCGCCGTGACGTTGATGAGCGGCAAGCCGTTGATCGCATCGCATGCGGATCGTTCGGATAGCTTGCCGTTGTGCGTGACGGGCAATGCATCGACTGCGATGATCCGGTCTGGAACGTGCGCGGGCGACGCGCGATGCGCGAGATCGCGGCGTATTCGCGCGACCAGTGTGCCCGTCAGCGTAATGCCATCCTGCAGCACCAGCAGCAGTACGATGCGCGAGTCAGGCGGTCGAGCGCATGCGTGATCGGTCGGCGCGTTGCCGTGCCGCTGCTCGACGACCATCGCTTCGCGAATCTCTCGCATATCGTTCAGCACGCGATAGATCTCCGCTGGCGCGATCTTGCTCCCGCGCACATTCAGTATTCCGTCGGAACGTCCATGCAAACGGGCCGTTCCTTCAGACGAAAACTCGATCAGATCGCCATGCGTCCACACACCCGGGTTATGTGAAAAATAGGCCGCGTGAAAGGCCGTGCCGTCCATGTCGCCATAAAATCCGAGTGGACGTGACGGAAACGGATTGATGCAGACCAGTTCTCCTATTCCATTGGCTCGCTCTCCTTGATCCCACGCCTGTACATCGAGCGCAAGACTCTTGCATTGGGCTTCTCCCGCATAGACCGGCAAGTCGGGATTTCCAAGCACGAAGCAGCCGAGGATATCGGTGCCGCCCGAGATCGACTGTAGCGGCAGCGGCTTCACATGATCGCGTACCCAGGCGAACTGCGTGTCGTACAGCACTGCGCCAGTCGACATCATCGCGCGAAGTGCGGGTAGATCGAACTGCTGGCCTGGCTCCAGGCCCGCATCCTCGCACATCTTCAGATAAGCGGGGCTCGTGCCGAACACAGTGACGCGCTCATCGGCGACGAGACGCCACAACGCATCGATCGTGGAAATCGGTCCATCGTAGGTCACGATTTCGACGCCAGATGCGAGCGCCGACAACTGCCAGTTCCACATCATCCACGCGCAAGTGGTATGGAAGTACATCCGATCGCCGGGCCGCAGATCGCAGTGCAGCCGATGCTCCTTGAGGTGCTCTAGCAGACTGCCGCCGGCGCCGTGCACGATGCACTTCGGCCTGCCCGTAGTGCCGGAGGAGAACATGATGAAAAGCGGATGATTGAACGGAAAGCGCTGCCACTCGAAGCGCGCAGCGTCGCCGCTGTCGATCAGTTCGGCAAGCGAATAGACACGCTGGCTGATCGTGCCTGGCAAGTCATTTCCGTCATCAAGACAGACGAGCCCATTTAGTGTGGGCAACGCAGCCGTCAGCATGCCGACTTTATCCGCCACTGGCATGCCCGTGTCGGAATCGCGCGCCGCGGTGTGCGCGAACAGCAGCCGAGG
Organism: Paraburkholderia diazotrophica; assembly: GCF_038900755.1. Lineage (GTDB taxonomy): Bacteria > Pseudomonadota > Gammaproteobacteria > Burkholderiales > Burkholderiaceae > Paraburkholderia > Paraburkholderia diazotrophica_A. The sequence continues at coordinate 107,910 of NZ_JBBPEN010000004.1, forward strand.
TGCGAGCGGAGTGAAGCGATCGCGGATCGCGTCGACGCTCATATCGGGTGCGGCGGACGAAAAGGTTGCGCCGAGCGCGGTAACTGCCAGGGCGGTAACGGCTGCGTCAGCGTCGTTGCGCATGACGGCGACCACGCGATCCCCATCGCGCAGTCCCAATGCGGAAAGCGCGTGAGCTAGACGCGCCACGCGCTCGCGCAGTGCGCCGCGAGTCAGGCGCACGCGTCTTCCTTCGGCGTGACAGGCGGTGATCGCAGGCGCAGTGGCGGGTGCCACGGACAGGTTCAGCAGATTGGCGGCGTAGTTGAGCTGAAGCTCGGGAAAGAAGCATGCATGCTCGCACGCGTCGCCGACGCAAACCGGTTCGATACTGCCGGTTACTTCGAGGCCTTGGGACCACTCGACGAAGCATCGCCAGAAAGCTCGAAAGTCCCGTACCGAGAATTCGTGTAACGATTGGTAGTTATCAAAGGCTTGGCCAGTGCGCGCCTGAAGCGCCGCGGTAAATGCAGTCAATTGGGATGTTGCCGGGCGCGTGGACGTTTGCTTGTAAATTGGAATTCGTCCCGCGGCGACGTTTGTGCACCGCGGCGCATCGGCCAGGTGGAAACAGTCCATTTAAAGCTCCCTCAACGTCTTTTTTTCAAATCGAGTTCGTCGAACGGGCACGAATGCACCGGTCGCTATTCCACGCAGAGGAAGCCGTCGTTACTGCATCGCCGACTGCATTGCCCGTTTCCTTGCGCTCGTGTCCCGGTACTCTGGTCGTCGCATTTGTTGTGCCCATACGCGTAGGGGTCTTCGGTACATGGCCGTGCTATTGGACAAGGTCAGATGAATTACTTTGAACAGACATACGGCTGATGTTCCGAGAACCGGCTATTGTTCACGCGTGCCGAATTGAACGAGGGTGTTCATGTATACGCGTCGGTTCGAGTGGAAACCGATGTGGAGGCGTTGATGTCTGTCGCGGCCTTTGGCGAGAAAGAAGGCCTGACGCTTGTCGTCGACGAAGAGATAGCCAAGCGAGCAGGACTGGATGTTCCGCTCTACGTGGATTACGCTCGCGGTGCATTCGGACTTACGGGCAGTGGACTCGACTGCGGCTTTCGCAAAAGCACTCGGCGAAGCACGCAATGGCGCAATTGCTTCTCTTGCAGAAGCGGGCGCGAGAGGGCGCATCACGGTAGGCGCGCTCACTTAAGAAGCACGTTACAGAGTTCAGCTTGCGGCCGCAAAGCATTGAACAAGAAAATCGATAAAGGCTCGTGCTCGTGCTGACTGGTTGCGACGGTTCGAGTAGTAAACGAACAGATCGGCGGAGGGCTGAGTGTATTCCGGCAATACGACACGCAGCCGTCCGCTTTCAATGTACTTCGCCAGATCCCATTCGGAACGTACGAGAATGCCGTGTCCATCCAGCGCCCAACCGAGAACGATGTCACCGTCATTGCTGGACAGCTTGCCGTGCACCTTCACCGTTTCGGTGCGGCCATTGCGCTCGAACCGCCAGATCCCGTAGGCGTCGTCGTTCTGACGATGAACGATGCAAGTGTGTCGTGTGACGTCGGCGAGGCGCTCAGGCACACCCTGCTGTTCCAGGTAGCGTGGCGACGCGCACATGAAGCGGCGATTAGGCATCACGCGCCGCGCGTTGAGCCGTTGATCGGGCAGCGTACCGAAGCGAATCGCGAGGTCCGCGCCGCTTTCGACGAGATCGATTGGCCGGTCCGTCAGATCGAGCTGTACCTCGACCTGGGGATACTGTTTGATGAAGTTGGAGACGATCGGTGCAATGGTTGTCCTTCCAAACCCTAGCGTCGCGTTGATGCGTAGCAGTCCCTTCGGCACCGCGTGACTCGACGAAACCGCGTTTTCCATTTCGCGGATTTCGTCAAGGATTCGGGTCGCGTAGTGCAGGTATGTTTCGCCCTCTGCGGTCAGGCTGACGTGCCGCGTGCTGCGGTTGACGAGGCGCACCCCCAACCGTGCCTCCAGTTGAGCGAGCCGCTTGGTCGCGGCAGGTGGCGTGAAGTTAAGCTCGCGAGCCGCGGAAGTCAGGTTGCCGTAGCGCGCCAGCAGTACAAAGAACCTCAGATGCGATGCGAGATCTGATTCCACTGTTAGTCAAATAGAAAGTGAGTCCGGGCGAAGCATAACCGCCATTGCGAAGCGCGGTGGTGGCGGCGCTTTTCACTTGAAGTTAATAAAGAAGTGATTTTCAGTGAATCATAGCGCGCCGATTCGCGCATAACCTAGCGGCTTCCAAAGTTCATCAACGTCAATTGCATCCGTCGCCACTATGAGAATCGTTGAAATCCGCGAGAAGACTTTCCCGATCAGTTCCCCCATTCGCAATGCGTACATCGACTTCAGCAAGATGACGCTGAGCCTCGTCGCCGTCATCACCGACGTGATTCGCGACGGCAAGCCCGTGATCGGTTACGGCTTCAACTCGAACGGCCGCTACGGGCAGGGCACGCTGATGCGCGAGCGGTTTATTCCGCGACTGATGGAAGCGGACCCCGCATCGCTCGTCAACGATGCCGGCGACAACCTCGACCCGCACAAGATCTGGGCGACGATGTTCAAGAACGAAAAGCCGGGCGGGCACGGCGAACGCTCGGTGGCGATCGGTACGATCGACATGGCCGTGTGGGACGCCGTTGCGAAGATCGAAGGCAAGCCGCTGTTCCAGTTGCTCGCGGATCGCTACGGCAACGGTCAGCCGAACCGCAAGGTGTTCGTGTACGCGGCGGGCGGCTACTATTACCCGGGCCAGGATCACGAGAAGCTGAAGGACGAGATGCGCAGCTATCTGGACCGTGGCTATACGGTGGTGAAGAAGAAGATCGGTGGCGCGTCGCTCGACGAGGACTTGCGCCGCATCGATTCGATTCTCAGTGTGCTCGGCGATGGCCAGAAGCTCGCCGTCGATGCGAATGGCCGCTTCGATCTCGACACGGCGATCCAGTATGCGAAGGCACTATCGCAATACGATCTGTTCTGGTACGAAGAAGCGGGCGATCCGCTCGACTTCGAATTGCAGGCCACGCTGCGCAACTACTACGACAAGCCGATGGCGACAGGCGAGAACCTGTTCTCGATGCACGATGCGCGCAACCTGATCCGCTACGGTGGCATGCGCGCCGACCGCGACTGGCTGCAATTCGACTGCGCGTTGAGCTATGGGCTCGTCGAATATCTGCGCACGCTCGACATGTTGCATCAGCATGGCTGGTCGGCGAGCCGCTGCATTCCGCACGGCGGGCATCAGATGTCGCTGAACATCGCGGCAGGGCTCGGGCTCGGCGGCAACGAGTCGTATCCTGACCTGTTCCAGCCATTCGGCGGCTTCCCAGATGGCGTGAAAGTCGAAAACGGCTATCTCACGATGCAGGATCTTCCCGGCATAGGCTTCGAAGGCAAGGCGGATCTCTGCGCGATCATGCAGCAGCTATCCGCATGAATTTCGCCTCGTGGTCCGCCTCTTCCGCCTCTTCCGCCTCGTAGACGCCCGGCGCGCATAACACTCATTCGTCTTGCTGATTCTCGCTGCGCTGTCGTCCGATCGCATCGAGTTCGGCGAGCGTCGCGTCCGTCAGCTTCAATTCGCCGGCCTGCAAGTTCTCGCGCAAATGCGCGACGGACGACGTGCCGGGAATGAGCAGTATGTTCGGCGCACGATGCAGCAACCACGCGAGCGCGACCTGCATCGGCGTGGCGCCGAGTTCGCCCGCGAGGGTCGACAGCGCCGACGATTGAATCGGCGTGAACCCGCCGAGCGGAAAGAACGGCACGTACGCAATGCCTTTGGCTGCGAGTTCGTCGATGAGCGCATCGTCCTCGCGATGAACGAGGTTATAGTGATTCTGCACGCAGACGATCTCCGCGATGCGCTGGGCTTCGGCAATCTGTGTCGCAGTGACGTTGCTGAGACCGATGTGCCGCACGAGCCCTTCGCGCTGAAGCTCGGACAGCGCCACGACCTGCTTTTCGATCGAGCCTTCGCTCGGACTATGCACGCTCCCCATGATGCGCATATTGACGACATCGAGGGCTTCGACTCCGAGGTTGCGCAGATTGTCGTGCACGCCGCGACGGATATCCTCCGGCTCGAACGCGGGAAGCCACGCGCCGTCGTTGCCTCGCACCGCGCCGACTTTCGTGACGATCAGCAGATCGTCGGGATACGGATGCAGCGCTTCGCGTATCAACTGATTCGTGATGTGCGGCCCGTAGAAATCGCTGGTATCGATGTGATTGACACCCGACGCGATCGCCTCACGCAGCACGGCGATACAGGCGTCGCGGTCCTTTGGCGGCCCGAATACGCCTGGCCCCGCGAGTTGCATGGCGCCATAGCCCATGCGGCGAATCTGACGGCCGGCAAGCGTGAAGCGATCGGCTGACTTGAACTTCGACATGACGCGCTCTCCTTGTTGAACGCCGCCAGTTTGATCCGGTTGCGCTGTTGAATAAAGCGACCTAAGGTGTACGGGTTGTTGAAAATTTCGAACAATCCCATGGAACTCAACGATCTCGCCGCCTTCGTCTCCGTCGCGCGCGCCGGCGGCTTTCGCGACGCCGCGCGCATCAGCGGCGTGTCGGCATCGAGCCTGAGCATCGCCGTTCGCCGGCTCGAAACGAAGCTCGACTTGCGGCTGCTGAACCGGACCACGCGCAGCGTCGCGCCGACGGAAGCGGGACAACGCCTGATCGACAAGCTGACGCCGCTCTTCAGCGAGATGGAAGCCGCGCTCGATGTGCTCAATGTTTTCAGGGACAAGCCGAGCGGCACTCTCAAGTTGAACGTGCCGGCGAGCGTGGCGCGCATCGTGTTGCCGCCGGTCATTGCGTCGTTCCTCGATGCATACCCTGACATCCGCGTGGAAGTCATGGTCGAAGATGGGTTCGTCGACGTGCTGTCGGTCGGCTGCGATGCGGGTATCCGCTACGACGAGCGTCTTGAACAGGACATGATCGCCGTTCCCATTGGACCGCGCGTGCAGCGTTTCGCGACGGCCGCGGCGCCCGGCTATCTCGACGCGCGCGGCAGGCCGGAGCATCCGCGCGATCTGCTCGATCACGCGTGCCTGCGCGGCCAGTTCGCGGGCGGCGCGATGCCGACGTGGGACTTCGAGCGCGACGGCGAAGTGGTGCGGCTCGATCCGTCGGGGCCGCTCGTCGTCCGGCCGGGCGCCGCGATCGATCTGGCCGTCAGCGCGGCAATCGCGGGCGTAGGCGTCATCCATCTGTTCGAGGGCATGCTGCGGCCTCATCTCGACAGCGGCGCGCTGGAGCCGATTCTCGAACCGTGGTGGCAGCCGTTTTCCGGGCCGTTTCTGTACTATCCGGGCCGCCGCCATTTGCCCGCGCCGTTGCGCGCGTTCGTCGATTTTCTGAAGGCGCAGGATGCGCCCGATGCGCCTTCGCTCCGCTGACGCTAGAGTTATCCCTTTCGACAGATGGACCGGCCCGCGCACGGCCTTCACGGCCGTCGCGGCTGCTCCATCCGTTCGCCCCGCAACTCAATCCGCCGAGGTTCACTGCCATGAAGAAGCTGTTGAACGATCCGTCGCGCGTCGTGCGAGAGATGCTCGAAGGCCTTGCGATGCTCTCGCCCGATACCGCGCTGCTGCATGACGAAAACGTCGTCGTGCAGCGCGGGCTGCCTGCGCCGCACGCGCGCCGCGTCGCGGTCATCTCGGGCGGCGGCAGCGGGCATGAACCGGCGCACGCGGGCTACGTCGGCGAAGGCATGCTCGCGGCGGCCGTGTGCGGCGAAGTGTTCACGTCGCCGTCGACGGATGCCGTGCTCTCCGCAATCCGCGCGTCGGCGGGACCGAACGGCGCGCTGCTGGTCGTCAAGAACTACACGGGCGACCGTCTCAACTTCGGCCTCGCGGCGGAACTGGCGCGCGCCGAAGGGATTCCCGTGGAAGTCGTCGTGGTCGCGGACGACGTGTCGTTGCGCAACACGGTCGAACGCGGCCGGCGGCGCGGCATCGCGGGCACCGTGTTCGTGCACAAGGTTGCGGGCGCGGCGGCCGCGGCGAACATGACGCTCGGCGAAGTCGCGGCGCTCGCGCGCGAAGCGGCGGACGCGATCGGCACAATGGGCGTCGCGCTCGACGGCTGCACGCTGCCCGCCACGCGACAGGCGAGCTTTTCCCTCGCGGACGACGAGATCGAACTCGGCCTCGGCATTCACGGCGAGAAGGGCGTGCAGCGCACGCAGCCGATGCCCGCCGACGAACTGACGGAGACGCTGCTCACCGCCATCGCCGACGACCTGCAACTGGCGGACGGCGAGCGCGTCGTGCTGCTCGTCAACGGGCTCGGCGCGACGCCGCCGATGGAACTGGCCGTCGTTGCGCGCGCGGCGATCAACGGACTTCGGCAGCGCGGGCTCGTGATCGAGCGCGCGTGGTGCGGCACGTTGCTGTCAGCGCTGAACATGCCGGGCTGCTCGATCTCGGTGATGCGTGTCGACGACGCGCGTCTCGCGTTGCTCGATGCGCCGACCAGCGTCGCCACGTGGCGAGACGCGGGACGAAAAACGGGGCGCGTGAACGTCGACGGCGCAGTGGGCGTGACGTTGCACGCGGACGGCGGCGCTGTAGCGGGCGAAGCCACGGCGGCGCGTGCCGCGCAGCGTTCGACGTTGCAGCATGCATTCGACGCGGCCGCGCATGCGTTGATCGACGCGGAAGCGCGCCTCACCGAACTCGATTCGAAAGCGGGCGATGGCGACCTCGGTTCGAGCATGAAACGCGCGGGCGAAGCGGTGCTCGCTATGCCGGATACGGCGTGGCCTTCGGACGCCGATGCGCTCGCGGAACTCGCCGTGACGTTGCGTCGCGCGATTGCGGGCAGCTCGGGGCCGTTCTATGCGACGGCCTTGCTGCGCGCGTCGCGACGTCTCGCGGAAAGCCGCGCCCCTTCGGCATCCGATTGGGCCGACGCATTCGATCTCGCCGTCAGCGCAATTGCGGAACTGGGCGGCGCGCAGCCTGGCGAGCGCACGATGCTCGATGCGCTGCGGCCTGCGGCGGACGCGTTCTCGGCCGCCGTTCGCAACGGCCGGCCGCTCGCCGATGCGTGGGCCGTCACTGTCGAGGCCGCGCAGAAAGGCGCGGACGCAACGGCGTCGATGATGCCGCGCGTCGGACGCGCGAGCTATCTGGGCGAGCGCGCCATCGGCGAACCGGATGGCGGCGCGGTGGCGGCCGTTTGCTGGTTGCGCGCGCTGTCGCCGTTTATTCGCTGACGCATTGCTGGCGAAAGGGTGCGCAACAGCCGTTGCGCTGCGCGTCGGCCCTCCCGACGGCGCGCAACGCAACGCATTACTTGAACGTCACTGAGCGCCGAGCTTCCTGATCAGCGCATCGAGTTGCGCCATTTCGTCTTCCGTCAGATCGGTCAGCGGCGCGCGCACCGGGCCAGCGTCACGGCCGACCAATTTCGCGCCCGCCTTCACGATGCTCACCGCGTACCCCTGGCGACGATTGCGAATGGCCAGATACGGCAGGAAGAATTCGTCGAGCAGCTTGCCTGTCGTTGCGTGATCGTCGGCGGCGATTGCGCGATAGAACGCCATCGCTGTCTTCGGGATGAAGTTGAACACGGCCGACGAATAGACGGGGACGCCCAGCGCCTTGTATGCGGCTGCGTAGACTTCGGCCGTCGGCAAGCCGCCGAGGTACGAGAAGCGCTCGCCCATGCGGCGGCGGATCGTCACCATGCTTTCGATGTCGCCCACGCCGTCCTTGAAGCCGATCAGGTTCGGGCATTTGTCCGCGAGACGTTCGAGCGTGTCCGCGTTGAGCTTCGAGTTCGCGCGGTTGTAGACGATCACGCCGATGTTCTTCACCGCATTGCAGACCTGCTCGACGTGCGCGGCGATGCCTTCCTGCGACGCTTCCGTCAGATAGTGCGGCATCAGCAGCACGCCGCTCGCGCCGAGGCGCTCCGCTTCCTGCGCGTATTCGATCGCGACGCGCGTCGGGCCGCCCGCGCCCGCGAGAATCGGCACCTTGCCCCTGCACGTTTGCGTCGCGGTGCGGATGACGTTCGTATAGTCGGACTTCGTCAGCGAGAAGAATTCGCCCGTGCCGCCCGCCGCGAAAAGGGCCGTTGCACCATACGGCGCGAGCCATTCGAGACGCGCCGCGTAGGTGTCGGCGCGGAAGTCGCCGTTGCTGTCGAAGTCGGTGACGGGGAACGACAGAAGGCCTTCGGAAACGATCGCTTTGAGTTCTTGAGGCGTGGTCATGGTTCGCTTTGAATGTCGGTCAATGTGGGGCGGCCATCTGGCCGCGTTGTTTTCGGCGTTCCGGTCCGGTTCGCTATTAGCGTGCGATAGGTGTGCGATAGGTGCATGGGCAATAGGCGCGATGAGCGCGCGATAGGCGTGCAATGAGCAACTCACCGGCGCGCGATCAGCCCGACCTCAGCGCACGAGGCAGGGGCGCTTGTTGTCGAACTTCCAGTTCGGAATCAGGTACTGCATCGCGACGCCATCGTCGCGCGCGCCCAGTCCGTGCTGCTGATACAGCGCGTGCGCCTGTTCGAGCGCATCCATGTCGAGCTCGATGCCGAGGCCCGGCCTCGCCGGCACCTTCACCTTGCCGCCGACGATCTGCAACGGATCGCGCGTCAGATACTGGCCGTCCTGCCAGATCCAGTGCGTGTCGATCGCGGTGATCTTGCCCGGCGCGGCGGCCGCGACGTGCGTGAACATCGCGAGCGAGATGTCGAAGTGATTGTTCGAGTGCGAGCCCCATGTGAGGCCCCAGTCGTTGCACATCTGCGCGACGCGCACCGAGCCTTGCATCGTCCAGAAGTGCGGATCGGCGAGCGGAATGTCGACCGATTGCAACTGGATCGCGTGGCCCATCTGGCGCCAGTCGGTTGCGATCATGTTGGTGGCCGTCGGCAGGCCCGTCGCGCGGCGGAACTCGGCCATCACTTCGCGGCCCGAATAGCCGTTTTCCGCGCCGCATGGGTCTTCCGCGTAGGCCAGCACGTCGTGCTTGTCGCGGCAGAGACGGATCGCTTCCGCGAGCGACCATGCGCCGTTCGGATCGAGCGTCACGCGTGCATCGGGGAAGCGTTCGGCGAGCGCCGTGACCGCTTCGATTTCGGCGTCGCCGGAAAGCACGCCGCCCTTCAGCTTGAAGTCGTTGAAGCCATAGCGCGCTTGCGCCGCTTCCGCGAGGCGGACGACGGCCTCGGGTGTCATCGCTTCTTCGGTGCGCAGCCGTTCCCAGTCGTCGCGGCCTTCGGCGCCGCTCGCATACGGCAGGTCTGTTTTGTTGCGGTCGCCGATATAGAACAGGTAGCCGAGCATCTCGACTTCGTCGCGTTGCTGGCCTTCGCCGAGCAGCGCCGCGACGGGCACGCCGAGATGCTGGCCGAGCAGATCGAGAAACGCGGCTTCGAGCGCCGTCACGGCGTGGATGGTCGTGCGCAGGTCGAAGGTCTGCAGGCCGCGGCCTCCCGCGTCTCGATCCGCGAACTGCTTGCGTACCTGGTTCAACGCCGCGTGCAGATTGCCGATGGACTGGCCGACGACGAACGGGCGCGCATCGTCGATGGTCTTGCGGATGTTTTCGCCGCCCGGCACTTCGCCGACGCCCGTATTGCCCGCGCTGTCGCGCAGGATCACGATGTTGCGCGTGAAGAACGGGCCATGCGCGCCGCTCAGGTTCATCAGCATGCTGTCGCGGCCGGCGACGGGCACCACGCGCAATTCGGTGACGGTCGGCGCGCCTTGGGTTTGGGATGCGATCGTAGACATGAAAGTCGGTCCTGAGGTTTGGTGCTGGTAGATCAATGAGTGGATTCGGCAGACGTCGCGCGTTTGGCCGGCTGCGTCGGAATGATTTCGATCCAGTTCGCGCCGCGTCCGCCTTCGCAGCGCGACAGCAGCGCAAGCGCGCCTGAGCGGGCGTCGATCGCATAGACGGCGACGTGCGTCGATTGCTCTCCGCACGCGACGAGGAAGCGTCCGCTCGGGTCGATCCCGAAGCCGCGCGGTTGCGTTTCGGTGTCGGTATAGCCCGCGTATTCGAGCGATCCGTCGTCCGTCACGCGATAGCCGATCAACCGGCTCGTCGTGCGCTCGGCGACGAAAAGGAAATGTCCATCGGGCGTGATCTGGATGTCGGCGGCCCAGACGAGCGTCGATGGATCGACCTGAGCGCCCGCCGTACCCGAAGCGAGCGGACGCGCGCGACCGTCATGCAGATGAGCGAGCGCCGGCGCACGCGGCGCGATCGAGCGGGCCGTGAGCGTGCCCGACGCGCTGTCGCGCGCGAACACCGCGACCGTCGCGCGAAATTCGCTGGATACATAGAGCGTTTTGCCATCCGGCGAAAAGCGCAGATGACGCGGACCGAAGCCCGGTTCGACGCGCATTGTCTGCACGAGTTCGAGTCGCGCATCGGCGGCGCGCTCGACGATTGCGTAACACGACACCGTATCGGAGCCGAGCGACGCGACGTACGCGAAGCGGCCATCCGCGGACGCAACGATCGAATGCGCGTGCTCGATGCCTTCGATCAGTTGAAATGGTTCGACTTGCGCATCGGCGTGAACATCGGCGGCGCGATACAGGCTTATCGAATGTTCGCCATACGATGCGCCGAGCAGCCATGCGCCGGACGGCGTCAGCGACAGATAGGCGAGGCTGGATGCAATGGACGTCGTTCGCAGTCGCGTGAGACTGCCCGTAGTTGAATCGACGGAATATGTGACGATGGTCCGCTTCGCTGCGCGCGTTGCCGCATGGAGCAGGCTGCCGTCGGCGGAAAGCGCCATCGGCATGACGGCCTCGCCAGCGGGATGACGTGCAATGCGCTCGATGTGGCCCGTCGATGCGTCGACGCGAAACACGGCAAGATCACCGTCCGCCGCGTTCGAGACGATCGCGAAGAACGATGCGGGAGTCGGTTCGCTCATGATGTGCGTGCGTTCATTCGGCGATCGGACACGCGCGGAGGACGCATCGTTGTCATTTCTGCTGCTGTCCGATTTCGTGATCGGCGAGGTACTCCAGCGCGCGGACCATGCCCGAGTGATCCCATGCGTTGCCGCCGTGCGCCGCGCACGCGTTGAAAAGCGCCTGACAGGTGGACGTATTCGGCAGCGACACGCCGAGCGCCTGCGCCGTCGAAAGCGCGAGGTTCAAGTCCTTTTGATGCAGCTCGATACGGAAGCCCGGATCGAACGTGCGCTTGGTCATGCGCTCGCCGTGCACTTCGAGAATGCGCGACGAAGCGAAGCCTCCCATCAGCGCCTTGCGCACCTTCTCGGCATCGACGCCCGCTTTCGACGCAAGCAGCAGCGCTTCGCCGACGGCTTCGATCGTCGCCGCGACGATGACCTGATTGGCCACCTTGCAGATCTGGCCTGCGCCCGCTTCGCCGATCAACGAGACGTTCTTGCCCATCATGTCGAAGAACGGCTTGACGGCATCGAACGCGGCTTGCGAGCCGCCCACCATGATCGTCAGCGACGCGGCCTTCGCGCCGACTTCACCGCCGGAGACGGGCGCATCGAGATAGTCGGCGCCTTTTTCGCGCACGCGCGCCGCGAAGTCGCGCGTTGCGATCGGCGAGATGGAGCTCATGTCGACGACGATCTGGCCTTGGCGCAGCTTGCCCGCCACGCCGTTCTCGCCGAACAGCACGCGTTCGACGTCGGGCGTGTCGGGCACCATGATGAAGATCACATCCGCTTTTTCCGCGACTTCGGCAGGACTGCCGCACGCGAGCGCGCCCGCTTGCGTCAGCTCGTCCGGCACGCCGCTGCGCGTGAAGGCGGCAAGCTCGACACCGTTCTTGCGAAGATTGGCCGCCATGGGCTTGCCCATGATGCCGAGTCCGATGAAGCCTGCTTTTTTCATTCGCTACTCCAGATAGTGAGAGGTGAGGGGGCGTCCGCTCAGTCCGGCATGAAATGCTTCCGGACGCCCAGCGCGGCGTTGCGCAGAAGGCCCATGTCGGCGCAGACGGAAACCAGCGTGCTGCCCATCGCGAGATAGCGGTCTGCGTCCTGCTGCACGGGCGCGAGGATGCCCGAGGCCTTGCCCGCCGCCTTCGCCCGCTCGAACACATGCGCGATGGCCTGCTGGACATCGGCGTGCGCGGGGTTGCCGAGATGACCGTACGCGGCGGCGAGGTCCGACGGTCCGATGAAGACGCCGTCGATGCCTTCGACAGCCGCGATTTCGTCGATTGCCTCGACGGCCGCGCGGCTCTCGATCTGTACGACGACGCAGATGTTTTCGTTGGCGACGTGCAGGTAGTCGGCCACGCTGCCGTAGCGATTTCCGCGCTGACTGACGGACACGCCGCGGATGCCGTGCGGCGGATAGCGGGTGGCGGCGACCGCGCGGCGCGCATCGTCCGCGCTATCGACGAATGGAATCAGGAAATTGAAGAAGCCCAGGTCGAGCATGCGCTTGATGATCACGCTGTCGTTGGCGGGCGGACGAACCACGGGCGCCGAGCGGCTGTCTTTCAACGCCATCAGTTGCGGGACCAACGTGAGTTCGTCGTTGGGCGCGTGCTCGGCGTCGAGCAGGAGCCAGTCGAAGCCCACGGTGCCGAGCAGTTCGGTCGTGATCGGGCTGGCAAACGACGCCCAGCAGCCGATGAGCCGCTCGCCCCTTCTGACGGCGGCGCGAAAGCTGTTCGGCAGCGGTTGATACGGGGACGGCTGGGTCATCTCATTCTCCTGTCGGCCAGAATGGGCGCTTTAGCTCTTGCTGTGGCTCGTGCAAGCGGGCTGCCGGCTGGCGAACCGGGTTTCGCCGTGCGTGGCATGCTAAAGGAACATGGTATGTCATAGGACGTCTGAACACAAGATAAGTCGTCGGTTGACCTGGAGGAACGGTGGTAAACCCTGAATCGCCATGCAAGAAGCCAGCGGACAAGCTGAAAAGCAGGCGCGTGCGACGGCATGAGTGCTCCACTCGTCAATGAGGTTGTACGATGACAGATGGTGGCCGGGTGGATAGGGAAGAGAAAGCGCGTGACGAGCGATTTCCCGTAGAACCGCTGTTGAGAGTCCGCTCAGCGGCGCCGCTTCCGCGCAGGACGGGTACCACCGCGCGATCATCGGAATGCGCCGCGCAATAAAAAAGCGGCCACGCAGGCCGCTTTGCTGCCGCATGCTCGCGACGGATCAACTCACGTCGCGCGAGTCGCCGCTTCTTCCGCCTGTGCGCTTGCACGGCGCAAGCGTTCGCGGCTGCTCGACAGATGCATGCGCATCGCGGCGCGCGCGCCGTCGGGGTCGTTGCGCGCGATCGCGTCGAGAATGTTTTCGTGTTCGAGATTGACCCGCGCCATGTACGCGCTGAGATCGCTTTGCGCGAGCCCCGGCGAATCCACGCGATGCCGCGGAATCAGCGCCGTACCGAGTTGCGTGAGGATGTCGACGAAATAGCGGTTGCCCGTCGCGCTCGCAATCGAAATGTGGAACCGCAAGTCGGCGGCCGTGCTGTCGCCGCCGGCACGGCTCGCTTCTTCGACCGCGTCTAGCGCCTCGCGTATCTTTGCGATGTCGCGTTCGCTCGCCCGTTGTGCCGCGAGGCCCGCGCATTCCGTTTCGAGGCTGATGCGCAATTCCAGCACCGAGAGCACGTCGTTCAGCGTGGTCGCGGGGACCATCTCGAGGCCGAGCGGCTCGCGACGCGGCTCGAGCACGAAGCTGCCGATACCATGACGCGTCTCGATCACGCTATTCGCCTGCAGCCGCGAAATGGCTTCGCGTACGACGGTGCGGCTCACGCCGAGCAGCGACATCAGCGTGGTTTCCGTCGGCAGCTGATCGCCGGGCTTGAGCGCGTGCGAGGCAACCTGCTCGTTCACATAAGCGACGACCTGATCAGCAAGACTCCCGCGTGCCCGCCTTGGGGTCGAACCTGGTGCTGCAGACGCGGCCATGAAACGCTCCTCGGAGATTCGGATTTTCTCTTCATTATACGTTGTCCTACAACGCGAAAGCGGGGCGCAATTACGGATTGACCGGCCGTCAAAAGGGGAAACGCGCGGGTCGGACCGCTTGGCGGGCTTGATCGCGCATCTCATCGGACATCGCATTGCTGGCTCTCTCTACACCCGACACGCGTTTCGTTGCAGCAGCATGCATCCGCAGTCCGGCTCACGCATATCAAGAGCGATGCTCGATGACAACGCGCGTGACACAGCGCGCGCCGGGCAGACGTTCGTGCGGTCCGCGTTCGCCGTGCGGTATATTGCGAGCCTGATTTGCAGCGCACATGAGACGGGTAAATCCGTCGCCTCGCGGTCCGCGAGCCGGGACGGCTCTCATGTCGCCAGACCGCTATCGGAACCGTATGCCAGCCTTCGATCTTCGCACCGTCATTCTCATGTCGTCAGTCATGCCCGGGCTGATGTCGCTCGTCATGTTCTCGCTGGGCCGCGGTTTTCCGACGAATATTCGAGGCGTCGGGCATTGGGCGTCGGGGGCGCTGATCGTGTCGGTGTCGGCGATCATGCTTGCGCTGCGCGGCGGCATCGCCGACTGGCTTTCGTTTCTCGTCGCCAACGTCGGCATGATTCTCGGCACGGGGTTGTGGATGATCGGCAGCCAGCTGTTTTTCGGGCGACGTCCGTCGCGGCGCTTCATTGCCTTGCTGCTGATCGTCGGCGTGATCGCGATGAGCTGGACGACGTGGGTGCAACCGTCGGCAGCGGGCCGCACGCTGTGGATGTCGGTGTTCCTGACCTTGACCTACGGAACGAATTGCGTCGTGATGCTGCGTTTCGGGCGCGGCAGCAACACCGCGCTATTCGTCGGCTCGATGCTGCTGGTCCAGGCGGTCGTGACGGCCACGCGAGTCGCGACGATGTTCATCCCGTCATGGGCGAACGCCGGGCTCTTTTCGGATGACATCTTCCAGAAGATCTATCTGACGACGAGCGCGCTGATGTCGCTGACGGTGACGGTCGGCCTGCTGTTCGCGGCGATGGACCGGCTTCGCAATCAGCTCGAGCAGCAGTCCTTCATGGACCCGCTGACGGGCTTGCTGAATCGCCGCGCGTTTCTGAGCGCGCACCAGCAGGAACGCGAAAAGACGATGCGCACGGGCGGGCTCCTTTCGCTGATACTGATCGATCTCGACCACTTCAAGCAGGTGAACGATACGTACGGGCATGCAACGGGCGATCGCATCCTGACCGACTTCGCCCGGCGCGTGGCCGACATGCTGCCGGAGCACGGCCACTTTGCGCGCTGGGGCGGCGAGGAATTCGCCGTGCTGCTGCCGCGCACGCAACCCGACGAGGCGCGAGAGCACGCCGAAATCATCCGGCGACGGGTCGAGCAGAAAGAGGATCAGTCGCTGCCCGGCTATACGTGCAGCATCGGCGTCGCGTGCATGGCCGCTGCCGACGCGACGATCGAGCAACTCGCGCGCGATGCCGACGAAGCGCTATACGGCGCGAAGCGCGGCGGCCGGAACTGCGTCCGGGTCAGCGATCACGTGATCCTGCTTTAAGCGCATCAGCGCAGCGGACGCCAGAGAAAGCCGAATTTGCGCGGCATGCATTTGTGCGGCATGAGTCAGCGGCTCGCGAACGGGCAGCGTCCTGCAACGGGCGCGTTGTCGTCGGGCAGGCAGTACTGCTTCCAGTCACGCGTCGCGGGATCGCCATAAAGCCGATGCCGGATGCACGGGCATCGCGTCGTATGCGAGCATGCGCGCGTGGATCCGCCGGCGGACTTCGGCGCTGATCGGCTTGCCGGTGGCGAGGTCGGTGAACAGCTCGGGCGGCTGGAATAGCAGCAACATGCCGCTGCCGATCACACGGCCGCGTCGTTTGCGATAGGTCGGGCTCGTGCCGATGAGGAACATTATGCGGCCGGATCGCAGGGCTGCCAGAAAGGGCTTGAGTCCCGTGCCATATATCCTTGAAACGCCTGCACAGCAGTACTTCGCTATTGAAACGGGACGCCTGACTATCATCTTATTATCGAAATTTTCGGCGTAAAATCCGGCTTTCGCCGCGATGTGCGGGCCTAAAGCCACCACATCGGGCCATCAAGTCGGCGATGCATGTGGATCTTATTACTCTCTATTTCCTCGCGATCGGAACCCTTCTCGCCAGTTGCGGGATGACGCTTTGGGAGCATCGCACGCATCCCAGGCGCAGCAGGGAATTGAAAATACTGGCAGCCGGATACGCCGCGCTTGCCATCGGCTGCGCGGTGGCGCCGTTGCGTCACGATCTGCCCGGCGCGACGGGCTCTGCGCTAAGCAACCTGATCATCGTCACCGGCTATCTGCTGATCCTGCACGGCGTCGCATCGTTGAGCCACCGGCAATACCGTACCGGTTCCATCGGCATGCTGGTTTTACTTGCACTGGCGTGGGCGATTGGCGGCGCGCGCGGGCAAGAAATCATGTGGAGCTACGTGAGTGCGTTTCCAATCGCAGTCGCTTGCGGGATGACATTTCGCGAACTGCTGCGATGTGACGGAATGAAGGGGATGCAATCGCGGCGCATCGCCGCGATCGTGTCGGGCGCCCATGCGCTTCTCTATGCCGCGAGAGCGTTTGTGTTGCCCGCTCTGGTGGCGCTGTATGGGCAACGCATGCTGCTGATTGTCGGCAAGATCACGATCTACGAAGGCGTGCTCTATTCGGTCGTTTTGCCGATGACCTTGCTGAGGCTCGTGCGCGACGAAGCCCACGGTCAGCTTCTAAAGGAATCGCAGACGGACTATCTGACCGGTCTCGGCAATCGCAGATGGTTTTTCGAAGAGGGCGCGCGCATCATCCGCGACGGCGAATCGTCCCGGCCAGTTTCACTGCTTGCGTTCGACCTCGATCAATTCAAGGCGATCAACGATCGATATGGCCACGAGACGGGCGACGAGGTGCTGAAGTCGTTTGGGGACGTCGCCCGCAGCGTATTGGGACGTGATGCGATTCTCGCGCGCATCGGTGGAGAAGAATTTGCCGCATTGCTGCCGCGACATGACAGCGTTCGCGGGAAAGAGGTGGGCGAGGCCATCGTCAGGCGCTTCGCCGGAACGATCGCTCACAGGAAGAACGATGTCGAGATCAAGGCCACGGTCAGCATCGGACTGGCGCAGTCCACAAGCGAAACGCTCACGCTTGCCGACCTGCTGGCGGCCGCCGATCAGCCGTTATACAGCGCGAAATCGCTTGGCGGGAATAGGGTTGAATTGGCGCAGAGGGTCGCGCGTCGGGGCTCATCCGATGATGACGAACTTGCGTCTCGCCGCACAAGTGCTGTTTAACGCTATTTGAGCGCGGGATTTGCGAAGCCGTTGTCGTTGGATGGCTTCGGTCACTTCTGCCGATTGAACGCTAAGGTTGGCTGCAATGCAAAACGGCCCGCCGGGTGGCGGGCCGCTAAGAAAGCTTCGTCGATGCTCGACCGGTCAGGGCCGCATCAGATGTCGGCGTTTGCCGAAATGAAGCTCGAAAGTGCCGAGTAGGGCTGACTCACGGGAGTACCGTCGATCATAATGCCGTACGTTGTATTGCCGCTGTCCAGCACGTAATACATCACAGACTGGATGTTGTGGCTCTTTCGCGACCGGTAGAAGCTCGCCAGCGTCGACGAAATGTAGGACGCGCGGTAAGCCTCGGTTTTCTCTGGACCCGTATTCCATTCGGAGATGATGAACGGCACACCGTATCGGGCCTTGCAGTAGGTCGGCAGATCGAAGCCCGGACCTGCGCCGTCAACCCCGATGTTGAAGATGTCGCCGTACACTTCGTAGTTGTGCCACGTCGTGACGTCCCAGCGCACTTTCGGATAGCCGCCGCTGCCGTCGGGCTGCATGCCGTCCCACAACGCGTCGGCTGCGCCGACGTCCGCAACGCAGAAGTTGATGCCGCACTTTGCAGACGGTTGAACCGACTTCACGCCGTCGATCATCCCGCGCATCACGCCGCGCATGACCGGCCAGTTGGCGTTATTGAAATCGGAGGCCTTCGTGCCGGCGTAGGTGAAGTCCATGACAGTTGCGTCCTGTCGCGTCAACTCGTTTCCGCATTCGTAAAGCGTGACGCCATACGGCTGGAGCGCTTTTGCGATCGTCATGCCGGCAGCGAAACCGCGGTTGTATGCGGCGCCTTCGCCGGGAAGCAGCTCGCCGGTGGCGTCATACACGCCCTGATTGACGAGAACGAGGAGCGTGAGTCCGGCAGCCTGGAACGCTTGCGCCAGCTTCGTGACGGCACTTAGTTGCACGGGATCATCGGTACATCCGACGCGATACGACGTGCAGCCCATGCTCTTCATGATCGAGACAAGCTGCGCGGGCGTGTACGTGTAATCGAAGTGTCCGTTGATGCCGTAAAAGCTTCCAGCCGTCGTCAGCGACGTGGCCAGGCGCGGGTCATCACACGGCAACCATCTGTCGAGATCCGCGAGCACATAGAACTGCCCGCCCGTGCCGCGATGCCAGATCTTGCCGCCATACCACAGCAGAAGCGAAACGTTATAGGTGTTGCCGACGGTCGCGCGGTTGCGGTAGATGACGCCGTTGACGACGGTCCAGATTGCGCCCGTCTTGTCGATGATGTACGAAGCGGAAGGAATGGTCGTGCCGTCAGCCGACGTGCCGCCCAGACGCGGATCGTTGCAGGCGGTCCACGTCGTGCCGTTCCATGCATAGAACTGGCCGCCCGTGCCCTGATGGTACATGCTGCCGCCGTACCACAGCAGAAGCGAAACGTTGTACGTGTTGCCGACCCCCGATCCGTTTCGATAGATCACGCCGTTGACGACGGTCCACACTGCGCCGGAGGTGTCGGTGATTTGCGAAGCTGGAGGAATCGAGGTGCCGTCGCTGGAGGTGCCGCCGCCGCCCAGACGCGGATCGCCGCTCGCAATCCACGTGGTCCCGTTATACGCGTAGAACTGCCCGCCCGTGCCCTGGTGATAAACGGTGCCCCCGTACCACAGCACCAGCGTGACGTTGTAGTTGTTGCCGGCCTTTACGCCGTTCAGATACACGGAGCCGCCGGACAGCGTCCATACGGAACCGTTGTTGTCGATGATGTACGAGGCGGACGGAATCGTCGTGCCGTTCGCCGATGCAGCGCTTGCGCGGGCCGTCGATTTGGCAACGGGCGAGCTGCCGCTGATGCCTTCACTGCCACCGCCGCATGCGGTCAGAATGTAGCTGCCACCAAGGGAAGTTAGGAGTCCGAGAAATTGACGTCGTTTGACCATGGCTAACAAGATCCTCGCCGTGAAACTCACCGGCAGAAGTTGCGGAATTCGTCTGGGAGATGCGAGGAAAAGCGCAGATCGTCCGCTTCAGGATTTCGAATGCCTGAGGCGCAAACGTTTGACCGACGCGGTGCGTTCCCGTGACAAGTTAAAAGAGTGCGGCAGGTGTCCCTGGCCGTATTACCACCTTGCAGGCAATAAGTACCTCAATGTCCGTAAAGCAGCAAATGTCACAGACTCGATTAGCACCAAAGACAGCGAATCGGTATTTAATGCTGTTAGCTAAGTCCGAACAGCGCAAAGTCTACCGGGTTCTGGCGATTGTGCGTAATATCATAAGAAAAAACAAAGCAATCGCACTGATTTGTCGCATTAGAGAAGTGTTTTGCGCGATGTGCTTTTCGATAAGAGGGTCCTTGCCAAATCATTTGGAATGCGACCCCATAGATAAGAATCGGACGGTATGGCCTGCAAGAAGAGCGCAAATTATTACCGATTTCACTTGAAGGGAATAAGTACTTTTTTCAATCCATGAATTGCTCTTGATTCCATCGGAACGGCTTCAGCGCGGTGCCATTACACGCAACACCGGAGGTCCGTCGATGCTCTTCAGCGGGAAGTAAACCCGATGCGTCGATGGATCGACACCCACCACATGTGCGTTGGGCCCAATGCTGCCTTCGCCTATCTTCGACACGGTTGACGAACTCGCGTCAAACATCGACACGATGCCTGCTTCGCCCGCGACGTACAGCGTGCGCGAACCGGGATCGAACGCGAGCACGTCGGGCTCGCGGCCGACATCGAATGATTGGACGACCCGTTTCGTGAGCAGGTTGAGCGTCAGAAGTTTGGCATTGCCTTCACAGGCGATAAATGCGAGGTGCAATTGCGAATCGATATAAAGACCGTGATTGCCTTTAGCGCCCGGCAAGTCAATGCGAGCGACGATCGCATCAGTCGCCGGATCGATTTCGACGAGCCGTCTTTGCGTCTGCACATTGACGAAGATATGACGCGACGCGGCGTCGTACTGGGTATTGCCGGCTTCGCCGCCGAGCGGAATCGTATTGATGCGTCGATTGGCGCGCGTATCGATCACCGTTTCAGTCCCGCCCGACTCGTCGGAGACGTAGAGTTTTCCGGATTCGCGCGCATACGCCATCCCATCCGGATAGACGCCACCCGGCATGCGTGCGGTGATTTTCAGCGTGGATTCGTCGATGGCGACGATCTCATTCGTGCCCGTCGCGGACGCGTATACGCGCGACAGTTCGGGGACGACGAGTATGCCGTGCACGGCAGCGATGTTGCCGATGCGCGCGACGACGCGCGAGGCCTTCATATCGAAGACGATCACTTCACTGTCGCCGAGATGCGCGATGAACAGCAGATGCCGGCCCGGGTCATCGCTTTCGTAGTCGAGCCGCGATGCGCGGCCCGGCAACGGAATGTCGGCGACGTGCGTCAACGGCAGATTTGCGACGGCAGATTTTTCACCGGCAGATTTTTCACCGGCAGTCGCACTGTGGCGCACGGTCGATGCCGCCACTGTGACCATTGCAACGACGGCGATCACCAGCGCAATACGAAGACGATTCGTGTCGATCGGACGGTTCATGAGGCACCTCGGTCTGGCTGACAGCTATTGCGAGGAAGGGTATCTCGCTTGACGCATCAACGATGCCTGCGACTTGAACGTTCGAAGCTTGAGCGATAGTCGAGATGTTGATTGAAGAGCTAGCAGCGCCTGCGCTCCTCGGCGTCCCGATTCACCCGCGTACCTCAGGCATTCGCGATTCCGGATTCGGCCAGCGCATCGCCTTCGAAGCGCCCGTAGCGCAGCGCGAGCGTCGGAAGCACGATCAGATTCAGCGCCGTCGACGTGAGCAGGCCCCCGAGGATCACGATCGCCATCGGCCCTTCGATTTCGTTGCCCGCGGCGCCGCTCGTCACGGCGAGCGGCAGCAATGCGAGCGCCGTGACCAGCGCCGTCATCAGAATCGGCACCAGCCGCTCCGATGCGCCGCGCACGGCCGTATCGATGCCCCATGACAATCCGTCCACGTGCACGAGATGTTCGTAGTGGCTGATGAGCATGATCGAGTTGCGCAGCGAGATGCCAAAGAGCGTCACGAAGCCCACCATGCTGCCGAGCGACAGGTTGCCACCAACAAGCAGCACGCTGACGACTCCGCCCACCAGCGCGAACGGCAGATTGGCCATCACCAGCATGACACCACGGCGGCTCTTCAACGCAAGAAACAGCAGCAGCGCAATGCCGACGATCGACATCACGCCATACGCGAGCAAATCGCGCTGAGACTGCGCGCGTGCTTCGCTTTCGCCGGCAAATACGGCGTAGGCGCCCGAAGGCATCGCGATCTCGCGGTTCACGCGCGACTGTGCTTCTCGAACGAAGTCGCTCACCGCGCGTCTGCCGAGATTGACTGACACGGTTTGCATGCGCTGCCCGCCGTCATGCGTGATCTGATAACGGCCCGACACCTGACTGATCGTCGCCAGTTCGCGCAACGGCACGGACAGGCCGTCCGGGTTGCGCAGCATCAGCGCGCCGATATTGCCGAGCGTCGCGCGCGCGGACGGCGCGAGCACCACGCTGACGTCAGCGGTACGGCTGCCCTGGTAGATCTGCGATACCGTCGTGCCCTGGCAGGCCGCCTGGATCGTATCGAGCACCTCGACGGGCCTGAACCCCCAGCGGCTCAGCTGATTAGGCTTGAGCGTCACTTGCAGTTCGGGGATACCGGGCGGCGATTCGACGCGCACGCTTGCCGCGCCGCGTATCGTCCCGAGCAGCCGCGCGATCTGCTGTGCCTTGCGATCGATGATGTCGAGGTTGTCGCCGAACACATTGACGACGACAGGCGCTGTCACGCCGGAAATCGTCTCGTCGATACGCTCGACCAGAAACGTATTGACCGATACCGACAAGCCCGGAAACTTCGCGAGTGCCTGCTGGATGCGATAGAGCGTGCGGCGCTGTTGCGACGCGCTCATCGGAGCGAGATCGACTTCGAATTCGGAGAGCTGCACGCCGACGGGATCGACGACCTCGTTCGCGCGGCCCGCGCGCTGCGCGACGAGACGCACGCCCGGCACCTGAAGCAGCGCCTTTGACACCTGCGTGCCGATACGCATCGATTCGGCCAGCGACGTACCGGGCGCGAGCCCCATGTGCACGATATAGTGTCCTTCGCGCAGTTCGGGAATGAAGTTGCCGCTCATGAACGGAAGCGTCGCGAGCGCGGCGACGCACATCACCGCGACCACGGCCATGACCGTCTTCACGCGCGCCTCGATCTTCATCAGCAGCGTGACGTAGCGCGCTTTCAGCCTTGCGATCAGCGGCGGTTCGTCGGCGGGCAGCGGGCCGCGCACGAGCAACGCGAGCGCCATCGCGGGCGTCAGCGTGAGCGCGACGCCGAGCGACGCGAGCACGGCGAGGATGTACGCGATGCCGAGCGGCGCGAAGAGCTTGCCCGCCACACCGGAGAGCGTGAGCACGGGCAGGAAGATCAGCATGACGATGAAGGTGGCGAACACCACGGCGCTGCGCACTTCGAGCGACGCACGCAGCACGACGCGCCATGCCGGGAACGGAGCAGGGAGCGCGCGGTTTTGCCTCAAGCGCCGGTAGATGTTTTCGACGTCGATGATCGCATCGTCGACGACTTCGCCGAGCGCGATCGCAAGGCCGCCGAGTGTCATCGTGTTCAGGCTCACGCCGAACGACGTCAGCACGATGATCGCGACGAGCAGCGAAAGCGGAATCGCAACAGCGGAAATGAAGGCAGCGCGCACGTTGAGCAGAAACAGGACCAGGACCGCGATCACAAGCACCGCGCCGATCAGCAACGCGCTACGCAGATGGCCTATCGACGCATCGATGAAATTGGCCGGCCGGAACACGTCGGCGTTGACGTCGACGCGCTCTTTCGCGAGCACGGGCTTGAGCGAGGCCAGCGTCTTCTCGATGTCCTTCGTGACGGCGAGCGTATTCGTGCCGTACTGGCTTTCCAGCACCAGCATCACGCCCGGCTGGCCCATGATCGAAGCCGCGCCGACGGCGGGCGCGCTGCCCCACGTGAGCGTCGCGACATCCTGGAGACGCACGGCCGCGCCATTGCTCCAGCGCAGCACGGTTTCGCCGAGCTTCTGCGGCGTGGTGATCTGACCGTTTGCGTTGACCGCGATGCGTTGATTGTCGTTTTCGACGAAGCCCGCGCCGCGCACGCCCGTCGATACACGTGCCGCCGCAATCACGTCCTGGATCGACAGGCCATAGCGAAGCAGCTTCGACGGATCGACCTGAATCTGTAGCTGCCGCGTCTCGCCGCCGAACACGATCGCATCGGCGACACCGGGGACGCTCAATAGTTGAGGCCGCACCGTCCACCGCGCGATGTCGTACAGGTCCATCAACGAGCGCGTCTTCGACGTGAGGCCGATGGTTCGCACGACACTCGTTGTCGTTGTGAGCGGAAGGAGTCGCGGCGGCATCACGCCCGCGGGCATCGTCGCTGCGAGCGCATTCACGCGCTCGGAGACGAGCTGGCGGATTTGCATCATATTCGCGTGCGCGTCGAATACCAGCGTGATCGACGACAGCCCTTGCATCGATTTCGAGCGCATCGACTGAAGCCCGACCAGCCCGCCGAGGCCGTTTTCGAGCGGCTGAGTTACGAGCGTTTCGACCTGCTCGCTGGTCAAGCCCGGTGCTTCCGTCTGGACGATGCTCATCGGCGGAGCGAACTCCGGGAACACGTCGAGCTTCGCGCGCGTGAGCGTAAAGAGACCGTAGCCGGCCGCGATGACGGCCAGCGCATAGACAATGCCGCGAAAGCGGAGCGAAAACCGGATGATCGTGTTGAGCATGAGGGCTAGTCGGGTGCATGTCGTGCGAGGCTGGCAAGCAGATCAGTCATCGCATTCGGGCGGGTCCTTGCACGCAGTTGCGATGCCCTGCGGCTTCAGTTCCTCGGACAGCAGCAACTGCGCGCCTTGCGTGACGACGGCATCGCCCGCATGGAATCCGGACGTGACGACGAAGCCCTGATCGCCTTCGCTGTCGGCGGGCACGTAGCGCCGTGTGAAGCGGTCGGGTGCGGTCTGCACATAGCTCCATGCCTGGCCGCCGTACCACACCACCGCGCGTTCCGGAATGACGATCGCCGGCGTGGCTGCACCGGACGATGGCACGTGCGCGCTCGTGCGGATGCCGACGGGCAGCGCGTGGTCCGTCGCATAGAGCCACGGGTTGCCCTGCACCGACGGATCGCTCGATGGCGAAGCCGACAGCTTCTGCGCCGGCAAGGCTTGACCATCGGGCGTATCGATCGTGATGCGAGCGGGCGCAGGGTTCGTATAGTCGGAGGGCAGCGTGACGCGCAGCACGACCGCGCGGCCCGCAAGCAAACGCTGGAAGAGAGGGGAGGCGGGCGTCGTCGCGGATTCGGCGAGCGCATCGCCGAACTGCTGCCTCATCGTCGCTTCGAGTCCGCTGACGGTAGCTTCCGCCGACCGCCGCTTCGCCTCGTCGGCCTGCATCGTTGCGCGCGCATCTTGCAGGCTCTTTTGCGACACGTTGCGGTCGTCGTCGAACAGCACGCGGCTGCGCTCGTACTGCATCTGCGAGTTGCCGGCCTGTGCGGTGAAGGTGTCGAGATCGGCGCGCGCGGCCGCAAGGCGGGTGCGCAAGTCGAACAGCGGCTGCAAGTCGACGACGCTCGCATAGGCGGTGCGCTCGGGGCGAACGGCGAGCGCCGCGAGCCGCGTCGCCTCGATATGACTGGCGCGTTGCGCAGCGGCGCTCACGATGATCACCGTTTCGCCGTTTACGGCCTGTATCGTCGACTGCGGCGCCGTCTGCGCAGCCGCAGCGGTCGCAAAGGAATCCGGATAGAGAGCCTGATAGAGGGTCCAGCACGCTCCCGCCGCCAGCGCAAGCGTGCCGGCGGACCAAAACAGAAAGCGGTATTTCATCGGCGTGTCTCCTGTCCGGTCGCGGCATCGTCGAGTGGTCCGGCGGCAAGCGGTTGTTGCATCGCGTCTTCGAGCGCGCCCGCTGCTTGCCAGGCTGAAACGACGGCGTCGATATGCGTGAGCTCGCTCGCCTCGTAGTCGGATTTCGCTTGCACGAGCGTCAGGCGGTCCGCGTTGCCGGCGGCGAAACTCGCGAGCTGGCTGTCGCGTTGCTTGCGCGCGGCCGCGAGGTGCCGGGCCGAAATCCGCATCGCGTCGATGCTTGCGTGATACCGCGCGAGCGCGTGGTCCAGGTTCGCGAGAATCGAGTCCTGCAACGCGGCCGTGCGCGCGGCTGCTTCCTTGCGCTTCGCTTCGGCCTGAGCAATGCCGCCCTGGTTCTGGTCGAAGATTGGCAGCGAGATTCCGGCCACGCCGAACGCGATCTTGTGCGTGCCCGTGTCGTACGTGTAGCCGGGGCCGAGATGGATATCCGGATATTGCTTCGCGACTTCGAGCTGCAACGCCGACTCGGCGGCAGCGTATTCGGCCAGCGATGCAAGCAGGTCCGCGCGATGGAAGATCGCGTCGCGCCGTGCGTCGTCTGCGGGCGGCGCAGGCGGTGCCGTGCCGAACGCGTCGAGATCGAACTGCACGGCGTCGAGCGCTGCGACGGGAACGCCGATTGCCGCGCCGAGCTGCGCGCGCGCATCCTGCCGCGCGCTGACGGCCGCGGCCAGATCGGCTTGCGCCTGCGTCCCGGCGAACACTTGCGCATCGACATCGGGTCCCGAGTTTTCGCCGACGGCTCTGCGCTTCATGACCATCCGCACGATCTGCTGTTCGTCGTCGGCCTTGCGCGACAGAACGGTTGTGCGCTCACGAGCTGCGTATAGCGCGATCAGCGCGTCACGGACCTGTCCGCGGACTTTCCATGCTTCGTTGCCGATCGCAAGGCGCGCCGCTTCCGACAGATGCGACGCCTGGTCCATCCGGTAGCCGCGCTTGCCGGCCGTCTCGATCGGGATGTCGAGCGAAGGACCCGTCACGTAGGGCGCACCAGGGCCCGGGTTCGGCGTCGCGTACTGGAACGGCAACTGGAGCACCGGGTTCGGAATCGCGGCCGCCACGTCGATACCCGCCTTCGCGGTGCCCCATTGCGCACGCGCGATATCGAGCGACGGGCTGTAGTACCACGCGGCGAGCGTGAGCATCTGCTCGTTCCACCTCGCCAACGGCCACTGGAGTTCGTGGCCGAGCTCGCGTGTCATGTACCGATGCAGATCGTCGGCTGCGAGGGATCGTTCTTCGAACTGTCGGGCAAGCTGCGTCGGCGCGATGGGCTGCGCATGATAGGTGGCGCAGCCCGTCAGCAAGGTAAAGGCAATCGGTAGTGCGCGGCGCATTCCGGCATCCGTGAGTCTCGCTTCCGCCTGCTGCATGGGCGGTTCCAGACCAGGATGCTACGCAAGCGCTTGTGAAGTTTTCGTCAAGACGCTGCGTAACGGGCCTCGGGGCCGGCGCCGCCGGGGCTCGCGGGCGGCAGACGTAACGAGACGCGCGTGCCCCGGCCCGGCTCGCTGTCCAGTTCGACGGGCCAGCCGTAGCGGTCGCAGATCTTCTTCACGATAGCGAGACCGATGCCGACGCTGTACCCCGATGTCAGCTCGGGACTCGCCCGATAGAACCGGTCGAACACATGCGGCAACGCGTGCGCGGAGATGCCTGAGCCCGTGTCTTCGATGCGCAGCCAGCCGTCCGCGTATGAGAACCATAGGTGCCCGCAATCGGTGTGGCGCGATGCGTTGTCCGCGAGGTTCGACAGCACGATGGCGAGCGCCGACCGGTTCGCCGCGACGTGAACGTCGCGGTCCATGTCGATCACGGTCTCGACGCCTTTGCCGGCAAGACGATCGGCGAACGGCGCGAGCGCGGTTTCGATCATGCGCGCGAGGCGAACGGGCTCGACATTCTGCGTGGACTCTTCGCGGGCGAGCAACAGCAGCGCATTGACGAGTTCGCGCATGCTGTCGGCTGCGCGTTCGATCTGCTGGATGCGGGCTCGCGATTTCGTGCCCGGCGCAGAATCCTGTTCCAGCAGTTCACAACTGGTCTTGATCGTGGTGAGCGGCGTACGCAGTTCGTGACTGACATTGCCGGTAAATTCCTTCTCGCGCTCGATCATGTCCGCCATGCGCCGGTGATAGTCGTTGAACGCTTCGACGAGTCCGACGAGTTCGACTTCATCGTATTTGCCGGGATTGATCGGCGTCGATCCGCCGAGCCGCAGCGCCTTGACCTGCCGCGCGAGTCCGGCCACCTGGCGCACCAGCAGACCCGACAGCCCGTACGCAAGCCAGATGGTCAGCAGCGCAAAGATACCCGTGCCGGCCATCAGCATGTCGATCACATGGCGGAACTGCTTCTCGTAGACGTTGAAATTGTAGACGCGGTACAGACGTTTCGCGCCGAACGGCACGACCGCGACGTGAATCTCCCGATCGTCGAGCACGATCTCGTGCGTGCCGGCGGACAGGTTCCTGATCGAAGCAGGCAATGCCGCAGGCGGCTGGTCTGCCGCCGACACATATCCGTTCAGGCGTGCGTCGAAGGGCGGCAGCAGCGCGGGATTCGCGCGATAGCCTTGCATCACGTTGGCGATGTCGTCGCGGATCAGCGCCGTGATCAGTTTTTCTTCCTGGGCCTCGGCAAGCGTCTTGACGCCTAGCGCCTGAGCGACGAGCAGCACGATAGTCAGCGCGGAAAAGACGAGTGCGACCTTGAAGCGCAAGCTATGACGCATGGCCATCGCTCGCGACGAAACGGTAGCCCAGGCCGTGAACCGTCTCGATCAGCTCGTCTTCGCCCGGCGCGGTTAACGCGCGGCGCAGCGTATAGACATGCGTTCGCAGCGTATCGCTGTCAGGGAGTTGCCCGCCCCATACCTCGTTTTCGAGTTCGGCGCGGCTGAACAAACGGTTCGGCGACTGCATCAGAATGCGAAGCAGTTGCAGGCATTTGGGCGGCAGCTTGATGGCGCGGCCCGCGCGTTCGACGGTCAGTGTCGTCAGATCGAGTTGCACGTCCGCGCAACGGATCACGGACGCTGCTACCTGGCCCTTGTAGCGTTTGATCAGCGCACTGACCCGCGCGCCGACCTCCTTCAGCGAAAAAGGCTTGACGAGGTAATCGTCGGCGCCGTGCACGAAGCCCGCGAGCTTGTCATCGAGCGTGTCCTTGGCCGTCAGCATCAGCACGGGCGTGTCGCGATGCGCTTCCTCGCGCAGCTTGCGGCACAACGTCAGCCCATCCATTCCGGGCAACGCAAGATCGAGCAGGATCGCGTCCCACGGTCCTGCCAGCGCGAGTTGCAATCCGGCGTGACCACTCGACGCAAGATCGACTTCATAGCCGGCATTCTCGAGGAAGTCATAGAGGTTGGTCGCGATGCTCACATCGTCTTCGATCACGAGGACCCGCACGATACGTTCTCCCTGGTCGTCAGGCGGTATCCATTTTGCCATGCGCCTCGCGAGGCAAAGGCGTGTGGGAGAGCGATCGATGCGATCGACCGTCGAGCGCGATGACCTGCGGCAGTCCATCACACGCACTGCATCGGTGCGCAAAGTCATAAAAACTTCATTCAAGTATTCGCGCCTCGCGCCGTAATGAAGGCGCGTTCCTTCAAAAGGATTGTCTTCTCTCCGTGCCTCGCGGCCGCGCTTGCATGCCCCGCGACGCATTGCCATGTAGGCCTCGACTCCAATGCGCAAGTTAAGTATCAAAACCCGCCTTCTTCTTTTGACTGGCGCCGTTACCGTCATTGCCCTTTGCATCGGCGCGGCGGGATTGATGGGTGTGTCGAGGTCGATCGACACGTTGCAGCAGATGTATGAGGGACGTGCACAGGCGTTGCAGACGATTTCGACCATCAACGAGCTCGTCACCGAAACGGTCTTTGCAGTGAGCGACGCGATTCTCGATCCGTCGGCGCAAAAGACGCAGGCGGTCGCGGCAAGCGGTGTCGCTCGCATCGAGCAGGTCGACACGCTGATGAAGCAGTATCTCGCCAACAGCGCATCGGCGGACGCGCGAGAACTCGCGACGAAGTACGCCTCGAACTGGGCGAATCTGCGCGACAAGGGTCTGCGGCCCGCCGTTCAGCAGTTGAGCGCAAACAGCCTCGCCGAGGCGCAATGGGTGCAGACGCAAACCGTCGACCCGTTGTCGCGCGCGTTGAAGCAACAAGGCGCGGAACTGCGCAAGATCGAATTGACGGCCGCTCAATCCGAATACGAGCAGGCGACAAAGGCGGGACACGTCGTCGAATTGCTCGTCATCGGTTTTATCGTGGTCGGTCTGGGCGTCGTCGCGGCGCTGTGCGCGTCGATGTCGAGGAGCCTGTTCCGCGAACTCGGCGGCGAGCCGCAGACGGCGGCGGAAATCGCTAATCGCGTTGCGTCGGGCGATCTCTCCGTCAATGTGCCCGTGAAGCCGGGGGACACGCACAGCGTATTGTTCGCAATGAAGACGATGCGCGAACGTCTGGCCTCGATGATCGGCGAGATCCGCCACTCGACGGATACGATCGCCGAAGCGAGCGCATCCATCGCAAGCGGCACGGGCACGCTTGCGACCAGCGCAGAGGAGCACGCGGCGAGCATCCAGCAGACTTCGGCGAGCATGCAGCAGCTTGCCTCGATGGTCAGAGCCAACGCGGAACATGCGACGCAAGCGCGCACGCTGGCAGGCATCGCGTCGGGCAAGGCCGGCGACGGCGACCGCGCCGCGAAGGACGCCGGCGCGCGCATGCGCGCGCTCTCGGAACAGTCGGGCCGCGTGCGCGACATTACATCGGTGATCGAAGGCATTGCATTCCAGACGAACCTGCTGGCCCTCAACGCCGCTGTCGAAGCCGCGCGCGCAGGCAATCAGGGACGTGGCTTCGCCGTCGTCGCGCAGGAAGTGCGCGCGCTCGCCGAGCGAAGCTCGAAAGCGGCAAAGGAAATCGGCGCGTTGATCAAGGAAATGACAGCCGAGGTGGACCAGAGCGGCGTCGCAGTGCAAGCCGCTGGGGCTACGATCGTCGATTTGCTGGCCGCCGTTCGCGGCGTGGCGGATCTGGTCGACTCGATCGCGGAGGCCTCGCGCGAGCAGAGCAACGGCATCGAACAGGTCAACGCGGCCGTTCTCGTAATGGACCGCGCGACGCAGCAGAACGCCGCTTTCGTGCAGGACGGCGCACAGGCGTCGGGCGACTTGCGCGCGCAGGCGGAATCTTTGCGGTCGGCCGTGCGGGCCTTTCAGCTTTAACCCGAACGCTTCTCTTTGCTGCGCGAGCCCCGGCCGCTGTGCGCTGCCGGGTTTCACGTACATGCATGAAATGCATCCGCGCGTGACCCGCAATCCGGCGGATTCGGTGTAGCCTGATAGTCCCAAGCGCAAATGGGAGCCGGTATGGAACAGGAGCTGAAGCTGCGGGTCCGCATCGAAGATCTCGACACATTGCGTCACGCGTCTTTGTTTGCGCAATCTAAAAACGCAGCCGAGGCTCCCCGGCTGCTGACGAGCACCTATTTCGACACGCCCGAGCTTGCCTTTCACGGATGCGGGGCTTCGCTGCGCGTGCGTGCCGTCGGTGACGAGAGACTTCAGACGTTGAAGCTGGAAGGATCGGCGCAGGCGGGCCTGTTCGACAGGGATGAGTTCGAGATGCCCGTCGATGGCGATACGCCCGATCTCAAGCTGCTGCACGACGCGATACCCGAAGCAAGCGACTGCGGGAAGCTGATCCGCGACGAGTCCACGGCGGCCCAGTTAAAGCCCATCTTTGTCACGCGTATCAATCGAGCGGTTTTTACGCTGCGCTTGCAGTCCGGAGATGAAATCGAAGTTGCACTCGACGAAGGCACCATCGAAGCCGATGCTGGCTCGTTGCCCGTCGCGGCGCTCGAACTGGAGCTGAAGCAGGGGCAGCCGGAGAACCTGTACGGCGTCGCGCTTGAACTGCTCGACACCGTGCCGCTGCGCATCGACCGCTGCAGCAAGGCCGACCTCGGCTACGCGCTGCTGATCGCGGAGCACCGCGCGGCCGTGAAGGCGCAACCCGTGTATCTGCACAAAAGCGATTCTGTGGAGGACACCTTTTGCAGCATCGTGCGCAATTGCCTCGCTCAGGTTCATGCAAACGAACGGGGCGTCGTGTCGGGCCATGATCCGTCGAGTGTTCATCAGATGCGCGTGGGCCTGCGTCGTTTGCGCTCGGCGCTCGATCTGTTTGCGACGGTCATTCCCGCTTATGCCGGTCTCGAAGAAGCGTTGCGCTGGATCGCCTCGGAACTCGGCGCCGCGCGTGACTGGGAGGTGCTCGCGGGATCGACGCTCGAACATGCGGGCACCAGCGGCAATCCCGAGGAGTTGCTGCCCGTACGCGACGCCTGCTTGAAGATCGCCATCGAGAACCGGCAGCGCGCAGCCGACGCCGTCGAGTCGGTTCGCTACACGCGGCTCGCGCTGCAACTCTCGCTATGGTTGAGCCGCAAGGGATGGCGCGACGGAATGTCCGATGAGCAGCGTGAAGCGATCAGCCGCCCTGCGAGGTCGTTCGCCGTGGAGGTGCTGCGTCGCCGGCACCGGAAGCTGATCAAGCGAGGCAAGGGTCTCGCCGATATCGACGATCGCCGTCGTCATCGCGCGCGCATCGCCGCGAAGAAAGTGCGATACGCGACGGAGTTCTTCGCGTCGCTTTGTCCCAGGCATGTCGTGCAACACTACGTCGGCGCATTGGCCCGGCTACAGGACGATCTCGGCTGGCGCAACGATGCCGTCGTCGCCGATCAGCTTCTGAAGTCGCTGTCCCGAACGTCGCCCGAGACGGCTGCGGGCGCGGCCTTTGCGCGGGGCTTTCTAGCGTCACGCGTCGCCGCGGATCACCGGACGCTGAAAAAGCTCTGGAAACGCTTCAGGCGTCTTTCGCCGCCGCATTAGCGCGAGTACGTCGTTAAATGTGTTTGTTGTCAGGTACGGCGAAACGCGGCACACCTGACAAGATGCTTTCCGTCTCTGTTCTACCGCTGTTTCTACCTCACGCGGCTTCCGGCCGAAACGCGTGATGCGGGATGTCGTGGGCAACGATCGGCTCGCGTGTGACCGTGCTTTCGTTCTGGCGATCCGTCGATGCGGAAGAACCTTCCGGCTCCAGCGCGGCGAGGGGGTCCAGAATGCTTGATGCGTGATGCAGACAGACCCATTCCAGATGATCAGGTGTTTGCGGATCGAATTCGCGCATCCAGTTCGTCCCGCAGACGCGGCACTGGTAGTTCTGCACGACAACGGGGCTGCGACCGAGCGGACGCAGCTTTTTCGGCTTGTGCAATGCCCGCAATCCGTCATGTGGCACGGTTGCATCGCTGCACTGCATTTGGTCACAGGCGTCGCAGGACATTTCAGTCGGGCTCCGCGAAAGAGAAGCCAACTATAGCAGCGTAAACGTCCATATGTGCAACCGGTATGAACCGATAAAAACCGCATTAGCAGTGCATAAATAACGGATCGAAGGTCCTGTAAGAACTGTCGTGGCAGGTCGCCGGCTTGCCGACTGGCACGCGGGCGCACATGTCGACGCATCGCCTGCGACCCCCTTCTTCATAGGTGATACGAACATGAGAGCACGATCAGATTTGCGCGATCTGCGATGAGGTCGATGCATCGTATGCGTCGCGTTCGTGTCGTCGTCGGTGACGGGCTGCGCGCCGGTGAATGCGCTACCACGACGCGCGGTTCGACGCGTTCGTCGATCAAGCGCTCAGCGACACGCCGACGGTCGTGCTGCTCACGCTCGACGGTCAGACGATCAGTCAGGAGATCACATTGACGGAGGCGCTCGGCGCCGGCTATCGCGCCGATCCGCCCGTCGAACTGAAGCCGCGCTGAGCGGCACATATCGCGATGACGGGTATTGCCCGAATCGCCGGCATCGGCTCGCCCCTCTGTCATTAGACATTTGATGCCCAAATGCTTGGGGGCACGTTGCCCGCCCGTCTGTACAAAGCCGCGAACGCTGACCGTTGGCGCTTCATTGTGCTTTACCTCGTCATGACTTTCGGTCTGCTGATCGCGGCCGGGCTGTTCCTGCACCAAGCCCGCGTCATCATCAGCGACAGTCTGCTTGACGAAGATGCCGTTGCCGTCCTGAGTCAGGCAAATCGTGTACTTCACGCGTTCGAGTTCCGTTTCGTCGAGCGAAGCGAGGAAGCGGCGCAGCCGGAAGCGTTCGAGGTCGGGCAGTTCCGCGCCTTGCGCGGTCGAAGGGATGGCGGTCTTGGGTCTCAATGTAGTGGTCCTTATGCGGACGGCGGCACGCTGTGCGCAGTCGTTATCGTTAGAAGCGCGCCGACAGCGCGGAACTGGCTGCCGATCCTGTTCAGCACGAGCGCATTGCCGTCCGCGCAGGCAGCGAAAGCGGCGATGATGTTCCCGGTAGGCGGCACGGTCGGCGCGCTTGCGTTGAGCCGTTGCGTGGACCGCTATGGCATCGCGGTGATCTTGCTGCTCGCGTTGCTGGGCCTTCCTGTTTGCGTTTCGCTCGGCATGCCGATGCCCGCGGCCTGGCTGTATGGCGCCGCGTTCATGAGCGGCGTCTGCGTGATCGGCTGCCAGCTCGCTCTTTACGCAGTGGCGGGCATGGTCTATCCGACGATGCTGCGCTCTGCCGGCGTCGGGTCCGCAATCGGAATCGGCAAGCTTGGATCGGTCGCCGGATCGGTGTTGGGCGGCGTGCTGCTCGCGATGCATCTGCCGATCGCGCAACTCTTCATGAACGTGTCGATCGTTTTCGTGTTCATCGCGCTGCTGTCGGTGTGGCTCAGCTGGAACCGTCGGCGCGACGCGCGTGAGTCGCTGGCGTGACGGCTGTTCCGTCCGCTTCCGCGCGGGCTGGTGGTTCAAATGTCGCTAGCCCGCGCGTGCTTGTAGATCGGTTTATCGCACAACCACATAACCACCTTTCCCTCGATGCGCGCTTTATCGCAAAGCGCGGTCATCCAGGCGCGAACCGATGACGCCAAAAGCGAACTGGCCGCCCATCCCTTCAAAACCGTTTGCGTATTAACCCTGGTCAAGCTTGGCTTGACTCATCGATCCTCGCGACGCACACTGTTCTCAACGCAACTGTGATCACAGGTCACAGATCGCAATACAGGAGAACACCTGAATGGCGACACGCTCACCCCGTGGCGAGCTGCCCGAGCTGGAACTCGTCGCGCGCGAGACGATGGCAGGCCGGGTCTACGCGCAGTTGCGCGAGGCGATCATGATCGGCCGGTTCGCGCCCGGACAGCTGCTGAGCCTGCGCAGCGTCGCGGAGGCGGTCGGTTCGTCGACGATGCCCGTGCGCGCCGCGCTCACGCGCTTGCAAGCCGAAGGCGCGTTGATCGACGGGCCGGCGCGCGCGCTGATGGTCCCGCCGATGACGCTCGAACTGCTCGACGAGTTGCGCGACGTGCGCATCGCGCTCGAAGGCTGTGTCGCGAAGCGCGCAGCGTCGCGGATGACGCAGGCGCATCTGTCCGAGCTGCAAGCGATCTACGACGCGATGGACACCAACGTCGAAGCAGGCGATGTCGCCGCCTACCTGCGCAGCAACTTCCAGTTTCACATCGCCATTTACACGCACGGCGCGAGCGACCTCACGCTCGCGACCATCCAGAACCTCTGGTTGCGCATCGGACCGTTTCTCAATCTCGTCGCCCCTGACATTCCGCACATGCGCCGCTCGATGGACGCGCACCGCAAGATCGTCGAAGCGCTGTGGCGCGGCGATGGCGAAGGCGCGCGCGCAGGCATCGCGCAGGACATCGGCGAGGCGGCGGCGGACCTCGCCGAGCGATTGCAGGGCAGGGAAGCGGCCAGCGCCTGACACGCTTCACCGCATCACAACAATGGAGACAAGCATGACGGTTACACAGATGTTGCAACCGCGCGCGGGTTTGCGCGTGCTCGTCACGGGCGGCGCATCGGGTATCGGGCTCGTGATCGCCCGCGCGTTCGCCGAGGCCGGCGCGCGCGTGCATGTATGCGACGCGAGCAGCGACACCATCGATGCGCTCGCAACGGACGAGGCGAATCCTGGCAAAAGCGGCGGCGCGGGCGCGATCACGGCGACGCTCGCCGACGTGTCCAATCGCGATGCCGTCGAACGCGTGTTCGCCGACGTACAGGCGCAACTCGGCGGACTCGACGTGCTGGTGAACAACGCGGGCATCGCCGGGCCGACGGGCGGCGTCGATGAGCTCGATCCGGACGAGTGGGACAACACGATCGACGTGAACCTGAACGCGCAGTTCTACTTCGCGCGCCGCGCGGTGCCGTTGCTGCGCAATGCGCCGGATGGCGGCGCGATCATCGCGTTGTCGTCGGTGGCGGGGCGCCTCGGCTACGCGTATCGCACGCCTTATTCGGCGACCAAATGGGCCATCGTCGGCCTGACGAAAAGTCTCGCGATCGAACTCGGGCCCGCAGGCATACGCGTCAACACGATCCAGCCCGGCATCGTGAAGGGACCGCGCATCGAGCGCGTGATCGCCGCGCGCGCGCAGCAACTCGGCCTCTCATACGACGAGATGGAGAAGCAGTACCTCGAAAAGATTTCATTGCGGCGCATGACGACGCCCGAAGAAGTGGCGGCCACTGCGCTCTTTCTGTGCTCACCTGGCGGCAGCGGCATCTCGGGACAGGCGATCTCCGTGTGCGGCAACGTCGAAGTGCTCTGACGTCATCCAGCGAAGAGGAAAACATGGCAAGCAAACGCAAGGTCATCATCACCTGCGCGCCGACGGGCGCGATTCATACACCGTCGATGTCGCCGTATCTGCCCGTGACGCCGCAACAGATCGGCGACGCCGCGCTCGCAGCCGCAAAAGAAGGCGCGGCGATCCTGCATCTGCACGCACGCGATCCGAACGACGGACGGCCGACGCAGGACCCCGCGGTGTTCCAGCAATTCCTGCCGCGCATCAAGGCCGAAACCGATGCGGTGATCAACATCACGAGCGGCGGCAGTCCGCACATGACAGTCGCCGAACGGCTCAAGCCTGCGCATCACTTCAAGCCCGAAGTCGCATCGCTGAATATGGGTTCGATGAATTTCGGCCTCTATCCGATGCTGGAGCGCTTCAAGGAATTCAAGCACGACTGGGAACGCAAGCATCTGGAGAACAGCCGCGACCTGATCTTCAAGAACACGTTCGCCGATATCGAATACATCCTGACGTCGTGCGGCGCGAACGGCACGCGCTTCGAGTACGAGTGCTACGACATCTCGCATCTGTACAACCTCGCGCATTTCGTCGATCGCGGCCTCGCAAAGCCGCCGTTCTTCGTGCAGAGCGTGTTCGGTCTGCTGGGCGGCATCGGCGCGCATCCTGAAGACCTGATGCACATGCGCCGCACAGCCGATCGCCTGTTCGGCCGCGACTACGTGTGGTCGATTCTCGGCGCGGGCCGCAACCAGATTCCGCTCGGCTCGATGGGCGTCGCGCAGGGTTCGAACGTGCGCGTCGGTCTCGAAGACTCGCTGTGGATCGAGCCGGGCAAGCTCGCCGAATCGAGCGCGGACCAGGTGCGCAAGATCAGGCTGGTGATCGAAGGGCTCTCGCTCGATATCGCGACGCCCGCCGAAGCGCGCGCGATGCTGGGCCTCAAGGGCGCGAGCGAAACCAACTTCTGACGCGCGGAGGCCATCATGAGCAGCGCATCTGCGCCACGTCTGAAGGTCGTGGCGATGCCGACGGGCTGGCTGACGGTCGACCGCTCGTCGCAAGTTTACGGGCGCTATTTCGGGCAGTCGATCCGCGTGCCCGTGTGGTCGACGGCGATCGTCGGCGCGCAGAAGAAGATTGTCGTCGATACGGGCATTCACGATCCGGCGTGGGTCTCGAACTTCGTGTGCCCGTGCGAACAGGCGCCCGAAGAGCGGCTCGAACGCGCGCTGAAGGAGTACGTCGGCTGGAGCGCGGACGACGTCGATATCGTGATCAACACGCATCTGCACTACGACCACTCCGGCGGCAACACGCTCTTTCGCAACGCGAAGTTCGTGATCCAGGCGGCCGAATGGGAATACGCGGGCCATCCGCTGCCGACGCAGGCGACGTACTACCAGGAGTTCCTGATCGGCCGCGAGCCGCTTGCATGGTTTCGCTGGCAGTTCGTCCACGGCATCGCGGATATCGTGCCCGGCGTGCGCGTCGTGCCGACGCCGGGGCATACGCCCGGTCATCAGTCCGTTGCCGTCGATACGGAAGACGGCGTTGTGCTGATCGCGGGCGATTGCGCGAACTGCATGGAGAACATCGTCGATCTGGTGCCCGTCGGCATCGTCCACGAAACGCAGGCGGAATTTGCATCGCTCAGGCGCATTCGCCAGATCGCCGACTTCGTCATCCCCGGACACGATCCCAACGTCGTGCCCGGTTCGGCAGGCATCGTCCTGCCGCGTGAATCACGCTTGCCGCACGTCCAACCCTGAAAAACAAAGACGGTACTGGAGGAAGACATGAAAGCAGTGACCCGCATCATCCGCCGCGCGGGGCAGGCGGCGTTCGCAGCCGTGCTGGCCGGCGGACTCGCTTTTTCCGGCAATGCCGTTGCCGCCGGCAAGTACAAGATCTTTCTGTCGATGAGCTACGTCGGCAACGACTGGCAGACGGAAGCCGCGAACATGGTCAAGGCGATGGCCGAAACGCCGGCGCTGAAGGACAAGGTCGATCTCGAAGTACAAGTGGCGGGCACCGACGCGCAGAAGCAGATCCAGCAGATCAACTCGATGGTGCAGGCGGGCGCGAAGGCGATCGTCATCTATCCGATTTCGCCGACGGCGCTCAACCGCGCGATCCGCAACGCGTGCTCGAAGGGCGTGGTGGTCGCGGCGTATGACGGCGAAGTCACCGAGCCGTGCGCGCACAACGTGACGATCGACCAGAAGCAGGCGGGCACCGTTACGGCCGAATGGCTCGCGAAGACGATCAACGGCAAGGGCAACATCGTGCTGATCAACGGCGTGCCGGGCACGTCGGTCGACCGCGCGCGCACCGAGGCCGCGAAAGCCGTATTCGCGAAGTACCCGGGCATTCACATCGTCGCGGAAGGCACGGGCATGTGGAGCCAGGCCACGGCGCGCACCGAACTGTCGAAGATTCTCGCGACGAACAGCTGGGACAAGATCGACGGCCTGTGGATGCAGGTCGGCTGCTTCACGGCTGCATCGATGCAACTCGAAGCGGGCATCGCCGACGACAAGATCAAGCCGTGCGCGGGCGAATCGTCGAACGGACATCGCGTGCAGATGTTGCCGCCCGGCACGGTGAAAGGCGAAGGCACGTATCGCTCGATCGGCTACCGGTCGATTTCGTACGGCGCGCCGCCGTACTCCGGCGCGATGGCGCTGAAGCTCGCCGTGGCGAAGCTCGACGGCAAGGACTTTCCGCAACGCGTGACGCTCAAGCTGCCGCTCGTCGAAAGCGCGCAGTCGAAGCTGTGCAAGACGGGTTCGATCGACGAGCTGAAGGCGGGCTGCTCCGCGTTTGCGCCGGACAAGGTGCCGCCGGGCTGGTTCGCGGACATCTATTCGGACGAGACGCGCGAGGTCGGTTTCAACGCGGCGCTGAGCGGCAAGCAGGACTGACGCTCGCCGCAACGGAGGTATTCCGATGGCAAGCATGAGCATGCAGGCGAGCGCGGCGGAAGGCGGTCTCGCGATCGATCTCGCCGGCATCGTCAAGCGCTTCGGCGCAACCGTCGCGCTCGACGGCGCATCGTTTCGCGTGAAGCGCGGCACGGTTCACGCGCTGCTCGGCGAGAACGGCGCGGGCAAGTCGACCACCGTCAAGCTGCTGTCCGGCCTGATGCGGCCGGACGCAGGCAGCATGCGCGTAATGGGGCAAGAGGTGTCGATGCACGGCCCGAAGGACGCGCATCGCGCCGGCGTGCAGACCGCGTTCCAGGAGATGACGCTGGTACGCGATCTGACCGTCGCGCAGAACCTGTTGATGGCCTACGAGCCGACGGGCTGGTTCGGCCGCATCAAGCGGCACGACGCGCTGCGCAAGGCGGCCGGGTGGCTGGAGCGGCTGGAGCTCGGCGACATCCGTCCCGGCGCGTACATCCGCGATCTGTCGCTGCCCGTGCGGCAGAAGATCGAGATCGCGAAGGCGATCGCGCGCGAGCCGCAAGTGCTGCTGCTCGACGAGCCGACCTCGGCGCTGTCCGGTCGCGACGTCGCGTGGCTCGCGCGGCGCATCGACGAACTGAAGGCACGCGGCGTGACCTTCGTGTTCATCTCGCACCGGATGCAGGAAGTGCGCGAGTTCTGCGACAGCCT
Organism: Paraburkholderia diazotrophica; assembly: GCF_038900755.1. Lineage (GTDB taxonomy): Bacteria > Pseudomonadota > Gammaproteobacteria > Burkholderiales > Burkholderiaceae > Paraburkholderia > Paraburkholderia diazotrophica_A. Next base: position 147,528 of record NZ_JBBPEN010000004.1, read on the forward strand.
GACCGTGTATCGCAACGGCAAGGATGTCGGCGCGTTCGACGCCGCCGACATCTCCGACGACGAAGTAATCCGGCTCGTGATCGGCCGCTCGATGGACGCGAAGTATCCGCCGAAGGTGACGGCCCCCGCGAAGATCGCGACGCCCGCGATCGAGGCGCGCGGCATTCGCGTCGACGGCATGGTGAACGACTTCGACCTGACGTTGCGCGCGGGCGAGGTGCATGGCATCGCGGCGCTGCAAGGCATGGGGCAGCGCGAACTGTTCGAGGCGCTCTTCGGCGCGACGTATATCGACGCGGGCGAAATTCGAATAGACGGCAAGCCCGTCACGCTCACATCGACCGCCGATTCGCTGAAGGCGGGCGTATCGACGGCGCTGCTGCCCGAGGATCGCAAGACGGAAGGGCTGTTCCTGCGTCTGCCGGGCGGCGAGAACATTTCGCTGCCGATGATCCGCCGCTATACGCGTTTCGGACTGATCGACCGCAAGCGCGAGCAGTCCGCGATCCGTCGCTCGCTCGAACAGATGGAAGTCAACCCGCGCGCGCTGTACAAGCCCTGTCTGTCGTTCTCGGGCGGCAACCAGCAGAAGATCGCGATGGCGAAATGGCTGCTCACGCAAAGCCGCGTGTGGTTGATGTTCGACCCGACGCGCGGCATCGATGTCGGCACCAAGCATCAGATCTTCGTGCTGATGCGCGCGTTCGCGGCTGCGGGCGGCTCGGTGCTGTTCTATTCGACGGACGTGCCCGAGCTCGTCAACGTGTGCGATCGCGTGACGGTGGTCTATCGCGGCCGGCACGCAGGCGAACTCGAAGGCGACGCGCTCACCGAAGAGAACGTGATGCGCAGGATGCTGTCGAGCTGAGACCGGCCTGATCCATCGTTCTACGAGAGGGATTTCATGAACAATGCAATTGCGTCTCACGAAAGCGAGATCGCGCGGCCGGGCGCGCGCGTCGGCTTCGGTGCGCGCATCGATCACCATCGCGGGCTGATCATCGCGATCGGCGCGCTCGCCGCGATGATGATCGCGTGGGTGGCGCTGTCGGCGACACCTGTGGGCCTCTACGACATCGGCTCCGTGATTTCGAGCAGCACGACGCTCGCGCTCGCCGCGGTCGGCCAGACCATCGTCGTGCTGAGCGGCGGCTTCGACCTGTCGGCATCGGCCGTCGTATCGCTCGCGAACGTGCTCGCCGTGCGCTTCGTGCAGGGCACGCCGCTCGAGCAGTGGGCGGGCGTCGCGTTGATACTCGCGATCGGCGGCGGCATTGGCCTTGTGAACGGCGCGCTGATCGCGTGGTTCCGGCTGCAATCGATTGTCGTTACGCTGGCGACGATGTTCATGGTTCAAGGCATGACGCTGCTGATCCAGAACAAGCCGGGCGGCAGCATCGGCGACCAGTTCGCGGGCGCGCTCACGGCCGACCTGATCCCCGACAAGCTGCCGATGTCGGCGGGCGTGCTGATCGCGGCGCTCGCCGTCTGGGCTTTCTTGCGGCGCACGCGGCTCGGCGTGGGCATCTATGCGCTCGGCAGCGAGCCGGACAGCGCGTACGCGAACGGCCTGCCCGTCACGCGCTATCGGATTGCCACCTACGCGATCGCGGGCATGTTCTACGCGGCGGCGGGCCTCTATGTGTCGGCGCAGACGGGCTCCGCCGATCCTCTCGTCGGCAGGCCGCTGCTGCTGTCGATGTTCACGGCCGTCGTGCTCGGCGGCACGCGGCTCGGCGGCGGACGCGGCGGTTGCGTCGGCACGGTGTTCGCCGCGATGACGCTGATGATCACCGTCAACATCCTGCTCGTGCTCAACGTGTCGGCGTTCTTCACGACGATCGCCGAAGCCGTGATCCTGATCCTCGCCGTACTCGGCTCGTCGATCGGCAAGCAGTCCGCGGCGCACGAAAGCGCGCGTTACCTGATGCAATGCGTGAAGGCGCTGCGTACGCACAGCCGCGCGCAAGACGACAGGCGCGCGCGGCGCGTCGATTTCGCCGTCACGGATTTTCGCGCGGTCGAAAACACGGAGCTAACAGGCCGCTTTGTCGCCGACTGGATCGAACGCAATCGCGAATGGGCGCGCTACGTCGTGCCCGCGTATCTGCTGTTCGTCGCGGTGATTGTGTTGACGGGCTTCGTCTACGGTCCAGGCGTGCTGGCGAGCGCGAACTTCTATAGCAGCTTGCTCACGCTGACGCTCTTTCTCGCGATCCTCGGCCTGGGCCAGGGCGCGGTGATCCTGACGGGCGGTCTCGATCTGTCGATGCCGTGGCTCATCACGCTGTCGGGCGTGCTGCTCACGGGCCTCACGCACGGCGTCAACGACGCGGCCTGGTGGGCCGTGCCCGTCGTGCTGGGCGCGGGACTTCTCGTCGGCATCTTCAACGGCGCGGGCGTGGTCGTGCTCGGGTTGCCGCCGATCGTCGTCACGCTCGCGGCGAACGGGTTGCTGCAAGGGCTGACGCTGATCTACTGCAACGGCTCGCCGCAGGGCTGGGCGCCTTCCGCGCTCAGTGCGTTCACGAATGGACGCGTGGGCTGGCTGTCGCTCGCGGCGTGGTGCGTGCCCGTGTTTCTCGCGTTCGCGCTGCTGCTGTTGCATCGCACGGCGTTTGGCCGGCGCGTGTATGCCGTCGGCAATTCGCCCGTCGCGGCGAAGCTGTCGGGCGTGCGCGTCGGGCCGACGCTGATCGCCGTCTACTGTCTGTCGGGCGTGTGCTCGGCGCTCGTCGGCCTGCTGCTCGCGGGCTTCAGCAGCCAGGCGTTTCTTGGCATGGGCGACCCGTACCTGCTGCCGTCGATTGCCGTCGTCGTCGTGGGCGGCGCGCTGATCACGGGCGGACGCGGCCACTATCTCGGCGTGTTCGGCGGCGCGCTGCTGCTGACCGCGCTCGGCACGCTGCTCGCGGGCACGACGGTGCCGCCCGCCGTGCGCGACATCATCAACGGACTCGTCGTGCTGGCCGCTGTCATCACGCTGCGCGACAAGAAAGCCTGATCAATGGGAGAAAGCACAATGACGCAGCGACAGGTTGCAGTGATCGGTTCGGGCCGCATCGGCCGCGCGTGGGCGATCGTCTTTGCGCGCGCGGGTTTTCGCGTGAATCTGCACGACGCAGCGCCCGCGAAGCTGGAAGGGGCCGTGCCCGCGATTCGCGAGAGCGTGCGCGACCTGGCGTCGTTCGGGCTCGTCGATGAGCCGGTGGATCGCATCGTCGAACGGATAGCCGTTTGCGCACAGCTCGCCGACGCGGTGCGCGACGCCGATCTCGTGCAGGAGAACATCGCGGAAGTGGTCGACGACAAGCGCGCGTTGTTCGCAAAGCTGGACCAGATGACGCGCGCCGATGCGCTGCTCGCGAGCTCGACGTCGGGCCTGCCTGCGTCGACGTTCACCGAAGGGCTCGCGAGCCGCGCGCGCTGTCTGGTTGCGCATCCCGTGAATCCGCCGTCGCTCGTGCCGCTGGTCGAGCTGTGCGGCGTGCCGTGGACCGCGCCCGACACGCTCGCGCGCGCCCGCGCGATCTACGAGGAAGCGGGGCAGAAGCCCGTCGTCGTGAACCGCGAGATACCGGGCTTTCTGTTGAACCGTCTGCAAGGCGCGTTGCTCGACGAGGCGTTGAGCCTCTTCGAGCAGGGCTACGCCGATGCGGCGGATCTCGATACGGTGATGCGCGACGGGCTCGGCCTGCGCTGGTCGTTCATGGGCCCGTTCGAGACGATCGATCTGAATGCGCCCGGTGGCGTGACCGATTACGCACAACGCTACGGCGGCACGTATCGCTCGATCGCGGCCACGCGCGTGCCGTTCGAATGGCACGCCGATGTCGTCGCCGCGCTCGACGCGCAGCGTCGCGACGTGCTGCCGCGCGATCAGATCGAGGCGCGCAGCGCATGGCGCGACCGGCGGCTGATGGCGCTGCTTGCGCATCGGCGAGCGCTCGCGGCGAGATCCGACGACGAATGACGCTGTGCAACGTGCGATGCGCGGCGGACGGCATCGCGGATACATCACGCAAACGAAGCGGGAGATGACGATGGTCGAGACAAGCTTGCTGGTCGATGCGAACAATCACCTGGGCGAGGGGCCGCTGTGGGACGTGCGCGAAGAGCGCCTTTACTGGATCGACAGCACGGCGGCGGAAATCTACAGTTGTCGCGCGGATGGCTCCGATGTGAAGCGCTATTTCGTGCCGCGGCATATCGGATCGATGGCGTTGCGCGAGCAGGGCGGCGCCGTCGTCGCGCTCGCGAACGGGCTTCACTTCTATGACTTCGATGCGCAGACCGTCGAGCCGATCGGCGATCCCGAAAGCGACGATCCCGAGACGCGCTTCAACGACGGCAAGGTTGATCGCAAGGGGCGTTTTATCGCGGGCACGATGGCGTACGATTTCGATCGCTTCGACGCCGATCGCGGCCAGCGCCCGACGCGCAGCGGCGGACTATACCGGCTCGACACGAATCGCGCGATCACACGGCTGGACAGCGGCATCAGCTGTTCGAACGGACCCTGCTGGAGCCCCGACAACCGCACGCTCTATTTCACCGACACGTACGAGAAGCAGATGTACGCATACGACTACGACATCGAAACGGGAGGCGTGTCGAATCGCCGTGTGTTCGCATCGGCGCGCAACATGGCGGGCACGTTCGACGGCGCGACCGTCGACGAAGAAGGCTACATCTGGTCGGCGCTCGTATTCGGCGGGCGCATTCTGCGTTTCGCGCCGGACGGCAGACTCGACCGCACGGTGCCGTTCCCCGTGCGCAATCTGACGAGCGTGATGTTCGGCGGGCCGAAGCTCGACGTTCTTTATGTGACGACGATGGGCCGTCCGATGTGGGGCATTCCGCAGAAAGAACGCGACAAGGGCGGCCTCTTCGCGGTCCGTGGACTTGGCGTGCGCGGCCTGCCGGAACCGCGTTTTGCGGGGTAGCTAGCGGCTGACGAAAAATCCATTGTTGTGAGGCGGTGTTGTCTATAGCGGTTCGCCGCGATGACGGATTCAACACGCGATCATTGCCGTGACCTGGCGGCAACACCTGTTGTAACGCTTTTTTGACGGGCGTAGGCTTGCAGTACGTCGGGCGTGAACACGTCGATGCACATAACAAGTACAGCCAATCGGGAACGTTTCAACGGGTAAGGGCGATGAAGAAATCCCACACATTGCCGACGCATAGCGCTGGGCCGATCTGGGGCCTGATTTTCGGGGCCGTGATGGCGGCGATCGCGGCCGCTCTCTGGATGTACGCGCAGACGCACGCCAATTCGAGCCGTCTGGACGAATCGCTGGCCGTGGGCGCTGCCCTTGTCGGCGTATTTGTCGCTGTGTGCGCTGCCCGGGAAATCCGTCATCACAAGCATTGAAGAATACCGGACGACGTTCTCGCGCCACGCGTTTTGGCAACGCGTGGCGGCCGGCGCAGATGCTCTCGTTACGCGGACAAATCGAGCGCGTTGGTCAAATCGCCCATGACCGGCTGACCGCGCGACTGCATCGCGGCATCGCGCGTGCGAAAGCCGTCGAGTGGCTCGAGGTCGAACACGCGCGTAATCAGGCGCAGGATCGACGCCGTGTCGTACACGGTGTGATCGACATAGCCCTTCTTCGCGAACGGCGAGACAACCAGCGCGGGCACGCGCGTGCCCGGACCCCAGCGGTCGCCCTTCGGCGGAGCGACGTGATCCCACCATCCGCCGTTTTCGTCGACGGTCACGATCACCACCATGTTTTCCCATTGCGGGCTCGCGCGCAGCGCCTTCACCGCGTGCACCACATGGCGATCGCCCGATGCGACGTCCGCGTATCCCGCATGCATGTTCAGGTTGCCCTGCGGCTTGTAGAACGTGACGGCGGGCAGCCGGCCCGCGCGCGCGTCGGCGAGGAAGCGATTGGTGCTCTCGTCGTCGCCGAGGCCGCCGTCGCGCAGATGCTTCTCGCGCGCGGCAGTGCCCGGCCCGAGATTGGCGAAGTAGTTGAACGGCTGATGGTGATACTGGAAGTTCGGTATCACCGGCGTGCCGTCGTTCGTGTTCTTGCCGTGCATCTCCAGCGTTTGCTGGAACGCGCCCGCGTACCACGCCCAGTCGATGCCACGCTTGTCGAGCTTGTCGCCGATGTGCTCGTGCGTCTGCGGCGGCAGGGCCATCGCGTTGCTGTCCTGCGTCAGGTCGACGACGCCGTTCGCGCCGACCTTGTATGGCGTGGGCGCGAAGGGCGGCATCATCGTGTTGACGGCATAGCTGATCGCGCGTCCGTCCGCGAGCGTTTCAGGCGGCGTCAGCGCGCTCGGGCCGAACTTGGGGACGCCATCCATCGCACTGTTCGGCGACGCGGCGAGCGGTTTCAGATTCGGGTCGTCGGGGCGTCCGCTGACGGTCTCCGCAATCTGCCCCTTCGCAATGCTCTGCTGCGGATTCGGATACACGGGCGGTGTCGCCGCGACCAGATACTGATGGTTCAGGAACGAGCCGCCAAACGCACCCTGAAAGTAGTTGTCGCACAGCACGTATTCGCTGGCGAGATCCCACAGGCGCAGGTCGTAACTCGTGTTCGCGTAGTGACCCATCGTGAAGCCGCCCGAGTCCGCCCACGCGGCGAACATATCGTTCTTGCCGCCGTTGATCTGCATCTGATTCTGATAGAACACGTGCCACAGGTCATGCGTGACGAGCGACAGCGGCAGGTTCTCGCCGTGCGGCCCCTTGAGCGCAAACGGCGCGTTCGGCAGATCGGTCTGATATTGCTCGCCGGCCTTATACGGAACGCCGTCCGCGATCTGATCCTTCAGCAGCCAGCCGCCCGGCACTTTCGGCAGGCGAGGCAATACGGTCTTGCCGTCGCGGTCGCGCTGCACGCAGTCTTCCGGCTTCACGGCGGAGAGCGGCCGCTCGACGCCCGGAAAATTGCCGAACAGATTGTTGAAGCTGCGATTCTCCGCGTAGATCACGACGATCGTCTTGACCTTCGAGCGCAACGCGCGATCGAACTGCGGTCCGGCCGCGACGCCCGTCACCGACGCTTCGCGCGATGGCGGCAATGCGCAGCTTGCCAGTCCGCCGCCCATCGCCACAGCCGCGACTCCGCCGAGGAAGTGGCGGCGGCTGGGGCGCTCGGGTGTCTGCGCGGGATCGGCGTCTTCATTCACGGGCGGAGAAGAGGGCGGTTCGGTGCGTTTCATCTGGATGTCCAAGGACGAGGGAAGCGATCGAAGAGGCTTGCGCGAAGCATAGCGTATGGCGGCGATGCGCGGGCGGTCGCAACAGGCTGCGCAGTGGGGGCATATCTTTGCGTACCTGACGTGACATCTGCGTGACAGGGAACATTGCGCCGTCGCAGTTCGCTTTACGCGGTTGATCCGGCGTCGATCAGCGTTCTTGTTCGCGTGGAAGCAGGTCTGTGCTTGATGCCCCGGCTGTTGCGATGCGCGCGGAAAGTCGGTCGGCGAGCGGCAAGACGACGGCTCGACGTAATGGTCGTCGTTCGGGCGGCGGGGCGGCAGGTTCAACGTGCTCTTCGAGAAGGAAGGCTGGATTATCCAGTCGCCTCTCGAAGGCAATCTGCATCGTGCAGATTCGCACGTCGTGAAATCAGCGGAGCGTGACGCGCTATTTTCGTTTCGATCTTGGCTGTCGTCGCGAGAATCAGAAGCCTTGAAGCGTAGGTGTCGCGTGTGTAACGAGGTGTACGAGAGTGAAGATCGTGCCGCCGATACACGCCGCGAGGACGACGGCAACGAACGGAAGCAACACGATATTCACGTTGGCAAAATCGGCCTCGTGCGAAGCGCTTTTGCGCACGCCGAAAAAGCTCCACAAAACGATACGAATGAGCTTGAGGATTTCCATGGCTCTCTCCATCAGGGTCAACTAAAGGTACGGCTCATGATCGGCCTTCGACAGAAGCGAAGGAAGGAGCAGTTGACGCTAATCCGATAGAAGCAGAGCACATTCCCCATTCATCGCTGCACAGGCCTCGTTCAACCGGGTGCGACAAATGTTCGCGATCAGCCCTTTGAAGGCGGAACGAAGCGGTCTCGCCTGCATTCGCTGATCCAGATCATGATCAACAAGCCTTCATATCTTGATAATGAAAACATACTTATGTGGTGCATCTTAATGCTGTGCGATAGCACGCCTTATCAACGCCTGAACCAGAACGGAGAAACTGTGTTTTGCTACCAATGTGAACAAACGGACTGCACGGGTGTCCAGCCCGGTTGTGCATCTTCAAGGGGCAATTGCGGCAAGGACGCGACGACGGCTGACCTGCAGGATCTGCTGGTGCATGCCGTCAAGGGCCTCGCGCAATACAACACGCTTGCGCGTTCGACAGGGCATGCAGATCGCGAAGCGGATCGGTTCGTTCTCTACGCGATGTTCACGACGCTGACCAACGTCAACTTCAACGCAAGCCGCTTCGTCGCAATGCTGAAAGAAGCGGCCCAGCTTCGCGACCGGGTACGGTCGGCCTATGAAGACGCAGCGAAGGCCGCAGGGGAAGCCATCCAGCAGCCTGCTGGCCCGGCCGCATGGCAACCGGCTGGCGATCTCGCCGGTCTGCTTGCACAGGCGCAGACGGTCGGCATCAATGCCGGCATCGAGACGGTGGGCGCGGATGTCATCGGACTTCGCGCATTGGTGATCTATGGTCTCAAGGGCGTGTGCGCGTACGCGCATCACGCGCAGATGCTGGGCAAGGAGAGCGAAGAAGTCTACGCGGGCGTCGAAGAGGCGCTCGTGTTCCTCGCCGCCGAGCCGAGCGATGTCGAGGCGTTGCTCGCGCAAGCACTCAAGCTCGGCAGCCTGAATCTCAAGGTGATGGAGCTTCTCGACGACGCCAACACGAGCCGCTTCGGCGCGCAACAGCCGACGGCCGTGCGTGTCACGCCTGTCGCCGGCAAGGCCATTCTCGTGTCGGGACATGACTTCGGCGATCTGCAAGCGCTTCTACAGCAGACGGAAGGCACGGGCATCCAGATCTATACGCATGGCGAAATGCTGCCGGCCCACGCATATCCGAAGCTCAAGGCGTATCCGCACCTCGCCGGCAATTTTGGCGGCGCGTGGCAGGATCAGCAGTCGGACTTCGCGAATTTCCCTGGCCCGATCCTGATGACGTCCAATTGCCTCATCGAACCGCGGCCGCAATATCGCCAGCGTATTTTCACGACGGGACCGGTGGGCTGGGCAGGTCTGCGGCATCTCGAGCATCACGATTTTTCGCTGCTGATTCAGGCGGCGAAGGCACTGCCGGGGTTCCAGGAGACGCCTCCCGAAAAGACGATCACCGTGGGCTTCGGACGCCACGCTGTCCTCGGTGTCGCCGACAAGGTGATCGACGCGGTGAAAGCGGGCGCGATCCAGCACTTCTTCCTGATCGGCGGCTGTGACGGCGCCGCGCCTGGCCGCAACTACTACACGCAGTTTGCCGAGCAGGCGCCGAACGACACGGTCGTGATGACGCTGGGTTGCAACAAGTATCGTTTCAACCAGCACGAGTTCGGCGACATCGGCGGCATTCCGCGTCTGCTCGATCTCGGGCAGTGCAACGACGCGTATTCGGCGATCCGCATCGCGATGGCGCTTGCCGATGCGTTCGAGTGCGGTGTCAACGATCTGCCGCTGTCGCTGATCGTGTCGTGGTTCGAGCAGAAGGCGGCCGCCGTGCTGCTGACGCTGCTCGCGCTCGGCATCAAGAACATCCGCCTCGGACCGACGCTGCCTGCCTTCCTGACGCCGAACATCCTCACGATCCTGGTCGAGCAGTTCGGTATTCAGCCGATCGGCGACGCCACTGCGGATCTCGCCGCCGCGCTTGCCCGCAAGGCAGCCTGAGTCTCCTACGCCGGGCGTCGTCGGGCGCCTGGCTTTTCCTTGCGCAGAATTTCATGACATTCCAAATCCAGCTCACGACACGCGATGAGCAGCAGCTGAGTTTCGACTGTGCGCCTGATCAGGATCTGCTCACGGCCGCGGCGCAAGCCAATATCATGCTGCCCTCGCAATGCAGGAAGGGCAGTTGTGGCGCGTGCCACGCGTCCGTCACGCACGGCGATTATCAGATGAGTGAGCACAACGCCGATGCGCTTTCGGCGGGTCAATCGACTGCGATCCTGATGTGCAGGACCACGCCGTGCAGCGATCTGCGCATCCGCGTTCCGTACGATCACACGAAAGTGCTGCGTCAGGCGGTGCCGCGCCGTTCGACGACGATCGTGGGCCTCGAAACGATCGCGCAGAACACGGTGCGCCTGAAACTTGCGATTTCTCCCGATGCCGAGGGCGGCAACGCCGCCGAGTTCGAACCCGGGCAGTTCATGGAAATCGAAATCCCAGGCAGCGACGAGCGACGCCCCTATTCGCTTGCGAACACAAGCAACTGGGACGGACGGCTCGAATTTCTGATCAGATTGCAGCCTAACGGCCGCTTTTCGACTTATCTGCGCGAGCGCGCGGAGGTGGGTCAGCGGCTTATGGTCCGCGGACCGATGGGCGGCTTCGGCATTCGCGAGGGGAGTTTTCGCGCGCGCTGGTTCGTCGCCGGCGGCACGGGCGTGGCGCCGATGCTGTCGATGCTGCGCCGCATGGCCGACTTTCAGGAAATGCACGACGCGCGGCTCTTTTTCGGCGTGAATCAGGAAAACGAACTGTTCCTGAAAGACGAACTGGAAGCGCTGAAAGCGCAGTTGCCGCAACTCGAAGTCGATCTGTGCGTCTGGAAGCCCGAAGCGGATTGGGATGGCTTCAGCGGCACACCGGCCGATGCGTTGTCCGCTGCGCTGGCTAACACGGCTTCTCAGCCGGATATCTACGTCTGCGGACCGGCCCCGCTGATTCGTGCCGCCGAACAGATCGCAATCGATTCGGGTTTGCCGTCCGATCAATTCGAAAGCGAGCGGTTTGTTTCGAGTGCCGGCGCGGCGTGACGGACTTGTTGCAAGCTACATGCTGATGTCCCGCCGCACGCTCAGCCCTGCCTCGTAAGCTCCAGCGCGTACGAATAGCGATCTGCGGGAAACACGCTCACGGTGGCCTCGAACACGAGGCCACGCGCATCGAAGTAGCGCCTGACGATCTCCAGCGCGTGAGAGTCGGGCGCCACGCCGAGCGGTTCGGCGATATTCGCGGGCACGCCGATCGCCCTGATCTCCTGGCGCACGTTCTGCACCGACCGGCCGAAGCGTTTCTCGACCATCTCGCATATCAGGCCCGTGCTGTTGCGCAACTCGCGCTTGATGCCCGTGCCCAGCGCCACTTCCAGATAGACGTCGGTCCAGCATAGCGGCGCGTCCGGCTTGGACGGATCGACGCGCAGCATTTCGACGCGCAGCAGACGGGTTCCCGCCTCGACGCCGAGTTTGAGCGCAAGCGAAGGACTCGCCGACAGTTCCGTGATCGAGCGGACATGGCGCTCGGTAATCGCGGCGAACTGGACGAGGTCGTCGCGTCGGGCGCATTGGCCTGCGGGCGCTTGTCTATTTCGAAGTAGTGTCGAAAGGGCTTCGACGTGCAGACCGCGCTCGCCGACGAACTGAAACTCGGTGTGCCTGCAACGACGTGGCACGTCGCGCGCGACGGCTTCGCCGAGGCCGTCAACCTGCTCGCGCTCGTGACGGGCTCGCTCGGCAAGATCGCGGTCGACATCATGATCATGGCGTCGAACGAATTCGGCGAAGTGTACGAACCCTTCGTCAAGGGGCGCGGCGCGAGCAGCACGATGCCGCAAAAGCGCAATCCCATTTCGAGCGAGTTGATGCTTGCCGCCGCGAAAGCCGTGCGGCAACACGCGGGCCTGATGGTCGACGCGATGATCCAGGACTTCGAACGCGCGACGGGTCCGTGGCACGCCGAGTGGATCGCGATTCCTGAGAGCTTCATTCTCACGTCGGGCGCGCTGCATCAGGCGAAGTTCGCGCTCGGCGGACTGATCGTCGACACTGAGCGCATGAAGCACAACCTCGGGATCAGCAAGGGACTCATCGTCGCCGAGGCCGCGATGATGGAGATGGCGCCGTACACGGGACGCCAGCAGGCGCACGACATCATCTACGACGCGTGCCGCGCCGCGAACGAGCAGGGCGGCACACTGGCCGATGCGTTGGCCGCGCTGCCCGAAGTCACGCGCCATTTCGATCGCGCTGCAATTGATCGGATGACCGATCCGTCGAACTATCTCGGCCTCGCGCCGCGAATGGTCGATCGCGCCATCGAGTTGTCGGCCGAAATCTGAAGAGCGGGACTGTGCGCTACGCGCGTTGCAGCTTTTTGGCGGCTGTGGCGCGAGCCGCGCCGCAACTTGGCCGCGGCACGAACCACGTCGGCAGGCTCACCGTCTCCGGCTCGCCCGGCGCCTCGATCTGTGCCAGCAGTATCTGCGCGGCGCGCGCGCCAAGCTGCGCAGCGTCGCGCATCACAGTCGCGATAGCCGGCTGATGGAAACGGCAAAGAGGGACGTCGTCGCAACTGACCAGCGACAGGTCGGTTCCGAGTTGCACGCCGCGTCTGTGGACCACCTCCAGCGCGCCTTCGAGCAACTGATTGCCGCCGAGCACGATGGCGGTCGGCGGCCGCTTCGCATCGAGCATTTCCTCGAGCGCGGCCTTGCCATGTTCGGGCGACAGCGTCCCGCGATGCACGATCAGATCGCGCTTGACGCCGAACGTGTCGAACGCGGATTCCATCGCGCGAATCCTTTCTCGCGTCGGGCGCACGTCGCGTCCGACGACGAGGCCTATGCGCCGATGTCCGCTCGCGAGCAGATAGCGCGCTGCATCGCCGACGCCCTGGTGGTGATCCGACAGCACGTAATGCGCGGGGATGTCCGCCGGCAACTCGCGGTCGATCAGCGCAATGGGCGCCTTTGTCGCGCGTAAGGCCGCCAGCGTCGCGGGATCGTCTTCGAGCGCGGGCAGCACGATGAGACCGTCGACCTGCCGCTGCATCAGCACTTCGATACGCTCGGCGTCCACGCTCGGCACGCCGCCCGAGTTGGTCAAGAGGACGGAGAAACCGGCCACGCTCAGCACGCTCTCCGCGCCGCCCACGATCGATGCGATCAGTGGGTTCGTGATATCCGATCCGACAAAGCCGATCGAGCGAGTCGCCTTCCTGCGCAATCCTTGCGCCAGTGCGTTCGGCGTGTAGCCGAGCGTGCGCGCAGCTTCGAGCACGCGCTGCGTCAGCTGCGGGCTCGACCCCGGCTGACCGGACAGCACGCGCGACACCGACGCGATGCCCACGCCGGCCAATGCCGCCACCGCCTTGATTCCAGGCCGCGTCTTCGGATCGCCCGGCAGGTTGTCACTCATCGACTGTTCTCCTCTTGACACGACAGTTTACAACGACTATCGTTTGGAAACGTTTCCGGGAAACGTTTCCAAGAACCGGGGCGAGAAGAGACCGAGAGCGAGGAGCCGCGACGAGTGAGCGAAGGGCGGGGTCCATCATGGAGCGAGACGGCGCGCCGCGCACAGGGGCAGCGCGCAAAGACAAAGAGGTGATATGTGGAAAGCGCAGCACGTATGACGCCGGAAATCCGGCGGGCGGTTCGCAACGCAACCCTGAGCGCGATCGTCGGCACGGCGATGGAGTGGTACGACTACTACCTGTACGCCACGGCCGCGGCGACGCTATTCAACCATCTGTTCTTCCCCAAGTACGACCACCTGACGGGCACGCTGCTCGCGTATGCGAGCTTCGCGATCGGCTTTATCGTGCGGCCCGCGGGCAGCGTGATTTTCGGGCGCCTCGGCGACCGCATCGGACGCAAGGCCGTATTGATCATCACGCTGCTGTTGATGGGCGGCTCGACCACGTTGATGGGTCTGTTGCCGACGTATGCGGCCGTCGGCGTATGGGCGCCGCTGCTGCTGTGCGTACTGCGCGCGGCGCAAGGTCTCGGCTCGGGCGCCGAGTATGCGGGCGCGGTGCTGATGGTGATCGAGTACGCGCCCGCGAAGCGGCGCGGCCTGTACGGCTCGCTGCCTTATACGGGCGTCGCGCTCGGCCTGCTGATGTCGCTCGCGACCTTCCACATTTCGTCGTCGATGTCGAAAGGAAGCTTCGAGGCATGGGGCTGGCGCATTCCGTTCCTGCTTAGCGCCGTGGTCGTCGCGATGGGTCTGCTGCTGCGCAGCCGGCTCAAGGAAACCCCTGTATTCGAGGAATTGCGCCGCAACAAGGCGGTGGTGCGCGCGCCGATCACGGAAGTGCTGCGTACCTCGTTGCGGCCGATGTTGTGCGCGTGGGGCGCGCGTCTCGGTGACAACTCGCTCGCCTACATCTACGAATCGTTCGTGATCGTCTATGTGACTCAACAGTTGCACATGTCGCGCGACACGATCGTGACCGCGCTGATGTGGAGCACCGCCGCGCAATTCATCACGGTTCCGCTGTTCGGCTGGATCTCGGACCTCGTCGGCAGAAAGCCCATTTATATGGGCGGCGCGCTGATTTCCGGCATCGCCATTTTCCCGTTCTTCTCGATGCTGCAAACGGGCGAGCTCGTGTGGATCTATACGGGGCTCTTCCTCGTCTCGTCGATCGCCAAGACGATGATGACTTCGGCGCAAAGTCCGTGGCTCGCGGAGATGTTTCCGTCACGCGTGCGCTACACAGGCTTCTCGCTGGCCCGCGAAGTGACGTCGCCGATTTCGGGCGGTATCGCGCCGATGATCGCCGTCGCGCTGCTGGCCGCAGGACAAGGCTCGCCGCATCTGGTCGCGTGGTACGTGGTGGCGCTCGGCGTCATTACGGCGGTGTCGGTGCTGCTCGGTCCTGAAACGCGGGGCCGCACGCTCGAAGATCACACGCGGGAAGAAAGCACGGTGTCCGGCGGCCCGGTCGCCGTCTCGCACGATGCGCGCTGATCCGCGCATACGTACAGCGTTTTTCGGATGTCTCAAGGCAACGAACGCAGGTAGTGACTACAAGTAATGAGTACAGGAGCAGAAATGAAGATCATCAAGGTTGAGCCGCTGCATGTCGGCCAGTTCATGTTCGTGCGCATCGATACGGACGAAGGCATCACGGGCTACGGCGAAGCCGGCATCTGGGGGCATATCGAAGCGGCGGGCACCGCGATCCAGCGCTTTGCGGAATATCTCGTCGGCAAGCGGGCCTTCGATATCGAGCATCACTGGAACGTAATGCATCGCTTCAGCTACTTCCAGGGACTGGCGATCAACGCGGCGATTTCGGCCATCGACATCGCGCTGTGGGACATCAAGGGCAAGGCGCTCAACGTGCCGATCTACGAACTGCTCGGCGGGCCGGCGCGCAAAAAAGCCCGGATTTATGGGCACATTTACGAAAGCACGATCGAAAAAGTGCTGGAGGAATGTCAGCGCAAGATGGAGGCGGGGTTCAACGCGTTCGGCCATATCAACCCGTTCCTCGACGAAGGCAACGACAAGGTCTACTTCAAGACCCATATCCGCAAGATGCGCGATGCGATCGAGAACGTGCACCGGATGCGCGAAGTGGTGGGCGACCGCGTCGATCTGCTGGTCGAACTGCACCGCCGTCTCACGCCCGCCGAAGCGGTGACGTTCACCAACGGCATCGAACAGGACACGCCGATGTTCGTCGAAGATCCGATTCGCCCCGAGAACGCGGACGCGATGGCGCGTGTCGCCGATCGCATCCGCGTGCCGATCGCGACGGGCGAGCGCTTCTGCACGATCTACGAGTTCCAGGCGCTGCTCGCGCGCAACGCGGTCGAATACGCGCGCGTGGATGTCGCCGTGTGCGGCGGCATCACGGGCGCGAAGAAAGTGGCGGCGATGGCCGAGGCGCATCACGTGCAGGTCGTGCCGCACAATCCGCTGTCGCCGATCGGTCTTGCCGCATGTCTGCAAGTGGCCGCAGCCATTCCGAACTTCGCGATTCAGGAATACGCAACGGGCTTCGAGGCGGGCGTGTTCGAATCGACGGGCAAGCATCTGGGCAGCGATATCGTCGACAAGGTGCCGCTGCCGCGCGAAGGCTTCGTCGATATTCCGAGCGGACCGGGGCTCGGCATGGCGCTGCTCCCCGACGCGCAAAAAATCCGGCCGCCGCTCGTCAAGCCGATTTCGATGCGGCCGCATTTCGACGGCTTCGTCATCGATCAGTAAAGCGCTCGCGGACGATGCGTCCTTTGTAGCTTTTGTCGCTTTGCAGGCGCATCGTCGGTCAATAGGCGAATTTCGTGTAGCTTTCGCCGGCGGCATGGCCATCTGCATTGTCCACGCGCGGCATGTACCGGAGCAGTCGCCGGGCCTTGGCGCTCAGCGATCGATAGACGCTTTCGGGAACGTCGATGCGCACTTCGGGCCGGAAGTACCAGCTGCGGCTGTAGCCGATCACGATCATCGGACGTGGAGTCTGCGTCCGGTTGGGCGTGCCTCTGTGCAAGGCGCGCACGTCCCGGATCATCACATCGCCGAGTTCCATCGTGATCGCCTGCAACGGCGCGTGTCCATTTGCGTGCGCTCGCATCGCTTCGTCGGCATGCATACGATGCGTGCCAATCGTCGTTTCGAATGGCCCGTTATCGAGCGTCACGTCGCACAGCGGAAAGTTGATCGCTAGCTGGAACGACGGCGTTTCAGGAAAGCCGTCGAAGAGCGCCGGCGTGTCGCGGTGTATGTCCTGATAGTCGGAGCCGTGCAGCGGCGTATCGGAGGCAAGCTGGCACATGACCGGGTCGTCGCCCGCCACGCGCTCGACAATGCCCAACACGTCGGGGTCCGCGAAAATCGTCTCGTCGGCGAAAGCGCCCGTGAAAGGCAGCGTGATGTAATGCCTGTTTTGCCCTCGGACGGCGGTCGCATTGGAGCGGATGCGTTCATCGAGCAGCACGTCGAATGCCTCTTGCCATCGGCGCAGCGTGTCTTTCGGAAAGTGCTGGCGCAGCATCACCATGCCGTCTCTGTCGAATTGCTGCGCGAGCGAATCGATCTCCGTTGTCGTATAGCGGCTCATTCGATGTCTCCTGCGAGGTCATTGCCGATGCAACCAGGTCACGGGCCAGTCCGCGCGTCAGTCGCTGAAGCCCTGCAATACGGCGCCCAGTTCTTCGAGCGTGAATGGCTTGCGCAGCGCGGCCCAGCGAAAGGGCAACGCGGGTACAGCCGGCATCTCGTAGCCCGACGAAAACACGACGCGTATCGACGGCTGAATCGCCGCCGCCTGCCTGGCGAGTTCGATGCCATCGATGCCCGGCATCCTGATATCCGTGATCATCACGTCAAACGGCTCTTCGCGCAGCCAGCCGAGCGCTTCTTCGGGCGACGTGGTGAATTTCGGCGCGTGGCCGAGCAGGCGGATCAGTTCGTTGATCGCTTCCGACAGATTCCCGTCATCGTCGACGAGCAGGATGCGCATCGTCTGCGCGCCATCCGCGCGCTCGATGACGGAACCGTTTTCCGAGAGCGCGTCTTTTCCGCTGTCGAGTATCTGCCTGATCTTGTGTGCGAGCTGCTCGCGGCTATAGGGCTTGCTGAGCAGTTCGACACCCGGATCGAGTCTGCCGCCGTGGACGATTGCATTGTGCGTATAGCCCGATGTGAACAGCACCTTCAGACGCGGCAGCAGCGTGACGGCCTGTGCCGCCATGTCGGTGCTGCGAACGGGGCCGGGCATCACGACGTCGGAAAACAGCAGGTCGACATCCACGCCGCTTCGCAGCACGGTCAGCGCCTGTGACGCATCGTCGGCCTTCAGCACGTTGTAGCCGAGCTCGGAGAGCGTGTCGATCGCGGTCGTCTGCACTTTCTGGTCGTCCTCGACGACGAGGATCGTTTCCGTTCCTCCCCTCACGGGCGCGCGCGTTCGCGGCGGCGGCTCGATGGCCGCCTTGGCGGAGCGCGGCAGATAGATCTTGACGGTCGTGCCGTGGTCGATCTCGCTGTAGATCTTGATATGCCCGCCGCTCTGCTTCACGAAGCCATAAGCCATGCTCAGCCCGAGGCCCGTACCGTGGCCTTCGGGCTTCGTGGTGAAGAACGGATCGAATGCGCGCTCGACGACGTCTTGCTGCATGCCTATGCCCGTATCCGTGACGGCCAGCAGCACGTACTGTCCGGCGGCGACATCCGGAACGGTCGCGATGTATTCGTCGTCGAGCATCGCGTTCGACAGCTCCATCGTCAGCCTGCCGCCGTCGGGCATCGCGTCTCGCGCATTGATAGCGAGATTGAGGATCACGTTTTCGAGCTGATGGATGTCGACCAGCGTGTTCCACAGTCCGCCCGCGACGACCGTCTCGACACGTATCGTTTCACCGAGCGCGCGCCGAAGCAGGTCGTCCATGCCGCGAAGCGCCGCCGCGAGATTGATGACCACGGGCTGCAACGGTTGCTGGCGGCCGAACGCCAGCAGTTGCGATGCGAGCTTCGAGCCACGGTCGACCGCGTCGATGGCCTTGCTGACCCGCTCGCGCGTCCACGAATCGCGGTGATGCCGGCTGTCGAGCAGTTCGAGATTGCCGCGCAATATCTGCAGCAGGTTGTTGAAGTCGTGAGCGACGCCGCCCGTCAGCTTGCCCACGGCTTCCATCTTCTGGGCCCGAAACAGTGCCGTGCGAGTCTCTTCGAGCTGCCGGCTGGCGTCCAGGCGTTCGGTGATGTCCCTCGTGATCTTCGCAAAACCGACAAGCGCGCCGTCTTCGCCCTTGATCGCGTCGATTACGACGTGAGCCCAGAAGCGCCTGCCATCCTTGCGCACTCGCCATCCCTCGGACTCGAAGCGTCCTTCGTTCGCGGCGATTGCCAGCCCACGTTCCGGCAGTCCGGCTGCCGCATCTTCGGGCGTATAGAAACGGGAGAAGTGCGAGCCGATTACTTCTTCCGCGCTGAAGCCTTTGATTCGCCGCGCGCCGGCGTTCCAGTTCGCGATCGTGCCGTCGGGCGACAGCATGAAGATCGCGTAATCCGTGACGCCGTTGACGAGCATCCGGAAGCGCTGCTCGCTTTCGACAACCGCTTCGTGCGCGATTCTCTTGTCCGTCATGTCGCGCACGATTTTGGCGAAACCGGCGACGCGGCCCTGCTCGTCTTTCAATGCCGTGATGACGACGCTGGCCCAGAAGCGCGAGCCATCGCGCCGGATGCGCCAGCCTTCCGACTCGGAACGTCCCGTGCGCCGCGCCGTTTCGAGGGCGGCCGCGGCGGCGCCTTGAGCACGAGCTTCCGGCGTATGGAACATGTCGAAATGCCGGCCAATGACTTCCTCGCTCACGAAGCCGTGAATGTGCTCGCCGCCGACGTTCCACGTCTTGATCGTGCCGTCGTGCGACAGCCCGATCACTGCATAGTCGCGAACGGAGCTGACCCATCGCCGGCACCAGTCTTCCGGGAGCGAAAGGTTGCCCTGGTCGTCGTCTTGCATCGTCGTCTTCCCGTTCTTCCGCTGGTTCATGTCAAGCGTCACCAATGGCCAATCGAAGTTTTTAGCACGTTTCATGCCTGGGATTCGCCGATCGAAACGCCAGTTTGTTGCTCTCGGGACGATCTCGTTTGGCTCGAAGGTGACTATCGTAGCGGAGATGGTCCGGTCAGTCGTGCAGCGCGGGTCCGCCGACCATGACGGAGTCGTCGTGCACCGTTTCGTCGGCAGGTCTTTTCACAAGCATACAACTTGAGCATCGGCCTGGTTTTCGCTAACGAGGTCCACGGTAAGGCTTTTGCCGGCATTCGTTCGCGAGCCTTCGATCGATGTCTGACGGGTAGCTCACGACGTCAAATGCTTTGAACAATGCAGCCGTTTCGTTTTCGGCGACCCATGATGCTGCGAACGCGGATGGCGACGCGGTACACAAATCAATACGGCGTGATGCTCGCGCGTCTGGGACGGGCTTTCCAGCGAGTGCAGCGCCCGGCCGGTTGCCATCCGTCCGATCCGCTTGCCGTCATCGAGGCCGGGCAGGCGTGCGAGCGGGCGAAGCTCGTGTGGTTGTCGGCCGACCTGACTTTATGCGGCGATGCGCTGCTGAACGCGCCGCGCTCGCGCGTGCCGCACGGCAAGGTCCTCATCGTGGGCCGCTCCGATCAGATCGTGCGATCCCAGCTCGCGTTGCTCAAGACCTAATGTTGCGTGCGATGGGTGCAGCGTCGCGGAACTGTACGGGGCGCTGCGCGAGTCTGCCTATGCGGGGGTTCTGGTGAGCGTCGATTGCGCGATGGCCCGGGGCCGGGCGTTTCCCGAACGCATCTAGAAGCGGTGCGGCGCATCGGTTGGCCCCGTCGACGGCGGCACCGGTTCGTCGAGCACTAGCACGACGGAAGGGCATCCTTCGAGCACCCCTTGTGGATGCTCTGCTGCGACAGCCGTAAACAGGCCATCGAGATACTCGAACGTGAGCAGCGGTTTCAGCGCCGCGAGCGCGCTTTCAGGATCGGGCTGCGGTGATGTCGTGATTCCGTCGACGTCCAGACGGATGACGCAGCGATCGCCGTCGCGAGTCATTGCGCCGATGTCGATTAGCTTGCCGTCCATGTTTTGCGCGAGCACGCGGTCTTCCAGCGCGAACAGGCGGAATGGGCGACGTGGCGAGTGGGTGACTGCATCTCGATCTGTCATGGCTTCATCCCCGGTGGAATGCTCTCATTCGCGCAACGGCTATGCCTGCGCGCGCGGATGATCCGTCGTATGGCAGAGCGGCACGTGTGAACGTGCACGTTGTAAATGCTACGCGCGCCGCAAGCTGCCCACGATGCTGGGCATAGGCCATGCTGAACCCGAACGCAACGGCGACGTGCCTTTGCGCTCGCATCCGTGCGTCGCTCGCATCTCCCCAGGAGAACTGCCATGTCAGCCAAAGCCGGTGAAATCGCGCAAAAGACGGGTGACTTCCGCTGTGAAAAATGTCACAAGACGACGCACGTGACGCACGGCAAGAAGATCCCCAAATGCCCGCACTGTGGCAACGATACCTTCGATACACGCACGCATGAGCCAGGCAACAAGAGCTCATGAACAGGATTGCACGCATGAGTCCGGGAGACTTCCAATGGCCCGATATATCGAGTGGCAGGACCGGCGCGCACATGCGATGAGCCCGTCCATCATTCAACGCTCAGTGCGCTCGGGCTTGCTTGCGGGTGCGCTGGCTGCTGTCGTTGCCGGGTGGCGCGCGGCGGCAGAAGGTTCGAGCGCGATTGCCCCGATCAACGCCGTCACGCATTGTTTGTGGCCTCACCGCGCGTTTGCAGAGACGCACTTTAGCGCACGCTTCTCACTGACGGGTCTTGCGATTCACGAGGCGTCGGCTGTGCTATGGGCGATGCTCTTCGAGGGACTGCGCGACCGTCTATCGCGTGGATCGTCGCGTCGGGACGCCGTTGCCGTTGCAACAGCTGCGACAGCGACGGCTGCAACGGCGTACGCCGTCGACTATCACCTGGTGCCCGAGCGACTGACGCCGGGCTTCGACGCTCATCTGTCGAATCGGTCTCTCGCGGCCGTGTATATCGCACTGGCAGCCGGACTTGCGGCGGCCGCATTGCTCGGCGGCGCGCGGAGCGACGACTGAGCACTGCCGCACTGTCATGACGTGCCCGCGAGGAACGCCCATTGCTGATCCGACGCGGCCACATCACGCGTCGCGGCGGCCGATAGATGCCGCCGCGATTCTTCACAGCAATCACACTTCATGGAGTCGATCATGACTGAGGCCGCACACAAACCCGTTGCCGCGTCGGCGGCGCGCAATTCGGGATCGGACGCAATCGAATTGTTGAAGAGCGATCATCGCGCCGTCGAAAAACTGTTCGATGCATTCGAAAAAGCGGGCGACGACGATCTCGAAGCAAAAGGGACGCTCGCGCAGCGCGCATGCGAAGAGCTGACCGTGCATTCGATCATCGAGGAAGAGATTCTGTACCCCGCCGCGCACAAGGCGCTCGGCAAAGACGACGCGCTCGACGTGAACGAAGCCTATGTCGAGCACTATCTCGTGAAGACCCTCATCGAGAAGTTCGATTCGCTGAAGCCCGGCGACGAAGGCTTCGATGCGACGTTCAAGGTGATGTCGGAACTGGTTCGGCACCACATCGAGGAAGAAGAATCGGAGCTGTTTCCGGAATTGCGTCAGCGCGGAGTCGACCTCGTCGCACTCGGTGACAAGCTCGGCGCCCGCAAAGCCGAGCTCACGAAGAAACTGGAGCAAGTGGGCAGCAAGCTCGCCGGTGACAGGTCGCTGTCGTTCGGCCGCTCGGCCTGAACTTCGTGCATGTAGTCAAGCGTCGCCGCGCGCGGCTTCGGCGCGCGCGGATGTCACACGTCCACATGGTTGTCCGCGTGTTAACCGGACCCACAGGCATGCTCACGCGTGCGACGCCCGCGCACGGTGATTGCCGCTGAACAGCTTGACCATTCCGCACGCG
Source organism: Paraburkholderia diazotrophica (assembly GCF_038900755.1). Lineage (GTDB taxonomy): Bacteria > Pseudomonadota > Gammaproteobacteria > Burkholderiales > Burkholderiaceae > Paraburkholderia > Paraburkholderia diazotrophica_A. The sequence continues at coordinate 169,911 of NZ_JBBPEN010000004.1, forward strand.
ACGACCGTCGCGAGCAATGCCGTTGCGACGGGGAACGTGCCCGCCGTATTGACGGCGATCTCCACGGGACGCTCGCCAAGCAGCTGCATCCGCCGTTGCGTCATCTGCGCGCCCAGCGTTCTTAGCTCGTGTTTCAACGAGCGCTCCGCGATCGGCAGCAATGTCGTTTCCTCATCGGCGACGTGATGCAAAGTCTCGCGGATCAGTTGCATGAAGAGCGCATCGTATGCGGCGTTTTCCGGGCCCATGCTGCGCAACGTAGCGATCACTTCGCGCATCGCGTCGTGTTCGGCACGGCTGCTTTTCAGCGTCTCGTTGTCCGGGTCCACGCGGGCCAGCGCGGGATAGAAGATCTCTTCCTCCAGTTGCGCGTGAATCTCAAGTGCCGCGCAAACGGAATTGACGATCGCGCGCTTGCGCCACCACGCGGTTTCGTTCCGGTATCGATGAAACGCGGAAATCACGTGCGTATGGTCGAGACGGATCATCGTCGTGATCGTCGGGGACATGGAACGGTTCGTGGTGGACATGGCATGAAGGTGTCGAAGGGATCAGGCAAAGCGTTGAGCATGTCCCGTTCCACCAGACCGCGCCAATGAGATCACGTCAGTGCATGCGCCAATACATGCACGCCAATGAACACCGCGCCGGAGGAACATCGATTGCTCAGGCATCACGTTGTGAGTCATTTGACGCGGAGCGACGAATGAGCAAGGAAACGAAAAATCCGGCCTACCCTTGGGCATCGGGCGGATGGGGTTCGCTGAAGTCCGTGGTGAGAATCCTGACGCAGGAAAAAGTCGCGTTGAAAGACAGTACGATCCTGCTGCGCCAGAACAAGCCGGACGGGTACATGTGCGTCAGCTGCTCGTGGGCGAAGCCCGCGTCGCCGCACACGTTCGAGTTCTGCGAGAGCGGCGCGAAGGCGACCGCATGGGACACGACGGCCAAGCGCGTCACGTCCGATTTCTTTCGCGCCTATACGGTTCGCGAACTGCTGACGTGGCACGATCACGATCTCGAAGAGGCGGGGCGCCTGACGGAGCCGCTGCGCTACGACGCATCGACGGACCGCTATGTGCCCGTCAGCTGGGAACAGGCATTCGAGGAAATCGGCCGCGAGTTGCGCGCCATCGATCCGGGCCGCGCCGTGTTCTATACATCGGGTCGCGCATCGCTCGAAACGTCGTACATGCTTCAGTTGTTCGCGCGGATGTACGGCACGAACAACCTGCCCGACAGCTCGAACATGTGTCACGAAAGCACGAGTGTCGGACTGAAAGAGGCGATCGGCGTCGGCGTGGGCACGATCATGCTCGACGACTTCGAAAAGACCGATCTGATGTTTTTCTTCGGACAGAACACGGGGACCAACAGCCCGCGCATGCTGCATCAGCTGGAAGAAGCGCGCAAGCGCGGCGTGCCCATCATCACGTTCAATCCGCTGAAAGAGCCCGGCCTCATCAGCTTCGCGAATCCGCAATCGCCCGGCAAAATGCTGACGCCCGCCGAAACGCAGATCAGCACGCAATACCATCAGGTGAAGACGGGCGGCGATACGGCTGCGATTCTCGGCATCTGCAAGGCCGTGATCGACGCCGACGATCAGGCCGTTCACGATGGCCGTCCGCGTGTTCTCGACGTGAACTTCATCGACGAGCATACGAAAGGCTTCGAAGCATTCGCGCGTTATGCGCGCGAGACCAGTTGGGCCGACATCGAGCAGGTGAGCGGCCTGTCTCGCGAGGCGCTTGAAGCCGCCGCGACCGAATACGCGAAAGCGAACGCCGTGATGGTTCACTACGGCATGGGGCTGACGCAGCATCGGATGGGCGTGCAGAACGTGCGGATGCTGTGCAACCTGTTGCTCCTGCGCGGCAACATCGGCAAGCCCGGCGCGGGACCGTCACCCGTGCGCGGCCATTCGAATGTGCAGGGACAACGCACGGTGGGCATCACCGAGAAGCCCGAACTTGCGCCGCTCGACAAGCTGGCCGCGCAGTTCTCGTTCGAGCCGCCGCGAGAAAAAGGCATGAACATCGTCGAAGCATTCGAGGCGATGGTGAAGGGCGACGTGCGCGCCGTCGTCAACCTGGGCGGCAATCTCGTGCGGTCGGTGCCCGACCGCGGCCAGACGGAGCCCGCGTGGAGCCGTCTGCGCATGACGGTCAACATCGCGACGAAGCTCAATCGCAGCCATCTCGTGCACGGCGAGGTGTCGTACATCCTGCCGTGCCTGAGCCGCATCGAGATCGACCGGCAGGCGAGCGGCGAGCAGGCGGTATCGATGGAGGACAGCACGGCGTGCATCCACGGTTCGAAAGGCGTCATCGAGCCGGCGGGGCCGCACATCCGTTCCGAGCCGTTCATCATCGCGGGCATCGCGAAGGCGACGCTAAAGGAACGCTCGACCGTCGACTGGGATGCATGGCGAGACGATTACTCGCGCGTGCGCGCGGCCATTGCGCAGACGTATCCCGAGACCTTTTACGACTTCGATGCGCGCATGTGGACGCCCGGCGGCTTTCCGCGGCCGATGCCCGCGCGCGAGCGGAAATGGAAGACGAAGAGCGGCAAGGCCGAGTTCATGGTGACGGAGGCATTGGGCGAGGACCCGGACATGCCCGAGCGCGAGCCCGGCGCATTGCGCCTGATGACGCTGCGCGCGGACAGCCAGTTCAACACGACGATCTACAACCACGACGATCGCTTTCGCGGCATCAGGGGAACGCGGATGGTGCTGCTGATGAATCGCGCCGACATGGCGCAGCGCGAACTGCGCGAAGGCGACCGCGTGACGCTGGAAACCATCGCCGACGACGGGATCGAGCGCAAGGTGCAAGGGCTGTCCATCGTGCCGTACGACATTCCCGCCGGCTGCATCGGCGGCTACTATCCCGAGTGCAATCCGCTGCTGCCGCTGTGGCATTACGCAAAGGAAAGCAAGGTGCCGGGCGCGAAGTCGATACCCGTCAGGGTGACAGCCGTCGAGCGGATGTCGGCCGCGTGATGTGTGCTGCCTGACTTGCGCATGATGCGGCGCGCCCGTCGCGCCGCAACGCCGCGATGTTTCAACGGACCGTGTACCGTTTGCAATCACTCGCCATCGGTTGCCGTCGGTCGCGATCGTGCGGCAGCACAAAAGCAGCTTCTCTGATCACAGCCTGTTGACCTGCTGACTCCGGCACGCTGGAGCTGCGCTTCGACGTGAGCGGATACGTTGAGCGTCGCTGGCGGCGTTGCTCGCCGCCGCTGTCCTCCCTCTTCATGCTGCGCTGCAACCTACCCGCATCGATATGACCGGCACGCGTTCCTCTGCCGGTCGCCGCCTTTTCCGCTTCCATTGGACCGCTAACCCATCGCACTTTGCGCGCGTCGATGGATTTGATCGACAATGATCGATGGTCCCCACTAGAAATTTGTTATAAAGGCTCCGATTGCACCGGCCGTTCGGCTCACGGCTCGCCCGCCGCCATTCCCGAATGGACGCGTATTTCCCAACATCCATCGGCGCGCTTGCTGACTGCCCGTCATCGACTAAACCGGGCACGCGCGGAATCCGAGTAAAGGGTAGGTTCCAGTATGAGCAAAAGCACATCGCAAAGCCCGGAAGGCAGCGGTTCCGGCACGGCCTCGCACAGCACGCTGCCGTTTCCTGTCGTGGGGATAGGCGCGTCTGCGGGCGGCGTGCAGGCATTGATCCGGTTCTTCGAGAATGCGCCCGCCACGATGGACATGGCGTTCGTGATCATCCTGCACCTGTCGCCGGAGCACGCGAGTCACGCTGACGAGATCCTGCAACGCGCGACGCGCATGCCTGTCACGCAGGTCACGAGCACGACGGCCATCGAGAAGAATCACGTCTATGTGATCGCGCCCGGCAAGCAGCTGTGGCTGTCAGAGGGATATCTGCACGTCGGCGAGCGCGAAAAGCGCAGCCACGCAACGGTGACGATCGACGAGTTTTTCCGCACGCTCGCGGATGCCCATGACATGCACGCCGTCGGCATCGTGCTGTCGGGTACGGGCTCGGACGGCGCGGCAGGACTGAGCCGCGTGAAGGAAAGCGGCGGCGTGACGATCGCACAGGAGCCGAACGACGCCGAATACCCCGAAATGCCGAATCACGCGATCACGACGGGCCAGGTCGACATCGTGTTGCCCGTCGCGGAGATGCCGCAGCGGCTGCTCGAATTGTGGAACAACGCGCAGAAAATCCGCTTGCCGTTGCCCGACAACGCCGAGCTTGCGGCCGAGCAGCCCGACGACCAGTCCCGCGGCGGATCGGAGCGCGCGCTGCAAGACATCCTGATGCATTTGCGGGTGCGCACCGGCCACGATTTCCGGCACTACAAGCGCGCGACCGTGCTACGGCGCATCGAGCGGCGCATGCAGGTCAACGGCGTGCGCGACCTCGAAGCGTATCGCACGTTCCTGCGCAACACGCCCGAGGAAACGACGGCGCTGCTCGCGGACATGCTGATCGGCGTGACGCAGTTCTTCCGCGATCGCGAGGCATTCGACGTGTTGCAGCGCGCGGTGATGCCGTCGCTGTTCCGCTCGGCGACGAGCGAAGCCCAGGTGCGCGTGTGGGTGGCCGGCTGCTCGACGGGCGAGGAAGCGTATTCGATTGCGATCCTGCTCGCGCAGGCACGCGAAGCGGCGGGCTCGGCGGCCGCGATGCAGGTGTTCGCCACCGACATCGACGATTCCGCGATCGTGCGCGCGCGCACGGGCTCGTATCCGAGCACCATTGCGAGCGACGTGCCGTCCGAGCTCCTGCGGCGCTATTTCACGCAGGACGGCTCGCGCTATCTGATTGTGAAGACGGTGCGCGAACGCATTCTGTTTGCGGCGCATAGCCTGTTGCGCGATCCGCCGTTCTCACATCTCGATCTGATTTCCTGCCGCAACGTGCTCATCTATCTGGACCGCGCGGTGCAGCGGCAGATTCTGGAGCTGTTTCACTTTGCGCTGCGCCCGGACGGCTATCTGTTTCTCGGCACGGCGGAATCGGCCGATGCCGCCGACGATCTTTTCGCCATCGTCGACAAGAAGAACCGCATCTACCGCGCGAAGCCGGCCGTCAATCGCGTGAAACCCGCCGTCGGCTTCCCGTCGCTCTCCGTGGCGGCGTCGACGACGCATGAAGAGGCACCGGCGAGCGGCGCATCGGCGCCGCCGCCTGGCCCGCCCGAGCGCCGCGGCTTCTCGTTCTCAGCGCTGCACCAGCGGGTGCTCGAAGAGTATGCGCCGCCGAGCGTGATCGTCGATCGGGACTCGACGATCGTGCATCTGTCCGACAATGTCGGACGATTTCTGCGGCATGCGGGCGGCGAGCCGTCGACGAACATCATGGCCGTCGTCGTGCCCGAGCTTCGGCTCGACCTGCGCACGACGCTCTTTCGCGCGCTGCAAACGGGCGCGAGCGTCGAGGCGCGGCGCGTCAAGATGATGCACGACGGCCGGCCGTCGTGGATCAACATGACCGTGCGGCCGTTCCATGATCCGGGCCTGAACGCGGACTTCTTCATCGTGCTGTTCGATGAAGTGCAGGAGCGGATGACGGACGAGGGCGAGTCGGAGAACGAAGGCCAGGACCCTGTGCTCGTGCAGCTCGAACAGGAGCTTCAACACAGCCGCGAGCAGCTGGCGACCACCATCGAGCAGTATGAAACTTCCGTCGAGGAACTGAAGGCGTCGAACGAAGAGCTTCAGGCGATCAACGAAGAACTGCGTTCGGCGACGGAAGAACTCGAAAGCAGCAAGGAGGAATTGCAGTCGGTCAACGAAGAGCTGACGACCGTCAACGCCGAGTTGCAGGCGCGCGTCGAAGACACCGCGAAGGCCAACGACGACTTGCAGAACATCATCGTCTCGACCGACATCGCGACCGTGTTCGTCGACAAGAAGATCCAGGTGAAACGCTTCACGCCGAGCGCGACCCGCATCTTCAAGCTGATCGATTCTGACATCGGGCGCTCGCTGTTCGACATCACGCATTCGCTTCAGCATCCGACGCTCGCGGAAGACGTCAAGGAGGCGTTCGAGAGCCTGAAGCTGATCGAGCGCGAAGTGCAAAGCCACGACGGCAAGTGGTATCTGATGCGCCTGCTGCCGTACCGCACGGCCGACGACCGGATCGACGGCGCGGTGCTGACGCTGATCGACATCACGAAGCGGCACGAGGCGGAAGAGCAGGCTCGCATCGGCGAGCAGCGGCTGCGGCTCGTCGCGCAGTCCACCAACGATTACGCGATCATCGTTCAGAACCCGTCGGGGCGCATCGTCAGCTGGAACGCGGGCGCCGAGCGGATTTTCGGCTACACCGAGACCGAAGTGCTGGGCAAGGACATCGAACTGATCTATCAGCCCGACGATCGCGCGACAAACGTGCCCGCGCTCGAGCGCGAAACAGCCGCAAAGGACGGACGCGCGGACGACGAGCGCTGGCATCTGACGAAGGATCATCGCAGGGTCTATTGCAGCGGCGTCGTGACGCCGATCCGCGACGCGTCGTTCACCGGCTTTGCGAAGATCGCGCGCGACCTCACGGAGCGCAAGGAGCGCGAGGACGCGCAAGAGGCCGCGCTCGCGAGGGAACGCACGGAGCGCCAGAAGGAGTCGCTGTCGAATCAGCTGAAGGACGATTTCATCGCCGTGCTGTCGCACGAGCTGAAACATCCGCTGAACCTGATCGGCGTGAAGGCGGAAATGCTGCCGCGCCTGCCCGAGACGCGCGGCATCGAAGCCGTGCGCGAAACGGCGGATGCGATTCGCCGCGCGATGCGCAGCCAGGCGCAGATCATCGACGATCTGCTCGATTTTTCGCGCGTGAACACCGGCAAGCTCAAGCTCGATCTCGGGCCCGTCGATCTGGCCGCCACGGTGAACGGCATCGTGCAATCGTGTGAGTCGGACGCGGCCGAACGCGGTGTAGTCGTGTCCGCGACGGGCGTCGAGCAGCCCGCGATGGTGCTCGCCGATCCCATCCGGTGCGAGCAGGTCCTGTGGAACCTCGTATCCAACGCGCTGAAGTTTTCGCGCGCCGGCGGCCGGATCGATCTGCGCCTGACGCGCGAAGAAGGCATGATGCGCATCGACGTGGCGGATACGGGCGAAGGCATCGACCCGTCGGAACTGTCCACCGTCTTCGACATGTTCCGCCAGGGCGCGCGCAACCGCATGCGCGGCGGCCTCGGCATCGGCCTTGCGCTCGTCAGGCAGCTCGTCGACATGCATGGCGGACGCGTCGCCGCGCAGTCGGACGGCCTCGGGCACGGCACGACGATGAGCGTCTGGCTCCCGGCGATGGACGAGACCCACGCGCCGCCGCGCGATGACTCGTCGGCGCAATACGCGATTGCGGGCGCGCGCGTGCTGATCGTCGAGGACGACGCGGACTTCGTGTCGTCGTTGACGGCGTTGCTGGAGCTGGAAAAGGCATCGGTGACGGCCGTGGCGGGCGCAGCGCAGGCATGGGAAGCGCTCGCCGACCGGCCCGTCGACGTGTTGATCGTGGACGTGCGCGCGTCGGCGGGCGACGCGTATGCGCTGGTGCGGAAGATCAAGGCCGACCCGCAACGCGCGCGCATCGGGACCGTCGCGATCATCGGACTCAACCGCGAAGCGGACAGGCAGGCGGCCATCGACGCGGGCTTCGACGCGCTGGTCGGCAAGCCCATCGACTTCCAGGAACTGCTGCAAAAACTGCACGCATGGCTGACCTCCACTGCGCCGGCGGCGGGCTCGTGATCGCGCAATAGCGGTGGGAGCGAGCGGCGCGTCGAAGCGAAAGCAGCGACGCTCCGCCCGTCATTCCTTCATCGTCGACGGGCGTGGCTCGCCTGTGTCCGTCGCGGCCCGTGCGACGACGCGACGCGTGACGTGAGCCTCGCGGCTATCGTCGCGCGTCCGCGCAGATCGCCCGCGATCGCTGTACGTTCCCGGCGGCGCGGCGGTACGATTGAAACTGCGCGAGCGTTTCCCGCGTCGGCGCGAGCAGCGATTCGGCGCGCGCGTTGACGCCGTCGTTGCACGTCAGGTGTTCGATGAATAGCTGCTGGACCTCGATGGGTTTGATTGCGGCAGTGATGCGCTGATCGGCCCGTGTCAGATGATGCGGGTCGATCGACGAAGCCAGGCGGTTCGCGTTCCTGTCGACGCGCGCAGCCGTTCCCTGCGGCGTTGCATACGATACTTCGCGCAGGTTCGTTTTATGCTGGTTCATGCCGAGGAGGGTTTATGAATCAGCGAGATATTGTGGTCATTGGCGGATCGCGTGGCGCGTTTGCGGTGCTCAGGACGCTGGTTTCCAGATTGCCCAAGGATTTGCCGGCCGCCGTGTGCATCGTGTTGCATATCGGCCGGCACGAAAGCGTGTTGCCCGAGTTGCTGTCGAAGTGGGGGCCGATGCCCGCACGCCATCCCGTCCAAGGCGAACCGATTGTGAATGGCACGGTCTATGTCGCGCCGCCCGGCCGGCATATGGTGCTGTCACACGGATCTTTGGCGCTCAACGAAGGCGCGGCCGAAAACTTCGCGCGGCCCGCCGCCGATCCGCTGTTCCGCTCGGCAGCCGTGCACTACGGCTCGCGCGTGGTTGGCGTGGTGCTCAGCGGCGATCTCGACGACGGCGCAGCGGGACTCGCAACCGTCCGCGCACACGGCGGCTTTTGCATCGTTCAGGATCCAGCCGATTGCGAAGCGCCGTCGATGCCGCGCGCGGCGATGAAATCGGCGGGCGCGGACAGCGTGACGACCGTCGACGATCTCGCGCGCCATATCATGGCGGCGATCGGAGGCGCGGCGCTCCGTCAGCAGGAGGAACCAGCGATGAGCAGCGAGCAGCAGCTTGATCTCGAGGCCCGCCTGGCGCAACAGGGCATCGTTACGCCCGAGGAACTCGATCGCATCGGGGTGCGTTCGTCGTTGACGTGCCCGGACTGCGGCGGCGCATTATGGCGGGTCGGCGACGACCGGCCTCTGCGCTACCGCTGCCATACGGGGCACGCGTTCAACGCACTTTCGCTCGCCGACGGGTACTCGAAGGAATCGGAGAACGCGATACGGGCCGCGATACGCGCGGTGCACGAGCGCGTAATCTTTGCAAGAGAACGGCAAAGGTCGGCCGAGCGCACGGGCGATGCCGCTCTGATCGGCATCGAGCAGGCGCGGATCGAAGAGGGCGAAAAGCTCATCCGCATGCTGCGCAATGCCGTCAGCGAGGAACTCGCGCACGATCTGTAGGTTGCTGCCGGTTGCATCGGTAGTATCGCGGCTCAGTGACAGCCGCCGTCACGCCATATACGTTCATTCGATTCCACGTGAGAGGCGAGCGCGCAGACACGCGTGATCGCCGCCGGAGCGACGACCTGTTGCGGCGAATCAGGCGATCCCTTCGGTTCCTCAACTCTGCGATGCACGATTCATGCGGCGCGTATGCGATGCGTGCCGCGATGGGTACGCGCGATGCTCGACGACGAAGGCAGCCGGCGACGCCCGGCCGCATCTCGACGCGGAGGGAACCCATGACGACAGCAGCAGACATCATGACGCTCGACCCCATCACGATCGCTGCCGGCGACACGATACGCCAGGCCGCGATGATGATGGCCGACCTCAAGGTCGGATCATTGCCCGTGTGCCGCGACGGCAAGCTCGTCGGCACGGTGACGGACCGCGACATCGCCGTGCGCGCGGTCGCATCCGGTGTCGAGCCGACCACGCCCGTCGAAAAGATTGCGAGCGAACCCGCGCAATGGTGCCTTGAAACAGACGACATCAAGCAAGTCGAGCGGAAGATGGCGCAGGCACACATTCGCAGACTCGCCGTGCTCGACGACCAGAAGCGGCTAGTGGGGATGATTGCGCTCGGCGATGTCGCCGCGAGCGACGACGAAGATGTGGCGCGCACGCTGAAGGGCGTGTCGTCGCCCGCGCGACCCGATCGATGAAGCGTGCTTCGATGCGCTTTTTCACGCGGCGCAGCTTCAGCATCGCTCATTCGAACCGGCTGCGTGGCGCTTGTCAGTCGAAGCGGCGCAGCCGCGGACGTTCACTTCACATCATGGCGATTTCTTCTTGTCGTCCGTCGAGGGATGGGTCTCGGACAGATCGCCCTCGCGCACCTCGGCCTGACGGACGGTCGTACCGTCGTCGCCCGACTCTGAGATGTCGGTCTCGAACGTGTCGTCGCGCTTCGTCTTGTCGGCGTCTGTGTCAGCAGATGGGTTGGATTGCGGGCGAGTGCTCATGTGTCTTCCTCCTCTAACGATTACGTGGGGATAGCAGCCGGATCAGGCGCTGATGAACGCCTGAATACGGCTGGAGCATCGTGAGTGCCCGAGACGGACGTTCCGCGCAATCCTGCGGGAACACCCGTTGCGCGCAAGCAGGCGTCCCACGTGAACTTTCGCATCGCACGGAGAAGCCAACATGGAGTCGAAGCCAGGCAAACAGAACGCCGACAAGCTGCGCCAACCCGCGGGCGTCGCTCAGCCCGTACCCGAGCGCGATACGCACAAGGCGGACAACACGGACAAGGCAGCCGGCCGCACGCCCGGCGGCAACAACCTGAACGCCATTCCGGAGGAGGACATCGACAAGGTCGTGCCCGTCAGTCCCGATGAAACTGAACTGCGCGATCCCGCGCTCGCGCCCGACGACGAAGACCAAAAGAGACTGGACCAGTCGGGGAACAGGAAACGTCCGCTTTGATGATCGAAGCGAGGCTGGCTTTAACGAGCCCGCTGACCCGTTTCGTCGTGTACAAGGTTCATCTCCCGCGCCGAGTAGAGGCAAGTGTGCGTAGCGCCCGATGCGGCGTTGCGTCGATGCGCCGCTTCACAGACGCACATCGAAACGCGAGCGTCGCATAGGCCGATAGAGCGCTCGCATGGCCATCCGCCTATGCTCGCATCGCCTCTGCTCAAGCTGCGCTGGGCGTCCGATATTACATGCCGTATTGCAAATCTGCGCGGCCCTTCGTCGCGCATCGCATGCGCGCATCGCGGCTTTACGCGGTCACGCGAACGTCGCAAGGCATAGCCGATGCTGCCCATACTCATCATCTCGCGCACGCACTGAAGGAGGGCGAACATGAACACTTTTCTTAGATCGGTGACGGCGGCCGCGATCGGCGCGGCTGCGATGTATTACTTCGACAACCATTCGGGCAAGCGGCGGCGCGCGATGCTGCGCGACAAGATGGCATCGACGACGAGAAGGATTTCGAAGCAGTCTCGCGCGCAGGCGCGGCGGGCGGCGGGACACGCGTATGGGATGCTGCATCAGGCGGCATCGGACGCACCGACTTCGGATCGCCAGCTGACGGATCGTGTGCGCGCGCATCTCGGCCGGATCGTGGCAACGCCCGGCGCCATCGATGTGCGGGTGGAGCACGGCGTCGCGTGCATCTCGGGCCATGTGCTTGCGGCCGATCGCGAGCGCGTGATTCGCGAGACGGCAGCCGTGCCCGGCGTCGAGCGCGTCGAGGACCAGTTGTCCGCGCACGAGCACGCGGGCAATGTCCCGGAGCTGCAAGGCGCCGCAATGCGCGGCTTGTGACCGGCGAAGGCGCGCGGGCCGAACCGCGCGTGAAGCGTGTCGACGGGCGCGCGAAGCTATCGCGCTGCGCGACCTCGTTGCAAGAGTCGCCGATCCGTTCATCCGCGATATGGCCGCGATGCTTCACGCGGCCATGCCGACGGATGTAACGCGTGCCGTCGATGCATCTATCGAACGGGCTTATCCTGCAACGGCGATGCTGCCATGCCAAGTTCGGCACCCGTGGCCGGATCGATCGACGGGTCGGACGCAAGGCGCCGTTTCATCGCTTGAAGGGCTGTGTCCTGCGCGCCCTTCAACGGCACGGAGGCCGTCCCGTCACCATTGCCTGCCGGCGCCTGCGGAGTGTCGACGAGCTTCAACCCCGTGCCCTGATTCCACGGACCGCGGACGGGCGGCTGTCCTTGCGACATCTTGTAATAGACACTCGCGAACTCGGGCACGGGCGCCAGCTTGCCAGGCGGGAAATTTCCGGCGATCGAATACAACGCTTTTTCGAACGACTTCTGATGCGAGACTTCGCGCGTCATCAGGAAGCCTAGTGCTTCGCGCAAGCCTGCATCGTCGGTGACGTTGATGAGCCGCTCGTAGATGATCTTCGCGCGTGCCTCGGCGGCGATGTTCGAGCGCAGGTCGGCCGTCGGCTCGCCGATCGTATCGATGTACGCGGCCGTCCACGGCACGCCGGCCGAGTTGGTGAGCGGCGTGCCGGCGCCATACAGCAGCTGCGTCAGGTGACTGTCGTTGCCCGCGCCGTTGAGCTTGCGATACAGCTCCGCCTGCTCGTCGACGGCCTCCGCCAGTTCGCCCCTGGCGCCGCGATTGAGCATCGCGACCATCGAGCCGATGATCTCCAGATGACTGAGCTCTTCCGTTGCGATGTCGTACAGCATGTCCTTGCGGCCGGGGTCTTCTTCATTGACGGCTTGCGTGAAGTAGCGCATGGCGGCCGCCAGTTCGCCTTGCGGGCCTCCGAACTGTTCGAGCAGCAGATTGGCAAGCCCAGGATTCGTTTGGCTGACCCTGACCGTGTACTGCAAACGCTTGTTGTGGACGAACATGATGAGCTCCTTAAGGTTGGCATAAGCCATCGCGCTTCGCGCAAACGCTATTCCTATCCGGAGGGGCGGATGCATCGACCGTAGCGGTCAGCGAAAAGCGGGAGACACCGGTTGCAACGGCGCGCATGGCGCGCGCCTTGCTCGCTCGTAATCTCATCGAAGTGACGAGGAAAGGCCATGAATACCGACTCGACGCGCATCTCGGACACACAGGTGCGAGTAGCCAACAAGCAATACGGCTTTCGTTCTCGCGACGAGGCCGACCGGTTCGTGCAGTGCCTGCAGAACAAGGAAGCGAGTCATTGCATTGCGGAGTGTCCTCCCGACACGACGTCGGATGTATCTCCGCAAGGAAGCCCGAATCAATCGGGCGCGGGCATCACGATCGGCCCCCCGCCAGGAGTGCTCGACAGCGAAGAGTGACGGCGGCGCGGTATGCGTGCGCGTGCCGGGTGGCCGCTTATGGATGATGGCCGTTAGAAGCCGAAGGAGAAGGTTGCTCGTCGGGCAGCGAAGCGAATTGCGCTCTGACGGGCTATTCGAGTTCAGCGTTTGCGCGGTGGCCTCGCATTCAAAAACGGATTGAAGCCTGTGGACGCTGGAGAATCAGACGGCGTCTCCGAGGCACGACCACTTGCTGGGCGCGCGCGCTGTTTCGATCGCTTCGGCCGTTTCGGTCGCGCTGCGCCGAGTTGATGCTCCAAAGTTTCGTCTTGTTCCGAAGCCTCGCTTTCATCTTCTTCTGTCGTGTGCCCGGATGACGCATCGGCGTCGGGGACCGCTTCGCCATTCGCACCGATCGATCCGATATGCGCGACGACCTGCGCAAAATCGCGCGCCGCATTGCGCGGCGCGCGCCCTGGCATCATCGTCATCGCGACGATCTCGTGCAATGTGTGACCATCGGCGGAGCGCAGCTGAATCTCGGCGTTCCAGTTCGTCTTCGCGCCGATGAACGCCGTCAGCACGCGCTCCAGCACAGCCGGCGACAGCACGCCGCCGTCGTATAGCGCGACCACCGCCCGTTCGGCGACGCGAAACAGCGAGGTCTCATCGCGCGTGGGCATGAGCCGTCATTCCTTCGCTCATCGCTGAGGTGCTGCCATGCCCGCGCGCGCGACAGGGAAGTGGCCGCGCTTGCATCACCCGCGTCTCACGTAGTGGTCCGACACGATGTTGCGTCGTTGGATCCATGCAATCGCGAGTTCCATCGCCTGGTCGCGAGCCTCCTGCGATTCGACGAAATCACCGTCGACGCCGAGCGTTCGCGTCTCGCCCTCGCGGTCCGTGACGATGGCTGCGGCCGCATAGCGACCGCTTTCCGTGGTCGTAACGACCGGCCGGATCACGCAACCACGGTACTCAGTAACGTCTTCCGTTTGCATGTTGCCTCCCGTTAGCCAAAGAAACGCCGTCGCGTCGGACAGCGCATAGCGTCGCGTGCAAATCTCGCGCCCGATGCGGCGCGCCGCGCTTGTCTGAAAGCGGGCCGGCGGTTGGCCCACCAATCAGCCACCAATCAGCCACCAATCAGTCAGTCGCGAATCGAAGGCCACGTCGGTACGCTCGGCGCCAGGGTTAACCCGCCCACAACAACAATCCTTTCCTCGTAACCGTCTTAATCTTAAGCGGCTACATACCTAGACTGTCGTCACTGATTACGAACAGGGCTGTTCGTAAAGGACCAAAGCAAAGTCTGGAGGTAGTAACCATGAAGTTCCTTATTCAGGCCGTCGTCGTTGCCGCTGCGCTTGCCGCTCCCGTCGCTGTGCTCGCGCAGTCGAACCAGCCGGTCACGCGCGCACAGGTGCGTGCCGAGTTGATCCAGCTCGAAAAGGCCGGCTATAACCCGTCCCGTGGCGAAGATCCGAGTTATCCCGCCGACATCCAGGCTGCCGAAGCCAAAGTGGCTGCGCAGAATGCGGCGACGGGCATCGGCGGCCTGACGAGCGGCTCTTCGGCTGCGGGCCGCCCGGCTGTGTCGCAAGCCGACTGGAACGCGATGTACAACCGCCCGTAACGTGCGCTTGCGCATGCGTTCGACAGGGCACTGATCGCATCCTGCCGTCGCTGCATCGACGCTGCAATTTGAACGCGCGGCTTCGCCCGCGCGGAATCGTTTAGAAAAGGCTCGCTATAAAGTAAGAACACACGTGACGACACGCGTGAAAACACAATAGCGGGCCTGACAGGTCGAATACCTCCGCCGTCGGGTTCGCTCGATGGCTTCGCACAGACCTTCGTGGTCTGTGCGCTTTTTGATGTACACGTATGGCGGTTTTCTTCGCCGCGACGTGCATCGCTTCCAGTCGATCGGCCGGCACACACGTACATACACGTGCACCCAGGCGCCGTCGAACTGTCCCTAACTCGATCTTCGAGCACGAACTGCAGCGTCCACCGTCAGTTCATGCGACGTTGCTTTCTATTTGTCGGCCATTCGTTTGCACCCGAAAGATCCCATCTCGCGAACATGGCGAAACTGCCATTTTCGCGTCATCGGTTTGTTGGGCCTCACGCACTAGCATGAACACCTGGTTGCCGCGGACGCGCAGAGAAAAGTGACGCCGCTGCCGGACGTCACCCTTGCGCGTTCTTAACGGATACCCAAGCCGGTATGTGGATCGTCAATCTCGCATTGAAGCGGCCGTACACGTTCATCGTGATGGCCATCCTGATCGTACTGGCGACACCCTTCGTGCTGTTCACGACACCCGTCGACGTGCTGCCCGAAATCAACATCCCCGTGGTCAGCATCATCTGGAACTACACGGGACTGTCCGCCGAGGACATGGCCAACCGCATCACGTCCGTCAACGAACGCAGCCTGACGACGACGGTTAACGACATCGAGCACATCGAGTCGCAATCGCTCGCGGGCATCGCGATCATCAAGCTGTTCTTGCAGCCGAACGCGAACATCCAGACGGCGATCGCGCAGACAGTCGCCGTCGAGCAGGCGCAACTGAAGCAGATGCCGCCGGGCGCGACGCCGCCGCTCGTGATCAGCTATTCGGCGTCGAGCATTCCCGTGATTCAACTGGGCCTGTCGAGCACCCGGCTCTCCGAGCAGGACCTCAACGACACGGCGCTCAACTTCCTGCGTCCGCAGCTCGTCACGATCCCGGGCGCCGCTGTGCCCTATCCGTATGGCGGCAAGACGCGCCTGATCTCCGTCGATCTCGACACGCGTGCGATGCTCGCTAAAGGGCTGACACCTCTCGATGTCGTCAACGCGGTCAACGCGCAAAACCTGATTCTGCCGACGGGCACCGCGAAGATCGGACCGAAGGAATACACGATCAACATGAACGGCTCGCCGACGACCGTCGCGGGCCTGAACGACATTCCCGTGCGCACGGTGAACGGCGCGACGACTTATCTGCGCGAAGTCGCGCACGTGCGCGATGGCTTTTCTCCGCAGACGAACATCGTGCGCGAAAACGGCCGGCGCGGCGTGCTGATTTCGATCCTTAAGACGGGCAGCGCATCGACACTTTCGATCGTCAACGCATTGCATTCGCTTCTGCCGAACGCGACAGCAGCGCTGCCGCCCGATCTCAAGGTCACGCCACTGTTCGATCAATCGGTGTTCGTGAAGGCCGCGATTCGCGGCGTCGTCCGTGAAGCCGTGATCGCCGCCGCGTTGACGGCCGCGATGATTCTGCTTTTTCTCGGCAACTGGCGCAGCACCTGCATCATCGCCATTTCGATTCCGCTTTCGATCCTCACTTCGTTGATCGCGCTGCATGCGCTCGGGCAGACGATCAACATCATGACGCTGGGCGGCCTCGCGCTCGCGGTCGGCATCCTCGTCGACGACGCGACCGTTACGATCGAGAACATCGAGCGGCATCTGCACATGGGCGCGAATCTGCATGATGCGATTCTCGACGGCGCGGGCGAGATCGCGATTCCCGCGCTCGTGTCGACGCTGTGCATCTGCATCGTGTTCGTGCCGATGTTCTTCCTGACGGGCGTCGCGCGCTATCTGTTCGTGCCGCTCGCGGAAGCCGTCGTATTCGCGATGCTCGCATCGTATGTGCTGTCGAGAACGCTGGTCCCGACGCTCGCGATGCTGCTGATGGGTCACGCGCACAAGCGCGACGCGCATGCGAGGCCGAATCTGTTCATGCGCCTGTATCGCCGCTTCGATTCCAGCTTCGAGACGATGCGCGCGGCGTACATCATGGTCCTGAGCAGTCTGCTTGTGCGCCGCCGGCTGTTCGGCTCGATGTTCCTTGCGTTCTGCGCGCTCTCGCTGGGCCTTGCGCTTGTGCTTGGCGAGGACTTCTTTCCGCGCGTCGACGCGGGCGAGATACGCCTGCACATGCGCGCGCCGACGGGCACGCGGATCGAAGAAACGGCGCGCCTCGCCGATGAAGTCGAAAAGGTGGTGCGCGAGGTCATACCCGCGAAGGAACTGAGCACCGTGCTCGACAATCTGGGCCTGCCGTATAGCGGTATCAATCTTTCGTACAGCAATGCGGGCACCATCGGCACGCTCGACGGCGAAATCCTGCTCGCGCTGAACGAGGACCACAAGCCGAGCCTCGACTATATCGACCGCTTGCGCGCGCTGTTGCCGCAACGTTTTCCGGGCACCGAATTCTTCTTTCAACCCGCTGACATCGTCACGCAGATTCTCAACTTCGGTTTGCCCGCTGCGATAGACGTGCAAATCGTCGGGTCGAATCAGGAAGGCAATCTCGAGACTGCGCGAAAGCTGTTGAAGCAGATTCGCACGATTCCAGGCGCCGTCGATGCGCACATTCAGCAAAAGCTCGACGAGCCCGTCATCAGTCTGCAGATGGACCGCACGCGCATGCAGCAGCTCAATCTCAATGCGAACAACGTCGCGCAGAACGTGCTGGTCTCGCTGTCGGGCAGCTCGCAGACGTCGCCGGGATTCTGGTTCAATCCGCGCAATGGCGTCGAGTACAACGTTGCCGTGCAGACGCCGCAATACCAGATCTCGTCCGTCGATCAACTGCTGCGCACGCCCGTATCGGCGACGTCGACGGCGCCGACGCAACTGCTCGGCAATCTCGTGCAGGTCTCGCCGCAAACCCAGTTCGCGATGATCACGCATTACAACATCCGTCCCGTGATCGACGTGTATGTGAGTGTGGAAGGGCGCGATCTCGGCGGCGTCGACGCGCAAGTCCAAAAGCTCGTCGGTCAGGCACGTGCGACGCTTCCGCGCGGCAGCGGCATCACGATACGCGGGCAGGTCCAGACCATGCGCACATCGTATTTCGGGCTCGGCATCGGCGTCGCGATGGCGATCGTGCTCGTCTATCTGCTGATCGTCGTGAACTTCCAGTCGTGGATCGATCCCCTCATCATCGTCAGCGCCTTGCCTGCGGCGCTGGCGGGCATCGTGTGGATGCTGTTCCTCACGGGCACGCATCTGAGCGTGCCCGCGTTGACGGGCGGGATCATGACGATGGGTGTCGCGACGGCGAACAGCATTCTGATGGTCGCGTTCGCGCGCCAGCGTCTGACGGCGGGCGCGCCGCCGCTGACGGCCGCGCTCGAAGCCGGCGCAAGCCGGATCAGGCCCGTGCTGATGACGGCATTCGCGATGATCATCGGCATGATTCCGATGGCGCTCGGACTCGGCGAAGGCGCGGAACAGAACGCGCCGCTCGGGCGCGCGGTGATCGGCGGGCTGCTGTTTGCGACGGTTTCGACGCTTTTCTTCGTTCCGCTATTGTTCGCGGGCATCCACAGCCGGCTCGCGCATCGCAAGGCAAGGCGCGAGCAGCACAATCAATCAGAGGACCGCGACGCTCATGAACGAGATCAGCGACACGACCGTAACGGAAACGGACACGGAAACGGACACAGCTCGACGACGGACGGCCGGGATGACTGAGAAGACGCATTCTTCGCTGGCGATTCCCGCCCGCGAAACGGAAGACGGCCACGCGCTGCCGCCGCGCCATCTCGAATGGCGGCGCGCGAAAATCGCCGTCCTGATCGTGCTGATACTGCTCGCGCTCGGCGCGTTGCGCACGGTCGTGGCGAACATCGTGCAAAACCGCTCGGTCGCGCAGATGACGCAGCAAAACGCGAAGCAGTATGTCGATGTCGTCACGCCGAAGGACAACGACGGCAGCAATATGACGGTGCTGCCGGGCACGCTGCGCGGCTATGTCGAGTCGCCGATCTATGCGCGGGCGACGGGCTATCTGCTGCACTGGTACGCCGACATCGGCGCGCGTGTGAAGGCAGGGCAACTGCTCGCCGAACTCGACACGCCGGAGATCGATCAGGAGCTTGCGCAGGCCGTCGCGCAGCGCGATCAGATCCAGTCGAGCCTCGGGCTCGCGAAGAGTTCGTTTGAGCGCTGGCAGCAATTGCGTCAGCGCGACGCCGTCTCGCAACAGGAACTCGACGAAAGGCAGAGCACGTATTTGCAGGACGTTGCGAATCTCGCCGCTGCCGAGGCCAACGTGAAGCGCTTGCGCCAGCTCGAAGGCTTCAAGCGGATCGTTGCGCCGTTCGCGGGCGTGGTCACGCAGCGCAACGTCGATGTCGGCGATCTGATCGACGCGGGCAGCGGCACGAGCCGCGCGCTCTTCGCGCTTGCGCAGTCCGATCCGTTGCGCGTGTACGTGCAATTGCCGCAGGCCTACGCGCAGAACATCAAGGTCGGCGAGGACGTCGTCGTGACGCAGGCCGAGTTGCCGGGGCAGCAGTTCAACGGCCGCATCACGAACATCTCCGGCGCGATCGACGTGGCCACGCGTTCGCTGCAAATCGAAGTGACGCTGCACAATCCGGACGGCAAGCTGCGGCCGGGCGCCTATGTGCAGGTGGCGCTGCCGTCGGGCGCGCGTGCTCAACTGACGGTGCCGGGCAATGCGCTGCTGTTTCGCGCGGAAGGTCCGCGGCTTGCGGTCGTCGACGGCAACGGCGTCGTACATCTGCGCAAGGTCGTGATCGCGCAGGACCTTGGGCAAACGCTCGAAATCGAAAGCGGCATCGAGCCGACTGACCGCGTGATCATCAACCCGAGCGATTCGATCAACGACGGCGATCATGTCGAAGTGATGCATCCGCAGACGCCGTCGCGGTCGAAGGGCGAGGCGGCATCGTGAACGCGCTCGCATACGCTGCGCGTATCCGCACGATGGGAACGACGACGCTCGCGTTCGCGCTGTGCGCATGCACGGTCGGCCCCGACTACAAGGCGCCGCTGACGGACGCGCCGCCCACGTGGCACACGGATTCGTACTGGCGTCTCGCGCAGCCCTCGCATGCGCCGCTCGCGCCGGACTGGTGGAAATCGTTCGGCGACGCGACGCTCGACGGTCTCGAGACGCAGGCGCTCGCGCAAAACCAGACGCTCGCCGCCGCCAGCGCGCATTATGCGCAGGCCCGCGCGACGCTCGCGAACACGCGCGCGCAACAGGTTCCCGAAGTCGATCTGTCGGCGTCGGCGGCGCGCGCGAGAACATCGAAGAACCGGCCTCTGACGAATTACGCGTCGCCGAAACAGTCGACTGTGCAGAACAATCTGCAACTCGGAACGACGATCGACTATGACGTCGACCTGTTCGGCCGCATACGCCGCGAAGTGGAAGGCGCGCAGGCATCGGCGGAACAGTCGCGCGACGATCTCGCGAACGCGCGGCTCGTGCTCTCCACCGATCTCGCCACCGACTATTTCTCGCTTCGCGAACTCGACGCGGAGATCGACGTGCTGAACCGCTCGGTGCGACTGCAACAGAAGGCGCTCGATTACGTCACGACGGAGCACGATCTCGGTTCCGTTTCGGGGCTCGACGTGTTGCAGCAGAAGTCGCTGCTCGATCAGACGCGCGTGCAGGCGCAACTGCTCGTCACGCAGCGCGAGCAGTTCGAGCATGCGATC
Source organism: Paraburkholderia diazotrophica (assembly GCF_038900755.1). GTDB lineage: Bacteria > Pseudomonadota > Gammaproteobacteria > Burkholderiales > Burkholderiaceae > Paraburkholderia > Paraburkholderia diazotrophica_A. Next base: position 190,425 of record NZ_JBBPEN010000004.1, read on the forward strand.
GCGGCGCTCGTCGCGGTGCCCGCGCCTCAGTTTTCGATCGAGCCCAAGGTGGTCGACTATCACGTGCCGGCGATTCCGCTCGGGCTGCCGAGCGATGTGCTTCAGCGGCGCCCCGATATCGCATCGGCGGAACGGGCGATGGCCGCTGCCAATGCGCAGATCGGCGTTGCGAAAGCGGCGTTCTTTCCGAGCCTGACGCTGACGCCCGGCATCGGCTGGCAGAGCACCGAGTTCGCGAATCTGATCAGCGCGCCGAGCCTGATGTGGTCGCTCGGCGCGGCGCTCAGCCAGGTCGTGTTCGACGGCGGACGGCGCGCGGCCAACGTCGACTTCGCGAGCGCCGGCTATCAGGCCGCGCAGGCGAATTACCGGCAATCCGTGCTCACCGCGTTCCAGCAGGTGCAGGACGGCATCACGGGGCTATCGGTGCTCGACAGCGCCGCCGCGCAGTCGAGCGATGCCGTCGCTGATGCGCAGCATCTGGTCTCGCTCGCCAACGATCGTTATTCGGGCGGACTCGTCGCCTATCTCGACGTGATCACCGCGCAGCAGTCGCTGCTGACGAGCCAGCGCCAGGACGTGCAGATCCACGGACAGCAGATGACGACATCCGTCGCGCTCGTAAAGGCTCTGGGCGGCGGATGGGACATGCAGGACACAGGCGCGCAGCCCGCGCCAGCCGATGCCGCGAACAATCTCGCGCCATCCGCCGCGCGTGCGCCGGACTGACGCGATGTGACGCGAAGTGACACGCATCGGCAGAGGCCATGCCGCATGAAGGGTGACGCAGGCCGGGCTGAACACGTTTGAAAAGCCTACTTATAATGAGCGAGAGAAGAGAGAGGAGCGCCCATGAAGCTGCTCATCGTGGAGGATGAATTCAAGGTCGTCGATTATCTGCGTCGCGGCCTGACGGAACAGGGCTGGGTGGTCGACGTCGCGCTCGATGGCGAAGAGGGCCTGCATCTCGCGTCGGAGTTCGACTACGACATCATCGTGCTCGACGTGATGCTGCCGAAGCGCGACGGCATCAGCCTGCTGAAGGCGCTGCGCATGCGCAAGTCCACGCCCGTCATCATGCTCACCGCGCGCGATCACGTGAACGACCGCGTGCGCGGCCTGCGCGAAGGCGCCGACGACTATCTGACGAAGCCCTTTTCGTTTCTCGAACTGGTCGAGCGTCTGCATGCGCTTGCGCGGCGGACGCGCGTGCAGGAATCGACGCTGATCTGCGTCGGCGATCTGTATGTCGATCTGATCGGCCGGCGCGCGACGCGCGGCGGCGTGCGGCTCGATCTGACCGCAAAGGAGTTCCAGTTGCTTAGCGTGCTCGCGCGGCGGCAAGGCGATATCCTGTCGAAAGCGATGATCACCGAACTGGTTTGGGACGTGAATTTCGACAGTCACACGAACGTCGTCGAGACGGCCATCAAGCGGCTGCGCGCGAAACTCGACGGCCCGTTTCCCACCAAGCTGCTGCACACAATGCGCGGCATGGGCTATGTGCTCGAAGTGCGCGAGGAAGCAGAGGCATCATGATTCGCTCGAATCGTTCGATTGGGCGGCGCCTTGCGTTGCTGTTCGCACTCGTCGCCCTGACCGTTTTCACGCTGGTCGACACGGGGCTCTTTCTCGTGCTCCGCTCGCAACTGGAGCAGCGGCTGCGCGAGTCGCTCGACAGCCGCACCGAGGTCGCGCGGATCATCGTGCATCACGCGATCAATCGCGACAAGTGGCGCTTCGCGCAGGAAAAACTCACGGACATGACGCCGCGCGATGGCACGAGTGCCTATTCGATTTCGAGCGCCGCGCCGCTCTTCAACTACGGGCATCCTGTGTCGGGCAGGGTCGTCGCGCAATGGCCGGGCGGCTACGCGCGTGTCGCCGACAACGGTACGGGCCACGACCTGCTGACCCGCACGCTGACGCTCGTGCCGAACGGCGAGCGTCCGCAGGTGCAGTTGCAGGTGGCGACCAGCTATGCGCCGACCGAACAGGCGTTGCGCGAGTTCGGCCTGGCGCTGGCGGCGCTGTCCGCGTTGGGCGCGATCGGCGCCTCGCTGCTGAGCTATTGGGTCACGCGGATCGGTCTCGCGCCGTTGCGCCGGCTGACCGTCGATGCGTCGGAAGTGAGCGCCGATAATCGCTCGCAGCGCCTGCGCACGACCGAGTTGCCGTACGAGCTGAACGACCTCGCGCATTCGTTCAATGGCGCGCTCGAAAGACTCGATGAAGCATACGTGCGTCTCGAATCGTTCAACGCGGACGTCGCGCACGAACTGCGCACGCCCGTGACGATCCTGATCGGACAGACGCAGGTCGCGTTGACGCGCAACCGTTCCGTCGACGATTTGCGCCGCACGCTGCAATCGAACCTCGAAGAGTTCGAGCGGATGCGCGGCATCATCAACGACATGCTGTTTCTCGCGCGCGCCGATCAGGGCGAGCGGGCCACGGAGCTGGTCGAGGTGTCGCTTGCTGCTGAGATCGCGCGCACCGTCGAGTTCCTCGAAATGCCGATGGAAGAGGCGCAGGTGCAGGCGGAGCTGCACGGCGATGCCGTCGCGCGCGTCAATCGTTCGCTGTTCGGGCGGGCCTGCGCGAATCTGCTGATCAACGCCATTCATCATTGCGCGCCGGGATCGACGATCGCGGTCACGATTGCGCGCGAAGTGGGCCGCGTGTGGATCGCCGTCGCCAATCCGGGCGAGCCGATTCCGCATGACGTGCTCGATCACGTGTTCGACCGCTTTTACCGCGCCGAGCTTTCGCGCACGAACAGCCGCGAGAATCACGGTCTGGGCCTTGCGATCGTCAAGGCTGTCGCCGAAATGCATGGCGGCTTCGTGTTCGCGCACAGCGTCGACGGCGTGAACACGTTCGGGTTTTCGATCAGGGGCGTCGACAGGGCGCGTTCACCGAAATCCGATGTCGTCGACAGGGAAGCGCCTGTGCCTTCGCGGACGATCGCGCCCGCCCCTGCATCTGCCTCTGCATCTGCGCCGCTCAAGTCGCCGTGACGCGTGCCGTGGAGACATGCCGTGAGGCGTGCCGTGACCCGTGCCGCGCGAACAGGTAAATTGATCGCATCATTGGCTTCTGTTCGACCGAATGACGGTCGAATTGACCGGTTACGCTGGGTCATCGCATCCAGTGTGTAATCGGCAAGGGGGCAGTGTGGATCTGATCGAAATGGCAAAGAAGTCCGGCATGCAGGTGCTGCTCGACGCGCAGATCGGCAGCCAGTCTTATCACAGCGTGTGCGGGCCGCTTTCCTCCTTGCAGCGATTCGCCGACGAGGTCGGCAAGGCGCTCGCCGCCGAGGCGGCCGCGCAGGCCGCGTCGCATTCCGGTGTGGAAGCGTAGACGCCGGCTGTTCTCGCGAGGTAATCACAAGCCGCGCATCTGGGCACTGCATACAGGCCCGTTATCTGCTTCACGATCGTCGCTCGGCTCAGGCGGGCATTGCTGGCGCGCTGCTGCTTTTCGCGCTTTCTCTGGGACGCTTTCTGTCGCGCGCGCTTTCCACATGACGCTCCAATCGTGGAGGACTCTCTGCGTTGAACGTTCGCGACTCCCTCTCGTCCCGCATCGAATGGCGATGGACAGCGCGCGCATTGCTCCACGCGTTCGCTGCCAGCGCCGCACTGTGTACCGTTTCGGTGACAGTGTTCGCCGCGCCCCGCACGGCTGCCTTGCTCGACTGCTCGGTGATCGACGACAACGCGCAGTACAGCGAGCCGGCCGCCGCGCAAGCCGAACAGGCGCGCGCCGCGATGGTCAGCGAACGTTTGCGCTCGCAGGTGGAAGAGCGCGGGCTCTACAAGGTCGCCGACAACCAGCCGGCCGCGTCGCTGATCGACGGCTTCAAGGCCACGCAGAACCTCAACGCGTGCAACGGATGCGAACTGGAGATTGGCCGGCGGCTCGGCGTTCAGCGCGTCGGCGTGTGCTGGGTGCAAAAAGTCAGCAACCTGATTCTCAACGTCAACTTGCGCATCGAAGATACGACGAGCGGACAGGTCGTGTTTCAACGCTCGGTCGACATGCGCGGCAATACCGATCAGTCCTGGCGACGCGGCGCGGATGCCCTCGTCGGCCTGCTCGCCGCAGATCCGGACGCGGCGCATTGAACATCGCACGCACGCCGATTTCGGGAAAAACTCCCGGCGTCCGCGCTGTCATCCGGCCGCGCGATGCGCTAACTTGAGCGTGGGTGAATTCGCCCTTGCGGCAAAACGCAGATGGCCTGAATGACCCAGGCGGGCCCGTCGAACAACCAACCGCAGGAGACATCGATGCATTGCACAAGACGTACACGCATGGCGGCATCCGTCGCGCTCGCCGTATTGCTCGGCGCGGGTGTCGGTCATGCGTTCGGAGCAACGGCGTATGTGACGAGCGAGACCAACGGCGTCGGCGTGATCGACCTCGACCAGATGACGCTGACCAAAACGATCGGCCTGGGCAGCGACGGTCCGCGCGGGCTGAGCCTCACGGCGGATGGCCGCCGGCTGCTGGTCGCGAACAAGACGGGCGACCTGTCGGCGATCGACACGTCGACGGACAAGATCGTTGCGCGAGTGAAGATCGGGAAGAACCCTGAGTTCGTGCGCGTGCGTCGCGGATACGCATACGTGACATACGAGCCCGGCGACAGCGGGCCGCCGCCGCAGGCTCAGGGCGCAGGCAAGCCCGAGAGCAAACCCGAAGGCAAGCCGGAGGGCCAGGCGGGTAAGGGCCACGACGACGATGACGACGCGCACAGTCCGCCCGCCGAAGTCGCCATCGTCGATCTGAAGACAATGAAAGTGGTCCATTCGGTGAAGAGCGGGCACGAAACGGAAGGCGTCGAGTTCTCGCCGGATGGGCGCGATCTGCTCGTCACCAACGAGGGCGACGATACGGTGTCGGTGTATCGGACAGGCAGCGGCGCGCCCGTGCGCACCGTGAAGCTGGACAAGGGTTCGCGGCCGCGCGGCATCAAGTCGACGCCGGATGGCAAGCATTACGTCGTCACGCTGGAGAACTCCAGCAAGTTCGTCGTACTCGATGCGGCGACGCTGAAGCCCGTGAAAACAGTCGATACGAAGCTCGGACCGTACGGCGTCGCGTTCGATCCGTCGGGCAAGCATCTGCTTATCGCCGCCGCGCGCGACAAGACGTTGCAGGTGTTCGACGCGAAGACTTACGCGCACGTGACGGACGTACCCGTCGGTCAGCGCTGCTGGCATTTCACGTTTACGCCGGACGGCTCGAAAGTGTTGATGGCGTGCGGGCGCTCGAATGCCGTTTATGTGCTCGACGCGAAGAACAATTATCAGACGCTCAGCCAGATCGGCGATTTGCCGCTGGCGTGGGGTATCGTGACGTCGCCGCCGAGCCAAGGGTCGATCGAATCGCGGTGACGATGTTTTTTGTGGGTGATTGAGTACTGCCGGTTAAATTAGCCCGCCTTACAGGCGGGCTTTTTCGTTTGTCCGATCCCGCTCGCCTGTTTAGACAGATTTTTAGCAAGCTGCAATCGAAAGAATTCTATTTGTGACAAAGCGTTGCGCTCGCGCGCGTAATGACAAACCTTGACAGAACTGATGCGGGTATTCGAATAGGGTTACGGATCTTGTTTATCTGCAATCCATAAGAATATGAACAACAGGTCGTACCGGCTGATCTTTAGCCGGATTCGCGGAATGCTCGTGGCCGTCGAGGAAACCGCAACCGCTACGGGAAAATCGGGCGAGACACCCGCGGGCCGCGCTTCGGGCGTACAGGTTACGGGCTTTTCACTGCGCAGTCTCGTCGCGCTGTTATTGGCCGTCGCGCCCGTGCTTGCGTTCGCGCAGATTGTGCCAGGCGGCGCGCATGCGCCTGGCGTCATCACGACGCAGAACGGTATCCCGCAGGTGAACATCAACAAACCCTCGGGATCGGGCGTGTCGATGAACACGTACAACCAGTTCGACGTGTCGAACCGGGGCGCGATACTGAACAATTCGCCGACGATCACGAACACGCAACTGGCGGGCTACGTGAATGGCAACCCGAACTACGGGCCGAACGACTCGGCGCGCGTGATCGTCAATCAGGTCAACAGCAATTCGCCGTCTCAACTGCGCGGCTATCTCGAAGTTGCGGGCCGCAGCGCCGAGGTCATCGTCGCGAATCCGAACGGGCTGCTTCTGGACGGCGCGGGCTTCATCAACACTTCGCGCGCGGTCCTGACGACGGGCACGCCGAACCTTGCGCCGGACGGTTCGGTGTCGGGGTTCAGCGTGACCCAGGGCAACATCACGGTCCAGGGTGCGGGGTTCAATGCCTCAAACGTCGATCAGGTTGACCTGCTCGCAAGAGCCGTTCAGGTCAACGCCGCCATCTACGCGAAGAACCTGAACGTCATCACGGGTTCGAACAACGTCGACTACGCGTCGCTGAACGCCACACCTATCGCGGGCAACGGTCCTGCGCCTGGCGTGTCCATCGACGTGAGCAACCTCGGCGGCATGTACGCAAACCGTATCTGGCTGGTGGGCACGGAGAACGGTGTCGGCGTCTCGAACAGGGGCGTGCTCGCGGCACAGGCGGGCGACCTGATCCTGACGACACAGGGCCAGCTCGTACTGGCCGGACAGACGAACGCAAGCGGTAATATCACGGCGAGCGCGCGCGATGGCATCGACAACAGCGGCACGACTTACGGGCAGCAGAACGTCAGCGCGAACACGTCGGGCGCGCTCACCAACAGCGGCACGCTCGCCGCACAGCAGAACACGACCGTCAGCGCGGGCAGCGTCGCAGCGACGGGCACGCTCGGCGCGGGCGTGAACAGCGACGGCACGATTGCGAGCGCGGGCGACCTGTCCGTTTCCGCGAGCGGCGCCGTGACAGCCACCGGCCGCAACGCGGCGGGCGGCAATGCGACGATCCAGGGCACATCGGTCAATCTCGCGGGCAGCAGCACATCGGCGAACGGCGCGCTTGCACTGACGGCAAGCGGCGGCGACCTGAACCTGACGGGCGCGACGACGACGGCGGGCACGACACTCAACGCCACCGCAGCGGGCACGCTGACCAACGACAATGGCGCGCTCTCATCGGGCGGAGCGCAGACTATCACGGCAGGCGCGCTGTCGAATGGCGACGGACAGATCGTGTCGGGTGGCGCGCTTTCGACAAATGTCGCGGGCGCGATGTCGAACCAGGGAGGGACGATGCAGGCGACGGGCGCGCTCGGGGTGTCCGTCGGTTCGCTCGACAACTCGGCGGGTCATGTCGCCTCGATCAATGCAGACGGCCTCACCCTGACGACGACGGGCCTGCTGAACAACGGCGCGGGCGGCACGATCGGCGGCAACGGCAATGTGACCTTGCAGACCGGCCAGTTGGTCAACGCCGGTTCGATCACGGCGGTGCAGACGCTTATCGCGAGCGCCACGCAGTCGCTGTTCAACAGCGGAACGCTTGCAGCCAACAACAATGTGACCTTGTCGGCAGGCTCGACGCTGGCCAATGCCAACACGATTGCGGCCGGTCATCTTGCAACGCTCACGGCAGCAACGTTCGACAACAGCGGTGGCACGGCCAGCGCCGACCAGATCGCGCTCCACGCGACGAACCTCGTCAATCACGATGGCAGCATCACGCAGACGGGAACGGGCGCGACGACCGTCGATGTGACGGGCACGCTCGACAACACGAGCGGCATGCTCCAGACGAATGCCGCGGACCTGACGCTCTCGCCCGCTGCACTCGTCAATGATCGCGGCACGATTGCGAGCGCAGGCACGGGCACGCTTGCGGTGAACACGGGCGCACTGTCGAACAACGGCGGCACAATTGCGACGAACGGTGCGCTGAACGTGCATGCTGGCGCGGCAGCGAATCGCGGCGGTACGCTCGCGGGGCAATCGTCGGTCACGCTCGACGTTGCGTCGCTCGATAACAGTGCGGGCGGCTACGTCAGCGCGCAGGCGGTTTTGGTTACGGACACGGGCACGCTGAACAATGCGGGCGGCACAATCCAGGCAAACAGCACACTCGGTGTTTCGGCGCAGTCGCTTGCCAACGACGGCGGTACGATCGCCAACGGCGGCACAGGCACAACGACGGTCGCGTCAAACGGCGCGATCACAAACACGAACAACGGGTTGATTGGCGGCAATGGCGATGTGTCGGTTTCGGGCAGCAGCATCGATAACTCAGGCGGCACGGTCGTTGCGGGCGGTGCCACATCGGTCGAGTCGGGCAGCACGCTCGTCAACCGCGCGGGTCTGATCCAGGGTACGGGTAACGTAGTCGCGTCGGCGCAAGGCGCGATCGACAACACGGGGGGACAGATCGAAGCGGACGGCGCGACGGCGACGCTCGCTGTCACGGGCGCATCGCTCGACAACGCGAACGGACGCATCGCCACCACCGGCACCGGCGCGACCACCATCAACGCGCGCGCCATCACGAACAGCAATACGGGTGGCGTCGCGGGCGCGGGTATGATCGGCGGCAACGGTGACGTGACGGTGAACGCGCAGACGCTGTCGAACACGAATGGCGCACAACTGCTGTCCGGTCACGACCTGACACTGAACGTCGCGCAACTCGCCGACAACACGAACGCGACGCTGTCGGCCGCGAACAACGTCACGCTCAACGCCGCGAACGCGGCTGTCATCAATGCGGGCGGCTCGATTCACGGCAACGGCGCGGTCGCGCTCAATACAGCAGCACTGGATAATTCGAATGGCCGCATCGGCAACGACCAGGGCAGCGGCGGCAGCATCACGATCAGCACGGGCGCGCTTGCGAACCAGAACGGCGCGATCGGCAGCGACCAGAACCTGAGCGTCACGACCAATACGCTGTCGGGCGACGGCCGCATCATCGCGGGCAACGACGGTACGGTTACGGTCAACGGCGATTACACGCTCGATGCCGCCAACGTGATCCAGGCGAACCACGACCTGACGTTCACGACGGCGGGCAACTTCACGAACCAGGGCACGCTCGGCGCGGTCAACGCGCTGACGGTGAACGCGGCGAACGTCGACAATCAGGCGGGCGCGGACATCAACTCGTCGAACACGACGGTCAACGCGCAGAACGCGATTACAAACGAAGGCCGCATCGAAGGCGATTCGGTGACGACGCACAGTGCGTCACTGACCAACACCGCGACGGTCGTCGGCAATACGGTCACGCTGAACGCCGGTTCGATCGCGAACACGGGCACAGCGGCTGCAATCGCTGCGGCAACAGCCGTCAACCTGTACGCGCCCGGCGACATCACGAACACGGGCGGCGCGACGATCTTCAGCCTCGGCGATATCAACATCGCGGCAGACGGCACGCGCGATGCAAACGGTCTGCTCGCGAACCGTTCGAACTCGCTGACGAACGACCAGTCGACCATCGAAGCGCAAGGCAACATCGAAGTCGCGACGCAGACGCTGACCAACACGCGCCCCGCGCCGCTCGTCCAGACGGTGACTACCGATGTCGAAACCGTCCATCAGACCAAGCGCGACAAGTACACGGCCTGCGCGACGACGAACGCGGACAACCACTCGTCGTGTACGCAGGCCGTATGGGATTATGGCTATCAGGCGCCGGTGAACAGCACGTACAGCAGCGCCGATGTCGTATCAACCGCAAACGGCCCCAACGCCACTGACCGCGTGCTGGTCGTGAACATCAACGGCCAGCCGACGACGATCTACTACAACTCGATCACGACCAACGCTGACGGCTCGATTACCGTCAGCTATTGGGACGGCTACAACCCGAACGTCAACTACGACCCCGCGACCGAGTACCCCACGCGCAACGACGCGCATCACGGCTACCAGCGCGTCGAGATTGCACGCGACACGACGACCACCACGCAGCAGGACCAGACGACGGGGACGCAGGCACAGGAGGCGCAACTCGTCGCGGGGGGCAACATGGTGCTGGCCAACGTCGGCACGGTGAACAACGCCTATAGCGCGATTGCAGCGGGCGGCTCGATCCAGATCGGCAGCAGCGAACAGGACGGCACGCTCGACAGCGGCAGCAGCGGCACGTATGGCGGCACGACCGTCAACAACACGGGACAGACGCTCTATCAGTACCAGCGACAGGACATCGTCTCGACCTACGCGTGGAACGAGGACATCACGCGCGATGTGGGCCAGGTAGTCGAACCGTCGATCGTGCTGTCGCCGGTTGCGATCGGCGGCACGGGCGGCACGATCGTCGCGAACAACGCGGTGCAGATCAACGCGACGAACGTCAACAACACGAACGTTGCAGCTGCGAACTCGGCGACGGGCGCAGCGGGCGGCACGCCAGGCGCAAACGGGGCTGTAGGCGGCGTGACGGGCGGCAGCACGCAGACTGTCAACCTCGCGACGGGCCAGACGCAGACCATCAACGCGCCGCAGTCGGTCGCGGGCGCGACGGGCGCGCTGAACATCACGTTGCCGAAGAGCGGCCTGTATACGTTCAACACGGCGCCCGGTGCGTCGTACCTGATCGCAACCGATCCGCGCCTGACCAGCTATACGAACTTCATTTCGAGCGACTACATGCTCGGCCAGCTTGGCTACGATCCGTCGAAGGTGGAGAAGCGCCTGGGCGATGGCCTGTACGAAGAACAGATGGTGCGCAATCAGGTCACGCAACTGACGGGCCGCGTTTATCTGCAAGGTTATACGAGCAACGAGGACGAATACCGCGCGCTGATGACCAACGGCGTGAACGTCGCGAAGGAATTCAGTCTCGAACCGGGCATGGCGCTCACGGCTGCGCAGATGGATGCGCTGACGAGCGATATCGTGTGGCTCGTCAACCAGACCGTCACGCTGCCAGACGGCACGACGCAACAGGTGCTTGCGCCTGTCGTGTATCTGGCCCATTCGCATGCGAATGATCTGCAACCGACGGGCGCACTGATCGCGGCCGATGACGTCGAGATTCACGCAACCGGCAGCGCGGTGAACTCGGGCGTGATCAAGGGCGGCTCGCAGACGGTGATCAGCGCGACGGACATCGTGAACCGGGGCGGCAAGATCGGCAGCAGCGGCGCAAACGGGACGACGGTTGTGTCCGCGACCAACGATGTGGTCAACGCGTCCGGCCAGATCACGGGGAATCGTGTTGCTGTGCTTGCGGGTCACGACATCGTGAACACGACGCTGGTCGACACCGTCGGTGTGAGTTCGGTAGCCGGCAACAGCAAGGTCAATCAGACGCTGCTCGGCGCACAGGGCACGATTGCGTCGACGGGCGACATGATCGTGGCGGCGGGCCACGACCTGAACGTGCATGGCGCGAATATCAGCGCGGGCGGCAATGCGCAGATCGCGGCCGGTCACGACGTCAACGTGGATACGGTCCAGGCCGATACGTCGCAGTCGGTCACGAAGAACGCAAACCATCATTGGGAAGCGAACAGCACGCTGAACGAAACGAGCGGCATCAGCGCGGGCGGGAGCCTCGCGATGCAAAGCGGCAACGACATGACGTTCAAGGGCGCTGCGGTGTCCGCAGGCGGCGACATGGCGGTTGTGTCGGGCGGCAACCTGACGGCGACGACGGTCACGAATACCGCGTCGTACAACAACGTCGCAACCGACGACAAGACACGTAAAGAAGTCGACCGCAGCTATGACGAGCAGGCAGTTGGCACGTCGTTCAACGCAGGCGGCAGCGGCACGCTAGCGGCTTTGAGCGCCGACGCGGGTAAAGGCAACGTGACGCTGACCGGCTCGTCGCTGTCGACGGACGCGGGCGCGGCGAACATCGCGGCGACGGGTAACGTGACGATCAACGAGGCGCGCGAGGAACACGACAGCTATACGGCGACGGAATCGAAGCGCGGCAGCATTGTCCACGGCTCGACCACGGATACGATGCAGAGCACGCAGGCCAGTATCAGCGTCGGCAGCACCGTATCGGGCGACTCCGTCAACGTCAGCGCGGGCAAGGATCTGACGGTAAAAGGTTCGACCGTCGCGGGGACGAACGACGTGAAGCTTGCCGCTACTGGCAACGTGAATATCACCACGTCTCAGGACACACAGAGCACGCAGAGCGACTACGAGAAGCGTGAATACGGCTTCCTGTCGGGGCTGAATCCGCTGAACCAGCTTGACGGTGGCTTGCAGGGTTACAGCATCGGCACACGCAAGACGACGGACGCGCAGCAGGCAACGCAGGTCACGAACAACGGCAGCATGGTCGGCTCGCTGAACGGCAATCTGAGTGTCGCGTCCGGCAGCGACCTGCATGTGACAGGCAGCACCCTGCACGCGGGCAACGACGTCAATCTGGCGGGCAAGACGGTCACGATCGATGCGGCGCAGAACACCGCGACGCAGAACGAGCAGCAGTCGTTCAGCCAGACGGGCATCACGGCGGGTCTGAGCAGCCCCGTGATCGCGGCTGTACAGACCGCGAACCAGATGCGCAAGGACGTGCAGCACACCAAGGGCGATGTGCGCCTGAACGCACTGGCGGCCGCGACGACGGGCCTCGCCGGGAAGAACGCCTATGATGCCGTGGCGAGCGATCCGAGCCATCTCGGCGGCGTCGGCGTCAACGTGTCGCTCGGCACCAGCCACAGTAACAGCAGTTCGACCGGGTCGTCGACCACGGCCGCAGGCAGCACGGTCAGCGCGGGGCACAACGTCAACATTGCCGCGGCGGGCGCAGGCGTGAACAGCAATATCAACGTGACCGGCAGCGACATCACTGCCGGTAATGACGCGACGCTCAATGCGCAGGGCAACATCAATCTCCAGGCTGCGCAGAATACCGACAGTCAGCAAAGTACGAACAGCGGTTCGAGCGCGAGCATCGGCGTGACGATCGGCGTCGGGCAGCAGAATGGCATCTCGTTCCAGGCGGGCGTATCAGGCACGAAGGGTCACGCCAATGGCGCGGACGAGACCTGGACCAATACACACGTCAATGCAGGCAATACGCTCACGCTGCAATCAGGCGGCGATACGAACCTCAAGGGTGCGGTGGCGGACGGCCAGCAGGTTGTCGCCAATGTCGGCGGGAACCTGAACATCGAGAGTCTTCAGGACACCAGTCGCTACGATTCTAAGCAGACCAGCGGCGGCGTATCGGTGAGCGTGTGCGTGCCGCCCATCTGTGCGGGCAGTTCGAGTGTGTCGGCCAGTTTGAGCCAGAACAAGCTGAACAGCGACTACGCGAGCGTCACTGAGCAGTCGGGCATCAAGGCCGGCGACGGCGGGTTTCAGGTCAACGTCAAGGGCAACACCGACCTGAAAGGCGGCGTGATCGCGAGCAGCGATACAGCCGTTGACAACGGTCTGAACAGCCTCACAACGGCGACGCTCACGCATAGCGATATCGAGAATCACGCGTCGTATAGCGGCTCGTCGGTTGGCATCAGCGGCGGCTACGGCGGCAATATCGGCAAGACACAGGGTGGCACGGCGACGAACGTCAATCCTGTTCCGGGCACGACGTTGCCGAGCGCGGGCGGTGTTTCGATGGCACCTCCTGTCGCACTGAGTGCATCGGGCGACGCGAGTTCGACGACGAAGAGCGCGATCAGCGGCGGTGCGATCAACATTACCGACGGCACGAAGCAGCAGCAACTGACCGGGCAGACGTCGGATGAAGCGGTCGCGGGTATCAGCCGCGACACTACCGGCACGCAGGCGACCATTGCACCGATCTTCGACAAGGACAAGGTCGAGGCCGGTTTCGATATCACGAGCCAGCTCGTGAATCAGGTCGGGACGTTCGTCAACAACCGTGCGAAGGAAGCTGATGCAGCAAAGGCAGCCGCCAGCGATCCGAACCTGACGCCGGAACAGCGCGCAGCGGCGCAGCAGCAGGCCGACCAGTTGAATGCTGAATGGGGGCCCAGCGGTAGCTATCGTCAGGTGCTGACGGCGCTTACAGTGGCGGCAGGTGGCAACGTGACGGGCGGCGTGGGCCAGTTAGCGCAGGGCGCGACGGTCGCGTATATCCAGGAACTTGGCGCGAACCAGGTCAAGCAGATAGCGGACTCTCTGGACAGCGATACGGCGCGTGCTGCGCTGCACGCGATCGTCGGCTGCGCGGGCGCGGCGGCGAGCGGTCAGGGGTGCGGCGCGGGCGCGATGGGTGCGGCAGCAAGCTCGGTGATCGGCAGCCTGCTCGGACCAACGACGGATATGTCGGCGGCCGATCGCGAGGCGCGCGAGAATCTGGTGAACAGCCTCGTTGCAGGCATTGCGGCAGCGGGTGGTGTGGATGCTTCGACAGCGACGGGCGCGGCGCAGATCGAAGTGGAAAACAATCAGGTGGCGCGGGGGCGCCCTGTTACCGGAGAACCGAATAGTTACTCTGTACATCCGCTAACTGGGGACACACGATACTACGGAGATGATGGGAAACCATTGTTCGATCTAGACGTCAGCCATTCCCATAGTGGTTTGATTCCCCATATCCATGTATGGCGAGGGGGAACACGTGGCGACGGTGAGCCGTTGTTCTAAGATTGAAAGATACTTAGGAGCTAGACAATGAATGTCTTCTTTGCGACAACTCGGGGCGGAGTCGTCCACTACTTAAGTGCGAAGTCTAAACTAAACAACGTTCATTTATGGGTGAATGGGGGCGTTGATTTGACAGATATCGATCTTAAAACTGAAGACATTTCTGTCTTCGACAAGACATTTGATTTGAAAGATGAGAAGCAATTTGAGGCTGCTGTAGGTACGATCGAAGAGCACTACGATGAATGTATTGTTTGGGTTGAGGCGTGATTTGAATTAAATTCCGCAATCAGATTTATCTGGCTCGCGTGCAAGATGCTCTCCGAATATAGTTTAAGAATCGTGATGTAGTGAGCTAGACATGTCCTCGTTCTCTGAAATCGACTACCAGCGACAATTGATCGTTTCTAGCCTCGACGACTTTACGCCGAACGCGGCGCTTCCCAACGTATACGGTGGGCAGTTCGGCGGAAGCACTGACATGTGGAAGCGTGCGGTGATCGAATTCCTATGCGTCAACGTCAAGTGTGGGCTGATAGAGGCGATTCATAGGAAAGAGCTTTCGGCAAATGAAGGTGCTCATCGCCTTAAAAACATTTTGATATGTGGTGGTGACGAAAATCATATCGATATGGACATCGTATGGAACGCGTTGTACTTCAACTCGACTCCTCGGTTGGATGAGATTCTTGAACGCTTGAATATGAGAACGTGGGAAGCGTTGAAGCTTGATCTAAGCGGAACCTTTATCGCCGAGTTAAAGGACGTTTACGGGCACAATTGACGACTGACTACCGCGTCCTGTTAGTTTTTCAACGCTCAAGACTTCGTGATGGTTCGCGAGTTGTCTGGTTGACCGCCAACACTACACGCAGAATCCGGGGTAACTAGACAAAGCAAGTAAGGAGGCCATATGGCAGTCGGTGGAGGGCCGAATCCCGAGCAGCGGGCCAAAATGACAAAGGGACAAAAAACTGCATATTGGATAGCTGTCGCGCTTGTATGCGCGTTTATTGGCGGCCTTCTGATCAAATCATGGTTCTTCTAACTGAACAAGAGAGCAACTAACAATGAGAGCGGCGGCAGTCACCGGCCGCTTGTCACACTACAGGCAGATCAGGGACCAATTCAATAATGAAGATCAGAACGAGGCTGGCGGCTTTGCCGCTCACAGCCCTGGTAACACTCGCGTCCGCGCAGCGGGCGCCGACGCCAGCAGATGAAGCCGCCGCCGCGCGCGCGAATGCAGAACAGAACCAGCAGCTACAGCAGCAGCGCGACGCGCAGCAGCGCGCGCAGACAGTCAACGTCCCGGCCGTGCGCTCGGCGGCACCCAAGGCCGAAGGCTTTCCGGTCCTGCCCGCCGAGTCGCCGTGCTTTCGCATTGACACGTTTGCGCTCGACGTACCGGCGACGCTGCCCGATCCCGTCCGCAAACGGGGCGCATCGGCGCTCCCGCTCGATCCGTTCGCGTTCGCACGTGAATGGCTCGACCACTACAAGGGGCAATGCATCGGCAAGACGGGCCTCGATACGCTCACGAAGGGACTGCAACAGACGGTTCTCTCGCATGGCTATGTGACAACGCGCGTTCTGCTACCTGAGCAGGATCTGTCGACGGGTACGCTGAAATTGGCGCTCGTGCCTGGCATCGTGCGACATCTGCGCTTTGCCGATCCTGACACGCGCGGCACATGGAAGTCGGCGTTTCCGGCCCGCGACGGCGACCTGCTGAACCTGCGCGACCTTGAACAGGGGCTGGAGCAGATGAAGCGCGTCGCGTCGCAGGACGTGGACATGAAGATCGAGCCAACCGAATCGCCTGGCGAGAGTGATGTCGTCGTTTCAGTGAAGCGAGCGAAGCCCTGGAGCTTCGTCGCGTCCGTCGACAACAGCGGCACGAAGGCAACGGGCAAGTGGCAAGGCAACATCAGCTTCGGCATCGACAATCCGCTCGGGCTTAACGACGTGCTCGCGCTCGGCGCAAACCAAGACCTGTCGTTTGGCAACAAGACGCTCGGCTCCCACGGCTTCAACGGCTCGTATTCGGTGCCGTGGGGCTACTGGACCGCGACGCTGTCGGGTAACACGAACACCTACTATCAGAACATCGCGGGCGTGAACCAAACGTTCGTGTCGAGCGGCAACGTGCAGACGGCCGCGCTCCGACTCGCGCGCGTCCTCTCGCGCAGCCAGAACGATGTCTTTGGCGCGGAGTTCCAGCTATCGAAGCGCTTCGGCGAGAGCTTCATCGATGGCACGACGACCCCGATCCAGCACCGCAACAACACGTTCATCGAGGCGGGCCTGACTGACCGGCACTATTTCGGCGCATCGCAGTTCGACGGCACGCTTGCGTATCGACAGGGTATTCGCGACCTCGGCGCGACGGGCGACCCGGACCCAACCCTGTATTCCGCGACCGACGACAGCAAGCCGCGCCCGACATACCTGTACAAAATGGCGGTGCTTGACGCGAACCTGTCGGTGCCGTTCGCGATCGCTTCACAGAACTTCCGCTACCTAACTACCTTTCACGCCCAGTACACGAACGACACACTGTTCTTCATCGACGACCTGACCATCGGCAGCCGCTACACGGTACGCGGCTTCGACGGCGAGACGATGCTCGCAGCAGAAAAAGGCTTCTACTGGCGCAACGAACTTCAATGGGTAACAGGACAGACAGGACAGGCTCTGTACGCGGGAATCGACTACGGACGCGTGTTCGACCCGAACACAACGATACTGGCGGGCACGCAACTCGCGGGCGCGGTCATCGGCATTCGCGGCGGCGTGCCGGCGAAGTATTCGGGGCTCTCGTATGACCTGTTCGCGGGTACGCCGATCTACAAACCAGCCGGCTTCCCCACCGCGCGCGTGACGCTTGGCGCACAGGCGACTGTGCAGTTCTGATCCACCGTCGGACGCGATCGAAGAGGCAACCATCGCAGACACCACCGCAGCTGCTAAAGTCCTGCGCAACGCAGCCGTTAACGCAGTCACGCATTCCCAGCACCTGCGACTCGATCCATGCCTCGCCCCGAAGAACAGCCGGCTCGCCAGGCCGCTCACATCGACCCGAAGACCATCGCCGCCATCGTGATCGGCAACGGCTTCGTCGCCTACGACTTCACGGTCTACAGCTTCTCGGCCGCGCTGATCGGCAGTCTGTTCTTTCCATCGGCGAACCCCGCGTCATCGTTTCTGCTGTCGCTTGCGACGTTCGGCGCGGGCTTCGTCATGCGTCCGCTCGGCGCCTTGATGATCGGCCATATCGCCGATAACCGCGGCCGCCGCGCCGGCATGATCGTGTCGCTGACGTTGATGACCGTCGGCACGTGGATGATCGCCTGTCTGCCAACGTACGCGACGATCGGGCCTATATCGACCGTGCTGATCGTCGTCGCGCGGCTCATGCAGGGTTTGGCCGCAGGCGGCGAGATCGGACCGGCATCGGCGTCGCTGATGGAGTCGGTTGCCTATCGGCATCGCTGCTTCATGGTGAGCTGGCGCGGCGCGAGCCAGGGCGCGGCGGCATTCGCGGCGGCGCTGATCGGCGCGAGCACCACGGCGCTGTTGTCGCACGACGCGATGCAAACCTGGGGATGGCGCATCCCGTTTGTGCTGGGCGGCTTCATCGGACCCGTCGGCTGGTATCTGCGCGGCCGGATGGCTGCCGCGCAAACGCTGGCCGCGCGCGAGCGACTGTCGGCGCGCCTTTTCACCGAGCACGCGCGGCCGCTCTTCTGGGGCGTCCTGATGATGGCCGCGCCCACCGTCAGCATCTACGTGACGGTGTTCTACATGCCGTCGTACCTCGTGCGCACGCTGCACCGGCCCGCCGCGATCAGTCTGCTGACGGGCTGCATTTCCGGACTCGTGATTCTCGTCGTCACGCCGCTCGTCGCGCGCATGGCCGACCGGCTCGCGAGCCGCAAGACGCTGCAATACGTGACGTTCGCCGTTTCGATCGCGGCGGCATGGCCCGTGTTTCGGGCGCTGCTCGACGGTGCAAGCGATATTGCCGCGCTGCTCATCATCACGGCTTTCGTCGCGTTCGCGCTGAACAACGCGGGCGCCGGTTCCGTCCTGATGATGGAGGCCTTTCCGCGCCACCGACGCGCAGCGGGACTGGCCGTGATCTACAGCGTCGGCGTGGTGGTGTTCGGCGGCTTCTCGCCGTTGATCGTCACGTGGCTCATCGACGCGACGGGCAATCCGATGGTGCCCGCGTGGTATCTGATCGCGGCGATGACGCTCTCGCTGGCCGGACTGACGCGCTTTCCCGAACGCACGCAAGCGGCGCCGATACAGCGATAGCAGCAGCCGCGCCGCGCGCGCCGCTCACTCGTGCTCGCGTTGCAGCGATCGTGCGCGGGTGCGCAAGTCCTGCGGGCTCATGTCGAATGCGCGGCGAAACGCGCGCGTGAAGTCCGACGCGCTGTTGAAGCCGAGCCCATACGCGATGTCGATCACCTGAAGCTGCGGGAAGCGCACGAGCTCGTTGGCGGCCTCGCGCAGCCTCTGGTTGCGTATGTATGCGCCCAGACCGCCTTCGTGCTCGAACCAGCGATAGATCGTCGCGCGCTTGAGTTGCAGCGTCTGCACGACGCTCGCCGGCGACAGATCGGGCCGATGAAGATTCGCATCGACGAAGCGCCGCACTCGCGCGAGCACCGCGGCCTGCAGCGCGGCGCGTCCCGCGCCCGTCAGCGTCGCCTCCTGCCGGAACGCGGCGATCAGCAACTGCGCGCCCGTTTCGAGCGCGCGCGCCGCTTCTTCGGGCTGAGCGTCAACAATCGTCGCCGCGACGCCGGCGAGATGATCGCGCGCCGCGCGGGCAAGCGGCGCGCCGAACGGCAACGTCCGGCCGTGGATCGACTCGCCGTCCGACAGGCCGGCGTCGATCGCATGCTGTGGCACGAACAGCGTCAGCACGCGGCACGCGGGGCGTTCGACGTGAAACGGCTGATTCAGGTCCATCGCCACGATGCCATGCACCGAATCGGCCTCGCTGCGTTTTCGATGCATGCCCGAGATGCGGCCCGTCTCGCCTTCCAGATACAGATGAAACGCGTAATCGCGGCGCGTATCCGTGGAGACGCGCGCGATCGAGCGTTCGAGCACCATCGCGTCGGTTCGCGAGTCGGTGAAAAGGGCGCCGCCCACTCTATAGCGATCGATGTGCGCGCCGAACCCTAGCGTCAGCTGTTGCCGCGAAGGCGGCACGTCGACCACGTGTCCGACCCGCGTGCGCCAGGCGAGCACCTGCTGATCGGGCGCGAGCGCACGCGTGCTGAAGCGGTCGATCAGCAGCGAAATATGCGGTTCGTCTTCGGGCGGCGGCCGGTGCGGATCGGGGCGCTGGGTCATGGTTCGGTGCGGCGGGGGCAGCGTTGCAACTGGATCCGTGCAACGAGCCGCCGGAATTTCTGTCGATGCTGCAGAGAACTGAGACGCATGGTAAAGCCAATCCCAAAAGTCGCGCTATCGTTGAAAGAAAAAAGGCCGGACGGGTCGTGCAGCGTTGCCTTGCGTTGAAACGAGGCATCGTGGGCGCGGCTGCGCAGCCCCGCTGTCGCCGAGGACAGTCGAGCGCGGCCCGTCTGACGGCATACGGGGTAACGAGCGGGGGCTCGATGACGACCATGAAAGCGGAAAGCGCGACAGATGTCGCGGCAAGACAGTCGGCCAGCCAGGCGGACGCGGAACTGGATCATCTCGAACGGATGGTGCAGTACATCGTTCGCCGCACGGAAGCGGACGACACGTCCCGGCTCGACTACGAATACTGGGGCAAGCGCCTGCGCGCGCTGACGCAGACGCACGATCTGGTGGCGACTCAACGACAGCGCATCATCGGCTTGCTCGATCTGCTCGAGCGCGAAATGCTGTACCGGTCGCGCCAGACGGCGGCCTGAGCGCATCTCCGTCGCCGGACAAGGTCGACCGCGCCGCATCAACAGAGCCGGTGCTGCCCCGGCGCGCGAGCACCTTTTCATCTCCTCTCGCCTCGTTTCACCGCGTCGTCACACTGCGGCACGAGTGCGTCATCGCTCATGATGCGGGTGCAGTGGCCGCCCGACGAGTACATCGGGTACGTCGGCGTATCGCCTGATCCTGTCAACACGCTTGCGAAAGGCGTGCGTGCAACTGTCAAATGATGCGAAATCGCGTCACAAATCGGCGACTTGCGGTTTTTCGCGGCTACGCGGCGCGATGACGGACGGCGGGTTGTGTTTTAATCACGCCTGCCGCTGCTGTGTTCAACGTATCCGATTTCCAGCCTCCATCCGATGTCTGCTGTCGTCAAATCCGAATTGCTCGAAAAATTGTGGGTCCGCATGAGCGAGCGCGGCGATTTCCCGCTGCTGTCGCAGGCGCTGCGCTCGACCGTTTCGGCGATGAGCGACGACGACCTCGACTTCACGTCGCTCGTGCAGGTCGTGCTCTCGGACGTCGGTCTCACGCAAAAGGTACTGCGCCTCGCCAATTCGGCGATGTACGTCGCGTTCGGCGGCAACATCACGACCGTGACCCGCGCGCTGATGGTGCTCGGCATGGATACCGTCGGACATCTCGTCGTCGGGATGAAGATCGTCGATCACTTTCATCAAAGCGTGCCGCACCGGATCGACGCAAAGCTCGAACTGAACCGCGCGCTGCTGTGCGGAACGGTCGCGCGGTGCATCACCGAGGGCGTCGATCTGCGCATCGCCGAAGAGGCCGTCGTCTGCACGCTGATGCGGCAGATCGGCAGGCTGCTGGTCGCGTTCTATCTGGAGGGCAAGTGGGAGCAGGTGCGCCGCACGGCCGAAAGCGAACGTATCGACGACAGCGAAGCGTGCGTGCGCCAACTGGGCGTGAGCTTCGAGGACATCGGCGCCGAGGCCGCGCGCCGCTGGCGGCTGCCCGAGACGATCTTCGCCGGCATGCAGTCGCTCGGCGCGCCGTCAGATGAGCCTGCGTCGGATCACGTGCGCTGGCTGCGGGCCGTCAACAGCTATTCGACGGAAGCGGCCAACGCGCTTGCGGCCCATCAGGCGGGCGACGGTCTGGAAGCCTTGCTCGCCGAGCTTGCCGTTCGCTATAGCGACGAGCTGAAGGTCGATGCGCCGAGGCTCGAAGCGCTGACTGCCGCGTTGATCGACGAAGAGAGCAACGAGGGCCTGATGCAGGAAATCGCCGAGTTGCGCGCACACGCCGACGCGATCGTGAGCACCGGCAACTCCGCGCATGCGCGCCTGAGCGCGGGTCTCGAGGACCTGCGCGCGCTGCCGTCCAGCAAGACGCTCGCGCCCGTGCTGACGCTCGCTTCCGAAGCGGTTCTCGCCGGACTCTCGCTGTCGCGCACGCTCGTGTTCGTGCGCCAGGCCGACGCGCGGTATCACGCGTGCATCGGCTTCGGGCCAGACATGGAACGCATGCTGCCGACGCTGAATTTCGGCGCGGGCTTCCAGCCCGACGTGTTTCATCTTGCGATCGCGAACCCGGTAGGCATCTTCATCGAAAACGCGCGCGAACCGCGGATGGAGGCGCGCTTGCCGGACTGGTTCAAGGCGCATCTCGCCGACGCCCGGGCGTTCGTGCTGCTGCCCGTGAAGGCGAAGGACACGACGGTGGCGCTTCTTTACGGCGACTGGACCCAGACGCAGTCCCTGCACAAGATCACGCAATCGGAAATGGCGATTCTCAACGAGCTGACACGCGAGTTGAGCCGGTTCTTTTCGGGCGCCAACCTCGAAGCCGTCGACATGCTTTGATCGCGCTGGCCGCGAATGCGCACGAATACGCGTGAGTGACGGTTTGCGAATGCAAGGGCCTCGCATCCTTTTGCCGACACACGCACCCCGGCGTGCGATGAGCCGTTAGCGCGATCAGCGGGCCCAGCCAGCGAGCAAGGCCGGCAACTGCGCCATGTCTTCGAACACACCGGCGACACCGGCCGCACGCAGCGCTTCCTTGGAGCTATGGCCTTTCTCGCCTGGGCTATAGCCGAACACGGTCGCGCCCGCCGCGCGGCCTGCCGTGGCGCCCGTCACCGTGTCTTCGATCACCGCGCAGCGCGACGGATCGACACCCAGACCTGCCGCCGCCGCGAGATACACGTCCGGATGCGGCTTGTTGCGCGGCGTTTCGTGGCCGCTGAAGATGCGCCCTTCGAAGTGATCGAGCACGCCGATTTTCGCCAGTTGCAGGCGCACCTTGTAGCGATCGGCGCCCGATGCGACGGCGATGCGTCCGTCGAGCCGCGCGTGCAGCGCGCCGACCGTTGCTGCGATGCCGTCGATCGCCGTTACATCGCGTTCCAGCGCGGCGTTGCGCCGTGCGCGGAACGACTCGATCCATGCCGCCGTGATCCTGACGCCCGTTTTCGCTTCGATCAGCGGCGCTTCGTCCATGACCGTCTTGCCGATGAAGATCGCCATCGCTTCGTCGAGGCTCAGATGCCAGCCGAGTTCGCCGAGCATCGTTGCCAGCACGGCGGTGGTAATCGTCTCCGAGTCGACGAGCACGCCGTCGCAGTCGAATAGCACGGCATCAAACGGAAAAGCAGGCATCGTTGTCCCTTGTGGATCGCTCAAAACCCGCAAGCGTACCGCGAGTCGGGACAGTCTGCTCCAAAAGCGGCCGCGCGCCGCGCGAGCGCTGCGGCCGCGTCGAACGATCAGAACTTGTGGCGCAGGCCGATGCGCGTCACCAACTGCGTATTCGCGCCCGCATTGCCGATGAACGACGACGACGAGCCGATCTCCGCCTGCACGGGCACGTTGCGGCCCGCAACGGTATTGCTGCCCGACGCCTTCTGATAGATCGCGAGCACGTAGACATCGGTGCGCTTGGACAGCGCGTAGTCGACGGCGCCGTTGAACTGGTGCCACTTGCCTTCGTAGCGGTCGTCGAGCTTTGAGAACGTATAGCCGAGCCCTGCCGAGAGCGCCGGTGTGAACGCGTACCGGCCGCCGATTTCATAGTTGTTCAGCTTCGACGATGCGCCTGTGAGCGGCTCGAACTTCGTGTGCGTCCAGTTTGCCCACACGAGGGCCGCGGCGATCCTATAGCGCGCGCCGACGCCGAACGTCTCTAGATCGCGCAGTCCGCCCGTGTTGATGTTCGCGATGCTCACGCTGAACGCAGGCGTCGCGCCGTTCGGATAGCGGATATTCGTGTACGCCGCGCCGATGCCGAACGGTCCCTGCGCGTAGTTGGCGCCGAAGCTGTACGCGCTCGACGAGCCTTGCGTGGTCGTCGTGCCCACGGTCGTGGTCGGCGTGCCGGCGAACAGCGTCGAGTTCGAGAAGCCGTACATCGCGCCGAACGTCAGACCCGCGAAGTTCGCGCTGCTGAATTTGACCGAGTTGTTGACGCGGCTGGAGGTCAGCTGGTCGAGATCGTTGATGTGGTACGCGTAGTTGCCGGCAGGCGTCTGGCTGCCCATCGTGTAGTTGCCGCCGATGTACTCTGTCGAGAACGTGTACTGGCGACCGAACGACAGCGCGCCGATGCTGTTCTTCGATACCCCGACGAACGCTTGCCGGCCGAACAGCGCGCCGCCCTGTCCCGATGTGCCGTCGCCGCTGCTGAAGCCGCTTTCCAGTACGAATAGCGCCTTCAGTCCGCCGCCCAGGTCTTCCGTGCCGCGCAGGCCCCAGCGGCTGCCCGAAGCGACGCCGTCGCCATATTTGACGACGCTGTCGTGTCCCGTCGAAGTCGCGACCTTGTTCGCGTACGTGATACCCGCATCGATCAGTCCGTACAGCGTGACGCTGCTTTGCGCGTGCGCTGCCGTGACGAAACACCCGAGGGCCGCGACGGCCAGGAGGGTCTTCTTCATTCTTCTTCCTTTGTTGTGGACGCACGCGTCTTGACTGACGAAACGCGCGTGACGTCGGTGATGAAAAATGTGCTGCCGCCTTGTTTGCTTTATCCGCATCGATCACATCAAGCGCCTGCACCGGATCGAAAAATCGGGCCGCGCAAGAGCCTCATGCGCGCGCACGATGGTTCATCTCGATGCCTGTGTGTTGCTGCTGGAGCGGCGCGCCGTGAGACCGCTGCTGGTGCTGCCGGCGCTGCGCGTCGTGCGGATGCCGAAGCGCGGACAATGACGACGCATTGCTCCATCGATGCAGCCAGGAAGAGGTTTTCCGGCTTTCGTGGAGCGGAGGGATGAATAGAGCGCCGAAGCGATTCGGGGATCTGCCCGTATGGCTATAGCGAGGCGAATATATTGGTTCGTCAGCAAGCAGTAAACGTTTACGAGCGTGCTGTAGTCTTTTGTCCACACGGCTCGCAATGGCCTATCAAAGAACGGCTACCTGTGCCGCAGCAATTGCCTGCGCGCGCATTCAGTCGGAATCCTCATATGTGAATCGAGGTTCTATTGCGGCGCAACGAAGCGCAAGTTTCATATGCGCCCTGGTAAATCCGCATCGCTTGACATAGGCTTAATAGAGCCGGCCTCCGGGGCGAAAAAAGCGTCGCGGTTCTCCCCGATTTTGCGCAGCCGACCGTTCCGACGAAGCAATCAACGCTTTTAATTTTTAAGCTTTTGTTGTTTGAGAAAGGTTGCGCGATTGTGCCTGGTCCGTGCACGCCGTTTCAGGTGTGGAAGAACGACGCATTCCAGCGCCCGCCATTCCCAAGCAATAAAAAGCGGAGGAGACGCTCATGCCCACATCCCCCCGGTACTTCGCCGTCTTCGTTCCCTTGCTTGTCGCGGCTCTTGCGCCCGTTGCGTCGCTTGGCGCAGACGAAGTGCAGAATGCTGCGACCACGACGTCGGCGCCCGTGCCTTCGACGTTGCAGCCCGTCGACCAGGCGCAGCTCGACGGCGCGGCCAGCAATTCGTCCGACTGGCTGCATTCGAACGGATCGTATGCGCAGACACGCTTCTATCCCGGCACGCAGATCAACAAGTCGAATGTGTCGAAGCTGAGGCCCGTCTTCATCTTCCAGACGGCCGTCAACGAGTCGATGGAAACGGCACCGATCGTGAAGAACGGCGTCATGTTCATCACGACATCGTTCAATCATGTGTATGCGCTCGATGCCGTCACGGGCAAGGAATTCTGGCACTACAAGCACAAGATGGGTTCCGTGACGACATTCTGTTGCGGGCCCAACAATCGCGGCGTGGCGATTTCCGGTGACAGGCTCTACATGGGTACGCTCGATTCCAAGCTGGTCGCGCTCGACGCGAAGACGGGCAACGTGCTGTGGCAAAGCCAGATCGCCGATCCCGATCAGGGCTATTCGGAAACGATGGCGCCCGTCGTCGTCGACGGCAAGGTGCTGATCGGCACGAATGGCGGCGAATACGGCATTCGTGGTTTCGTGAAGGCGTTCGATGCGAACTCCGGTCAATTGCTGTGGACGTTCTACACGATCCCCGACAAGGGACAGGAAGGCGTATGGGCGACGAAGGACGCAACGGGACGCGACGAGCATCGCGATATCGACGCGGAGAAAAAGCAGCTCGCGGACAAGGGCGGCGACTTCTACAAGACGCTCGGTGGCGGCGTGTGGATGGCGCCTGCCGTCGACCGCAAGACACATACGGTGTTCTTCGTCGTCGGCAATCCGTCGCCTGACCTGTATGGCGCGATCCGGCCGGGAGACAACCTGTACACGGATTCGCTCGTCGCGATCGATCTGGAAACGGGCCAGTACAAATGGCACTTCCAGTACGTGCCGCACGACGTGTGGGACCTCGACGCCGTCAGTTCGCCGATCCTGATCGACGTGCGCGATACCAACGGCAAGATGATTCCGGGCGTGATCCACGCGGGCAAGACGGGGCACGTGTATGTGCACGATCGCGCGACGGGACGCCTGATCCGTTATTCGCAGGCGATGATTCCACAGGAGAACATGTGGACGCTGCCGACGCCGCAGGGCGCGCGGATGCTGCCGGGCGCGAACGGTGGCGTCGAATGGTCGCCGATGGCGTTCGATCCGCAAACGCGTCTGGCGTACGCCGCCAACCTGCATCAGCCGATGACGTACCAGGTCGAAGAAACGCCCTATCCGGGCGGCAGCAAGCTGTGGCTTGGCGGTGCGTTCAAGGTGATTCCGTCCGAAGAGCAATGGGGCAAGCTGTCGGCCGTCAACGTCGACACGGGCAAGGTCGTGTGGGACTTCAAGACGGCGCAACCGTTGATCGGCGGCGTGCTCGCGACAGCGGGCGGTCTTGTGTTCAACGGAGAGGGCAACGGCCTGTTCCGCGCTTTCGATGCATCGACGGGCAAGAAGCTGTGGGAGTTCCAGTGCGGAGCGGGCGTGAATGCGCCAGCCGTGTCGTATAGCGTGCACGGCAAGCAGTACGTTGCCGTCGCGGCGGGCGGCAATACGCAACTCGACTACAAGCGCGGCAACACCGTGCTTGTCTTCGCGCTGCCGTGATGAGGGGCGCGCGGAAGGTTCCATTCGCGCAGCGCGCCGGCTGCCTGGCGCGTCGCGCGTGCGCGGCCCTGTTGTGCGCAAGCGGCATGCTGTGGCCTTTCGCCTATGCGCATGCTGATGCCGAAGCCGGCAAGACGAAGGCGCAAACGTGCGTGGCGTGTCATGGGCCGATGGGCAATTCGACTGATCCGCAATATCCCGTTCTCGCGGGGCAGACTGCGCGATATATGTATCTGCAACTGAAGGACTTCAAGGAAGGACGCCGCAAGGACCCGCGCATGTCGCCGATGGCGGCGAACCTGTCGCGCGACGACATGCAGGATCTCGCCGACTATTTCGCCGCGCAAAAGCCCGCGCCGATAGCGTTCAAGGCGGACGGCGCGGCCGTTGCGGCAGGGCAGAAGAAGTCGGCCGAAGAGCTCTGCACGATGTGCCATCTCGGCGGCTTCTCCGGACAGAACGAGATACCGCGCGTCGCGGGTCAGCAGTATCAGTACATCGTCAAGCAGTTGCAGGACTTTCGCTCGCACACCCGCACCAATGACGCGGGCAATATGGCGAGCGTCACGCGCAATCTGACCGACGACGATATCCGTAACCTCGCCAGTTACATTGCGAATCTCCAGTAGCGCCAGGGAGGCGAAATGAGACAGACGGTCGGATATGTTGCACGTGCATTGCTTGTGTCGTGCGCGCTTGCATCGGCGTTGCCGTTGCCGGCGCTCGCTGAGGACCAGGGCGAAACGAATCGCCAGTTGCTTGCCGCTGCAAAAGACGGCGATCGCGCGAGCGTCGATGCGGCGCTCGCACGCGGCGCATCCGTGGATGCGGAAAACCGCATCGGCGACACGGCGCTGATCACTGCGTGCAAGAGGGGCGACGCCGCCACCGCGCGCACGTTGATCGAACATGGCGCGAACGTGAAGCATGCCGACGCGCCGGGTATCACGGCTTTGATGGCGGCCGCGTATGGCGGTTACGAAGAGATCGTTGCGTTGCTGCTCGCGCACGGCGCCGATCCGATGGCGACGGACCGCGTCGGCAAGACCGCGATGGAATACGCAGCCGGCCAGGGACAGACGCAGGTCGTGAAGCAGTTGCTCGACGCCGGCATCGACGTCAACAGGCAGTACAAGAACGAACTCACCGCGTTGATGTGGGCCGCAGGCTACGACCGCGCCGACACCGTAAAGCTGCTGCTCGCGCGCGGCGCGAATGCATCGCTAAAAGACAATCGCGGAATGACGGCAATGGACATCGCCGCGCAGACAAAGTCGAACCAGGTCGCGGGCCTGTTGTCCGTGCACTAGTCGTTGCGCAACCGTCGTGTCGCCAGCGGCGCTCGACGGTTCCTAACCAGCGCCCTTATCCGCTTTCAACGCGCCTCGCACGAAGCCGCGCACGGCGGCCAGAATCTTTCGCGCTTCAGCGGGGTCTTCCGTAGCGCGCGCCAGAACCATCCCACCGATCATCGCCGCCAACGCGCCCGTCGCCTCACGCGATCGCTCGCTGCGCTGGTCCGCGCGACTATGCTGCCCGAGCCAGCGCAAATAGGCCCGCACGTTGTCGCTACACGCGATACGCGCGAGGTCGTCGGCGCGCGCAAGCTCCGTGCCGCACGCAGCGAGCACGCAGCCCCGGTCGGGATGCTCGCAATGGATGTTGCTGAGATAGGCGTCGGCAATATCGGCCAATGCGGGTGTCTGCCCATCCTTCGCGGTGGTTGCCGTTCTGTCGAGCCAGGCGAGCGTTTCGTCCGTCGCGTGGGAAAGGGCCTCAGCGATGAGCGCTTCCTTCGATTGGAAATGCGCGTAGAAGCCGCCATGCGTCAAGCCGACGCTCTTCATGATGGCTGCCACGCTGACGCCGTCCGGTCCGTGTTCGCGAATTGCGCGCGCGGCGGCTTCGACAATCCGGCGTCGCGTCGCCTGTTTATGATCTTCACTCCACGGCATGAATGCCTCCCTGTTCTTCGGGTTGACAAAATATGATGAGCGACATATTTTATCAAAATGATGGTCGTCATATTGTAGGAGACTGCGATGATCGACGTGATAGGTGCGGTCGTGCTGGGGACGGTGTCAGCACTCGTGGTATTTGTCTACCTGCATTTTTCTGCTTGGAACGTCAGACAGCGCGCCGTTGCGGGCAGCGCGTTCGGCGCATGGTTCGCACTGGTCGTGGCATGCGGCGCGACGGGCGTGCTGGGTGCCTCGCGTGGAATGGGCCCGGCGGGATTGGGCATCGCGGTCATCGTGCCATTCGCAGTGCTCTCATACCTGAGCATGCGGCAAGGCGCGTTGCGCGATGCGCTCGGCGCGATTCCTTTGCCGGTGCTGATCGGCGTGCATGCAATGCGATTGCTGGGCGTATTGTTCGTCTTGCTCTTTTGGGAGGGCAGGTTGCCCGCACCGTTCGCACCTGCGGCGGGATGGGGAGATATGGCGATCGGCGCGTTGGCATTGCCAGTCGCTTATATGGCCGCGACCCAAGCACCGGCGTGGCGCGTTGCCACACTGGTCTGGAGCGCGCTCGGACTGTTCGATCTGGCGGACGCGATCTTTTTGGGCGCGGCTTCATCGTCGGGCATTCCCTTTGGTTTTGCCGACGGGGGCACGAGCAGCGATCTGATGACGACGTTGCCGTGGATTCTCATTCCGTGCTTCAACGTCCCGTTGCTCGCGCACCTGCATATTCTGATTTTTCAACGGCTGCTGCGCTCGCAAAGCACGAGTGGACACGGACAGCCCATTGCGCGCCATCCGGTATGAGTCGAATCCTCGATGCGCGTTACAGGCCCAGCAGCGCGCGCACATGCTCGCGCGTGCCGCCCGCGAGCCCTTCTGTGCTGTACCCGCCTTCGAGTATCGACACGATGCGCCCATTGCATGTTCCGTCGGCAATGCGCGTCAGTTCGCGGGTGATCCAGTGAAAGTCGCCATCGTCGAGACGTAACGCCGCAAGCGGATCTAACCGATGCGCGTCGAAACCGGCGGAGATGATGATCAGCTCGGGCTCGAAATGGCGTATGGCTGGTAGCATCCCGGCTTCGATGCGCGTGCGAAACAATGCGGAATCACAACCTGGCGGCAGCGGCACATTGACTATGTTGTTGCTCACGCCCGTTTCGGCAGCCGCGCCCGTGCCCGGATAAAGCGGCGATTGATGGCTCGATGCATAGAAGAGTTCGGGCCGGTTGTAGAACGCGGCCTGCGTGCCATTGCCGTGATGAACGTCGAAATCGACAACCGCGACGCGCTCCAGCTTGTGCACGTCATAAGCGTATGCGGCCGCGATTGCAGCCTGATTGAAGATGCAAAAACCCATTGCTCTCGATGGTTCTGCGTGATGTCCGCAAGGACGCGTCGCGCAGAACACGTTGCGGGCTTCTCCGCCGAGCACGGCATCGACGCCCGCACATGCCGCGCCCACGCAACGCATCACGGCTTCCCAAGAGCCCGGCGACATGACGGTATCGCCGCCATCCAGTGGCATGTAGCTCTGTGTCGGCGCGATGTCCGCAACCTCGTCGATGAAGTTCCGCTCGTGGATGAGCTGCACCTGTTCGAGCGTGCCCATCGGCGCGTCGCGCCATTCGAGCGCGGCGAACTCGGGCGCGCGCAAGATGTTCAGCACCGTCTTCAGACGTTCCGGCGACTCCGGATGATGCGGCCCCGGTTGATGGTTCAGGCAGGCAGAATGCGTATAGACGAGGGTCGAAGGCATAGGTGCTGATGCCCTGCAGAGCGGGCATCGTCTCCTTGTGATTGGCGTTTTCGCGTGGACAAAGGTGGCGTTTCGAGTCTCGCCGGCTCGTTATGGCTCGCTAAGGGTTCGCTAAGTGTAAGGTCGCGTCTGTCGCGCGAAACAATAAAAGAAAGTTTGGCAGGCTATAGGCTTTCGTTTATGGCGCAAGACCGATACGTGCGCCGGAGCATTCAACGACACAGCAAAAGCGAAAACGCGTCGCGACGCCGCAAGCATCTTCCATTCGCGGCGCACACAGGAAACAATTGCATCCGTAGCCGTGCCCTATAACGGTTTTATGCGAATGCAAATCAGGAGGTGTCGTGTCGATTGATGTGCAGAGCTTCACTCCATTCTTTTCTCTTGCGGGCGGTATCGTCATCGGTGTCGCCGCCGCCGTGCTGGTGCTATTCAACGGACGAATCGCCGGTATTAGCGGCATTCTGGGCGGCCTGCTGCGCGCCTCGCGCGACGATTCCGGCTGGCGCGCGGCGTTCATCGCGGGACTCATCGGCGCGCCCATTCTGGCGAGCGCGTTCGGCCGGCCGCTATCGCCCGATATCCAGGCAGGATGGGGTGAAATCATCGTCGCCGGTTTTCTCGTGGGTGTCGGCACGCGCTACGCGAGTGGCTGCACGAGCGGTCATGGCGTGTGCGGCATTTCGCGCGGATCGATTCGCTCGCTAGCGGCGACGGCGACGTTCATGGCGGCGGGCTTCGTGACGGTGTTCGTGCTGCGGCATCTGGTGGGAGGCTGAGTTGAACGTGCTGACTGCGTTAGTGGCCGGGCTGCTGTTCGGTGTCGGCCTGATAGTCTCGGGCATGGCCAATCCGGCAAAAGTACTCGGCTTTCTCGACATTGCAGGGCGATGGGACCCGTCGCTTGCATTCGTGATGATCGGTGCAATCGGTGTCGCGTCGGCTGCATTTCTGCTCGCGAAACGCCGCTCGAAATCGCTGCTCGGGCTGCCGATGCAAATTCCCGCTAGCACTAGCGTAACGGCAAGGCTCATTTTCGGAAGCGCGTTCTTTGGCGTGGGCTGGGGCATCGCGGGGTTCTGTCCGGGGCCGGCACTGGTCGCGCTCGGCGCCGGATATCCGAAAGCCTTGGGTTTCGTCGTCGCGATGCTGGGCGGAATGGCCGTATTCGAACTGATCGAGCGATTGCAACGCCGCCGGCAGCATGCGTGAACGCGTTTTTGTGAGCTTCGACGAAACTAAAGAGTGAGTGCGCTCGCTTTATTCCCGTCCATTTCGCGCGGCTCCGTCTATAAAGTTAACGCGAGACCCCGCAAATCTGACTCAAGAGGTACGCGATGAGTCGCATGACCAGCAATTCGGACGGCGCCGCGATCGCTTCGCTCAATCGATTGCTGCGGCGCATGCCGGGCATTGCGACGCTGCGGTCTTATCAGCGCGCCTGGTTTTCGCACGACGTCGTTGCGGGCCTGGTGCTCACGACAGTGCTCGTCCCTGCGGGATTGGGCTACGCTGAGGCGGCGCGCCTGCCCGCAATTTCGGGGCTGTATGCAACCGTAGCGGGAATTGCCGCGTATGCACTGTTCGGACCGAGCCGCATTCTCGTGCTCGGTCCCGACTCGGCATTGGCCGCGCTGATCGCTTCGATCGTGTTGCCACTGGCGGGCGCGCACACCGAGCGCCTGCTGGTGCTGGCCAGCATGCTCGCGATTCTGTCGGGCGTGTTTTGCATTGCCGTGGGCGTATGCCGTCTCGGCTTTGTCACGGATCTGCTCTCCAGGCCGATTCGTCAGGGCTATCTGAACGGCGTCGCGCTCACCGTCATCATCAGCCAGGCGCCAAAGCTGCTGGGCTTCGATGTCGAGGGCAGCAACCTGCTGCAAGACGCCGCCGGTCTCGTTCGTGGCGTGCTTAACGGGCAGGTGAACGGCGTGACCTGCTTGATCGGCGTTGCGTGCCTGCTGGTGATTTTCGGATTCAAGCGCTGGCTGCCGGTTGTCCCGGGGATACTCGTCGCCGTCGTCGGCGCGACATTGGCCGTCGCGCTTTTCGATCTTGACCGGCACGCGGGTGTGGCCGTCGTCGGCAATGTTCCGCAAGGGTTGCCGCTGCCGTCGGTTCCGCTGGTCTCGCTCGATGAAATCGTGGCGTTACTGCCTGGCGCGATCGCGATCGCGCTGATTTCGCTCGCGGATATCGCGGTGCTTTCGCGTGTGTTCGCCGAACGCCACCACGAAAGCGTCGACCGTGATCAGGAACTGGTCGCGCTCGGTGCGGCGAATATCGTCACGGGGCTTTTTCAGGGCTTTCCCGTGACGAGCAGCGCGTCGCGAACGCCTGTCGCCGAGTCGGCGGGCGCGAAGACGCAATTCACGGGCATCGTCGCGGCGCTGTGCGTGTCTGCGTTGCTGATCTTTGCGCCGACGCTGTTGCGCACGCTGCCCGCAGCCGCGCTCGGCGCAGTGGTCGTCGCCGCGGGTCTCGCGCTTTTCGAGGTGCGCGATGTGATTCGTCTGCGTCGATTGCGTCGAAGCGAATTCGTGCAATCGATCGCATGCTTTGCGGGCGTCGCGCTGATCGGTCCCATCCAAGGCATCTTCATCGCCGTGGGACTCGCGTTGATGGCATTCGTGTGGCGCGCGTGGCGCCCTTACGATGCCGTGCTCGGACGCGTGGATGGACGCAAGGGCTATCACGATATTTCGCGGCATCCTGAAGCGCGAACGATTCCGGGGCTTGTGCTCTTTCGTTGGGACGCGCCTTTGTTTTTCGCCAATGCGGAGATCTTTCGCGAGCATGTGCAGCGCGCGATTGCATCGGCCGTTACGCCTGCCCAATGGGTCGTGGTTGCGGCAGAGCCGATTACCGACATCGACATCACCGCCGCAGAAGTACTCGCCGACTTGCATGCGCGCTTGCGCGAACGACAAATCGAACTCTGCTTTGCGGAGATGAAAGGCCCCGTCAAGGATATGCTGCGGCAGTACGATCTGTTCGACAGATTGGGCGGCGAGTACTTCTTTCCCACGCTTGGCGTAGCCGTGGATAAGTATCTGGCGCATCACGACGTCGAGTGGCATGACTGGGACGACGATGGCGCAGAGCCCAGGCAAGGAACGGCAGACGATAAAAAAACCTCCGCGCCATAAGGGGCAGAGGTTTAGTGCCTGCCACGCTCGATATGTTACATAGCTGCAAGCTCTGCGGGTTGAAGGTCGTGGGCCGCGGGCACTCGCGCAGTGATCCCGGCGCGCTTCGAACGATAAAAGGAGTAAGGAAGTGTTCGGAGCAGCGTTGAACGGATTATTCGCGTGCGCCGGACTTCCGTACAGAAGCAGTTTACTTCTATTCGATCGCAGCAGTTCTTTCTGACGCTATATCAGCAGCCGATCACCGGCAGTCGGCTTGCGTTCCAGCCGTGCAACGAGCTTTCTCAATGCCGAAGTCAATTCGTTGCGCAGCGTGCACCCGCCAAGCGAAATCGTGCAGTGAAGTACTTTCTGCATCTCGGTTCAGCCGCCGATGAGCGCGCGAATACGGCGATCTTCGTCTGTACCGCGTTGGCGATTGTCATCATCGTCGCCGGTTCGCTGTGGGTCATTCACAACGCGGACATCAATATGATGCCGACGCAGATCACGATCGTGCGCGCGCTTGCGCATGACTGACGTGTGAAGCGCGAGTAAAAAGAAAAAAGCCGCGATGCGTAGACGCGCATCGCGGCAATTTGCATTCACAGACTGCGCTGGTGCGCGCCGGATCGTCAGCCGTCCGCTTTCGCTTCCTGCTCGTGGCGTCGGAACGGCGCATCGCGAACCACATCGCCCTGATAAAAAGACGCGAAACGATCGAGTTGCCTTTGCGCGTCGCCCGAATCGATACCTTCGCCGAGCACCGCGCTCGAAAAACCCGTTCGCTCCATCTGCATCAGTTGATCGGCAAGTACTTCACCCGTTGCGCGCAGGTCTCCGTTGAAGCCGAGCCGTCGCCGGATCAGATACGCCTGGCTATATGCTCTGCCGTCCGTGAAGCTCGGGAAGTGAAGGTCGACGCGCTGCGCTTGCGCAATCGCGTCGCGGTGATCGAGTGGATCGGCGTCGTTATCGAGCGCGGCGATGCGATCGGTGGCATCCGCGAGGTGCGTCGCCGCGTCGAGAAGCCTGATGCGTGTGTTGCCGTTCATGCGGGAAGCTCCATCGGTGTGCGCGCCGCGTTTGCGGCAG
Source organism: Paraburkholderia diazotrophica (assembly GCF_038900755.1). Lineage (GTDB taxonomy): Bacteria > Pseudomonadota > Gammaproteobacteria > Burkholderiales > Burkholderiaceae > Paraburkholderia > Paraburkholderia diazotrophica_A. Next base: position 225,277 of record NZ_JBBPEN010000004.1, read on the forward strand.
CCTTGAACGGATCGAGGCCCACGCGCCGCACGGTTTCGATGAAAGTCTCGCGGCGCAGGCCGTCCGCGCGCCTGTGTTCGACGTAGGTGCGCAGCACCGCTTCGATCACGTCGGGTACTTCATGCGCTGAAAACGATGGGCCGATCACTTTGCCCGGCTGCGCATTGCCGCTTGCGTGCGATCCATCGGACCCGCCCAGCGTGACCTGATACCACTCGGCGCCATCCTTGTCGACGCCGAGTATGCCGATATGTCCGCTATGGTGATGCCCGCACGAATTGATGCAGCCGCTGATGTGCAAATCCACTTCGCCGATGTCTTCGAGTTCGTCGAGGTCCTGGTAGCGCTCCGTGATCGCCTCTGCGACGGGCAGCGAGCGCGCGTTGGCGAGCGCGCAGAAGTCGCCGCCGGGGCACGCGATCATGTCGGTGAGCAGATGCACGTTCGCGCTCGCGAGACCCACGCTGAGTGCGGCTTTCCACAACGCAAGCAGATCGTCTTCATGCACCCACGGCAGCACGATGTTTTGCGTGTGCGTTACGCGCGCCTCTCCCGCCGAATACTGGTCCACGAGATCCGCGACGCGATCGAGCTGATCCGCCGATGCATCGCCCGGTGCCTGTAGCAGACGCTTGAACGACAACGTGACGATCCTCAGCGACGGATTCTTGTGAAGCGCGACATTGCGCTCCAGCCAGCGCGCGAATTGCGGATTCTGCCGGGCAGTGTCGTGCATCTGCTCGCGCGCATTTGCGTCCGGCGTCTCATGCGGCGCGGAAACAGAAGGCGGCACGAAATACGCGCTGACGCGATCCAGTTCCTCCTGTGGAATCGTATGCGGTCCACCGTCATGCTCGACGATCTGGCGGAACTCGTCTTCCACTTCGTCGATGTACTTCTGGCCTTCCGCCTTCACGAGAATCTTGATGCGCGCCTTGTACTTGTTGTCGCGCCGTCCGTACCGGTTGTAGACGCGCACGACGGCCTCGATGTAATTCATGATGTGCTGCCACGGCAAAAATTCGCGCAGCACCGTGCCGATGACGGGCGTGCGTCCCATGCCGCCGCCCACCATCACGCGAAAGCCCAGTTCGCCATGTTCGTTGTAGCGAAGGCGAAGCCCGACGTCATGCCAGTCCGTCGCCGCGCGGTCGTCGCTTGCGCCCGTGATCGCGATCTTGAATTTGCGCGGCAGAAAAGCGAACTCGGGATGCAGCGTCGTCCATTGGCGCATGATTTCCGCGAAAGGGCGCGGGTCTGCGATTTCATCGGGCGCGACGCCCGCGCGTTCGTCGCAGGAGATGTTGCGGATGCAGTTGCCGCTCGTCTGGATGCCGTGCATGTTGACGGTCGCGAGCAGGTCCATCACATCGGCCGCTTTCGCGAGCGGAATCCAGTTGAACTGTACATTGGTGCGCGTCGTGAAGTGCGCATGACGCGTTGGGAGACGCACTGTGCCGAGCTTGCGCTGCGCGTCGAGCGCGCGTCGATAGACGTCTTCTTCCGGCGCGTCGTATTCGCGCGCGACACGCGCAAGTACGCGAATCTGTGCGCTCGACAGTTCGCCATAAGGAACGGCTACGCGCAGCATCGGCGCGTGCCGCTGCACATACCAGCCGTTTTGCAGGCGTAATGGACGGAATGCGTCTTCGCTCAACCGGCCGTCCTGCCAGCGTTCGATCTGATCGCGGAACTGCGCGGCGCGATTCAGCAGGAAGGACTTGTCAAACTCGTTGTACTGATACATGGCTGATGTCGAGGGCATGTGCTTCGCGCGCCGCCATCCGGCGATGCGGAACACTACTGTCCCAATGTGAAATGTGCTTTCAAATCTACTGGCCGAAGCTATGGCGGGCAAGACGCAGATGACGCGAAATCGATAGCAGCAGATGAGAAAAACTGCGTGTGCGTTATGTCATGACTTCTGTGCAGACGATTCGCGTGTCGAAGCGATCGAATAAAAGCGATCGGATAAAATGCGGGCCCACACGTTATTTTCCGAACCGACGGAGCGTATTCAGTGATTCAACCGAGCAACGTATTCAAGGACAACCTCGCACAACTGCCGGGCATCGACGGTATCGAGCGTATCGACCTCGTCGACGGCAAGGGCGCCATCGTGGCAAGCATCGAGAACAAGCCGGGCAAACAGGGCTCGCTGGCGGTCTATCACTATCTGCGTCAAGCGTTCGGCGCGCTCGATGCGAAGGCCGCGGAACACGGCCTTGCCGTATTTGCCGAGCACACCGCCGATGCGCGCAATCGACCGGGCGCGCATCCTAACGTCGACCGCCTGCTGGAAATCGCGGCGGGTGGCGAAGCGCTGCGTATCGACGTGATTGCGGCGGCGTAAGCGTCGCTCGTTTAAAAGGGACCGGGGCGCGTCAGATCAGTCCGAGCGCCAACGCCTTCAACGTAGCCGCTGCGCGCGTCGAGCACTCCAGCTTGCGAAAGACGCTTTCGGCATGCGTGCGCACCGTGCTCGGACTCAACGCGAGTTCGCGCGCCGCTTCCTTGTTGCTCGCGCCGCGCGAGATTTCACGCAATACGTCGACCTCTCGCGCGGACAGCCGCGCCGACTGCGCGCGCGGATTCACGACCCGGCGCTGCGACGGACGTGTGTCGATCAATGCATCGACGACATCGCGATCGAAATGTCCCTGAGCCGCTTCGTCGCGCAACAGCTTCGCGGCTTCGCCGGCGGATAGCGCATCGCGCCACGGACGCGCCGCCCGCAATGCCACCCACGCGGCCGAGGTCGCGAGCACTCGCGCTTCGAACGACAGCGCGCTACCTGACGCGCCACGAAAATAGCCCGAGCCGTCGATGCGCTCGTATGCATACGAGCCCAGTTCGGCAGCATCGGCGAGCGCGCCCGTCTGCTTGCCCGCGCGCGATGTCCAGTACGGCACGAGGCGCACTTTTTCCCACGCCGCCTGCGATAGGCGCGCGGGGGCGTTCCAGATGGGGTTCGGCACGGCCGCGCGTCCCATGCCGTGAATCAGCCCTGCGCAATAGAGACGGTTCTGCGCGTTCGCATCGAGCGCGAAACGGGCGGCGCACGCGGCAGCCGTCGCGGCGACGCCGCGCGAATAGCCAACCATCCACGGCAGCTTGAGATCGACGATGTCGGCGATCAGTTCGATCGGCGTGACTTCGTTCATGCGAGGCGTCAACAGCGCGTCGTCGATCGACGATGCGTCCGCGCGTTCGAGTTCGTCGAGCCATTGCGCCGCATGTTCGATCGCGACCTTCGCGAGATGATCCGGATAGCGCGAGCCGGCGCGATGGCCGATCAACGATTGTGCGCGTTCGATCCCGTAGATCCGCGTGAAGATTTCCAGCTCGCCCGCAAGCGCGACGACGAACACGGTTTCCGGCACAGCGCTGCCACGCAGACCATCGGGCGTGCCGCTGCCGTCCCACGCTTCGAACACATGCCGCAGCGTCGCTTCCGTACCGCCTTCGAGCCCGAGCATCCGCGCCGCTTCGCCCGACACCTCGCAGTGAATGCGCGCGAGGGGCGTGATGACGGAGCCGATGTTGTCCTGCATCTCGGGCGGGCCGGCCCAGTCCGGCTTGAGCGCAAGCATCGCTTCGCGGCTCGACACGTCGTCGCCGAGCGCTTCGGCGAAACCCGACGCGTTCGCCGTGCAACCGGACCAGCGCAGCAGCGACGCTTCGCGCGCGGCCATGATGTCCGCTTCGCCGAGTCCTGCCGCGTGGGCCAACCGCAGCGCGAGCCATGCGGTGCGGACGGAATGATCGGTCGGCTGGCCCATGCTCAGGTCGCCGATGAAGGCGAGCGCCTTGACGGCATCGAATACGCGAACGGCGGGGCCGCCGGAAGTGCACGTCGATGTCTGCATGGTCCACGGTTCAGGTTGCTCTGTCGCGCCTACTATACCCGCGGCGCGAAACCCGAGCGACGCAAGGTCGGTCATTTGACCGATACCCGTTGTCGCGGCCTTCGGCGATGCTTCGATCCGTGTTGACCACTTGAAGGAGTATCGAAGATGAATTCGCTGATCAGGAAGTGCCTCGCCGCGGTGATGCTGATGGGAGGCCTGTTGTCGTTGCAGGCGTCGCACGCGGCGCAGCCGCAAGATCTGAAGGGCAAGAACGTGGTGCTGGTGCACGGCGCGTTCGCGGACGGTTCGAGCTGGGAGAAGGTGATCCCGTTGCTCGAAGCGCGCGGCCTGCACGTCGTCGCGGTGCAGAATCCGTTGAGCTCGCTCGCCGACGATGCCGCCGCGACGAAGCGCGCGATCGACGCGCAGCAAGGTCCCGTGGTGCTGGTCGGGCATTCGTGGGGCGGCGTCGTGATCAGCCAGGCGGGCAACGACGACAAGGTGAAGGCGCTCGTCTACGTCGCCGCCTTCGCGCCCGACAGCGGGCAGTCGCTCAACGACGTGATCAAGGGCAAGCCCGCTCCCGCATGGGCGAGCGAGCTGCAAAAGGACTCGGGCAACTTCCTGAGGCTGTCGTCGAAAGCAATCGACGACGATTTCGCGCAGGACCTGAACGCAGCCGAAAAACGCGTCGTGGCCGCGACGCAAGGCCCGTGGTTCGCCGGATGCTCGGACGACAAAGTGACCGACGCGGCATGGCGCAACAAGCCTTCGTACTTCGTCGTCGCGAGCCAGGACCGCATGATCGATCCGCGCTTGCAGGACGCGATGGCTGGGCAGATGAAGGCGCACGTGACGCACGTCAACGCGAGCCATGTCGCGATGCTGAGCCAGCCGCAAGCGGTGGCGGACGCGATCATCGCCGCGGCGAGCAAGGCGCAGTGATGCGATTGCGTTAACGTCCGCGATTACGGAGCACGCGGTCGCTCCGACGACCCATACCGTTGAGTAGAGACAGGCGGCCCTGATGACGGGCCGCCTGTCTTTTCGCATTTTCGCCGCAATCCCGCTACTTCGAGCGCGCTCACACCTTCTTCCGCCACCACTCAAAATGATCGATTCGCTCAAATTGATTGACCGATTTGCGCAATCAGCCAGATCGGACTACACTGCAAACTGATCGTTTTGATCTAATGGTGAGTGTTTCAATCAAAATCGCGGCTTGGACGCGACAAATAAAGCCAGGAAGGAGACTCGCATGGTTCAGATTCCCATCAAGCGCTCGATCGAGCGCGTCCCCGGCGGCATGATGATCGTGCCGTTGCTCATCGGCTCGCTGGTGGCGACGTTCATGCCGGGCATGCCGAAATTCTTCGGTTCGTTCACCAGTGCGCTGTTTACGGGCGCGTTGCCGATTCTCGCCGTGTTCTACGTCTGCATGGGCGCGGGCATCGACGTCAAGGCCACGCCGTATCTGATGAAAAAGGGCGGCGCGCTGCTGGTCACGAAGGTGGGCGCGGCGGTGATCGTCGGCGTGATTCTGGGGCATATCATCGGCGAGCAGCCGGTTTCGGCGGGGCTCTTCGCGGGCATCTCGACGCTCGCGGTCGTCGCCGCGATGAACGACACGAACGGTGGCCTGTACATGGCGCTGATGGGTCAATACGGCCGCTCGGAAGACGTCGGCGCCTATACGCTGATGTCGCTCGAATCGGGCCCGTTCCTGACGATGGTGACGCTGGGCGTCGCGGGTCTGTCGGCGTTCCCGTGGCAGACGCTGGTCGGCAGCATTCTGCCGCTTGCGCTCGGCATGCTGCTCGGCAATCTGGATCGCGACATGCGCGACTTCCTCGCAAAGGCCGTGCCCGTGATGATCCCGTTCTTTGCGCTCGCGCTCGGCGCCGGTCTCGATCTGCACAAGGTGTGGCAAGCTGGACTGCTGGGTATCGGTCTCGGTATCGCCGTCGTGATCGTAACGGGCATTCCGCTGTATTTCGCCGACCGTCTGACGGGCGGCACGGGCGTCGCCGGAGTGGCGGCGGCCAATACGGCGGGCAATGCGGCTGCCGTGCCGGCGCTCGTCGCCGCGGCGAACCCCGTGTACAACGAAGCCGCGAAGAGCGCGACCTTGCTGGTTGCCGCGTGCGTCGTCGTGACGGCGATCCTGTCGCCGATCCTCACCTCGACGATTGCGAAGCGCTACCAGCAGCGCAACGAACGCGCACGCACGGAGAATCGCCAAGGGCTGGCACGATGAAGATCTTGATCATTGCGGACGACCTGTCGGGTGCCGCGGACTGCGCGATCGGATTCGCGAGCGCCGGCCATCGGACGGTCGTCACGCTCGACGCGCAGCGCACGCAGGCACATGATGGCGCGGACACGATCGCCGTCGATACCGACACGCGTCGTCTCGCGCCACGCGACGCGGCGGCGCGCACGTCGGCCGCCTATGCGGAAATGAGCGCGCGCGACCAGCGCCTCTACAAGAAAATCGACTCGACATTGCGCGGCAACTGGGCCGCCGAAGTCGCGGGTCTGCAAGCGCTCGCGGGCATGGCGATCGTCGCGCCCGCGTTTCCCGCGACGGGGCGCACGGTGCGCGACGGCTGCGTCTACGTGTACGGCGAACCGCTCGAAGAGACGGCCACGTGGAAGCTCGAACACGCGGGACTGCCCGCCGATATCGCCACGCAACTCGAAGCGGCCGGTCTGAGTACGGACCGGCTCGACGCCGAAGCGTTGCGCGACGAACCGGAGACGCTTGCCGTGCGCATCGGCGCGATGGCCGCGAACGGCGTGCAGGCGCTGATCGTCGATACGCAGAGCGAGCAGTCGCTGCGCGCGCTCGCCCAGTCGACACTGCACAGCGATGCGCCGTTCTTCTGGGTCGGCTCGGGCGGTCTCGCGCGCGAGATCGCCGCGCTGAATCCGCGTAACGGCGCAGCCGGCCGCAAGCCGGACGTTGCGCCGTTTCCCGGCGGGCCGATCCTGATTCTCGTCGGCAGCCTGTCGGCTGTCAGCGAGCGTCAGTGCGCGATGCTGCGCGAACGTGGCGGCGTCGAAGAACTGGTCGTGCCGCCCGCCGTGTTGCGAGAAGGCCAGAGCCATCGCGACTGGCGCGCGTTGCAGGAGCAGATTGGCGTGTCGTTGCAGGCGGGCGTCGATCTGCTGCTGCGAATCGGCCGCGACGATGCATTCGATCCCGCCGAAGGCGCGCGACTTTCGACGGCGCTCGCGGCGCTCGTCGAGCCGCACTTCACGAAGACGGGCGGCGTGATCGCGACGGGCGGCGAGACGGCGCGCGCGATGCTCACGGCCGCGCGTATCGGCAGTCTGCAATTGCTGGCCGAAGTCGAAGCGGGCGTCGCCGTCGGCCGGCCGCTTGGCGCCGCGCTTACGCATTGCCCCGGCGTCGTGACGAAGGCGGGTGCATTCGGCACCGATCACGCGTTGTACGCCGCATGGCTGACGCTGCGCAACGAAACCGAACCGACCGAACCGGACGTCGTCCCGCATTGACGTCCGTGCATGAACCAGAATCAAACCTTGAAGCCTGACGAGATCACATCATGAGCAACTATCTTCCTGTAATCGGCATCACGATGGGCGATGCAGCCGGCGTTGGCGCGGAAGTCGTCGTCAAGAGCCTCGCGCATTCGTCCGTCTACGCGCAATGCCGTCCGCTCGTGATCGGCGATGCGAAGCGCCTCGAACGCGCGAATCAGATCGTCGGCGGCGAGATGAAGATTCGCCGCATCGGCGATGCATCGGAAGCGCGCTACGAGCAGGGCACGATCGACTGCATCGACCTTGGCCTGATCCCCGACGACCTGCCGTTCGGTCAGTTGTCGGCGCTGGCCGGCGACGCTGCGTATCAGTACATCAAGCGCGCCGTCGAGCTCGCGGAAGCGGGCAAGATCGATGCGATCTGCACCGCGCCGCTCAACAAGGAAGCGCTGCATGCAGGCGGCCACAAATTTCCGGGTCACACGGAAATGCTCGCGCACCTGACGGGTGTCGAAGAGGTGTCGATGATGCTCGTCGCGCCGCAACTGCGCGTGATTCACGTGACGACGCATATCGGCATCATCGACGCGATCCGCAAGATCGAGCCGGGTCTCGTGCAGCGGACCATCGCGCGCGGCCACGCGACGCTCGTGAAGGCGGGCATCGAGAAGCCGCGCATCGGTGTGTGCGGGATCAATCCGCATGCGGGCGAAAACGGCCTGTTCGGCTACGGCGAAGAAGAAGAGAAGATCATTCCCGCGATCAAGGTGCTGCAGGAGCGCGGCCTCGATGTGACGGGCCCGCTGCCCGCCGACACGCTGTTCTTCCGCGCGGGCCGTGGCGACTTCGATCTGGTGGTGGCGATGTATCACGATCAGGGGCATGGTCCCGTGAAGGTGCTCGGCCTCGAAGCGGGCGTGAACGTGACGGTTGGGCTCGAAGTGATCCGCACGTCCGTCGATCACGGCACGGCATTCGACATCGCGGGCAAGGGCATCGTCGATGAAGGCAGCATGCTCGAAGCGCTGCGTCAGGGCGCGGAACTGGCGACCCGGCGTTAAGCGAATCGAAGCAAAGCGATGTGCGGTACGCATGGCCTCGATGCCGTGTGCGTGCATCGCTGGTGTAAGATCGAGACCCTTTCTCACGCTGCTGCCGATGTGAAAAAAACGACTGACCGTCATCAGGCAATTCTTGAGTTCGTTCGTACGCGCGATGCCAACGTCGAGGAGTTGTGCGCTGCGCTCGGTGTATCGGAAGCGACGATCCGGCGCGATCTGACTGCACTCGCGAAACAGCGGCGGCTCGTGCGCACGTATGGCGGCGCGACGGCGCTGGTCGGCGTGCATGAGCCGGAAGCGTCGCTCGAAGAACGCAAGGCCGCGCAGAGCGAGCAGAAGGAAGCGATTGCGCAAGCGGCGGCCGCGCATGTCCGCGAGGGCGACACGGTGCTGCTCGACGGTGGAACGACGTGTGCGGCGCTCGCGCGCCATCTGTGCGCGCGAGAAAACCTGCACGTGGTGACGAACAATCTGCTCGCGGTGACGTCGCTTGCGAATGCGCCGGGCGTGCGGCTCACGCTGATCGGCGGCGAGTTGCGCGGATCGAGCATGAGCACGCTCGGGCCGCTGGCCGAACTGATCCTGAGCCGCTTGACCGTCGATCGCGCGTTTCTCGGCGCGGACGGCGTCGTCGCGGGTTTCGGCCTGTGCGAGACGACGGCTCAGCAGGCTTACCTGAAAGAGTGCATCGTGGCGCGCGCAGCCGAGATCATCGTGCTCGCCGATTCGGCGAAGCTAGGGCGCGCGCGTCAGCAGCATTGGACGCCGATTCAGCGCGACTGGCGGCTCATTACTTCTGCGACGGCGACCGACGAACTGTTGGCGCCGTTTCGCGCGCTGCCCGAAGTGACCGTAGAAGTGGCGTGAACGCGATGCCCGCGACGGGCATACGAAAGCAGAACACGCCGCCATCGTAGGCCGTCACGACTCGAACGGGTTCCCCGCCTCGCGCAAGCGACGCATTCCGCTGTCGAGATGCGCACGCGCGCTTTCCTTGTCGCCCAGCCTCATCTGCTCGTACGTGCGTTGCGCCACGTCGTGCGGCACGGGCTTGAGCGGGCGGTTGCTGTGCATCGCCTTGAGCTGTACTTCGGCGGCTCGCTCCAGATAGTACAGATCGTCCCACGCTTCGGCGATGCTTGCGCCCGCCACCATCACGCCGTGGTTCTTCAGGAAGAGAATGTCCGCGTCGCCCATTGCTCGCGCGATGCGATCGCCTTCCGAATTGTCGAGCGCGAGGCCGTTGTACTGCTCGTCGACGGCCGTGCGGCCATAGAACTTCAGCGCCGTCTGTCCGAGCCATAACAGCGGCGGGCCTTCGATCAGGCACAGCGCGGTCGCGTTCGGCATATGCGTGTGAAACGCGGCCTTTACGCGCGGCAGCGCGCGATGCAAACGCGCGTGGATGAAGAAGGCAGTCGCTTCGGGCTGGCCATCGCCGTCGATCACGTTGCCGTCGAAATCGCAGATCAGAAGCCGCGACGCCGTGATCTCCGAAAACGCAAAGCCGTATGGGTTGACGAAGAAGAGGTCGTCGTGCCCCGGCACGACTGCCGAAAAGTGATTGCAGACTCCTTCTTCGAAGCCGTACTGCGCAGCCAGCTGAAAGCAGGCCGCGAGTTCGACGCGAGCGGCGCGCACGGCGTCCGAGTCGAGCGTCGCGCGGCGCGAGGCAGCCGTGACCTTGACGTTGAGCGTATGAGCCATGAAGAACGATCCCCTTGCCGTTGATGTTCACGAGCCGATATTCACCAGCCAAGCGATGCGAAGAGCGGCGGCACGCGGTTGAGCGTCGGCACGATTGCGTCGGGCGTGTAGTCGGGCAAGAGCTTGCGCCCTGTGCCTCGATCGATCCACACACAACGAAAGCCGATATCGCGCGCGGCCGCATGATCCAGATGCGGGCTTGCGCAGATATGCACCGCATCTTCGTGAGATACGCCGAGCTGTTCGTGAGCATAGTCGAAAAGCCGGCGGTCCGGTTTGTACGCGCCCGCTTGCTGCGCGGTGATCACGCGATCGATATGGCCGCCGAGTTGCGCGACGTTGCCGGCGATCACGTCATCGTCGGTATTCGAGACGATGCATAGACGATAGCCCTTTTCCTTCAACGCGCGCAACGACTCGACCACTTCGGGAAACGGCGGCATCGCGGAGATGTGGTCGGTTAGCGTGCCGATATCTTTGCTGTCCACACGCAGCGCGAATTCGCCAAGCGCGATACGCAGTGCTTCACCCGCGATTTCACGAAAGTTGCGATGAGGCGGCGTCTGTTCGAGCGCGTGTTCGTGCCGGTCATAGACGGCGATCAGTTCGCGCGGATCGATCGCCGTCGCGCTCTTGCTGGCAAGTATTTCCGCGACGGCCGCCTGCAAGCCTTCGTCCCATTGAATCAGTGTGCCGTAACAGTCGAAGGTCAGCCACGAAGGGCGACGCGTATTGTCGAGCGACATGATTCGTTCCTTTGCTGAAGCGTCGAAATGAATAAAAGTGGTGAACAACAGGCTAAGCCGCGCGACCGTTATTGGGAAATTAAATTAAAATGTCACTGTCAGTGGAAACATAAATATGAGGCGCCCGCCATGCTCGATCTCGATCTGTTGAACACGCTCGTTTGCGTCGTCGACGAGGGCAGCTTCACGCGAGCCGGCGAACGCGTGCATCGCACGCAATCGACTGTCAGCCAGCAGGTGCGGCGTCTCGAAGAGATGGTGGGCCGCACGCTGCTGCTGAGAGACCGCACGGGCAACCAGGTCACGGCAACGGAACACGGCGAACTGCTCGCGCAATACGCGCGGCGTCTGATCGCGCTGTCGCAGGAAGCACAGGACGCGCTCGCGAGCGACGCGTGGCGCACGCCGATCCGCATCGGCGTGCCGGAAGACTTCGACGCGAAGCGCATGGCGTCGATTCTTTCCGGCTTCGTCAGGGAAAGGCCGGAAGCGCGGCTCGAAACGGTCGCAGGCATGAGCGCCGATCTGCATCGCAAGCTGTCGGGCGGCGAGATCGAAATTGCGCTCGTGAAGCGCGAGCCGGGAAGCGGCCAGTGTCTTGCATCATGGCCCGAGTCGCTGGTGTGGGTGCGCGGCCGCGAGATCGAAGTGCCCGACGAGGGCGGCGAGCCGATTCCGCTCGCGCTCTTTCCGCAAGGCTGCGTCTACCGGCTGCGCGCGATCCGCTGCCTCGATCAGGCGCAGCGCAGCTGGCGCGTGGCGTTCGGCAGTCACAGCCTGACGGGCATTCAGGCGGCGGTGGCCTCCGGCCTGGGCATCACCGTGCTGCCGACGACAGCCGTTCTTTCCGAGCACAGCGTGTGTTTCGACTTGCCGCGTCTGCCGCCGACGGAGCTTGCGTTGATCGGCGCGGGCGGCACGATGAATGCTACGCAGTCCGCGTTGGTGGACTTCCTGCGCGAAGCGGTGACGATCTAGCCGCTAGCGGCGAAACGACCTCGCGAGCGCTTCGCCTATTCTTTCCGTATGGCAGGTCACGCTGCCGACGACTAGAAAGGGGACGCTCATGGCTGTACGGCAAGGTTTCGTCGGATGCATCGGCAATACGCCGCTCATCAGGCTCGCGGCGCTCAGCAAGGAGACCGGCTGCGAAATTCTCGGCAAGGCCGAATTTCTCAATCCGGGCGGTTCCGTGAAGGACCGCGCCGCGCTCTACATCATCCAGGACGCCGAGCGGCGCGGCGCGCTCAAGCCCGGCGGCACGGTCGTCGAAGGGACGGCGGGCAATACGGGCATCGGCCTCGCGCATATCTGCGCGGCGCGGGGCTATCGCTGCGTGATTGTGATTCCCGATACGCAATCGCCCGCGAAAATGGAGCTTTTGCGCGTGCTCGGCGCGGAAGTGCGGCCCGTGCCCGCAGCGCCGTATAAAGACCCGAACAACTATCAAAAGATCGCCGGACGTCTCGCGCAGGAAATGGACAACGCGATCTGGGCCAACCAGTTCGACAACGTCGTGAACCGGCAGGCGCACTACGAGACGACGGGCCCGGAAGTCTGGCGCGATACGGCAGGCAAAGTCGATGCGTTCGTCTGCTCGACGGGCACGGGCGGGACGCTCGCCGGCGTGAGCCGCTTCCTGAAGGAAAAGAGCCCAGGCGTGCGGATCGTGCTCGCCGATCCGCACGGCAGCGCGCTCTACAGCTTCGTGAAGACGGGGGACATCAAGGTGGAAGGCAACTCGATCACGGAGGGCATCGGCTCGTCGCGCGTCACGGCGAATCTCGAAGGCACGGCAATCGACGATGCCTGCCGCATCGACGATTCGTCGTGCGTGACGATGGTGTACCGGTTGCTGCGCGAGGAAGGGCTGTATGTCGGCGGATCGACGGGCATCAACGTTGCGGCGGCCGTATCGCTCGCGCGGCAGATGGGGCCGGGTCATACGATCGTGACGCTGCTGTGCGATCGCGGCGAGCTGTATCGAAGCCGGCTGTTCAATCTCGAATGGCTGAAGGAGAAAGGGCTGACGCCTGGCTGAGCGCGTCTGCGCTGCGAGATGACGCGATGCGCGGGCGATGCGATGCGACGCACTGCGCTGCGGGCATCGGATCGCGGCGGACGGGCATGCGGTTCTGCGTAACACCGACACCAATCTGCTTTTCACCCGCGAGCGAACTATCCTGAAGGGATGCAGCCGAACTATTTCCCTCTCTCCGTTTGTTCGAAAGGAGGTACGCCATGTCAATGTCTGCAACGCTCGAGGACTGCCTGCGCAACAAGGGCTCGCGGTACGAGATTCTGCGCCATCCGTACAGCCATTCCAGCATGGAAACGGCGGCGGCCGCCCACATTCCCGGCGATCGTCTCGCGAAGACCGTGCTGTTCGAAGACGAGCAAGGCTATATCGCCGCCGTGTTGCCGTCGACCTACGCGGTGAGGCTATCCGAGCTCTGGTCGAAAACGGGGCGCCGCCTTTCGCTCGCCAAGGAAGTTGATCTGCGCGAGCTGTTCAAGGACTGCGAATACGGCGCGCTGCCGCCCGTATGCGCCGCCTATGGCATGAAAACCTATCTCGACGACAGCCTGGCCCGTCAGCCGGACGTCTACTTCGAGGCGGGCAATCACGAGGAACTGGTGCACATGGACACCGAGCAGTTCCTCGCGCTGATGGACAGCGCGGAGCGCGCGCATTTCGGACGCCGGATGCACGGGATGACTGTGTGAGCGCGAGCCCCTCGGGGCCGATGCATGTCCATTCGCCGATCAGCGGCTGGCGATGCGCCCAGCCGCTGATCGCCTTGCTTTTCAACGCCAGCCATACCCGTAATAGCGCGGCCGATAAACGGGCCACGTCGCCGCGTACTGCGCGGGCATGACCTGCTGCACGACAGGCGGACTCACATAGACGGGCTGATAGACGGGTACGTACTGCACGGGCGGGGGCGGCTGATAAGGCTGAAAGACGACGGTGCCGGGCTCTTCGACAGGCTCGTCGTAGGCGGGCGCCTGAGCGTACATCGGCGCGGGCCGGTAGCGCGGCCGCGGTGCGGGCGCGTACTGCACGGGCGCTGCTTCGTCGTCGTACGCCGGCTGGGTTTGCAGCGGCTGCTGCGCCACGCGCGGCTGACTGACGCGCCTCACCTGGGCGGCGTCGTCGCCGGGCGCACCGGGCGGCAATGGCGGAGGTTGCTGCACCGATGCCTTCGGCGATTGCTTCAGCTGTTCCTTCAGCGACGCATACGTCTCGGCGTCTTCCTTGGCGCGGGCGTTGTAGCCGTTGTGATAGGCATCGCTCAGATCCTTCAGGCGCGCCTTGTTTTCGTCATCGGCGGTCATCTGCTCTTCGCCCGGATCGAGCGATGCAGTGCTGACGCCGCCATTGTCATAAGCCGACTTCGGTCCATCGGCCCATGCGGTAGCGCACAGCAGGGCCGGTACCAGGGCCGCGGTCAACGCCGTGGACCCGAGCAATGTCCTGATTCTCATGGTTGTTACCTCGCCTGTGGTCGTACACGGCAAACGCAAGTCAATGCCAATGTCCCGTTATGCTCCCCGATCGCATTCCGCTTCCCTGCGGAAACATCCCGAAACGCTTCATGCCGCGCCTTCGTAGTTGCAGTATCAGGGCTTCCACCAGGCGCCGCATCGGGCCTGGCTTCATCCAGACGGTCAGCATGATGTGACTTAACTTGCCAGCATTCGCGCGCCCGAGATGCGCTATAGCACACATAGCGCTTCAGATAACCGGCTATCGAAAGCGAGGCGGGCGTGAGCGCGAAATGCCGTACGGACGCGCCGCGTTGCGCGGTGCGGAGCGCGAAAGGAAGGATGAATGGATGGAGTTTGCCGCGCGTTCGGCATGGCCATGTCTTCGACAGTCGAGCCATGCCGGCGCGCTCGCGCAATCAGTCAATGCGGCGAGAGGACGTCGCCGCGAGCGTCAGCGATACACAGAACCGGGCAGGCGATCAAACGCGCGCGAGCGCCTCGGCATCGACGATGCGGATGGTCTTGCCGTTCGCGTTGACGAGCCGTTCGCGCTGGAACTTCGAGAACATGCGGCTCACGGTTTCGAGCTTCATCCCCAGATAGCAGCCGATTTCTTCGCGCGTCATGCGCAGATGAAATTCGGCAGCCGAGAATCCGCGCGCCTTGAAGCGCCGCGACAGATTGAGAAGAAACGTCGCGACGCGCTGTTCGGCCGTCATGGTGCCGAGCAGCATCATCTGGCTCGATTCGCGCACGATCTCGCCGCTCATCATCTGATAGATGTGATGCTGCATCGACTTCATCTCGTGGCAGAGCACTTCGAGTTGCGCGAACGGGATGATGCAGACGACGCTATCCTCGAGCGCGATCGCATCGCAGTTGTGATGACCCGCGCAGACACCGTCGAGACCCAGCGATTCGCCTGCGATCTGGAAGCCCGTCACATGCTCGCGGCCATCGCGATGCATGACGACCGTCTTGAACGAGCCGGCGCGCACCGCGTAGATGCTCTGGAACGCATCGCCGGAGCGGTAGAGCGTTTCGCCGCGCTTGACGGAACGGGTCGAGCAGATGATCGAATCGAGCCTGGCCAGATCGTCGACGGTCAACTCGGGCGGCATGCAGATGGTCCGCATCGAACAGGCGGAGCAACGGGGCGCGCGCACCGGCGCCGGCTGCACGGCCCGGATCGGCACGACTTTGGGGATGCGCGTCATCGGGTGGTCGGATACTTGAGCGGTTGCGGCATGCATGTTCGGCTCCTGTTCGTTCACGAGCGCGCGCGGCGCGACTGTGCAATGGCCTCAATGGCGCGGCAGGCTGCATCGAATTCGGCTGTCTTGTCGAAGAAGAGGTCAGCGCCTGCCGCCGCGCACGCATCGCGAAATGCGCGCGCAGTGTGGTTCGTCAAAACGATCTTGATGATGGAGGGTCGCGCGCGGGAGAGCGCTTCGATAAGCGCGAGGCTGCTTCCCCCAGCGAGGCGCACGTCCATCACGACGACATCCGCGTGCGACTCCAGGATGCCTTCCAGCGCTTCGTCCGCATCTTCCCCTTCGCCCGCGATCTCGACGCAGGCAATCGCGCCGAGCAGGCGCGCCAGGCGTCGCCTGACTTCGATCGCGTCGTCGACGAGATAGACCTTCGATACGGTGGTTGATGTGGCGGCATCCATGACGATCAGTATCGATGGTCTTATCTCGAAAAAGTATCGGCGGCGCTTTAACCGCACCTAGGAGGTCCGGCAGACGTTATAGGAATATTCCTACAAGCGGTATGACGTGCCCGCTGCGCTGAATCGCGAGTCCACGCCGTCGCGGTGAGCGTATGCTGGTCTGGATGGCGTTGACCTGTATCAATCGGGAATTCCGTCGCCGAAGGACACTGTCCTCGCACGTGGGCGACATTGCCTATGTCGGGCAAGGCGTGCGCATTTCGGGGAGATTCATCATGTATCAACGGATACTGGTTGCGATCGATGGCAGCCCGAGCGCACAACGCGCGCTGGGCGAAGCCGTCAAGCTCGCGAAACTGTCGAACGGCACGATCGAGGCGCTGTGCGTGCTGGATCGCGGCAAATGGCCCGCTGAAGCGAATCCGCTCAACGCCGAACCCGGTCCGTCCGGGCTCGCGAACGACGCGGCCGCCGCTGCGCTCGCCGTCGCGGAGCAGATGTTCGAGGAAGCGGGCGTGCGCGGCAGTGTGCGCGCCATCGATGCGTATGCGGAAAACGTGTCCGCCGTGCTCGCGCGCGTCGCGGACGAATGCGAAGCCGACCTCATCGTGATGGGCACGCATGGGCGGCGCGGCGTGCAGCGTTTTCTGCTGGGCAGCGTGGCGGAATCGCTGGTCCGCTCGACGGATATACCCGTGCTGATCGTGCGCCACGATTCCTCCGGGCATTCGCTGTCTGAAGCCTGAAGCGGGCGGGTCGGCGGGCAGTCAGGCACAGCGACACCGCAGCAACGCCACCGCGCGTGCGCGGTTGATCTGGATCACGAATGCATCGGGCGACGCGCTTAAGCTGAATGCAGATGGCGCCTCGGAATGCGCCTGAACGGAGAACCCGCCATGTCCGCGCAATGCAGAATTCTCGTGGCCTATTACTCTCGCAGCGGCACGACGCAGCGCATCGCAGAGTTGCTTGCCTCCGAGCTCGGCGCCGACCTCGAGGCGATACGCGAGCCGGGCGAGCTTGCGGCGCGTGCGGGGGCGCGCGGCTACGCGCGCTCGCTGATCGATGCGCTGTGCCGCCGGCAGGTCAAAGTGATGCCGCGCATACACGATCTGTCTGCATACGATGCCGTCATCGTCGGCTCCCCCGTGTGGGCGAGCCATGCTTCCGCGCCCGCGCTCGCGTGGCTCACGCAACATGGCGCGGCGATCCGGCATCTCGCGCTGTTCTGCTCGCTGGGCGGGAGCGGCAGCGAATCCGCGCTGGAGCAGATGGCGAAGGCGGCGGGCAAATCACCGCTAGCCACTTGCGCGATCACAGCGCGCGATTTGCAGCGGCGCATCGATGGCACGAAGCGGCAAGGGTTCGCGCAGAAGATCAGGCACAGGCTGGCGAAACTGCATGAGGCCGAATGGATGGCTTAGGCCGCGCATGTCGACGCGCGCTGAGTGAGCGATCGGCGCTGTGGGTCGCGTCATGTTTGATCAACAGGTAGTTTCGTTTCAACGTCCACGAGCACATCAAGGAGGTTCGCCATGTACAAGAAAATTCTGGTTGCCGTTGACGGCAGTCACACATCGAAACAGGCGCTGCAGGAAGCGGTGAAAATGGCGTCGCTGACGCATGGCACCGTGCATGCCGCCTATGTCGTCGATACGACGCCGCTCTTCAGTTACGCCGGCTATTACGATCCCGTCGCGTTGACGGAGGCGTTGCGCAAGGACGGCGCCGCCGCGCTCGACGGCGCGAGGACGGCGTGCAAGCAGTCGGATGTCGAATGCGCGGTCGAACTGATCGAGACGGAACGCCTGAGCGACGACGTCTCACAGACGCTGCAACGTTGCGCCGAGCGTATCGGCGCCGATCTCGTGGTGCTCGGGACGCATGGCCGCAGAGGCGTCAAGCGGATCGTGCTGGGCAGCGTCGCCGAACGCTTCGTGCGATTCTCGCAGTGTCCCGTGCTGCTGGTTCGCGGCAGCGAAGAGGAAGCCGAAGCCGACGCGTGAAAGCGCTCGCGACGGACGTGATCGCGCGAGCCTGATCGTCGAAGAGCGCCGAAGAGCGCCGAAGAGCGTTGACGAGCGCCGAAGATAGCCGCGCCCGCGCGTTTCCGGCTTAAGGCGCCTGTTCCACCTCGCGCGCGCGGGCGAGCAGAACGGGCGTATCGGCGAGCCGCAGCGTGCGAGCCGCGACGCTGCCCATAAACCAGCGCGCGAGGCCACGCCGACCATGCGTGCCGACGACGAGCAGATCCGCGTTCCAGCGCTGCGCATCGCGCACGATCGCATGCGGCACATCATCGTTGGCGCGGTTGGTCTCGATCAGCGCCGTCCTGGCCGACCATCGATGTTCGGCGAAGACGCGCGCGGCCAGTTCCAGCACCGTTTGCCCTTCTTCGAGAAAGGCGTTTTCGAGCATGTCGACGGGCGCGTAATCGAACAGGTGTACCGCGCGGTCGAGCACGTAGACTGCGCGCAGTTCCGTATCCGCCGCGGCAAGCTGAAGGCCCATGCGCAATGCGATAAGCGAATGCACGCTGCCGTCCAGCGCGAAGACGATTCGCCCGGGACGCCTGTTGGTCGGCACGCGGCTGTTCTCGGGGACGAGCAGCAGCGAGCAATCGGTGCGCTTCGTGACGGGCTCCGACACCGTTCCTTCGACCCAGCGCAACAACCCATGATGATGCCGCGCGCCCATCACGACGAGATCCGCTCGCCAGCGCAACGCGACGTCGAGCAGCGCTTGAACCGTATCGCCATTGCGCTTCGATAACTCGACGAGCTCGCTTTCCGGCTGCGCGTCTGAAAACATCGCTTCGATTTCATGCAGCGCAGTGCGCGCGTCCTGAAGCAGTTCGTCGCGTGCGGCGGCCAGAACATTACGCGCCGTCGCGCCGAGCGGAAACAAGGTATGCGGACTTTGGACGACCGACACGAGCGCGATTTGCGCTTCACCAGCGAACAGCGCATGCGCGTACCTGGCCGCGCGCACGGACGCTTCGGTGCCGTCGACGGCCACCAGCACGCGCTGAAACGCGCGGCCCGGCATGGGATTCGAAGCAACGGGATCGGTCATGACACTCTCCGCGATGGCAAACGCAATACACGCCGATTGTGCTACCGATCCGCGTCGCCGGGTTGATCCTCTAGGCGCGTGTACGTGCTTCGTGATGGCAAGCTCATCGGCATCGTGAGCCGCGCAAATCTGATCCGCGCGCTCGCGAGCGCACCGGTGCCGGCGCAGACGGGGTCCGCGAGCAGCGACTGCGAACTCGCCGACGCAGTCGTCGCCGCGTTGCGCGACAAGCGGTGGGCGCTGTCGAAGGAAAACGTGATCGTCAAGAATGGCGTCGCGCATCTGTGGGGCGTGATCCAGTCGGAAGACGAGGAGCGGGCGATCCGCATCGCCGCGCTCGAGGTCGAAGGCGTGAAGGAAGCGCGAGCGCATCTGAGCGATCCGACCGTCATGCCATTGAAGTGACGGGTACGGCGTCTCATGGCTTCGCCATGACGCGCTTTGCCGATTGTTCGGCGAATCCTGCCAGTCAATTCGTCTCGAGCCGCTTTATCGCGGGAGATGACGTGTTTAGATTTGCTCCATCGCCGGGACGGACGGTTATCGAAACCGTTTGTCCTGTCCCTAGGTATGCACAACTTGAAGGAAGACGATATGAGCAGGCTCGCAGGTAAGGTCGCGGTGGTCACGGGCGCATCGAAAGGTATCGGAGCGGGTATCGCCAAAGCGCTGGCAGCAGAGGGCGCTTCCGTGGTCGTGAATTACGCAAGCAGCAAGGCGGCCGCCGATGCCGTCGTCGCCAGCATCACGGCGGCAAACGGCAAGGCAGTCGCGGTTCGCGGCGATGTGTCGAAAGCGGCGGACGCGAAAGGCATCATCGATGCCGCCGTCGAAACGTATGGACGACTCGATATCCTCGTCAACAATTCAGGCATTTACGAGTTCGCTCCCGTCGAAGAAATCACGGAAGAGCATTTCCACAAGCAGTTCAATACGAACGTGCTCGGCCTGTTGCTCACGACTCAGGCGGCCGTGAAGCATCTCGGCGAAGGCGCGAGCGTCATCAACGTGAGCTCGGTGGCGAGCAGTATCACGCCTCCCGAAACGGCTGTGTACAGCGGCACGAAAGGCGCCGTCGACGCTATCACGGGCGTGCTTGCGCGCGAACTGGGTCCGAAGAAGATTCGCGTCAACGCGATCAATCCCGGCTTCGTCGTCACCGAGGGAACACATGAGGCCGGCATCGTCGGCTCGGATTTCGAAGCGATGGCGCTCAGCCAGACGCCGCTCGGCCGTGCGGGCCAGCCTGACGACATCGCATCGATCGCCGTGTTTCTTGCCTCCGACGACGCGCGCTGGCTGACGGGTGAACACGTGGTCGCAAGCGGCGGCATGCGTTAAGCGCGATTGTCACGCATGGCCCGGCCTCGATCGCGATTGCGATCCGGCCGGGCGGCTGCATCAGCGAGCACCACAAAAAACGCAGCCGAATGTTGCAGCAAGAATCGGATGGTGGAGGAGTAGAGCGCTCGATATGTTCGTATCCAGGCGAAGCAATCCTGCTTCGCCGTGATCAAGCTCAGCAAGGAGTCGAACATGTCGAAGGAAGATGACAACAAGGCGATCGTAGGCCGCTGGTTCACCCGCTTCTGGGGCGAAGAATGCGATCTCAGCGTCGTCGACGAGCTCGCCGCGCCGGACATGCTGCTCAAGTATTCGCTGCACGAGCCGCGTCGTGGCCGCGAAGACATCAAGGCGTTCATGACCGGTTTCCGCAACGCGTTCCCGGACCTCAATTTCTGGGGTGCCGCGGATCTCATCGCTGAAGGCGACTTCGTCGTCGGTCGTTGGGAAGGCGGCGGCACGCATACGGGCCCCGCTTTCGGCGACTTCGTCGCGGGAACGTTGCCACAGGCGTCGGGCCGCAAGATGCACTTCACGGGCACGACGGTGCTGCGTCTGAAGGACGGCAAGATCGTCGAAGAAGTCGGCCTCGATGACGGCGTGACTGCGCTCACGCAACTGGGGCTCATCAAGACGGTTTGAGACCATTTGGGACCGTTCGAACGCGTATGGCCGGGCGCCGTCGATGCGGACTGACGGCGCGCGCCAACATAAATTCCGCTCGCGTGAAATGCTTCGATGAGACGGCAAGAAACGGAGTGTGTCTGTCCGTCCGTCGCGAGAAAGTTGGCATGCGTTCCTGACAGGAGTCGAATCATGCTGCCATTTCTCGCGCTTCATGCTCTCGCGGCTCAACGTGGCGATGGACTGCGCCCGGAGCTTCTTGCGTTGCTCGAACGTCACGCCAGAAGCGAGGCGAGTCTTCGCGCCAGCATCGAACCCGATGATGCCTCCGTGCGCAGCGAAGAGCCCGGCGATTGCGCCGCGAACGCCTCCGATACCTGACGCTGGCCAACGCACGATTCCAGACTCACGTTGATCGCTGCATCCGCGAACAGCGAATGCGGCAATTCACTTTCCCGCCAGATGCGCATCCCTCGCGCCATCCATCGCGCCATTCGCGACGCGATCCGCACGGTTCGTCGCATGCCTGTCGATAGCCATCCGCTCTGCGCGCAGACTGCCGTCATCGAGTTCGCTCATCCTGCCGGGGAGAGCCAGCATGCCTGTCATCATCGCCGTGCACGTCGCCACTGCTATCGTTTCTGTCATACTCGGAACAACCGTGCTTTTCGCCGAAAAGGGGACCGCGCGCCACAGGTGGCTCGGCCGACTGTGGGCGGCGGCGATGTTCGCGACCGCGCTCAGTTCGTTCGACATCCGCGAACTGAACCCCGGGCATTTTTCCTGGGTACATGGGCTGTCGCTGCTGACGTTCGTCAGTGTCGGGCGAGCGATCTGGGCGATACGGCAAGGCAATGTCCGCGGCCATCGGCTCGCGATGCGCGGATCGTTCATCGGTCTCGTCGCGGCGGGACTCGCCGCAGTGGCAACCCCGCATCGTCTGCTGAATGTCATCGTGACGGGATGGATCGCATGATTCCAGGCAGTAACGTCAAATTCCCCGGTGCGTGCGCCGACGCGCCCGCACCCGCGCCCGCGAAACAGCTGCTGGCCGAATATGCGCGCGAATCCGTGATCGTCGTGATCGGCAACGCGATGATTGCGGCCGGCCTGACTGTCGTCGGCATGGGGAAAGGCCTGGCGGAAAACCTCGTGTTCAGCGAGGCGATCGGGCTGTCGATCATGCTGCTGCTCCATGCCGCGCGCTTTCGTCTTCAGCGCAGGAACGCGCTCACCGCGCCGAAGCTCGCTGTGGCGATGGCCGTCTCGATCGTGGCGGGCGCCGCCATCGGGCGGGTGATCGCGAGCGCGCTGCTGGGGCTCGATATCGGCAAGGCATTTGGAACGAAAGAGATCGCGACGACGGGCTGGATCGCGCTCGTCGCGACGCTGCTCGTCACCTGGTATGGCTGGTCGCGTGCGCGCATCGCGGGGCTGAGCGAACAGGTCGCGCGCACCGCGTGGCTCCAGGAGGCTGCCGAAAAGACCGCGCTGCGTGCCCGCTTACAGGCGTTGCAGGCGCAGATCGAGCCGCACTTCCTCTTCAACACGCTCGCGACGCTCGACAGCCTGATCGTGTCCAATCCGCCGCGCGCACGCGAACTGCTCGGCAGTCTCAACCGGTTTTTGCGGGCGACGCTCGAAGCATCGCGCACCGAAAGCGAAACGCTTGCCGATCAGTTCGCGGTGCTCGATTCGATGCTGGCCGTCCACGCGATGCGGCTCGCTCCGCGGCTTGCGTATTCGCTCGATCTGCCTGCCGATTGCGCGAGCCTTTCCGTGCCGCCGATGCTCTTGCAACCGCTCGTCGAAAACGCGTTGAAGCATGGTATTCAGGTTGCGGTCGAGGGCGGCCGGATCGAAGTGCGGGCGAGGCGCGTCGAACCCTGCGTCGAACTCGCCGTGACCGATACGGGACCGGGCTTCGGCGCGACACCTGCTACGCAGGGCACGGGTATCGGACTCGCGAACGTGCGCGACCGGCTTGCTGCGCTGTATGGCGAACGCGCTTCGCTGACGCTTATCGAAAACGTACCGCACGGCATCGTTGCGCGCGTGCTGCTTCCGCTCGACGATGCAGAACGACGCGCGAGGGTTTGAATCGATGAAGACGCGCCAGCCACGTACAGCCGCATCGAACGAAGACGACGAACGCCATTTGCCGCAGACGCGCCGCGCGCCGACTGCATTGATCGCCGAAGACGAGCCGCCCATTGCCGCTGCACTGCAACGGGAACTGGCGGCGGCGTGGCCTGCGTTGCGAATCGTCGCGACAGTCGATAACGGCCGCGATGCAATCGAGCGCATCGGCGCATTGCAACCGGACATCGCGTTTCTCGACATTTCGATGCCGGGCGCGACGGGACTCGACGTCGCGCGTTCATGTGCGAATCTCGCGTCGCCTCCGCAGATCGTGTTCGTGACGGCCTACGATCAATACGCGCTGGACGCCTTCGATGCCGCCGCCATCGACTATCTGCTGAAGCCCGTCGATGCGTCGCGGCTTGCGCGCACGGTCGAGCGTCTGCGTGCGCCGCTTGCTCGCTCGCCGATGGACGCGGCGCCCGCCTCCGACGTGCACGCGGACCTGCAACGCGTGCTCGGCCAGCTCGAGCAGATCACGCGCAGTGTCCGGCGCGACACCGGCTCGCAGGACGGCGCGCGGAGTGCGCGAACGCCGCAAAGCGCGCCGCTGCGCTATCTGCGCGCATCGAGTGGAAGCGACATCAGGATCGTGCCGGTGGAAGAGGTGTTGTACTTCGAAGCCGCCGACAAATACGTCGTGGTTACGACGCGCACGGGCGAACTGCTGATCCGCACGAGCCTCAAGGAACTGTGCGCGCAACTCGACCCGGCGCGTTTCTGGCAGGTACATCGGAGCACGGTAGTCAACGTCGATCAGGTGGAAAGCGCGAGCGTCAACACATTGGGGAAAATGTCGCTGAAGCTGCGCGGTTACGCTCGCGCAGTCGCGGTGAGCAAGCAATATGCGCATCTGTTCCGGCAGATGTGACAGCGCCTGACGCCACCCATTGAAGCGCCGGCCCGGTTCATGCTGGGAACGCGCGATTGCACCGTCAAATGAGGCGTCCTCACGCACATCGGACAGTCGTGCGGCATCCGGCGTAAGCTGGTTGCAAAGTCCCCCGCGCATCCGCTCGCGATTGCATCGGCGACGAAAGCGAATCGAAATCCTGCCCGCCGCGCCTCCCGTCATCGACCTCCGTCGCGCGCGGCGCTCACCTGCAGCGCCGCGCGCGAGGCACTACACTTGCTCAATTGACCTGGTTGCCCGCTGCGGCACCTGTCGTGCCACAGCACACTCTGCAAAGGAGTCGTCGCTCATGTCACAAGTCACACCGAAGTCCACGACCGATCTCGACCGCCTTGCGATCGACACGATCCGCACGCTATCGATGGACGCCGTGCAGAAGGCCAATTCCGGCCACCCCGGCACGCCGATGGCGCTCGCGCCCGTCGCATTCCATCTCTGGCAGAACCATCTTCGCTACGATCCCGACGCGCCGTTGTGGCCCAACCGCGACCGCTTCGTGCTGTCGGTGGGGCATGCGTCGATGCTGCTGTATTCGCTGCTGCATCTCGCGGGCGTGAAGGCCGTCGACGAAGACGGCAAGCCGATGGACAAGCCCGCCGTCTCGATCGACGACATCAAGCAGTTTCGCCAGCTCGACAGCGTGACGCCGGGCCACCCGGAGTACCGGATGACGACGGGCGTCGAGACGACGACGGGCCCGCTCGGCCAAGGGCTCGGCAACAGCGTCGGCATGGCGATGGCCGCGCGCTGGCACGAGGCGCACTTCAACAAGCCGGACGCGCCGCTCTTCGATTACCGCGTCTACGCGCTGTGCGGCGACGGCGACATGATGGAAGGCGTATCGCATGAAGCCGCTTCGCTCGCGGGGCATTTGCAGCTCTCGAACCTGATCTGGATTTACGACAGCAACCGCGTGACGATCGAAGGCCACACCGATCTCGCCTATAGCGACGACGTCGAATCGCGTTTTCGCGGCTATAACTGGCACACGCTGCATGTCGACGACGCCAATGATGCGAACGCGCTCGAAGCCGCGATCAACGAAGCGAAGGCCGTGACCGACCGGCCGACGCTGATCGTCGTGAAGAGCATCATCGGCTGGGGCGCGCCGAACAAGCAGGACACGGCGTCGGCGCACGGCGAGCCGCTCGGCGAAGAGGAAATCAAGCTGGCGAAGCGCGCATACGGCTGGCCCGAGGACGCTCAATTCCTCGTGCCCAACGGCGTGCGAGAGCACTTCGCGCAAGGCCTGGGTGCGCGCGGCAAGGCGGCGCACGACGTGTGGAAGCAGCGCTTCGACGAATACGCGAGAAAGTATCCGCAGCTTGCGAAGGAGTTCAATCAGATGCAGTCGTCCGCGCTGCCGGACGACTGGGACGCGGACATCCCCGTGTTCGATGCGGACGCAAAGGGCATGGCCACGCGCGAGTCGTCGGGCAAGGTGCTCAATGCGATTGCGCAGCGCGTTCCGTGGATCGTCGGCGGCGCGGCGGACCTCGCGCCGTCGACCAAGACCAACCTGAAGTTCGAAGGCGCGGGCAGCTTCGAGCACGACAACTACGGCGGGCGCAATCTGCACTTCGGCATCCGCGAGCACGGCATGGGTGCCGTGGCGAACGGTCTTGCGCTGTCGGGCTTGAGGCCGTTCGCGTCGACGTTCCTGATCTTCAGCGACTACATGAAGCCGCCGATCCGCCTGTCGGCGATCATGGAAGTGCCGGTGATCTATGTGTTCACGCACGATTCGATCGGCGTCGGCGAAGACGGCCCCACGCACCAGCCGATCGAACAGCTCGCGTCGCTGCGCGGCGTTCCCGGCTTGACGACGCTGCGTCCCGCCGACGCGAACGAAGTCGCCGAGGCCTGGCGCGTCGCGCTCTCGCATCCGCACGTGCCTGCGTGCATCGTCGTGACGCGCCAGCCGCTGCCGACTTTCGACCGCAAGAAGTATGCACCCGCCGAAGGCGTGCGCCGCGGCGCCTACGTGCTCGCCGACGTGCCGCCCGGCAAGAAGCCCGACGTGCTTCTGCTCGCGACGGGCAGCGAAGTGTCGCTATGCATCGACGCTTACGAGACGTTGAAAGGCGAGGGCATCAACGCGCGCGTGGTGTCGATGCCGTCGTGGGACGTGTTCGAGCAGCAGGACCACGCATACAAGGACTCAGTGCTGCCGCCCGACGTGCACGCACGCGTGGCCGTCGAGCAGGCCGCGACGCTCGGCTGGGACCGTTACGTCGGTCGTCTCGGCTCGCAGATCGTGATGCATACGTTCGGCGCGTCGGCGCCTCTCAAGGCGCTGAAGACGAAGTTCGGCTTCACGCCGGAGCGCGTCGTGGACGAAGCCAGGAAGCAGATCGCGCGCTGCAAGTCCGGCAACGTCAAGGAGTGACACATCATGCAGATCGGCATCGTGGGACTGGGCCGCATGGGCGGCAACATCGGCAGGCGGCTGATGCGCGGCGGCCATCAGTGCGTCGTCTATGACCACAATCCGCAAGCGACGGAAGCGCTCGCAAAGGAAGGCGCAACGGGCGCGCGCGATCTGGGCGATCTCGTCGCGAAGCTCGATGCGCCGCGCGTCGTGTGGCTGATGCTGCCCGCAGGCAAGATCACTGAGGACACGCTCGCGGACTTGCAGCGCATACTCACGGCCGACGATGTCGTGATCGACGGCGGCAACAGCTTCTACAAGGACGATATCCGCCGCGCCGCGCAGCTTCGCGAGAAGGGCGTGCATTACGTCGATGTGGGCACGTCGGGCGGCGTCTGGGGACTGGAGCGCGGCTATTGCATGATGATCGGCGGCGACGATGCGATCGTGCGGCGCATCGATCCGATCCTCTCCGTGCTGGCGCCGGGGCGCGGCGAGATTCCCGCCACGCCCCATCGCGACGGACGCGATTCGCGCGTCGAGAACGGCTACATGCATACGGGCCCCGTCGGCTCCGGGCACTTCGTGAAGATGGTGCACAACGGCATCGAGTACGGGCTGATGCAGGCGTATGCCGAAGGGTTTCACATCCTGAAGCACAAGGATCTGCCCGAGTTGCCTGAAGGCGAGCGCTACGCGCTCGATCTCGCCGATGTCGCCGAAGTGTGGCGGCGCGGCAGCGTGGTGTCGTCGTGGCTGCTCGATCTCACGGCGGGCGCGCTCGCGCAGGACGGCCGGCTAGAGGGCTTTTCGACGGAAGTCGCGGACAGCGGAGAAGGGCGCTGGACCATCCAGGCCGCGATCGAAGAAGCGGTGCCGGCGCAGGTGTTGTCGGCGGCACTCTATACGCGCTTCCGCTCGCGCGACGCCGAATCGTTCCCCGAACGCATGCTGTCCGCGATGCGATTCGGTTTTGGCGGGCACAAGGAATTCCCCGTCAAATGAGCAGCAGCGGCAGGTGAATGCGAAGCTGTGAAGAAAGATGTGAAGCGAAGCCCGCGACATCCGTCGCGGGCTTTTCTATCGGCTGCCGCGATGGTTTGGATTCGAAATCGCGATTTTTATTTCGCGCCACGCGCTCTTAGCATTGACAGTGTAGTGAATCCGGCAACGGGTACAGGGCTGTCATTGCGCGTGCGTCTGTGTGTTCGCGCCGTTGCCACCGGGCAATCACAGGGAGGCATCGATGGAGCACAAAGCTCGCACCCAGAACGAAAAGCTCGAAGTCAAGACGACG
The DNA here is from genome assembly GCF_038900755.1 of Paraburkholderia diazotrophica. Lineage (GTDB taxonomy): Bacteria > Pseudomonadota > Gammaproteobacteria > Burkholderiales > Burkholderiaceae > Paraburkholderia > Paraburkholderia diazotrophica_A. The sequence goes on from NZ_JBBPEN010000004.1 coordinate 253,085, forward strand.
ACCTGCTACATGTGCGCGTGCCGATGCGGTATCCGCGTGCATCTCCGCGATGGCGAGGTGCGCTACATCGACGGTAATCCGGAGCATCCGCTCAACCAGGGCGTGATCTGCGCGAAGGGCTCGTCGGGCATCATGAAGCAGTACTCGCCCGCGCGCCTCACGCAACCGCTGCTGCGCAAGCAGGACGCGCCACGCGGCAGCGCGCAGTTCGAGCCCGTCTCGTGGGACGTCGCGTTCGACATGCTCGAAAAGCGTCTCGCCCATCTGCGCGCGACGGACCCCAAAAAATTCGCGCTCTTCACCGGGCGCGATCAGATGCAGGCGCTGACGGGCCTGTTCGCGAAGCAGTTCGGCACGCCCAACTATGCGGCGCACGGCGGCTTCTGCTCGGCGAACATGGCGGCGGGCATGATCTACACGATGGGCGGCTCGTTCTGGGAGTTCGGCGGCCCCGATCTGGATCGCTCGAAGCTGTTCTTCATGATCGGCACGGCGGAAGACCATCACTCGAATCCGCTGAAGATCGCGATCTCGAAGTTCAAGCGCGCGGGCGGACGCTTCATTGCGATCAATCCGGTTCGCACCGGCTATGCGGCGATTGCCGACGAGTGGGTGCCCATCCGCCCCGGCACGGACGGCGCGCTCTTCATGGCGCTGATGCGTGAGCTGATCGAAAGCAATGCGTATGATCGCGAGTTCGTCGAGCGCTATACGAATGCAGGCGAACTGCTGGACATGCGCCCCGACAGCGACACGTATGGTCTTTTCGTGCGCGACGAAGCGGCTGACGTGAGCAATCCTCTTTTTCCGCAGAATCATATGTGGTGGGACGCCGCGAGCCAGCGCGCGGTGCTGCATCACGCGCCGGGCGTGCGGCCCGCGCTCGAAGGACGCTATACGCTCGCGGACGGCACGCCCGTCGCGCCGTCGTTCGAGCTGCTGCGCGAGCAGGTGGCCGATCGCACGCCGGAATGGGCGTCGGAGATCACGGGCATTCCCGCCGACACGATCCGCCGGCTTGCGCGAGAAATGGCCGATGTCGCGCGCGATCAAAAGATCACGCTGCCGATCCAATGGACCGATGCGTGGGGCGAAACGCACGACACCGTGACGGGCGCGCCGATCGCCTTTCACGCAATGCGCGGGCTTGCCGCGCACTCGAATGGCTTTCAGTCGATACGCGCATTGGCCGTGCTGATGTCGCTGCTCGGCACGATCGACCGGCCGGGCGGCTTCCGGCACAAGTCGCCGTATCCGCGCGCGGTGCCGCCATCGGCGAAATCGCCGAACAGTCCCGACGACGTGAAGCCGAATACGCCGCTCGCGAACGGTCCGCTCGGCTGGCCTGCCGCGCCCGAGGACCTGTTCATCGACGACAGCGGCGAACCCGTGCGCATCGACAAGGCGTTTTCCTGGGAATATCCGCTCGCCGTGCATGGGCTGATGCACAGCGTCATCACGAACGCGTGGCGCGGCGATCCGTATCCGATCGACACGCTGTTGATCTTCATGGCCAACATGGCGTGGAACTCGTCGATGAATACCGTCGAGGTCCGCAAGATGCTCGCGGACAAACACGATAACGGCGAGTACAAGATTCCGTTCATCGTCGTGTGCGATGCGTTCCAGTCGGAGATGACGGCATTCGCCGATCTGATCCTGCCCGATACGACGTACCTCGAACGCCACGACGCGATGTCGATGCTCGACCGGCCGATTTCCGAGTTCGACGGCCCGGTCGATTCCGTGCGCGTGCCCGTCGTGCCGCCGACGGGTGAATGCAAGCCGTTCCAGGAAGTGCTCGTGGAACTGGCGAGCCGCCTCAAGCTCCCCGCTTTCACGACGCCCGAAGGCAAGCGCAAGTATCGCGACTACCCGGAGTTCATCGTCAATCACCAGACGGCGCCCGGCTCGGGTGTGGGCTTTCTGATCGGCTGGCGCGGCAAGGACGGCGACAAGGCGCTCGTCGGCGAACCGAATCCGCGGCAGTGGGAAGAGTACGCGAAGCACAACTGCGTCTATCACTACACGCTGCCCGAGTCGATGCAGTACATGCGCAACTGCAACGGGCCATATCTGGACTTCGCGGTCGAGAAGGGTTTTCGCAAGTTCAATGAGCCGATCGTGATCGCGCTCTACTCGGATGTGATGCAGAAGTTCCGGCTCGCTGCGCAGGGCAAGACGAAGGGACGCCAGCCGCCCGATCATCTCCGCGCGCGCATCGAGCAGTATTTCGATCCGCTGCCGTTCTGGTATCCGCCGCTCGAACACGACACGACCGATCACGCGCAGTATCCGCTTGCGGCCGTCACGCAGCGGCCGATGGCGATGTATCACTCGTGGGACTCGCAGAATGCGTGGTTGCGTCAGATACATGGCGAGAACTATCTGTACATGAATCCGCGCACGGCAGCGGCGCAAGGCATCGACGACGGCGGCTGGATCTACGTCGAATCGCAATGGGGCAAGGTGCGCTGCCTTGCGCGCTACAGCGAAGCCGTCGAGCCGGGGACGGTGTGGACATGGAATGCGATCGGCAAGTCGGCGGGCGCGTGGAATCTCGGGCCCGACGCGAATGAATCGCAGCGCGGCTTTCTGCTGAACCATCTGATCGCCGATGAAATTCCCGTCAACAGCGCGAATCACCCACGCACGTCGAACTCCGATCCGATCACGGGTCAGGCCGCGTGGTACGACGTGCGCGTGCGCATCTATCCCGCCGAAGCGGACGCCGATCATACGCTGCCGCAGTTCGCGCCGATGCCTGCGCTGCCGGGCGTTGTCGGCGGGGCGGCGAGCGGCATGATTCATCGCATCGTGCAGACGTATTTCGCGGGACGCGGCGAGTTCGCCGCACGTCTGCGCAAGACGGCCGAACGTAATTGATGGAACTGAGCCGAACTGGGTGCAACTGCAACGGAGAGCATCGATGACACAGATGGCGCTCGTAATCGATCTGAACGTCTGCGTGGGCTGCCACGCATGCGTGACGAGCTGCAAGGAGTGGAACACGTCGGGCGAGGCGGGCAGTCTGTCCGATCATCGCCCTTACGACGCCGATCCGTCGGGCACGTTCTTCAACCGCGTGCAGACGTTCGAAGCCGGCGAGTTTCCGCTCGCCGACACCATTCATTTCCCGAAGTCGTGCCTGCACTGCGAGGATCCGCCGTGCGTACCCGTCTGTCCGACGGGGGCGAGCTACAAGCGCAAGGAAGACGGGCTCGTGCTGGTCGATTACGACCGCTGCATCGGCTGCAAGTACTGCGCGTGGGCGTGCCCTTACGGCGCGCGCGAAATCGACGAAGAGCGCAAGGAGATGACGAAGTGCACGCTCTGCGCAGACCGCATCTATAACGAAGCACTGCCCGAACGCGACCGCAAGCCCGCGTGCGTGCTCGCGTGCCCGACCTCGGCGCGGCTGTTCGGCGACATTCACGATCCGGAGTCCGTCGTATCGAAGGCGATTCGCGAGCGCGGCGGCTATCAGTTGATGCCCGAATGGGGCACGCGGCCGGCGAATCACTATCTGCCGCGCCAGACAGTGACGTCGTGCGGCAGCGGCGCGTGTTCGTGCAAGACATCCGACGGCGATGAAGCGGCGTCTGTCGAAACGCAGGTGGAACGCGGCGAGCTTCATCTCGCGTCGATTGCGACGCGCGTGTGAGTGAACGGATCGAAAACGGGAGAACGGGATGAATCCGGCATTTTCAGTGGTGTTCCTCACGACGCTGAGCGGCGCGGGCCAAGGGTTGCTGATCGCGCTCGTCGGCGTCGAGGCGGCGTCGCGGCTCGGTTTCGGTTTCGGCGATGCGGCTGCCGTGCCGCAGCTGTTCTATGTCGTCGGCGCCGCGCTTTCGTGCGTGCTCGGCGCGCTGGGGCTGCTCGCGTCGTTTTTCCATCTGGGCCATCCCGAGCGTGCGTGGCGCGCGATCGCGATGTGGCGCACGTCATGGCTGTCGAGAGAATGCCTTTGCTTGCCCGCGTTTCTCGCGTGTACATTTGCTTATGGTGTCGCGCATGCGTTCGCATCGCCTTATACGCTTTATGTCGGCGTAATCGCGGTGGTGGCTAGCGGGCTGCTGTTCGTCTGCACGGGGATGATCTATGCGTGCCTGCGCTTCCTGCAGGAATGGGCGACGCCACTGACGCTCGTCAATTTCGCGCTGCTGGGCTGCGCATCGGGCTTTACGCTTGCAACCGCGTGTGCCGCGTGGTTTGCTCCTGCGCTGATCGGGCCGCTCGCCGTGGGCGCGTGCGGGTTGACGGTTGCGGGATGCGCGTCGCGCGTCGCATCGTTGATGCGCAATGCGCGGCTCAGACCGAAATCGACGGTGCAAAGCGCAACGGGCATTCGCGGCGCGCGCGTCGAGCAGAAATCGCGCGGCTTCACGGCGGGCGCATTCAATCTGCGCGAGTTCTTCCATGGGAAGACACCGCAGACGTTGAAGCGCATCAAGTGGACGTTTTTGATCGCTGCGTTCGTCGTGCCGTTCTGTCTGATCGCGTCGGGTGGAAGCGTGCGCTCGATCGGGCTTTCGTTCGTGCTGCTCTGCGTGGCGTCGGTGATCCAGTACGCGGGGCTCGTGGCCGAGCGATGGTTCTTCTTCGCGGAAGCGCGGCATCCGCAGAATCTTTATTATCGGCAGGCGTGACCTACCTGGCCGCCTGTAAGCCTCTACACGTGGCTCGCCTGCACGCGTTCGGCGAGCTTGGCGTCGTAGCTCGAATGAACATGCACGCGCTTTTTGTCAGGGAACGCGTAGTTGTACGCCTTGCGAAGCGCGAGCGATGCCTCGTGGAATCCGGAGAGGATCAGCTTCTGTTTGTTCGGATAGCCCGCGATATCGCCCGCAGCGAAGATGCCGGGGCAGGAGCTTTCGTAGTTCGACGTATCGACGACGATGCGCCCCGCCTGTATGTCGATGCCCCACTTCGCGATCGGGCCGAGATCGGCGACGAGCCCATACAGCACGAGCAACTGGTCCGCATCGAGTTGCATCGAACTGCCGACCTGGCGAATCTCGATCGATTCGAGCGTGCCGCCGGGCGCATGCAACGCCGCAATCGATCCGACGATGAAATCCATTTCGCCCGCCTCGACCGACTGGCGCATTTTGGTCACGCTCGAATCCGTCGCGCTGAAGCCGTTGCGACGGTGCACGAGCGTCACGCGCTTCGCGACGGAACGCAGCGCCAGCGCCCAGTCGAGCGCCGAGTCGCCTCCGCCTGCAACCACCACGTTCTTGCCGGCGAAATCGCTTTGCTTGCGAACGCTGTAGTGCACGTGACGATTTTCGAGCGGTACCGCTTCATCGAGCGTCAATCGTTGCGGCACGAATGAGCCATTGCCGGCTGCGATCAGAATAGCGGCCGCGTCGAACGTCAGTCCCTTGTCCGTGCGTGCGCGCCAGCGTCCGTTGTCGAGGCGCTCGACTGATTCGATACACTGGCCGAGATGCATCGGCGGATCGAACGGACGGCATTGCTCGACAAGCCGATCGACGAGATCGCGCGCGGTGCAGATGGGTATCGCCGGGATGTCGTAGATCGGCTTGTCGGGATACAGTTCGATGCACTGTCCGCCTATACGTTCGATCGTATCCACGATGCGGCACGAGAGGCCGATCACGCCTGCCTCGAATGCAGCGAAGAGGCCCACAGGTCCCGCGCCGACGATCAGTACATCGGTGCTCAACGGTGCGTCGGCGGAGGCGTCTGCTTGCGATGTCATGCGTGCTCCTCATGCGTGTCGTCGGCCATTCATGCTTTCACGATACAGACGGGAGCACGCCTCGGCAATGAAGTCATCACGGCGGGAATGGATAAGCGCTTTTTGCCCTGCATGCTCTCGAAGAGCCGCTGACTGTGCGAGCGATCACCCATTCGATGCGCGACGCCGATGAAATCGCGCTACTCGATCTTCCACTTGATCGAGCAGCCGAACGCGGGATTCTGCGTGTCCGGGCCTGCGCCTGTCTGCGCGATCTGCTGCATCGCTTCGAACAGTTCGCGGCGCGCGCCCGCAACGGGCTCCTTGCGCGAAGCGTCGAGCCTGCCGCGATAGCGCAACATCAGATTGGCATCGAAGCCAAAGAACTCCGGCGTGCAGACGGCGTCATAGGCCCGCGCGACTTGCTGCGTCTCGTCGTACAGATATGGGAAAGGCAACTGCAACTGGGACGCGAGTTCGCCCATGCGCTCGAACGAATCTTCCGGATACGCGGCGCCGTCGTTCGAGTTGATACCCACGATGCCGATACCCAGTGCCGCCAGTTCGCGCGCTTCGCTTACGATGCGCGGCAAGACGGCCTTCACGTACGGACAATGGTTGCACATGAAGATCACGACGAGTCCCTTCGGGCCGCGCACGTCGTCGAGCGTGTATGTCTTGCCGTCCGTTGCGGGCAGCGAGAACGCGGGCGCGGCAACACCGAGTGCGCCTGCGGGAGATTCGGTAGCCATCGGTCACTCCTTGAATGATGAGGTCCAGTACATCTTCGTGCATTCTGCGCGAAGCCGCTTGCGGCAGTAGAGGCGCGCAGTCGAAAGGCTAACGCGCGATCACCGCCGCTATATCGTCGACGACGGTCGCAGCAACAGGTTCTTCATCGGGCGCCACGTGCGAGAGTTTCATCAGGCGCGGTTGCAGCAGCAGCGCGACGAGCCCGCTCCATCCCGTTTGGTGCGAAGCGCCGACGCCGCGTCCGTTGTCGCCGTGAAAGTACTCATGGAACAGGATGAGATCGCGCGATTGCGGATCGGCTTGCAGCATCGGATACGCCGCCATCACGGGCCGCGCGCCTTGTGCGTCTTTCAGAAACAGCGTCGCGATGCGGCGCGCGAGATCGTCGGCGATCTCGCTCAGAGAAAAGTTGCGGCCCGAGCCCGTCGGATATTCGATTCGAAACTCATCGCCGTAGTAGCGATGAAACTCGTACAGCGATTCGATCAGCAGATAGTTGACGGGCATCCACACCGGGCCGCGCCAGTTCGAATTGCCGCCGAATACGCGCGAGTCCGATTCGCCCGGCTGGTACTGGATGCAGACGCTCACGCCGTCGCGATCGAAGACGTACGGCTCGTCGAGATGAAAGCGCGACAGCGCCCGCACGCCGTGATCGGAAAGAAACTCGGCTTCGTCGAGCGCGCGGCGCAGCAGCGCTTTCATTCGATGTCCGCGCAACAACGACAGCAGCGTCGTGTTGCCCTTGCCGGGTTCTGTCCAGCGCGATACGAGCTTCGCGAGATTCGGCCGGTGATCGAGAAACCATGCGAGCCGTTCGCGCAGTCCGGGCAAATGACCATGCACGCGCTCTTCGAGCACGTGAACGGCGAAGAGCGGAATCAGCCCGACGATCGAACGGATGCGCATCGGCACGCGCGTTCCGTCGGGAAGGTGCAGCACGTCATAGAAGAACTCGTCCTCGTTGTCCCATAGGCCCGTGTTGCATCCTTCGTTGCAACTGACGGCTTCCGCGATATACAGAAAGTGCTCGAAGAACTTCACCGCGATCTCGACGTATGCATCGTTCGCCATCGCGAGTTCGAGCCCGATCTGCATCAGATCGAGCGCATACGAGGCCATCCATGCCGTGCCGTCGGCCTGATCGATGCGGCCGCCCGTCGGCAGCGGCGAAGAGCGGTCGAAGATACCGATGTTGTCGAGCCCCAGAAAACCGCCCTGAAAGATGTTGCGGTCGTCGGCGTCCTTTCGGTTGACCCACCACGAGAAATTCAGCAATAGCTTGTGGAACATCACTTCGAGAAACGCGTGATCGCCGACGCCCGTCAACTCGCGATCGAGTTCATACACGCGCCACGTCGCCCACGCGTGGACGGGCGGATTCGCATCGCCGAACGCCCACTCGTATGCGGGCAACTGCCCGTTCGGATGCATGTAGCGCTCCTTCACGAGCAGCAGTAACTGCTTCTTCGCAAAGTCTGGGTCGATCATCGCGAACGCGGCGGCATGAAACGCGAGATCCCACGATGCGTACCACGGATACTCCCACTTGTCGGGCATCGACACGATGTCGCCGTTGCACATGTGCCGCCAGTCCGCATTGCGGCCGTTCCTGCGCGGTTTCGGCGGCGTTGGCTGACCGGGGTCGCCGTCGTGCCAGCGCGTCACGTCGAACTGATAGTACTGCTTGGTCCACAACATGCCCGCCAGCGCCTGACGCTGCACAAGCCGCGCATCGGCGTCGTCGATGTCGTGCTGAAGCGCCGCGTAGAACTCGTCGGCCTCCGCTTGCCGGCGCGCGAAGAGGGCGCCCATGTCGAGCGGCACGGTGTCGCGCGCGGCTTCGGGACGCCAGCGCAGATACAGCACCGAACGCTCGTGAGGCTCGAGCTGCAGACACACGTGCGCTGCTGCGCGCGTGCCCTTGTCGCGGCGGATCGCCTGTTCGTCGCCCGCGACGAGATAGTCGTTGAAGCCGTCCTTGAACGGTCCTGCGCCATCGATGCCGAAGATGCGGCGCACATTCGTTTCGTTTTCGCAGAAGAGCCATTCGATGGGCTGCTGCGCCGAAGCCGTGACGATCATCGTGCCCGTCGACGGGTTGTGCGCGACGACGCGCGCGCCTTCGTCCGCATCGGGCTGTAGCACGAGCGACGGCTTGCCGGATTTGCTGGACCACACCCATCGGTTGCGCGCCCAGAACTGCGGCAGCACATGAAGCGCCGCGCGCCGCGCTGCGCGATTCTCCACGGTCACGCGCATCACGATATCGTCGGGCGTGTGCTTCGCGTATTCGACGAACACGTCGAAGTAGCGGTTGTCGTCGAACACGCCGGTATCGAGGATTTCATATTCGGGCTGGTCGGCGCCGCGCCGCGCGTTTTCGTCGATCAGATCCTGATACGGGTACGCGTCGTGAGGGTACTTGTACAGCATCTTCATGTACGAATGCGTCGGTGTGCCGTCGAGATAGAAGTAAAGCTCCTTCACGTCCTCGCCGTGATTGCCCTGCGCGTTCGTCAATCCGAACAGGCGTTCCTTGATGATGGGATCGTGTCCGTTCCACATCGCAAGCGAGATGCACCAGTCGAGCGGATCGTTGCCGAATCCCGCGATGCCGTCCTCGCCCCAGCGGTACATGCGGCTGCGCGCATGATCGTGCGGAAAGTAGTCCCACGCGGTGCCGTATTCGCTGTAGTCCTCGCGGACCGTGCCCCATTGACGCTCGCTCAGATACGGTCCCCAACGGCGCCATCGGTCGAGGTCAGGGCCGTGTAGACGCGAGCCTTCCTTCGATTGCAGCAGATTGATTGCGCGTAGCGGTGGCATGGAACCTCCAGGCCCGAGACGGCCCTGCGATACGATCAGTGCGTGAACGTCTGTGCTTTTCCATCGCGAGCGGCGTATGGCGCAGGCGCTTTCAAAGGCGCGCAACAGACCGTCGCCGGATGGCATCCTTGATGATAGGCGTCCCGCGACTGCATGGCGAACCAACGGGCGGCTTCGTGCGGCATACTTGAGCGACGCTCCACAGTGCGGAAACGTCCACATGGCTGCTGACCTTGCACACTCCTGGCTGACTTTCAGCGCGCGTGTCGACGCCGCGCGGGCTGCGCGCCGCCCGCTCGTAGCGCTCGAATCGACGATCATCGCGCATGGCATGCCATACCCCGAGAACGTGCGCACGGCGCGCGAAGTGGAGGCCCTGATTCGCGAGCTGGGCGCCGAGCCCGCGACGATCGCCGTCCTGGGCGGACGAATCCGCATCGGCCTTTCAGACGACGAACTGGAACGGCTCGGCCACTCGGAGGGCGTGCACAAGGTCAGCCGCCGCGATCTGCCTGCCGTGCTCGCGAGCGGCGAAACGGGCGCGACGACGGTAGCGGGCACGATGATCTGCGCGGCGCTTGCGGGCATCGAGGTATTCGTGACGGGCGGCATCGGCGGCGTGCATCGCGCCGCATCCGAGACCTTCGACATTTCCGCCGATCTGCAAGAACTGGCGAAGACTTCGGTGGCGGTCGTGTGCGCCGGTGCGAAATCGATACTCGACATCGGACTCACGCTCGAATATCTGGAGACGCACGGCGTGCCCGTGCTCAGTTGCGAGCAGGACAATTTCGCGGCGTTCTACACGCGCGACAGCGGCTTTCGCGCGGACTACAGGCTCGACGATGCGCGCGAGCAGGCACGCTTCATCCGCACGAAGTGGGACTTGGGCCTGGCGGGCGGTGTCGTGTTGAGCACGCCCGTGCCGGAAGCGGCGGCGATGCCGTCCGCGGAGATCGACGCGATCACACGCCAGGCGCTCGCGGATGCCGCCGCGCAAGGCGTCAGCGGCAAGGCGGTGACGCCTTTTCTGCTCGCGCGCATCAAGGCGCTGACGGGCGGACGCAGCCTCGCGACGAACATCGCGCTCGTGAAGCACAACGCGGAAGTGGGAGCGAGACTTGCGTTGGCGCTGTCGCGCGCGGACCAGGGCGCGTCTGCATAATCACCGTTGTGCGATCGGGCTTCGTTTCGATCGTGCGAGCATGTCCGTGGGTTTTTGCTCGCGCGATGATTTTGCCCGCTGCGCAATGCCATCGCTCATCGGCTTCTTTCACCGCTATAGCCGCGAATCAAAACAGCGATAGGCGTGCATGACGGTTCGGGCACGCGCATTGCTCAGCAACGTCGGCGGATGCGTTGCGAACACGTTCGTACAGAACGCAGACCTGGGCCACGCCGGATCGACGATATGTCGAATGATGCGGCCGGCCTCCCTTAGTGGCCTTATATGGCGATTGCCGTCGCGCGGGCGGATAATCGTCGACAGCCCCGCATAGTCAGCGGGGCTTGCTTGATTGTGGGGTGGACACATGAAAGCTCACGGTCGCAATAGCCTGATTTGCGCGGTGCTGATCGCCGTACTGTATGTCGGTTGCAGCGGTGGTAGCGGTGGAGATAGCAACAGTGCCAGCACCGGCGGAGGTTCGGGATCGAGCCCAGGTTCAGGATCGGGATCGGGATCCGGATCGGCGCCAGGATCAGGATCGGGATCAGGTAGCGCGGGAAATCCGCCGGCGACTGCGGCTCCGACGGTGGACGTCGTCACCTATCACAACGACATCGCGCGCACCGGCCAGCAATTGCACGAAACGAAGCTCACGCCCGCGAACGTGAATTCGTCCTCCTTCGGCAAGATCAACAACTATCCCGTCGATGGCAAGGTCGACGCCGAGCCGCTCTATCTGTCCAACGTATCGATTGCGGGCGGCACGCACAACGTGCTGTATGTCGCGACGGAGAACGACAGCGTCTATGCGTTCGACGCCGATACGGGCGCCCAGCTATGGAAAGTCTCCGCGCTCGGCAATGGCGAAACGCCGAGCGATTCCCTCAATTGCTTTCAGATCTCGCCGATCATCGGCATTACGTCGACGCCCGTGATCGATCGCGCGCGCGGGCCGCACGGCGCGATCTATCTGGTGGCGATGTCGAAGGATGCGTCGGGCAACTATCATCAGCGCATTCACGCGCTCGACCTCACGACGGGCGCGGAACTGTTCGGCGGCCCGACGACGATCGGCGCATCGGTCCCCGGCAGCGGGCCGAACAGTTCGGGCGGTACGCTCACATTCGATCCGAAGCAGTACGCGGAACGTCAGTCGTTGCTGCTGCTGAACGGCAATGTCTACACGGGCTGGACGTCCCACTGCGATATCGCGCCGTATAACGGCTGGGTGATCTCCTATAGCGCGGATACGCTGCAACAGACGGGCGTGCTGAACCTCACGCCGAACGGCACAGGCGGCGCGATCTGGATGAGCGGCGCGGGCATGGCGTCGGACGGACAGTCGATCTATTTCCTCGACGCCAACGGCACGTTCGATACGACGCTCGACGCGAACGGGTTCCCGGTGAACGCCGACTTCGGCAACGCATTTATCAAGCTGGGTGTGGCCAATGGCCCAAAGGTCACGGACTATTTCGTCATGTCGAACACCGCGACGGAATCGCAAGCCGACGAGGACCTGGGTTCAGGCGGCGCGCTCGTGCTGCCGGATCTGACGGACGCAAGCGGCGTTGTCCGTCACTTCGCGCTCGGGGCGGGCAAGGACGCAATTATCTATGTGGTCAATCGCGATTCGATGGGCAAGTTCAACCCGAGCGCCAACAATCTTTTTCAGCAGATCAGCGGACAACTGACGGGCCCTGAGTTCGGCATGCCAGCGTATTTCAACAATACGGTTTACTTCGGTTCGATCGGCGACAGCATCAAGGCGTTCGGCGTGAGCGGCGCAGGGCTGACGACGACGCCGACCAGCCGCACGCCGACGAGCTTCGGCACGCCCGGCGCGACGCCGAGCATTTCCGCGAACGGCAACGCGGGCGGAATCGTGTGGGCGCTCGAAAACGGCGACATCGCGGTGCTGCATGCGTACGACGCGACGAATCTCGCCGTCGAGTTGTACAACAGCAATCAGGCCGCGAGCGCGCGCGATCAGTTCGGCGCGGGCAACAAGTTCATCACGCCGATGATCGCGAACGGCAAGGTGTATGTGGGCACGCCGAACAGCGTGGCCGTGTTCGGCTTGCTGGGCGGGGGCTAGGCGACGCTTGGGCGTTCGCGACGGCGATTGGCATCACGCGCTTTCGCGCACGACCAGTTCGAAGCCGAGATCGACGACGGGCGAGGCGACCGGCTCGTTGCCGATCATCGACAGCAGCAGGTTGGACGCGATGCGTCCCACTTCCACTCGCGGCGTGCGCACCGTGGTCAGGCGCGGCACGCAATCGGCGGCGCCCGCAAGATCGTTGAAGCCGACTATCGCCACACGGTCCGGAATCTGGATACCCTGGCGTCGCGCTTCGAACAGCGCGCCTTGCGCAAGGTCGTCGTTGCCGAAGAAGATGCCGTCGACGTCCGGCCGCCGTTGCAGCAACTGGCGGAACAGGTCGCATCCGAGCCCGATCGACGACGGCGACGGCGTCAGCACTTCGAGGTCGGGATCGTACAGGCCCTTGCGCTGCAGCGTCTCGCGAAAGCCCTCTCCGCGCTGCATCATCCGCGAGTCGAGCTGCGCGGCGGCAAACGCGTTATGACGGCAGCCGCGCGCAATCAGATGCTCCGCGACGGCTTCACCGGCGCGCGCCTGCGAGAAGCCGACGCAATGCACGCCCTCCGCCTCTTCGAGTTCCATGATGTGTACGCAAGGCACGCCGCTCGCGTCGATCAGACGGCGTGCGCTCTCGGTTCTGTCGAAGCCGGTCACGATCAGGCCGCTTGGCGGCGACGCGAGGTAATGGCGGATCAGGTCTTCTTCGGCGTTGCGCGAGTAGTGCGAATTGCCGATCAGGATTTCGTAGCCGCGCGGACGCAACACCGTATGGATCGACTCGAGCACGTCGACGAACACTGCGTTCGACAGCGACGGAATCACGACGGCGACGGCATCGCTGCGCGACGACGCGAGCGCGCGGGCGGCGGGGTTGGTGACGTAGTTCAGTTCGGACGCGGCGGCTTTGACCCGTTCCACATAATCGGGTCCGACCGAACCCAGGCCGCGCAGCACGCGCGATGCCGTAATCGTGCTGACGCCAGCAAGCCGGGCGACCGCTTCGAGGGTCGGCCGGCCCGTGCTTCGGGTTTTCCTGAGTGTCGATGTCGCCATGATCGATTTAGGATAGCGCTGTCTTGCATCCCGCGCAACAGCGTTCAACCGGTGGCGACGAGCCGCCGGGCAACGCAAGCGCAACGGTCGCAGGACATCATTTTTGTCTGTACGAGATAGCGCTATCTCGAAAGCTGAAAGGAGTCGCATATGATCGGACACGTTTCATCGCTCGTTGTCATGGGTGTCGCCGGGTGCGGCAAAAGCAGCGTCGCGCAGGCGCTTGCGGCCAGCCTCGGCGGGGTGCTGATCGAAGGCGATGCGTTCCATCCGCAAGCGAACGTCGACAAGATGAAGCGCGGCATTCCGCTCACCGACGACGATCGCGCGGGCTGGCTCGACCGCCTCGCGGAAGAACTCGAACGCGTCGCGAGCCGTGGGGAGCGTGCCGTGCTCGCGTGCTCGGCGCTGAAGGAGCGCTATCGCAACCGGCTGCGCAACGCGACGTCTTCGCTGGGCTTCGTGTTTCTCGATCTGCCGCAGCGCGAAGCCTTGCGGCGCGTGGCGCAGCGCGACAGCCACTTCATGCCCGCGTCGCTCGTCGAAAGCCAGTTCGCCACGCTCGAGCGTCCCGTTGCCGAGCCATTGACGCTGACGCTCGACGGCACGCGTTCGCTTCCCAGTCTCGTCACCGAGGCCGTCGCGTGGTGCGGCAGTTCGCGACTGCAGCCTGCCATTATGCGGGCCGCGTGAGATAGCGCTGTCTCTATTTTCTGCTCTGCGGGCCGTCCCAAAAGGCCAAAACGATAACTTTTCAAGGAGACCATGATGGCAATCGCATCAGGGCAACGCGTTCCCAACCGGCGCTGGGTCATCGGCCTGTTGCTGGGCATCGGCGTGCTCATCAATTACTTCGACCGGATCAACCTGTCGGTGGCGGCGCCGCAGATGAAAGAGGCGTTCAATCTGTCGCCGGCCGATATGGGCCTGCTGTTCAGCGCGTTCTTCTGGCCGTATGCATTGCTGCAAGTTCCGGCGGGGCTTTTTCTCGACCGCTACGGCGTGACGCGCGTCGGCCGTTGGGGCGCGTTCCTGTGGGGCGTGGCGTCGGCCATCACCGTTTTCGCGAGCGGATTCGGCGGCGTGTTCGCGGCGCGCGCGGTGCTCGGCGTCGCGGAAGCGCCCGGCTTTCCCGTCAGTTCGAAGGCGACCGGCTACTGGTTTCCACGCAAGGAACGCGCGCTGGCGACAGCCATCTTCGATGCCGCGGCCAAGTTCTCGAATGTGATCGGCGTGCCGCTGGTCGCCGTCGTCGTCGTGAACGCGGGCTGGCGGTGGGGATTCGGCGTCACGGCGCTGTTGAGCCTCGCGTATTTCGTCGCGTTCCTCGTCATCTATCGCGATCCGAGCAAGGACAGCAAGCTCTCTCCCGCCGAGCTCGACTACATCCAGAAGGGTGGCGCGACGCCCGAAGGCACGTCGGGCGCAAGCGTGTTCGGCATGCTCGGCTACCTGCTGACCAAGACCAAGGTCTGGGGCCTGACGATCGGTTTTGCTGCCTACGGCTACTCGTTCTATCTGTTCCTGACGTGGCTGCCGGGCTATCTCGTCCAGACGATGCACATGAGCATTCTCAAGTCGGCTGGCTTCGCGGCGATTCCGTGGGCCGTGGCGACGGTGACGGATCTGGTCGTCGGCGGCTGGCTGATCGACCATCTGATCGCGCGCGGCAAGGACGAGACGCGCGTGCGCAAGGCGGTGCTGGTGACGGGGATGCTGTTCGGCCTCGCCGTCTTCGGCGCGACGCAGACGACGAATCCCGGATGGGCGATTTTGTGGATCTCGATTGCTCTCGGCGGTCTCGCGGCGGCTGCGCCCGTCGGCTGGTCGCTTCCGTCGCTGATTGCACCGAAGGGCGGCGTCGGCACCGTCGGCGGCATCATGAACTTCGCCAATAACCTGATGGGCGTCGCCGCGCCGATCGTAACCGGCTTCATCGTCGGCGCGACGAACTCCTTCACCAACGCGTTCCTCGTGGCGGGCGTCATCCTGGCCGTCGGCATCGTGTCGTTCGTGTTTGTGATGGGGCGCATCGAAGCGATTCCTGAGCCGGACGATTCCGACGAAGCAACGGGCCGCACCGTGACGAAAACCTCGACGCCGGCGAGCTGAGACGCGCAACACAGTGGCGCGAAATTACATCGGTTTGAAAGCCTGATCGACTGGCAGGCGCAGAACAACGAATCAATAACAGCCTCGATGAGGCATCAGGAGAAAAACGCAATGAAAAAGAACCGTCAACGGCGCCTCGCAGGTCTGGCGGCAGTCGCTTCCGTTGCTACGGCGGCGGCTGCACCCGCGTTCGCGCAAAGCAGCGTGACGCTGTACGGCATCGTCGATAACGGCATCGGCTATCAGTCGAGTTCGACGACGCTCGGCTCGACGTCGGGCGGTCACTCGGCGTTCAAGATGATCACGGGCGTGTGGGCGGGCAGCCGCTTCGGTCTGAAGGGCGCGGAAGACCTGGGCGGCGGTACGAAGGCGATCTTCACGCTGGAAGAGGGCTTCAGCGCGAACAGCGGCGCGATGTCGACGACCAACCTGATGTTCAGCCGCCAGGCCTTCGTCGGCGTGACGAATGCCACGTATGGCACGCTGACGGCGGGCCGCCAGTATGCGTCGTACTACCAGCTGCTGGCGCCGTATAGCCCGACGACGTGGCTCACCGGCTTCTACGGCGCGCACCCCGGCGACGTGGATGGCCTCGACACGATCTATCGCGCGAACAACACGCTGCTGTATATGTCGCCGCAACTGTATGGCTTCAAGTTCAGCGGCTCGTACTCGTTGGCCGGCGTGCCGGGCAGCGTGAACCAGGGCTCGACGTGGAGCACGGCAATCCAGTATTCGCAGGGGCCTGTCGGCGTTGCAGTCGGCTTCTCGCGGATCAACAACTCGACGGTCGGCGGCGGCGCATTCGGCGCCGATTCGACGACGTCGAATGCGGGCGCGCAGACGGGTGTTTCGGCTGTGACCAACGGCTATCGCACGGCGCAGGCGCAGCAGCGCTTCGCAGTCGGCGCGGGCTACACGTTCAACAGCCAGTTCGACATCACGGCGACGTACACGAACGTGCAGTACATTCCTGGCGCCGGCTCGGCGTTCCACAGCGAGGCGATCTGGAACACGGGCGGCGTTGTGCTGCACTGGAAGCCGACGGCCGCATGGGATTTCGCGACGGGTTACAGCTACACACGCGCGACGAAGGCCAACGGCATCACGAGCACCGCACAGTACCAGCAGTTCAACCTGTCCGAGTACTACTCGCTGTCGAAGCGCACGGGACTGTATGCGTTGCAGGCCTATCAGCGCGCGAACGGCCAGACGCTCGGCAACAACGGCGCAGGCAACATCATCAACGCGACGGCGACGCTCGGCGACGGCTTCAACTCGACGCCTTCGTCATCGCGCAGCATGGTCGGCGTGGGCGTGGGAATGGTGCATCGGTTCTGATGCCGCTTGCCGTACCTGAAGCAAAACAGGGCGCCGCGCTAGCGGCGCTTTGCATTTCACGCACGCGTCATTCTTTGTCGGGAGCGGGGCGCATCCGAAAGCACACGCAACGTCAGCGATGCTCCGGCCGCCCGGCGCCGAGCGATTCGAGAAGCGGCCTGAGCGCGTCGAGTTCCGCGCCGAAGCCGCTCCAGTCTCCTGCTTTGAGCCGTTCGAGCGCGCGGTTATAGTGCGCGAGCGCTTCGCGGGCGCGTTCGTCCGCTGTGCCGGGAGGCTGCGCTGCCGTTGGCGCGGTTTGCTCGAAGAGCGCCGCGAGTGCTTTCGCGAGGGTCTCTTGCATCACGACACGGTCCCCGTATGCGGCGATGACCCGCTTCAGTTCGGGCAACTGCCCCGACGCTGCGCGCAGATAAAGCGGCGACACATAGAGTATCGAATTCTCGATCGGCACGACGACGAGGTGCCCGCGAATGACGCGCGAGCCCATCTGGTTCCACAGTGAAATCTGCTGCGAGATTTCGGTGTTCTGCTGGATGCGCGCCTCGATCTGGAATGGCCCATACACGAGCTTGTCCTTTGGGAACGTGTAGACGATGAGCTTGCCGTATTCGGGCGGATCGCAACGCGCCGCGAGCCACGCGATCATGTTTTCGCGCTGACTGGGCACCATCGGCAGCAGCAGGACGAACTCGGCGCGTGCCTCGCCGGGCAGCCGCATGATCATGTAGTACGGCGCCATCCGCGCGCCCTGGGCGTTGCCCGCATCGATGCCGCCCGGTTCGCGCGGGAATTGCCACAGATCCTCGCGGTTGTAGAAGACTTCCGGCGCTTCCATATGGTAGGTGCGGTAAAGCTGCGCCTGAATCAGAAACAGATCTTCCGGGTAGCGGATATGTTGCCGCAGGTCTTGCGGCATTGCATCGAGTGGCTTGAAAAGTGCGGGAAAGATGCGCTGCCAGGTTCGCAAGATGGGATCGGCGGGATCGCTGACATAGAAATCGACCGTGCCGTTATACGCGTCGACGACGACCTTGACCGCGTTGCGGATGTAGTTGGTGCCGTCGCCAGTGGCTGGCTGCGAGTACGGATACCAGTGGCTGACCGTGTACGCATCCAGTATCCAGAAGAGCCGGCCGCCGCTCACGACGATATAGGGATCGTGATCGAAACGCAGGAACGGCGCGATCGTGCGCACCCGGTCCAGAATGTTGCGATGGAAAAGAATCCGGCTTCTTTCCGTGATGTAGCTGGTCAGCAGAATGTTGGGATCGGCGAACTGCCACGCAAAGAGGAAGCGTCGCGCGCTGCTGCCGATGCCGACTCCGTCGCGCCCGCCATACGCCGCGTACACGTTGTCCTTCCCGTGAGGGAAATCGAATTCCGGCACGCTGCCTTGCACGATCACATAGTCCTGATCGCCTTGACCGAAATAGAGGCGCGGTTCGCGAACCGTCGGGCCGCCGTTGGCAACGGGCGGAATGTCCTGCAGATAGAGCGACGGCAAGCCTTCAGTCGATTTCTCGGTGACGGGCGACATCACGACGCCGTTGCCATGCGTGAACAGCAGGTGCAGGTTCACCCAGGTTTGCGCATTGGCCGGAAGCATCGACGTATCGAGTTCGCGCGCGGAGAGCATCACCTGTCTGTAGCCGGCGTCGAGCGCGTAGCGGTCGATGTCGACGGAAAGAAAACGGTAGTACGTCCTGATCTCCTGCAACTGCGCATAGGTATCCATCAACGGCTGCACATCCCACAGACGGATGTTGTCGATGGTTGCGCGATTGGCCTGTAGCTCGTTGAGATTCAATCCCTGTTCCGCGGCAAAAGGCCTGGCCGTGATGCGTGTGAGCGCGTAGGCCTGCCGGGTCAGCGCGATATTGTGTTTGATATAGGGCGTCTCGAGCCTGAGTTCGCTCGGCTTCACATAGAACCGTTGATAAAGCGCCGGATAGATCGCGGCGAACACGAACGAGCCGCCGAACACCAGCAGCGCCGATGCGATGGCGATGCAATAGCTGCGCCGGCGCATGTTGGCCCACGAAGCGATGGATGCGGCGGCGGCAAGGCCCATGAGCAGCCACAGCACGGGCAAGCCGACGTGGATGTCGGTATAGCCCGCGCCGACGACGACGCCGTTGTCGTCATAGAGCAGCAGAAACCGGTCGAGCCAATAAGACCCGGCCTTTACCGCGAAGAACAGCGCGAGCAGCGCCGAGCCATGCATGGCGGCGGCTCGCGAGAGGCCGCGCGGCGGCTGTTCGACTGCGATGTCGCCGCGCACGCCATAGATCACGCCTGCAACGATGGCGCTGCAAAACAGCACGCGCAGCAGCCAGTTCTTGAACGCCACATAGACGGGCAGCGAGAACACATAGAAGCCGATGTCATTGCCGAAGATGGGGTCGCGTTCGCCAAACGGCACCTGATGAAGGTAACGAAGCACGAGGTCCCAGTTCGACGCTTCGAAGGCTGCAAGCAGCAGCCCGAGCAGCGCGGCGGCGCCGGCGATGGCCCAGCGCCAGCCAATGCGCGGCATCACGCGGCCGGTGTGCTCGTCGATGATTTCCAGCGTGGCCGACGAGGGTTCGAAGCGCCTTGCATTACGATGCGCGAGCAACCCGGACAACGCGATCGCTGCCGCCGAGGCGACGAACACGGCGGCGAACAGAAGCACTCTGGCGTCGAGGACCGTCCAGAACACGCGGGCGTAGCCGATCGAAGCAAACCACATCCAGTCGACCAGAATCCGCGTGATGCGCCCGATGATGATCAGGCTGACGATGACGGCGGCAACGGTGATCGCGGTGCGTCGGATGCGCACGCGTGGAGTCACTTGCGAGGGCATCGTCCCTCCTTTGCCGGGCGCAGTGCGCGCGACCCGTGCACGACCAATGGTGCACGACCAATACGCGACACGCCCGGTCGGACAGTGGCTCGATGTTGACGACCGCACATTCCTGCGCGTCGCGCACGGTCCGATTGTAGACCGCCCGTCACACGGCCGCTGCGCGCGTCATGCGAGCGCATCGCGAAGCAGTGCAGCATGAGCGGCGTCATCTGTCCCGTTGTACCGGACATGCGCAACTGCTCTCGCGTTCCGGCAGAAATCTTGACAGTGCCGACCTGAATGCGCGCCGCGCTTTTTTCGCTTTGCACCATCGCAACGGCAGCGCCGCCCTAATCGTAACTACCGATGTAGTGCGTCGAAAGCCGATGGTACTGTTGTGCGCGCACCCTTAATAGCCGTAATCAATAGCTGCAATGTGTCTGGCAGATGTCGCTCCCCGATCGTAAAGCATTGGAGAAGAGAACATGTCCAAGAACAAGATGTGGCGGGAACTGTATCGCGTCGTCGCGACGGGTACGGTGGTAGCAGGGCTTGGCCTCGCGGCCACGGCGTATGCAGCAGGGGACCCGATCAAGATCGGGGTCATCAGCGAGGAGTCCGCGGTGGCGGGCGCTTCGATCAGCAAGTCCGCGCAACTCGCGGCGGACGAAATCAACGCCCACGGCGGCGTCGACGGCAGACCCATCCAGATCATCGCCTACGACGACCACTCGTCGGCCTCCGACGGCGTGCGCGCGTTCCAGCGCGCCGCGAATCAGGACAAGGTGGTGGCCGTGATCGGCAGCTACATCAGCGAGGTCGCGCTCGCGATGGAGCCCTGGTCCGCGCGTCTGAAGATGCCGTTCATCACGCCGGGCGCGGCGAGCAACGACATCTCGAAGCAGGTCCACAACGACTACGACCACTACAAGTACACGTTCCACGGCTGGATGACGTCGGCGTTCATCGCGCAGTCGATCTGCGATTTCTCGCACGACATACTGGTTGGCCAGTTCAAGATGAAGACGACGGTCGTGATGAGCGAGGACGCCGCGTGGACCAAACCGCTCGACGATCGCTACCTCGAATGCCTGCCGAAGGCGGGGCTTCAGGTGCTCGATCACATCCGCTTCAATCCCGACACCTCCGACTTCACGCCGATCTTCAACCAGATCGAGAGCAAGCACCCCGACACGATCACGACGGGCATCAGCCACGTCGGCGTGCAGCCCACCGTGCAATGGCACGACCAGCAGGTGCCGATTCCGATGACGGGACAAAGCTCGCAGGCCACGACCACGAGTTTCTGGAAGGACACCAACGGCGCGACGGAAGGGGTCATCACGGCATCGGCGGCGGCGCCCGGCGTCGCAATGACGCCGAAGACGGTGCCGTTCGTCGATGCGTATCAGAAGAAATTCGGCGTGTCGCCCGCGTATTGCGGCTTCACAAGCTATGACCTCGTCTACATCCTCGCGGATGCGATCAAGCGCAACAAGGGCTCGACCGATCCCGACAAGATGGTCGACGCGCTCGAGAAAACGGACTATGTCGGCACGATCGGCCGCTGGCAGTTCTACGGCAAGAACGACCAGTTCACTCATGCGCTGAAGTACGGGCCGGGCTATATCACGGGCATCAACCTGCAATGGCAGGACGGCAAGCAGGTCGCGATCTGGCCGAAGTCGGTGGCGAACGGGAAGGTCAAGTTCCCGGCCTTCGTCAAGGTGCAGCAGGCGTCCGCGAACTAGCCGCGCGACGCTCATGCAAGCTGCGGTGCTCCCGCACCGCAGCGACGGTTCACGCGTTCGACGACGCAAGCGCGATCCGTCCCGACAGATAGTGCATCCGTACCTCATCGACAATCAAAGTCATCGACAATCAAAGGCCGGGCATGCTGCCACTGCAGATTCTTATCGACGGCTTTGCAATCAGTTCGCTGTATGCGTTGGGCGCAATCGGCTTCACGCTGATCTTCGGCGTGTCCGGCGTGCTCAATCTCGCGCATGGCGGCGTGATGCTGGTGGCCGCGCTGATGGGCTGGATGCTCGCGGGCGAAGCGGGCCTCGGCACATATCTCGGTACGCTGCTCGGCGTGCTGGCGGGCATGGTCGCCGCGTACATCACGTATCTGATGGTCGTGCGGCCGATCCAGCGGTCGGGCGCGATTCCGCGCGAGGAGAAAGAGATCTTCGTGCTGACGGGCACGCTGCTGTGGGGCATCATGATCCAGCAGGGCATGGCGTGGCTCTTCACCGACAACCCCGTGACGATGCGCCCGCTCATCGGCGGCGTGGCGAACATCGCGGGCGTGCGCACGCCGTTCAACGAGATCATGATCGCCGTCGTGTGCTGGGTCGTGATCGGCCTGCTCTGGCTGTTCGTGAACCGCACGCGGATGGGCAAGGCGCTGCTCGCGGCGTCGATGAATCCGCGCGGCCTGACGCTGCTCGGCTTCGAACTGTCGCACATCTACCTGCTTGCATGGACCATCTACGGCGTGCTGGCGGGCATCGCGGGCGTGCTGCTCGCGTCGTTCCTCGGCGTGAGCACGAACAACACGGGACAACTGACGGCGAGCGCGTTTTCGATCGTCGTGCTCGGCGGACTCGGCAGCGTGTCGGGCTCGCTGATGGCCGCGTATGTCGTCGGCTATCTGGAGACGATCACCGCCTATCTCGTCGCGCCGACGCTGCGGCCGCTGCCCGCGCTGATTCTTCTGGTGCTCGTCGTGTACGTCAGACCGCAAGGCTTTCTCGGACGGCGCTAACCGCATAGATCCAGACCATCATGACCGCTCCTTTCCGTTCGCGCGCAGTGTGGGCCATCGTGCTCGTCGCCATCGCGGCGACGCTGCCCTGGTGGCTCTCGGGCTACATACTCGGCGTGCTCACCGTCGGGTTCTACTTCGGCGTGTTCGCGATGTCGTGGGACCTGCTGTTCGGCTTTGCAGGCGAAGTGAACTTCGGCCCGACGTTCCTGATCGGCCTGGGCGCCTACACGGCCGCGATCCTGGACGCGAAGTGGGGCGCGCCCATCGCAGTTTGCGTTGCTGCGGGCGGGCTCGTCGCGCTGATCGGCGGGCTGCTGCTCGCGGTGCCCGCGCTGCGTTTGCGCGGACCGTACTTCGGCCTCGTCACGCTGGTCGCGGTGCTCCTGCTGCAAAACTCGATTGTAATTTTCGCGGGCGTGACGGGCGGCGAGATCGGCATGATGGTGCCCGACGTGATGTCGGTGGACGCGTCGCATAACTACTGGATCGCGCTCGCCTTCCTGATCGTCTGCGCGATCATGCTATTCGGGCTGTCGCGCTCCGCGATCGGCCTGATTTTGCAGGCGAGCGGTCAGGACACGATCGGCGCGCAGGCGCTCGGCTTCAACGTGACCAAGCACAAGCTCGCGGCGTTCTGCATCAGCGCGGTGTTCTCCGGCGTCGCGGGCGCGATGCTCGTGTTCTACCAGGGCACCGCGTCCGTCAGCACGGTGGTAGATATCGGCATCGGCGTGCAGATCATCATCGCGGCCGTGCTCGGCGGGCGTCGCACGATACTCGGCGCGGTGCTCGGCTCGATCTTTCTGATCGTCGCGGGCGAATTCCTGCGTCCGCTCGGCCAGATCAACACCTTCGTGGTCGCCGCCGTCGCGCTCGCCGTGATTCTGTTCTTTCCGGACGGGCTGCTCGGCAATGTGCTGCGCGTGAGGGAGCGAGAATGAGCGATTCACCCCGTCTGGCCGTACGCGGGCTCACCAAGCGCTTTGGCGGGCTCGTCGCTGTGAAGGACATCGGCTTCGACATTCGGCCCGGCGAAATTCTCGGGCTGATCGGGCCGAACGGCTCGGGCAAGTCGACCGTGATGAAACTGATCATGGGCATCGAGCGGCCCAATGCGGGATCGGTGAAGGTCGACGGCGTGGAGATGGCGGGCTGGGCGCCGCACCGGATCGCGCGCGCGGGCGTCGGCATCGTGTTCCAGCACTCTCGGCCGCTGCATCGGCAGACGGTGCTGGAGCACATCAAGCTCGCGCTGCTGCCCGATTCGCTGATGAAGCTCGCCGCCGATCCGCACGTCAACCGGCGCGCGCGTGAGATCGCCGAGCGCGTCGGCCTCGGGGCCGTGATGCAGCGTCATCCGGCGACGCTGCCTTTCGCCGATCTGCGCCGCATGGAGATGGCGAAGGCGATTGCGCGCGATCCGAAAGTCGTGCTCGTCGACGAGCCGTTCGCCGGCCTGACGGCGGCGGAATCGGTGGCGTTTTCCGAGCTGATTCGCGGTTTTCGCGCCGAGGGGCGCGCGGTGCTGCTCGTCGATCACAACGTGAAGAGTCTCGCGGCGCTCGCCGACCGCGTGCTCGCGATGTACCTGGGCGAGTACGTCGCCGAGGGCACGGCCGACGAAGTCATGCAGAACGAAACCGTGCGCCGCGTCTATCTGGGCGGCAAGATCGAGACGCGCGAGAGGCCGCCCGGCGACATGAGCGCGAGGCCGCAGGTGCTTCAGGTCGATGACGTCGGCGTGCTGTACGGCAAGGCGCGCGCGCTGGACGGCGTGAGCCTTCATGTGCACGAGGGCGAGTTCGTGTCGGTCGTGGGGCTCAATGGCGCGGGCAAGACCACGCTCTTCAACGCGATTTCGGGGCTCGTGCCTTATCAGGGGACGATCCGTTTCGGCGCACAGGACCTCAAAGGAATGACCGGCGCGGCGATCGCGCGGGCGGGCGTCGTGCAATGCCCGGAAACGCGCGAGCTGTTCAGCGACATGACCGTGCGCGAGAACCTCGACCTGGGCGGCTACCATCTCGCCGATGCGGTACGCGCGGAACAGCTTGCATGGCTTTTCGACCTGTTCCCGATCCTCAAGTCGCGCCAGGGACAAACGGCGCGCACGCTGTCGGGCGGCGAGCAGCAGATGCTTGCGATCGCGCGTGCGCTGATGATGCAGCCGAAGCTGCTGATTCTCGACGAGCCGACGCTCGGCCTCGCGCCCGTGATTCTGGAGCAGTTGTCGCGTGCGATGGAAAAGCTCCAGAAGACGACGCCCATTACGGTGCTGCTCGGCGAACAGAACGTCACGTTCGCGCTGCCTCACGCGGACCGCGTGTATGTGCTCGAACATGCGCGCATCGTCTGGGAAGGCACGCCGTCGCGCTTCGAGCGCGAAATGGGCCGCGGCTTTCTCGAAGCGGTCCCGGCCGAAGCGCCGCAAATGGGCGCATGCGGGGCACGGATGAAGATGAGCGGATGAAGAGAAGCGGATGATTCTGACCCGCGCAGTTCGGCTATTCGAGCGCGTCGATGGGCGTTCGTATCGAGATGCGGAAGCCACTGCCCGGCGCGCTGAAGAACGAGACGCTGCCATGCAATTGCCGCACGCGCTCGCGGATGCCCAGCAGGCCAAACGAGTTCTTGCCGAGCGCGCCTTCGAGCGCCGCGCCGATTCCGTCGTCCTCGATTTCGAGCAAGAAGGTCTCTTCCGCGCAAGCCATGTCGATGCGCACCCGGCTCGCGCTCGCGTGCCGCGCGACGTTGGTCAGCGCTTCCTGCACGATCCGGAACAGCGTCGTCGACGCGAAATCGTTGAATACCGGTCCGTCCGATTCGCCTGATTCGCCTGGTTCCAGGCGTTCCAGGCGAACAGCCGCAACGACGCCATAGCGTTTCGTGAAGTTTTCCGCCAGCCAGTCGAGCGCCGCCATCAGGCGCGCCCAACGACCATCCGCGCGATGGTGACGCGTACTTCGCCTCGAGTGCGGAGACCTCAAAGCGCCTCGAAACAGCGCATTGGCCTCGTTGACGTGGATCAACCGTGCGATCGCGTGTCCGGCTACGCTGAGATGACGGACGCAACGCTCACCCTGTCGTCTCAGCAGTCCGGTGACGCGCATTCCGTTTGACCCGTCGGCGACACTCCCGTCGCGGACATGACGCGCCGACGTCTGCACACGTGCCGCACGCGGCATCGATCATTCTGGAGAACACGCCATGAGTAACCTGACTCGTTACGACCCGTTCACGGACCCGATCCCCGATCTGTTTCATGGTCTCTTTCGTCCGTTTCGCGGACTGTCGATCGCAGAAGGCCCCGATCTGTCTACGATCACGATCGACGTCACCGAGTCCGAGGCCGGCTACTCGGTGAAAGCGGAACTGCCGGGCGTCGAAAAAAATGATATCGACGTGCAGATCGACGGCCACACTGTCACGATCAACGCGAAAGTCGAGCGCAGCAAGGAGCAAAAGGACGGTGAACGGGTGATCCGGCGCGAACGCTATTCGGGCGCATTCAGCCGCTCGTTCACGCTGGCGAGCGCGGTCGACGAAAGCAAGGCGACGGCCGAATACAAGGACGGCGTGCTGTCGCTGACGCTGCCGAAGAAAGCATCGCCCGATCGCAAGCGCATCGAAATCGGCTGAAGGCCGCGCAGTCAAACCTGAGAGAACTGGGCCGCCGTCACGCTGGCCGAACGAAGCGTGGCGGTTGGCCCACTTTCCTGTGAGGAGCACTCATGCCATTGACGGGCAAAGTCGATGAAGACGGCTGGTCGGTGCGGGTCGAAACGAAGCCGGCACCCGACGGAAAATTTTGCAGCGACATCCACGTGTGCCATCGCACCGCCGACGGGAAGTTCGCGCACGTCTTCGCGAATCACGAGACGTTTTCCACCGCACGCGAAGCGATGCTCGCGGGCCTGCGCGAGGGAATGATCTGGATAGAACTCAAGCGTTCGCGGACTTTTCATGTCGAAGCGTCCGGGACGGATGGAGCGGACCTTCAATCATCGAAATAAAAAATCGAAGCAGCGCGGCGAGACAGGCGCGTGCCGTGACTGGAATGGAACGCGCGTCGCGATCGAATCACATCGGCCGGTCATGCGTATCCGGCCCATGCTGAAACGGCTTGCTCAAACCTCGTCGTTCGCGAACACGCCGTTCTCGGGTTCCGCATCCGTTTCGTCCACGCATTGCACATGCCATTGACCGACGACGGGCGCATGATGCGCGCGCCGATACCAGAGCGCGTGGCCGGATTCGCCTTCGAACGGACCTTCCGCCGACGCCAGATCGAGCCCCGACAGCTCGCAGAACGGATGCAGGCCCTCAGCGTCATAGACCCGCGTGCTGCCCTTCGACGAGACCAGCGTCCCCCATTGCGGAACATCGATTACGGCATGCCCCTCGCGCGACCATTTGCGCGTTTCACGGTCGAGCCAGAGAATCGCGTAGACGGCGGGATCGGGGCATTCGAATGTATCGAGGTGGATGGTGATTCTCATCGATGGCTCCTTTACGGGCGGGATTCAAAACTCTTGTAGCGCTCGCATCATTGGGACATGACCCATTCGATCAGCGTACGGGCGTCTTGCGCGGAAAGCGGGCCGCCGCGCTCGGCGGGCAGCGGCATCGCCATGTCGCCCCAGTGCGCGCGACCGCCCATCCGCAGCTTGTGTTCGAGCATGGCCGTCGCGTTGGGCACGCCGCGATAGCGGTCGGCGATCTGATGAAACGACGGTGCAAGGAACGGCGCATCCGACGTGTGGCAGAACATGCAATGCTGCTGATCGACCAGTTCTGTCGGTTCGTTGCGCTGTGCAAGCGCGGTTTGCGATGCCGCCATCGACACGCTGCACGCGCAGACGACCAACACGGATAAACGCGCACGCATCACGTTGAAGCCTCCTGGTTGGCTGACAGCTTCAATTTATCGCGCGACGCATCGATGCCCTTGAGCCAGGTCAACGGATGCCGTGAGAGCCCGACGGTGGCAAGCCGTCACGAGCGTGTCAAAACACCACGTCGGACAGGGGCCGTCTTGGTGCATGACCGATCCGCGGGCCGCGTCCGATGCGCAGGACGAGCTGCGGTGTCGCATCGACGCGCAGCAGCACTTTGAGCCGTTCCCGCAGCGCGTCCACTTCGACGGGCTGATTCAGATATGACGCGGTCAGCCCTTCCGCCGCCGCGACCAGCAGCATCCGCTCGAGCGCCTGTCCTGTCGCGAGCCACGCCTCCTTGTCGTCTCGCGACGTGGCGATGCCCACGATCAGCGGCGACCCTTCGACGAGATGGTGGTGACTCGCAGGCATGCCCGCGCCGACGTCGAATACGCGCACCACGGAGGTTACGAGTGGCACCCCATAGTCGAGCAGATCGCGCACGGCCGCGCCGTAGGCGGGCATGCCATCGTCGCGTCGCTGCGGGTGAATCCAGCTTGCAAGCTCGCGCCGAAAGCGTGGATCGGCGAACTGGTCATGGTCCGCTTCGGCGATCAGTTGCGCGATCGCCTCGCGTTCCGCCCGATCGTCCACGCAACTTGCAATCGCGCCTTCCGCGTCGCATGCGTCGATCAGCTTCTGCTGTACTTCTGCGGGCACCGGTTCGTCGACGAATGGCGCGCGTGTCGTGACGCGCGCCGTCAGCGCGTCGAAGAGACCGGGAAGCTGCGCATCGCAACGCCCATCGCGCGACACGCGCACGAGCGCAACGACGTCGGGATCCGATTCGGAAGGAAGCAGCGTGATCGCATACGCAAGCCCCAGCCGGCACAACGCGACGCGCAAGTTGAACAGCGCCGCGCCGCAACTGATGAGCAACTCGCGATCGAACGGATCGACGACGGGAAGCGCGCGCATGCGGTCGGCGCACACTTGCACGGTGTCGCCGTCGACGATGAAACGCCACGGCTGCGTGTTGTGATTCGACGGCGCAAGCACCGCGTATTGCAGCGCGAAGCGCAATTGCTGATCCAGAGGAGAGGATCGGTCGAAATGCCGCTCGTCGATCTTCGATGCGGAAAGTTGCGCAGCGTGCGTCATCTCGAAGCCTCCTCTGGAATTGCGACGGCAGAAATGCGGTGCTTCCAGCAATCGTGTCACTTCGAATCGCGACGCGCTTGAGGCAGGTCAACGTCCCCGATGGGGCCGTCGAGTGGAGATGAACGGGCGCTGTCGCGCGACGCTAGATGTCGTTTTCGTCGTCGAACAGCTTGTGGCGGATCGCGTAGCGCACGAGTCCGTTCTCGTTTGGCATCTGCATCTTTTCGAGCACACGCGTCTTGTGGGTGCTGACGGTCTTGACGCTCACGCACAGCTCGTTGGCAATTTCGGTGAGGCTCTGTCCCGCGACGATGCGCCGGAACACGTCGAACTCGCGGTCGGACAGCCGTTGATGAGGCAGCGCCTCAGCCGGCTCGTTGAGATTCTGCGCGAAGCGCTCGGCCATCGCGAGGCTCACATAGACGCCGCCCGACGCCACTTTCGTCACGGCGCCGACCAGTTCCGCGCTCGCGCTTTCCTTCGTCAGATAGCCAGATGCGCCCGCCTTGAAGGCGCGCACCGCGTATTGCTGCTCGGCGTGCATGGTCAGCACGAGGACACGCAGCGCCGGTATCTCGTCCTTGATCTGCTTGATGAGCTCGATGCCGTTTCGCCCCGGCATCGACAGATCGAGCACGAGCACCTGCGCCTGCGTCGAGCGCACCAGCGCGATCGTCGTGACGCTGTCCCAGGCTTCGCCCGCGACTTCGAATCCGCTGGCTTGCTGGAGGATATGGCGCAGCCCGTCGCGTACGAGCGTATGGTCATCGGCGAGTAATACTTTGATCATGAGTGAGTCTCTTCCTGTTGCACGGACTGCAAGGGAAAAGTGACGGTGATGGCGAAGCCTTCGTTTTGCGCCGTATCGATCTGCACCGAACCGCCCAGCATGTGCGCCCGCTCCCTCACGCCGATCAGCCCAAACGAGCGGTCCTGACGGTTGTCGGCTGCGGCTTTCCAGTCGGCGCCCCGGCCGTTGTCAGCGATCCGCAACATGCAGTGCGAGTCCGTCGTGTGCAGCGTGACTTCGACGGCGGTTGCATCCGCGTGACGGGCGACGTTGTTGAGCGCTTCCTGCACGATACGGAAGAGGGCCGTCGCGCCGTCCTTCGAAAACGCTGCATTTCCGGGCTCGATCTTGTGCGCGATGTCGATGCCATAGCGGTTCGTGAAATCGTTCGCGAGCCATTCTATCGCGGGCACGAGGCCCAGATCGTCGAGCATGACGGGCCGCAGATCGGCCGCGATCCGCCGCACCGACGCCACCGTCGAATCGATCATCCGGCGCATGCGGCGCAACTGGTCCGATACATTCGCGTCGAGCGAGCCGGCCTCGCTGCCGATGGACAAGACCTGTTCGAGCGCCGAGATGTCCATTTTCAACGCCGTCAATTGCTGTCCGAGATCGTCGTGCAGTTCGCGCGCGATCCGCGTCTTTTCCTCTTCCCGCACATTCTGCAAATTGGCCGATAGCTGGCGCAACTCTTCTCTCGACTGCTTCAGCGCGCTTTCCGATTTGACGCGTTCGGTAATGTCCCGCAGCATCACCGTGTAGAGCTTGCCCGAATCTTCTTCTATCTGCGAAATGGACGCTTCGAGCGGAAATTCCTCGCCGTTCGCGCGCAAGCCGTACAGCACGCGCTGCTGGCCCATCTTCCGCTCGGAGATGCCCGTTGCGCCGAACTTCGCGACGTGCTGCGCGTGCGCGCTGCGAAAACGCTGCGGAATGAAACGCGAGAGCGGCGTGCCGATCGCATCCATCGCGCTAACGCCGAAGACCCGTTCCGCAGTCGGATTGAAGATCACGATGTTCTGCGCGTCGTCGATCGTGATGATCGCCTCCATCGACGAGCGGATGATGCCCATCATTCTGGCTTCGTTGCGGCGCGCGTCGTCGGAGAGCGGCGAGGCCGTGGTGCGCGAGGCCGCGATCAGCCACACGAGGACGGCAAAAAGCGCCGAGGCCGCCATGCCGGCGACGAGCACGACAGTTGCCGCGCGGGCCGCGACGGCGGGGTTCGTCTCGACCCATTGCTGCATGACGAAATGCGAGACCGCGAGCGCAATGGCGGCCGCCACCGCGAAGGTGACGAGGCTCAGCGCGGCCGGCCCGACGAACCACGGCGTTCGGGAAGGCTCGCGCGATCCGGCAGCGCGGCTGGCATACGGTTCTTTTTTCATGTGAGCCTTCAGGCAGGAACGGGCGTTCGCGCGCAAAGCAGATTTCGCGGCCGCGATGCGGCAGACACCCGGCACGTATCGTAGTGCCGCCATTTTGCGCGATTTGGCAGGCTCAGCCAACGTTCGCGACGATTGGATCGCGGGAGCCGGGCTTCCCGCGGGTGAACCGCTCGAGAACCGCTGGTGAATTTTGCGGTTCGGTGTCGCGGTCGCGATCCGATGGAGCGGGCCGCGTGTTTCTTCTTCCGATGCAAGGGCAGCGCCGTTTATCCGTTGCGCTTGCCTGTCGACGCGCGTCAATGCGCCATCAGCACGGGCACGGTCATCGATTCGAGCATCGTCCGCGTGACGCCGCCAAACACGCGCTCGCGCGTGCGCGAGTGCCCGTATGCGCCCATCACGAGCAGATCGACGTGAAGGTCCGACACGCGATTGAGGAGCGTCGCGCCCGTGCCGACGCCGACGTGCTTCGGCGTCGTCGAAAACGACGCGCGTACTCCGTGCGCGTCGAGCCACGCGGCGACGTCGATGCCCTCGGGCACATACGCGTGCTGCCCGGCGAGCTGCACGATGTCGACGCCGACAAAACGCGCGCGTTTCAACAGAGGCAGCGCGTCGGTCATCGCGCGGGCGGCTTCGCGGCTGCCGTCCCAAGCGATCAGGATGTTCTCGCCAAGCGTGCGGACGGCACCCGCGTACGGGATCACGAGCGCCGGGCGGCCGGCGCCCAGCACGAGATTGCCGACAAAATTCCGTTCGATATACGCGGCGGGGTCCTTCGGATCTTCCTGGCCGAGCACCAGCAGATCGGCGTGGCGCGCGTGAAGCGTCGCCGCGTCGAGCGGCGGGCCCGACGGTGCCCGCCATTCGACGCTGCGTCCCGCCCGTTCCGCAGCGGCGAGAAAAGCGTCCCTGGCTTTTTGCTCGCGCTCGACGGCCTGCGCCTCGGCCCGGGCGAGGCGCAGGCTTTCGTCTTCGCTGAAGACCGGCCGGAATATGTCCTGGCACACGACATACAGTCCGATCAGATGTGCGTCCCAGCGCTGTGCGAGTTCCAGCGCAATCTCGACGCGCGCGCTGCTGCGACGGCTGTCGTCGATGTGAACGAGCAGGGTCTTGTAGTTCATGACAGTTCCTTTTCGGCAGAAGCGGGGACGGTGGAATCGGCGGATGCGCCGTTCGCGACGTTCATGCGGGCGGGAATCATCAGCACGGGGCAGGCGGCGCTGCGCAGCACGCGCTCGGCGACGCTGCCGAGCATCAGGCGCCGGAGACCACGGCGGCCGTGCGTGCCCATCACGATGACGTCGGCATGCCAGTCGGTTGCAATCGCGACGATCCGGTGCGCCACGTCTTCTCCCGGCGACACGACTTCGACGGTACGCGCCGTGCCCGTCACGCCGTTCTGGTTCATCCGGCTTTGCGCATCGGATGCGATGCGCTGGCCTTCGTCGACAAACGCATCGCGGACGATGGACGGATCGAAGCCGGGCACGTCGTACGCGATGACGGGCACGTCGATCACATAGAGCGGCATCAACTGCGCGCCGGAGTCGGCGGCGAGCTTCAGCGCGGCATCGAGTGCCAGGGAGGCGGTGTCGCTGCCGTCGAGCGCGACGAGTATGCGGTGGTACATGGTGATCCTTTCGACAGTGCGTTCAGGCGTTCAATGCGACAGCAGGACAGGGACGGTCATCGACTTGAGGATCGTGCGCGTGGCGCCGCCGAGCACGACTTCATGCAGGCGCGAATGCGCGTATGCGCCCATCGCGATCATGTCGCAGCCCGACTCGGCCGCTTGCGACAGCAGCACGTCGCCGATGGGCGTATCGCTGTCGGTCGTCATCTCGCGCACGTCGACTTTCACGCCATGACGCGCGACCGTCAGCGCGATGTCGGCACCGGGAATCCGGTAGCGCGGCGGTTCGGCGCGCGTGGCGTTGACCGTCAGCAGCGTCACGTCCGACGCCAGCGACAGGAACGGCATCGCGTCGTGTATCGCGCGCGTCGCTTCGCGGCTGCCGTCCCACGCGATCAATACGTGCTTGCCGGGCTTCCGGAACGAGCCTGCGGCCGGCACGATCAGAGCGGGCCGTCCCGCCGACAGCACGATGTGCTCGACGAACTGCTCGGAAATAAACGATTCGGGATCGGACGGGTCCGTCTGCCCAAGGACGATCAGATCGGCGAGACGGGCATACGGAGGCACGACATCGTTCGCATAGCCGTTCGCCGCGATCCATTGGCCCTCGACCTCCGCGCGCGCGAGCTCCGCATGAAACAGGCGCTCCAGCGCGGCGCAGCGCTCGTGACGCTGGCGCTCGTGCTCCTCGTAGTACTCCGCCGTGCCGGCCATCACGAAGAACGCGTGCGGCGCGGGAATGTACGTCGAGAAAACGCCCGTCAGCCGCGCATGAAACTGATGTGCGAGCTGCAACGCCATTTCGAGGCGCGGATGCGCGCGAGCGCTCGTGTCGAGGTGAACGAGGATGCTTTTGTAGCTCATCGCCATAGCTCCGTGACAGAACGAGATAAACGGGCGAGCGCCCGATGCTGAAATCGAGTCTATGAGCCGCACACGCGCCGCCGTTGACGCAGATCAACCGCGCCCGTGTTGCGGGGCCGGTTGATACAGGTCAACGGGTGGCCGCTGCGCGCTAATACAGTGGGATCAGCGAAAGACGCCATGCAGTCTGTTTCGACAGTGAATCGTCTTGTGCTCCGGAGGGCACCCATCATGAATCGTGAACCCAATGCTCCATTCGAGCTGTGCCGCGCGGAACTCACTGCGCCCGTGCGGCTCAGCCGCCTCGCCGGGGACTGGCGGCGCGATCTGAACGCGCTGGAGGCTCATCGGATCAAGCGCGACCGCGACGCGATGCAGCGCGTCGAGGCAGCGCTCACCGGCTCGGGTGACTGGTTCGGGTTCGCGTCGGCGGTTCAGGCGGCGACCCGCGACTACGCCAACGAAAGTCTCGCGATCTGGGGCGAGGCCATCTCGCTGGCGGCGCAGCACCAGGGCGAATGGCTCGCCGAACTCGACAGCGTGTTCGGCGCGTGGCGAACCTTGTGGCATGCGCCATTGCAGAAGCTGCCCGGCATCGAGCCGGCTGTCGGCAGCTTCAGCGCCTGGATGCGGACCTGGCACGACGCGATGCCGCACCTGGGCGTCTGGCCGAAACTCGTACCCGCATCGACGGCCGACGCGCAAACGGTTCCCGATACGGCAAAGGGAGGCTGACATGCAAACGGGCCAGACGGGCAAAGCGGACAAAGCGGGCCGTGTCGCCTTTGTCACGGGTGGAATGGGCGGACTCGGCGCGGCAGTCAGCCGGGCGCTTCACGATGCGGGCATGACGGTCGCGATGTCGTATTCGACGCGCAACGATCACGCCGCGACCTGGCTCACGCGCGAGCGCGAGTCGGGGCGCAATTTCCATGCATACGAAGCCGACGTGACCGACTTCGATTCGTGCGACCGTTGCGCGCAACGCGTGCTCGCCGAACTCGGCAAGGTCGACGTGCTCGTCAACAACGCGGGCATCACGCGCGACAAGTCGTTCGCGCGCATGAGCAAGGCGGATTGGGATGCGGTCATCCGAACCGATCTCGACGGCCTCTTCAACATGACGAAGCCGCTCCTGTCGGGCATGGTCGAGCGGGGCTTCGGACGTATCGTCAACATCGGCTCCGTCAACGGTTCGCGCGGCGCGTATGGACAGACGAATTATTCGGCGGCCAAGTCCGGCGTGCACGGCTTCACGAAGGCGCTCGCGCTCGAAACGGCGAAGCGTGGCGTGACGGTGAACACGGTATCGCCGGGGTATCTGGCGACGGCGATGGTCGAAGCCGTGCCGCACGACATCGTGGAGACGAAGATTCTTCCGCAGATTCCTGTCGGGCGGCTCGGGCGTCCCGAAGAGGTGGCCGCGCTGATTGCCTTTCTCTGTTCGGATGCGGCCGCGTTCATCACGGGCGCCGATATCGCGATCAACGGCGGCATGCACATGCGATGAGCTCCCCTCAGCTGCTTCGAAAAAAGGCGCCGGCGCCGGCTCCCGCGAGCACGTTACCCGCCAATATCACTGATACGGCCGATGATGCTGCCGTGACCCCGCCGACGCGCGGCGCTGCGGACTCCGCCTGCGCTCCTGCGCGCGGGACGGCCAGCGACGATCTCGACCGCGCGGCGCATGCGGCTGTCGCGGCGTGGACGGGTGGACTGTCGCCGGCATCGATGGTGTTCGCGTGGCTCGACTGGGCAATGCACCTAACGGTCTCGCCCGGCAAGCAACTCGATCTCGCGACCGAGGCGCTGGTCGCCCCGGCGGTGCAAGCAGGCGGCACGCCACCGGCGGCGCTTCAGACACCGCCGGACCCGCGCTTCGCAGCCGCCGAGTGGGACGCGTGGCCGTTTCGCTTGTATCGCGATGCGTTCCTGGTTGCGCAGCAGTGGTGGGAGCACGCGTCGACGGGCGTTCCCGGCGTCGAAGCGCATCACGAAGATCTGGTCCGGTTCTGGGCGCGGCAGTGGCTCGACGCGTGCTCGCCGGGCAATTTCTTCGTGACGAATCCTTCCGCGCAGAAAGCGCTGATCGATTCGGGCGGCGGCGTCGCGATCCAGGGCGCGCAACACTGGCTCGAAGATTTCGCCGACATGACGGGCCGGCTGCGAGGCGGCCGTCCCGTTCATCCGTCGGCATGGCGTCCGGGCCACGAGGTTGCATGCACGCGAGGTCGCGTGATCTGGCGCAACGAGCTTTGCGAACTGCTCCAGTACGCGCCGACGACATCGCAGGTGACGCGCGAGCCCGTGCTGATCGTGCCGTCGTGGATCATGAAGTACTACATCCTCGATCTTCAGCCGAAAGATTCGCTCGTCAAGTATCTGGTCGACGAGGGACATACCGTCTTCATGGTGTCGTGGCGCAATCCCGGCGCGGCCGATCGCGATCTCGCGCTCGACGACTATCTGAAGCGGGGCCTGCTGGCCGCGCTGTTCGAGGTGCATGCCCGATGCGGCGAAGCCGTTCATGCGACGGGCTATTGCCTCGGCGGCACGCTGCTCGCGATTGCGGCGGCCGCGCTGGCGCGCGACGGGAAAGCCGATCTGATGCGCACGATCACACTGCTCGCCGCGCAGGCGGATTTCAGCGAACCCGGCGAACTCGGGCTCTTTGTCGACGCGAGCGAACTTGCCGCGCTCGATGCGCTGATGTGGCAGCAAGGCTATCTGGACGGGTCGCAGATGGCGGCGACGTTCCAGCTGCTCAACGCACGCGATCTCATCTGGTCGCGGATGATGAGCGAATACATGCTGGGCCGCCGCTCGAAGCCGAACGATCTGATGGCGTGGAATGCCGATACGACGCGCATGCCGTATCGAATGCACTCGGAGTACCTGACGAAGCTCTTTCTCAACAACGATCTCGCGGAAGGCCGCTATTGCGTGGACGGCCAGCCCGTTGCGCTGCCCAACATCGATACGCCCGCTTTTGTCGTGGGGACGGAGCGCGATCATGTGTCGCCGTGGCCGTCCGTCTACAAGCTGCATCTGTTCACGCACAACGCACTGACCTTCGTATTGACGTCGGGTGGGCACAACGCGGGCATCGTCTCCGAGCCGGGGCATCCGGGGCGCCATTATCGCTGCGCGACGCGCGAGCATGACGCGCCGTATCGCAGCCGCCACGAATTTTTCGAGCAGACGCCGACCACCGACGGCTCATGGTGGCCTTGCTGGTCCGCCTGGTTGCGCGCGCATTCGATTGGCCAGGTGAGCGCGCGGCAACCGGACCCGGCACTCGAACCGGCGCCTGGCCGCTATGTTCTGGAATCTTGACGAAGGCATTGCGTGACGGCGTCGCGTGAGCGGCGCCCTGGTTTTTCGAAGTCAATCTCGAAGTCGAGCCTGTCCGGCCGCGCACGTCTGGACTGGACAGTGTGCAACCGTTGCATGGGTCACAGGAGAAATGCGACATGAAAGCACTCGTTTATCACGGTCCCGGCGAGAAGTCGCTCGACGAGCGTCCGATGCCCGAACTGTCGGCGCCCACCGACGCAATCGTAGAAGTCACGCGTACCACCATCTGCGGCACGGACCTTCACATCCTGAAGGGCGACGTGCCGACCTGCGAGCCGGGCCGCATTCTCGGGCATGAAGGCGTGGGCATCGTTCATAGCGTGGGCAACGCGGTGAGCGCGCTGTCGGTCGGCGATCACGTGCTGATCTCGTGCATCTCGTCGTGCGGACAATGCGAGTATTGCCGGCGCGGCATGTACTCGCATTGCGCGACGGGCGGCTGGATTCTCGGCAACCGGATCGACGGGACGCAGGCCGGGTACGTGCGCATCCCGCATGCGCAGACCAGTCTTTACCGCATTCCGCCGGGCCTCGACGAAGAGGCGCTCGTGGTGCTGTCCGACATCCTGCCGACGGGCTTCGAATGCGGCGTGCTCAACGGCAAGGTTCAGCCGGGCAGCACGGTCGCCATCGTCGGAGCGGGGCCGATCGGACTCGCGTCGCTGCTCACCGCGCAGTTCTACTCGCCCGCGCAGATCATCATGGTCGACCCGGACGCGAACCGGCTGGAAGTCGCGCGGCGTTTCGGTGCGACCGCTTGCGTCGACAATTCGCACGCGGATGCCGTCGCGGAAGTGCTGAAGCTGACGGATTCCGTGGGCGTCGATTGCGTGATCGAAGCAGTCGGCATTCCCGCGACGTTCGAACTGTGCCAGGGGTTGGTCGCGCCGGGTGGCACGATTGCGAATGTCGGCGTGCACGGGGTCAAGTGCGATCTGCATCTGGAGAAGCTTTGGGATCGCAACATCGCGATCACGACACGTCTCGTCGATACCGTCAGCACGCCGATGTTGCTGAAGACGGTCAAAGCGGGACGCCTCGATCCCGCGCAACTGATCACACATCGCTTCAAGCTCGCCGATATTCTTGTTGCGTACGAGACGTTTGCGCACGCCGCCAACACGCATGCGCTCAAGGTGCTGATCGAGGCATCGTAGAACGCGCTGGCCGAACCGGCGCTCGCGATCGACGATACTCGCAAGCGCCGGGCATCGGGCGCCGCTGGTCGTGTGGCCATTGGCGACGCCTCGATGCCCTTCGTTTTTTTTAGCGCTTGGTCCAGCCGTTCGATCCATCGGCACCACGATACGTCCATCGACGGTTCCCTCGCGCAGCGCGCCAAACGCCGCATACACAGTCAAAGCAGCCGCAAGCCTCCGTCGCATTCGATGACGGCACCCGTCATGAAGGTGTTTTCCATCAGAAACCGGAGTGCGTGCGCGATGTCTTCCGCCCGCCCGACGCGTCTGACTGGCAGCGTTTGAGCCTGCTTGTCGAACAGCTCGGTCTTGACGCCCACGGGTAATTTGTCCCACCACGCGGTATCGATCACGCCCGGCGAAACGGCGTTGACGCGCAGCGGCGCGAGTTCACGTGCGAGCGTGCCGATCATGCTTTCGAGCGCGCCGTTGATCGCGCCCAGGCCAGCAGTGCCTGGATTGGCAATGCGCGCGGAAATGGCGGTCACGAATGTCAGGCTGCCGTCGCGGCGAAGGGCCCGCAGGCCGGCCTGCGCCGCTTCGAGTTGCGGCCAGAACTTGGCCTCGAAGCCGCGACGCAGCGCTGTCAGATCCAGTTCGCCAAACTGGCCGCCGCCTTCGCCTCCGGAGAGCGTCAGCACCAGATGGTCGATAGTGCCCACGCGCGCGAAGAAACCGTCGAGCGCGGCGCGGTCGTTGCAGTAAAGCGCTTCGCCGACGACATGTCCACGTCCTTCGAGGCCGTCGAGCGCCTTGTCGAGTTTTTCCTGATTGCGGCCGACGGCGACAACGCTCGCGCCGGCAGCGGCCAGCCACGACACCGTTGCTAATCCGATGCCCGAAGAACCGCCCAGCACCACGGCTTTCTGATCTTGCCAGTCCATATCGCTGCTCCTGTGGATGAAAGGGAGAGCGGCCCGCCATCACATCGCGTGTTGCGGTGCTCCCGTGGCTATAGAATGCGTGTCACGCACATATCATTCAAATCGTTCATCACGATGACGGACATCATTGAAAATGATTTCAGGCGTTTCGACCTGAACTTGCTGCTGACCTTTCGCGCGCTGTTTGAGGAGCGCAGCGTCACGCGAGCGGCCCAGCGGCGCTTTCTCGGCCAGCCTGCAGTGAGCGGGGCGCTCAAACGGTTGCGTGAGGCATTCGGAGATGAACTGTTCGTGCGCACGTCGCGCGGCATCGCGCCTACTCCGCGTGCGCTTGAACTGGCGCGGCAGATCGAGCCATTTCTTCAATCGCTGCACCTGGCGCTGACCCAGCCGCCCGTGTTCGAGCCGGCAACCGCGCGACGCGTGTTTCGCATCGGCTTGAGCGATTCGCTGGAAGTTTTGATGATGCCGGAAATCATCGATCGCCTACGCACCACTGCTCCCAATGTGAAGCTGATCGCGCGCCCCACTGATTCGACGCGCGCGGCGGCGATGCTCGACGAGGGGGAGATAGAACTCGCGGTCGGCGTATTTCCCGAATGCGTGCAGTGGCAGCGCCGCAGGCCGCTATTTCAGTGGAGCTTTGTGAGCGTCTTTAACCCGCGCCTCGTCAAGGCACGCCGAAAACGTTTGTCGATGGAGGAGTTTTTGCGGCATCGGCATGTGCTGACGTCGTTCAGTGCCGGCCTGCATGGTTTCGTCGACGAGCGGCTGGAGTTGGAGGGACTCAAGCGCAACGTGGTGTTTTCCAGCGCGAGCTTTGCCACGAGTCCGTTCATCGTGCTGCGCACGCCTGCGATCGCTACGGTGCCCGATTTTATCGGCCGCGTCTGGTGCGACACGTTGGGTCTGGCAATGAGTCCGCTGCCATTCGATGTACCGGCCTACGAGGTCTCGTTGATGTGGTCCGCCGCGAGGGACCAGGATCCGGCGCTCGCGTGGCTAGCCGATGTGTTTGCGCGAGCGTTCCGGCGCCATCCGGCCTAAGCAACGCGAGGCAGACCGGATTGACTGGTCCGTGTCGTTGTCGACCTCATTGTCGAAGCGCAGGGCATCGCGCTCGCTCGTCCGTTCGTAGTCTCGATGGACTGCTCAATCGCGTTGAGCGCGTTGCAGGCGAGCTTCGTGAAAGTGGTGGACGACACCGAGCGTATTCGTGCCGATGCACGCCAACGACACGGCTGGATCATGGACACTTATCTGTTGAAAACGGAGAAGTAAAGCAGAGGCGTAGCCTTGGACCGGTTCCACCTATCGCGTGCTTGCGCAACCGCAACCGCAACCGCAACGGCAACCGCAATTGCAATGAAAAATGCCACCCGCAGCTGGCCTTCGATTCGTCACAGATCGCCATGCCCTGCGATTCTGCACCGCGATTGACGCGGCGCGGATCGCAACGATTACACCGACTGGCGCAGGGTTTTCGCGGCCGCCACCATGTTGGTCAGCGCGGGTATCACTTCCGCCCATGCACGCGTCTTCAGACCGCAGTCCGGGTTCACCCACAGACGCTCCGCCGGAATGCGTTCGGCTGCTTGCTTCATCAGCTTCACGATATGTTCCTGACTCGGGATGTTCGGCGAGTGAATGTCGTACACGCCAGGGCCGATTTCATTCGGATACTTGAAGTCGTCGAATGCATCGAGCAGTTCCATGTCGGAGCGCGACGTCTCGATCGTGATGACGTCGGCGTCCATGTCGGCGATCGACGCAATGATGTCGTTGAACTCCGAATAGCACATATGCGTGTGGATCTGCGTTTCGTCGCGCACGCCGTTCGCGCTGATGCGGAACGATTCCACCGCCCATTGCAGATACTCGTTCCACTGCGCGCGGCGCAGCGGCAGTCCTTCGCGCAGCGCGGCTTCATCGATCTGGATCACGCGCACGCCGGCCTTTTCGAGGTCCAGCACTTCTTCGCGGATCGCGAGTGCGAGCTGGTAGCACGACACCGAGCGCGGCTGGTCATCGCGCACGAACGACCAGTTCAGGATCGTGACGGGCCCCGTCAACATGCCCTTAATCGGCTTTGTCGTTAGCGACTGCGCATACTTGATCCATTCGACCGTCATCGCCTTCCGTCGGCTGATGTCGCCGAACAGGATGGGCGGCTTCACGCAACGCGAACCGTACGACTGCACCCAGCCGAACTGGCTGAAAACGTAGCCATCGAGTTGTTCGCCGAAGTATTCGACCATGTCGTTGCGTTCGGCTTCGCCGTGCACCAGCACGTCGAGGCCCAGCGCTTCCTGCTCCTTCACGGCACGCGTGATTTCCTGCTCCATCGCTGCCTTGTAGCCAGCGTGATCGAGCTCGCCCGCCTTGTACTGGCTGCGTGCGTGACGGATTTCGCTGGTCTGCGGGAACGAGCCGATCGTGGTGGTCGGGAACGCGGGCAGGTTGAGAATCGTGGACTGCTTCTCGGCGCGCTGCTCATAAGCGCTCGCACGCTTGCCGAGCGACGCATCGATGCGCGCAATGGCGGCCTTGACCGCGAGGTTGTGCACGCGCGGCGACGTGCGGCGGCTTTCGATGGCCTTCGCGTTGGCAGCTAGCGCGTCGGCAACCGAATCACGTCCGTTGTTCAGCGCACCGGCGAGCACCGTCAGTTCGTCGAGCTTTTGCAGCGCGAATGCGAGCCATGACTTGATCTCGGCGTCGAGCTTCTGTTCGCTGCTCAGGTCGACGGGCGTGTGCAGCAGCGAGCACGACGGCGCGATCCACAGACGATCGCCGAGCGAACGATGCAGCGGCTCGAGCCATTCCAGCGCGGCCGTCAGATCCGT
Organism: Paraburkholderia diazotrophica; assembly: GCF_038900755.1. Taxonomy (GTDB): domain Bacteria; phylum Pseudomonadota; class Gammaproteobacteria; order Burkholderiales; family Burkholderiaceae; genus Paraburkholderia; species Paraburkholderia diazotrophica_A. Next base: position 294,769 of record NZ_JBBPEN010000004.1, read on the forward strand.
CTTCCAGATATTGCGGCCATTGATCGCTCCGACCGATACGACCGACGTCACGGGCAATTGCGCGACGGCGTTCGCGATTTCGTCGCGGGCGTTGATCGCGTCGATATGCAGACCATCGACGGGCAGCTTGCACGCGAGTTCGAGATTGTCCTGCAACTGGCCGAAGTACGTGGCGAGCAGCAGCTTCACGCGGCGCTCCGACAGCGCTTCGTACGCGGTACGGAATGCCTGGCACCACGTTGCATCGAGTTCCGTGACGAGCGCGGGCTCGTCGATCTGCACCCATTCGATACCCTGCGCCGTAAAGTAATCGAGCAGTGCCGCGTACACGGGCAGCAGGCGCGGCAGCAGCGCGAGCTTGTCGGAATCGTCCTTCGCCTTGCCGAGCCACAGATACGTGACGGGTCCGACGATCACGGGTTTGCCCTTCACGCCGAGCGTGCGCGCTTGAGTGAGCTGTTCGAGCAGGCGCGACGGGTCGAGCGAGAAGTTCGTGTTCGCGTCGAACTCAGGGACGATGTAGTGATAGTTCGTATCGAACCACTTCGTCATTTCACCGGCTGCGATGCCGCCGCAGCATGCGCTGTGATCTTCTGCACCCAGGGCCGAACGGCCGCGCGCCACCCGGAAATAGTTGTCGAGCGCGTCGCCATGAAAGCCGCGCGCGCGTTCCGGCAGATTGCCGAGCGTGAAGCTCATGTCGAGAACCTGGTCGTAGAACGCGAAATCGCCAACGGGTACAAAGTCCAGACCCGCCTGGTCCTTCCAGTGACGCTCGCGAAGCTGTGCGCCGACCGCCTTCAGCTCGTCGCGCGACGACTCGTTTTTCCAGTATTTTTCGAGTGCGAACTTCAGTTCACGTTTTGCGCCGATGCGCGGAAAACCCAGGTTGTGCGTAGTGACCATTTCTCGTTTGCCGTCCAGACGTTCAAAGGAAGTAGCTGGAAGCGATGATAGAATTTTTGTTGCATGAATAAAAATGGATTTATTTCATGCAAGCATTAATTCTGTTCATGGAGTGAGCGATGCTGGAACGCAGTCATCTGATGGTCGTGCGTGAAGTCGAGCGTCAGGGGTCGCTCACCGCTGCCGCTGATACGCTCAATCTCACGCAGTCGGCGCTGAGCCATGCGGTGAAGAAACTGGAGCAGCAACTCGGCACGCCCGTCTGGACGCGCGAAGGCCGTTCGATGCGGCTCACGCAGGCGGGCCAGTATCTGTTCGGTCTCGCGAACCGCATGCTGCCGCAGTTCGAGCTTGCCGAAGACCGCATGAAGCAGTACGCGCAGGGCGAGCGCGGGGCGCTGCGCATCGGCATGGAATGCGCTCCGTGCTATCAGTGGTTGCTCAAGGTGGTCTCGCCGTATCTCGCGCGCTGGCCGGATGTCGATGTCGACGTGAAGCAGCGTTTTCAGTTCGGCGGCATTGGCGCGCTTATCGGCTACGAGATCGACGTGCTCGTGACGCCCGATCCGCTAAAGAAGCCCGAATTGCGCTTCCAGCCGGTGTTCGACTATGAGCAGGTGCTGGTCGTTGCCGATGAGCACGCGCTGGCCGATGGGCCATACGTCACGCCAGAGCAGCTTGCGAAGGAAGTGCTCATCACCTACCCCGTCGAAACCGATCGGCTCGATATCTACACGCAGTTCCTGACGCCAGCGAACGTCGTGCCGAGGCGCCATAAGGTGATCGAGACGACCGACATCATGCTGCAGATGGTCGCAAGCGGCCGGGGCGTGGCGGCGCTGCCACGCTGGCTCGCGGAGGAATACGCGGGCTGGATGCCGCTGACGCCACTGCAACTTGGCAAGAAGGGCATCGCGAAACAGATCTTTCTCGGCACGCGCAAGGCCGATGACGAGATCGAATATCTGTCGGCGTTCGTCAAGACTGCGCGCGAGTCGAAGTTGGCGGAAGCGAAGATACGCGGCTAGTTTTATTGGCTTCTTTCGTCGCTGGCGCGTGCTGGCCGGTCTGTCGCGGCTTCGCCCTGTTCCCGTCGCGATGCATCGCTGAAGCGCGGTGGTGACAGCATGGCAGCTAACCTTCCCGGCGACGTGAACACACGATGCCCCGGCGCAGCGCGACAGGACGTTAGATGACGAGTCGTTTGACATGGAGGAGTGCGGTCCTGCATGCGGCGCGGCCAGCGCAGATGACCTGTCCCGTTGCGGCATGCAGCTGACGCCCGTTCAATATTTCACATCGCCCTTTCAGATGCGCGACGCGAGCATGACGAGCGCGGCGCGATGACGTGCCGCGGCCCACCACGGGCTGCGGCGGCGCGATGAATGGCGTGTGGGTCGTGGTGCTTGAGAGTGGATGCCGAAATGATGCATCGCTGCTTCCGTCTGCAAGAACCGCTGCTGGACGGCGACAGCAAAGCAAACGCATCAAACACATGGTGAAGTCAACGAGGCCTTGCGACATTTTGGAGACCGACGTTTCGCGCGGCCGAGGCTATCGAGCAGCGCGAGTCTGTTTAGGGGCCTCTACCGGTCATTCCGCGTTGGAGGGGCGACGGGCAGTTTCGGGCGTCTGCGGAAGCTCGCGGCTGACGTGCTACGGGTAGTGGAGCAGCCAACTTCGAATTTCCGGGTGCGGCCAGGGCCCGTCATTCCTTTGAGCAAATGGACGCTCATCTGGCCAATGCGCTTTGGCAACTGACGTTCGCTTAACAGTGTTGCCCCGAAACGGGGCGGCCGGCTGCATACGGCCATCGGAGCCTCCGTTAAAGGGATCGACAGATGCAAGGGATCTCACGTTGCATGCGCCACGTAACGGGATTGTCCGCACGGTAGCCTCCATGACCTTCGTCTCTTGCACGAAGGGGCGGCTGAAAACAAAGTGGCCGATTACCTTGACCCGCCTCCGCCGTGACCGCCCCCGCCGTTCCCGCCTCCGCCGTTCCCGCCTGCGCCGTGACCGCCTGCACCCGCGCCCGCGCCCGCGCCGCCCGGACCCGCACCCGCGCCGCCCGGACCCGCGCCCGCACCCGCACCGCCCGGACCCGCACCCGCACCGCCCGGACCCGCACCCGCACCGCCTGCACCCGCACCGCCTGCACCCGCGCCGCCCGCACCGGCACCGCCAGCGCCTGTACCGCCAGCGCCCGCGCCCGCGCTACCTGCGCCGTGACCGCCTGCGCCTGCACCGCCTGCGCCTGCACCGCCTGCGCCTGTACCGCCCGCGCCTGTACCGCCCGCGCCTGTACCGCCCGCGCCCGCGCTACCTGCGCCGTGACCGCCTGCGCCTGCGCCGCCTGCACCCGCGCCGCCTGCGCCTGCACCACCTGCGCCCGCGCCACCTGCGCCCGCGCCACCCGCGCCTGCACCGCCCGCGCCTGCACCGCCCGCGCCTGCACCGCCCGCGCCTGCACCGCCCGCACCCGCACCACCTGCACCCGCACCACCTGCACCCGCACCACCTGCACCCGCACCACCTGCACCCGCAGCACCACCTGCACCCGCACTACCTCCGCCGTGACCGCCTGCACCCGTACCGCCTGCACCCGTACCGCCTGCACCCGTACCGCCTGCACCCGTACCGCCTGCACCCGTACCACCTGCACCCGTACCGCCTGCACCCGTACCGCCTGCACCCGAACCACCTGCACCCGAACCACCTGCACCCGTACCACCTGCACCCGTACCACCTGCACCCACACCACCTGCACCTACACCACCACCTGCACCTACACCACCACCTGCACCTACACCACCACCTGCACCCGAACCGCGTCCGCCGTGACTGCCTGCAGGTTGTCCTTCAGCCAGCTGCTGTGAAGCAGAATCCGGAGAACGTGCATCGCGGTGATCGAACGAAGCGGAAGCCTCGGGCAGGGCGCGTTCAGCGCTGCCAGTTGCAGTTCCCCCGGTCGGGGATGACGATGAACCCGCGACACGAGCGGACGACAACGCTTGTTGCGTTGGCGATGTGGGTCGTGTGATCCCGGGCGCATGCCGCGCGGTTGCCTTCACGTGAGGTGCCGAATGGCGGCGATTCGGTGTGGCTGCATAGCCTGGTTGAGAAGACCCTCGTGTCACCGACTGCGGCGCAGCGGCAGCAGAATCCGAAGTTGGTTCAGCGCGTTGATCGGACGGATCGGAAGACACAGGCGGGGTGGGCTCGGCATTGGCAACCGCCGTTCCGCGCGCGGGAGGCGACGGTGGTGGCGGGACATGACCGGACCAGGACGTGTGTTGCGCCGGCGACGTAGGTCCGTCGATCCCGAGCGCCTGCTCATAGTCGAACCGATCGCCATAAGCGACGACACCTATGATCCCGACAGCCAATGCGCTCGCCGACGCGACCCAAAGCGCAAGGCGTCTGCGCCGCGCAGGCGACGCGGCCTTGGTATCTGGATCCGGGCTATCTGCACCCGAAGGCGCAAGTCCGGCCCGTCTGAACATGACAATCCGCTTCGGATTGTTTCGTCTGATCCTTCCATTTACTACGTTCATGTGCCGTCCCCTTGCGGAGTGCTCATCGAAATGAGCCGCGGGACCCCGAGCCAGCGTGCGAAGCCGCCGGAACCATCTTGCAAGTGACGCACCGGCCGGCGTGCAGTTTCGTTGAACGTTCTGCGCGTTTTGCCCCTGGTGCCCCCACCGCAATGAGTGATGTACCAGGTTTCTAGCGTAAGCCTTTGAGCTATGAAAACGCTCGCCATCTTGTGGCCGATCTGGACGGGTGGCGGGAGCCGCGGTCCAGCGTGCCTGTCCGCGATGAATCCACGGTTGATGACGGCCAGGCCGATGGCAAACAAACCGAGCACCAGAACCGGTCCTGGTCGAGAAAAGGTGGCGAACGTTCGGAGGGAGAGGGAGCATTCCCCGTGCCTGCAAGCTGAACCCGATTGCATGTGTAATCGTGGGCACAGCATGGACATGCACGATCCAACAGGACCCGCGCCAAGCGAGGCGCGGATCGAACTGGAAAAAGATGGAAGTGAATGGTCTGTTTATGAAGCTGCTCAATTTTGACGCGGAAACAAGGCAAATCCGGGGATGGCTTGCAAGTAAAGGAGCGCTCGCGAATCGTTGTTCAGGCGGCGCACGCCTTCGCACGCGATCATCAGTTGCGGGATGGCCTCGGTGAGTTGACGTTGCACGATGTAGAAGTGTTCGAACGATGCGCGCGCGTGTCCACGATGTCGGGCGACCCGTGCAGCGCCGCGGCGGCCTCCCGCGCATCGTCGACCTGAGCGAGCACCAGCGAATCCGCCGACAGATACTTTCGCGCGAGCGTCGATGCATCGGCGGCGAGATCGAGGCGTTGGCCGTACTGATCGAGCAACGCATCCACAGCCGCATCGGTCCCGCGAGAGCCTACGGCCTGTCGACGCCGGAAAAGTGACCGATGGTCTGCGCAAGTAGCGCAGCCGACCCGACGGGCAGCTTTAGATTCAGGGCGAGCGCCGTCCGGTTCATCCATCCTCGCGCGGCCGCCGCGAGTCCCGCCGATGCGCAAAAAAGATAGACGTTCTGCAGAATCGCGCCAGCGCTCGCATAGGCGAACGCTTCGCGCTGCGTTTGCGGAATGTCCTGCATGCGCGTGAGATCGGCGACATACACGAGGTTCACGGGCGCATGACCGTGGAAGTCCTGATATCCCGTCACGCTTCGCAGATCCGCCGACGCGACCAGTTCGAGCGCGTGATCGACGGGATCGTAGCGATACGCACCGTTGGCGAGCAGCACGTAGATGTCGATCTCGTAGCCGCCCAGCGCGGAGGGCGCGGTCCGGCCGCCGTCGACGTTGCGGTTGATGCCGTCGGCGGCCCACAGCAGATCGCCGAGCGTGGCGTGGTCGATCGGCGTCTCGGCGAAGCTGCGCGACGTCTGACGCGCCGCCAGTGCATCGAGCAACGGCATGCCGCCGCTGCGATGCGCGACGGGCAAGCCGATGTGGGGTGCAGGCGTCCCTTCGACGGGCCGCGGCGCGGGCGTGTTCAGCAGCGCTGCGCCGATCCGGAAGATAGGCTTGATCATGACGTGGCCATCCGCATCGAGAAACAGGTCGACCTTCATGAACGCGACAAGGTCAAATCGATCGTCCCACGCGTCGAGTCGATGGCGTTGATGCAGGTCAAGCGATGCGCAGTCGCGCCGTGCGTTGTCTGCGTTGACGTGCATCAGGCGCAGCGGGTAGCGGCGGGCTAAGCTTGTTTGAGCGTCTGGCGCGCAGACGGCCTGCGAGTCTTCCAATGCGGCATTTCATTCGCGAGTTGGGATCGGCATCATGCATATTTCGTTTCCTTCCTGTGCCCCTGAATATTGCGCACGTGATCTGGTGCTGGCGTTTCCCGCGCTCGTCGACGATCGGCCTGTCCAGTGCGCGATCACGGCGGAAGCACTCGAAGATCATTGCGGCGCGCGTTCGCTGCGAGAAGACGATCTGATCGGCGCGTTCACGGCGCATCGCGTCGAAATCGAGCGCGCTGCACAGCGGATGTTGAAGGAAGTGGGCGGCAAGCCCGTGCAGCTGCATAGCGGGTATTTCCGCTTCTGCGACTGAATCTGCGAGTGAATCCGCAACTGCGTCTGCAACTGGGTTTGCCATGGGGCTAGCACGCTTGCATTGTCGGTTCGGTGAGCTCGGCGGCGCGCTGCATGAGTTCGATCACAGGCCGCCAGTAAGCGGTTGAGTCGAATGCCGCAAGCGGGACCGCCGTATCGAACGTGAAGGTCAGCGCTTTTTCGTCGTGAGTCAACGGATCGGCGCCTGCAAGTTGCAGCGTGAGCGTCGACACATCGGCGTCGGATGCATTGCGCGGCCCCCTGTTGCGCGCCTCGATGCGTTCGATAAGCACCGATGGGTCCGCGTGAAAATCGAGCATGCAAACCGGAACGCCAAGGCGCTGCGCAAGCGCGACAAACGCGCTGCGATGCATGTGCATGATGAATGTCGCGTCGACGATCACGCTGTATCCCTGCTGAAGCACATCGGATGCAAGCCGGAGCAGATGGTCGTATATCGCATCGCGGGCGATGTGCGTGTAGTGCTCGACGCCGAGCCGGTCATCCGACGCACGCGGCGAAATCAGCCGCTTGCGCTCGACGTCGCTCGACAGATGCACCGCGCCGCTCAGTTCAGCCAACGCTCGGCTCGCGACCGATTTGCCCGAACCCGAATAGCCGTGACAGAGCAATAAAACAGGCCGTGGCCGCCGCATTTCCGCGCAGGCGACCCCGATGTAGCGCTGCGTATCGAGCGCGGCATTGGCGGCTCTGCGGGCAGATGCGTTCCTGCCTTTGAGATGCGCGACCCACGCGCGCACCAGCGCTCGGTACACGACGTACAACGCCATCGGCGCAAGCGCGGAATAGTCACCTGATACGTCGAGCCATCCATTCAGCAGCCGGTTTGCCAGACGCGCTCCGGCACGCGCGCGCAGATCCATGATGAGAAACGCAACGTCGTTTGCGACATCGATCCAGCGCAGCGCATCGTCGAAATCGATGCAGTCGAACATCGCTATCCGACCGCGCCAGCGCACCACGTTGTCGAGGTGCAGATCGCCATGACAGCCGCGCACGAAACCATCGGCGCGGCGTCGCTCGAGAGCGGACGCGTGCATGTCGAGTTGTTGCGCGCACCAGGCGGAGATCTCACGTAGCGCGGGATGGCTGACGTTTGCCAGCAGCGACGCGTTGACGGCTTCGACCTGCGCGCGCAGCAGCGCGGCGCTGCCATATCGGGACGCAGGCACGTTGTGCGGCGCATGCCGATGATAGCCGGCGAGCCGTCGAGCCGCGCCGTCGATATCGCGCGGCATGAGCGCCGAGTGCTTCGCGAGAGTCGAAAAGAGCGTGGCCTCGTCGAAGCGGCGCATCTTCACCGCATGTTCGATTGCGGCGCCGGTTGCACCGAGTCGCAGGCGTCCGCCATTGCGCGCGATGGGCAGCACGTCGAGATAGAGGGCGCGCGCGAGCGGCCTGTTCAGACGCACCTGTGCTTCACAGCAGCGCCGTCGAGTGTCCATCGCCGTGAAGTCCGCGAAGCCGGGAGCGACGGGCTTGATGATCTTGTACGCGAAGCGCCCGGCGAGATACACAACGGAGATATGCGTTTCGATCCTGACGATCCTGCCCGCCGGATGGCAATACGTGCCGGGCCTTCGCATCGCCGCATCGAGTCCGCGCACGCTGCGCCGCGCGGCCCGGACGCGGTTCGCCGCGTGTTGCGCACCGCGATGTGCGGCATCATCACCGCGGCGGCGGAGCCGTTGGCGGGATATAGGCTCCGTGCGCCCTCGACGGCGCGTCATGCCTCTCTCCTGTCAGCACGTCTTGTCTCGCGTCGTCTTCGCAGGATGGCGGACGCGACGTTTTCGACTTCGCGCCAGAAGTCGCACAGGCCGGGATGCACGACGTCGCGCCAGCGCTCGCCCGTAAAGAGATCATAGTGATTGCAGTGCGGAACGGTGATCTTCCCGCCCACCCGCGCGTGCGACGTGTCGCACAGTTCGTGCGCGCAATGGGTTTGCCCTTCGCCCGCGATGTCGTCGTCGGCACCTTCTATCGTGCACAGCGGCGTATCGCGCAGCGCGTCGGTCGTCACGCGTCGTCCCGCGACCGACCACGTCTGGCGCGGCAGCAGATGTTCATGAAACACGACGCGAATGATGTCGAGGAAATAGCATTCCGCCATGTCGAGCACCGCGGCGTACTCGTTCAGCGAACGCAGCGCTTTCAGCGCGCCGGACATGTCGCCTGCGAGCCAGCTCGCCCAGTAGCGGCCCTCCAGGCACAGATGCCGTTCCGGGTGCGCGGCGTTGATGGCCGCCTGCTGGACGAAGCCAGGATACACGCGCCGCCCGGCTCCGCGATACGGCGCGGGCACGGCGTCGATCGCGTTGGTGCGGAACCAGTCGAGCGTGTGCGAACGGGCGAAACGGTCGATGAGCGTCGGATGCAGCCGCGTATCGATCGGCCCGCCCAGCAGCGCGACACTGGCGAATGGAGCGTCCTGCGAGCTTGCGAGCAACGCGGCCGCCGCGAGCGCCGGCACGGTCGCCTGGCAGACGGCCATCACGTGGACGGGCGTTCCGTGCGCGCGAGCGGTGCGCATGAAGCGTCCGAGCGCGAGCACGTAATCGTCGAGCGGCAGAGGGCCGGCTTCGGGCGGCACGTCGCGGGCGTCGGCCCAGTCGGTGATATAGACGTCGCGGTGTTCGAGCAACGTTTCCACCGTTTCCCGCATCATCACCGCGTGATGGCCGGCGAGCGGCGAGCACAGCATGACGGGCCATTTCCCCGGCGGCTCGGGGGCGATGCGCTTGCGCGTGAACTTGCGCAGCGTGCCGACGGGCAGCGTGTCGACGACAGATTCATCGACGCGAATCCGGCAACCGTCGCCCGTGACGGCGCTAGGTACGGTGCTAGTGACGTCGCTAGTGACGGCGTCGATCGCGAACGGCGGCGCCTGTTCGAACGCACAGGCGGACCTGAGCAGCCAGTGCCGGAACGCGCTCGCCGCTTCGCCGGGCACGACCCAGGACGCTGGCGCAGCAAGCGGACACGCGCATTCTTCCGGCAGCCTTTCGGCCATCGCCCGGGTCATGCGTCGTTGTGCATCGATGAGGGCATACCACATGATCGGCTCTGTGCATCCGTCGATAGCGCAGGTGGCGTTGCATAAGGCGAAAGCCTGAGCATACATCGCGTGCAGCATCCGGACGAGCGCGACGCCGCGACTATTGCGCGCGCGCTCGCTTGCCATCGCGTGCCCCTCGCGTATCCAATAAGCGGCGCGTGCCGTCACGAGCGTGCGCGGGGCGCATGGACAATTGGCGTGTCGTGCTCGCCGAGCAGACGGCCGAGGATGCGCGGCGTCACATCGTCGACCATCGGGAAACGGGGCAAAGCCAGCAACGTCGAAGACTTTTCGACGCGACGCGCGCTCAGCGTGAATCCCGCGACGTAGCCGAGCTTGTTCGCAATGTGCATGACGTCGACATCGCACACGCCGAAGGGCCAGGCGAGCATGTCGGCGCGCGCGCCGAGTTCGGCTTCGATCTGTTCGCGCGAATCTTGCAGCCGCGCCGTTGCGAAACGCTCGAACGAAGCGGCCGATTGGCGGCTGCGCTCGATAGCGAAGTTCGGATGCCAGCCGGTGTGCGACTGCACATCGAACAGAGTCGTCGCGCGCATCGCGCGCAATTGCTTCCACGTCAGCGCACACGACGCCTTCGAGATCGCAGACGGATAGACGAAGAGCGTGATGGGCAACTGCTCGCGCTGTGCGATCGGCAACAGGCGTTCATAGACCGATTGCTGCGCGTCGTCGACAGTCAGCGCAACGGCTTTCGGCGGCAGCGGCGCGCGCGGTTCGCGCAGCCACGCGACGATGTCGCGCAGCGGCACGATCGCATAGCCGCGCTCTCGCAGGAAGCGCAGATGCTCGTGGAAAGTGGCGACGTGAACGGCCGTCGAATCGTCGTCGGCGTCGGAGAAGCGATGGTAGACAAGGATCGCGACAAGCGAGACGGCATCGTGCGAACCCGGCGCCGCGAAGGGCATCGGAGCGGCGAGCAGCGTCGCGAGCGCCAGCAGGCATGTGTACAGCAAGAGCCAGGCGACGCCCGGATGCGCTGCCGCGCCGCAAGATAGCGGCCAGCGAGCGGGAAGGGCGGTGGTCGTGCAAGCTGCTGCGAGAGGCCGCTGCGCCGCGATCGGCAACTGCCGTGCATCCGGGTGAAATACGAACTTACTGCGTGACATGGCGGACCTCCGCGTGGTTCGACGGATGGCGCTCAGTTCGCGCAACCGTAGTGGACGCTGTCTGGTCATTTAAGCGTGGGCGCCGGACGTCGACTTGATCTGAGTCAACGGGGCCGGGACGGATGCAACGGACGGGCGAAGCCCCGGTGCAGATCGCAAGTCGTGGCGGCGTGCAGGAGTACACGAAGATCGCGACGCACGTGCAGGCCACGCATTTCCCGCTTCCCGCTCTGCAAGAGAACCATCGCGAAACAAACGAAGCCGGGCGCGACAACGAATCCTGTTCGGGCCGAAGCCGCGCGAACTTCAGGTGCGCAATACCGCGCGCGCCTGAACGCGGGCCGTCGAATCGAATCGCTTCAGTCGACGGGACCGCGATCCAGTTTGCCCGACCAGTAGACGATGAGCGCGACCGCGCCCGTCATGCCGCCCAGATGCGCGAAATGCGCGACGCCCGTCGCTTCGCGCGAGACGCCCAGCACCAGTTCGAGCACCGCGTAGCCCGTGGCGAAGAGCCATGCGGGCATCGGAATGGGCGGGAACAGCAGCACGACACGGCGTCTCGGGAACATCATCGCGTAGGCGATGAGCACGCCGAACACACCAGCGGAGGCGCCGATCGTCGGATACGCGTCGCCCGTCATCGACACCGTGGTCAGCGTTTGCACGATGCCTCCGCACGCGACGCTCGTCGCATAAAGCGCGAGCATTCGCCGGCCGCCGAGCACGCGCTCCACCTCGTTGCCGAACATGAACAGGCCCAGCATGTTGAACGCGAGATGCGTCACGCTGGCGTGCAGCGCGCTATACGTCAGCAGCTGCCAGATGTGGAAAGCAGGCGCGCCGCTGCCCGCCGCTTGCAGCGGCCATAGCGCGAAGACGTCGATCAGCGAGTTCGGATCGAGCGCCTCCACGGCGAACGCGAGCACGTTGAGTGCGATCAGCAGAAGAGTCATGAATGGCGGCGACTGTGCGAGCGAGGAGCGCGAACCTGTTTTGGCTATGTAGTCAGGTTACTGCCCGCAAGTCACCGGCAGTTGATCTGCGTCAGCCCTGCAGGGGCGCTGCGGACGGAAGCTTGAATCAGATGATCGGCCGTCCCTGCGTTCATGCAGCCGGGACGTCACATTCAGTTGCGTCTGTTTTCAGGAGAAAACCATGCGAGCCATCGATGTGATGACACCCTCCGTGATTTGCGCACAACCTGACATGACCGTTCAGGAAGCCGCAAAACGTCTGGTGGAGAACAGGATAAGCGGCATGCCCGTCGTCGACGAAAGCGGCGCGCTTGTCGGCATCGTCAGCGAGGGCGATCTGTTGCGGCGCGTCGAAACATCGACGCAGACGAGAAACCCCTGGTGGCTCGAATTCCTTTCGTCCACGCGCGAACTGGCGACGACCTTCGTGAAAGAGCACGGACGCCTCGTGGGCGACGTGATGACGCCCGAGGTGATGACTGTCGACGAGCAGACATCGCTGACCGATATCGCCGACATGATGGAAAGGCGCGGCATCAAGCGCGTGCCGGTTCTGCGCGACGGCAAGCTGGTCGGCATCGTGAGCCGCTCGAATCTGATCCGCGCGCTCGCAAGCGCGCCGCCGCTGGTGCAAGACGATGCGCCCGTCGGCGACAGGGAAATTGCCGAAGCGATCGTCGCCGCTTTGCACGGCAAGCGGTGGGCGTTGCCGAAGGAGAATGTGATCGTCGTGGATGGCGTCGCGCATCTGTGGGGAATGATCCAGTCCGACGAAGAAGAGAAAGCGCTGTGCATCGCCGCGAGAGAAGTGAAAGGCGTGAAGCACGTGCAGGCGCATCTGGCCTTTCCCACTGCCATGCCGCTGATGTGAGCGCTGATGTGAACGCTGACGTAGGCGTTTATTCGAGCGCAGGCCGGCGATGAGACATCGAAATGAATCGCCCGTCGCCGCGCAAGCCCGCCTATCAGGCAACGCGGTTTCTGGCGACGAGAAGCACGCCGTGTTTGCCCAACGACACGGCTAGGATTTGCGGACCCACGAGTCGCCTTCCTTGTCGTAGGACCGTTTGACGGCCGCCCACGCGATCCGGTGAGCCGCCTCCTCGCGACGCGAATCGTTGGCATGCGCTTCGAACGCGTGATTGAACGCAGCGCGATAGATATCCTGGGCGTGAGCGGGCAGGTGATCCCGGACGGACGCCGGAAGATCTTCGTTTGTCTGATAGGGCATCGCATCTCCCGTTGGACAGGTCGTGAACCGATCGTGATCATGTAGCATGCCTCGACAGAAACCATGATGTTCTGACGCTTCGAGTCTCTGTGAAACGCGGCAAGCATCCCGCTTCCCACGCCGATCCCGCTTTCGCCTCCGTCAGAACGGAGCGCTCCAGAAACGCCCCGCTTTCCGAATACGTTTGACAACAGACGGCAAGCTAATTATCTGTCGGTGCATCGGCGTGCGCAGTCCTGGTTGCAAAGATCATTCCACACGGCCTCGCTCGCGCGTCAACGTCGGCGGTTGACTCTGCTGTTCGCGTTTTCCGGAGTGCCATGCACACGACTTCGATCTTTCGCGTCAGACTGCGCCTGCTCCTGCTGGTGACGCTTGTCGTACTGTCGAGCGCGGCCGTCGGACAGACATCACCGCAGACGCCACCACAGACGCCACCACAGACGACGCCGGACAGCCTCACCGTCGGGGCGGTCGAAGGCGGCTGGCCCCCGATCATGATCCTGAACAACGGTCAGTTGTCCGGCGCCGCATTCGATTTCCTGAAGGCCGTTCTGGACCCGTCGACGCAGGTGCGGGTTCAGATATTTCCGGACTTCGAATCGCTGAACGCGGCCGTCTGCGCGGGCTCGGTGGATATCGTGCTCGGCGTCCAGGGGCCGGGCCGACCCAGGACTTGCCTGGTGCTTTCCGATGCGTATTTCGATTCCGATGTGCTGGTGGTCGGGCGCGCGTCGGATGCCGCGGCGGGCAGCATGTTTCCGCGCCTCGCCGGCAAACGCATCGCCACGGAAGCCGGCTCTTACATCGAGCGGGTGTCGCGCGACCGCTACCCCGATTCCGTCTTCGTGCACGTGCCCAATCCGCACGCCGGCCTGAACGCGGTGCTGCACAACGATGCCGACGTCTACATCACGCTGGCGCCCGTTGCCGAATATGCGATGTCGCAGCCCGAGTTCGCCGGACTGGCGGAGATCAATCGTTATCGGGAAACGGAAAGCGGCGTCCATTTCGGTTTTCCTCGCGCGCGGCAAATGCTGCGCGACACGCTCGACGAGCGGCTGAACGCGCTGCCCGCCGTTGCCCGCGAGCGCATCGTGAGCCGCTGGATGGGCACGGGCCCGATCCAGCGGCAGATCGCGGGACCGTTCTTTCTGACGGATGACGAGCGCGCCTATCTGCGCTCGCTGGCCCCGCTGCGCGTAGCCGTCGATACGGGACTCGCGCCGTACGCGTACGTCGACGACGGCGGCGAGCCGCACGGCATGGCGCTCGACTATCTTCGCTATCTGGCGGACAAGCTGGGGATCACTTTCGTGCGTCAGCGCCTGCCCGACTTCGCCGCGACGGTGGATGCGCTGAAATCCGGCAAGCTGGATCTGATCGCCGTGGCCGTGCCGGGCGATTCCGCGTTGCATGGCATCCCCGTGTCGCATCCGTATGCGACGTTTCCCGTCGTCGTCGTGGGCGCGCGGGAAACGCCTGCCATCGGCCAGATGCGCGAGCTCAACGACAAGCGCGTGGCCGTCACCGAGGGCGGCGGTCTGCGCTCGCTCGTGGCGTCGGTGGCTCCCCAGTCGCGCATCATTGCCGTTCCCGATATCGAAGCCGGCATGAACGCCGTCGCCCACGGAACGGCCGATGTCTACGTTGACGATCTGGCGGCCGCCGACTACATGCTGCACCGGATGCATGGCGGCAATCTTCGCGTCATCGGCTCCGATGGCACGCCGCTGCAGACGGGCGTTGCGATGACGCCGGCGCTGGCCGCGCGGCTTATGCCGCTCGTCAACCGCGCGCTGGCTTCGATGCCCGACACCGAGCGGCTGGCGATCCAGAACCGCTATTTCGCCGCGAACTACTCGCTCGGCCCGTCCTGGCGAGACATCGCCGCGAGGATTGCGCCGTTCGCGATCGCGATGCTGGTGGTGATCGCCGTGTTGTGGCGCTCGCGGTGGCTGCTGCGCAAAGAGGCGCGGGTGCGCCGCGAAGCGGAACTTCGGCTGCTCGACGTGACGAGCCAGTTGCCGGCGACGGCCTTCCAGTTTCGACGCGGGAAAAATCGCGATCCGGGTTACACGTGGCTGAGCGGAAATTCCGTCGAGCTGTTCGGCAAGAGCAGCGCCGATCTGCAAGTCGGCGCGAACATGCTGTCGTCCATCCATCCCGACGACCGGGACGCGCTTTTGGAGGATCTTCGGAATGCCGGCCAGAGCTTGACGGCTGTCAGCCGCGAGGTCCGCGTGCAGCGCCATGACGCGTTCAGATGGACGCGGTTGCACGCGGTGCCGCAGAGAGCCGCCAACGGTGATCTCGTCTGGAACGGCTACTGGAGCGACGCCGGGCAGGAGCACGAATACGCGGCCGCGCTTGCCGCAGCGCGCGATGCGGCCGAGCAGGCGTCGCGCGCGAAGAGCGACTTCCTCGCGACGATGAGCCACGAAATACGCACGCCGATGAGTGCCGTGCTGGGCCTGATCGAACTGCTGGCCCACAGCGATCTTCGCCCCGATCAGACCGACAAGGTGAAGCTGATTTCGCAGGCCGCCGAATCGTTGCTGCAAATACTGAACGACATACTCGACTACTCGAAGATCGAAGCGGGCAAGATCGTTCTCGAGCGCGCGCCCGTCGATATTCGCGAATTGTGCACGAGCAGCCTCGGCCTGCTTTTCTGGCGCGCGCAGGAAAAAGGCCTGAGGCTCGGGCTGTGCATCGACGCGGCCGTGGCGCATCTGGTATGGAGCGACGGCGTGCGGCTGCGGCAGATTCTTTTCAATCTGCTCAGCAACGCGATCAAGTTCACGGCGGAGGGCAGTGTCACGCTCGACGTCGAGCTGGCGGGTGACGCCCGTGGCGTGCAAACCATCGTGTGGCGTGTCACCGATACGGGCATCGGCGTCAGCGCCGAGCAGCAGGCGCAGTTGTTCCAGCCGTTCGTGCAAGCGGAAGCGTCGACGACGCGGCGCTTCGGCGGCACGGGTCTCGGGCTGTCGATCTGCCGGCGCCTCGTGGATATGCTAGGCGGCACCATCGGCATGGAAGGCGAGATCGGCCGTGGCACGCGGGTGGTGTTCCGCATGCCGCTGGAGGTCTGTCAGCGGGAGTTCCAGCGCTCCCCGCTCCGCGGCATGACGACGGGCCTGCGTATCCGCGACGCTTATGTGCTGCGCAGCGTGACGGAAGCCGTGCGTACGCTCGGAGGCGCGGTGGTGACGCTGGACCCGAACGCGTCTGCTCGCGCTGCCGTCACGTTGCAGGCGCAGTGCCAGCTGATCATCGACGACTATATGACGGCGGCAGAACCGCCATCGGACGAACTGCCTTCGGACGAACCGGCATCGGATGAACTGCTTGCCCCCGAGCGACGCGAGCCTGCCGTTCACGCGCGGACGGGGCATGTGCCCGTCATTCCGACGACGGCCGCGCCCAAGTCCAGCGGATATCTGCGCGTGGGGGACGTCTTTTATCTGGGCGTTTATCCCGTCACGTTGCAGGGCGTTTCCGCCGTCTGCAACGCGGCACTGCACGGCGATGCGGAACTCGGTCAGGAGTCGCCTGCATCGGCGTTCACGCCCGTCGTGCCGCGCAGCCGCGATGACGCGTTGCGCCTGCACGTTCTGATTCTGGTTGCCGAAGACAATCCGATCAACCGTCATCTGATCCGCCAGCAGCTCGCACTGCTCGGCTGCACGTGCGATGCCGTCGAAGATGGCGCACAGGCGCTGGAGGCCTGGGAGTCGGCGGACTACGCGATGTTGATCACCGACTGCCACATGCCGCAGATGGACGGCTACACGCTCGCGATGCGCATACGCGCCCGGGAAGGCGGCGCGCGCAGGATCCCCATCGTCGGACTGACGGCGAGCGTCGGGCGTGAAGAGCGCGGCGAATGCATCGCCGCCGGGATGGACGAATGCCTTTACAAGCCGGCAAAGCTTAGTGATCTGGTCAACTGTATCGCCCAGTTTGCGCCTCAGTGCCTGCCCGGTCCCGAGATATCGGCGGGCCATGAAGCGGTTGCGCCGAATGCCGGCGTTCGCGAAGCCGATGCGGCGGTTGTCGTCGGGATGGGCTCGGGTTCCGCAGCCGTCGCTATGGAGACGAGCGATGCGGGCGAGGCAGGGGAGGCAAGCGCTCTGCCGGATCTCGACTGGTCCGCCATCAACCAGAGTTTCGGCAGCAGTGGCCGCGACGAGGCGCTGATCGCGGTCATCGTCCAGACGATGGTCGCGGACGCGGACGAATTGCAAGGTCTGCTGGCCGAGCCCGACATCGGGCCGGCTACGCTGCGGCAGTGGATTCATCGCGTCGACGGCGGCGCGTCGGTGCTCCGGTACGAACCGCTGAGGCGCGCGTTGCAGACGTTCCGCGCCAGCGTGCTGACCGGCGATCCGCCGCAGTACATCGCGGCAGGCGAACGGATGCTGCGCGAGTTGCGTGCGATTGCCGATCGTCTCGCGCGTCAGTAAAGCGGCATTGGAGAATCCTACGTTGCGCGCGCGACGGCGTAAGTGGCGGCCTGCACGTGCGAGCTGAGCTTCAGCTTGCGCAGAATGTGCTGCACGTGAATCTTGACGGTCGTTTCCGCAATGTTCATCGCGCGTGCGATTTCCTTGTTGGTCCGGCCTTGCGCGACTTGCGCCAGGATTTGCTCTTCGCGCGGCGACAGATTGTGGATCGGGTCTTCTTCCGGCGAAGCCTTTTCGTCCTTGCCTTGCAGCGATTGAAACGCGGTGACGAGCTTGCTGGTCATCTCCGGGCTGACGGTCGATTCGCCTGCCATCGTTCGCACGATTGCCGTGGCCATCACGTCGCTGTCGACGGTCTTCAGCAGATAGCCGCGCGCGCCGCCACGCAGCGCGGCAGCCAGATCGCTTTCGTCTTCGCTGACGGTCAGCATCAGCACACGCGCCTGCGGCGCCGCTTCGAGTAGCCCTGGCAGCGCATCCACGCCGCTGACGCCCGGCAGGTGATTGTCGAGCAGGATGATGTCCGGTTGCGTTTCGGCGGCGCGCCGATAGGCCTCGCCGGCATCGCCCGCCTCGGCGACCACTTCGAAGCGCGAGTCGGCGCTCAACAGCGCGGTGACGCCGCGCCGGAACAGCGTGTGATCGTCGACCACGAGCACGCGGATCGATCTCGGGTCTTTCATGCTGCCAGCCTCCTGGGTTCGGGCAAGGTGAGCACGATGCGCGTTCCCGAGCCGGGCATCGAGTCGATTGTGACGGCTGCGCCGATGCGCTCGGCCCGCTCATGCATGATCCGCAAGCCGATGTGTCGGTCGATTTGCACGGCGCCGCTGACGAAGCCGCATCCGTTGTCGCGGACCGTTACGCGCCATTGCGGTTCCTGCTGCACGTCGAGCCACACCTCGGTTGCGTGGGCGTGCTTGCGGATGTTCGACAACGCTTCCTGAACGACGTGCAGCACCTGCACCTGAACGTCGGCCGGCAGCGGTACGCCGTGTCCTTCGACGGACAGATGCGTCGCGAGCCCTGTCTGGTGCTCGAATTTTTGCAACGTCGTGAGCAGCGCGGGAATGATGTCTTCGCCGCTCGTGCGCGTGCGGAAATTCAGCAACAGCTCGCGCACGTCGGACAGGCTCTCGTGAATGCCCGCATCGAGTTCGCAAACCGTGCGCTCGACGCGCGGCTCGTCCGCATGCTTGATCGCGCCGCGCAGAAGGCCGATCTGGATTTTCATGAAGGCGAGGCTTTGCGCGATCGAGTCGTGCATTTCGCGCGCAAGCAGATTGCGCTCGGCGGCGACGGCCGCTTCGCGTTCCAGCGCACCCGCGCGCAACCCTTCGAGCGCGACGGCGAGATGGCTTCCCATCGTTTCGATCAACACGCGGTCCTCGTCCGTCAGCGTCGCGCGGGCGTTGAAGAACAGATCCAGTTCGCCGACCATGCGGTCCTGCAATTTGACGGGCACGCCGATCACGGTGCCGAAACCGGCATTGGAGCAGTGTCCAAACAAGCCCGGATGATCGGGGCGAATCGGAATCACGCGCGTGCTCGCTTGCGCGTGCTGCTGGCCGCAATGGCAGGCGCCCGTCGGAATGCACTTTTCGCTTTCGGAAATCTCGGTCGGCAGGCCGTCGGATGCCACGAGCAGATAGCGCTGATTCGCTTCGTCGGTCCATCGCACGGCAGTCGCATCGGCTTTCACGGCCCGCCGCGCGAGTCTTGCAAAGCCGCTTGCAAGTTCGTCGAACGTTGCCGCGTGCGCGGCAAACGCGCTCGCCTCGTAGAGCGTGCCGAGCCGGGCATTTTGCGCGGCGAGCCGTTCGGTCTTTTCCTCGACTTTCACCTCCAGGTTCTGATAAAGCTCCTGGAGGGTCTCGGCCATCCGGTTAAAGCCTTTGGACAGCGTGCCGAATTCGTCGTTCGAATCGACTTTGACACGCGCGGTCAGATCGCCTTCGCGCACGCGCGCGAGTCCCGTCTTGAGCCGTTCGAGCGGATTGAACACGAAGATATAGGCCGAATAAAGCAGCGTGACCGCGCTCGCAATCGTCAAGCCGATCATGAAAACCTGCAGCATGTTCAGGATTGCGGTCAGATAGGACAGACGCCCCTCGATGGCCGACACGAGCCGATCGATATGCTTGACGAAATCCTCGGCCTCGGCGGCCGCCTGCGTCGAGTCCGGCGCGGGGGAAGCGGTCCAGTGGCTGCGCACGACGGTCCATGTGTGCTGCACGTCCGCAAACGCGGCCGTCGAGCGTGCGTCGTGCGGCACGAGCAGCGGCCGCGCCGGATCGCCGTTGCGCAACAGCGCGACGCTTTGCTCGAACTGATCGACCTGTGCGTTGATGTGCGCGGGATCGCCGCGCGCGAGGGCTTGCGCGAGTTGCCAGGTCTGCATGCGCATACGGCCCGCTTCGTTGACGGCGGCCGCGCCGCCTTCGAGCTGCCAGCTTGCCCACAGCGTGTAGCCGATCGAAACGGACGCCGCCAACAACAGCAAACCGCCGATGATGCCTAGCTTCGCCGCGAGAGTCTGGAATTTTTTCATTGACGTCGGTGGGTGTTCGGAACCGTCGGCCGGGAACTCGGCTGACAGTCGACACCCAAAGCCTTCCTTCGACAATGTGCCTTCGCCTGGTCGAGAGAAGTCTGATCCAGATCAAGTGTTTGCGGTTGTGTCGTCAAGCGGGTTGCGCTGGCGATATCGGGCCGCAAAGCGGTTGCGCGTGAGCCGGCGCGCCGAATGCGCGCAACCAGAGGTGCAGATCGCTACGTCAGCGCGAACAGTCCGAGCGGGCGATGCGCGACGGCAACCGACGCGATCAGCAGATACAGCGCGAGCGCAATTCCGAAGCTCACGCACTGGAGGAGCCGCGTGCGGCCGTGTGTTAGCGCAAACGATCCGGCCACGATATAGGCGACGAGCATGAGCAGCTTCGTGCCAAGCCATGCATCCCGTACGGGATTCAAATGCAGCATGATCCACAACGTGATGCCGGCTGCCAGCAGCGACGTGTCGATCAGATAGCTGAGCCGACGCCAGCCGGGACGCATCGGCCACGCTTGCCCGGTCAGCACGGCCGCGCCGCGCGTCGCGAACAGCACGCCGCTGCTGGTCACGAACGACACATGAGCGAGCTTCACATACGGATAGAGTTCGATCAGCGGCATGACGTGAGCAAAAGCAAAAGCCAGGGCAAGGGCGGCCGCTTCGATAGAGCAGGTTTACTGGACGAGCGGCGTTGCGGCCGCTTCGATATCGACGCCGATGATATCGGCATGCGCGGCCTCGAGGCTCACATACTGACGCACTGCCGTCGAAAACGCCAATTGCCGCAGCGTCTGCGCGACGGCTGCGCGTACCGTCTCGAAGTCTTGCAGCGAGCCGGGCTTGCGCGCGAGGACTTCGACTACATGCAGCCCGAAGCGCGTATGCACGAGCCGTGGCAACACGCCGATCTCCGTCTGGCCGAAAAGTTGCGCGGCGAATTCGGGTGCGCATTCGTCGGCCGCGAGCCAACCCAGGTCGCCGCCCGCAGCGCCGCTCGGGCAATTCGACAACTCGGCCGCCGCGCGGGCGAAGCGGTCATCGAAGCGGTCATCGAAGCGGTGATCTTTGCCGGCGCCGCTGCATCGCACGTCGAGCAGGCACGCTTCCGCCCGCTGACGAAGCGCGTTGACGTCCACGCCCTGCGTCACGGCGAACAGCACATGCCGCGCATGCACGCGTTCGCCCACCGCGTAGCGGGCGGGGTGAGCGGCGTAGTAGCGGCGGCACGCGTCGTCGGCTGGTTCCGGCACGTGCAGCACGCGTTCGAGCAGCGCGTCGATGGCGGCCGTCGCCTCGGGGCTGGTTGCGCCGTCCACGGATGCGGGGTCGTCCGCGTCGAGCAGTCCTTGCGCGATGGCCGCCTGCCGCAATAGTTCGGTGCAGGCGCGCTGGCGCAGCGTTGCGACGTCGAGCGCGTCATCCGGACGATGAAGCGCCACGCCATTGACCGCTGCGACGTCCGTCAGATCGTTCTGCATGTTTGACTCCTCGAGTTCAGCGCTTGCGGGCCGACTGACCCTGCGAGCGCAGGTTCAGCCGACGCGAACGCACCAGCTGGTAAGGCCGGAACACATAGGCCACCGATGCGAAGCCGCTCCACACGTGCACGAGCCGGCTGAACGGGAACAGCAGGAAGATCGTCATGCCGAGCACGATGTGCACCTTGAACGGCCACTCGACGCCGAGCAGGCCGCTCGCATCCGGGCGGAACGTCACGACATGCTGGGCCCAGTCGGCGAGTACGAGCATCGTGTGCGCGTCCGCGCGGTCGGCGAACGAAAACGGCAGCGTGATCAGCCCGAGGCACAGTTGCAGCCACAGGATCGCGAGAATGGCGATATCCGTGCGGCGGCTCGTGAGGCGGATGCGCGGATCGGACAGGCGCCGGTGCAGAAGCAACGTCAGCCCGACGAAGCAGATCAGTCCCGCCGTTCCGCCCGACATGATCGCGAGCAACTGCTTGTGCTGCGCGCTGATGAACGGCTCGTAGAGCGCATGCGGCGTCAGCAGGCCGACCGTGTGCCCGAACAGCAGGAACAGGATGCCGATATGAAACAGATTGCTGCCCCAGCGTAGCTGCCCGGCCCGCAAGAGCTGGGATGAATCGCTCTTCCATGTGTACTGGTCGCGGTCGAAGCGGATGAGACTGCCCAACAGGAACACGGCGAGGCACAGGTACGGATAGACGCCGAAGAAGAAGTTGTGCACGGGGTTCATGCCGATGCTCCTTGCTCAGGTTGCGCAGGTTGCTTAGGTTGCACGTGCAGTTCCGCATGAGGTTGCATGCGGGATTGCGTTTCAAGAGGCGAGCGCTCGTGTCTGACGATGCGCACGGGCTGTGGCTCGCCGGGGCGTCGCTGGCCTTGGGACGCGCAGCCGTCGAAGGCGGCGGGCTCGCTCCAGCTTTCGTCGAGGCCCGGCTCGCGCGGCAGTTCGACCGCGCGCACCGGTTCTCCCGCGAGATCGAGCAGCGCGGCCAGCACGGCCGCATACGCGCTTTGCCGGCGGGTCAGCGCGCTGTAGATGTTGCGCAGGATATGCGCGACTTCGCCGAGCAGACCCTTCGCGGATTCGGACGGCTGCGTCGATGCGTATTCGAGCAGCACGGTCAGGTGATCGGGCAATTCATCCGACGCGAGATAAAGCCCCGTTTGCTCGTAGGTCTGGATCAGATCGATCATCGCCGGACCGCGCTCACGCGAGTCGCCGTGCACGTGCTCGAACAGATGCAGCGCGGTGCCGCGGCCGCGATCGAACAGGTCGACATAAGCGGCCTCGGTATCGAAGCCGTCGTCGCGCAGAAGCGTATTGACAAGCTCGTCGATGTCGGCAAGCCGTTGCTCGCGGAGCGTGGATTGCGCATGCAGTGCGTCGCGCATCTCGGGCAGGGCCGCTCGCAACGCGGCGTCCGGATAGTCGAGCAGGTGCGCGAGCACGCGCAGCGTCGTCTTGAGCGAAGGCTGATCGGTATGAATGGTCGACATCGCTCAGACCTCCACGCGAATCGGAATCGTGCGCTTCTTCTCGCTTCCGAACAGGCTCGTTTCCGTGACGCCCTCCGAACAGCCGTTGCCGAAGCTGAACCCGCAGCCGCCGCGCACGTTGAACGCGTTCTCTGCGTATTCGCGGTGCGACGTCGGAATGACGAAGCGATCTTCGTAGTTCGCGATGGCCATCACGCGATACATCTCGTCGACTTCCGCGACGCTCAGCCGGACTTGCTGAAGGACCGCGTGGTTTTCTCGTCCATCGACGTGGCGGCCCCGCTGCCACGCGCGCATGGCCAGCATGCGTTCGAGCGCGCGCACGACGGGCGTCGTGTCGCCGGCCGTGAGCAGGTTCGCGAGGTATTGGACGGGCACGCGCAACTGGCTCACATCGGGGATTTCGCCGTTCGCGCTCACGTGCCCGGCGTTCGCGGCGGCCGTGATGGGCGAGAGGGGCGGCACGTACCAGACCATCGGCAGCGTGCGGTATTCGGGGTGCAGCGGCAGCGCAACCTGCCACTCGACGGCCATCTTGTAGACGGGACTCGCGCGAGCGGCGTCGAGCCAGTTCTGCGGCACGCCATCCTTGAGCGCCTGCGCGGTGACGGCGGGATCGTGCGGATCCAGAAAGACGCCGAGCTGGGCCTGATAGAGGTCCTTGTCGTGCTCGACGCTCGCCGCCTGTTCGATACGATCGGCGTCATACAGCAGCACGCCCAGATAGCGGATGCGTCCGACGCAGGTTTCGGAGCAGACGGTCGGCTGGCCGGCCTCGATGCGCGGATAGCAGAAGATGCATTTCTCCGCTTTGCCGCTCTTCCAGTTGTAATAGATCTTCTTGTACGGACAGCCGCTCACGCACATGCGCCAGCCCCGGCACTTGTCCTGATCGATCAGCACGATGCCGTCTTCTTCGCGCTTGTAGATCGAGCCCGACGGGCACGATGCGACGCACGCCGGGTTCAGGCAGTGCTCGCACAGGCGCGGCAGATACATCATGAAGGTGTTTTCGAACTGGCCGTAGATATCCTTCTGTATATCGTCGAAATTGCGGTCCTTGCTGCGCTTGCTGAATTCGCCGCCCAGAATTTCTTCCCAGTTCGGGCCCCAGACGATCTTCTCCATCCGCTGCCCGGTGATCAGGCTGCGCGGCCGCGCGGTGGGCGCCGCCTTCATTTCGGGCGCGCGATGCAGGTGGTCGTAGTCGAACGTGAAGGGCTCGTAGTAGTCATCGATCTGCGGCAAATTCGGGTTCGCGAAGATCTTCATCAGCAGCTTCCACTTCGCGCCCTGACGCGGCGCGATCGAACCGTCCGCGCGGCGCTCCCAGCCGCCATTCCACTTGTCCTGGTTTTCCCATTCCTTCGGATAGCCGATACCCGGTTTCGTTTCGACGTTGTTGAACCATGCATACTCGACGCCCGGCCGGCTCGTCCATACGTTCTTGCAGGTCACGCTGCAGGTATGGCATCCGATGCACTTGTCGAGATTCAGCACCATGCCGATCTGTGCGCGTACTTTCATCATTGACTCCTTTGTGCCGGCTGCGGGTCAGCGGTTTTCGCCCTGGGTCTGGTATGCACGCGCAAGATCGTCATCGCGCGGGGTATCCAGCCAGTCGACGTTCTTCATCTTGCGCACCACCACGAACTCGTCGCGGTTCGTGCCGATCGTCCCGTAGTAGTTGAAGCCGTAGCTCAACTGCGCGTAGCCGCCGATCATGTGCGTGGGCTTCAGCACGATGCGCGTGACCGAGTTGTGGATGCCGCCCCGTACGCCCGTGATCTCGGAGCCCGGCGTGTTGATGATCTTTTCCTGCGCGTGATACATCAGCACCATGCCGGGATTCACGCGCTGGCTGACCACGGCGCGCGCCGCAATGGCGCCGTTGACGTTGAAGAGCTCGACCCAGTCGTTGTCCTCGATGCCGGCGCGCCGCGCATCGTCTTCGCTCAGCCAGACGACAGGGCCGCCGCGATTCAGCGTGAGCATCAGCAGGTTGTCGCTGTATGTGCTGTGAATGCCCCATTTCTGGTGCGGCGTGATGAAGTTCAGCACGACCTCGGGATGACCGTTCGGCTTGATCTCGTGGATACCCGATGTGGCCTTCAGGTCAACGGGCGGGCGATAGCTCGAAAAGCCTTCGCCGAACGCGATCATCCAAGGATGATCCTGATAGAACTGCTGCCGTCCCGTGAGCGTGCGCCACGGAATCAGTTCATGCACGTTCGTATAGCCCGCGTTGTAGCTGACCGTTTCGCTTTCGATGCCGCTCCACGTCGGCGAGCTGATGATCTTGCGCGGTTGCGCCTGCACGTCGCGATAGCGGATCTTTTCGTCCTCGCGATAGAGCGCGAGGTGACTGTGATCGCGGCCGGTGGCTTTCGACAGCGCTTCCCACGCCTTCACGGCGACGTGTCCGTTCGTTTCGGGCGCGAGTTGCAGGATCACTTCGCACGCGTCGATGTCCGACACGATGCGCGGCATGCCTTTCGTCGCGCCTTCCGCTTCCGTGATGCCGTTGAGCTGGCCGAGTTGCGTGACTTCCGTTTCCGTCTTCCACGCGATGCCTTTGCCGCCGTTGCCCACCTTGTTCATCAGCGGGCCGAGCGCGGTGTAGCGCCTGTACAGGTTCGGATAGTCGCGCTCGACCACGGCGACCTGCGGCGCGGTCTTGCCGGGAATCAGCTCGCATTCGCCCTTGTGCCATTCCTTCACGCCGAACGGTTGCGCGAGCTCGGCGGGCGAGTCGTGCATCAGCGGCGTGAGCACGACGTCCTGCTCGACGCCGAGATGCCCGACGCACACTTCGCTGAAGGCCTTCGCAAATCCCTTGTAGATTTCCCAGTCGGAGCGCGACTGCCAGACGGGATCGACGGCTGCCGAAAGCGGATGGATGAACGGATGCATGTCGCTGGTATTGAGGTCGTTCTTCTCGTACCAGCTAGCGGTCGGCAGCACGATGTCCGAGTACAGGCATGTCGTGCTCATGCGGAAGTCGAGCGTCACCAGCAAGTCGAGCTTGCCTTCAGGCGCCCGTCCGTGCCACGTCACTTCAGTGGGGCGCGCGTCGTCGTCGCCGAGGTCCTTGCCCTGCACGCCGTTTTCCGTGCCGAGCAGGTGCTTGCAGAAGTATTCGTGACCCTTGCCCGACGAGCCCAGCAGATTCGAGCGCCACACGAACATGTTGCGCGGCCAGTTCTCCGGCGCATCGGGGTCTTCGCAGCTCATCTGCAGGCTGCCGTCGCGCAGCCCGTTCGCCACATAGTCCTTTGCTTCGATGCCCGCAGCGGCGGCGTCTTTCGCGAGATGCAGCGGATTGGTCCGCAGTTGCGGCGCGCTCGGCAGCCATCCCATGCGTTCCGCCCGAACGTTGTAGTCGATCATGCTGCCGCCATAGACTTGCCGGTCAGCGAGCGGCGAAACGATTTCCTCCATGTCGAGCTTCTCGTAGCGCCACTGGTCCGTGTGCGCATAGAAGAAGCTCGTGCCGTTCATCTGGCGCGGCGGGCGTGCCCAGTCGAGCGCGAACGCGAGCGCCGTCCAGCCCGTCTGCGGGCGCAGCTTTTCCTGGCCGACGTAATGCGCCCAGCCGCCGCCGCTCTTGCCGATGCAGCCGCACATCATCAGCAGGTTGATGACGCCGCGGTAGTTCATGTCGGCGTGATACCAGTGATTCATCGCCGCGCCGATGATCACCATCGAGCGGCCTTGCGTCTTGTCCGCATTGCTTGCGAATTCGCGCGCGACGGTGATGATCTGATCGCGTGGCACGCCTGTGATCGACTCGGCCCAGGCGGGCGTATAGGCGGCGTTGTCGTCGTAGCCGGATGCACCGCTGCCGAGGCCGCGATCGATGCCGTACTGCGCGGCCTGAAGGTCGAACACGGTGGCCACCAGCGCGTCGCGGCGCTCGCCTTCCTTGCCGAGCGGCAGGCGCACGGCGGCCACGCGGACATGATTGATCTGCCCGTTCAGCGGATTGGCCGTGAAGTGCGGCGACTCAACACCGCCGAAATAAGGCAGTGCGACATCGACGATCTCATGCGCCTGCTCGCCGTCTTCGAGCACGGAGAGCTTGAGCTTGACCTGCGCGTCGTGGCGCGCTTCCTTGTCTTCGAGATTCCATTTGCCCGCGTCGTCGCCGTCCTGCGCGCGCCATCGAAAGCCGATCGAGCCGTTCGGCAACACCGCGCGCCCCGTCGTGTCGAACGCGATCGTCTTCCATTCGGGGTTGTTGCTCTGTCCGAGCGCGCCGTTGAAATCGCTTGCGCGCAGGTAGCGGTCCGGCACGAGCGTCGTGCGTCCGTCGGGCAGCGTGTGCTCCTTGAGCATCACCAGCATCGGCAGGTCGGTGTAGCGCCGCGCGTAGTCGTCGAAATAGGCGCTGCGCGTCCTGAAGTAGAACTCGTTCAGCACGACGTGGCCGAACGCCATCGCGAGCGCCGCGTCCGTGCCTTGCCGCGGATGCAGCCACAGGTCGGACAGCTTCGCGACTTCGCTGTAGTCCGGCGTCACGGCGACTGTCTTCGTGCCCTTGTAGCGGACTTCGGTGAAGAAGTGAGCGTCGGGCGTGCGCGTCTGCGGAACATTGCTGCCCCACGCGATGATGTACGAGGAGTTGTACCAGTCCGCCGATTCGGGTACGTCGGTCTGCTCGCCCCAGACTTGCGGGCTGGCGGGCGGCAGGTCGCAATACCAGTCGTAGAAGCTCATACATACGCCGCCGATCAGGCTCAGGTAGCGGCTTCCCGCCGCGTAGCTGACCATCGACATTGCCGGAATCGGCGAGAAGCCGATCACGCGGTCGGGACCATGCTTCTTGATCGTGTAGACATTGGCCGCGGCGACGAGCTTGTTCACTTCGTCCCACGTGCTGCGCACGAAGCCGCCCATGCCGCGCACCTTCTGATAGTCGCGCCGGGCGTCGGCGTTCTCGACGATCGACGCCCACGCGTCGACGGGATCGCGATGCACAGTGAGCGCCTCGCGCCAGCGCTTGAGCAGCCGGCCGCGCACCATCGGATGCTTGATGCGGTTCGCGCTGTACAGGTACCACGAATACGATGCGCCCCGCGCGCAGCCGCGCGGCTCGTGGTTCGGCATGTCCCAGCGGGTGCGCGGATAGTCGGTCTGCTGCGTTTCCCACGTGACGATGCCGCCCTTACGTAGATCTTCCACGAGCAGGAGCCCGTGCAGTTCACGCCATGCGTGCTGCGCACGATCTTGTCGTGCGACCAGCGGTTCCGGTACGCGTCTTCCCAGGTGCGGTCTTCACCTGTGGTCAGACCGTGGCCGTCCGCGAAACGCTCCTTGGGCAGCGCGAAGTGGCTCAGTCGGTCGAGAAAGTGGCTCATATGATTGCGCTCCGGGGTTCAACAGGGCATCGGCGCGTTGCGGCGGGCGTAGTGCCACCAGGTCAGCGCGATGCAGATCAGGTAAAAGGCGATGAAGGTGTACAGCGCGGCCTGCGGGCCGCCCGTCAGGGCGATCGAGCTGCCGTAGCTCTTCGGGATGAAGAAGCCGCCATAGGCCGCGATCGCTGCCGCGAAGCCGAGCGTGGCGGCCGCTTCCGTATTGCCTTCCCTGGTTGCGCGCTGCACCGCGTCGCGATCGTTGGCATCGACTTCCTTCAGCCTCGACGACAGGAAGATCACCGGGATCATGCGGAAGGTCGAGCCGTTGCCGATGCCCGTCGTCAGGAACAGCACGAGAAAGCTCATGAAGAAGCCCGAGAAGGCGCCGCCCGACGGACCCGACGGCAGGAACCAGAGGACGCCGCCCACCGCGCACGCCATCACGACGAAGTTCCACAGCGTCACGCGCGCGCCGCCGAGCTTGTCCGCGAGCCAGCCGCCAAACGGCCGGACGACGGCGCCGACGAGCGGTCCGAGCCACGCATACGCGAGAGGATTCACGCCCGGGAACTGGCTCTTGATCAGCAGCGGAAATCCCGCCGCGTAGCCGATGAACGAGCCGAACGTGCCGAGGTAGAGAACGCACATCAGCCAGTTGTGCTTGCGCCTGAAAATGATGGCCTGCTCGGCGAACGACGCCTTGGCCTCCGCGAGATCGTTCATGCCGAACCACGCGGCCAGCGACGCGATCGCGATCCACGGCACCCAGACGAACGCGGCGTTCTGCGTCCAGACGTGCGAAATGTGCCCGTCCTTGACGATGCTTTGCGCGTCGCCCGCGAATACGCCGAAAATTCCCGCCGTCACAACGAGGGGACTGAGGAACTGCACGACCGACACGCCCAGGTTGCCGAGCCCCGCATTGACGCCGAGCGCGGAGCCCTTGCGCTCGCGCGGGAAGAAGAAGCTGATGTTGGCCATGCTCGAACTGAAGTTGCCGCCGCCGAAGCCGCATAGCAACGCAAGCGAAAGCATGGTCGGATAGCTCGTCGACGCGTCCTGCACCGCGATGCCGATGCCGATTGCCGGGATCAGCAGCGATGCCGTCGAAATCGCCGTCCAGCGTCGACCGCCGACGAGCGGCACCATGAACGAATAGAAAATGCGCAGCGTCGCGCCGCTGAGCGCGGGCGCGGCGGCGAGCCAGAAGAGCTGGTTGGTCGAATACCTGAACCCGAGCGTCGGCAGGCTCACGGCCACGACGCTCCACACCTGCCAGATCGCAAACGCGAGGAAGAGGGCAGGGACCGAGATCCACAGGTTGAGCTTGGCGACGGCTTCGCCCTCGCGTTCCCAGAAGGCTTTGTCCTCGGGTGTCCAGATTTCGATCACGCGGCCGCGCCGCGTCGATAACGGTCTTGAACTCATCGTGCTTCTCCTTTGATACGTCCCGGCGTGCGTGGGCAGCACCACGGGACGACATGCAAGTCGCTGAGCACGATTGTGTTCGTCCGGCATCGGGATGAATATCCGCCGGATGGTCAGTCGGGGCGATCCGTTCGAACTAGGAGAAAAGGCCGGGACATAGTTCTTTCGAACTATGTCGATCGCAGAGTGGCCGAAGGTTGAGATGGATCAACACGATGGACGCGGCTTTCTGGCTCGGCGTCAGGGCTGCATCGACGGCATTGGGCGGGCCGATTATCGACAGCACTGAATCGAGAACGCGCGCGTCAACCGGTCGAATCGGTCGAACAACCGGTTGAAATTCGCGATCGATTTAATCCGGCATCAATATACGCACACGCCATCGCAAAAAATCGAAATCCTTCTATAGGACTGAGCCGTCAAAAGTCTTGGAATAACGGTTGGCCAGTCGTCACGCAATACGGCTGGTGAATATGCTCCGATTTCGGCCTTGCCGCCCTGTGTGTGGGGCGGCATTTTTTTACTCGCGATTCCGATCGTCGCGGCGGGCCGAAGCGTGACGTGAGGCAGATGAGCGTCCGCAATACAAAGCAAAGCGGTAGAAACCGATTACCCGTATCGCGAAATCGACATTCTTCTATATCACGGCGAATACGGTTTTCTTACAGTCTGAATCGTGCGCGGACACGAGCAACAGACGCACTTGTCGCGCGGCGCGGCGGAGTAATGCACTCCTCGCGACCTTTACGCCTATCGGCGCTCAGTTACTTTTCTTCGACCAGGTCCAATGTATGTTCGCTTCCAGGCAGTTCGGCCCAACATTGCGAAAGTGGTGTGAAGGAGTGGGTGACGCTTCGATCATTCTGCTACCGGCATTTTTCTTGCTGTCGCTTGCGCTGCTCGGCGCGCTGAGTCTGCATGGCAACGCGAATCGCGCAATGGTGTCGACTGCGCTCGCGTTTTCTGCGTCGATGGTCATCGTGACGGGCATGTTGCTGGCCGCGAGCGAGCAGCTTCGTCGATCGCAGTTGTCCAATCCGCTGCATATGCCGTTACGTGGCCTGGAGCCATCGATGCGGCAAGCCGCGCACGCGTCCGTCGAAGAAGATCAGGGATGCCTGGGAGCGGCGCCGGATTGCGCGCTGTGTGCAATGGGCGGCGGCAGCTTGCGCCTTGCCTGCCAGCACCGCGCCCGCTGCGGTGGCGAAAAGACATGCAACGCTTCATTTTCGTCAGGGCGGAAGGGCTTTATTCACATTTCTGTTCACAATGAACAGCGCACGTTCGACTCGCGGATTTCTCAATAAAACCAGGCATGTCTTACAATGTAAAGGGCCGTATACCCAACCCGCGGAGATTGTGATGAACCACGTTGTTGGTCTGTTCGATCTGTCGAGGCAAATACCAACGGCTCTTCATTCGGTGCGTTCATGAGCGGCACGACGCGTAATGTCCGGGTCGTGCTGGCAGACGACCACCCGATCGTCCTTTTGGCAATTTCCGACACGTTCGCCGACATACCGGGCTACACGGTAGCGGCAAAGGCCCATTCGGGCGCTGAACTCGTTCGCCTGCTCGAAAAAGAACCCGCGGACCTCATCATCACCGATCTGGTGATGCAGGGCGACGAGGAGGTCGAGCTCGACGGTCTGCGTCTCGTCAGCATGTTGCGGCGCGCGCATCCGCAGATACCGCTCGTCGTCTTTACGATGGTCACGAGCGGCGGCATGTTTCATGAGCTCTGCAAGATGGGCGTTGCCGGGATCGTGAGCAAGGAAGAACCGACCTCCGAGCTTGCGCAGATCTGCATGCGGGCTTTGGTCAGCAAGGAAACGGTCATTTCGCCGAAGATCCAGCAGCGACTCGCGCGCGAAGGCGCGCGCACGAAAGACCTCGGCCGCGAGCAAAAGCTCTCGCCGCGCGAGCTTGAAGTGGTGCGCCTTTTCGCGCAAGGTCTCTCCGTGACGGAGATCGCGCGCACGTTGAGCCGCTCGGTGCCGACCGTCGCGACGCAAAAACGCTCGGCGATGCGCAAGCTGCATGTCGAGAACCACGCTGAACTCGTCAAATACGCAACCGAGATGGGACTCGCCTGATGGAGCGTCTCTTTGCTTCAGGGCAGGATTCGCCCCTCGAGATGCTGCGGATGCTCGAGCGCAATCTGAAGCGCGAGCGTCGCATCTTTTCCGTTGCCGTTGGATTGCTGATTATCGCCGCGCTATCGGCAGCACTCGTCACGGCGCTCACGTTGGTGAATACGTCGCTCAAGCGCGAGCAGGAATCGGTGCATCTGATGACGACCAATGTGAATGCGGCGCTCGGCGCCCAGCAAGCCATGTTGACGACGGGACGGCTGCTGCTCGAACTGAGCGGACAGGGCCTGCTCGGTTCACCCGTCAGCAGGAGCGGCGACAGGTGCGTCGCCTGGCGGCGCGACCATAGCGAAACGCGCATCCAGTTCGCCTGTGACGAAGCCGTGCAACTGCTCGCGCGCAGCAGCCGCGCGCCGACGCTGCAATTCGGCCTGCTCGATGCAAGCGCGTCATACGGATACGGCTTCTTTTCGGCAGACGCCAATGTGCGCGAACCGAATGGCGAAGACCGGCTCGCGATACTGTCGCACTGGATAAAGGCAACCATGGCGGCGCGCGATATCGATCAACTCGATGCCGTGCGAGAGCGGCGCACGATGTGGTTCAAGGCACCGCCTTCGCTCGGCTTCCACGCGCATACGTTCATCGCGTTTTCGATTGTCGCGAAGGACGATCAGCCTTATGCGTTCGTCGCGACGAGAATCGATCTGGACCGTGTGGTTGCCGACTCGATCCCCGAGTCGATGGAGTCCGATGCCGCGTTGTTCGACCCGCAAGGCGAATTGCTGGCGGGCGACGCGGCCGCGAATGTCTTTTACGCTGAAAAGCACCTGCGGCCGGGACCGACAGGCGTCTTTCGCTGGATCCCGGGACATGGCTGGGGCGCGCGCTCGCAATCGCTGATCTACGACATCGGGCACATCGTGCTTTCGCTGCCGGTCTATAAGGATCTCGCCGCGAGGCGCACGGAAGCATTCGTCATCCTGGTCCTGACTCTGGCGCTGGTCGGCCTGCTGCTGGCGATGTACCGCTACTGGAACTACCGCTATCTCACGCGCACTTATGACCAGGCGTGCCTCGCCGTGGAAGGCGAAATTCTCAATCACCTGCTGGTGCACGCGACGCCCGTCGGCTTGTGCATCGTCCTGCGATACGACTTCCGGATCATCGCGGCGAACCAGATCGCGCGCACCGTGCTCGATCTGGGCGAAACGCCGACGCGGTTGCCGCTCGGCTTGTGCGAAGCCTTCGAAAAGCGCGGCATTTTGCCGACGCCGACGCGAAGCGATGCAGGTATCGAACAGTTCGAATATTCGCAGCCGCGGCCCGGCGCTGACGATCTGCACCTGAAGATCGCGTTTGCGCCTGCCGTCGTCAACAAGACGGATGTGCTCTTCTGCGCGATCGCCGACATCACCGAGCAGCACGAGGTAGAAAGGCTCTTGCGCGCGGCGAAGGAAACGAGCGACAACATGGCGAAGGCCAAGCTCAATTTCTTCGCGTCGATGAGTCATGAGATTCGCACGCCGCTTGCGTCGCTCGTCGGCAATCTCGAACTGGTGGCGCTCGGCCCGCTCGCCGCCGAACAGGCCGCGCGTGTCCAGACGATGCAGGCATCCGCGGGCGCGCTGTTGCAGGTCGTGAACGACGTGCTGGATTTCTCGAAGATGGACATCGGCGAGATGCGCCTCGCAGAAGAGTGGAGCGGCATCCGCGAGCTGATTCTGCGCGTGATGGCCGCGCACGCGCCGCTCGCAAACCGTCAGGGGCTGAAGCTGTTCGTCGTGATCGATCGCGAGTGCCCCGAGCGGCTGCTGTTCGATCCGATTCGCGTGTCGCAGATACTGAATAATCTGCTGGGCAATGCGCTGAAATTCACGCACTTCGGCAAGATCGTCGTTCGTGCGGACTGGCGCGACGCGGCGCTTCAACTGAGCGTCGCGGATACGGGCGTGGGCATTCCCGACGAACTGCGTCAAAGGCTCTTTCAGCCCTTTACGCAGGGCGAAGGGCATCGGCTCACGCAGGCGCGCGGGACGGGACTTGGCCTTTCCATTTGCGCGCGGCTATGCGAGCTGATGCGAGGGCGGATCGCGGTCGAAAGCATCGAAGGCGTGGGCACGCGCATCGTGGTTTCGCTGCCTTTGCGCAGCGAGGCGCCGGCGGCGCCCGTCGACGAACCGCTTGCGGGGCACCCGGCCGTTCTGTGCCGTGCATCCGAATACCGCGAGTGGTTCGATGGCCTTGCCGATCCGCGAGCGGGCTCGTCGACCTATGTCGACGTTGACAATGGCGTGACGCAGCTTGACGGCTGCGACTATCTCATTGCAACCGATGAGTTTTCCGCAGCCGATATCGCACGTGTCTGGCAAGACGCGTCCCGCGTGATCCGGATGACGCAAGACGGTCCACTGGTGCCCGTGATTCGCGACGATGGTTCGCTGGAAGTGAGCATCTTCAGCCTGCGCGGCTTCAGGCAGGCAGTGCAGTCGCTGATGCAAGGACCGCATGCGAAGGCGCGTCTGTTCGAGCCTGCCGCGAGAGAGCGCGCGGCGAGGGCGCAAACGAACGAGATGCCGGCCGTTCTTGTCGCCGAGGACAATCTGCTGAATCGCGGGCTGCTGCGCGATCAGCTTCTGACGCTAGGCGCGAAAGTGATCGAAGCCGCCGACGGCGAGGAAGCGCTCGCGTTACTCGGCAAACTTCATGTCGATATCGTGCTGACCGACATGGACATGCCGAAGATGACGGGAGCCGAGCTGCTTTCCGCGATTCGCGCGAACGACCCCGATCTCCCCGTGTATGCGGTGAGCGCGAGCGCGAGTGCGCAGGATGTCGAGCAAGGGCGCGCGCAGGGCTTTACCGACTATCTGACGAAGCCCGTGGCGCTGTCGGTGCTCGCGGCCGTATTGGCGACGACGCCCGAAACGCAGTACGAAACGAGTTCTGACGACGATGCCGACGACGAACTGCCGCCCAGGTTTCCCGCTGTGCCCCCCGCATACGTGCGGACGATCGTGCAGCAGACCGACCTGGACCTGGCCGCGCTTCACCCGATTCGGGAGCGCCACGACACGCAGGCGCTGCGTCACTGGGCGCACCGCGTGTCGGGCGGGCTGTCGGTGCTGGGGCCGTCGATGCTTCACGACCAGTGTCAGGAGCTTCGTGCG
Source organism: Paraburkholderia diazotrophica (assembly GCF_038900755.1). Lineage (GTDB taxonomy): Bacteria > Pseudomonadota > Gammaproteobacteria > Burkholderiales > Burkholderiaceae > Paraburkholderia > Paraburkholderia diazotrophica_A. Next base: position 329,765 of record NZ_JBBPEN010000004.1, read on the forward strand.
GCGATCCGCGAATCGGGGAACTGGTCGGAAGACGTCGAGACATTCGTGTCGATCGTGCAGGCCGAACTGACGGAACTGCGCGATCTTCATATGGCCTCGCTTCATGACTAGCGTTTCGGCGCGAGTCATGTCGTTCACGGCAATTCAATCGATTTCTATATCGACGGCCCGCACGTCCCGCTAAAGTTCTGCTCTCAATTCACTCCCTTTGCCATTGACGAATACGCGCGGAATCGGCCGCGCGATAGCGCCAGGCTAGCTATATGTCCCGTTCCATCTTTCGTCGGCGCCGCGTGGTCCGTGCGCGCATCGGTACTATTCTTTTTCTGTTCGCGTGCGCTGTCGTCGCACTGTCATGTGCGGCCAAAGCGTTCGCGGCGTCGCGTGCGGCTCACTATGCGACGCCGGAATCAGAACTGCGCAAGCTCACGATGTCGCACTCGACGAATGACGATGCGACGGATCTGACTGAAACCGATAGTCGGCGAGAGGCGTGGGTATGCGAGCCAGTTCAGGTGAGCGGAGCATGCCGGCGCCTTGCGGTCGGCAAAACGTTGCCCCGCTGACGATGCGTTTGCGTACCGTGCACCCCGTCGTCTGGCGCGCACGGCGAAGGCATAAATGCTACGCGACGACGTGAGCCGGGATCAGCGTCTCGCGATGCATCTTTTTCGATCGCATCAGCCGATAACCGTTCTTGTAGACGGGCTGCAGCCGGAAGCCCTGTCTTTCTTCTATTTGCAGCAGTGTGCGCAGCTTCGATACGGTGCTGTCGATCGTGCGAGTGGGCGCTCTGAGTTCGCGGCCCCACACCACAGAGAAGATGTGCTCACGCGACAACACCTTGTCGAGGTTCGAGAAGAACATCAACGCAAGGCGGTACTGAGTGTGAGAAAGAAGAACGGGCGTACCGTCGATCTTGACTATTTGTCGCGACGGTTCGAATTCGTAAGGCCCCACGCAAAATTCGTGCTGCGCCGCTTCTTCCGGATAAGCGCGGCGAAGCACTGCGCTTAGCCGTTCGCGGAATTCCGCGCGGCGCAGGGGCAGCGCGACATAGTCATCCGCGCCGCAGGCGAGCGCGCGCACCACACTTTCCTCGGAGACATCCGCCGACGCGAATATGACGGGCACCCGGTCGCTTCGCACGTACCGCAATGAACTGAGCACATCCGCGCCCGACAGCACCGATGCATGCCAGTCGAGCACGACCAGATGCACATTGGACTTGCCGAGTGCAGTCGACAGACTGAGGCCGTCAGTAAGCTTCAGGCAGCAATGACCCGCTTCGACAATGGCCTGCTCGAGCAGATTCGCTTGAGCGGGGTCGCGCTGAAGTATGGCGACGCGCATGTATTCCGTCCTGACCACCTGGGCGCGAGAGTCCGTTAGCGGACAACTACGTCGGCATTGGCGGCTCTCAGGTCCGTCAGCCGATATCCGATCTTGTAGACCGATTGAATTTCGAAGCCGCTGCGGCCATCGATTTTCAGCAGGCTTCTTATCCGCGATATGTGGCTGTCGATTGTTCGCGTTGCTTCGACGAATTCCCGTCCCCATATCGACGCGAAAATATGATCTCTCGACAGCAGGCGGCCAATGTTCGAAAAGAGCAGTTCGGCCAGGCGGAATTGCGTATCCGACAAAATCACGCGCTCGCCCTGGAAAGAAACCGTGAGCCGGTTCCGACTGAATCGATAGGGGCCGAGTTGATATTCGGCGTCCTCGGCTGGCTGCGGATAGGACCGGCGCAACAGCGCATCGACGCGAAGCCGGAACAGCGAAAGATTGACGGGCAGTCCGATGTAGTCGTCCGCGCCGAGCGTGAGAGCACGCATTGCGCTCTCATCCGAGTTGTCCTGCGAAGCGAATACGACGGGCAGACGCGTGCCGCCCGTTGCGCGGATATTCCTCAACAGGTCCGCGCCTGAAAGCCGTCCAACGCGCCAATCGAGTACCAGCAAATCGACGGAGGAACGCGACAGCATTCGCAGCATGCACAGGCCATCTTCTTGACGCGTGCATGTATGTCCTGCATCGACGAGGCTGATTTCCAGATGCTTTGCAAGAGTCGCATCGCTCTGCAATATCGCTATATGCATGAGTAGCTTTTGGTTTTATTTGAACAATTCCGATGCCTCGGACTCGCGCGACGATGCGCCTGCTAGATCGCCGGCGCGGAGTGCTTTGCCGGATACTGCGTATCGGCCACGCCGGGCGGCGCGGATATCGACGCACTTATCCGCGCGCCCATTTCACGATGCAAGGCGGCACAGTCCTCGCCGTATAGCGTCTGGAATACGTTTTGCAAAACGCCCGTATCGCGCCATGCCATAAAGCGCCGGTGACACGTCTGATACGGGGGATATCGGCGCGGCATGCTGGCCCACGTCGCGCCATTGACGATGATCCACAGGACGCCGTTGAGCACGGCGCGCGTGTTCGCCAACGGCCGGCCACGCGAAACCGGCCGGGGACGCAACTCCGGCAGCAGTCGCGAAACGCGTTCCCACTCTTCATCGGTCAGCTCGCGATAAAAGGGCATTTGGCTCTCCTTTGAAGACCGTATGAACGTTAGCTGTCGGGCGCGCGGGCGTATATCGAATTCATTCGAATTTCACCGGCTGCGAAATCAGCGAAGCAGGTTGAAGATCCAGAGGCTCGCCGTCACGCCAGATACGAGACCCATCGCGCGCCCGATCAGCATGCTGTCGATATCCTGGTCGAGCAGGAAAGGGCTGCGGCGATCGCGCAGCAAGGTGCGCAGCAGCAGCGGGCGAGGAAACACGATGCATGCGGCCGCGCCGACGCCGATCAGTATCTGTCTCACGCCCAGGCTTCCATTCAACGCAGGAGCAGGCAATGCAGGGATCACCATCAGGATCGTGAGGGTGACGATTGTGGTCAGAAACAACCCACCGAACATCTTGTCGACAGAGTGTCCGAACATGTTTCTACTCCTTGCGTTCCGTTCTTTCGGCGATGAGTTGCAGCATGTGGCCATTGATGCGCGCGACGACTTCCGACCAGTCGCATCCGAAGGGCCGGCGGAATAGCCGCATCGTCGGATACCACGGGCTGTCATCGCGCGTGTAGTGCCAGCGCCAGTCGCCATATGACGGGAGCATCAGCCAAACGGGTTTGCCCATCGCGCCCGCGACGTGCGCGACGGATGTATCGACGGTCAGCACGAGATCGAGTGCTTCGACTGCGCTGGCCGTCTCGGCCATCGTGTTCAGGTTCACGCCGACGTCGTGGAAATTCGGCAGTTTCTTCGCGTAGTCCGCCACCTCGTCGGCGCCCGCGCCTTTTTGCAGGCTGAAGAACTCGACGCCCTCGAGCCTGAACAGACTGTCGAGCACGGAGAGCGACGGCATCGACCGCTGATGATCGTTTTCGTGCGTGGGATTGCCCTTGAACACGATGCCCACTTTCAGCTTGTCCGCGGCGACCTGAGGCAGCTTCGAAGGCGTGCCTCGCGGCGCGCGCAGGTAGGGAACCGTCGCCGGCAATGCCTCCAGATCGAGCGGCATATACGCGGGAATCGCATGCGGAAACACCCAGTAGTCGAGCGCAGGCAGTGCGCCGATCTGCTCGACGCCGAGCACGTCATCGGGCTTGCACGACGCCTTGTAGAGATCGAGCAGCGGCGCCTGGCACACGACTGTTACGCGTCGCGCGCCGCACCGTTCGCGGAAGATCTTTGCGAAGCGCAGAAAGAAGATCTCGTCGCCCAGGCCGAACTCGCTCCAGATCGCAATGCTCTTTCCGACGAGCGATTGGCCTGTCCACGCGGGCACCGTCGACGGTGGTTCGACGGTCGTGCGTCGATTCCAGCCCAACGGGCCCATCACCGCCTCGCGCCACACGAAACCTTGCCGCAACTGGCCGCGCGAGATCGCATGCAACGCACGGTAGAGGCGCGCCATATGTTCGCCGGGCAGCCGTTCGCACCCCTGCGCCCAAAACGCGTCCACTTCTTCGGGCACGTTCCAGCGCAGCATTTCCATCATCGTCCTGTGATAAGCCTCGAAGCGATATGGGTACAACTGGATTGCCTGCTTGCATGCGGCCATGCTCTCGCTGGCGCTGCGCGCGCGCGACGCCGCTTCGAGTTGCGCGCCCAGTGACGGCACGTCGCGTTTGCGCAGCACGATTTCGATCGCGCATTCCGCGACGCCGTGCGCCGTCTGATCCGCTTCGCGGCGTTTGTCGTCATAGTGTTCGCGCACGAGCGCGATGCGCTCGCACTCCGCTACATGCGACATCTCGCGTACGAGATCGATCACGTTGATGGAGTTGGGCAATGCCTTCGACGGCTTGTGTACGGTGTAGCTCGCCTTGTGATTTCGGTTGAAGCGGCTCGGCCATTCCCCTTTGCCGTACAGATCTTCGTCGGGCACGGTGACGATCGCATAGCCGCCAGGCTTCAGCAGATCGAGCCAACGGGCCAACGCCTTATGAGGGTTGTCCTGATCGGCGAGGCAATGGCTCGCATGCACGAAGTCCATCGACGCATCTTGCAGCCCCGTGATCGTCACCGCGCTGTCGTGCGGTACGATCCGGCGCACGCTAGGAAACAGGTGCATGTAAGCGCTGAGAGGATCGGCGCCCGGCCGGATGTCGACACCCTCGCCGGAGAAATACCGCTGCACGAACACGGGTTCGCGCGAGCGGCGCAGCGCTGCTTTGCTCGTCTCTTTCACGATCGCCTCACGCTGCCTTCGAGACTTGCGCGGCTTCGATCTGCTCTAGCCAGAGCGCCTGCATGCGCTCGCCGAGTATTTCCGGGCGGCCCTTGAAAATGAGTTTCTCGACGGCCTTCGGCCCTGCCAGCGAGCGCGCCAGTTCACGACGCTCGGCGGCGTTGTCGATCAGGCGCAGCGCGGCGGTCTTGTATTCATCGTTTGTCTTCGCGATCAGGCACTCGGGGAAGCCCAGGCGGCGGAACATCCCTTCGTCGATATGCTCGTGCACTTCGCGTCCCGTCTTGCACACGCCGACTAGACCTGCCCATACCGTATCGACGATGCCGTTCGTGTTGCCGAACGGGAACGGGTTGAGGAACAGATCGCACTCGGCGATGACCTTCATGTAGTTCGCGTAGTTCTGATGCTTGTGTACGACGGCCTTGTCGCCCATCAGACGGCGCACGAGGTTGCGCACTTGCGGGAACGTGAGACCCGTTGCCTGGCCGACGAGAAAATGAAACTCGACGGGCACCGACGCCTCGTTGGCAATCGCCGCGCACGTCTGCAGGAAGCCCGGATTCATCTTGATCGTCGTACCCGCGACGGCGATTTTCACGGGGCCCGATTTCGTCGCGCGCTTGCGTGGCAGATCGAGTTCGAGCATGGCTGCGGGCGGACGGTACGGCATGCCGTCGGAAGGCAGCTTCAGCAGCTTTTCGCTGAAGCACGCTTCGTCACCGACGTAATCTTCTTCGACAACGACATAGTCCATCGCATGGCCGTGCGTGGTGGCCGGGTGGCCGAGTGCCATCAGTTGAAGCGGCGCGACGCGCAGGCATGCGAGGGCCATCGTGATCGGGAACATGCCGACGCTCGGCATGTACATCATCTGTGCCTGGCGCGCTTCGCTCACTTCGCGCACGTGGCGCACGTTCTCCCACAGGTTGGCGCCCTTTACGGGGATGAACTCATGGAACACGGCCTGGCCCGCATCGTCGACACGTCCTTCGAAGCCCATGCCGACCAGATGGAACTTGTCGCGCATCGCGACCATCGTCTGCGAGTGCGTGCGGTAGATCGAGTGGTTCTTCGAGAACCATTCGAGCACGACGAGCACGACGAGCACGACGGGCTTGCCGTCGACGACGGGCGCGGCCTTGCGCTGCACGTCATGCAGGCCGAGGCTCGCGAGCTTGCGGCGGATCAGCGTGTTGATCGGCTTCTTGATGTCGTGCTTACCATTGGTCGACGTACCATCGATGCTGACGTTTCCGTTGTCCGTGGTATTGATGGAGCCGGTATTGAGGTTGACACCCGTTCCATTCGTCGATGAACCGGCAATGGAAATCTCGCCGTCACCCGATGTGTTGATCGAACTGGTCCCGTTCTGAAGAACACCCGTCCCCTCGGTCGAGTTGCCATGCACGGTTAATGTGCCATTGTCGGTTACACCAATATCATTGGCCCGGAGGACAACGCCAGCGCTGGTATTCGACTGACCATCAATGCTTACGGCGCCGTTGCCCGAGATATCCAGGCTGGTAGAGGGGGCGAGCCAGGCTCCGGCGCCGGTATCTGATTGACCTTTGATGTTCAACTGGGCAGCGTCAGTGAGGTTGGTGCCACTCCAGCCAATGAAGCCATCCGAAGTGGTGGATGTCCCGGTAAGATTGATCTGGGCGTCACCCGATTCGTTCCAGTTTGAGCCGGAGTTCTTTTGAACGCCATAGCCGTTAATCGACGTACCGTTCGCGTCCAGCGTGGCATTCTGTGAGAAGTTCGACGTCCCTCCGATGGCAACACCGCTCCCGTTCGTGCTGTTGCCCGAGAGGACGATCGCAGCATTGTCAGTCGCGTTGCCGTTCAGGGTGAACGAAGCACCCGTGCCGTTCATGCTGTTGCCCGAGAGGACGATCGCAGCATTGTCAGTCGCGTTGCCGTTCAGGGTGAACGAAGCACCCGTGCCGTTCGTGCTCGTGCCGGAGACATCCAGCGTGCTGTTGCCGCTTAGATTTCCGGTAAAGGTCGACGAGGCACCCGTGCCGTTCGTACTGGTACCGTTGACATCCAGCGTGGCATTGCCGCTGAGATTCCCGATAAAGCTCGACGAGGCACCTGTGCCGTTCACGCTACTGCCCGTCAGGTTGAGCGTGGAATCGCCCGAGATATTGCCTGACAGAACGGCACCTGAGACCCCGGTTCCCGACGAACTGGTGCCGTTGATATTGACGGCAGCCTGGTTGCTCTCCGTGATGTCCGTGCCGTAGCTGTAACCGTAGGCAGGGTTGCCGGTCGATACGCCCGCGCTCTGCGTCGACGTGCCCGTCACGTTCAGCACCGCACTGTCGGAAACGTTCCAGGCGTTGTCAAACATGTTCACGCCGTTAGCACTACCACTCTGCCCGTCGATATTGACCTTTGAACTTCCCGTTTCCGTGATGTAGGTTTTTACGATGTACGGTTCGACACCAGAAGCCACGCCCCAGCCCGAAGTAGAGCGACCCACTATGTTGACGCTGGCGTTATCCGCTGTCTGGAGGTTTGCGCCGTAAATCTCTGTACCGATACCGCTGCTACTCGTGCCCGCCACATTCATGGAAGCGCTTTGCGAGACCTGGTAAGTGCCGCTGATGTATGCACCCGCGCCGTTCATGCTCGTGCCGGAAACACCCAGTGTGGCATTGCCGCTGACGTTTCCGTTAAAGGTCGACGAAGCGCCCGTACCGTTCGTACTCGTGCCGGTGACATCGAACGTGCTATTGCCGCTGACATTCCCGGTAACGCTCGACGACGCACCCGTGCCGTTCGTGCTCGTGCCGGAGACATCCAGCGTGCTGTTGCCGCTTAGATTTCCGGTAAAGGTCGACGAGGCACCCGTGCCGTTCGTACTGGTACCGTTGACATCCAGCGTGGCATTGCCGCTGAGATTTCCGTTGAAGGTCGACGAGGCACCCGTGCCATTCGTGCTCGTGCCGTTGATATTCAACGTGCCATTGCCGCTGATATTTCCCGTAAGACCTGTGGAAGTACCCGTGCCGTTCGTACTTGTGCCATGAATATCGAGGATGACATTGTCAGCGATATTCACGACACCGCCGATGCCGTCGTAGCTACCGCCGCTTGCAACGCCGGTGCCTGTTGATGATGTTCCTGAAACCGTGATCGCAGCGTTACCTGTGCCGGTGAAATTAGCAGCGGTCGAAACGCCCGAGCCACTGATGCTTTTACCCAGAATATTCAGTGCACCGTTCGCATTGACAGATACCAGGGAAACGTCGTCGGTCTGCGGCTGACCAAACTGGACACCGTTGCCAGTTGAAGAAGTGCCCGAGACGTTGAACGTACCGTTATCCTGTACGTTAACGCTGCCACCGCTGGCATATGCCCCGGCCCCACTCATTATCAATGTACCGGCGCTGCTGCTGGAGGTACCGTTGAAGTTCAGCGTGCCGCTATCCTTCACCATGACGGTTGAATTCGTCCAACCGGTTTCAATACCTACGCCATTCGTCGACGTCCCCGTAACGTTGATCGTCGAGCCCTGAGTAACCGCAAGCGTTCCAGTCGTAAAGTAGACCCCCGTACCGTTGACTGAACTACCTTCGATCGTCAGCGTGCCATGGCCGATCTCCGTAAAGTTGCCACCCACGATCACGCCCGAGCCCGTATTCGCAAAACCCGTAATCGAACCACCACCGACGTTCGTTACAGTGCCGCCGAACGCGAGGCCATTGCCGCCGCTCTGTCCGGACACATCTGCATAGGCAGTCAGATTGCCGCCATTCAGATCAATGGTGCCGCTCTGTTGCCACAGCGTGCCGGTGTGGTTGTGGCCCGCATCCGCCGTCAGATTCAGATTGAGCACATCCGACGTCGACGTGATATTGCCCTTGAGCGTAATGTTTCCATTGGCCGCCAGCGTCAGATTCGCCGCCGCGCCACCGCTCTTGACGATATCCGCGCCCGCGTTCTGCACGATATTGCCCGTCGCCGTGCCCGAACTGGCCGTCGTGATCGTCACGTCCGTGCCGCTGCTCAGCGTGTTGCTGATCGTCTGGTTGTTGACCGTCGCGCTCGTGTTCGTGCCGCCGCTGAAACCGCCGCTCACGTTGCCCGAGTAGTTCGAATCCGCGCCCGTGCTGATCGTCACGTCCGTCGGATCGATCAGCCATTGCCCGGCCTTGCCGTTGGGCGCCGCTGCGCTGACCGAGCCCTGCACGTCGAGGCTATGGCCCGAGGTCTCGACAAAGCCGCCGTTGCCATGTGCCGAATCGGCCTTGATGCTTGCGCCCGCATCCACCTGCGTGAAGTTCGCGAAGTTCACGTTATCCTGCAGCATGCCCGCCGCCTGCGTGCCCGCGAGCTGATGCAGGCTGTCACCACCGATGATCACCTTGCCGCCCGCCGCGTCGCCGCTCACGTCGATCGTCGCGTTGCCGAACACGCCCACGCGATCGCCCGAGAGCACCACCGTGCCGCCCGTGCCGCCAGCGGCCCTGTTCGATGCGTCGATCGTGCCCGTCACCGCGACGTCGCCCGTGTTGCCCGCGTCGGCCACCACCGTGCCCGCGCGCGTGACGCCCGACATGTTGACCACCGTGTCGAGCAGCGTGTTGCTGCCGCGTGCCGTCAGCAGCACCGTGCCGTTGTCGGCCTTGATGTTGCCGCTGTTTTCGACCAGCGCGTTGGCCGTCGCATTGGTCAGCGTGAGCTGGATGCCCTGGCCGTTGGGCAGCGCGACCGTTGCGCTGTCGCCGGCGGCGAGGATCACCTGGCCGCCGGGCGTCGTCGAGATCGTGCCCGTGTTACGCGCCTGGTCGCCCATCAGCGTCACGTAGCCCTGTGCCTGGATCGTGCCGTCGTTGATGACGCTGGCGTTGGTGCCCGTCGAATTCAGTTGCAGCGGGTTGCCCGCCATGAACGCATTGCTGTCGATCGACTTGGTCGTCGCGAGCAGCGAGCCCACGTTGACGACGGCGTTCTTGCCGAACAGCACGCCGTTGGCGTTCTGGATCAGCACCTGGCCGTTGGCGAGCAGCGACCCCTGGATGTTCGAGGCGCCCGCGCCCGTGACGCGGTTCAGCGCCTGGGCCTGCGCGTTGGGCTGATTGAACTGGACGGTGTTGCCCTGGCCGACGTTGAACGAGTTCCAGTCGATCACGGTGCGCTGGCTGCCCTGATTGATGGTCAACGTGTTGCCGTTGGGCTGCGAGATCGTCGCCTGACCGGCCGTGACTTGGCCGCCCGTGGGCAGGGCCTGCGCGTGCGCGATGTCGGGTTGCGTGACGAGCAGGGCGAGTGCGAAGGCCGTCATCGTCGAGATGACGCCAAGTTCTGCGCCGCCTGCTGCGGCTGTGCCTTCGCCGGGCTGCTTGCCCTGGCTCATCACGTTTTCTGCGACTGCGACCAGCATGCCGAGACGTTTGCTGAAGACCCGGCGAAACCGATTCTTGTTCATGTGTGGAAGACTTCCGTGTAATTGAATGTACCGCCCCGACCTGGACGAGCGCGGACCGCATGAGGCGCTGGCAGATGTGTGGCTGATGGGCGGCTCACACCTGTTACATGCCCTTGACAATCAGGAATCCGATGGCTCGATAGGCACATGAGAAGCTTGAATCGCTCAGGTGATCTGGGTCGTCACCGACGAGTCGCAGCTTCGGAAAAGTTCTATTTCGAAGCGTTCGCGCGAGTCAAAGCCGCTCTTACGGATTCCCGAAAATGAATGGTAGGGAGAGGGCCGGGTGGGCTATATAGAAGAAATTCGAATTTGCATGCGCATCGAAAGATCGCATGGCGCAGGCCGCGAAGGAGGGGCAAGGCGGGCGCCACGGAGCATACCGACGCCGCATGTCGCGTTGTGCGATCGTCGCGGCAGAGAGCGCGCGTGCGACGCTTCAGTTCAAGGAAGGGCGAGCGCCTCAACGAGAGCGGCTGAGGCGCTATGGAAAGAATGTCGCAAAGAGGGGGCGATCAACCGCCGGATTACGCAACCTCAAGTATCTGGTCGGCACTCGACCTGTCCAGCCACAGACCGTGCCCAGCGGCAAAGCGATACATTTCGGACTCGCCGGAAAAGCCCATTCGCTTGCATGCCGCCGTGCGCTGAGTGCTAATGGTATTGGGGCGGCGATGGAGCAAGCGGGCCGTCTCGCAGACGGTCAACCCGCACAGCATCAGCCCGGCGACTTCCATCTGCCGTGGTGTGAGTCCAGCGAAACGCCGCAGTTGAGGTAACGCGTCGAACTGTTCCCGTGCGGCGCGTATGAAAGGCGAAAAATAGCGCGTACCTGACGCAACGCGCCGAACGGCGGCTACTACCTCTGACATCTCTTCGCGCTTGCTGACGATACCCGCAACACCTCGCGTGACCAGGCTTCCGATCAGGAACGGATCTTCGAACTCGCTATACACGAGCACGGGCAACTGCGGATACTCGGTCGAAACGGATGCAAGAAGACGCCATCCATTCAGCGCGCGTTCGTCAGGCATCGAGTAGTCCGTTATCAACACGTCGCAAGCGGCGTCATTGAGCAACGCCATTAGCTGCGAAGAATTGCTTACTTCCCCTGTCACGATAAAGCCGTCGTTTTCAAGCGCTTTGCGAAGTCCGTATAGCACGAGCGGATGATCGTCGGCGATCGCAACTTTGATGCATTTATCTTTCACATTCATCCCTCGAAAAAGCGAATTGATGTCTCTTTCAATTCGACGGCTTGCCAGCAATTTTGGCCGTCTTCGTCTGTTGATATCACAACGACATGCGCGGGGGCAACGGAAATGCCATTCCGATAATATGGGGCCGATGATCCGATTTATATCGTCGACTACCGTGACGTCGCTTTTTCGACGTCGCCGCGAGCAGAAGTTGATTGAGGTACTGCCTCTTATGATCCGCTTCAAACAATAGCCGACGTCGACGGATCGCTTATATAGAAGGGGGTTGAAAATGAATGGCGAGTGGGCTGTGCGACAACATGTCCATCAACGCCTGTTGAGGGAGTGCTCGCGACATGGCAAATCCCTGGGCGAAGTCGCAGCCGGCCGTGCTCACTCGTCGAAGGTCGGCAGCCGTTTCAACACCCTCGGCCGTAATGTGCAAACCGAGACGCTTGCCGAGCAGTACGCAGGCGTCCAGCGCCGCGCGAGTTCTCGTGTCGTTCTCCGCATGCTGCACGAAGGCGCGGTCGATCTTCAGCTCGGTGAAGTGGCACTGCATGAGGCGCAGTAGTGAGTTGTGGCCAATGCGGAAGTCATCGATCGCGATTCCCAAGCCGCAGGATCGCAATTCTTTCGTCGCTTCGGGCAGTGCGGCATTGTCGTCAGCCGAACCTGTTTCGACGATTTCAAGCACGATGCGCTCTGGCGCCACGCCGCTTTCGCGGACGATCCGGAGCAGACGCTCTCGCGCAGTGCGTTCTCCGATCACACTGGCCGGAACGTTGACCGAAACAGTAAGTGGATAACCCGATGCCGCCCAGTCCTGCTGCGCGCACAGCGCCTGCGACAACATCGAATGCGTCAGGTTCTGGAGCGCGGCAGGCGTTGCGCGTTCCAGTAGTCCCGCCGCAGACGAAGCGCCATGAACGGGATCCATCACGCGCGCAAGTGCCTCCACGCCGACGATTCTGCCCGTCGCAAGCTCGAATTTCGGCTGGTACCACGCCAATATGGGCGGCAAGCCGTTCTCAGCTGGCCATTCACCGGCATTTGAATGTTGGCCGCCCGGATAGTGTTTGCAGGCTGTTTGGGCTTGCGTGTGCATCACGTGCCTCGCATGGCTTCCAGCGACTGCCTGTGCTGTAGCACGGAATGTTTTTGCTGCCGCGAGCGTGACCGGGTTTTGATCGACTGGAGCAGCGTCTCGGCAGATTCGCCGAACAGTTGCGGAAGCACTTCGTCGAGCAAGCCCTGTTGCGACCACATCTTGAAGCGGCGATGACACGTGCGGAAGTCTGGCGCGCGTGTCGGCAATGTGGCCCACGGCGCACCGTTCGAGATAACCCAAAGCACGCATTCGAAGACGTCCCGATTACGATAGCCAGGGCGGCCGCGCGTTTCGATCTTCGGCTCGCGCTCGAAGATCGGGCTTACGCGAGTCCACTGCTCGTCTGTCAACACGGATTCGAATTTCACGTTCATATCGCTCTCCAAGAATGCTTCCAACGATACAAACGTGAGCGGGCCGCTTCCATCGAACAACTTCGAATCTCACCGGCTCACGCGAATGAACGTCGACTGAAAAATGGAAATCCTTATATCGTTCGCGTGCAAAAAAAAGCGCACCACGTAGGGCGCGCCGAAATCGGAGAGAAAAAGACATATACGCGATCTCGAACCGCGTGCATCCAGACTACTCGTGACGACTGCTCGATGCTATCGAAGGAATTCGAAAAATTTTTCTTTGCGCCGCGCACATCGGGAAAGTGGTGCTTGCTGATAACGTTCATCGCATGAGCGATGAGGCGATTTTGTCGCGAATGGCCGGTTTCTCTGGTGGAACGGTTCGAGTCTTCAGCATTGGGAGTTGTTTGATATACGCCATCGTCTGGTCTTGCATATCGTTCACGACGGGCGCGAGTCTGATTAAGGTCGCCTTTTGTGTCTTTCGCTTTTGCATTCGAACAACACAATGCATGCGAGCGGATGACGAAAACGTCCGGAACAACCATTCTCCTGGTCGCAAGGCTAAGGAATTCGATAGCTCTGCAAGATTATGGCGAATATAACGGACCGCATGAACGTCGCTGTCGCAGACGATCATCCCATTGTTGTCCTGGCGATTTGCGACGCGTTGGCGGTCATGCCGTCGCTCAATGTGATCGCCACCGCGCGTACGGGGACCGAGTTGCTGCGCGTCACGAAGACTGACTCCGTCCAGTTGATCGTCACCGATCTTTTCATGCATTCGAAAGACCCGGACGACGATGGCCTCAAACTCGTTCAGCGCTTGCGCCAGCAGCGGCCTGAAACGCGTATCGTCGTCTTCACGATGACGACGAACAGGGGCGTTCTCCATCAATTGTGCCGTCTCGGCGTGGGGGCCATCGTCGGCAAGGACGAGGATGTCAGCGTGCTGGCGAGGATATGCACGCGCGCGCTCGTCGAGAAAGAAACGATACTTTCTTCGACCATCATGCGCAGCCTTTCGATGGTGGGGAAAACGCAAAGAGATTTGCACCGTGCACAACCGTTGTCTCCACGCGAAACAGAGGTCGTGCGGTTGATTGCAAACGGGATGTCGCTGACGGAGATCGCGCGAAAGCTGAATCGCTCGAAAGCGACGGTTGCGACGCAAAAGTACTCGGCCATGCGCAAACTGCACTTCGAGAACGGGGCAGATCTGGTCCGCTTCGCATCCGAATTCGGCCTCGGCTGACGCCACCCGCCCCCGTCACACCCGGCAATTTATCTTCTTGACGGATTGTATGACAGGAATATAATCCGTCAAGAAGCAGACGGTCTGCCTTCCGCCGATCCGAAAGAAGGCCCGCCAGTCGAAGAACGCCAATGTGACGGAGACAGCACCATGCAGATGGATGCCAATATCGGAGCGCGTCTGGACAGACTTCCTCTGTCTGGCTTCCATTGGCGTCTGCTGGGCCTGATCGCGGCCGGCATGTACTTCGATTCGTTCGACATCTATATCGCCGGTACGGTCCTTGCGGCGATGGTCCACAGCGGCGAGTCCACGCTGAGCCTCAACGCGACGTTCGTCTCTGTCACCTTTGTCGGCATGATGGCGGGCGCGTGGCTTTCCGGGCTGCTCGGCGATCGTTTTGGCCGCCGCTTCTGCTATCAGTTCAATCTCGGCATCTACGGCTTCGCGTCGATCGCGGCGGCGCTTGCGCCGTCCATCTACTGGCTGATTTTCTTCCGTCTCGTGATGGGCATCGGCATGGGTGCGGAAATCGTCGTCGGATACGGGACGCTCAGCGAGTTCATTCCCGCCGACTGGCGTGGCCGCTTCGGCACGATCCTCAATCTGATCATCAATACGTCGCTGTTCCTGTCGACGTTTCTCGGCTGGCTGATCGTGCCGCACTACGGCTGGCGATGGATGTTCGCGATTGCGGGATGCGGCGCGCTGATCGTGTGGTTCCTGCGCAAGTCGATGCCCGAATCGCCGCGCTGGCTCGCATCGCGCGGACGTGCCGACGAAGCGCGGCAGATCGTCGAGCGCATCGAGACGGCGTGCGGCAGCACCGCCAGCCGCACCGCGAGTGTCACGGAATCAGCCACCGAGCCGTCGATGCGCGAGTTCTATTCCAGCGACACCGGTGAAGTCAACGATACCGGCCGTCTCGGCGATCTGTTCTCGCGCCGTCTGCTGACGCGCACGATCACGGCCATCACGGTTCTCGTCGCGCTGTTCACGGTCAACTATGCGTTCGTCAGCTGGATACCGACGTTCCTCGTCAAGCAGGGGCACAGCGTATCGAACTCGCTCGGCATCACGGCGCTGATGTTCGCGGGCGGTCCTGTCGGCTCGCTGATTGCATTTGCACTCGCCGAGCACCTTGGCCGGAAGTGGGGCATCGTACTGTTTTCGCTCATCTGCGTGGGCTTCGGCATTGCGTATCCGTTCGCGCAGTCGGCGGTGGCGATCACGGTGCTCGGCTTTGCGATCACGTGCTGCATCTATGTGCTGTCGTCGTTCAGCGTCGCGACGTATGTGCCCGAGCTGTTCCCGACGCAACTGCGGCTGCGCGGCTCGGGCCTTGCGAATACGGCGGGCCGCGCCGTCAGCATCGTCGTGCCGTATGCGGTGGCGAGCGCGTTCATGCGTTTCGGCATCGCGGGCGTGCTGACGCTGATCGTCGGCACGCTGCTGCTTCAGGCGTTGATCGTCGGCGTGCTCGGCGCGGAAACCAAGCAGCGCTCGCTCGAAGCGATCGCCGCCGATGCCGGCGTCACGAGCGCGGAAGCACAGGAGGGACGCGCGGCGGCTGCAATGGAGTGAATGGCCGCGCGCGCATTTGCACACGATTACCCCATGACAAAGGACACGTGAGACATGTCATCGCCCGCTGAGAACTACCGGATCTACGCAGTCAAGTACGCGCATTTCGAACGCCGCTCTGGCGACAACTTCATCGGCGGCGACTCTCATGATGTGCCGATGCCGCTCGATTACTTCGTATGGGCCGTGGTGGGCGAATCGCGCACGTTCATCGTCGATACGGGCTTCGATCAGGCGATGGCCGACAAGCGCGGCCGCACGATCACCAACACGGTCGAGAGCGGGCTCAAGCAGATCGGCATTCGCGCGGACGCTGTCGAAGACGTGATCATCACGCACATGCACTACGACCACGCGGGCAATCACTCGCTGTTTCCGCGCGCGCGTTACCACGTTCAGGACCGCGAGATGGCCTATTGCACGGGCCGCTGCATGTGTCATCACGCGCTGAGTCATCCGTTCGAACCCGAGGACGTGAAGTCGATGGTCGGCCGTCTGTTCGAAGGGCGCGTGCAGTTTCATGAAGGCGCATCGGAGATCGCGCCGGGCTTGAGCGTGCATTGGGTCGGCGGCCATACGAACGGCCTGCAGATCGTGCGCGTGCATACGCAGCGCGGGTGGGTCGTGCTCGCATCCGATGCGTCGCATTTCTACGCGAACATGCAGGAGCATCGGCCGTTTCCCGTCGTCTACAACGTCGGCGACATGATCGAAGGCTATGAAACCGCGCATCGGCTGGCGAGTTCGCCGAACCACGTGATTCCCGGTCACGATCCCGCCGTGCTGACGCGCTATCCGTCGCACGATCGCGAGACGGAAGGCTGGATCGTGCGGCTCGATGCTCAAGAACGATAAGGCGAGACGGCACATGACGTTGAAAGGCAAGGGCGCACTCGTCACGGGTTCGTCGAACGGATTGGGGCTCGCGATGGCGCGCGCGCTCGCGGGCGCTGGCTGTGACATCGTGCTGCATGGCCTCGAAGCGCCGCAGCAGATGACGCGTACGACGGACGAGCTCGCGAACGCTTTCGATGTGAACGTCGGCTATGTGCAAGCCGATCTCGCGACGCCGGCGGGCGTCGATGTGCTGATCGGCGCGGCGCGCGAGCGCGTGAGCTCGCTCGACGTGCTGATCAACAACGCAGTCGTCCGGCATTTCGCGGGCATCGAAGCGTTTGCGCTCGAACACTGGAACAACGCGCTCGCGGTGAATCTGACGGCCGCGTTTCGCGCGATTCAACAGGTGTTGCCCGGCATGCGCGAGCGCGGCTGGGGACGCATCTTCAACATGACGTCGGTGTACGGCACGCGCGCTGTCGTCAATCGCGTCGACTACGTGACGACCAAGACGGCGTTGCTCGGCCTCACGCGCTCGGTGGCAATCGAGACGCTGAATCAGGGCATCACGTGCAACGCAATCTGTCCGGGCTCGGTGCTCACGCCGAACATCGACGGCCGCATCCATGCATTGATGGACGAGCGCGGCCTGAAACGCGGCGACGCCGTGCGCGAATTCCTGAAGGGCAAGCAGCCGACGGGCGAACTCGTCGATGCCGCGCATGTCGGCGATATGGTCGTGTTTCTGTGCGGGCCGTCAGCCAGCCAGATCACGGGCGCGACGATGCCGATAGAAGGAGGCTGGCTTGCAGGCTGATTCCAGCACCATGCGCGACGTGCGCAACGGCGCATTGACCCGCACGCTCGCGCGCTTCGTCGCCGATACGCGGTGGCAAGACCTGCCCGCCGCCGTGCGCGGCGAAGCGAAACGCGCGCTCGTCAATTACTTCGCCGTCGCGCTCGCGGGCTCGCACGACCCGACGCTCGACAAGGCCGTGTCGGTCTATCGCCGCTTTCGCGCCAATGACAATGCGACGATCGTCGGCCGCAGCGAGCGCACCGACATGCTGAACGCGGCCGCGCTCAACGCGATGAGCGCAAACGTATACGACTTCGACGACACACACATCCCGACGATCATTCATCCGACGGCGCCCGTCGCCGCCGCGCTCTTCGCGCTCGCCGAGTCGCATGCGACGAGCGGCGAAGCGCTGCTGCTCGCCTTCGTGCTCGGCGTCGAAGCGGAGTGCCGCATCGGCAATGCCGTATCGCCGGAGCACTATCAGCGCGGCTGGCACATCACGTCGACATGCGGCGTGTTCGGCGCGGCGGCCGCCGTTGCGAAAGCGCGCGGGCTCGATGAAAACGCAATCGCGTGGGCGCTCGGCAATGCATCCGCGCAAACGGGCGGTCTGGTCGAAACGCTCGGCACGATGTCGAAGAGCATCAGCGTCGGCAATGCGGCGCGCAACGGGTTGCTGTCGGCGCTGCTCGCCGAGGACGGCTTCTCCGGGCCCGATGCGCCGCTCGAAGGCGAGCGCGGCTTTCTGCGCGTGAGCGCGTCGAATCCGGACTGTCATGCGCTCACGCAAGCGCTCGGTCGCGAGTGGGCGTTGCTGAGCAACACCTACAAGCCGTATCCGTGCGGCGTCGTGCTCAATCCGGTAATCGACGCATGCCTCGACTTGCGGCGCATCATCGGCAACGACATACGCTGGTCCATCGACGATATCGAGCAGGTCGAGCTGACAGGTCATCCGTTGTTGCGCGAGCGCACCGACCGGCCAGGCGTGCGCACGGGTCGCGAATCGCAGGTCAGCGCGCAGCATGCGGTGGCCGTCGTGCTGTCGCGTGGCAAGGCCGGGCTGGAAGAGTTCAACGATGCCGCCGTCGCCGATCCATCGCTGCGCGCGCTCGCGAACCGTTTGTGTTTCGTCGATGACGCATCGTGGCCCGTGGAATCGGCGCAAGTGACGATCGTGCTGCGCTCGGGCGAACGTCTGTCGCATCGCGTGCATGCCGCGCGCGGCAGTCTTGCCGCGCCGCTCGCGAACGTCGAGCTTGCGGACAAGCTGCATCGCCTCGCGGCATTTGGACGCTCGGGCATCGATGCGCAACCGCTCGTCGATCGCTTATGGAAGTTCGAGCACGAACCCGACGCGGCCGCTGTCGTGCGTCTCACGCGCGCTCGCGGCTCGGATTGACGCAGGTTTTTTTCTTCACGAGGATTGTCATGTCGAGTAGTCAGGCATCAAGTGAGCAACGCGGACCGTTGCTCGGTTTCGTCGGTGTCGGCACGATGGGCCGGCCGATGGCGCGTCGGTTGATCGAAGCGGGTCATGCCGTTGTCGTGTACGACCGTGATGACGCGGCTGTCGCGGAACTCAAGGCGATCGGCGCACAGGCGGCCGCATCGGTGCGCGAAGTTGCCGATAGCGCGCGCATCGTGTTCACGAGTCTGCCGACGCCCGCAATCTTCAGGAACGTCGTGCTCGGCGACGGCGGTCTCATTGAGGGCAGCGCGATCAGGATCCTCGTCGATCTGTCGACGGTCGGCTCGCGCATCGAAAAGGAAGTCGCCGATGGTTTGCTCACAAAGGGAATCGAGACCGTCGACGCGCCTGTGAGCGGCGGCGCAGCGGGCGCGAAGAAAGGGACGCTCGCGATCATGGCAGCGGGCAATCCCGTCGCGCTCGAAGAAGTGCGCGGCCTGTTCGATGTGCTCGGCAAGGTGTTCGTCGTCGGCGACAAGGCCGGGCAGGGGCAGTTGCTGAAGCTGCTGAACAACATGCTGTCGTCGACGGCGTTTGCGATCACGTCCGAGGCCTTCGTCGCGGGCATGCGCGGCGGGCTGGACCCCGAGGTCATGATGTCGGTGATCAACGCGGGCAGCGGCAAGAACGGCGCGACGCTCGACAAGTTTCCGAAGCACGTGTTGCCGCGCACATTCGACTTCGGCTTTCCCGTCGGCAGCGTGTGCAAGGACATCGGGCTTGCCGTCGACGAATGCCAGGCGCTCGGCGTGCCGATGTGGGTGGGCAGCGTCGCGCGCCAGGTATGGAACTACGCCGCGATGCAGGACGGCGCCGCGCGCGACATGACGGAGCTCGTCAAGTACGTCGAACGCTGGTCGTCCGTCGACGGGCTTGCCGACTGAGCGGCTTTTGTTACTGACAATGCGAACGCACACAACCACGGAGAGATCACATGATCGTTGAAATGCGCATCTATCACTGCGCGCCGACGCGCCTGCCGGCCTTGCTCGACCGCTTCACGAACACGACGCTGGGCTTCTTCGAAAAGTACGGCATCCAGCAGATCGGTTTCTGGACCACGCTGATCGGCCCGAGCAATCACGCGCTCACGTACATGCTGAAGTGGGAAAGCCTCGCCGAGCGCGAGCAGAAGTGGAACGCGTTTCAGGCCGACGCCGAATGGATTGCGAAGCGCGCCGCGACGGAAGCGGAGAAGCCTATCGTCGAGCGCATCGAGAATCACTTTCTCACGCCGACCGCGTTCTCCGCGCTGCGCTAGGAGACGGCTCTCATGACTCAGCAACGACCCACGCGCATCGGCTTTATCGGGCTCGGCATGATGGGCGGGCCGATGGTGCAATGCCTCGCCAACGCCGGCTTCGATCTGTACATCGACGATGCCGATGCCGCGCGCGCCGATACGCTCGCCGTGCAGACGGGCGCGCAGCGCTTGCGCAAGGACAACGCCGCGTCGCTCGATGCATTGATCACGATGCTGCCGAATTCGGCGATCGTCGAAAGCGTGCTGCTCGGCGGCGGCGCGGACGGCTGGGCGAGCCTGCTGGCGAAGGGCGCCGTCGTCATCGACATGAGCTCGTCGGAACCGGAGCGCTCGCGCAAGCTCGGCTCGGTGATCGAAGAGCGCGGCCTCGCGTATCTGGATGCACCCGTATCGGGCGGCGTGAAGAAAGCGAAGGAAGGCACGCTGGCGATTCTGGTCGGCGGCCGCGAAGAGGTGCTCGCGCGATGCAAGCCCGTGCTCGAAGCGATGGGCAAGAGCATTTTGCACATCGGCGGCGCAGGCTCGGGGCACGCGGCGAAGGCGCTGAACAACTACGTGTCGGCGGCGGGACTCGCTGCGACGGTCGAGGCGCTGCACATCGCGCAACGCTTCGGCATCGAGCCGGCTGCGATGACGGACGTGCTGAACGCGTCGACGGGCCGCAGCAACACGTCGGAAAACAAGGTCAAGCAGTTCATGCTGAGTGGCACGTTCGCCTCCGGCTTCGCGCTGCAATTGATGAACAAGGATCTGAAGATCGCGCGTGCGCTTGCGCAGTCGGTCGGCTATCCGATGACGCTCGGCGCGACCTGCACGGCGATGTGGGACGAAGCCGCGCAACGTTCGACGCCCACGACCGACCACACCGAAATGTACCGCCTGCTCGATGGCGATAAGCACTGATCTTTCTGCTCCGGAGCCTGCCATGTCACATGCAGCGCAGTTTTATATCGACGGACGCTGGGCCGAGCCCGCGTCCCCACGATGGTTCGATATCGTCGATCCGTCGACCGAAGTGCCGTTCGAGCGGCTCGCGCTCGGCAATGCGCAAGACGTCGATCGCGCGGTTGCCGCCGCGCGCCGTGCGTTTCCTGCATGGTCGGCGACGAGCGTCGCTGAGCGGGTCGCGTTGCTGCGGCGCGTGCGGAGCATCTATGAACGCCGTTACGACGAATTCGCGGAGGCGATGCGCCGCGAGATGGGCGCGCCCATCGCGTTCGCGCGCAACGGCCAGGCGGCACGTGGCCCGGCGCATCTGAACGCGCTGATCGACGTTCTGGAGCGCTTCGCCTTCGAAGAGCAGCGCGGCACCACGCGTGTCGTGCTCGAAGCGATCGGCGTGTGCGGGCTGATTACGCCGTGGAACTGGCCCGTCAACCAGATCGTCGTGAAGATCGCGCCCGCGCTCGCGGCCGGTTGCACGATGGTGCTCAAGCCGAGCGAGTACTCGCCGCTGAGCGCGTTGCTGTTCGCCGAAGTGCTCGACGAAGCCCAAGTGCCCGCCGGCGTGTTCAATCTCGTGAACGGCGATGGTCCGGGCGTCGGCGAGGCGATCGCGAGCCATCCGGATATCGACATGGTGTCGTTCACGGGCTCGACGCGCGCGGGCGTGCTCGTCGCGCAGGCGGCTGCGCCGAGCGTCAAGCGCGTGGCGCAGGAACTGGGCGGCAAGTCCGCGAACATTCTGCTCGACGACGTCGATCTCGACGAAGCCGTGCAGCGCGGCGTCGCCGCATGCTTCACGAACTCGGGCCAGTCGTGCTCGATCCCGACGCGCATGCTGGTGCCGCGCCATCTGATGAACGACGCGGCGCAGATTGCGAAACGCGTCGCGCAAGCGTACCGCATCGGGCCGACCGACGAGCCGTCGACGCAGCTCGGACCGCTCGTGAACCGCAACCAGTTCGAGCGCGTGCAGGCGTTGATCCAGAAGGGCATCGACGAAGGCGCGCGGCTCGTGACGGGCGGCACGGGATTGCCCGCCGGCATCGCGAAGGGCTATTACGCAAAGCCGACCGTGTTCGCCGACGTCACGCCTGACATGACCATCGCGCGCGAGGAAATCTTCGGGCCGGTGCTGTCGATGATCGCGTACGACAGCGAAGACGAAGCGATCGCGATTGCCAACGGCACCGACTACGGTCTCGCCGCCTACGTGCAATCGGGCGACGTCGCGCGCGCCCGCAAGGTGGGCCGTGCGCTGCGCGCGGGCGGCGTGCATCTGAACTATCCGCCCACGGATTTCAACGCGCCGTTCGGCGGCTACAAGCGCTCGGGCAACGGCCGCGAGTGGGGCGAAGCGGGATTGCGCGAGTATCTGGAAACGAAGGCGCTGGTCGGTTACGGCGCGAATTGACGGTCAGCGGTTCGCGACGAGCATCGGGCTGCGAGCCAAAAAATTTTTTGCGCGTCTGGATTGTCGGACAATCATCGCGTCAGGCAGTCTGGATACGCGGAGCAGTTGAACGGGTAGAGCAACAGAGAGGACCTTGAAGATGGATAGCAACGAACGTTTCGATAAGGGTTTCGAAAACCGCAAGGAAGTGCTCGGCGCGGGACATGTGGAGAAGTCGTGGGCGAATGCCGACGACTTCAACCGGCCGATGCAGAAGTACGTCACGGAGTGCTGCTGGGGCGACATCTGGGGCGACAGGACGCTGTCGTTCAAGACGCGCAGCATGCTGAATCTCGGGATGCTTACGGCGATGAGCCAGCATCACGAGCTGTCCGTGCACGTGAAGGGCGCGCTGCGCAACGGCGTGACGAAGGAAGAAATCCGCGCGGTGCTGATGCAGGCGGCCATTTACTGCGGCGTGCCGCTCGCGCTGGCCGCGTTCCGCGTCGCGACGGAAGCGATCAAGGCGTACGAAGCGGAGACTTCGGCGGTCTGAATGCGAATTCGCGCGCTCGCGGATTCGCCCACACGAAAGCACCACGCGGTGCCGACAAAAAATGGAGACATCGATGAAGACCCTCACTGCGGCTGACGTCGTTCAGTCCGAACGCGAGCAGTCGATAGAAACGAAAAGACGCAATGCCATCAAGGGCGCGTTCTTCTCCGAGTACATCGACATGTTCGATATTTACCTGCCCGTCGTCGTGCTGTCGCCGGTGCTGGCGTTCTTTCAGCCGCCGCATCTGTCGAGCGGCATGGAGACGATACTCGCGTCGCTCGTGTTCATCACGACGCTGCTCGGGCGGCCGATCGGCGCGCTGCTGTTCGGGATGATCGCGGATCGCATCGGGCGCCGCAAGGCGTCGATCTGGTCGGTGTCGGGCTTCGGCGTCGTCACGCTGCTGATCGCGCTGCTGCCGGGCTACGAGAGCATCGGCATCGTGTCGTACTGGGCGCTCGTGCTGTTGCGCTTCGTCGACGGCATTTTTCTCGGCGGCGGCTACACGGGCGCAATGCCGCTCGCCATCGAGTATTCGAAGAAGCACCAGCGCGGCTTTGTCGGCGGCTTCATCATCGCGGGTTTTCCGGCCGCGTATGTGTCGATCAATCTCGTCGCGATGCTGATGTTCGCGCTCTTTCCGCTCAACGGCATGCACTCGCCGTACGCGCAATGGGGCTGGCGCATTCCGTTCGTGCTGGGCGCCGTGCTCGCGGGCATTCTGGCGATGTACTACGTGCACAAGGTCGCCGAATCGGAGATCTGGGAAAGCGAAACGGCCGAGAAAGGCCCTCAGCCGGAGAAGCTGCCGCTGACTGATCTTCTGCGCGGCAAGAGCGGACGCAACCTGCTTCAGGTGCTGGTCATGATGACGGGCTTCTGGCTCACGCAAAACATCATCACGATTTTCCTGCCGACGGGGCTGCTCGTGAAGACGCTGCATCTGACGGGCTTCCAGATGACGTCCACGCTGATGATCACGTACTTCGTGCTGTTCTTCAGCTACATCGGCTCGGGGATGATCGCGCAGGTCATCGGGCGGCGGCGCTTCTTTGCAATCGTCGGCCCGCTGATCGCGACAGTCGGCGCAGCGTTGCTGTACGTGCTCGCGAACGTCGACGGGCTGTCGCTCGCGACGATCATCGTGCTGGTCTGCGTGCTGGCCGTGCTCGTCACGTCGCCGTGGGGCGTGATCGTCACGTACATCAACGAACGCTTCGTCACCGATGTGCGCGCAACCGGCTTCGGCGTCGGCTTCAGCCTGTCGGTGATCATCCCGTCGTTCTACGCGTTCTATATGAACTGGCTCGGTGCGTTCATGCCGTTGCGGCTGACGTCGGTGGTGCTGCTGTGCGTCGGCGGGCTGATCGGCGCAATCGGCGCGCTGATGGGGCCGGAAACGAAGGACGTCGACTTCTGACGAAATCACTACCAGTAAGGGAATAGCGGAAATGAACAAGGAACGGATCGGATTCATCGGTCTCGGCAACATGGGCGGCCGCATGACGCGGCGTCTCGTCGATGCGGGCATCGCCGTGCTCGGCTACGACACCGTGCCGGAGCGCGTGAAGGCGGCGGGCGCGCAGGTCGCGGCGAGCATGGCGGACGTGATGAAGTTCGCCGATGTCGTCATGTTGTCGCTGCCGGACAGCAAGGTCGTCGAGGCCGTGGTCGAAGGCGAGGGCGGCGTGCTCGCGAACTGCCGCGCCGGACAGATCGTCGTCGATCTGAGCACAGCGGCCGCGAGTTCGACGATACGGCTCGCGCAGCGCTTCACGCAATACGGCGCGCAGTATGTCGACGCGGGCATCTCGGGCGGCGCGGCAGCCGCCGAGAAGGGCGCGCTGACGCTGATGGTCGGCGGCGACGCGAGCGCCGTCGAAGCGCTCAAGTGGGCGTTCGCGCCGATCGCCGCGAAGGTCGCGCACATGGGCGACAGCGGCGCGGGACACACGACCAAGCTGCTGAACAACTTCCTCAATGCCGTGAGCCTTGCGGCGAGCGCGGAAGTCATGGTGGCGGGCAAGAAGGCGGGGCTCGATCTGCATCTGCTGCTCGACGTGCTCAACAGCAGCAGCGGCGTGAACTTCGCGACGCTGAACCGTTTTCCGAAGATCGTCGACGGCGACTATCTGGAAGGCGGGCTGACGGGCAAGCTGATGACGAAGGACGTCGTGCTCTATGTCGATCGCGCGCGCGAGCTGGGCGTCGTGTCGCTGAACGCGGCGGGGCCGCTCGCGAGCTTCGGGCTGGGCACGGCGCTCGGCTATGGCGATGTGATCAGCAACCGGGTCGTCGATGCGATCGGCGACGTATCGGGCGGCGTGCGGCTGTTCGACGGCGAGCGCAAGGGTTCGTAACCAGGAAAAGCAGAGGAGAAGCAGGCATGAAGGTATTTCACGGCAGGGCGGACGGCAAGATGTCGGAGCAGCGCGGCGAGACGTTTTCGGGCACTGTGTGGGCCGACCCCGTGATGCCGCCGACGGACGGCGTCACGATCAACACGGTGTTCTTCGCGCCGCGCGGGCGCACCTACTGGCATACGCACGAGCATGGCCAGGTGTTGCAGGTGACGGCGGGCAAAGGCTGGATCTGCAAGGAAGGCGAGGCGCCGCAGCAAATCCGCCAGGGCGACATCGTGTTCATCGGGCCGAACGAGCGCCACTGGCACGGCGCGAGCGACGGCAGCTACATGGTGCACATCGCCACGTCGATCGGCAAGGCGACGTGGCAGGAAGAAGTGGCCGAGGCCGATTATCCGAAGGGGCTCGACGCGCGCTGACGCGGAGCGCGGAGTGCGGCGCGTTCCGTGCTTCGCGTTCTGCGCGCGGGCGGGCATTCGATCATCGTCATCATGAGGAACGAGTGAATGGATCAGGTAGCGCAGCCGGCGCGCACGCAACGCGAGCCGCAGCAGATCAAGGACGACTTCGTGCGCGTGCATGGCGTCTGGAACGCCGCATGGGACAGCATGCTTCGTCTCGATGCTGGCTTTGTCGATGCGTATGTGCAGTTTTCCGCGGTGCCGCAGCGTAGAAATCATCTCGACGACAAGGTGCGCGCGTTCATCGCGCTCGCCGCCGATGCGTGCGCAACCCAGTTGTATGGGCCTGGCGTCGCGCATCATCTGGAACGCGCGCTCGCGTTCGGCGCGACGGGCGAGGAACTGATGGAAGTGCTCGAACTGATCAGCACGATCGGCATACACACGAGCAATGTCGGCGTGCCCGTGCTGCTCGAAGTGCTCGAAGAAGAGGGATTGCGTGCGGGGCCCGCGCCGCTCGACGAACGGCGGCGCGCGCTGAAGGAAGCCTTCGAGAAGAATCGCGGCTATTGGCATCCGACGTGGGAAGGCCTGCTCGAACTCGATCCCGATCTGTTCGACGCGTATGTCGCGTTTTCGTCGGTGCCGTGGCGCACGGGCGTGCTGAGCCCGAAGGTCAAGGAGTTCATGTATTGCGCGTTCGACGCGTCATCGACGCATCTGTATGTGCCGGGGCTCAAGCTGCACATGCGCAACGCGCTGCGCTACGGCGCGACAGCAGAAGAACTGATGGAACTGCTGGAGATCGTCAGCACGACGGGCATTCACGGCGCGGAGCTTGGCGCGCCGCTGCTCGAAGCGGCGCTGGCGAAACGGCGCATGGCCGAGAAGGCCTGATATGCCGATGAAACGTCACAGCACGAATCCGCCGCGCGAAATGGCGCGAGACCCGGTGCGAGACCCGGTGCGAGACCCGACGCGCGACCCGGTCCGCGACCCGACGCGCGAGCCCGCGCGGCCGCCAATGACGCTGCGCGCATGCGAGCCCGACTCGACGTTCCGCGCGTTCCAGGCGGCGCCGCTGTCGCGGCTGGCGTCGAACGGCAACGAGCACGCGCACGTCCGCACAGCCGCGATCCTGGGCTACAACAACTAGACGAGGTCGGCATGGCGGATAGCGCAACGCTCGTGGTCTTGCGACACGCCCAGTCGGAATGGAATCGCGCGAACCGCTTCACCGGGTGGATGGACGTCCCGCTATCGGCGCACGGCGTCGAGCAGGCGATGCGCATCGGCGAGCAGATGCGCGCGCTGTCGCTGCGCTTCGATCTGGCTGTGACGTCAGCGCTGAGCCGCGCGGGGCACACGCTCGATCTGATCGTTGGCCGATGCGGCGCGCCGAGGCGGCCCGTCGCACGTTCGTGGCGCCTGAATGACCGCCATTACGGCGCGCTCACGGGCATGGACAAGGACGCAGCCGCCGACTTGTACGGCGCGGCGCAGGTGCGCGCATGGCGGCGCGGTTTCGCCGAAGCGCCGCCACCGCTCGATGCCGCGCGGCAGGAGGCCATCGTCGCGCAATTTGCCGACGCGGCGCTGCCGCATCCCGACGCGTTGCCGCGCACCGAAAGCCTGCGCGATACGCTCGCGCGCGTGCTGCCGCTCTGGGAATCGACCGTGACGCCCGCGTTGCGCAATGGCGAATCGGTGCTGATGGTCGCGCACGGCAACGTGTTGCGCGCGCTGTTCAAGCATCTCGACGGAATCGACGACGCCCGGATCGTCTCGCTCGAAGTCGCGCACGCGGAACCGCTCGTGCTTCGCTTCGACGATGCGCTGCGAATCGTGTCGCGTACCGGCTTCGGTTCGCTGACGCAGGCTCAGCGTGCATCGGCGGGTCCGAATTTATGCTCGCCGGACGTCTGAAACGGGCAGCGGTGAAGTATCATAGCGATTGGGTTTTTGTAGGACGGGAAGACAATAATGTCGACTGATATCGGGTTGGTCCGGCCGGAGACGCTGCGTCACCAGGTCGAAAACGTGCTGCGCCAGGCCATCATGAGCGGGCGCTTTGCGCCGGGCGCGCGTCTGATCGAGCGCGAACTGTGCGAGACGCTGGGCGTGAGCCGGACCTCCGTGCGCGAGGCGTTGCGCAAGCTGGAGGCCGAAAAGCTCGTGCGCAACGTGCCGCACAAGGGGCCCGTGGTCGCGGTGATGTCGCGCGCGGAGGCCGCCGAACTCTACGCGTTGCGCGCGTTGCTCGAAGGCTTCGCGGCGCACGAATTCGCGCGGCTCGCGAGCGACGAAGCCATCGCCCAGTTCGGCGAGGCCGCGAAGATGCTGCGCGTGCAGGCGACCGCGCAGGACCAGAACGGCGTGCTCAAGGCGAAGGCGGCCCTGTACGACGTGCTGCTGGACAACTGCGGCAACCATCTCGTGAAGGAAATCCTGAACAGCCTATACTCGCGCGTGAATCTGCTGCGCGCGACGTCGCTGATGCATCCCGACCGCTTGCCGAGCAGCCTGCGCGAAATCGACAAGCTGCACAAGGCGCTGAAGGCGCGCGACGCGGACGAGGCGCAGGAGCTTGCCCGCCAGCACGTGCTGAACGCGGAGAAGGCGGCGTTTCGGATGCTGGGCGAGCAGGACGAAGGCGACGCTTAGCCGTGACGTATCGAAAGATCGAACGGGCCTGAGCGCGTCACTCGCTCGGCCCATGCCCATGTCCACGCAACGCTTCGACCATGCTCTCCAGCATCGAGACGTCGATGCGCTTGCCGGGCCCCGTTTGCCCGCGCTCGATGAGCGCCGCAAGAATGTTCGTGTGGCCTTACATGCCGGCGGCGATATCCGCAATCGAGCAGCCGGCCTTCGCGGGCGCGCCTTCCGATCCCGTGATGCTCAGGAAGCCCGCTTCGCTCTGGATCGGCAGATCGTAGGCCTTCTTGTCGCGCAGCGGGCCGTCCGCGCCATAACCGGAGATGTCGCACACGATCAGCCGTGGATACCGCTTGCGGAGCGTGTCGTAGTCGAGCCCGAGGCGCTGCGTCGCGCCGGGCGCGAGATTCTGCACGAACACGTCGGCATCGGCGAGCAGCCTGTGCATGACATCGAGCGCTTGCGGCTGCTCTACGTCGAGCGTGATGCTTTCCTTCGAGCGGTTGGTCCAGACGAAATGCGACGCGAATCCCGACACACGCTCGTCGTAGCCGCGCGTGAAGTCCCCGGTGCCGGGGCGTTCGACCTTGATCACGCGCGCCGCGCCCATATCGGCGAGCTGACGCGTGCAGAACGGTGCGGCGATCGCCTGTTCATGCGTGACGACCTTGATGCCGTGCAGCGGACGCATGGCCGGGCTCCTTCAAAACGAGCGCGGCAGACCGAGGATATGCTCGGCCACATACGAAAGAATGAGGTTCGTCGAGATCGGCGCGACCTGATAGAGACGCGTCTCGCGGAACTTGCGCTCGACGTCGTATTCGGCCGCGAAGCCGAAGCCGCCGTGAAATTGCAGGCATGCGTTGGCCGCTTCCCACGATGCGTCGGCGGCGAGCAGCTTCGCCATATTGGCTTGCGCGCCGCAAGACTTGTGCGCGTCGAATAGCGAGCATGCGTTGAAGCGCATCAGGTTCGCCGCTTCGACGTTGACGTACGCGCGCGCGATCGGAAACTGCACGCCCTGGTTCTGCCCGATGGGCCGGCCGAACACGACGCGCTCCTTCACGTACGCGCTGACCTTGTCGATGAACCAGTAGCCGTCGCCGATGCATTCGGCCGCGATCAGCGCGCGTTCGGCGTTCAGGCCGTCGAGGATATACCGGAAGCCCATGCCTTCCTCGCCGATCAGATTCTCTGCGGGGATTTCCAGGTTGTCGAAGAATAGCTCGTTCGTCTCGTGATTCACCATGTTGGGAATCGGCTGAACGGTGAGGCCGCGCCCGATTGCCTCGCGCAAATCGACGATGAAGATCGACATGCCTTCGCTCTTTCGCTTGACGTCGGCGAGCGGCGTCGTGCGCGCGAGCAGGATCATCAGATCGGAGTGTTGCACGCGCGAAATCCACACCTTCTGCCCGTTGATCACATAGCGGTCGCCTTTCTTTTCGGCGGTCGTCTTGATCTTCGTGGTGTCGGTGCCCGTGGTCGGCTCGGTGACGCCCATCGACTGAAGGCGCAATTCGCCGGACGCGATCTTCGGCAGATAGCGCTGCTTCTGCGGGGCGGAGCCGTGGCGCAACAGTGTGCCCATGTTGTACATCTGTCCGTGGCACGCGCCCGAGTTGCCGCCCGAGCGGTTGATCTCCTCCATGATGACGGAGGCTTCCGTCAAGCCGAGGCCCGAGCCGCCGTATTCCTGAGGGATCAGCGCGGCGAGCCAGCCCGCCTTGGTGAGAGCATCGACGAACGCTTCCGGATAACCTCGCGCTTCGTCGATCTTGCGGAAGTATTCGCCCGAGAACTGGCTGCATAAAGCGCGCACGGCTTCCCGGATGTCCTGATATGCGTCGTCGCTGGTGCCCGTCACGTCGATCATGGTTTGCCTGTGTGCCTGTGTGTATGCGTCGTCAGCAGAGCGTGGCGCGAGCGGTCATGCCGAGCGAGCCTTCGTGATCCATCGACCACAGTTCGACCGTCTTGCCGTTCGCCGATGGCTGGCCGCACAAATGCAGCGCGTTGCCCGCAAAGCAGG
This sequence comes from Paraburkholderia diazotrophica, assembly GCF_038900755.1. Lineage (GTDB taxonomy): Bacteria > Pseudomonadota > Gammaproteobacteria > Burkholderiales > Burkholderiaceae > Paraburkholderia > Paraburkholderia diazotrophica_A. The sequence goes on from NZ_JBBPEN010000004.1 coordinate 360,141, forward strand.
GGCGCATCGCCCTGTACGAGAAGTCGAGCACGGCGGCATCGGGCCGCTCGCGGCGCAGCAGATCGATCAGCAGCGTGGCGATGAGCGGCCCGTGCACGATGAGGCCCGGGTAGCCCTCGGTCTGCGTGACGTAAGGCGTGTCGTAGTGGATGCGATGCGCGTTGAAGGTCAGCGCCGAGTAACGAAAGAGAAGCGTCTCGTCGGGCGTGAGCGTGCGTTGCCAGGCGGCGTCGGCGGGCGCGGCGGTCGGCGCGGGCGCAGCGGAAGCCGACAGTTCGCGGTAGACGATGTCGTGCTCTTCTTCGATCGCGAGTGCGCCGCGGCACTCGATCCGATGACCGACCGTGACGAAGCCGAGCTTGCCCGTGCGCCCCTGTTTTTCGCGCACGTCGAGGATGCTCGATGCGCGCGTAACGCGCTCGCCGACGATCACGGGCGCGGCAAAGCGCAGCCGGCCGCCCGCCCACATGCGGCGCGGCAGGCCGAGATCGGGGAGAAAGCTGCCTTTGCTGCTTTTGCGCGGGTGGCCGTCTTCCGCGATCAGCGATTGCCTGACGATGGGCCTGAAGAAGATCCAGTGCCAGAGGGGCGGAAGCACGTCGCGCTCGGCGGGCGCGGTGTCGTAGTCGAGCGTGGCCGCGAGCGCCGCTACAGAGGTGGGCGCGACGATGTCGACGGCGTTTTCCGGGCGCTTTTCGTTCGATGCGGATGGGTCGTCCATGTGAAGTCTCCGTCGCCGGCATATGGTGGCATATGTCAGCGTAGCCGGCGTATCTGTTATCGACGGGTAAGTTTAGGGAATGTTCCCGTGCGTCAAGTCGATGCGCAGACTCCAGCTTCCATCCCGTCAGCGTGAAGCCTACACCCCACGCATCATCGCGTCGCGCACGAACGCAGCGAACGTCAGCGCTACCGGCTGTATCGTCGATGGCGCGCGAAGGTTGATTGCGAACGGTGGAAGAGGAGGCAGCCGGCAGCGTCCGGCAGGATGTCCAGGCCTGCGGGCACCGTGGACGCGAGCCACGCCGCGGTCGCAAGTCCTCGTCGAGCTTGCATCGACGAAGCACACAGGCGACGTCGAGCCGCCGCTGACGAAGACCATCGACGAGCAACTCGCGGGCAGAGCACGATCAGAACAACTGATACGAAAACGTTGCGTTCACGCGCGGGCTGCGCGATGCGCTCTCGATCGGCGCATCGCCGACTGCTTTTGCGATCGACAGATCGAGGTTGTAGTGCCGGCTGTCGGTGAGCCGCACGCCGATACCGACCGACGCGAGCCGACCCGGCGATGGCGTGCCGGCGTGCAGATAGACTCGCGCCATGTCGTATGCAAGGTACGGCGTAATCGTCTTCAGGTAGGCATAGCCCGGCGAGAACGCGCGGTTGATCTCAAGCGACATGGCCCAACCCGAATCGCCTGCCGTCTCGCCCGCTTCGTAGCCCAATGCATAGCGTTGCGCGCCGAACGTGATCTGCTCCGACGTCGGCAGCGAGTCTGCGCTGTACTGGCCGGTGAGCGACAGCGACGTGCCGATCCTGAACGGCCAGTCGTCGGTCTGCGTCAGCGTGGCGCCTGTGCGCACGAACGTCAGCGAGACGGGCGTGGGCAGTGCGGTCGTCGCTGCGCCGACGGTGATGTCCTGCGATTTCGACGCGCCGAGAATGTCGAATCCCTTTGCAACGTTGAACGCGAGCTTTTGCACCTGCCCTGTCGAGACGCGCGCATAGTCCAACTGCGCCTGCAGCACGCGGACCTGCGTGCGCGAATCCAGCGTGACGCCCGTGATCTCGTTCCGGTACCGGTTGTCGTCATTCGATGCATAGCCAGAAAGGGTGCCGAGCAGGCTGTGACTGTTGTCCAGCAGCAGCGGATATGAAGCGGACAGACCGAGCTTGTCGTTGGTGACGGTGCGGTGGACGTACGACGGCAGGCCGGGGTTGTCGGTGGGCTCGCTGCGGTACGTGCTGGCATCGAGACGCGTGACGAGCCCGTTGCTGCCGACGGGCAGTGCGCCGCTGAATGCGAAGTAGGTCTGCTTGTCGCGTCCCGGCGGCGCGAGCGCCGAGACGCTCAGTTGTTCACCCAGCGACGTGAGGCCGGTTTCCGTCGCCGTGATGATGCCCTGCACGCCGGGATGATTGAAGTCGATGCCCGCGCTGACGTTGAACGGCTTGCGATCGACGTTCAATTCGAGCGTGGTCGCGCCGTCAGTGGTCTGCGGCGGCGGCACGTTGGCCTTGACCGTGATGCCGGGCAACATGCCGAGCGTGTTGACGTAGCGTTCGAACGTCGCGCGTCTGAGCGGACGGTCAGCGGCGATATGCGCGGCGACCGCGCGAATCTTCCGCTCCATCGCGCCGGGTTTGCCCGTCACCTTCACGCTGCCGACATAACCTTCGACGACGGTTACGCGCACGACCCCGTTGTCGAAGTTCTGAGCGGGGATGAACGCGAACGACAGCGCATAGCCGCGTTCCTGATAGAGCTTCGTTACGCCGTCGGCCGCCTCGATCAATTGACCGATCGTGATGTCCTTGCCTGCAAGCGGCGTGAAGCGGCGGACGATCTCGTCGAAGGGCACCGACTTCACGCCTTCGACCTGAAAGCGCGTCGGCGTCAGATGCCGTGCGAGCAGCTCCTGCAACTGCTGCGCGGGCGGTGCGACCTGAACCGTGACGTTCGGCCCTTGCTTCGGCGCGGCGATTTGCGGCAGGGCATCGAGCGGATTGCCGGCTGAACGTGTCTGCGCATATGCGACATTGCTGGCCGTCGCCGTAGCGAGCAGCAGCATCCCCCCGAGGACTCTCGTTCTCATTGTTCTTCCTTGCAGGCTTTGCTATGGTCTTTCGATGATTGCGTCGGCGCTGCTTGTCGCCGTGCTCATGCATCGACGAGGCGTGCGTGCGGTAGCTGATGGCGTCGTGCGCTGGCCCGGTTCGCTTGCGCGGATCGTGCAAATGGCGCGGCACACGACGTGACGCGATGTCATCACGTGTGATTCGCGCGTGGCCTCACACAAGACCGCGAAGCGGGGTGAAGTGCTTGCGCGCTATGCCGGACGCGTCCGCATTGGCCAGCTTCATATTTTTCATGCTCAGGCATGCGCGCATGCACGACGCGAAGCGGCATGGTCTCCTCCGTCGAGCCCATGCCGCTGTCGGTGAAGAAGCGATGCCTACTTGAGCAAGGCGCCCGCCAACGTCTTCACAGGCGCGAGCAGGCCGCCCGACTGGCTGCTCGTGCTGCTGCCCGAGCTTCCTGACAGCGTAGCCGTCGCGCCCGCATTCAGCGCTGCCGTGAGCGAGGCGGACTGCGTGCCCGAGCCCGTGCCCGTACCTGTTGCCGTCGACAGGAGGTTCGTGACGGGCGCAAGCGGATTCGCGGTGCCCGTGCTTGATCCGCCGAGGAGTGTCGTGCCGGCCGTCGCGACCGTGTTGCCTGTCGCTGCGACGACGTTGCCGACGCCGGTCGTGAGCGGGCTGTTGCCGGTCGACGCGATCGTCTTGCCCGCCGATCCGACCGTGTTGCCGAGTGCCGTCACCAGGTTGGTTGCGGGCGCACCGACGGGCGAGCTGCCGACCGTCTGCGTGAGCGAGCCTACCGTGTTCGTGATCGGCGTGATGAGCGAGCTCGTCGTGCCCGTGATCTGGGCGACGGGACCCGTCGACAGTTGCGTGCCGAGCGCCGCGCCGCCGCTTGCGACGGAATTGCCGAGCGCCGTCACCGTGCTGCCGACAGGCGACGTGATGGGCGCGAGCGGCGAGAGTGCCGAGCCGCTGCCGCCGAGGCTCGTGACGGTGCCGCCCGTGTCGGCGACCGCGTGCCCGAGATCGGTGACGACGTTGCCGGTACTGCTGACCGTTGTGCCGATGGGATTCGACGAATTGCCGATCTGACCGAGACCGGCGTTCGTGCCGGTGCCCAGTGCCGTGACGGCCGCGCCCACATCCTCGACGACGGCGCCGAGCGACTGCGTCGTGCTGTCGCCGACGAGCGGCAGCGATTGACCGGCGACGCTCGATCCGAGCCCCGAAACCGTCGAGCCTGCCGCCGTCACGATGTTGCTCGAAGCAGAGACGGTCTTCGCAACCGCATTCGTCGATGCGCTGCCCGAACCGGTCGAGCCATCGGAGCCCGTCGTGCTGCCCGTGGTATTGCCTGTCGTGTTGCCTGTGGAAGCGCTCGTTTGACCCGAACCGGACGTGTTGCCGCTTGAACCCGTGGAGCCGTCGCCTGCGCCCCCTGTCGTCGCGACTGCTCCGTCTGATCCATTTCCACCGCCGCTCCGGCTTAGCGTGCCGGAACCGCTGCAAGCGGAAAGGGAGAGCACGGCTGCGACACCTGCTGCAAGCAGTGTCGTGCGCAAAGCGGGATGGTTCAGTGTGTTCATGTCTGCCTCGGATTGTTGTGGGTTCTGGCAAGGCATGCCACGCGGATTCGAACGTGACATGCCCCGGTTCAACCGTCGTCGGGCTTTGTTGCCCGTTTAAATCGTTATTCAAATCGTTATTTCGCGCTTTTATTCGCTTTTGCTTCCACAGCTATGACATCTCGAACTGGATCGGTCGAAGAACACGAAAGAGCGATTTAAAACGGCTTTGCCTGAAGCCGATACATTCACTAGCGATATGAAACAGATCTTATGCTTATGGCGTCAGGCATTGCGGAAAGTAGATTAGCCGCATTTATAAAGAAAGATTGTTAAGAATGGTTAGATCCGGGCGCAGTCATTTAGTACGGATTCTCCATTAGCGGAAATATTCAATTTGAATAGAATGATTGCTCGAATTAAATCTGGTAAGGCGCAATTGCAATGATCGGCTTGTGGAGCAACGTGCGCAGCGAGGCGGTCATACCGCTTTCCACGCTGGCGCCAATGTCGTCGGATGGTGCGGCAAGGCCTTCGATTGTTGTCGTCGAGGCAACACGGTGAACGCATTCACGGCGCTACTCGCGCTCGATGGGCAAACCTAGAATTCGTGTCGATGAGAGAGCAAAAGCAATTGCACAAGCGATCGCAAGCAGTTGCATAAGCGATGTCCTCTATGTCGATCACGCTCAGTTATTTCGAACTGTCGTCGACTCCGCAACTTTCTAACGGAAGGTAATGTCATGTCGCAAAAGATCCTGATCGTGGGTGCCGGCTTTGCCGGAGTGTGGGGCGCACTAGGCGCGGCACGCGTGCTCGACGCAGCTGGCGTCACGAGCAGTGACGTCGAAGTCACGTTGATCTCGCCGAAGCCGGAGTTGCAAATCCGTCCTCGGATGTATGAAAGCGAGCCGCACAAGATGGCTGCGCCGCTGCTGCCTCTGCTCGATGCGATTGGCGTGAAGTACGTCGAGGGCAGCGTCGATGAGATCTCCGTAAAAGAGAAGACGGCGAGTGTCGTGTCGGCCAACGGACAAAAGCATCTGCTCGCATACGACCGGCTCCTGCTGACGAGCGGCAGCAAGCTGAACAGGCCGCCGATTCCAGGCCTCGCGGAGCACGCTTTTTCTGTCGATCGTATCGAGGATGCGGTAGCGCTCGATCATCACTTCGCGGAATTGGCGAAGCTGCCGGATTCACCCGCGCGCAATACCGTCGCGGTTGTCGGCTGTGGCTTTACGGGTATCGAGGCGGCGACCGAATTGCCGAAGCGACTGCGCGCATCGTTCGGTGCCGATGCGGCGGTTCGCGTTGTCGTGATCGGCTCGCAGGACACGATTGGTCCTGATCTCGGGCCCAATCCGCGTCCGTTTATCGCTGAAGCGTTTCAAGCGCTGGGCGTCGAAACGGTGCTGGGCTCGGGCGTCGTGTCCGTCGATGCGGACGGCGTTCGCACCGCATCGGGCACGCGCATCGAAGCCAGAACGGTGATCTGGGCGGGCGGCATGCGTGCAAGCTCGTTGGCCGCGCAAGTTTCCTCGCATGTCGATCCGCTCGGGCGCGCCGAAGTGGCGCCGGATCTGCGCGTGCCGGAAGCCCCCGATGTATTCGTCGCCGGCGATGTCGCGCGAGCGCTGACCGACGATGACGGGCACTATGCACTTATGTCGTGTCAGCACGCTATCGTGATGGGCCAATTCGGCGGACACAATGTCGCTGCGGATCTGATCGGCATTCCGACTCTGGAATATCGGCAGCCGTTCTACGCCACTTGCGTCGATCTTGGCGAGTGGGGCGCGATCTATTCGGAAGGCTGGGATCGGCAGATCAAACTCACGCGCGCCGAAGGCAAGGCACGCAAACAGATGATCAACACGAAGTGGATCTATCCGCCGGCGCCGAATCGTGCGGAAGCATTGGCAGCCGGCAACCCGCTAGCGTCTTTCGGCTAGAAGCACTCCGCGCCAGCAACTCCGGCAATTCAGCTGCGGGCAAAAGGCTTCGATTGAGGCCTTTGCGCCCGCATGAACGCGTTCGCGCAATCGACGCTTGTCAATAGAATCGCGTTCGCGATTCCATCGCCCATGCTTTACTTTTGCGGAAAAACTAATCTATAAAGGAGACACTATTGATTCCAGCTCAAATATGAAAGTCACTCTCGACGAACTGCAGACCTTTGCGACAGTAGTCGACACCGGCTCCATCACAGCCGCAGCCGAGCAACTCGATCAGACCGTGTCGGGTGCGAGCCGGACGCTGGGCAGACTCGAGGAAAAGCTGCAAACCACGCTGCTGCGCCGGACCACGCGACGCCTCGAATTGACAGAAGAAGGAAAGGCCTTTCTTCAACATGCACGTGAGATCATCGGCGCGGTGGAAAACGCCGAAGAGCAAGTCGCCGCGCGCCGTGAGCGGCCTTCCGGACGGTTGCGCGTCGATGCTGCCACGCCGTTCATGCTTCACGTGATCGTGCCTCTCCTGGCGGGCTATCGCGCGCGCTATCCGCAAGTCGAGCTGGAACTGAACAGCAACGAAGGCATTATCGATTTGCTCGAACGGCGCACCGATGTCGCGATCCGGATCGGCAGACTCAAAGATTCGACCTTGCACAGCCGCCCCGTCGGCAGCAGCCGGATACGGGTGCTGGCCACGCCCGAATATCTGAAATCACACGGTCTGCCGAAACGCGTGGACGATCTCGCGAAGCACGCGCTGCTCGGATTCACGCAGCCCGAATCGCTCAATGTATGGCCGTTGATCGGACCGGATAACGAGCCTTATCGGATCGAACCGACTATCGCGTCGTCCAGCGGCGAAACGCTGCGGCAACTCGCGCTGGAGAGCGCGGGCATCGTTTGCCTGTCCGACTTCATGACGGGCCGTGACCGTCGTGAAGGCAGGCTTGTCCAGCTTTTCCCACGGCACACGCAAGATGTTCGTCAACCGATCAATGCCGTCTACTATCGCAATACGGCGATATCGGCGCGTATCGCTTCCTTCGTCGATTATCTGGTCGAGGCCGTCAAGGCGACGGAGTTTGCACGCTCGCCTGCGCATTGAACAACGGGCACACGTGCGGAAGCTCGATGACGATTCATAATCGCTTTATCAAGGCCTTCGAACCACCTCGCGCGATGATGAACACCACGCCATTCGTATTCGTCGAGTCCGCTCCAGCCGGGACCGACCCGCTGCAAGATGAAATAAAGCTGCTGGACGTGGCGGCGCAAGGTCGCCGGGTTGCACAGTTGTGGGAAGCGCCCGTGTCGCTGGTGGTGCCGCGCAGCTATCTGCGCTATCCGGGGTTCGAGACGGCACGTGCGACTTTCGCGCAGCGTGGCTGTCCCGTCTGGCTGCGCATGTCGGGCGGCGGGCTGGTTCCGCAGGGACCCGGCATCGTCAACCTGAGCCTCGCGTATGCGGTGACGCGGCCGCCCGGTGCGTTGAGCGAGGCGGTCTATCTGCATCTGTGCGAGGTCATCGGCAGTGCGTTGCGCTCGCTTGGCGTAGCCACTCACTGGCAGTCCGTCGACGGTTCGTTCTGCGACGGCCGCTTCAATCTCGCCTGGGGGCCGGCGGAACAGGCGCGCAAGATCGCGGGCACCGCGCAGTACTGGCGGCGCGCGCCAGCCAGCATGCAAACGGACGACAATCAGCGACACCTTGTTCTTGCACACGCGGTGCTAGTGGTGAGCGCGGATATCGAGGAGATCAATCAGCGGGCCAATGCCTTCGAGAACGAAACCGGCAGCGGCCGTCACTATGACGCGCGCAAGGTGGTCAGCGTGCAGGAAGCGATGAGGGATGTCGCGATTGTCCGCGATGAGTCGCTGATGTCGATGGTTTCGCATGCGCTGAAGGAAAGCCTCGACGGCATCGCGTTGCCGCAATAGCCAAAAGACCGCTACGGAATGGCGCAAAAACGCGGCATCTCACTCTGCCGTTGACTACTTGCTCGCTCCGGGCGTGACGGATATCGCGACCGCTTCGGTGTGCACGACCTCGACCTGATCGCCCCGGCGAATGTTCTTCAACTGCTCGGGGTCCACCAGCACATCCATTGGCCCTTGCGGTCCTCTTATCGTGACGTGATTGCGCGTGGCATCCACGGCAACGACATCGCCCACTACCGTTGTCTCGCGACTGATGATGCCGCCCGGTTTGGTCCCGGACGCGGCCGGCTGCAAGGTCTGCCGCTCGATGGAAGAGCGCGGGCCACTCGTTTTCTTCAGGCTCAGAGACCTCGCCTCCTGGTACTCGGTGGTGACGACATCGCCGACCTTGAGCTGATCGAAGTTGCGCACTTGCTCGCCCGCCGCGAGCTTTTCGACACGGCCGTTCTTGTCCTTCAGCGTGACGGTCCGGGTAGCCGGATCGATGGAGACAACCGTGGCGACTACCGTCGTCGTTCCTGTCACCGTGCTCTTGTCGGGTCCCCGTTTGATCTCCACAGACGGTTGTTGCTGGGCAAATGCCGGGCAGCCCGTCATGGCAATGGCGGTCGCCACGAGGAAATACTGGATCTTCATTGCCGTGCTCCCTGGGATGGCGGTGTGTCGGCACCACTCGATGCGAAAGTAGCATCATCATTGAATCGGCTCCGATTCAACTGGACTTTCTCATATCCCGCCACGGCGTGCATGGGGACATGTCCCTAGCCTGACGCGCTGACCTTCTGGATTACGCAGCGCGCGCACCGGCTCGATCTCGAGAAAGCACGGCGACCGCGGATCCTTATTGCGTGATCCGATGTATCGCGAGTGCGCGCGGCGAAGGACATTCAAGCGTTGCTGGAGCGTGAGACGCAAGCGCTTCAACTTCGTCAATCAGCGAATTGCAGGTGCTCCCACCCGAGATCAGCGAAGCACGGACCTTGAGTCGCTTCGCCGAATTTGATGTCGTTATGTTCGGCGTTCCATTCGAGCACTTTCACGTTCTCATCGGCGTCGACCGTCACGTCCCATCCGATGCAGCAGACGAACGGTACTTTCGCGTGAAGCTCCAGTACCTTCGCGACGCATTCGAAGAATGCGGGAAGCTTGACGCCCTCGAATGCTATTTTCGTGTCCGGATGTGCCCGTACATCCGTCCAGTCGCTCAGATATCCGCGCGAGTCGAGTTCGCCCGTCAGCGGATTGATGGGTACGTTGACCTCGCTCCCTGTCTGCACGTGCGTTTCGCCGGCTCTGCCCAGGCGCAGGAAACACGCGCGAAGCGAGATTCCGCCTGCCGGCTCGACAACCGTCGTGAGGCGCAACGTCGCAACGGGACCGCGCGTGAAAAGGTCGAATAGCTCGTGTTGCCTGATGAATGCCTGAAATACGCCATTTCCGCCCGAGCGGATGGACTGCGGGTCGAACGATTCGCTATCGATGACGTATACGCCTTTCCCCTGGCCCGATTGGTCAAGTTTAAAAGCGATCTTATCTGTTTCGCCGAAAAGCGTATTGCGAACATCCTGATCGGATATGACCGCGCTTTCCATCGTATAGAAAAAGCCATTGGCGAAATATCCGAGATCGGGAAATGCCTTGTCGCGGAATATCAATTGCGAAGCCGATTTCAAGGTCGAAATCTTTCCGTACCAGCCTTTCGTGCGCGGCACGACGACCGCTCCATAATAATTGTCCGGTATCCAGCCTTCCTTGAATGAGCCGCTAACGGCCGCATAGACGCGCAACCACGGCGCGTAGATCGCGTCGCCGAAGACGTCGCGCGCATAGCTGTCGGTTTGCCTGATTACGGCGGGACTGATCTTCCCGTGCAGCTTCTCGATCGTTCGAAGGATCACTCTGGCCTGGATCGCATGGTCCCGATGGAATTTGTATTTCGCCAGCTTTTTCACTGACGTTTTAGCGAACTGTTCGAAATCGACTGGCATTCAGCATGATCCGTCTTATCGATAAGAAGAAGCAGGCGGCTCGCGTGTGCTCAGACATTAAAACGAATCCTATGGACATTCACGCAAGCCAATCGCGGGCCATCGTGCATTCGGCATCACCTAAATGAAAGCTTAGTGATAAATCGTCGATAAAGAAAATTTAGTCCCGAATGGTTGTGGCTTTGACCGATATGGCGGAATTCAGTACGGCTGCCTTTCGATATGAAATCCGTTCGCAGAAGGCTATCGAGCCTACGCGTAGAGGCCGATTGCGGCACTGCAATATGTCGACGTTAAGGGCTGACATATAAGCCACGCGCGTGAAGTTCAGATGACACGCGACGGCCACGAAATACGCGAGTCTGCGCACGTGTGCAGCCCTTCACTAAGCAACGCTTAATCAAGACCAAAGAAGAAATGAATTCCTAACGATTACGCGTCCGCATAACCTTGTTTTTCATGAGGTCAGCCAACGAGGAGCGAGACGATGACCATTCCCGTGGAAAGCAGCGTGATCACCGATGCCAGGCAGCGTTACGCGGCAGGTGTGCTCAAGTACAGGCAGATGGGGTACTGGCAGCCGGATTATCAACCGAAGGATACGGACGTCATCGCACTGTTCCGCATCACGCCGCAGCCGGGCGTGGAGCCCGACGAGGCGGCGGCGGCCGTGGCGGGCGAATCATCGACGGCGACGTGGACGGTCGTCTGGACCGACCGGCTCACGGCCTGCGAGAAGTATCGCGCGAAGGCGTATCGCGTCGATCCTGTGCCTAACACCGGACCGGGCACGCCGACCGAGCAGCAGTACTTCGCGTACATCGCGTACGAGCTCGACCTGTTCGAGGAAGGGTCGATTGCGAATCTGACTGCGTCGGTGATCGGCAACGTGTTCGGCTTCAAACCGCTGAAGGCACTGCGTCTCGAGGACATGCGCATTCCCGTCGCGTATGTGAAAACGTTCAAGGGGCCGCCGACGGGCATCATCGTCGAGCGCGAACGCCTCGACAAATTCGGCCGCGCGCTGCTCGGCGCGACGATGAAGCCGAAGCTCGGCTTGTCCGGAAAGAACTATGGGCGCGTCGTGTACGAAGCACTCAAGGGCGGCCTCGACTTCACGAAAGACGACGAGAACATCAACTCACAGCCTTTCATGCACTGGCGAGACCGCTTTTTGTTCTGCATGGAAGCGGTCAAGCGCGGGGAAGCGTCGAGTGGCGAAATCAAGGGGCACTATCTGAACGTCACGGCCGCGACGATGGAGGACATGTACGAGCGCGCCGAATTCGCGAAGGAACTCGGCTCGTGCATCGTGATGGTCGATCTCGTCATCGGCTGGACCGCGATCCAGTCGATGTCGAACTGGGCGCGCAAGAACGACATGATCCTGCACATGCATCGTGCCGGTCACAGCACCTATACGCGGCAGAAGAATCACGGCGTGTCGTTTCGCGTGATTGCGAAGTGGCTGCGCCTTGCGGGCGTCGATCATGCTCACGCGGGCACTGCTGTCGGCAAGCTCGAAGGCGATCCGCACACGGTGCAGGGCTTCTACAACGTGTGCCGCGAAGCGCGCAACGAGATCGATCTGCAGCGCGGCCTGTTCTTCGAGCAGGACTGGGCCGCGCTGAAGAAGGTGATGCCCGTCGCTTCGGGCGGCATTCACGCGGGCCAGATGCATCAGCTGCTTTCGCTGTTCGGCGATGACGTCGTGCTGCAGTTCGGCGGCGGCACGATCGGGCATCCGATGGGCATTCAGGCCGGCGCGACCGCGAATCGCGTCGCGCTCGAAGCGATGACGAAAGCCCGCAACGAAGGGCACGACATCGCGAGCGAAGGGCCAGCCATTCTCGAAGCGGCCGCGCGTTGGTGCACGCCGCTCAAGCAGGCGCTCGACACGTGGCGCGACGTGACCTTCAACTACACGTCGACCGATACGCCCGACTTCGTGCCGACAGCAACGGCATCGTAAAGATGGAGGACGACATGCGACTCACTCAGGGAACGTTTTCTTTCTTGCCCGATTTGACCGACGATGAGATTCGCGGACAGATCGAATACGCGCTGCGCCAGGGATGGGCCTGTTCCGTCGAATTCACCGACGATCCGCATCCGCGCAATTCGTTCTGGGACATGTGGGGCCTGCCGATGTTCGACCTCAGGGACGCGGCGGGCGTGATGCTCGAAGTCGACGCGTGTCGCAAGGCGAAGCCGCACCACTACGTGAAGGTCAATGCATTCGATTCGACGCCCGGCTTCGAGACGATGCGGCTGTCGTTCATCGTTGCGCGCCCGGAAGACGAGCCAGGCTTCTGCCTCGTGCGCGACGAAGGCGAGGCGCGCACGATCCGCTATCGGCTGCGTCCGTATGCGGACGACCGGCGAGAGGGCGAGCGCTACGAGTAGCGCGTGCGTGGCCCGACCGATCGCCCGCCTAGTCCAACCCGTTGACGAGATTCGACGCCATGAGCACCGAAAACGCCATCGACCTGCAAGCGATAGTGCGCGACGCGCAAATCCACGATGTGCTGGAACGGCTCGATCGCGAGCTGGTTGGGCTCGCGCCCGTCAAGACGCGCATCGGCGAGATTGCCGCGTTCCTCGTCGTCGAACGCGCGCGCAAGGAACTCGGCATGGCGACCGCGGCGCCGTCGCTGCATATGTGCTTTACGGGCAATCCCGGCACCGGCAAGACCACGGTGGCGATGCGCATGGCGGAAATCCTGCATCGGCTCGGCTATGTGCGCAAGGGGCATGTCGTGGCCGTCACGCGCGACGATCTCGTCGGGCAGTACATTGGCCATACGGCTCCGAAGACGAAGGAGGTGATCAAGCGGGCGATGGGCGGCGTGCTCTTCATCGACGAGGCGTATTACCTGTATCGCCCGGAGAACGAGCGCGACTATGGCCAGGAAGCGATCGAGATCCTGCTGCAGATCATGGAGAACCAGCGCGACGATCTCGTCGTGATTCTCGCGGGCTACAAGGACCGGATGGATACGTTCTTCAGGAGCAATCCGGGCATGACGTCGCGCATCGCGCATCACATCGACTTTCCCGACTATACGGACGAGGAGCTGTTCGAGATCGCAGAGCTGATGCTGCGCGACATGCACTACAGGCTCGACGCCGATGCGAAGGTTGCGCTGCGCCAGTACATCGGGCGGCGCAAGAGCCAACCGAACTTCGCGAATGCACGATCGATTCGCAACGCACTCGATCGTGCGCGGCTGCGTCAGGCCAACCGCGTGTTCTCGTCGACAGGCACCGTGACGCGCGACGCGCTGGAGACGATCGTCGACGCCGATATTCGCGCAAGCCGCGTGTTCCGCAATACACCGTAGAAGGAGGCAGACATGCAGCACGGCCGAACGACGCTCTCGAAGTTCATCATCGAAGAGCACCGCCGCCATCCGGCGCAGGACGAGCAGTTGACGGCGCTCATCAACGACATCCAGACCGCTTGCAAGTATATCGGCACGCGCGTCGCGCGCGGCGCGCTAGACGGTGCGATCGGCGCTGCGGGCGCGAAGAACGTGCAGGGCGAGACGCAGCAGAAGCTGGACGTGATTTCGAACGAGATCATGCTGTCGTGCTGCGAGTGGGGCGGGCAACTCGCGGGGATGGTCTCCGAGGAGCTGGAGCACGCGTACGAGATTCCCGCCGGGTATCCGCGCGGACGCTATCTGCTGCTGTTCGACCCGCTCGACGGCTCGTCGAACATCGACGTCAATCTGACCGTCGGCACGATCTTCTCGGTGCTCGAAGCGCCGGCAGGCATCACCGATCCGCGCGTCGACGACTTTTTGCAGCCGGGCAGCGCGCAGGTCTGCGCGGGCTATGCGCTGTTCGGTCCCGCCGACATGATCGTGCTGACGCTCGGGCGCGGCGTGCACGGCTTCACGCTCGATCCGCAGATCGGCGCGTACATCCTGACCCATCCCGATCTGCACATCGGCGAGGACACGCAGGAGTTTGCGATCAACGCGTCGAACCGGCGCTTCTGGGAGCCGCCCGTGCAGCGCTACATCGACGAGTGCGTGAAGGGCCAGGCCGGTCCTCGGCAGAAGGACTTCAACATGCGCTGGATCGCGTCGCTCGTCGCCGAGGTGCATCGCATCCTGATGCGCGGCGGCGTGTTCATGTACCCGAAGGACTACAAGGACCCGGCGAAGCCCGGGCGCTTGCGTCTGCTCTACGAAGCCAACCCGATGGCGATGATCGTCGAGCAGGCGGGCGGGCGTGCATCGACGGGACGTGGGCGCATTCTCGACGTCACTCCTGAAGCGCTGCACCAGCGCGTGCCTGTGATCCTCGGCTCGCGGCGCGAAGTCGAGCGGATCGAGCGTTATCACGTCGAGTATGACAGCGGCACCGACGAGCGCTTCGAGTCGCCGCTGTTCAACACGCGTTCGCTGTTCCGCGCAACGCAGTGACGCGCCTGGCTTCCACGATAACGAGCACGAGGAAGAGACATGTCGACCAAACATCCGATCGTCGCGATAACGGGTTCGTCGGGTGCGGGCACGACGACGATTACGCGTTCGTTTCAGCACATCTTCCGGCGCGAGAAGGTCAAGGCGGCGATCATCGAAGGCGATTCGTTCCATGCGTTCGATCGTCAGCAGATGCGGCAGAAGCTGAAAGAGGCCGAAGAAACGGGCGATCAGCACTTCAGCCACTTCGGGCCGGAAGGGAATCTGTTCGAAGAGCTCGAGCAGTTGTTTTGCACTTACGGCGCGACGGGCACGGGCAAGTGCCGCAAGTATCTGCACGACGAGGCCGAAGGCGCCGAGCACGGCCAGCCGCCCGGCACGTTCACCGCGTGGGCCGACGTGGCCGAAGACACCGATCTGCTGTTCTACGAGGGACTGCATGGCGCGGTCGTCACGAATCGCGTGAACGTCGCGCAGCATGCGGACCTGCTGGTCGGCGTGGTGCCGATCATCAACCTCGAATGGATTCAGAAGCTGCATCGCGACAAGAACATGCGCGGCTATTCGCAAGAGGCCGTCGTCGATACGATCCTGCGCCGGATGCCCGACTACGTGAGCTACATCTGCCCGCAATTCTCGCGCACGCACGTGAATTTCCAGCGCGTGCCTGTCGTCGACACATCGAATCCGTTCACGTCGCGCGATATCCCGTCGCTCGACGAAAGCATGCTCGTGATCCGCTTCGCAAACCCGAAGGGCATCGACTTTCCGTATCTGCTGTCGATGCTGCACGACTCGTACATGTCGCGTCCCAACACGATCGTGTGCCCGGGCGGCAAGATGGGCCTCGCGATCCAGTTGATCTTTACGCCGATGATCCTGCGCCTGATGGGCAACCGCGAGCAGGCAACGATGTGAAGGCGCGTGCCGATGTCATGAAGGAGGACTCTCGCAATGAATCAACTCGCTTACATGCGTCTGGAGGAGACGGCGCCGCAGAGCCGTCGCCGTCTTGCGAACGCGCTTCGCTTTCTCGCAATCGATGCCGTCGAGGCAGCGAAATCGGGCCATCCGGGCATGCCGATGGGCATGGCCGATATTGCAGAAGTGCTGTGGCGCGATCATTTGCGGCACAGTCCGGCCGATCCGTCGTGGCCGGATCGCGACCGCTTCGTCCTGTCGAACGGTCACGGCTCGATGCTGCTTTACGCGGCGCTGCATCTGACGGGCTACGATCTGCCGATCGACGAACTGAAGCGCTTCCGGCAATTGCACGCGAAAACGCCCGGCCATCCCGAAGTCGGACTCACGCCCGGCGTCGAGACGACGACGGGCCCGCTCGGGCAGGGACTCGCGAACGGCGTCGGCATGGCGTTCGCTGAGAAACTGCTCGCCGCGCGCTTCAACCGGCCTGGGTTCCCTATCGTCGATCACCGCACGTATGTGTTTCTCGGCGACGGCTGCCTGATGGAAGGGGTCAGCCACGAGGCCGGCTCGCTCGCGGGCACGCTCGGGCTCGGCAAGCTGATCTGCTTTTATGACGACAACGGCATCTCGATCGACGGTCATGTGAGCAACTGGTTCACCGACGATACGGCGGCGCGCTTTCGTGCGTACGGCTGGAACGTGATCGGACCCATCGACGGCCACGACGCGCACGCCGTCGATGCGGCGATACGCGACGCGCACGAGAACTCGAAAGCAAAAGCGCACGACGCGCGGCCGAGCCTGATCGTGTGCCGCACGACGATCGGCTGGGGCTCGCCGAACAAGGCGGATACGCACGACGTGCACGGCGCGCCGCTCGGCGCGGCTGAAATCGAGGCGACCCGGCGCGCTCTCGACTGGGATCATCCGCCGTTCGAGATTCCCGATGACATTCGCGCGAACTGGAGCCAGCGCGAGCGTGGCGCGGCACGCGTGCGCGAATGGAGCGCGATGCTCGAAGCGTATCGCGTCGAATATCCGCACGAGGCCGCGGAGTTCGAGCGCAGGATGCGCGGGGAACTGCCAGAGGAATGGCCGCGCGTCACGCGGCAGCTTGTCGACGTCGCGCGCGGCGTCACCGGGCCGACCGCAACACGCAAGTCGTCGCAGATCGCGCTGGACGTGCTGGTGCCCGAACTGCCCGAACTGTTCGGCGGCTCTGCCGATCTCACGGGCTCGAACCTGACGGCCGTCAAGGCGTCGCGCCGATTCGTGCCGGGGCAGCCGATCGATCCGCACGCGAACTATCTGTCATACGGCGTGCGCGAGTTCGGGATGATGGCGATCATGAACGGGATGGCGCTGCACGGCGGCTTCATTCCCTACGGCGGCACGTTCCTCGTGTTCTCCGACTACGCGCGCAACGCGATACGTATGAGCGCGCTGATGAAGCAGCGCGTCATCCATGTGCTTACGCACGACTCGATCGGCCTGGGCGAAGACGGTCCGACACATCAGCCGATCGAGCATCTCGCGAGCTTGCGTCTGATTCCGGGCCTCGACGTGTGGCGTCCATGCGATACCGTCGAGACCGCGATCGCGTGGCAGATGGCGATCGAGCGGGCGAACGGCCCGACGTCACTGGTCGCGTCGCGCCAGAACCTGCCGCAAGCGACACGCGACGATACACAGATCGCGCTCGTGCGCAGAGGCGGCTACGTGCTGAGCGAAGCGACGGGCGGCTCGCCTGACGTGGTGATCATTGCGACGGGATCGGAAGTCGCGCTCGCGCTTGCCGCACAACGCCAGCTCGACGAACACGGCGTGCAAGCGCGCGTCGTGTCGATGCCGTCGACTTCCGTGTTCGACCGGCAGGATGCCGCGTATCGCGCTCAAGTGTTGCCACCGGACGTGCGCCGTGTCGCGGTCGAAGCCGCGCACAGCGACTTCTGGCACAAATACGTCGGCCCGGACGGGCGCGTGCTCGGCCTTGCATCGTTCGGCGAATCGGCTCCGGCGGGCGAGTTGTATGCGCACTTCGGCGTGACGGCCGAACGCGTTGTCGAGGCGTGCATGCGATGAAAACGCGGCTTGTCACGTTCGATCTCGACGGAACGCTGATCGACACGGCGCCGGAACTTGCGCTGGCCGTCAATCGTGTACTCGACGGGTACGGCTATCCATTCGTCACACTCGATACCGTCATCGGCCACATCGGCAACGGCACACGTGTGCTGATGCAACAGGTGCTGACGGGCCTCGGCGTCGAAGCGGATATCAGGCTTGACGAGATCATGCCCGTGTTCGACGCGCACTATGACTCGATTGCGGGCACCACTGCGCAGCCGTATCCGCGAGTCCACGATGCGCTCGCGCGGCTGCGGTCCGCCGGTATGCACATGGCCGTCGTGACGAACAAGGACTACCGCTTCGCGCAGCGGTTGTTGCAGCAAGCGGAACTCGCCGCGTATTTCGACGTGGTGCTCGGCGGCGACAGCCTGCCGTACAAGAAGCCTCATCCGCTGCCGATCCGCTATTGCCTCGATCATCTGAAGGTGCCCGTGCGTGCAGCAGCGCATCTCGGCGATTCGCGCACCGATGTGCAATCCGCGCGCCGCGCCGGTGTCGCGGCATGGGCCGTGCCCTACGGCTACAACCACGGAGAGCCGATTGCAAACGCGCGGCCGGACCGCGTATTCGCGACCATCGACGAGATGGCCGATCACGTCGTGTCGGCGCACTGAGCGAATCGACATGAACTCACGATAAAGGAGTCGACATGCCCATCAACGTGGCGATCAACGGTTATGGCCGCATCGGCCGCAATATCCTGCGTGCGCTGTATGAATCGAAGCGGTCGGATGAAATCCGTATTGTCGCGATCAACGATCTCGGCGACGCGCGGATCAACGCGCATCTGACCCGCTTCGATACCGTGCACGGTCCGTTTGTCGGAACGGTCGACGTGGAAGAGGACGCATTGATCGTCAACGGCGACCGTATCAAGGTGCTGTCCGTGCGCAATCCGGCGGAACTGCCGTGGCGCGAGCTGGCCGTCGACGTCGTGCTCGAATGCACGGGTCTCTTTACGAGCAAGGAAAAGGCGTCTGCCCATCTTGCAGCGGGCGCGCGCAAGGTGATGATTTCCGCGCCCGGCGGCAAGGATGTGGACGCGACGATCGTGTACGGCGTCAACGATGGACTGCTGAGACAGTCGTTCACGGTCATCTCGAACGCGTCGTGCACGACCAATTGCCTCGCGCCACTCGTCAAGCCGCTGCATGCGGCGATCGGCATCGATCGCGGTTTAATGACGACGATTCATTCGTACACGAACGATCAGGTGCTGACGGACGTGTATCACACGGATCTGCGCCGCGCGCGTTCCGCCACGCAGTCGATGATTCCGACGAAGACGGGCGCGGCCGCCGCTGTCGGCCTCGTGATTCCCGAACTGAACGGGCGGCTCGACGGTTTCGCGATTCGCGTGCCGACGATCAACGTATCGGTCGTCGATCTGACTTTCACGTCGATGCGTCCGACGAACGTCGACGAAGTCAACGCGATCGTCAAGGAGGCCGCACAAGGCGAACTCAAAGGCGTCGTCGGCTACAACGACGCTCCGCTTGTCTCTGTGGATTTCAATCACGACGCGCGCTCGTCGATCTTCGACGCGACGCAGACGCGTGTGTCGGGCGGCACGCTCGTCAAGGTGCTGAGCTGGTACGACAACGAGTGGGGCTTCAGCAACCGCATGCTGGATACCACGGTCGCGTGGATGAAGGCTGCGCAATGAATGCGCCGCTGCCGAACGATTCGTCGTCGAACACACTTTCGCGCGTGGGCGACTCGCAAGCTATCGCGTCATCATCAGGAGACTTGTCATGGCACTCATCTCGCTGCGCCAACTGCTTGACCATGCCGCCGAGCAAGGCTACGGCGTGCCCGCTTTCAACGTCAACAACCTCGAACAGATTCAGGCGATCATGGAGGCCGCCGAGGACACGCAAAGCCCCGTGATCCTGCAGGCTTCCGCCGGCGCGCGGAAGTACGCGGGCGAGCCTTATCTGCGTCACATGGTGCTCGCCGCGACGGAATCGCATCCCGACATTCCCGTCGTGCTGCATCAGGATCACGGCGGGAGTCCGTCCGTGTGTCAGATGTCGATTCGTTCGGGCTTTTCGAGCGTGATGATGGACGGCTCGCTGGAAGAGGACATGAAAACGCCGTCGAGCTACGAATACAACGTGCGCGTCACGCGCAACGTGTGCGAGATGGCGCATCCCGTCGGCGTGTCCGTCGAGGGAGAGCTCGGCTGTCTGGGTTCGCTGGAAACAGGCGACGCGGGCGAGGAGGACGGCGTCGGCGCGCAGGGCAAGCTGTCACACGACATGCTGCTGACTGACCCTGCGCAAGCGCGCGATTTCGTCGAGCGCACGGGCGTCGATGCGCTGGCGATTGCGATCGGCACGTCACACGGCGCGTACAAATTCACGCGCAAGCCGAGCGGCGACATCCTCGCAATCGACCGCATCGCGCAGATTCACGCGCAGATTCCGGACACCCATCTGGTGATGCACGGATCGTCTTCGGTGCCGCAGGAATGGCTGGAGATCATCCGCAAGTTTGGCGGCGAGATCAAGGAGACGTATGGCGTGCCCGTCGAGGAAATTCAGCGCGGGATTCGCAGCGGCGTGCGCAAGGTCAACATCGACACCGATATCCGCCTCGCGATGACAGGTGCAATGCGGCAAGTGTTCGCGCAGCAGCCGTCGGAGTTCGATCCGCGCAAGGCATTCGCAGCTGCGAGAAAGGCGGCGCGCGGCATGTGCGCCGCGCGCTTCGAAGCGTTCGGCTGCGCAGGGCAGGCGCCGCGGATCAAGCCGGTTCCACTCGAGCAGATGGCCGAGCGTTATGTGGTGACGGCCTGACGTCGGACGGCACCTGGTTGAAGCGAAGCGTGCGCCCGCCCTGCTGCATCCGCAGCGGGGAAGGCGCACTCATCTAACGTGCTGACGCTCAGCCGTGCAACGGCATCAGATCTTCGGCGGCCGCTCGACTTGCACGCCCGTCGTCGGATCGAGGAAGAGCTTGCGTTGATAGCGACCTTCGCCGCGGCGGTTGAAGTCGAACATCCCCATGATGCTGCCCGCCTTCGCATCGAACGATCCGCCGCCGATGCGCTGTCCATCGAGCCAGTTGTCTTCGATGAAGCGCACAACCGACGACTGATCGATCAGCGTGTGGTCGACGAGGTTCTCCTTGGCCCACGGCGAGATTACGACAAACGGGATGCGCGTGCCCGGACCGCAGCGGCCGTTCACGGGTTTGCCGTTCAGGCCATCTTCCGCCGAGCCCGTGCCGCAAATTCCAGCGCCATTCAACTGGTCGGCGACGGAATCGTACGATGCGCTTGTCGGCATCGCATAGGCGTGGTCGTACCAGCCGTCCGAGTCATCCCATGCCACGATGACGGCCGTATCTTTCCAGTCCTTTTGCTGCTGGAGGAAGTTGACGACCTTCGTCACGAACGCCTGCTCGTCGAGCGGATCGGAATAGCCGGCGTGGCCGTCCTGGAAGGCTGGGGCCTTGAGGAAGCTCACTGCCGGGAAATTGCCGGCGTTCACCGCGTTGAAGAAATCGTCGATGTCGTACTGGTGATTGGCGGGGTCCGCGCTGTGGCTACCGTTCTGCATGGTGTGGCCGATCGCCTGGATCGAACTCGGGCGCAGGTGTTTCGGATTGGCCGTCGACGCGTAGTACTGGAACCAGTTGTGATGGGGAATATAGTCGGCCGTCGCGGAGCCGACGACCGTCGACAGCGTGCTGCGCTTGCATCCCGTCGTGCCATTGCTGTTGATCGCCGCGAGGTTGAAGCCGCCCATGAAGCCGCCCCACGTGATGTTGCGCGCGTTCAGCAGGTCGCCGATATTCTTGCCGGTCATCAACGCGGTATCGGTCGTGCTCGAGCAGCTGTCGTAGGCCGGGTCGACGTCATTGATCATCGTGAACCCGCCTTGCCCGTCGTTCACATAGTATGAACCCGAGGCGGAAGGCTGCTTCGTCGTCAGCACAACCTTCATGCCGTTGGTCTGCCCGGATACTACTTCGAGCGCGCCCGGCGTCGACGGCCCGTAGGTCGACGTATAGGCGTTGTCGCTCATCGCGAATCGTTGCGCGTAGTTCCATAGAGCCGTGACCGTATTGCCGTCGAAATAGCCCATCACCTGGCCGTTCGTGCCGAACGCGCCGGCACCGCCGCTCGAACCTTTACCTGTGTACTTCGGAAAGAGATCGGCAGCACCGTTGTCATACGCTTGCTGCTCGGCCGTATAGGCGTGGTTCTGGTCGGCCGTGGACGCTTGCGTGCGGTCAAGACGGAACGGATTGGCCGCGCCTGTCCCATTGGCCGTATTCGTGAAGTTCGGGTTGTTCGTGAGCAAGGCGCCCGAGAGACCGTTCACTTGAGGCGTACCCGGCAGTGCGCGGAATTCCGGCTCGCCAGACGGATTGGTCGCATGCGGATAGGTCGCGAAGTAGTGATCGAACGAAACGTTCTCGCCGTAGATCACGACCAGATGCTTGATCGGAGTAGCCGTATGAACTTCGTCCGGCCGGTTTTTGTCATGTTCGTCGGAGGCGCTCCACGCTACTGTCGATGCGAATGCTGCTGCTGTAAGCGAACCAAGTGCTATCTGACGCCATTGCATATCAGGCTCCTGTTTGGATTCGTATTGGCGGGGATGACCGCGGCGCCCGGGCGCAGAGAGATTCAGATACGCATTACATCGCTGACGCCGTTCGGATGGGAGAGGCTACGCGGCAGTGGGGTACAGGAAAGCGAAATCATTAAAGCATCGACGTATGAATGCTGAGCGTCAGAGTCCTTACGGAATATTTTCGCTGCAAGAAATCAGGCGTCAGATTGCGAGTGCTCTTTGAGAGAGCATCGCAAAAGAAGGGCTATGAGTAGTTCTTTGGCGCCATGCGATGGCGGAGTGAGACGAATGAATAGATGCCTGGGACAATCACTTATGCGAAGGGGTGAGTAACGGGCGTCAATTGCGCGAGTACTTCTGAATGGACGAAGGCGATCCGCTATACCGCTTTATATACATCGCGTAGTTTGCTGGCGTCGTTTCGATCAGTTGCATCGTCAATTGCCTTAGCGGCGAATGGTCATAGGTCTCCACTCGGTCTTATCCTTTGGCGGAGCCCAGGTGCGTCGGCGGAGTCGGGGATGGGCTGATACGCGCCGTTGACTGTCCGTTCGATAAAGCGGCACCAGTTTTCGGGCATGTCGGGCGTCCTGATCCAGAACGAAATTCGCACGCCCGCAAAGGACGACCGATCGCGCCGCAAAGCACCACTTCGAACCGATACGCGCTCCCGGCCGGGATGGAATGCACGCGATTGTGCCAGTTGACCCACGTCAACGACGGCAGTCCGCGTCACGCGATGATGCGATGAAGGCGTGCGTGTTTCGCAAACCGCGGCCAACATCGACATCGAACGGAGACGAAGATGGGCATTGGTATGCAGATCGTCTACCTCGGCTTCTGCGGGACGAAGCAGCTGGAATCGGAAGCAGCCGCACAGCTGGTGAGGCTCGATCGCTATAGCGCGCTCGTGTCGAACTGTCATCTGGCAATCGAAGCGATACGCTCGCGAACCGGAAAGCCGACCTACGACGTTCGGCTCGACCTCATCACGCCCGCGCACGATCTCAAACCCATCGCGCACTACTCGGGCGAGAACGCGGAAGAAGCGATTCGCTGTGCCTTCGACGTCGCAGAGAGGGAACTCCATACGGCCGCCGACGCGGCAGCACTACGACGGCATTGATGTCGCGCGAATATGCAGGCGATTGATCTGCATCAGACGAGCCACCTTGTTGCGGACGGAAGCTTTACTCATGGTGCCTCGTGCCGCGATTCGCTTCGAAAAGATCGCGCAGGCGATGCAGCGGCACGCCGAACGCGAAGTCAAACATATCAGTATCCATGTCAAGGAAGGCATGGTGACGTTGACGGGCAAAGCGGGTTCTTACGCGGAACGCGCCGTTGCGAGAGGGGCTGCGTGGAGCGCGCGCGGCGTGCATGCCGTCGTGGACGATCTCGTTGTCGAGTGATATGTAGCGCTGTCGCGGCGTTATGCGAAGATCGAACTCGATATGAAATCCGAAGCGATAGCGGAGGAATCGACTGGCGCGAGGTCGCCTCGCTGCTACTGGCGACGGCTTCACGCCGATGTATCGGCAGTCGGCTAGCGCGGTCGCAGGATTTGCCGCGCTCGCGCTATCGGCGCTGTTGACCGTTCCTCCGGTCGCGAAGCTATTCGGCATGCGTGCCGTTATGGCCGGATTGATGTAAGTGTTCGCGGTGACGGACGAGCAGCACGGGCGTATCGGCGAGCCGCACCGTGCGCGCGGCGACGCTGCCGAGAAACCATCGCGCAAGGCCGCGTCTTCCATGCGTACCGAGAACGAGCAGATCGCCGTGCCACCGCGCGAAGTCTCGCATGATCGTGTGCGGAACATCGTCGCGGGTTTCGTGCGTCTCGATCATCGCTGTCTCTGCATAGCGGCCCTGATCGGCGCAGATGCGCGCCGCGTGTTCCAGGGTTGTGCAACCCTCGTCGAGAAATGCGCGCTCCAGTTGATCGTTGGGCGCGCTGTCCGTGAGATGCACGGCGCGATCCACGACGTAGATCGCGCGCAGTCGGGTCTCGGGCGTCGAGATTTGAAGACCTGTCCGCAGTGCAAAGAGCGAGCAGGCGCTGCCATCCACTGCAAAGGCGATACGCTCGGGCGGCGTGTTCGTAGGGACGCGGCTCGTCTCGGGCACGACCAGCAACGAGCAGTCTGCGCGTCGCGCGGCGGGCTCCGATACGGTGCCTTCGATCCAGCGCAGCAGCCCATGATGATGCCGGGCGCCCATCACGATCAGGTCCGGCCGCCAGTGCGATGCCGCGTCGAGCAACGCATCGACGGTATTTCCGTTGTGGACGGAAAGATCGACGAGCCCGGATTCGACCTCGGTCCCGGGAAACATGGCCTCGATCTTGCCGAGCACCGCGCGGGCATCGCCGACGATCTCTTCTCTCGCTGCGGCCAGATAGCCCTGGGTCGTCGCACCGAGCCGAAACAGGGTGCGCGGGTTTTGCGCAACGGTCACGATCCGGATCTTCGCGCGATCGCCGAACAAGGCTCTTGCATACTCGGCCGCGCGTATCGTCGCATCGGAATCGTCGACGGCCAACATGACACGCGTGAACGCGCTAATGGCCGCGCGCGTGACATTCGATGCTTGCACCATGATGGTCCTCCGCTTCGAGGGACAGTTTGATGTGTTCATTTTCCCTGCGAAGAGAGGTGCTTTCGATTGACCGTAGTCAACGTCCGGTGCAACGTGTCGATGCGCTTGCCCGGCACGGCTCGCGCGACCGATAAGCGGACGGCCGCGCGAACCCGCCTGATTGCATCATCGCGCTAATGTGTCATTGCGTCCGCGTGCCGGGCACGAGATGAATGCGCTTTTCCGTCGCCTTCTCGACGGCGGCGCGAGTATAGAGCAACGGAAAATAGTCACCGTTCAGCCACATCTGCGCGAGGTCGCGATAATGCGGACTGTCCGGGTCTCCCGATTCTCCCGGCAGATTCACTGCACGCGAGTTGTCCCAGTTGCCCACGTCGACGATCACGCGGAACGACGGCCCGTTGGTCTGCCGGAAGTCGATCGCGCGATACGTCGACTGGTTCGGCGTGTACGCGCTGCCGCCTTTGCCGATGGGGCCGACGTTGAGTTTCGCGCGCATGTCGCTGTCGACGATATCGGCGAACGGATGCGCATTGAGGTTGGTTTGCAGCTTGCCCCATTGCCATGCGCTCGCATCCGCGCCTTGCAGACGCACCATTTCGCCATACGCATCGTGCAGGCTCGCGAGCAGCACGGCGTCACGCTTTGCCGGCGCGTTATCGCCGAGGCGCGTCTCGGGATGCTCTAGCGTATCGAGCATGACGGCCGTATCGGGCGCGCCGAACGAATCGGCGGCTTCCTTCGGCAATACTGCCTGCTTGAACGCGCGTCCGAGATGATGGCTCAGCCACACTTCTTCGAGCGCCGCCTGCGGGGAATCGGCTCGCATCTGCGCATCCCAGCCCTTGAGCATCGAGAGCGCGGCGCGCGTATCGGCGTCGTCGCTCGAAAGCGGGGCGAGCAGCGCGACGAGCCGGCGCGCGGGAATCGACACGTCGTCGTTCTGCAAGCGCTCGCTGTCTTCGATCGATACCTTCGTCAACCCCTTCAGCACTTCGTCAATGCGCTGATGCCGCGACCCGTTGGTCCATTCGAAACCGAGCTTGCGCTCCTTGTACGGATAGTCGGCGGGCAGGTTCATCTCGTTGGACGTCGTGAAGTAGCCGTCGCGCGGATCGAAAGCGGACGGCATGTCGTCGCGCGGCCAGAATCCCGCCCACTCGTAGCGGCCATCGCCGGGCACGGGCATCAGACCGTCCCAGTTCGGACGCTTTGGAGAAAGACCGCTGGGCACCCAGCCGATGTCGCCATGCGTGTCCGCATAGACCTGGTTGACGGTCGGCGCGCCCCATGTCGAAAGATCGCTCTTGAATTGCGTGAAGTTCTTCGCGCGCATGTAGCGCATCGAATCGAAGTACGGCGACATGCCGGGTGCGAGCCATGCCGTGCGCACGGCAAACGCGCGATGCTTCGCGTCCTCGGTGTAAATCACGGGGCCGTGCCGCGTGAAGGCCAGGTCCGCCTTGACGGGCGGGCCGCCGCGCACGGCGATCGTCTCGTGCACGATGCGCATCGGCTCCCAGCGGCCCTTGTAGCGATACTCATGCGGGTTCGCCGGATTCAGCTCGTAGACGTACAGGTCTTCCTGATCGATGTTGAAGATCGTGAGGCCGAATGCGATCGTGCCGTTGTGTCCGATCGACACGCCGGGCGCCGACGGCTCGCCGCCGCCGATGATATCGAGCGTCGGCGCGCTGACCTGCTGGATGTAACGCAGGCTCGGAGCCGCGTACGCGCGATGCGGATCGTTGGCCATGATCGCGCGGCCCGTCGCCGATTTGCCCGGCGCGATCACCCAGTTGTTGCTGCCTTCCGTCACCTCTTCGGGATTGTCGGCGGCGGCGATAATCGTCGTGGATGCCTCCGCGCTCTTGAGCGAATCGGGTGTCACGTGCACGCTTTGCGTGGCGAGCGTGAAGACCTTGAGCACGTCGTCGGGCAGACACGGATCGAGTCCTTCGGGCATCTGCGGCTGCCACGGCGGCTGCAAACCGAAGCGCACCGAATCGGCGGCAAGCGAGCTCTTGCACGCGACCTTTGCGCGCGCCACTTCGCTGGTCAGATTGCGCGTGAGACCGTGGCTGCGAATGCGCACGACGTCATCGGCAGACCACTTCGCGGGCCAGTAGCCGACCTTGCGGAACTCGTAGGGCAAGCGGTCCGGATGTGCGGCGAGCCAGTCGATATACGCGTTCACGCCCGCAGCGAAACGCGTGGCGACGGGCTTCGCGTCGGGACCATAGCGTTTCCATTCCGTCGACATGTCGCCGCGATAGAGAAAGAGTCGCGTCGCCTTGTCCTGCTCCACATAGGCAGGGCCGAATACTTCGGCCAGTTGTCCAAGGCCGCGACGACGCCACAAGTCGATCTGAAACATGCGGTCGCGCGCTGCGTTAAAGCCCTGCACGAAGAACGCGTCGTGCTCGTTATCCGCGAAGATATGCGGCACGCCCCATTTGTCGATGAGGATGTCTGTCGGATGCGTCAGCCCTTCGACCGTGATCGTTTCTTCCGGCGCAGTGTCGGCGCGCACATGCTGCGACGAGAGCGCGCCAAGCGCCGCGCAAGTAAAAACGACTGCGAGAGTGTGTCTTGCCTTCACTTGTTTCCTCCTTATGGTTGGAATGCAATGTCTACTCGAGCGTATCGAATGTACCGGAGTGTTCGTGTTTGCGCTAATGGCGTTTTGCGCATGCGCGACGGGTTCGTTTGCGGGCGCAACTTCTGCGCGAGTGGAGGGGCTGGCGGCAGGAAGTCGATAGAAATCAAACGGACGCGATCAACGCTTCACCAGCCGCAAGCCGATTGGCACCTTCGACAAGCGCTTCGCCGTCACGGTGCGCAAGCGTCGACAGGAGCACTACGCCCGCGTGCATTTGCACGGCGGCATCTTCGACGCCCATGTTCAGCGCGATCAACAGTCGTTGATTGTGATGGCGCCGTTCATAAGTCAGCACATCGCCATATGCGGCGACATTATCGATAGTGCCCTGCACGAGCGCGGCGTTGTTGCGCCGCAAGGTCAGCAGACGGCGATACAGCGACAACATGCTCGACGCGTCGCTCTCCTGATCCCGCACGCTCGTGGTCATGGCAATGGGGAGCCACGGCTTGCCGTTTGTAAAGGCCGCATTCGGCAGAGAGCTATCCCACTGCATCGGCGTGCGCTCGGGGTCGCGTCCCTGGCCGATGCCGGGTTGCCGGCGCTCGGCCGGGTCCTGAATCTCATCGGATGCAATCGCGCCGTCCGTCATGCCGATTTCGTCGCCATAGTAGAGCGTCGGGGTGCCGCGCAGTGTCAACAGCAGCACGGCGGCCACGCGCGCCTGCGCTATGCCCACGCGCGACGCGACGCGCGGATTGTCGTGATTGCCGAGCACCCAGTTGGGCCACGCGTGTTCGGGCAACGCGCTGTCGTAATCGCGGATCATGCCGGCGATCACGCTCGCGTTCCAGGTCGCGCTCAGCAACTGGAAATTGAACGGCATGTCCGCGCCATCGCCGTTCGTGCCGTAGTACCTGATCAGTTGCGGGACGGGCAAGTAGATCTCGCCGATCAGCACGCGCTCGCCGTACTCACCGAGCGTCGCGCGCATCGAGCGCACGATTTCATGCACTTCCGGCTGATCCTCGGTGTAAGTCTGCAATAGCCGGTGATGGTCGGGCGCACCAGGCCCATACGCGGGATTCGGCGGGTTGTCGCGAAACCGCGCGTCCTTGATCAGCAGCCACAGCACGTCGACGCGGAATCCGTCCACGCCGCGGTCCAGCCAGAAACGCAGCACGTCGTCCATCGCGCGGCGCACTTGCTGGTTGCGCCAGTTCAGGTCGGGTTGTTCACGCAGGAACGCGTGATAGTAGTACTGACGCGTACGCTCGTCCCACTCCCACGCGGAGCCGCCCATGCGGCTCAGCCAGTTGTTCGGCGGGCCGCCATCGGGCGCAGGGTCGCGCCACAAGTACCAGTCGCGCTTCGGATTGTCGCGTGAGGAGCGGCTTTCCTCGAACCACGGATGCCGGTCGGATGAATGATTCGGCACGAAGTCGAGCAGCACCTTGAGCCCGAATCGATGCGCGTGGTCCACCAATTGCTTGAAGTCGGCGAGGGTGCCGAACATCGGGTCGATGTTGCAGTAGTCCGCGACGTCGTAGCCGAAGTCGGCCATGGGCGACGGGTAGATCGGCGAGATCCAGACTGCATCGACGCCCAGCGAGACGAGGTATTCCAGGCGTGCGTCGATGCCGCGCAGATCGCCGATGCCGTCGCCGTTGCTGTCCTGAAACGAGCGCGGATAGATCTGGTAGATCACACCGCGTTGCCACCACGCCAGCTTCGACATTGCAATTCCTCTCAACGATTGACTGTTCTGGCGACACGCGCAAAAGCACATGCTCAACGACCTCTGGTACAAGAACGCGATCGTCTATTGCCTGTCGGTAGGCACGTTCATGGACGCGAACGGCGACGGCGTCGGCGACTTTCAGGGTCTCATGCGCCGGCTCGACTATTTGCAGGGGCTGGGCGTGACGACGATCTGGCTGATGCCGTTTCAGCCGTCGCCGGGGCGCGATAACGGCTACGACGTGTCCGACTACTACAACGTCGATCCGAAATACGGCACGCTCGGCGACTTCGCCGAATTCACGCACGCGTGCGCCGAGCGGGGGTTGCGCGTCATCATCGATCTCGTGGTGAATCACACGTCCGACCAGCATCCGTGGTTCAAGGAAGCACGTAGCGATCCCGGTTCGAAATATCGCGACTGGTACGTCTGGTCCGACAGTCAACCGTCAAGTGCGAAAAGCGGGGTGGTGTTTCCGGGCGTGCAAAAGTCGACGTGGAGTTTCGACAAGCGGGCAAAGCGCTGGTATTTCCATCGCTTCTATAATTTTCAACCGGACCTGAACACGTCCAACCCTCGCGTGCAGGCCGAATTGCTGAAGATCATGGGCTTCTGGATCCAGCTCGGCGTGTCGGGGTTTCGCATGGACGCGGTGCCGTTCGTGATTGCGACGAAAGGCCCGAAGGTGCGCCGGCCCGTCGAGCAATACGACATGCTGCGCACCTTTCGCGAGTTCTTGCAGTGGCGCGAGGGCGACGCAATCATTCTCGCGGAAGCCAATGTGATGCCCGACACGGACCTCGACTATTTCGGCGACGAAGGCGAGCGCCTGCCGATGATGTTCAACTTCCAGCTCAACCAGAACACGTTCTACACGCTCGCGACGGGCGACACGAAGCCGTTGAAGAAAGCGCTGCTCGCGACCAGGCCACGCCCGCCGACCGCGCAATGGGGTGTGTTCCTGCGCAATCACGACGAACTCGATCTGGGGCGCCTGACGCCCGATCAACGCGCCGCTGTATTCGCCGCGTTAGCTCCGGAGCCCGACATGCAGCTCTATCGGCGTGGCATTCGCCGCAGGCTTGCGCCGATGCTGGCGGGCGACAGACGACGCCTCGAACTCGCGTACAGCTTGATGCTGACTTTGCCGGGCACGCCCGTGTTCCGTTACGGCGATGAGATCGGCATGGGCGACGACCTGCGCCGGCGAGAACGCGAAAGCACGCGCACGCCGATGCAGTGGTCGACGGAACCGCAGGGCGGCTTCACGAAGCATCCGAGGCCGCCCGTCCGCGTGATTTCAGGCGGCGCGTATGGCTTCGAGCGCGTCAACGTGGCGAGCCAGCGGCGCGATCCGAATTCGCTTCTGAACTGGATGGAGCGAATGATCCGCATGCGCCGCGAAGTGCCCGAAATCAGTTGGGGCGATTTCGACGTGCTGCGCGCGTCGCGAAACGATGTGCTTGCACTGCGTTACGACTGGCGCAACAACTCGGTGCTGTGCTTGCATAACTTCGGTGACGAGGCGTGCACCGTCAGATTCCGCTCCGGCTACAACGAAACGGGTGACGACAGGCTGATCAATCTGCTGTCCGACGACCACAGCCACGCGGACGATGACGGACGTCATGCCGTCGTGCTCGAGCCTTATGGATACAGGTGGTATCGCGTCGGCGGCCTCGATTATCTGTTGAGGCGCACCGAGGTCTAGACACGCGAGCCGCGATCTGCCCGCGATCGGGCACTCGAATACATCCGCGCAGAGGAGAGGCAACCATGCAATCGGGTTATGCAGCCGCCGCCGTCGCGTCTGCTCTGGTCGTCATCTATGTTCATTCAACCATCCCGCGCTATACGCTGAGCGGATCGAAAAGGGTGATCGCCCATTTGTCGCTGGCGGTCGTCGGCATTCTTTTCGGCGTGGTCAGCGCGATGGTATTCGGGTCGGTCGCTTCGCCGTGGCTGGTGCTCGTCGTCGGATTCGGCGTGGTTCATGTCCCGGCGGCGTGCGTATTGGCGATTAAACATCTACGCCATTCAGGCAAAAGCTGAGCGCTACGGCCGCGGAAGAGTCTGCCGATCGATGATTGCGCACGCGAGCGCACGTCGTCCGTAGCCGTGAAAATGAAAAATTCCACATTGCCGCCTATGATACGAAGGTCCGACGCGGCCGGGTGCATCGCCAGATCCGTCATCGAGCGGTGGCCATGTTGCGCACGCGGAAACCACGACTATGGAGATGCTCGAAATGGACGATGTTCTCCTCGATGCCACCCCGTTGAGCGCCGACGAATTGCACAACATGAACCGGTACTGGCAGGCGTGCAACTACCTGTCGGCCGGCATGATTTACCTGCGCGCCAATCCGCTGTTGCGCGAGCCGCTTGCGAAAGAGCACATCAAAAGACGATTGCTCGGCCACTGGGGTTCCGATCCGGGGCAAAGCTTCGTGCTCGTGCATCTGAACAGGGCAATTACGCGGCAGGACCTGAATGTCATTTTTATTTCCGGGCCGGGCCACGGCGCGCCGGCGACGTTGGCGCACAGCTACCTCGAAGGGCGCTACTCGGAGATCTATCCGGACCGTGCCGAAACAGAAGACGGCATGGCGCGCTTTTTCCGCCTGTTTTCGTTTCCGGGCGGCATCGGGTCCCACTGCACGCCCGAAACGCCGGGTTCGATTCACGAAGGCGGCGAACTGGGCTACAGCCTTTCGCATGCTTACGGTGCCGCGTTCGATAACCCCGATCTGCTCGTTGCGGCGATGATCGGCGACGGCGAAGCGGAAACGGGGCCGCTCGCCACTTCATGGCATTCGAACAAATTCCTCAATCCCGTCCGCGACGGCGCCGTACTGCCTATTCTTCATCTGAACGGCTACAAGATCGCCAATCCGACTATTCTCGCTCGCATTCCGCACGAAGAACTCGCCGCGTTGATGACGGGTTATGGTCACAAACCGTATTTCGTCGAAGGTGACGATCCGCAGACGATGCATCAGAAGATGGCTGCGACGATCGATCGGTGCGTCGAAGAAATTCGGGCGATCCAGACGCGCGCACGTACCGATGGCGATCTCAGCCGTCCGCGCTGGCCGATGATCGTTCTGCGCACGCCGAAAGGATGGACGGGCCCGCGCGAAGTCGGCGGGCACAAGGTGGAGGGTTCATGGCGTGCGCACCAGGTCCCCATTGCGGACCCTGAGAGCAACCCGGAGAGCCTCAAGCTCATCGAAGAATGGCTGCGCACGTATAAACCGGAGCAACTGTTCGACGAGTCGGGCAAGCTGGTCGAAGAATTGCGCGCGCTCGCGCCGCGAGGCGATCGCCGGATCAGCGCGAATCCGCATGCGAACGGCGGCGCGTTGTGCAAGGCGCTCGATCTGCCGCCCTTCGAAGATCATGCCGTCGACGTGAAGGTTCCGGCCGCAACTTATCTGTCACCGACGGGTGCGCTCGCGAAATACCTGTGCGACGTGATGCGCCGGAACATGACGAGCTTCCGCGTATTCGGACCGGACGAAACCTCGAGCAACAAGCTCTCGGCGATCTACGAGGCGTCGAAGAAGACGTGGCTTGCGCTCACGGAAGGAAGCGATAGCGACGGCGGGGAGCTGGCCGCCGACGGGCGCGTAATGGAAATGCTCAGCGAGCACACGCTGGAAGGCTGGCTCGAAGGCTATACGCTGACGGGCCGCCACGGACTCTTTGCGACTTACGAAGCATTCGTGCATGTGATCGATTCGATGTTCAATCAGCACGCGAAGTGGCTCGAAAAAGCGAAGCGCGAATTGCGCTGGCGGCAACCCGTGCCGTCGCTGAACCTGCTGATCACGTCACTCGTATGGCGCCAGGATCACAACGGCTTTACGCACCAGGACCCCGGCTTTCTCGATGTCGTGACCAATAAAAGCCCGGACGTCGTGCGCATTTATCTGCCGCCCGATGCGAACTGCCTGCTGAGCGTCGCCGATCACTGCTTGCGTTCCCGCGATTACGTGAACGTGATCGTCGCTGACAAGCAGCCGCATTTGCAGTATCTCGACATGAAGGCTGCAATCACGCATTGCACGAAGGGCGTCGGTATCTGGGACTGGGCGTCGACCGATCAGGGCCAGGAACCGGATGTCGTGATTGCGAGCGCGGGCGATATCGCGACGATGGAAGCGCTCGCTGCCGTCGAAATACTCAAAGGGCTGTTCCCGGATCTGAAGATGCGCTTCGTGAATGTGGTCGATCTGTTTCGGTTAATGCCGGACACCGATCATCCGCACGGGCTGTCATCGCGCGATTTCGATTCGCTGTTCACGACGAACAAGCCGGTGATATTCAATTTTCACTCGTATGCATCGCTCGTTCACAAGCTCACGTATCGCCGCGCGAACCACGTGAACATTCACGTGCATGGCTATGCGGAGAAGGGCAACATCAACACGCCGCTCGAACTGGCGATCATCAACGGCATCGATCGCTTCACACTGGCCATCGACGTGATCGACCGTGTGGCGGCGCTGCGCGGCGTGGGCGACCATGCGAAAGAGCGCTTGCGCGATCAGCGGATCGAACACATCACGTATGCGCACGCCGAAGGAATCGATCGAGAGGAAATTCGCAACTGGACGTGGAAAGGCGACGAGGTGGTTAAACCGGTGTGAATGTCGAGCATTGCGCGCTCGCCATTTCGGCGAAATTCATCGCCGCTTTTTTCGGTTCTTCTTCGCGCGTTCTTCCAGACGTTCGTTGCACTCGACAAGGGTTTCGATCGCCTTTTCGGCGCTCGGCGATAAGGTGCGATGCGCGAGACTCACAATCGCGAATCGCGTCGTCAGTTCCTTCGCGTCTTCGAAGTCAATGGTTTGGAGTGCGCCGCTGTCGAGTTCTCGCCGTACCGCCGAGAAAGGACCGTATATCACCATATCGGAGTCCGTTGCCAACTCCTTTAGCGTGTGAAAGCTGTTGCATTCGACCGCGAACTTCGGCTGTTCAAAGGGCTTGTATTGCATCAGCTTGCGCAAGGTCTCCAGCGTGTGTTTCGGGGCTGGCACGGAAGCCACCCGAAGTTCTCTCAGCATCGAAATTTTGCACCGGCTCCTGGCAAAAACAGGGTGTTCCGGCCTCGCGAACCATCCGCATTGGCAGGACGGTAACGACCTGATCGCCAGTTCCGGTGACGTTGGCACGGTGGATTCGACGGTGATCATGAAATCAATGGTCTCTGCGTGGAGCCGTTCGAGGAGCGCGCTCCAGTCGTCCACACTGACATGCACGGAAAGACGCGGGTGAGACCGCGCGAGCACAGCGATCGTGTCGCTCAATAGCGCCGCAGCGGGAATGGGACCCGCGCCGATCATGACTTCCCCAAGCTCATGATTATTGAAGAGCTTCACGTCGCGATCGAGCGCCCGGATTTCAAACAGCGCTCGCCGCGCCCGCTCGACAACCAGCTTTCCGCCAGGCGTCAGGACGATTCCGCGAGGATGACGATCGCATAGCCGCATGCCGAGTTCGTCTTCCAGCGATTGAATGCTTCGCGTGAGCGCAGATTGTGTCAGGTGTACTTTTTCGGCGGCTCTTGCGAATGCGCCTTCGTCTGCAAGGGCAACAAGGTGTTCGAACTGGCGCAGGTTCACTATGAGTTTCGCTCAACAATGGCATTCGTAATTTGCAATGGAAGTATAGACCGGTCTCGTCTAGATTTGGAGGCTGCGAAATATGGGACGTCCGCGACGTACCTGGGCGATGCTTGCCGCGATGCACAAGAGCGCAGGAATTCGCCCGCCCGCAGACACAGCTGAGACACATGCATGTACTGACCGTACTTGCCCATAACGAAATTGCAGGAGACAACGTGAAACGGAAGATGATCCCAGTGTGGTTTATCGCTGCACTCTGGGGAGCGATTTGGGCAACCCAGGCGGTCGCTGCGTCAACGATTACCGAGCCAACGAGAGTCGCCGGCCAGCCCGGCTACAACCAGCCCAATCAGTACCTCACTGCCCAGACGGTCAAACTGGCGGATAACATGGAGCCGGTCATCAGCAATCCGGACCAGGCCGCCGAAGCCGGGCAGAAGCTGGCAGCGTTGCAGAAGCGGACCGGCAAGCGTCCGAATGTCGTGATCTTTCTGCTCGACGATGTCGGCTACAGCGACTTTGGCTTTAACGGTGGCGGGCCGGCTGTCGGCAACGATACGCCGGATGTCGACCGCATCGCGAGCCAGAGCCTGATTCTGAGTTCCGCCTACTCGCAGCCGAGCTGCTCGCCCACGCGCGCGACGATCATGACGGGCGAGAACATGGCGCACCACGGCATCCAGATTCCTGTCATGTACGGTCAGCCGGGGGGCCTCGCCGGAATGACCACGCTTGCCGGGCTCATGTCGCGGCAAGGCTATACGACGCAGGCGGTCGGCAAATGGCACATGGGCGAAAATACCGCGTCACTGCCGCAGAACGTCGGCTTCGACGATTTCCGTGGCTTTCTCTCCGTGTCCGACATGTACACGGAGTGGCGCGACCCGCAGTACAACCCCGAAGTGGCGCTGAGCCCGCAACGCTATAACTACATCCTCAATCTCCCGTTCAACAAGAGCGACGTGCATGCCGTCAAGGGCGGCCAGCTCGAGAATCTGTATGAGATCAACCCGGACAGCATCAAGGATCTCGACCAGAAGTGGCTCGACTACACCGTTGGTTTCCTGAACCGGCAGAAGGACGCCACGAAGCCATTCTTTCTGTACTACGCACCGCGTGCGTGTCACTTCGACAATTACCCGAACGACTATTACCGGGGAAGGTCCGCGGCGCATACGAACTACGGCGACTGCATGGTCGAGGTGAACGACATGTTCAGGAAGCTGATCGATACGCTGAAAGCGAACGGCGAGCTGGATAACACCATTATTTTCTTCGGCTCCGACAATGGCCCGGAGCAGGAAATCCAGCCGGCTGCGAAAACGATGTTTCGCGGCGGCAAGGGCTCGACATGGGAAGGCGGTGTACGCAGCCCGTTCTTCGTGTACTGGAAAGGCATGATCGCGCCGCGCAGATCGGACGGCCTCTTCGACTTCGCCGATATGTTCAACACGTCGCTGTCCCTCGCGGGGCTGCCCGGCGCGGAACTGGCGAAATCCGTGTCGCCGACGACCTATATCGACGGCATCGACCAGACGTCATTCCTGCTCGCCGACAAGGGCGTGTCGAACCGCAAGAGCGTCTTCTACTTCTGGAACGACGAAGTCTCGGCCGTGCGCGTGGACGAGTTCAAGATGATGTTCAAGGCGCAGCTGCCTGATTCGGCTACCCGCATGGGCTACAACGGAGGCTTCGCGGGCACGATGGGACAGACGTGGACTGCCCTTGTGTTCAATCTGTATGCAGATCCTATGGAACAGGAGTCGGTCCTTGCGCGGCACATCCCGCTTGAAGTGCCGCTGCTCAGAGAATATCAGCGCTACCTTGCCGTGCTGAAGAAGTACCCGCCGCGGCACCAGTTGTCCATCAAGTAGGCATGCGTTGGCGCCGTCGCGGGAGTCGGCGCCAGCTTGCAAGGATTTCGAATGAACCTGGTAAATAGCAGAAGGCGCTTGTGGGGCGCACTGGCGTTGGCTGTTGTCATGTGCGGAGCCGGTCTCGCCGGCTACGGGTGGAGCCTGATGCCAGCCGCTTTGACAGTCGGCGACGGCACGACCGGCCCGAAGGACATGGTCTGGATTCCGGGCGGCAAGTTCACGATGGGAAGCGAACATCCTCATGCACTGCCGAACGAACGTCCTGCTCACCGCGTCAAGTTGAGTGGATTCTGGGTCGACCGCCACGACGTGACGAACGCGCAGTTCGCGCATTTCGTCGCGGCGACGGGCTACGTCACCACGGCGGAGAAAAAGCCGAAGTGGGAGGACCTCAGCATTCAATTGCCGCCAGGCACCCCCAAGCCTGATGACAGCGTCCTTCAGCCCGGTGGCCTGGTATTCACCGGGACGGACGCGCCCGTTCCGCTCGACGACTACAGCCGCTGGTGGAAGTTCGTGCCCGGCGCGAACTGGCGACATCCCACTGGTCCGGGCAGTTCGATCGCCGGAAAGGATAATCACCCGGTCGTGCAGGTTTCGTATGAGGATGCGCAGGCCTACGCGAAGTGGGCTCATAAACGCCTGCTCACCGAAGCGGAGTGGGAATACGCGGCACGGGGCGGACTCGAGCAGGCCGATTACGCGTGGGGCGCCGAGTTCTCGCCTGGCGGAAAGAAGATGGCCAACACATGGGAAGACAGCGCGCGACCGTTCCCCGTGACGGCGGTACGTAACTCGAGCGAAAAGGTTCAAGTGGGCACGTCGGCGGTCGGTACGTATGCCCCTAACGGCTACGGTCTCTACGATATGGCAGGCAACGTGTGGCAATGGGTGGGAGACTGGTATCGCGCGGACGCATTTCGTATCGAGGCAGCAAGCGGGCGAATGATCACCGATCCGGCGGGTCCAGCGAACAGTTTCGATCCCGATCGGGGCGAGCTTGCGCACGCGCCTGCCCGGGTTACACGAGGCGGTTCGTTCTTGTGTAGCGAGACGTATTGCGTGAGCTATCGGACCAGCGCGCGGCGTGGTACCGATCCGATGAACAGCATGTCGCACCTCGGATTTCGCCTTGCAATGGATGAAAGCGAATGGCAGCGCGAATCGGGCCGATTCTTCGGCGAATAGCGCACGGCTGCCGGGTCCGTTTCGATCCGCGTCCCTAATGCGAAACGCTGCGATGAGGTCGCCACCTAAAAGCGATCGACGCGAAACGGAAACGGGTCCGCAACCGGTTCGGCGCCGACCATCATCTCCGCGAGCAAACGTCCTGTAACGGGACCGAGCGTCAATCCGTGGTGGGCGTGGCCGAACGCGAACCACAATTCCTTGTGACGTTTCGCCGGCCCGATGATCGGCATCATGTCGGGCGTGCAGGGGCGCCTGCCGAGCCAGGGACGCTCGTCGAGTCTCGCGCCGAGCGGAAAGGTATTCCGCGCAATGGGTTCGATTGCGTCCAGTTGCACGGGCGTTGCAGGCGCATCGCACATGGCCAGCTCGGCGCCCGTCGTCAGGCGGATGCCGCGCGCCATCGGCGTGATCATGTAGCCGATCTCCGTGTCGAGCACCGGCTGGTTCAAGCGAGCGCCATCGACTGTCGAGTAATGCATGTGATACCCGCGCTTGACGGCGAGCGGCAGACGATAGCCGAGCCGCGCACTGACCGTATCCGACCACGGACCCAACGCGACAACGGCTGAATGCGCGTCGATGCGGCCAGCTTCCGTGTTCACGCTCCAATGCGGTTCGAGCGTCATCGCATCGCCGATGAAGATGCGGCCGCCCAGTTGCTCGAAGTAGCGCGCGTAAGCGGTGACGAGCGCGTTGGGATCGCTGACGGAATCGGCATCCGTGTAACGCAGCGCGCCGAGCAATGCGTGACTCAACGACGGCTCTTCGCGTCGCAGCCGGGCTGCATCGAGTGCCTCGAATGCGACGCCATATTCTGCGTTCCATCGCTCGACCTTGCGCATCTCCGTGTCCTGCGTGCGCGCGCTGCGGAACACTTTCAGCCAGCCTCCCGTGCGCAGCAAGTCCTGCGCACCCGACGCCGCGATCAGCGCGCGGTGCTCGCTGACGCAATGCTCGATCAGCGTCGAGTACGAACGCGCGATTGCCGCGTGCCGGTCCGCGCGCGAGTGATACCAGTAGCGGTACAGAAACGGCAGGAGCTTCGGCATCGCGCGCGGGTGGTAGCGCACGTCGAGCGAACGGTTGCGCGCATAGCGCAGCAGCGTCGCCGGATCGCGAGGGAACGCGTACGGATACACGCCTTCGCGCTGGATCAGTCCCGCGTTGCCGAACGACGTCTCGTTGCCGGGCGCCTTGCGGTCGACGAGCGCAACGGACAGTCCACGCTGTTGCAGATGCGCGGCCACCGACACGCCCACCATGCCCGCGCCGAGTACCACGGTATCGAACTTCATCGCGGTGCTTTCCTTACCGGTGCCGTCATGCTTTTGATTTCACTGGACATGATGTTCTTGCGAGTGAGTTACATCGATGACATGCTGGCATCGCCTTCGCCGGTAGAGTTGAAGATGGGCGGCGCGGTGACGATCGATTTCAGCGCCGCATTCGGCTGCGTGAGACGCGACAGATCGGGGCGCGGACGGCGCAGTGCGGGCTCGCTGTCGAAAGCCTGCTCCATCGCGCGCGCAACGGCCAGCGTATTCAGATCGCCATGATACGGCCCGACGATCTGCAAACCGAACGGCATGCCCGCATGATCGACGCCGCACGGCAGCGACAGCGCCGGATGCGTCGTCAGCGTGACGATGTAGGTCAGCGCGAGCCATCGATAGTAGTTCTCCTGCGCGCGTCCGTTGATCTGCGCCGCGTACAGGTCGCGCCACGGAAACGGCGAAACGGGCGTAGTCGGCGACACGATCACGTCGTAGCGCTCGAACGCGGACTGAAAGCGCCTGAAGATGCGCGTCTGCTCCCCGTGAGCCCATGCGCTGTCGGCGAGCGTCATCGACGCGCCCATTTCGTAGTTCGCGCGCGTGTTCGGTCCCAGCGCGCCCGGGTCGCGCGCATACACATCGCGCAGCCCCGCGACGAAGCTTTCCGCGCGGATCACGTCGAACGACCGGTGCACGTCGCCGAGATCGAAGCTGATGGGCTCGCAAGCGCGAACCATCTTTGCGAGCGCGGCCATGCGCGAGCGGAACAGCGCGCGAATGTTGTCGTCGACGTCGCACGAGCCGAAGTCTTCCGTGTAGCCGATGCGCAGCGTGGCGAGATCGAGCGAGGGCAGCGCCGCGAAGCCGCGCGAATCGGTTTCGTAGCTGAGCGGATCGCTAACGGATAAGCCCGCTGTCGCCGCGAGTTGCAGTGCCGTCTCTTCGACGTCGCGGCCCATCGGACCGACGACCGAAATCGGCGTCCAGCCGAGCAGACGACGCGAGTTCGGCACGAGTCCGGGAGACGGGCGAAAGCCGACCACGCCGCACTTCGACGCCGGAATGCGCAGCGAGCCGCCCGTATCCGAGCCGGTGCAGACGGGCAGCATGTCGCACGCGAGGGCCGCAGCCGAGCCGCCCGACGATCCACCCGCGTTCAGTTCGGTGTCGAACGGATTGCCCGTCGCGCCCCATACCGGGTTGCGCGTATTTGCGCCGGCGCCGAGCTCCGGTACGTTCGTCTTGCCGACGAGAATCGCGCCCGCCGCGCGCAGCCGTTCGACCAGCGTGACATCGCGCGAAGGCACATGGCCGCGCGACATCGGCGAGCCGTAAGTGGTGAGCAGTCCCGCCGTATCTTCGAGATCCTTTACGCCGAGCGGCAAGCCATGCAGCAGTCCGAGCGGCTCGCCCGCGAGCACCTTGCGCTCGGCCGCTTGCGCGGCTTCGCGCGCATCGTCGTAACAGGTTGCCGTAATCGCGTTGACGGCCGGGTTGATGGCTTCGATCCGTTCGATGCAGGCATCGAGCAGTTCGACAGGCGAAATCTCTTTCGCGCCGATCATCCGGCGCAGTTCGACGGCATTGCGGCTGACGAGATCGTCGTGAGCAGACATGATTCGAAATCCTCGAGTCGAAGAATGGTCAGTTGAGCGCTTCGCCGTTGCGATCGCGCAGCCAGATCACGGGGACGAGCGTACGGCGCACGCGGCCGCCGCACAACGAAGCGCTCAGGGCACAGGTTAGCGCGATACGCGTCGCGCGTACGTGCCACGAACATGCTAACGGCTAACGGCCTCAGACGTTCGCCTTCGACGAACGCTCCTGCCCGGGGGTGATGGAAAACGCCTTGCGATAGCACCGTCCGAGATGCGAGGCGCTTGTGAATCCGCACTGCAAGGCGATATCGAAGATGGACGAGGTCGATTCGTGCAGCAGTTTTTGCGCGGCCTTCAGGCGCACGTCGAGATAGAACTGCGACGGCCCCATGCCGAAGTGCTTGAGCCACATGCGTTCGATCTGACGCGGCGAAATGCCCACCAGCGAAGCGATGGTCTGCACGGGCACGGGCCGTTCGATGTTCTGTTCCATCAATGTGATCGCATTGACGATGCGCCGGTCCTCGATGCCGTAGCGCCACTGGATCGCCATTTTCTGGCTTTCCTGCGAGGCGCGAATGCGCGTGTGCAGGAACTGGTCGGCGACGTCGGCGGCGAGCCGGCGGCTATGCGCGCGCGCAATCATGTCGAGCATCAGATCGATCGCGGACGTGCCGCCGCCGCACGTGAGCCGGTCGCCGTCGATGCAATAGAGGTCGCGTGTCACCGTCAATGACGGAAACTCGTCGGCGAGCGCTTTCAACGCCTCCCAATGGATCGTGCAGCGGCGCTTGTCGAGCAGCCCCGCGCGCGCGAGGATCATCGTGCCGAGACTGACGCCGCCCAGCGGCCGGCCACTCGCCGCATAGCGGCGCAGAAAATCGAACACCGACGCGTTGCGGTAGTTCTCGACATCGATGCTTGCCACCACGAATAGCTGATCGACGGCAATCGACGACGTCATCGCCGATTCCGGCAGCAGCGAAAAACCCGAACTCGACGACACGGGTTCGCCGTCGGCGCTGATCAGATGCCAGCTATAGAGCGGCTTGCCGCTCATCCGGTTGGCGGCACGCAGAGGCTCGGTTGCCGAGCTGAGCGCCATCATCGAGAAGTTCGGCACCAGAAAAAAACCGATGCGTTGCGTGACGACGGGACGCTCAAGCGTGCCGCGCGCGATGCCGGCCGCGCCCACGTCCGCGTCCGCCGTCCGCCGTTCCAGTTGCAGCGCCGCAGCCAGCTTCGGCGCCTCGTTGCTCTTCGTGCGCATGTTCATGGTGGAGGAGCCAGGATAAGGAGACTGTCGCATATCGCGATGCGCGGGTCCATCGCGTCATGCGTGTCTTGAAGCGCTCAGGCCGGCGCCGGCATCATTCGCCCGTGTAGTCGGGTGCGCGCTTCTCGAAGGTCGCGGCGATGGCCTCGCGATGATCCGCCGTGCGATGCACGATGCCCTGAAACGCCGCCGACAGTTCCAGCAGACTCGGCAGATCCATACGCTGACCTTCGCGGATCAGGCGCTTGCTCATGCGCAGCACGTTGGGCGGATTGCTCGCGATCCGTTGCGCCAGTTCGTGTGCGGTGGGCAGCAACTGCGCATCGGGCACGACGCGCGACACGAGACCCCATTCGAGCGCGCATTGCGCGTCGATGGGCGTGCCCGTGAAAATCATTTCGGCGGCGCGCGACAGGCCGATCGCACGCGGCAGCAGCCATGCGCCGCCGTCGCCGGGAATGATGCCGACTTTCGCGAAGCTTTCCGCGAACAGCGCGCTTTGCGCTGCGAGGCGGATATCGCACATCAGCGCGAGATCGCAGCCCGCGCCATGCGCCGGGCCGTTGACGGCGGCAATGCAGGGCACGTCCAGTTCATGAAACGCACGCGGGATGCGCTGGATGCCGCGCCGATAGTTCTCCCGTATCTGCGCCGAGTTGCCGCCGAAGGTGCCGACCTCGTCGCGCATGTGCTTGATGTTGCCGCCCGACGAAAATGCCGGGCCCGCTCCCGTCAGCACGATCGCGCGCACGGACAGATCGGCTTGCGCGCGCTCCAGGCTCGCGACGAGCGCATCGACCACTTCCATCTCCGTCAACGCATTGCGCGTTTCCGGACGGTTCAGCGTGATGGTCGCCACGCCGCCGTCGAATTCGTACCGTACCGGTTCATTCATGATTACGTTCCCGTTTGCAAGAGGTCCTGGGCCACGGAAGCCGCGAGCTCGCGCCGAAGCACCTTGCCGCTCG
Organism: Paraburkholderia diazotrophica; assembly: GCF_038900755.1. Taxonomy (GTDB): domain Bacteria; phylum Pseudomonadota; class Gammaproteobacteria; order Burkholderiales; family Burkholderiaceae; genus Paraburkholderia; species Paraburkholderia diazotrophica_A. The sequence goes on from NZ_JBBPEN010000004.1 coordinate 403,234, forward strand.
GATTCAGCGGCAGCCTGTCGACGAACAGCACTTTCTTCGGCCGCTTGTACGGCGCGAGGTCGTCGCTGGCCTTGCAGAATGCGATGATCGCTTCCTCCGTCAACTGAGTGTCGCTGCGCACGACGAATGCCGTCACGGCCTGCCCCCACTTCTCATCGGGCGTGCCGATCACAGCGGCCTCCTGCACGCCCGGGCAGTGATACAGCACTTCCTCGACTTCGCGCGGATAGATGTTTTCGCCGCCTGAGACGATCATGTCGTCGGCGCGGCCGTGGAAGTGGAAATAGCCGCCCGCGTCGACGCTGAAAAGATCGCCCGTATAGAGCCAGCCGTCGCGAAACTTCTTCGCCGTCTCGACGGGGTTGTTCCAGTATGCGCGCGCCAGTTGCGGGCCGCGCACGATCAACTGGCCGACTTTGCCCGCTTCGACGCATTCGGTCGGCGGCACTGCGCGCTCCGGGTCGTGCGTCACGATGCGGCATGTGCTGATCAACGTCGGCTTGCCGCACGAGCCGAGGCGCGACAGCGCATCGCGCGGATGAAGCAGCAACGTGAGGCTCGCTTCCGTCATCCCGTAACCGTTATAGATGTTCGGACAGAACTCGTCGATCACGCGCTGCATGGTCGCGGCGGGAATGGCCGCTCCTCCCGTCGTGATCATGCGCAGGCTGCGGTGATCCGTCTGCGCGAACGTGGGATGAAACAACATGTCCTGAATCTGCGTCGGCACCGCGAAGAGCGTGGTGATGCGATGCCGGGCGATCGCGGCCAGCGTGCGCAGCGGATCGTAGCGGGGCAGCACGATGTTCGCCGCGCCCACCATCAGATGCGGCATGAAATACGCCTGCATGCCGCCGACGTGATAGAGCGGGGCGATATGCAACGCGGCATCGGTGCTCGTCAGGCTGTACTCCATCACGCAGTTCGTGGCGATCGCGACGTCGTTGCCGTGCGTGTGAATCGCGCCTTTCGGGCGGCCCGTCGTGCCCGACGTGTAGACGAGCGCCGAGATGTCGTCAGGCGCGAGCGTGGGCAGCGGCGCGTCGCGATGGCGCGTGCTGTCGATCAGCGCGTCGAAGTTGTGATGATGCAGCGGCGCATACGCATCGGCGGCTTCTTCGCCGTGTCCTGTCACGCAGATATAGATGCGCAGATCGGGGAGCGCCTGCTCGATCTTGGCGATGACGGGCAGCATCGACTCGTCGTAGATCAGCGCGCGTGCGCCCGCATCGCGAATGATGAACGCCGCTTCGTTCGCGGACAAACGATAGTTCATCGGCACGGCAATCGCGCCGAGCAACTGGCACGCAAAATAGGCGGTTGCCGTTGCGTCAGACGTCTTCTGGAAAATCGCGACGCGATCCGTCTGCCGCACGCCGAGATCGAACAGCGCCTGCGCGAATCCGCGCACGCGCACGTCCCATTGCGCGTAGGTGAGGCGCGTGTCGCCGCAGACGAGCGCGAGACGCTCCGGGTACTTCGCGACCGTATTGTCGAACAGCGAGGTAATAGTCAGCATGATGGAAATGGAATACGGTCAAAGGTTGATCTTGAGTTCCGGCAGATCGCGCGAGGCGATCAGGTACTTCACCATTTCCGATGTGCCGCCGACGATCGTCAGCGCGCGCGCGTCGCGATAGAGCTGTTCGGCGCGGCCGTATTCTTTCGTCAGGCCGTCGCCGCCCAGAATCTGCACCGTTTCGTTCGCGCAGAAATTCGCGGTCTCGGTCGCGACGAGCTTGGCCATCGCCGCTTCCTTCATTAGCGCCTTGCCGTCCGTGCTCGCGTCGTACATCTTCGTTGCGCGATAGGTGATGAGTTCGGCTGCGTCGATGCGCCAGCTCATTTGCGCGATCTTGTCCCAGATGAGCTGCTTGCAGCCGAGCAGCTGGCCGAACGTCTTGCGGCTCTGCGCATGCTCGCGCGCGATCTCGAACGCGCTGCGCGCGACGCCGAGACCGGAGCCGCCGAGAATCGCGCGCTCGAAGTTGAACATGCCGCGCATGATCGCAAAGCCGTCGCCTTCATTGCCCAGCAGATGGTCGGCGCTGACGCGGCAATCGTCGAACTTCACTTCGCCGACGATGCAGCCGCGCCGTCCCATGAACGTGTAGTTGCGCGGAAAGCTGATGCCGGGCGCGTCTTTCGGCACAGCGACGGCGGTGACGCGCGGCTTCGCGCTGTCATCGCGCGGCGTGATGCCGTAGACGATATACACGTCCGCGACCGAGGCGTTCGAGATGTAGCGCTTGAACCCGTTGATCACCCATTCGTCGGTGCGCGCATCGTATTCGACGCGCGTCTGCATGTCCGCCGAATCGCTGCCCGTGCCAGGTTCCGTCACGCAGATCGCGCCGATGGCATTACCGTCGAGTATCGGTTCGAGGTACGCGTCGCGCAGCCGTGCGCTCGCATGGCGATGCAACGGATACGCGCAGCTCAATGCCGTCGCAATGGTCGTTTCGAACGCGTAGTTGATCGCCGATGCTTCTTCGGAAAGGATCGTCGCGTGCGTGAGGCCCGGCTTTTTCAGCGAGCCTCGATAGAGATCCGCAAACATCAGCCGCAAGTAGCCGGCTTCGCCCAGCGCGCGCACGACATGTTTGACGGCATTCCAGTCCTGATGGTCTTCGATATCGACGGCGCGCGGCGCAAGCTCGCGTTGCAGGAAGGCGCGCACTTCGCCGCGAAACGCGCGGTCTTCTTCGGTGAGGAGAAAGTCTTGCATGGCTGGCGACGCTTCAGTTCGTGGCGGGTTGACGTGTGGCGCGAATGCCGCGCCCGGCGAATACGCGCGAATCGCGTACCGTCGGCAGCAGAAAGCGTGCCTCGCGTAGCGATGCGTAGTCGAGTTCGCCGACGACCAGTTCCTCTTCGGTGGTCGAGCCCATCGCGACCGTGCTGCCGAACGGATCGAGAATGCGTGAGCCGCCCCAGAAGCCGAGCATGCCTTCCGTGCCGATGCGGTTCGCCATCACGACGGCGACGCCATAGGTCACTGCGTAAAAGCGCAGGTTCAGTTCCCATGACGACGGATTGTCGAACCCGCCGCCCACGGCCTCGCGCGCCGAGCTGATGGGCGCCGCGAGCAGCGTGACACCGTCGCACATCAGGTCGTGGACGAGGCCGGGATTCCACAGGTCGTTGCAGATCGGCGTGGCGACGCACCAGCGGCTGTCGATGTCGAATGCGCTGAGCTCCGCGCCCGGCGCGTAATAGAGGCCGTCGCGCAGCTTGCCGTAGGTCGCGAGCTGCACCTTGCGATGCACGTGCACGATCCGTCCGCGCGTCACGGTTGCCTGGCTGTTGTAGAACTGTCCGCCGGGCGCTTCTTCGATAAAGCCGAACGACGTGTGCAGATCGACGCTCGCTTCGGCAAGCGCGGCGAGCGCGGGGTGGTCGAGCCGCATCGCGAGCCGCAATGCGTCTTTTCCGGCGCTATGGCCGCATAGCGACAGCTCGGGGAACAGCAGCATCGACACGCCGCGCTTGCGCGCCTCGTCGATCATGCGCAGATGCTTCGTGAGATTCGCATCGAGATCGCCGTATGAACTGTCGATCTGCGCGGCGGCAACCGTCAGCGTGCCGCCGCGCGCCGTATCAAAGGAAGGGTAAGGCATGTTGTTGTCTCTCAGGTTTGCATGTTCTTGATGCGTTAGAGCAGACCTGCTTCCTTCAGGAAGTCATGCGAGACCTCGCTGAACGACTTCTTTTGCACGTCGACGGATGCGTTCAGGCGTGCCATCGTCGGTGCGTCGAGCTTCGCCGACAGCGCGTTCAGGATCGGGCCGAGCTTCGGATTGGCGTCGAGCGTCGCCTTGCGGATCACGGGCGTCAGCGCATACGACGGGAAAAAGCCCTTGTCGTCCTTGAGAATCACGAAGTTGAACGCGGGCACACGGCCATCCGTGGCGAATACCAGAGCGATGTCCACCTGACGGTCCTTGAGCGCCTGATACGTGAGGCCCGAATCCATCCGCTTGATTTCGTCCTGCGAGAAGTCGAAGCCATAGAGCTTTTGCAGCGGACGCAGACCGTCCGGGCGCGCATAGAACTCGGAGTTGCACGCGAACGTGAGCGTCTTGCCGGCCTTGATCGCTTTCGCGAGATCGCTGAGCGTCGCGATGCCGAGCTTCTTCGCTTCGTCCTGATTCATCGCGAACGAGTAGGTGTTATTCGCGCGCGACGGATCGAGCCAAACGAGACCTTTCGCGGCGTCGAGCTCCTTCACCTTCTTGTAGGTGTCTTCGGGCGAAAGGCGATCATTGATCTTGTTGTACGTGATCAGCGACGTGCCCGTGTATTCCCAGTACACGTCGACCTGTCCGTTTTCCTGTGCCTGGCGCAGCACGGCGCTGCCCATGCCGTCTTTTTTCGTGACGTCGAAGCCCTTGGCCTGCAAAAGCTCGGTCGTCATCTCGGCGAGGAGTTGCTGTTCTGTGAAGTTCTTGCCGCCGACGACGACATTCGCCGCCGCGCACGTGATGGCCCAGGAAGAGGCAAAAGAGAGGGCGACGAGCGCACAGGCTCGCTTGAAAAAGGCAGTCTTCATGATGTCCTCGAGGAAACGCGTTAGCGTGTGTGTGGTTGAACTAGCGTTGCGGATTGACGCCTTTCGACACGAGATGCGCCTGCATCTGGCCGATGAGCAAGTCAGTGAGAATCGCGAGCAGCGCAGTGGGAATCGCGCCCGCCAACAGCATCGAAAAATCGTTCATGTCGATGCCGGTGAAGATCAGCTCGCCGAGCCCGCCGCCGCCGACGAGAAAGGCGAGCGGCGCCGTCCCGACCGTGATCGCGAGCGCCGTGCGGATGCCCGCGAAGATCACATACAGCGCGTTCGGCAATTCGACGCGCAGCAGGATCTGCCTGGGCGTCATGCCCATTCCCGTCGCCGCTTCGATCAGCGCAGGGGGCACGGCGCGCAAGCCTTCGAGCGTGTTCAGCACGATCGGCAGCAACGTCGCGACCCAGAGCCCGAAGACCGACGGCCAGCGGCCGATGCCGAGCACGCTCATCGCGAGCGCGAGCAACGCGAGCTTCGGCACCGCCTGGCCCATGTTGACCGTCTGCAGGACGGCTTGCGCGACGCGTGCCTGCTTGCCCGTTGCGCGGCTCAGATAGATGCCGAGCGGCACGGCGACGATAATCGCCAGGCCGCCTGCAATCGCAACCATCGTCATCTGCTGGATCGACTGATAGATGATGTCATTGCGATACTGGCCGATCGACGCCAGCATGTTGTCCGCGTGTGCGAGCGCGGGTGCGGTGCATGCCGCGAGCGCGACGCAGCGTGACAAGAGCGCTTTCATGCGGGAGTTCATGCGCGTGTCTCCGAGGGCAGCCGCAGCATGTCGACGATATGCGCCTGATTCACATAACCGACAAAGCGGCCGTCGTCGTCGACAGTAGGCAGCCACGACTGGCCGAGCGCGAACATCGACGAAATCACGCTGCGCAGATCGTCGCTGTGACGCGCGAAGCCCTGCACGGGACTCGCGTGCGCGGCCATCAGCTTGCCGTCGATCGCGCGCAGCTCGGCGGCGCTCAGATAGCCTTGCGGCTTGTCGGTGGCGTCGAGCAGGATGATCTGCTCGATGCCGTGCTGTTCGAGCAATGCACGCGCGCGATCGCTGCTTTCGCCGACACGCGCCGCGCAGTCGCACGCCGACAACGCGTCCTTTGCACGCACGAGGCGCAGCCGCTTCAACGCGCGATCCGCGCCGACGAAGCCCGCAATGAACTGGCTCGCGGGCCGCGCGAGGATCGTGTCCGGCGTATCGAACTGTTCGAGCCTGCCGCTGCTAAAGATCGCGATGCGGTCGGCCATCTTCACCGCTTCGTCGATGTCGTGGCTCACGAACATGATCGTTTTCTTCACCTGTTGCTGGATGCGCAGGAACTCGTCCTGGATCAGCTCACGGTTGATCGGGTCGATCGCGCCGAACGGTTCGTCCATCAGCATGACAGGCGGATCGGTTGCCAGGGCGCGCGCCACGCCGATGCGTTGCTGCTGGCCGCCCGACAGGTCCTTCGGATAGCGCGACAGATAGATCGACGGATCGAGCGCGACGATTTCCAGCAATTCGGCTGCGCGGCGCTTCGTCTTCGCCTTGTCCCAGCCGAGCAGACGCGGCACGACGCCGATGTTCTCCTCGACCGTCATGTTCGGAAAGAGACCGATCTGCTGGATCACATAGCCGATCTGGCGACGCAGTTCGACGACGTCGAACTCGTCGGTATCGCGGCCGTCGATGAAGATCTTGCCCGAGGTCGGCTGGATCAGACGGTTGATCATTTTCAGCGTCGTGGTCTTGCCGCAGCCGGAAGGGCCGAGCAGCACGCAGATTTCGCCCGCGCCGACTTCCATGTCGATGCCGTCGACCACCGGGGCGCTCGCGCCTTCATAGCGCTTCGTGATGTTGGAGAGCTTGATCATGGTTATTGCGCGTGACGAGGAGATTTACGGAAGGAAGCCCATGCGCCGAGACGCAGCGCGAGCGTGGCGGTGCGCGACGGCCCGCGCAGGCCTTTCGGCGTCAGCAGGCGTTGCACCCAGGCGAGGCCGTAGTCGGCGGCGATGGCGAGCACGCTGACGAGAATCGCGCCGGCAATCAGCTGGCGCGGGTCCGATTGCGAAATGCCGCGGCTGATCAGCTTGCCGAGCCCGCCCGCGCCGATGTACGCGGCGACGGCTGCAATGCCGACGTTGATCACGACGGCCATCCGCACGCCCGCCATGATGATGGGCAGCGCGATCGGAATCTCGACTTTCCACAGACGCTCGCGCGTCGTCATGCCGATGCCGCGCGCGGCCTCGCGCAACGCGGGATCGATGTTCGTGATCGCCGTGTACGTGTTGCGCACGATGGGCAGTTGCGAATACAGAAAGAGCGCGATGACTGTCGGTAGAAAGCCGATGCCCTGGCCGATTACGGAAAGAATCGGGATCATCACGCCGAACAGCGCGACGGATGGAATCGTCATCACGATGGCGGCCGTGTACAGCACGATCTTCGCGGCGCGCGGACTGGCCGTGATCGCGATGCCTAGCGGCACGCCAGTCAGGATCGCGAAGCCGACACCGACGCCGACGATCTCGATGTGCTCGACGGTGAGCCGGACGATCGACGCGAAGTTGTCGACGATGAAAGCAAGCGTTTCCACGTTGTCTCCTATGTGGACGGAAGTGAGTGCTTTAGCGCTCATTCCGGCCCGATGCCCTGCGATGTATTCAGGTGCGGTTTGCTTCGTTTGCGTTGAGCAAAAGATAGCCGGACAAAATCGGCAGCTTCTCATCTGTAGTCGACCTTCTTTGTCACAAATGCGACATCACGAATTTGCTGCGGTGCAATTCCTTTACCGGGCAAGGGATGGCAGACCAGATGATTGCGGGTTATCCCTTGCCTGGAAGCGACAGGCCGTTCAACGTTTGCATCCGGGGTTGCCGAAGGGCGTTTCTTTGTCCCGCAAGCGCTCTTTCAATTGCCAGGCGGCAAAACCCGATAATCCGTTTTTTCAGATCGCACGCTTGTCGCGCCGCGCTTGTTCGGCCAGTAACGGATGGCAATGACGAAGATGCGGGCGGCGAACAGGGTAGAACATCGAATGAAAATCGCAGAGATCATGACCCGTCGCGTCGTGACGGTTGGTTTTGACGACACGCTGGCGACCGTCAAGGAGATCTTCGGCTCAGTCGCGTTTCACCATTTGCTGGTGGTGGAAGACGGGCAATTGCAAGGCGTCGTGTCGGATCGGGACTTGTTGCGCGCGGTGAGCCCGTTCATCGATAGCGTCGTCGAGTCGCCGCGCGACATCGCGACGCTCAACAAGCGGGTGCATCAGATCATGAGCCGCAAGCCCGCCACGCTCACGCCCGACGCGAAGGTTTCAGCGGCGATCAGTCTGTTCCTCGACAATCGGATCTCGTGCATTCCCATCGTCGATGGCGACTTCAGGCCGGTCGGGATCGTCAGTTGGCGGGATATTTTCAAGGCGTGGCCGGCGGCAGATACGAGCGAGGCCGGGGAGGGGGAATAAAGCGGCCGACGACGGGCTGTCGATGTTCCCACAGCCGGCGCTTGCAGTCGAGGCCGTCGATGCACATGCAAGCAAGCGTTGCGGGGCAGCGGCCGAAGCATCCGGCCGCCGACCCGTTCCACACTATCGTTATCCTGCGGCGACGGCCCCCGCGTCTTCGCACGCGTAGCTCAATGCCGTCGCAACCTCCGGGCACGTCACGTTGCCGAAGGCCACGTTGAGGCCACGGCGCAAATGCTCGTCGTCGGTGAGCGCCTTGCGCCAGCCCTTGTCCGCGATCTGGAGGACAAAGGGCAGCGTCGCGTTGTTCAGCGCGTACGTGGACGTGCGCGGCACGCCGCCGGGCATATTGGCGACGCAGTAGTGAACCACTTCGCCGACCTTGTACGTCGGTTCAGCGTGGGTCGTGGCTTTTGCTGTCTCGCAGCAACCGCCCTGGTCGATCGCGACGTCGACGATGGCCGAGCCCGGACGCATCGCCTCGACCATCTTGCGCGTCACGAGCCTGGGCGCGGCCGCGCCGGGCACCAGTACGCCGCCGATCACAAGATCGGCGTCGAGCACGTGTTGCTCGATGTTGTCCTGGTTCGAATACACCGTGACGACGCGCGCGCCGAGCAGCCGGTCCATGCGGCGCAACACGTCGACGTTCCGGTCGATCACGACGACCTGCGCGCCCGTGCCGACGGCGATCTGCGCGGCATTGGAGCCGACCACGCCGCCGCCGAGGATCACGATCTTCGCGGACGGAACGCCCGCCACGCCGCCGAGCAGAATGCCCTTGCCACCGTGCGCGCGCTCCAGGCAAAAGGCGCCAGCCTGAATCGACATGCGTCCCGCGACCTCCGACATCGGCGCGAGCAGCGGCAGTCCGCCGCCCGACTGCGTGACCGTCTCGTAGGCGATACAGACGGCGTTGCTCGCCACGAGATCGGCGCATTGCTGCGGATCGGGCGCGAGATGCAGGTAGGTGAAGAGAATCTGCCCTTCGCGCAGCATCGCGCGCTCGCGCGCTTGCGGCTCCTTCACCTTGACGATCATGTCGGCTGCCGAAAATATCGCCTCGGCATCGGGCGCCACGTGCGCGCCGGCTGCCCGGTAGGCGTCGTCGGATGCGCCGATGCCTGCGCCCGCGGCTGTTTCGACGCTCACCGTGTGTCCGTGCGCAACGATCTCGCGCACGGACGACGGCGTGAGGCCGACGCGATATTCGTGGTTCTTGATTTCCTTCGGAACGCCTATCTGCATATAGCCTCCTGTATGGAACTTCACACTGGCCGCAAAGCCATCTGATTCGTCAGATGTTCACCACGGCAGCGAATAGGTCTTGGTATTGGTGAAGCTCTTCATCGCCTCCTGCACGCCTTCCTTATAGCCTAATCCCGAATCCTTCACGCCGCCGAACGGCGTGAGTTCGAGGCGGTATCCCGGCACTTCGCGCACGTTGACGCTGCCTACTTCCAGTTCCGAAATGAAGCGTGTGATGTAGTCGAAGCGGTTCGTGCACACGGACGACGACAGCGCATAGTCCGTACTATTTGACATCCGAATCGCCTCGTCGATTGTGCGGAAACGCATGATCGGCGATACGGGACCGAACGTTTCATATTTGACGAGCGGCATATCCGGCGTGATGCCGTCGACGACGGTCGGCGAATAGAGCGCGCCGTCGCGCTGATTGCCCACGAGCAGACGCGCGCCGCGCGCGATCGCATCGTCGACCTGGCGCTCGCAGAAGCGCGCAGCGGCTTCGTCGATCACAGTGCCCATGTCGACCGACGGGTCGGCGGGATTCCCGTATTTCCACGCTCGCGTCTTGTCGACGACGAGATCGGTGAAGCGGTCGGCGACGGCTTCGTGCACCAGCATCCGCTTGATTGCGGTGCAGCGTTGTCCCGAGTTTTTGTACGATCCCGAGACGGCGAGTGTGCTGGCTTCGTCGAGATCGGCGTCTTCCATCACGATGATGGGATCGTTGCCCCCCAGTTCGAGCACTGCGCGCCGATAGCCCATGCGCGACGCGATCGACTTGCCGATCGATACGCCGCCCGTGAACGTGATCAGATCGATCGCGCGGTTCGTGATGAGTTCATCGGCGATCACAGAAGGGTCGCCCGTGATCACTTGCAGCATCTGAACGGGCAGGCCGGCTTCGTACAGGATGTCGGCGAACAGGTAGCACGACAGCGGCACTTTCTCAGAAGGCTTCACGACGATCCGGTTGTTCGTCGCGATGGACGGCACGATCTTGTGCGCGACCTGGTTCATCGGGTGATTGAACGGCGTGATGGCCGAAATCACGCCGAGCAGCGGATCGCGCTGCGTGTACACGCGACGCTTCTTGCCGTGAGGCGTGAGATCGCACGAGAAGATCTGCCCGTCGTCCTTCAGCACCTCGCCCGCGCCGAACACGAGCACGTCCGCGACGCGGCCCGCTTCGTATGTCGAGTCCTTGATGCACAAGCCGGCTTCCGCCGTGATCAGCGCGGCAATTTCATGCGTGCGCGCGCGCACGGCATCGGCTGCGCGCCGCAGGATCGCCGAGCGCTCGTAGCGCGTGAGCGTCGGGCGATACGCGCGCGCGACCTCGAACGCGCGGCGCACGTCGTCGAGCGTCGCCTTCGGCACCGTGCCGACGAGCGTGCCGTCATACGGATTGCGCACCTCGATCACGTCGTCGCGATAGATTTTTTCGCCGTCGATGCGCAGCGCCTCGTGGCGAACCTGCGATTGTCCTTTCGTCGTGTCTGCAATGGCGTTCATGAGCGTGTCCTCGTTACTGAAGATGATTGAGCGCGATGTCGATGATGTCGAAGTTGCGCAGCCGTTCGCGTTGCGCCGCCGACTTCGCGACGGGCTGGCTGAAGATCAGCGGAACGGTCTGCTCGGCAAGGCCGCCGTGCGAACGCAGCGGCGCGTCGAGTCCCGAAAGATCGTGTTTGATGCGCCGCGTGCCGAGCACGACGTCGCGCTTCGAGATCACGATCAGATCGCCCATTCGCGCGGGCGGCAACTCGAAGCGCGCGCATCCTTCCGCGCCCGTGACGACGAGTTCGATGCCGGGCTCTGCGGCGAGCTTACGGCGCAGCGCATCGACATCGTCGGAGGCGAGGGTGGGCAAATAGACGGTCGCGAACGATCCGAGCGCGCCGTGATGCACGACATACGGATCGGTGATCGGCAGGATCACGCGAGCCTTGTCCTCGCCGAGCCATTCGTCGAAGCGCTCCTGCAGATAGATCACGTTGGGTTCGCCGTCTTCGTTGTGCTTCGCGTTCATGCCGTGATCGGCCGTGATCGCGACGATGGCGCCCAGTTCGTCCAGCCGCTGCAGATAGCCGTCCATCATCTGGTAGAAGGCGTTCGCGCCGGGCGTGCCGGGCGCGCATTTGTGCTGCACGTAGTCGGTGGTCGACAGGTACATCAGGTCGATGTCGCGCGTCTCCAGCAGGCGCACGCCCGCTGCAAACACGAACTCAGACAGCTCCGCGCTGTACACGCTCGGCACCGGCTTGCCGACCAGTTCGATCACATCGTCGATGCCGTTCTCGTCGAGCGTGGCCTCGTCCGCTTTCTCCGACGAAAAGCAGATGCCCTTCAGGCCTTTGCCGAGCAGGCGGCGCAGCTTGTCCTTGGCCGTGACGACGGCGACTTTCGCGCCGGCGTCCGCGAAACGCGCGAGCACCGTGGGAGCGACCAGGTACTTCGGATCGTTCATCAACACTTCCTTGCCGCTCTCGCGATCGAAGAAGTAGTTGCCGCTGATGCCGTGCACGGCAGGCGGCACGCCCGTCACGATCGACAGGTTGTTCGGGTTCGTGAAGCTCGGCACGACGCAGTCGCCCTTGAGGGCGGTCGCCGGCTTCAACAGCTTCTCGATGAAGGGCGCGACGCCCGCCGCGGCGGCCATCTCCAGATATTCGTACGCGCAACCGTCGACGCAGACCACGACGACAGGTCGGCGCATCCAGTTGTAGCGACGGCCGTTCACTTCGATGGAAACAGGGGATTCGCTCATGGTGCTTCTCCTTTTGACCAGGGTAATCCGGGAATCGTGGATGAGGCGTTGTGTGGCAAAGTGTGGCAATACTTGACATTAAAATTGAGCTTTTGTAGATTGTCAACAACAGACAACAACGAAGCAGTCGACGAGGGTTGCAGCATCGAGCCGCGGCAGACCGCTGCGGCAGTACCGCGGTGAAACCACATACAGCAGCACTGGCCGTTTTCGTCGCTGGCCGCGACGCCATTTATCAAGGGGTCTGGAGATGAAGGAACAAGCGGGATTCAACGGTTGCAAGGGTCTTTGGGGTGTTGCCGCGCGCTGTGTCGTGGCGGCGTCGCTGGCGTTCGGCGCGGTGCAACTGGCGCACGCGAAGACGCAATTGCTGGTCTACACGGCGCTCGAAGATGAAGCGATGAAGCCGTACAAGGACGCATTCGAGAAAGCGAACCCGGACATCGAGATCCGCTGGGTGCGCGACTCGACGGGCGCTGTCACGGCGAAGCTGCTTGCCGAAAAGAACAATCCGCGCGCCGACGTCGTGCTCGGCCTGGCGGCATCGAGCCTCACGCTGCTGGACCTGCAAGGCATGCTGATGCCGTATGCGCCGAAGGGCTTCGATAGCCTCACGCGCAAGTACAGCGACAGCAACAACCCGCCGCATTGGGTGGGCATGGACGTATGGGGCGCGACCATCTGCTACAACCGCGTCGAGGCGGAGAAGCGCCATTTGCCGAAGCCGACTTCGTGGGAAGACCTCGCGAAGCCCGTCTACAAAGGGATGATCGTGATGCCGAGTCCGGTCTCGTCGGGCACGGGCTATCTGGACGTCACCTCGTGGCTGCAGACCTTCGGCGACGAGAAGGGCTGGCAGTACATGGATGCGCTCGACAAGAACGTCGCGCAATACGTGCATTCGGGTTCGAAGCCTTGCACGCTGGCGGGCACTGGCGAATTCCCGATCGGCATTTCATTCGAGTTCCGCGGACACGAGTTGCAGGCACAGGGCGCGCCCATCGATCTGATCTTCCCGAAAGAAGGGCTCGGCTGGGACATGGAAGCGACGGGCGTGATGAAGACGACCAAACACCCCGACGAAGCGAAGAAGCTCGCGGACTTCATGGCTAGCAAGCAGGCGAATGAAATCACCGCGCAATGGTGGGCGATCGTCGCGTATCCGGGCGTCGCGAAGAAGCTCTCCGGCATTCCCGACAACTATTCGGAAATGCTCGTGAAAAACGACTTCGTGTGGTCCGCGAAGAACCGCCAGGCCATTCTCGGCGACTGGCAAAAGCGCTACGGCAGCAAGGAGCAGAAGTAGCACCGGGTCTCGCGTGACGCGCGTGAACCGTGAGTGATTCACGCGCTTCGACCGACGCAGCGGCGCGTGCCGCTGCGATGCAGGCAGAAGAAGCGAAGGCGGAGGAACAGATGACAGCCTATTTGAGCGTGCAGCAGGTTTCCAAGCGGTTCAACGACACGCCCGTTCTGACGGACATCGATCTTGGCGTGAAGAAGGGCGAGATGCTTTGTTTTCTTGGACCATCGGGATGCGGCAAGACGACGTTGCTGCGCATCATCGCGGGACTGGAGACGCAGAGCACCGGCCGCATCATGCAGGACGGCCGCGACATTTCACGTCTGCCGCCGCAGCTTCGCGACTACGGCATCGTGTTCCAGTCGTACGCGTTGTTTCCGAACCTCACGATATTCGACAACGTCGCCTACGGCCTCGTGAATCGCAAGATGAAGCGCGCGGCGATTGTCGAGCGCGTGCATGAACTGCTCGCGCTGGTCGGCTTGCCCGACGCGCATCGCAAGCATCCGAACCAGTTGTCGGGCGGTCAGCAGCAGCGCATTGCGCTCGCGCGTGCGCTTGCAACGTCGCCGGGACTGCTGCTGCTCGACGAGCCGCTGTCCGCGCTCGATGCGCGCGTGCGCGTGCGTCTGCGCCAGGAGATTCGCCAGTTGCAGCAGCGCCTCGGCGTCACGACGATCATGGTCACGCACGACCAGGAAGAGGCACTGTCGATGGCCGATCGCATCGTCGTGATGAATCATGGCGTGATCGAGCAGATCGGCACGCCGCATGAAATCTATCGCGAGCCCGCATCGCCTTTCGTCGCGGATTTCATCGGCAAGGTCAACATGATTCCCGCCGAAGTGATGCACGACGGCACGCTGAAGGCGGGAGAAGTCGGCCTGCACTATGGATGCGGCACGGCGCAGCCCGCGCCGGGTTCGAAGGTTTCCGCGTTCGTTCGCCCCGAAGACATTCACATCCGCATGCCCGGCGGCGTGCCTGACAACCTGCTGGCCGCTCGCGTCGAAAAGCTCGAATTCCTGGGTGCGTTCTGCCGTGTCAGCTTCAAGGTCGACGGGCTGGGCGGGCAGGAGATTGTCGCGGACCTGTCGTTTCATGAGATGCGCCGCACGGGTCTGGAAACGGGCGCGCGTTTCGATCTCGCCATCAACCGCGAAAACGTGTGCGTATTCACGGCCGCGAAGGAGCGTCTGCAATGAGCGCCGTTCTGATCGAACGCCGTGGCGGCGAAGAAACGCACGCCGAAGTGCGGCAAATCACGCATTGGCATGACCGGATCGGGCAGCTCGCGCTTCTGCTGATGTGCGCGCTGCTGGCCATGTTCCTTCTGTTGCCGCTTGCGCTTGTGATCGGCAAGTGTTTCGTCGATGCGGACGGGCGCTTCATCGGGCTTGCGAACTTCAGCGGCTATCTGACGAACAGTGCCGTGTGGACGTCGGCCGTCCACTCGGTCGCCGTCGCCTGCACGGTCACATCGATCGTCATTCCGATGGCGTTCACCTTTGCCTATGCGCTCACGCGCTCGTGCATGCCGATGAAAAACGCGGTGCGCACGGTCGCGTTGCTGCCGTTGCTCGCGCCGACGTTGTTGTCCGCCGTGTCCTTCATCTACTGGTTCGGCAATTCGGGCATCCTGAAGCCGCTGTTGCACGGACACTCGATTTACGGGTTTTCGGGCATCGTATGCAGTCTCATCTACGCGGCGTTTCCACACGTGCTGATGATTCTCGTGACGGCGCTGTCGTTATCGGACGGACGCCTGTATGAAGCCGCCGACGCGATGGGCACGCGCCGTCTGCGCAAGTTCATGACGATCACGCTGCCGGGCGCGAAGTACGGCCTGATCAGCGCGACGATGGTGTCGTTCACGATCTGCATCAACGACTTCGGCGTTCCCGTCGTGATCGGCGGGCCGTACACGGTTCTCTCGACGGATATCTACAAGCTCATCATCGGCTTGCAGGATTTCAATCGCAGCGCAGTGGTCAGCCTGCTGTTGCTGTGTCCCGCGCTGGTTGCATTCGCTGTCGACTTCTTTATTCGCCGCAAGCAGCAGTCGCAACTCGGCGCGCGCTCGACGCCGTTCCAGCCCAAGCCGTCGCACGGCTTCGACATGGCGATGCTCGCATATTGCGCTGTCGTGTGCCTGTTGATGATGGCCGTGGTGTGCATTTCGGTGTTCGCATCGTTCGTCAAGTTCTGGCCGTACCAGATGAGCCTCGGCTTGCAGCACTACAAGATGGGCCTGATCGCCGCCGGCATTTTCGACGCGTACAAGAACAGCCTGAAGATGGCCGCGTGCGTGGCGATCGGCGGCACGGCGATCGTGTTCGGCGGCGCCTATCTGGTCGAGAAGACGCGTGGCCCGCGCTGGCTGCGCGGCTTCATCAATCTCTGCGCGATTCTGCCGATGGGCGTGCCGGGGCTTGTGCTCGGCATCAGCTACATCTTTCTGTTCAACTCGCCAGCGAATCCGCTCAATGGTCTCTATGGGACGCTCGCGCTGCTCGCGATCGTGACGGTCGTGCACTACTACTCGTCGAGTCATCTGACGGCCGTGACTGCGTTGCGGCAAATCGATAACGAGTTCGAAGCCGTTTCCGCATCGCTGAAAGTGCCTTTCTACAAGACGTTCTGGCGCGTCACGGTGCCCGTCTGCCTGCCGTCGATTTTGCAGATCGCGCGCTATCTGTTCGTCAACGGCATGACGACGGTGTCGGCCGTCGCGTTTCTCTATTCGCCGGACACGCAGCCCGCATCCGTCGCCATCCTGAATCTTGACGACGCCGGCCAGATCGGACCGGCCGCCGCGATGGCGACGCTCGTGCTCGTGACGGCTTCGTTTGCATGTCTGCTGTTCGCCGGCGTGTCGCACGGCGTGTTGCGTAGAACCCAGGCATGGCGCACTGCGCGCCATGGCTGAATCGTACTTTCACCGCGTCTATCAAGGAGCTCATGTGAACCTGTCCAGCCAACCGATTCTGCTTACTCCCGGTCCGCTCACGACGTCCGACCGCACGCGCGAGGCGATGCTGCGCGATTGGGGATCGTGGGATGGCGACTTCAACGAAATCACCGCGCGCATTCGCCGCGAGACGCTGAGCATCGTGCACGGCGAAGCGACGCACGAGTGCGTGCCGTTGCAGGGCAGCGGCACGTTCTCCGTCGAAGCGGCGATCGGCACGATCGTTCCGCGCAACGGTCATGTGCTGGTGCCGAACAACGGCGCGTATTGCCAGCGCATTGCGAAGATCTGCCGAGCGCTGGGGCGTCGTCATCAGACCATCGACTATCCGGAAGACACGCAGATCAAGCCCGCCGACATCGATCGCGCGCTCGCCGCCGATCCGGGCATCACGCACGTTGCGCTGGTTCACTGCGAAACAGGCGCGGGCGTGCTCAACCCGCTGCACGAGATCGCGATGGTGGTCGCGAAGCACGGTCGTAGTCTGATCGTCGACGCGATGAGTTCATTCGGCGCGATCGAAATCGACGCGCGGCAAACGCCGTTCGATGCCGTCGTCGCGGCGTCGGGCAAATGCCTGGAAGGCGTGCCCGGCATGGGCTTCGTGATCGTGAGGCGCAGCACGCTGGAGCGCTGCGAAGGCAATAGCCACTCGCTCGCGATGGACCTGTACGATCAATGGGTCTACATGAATCGCACGACGCAATGGCGCTTCACGCCGCCGACGCATGTCGTCGCCGCGCTCGATCAGGCCATCGCGCAGTACAACGAGGAGGGCGGTCTCGAAGCGAGAGGAGCGCGTTACGCGGGCAACTGTCGCGCGCTGATCGAAGGCATGGGCAAGCTGGGTTTCCGGCCATTTCTCGATCAGTCGATCCAGGCGCCCATCATCGTGACGTTCCATGCACCCGACGATCCCGCCTACGACTTCAAGACCTTCTATCAGGAGGTGAAGAAGCGCGGCTACATCCTCTATCCGGGCAAGCTGACGCAGATCGAAACGTTCCGCGTCGGGTGCATCGGGCACTTCGGCAAGACGGGCATTCCCGGCGCGGTCGCTGCTATCGCCGATACGCTGAAGGCAATGGGCATCACGCAGGTGTCGCCGAAAGCGCTTGCGTAGTACAGGCGGTCACGCTCGAAGATTTCGCGCGCGTGATGGAGCGGAGTCTTCGAGGCGTCTTTCGACGTTGCATCGTTCGGGCGTGCATTCGTGCCGCCAATTCCGTGGCCGCACATAAGATGGCACATAAGATGGCTATCAAGACCCCGCAACGGACGCGCGATCCTGCCCGGCAGTCTCGGCCCAGCGCTCATGCGCGCGCTGCATCCTCGCAAGACCGTGCGCGACGTGTTCGCGCACGAGCGCGACCGCGTGTTCTTCTTCGCCCCGAGCCAGCGCATTGACGATCTTCTCGTGCTCGACGACGGATTCGCTGAGCGCGCCTTGATCCGTTTCGATCGCCGCCTGCCGCAACAGGCCGAGCTGTCGCACGAGATGCCGATAAGTCGAAATCAGATGCTGATTGCCGACGCCCGTGACCATCGCATCGTGCAACTGGATGTTCAGTTCGGTATAGCGCGCAAGATCGCGCGTTTTCTTCGCGGCCTTCATTGCCGCGATGATGCCTTTCAGCGTGTCGAGCGTTTCGGGCGTCATGTGATTCGCGAGCCAGCGCGCGACGGATTCGTCGAGCATTGCGCGGACTTCGTAAATCTCTTGCGCTTCGCGCAGCGAAACGACCCGCACCGTCACGCCACGGTTCTTTTCCGTTTTGAGCAGGCCTGCCTGTTCGAGCGCGCGAAACGCTTCGCGCACGGGCCCTCGCGATACATTCAGCCGCGTGGCGATTTCCACTTCATTGAGCTTTTCGCCGGGCGCAAGCTCACCCGAAAGAATGCTGTGCTCGAGACTCTCCTGCACGAGCATCGCGAGCGAATGTCGTTGCAAGAGTTCAAATGCGCTGGGCAGGTTGGAACTGGTCATGGCAATCGATGGAAGCGAAGAGCGATGGATGGACGTCTGACCTGTCAAACACTAACGTACGCGTTTGTTTATTGTCAACAACACCGAACGCTGGATTTAACCGACGTCGCCTTGCGCGCTTGGTCGTGTCGTGCGGTCAAATGTGGGGCACCTCTCATACCTCCCATACTCCCGGATCGTGCGCGCCGGGACATCGCGCGGTCGCCAGGCAGGTGCACGCGTTCGTGCTGGACACGCGGCGGATTGCTGCGGCAAGCATCGCCTAGCCAGTCCATTTGCCGTCGCAACGCGTCGATGCCGCACAATGCGTCCGGATCGTACAGCGTCATGAACACGGTGGCACCCCAACCCTCGGCAGGGTCGGCGCGGCCGAAGCCGGCGAGTCCGCCCGTGAGCGCTTCGATCGGCAACGCAAGACCGAATCCCTTGTGACCCGCCGACAGTCCGCCAAGCGGCATGATCGTGCCGGGGGGATCGGCGAACAGCACGCCGGGATCGCGTGTCGCCTCGCCGTGTGCATCGAGCATCCAGGCTTCGTCGAACAGTTGGCCGCTTTGGTGACGGCGCGCGCACATGCTGTTCGTCGTTACGGATGACGAAATATCGTTCAGCATGGACGCGGTCGAAGTCGACACGCCGAGCGCAATTGGATTCGGCGTAAACAACGGGCGCGTGCCGCCGAAGGGCGTAACGCTCTGCACGCTCGGATCGGAGCTCGCCAGCATCATCACCAGATTCGAATCGGAAGAAGAGCAAGGCGATCCTGGCGTACCTCGCGTTGTCGCCGGGCATGCTGCGTTCGCGCGAGCAACTGGCAAGCGTGTTCTGGGAACGCAGCGCCGAGGAGCAGGCGAGAGCGAGCTTGCGCCAGACGCTGTCGAGCCTGCGCCGGATGTTGTCGCGCGCCGCGCCGCTGTTGAAGACGGAGCCGGGCGCGGTCTGGCTCGACGCCCATCTTGTCGACGTCGACGCGTTGCAGTTCACGCATTTCTCGGGCGAGCGGTCTGCGGGGTCGCTGGCAAAGGCTGTCGCGCTCTATCGAGGCGCGCTGCTCGATGGCTTCGGTCTGCGTGAAGAACCGTTCGAACAGTGGATGACCGTCGAGCGCCGCTGGTTTCACGAGCGCGCAGTGGAAGTGTTCGCCGCACTCGTCAGCCTTTACGAGCAATCCGGCGCATCCAGTCACGCAATAGAGGCGGCAAGCAGGATTCTGGCATTGGACCCGTTGCTGGAGTGGGCGCATGCGGCGCTCATGAGGCTGTATGCGAGAGCGGGGCGCCGGGATGCTGCCATGCGTCAATATCAGGAATGCGTCCGCGTGCTCAATGCCGAACTCGGCATGGTTCCGACGGAAGGCACTCAACGTCTCGCTGCCGATATCCAGCAGGACGGGTACACCGTGCCCGGCGCGTCAGGCACGGGAGATCGCGGTGTGCGAGGAATACGCGTTGCCGTTGCTGTTGTCACAAGGGACATTTCAATTCGGCTGGGCAATGGCGCAGTCCGGCGACCTCGACGAAGGCATCGAACGGATGCGTGAGGGCATCGCTGCAATCAGCACAACAGGCGCGGAAATGGGCTTGCCGTACTTCAACGCGCTGCTCGGCGAAGCGCTTGGCCGAGCCGGCAGAGAGGAGGAGGGGCTTGTCGAAATCGACCGGGCGCTCGCGGCTGTCGATGAGCACGGCGGGCGTTTGCAGCTCTCCGAGATGCTGCGGCTCAAAGGCGAATTGCTCGCAGCGCAGCGAAGCGCGCGATGCGAAGAAGGGCTTGCGTTGATTCGCGAAGCAGTCGTGGTGGCACAAAGGCAGGGCGCGTGCTTTCCGGGTCTTCGTGCTGCGATCAGCCTTGCACGGCAGTTGGCATCGACGGGCGACTTCCACAGTGCCTGCGCCGTGCTGCAGCCCGCCTGCGAAGCGATCAGTGAAGGAAGCGGACTGACCGATGCGCGTGTGGCGCGGGCACTGCTCGCCGAACTCAGGAACCGGTGACGAGGCGACCGCATGCGTGAAAGCGGCAAGCGGCGCGAGCCGGAACGACCGCTCGAATACCCGACCGCTCGATTCGAACGACAGACACCCCGATCATTTGCGGTAGGGCTGCCTGTGAAGGTCGATTGCAAGAAAAAATCTTAAGCAGTGACGGAACAACCGCTCATTGATTGCATTAGTGAGTTGAGTCGTACTGTACGTCTCGCGGTTCGCGCGCCTTGCTGTTGCGGGTCGCGTCTCCCAGCGCTCCGACCAACCCCATCAACCTCACGATGGCCGGGATCACGCCGACGAAGCCTCGCGAGAGCCTTCACGTGACGAAGCTGGGCCAGCATCGCGCGGCTTGGCTCAGCCTTGTCGGAGTTCCCAAACGCCGGCCGGCGGCGTGTTGCGCCAGATGACACGCCGCCAGCGCCACGTGAGGCTCGTCGGGACATCGAATGGAGTTCGAGGCTGATAGGTGAATTGCACAAGGCTGCGCGCGACATTCTGCATGAGAAACTTTGCCAGAATCATAGTCGTCGGGCGAATAACTTCCTTGGGCAGCGAGCGAAACGGCAGCGCGGAAACGATCAGGGCGCGCTCGGGCAATGAATCCAGAATCTGAGCCCGTTCGTGAAAGCAGCCAGCGACAACTTCGATGCCGGGATGTCGCGCGGCAAGCTTGCCGGCCAGCGCCGGGTCCAGTTCGAAGGCTATCAGCCTTGCCGAAGGGTTGCGCTCGATAAGCGCATCGGTAATGACGCCTGTGCCGGCGCCAAGTTCGATAATCGTATCGAACTGGTCGGCAGGCTGAGCCATTGCGCGCGCCAGGTACGGGGAAGATGGCGCGATCGCGCCCACGGCGGCGGGGTTTTTCAGCCAGTGTTTGATGAAGTGGATGTTCACAAGATCAGAGACTACACGTCTACGCAGGACAAGACAGGAGCAGTGTCCAGATCTGGACACTGCGGCACGAGGGCGCAATGTTCGTGCCTGGTATGTCTGATTTGATGACATCGAAGGGATGAGCGCGCCTCGTTCGGCGGACAGCTTGGTGGCCTTTCGCGTCGCCAGGCGTTTTTCGGTGTGTCGGTTCTCGCGCGAATGCTGGCGTAAGTTGACATAATGTAAATTATCAACCATCTGTCTGTAGGTCCTAAATAGAAATGTCGGGTTTCCGCTAAATAGAAATGTCGTGTTCCGGGTAGTTTGAGCGCCGGACAGCCATCTGGGAGCGCCGGCGATGAACGCGACTGGGACGATCACGATGACGATGCGCGAGGTAGACCGGTTCAAGGTGATTCAGGCGGTGACCGAGGCCCGGCTCAAAGCGCTATCGATCGATGACTTGCTCGCGACACCGGTGGACGGCCGTCGTTCATCCCGTCCACCGCACAACTCCAATGCTCAGTGACCGAGACCACTGCCAGCAATCTGCTGCTCGACGAACTGCGCGAAAAGCGCATGCAGACGCGTGGTCGGATGGAGGTCGTCCGCAAACATGTACGTCTGATCCGCATCGGGTGTGACGTATGTAGCACGCGAACAGAGCAACGCCGTGTCATCGGGTGTCTTCGTCGGGTCGCAGGCCTGGCCTGTGTTAGACACCGCAAAGCCGTTGGCCTTGAAGTTCGCGATGATCTGGTTCACCCAGCTGTAAGAATCGATCTGGATAACCTTTCCCTGCAGGCCGTTGCTCTGCAGGGCCGCATTCAACGTTGTGTTGAAGAGTTGCGACAACTGGGTCAGGTTCGCACCACCGTCGGACGAGGCGATCCCTTTCGGCGACAGACCGACGTCCGGAACGTTGATCATGACGACATGCGTCGCGCCGTTCTGCACGATTTGCCCGACGATCTGGGCGAGAGCGTTTGCCGCCGCTTGCACGGTCGTCACGGCGGCTGGCGGCGAGCCTGCGCGAAGCACGTCGTTCGCGCCCGCCCAGACCAGAACCAGTTGACCGGAATTGAAGCTTCCATGAGCGGCGAGATAGCTCGACACCTGCTGGTTGACGGGCATTTCAACGTTGCCGATCACGTCGACAAGAAAATCATTCAGATTGGCTGGCGTCGAAACCGTGGCGCCGCCCTCTGCGTAGCCGAAGCCGCCATGCGCGCTCAATTTGTGATCGACGCCGATCGTGAAGGCCGCATTCAATGTGTCGCCATAATATTGCGCCACATCCTGAGCCCAAACCTGCCCCGGGTTGGTCGTGAAACGGCCCCCGCCCACCGCGCTGGCGATCGGCGCAAAGGTCCCGACGTCCGACAGGCTGTCGCCAAAAGAGACAACTTGCAGATGAACGCCGCCGGGCGGACTACTCGCGCTACCGCCGCCTCCCCCGCCCCCACCGCATGCGCCAAGCAGCGCGATCAGTGCAATTAGCGCGACAAGCGACGTCATGTATGCCCAACGACCGTTCCATCTCATCAGAGTTCTCCAAGCTATTGCAATAAACGCCCTGTGGATGCTGTGAGGAGCGCATGGAAAGCGGCGTCGCCGCAAAGCAGCAGTTGGAGTGCTATACGAACGCCGGACATTTCGGAACTGCTCCTTAATGCTATTGAAAAGCAGGCTGCGCGGGATAGATCAGCGTTCCGTCGAGCTGCGGTTGCGCTCCGGGTGTCATCGTCGCTGGCTCCACGCGACCCGCGGTCATGATATGCAGCACGGTCTCGCCGCGCTGCAGCAGGTAATCCGTGATGATGCGGCGATGGCATCGCCACCACACGGCTTCGGAACACATGATCACGCACCTTTGCCGACGACCGAGTTCGAGCAATTGCGCGAAGGCGTCGCGAAATGCGGCGCTCATCGCGTAGTCGGCATAGTTGCGAAAGGCGGGGTGCGTCCAGTAGTCATTGGGCGACGGAGCATCGCCCTTCGATCGGCTACGCCGGCCACCGAGTCCCGCAAGGTGGATGTAACCCATCTGCTCCCGGCCCAACGCGTCAGGCAACGTCTCACGATTGAACTGCGGATTCGTGCGAGAACGCGGAATGCTGCGCACATCGACTACTGTCTCGATCTCTGCACCCGTCAGCAGGTCGATGAACTCGCCCAGTGGATGAGTCGAATGGCCTACCGTGAAAAACGCATTTGACATCGATGTCTCGCGCAAGTGATCGCGACGATGCGTTCAGTGTACAGAATTCTTTCCAAAGCATTTGCCGTTCGACGAGTTGATGCGCATGCCGTTCGCACCTGCATGTCGCCTGCACGCATCCAGTCGTCGGCGTTGACTGTCCATCGCACGACATGCGCTATTCGCGCTCATGCCTGCGCATCCGGAATTGTCTGGACGATCAGAGAAAACAACCGCTGGAAATCCTCGTCGAGCTTTGCGCCTTCAAACGGGTCGCGGTTTGCGCCAAATGCGTCATCCAGTTCTACCCAGTCTTCTGTCGTAAGCAATCGTTGCGCGGCGGGAAGAATTACTTCTTCTTCGAGCCGCATGTGGTTTCTGTAAAACGCGGCGTACTCGTCCACCATTGCGCGCAATTTCGGAAAAGCGGACTCGCCCGTCAGTTCGTAACGGGTCAGCGCATGTTCGATGTTTTCTATTCGCGTTTCGCCCTCCACGTGCTGCGCTTCCAGTTCGGCAATCACCTTGTCGAGTTCTCGCGTGCGATGCCACAAGCGCGCAAACAGATATTGATCCTCCTTCGGATGATGTATCCGTTCAGGGTACTCACGGATGTAGTACAACATCGCCCGGAAGACCATCAGCCCGGGCGTCTTCACGCCAACGCCAAGCAATTCGACGAAACGCTGCATGCCTGCGATTACGACCGAAAGCTGTTGATGCTCTCGCATGATGACTTGAACAGCGCTTCTTGCAGACGGTGTTTGCATGTCACGCCTCCATCGATGTACCACTGCCTCGCCGTTACGACCCGAAGTACCGGCATCGCTCTTCGTGAACGAGACGTCGCGCATTCAGGACATCATCGGACGTCTCAGGCTCGACAGGTTGATACCGATCAACGTGAGCGACGAACAGGCAGAAGCGAGCACCAAGAGTCCGAGCGCCCGCTGACGGAGTCTCCTGCGATTTACGGCCTCAGCATTTCATGAAAGACTCGTCGAAAACGGCTTCCACCCGTTGGCGCATCTGGCTCATGAAGAAGAATGCGACGAACGGCACGTTGTCCAGATCGCGCGCGGATGGCCGTATCCACTGCATACCGGTGGAACCATTCAGTGAATGAATCGCGATTCAGTGAACAGGAATCGCTGCGTTGAAAATCAGCACCATGATCAAGCCCACCACAGCCACGATCGATTGAACCACCGAGATGGTTTGAGTGGCTTCGCCCATGGTCATGCCGAAGGATTCCTTGACCATCCAGAAGCCTGCGTGGTTGGCATAGTTGAAAAACAACGAGCCGCAGCCAATGGACAAGGCCAGCAAAGGCAGGTTGAGGCCGGGATCGGCGCTGGCCAGCGGCGCGAGCAAGCCAGCCGCGCCTACGATACCTACGGTGGCCGAGCCGGTGGAGACGGACAGCAGCATGGCGATCAGCCAGCCCAGAATCAGCGGGGGAAAGGCAAGCTGCTGCGTCAGGTGCACGATGGCATCGCCGACCTTGGCACTGGTCAGCATCTGTTGAAAGGCGCCGCCTCCCGCGATGATCATGATGATCGAGGCAATGGGCTTGAGACTCTTGCCCAGCGCGTCGCGTAGTTTGTCCGCATCGCCTCCTCGCGCGATGACCAGCGCCGCGATGGCGAACAGCACACCCACCAGCATGGCGATCAACGGATCGCCCAAAAAGGCGGCCACGTGCATGACGGGAGTGCCCTTCGGCAGCACCATTTCGGCGACGGCATGAACCAGCATCAGGATGGCCGGTAGCAAGGCTGCGAGCACGCCAAGCCCGACGCCGGGCCGCTGGCCACCGCCGGCCTTCTCGGTGACGGTGAACTGGTCCAGCAAGGCCTGGTCGGGCTTGGTGCTCATGCGCGGCGAAATGAATGCGCCGTAGAGCGGGCCGCCCAATATCATGGCCGGAATGGCCGCCAGAAAGCCATACAGCATGGTCGGGCCCACCGAGGTTTTGAGCGCTGCGATGGCTGTCAACGGGCCAGGATGGGGCGGCACCATGCCATGCATGGCGGCGAGAGCCGAGATCACGGGAACGCCGACGTACACGTAAGCCGAGCCTTTGAAGCGAGAGTGGCTTTCCAGCTTGCGCGCCACGCTGAATATCAGCGGCAGCATGACCACCAGACCCACTTCGAAAAACATCGGGATGCCCACCACAAAGGCCACCAGCGTCATGGCCCAAGGGATCATCCGGTCCGAGGCGCGCCTCAGAATGGCTTCGGCGATTTGCTCCGTGATGCCGGCATCGGCGAGGATCTTGCCCAGCATCGCGCCCAGCGCGATCACGACCCCCACCGCGCCCAATGTTTTGCCCGCGCCGTTGACCAGGTGCTTGACGATGCTCCCCGGCTCCATGCCGGTTGCAAAGCCCACACCAACGGAAACGAGGAGCAAGGCTAGAAGCGGGTGCATTTTGATGCGCGACACGATGAGCGCGACCAGCGCCAACACGCTGACCAACGCGGTGAGCAACAGCTGTATATCTAGATGGGTCATGAATGACTCTTGGTTTTGACCGGCTTTCCCGACGCGTCCTCCGCATTCGACCATGCGTCAATGCCCAAATGAAGAAGGCATGCACGCTCCAGCTGCAGGCTGTTGCCGTTGCCGTTGCCGTTGCCGCGAAGCAAGATCGCTGGGAAAAGCGCTGTTTTTAAAGGCGCCAGCTATGTTGTGAGGTGACTCGATTCGAAACAACGGAAGTTTTGACTGTCCCGCCTTGATGCATGGTCATTGCGTTCGAGAAAAAATTCCGCGGACCTGAGACTATCGTGGAACGCCCGGTGATACAAGCATCGTATGCCAGCAGAAGTGCCCATCGACTTGAAGTTTCCGGGCCTGCTCCGAAATGGATCGGGTTCTGCCAAGGTTCGCTGGCCCTTTACAGATTTCGCGTTCAGGCCGTTTCAGCGCTTTATCGATTTGTGCACGGAGAAGCGCGATCAGGCCATCGTGTAGACGCTGATCGCGGGCAGGCGCGATCGCCAATGGAATTTAAAAAGAAGCCCGGCACATTGTCCGGGCCCGGGAAGAATGGTCACTGCCGGCACCTTCACGACGTCGCCATGCTCGACCGGCGCTTGACCATCCGCGTGGACGTACCCCTCCATCGCTACTATCGATTCGGAGCTTAGCGTTCAATGCTTAACGGTTACTTAGCTGGGTCGTTCGACATGCCGAGTGGTTGCCGGAACATCTGTCGTTCATGTGGCTTGTCGAGCGCCCGTCGATGAAAGCGCCTCGCAGCTCGTCACCGCGCGACTATCATGCAGACGGCCGACGCCGTCGCCACGAGCCTGTCGTCCTGCCACAGTTCGCCATTTGCATTGCAGACGCCGCGCCCCCGCCGTACCAGCGTCGCGCGGCCCAGTAGCCGGCCGGTGCTCGCCGGTCGAAGGAACGTCGTGTTCAGGCTGAGGGTCGCGCAGCGTTCGCCTTCCGCCAGCGTCGACGTGACGAGCGTCGCCGTGACGTCGTCGAGCATCGCGGACAGCATGCCGCCCTGCACGTGTCCCGCCGGATTCAGGAACGCCGTCGTGCCAGCGTAAGCGATTTCGATCGCGTTATCCGCAAGCGACATGAACTCGCCGCCCAGCGTCGTCTTGATGGGCGGCGTCTGTCCGTTGCTGCCATAAATCCGCTTGCCGATTTCGGCATCGTCGATTTTCATGATTCGGTCACCTTGTTGTCAGGCACGAGGCGAATCGATCATAGCGATCGGAGCCATCGTGCCTCATCGGTCTACTCACCGCGAAACACCGGCTTGCGCTTTTCCTTTCGCGCGAGCACGGCTTCTCGCAGATCGCGCGAAGCATCCGCCCGTGCGACGTCGCGCGCAAACTCGTCTCCGTCAAGCGTCCCTTGCGCAATCCGGTTCAGATGTTTTTTCATGCCGAGCAGTGCAAGCGGCGCCATTTCCGCCAGCTCGCCGCTCAGACGGTCGACTTCGTCGCGCAACGCTGCAGGCGCCACGACCGTATCGAGGAAACCGCACGCCTGCATCTGCGCGGCATCGAGCGTCGCAGCCGTGAGCAGCAGCTTTTTCGCCATGTTCAGACCGAGCCGCGACACATAGCGCTGCAAGCCGCCGCGATAGAACAGCAGACCAAGGCGCGCGGCCGGCAC
This sequence comes from Paraburkholderia diazotrophica, assembly GCF_038900755.1. GTDB lineage: Bacteria > Pseudomonadota > Gammaproteobacteria > Burkholderiales > Burkholderiaceae > Paraburkholderia > Paraburkholderia diazotrophica_A. The sequence continues at coordinate 430,760 of NZ_JBBPEN010000004.1, forward strand.
GAACATCTGGCTCGCTTTCGTGCCGATGCGAAAATCGCAGGCGAGCGCGAGATCGGTTGCGCCACCGTACACGCCGCCGTTGATCGCCGCGATCGTCACCGGGCGCGCGTACTCCAGTTCGTTCGCGAGCGCCTCGAAGTTCGCGCCCGCGTTGCCGTCCGCGAGCCGGCCGATGTTGAAGCCCGCGCAAAAGTTCGGACCTTCGCCGCATAGCCGCAGCACGAGCACGTCAGAGCGCGCGTTGACCTCGCGGATGAAGCCGCGCAATGTCGCGAGGTCTTCGGGGTCGAGCCGGTTCGCCATCTCGGGGCGGCGCAGCGTGATCGTCGCGATCGGACCGGCGACGGCGAGTTCCGGCGCGAGGCCGGACGAACGAGTGGAGGGCTGGTCGGACTTCCCGGTCATGGTCGGCTCAGTGGAAGTTGTAGATCTGCATGGTCGTCTCGCCGGCCTCAATGCGCCTGCAGATCGCGGCTTCGTCGGCCTCGCGCTTCGCCGCCCTCTCGACGACGTCGGCTGCCCGCGCGCGCGGAACGGCGACGACGCCGTCACGGTCCCCGACGATCAGATCGCCGGCGTTCACCGTCACGTTGCCGATCATCACCGGCTCGTTGATCCAGCCGATCGCGCCGTAATCCTTGCTCGTGCCGCGAATCGACAGCCCGCGCGAGAACACCGGGAAGCCGATCGATTCGAGCAGGTCCGCATCGCGCACGGCGCCGTCGATCACGAGGCCCGCGAGCCCGCGCACCTTCGCGGCCGTCGTCATCACTTCGCCCCAGTAGCCATGCTCGTACACGCCGCTCGCGTAGACCACCAGCACGTCGTCCGGCTGCGCAAGCGCGATCGCGCGATGCAGCCAGAGGTTGTCGCCGCCCGGCGAATGCACGGTCACGGCCGTGCCGCAAATCCTGAAGCCCGGCGCGACCGGCTTGATCGCCGAGGGCAGCGCGCCGATCTTGCCGCCCGCTTCGTGCAGTGTCGCCGCGGGCAGCGCGCGTGCCGTCTCGACCACGCTTGCGTCGACGCGCTTTATCGCCGTGCGGATCGTCGCTGCCGAATCGTGTTCTTTCATGGTTATTTCCCCCGCGTCTGCAACTGGTGATACTTGAACTGCTTGCGCGCCTCGTCCAGACGCATGCCGTCGCGGCAGGCTTCGCGTATCGCGTCCTCCGCATGATGGATGGCCTCCGCTGCGTCGAGGACCGCCTCTTCGTGTTCGCGCGGAATCACGATCACGCCGTCGGCGTCGCCGCGCAGGATGTCGCCGGGCTGCACGCGCGCGTCGCCGATGTTGACGGAAATGTTCGTCGCCTCGACCTGCACGCGGTCCTTGCCGGTGCGCATCCAGTGATCGCGGCTGAAGATCGGGTAGCCGAGCTTCAGGCACAACGCGACATCGCGGCAGATGCCGTTGATCACGGTGCCCGCGAGTCCGCGCCGGTGCGCGATCTCGGTCAGAATGTCGCCCCAGACGGTCGCGTCCTCGCGCCCGCCGTTGTCGAGCACGATGACCGCGCCGGGCGGCACGTCGTCGATGTAGTCGCCCACGGTGCCGGGCGGATTCGCGGCCGGACCGTACTTGAGCGTCCAGGCCCGGCCCGCGAGCCGGAAGTCCGTGCTGCGCGCCTTGATCCTGTAGCACTGGCCGTTGATGCCGAGCTTGTCGAGCGCATCGGAGAGCGTCGCCGTGTCGAGCCTGGCGGCGCGCTCGACGTTGCGCTTGTCGTCGCGATAGTCGTTTGCAGTCATGGTGTCGGTTGTTCCGTGAGTTGCGATTGCGCTCATGCGAGCATGTGTTCGTAGTTGCCGCCCATCACCTGGCCCACGGGCGTGCCGGAAAGAATTGCCTTGGCCATCGCGGCTTCCTTCGCGCCGATGATCTCGGCGGCTTCGAGCACGCGCTCGATATCGCCGGCGCGGATGAAGATCACGGCGCTGTTGTCGGCCACGACGTAATCGCCCGCTTCCACCCGAACGTCGCCGATCTGCACGGCCACATTCGTACCCTGCTCGACGACTCGGCCACGCGCCGTGCGCGCCGTGGTCGCGCGGCTGAACACGGGCAGTTCGTACGCGACGGCTTCGTCGATATCGCGCACCGGCCCGTCGGCGACCACGCCCGCGACGCCACGCACTTTCGCGGCCAGCGACAGCAGGCCGCCCCAGCAGCCCGCTTCGACGCCGCTGCGCTGCTCGACGACGATCACGTCGTCGTCGCCCGCCTGTTCGATCGCCGTGCAGCCGAGATGCACGGGCGGTCCGGGCGGCGGCTCGCCCGTACCGAGCTTCACAGTAATCACGCGGCCCGCGATGCGACCCGTGCCGGAGCGCTGCGGCAGTCCGCTCACGACGCCGGACAGCTTGAGTTTGTCGAGCGCATCCGACACGGCGCAGCAATCGAGCCGTCGCAGCCGCTGTACGTTTTGGTCAGCCATGGGGTTCTCCTCCATCTGTTTTGTAGCAGGCCAGATCACGCCAGCGTGCGCCACGCGGCAAAGCACAGCCCGGTGCCCGTCAGCGCGGGGCTGCGATAGCCCGGCGTGTATGACACCCATTCGAGGTCGAGCGCCTTCACCGCTTCGACGGCGATGATCCAGTTGCGTATCTCCGAGCTGCCTGCCTGAAGCTGCTTCGGATCGAGCGCGGCGAGCCATGCGCTGTCCTTGCGGCGAATCGCGTCGATGATGCCGTGGTCGAGTTCCTCATCCACCACGAAGTGCGAGAGCCCACCCGATGCGAGCACGCCCACGCGCAGGTCTTCCGGATAGGCGTCGATCAGTTCGCGCAGCGCGGCGCCGAGCTGAATGCAGCGGCGCGGCGTGGGCTGGTTCGGCGGATCGAAGGTGTTCACGATCACCGGGATGACGGGCAAATCGAGCCCTTGCAGATAGCGTCGATGAATGAACGAGAACGCATGGCCCTCGTACTGGCCGCGCTCGAGGCCGTCCATCGCGGCGATGTCGAAGTCGCGCTCGCACAGCTCGCGTATCATCCAGCGCGCCATCGCGGACTCGACGGGATAGTGCACGTCGCCATCGGGCTCCTGACGCATCGTGCGCGCGCGTGCGTACCAGCTGTCGTTCGGACTCGTTTCGCGCTTCGCGTTGCGGATCGTCTCGCCGTAGTAGATCGCGAACGTCGGGTTATTCGTGGTACGGAACAGCTCCGTCTGATCGTCGCCGACAACCATCAGCACGTCGAGCCTCGCGGCCCGGATGCGCTCGCGCAATTCGTCCATTGCCGCTTCGGCCTGATCGAAGCGTTCGCCCATGCGCTCCGGCGTGACCAGCGCGTCCGCGTCGGCGGGCGCGCGTTCGAGCAGGTCGCCGTAGGTGACGTGATTGCCCGCCTTGTCGAAGTAATGCGGGTTCTTCGGGTCCACCGCGCGAAAACCGTGCTGCCAGTCTTCGCGCTGCGACACCAGCATGATGCTGTGCGACGAGCCGAATGCGGCTACGAGGCGTGCCATTTCGTCTCCTTTCGTTGTGCGTTGTGCGTTGTATGTGTGTGTTGCGCCGCGTTCAGACGACGAACGCCGCGCGCCATTGTTCGATTTGCTGGTCCGCGTAGCCGAGTTCCCGCAGAATGGCTTGCGTATGCTCGCCCTGCTCGGGCGCAAGACGCGGCGACGCCGCGCGCGGATAGCGCGACAGCCGGAACGGCTGACCGACGAACGCGCCCTCTCCACGGCCCGGCAAATCGACGGGCCAGGCCATGCCGAGATGCTTGACCTGCGGGTCCTCGAAAACCTCGTCGATACGATGAATCGGGCCGCAAGGCACGCCTGCCTTGAGCAGGATGGCTGTCCATTCCTTCGTCGTGCGGGTCTTGAAGACTTCGCTGACCGCGCGATTCACGGCGTCGCGATTCGCCACGCGCGCGGGATCGGAGTCGAAGCCCGGCGCGCGCGCAAGATGATCGAGCCCGAGCGCATCGCACAAACGCGTCCACATCGTCTGGCCGATGGCGGCGAGATTGAGGTAGCCGTCCTGGGTCGCGAAGACACCTGTCGGTACGGTAAGCGGATGCTCGTTGCCCACCTGCTGCGGGACCTGCTTGTCGACGAGCCATTGCGCGGCCTGAAAGTCGAGCATCGCGATCTGTGCTTCGAGCAGCGAGGTCTGCACCCATTGGCCTTCGCCCGATGCTTCACGTTCGAGCAGTGCCGTCAGGATCGCCATTGCGCAGAAGTGCCCCGCGCACAGGTCCGCGATCGGAATGCCGACGCGCATCGGGCCTTCGCCTGGTTTGCCCGTCACGCTCATGAGGCCGCCCATGCCTTGCGCGATCGAGTCGAAGCCGGGCCAGCTCGCATACGGACCGTCCTGGCCGAAGCCCGAAATGCTCGCGTAGACCAGACGCGGATTGATCGCGCGCAGCGTATCGGGACCGATGCCGAGGCGGCCCTTGACGTCGGGCCGAAAGTTTTCGATGAACACATCGGCGCGGCGGACCAGATCGAAAAGAATCGCGCGGCCCGCGGGATCTTTCATGTTGAGCGTGAGGCTTTCCTTGTTGCGATGCAGGTTTTCATAGTCGGCGCGATTGTGGTCGCGCCCGCCGATCATGTCGTCGCCGCCCGGCGCACCGCGCGGAATCTCGAGCTTGATGACGCGCGCGCCCATATCGGCGAAAAGACGCATCGCGGTCGGACCCGCGCGCACACGCGACGCATCGATGATCGTAAAGCGCGACAGCGCGCCTTTGCGCTCGGCGGCAGCACGCTGGGAATCGCGTCGGGAATCGCGTTGGGAATCGCGTTGGGAATCGCGTTGGGAATCGCGTTGGGAATCGCGTTGGGAATCGCGTTGGGAATCGCGTTGGGAATCGCGTTGGGAATCGCGTTGGGAATCGTGCCGGGTATCGCGCGGTGCATCGTTGTATTCGGCGTTCATGAGCGCCCTCCCTCAGGCCGGAGTGAACATGGGAACGGGATAGCCGCCGTCGCTCGGCTTGAACACGACCCGCACGCGATGGCCGATCGCGAGCGTGGCCGGATCGCAATCGACGAGATTGGTCAGCATCGTCACGCCCTCGTCGAGGGTCACGTAGGCGAGCGTATAACGCGCTTCGTCCTTGCCCATCGTGCTGTACGAGTGGATTTCGCCCTTGCCCATCGATTCGACCCACGTGGTGTTCGCGCTCAGGCAGTGCGGGCAGATGTCGCGCGGGTAGTAGTGCGTCTCGCCGCAATCCGTGCAGCGCTTCACGAGCAGACGCCCTTCCTTTGCCGCTTCCCAGAACGGCAATGCCTCGGGCAGTGCGCGCGGCGCTGAAATGCGGCGCGGACCTGCGGGCTTCGCGGGCTTGTCCGGTGGCGGAGTGACAGCATGATTTGCGGCCAGGCTTGCAACCTGATTCGGCGCCGTGTTCGCGGTTTTATCCGCCGCTGTATTCTGATTAGTCATACTCATCGTCAAACCCGTTCCAAAATGAGCGTCGCGGCCGTATGACGCGACGCAAGCGCGCCGCCGATGCCGCTCGCGAGCGCGAGGTCGCAGTTCGGCACCTGCACGGCGGAATGCGCATCTCCGCGCAACTGGCGCACTGCCTCGATGACTTTAGTGACGCCGCCCCGGTTGGCGGGATGGTTGTTGCATAGTCCGCCGCCGTCGGTGTTGAACGGCAGTTTGCCGACGCCCGAAATCAGGCCGCCGTCCTGCACGAACCGACCGCCCTCGCCTTTCTTGCAGAAGCCAAGATCCTCGAGCTGCATCAGCACCGTAATCGTGAAGCTGTCGTATAGCGACGCGTACTTGATATCGCCCGGCGTGACGCCCGCCTCTGCGAACGCCGCCGCGCCCGACCACTTCGCGGCCGACCAGGTCAGATCGATCTTGCCGCCCGCCGCGTGCTTCGGCGCTTCGCCGCTGCCGCGCACCTTGACGAGCGGCCGCTTGAGCTGCTTCGCAATCTCGGGACGCGCGACGATTAGCGCGCCGCCGCCGTCGCTCATCACGCAGCAATCGAGACGATGCAGCGGATCCGCAACCATCGGCGAATTCACCACATCCTCGACGGTCACGACGTTGCGCAGCATCGCGTGCGGATTGTGCTGCGCGTGATGCGAAGCCGCGACCTTGATCCACGCGAGCTGTTCGCTCGTGGTCCCATATTCGTGCATGTGACGCTTCGCGACCATGCCGTACAGATTTTGCGTCGACGGGCCGAATGGAAGCTCGAACTGCACGTCGGGCGCGTCGGGGTCGGGCGCCTTCAGCGAGAGCGCAGCGCCCGCCGCGCGCGGACGTCCCGCGAGCGTGATCAGCGCGACGTTGCAGCGGCCCGCCGCAATCGCCTCGGCTGCGTGCGCCACATGCAGGATTGGCGCGGACCCGCCGCATTCCGTCGAATCGACGTGCCGCAGTTTCAGCCCGAGATATTCGGCAACAGTCGTGGTGCCGAGGCCCGGCGCATCGCCCGCGCAGAAATAGCCGTCGATATCGGCCTTCGTCAGGCCGGCATCGTCGAGCGCGCCCTTTGCGACATCGGCATGCAGGCGCGCGACGGAGAGATCATCGGCCTTGCGCGTCGGATGCTCGAATGCGCCGACGATATACGCTTGTCCGTTCAGGCTCATGCCGCCTCCTTCGCGAGACGCTGCGCTGTGAATCGGTTCAGATGCCAGCTTGCATCGCCGTAGGTCATGTTGATCGCGAACATCCGTTTCGCGTAGTGGCCCGCGCGGCACTCTTCCGTCATGCCCATCGCGCCGTGCAACTGGATCGCCCATTCGCCCGCGCTCTTGCAGGTCTCGCCGATGAAGGCCTTCACGGCCGACACGAACCGGCTGCGACGCGCCGCATCGTTTGCGTCGACAGCCATCGCGGCGGCGCACGCCATCGAGCGGGCCTGTTCGAGCGCGATCAGCATGTCGGCGATCCGATGTTGGAGCGCCTGAAACTTCGCGAGCGGTGCGCCGAATTGCGTGCGCGTCTTCAAATGCTCGGTCGTCAGTTCCAGCAGCGCCTCCAGCGCGCCGACGGATTCCGCGCACAACGCGGCGTTCGCGCGGTCGAGCGCCGCATCGATCAACGTGTGCGCCGCGCCCACGTCGCCGATCAGATCGGCCTTGCTCACGGCGACGTTCGTGAAACTCACGTGCGCGGCTTCACGCGCGTCGATGGTCGCGAAGCTGCGCAACGCAATCCCTTCCGCTTTCGCGTCGACGAGAAAGAGCGACAGGCCATGCGCGTCGCCGCGTTCGCCCGACGTGCGCACGGCGACCACGAACGCATCCGCGATCGCGCCATCGAACACGAGCGTCTTCGTGCCGTCGATGCGCCAGCCGTCGCCCGTTTCTTTCGCGCGCATCGCGAGGCGGGTGATGTCATAACGCGCGTCCGCTTCGCCGATCGCAACCGCGAGCACCTTCTCGCCCGCAGCGACGGTTTCCAGCCATTGCGCGCGCTGCTGCGCACTGCCAGCCGCGCCGATCAGCGCGGCAGCGGGCAGCCCGCTTGCGAGCCATCCTGCGCCGCCCAGCGCGCGGCCCAGTTGTTGCGCGACGAGCATCGTCTCGACCGCGCCGCAGCCGCTGCCGCCCTGCTCCGTATCGATGACGAGCCCGGTCACGCCGAGTTCGGCGAGCGCCTGGCGACGTCGCGCGGCGAGAGCCCGGTCTTCTGCATTGCCGCGCTGGTGCGCGGGATATTCGCCGTCGCAGAAGCGGCGTACCGCGTCCTGCAGCGCGACGTGATCTTCGGTGAGAGAAAAATCCATAGTGGTTCGTGTCCCGCTTCAGGCGTTGAAGAACGCGCGGCTGATGAGATTGCGCTGCACTTCGTTCGTGCCGCCGTAGATCGACAGCTTGCGTGCGTCGAAGTAATTGGTCGCGACGGCGATCAGCTCCTCGGGACTCGGCGGCTCGTGTCCTGCCTGATCGAGCAGTGCGGCTTCGTCGAATGGAATGCCGTCGGGCCCGGCGATCTCGGCGAGCAGCGCGTAGATCGCCTGACGCAATTCGGTGCCGCGCACCTTCAGCATCGACGCCTCGACGGCAGGCACGCGGCTCTGCTGATTCGCGCTCAACATGCGCAAGCCAGTGAATTCGAGCGCCATCAGTTCGATTTCGAGGCGGCTCACGCGCGATTCCAAAAGCGCGTCGCCGGCGAGTCCCTGCTGCTTCGCGAGCGTCTTGACGCGCGCGAGTTGCTGCTTGCACGAACCGACGCCCGCGATGCCCGTGCGTTCATGGCCGAGTAGATACTTGCCATACGACCAGCCCTTGTTGATCTCGCCGACGAGGTTCTCGACGGGGACGCGCACGTTGTCCAGATAGACCTCGTTGAGGTCGGTGCCGCCTTCGAGCATGCGGATCGGCCGCAACTCGACGCCCGGCGACTTCATGTCAATGAGCAGAAACGAAATGCCCTCCTGCGGCTTCGCATGCGGATCGGTGCGCACGAGCGCGAACATCATCTCGCACCAGTGCGCGTACGACGTCCACACCTTGTGACCGTTGACGACGAAGTGATCGCCGTCTTTGTTCTTCGTCAGCACCGCCGTGGTCCGCACGCTCGCGAGGTCCGAGCCCGCGCCCGGCTCCGAGAAGCCCTGCGCCCACCAGGTCTCGCTGCGGCGGATCGCGGGCAGGTAGCGCTCTTTCTGCTCGGGTGTGCCGAACGCATGCAGCACGGGACCGAGCATGTTGATGCCGCTCGCGATGATGCGCGGCGCGCCGCCCACCAGCGTTTCTTCATCGAAGATGTAGCGTTGCAGCGGTGTCCAGCCCGGGCCGCCCGCCTCTTTCGGCCATGACGGCGTGATCCAGCCGCGCTCATGGAGCCGCGTGTACCACTCGACATAGTCGGCGCGCTCCAGCCGCAAGCCCAGCTCGACCTTGCGCTTGAGCTCGGGCGACAGGTTCTGCCTGACGAACTCGCGCACTTCGGTGCGAAACGCCTCGTCCTCTGCGGAAAATTCCAGTCTCATGGGTTCATTGTCCTTATGACGAGTGCGCGCCATCGCGCGCGCCGCACACGACAAGCGCATCGAGCGCGAGCACGCGATCGGGATACGCGACGAGCGGGTTCACGTCGATTTCGGTGATCTGTGGATTCGCGCGCATCTGCGCGCCGATCGCGGCCACCGCCTTTGCGATAGCCGTCACGTCGACGCCGGCCGCGCCGCGCACGCCGTCGAGCAGCGCCGAGGCCTTCAGGCGCCGCAACTCGGTGACGATGTCGGCTTCGGCCATGTCGGCGGCAATCAGGCGCACGTCCTTGAGCGCTTCGATCCAGATGCCGCCAAGGCCGACGAGCACGACGGGGCCCCACTCCGGGTCGCGCTTCGCGCCGACGACGAGTTCGAGGCCACGCGGCCCCATCGCCTCGACGAGCGCGCCGTCGAGTTGCAAATCAGGCCGATGCGACGCGACGCTCGTATGCAGCAGGTCCCATCCGGTGCGCAGCGCGTTCGCATCCGCGAGTCCGACGATCACGCCGCCCACATCGCTCTTGTGCGGCAGCTCGCTCGCCTGAGCCTTGAGCACAATGGGATAACCGATTTCATCAGCGATCCTGAGCGCTTCGTTGAGCGTCGTCGCGAGGCGCCCCGGCGGGACGGGCAGACCAGCGGCGGCGAGCCACTGCTTGCCCTGATACTCGGCGAAGATGCCGTTGGCGGGCACTGGACCGGGCAGCGCAATCGCTTCGGGCTGCGCGGTCGATGCGCGACTCGCGCGCTGCAACGATTCGCCGTATGCGGCGACGCGCGCGCAGGCCCGCAGCGCGCGATCCGGCGAGCGGAAGAACGGCACGCCGCTCGCGGCAATCGCCTCGACGAAGAACGGCTCGAGTGCATTGTTGTCGCCCATCACGGCGAGCACGGCCGGCTTGGTCGCGCGCGCGAGCGCGGGCACGAGGTGATCGGCCTTGTCGCGCTGCGCGATCGGCGGGCCGCCCATGATCGACAGCACGAGGCTGCCGACGTTGGGATCGGCGAGCATCGTGTCGATGAGTTCGCCGATCAGCCCCGGATTGCGCACGCCGATCGTCGTGTAGTCGAGCGGATTGTCGGCCACCGCGAAGTCGGGCAGCAGCGCGGTCAGTTTCTGGAGTGTCGGTGCCGTCAGCGGCGGCAGCGTCAGGCCGATGTCGTCCGCGAAGTCGAGCGTGATGTTCTTCACCGCGCCCGATGCCGTCATCACGGCCGTGCCCGCTGCGGGCGGCACGGGGAAACGCGCGAGGATCGTCGTCGTATCGAACAGTTCGTCCAGCGAATCGACCACCACCACGCCTTCGCGCGCGAGCAGGACGCTCGCCGTCGCGTGATCGCCCGCCAGCGCGCCCGTATGCGACTGCGCCGCTTCGCGCGCCCGCGCGCTCTTGCCGGGCATCAGCATCACGATCGGCTTGCCGGCCGTGCGCGCTTCGCGCGCCAGTGCGAGGAAGGTCTGCGGGCGGCGCACCTGCTCGGCGTAGACGGCAATCGCGCTCGTCTGCGGATCGGCGATGAACCACGCGAGGTAGTCCTCGATGCCGAGCACGGCTTCGTTGCCCGTCGAAACCGCTGCCGTGATCGGTTGCCCGCGGCCCATGAACGCATCGCGCAGATTTGCGGCCATCGCGCCGCTTTGCGCGACCACGCCGACGCCCTTGCGCCCCGAGCACGGATACGGCGCGATCGCCTCGAAGGTGACGGGCACGCCCGCCTCGAAGTTCGTGAAGCCCATGCAGTTCGGGCCGACCAGCAGCATGCCCGTGGCGTCGGCGGCTTGCGTGAGCGCCTGCTGTCTGGCGCGGCCTTCGTCGCCTGCTTCCGCGTAGCCCGACGCGAAGATCACCGCTGCGCCTGTGCGCCGCGCGCCGAGCGTGCGCACGGCGTCGAGCACGCCCGCTTCCGGAATGGCGAGCACGGCGAGATCGATGCCTTCGGGCAGCGCATCGACGCTTTCCACGCACGCGCGGCCGTTGATTTCCTTGCTGCTGCGCGAAACCAGATGAATCTCGCCCACATAGCCGAAACGCTCGAGGTTCTGCAGCACGAAATTGCCGAACGCGCGAGGGTCGGCGGACGCGCCGACGATCGCTATCGAGCGCGGCTTGAGCACGCGTTCGACAGGCAATACGCCAGCCGCATCGGAGAGTGACTTGTTCATCAGGTCATGCCTCTTCTTGATGGAGACCCCGGACTTCGCACACCAGGATCAGTTCAGATGCTGACCATTCTGGCATACACAAAACCCGTTCTCAATACACCAGAGGCATTTTTCTTATGCTGGTGTTTTCCCCTATCTTCGCAGTGAAATTCCTTGAGCGAATCGCCAACTACTTGATTTGACGTCGATTTTTAGCCTCGCCCGAGAGAATTCAGACAGCCCAACGCAGGCATAAGTCAAATACCTTCTTGAATGCCACGCAAACGTGTTGGTATATTCTACGCATTCGAACATCATCATGGCCGTCATGAAATCCGTAGCCGACCCTTCCGTCGAGCATGAAAGAGCAACGCACGAACCGCAGCCGGCCGCGCCGCGCACGCGGGCCAATCTCGCGAACGACATTCGCGAGGCGCTGCAGGCCGAGATCGAGACGGGCCTGCTCGCGCCCGGCACGCCGATCGACGAGCGCGCGCTTGCGGCACGCTTCAACGTATCCCGCACGCCCGTGCGCGAGGCGCTTCAGCATCTCGCTGCGCGCGAACTCGTCGTGATCTCGCCGCGCCAGGGCATTGCCGTCGCGCGGCTGTCGATCGCACAGGTGCGCTCGATGCTCGAATACATCGGCGAACTGGAGGCGCTGTGCGCGCGCTTCTGCGCAAGGCGCGCGAGCGATGCGCAGCGCGAAGCACTCGACCGCGCGCTGATGGCCTGCCAGCAGGCCGCCGTCGAAGGCGATGCGAGCGAGTACGCGCGCGCCAACGCGGCGTTCCACGACGCGATCTACGAAGGCAGCCGCAACGAGTGCCTTGCAGGGCAGATTCGCGCGGCGCGGCGTCAGTCGGAGCGCTATCGCGTGGCGGATCTGAGCAACCGACGCCAGATCAGCCGCTCGCTACAGGAGCACTTCGAGATCGCCCGCGCGATCCAGGCCGGCGACGAGGCGAAAGCCGCCGACGTGATGCGGCGCCACGTGCCCGCCGGCACGACCGGCTTCTCGGAGTTTCTCGCCGCCGTGCCGCGCCATTTTTTCGACTTCGGCGCGGAGTAGCAGGCCGGGCCGTCCACAACACATTAACGGAGACAACATGCCCCGCTCGATCGATGTCCCCGGTCTCGCGCACAACGCGCCGATTCCCGTCGGCGCGCGCGTGGCCAACGTGCTGTGCTCGTCGGCGATCGCCGGCAAGGACCCGGCGACGGGCAAGCTGGCCGCCCATCCCGCCGACCAGGCACGGCTCGCGTTCGACAACCTCCGGCGCTTTCTCGACGCGGGCGGCGCGACGCCCGCCGACGTCGTGAAGGTCACCGTCTATGTGAAAGACGACTCCGTGCGCGAGCACATCAACGCGCACTGGTTCGCGCTCTGGCCGGACCCGGCGCAGCGCCCCGCGCGCCATATCGTCGTTCACGGTCTGCAGCACGGCATGGCGCTGCAACTCGAAATCCTCGCCGTCGCGTCCTGAGCGCCCGGCGGTTCCTTCCAACGCAACGCATCCGCTTACCACAGAGGTTCCAACGTGATCATCGATTCCCACGCCCATGTCGTCATGCCGCCCGAGAGCTTCCGCTACATGGCCGAGCTGATCGGCGGGCGCGCCAATCCGTCGACGAAACCCAACGTGCCGGACGCCTCCGTGCGCAAGGTGGCCGAAGAACTCGTGCGCGGCATGGACGCCGTCGGCACCGACGTGCAGTTCATCTCGCCGCGTCCTTACTTGCAGATGCATTCCGTCAAGCCCGCGCGCGTGACCGAGCTCTGGTCGCGCCACTGCAACGATCTGGTTGCGCGCTTCGTCGAGATGTTTCCGGACCGCTTTCGCGGCGTAGCGGGCCTGCCGCAGTTCATGAACGAATCGCCCGCCGTGCGCGCCGTCGCGGAACTGCAGCGCTGCGTGAAGGAACTGGGCTTCGTCGGCTGCCTGCTGAACCCGGACCCGACCGAATCCGAAGGGCCGACGCCGCCGGGTCTCGGCGATCCGTTCTGGTATCCGCTCTACGACGCGATGACGGCGCTCGACGTCCCTGCGCTTGTCCACTCGGCAGGAAGTTGCAGCCCGCGCGAGTCGTACACGCTCAAGTTCATCAACGAGGAAAACATCGCGGTCATTTCGCTGCTGGAGTCGGATGTGTTCGAGAAGTATCCGGGCCTGAAGATCGTGGTCGGCCACGGCGGCGGCGCGATTCCATACCAGATGGGCCGCTTTCGTGCGTGGGCGGTGCGCCGCAACCATCCGCAGAGCTTCGACGAGCAGTTGCGCAAGCTCTACTTCGACACCTGCAACTACTCGAAGGAATCGATCGAATTGCTGCTCAAGGTGGCGGGCACGGACAACGTGCTGTTCGGCACCGAAAAGCCGGGCACGGGCAGCGCGCGCGATCCTCTGTCGGGCCGCGATTTCGACGACATGAAGCCGGTGATCGACAGCATCGAATGGCTCACCGACGAGCAGCGGCGGAACGTGTTCGAGTGCAACTGCGCGCGCGTCTATCCGCGTGCATTCCGCCATTACCAGGAGGCCTGATCATGGCGATGACCGTCGAAGAGAATGACCTGCTCACGCGCGTCGAACGCGGCGCGCCGATGGGCGAGATGATCCGTCAGCATTACTGGATTCCCGCCGTGCCGTCGGCGAGGCTCGAAGCGGACGGCGCGCCCGTGCTCGTGCGCCTGCTCGGCTCGGACTACGTGGCGTTTCGCACGACGGATGGCCGCGCGGGACTGATCGACGAGCGCTGCCCGCATCGCAAGACATCGATGATGATGGCGCGCAACGAGCACAACGGCCTGCGCTGCATCTTCCACGGCTGGAAGGTGGACGTCGAGGGCAACGTCGTCGAAGCGCCGAACCAGGTCGGCGATCAGGCGCAGTTTTGCAAGCGCGTGAAGACGAGCCAGTACGGCGTCGAGGAACGCGGCGGCATCGTCTGGGTGTGGCTCGGCAAGGGCGATACGCCGCCGCGCTTTCCCGACCTGCCCTTTACGCATCTGCCCGCCGACCAGCGCTCGGTGACGAGCGTCGAGGTGCCGACCAACTGGGTGCAGGGCGTGGAGGCGTCGATGGATTCGTCGCACGTCGGCGTGCTCCACGAATCGACCACGCAGATCACGGCGGGCGGCGGCAACGAGCGCATGCACATGACGAAGGCGCTCGCGCCGCGTCTGGAATTCGAGGAGCGGCCGTACGGCTATCGCTACGCGGCGTTGCGCGATCTCCCCGACGACAAGGTCTATGCGCGCGTCAACAACTTCGTGATGCCGTGGTACGGCATCATCTGCGCGCCGGATGCGAACGGGCCGAGCACAGTGTTCTTCTCGACGCCCGTCGATGACGTCACGCATCGCGCGTGGTTCGTGCACTTCAACCCGACGCGCAAGCTCGGCATGACCGTGATGTCCGCGACGCCGGACGTCTGGAATTTTCCGCCGCTGCCTCCCGGCACGCGCGAAACGGCTTTCGGCCAGAACCGCGATCTCATGAAGCGCGGACACGCGACGGGCTTTCATCAGCATCTCGGCACGGAAGACTTCGCGATGTTCCTCGGCCAAGGTCCGATTGCGGACCGCACGAACGAGCAGCTGTGCTCCGCCGACGGCGCCGTGCTGCGCGTGCGCGCGCTGCTGCTCAAGTCGGCGCGCGAGTTCATCGCGGGCAAGACGCCGACGCTCGCCGACAACCCCGAGCTCGACTACTCGCGCGCGATCTCGGTCGGCGGCGTGCTGCCGGCGGGCACGGACTGGCGCGTGCTCGCCGAAACCGCTTAACCCGGAATGACTTCGACGCTGGAATGACTCCGATGCTCGCCCCTATGTTGCTCACGCTGCGCGTCGCCGCGATCGACGCGGCCACTCCGCTGATCAAGACGTTCACGCTCGAAGCCGCGGACGGTGCGTTGCTGCCCGGCTTCGAGCCGGGCGCGCACCTGCAGGTCGAAATTCCGTCCGCGACGGGCGGCGCGCCGCAATGGCGCTCGTACTCGCTGATCCACACGGACACGGGCGCCCATCCGCGCGACGGCGTGCGCGCGTACCGGCTCGGCGTCCGGCGCGAGGACGAAGGCCGCGGCGGCTCGCGCCACATGCACGCGCTCGAAGCGGGCGCGATGGTCAACGTGCGCGCGCCCGTCAATCACTTTCCGCTCGCCGCGCCGCCGCGCGTGCTGCTGATCGCGGGCGGCATCGGCATCACGCCGATCGTCTCGATGGCAGCCGCGCTCGTCGCGCAGCAACGCGATTTCGAATTGCATTTCAGCGGCCGCACACGCGACGCGTTGCCGTTCGTCGACGAGTTGCGCGCGCTCGCGGGTGAACGGCTCGTGCTGCACGCCGACGACGATCCCGCGACGCGCCTGTCCGTCGACGCGCTGCTCGGCGACGCGCAGGTGAATCAGCCGATCTACGTATGCGGGCCGGCCGGCATGATCGACGCGGTGCTCGACGCGGCGCGCAAGCGTGGCTGGCACGAGTGCGACCTGCACTACGAGCTGTTTACGGAAGCGGCGCCGCAGGAAGGCGACGCCGCTTTCGAAGTCGAGCTGCGCTCGTCGGGCGAGCGGCTCACGGTGCCCGCCGACAAGTCGCTGCTGGACACCCTCATCGAACACGGCGCGGACGTCATGTACGACTGCCGCTCGGGCTACTGCGGTTTGTGCTCGACACGCGTGTGCAGCGGCGACATCGAGCACCGGGACACGTATCTGTCCGACGCGGACAAGGCGGGCGGCGAGGTCATGCAAGTCTGCGTATCGCGCTGCAAGGGCGGCCGCCTCGTGCTCGACATCTAGGGTCTGTTTGCATATGAAACTTACATGCGAACGCCCGATCCGGGCTGGGCAAGAAGGAAGGAGTGCCGTTTGGCCCCGCCAGACAAGCGACGATCGACGCCGGCATGCGGCCCGGATCGGACGTTCCCCACAATTGAATTCAGATCAGGGTTGCCCCCGCGAAGGGCCGCCCGCCGCGTCGTGCTCCTTGCAAATATGTCCCGCAGGAAATCCCCTTGGGGGACGTCGAGTATTTGCTGCGTCGCGATCCTTGCGGCCGGCCCTTCGCGGCGGCAACGCATGCACGTTTCATATGCAAACAGCCCCTCATTCAACGGAACTCCCATGAGCGAAACCCTCGTTACCTACGAACTCGATGGCCCGGTCGCCCTGATCGGCCTCAACCGCCCCGACAAGCGCAACGCGATCAACGAAGACCTGATCGCGCAGCTGCGCGAAGCCGTCGTGCGCGCCGGCGAAGAGGCGGATGTCGGCGTGCTGTTCGGGCACGGCGGCAACTTCAGCGCGGGCCTCGACCTGCGCGAGGCACTTGCGCGCGCCACCGGCCAGAGCGCGCCGCCGCGCAAGCGCCGCCGCCACTCGTGGCATGAAGTATTCGACATCATCGCGCGCGGCCCGATTCCGTTCGTCGCGGCATTGCACGGCGCGGTGGTCGGCGGCGGGCTCGAGCTTGCGACGGCCGCGCATGTGCGCGTCGGCGACGAATCGGCGTTCTTCGGGCTGCCCGAAGGCCAGCGCGGCATCTTCGTGGGCGGCGGCGGCACTGTGCGCATCCAGCGCGTGATCGGCTACAGCCTGATGGCGGACCTGATGCTCACGGGACGTCTGCTGTCCGCCGAAGAAGGCCTGCGCGAGCACGTCATCACGTATCTGACGCCCGCTGGCGCCGCGCTCGGCAAGGCGAAAGAACTGGCCGCGAAGATCGCGCAGAACGCGCCCGACACCAACTGGCGCATCACGAACCTGCTGCCGCGCGTGAACGATCTGTCGCACGAGGACGGTCTCTTCCTCGAATACATGAGCTCGAACATGGCGCGCTCGCCGGAGTCTGCGAAACGCCTGCAGGAATTCGTCGATGGCAAGGCAAAGCCGCTCGGGCGTCCCGATTCTCACAAGACCACGGCGTGAGCCGCGATGAGGCGCAACGAACGATGAACAAGGCAAACGAACTGAATCCGCAGGAAGCCGCCGCGCGTGAAGCGGCGCTCGCGCACGTGAAGGCAGCGGAACAAGCCGCCGCGCAGATTCCCGTCGGCGATGCCGCGCCGCGTCCGATCGCGCAAGCCGCCGTGATCGGCGCGGGCACGATGGGCGGCGGCATCGCGATGGCGCTCGCCGCTGCGGGCATCCCCGTCACGCTTATCGATGCCAGCGACGAAGGCCTCGCGCGCGGCCTCGCCCGCATCCGCGACAACTACGACGGCAGTGTGAAGCGCGGCAAGCTCGACGCCGCCGTGCGCGATGAGCGCATCGCGCGCATCGCGGGCTCGCTCGCGATCGCGGACGTAAAGAACGCCGATATCGTGATCGAAGCGGTATTCGAGGATCTCACGCTCAAGCAGGACATCTTCCGCGAACTCGACCATCACGCGAAGGCGGGCGCCGTGCTCGCGACCAACACCTCCGGTCTCGACATCGACGAGATCGCCGCCGTCACGCAGCGCCCCGCCGACGTGGTCGGCGCGCACTTCTTCAGCCCCGCGCACGTGATGCGCCTGCTCGAAGTGGTACGCGCGACGCATACCGCCGACGACGTCATCGCCACGCTGATGGATCTCGGGCGCCGGATGGGCAAGGTATCGGTGCTGGCGCGCATCTATCCGGGCTTCATCGGCAATGCGCTCTTTCGCAACTACAACCGCGAAGCGCATTTTCTCGTCGAGGACGGCGCGCAGCCGCATGAAGTGGACGCGGCGCTCAAGGACTTCGGCTACGCAATGGGTATCTTCGCCGTGCACGACATGGCGGGTAACGACGTGGGCTATCAGACGCGCAAGGCGCAAATGGCGACGCGGCCAACCGACCGTCGCTGGAACGATCTGATCATGAAGCTTGTGGAGATGGGCCGCCTCGGACAGAAGAGCGGCAAGGGCTGGTACCGCTATGAGCCGGGCAGCCGCGAGCCGCTGCGCGATGCGGAACTCGAGCGCTTCATCGTCGAGGAATCGGGCCGCCTCGGCATTGCGCGGCGCCCGATTTCCGCCGACGAGATCGTCAAGCGCTGCGTGTACGGCATGATCAACGAAGGCGCAAAGCTGCTGGAACACGGCATCGCCTTGCGCGCGAGCGACATCGACGTGGTCTATGTGACGGGCTACGGCTTTCCTGCGCATCGCGGCGGCCCGATGTACTACGCGGACCAGATCGGCGTTGCCAACGTCTATCGCGACGTCAAGCGCTTCTACGACGAATATGGCTACTGGTGGAAGCCAGCGCCGCTGCTCGAAAAGCTCGCGGCGAGCAATGGGCGCTTCGCCGATCTTTGATCGTTAGTCGCCGGGTGTCTGAATCAGGCAGGATGCGGGGCTGTGTGCCCCGCTTTTCATGTGCGCTTTTCATGCGCGCGTTTAACATGCGCTTTCCACATCGTCACGCGCACCTGTTGCCTCCAGCGCGGAGTCGGCGCTGCGCTTACTGCTGCCGTTACTCGTCGCCGTGCGCGTCGTCTTCGGCATCGGCTCCCGCTGCCGCCGCTTCGCGCGGCATGCCCGGCGGCGCGTCATTGAAGAACTCGGCCGGCAACGTCGCGAGAAATTCGGAAAAGCCCGCGTCGCCACCCGGCGAATGCTGCGCCATCACTTCTTCTGCCGTCACCTCGTCGCCCGAGAGCAAGGCCTGCGCAAGCCGCTTGTGATCCGCAATGACTTTCTCGCGCCGGCTGGGCGCGAGGAACAGCTTGGGCCGGTAGCGCGAGACCAGGCGGCGAATCGAACGGATCTGGTCGGCCAGATAGTCGTTATGGCAAGCCTGGCAGATCACTTCGTGAAATTCCGCGTTGGCGCGCGCGAAACGGCGCGCGTCGCTCTGGTCCAGCGCTTCGACGCCCTCGTCGATCGCGCGCTGCAGTTCGACCCGCTGCGCGTCGTTCATGCGCCGCGCGGCCAGTCGCGCCGACACGGATTCGAGTTCATGCAGCAGTTCGAGCATGTCGCGCAACTGCGGGATGGTCATCTTCGTGACGAACACCCCCTGGCGCGGCACGATCTGCACGTACTGCTGCGCGGCAAGCTGCTGCAACGCCTCGCGAATCGGCGTGCGGGACACGTTGAAGCGCGCGGCCAGCGCGCGCTCGTCGAGCGCCGCACCGGGGACAAGCTCGCCTCGCTCGATTTCCGATTCGAGGAGCGCCTTGATTTCGACCGAACGGCTCAGTTTGGGAGGCTGACTCATTGAATGACAGACAGTGGGTTCTGGAAGGCCTTCACTGGCGGCGAAAGCCAGCGAAGGCGTTTGAAATTCATATGATACCTTCAGGTATACCAAAAGCCCGACTTTGTGTCACATGCTTTGTCTCGATCAAAGGAAAACGCCCCTGCCCCGGCTCTTGCGGCCGGGCGCAGGGGCGTCACGCCGGCGCGGCAGAATCAGAAGAGATGGCGGATGCCGAGCTGCGCGGCTACCTGGTTGGACGTGGTGGAAGCGAGATTGCCGAACAGCGAGCCGCCCGGGCCTGGCACCGAGTACGGCGTCGAGACCAGGAAGTTGTCGGCGAACTTCTGGCCGGCGAACGCGTGCTGCCAGACGCCGAACAGATACACATCGGTGCGCTTCGAGAGGCGGTAGTCGATGCCGGCCGTGTACAGGTCGTACTTGCCGAGCTTGTGCTGATCGACGTAAGTAAAGCCGCCGCCGACCGTGAGAAAAGGCGAGAACCTGTAGCTCGTGCCCACCTCGTACGCGCCGACCGTGACCACGCCTCGCGGGGTCTGCGAAGCATTCGTGTACGTGTACACGCCATTGATCGACCACGCGTCGGTCACGTTCACCATGCCGCCGACTGCGACCGTATAGATCGATTTCGCGTTCAGCGCGACCTGCGCCATCGTCCCGACGCCGCGTGCCGCGTTGCCGCCATCCGTCTTCGTGAAGGTGGCGGCCATCGAATAAGGCGCGTTGAACGAGCCCGTCGGACTGAACTTCATGCCCGCGCTGATCACGCGCGGGTTGCCCGTCGGCGTGCCCGCAAAGCCGTTCGGGATATTCGTGAAGCCGTACATCACACCCGCGCCGAAGCCGTGCCAGTTCGGCGTTTCGTAGCGCACCATGTTGCTGACCGGCTCGCCCGCAAGACGGTCGATGTCGTACGCGCCGTGAAACGCGTATGAAGGCGCGAACTGCGCGACGTTCGTGTAGTAGGACACGTAGTCGTAGATGAAATCGTAGTCATAGCCGGCGAGCAAGGTGCCGAACGTGTCGCTCGAAATGCCGACATAGGCCCGGCGTCCGAACAGCGCGCCGCCGTGGCTCGCCGTGCCCGTGTTCAGCGAAAAGCCGTTCTCCAGCGTAAAGATCGCTTTCAGGCCGCCGCCGAGATCTTCGGTGCCTTTCAGGCCCCAGCGCGATGCCTGGTTGATGCCGTCATCGAGTTTCCACAGCGAATGGCCGCCTGCGTTGCTCACATAGGTGATGCCATTGTCGATGATCCCGTACAGCGTCACGCTGCTCTGCGCGTGCGCCGATCCTGCCAATGCGGCTGCCAGCGCGCTCACCACTAACTTCTTCTTCACTTGACGATCTCCTCCATGTATTGCGGGCTACACCGCCCGCTTTATTGCCGCGTTGGTGCCATCGGCTGCTGCCGGCTTCGAACTGCTGTTGCGAGACAGGTGACGCGAGGCAAGGAAGTAATGCACGGACGACCACACGAGCGCGATGCTGACGGCGAGCATCGCGTAGCGCACGCCGTCAGCCGATGCGTGATGGCAGGCGTCCGCGAACGGCCCCTGAACCGCCGCAGCGGTCCCATGTGCGCCATGTGCGCCGCCCGACGCGCAGACGAGGTTGAACTGGCCCTGCGTGAAAAGACGTGCTGCGACACGGTCGCTGAGCAGGCCGACGGTGGCCGGCCCGAGTCCCTGGCCGACCAGATTCATGACAAGGAATACGCAAGCCGATGCCGTGGCACGCATGCGCGGCTCGACGATGCTGTGCACGACCGCGAAGGTCGGGCCGTTCCACATGCTCAGCATCACCGTGGCGACGAAGATCAGCGCCACCGCGACGGGCCACTGCCCCAACGTGAAGGCGCTCGCGACGAGCGGGAAACCGATCGCCGTGCCGAGCGCGGGTATCCACGCATACCAGCGGCGGTTCTTCGCCCCCGCCCAGTCGGCGGCCACGCCGCCCAGCGTGTTGCCGAGAATGCCGCCCACGCCGATCACGAGGCCGAAGATCAGGCCCGCCTGCGCATAGCCGAGTCCGAAGACGCGCGTCAGATAGACGGGGATGAACAGGTTGATCCCGTACTGCCCGAACGCGCCGATCACGGTGCCGAGCAGCATCTGCACGAACGCGCGGCTCCCGAACAGGACGGCGAGCACTTCGCGCAGCGATGGGACATCGGCGGCCAGTTGCGCGCTGCCCTCTTCTGCGCCGCCGCGCCGCGGCTCGCGCAGCGTGAGCCAGGCGAGCAGGCCGAATACGAGTCCCGGCAGGCCGACCACGTAGAACACGGGACGCCAGCCGATGTGCTGCACCATCCAGCCGCCGCCGAGCGCGCCGACGAGCACGCCGAGCGGCGGGCCCAGCGCGTAGATCGACAGCGCGCTTGCACGGCGGCGCGCGCCGAACTGGTCGGAGATCAGCGAATGCGCGGTGGGCGTGCTGCCCGCCTCGCCGATGCCGACGCCGAGCCGGTAGATCAGCAGTTGCCAGTACGCGCCCGCCGTGCCGCACAGCGTCGTCATCACCGACCACGCGCCGATCGACAGCGCGATCAGCACGACGCGATTGAAGCGCTCCGCGAGACGCGCAATCGGCAGACCGAGCAGCGAATAGAAAATCGAAAACGCCAATCCGTTCAGCAAGCCGAGCTGCAGATCGCTGAGGTTCATTTCGACCTTCATCGCCTGCCCGACGACGGCGACGATGATCCGGTCGATGAAGCTCGATGCGTAGATCAGGACCAGTACCAGCAAAAACCAGCGGCGATACCAGCCGGCTGCCGGCTTGGCGTCCACGTTCTGGGCTGTCAGTTCCTTCATTCGTGGTGTCTCCGGGATGAGCTTCGAGTAGCGAACGATTCGCTATTTGTATGCCACGAAGCGCGTTGTGGAATTTTTTAATGATTCTCTAGCATAATTTTGGGGCGTGCAAGGACAACGCATGGCAAACGCATCATCGTTTTCACCTAAGCGAACTGGCACGGGAAATCAGGCGGGATTCGGTGAACGAAACAACGCCGCGATGACGCCGGTCGCGCACAAAAGGCCGCGTGAATAGCGTTTGCGAGTGGGAGGCGGGAGGCGGGAACGGCAGCAGCGAAAAGGTCTCGCAGCATGTCTCTTGTACAGACACGTGCATGCGCTTCAGTGCGGCCGCGTTGCGTGAGCGGTGAGCGCGAGCGCCGTCCTGCACGCGCAGAACGGGCGATGTGTGGCCGGAGGCTGAACGACCTCCGGCGAGTTGATGGTTGCTATGGTCGCGTTTGCGTCGTCGCTTGTTGCTGCTTGTTTTGCCGCGTATTGCCGTAGCAGCAGAAGTCAATGCAACGCCTGTTCTGCGCCCAACGCTACGTCTCGTGCGTCAGTGCTGAAGGAAGTCCAGCACCATGCGATTGAACTTCTCCGCATGTTCCCACTGCACCCAATGGCCGCAGCGGTTGAAGACATGAAACTCTGCGTTCTGCAGACCCCAGACCAGACGCAGCCCGACATCGAACGGGACGAAGCGATCGTCGCGGCCCCAGATGATGAGCGTCGGCGCCGCAATTTCGCCGAGACGCGGACCGTAGTCGGTGAACTGCTTCGGATTGGCAGCGAGGCTCCTGACCCAGTTATCGAGGTGGTCGCGCCGGGCCAGGATATTGGCAAGCCGGGTATTCATCAGGTCTTCGGTCAGCGAGCTCGGGTCGTACACGAACACGTCGAGCATGCGCTTGAGGTTCTCCAGCGTCGGTTCGCGATAGACCAGGTTCAGCAGCTTGATGCCTTCCGTCGGCATGGGCACGAACTGGCTCGGCCCGCCTGTGCCGCCGCCCATCAGGATCAGCTTGCCGACGCGCTCCGGATACGACAGCGCAAACGCAACGGCGCTATGTCCGCCCATCGAGTTGCCGACGATATGCACGCGCCCGATCCCGAGCACGTCGAGCACGCACTTCAGGACGCGCCCGTTCAGATCCGAACGCGAGCCTGTATTGAGCACCGTGTCGCTTTTGCCGAAACCGGGGCAGTCCAGCAGGATCACGCGATAGCCGGCCGCCACGAACGGCTCGACGTTGCCGCTGAAGTTTGCCCAGCCGCTCGCGCCCGGACCCGAGCCGTGCAGCATCACGACGGTTTCCTTGCCCTCGCCGATGTCGTTGTAGTGCAGACGCAGCTCCGTGCCGTCTTCCATCACGCTCACGAACTTGCTGGTCGCGGCTTCGCTTTGTACTTGCGTCGTAGTCATATCGGATTCCTTCGATTCAGAATGATTCGGTACTCACAGCGCGAGACGCAACGAGCATCTCGCGCGGAAACTTCGCGACGACCACGAGCGCGCCGAACGCCGCGATCGCGATCAACGGAATGCTCGCGGTAACGAGCATCGACGGGCTTTGTCCGATCGCGAACAGTTGCCCTGCGATCAGCGGACCGACGATCGAGCCCAGACGTCCCACGGCGACGGCGGCGCCCACCCCCGTGCCGCGTACCTGCGTCGGATACGCGTGGCCGGCGAGCGCATACAGCACCGACTGTCCGCCGACGAGGAAAAGCCCGGCGAGCAGCCCGCCGCATGCCATCGACACGCTGCCCGCCGCCCCCGCGAGCGCCGCCAGCGCAGCCGCGATGCCGACGTACATGCCCATCACGGTCGGCTTCTTGCCGATGCGGTCCATCAGCCCCGCGATCACGATTGCGCCGATGCCGCCGCCGATGTTGAACATCATCTGCACGACACCCGCCTGGACTCGCGTGAGGCCACGAGCGATCACCATCGACGGCAGCCAGTTGATCAGGAAGTACAGCACGATCAGCGTGCCGAGATAGCTGATCCACAGCGCGAACGTCGTGCTCGCGCGGCCCTCTTTCCACAGCGCCTGCGCGACGCTCGACGACGCCGCGCGATTCGCATTCTGGCCGAGCGCGACGAAGTGCGTCGACTCCTTCATGAAGCACGCGAGCAGCGGCAACGTCAGCAACGGCCCGACGCCACCGGCATAGAAGATGTGCCGCCAGCTATCGTCGCCGGGACTGACGATGCCGATCACGGCCGCGAGCGCCGCGCCGAACGGCATGCCGCAGTACATCGCGCCGACGGCCGAGCTGCGATGATCGGGATGCGCTGCTTCGGCGCACAGCGCGATCAGATTCGGCATCGCCGCGCCGAGCCCCAGGCCTGTGAGAAAGCGCGCGGCAAGCAGGCTGTCCAGGTCCCAGACTTGCGTCGTCGCAATCGAAAAAACGCCGAACAGCGCAACCGACAGCATCAACACGCGCTTGCGCCCGATACGATCCGCGAGCCTTCCGCCGATGGCCGCGCCCGGCAGCAGCCCGAGCGCGCCGATGCTGAACGCCCAGCCAAGCTGCGCGACGGCGAGATGGAATTCGCGCGCCATGCGCGGCGCGGCAATGCCCGTCGATTGCAGGTCGAGCCCTTCCAGCAGCGCGACCGCGAGGCAGAGGCCGATCGTGAGCGCGCCGCTCGCGCGCGTGGTCAGATTCGTTGACGCTTTCATCCATGTCTCCAATGTGTGTCGAGCGGCGTTCGTGGTGACGCCTTGCTTCGCAGCGTTCGCGTGAAAAAAGCGCTCAGGGTTGGGCTTCGGGTTCGCGCTTCTTCAGATCGAGCGCGACGTCGACGATCATGTCCTCCTGGCCGCCGACCATGCGACGCTTGCCCAGTTCGACGAGAATGTCGACGGTCTTCAGCCCATACTTTTTTGCGGCGATTTCAGAGTGGCGCAGGAAGCTCGAATAGACGCCCGCATAGCCGAGCGCGAGCGTTTCGCGATCCACGCGCACAGGACGGTCCTGCAACGGACGCACGATATCGTCGGCGGCATCCATCAGCGTGTAAAGATCGGTGCCGTGGTTCCAGCCAAGACGCTCGGCCGCCGCGATGAACACTTCGAGTGGCGCGTTGCCCGCGCCCGCGCCCATGCCCGCGAGACTCGCATCGATGCGGTCGCATCCTTCCTCGACGGCGACGATCGAATTCGCGACGCCCAGGCTCAGGTTGTGATGCGCGTGCATACCCGTTTGTGTCTCCGGTTGCAGCGCACCCTTGATCGCGCGAAAACGGTCGCGCACGTCGCTCATGTTCAGTGCGCCGCCCGAATCGACCACATACACGCAGTTCGCGCCGTAGCTTTCCATCTTCTTCGCTTCGATCGCAAGATTCTCCGGCGTGGTCATGTGGCTCATCATCAGGAAGCCGACGGTATCCATGCCGAGTTCGCGCGCGTATTCGATGTGCTGCTTCGAGATGTCGGCTTCCGTGCAGTGCGTCGCGATGCGCACGACGCGCGCGCCGGCGTCATACGCGGCCTTCAGATCGTGAATCGTGCCGATGCCGGGCAGCAGCAGCGTCGCGATCCGTGCGTGCTTCACGACATCGGCGACGGCCTCGATCCATTCGAGGTCGCTGTGCGCGCCAAAGCCGTAGTTGAAGCTCGATCCTTGCAGGCCGTCGCCGTGCGAGACCTCGATGCTGTCGACCTTCGCATCGTCCAGCGCGCGAGCGATCCGCTGCACGTCCTCGATCGAATACTGATGACGGATCGCGTGCATGCCGTCGCGCAGCGTCACGTCGGAGATATAGAGTTTCTTGCTCATGCGTAGGTGGTCCTCACGCTTCTGCATTCACGAGCGCGGCGGAACTCATCGCCATGCGCTCGGCCGTCGCGAGCGCGGCGGAAGTCATGATGTCGAGATTGCCCGCATAGGCGGGGAGGTAATGCGCGGCGCCTTCCACTTCGATGAAGATCGACGTCTTCAGGCCGCTGAAACGTCCAAGGCCCGGAAGGTTGAGCGGCGCATCGGCGGGAATGTCGTCGAACTGCACTTTCTGCTTCAGGCGATAGCCCGGCACATACGCGTTCACGGCAGCCGCCATCTGCTCGACGGACGCTTCGATCCGCGCGCAGTCCGCCGCATCCGACAGCACGTAGACGGTGTCGCGCATCATCAGCGGCGGCTCGGCGGGATTCAGCACGATGATCGCCTTGCCCTTGCCCGCGCCGCCCACAGCTTCGATCGCCTTCGAGGTGGTCTCCGTGAACTCGTCGATATTCGCGCGCGTGCCCGGCCCCGCCGACTTGCTGCTGATCGATGCGACGATTTCCGCGTAATGCACCTTCGCGACGCGTGATACAGCCGCGACCATCGGAATCGTCGCCTGGCCGCCGCACGTGACCATGTTCACGTTCGGCGCATCGAGATGCGCGTCGAGATTGACGACGGGCACGCAGTACGGACCGATCGCGGCGGGCGTCAGATCGATCATGCGGATGCCGGGCTTCAGCTTGCGCAGGAACGCATCGTTTTTCACGTGCGCGCCCGCCGATGTCGCGTCGAACACGAAGTCGATCTCGTCGAAAACGGGCAGCCGCGCCAGCCCTTCGACGCCTTCATGCGTGGTCGCGACGCCCAGGCGCGCGGCGCGCGCGAGGCCATCGGATGCGGGATCGATGCCGACCATCGCCGCCATCTCGAGATGCTTCGCATGACGCATGATCTTGATCATCAGGTCCGTGCCGATGTTGCCCGAGCCGATGATCGCGGCCTTGCGTCTGGATTTGTCGATTGCCATCTGGGTCTCCGTATGAATCAGGCGAACGCGGCGCGCACGCTGCCGAGTCCTTCGATCTGCACTGTGTACGTGCCCGGCTGCCTCACGGCCACCATGGGCCCGAGCGCGCCCGTGAGCACGACGTCGCCCGCGCGCAGCGGCGTGCCGAGTTGCACCAGGCGGTCCGCGAGCCACGCCGCCGCGTTGAGCGGATTGCCGAGACACGCCGAGCCGTTGCCGCGCGACAGCACTTCGCCGTCTTGCGCAAGCGTCATCGCGCAGGCCGTCAAGTCGACGTCGCGCAACGGCACAGGCCGGCTGCCGAGCACGAAAAGCGCACTCGATGCGTTGTCCGCGACGGTATCGACGAAGCGGATGTCCCAGTTCTGCACGCGGCTGTCGACCACTTCGATCGCGGCGAGCGCATAAGCCGTCGCGCCGATCAGGTCCGCGAACGTGTGCCTGTCCGCCGTCAGATCGCGTTCGAGCACAAGCGCGATTTCCGCTTCCACTTTCGGCTGGATGAGCGTCGAGAGCGGCATCGGCTGGTTATCGCCGTAAGCCATCGACGCGAACAGCGTGCCGAAGTCCGGCTGACCGACGCCCAGCTGCTGTTGCACGGCCAGCGACGTCAGCCCGATCTTTCTGCCGACGATGCGCTCGCCGTTCGCGCAACGCAGATCGACATTCGCTTGCTGGACTGCATACGCGAACGCGGCATCGTCGGCTGCGATTTCGGTGCGCACGGGCGCGACGGGCTGGCGCGAAGCTTCCGCTTCACGCAAACGCGCAGCGATCGACTGAGCAGCTTGTTGATTCACCATGAAAAGTCTCCTGTTGTCTGTTGTCATGCAATCGCGCGCGTCGTGGCGATCGACACGCGAAGCGCCGCGTGCTGATCGTCGAGCACGCGCGCATGCATCGCGCCAAAGCCCGCTATCCACTCGGGAATCGCGCGGTAGTAATCGAGCGATGCCTCATACGGTCCGCACGCCGCGAGCGCGCCGAATGCGGCGACCCACGTGCGGATCTCGTGCGCGGACTTGCCGCCTTCGCATGTGATCGCATCGTTGGTGAAGCCGTCGGTCGCCGCGACTTCGCCGCTCTTGAGCAGATCGAGGAACGCGCGGTCCCACGCGGGATTGAGGGGATGCAGATGGCTGTCGCCCGCCGCGAATGACCTGGCGGCAGCGACCGTGCGAGCCTGGCGTGCATCGCGCGATTCACGCGACGGATTGCGTCCGGCGATCAGGCGTTCGGCGACCACGGCATCCGCGCCCGCGATCTCCGGCACGGGCGGCTCGTGCGAAATGCCGCCCGAGCCGATCAGCAGCACGCGCCTGTCCATTTGCGCGACGAAGCGGCCGATCGCGTCGCCGAAAAGCCGCGCGCGCCGGCATGAGGCCATCGGCGGCGCGACCGAGTTGATGAACACGGGCACGACGGGATAGCGATCGATGCCGCCCGTCAGCACGTCGAGTGCCTGCGCGCAGCCGTGATCGACCTGCATCCGGTACGACACGGCGACGTCGATATCGCTCGTCAACGCGGCATCCGCGAGCGCGAGCGCTACTTCGCGCGCGACGGGCAGCGGGCCGGCGGCACTGTTGAAATCGCCGATCGCGGTCGCGTTCACGCCGATGCAGAACTGCGGCATCACGTCGTAGAAAAAGCCGTTGTAGTGGTCGGGCGCGAACACGATCACCAGTTCGGGATCGAATGCGGCGACCCGTTCGCGCGCCGCGCGCTGCATATGCTCGACTTCGGCGACGACTTCAGGCGCGGGATCGAAGTAGCCATGAAGCGGCGTGTGCGACATGCACTCGAGTCGAATCTTCGTCATGTCATGCTCCCGCTGCGATGGATTCGCGCGCCGGCAACGCGTCTTCCGGCAGCGTGCGCTCATCGCCTTCGCATTTCGCAGCGATGCCCGACCACGACAGCTTGTCGGCGAGCCGCACGACGTGTTCGGACGCGCGCTGCGGCGAGCACATCCCCGCGACGAAGCGATCGGGCCGCAACAGCACGACGGATTCCGGCACGCGCGCAAACCAGTCCTTCATGCGTCCGTCCATATCGCCGATCGCGATCACGCCTTCGGGCACGTCGTCGTGAAACTTCAGTTGCGGATCGGGCTTCGCGATCACGAAGCAGCCGCCAATCGATGTCCAGATGCGGCGCGCTTCGGGCGTGAGTCCGAAAGTCGGGTCCGCGCCCCAGCCGAGCATCGCGAAACGGTTGCCGATCGCATCGTCGAGACGCACAATGCGGCCGTCTTCGAGCCGCACGAGCGGCTGGATGAACATGCGGCCGATGGGCGTCGCCGCCGCAGGATCGCGCCCATGCACGACGCGCCCAATGAACGACTCGCGCTTCTCGCTCATCAGGCCGAGCAGACGCCCCGGCGCGGAATGCCCGGTCTTGGCGAGCACACGCGCGAGCCATCCATCGCAACGCGCGCGGCTGTTGCCCAGCACGACGCCTTCTTCGTAGCGCGGCATCGGCTTGAAGCGCATCTCGACGAAATAGCGCTTTACAGAAGGCAGAACGTTGAACGTGCTCACGAACGCGTCGCGCACTTTCATGCCGAAGCGGCTCGTCGGCGCGAAGATATCGCCGGCCACTTCGGACAGATGGATCATCGAGCGCGCATGCGCGCGACGCTCCATCGTGTAGGTGTCGAGCAGCGCGTCACGAGCCTGGCCTTTCACGACCATCGCGAGCTTCCAGCCGAGATTGCTCGCATCGCGGATGCCGCTGTTGTAGCCCTGCCCTTGCCACACGGGCATGATGTGCGCGGCGTCGCCCGCGAGCAGCACACGGTTCATGCGGAACGTGCTCGCGAGGCGCGCATTGTGCGTGTAGACGCGCTTGCGAATGTAGTCGACCTTGTCCGGCTCAGGCACCACGTTGCGCATCAGCACCGCCATGTTCTCCGGCTTCGCCAGATCTTCTTCCGTCTCGCCCGGCATCACCATGAACTCGAAACGGCGGATGCCATGCGGCAGCGCCGCCGACACATAAGGCCGTTTCTCATCGCAATGCAGATAGATGTGCGGCGAGCCGATGGGATCGTTGCGCACGTCGATCACAATCCATTGATTCGGCTTCGTGCGTCCTTCGAACGGCACGTTCAATGTGCGACGCACGAAGCTGTTGCCGCCGTCCGCGCCCACCAGCCACGCGGCACGGATCGTTCTTTTCTCGCCGTTCGACGCGGTGGCTTCGATCGTCACGCCGTCGTCGTCCTGCGCGAAGCTGTCGACGGTGTGGCCGAGCAGCGTCTGCACATGCTCGAAGCGCTTCAGCCCGTCGTACAGGATCTGGTCCGCGAGCGGTTGAATGAAGGCGTTGCGGCGCGGCCAGCCGAATTCGTCGGTGCGCGGCTCGATCGATGCGAAGCATTTGCCCTTCAACGTGAAGCGCATCCAGTGATTGGGCGTCGTGTGCGGCAGCAGTTCGTCGGCAAGAGCGACCGACTGAAACACGCGCAGCGCTTCATCGTCGAGGCCGATCGCGCGCGGATAGTCGATGATCTGCTCGAGCTTTTCGACGATGACGACGCGCACGCCCTGCAAGCCCAGAAGATTGCCGATCATCAGGCCGACGGGGCCTGCGCCGACGATCGCGACGTCGGTTTCGATAAGGTGAGCGCGACCGTTGCCGGCCGACGTATCGAAGGCGGAACTCATGACTGTCTCCATCCATGCGATGGTTGAATGTTCTTGTGCGCCGTCACTCGCACCTGGTGTAACGACTGCGGCGCTGCGGAGAACGGCATCGGCGGGTGCGCCGCGTCGTCCGTTCAGATTTGATGGCAGTCTATGGGCCGCCCCTCGATGCCCTCAACAAAATCTCGAAAATGTGCATAGAATGCACATTGCTGAATTAAAAGGACATTTTCGTCGTGACGACGTACACGAACGTGCGGGGACTGGCGCGCGGGCTACAAGTACTAAAGGCGCTGAACGCCATGGAAAACGGTCGCGCGACGAGCCAGCAGATCGCCGACATCACGGGCCTGCACCGCACGACGGTGCGCCGCCTGCTCGAAACGCTGATGGACGAAGGCTTCGTGCGCCGAAGCAATTCCGACGACAGCTTTCGGCTGACGCTCGCCGTGCGCGCGTTGAGCGAAGGCTTCACGGATACCGAACGTATCGCGACTGTCGCGCCGCCGATCATGGGTCAGTTGCTGCAACGCGTCGCGTGGCCATCGGACCTGACGACGCCCGACGGCGACGCGATGATCATCCGCGAGACGACACATCGCTTCAGCCAGCTGTCGTTTCATCGCGCGATGGTCGGGCGGCGCCTGCCGATTCTTCTGACGGCGGCGGGACGCGCGTACTTCGCGATGTGCCCTGACGAGGAGCGCGAGGATATTCTCGACTTGCTGCGCTCGGGCGCGGGCGGAGAGGAACAGCAGGCACTCGCGAAGAACGATGCGCTCGTGCGGAGTCTCGTCAAACGCGTGCGCGATGACGGCTTCGGTTCGAATCACGGAGACTGGGCCGCGCAGGCGAAGATCAGCGCCGTCGCGGTGGCGATCGTGTCGCGCGAGCGCGTGCTCGCGAGCCTGAACGTCGTGTTTCTGTCGCGCGCGTTGAGCCTCGCGGACGCGACGCGGCGTTATGTGCCGGAGTTGCAGAAGGCAGCCGCCGAGATGGTGGCGGCGCTCGATGCTGTCGAGCAAAAGCCGCGTGGTGGGGATGTTTTGTGAGGGCGGCGTGCGGCGAGATCGTGAAACGATCGTCGCCGGGGCAAAGCTAGCACGTACCGACCCAATGCGGTCTCTCGGCGTCAATCGCTCTGCGAGATCCCTTGCACATCGTCAAGTCCTCGCTCCGGCCGGCCGCTTCGCTTCGGCCACTAGGGCCTCCCCTCGCTCGGTACCTCTGCGGCCTTGCTGAGTTCTCCAATGAGGATCTGCGCGATGACGTTTGCGGGCGCGCGGCCATCGGGCGCCGCAGCCGTCGTCGCCCATGTGACGATCGTCGTTTTCGTTGCCGGATCGTAGCCCATGAACGTATTGAATCCGGGTATTTCGCCCGTGTGTCCGTAAAACGTGCCGAATTTGGCAAGCCCGAGGCAGTAACTGGCCGCCATCGGATCTGACGGCTGGACCGACTGACAACTGGCGAGCCTTTGTGCCTGCAGATCGGCGTTCAGGTAGCCGCCGCCCACCATCCGTTGCACGTAAGCCGCCAGTTCCTTCACGGTCGAGATGCCCGAGCCGGCAGTCCAGGCCCAGGATGTGGTTACGCCCGTCACATCGGCAGGTTGCAATGTCCCGTTCTTCGCGGCCGCCTGACGCTCTGGGGATAGTGCCTCGCTATCTGCCGTCTCGACATTGGTGCCCCACTGGTAGCCATGCGGCGCCGGCGCGGGCAGCGACGTGTCGTCCTGCGGCGGAAGAAACGTATCGGTCAAACCGAGCGGCGTAAAAAGACGCGCCTTCATTGCGTCTGCCGCGCTCATCCCGGTTAGCCGCTCGATGACGAGTCCGAGCAATACCGTGTTCGTATTGGAATAGCGAAAATCCGCTCCTGGCGCGAAATACACTGGCTGGCCAAACCCGATGTCCAGCAATTCGGTCGTGGTCCACACTTTGTTCGGTTGCGAATCGAGCGTCTGATTGAACGCGAGACTGGTCGAATAGTTGTAGAGACCGCTGCGCATCGTCAGCAATTGCTCGATCGTGATCTGGTCGCCGTTCGGCACGTTCGAGATGTATTTGCTGATAGGGTCGTTCAGACTGAGCTTCCCTTCCTGCACGAGTTGCAGAATCACCGTGCCAGTCCAGGTTTTCGTCACGCTGCCGACGCGAAAGTGAGCGGTCGTCGGTATCGGTGTGTTCGTGCCTCGCACCGCCGTTCCGAACGACTCGAGCCAGTCGCCGTTTGGCGATTGCACGTATACGACGGCACCCGACGTCATCGTATCTGCGAGCAACGCGTTGATCTGCGGGCGCGCGGCAGTAGCGAATGCGGGCTCGCTCGATGCTGGCGTGTCGTCGCCACCACAACCAGGAACCGACACGCCGATTGCAGTTGCCAGTACAACCGCATACAAGCCACGCGAAACCACGCGCACCGAGTACGCATCAAAGCGGGAAGTTGCCATGGTTTTTCCTTCATGATATCGACGCCATGTCGTGATGACGGAACCAGCATCACTGGGTACAGGCTGCTTCACGAGCGCGTTCGATCCGAAATGGGCAACCTTGGGAGACCGCGCTGCACGTCGGCTCTTCCTGCTATCGCTTTCGTTATTCTTTCCACGCGTGCTGAACAACTATAGGACGCCGGTTGCGAATCAGGATGCAATTTATGGAAGCACGAAACACCTCACGCGCCCGGCTTCCTCTCTTTGCAGCAGAAACTTAAGACGGCTTGATGGCGTGAGCATTCGTATGCGCAAACACGCGCCCATTCAGTTACCTTTATGGCTTGGCCGCGGTTCCGTTCGTGAACCGGTCTACTTCTTCCGGTGCCCGATCCGGCGCGCCGTTCCGCCAGCCGCGCGCGCAGTCTTCGACCGGGGCAGACGAACAAAGCCGGGTACACCGCCCGCGATTTTTCCGACGCCGCCTGTCCGTCAGCGAGCGGCCCGCGCGTCATTGTGATGGCGGCCCAATGCGATCGACCGCCTCAACCCCATGACGGAGGCTCATATGCAATACCTGTTGATGATCTATTCCGAAGAAAACCGCTGGAGCCAGATGACCGACAGCGAGCGGCAGCAAGGCGTCGCCGCGTATCAGGCGTACACCGAATCGCTGAAGAAAGCCGAGGCGCTAGTAGGCGCCAACCGGTTGCAGCATACGAATACGGCCACCACGGTGCGGCTCGTCGACGGCAAGCCGCAGGTGCTTGATGGACCGTATTCCGATTCGAAGGAGCAGCTCGCCGGCTACTATCTGATCGACGTGCCCAATCTGGACGCGGCGATCACGTGGGCGTCGCGTTGTCCCGGCGCGGCCCACGGCAAGATGGAAGTGCGCCCCGTCTGGACCGCTCCCTACGATGCGCCATCTACATGAGCCTGTCCGGCTGCGGCCGCGCCGCTGACGGCGCCGCACGTTCGATTGCCGAGGCGGTCGCTCGCCGCAGCTACGGCAAGCTCGTCGCGCTGCTGGCGATGCGCACGCGCGACGTCGCCGCGGCCGAGGACGCGCTGGCCGACGCCTTTGCCGCCGCGCTAGCCGACTGGCCGGAGCGCGGCTGCCCCGCGAATCCCGAAGCGTGGCTGATGACGGTTGCGCGCCGCCGGGCGATCGACGGCGCGCGCCATCACCGTGTCGGCGGCGAAGTGGCGAACCAGCTCGCGATCCTCGCCGATGAGATCGACGAGCACGAAGCAGGCGCATTGCCCGACCGGCGGCTTGCGCTGCTGTTCGCTTGCACGCACCCCGCTCTCGAAGCCGCTATCCGCACGCCGCTGATGCTGCAGGTCGTGCTTGGGCTCGAAGCAAAGACGATCGCGTCCGCATTCCTGATGTCGCCGGCCGCGATGAGCAAGCGCCTCGTGCGCGCGAAGAACAAGATCCGCGAAGCGGGCATTCCGTTCAGCGTGCCCGAGCGCGAGGAATTGCCTGACCGGCTCGCAGCGGTGCTGGAAGCCGTCTACGCGGCGTATGCGGAAGGCTGGACCGATCCCGTCGGCGGCGATACCGGTCGGCGCGATCTCACCGGCGAGGCGCTCTTTCTTGCGCAACTGCTCGTCGAGTTGCTGCCCGACGAGCCGGAGACACTCGGTCTGCTCGCGCTGATGCTGTATGCGCAGGCGCGTTGCGACGCGCGGCGCGATGCTAACGGCGACTATGTGCCGCTGTCGGCTCAAGACCCGGCGACGTGGAACGCGCCGATGATCGACGCCGCCGACGCATTGCTGCGGCGCGCGAACGCCTTCAACGCAATCGGACGCTTTCAGCTCGAAGCCGCGTTGCAGTCGGCGCACGTGTACCGCTGCCGGACGCATCGCCCGAACTGGGATGAAGTGGTGCAACTCTATGACGCGCTGCTCGCGATTGCCGCGTCGCCCGTCGTCGCGGTGAACCGCGCGCTCGCGCTTGCCGAACGTGACGGCCCGCAGGCGGCACTCGACGCGCTGAAGCCATATGCGGACGATCCTCGGCTGGCCGACTATCAGCCATATTGGGCCGCGCGCGCCAATCTGCTCGCGCGTGTCGGCGCGACGACGGAAGCGTTAGGCGCCTACGAGCTCGCGATCGGCCTCGAACGCGATCCGGCCGTGCGCCGGTTTCTGCAGCGCAAACGCATGGAGCTGTCGTCGTCGAACGGCTAGAAAAGCGCCTCGCGTTTGCCACGTACTAACACGGCTCAGCCGATACAGGCACGCGCCCCATCGACGCGCTCTTCCGGAAAATCGACGTCCCTCACTATTGGACCAAAGTCTCATTGACCGTCCCGAAGTTCGCGTGTCTGATTGTCGGGAAGGCTCACGCGTCCGTGACCTGGTCCGCGCAAGCGGAACTCCCCATGACCGGCGAGAGTGACCGCGTGCAAGCGCAGCCGCGCGTGCCCGCTCGATAAGCCTCCTTCGCATGCCACGCGAACATCTTGGTCTCCGCCGCAATGCGAATCGCAGGGAGAGCAAACATGGACTGGAATCGCTGGTACAGCTTGAAGAGCTATCTGAGAACTTCGCTGTGGACTGTGCCGCTCATCGCAGTCGCGATCTATGCCGTGCTCAAGCCTCTCACTGAAATGGTGGGAAGGTGGATGATCAGACAGGGAATCCTTGATCCGAAAACCGGTTTTCTCGGGCTGTCCATGACGGGGGCGCGGTCGCTGGTCGGTGACATCGTTTCCGCAGACCTGGCGTTTCTGGTGTTCACGTTCGGCTCGCTGCTGGTCGCGATCCAGGTCGCGGGCGGGCAGTACACGCCACGGATCATCGCGACGACACTCCTGCGCGATAACATCATCCGCAGCATCTCGGGACTATTCGTTTTCTCACTGCTGTTCGCCAACAGGACGCTCGGCTGGATGGGCGAGAGCGAAGTCCACCAGCTTCAGGTGTTCATTGCAGCGCTATGCGGATTCGCTTCCGTCGTCGCTTTTCTTTTCCTGATCGATTACGCCGCGAAATCACTGCGTCCCGTCAGCCTTGTGGCGCGCGTCGGGGTGCAAGGGATCGCGGTCATCGACAACGTTTATCCCGCCCCGACTACGGGCGCGATTACCCAGCCGGAACGCGACAAAGAGCGAGGCATGCCTGATCGCATCGTTCGTCAGCGAGGAACGTCCGGCATCGTGCTGGCCGTGAATCTGGAATTGCTGGTGGCCAAGGCGCGGCGCACAGGCGTAGTCATCGAATTCGTGCCGCGAGTCGGCGATTTCGTCGCGGTGGACGATCCCTTGTTTCATCTATACGGGAACGCCGACGACATCGATGAGCGCAAGCTGCGCACGCTCGTCGCTTTCGGGACGGAGCGCACGATGGAGCAGGACCCGATGTTCGCGTTTCGCATCCTCGTCGACATTGCACTGAAAGCGCTGTCGGCGGCGATCAACGATCCGACCACGGCCGTGCTTGCGATCGACCAGTTGCACCGGCTATTGCGCATGGTGGGCAAACGGTCGCTGCACGTCGAGGAGATCATGGACAAGTCGGGACACGTGCGCGTGATCTTGCGGACGCCCAATTGGGAAGACTTCGTGCATATCAGCTTCCGCGAGATACGCCAGTGTGGCGTGGGCAGCATTCAAATCGCGCGGCGTCTGCGCGCGGCGATCGAGAACCTCATCCAGAGCCTGCCGGAGCATCGTCATGACGCGTTGCGCGTCGAATTGATACTGCTCGATCGCGCAATCGCCTCGAAGCATCCGTTCCCCGAAGACCTTGCGTTGGCCCGTATCCCCGATTCGCAAGGGCTTGGAGGTTCGGCGGCCTCCACTGCAAACAACTAGTGCTTTCGGAGGCGAGCCATGCGCAAGCTCATCATGGGCATCGTTGAATTCCGCGAGAACATGCTGCCGCAATACGCGAAGCAGTTCAGCAAACTGGCGCTTGCGCAGACACCCGATGCCCTCTTCATCACGTGCTCGGACAGCCGGGTTGTGCCGGACCTGCTGGCCTCGACCCATCCCGGCGATCTGTTCACGATGCGCAACGTCGGCAACCTGATACCGCCAGCCACTGCGGAAGGGGCGTCTACGGGCGATCTATCAGAGGCAAGCGCGATCGAGTATGCAGTGCTGGTGTTGAAAGTCGCGAATATCGTCGTGTGCGGGCATTCCGAGTGCGGTGCGATGAAAGCCGTTTATACACGCAGCGCCAGGCTGAAAGCGCCGAACCTCGATAAATGGCTGTACCACGCGAACAACGCAGCGTTTCGCCTCGAACACGAAGGTCCGCTCGATGGCAGGCTGAAACCGCACGATCAATTGTCGCAACTCAACGTGCTCGTGCAACTCGAGCATCTGATGACCTATCCGATCGTCCATCAGCAGGTCACGGCCAAGGCGCTGGTATTGAGCGGCTGGTGGTTCGACATCGCGACGGGCGACATGTATGCGTATGAGCGCACGACACGCTCATTCGAAGTCATCGACCGCGCGATGGCTGAACGCATGATTGCGCGCCTCGCCGCGCGGGCGCGATAAAGCGGTAAAGGGCATCATGGCAAGCGTCCCTCGGCACTTCAAAGCGGCGTCGTCCCGAGCGATTGCAGAAGCCTCGCGAGGTTCTGCGGCTGAACGTGAATGATCCCGCCACGTGGACTGTCGATATCCGCGATGAGCGCAAGCGACAACGCAATCGTCATCGGCAGGATTGCGATAAGCAAGCCTCTTCGAAGATCACCCTTTGCGCCGTATCCCTGAATCACGCATCCGAATAGCGCAACCACGAACATCAATATCCATGCGCCGATTGGAATGCGGTTGAGAAGTGCCGCTTCGGAGTAATCCTGCGAGTTGAGCACGTCGTTCATGCCCGTGACGATCACAGCCGCTACAGGTGTCGGGTTTTCATTGGCCACCCGCGCCGCGAGACGCCATAGCTCGGACTGGAGATCGGCCGTCTCGCGCTCGTTGCGCGCGATCTCCTCTGCGTCTCTCGTCAGAAAGTGGGCCCGTCTGAGCCGGGTATAGCGAACGAGCGCAGCCTTCATTTGCGCGGTGACGGCGGGACCGGCCAGATCGGCGCGCGCGTATTCGGTGCCTATCGCATTGGCCTCGCTTTCCTCAAGATTCTTGCGCTGGTCATAGCGGTTGACTGCCATCGACAGAGTGAATCCGATGAGCAGCGCGAGCAACGTCAGCGTTGATGTCTGCACGATGTTGAAATCTTCCGGATGCTCGCCGGAAAGCATCGGTATGCGTCTGAGGACGAATGCGCCAAAGGCGACTGCCGCGATCATGAGCACCAAAAGCACAATGAACAGGACGGCCGGATGATCGACGAATGCTGTCATGCGAAACCTCGAGTGAAGGCCTCCAGCCAAGCGCTGGCGGAGTTCGTCCGGCGATATTTTTCTACGGTATCAGCTTAATAACCGCGTACTGGTTTTGATATTGGTCTTTGGTCCAATACGCTTGAGAGAGCAGCGGATGCTCTTGAGGAAAGCAGGAACACCGGCTCGCGCTGAAGCCAATCGAAACGCTTGCCGGTTTGCATAACGGTCAATCGTGCCGCGCAGATTCATACGCAGGTTCACGCGCAGTTTCTCGCGCAGTCTCTCGATCAGATCGCCACGGTCCGCAACGTTCACGGCACGATGCCGCGCACCGCCCACGCGACATTGGCGAACGAGCGCGGGCCGTCGGGCCGCCCGGCTTCGTAGGCGTCCCGCACGGCCGCGTCCGTGCGCGCCCGTTCGGCGGCATCGAGTGTCGTCATGTATTGACCGAGCGGCCCTTCGCCCGCGGCAATGGGGGTCCAGTAATCGTCGAAGTTCCGATAATCCATGCGGACCATCAGATCCGTTTCCTCGACGTCCGCGAGCCCTTGCTCGATAAATGTCCGCCTCATCTCGCCTGGCTGCATCATCGGCTGGAAGCAATAGCGGCTGCGCAACTGGCGACCGGATTCGCTGAGAGCGGCCACCGTGTCCACCATCATGCGCATGCCGGGCATGCCGCCGAGATGGTCCCACACGACGGCAACGACCATGCCGCCCGGTCGCACGACGCGGCGCATCTCCGCCACCGCCTTGCCGCCGTCCGGCACGAAATGCAGCACGAGCAAGGCCAATGCAGCGTCGAAGCGTGCGTCCTCGAAGGGCAATGCGCAGGCGTCGGCTTGCTGGATCTTGATGCGCGGATCGGCGTTGCGCCGAATCGCCTCTTCGACGAAGACGTTCGAGTAATCGATCGCAGCGATGTCTTTAAGGCTGGCGATCTTCGCCAGTTCGAACGTCAGGCTACCGGTGCCGCAGCCGACATCGACAACGCTCTCGCTGTCGCGAAGCCCGGCGAACTCGACGAACAGCGGAGCAAGCCGTTTGCTCCAGCGGCCCATCAGTTGTTCATAACCGTCCGCTGCCTGGACATTGAAGGTCGATGTCATGGGCGCCCTCAATACGTGGTCAACTGTTTTCCGCCGCGCCGTCGATTGCAGCCAGCAGGTCTTCAGTATGAGCCATCAGATCACGCACCTGGCGCAGCATCGGATATTGATGAAGCACAGCACGCCATCGAGACGATTCCAGCAATTGATGCCACACCGGCTCGAGTTTTTGCGGATCCGCGTGTTGCCCGTCCGCCAGGGCACTTGCGAATTCGAGGCTCTCCTGCGCGGACAAAAGCTGCATCCGGCTGGCTGCACCAAGCAAACGCGGAGTCGGTTCCGCTGGCGCATCGCAGCAATATAGAACAGTTGTGGCCAGACCGGCCTCGTCGGTCGTCAGCGCGCGTAGCGACGCACCGCGCAGACGCACCGTCCCTTGCCGCGTCTCGAATGAATAAGCGACGTTTTCCTCGGCGTGCGCGAGCAGGCGCAAGCCACGCAGGAGCCGCGAGAGGTCGGTCGTTGCGGCATCGATCGAGGCCTTGGCCTCGACGAGCAGGCAAACGTCCCAGAGCGTTGGTTCGTCATCCGCGTTCGCGCGTCCTAGCAACACTACGTCCCATTCGGTTTTAGCGCGCTCGGGGCTGGCGGGCAACGAAGGCGGCACGCGCATCGACGTCACGACGCGATATGACGCACGATCGCGCTGCGCTTCGTTGAGCCGTCGAGCCAGCGCTTCGAGCGCCTTTGCGGCCAACGCTTCGACGGCAGCGCCACGCTGCTGCGACGCGACGCCTTGTGCAACGGCGCTAGAGCTTCCCGGGCGAGGACCATGCCGATCCCATAGCGACCGGTACTGACGCACGAGATCATCGGACGCCAACGCATCGAGACGCTGCAAGCGTTCCAACGCGCGACCGTCGAGTAGTCGAGCCAGGCCGCGCTCGACTGACGGTTCGTTCGCAATCTCCGGCATGCCACGCAGACGTCGCGCGGCATCGTGGAGTTCCGACCAGGAGGAGGACGACGCACACGCATGCAGTTGCGCCAGCGCCTCGCGTTGCGGACCTGGCAGGATTCGTTGCTGCCTGGCCGGATGCGCGATCGCATTGACGGTCGCATGGATCAGACGGCGGTCCTGATCCGCCTGAGCGGACAGCGATGCGTATTCTTGCACCTGTGCCGCCCGATGCCGAAGTGCCATCGCCTGAAAAACAGGGTCTCCAGATTGCGTGCGCATCGCTTCATGGATCAAACGCGCGAGCGCATCGACAAACAAACGCTTCACCGGCGCAGGTGGCACTTCGCCGCGCGCCACTGCCCGGCGGGCCTGCTCGATTGCAATCGCAAGCGCCGTCGATGGACTGGCGTTTTCTGTCTGATCAGGTGTGTCGGCGAACGCGGGCAAACGATAGCGGCGAACGACGGTCCGCACCACCTGGTCGATCAACGGAGACGATGGCAGCAGTGGCATAACAACAGAGGTGTATCAGATCATTTGTCAACGCCGTAAGCAGATCTACGGTTGATCCGATGGTAACGACGTTTCTGGCAATTCACCACTTCGACGCGACGTCGATTGGCAACGGAACGTGCCGGGTTGACGGCCCGCGAGTACGATAGAGGGAATCGACCCACGAGTTTCAGGAGGCGCCATGAAAGCGGTGTGCCCGCTGCACGGGCCGACGACGATCATCCGCACGAACGAGTACGGATTTCCGGTCTATGCATGCTGCTGCAATGACGTGCCGTATGTGACACCTCCGGATGCGTGCACAAGAGCGCCGACGCAACGCGGCGCCGAGCCGAAGCAGCAGCCCGAACCTGAGAAGACAAAAGCAGAGTGACGTTGACGATCAGCGCTGAGCGCGGCTACGTATCGCATCGTGCATGGGCATTCTGATGAGCCGCCCGAACCGGGAACACGGCATGCGTCAGCCCGCCGAACGCGGCCCCGGTCCCAGCCTTTCTGCAACGGCCGAGCACGCGGCACGCAATGGCGCAACGTAGGTTTCGAGCGGCGTCTCACTGCGCCTGAACAGCGGAATGCTGACGCTGATACACGCTATCGGCAGTCCGTCCGCGCTGCGAATCGCGCATCCGTAGCAGAAGATCTGCGCTTCGTTTTCTTCGCGGTCTTCCGCATAGCCACGTTCGCGCGTCGCATCCAGTTCAGCGCGCAACGCTTTGGGCTCGACGATCGTGTTGGGCGTGAAGCGCGTGAGCGTCAGACCTTCGAGCAACGCATCGCGCGACGTGCGATCCAGTGCAGCGAGATACGCCTTGCCGACCGAACTCGAATACAGCGTCACGCGCGTGCCGATCCGCGATGCCATGCGCACCGCGTGCGGGCTCTCCAGCTTTTCGATGTAGACCATCTCGCTGCCGCTACGCACCGCGAGGTGTACGGTTTCCTGCGTCGCGTCGCGCAACGCCTGCAATGCATCCGCCGCGGCGACGCGCACGTCGGAGCGCTCCCAGCTGCGGCTCGCGAGCATCATCAGTCGCGGCCCCAGCTCGAACGTTCCTCCGCGCAGACTCTCGACGACGAGCCCCTCCGCGATCAGCGCACCGACGATCCGATAAACGGTCGGACGCGGATAGCCGCTGGACGCGGCCAGTTGCGGCACGCTCGGCGCATCCTTGGCATCGGCGATCAATTGCAGCACCGACATGAACTTCGAGAATGCAGCCGTGCCCGTCGCGCGCGCGGCTTCGATAGCGTCGGTGGTGAAATTGGACATGATCGCTTCGGGAACGAAAAAAGGCGATGCGATTATAGCGAGCCGCCGTGCCGCGCCGTTTCGGTATCGACGGGCGGCTGCGCGGTCATGCGACCAGGTATCCTCCATCGACGGGCAGCACGGTCCCGGTGATGAACGACGCGCCCGGCGAACAGAGAAACGCGACGGCGGGACCGATATCGTCGGGCGATCCCCAACGTCCGAGCGGCGTGCGTTCGAGAATCGCACGCGAGCGTTCGTCGTTGTCCTGTAGCGCCTGCGTAAGCGGCGTCGCGATCCAGCCGGGCGCCACGGCATTCACGCGGATGCGGTCGGTCGCGTAGGCAATCGCGAGCGACTTCGTCAACTGCGCGATGCCGCCCTTGCTCGCGCTATAGCCGGGCACGAGCCCGCCGCCGAAAAAGCTCAGCATCGAAGCCGTATTGACGATCGCCCCGCCGCGCTCGCGCAACAGCGGCCGCGCCGCCGCGCACGCGCGCATCGTGCCCGTCAGGTT
The DNA here is from genome assembly GCF_038900755.1 of Paraburkholderia diazotrophica. Lineage (GTDB taxonomy): Bacteria > Pseudomonadota > Gammaproteobacteria > Burkholderiales > Burkholderiaceae > Paraburkholderia > Paraburkholderia diazotrophica_A. Next base: position 473,304 of record NZ_JBBPEN010000004.1, read on the forward strand.
CACGTCGAGCACTTGCGCGAATACATCGGGATCGAGTTCGTCGCCGCGACGTATCACGCCTGCGCAATTCACCAGCATGTCGAGCGCGGTCAGCGACGCGAACAGCGCATCGACATCGTCTTTCGACGCGACGTCGAGCGACGCGGTCTCGATGCCGTCGGCGGCAAGCGCGCTGCGTTGCGCGTCGGTCGGCGCGAGCGCCGCCGCGATCACGCGCGCGCCGAGCGCGGCCAGATAGCGCGCGACGCCCGCGCCGATGCCCTGTGTGCCGCCCGTGACGACGGCTGTCTTGCCTGCAAACAGATCGTGTTGAAACGTCATGTCGATGTGCGAGTTCAAGGTTGCTTCAAGGTTGCATTACGCGCGGGCTTGCGCGGCCGCGCCGTGCTCACCCTTGTCCACGATCGGCACGCGCACGACGAACATGTACACGAGCGCCGCGGCGAACGACACACCCGCGCTGATCAGAAACGCGTTGACGAACGAGTGCGTCTGATCGACGACCACGCCCGTGATGAATGGTGCAAACGATCCGCCGAAATAGCCGCCGAAGTTCTGGATGCTGCCGAGCGACGCCACCAGATGACGCGGCGTCGCGACACTGACCAGCGCCCACGCCGCGCCGCTCGCGAGATTGACGAAATACATCGCAAGCGACAGATAGACGATCGCGAGCGTGAGCGTCGGCGTGTATGCGGCGGGCACCGTGAACACGGCCGCGCCGATCAGCCCGCAGCAGATCGGCCACTTGCGGCTGCGCATCGGCGCCATGCCGCGCGCCATCAGCCCATCGGCGATAAAGCCGCTCGACAGCATGCCGAGCGTGCCGAAAATGTACGGAATCGACACCACCCAACCCGTCTTCGCAATCGTCAGATGGCGTTCGTGTTCGAGATACGCGGGCAGCCACGTCAGGTACAGCCACACCATGTAGATCACGCCCATGAAGCCGAAGATCATGCCCCATGTCGTCGCGGACCCGAACAGGCCGCGCCATTCCGCAAAAGTCATCTTGCGTTCGGCGCGCGCGAGCGGTTCTTCTTCCGTCAGATGCCTGACTTCGTTCGGCTCGAGCGTCACGTCGCCGCGATTGCGATAGATCAGGTACCAGCCGATCGCCACCGCGATGCCGAGCACGCCCATCACGACGAACATCCAGCGCCAGCCGAACGCGAGCAGCAGGACCGTGAGAATCGGCGGCGCGAGCGCGGGTCCGATCGTCGACGAGGTCGTGAAGATGCCCGTCGGCCGGCCACGCTCGCGCAGCGCGTACCATTCGCTGACCACTTTCGCGCCCGCCGGAAATTGCGGCGCCTCGCCGATGCCGAGCGCAATGCGCGCCGCCAGAAACTGCGGCAACGTATGAACGAGGCCGCCGCACAACTGCGCGCACGACCACACGAACATGCCGAGGCCGAGCATCACACGCGCGCCGAAGCGATCGAGCATCGCGCCGACGGGAAGCTGCGAAAACGCGTACGCAAACGAAAATGCCGACAACAGCAAGCCCATCTGTGAAGCCGAAAGGCCGAGTTCGGTACTCACCGAATGATTGGCGATGGACAGCGTGCTGCGATCGAGATAATTGACGATGCCCGCCAGCGTCAGGAATGTCAGCGCGATCCATTGAATGCGCCGCAGGCGCGAGGTCTTCGGTTGCATGTGCTGTCTCCTCCGAATGCTCTTTTGAGTCTATGTGGAAGGGTGTGTTGAACAACGATGAATCAGTAAGTGGCGCGGCCTCCGGACAAATCGAACACCGCGCCCGTGTTGAACGAGCACGACGATGAACAGAGCCATAGTGCGAGTTCGACGACTTCATCGGGTTCGCCGAGTCGCTTCATCGGACTCTTGTCGATCATCGTCTGCACGTGCGACGGCGACATCTGTTCGAGCAGCGACGTGCGCACCGCCGCAGGCGCAATCGCATTGACGAGCACGCCCGTTTGCGCGAGTTCCTTGCCGAGCGACTTCGTCAACGCGAGCACGCCGGCCTTCGCAGCGCTGTACGCCGACGCATTCGGCGTGCCCTCCTTGCCCGCAAGCGATGCGACGTTGACGATGCGCGCGTGTCCTGCGCGGCGCAGTGCGGGCACCAGTTGGCGGCAGACATTGAAAGTGCCCGTCAGATTGACGTCGACGATGCGCGACCATTCGGCGGGATCGTATTGTTCAAGCGGCATCGTCGGCCCTGCATAGCCGGCGTTGTTGACGAGCAGCGCGATGCCGCCGAAGCGTTCGAGCGTTGCGTTCGCGGCGCGCTCGACGGATGCGAGATCCGTGATGTCGACGGCGATGCGCGCGATGCGCGAATCGTGGGAGCTGGCGTCGGCTGACGCTGTATCGCGATCCCATACGGCCACCGATGCGCCGCAATCCGCAAGCCGCCGCGCGATCGCAGCGCCGATGCCGCGCGCGCCGCCCGTGACGACGGCCACGGCGCCTGAAAAGTCATACGATGCGCGGAACAATCCGAAAGGCGCGCTCACCGCTCACCTCACGAACTGATCGACGTAGCTCGCCCCCAGGCCGACGCGCTCGTAGTGCGCGCGGCACATGTCGAGCTTCGTGAAGACGTCCTCGTACCCGGTGTGCTTGCCGTACGGGTCGCAGTAGTACATCACGCCGTTGACCTGGAAGTATGTGATCATCTCTTCGACGTCTTCCGGCACGTACAGCGTGTGCGTTTCGCCCGGCGGCTCGAACACGTAGCTGCCTTCCGTGGCTACCCAGTCGTGTTCGAGATAGCGCCAGCGGCCTTTAAGGACAAGCCCATGCACGGCCTGCGGATGACGGTGCCGGCTCAGGACGCCCGACTTGCGCACGCGCAGCAGGTTCATCCAGTAGCCGCTCGACACATTCAGGCACAGTGGCCGAAACCAGACGTTTTCGGCCTGCGGAACCCATAGTCGCTCGTCCAGCGGAATCGCAGACTCGACGACGATTTCGCGCAACGCTTCGGGCGGATTGGGAAGCTGATAGGGCGTCATCGCATCGACGCCACTCGATTGGGTTGTCATCTCGCCTCCTGTATGTGCCGTCCATATTATGGACATTCACTTCGTATTGTGGACACATAGTCGGACGATTTGTGAAACGTGTCAAGCGCCTGGATCGCGCCGGCCCGGGACTGATCCTGCCCGCTTCCACACGCGATGCGTGCGGAAACGGAAGTCTGCGTTGAGGTCAGGTGTCCGGGTTGGCCGACACGAAACTCGTGAATGCGCTATACGGCGGATTGAGTGTCACTCCGTTGGTCATAACGCCAAAGGTGTTGTCGCCGCTGTCGAGGATGTAGTACATCACAGACTGAATGTTGTGTGTCTTGCGAGCCGGGAACAAGTTGCCAAGCGTGCTCGTGATGTAACCCGCTCGATAGTCCTGGGATTTCTCCGGGCCCGTGTTCCATTCGGTGATGACGAACGGCACGCCGTAGCGGGCCTTGCAATACGTCGGCAGGTCGAATCCCGGGCCTGCGCCGTCAATGCCGATGTTGAAGATGTCGCCGTACACCTCATAGTTATGCCAGGTCGTGACGTCCCAGCGCACTTTCGGATAGCCGCCCGAGCCGTCCGGTTGCATGCCGTCCCATAGCGCGTCGGCCGCGCCGATATCCGCGACACAGAAGTTGATGCCGCATTTCGCATCGGACTGGACAGCCTTTACGCCGTCGATCATCCCGCGCATCACGCCGCGCATGACGGGCCAGTTCAGGTTGTTGAAGTCGATCGCCTTGGTGCCTGCGCTGGTGAAGTCGAGGACGGTCGGGACCTGCCGCGTCAGTTCGTTCCCGCATTCATAGACCGTGACGCCGTATGGCTTGAGTGCATTGGCAACGGTCATCGCAGCCTGCAAACCGCGGTTATATGCGGCGGATTCGCTGGTAAACAGGATGCCATTCGAATCGAAGATGCCCTGATTGATCAGCACGAGCAGTGAAATGCCGGCCGGCTGGAACGCTTGCGCCAGTTTGACGACGGCATTCACCTGTTTCGGGTCGTCGGAACATCCGACACGATAATTCGTGACGCCCATGCTCTTCAGGATCGAGACGAGTTGCGCCGGGGTGTACGTATAGTCGAAATGCCCGTTGATGCCGTAGAACGATCCAGGAGGAGCCCCGACGGCGACGCGAGGATCGTTACACGGCAGCCATTTGTCGAGGTCGGTGTGCACATAGAACTGTCCACCCGTGCCGATGTGCCACATCTTTCCGCCGTACCAGAGCAGAAGCGACACGTTGTAGGTGTTGCCCACAGTACTGCCATTGCGATAAATGACACCGTTGCTCACTGTCCATTTCGAGCCCATCTTGTCGATGATGGACGAAGCCGAAGGAATCGCCGTCCCGTCGGGCGACGCGCCTGCAACCCCCGAAGTCTGACCATATGCGTTCAGAAGATACGCACCGCCGAGAGCGGTCAGGCCGCTGAGAAATTGACGTCGTTTAACCATTTTTCAATTCGTTCCTGTCGAGAAAATTTTCAGAACAAACACAACCAGTTGATCGCTTGAACTGGAAAAGACGGCGCGAGCGAATTCACATTACGCAGTAGTCCTTACTGGTAACAACAATTCTTCGCCTGCTCGATGCGGGGAAATGGAGAACTGCGTGAACCGCCTCTACGACATGCGAGGCGGTGATGCTAAAGCGCGGGGGTCGCCATACTCGCAGGCAAACCCTTTCGAACCCGGCAGGCCTTTGCGCAGCGGGTTTCCACGATTCTCCGTTTTTATCCTGCCACTACTTGCCGTCTATCCTGATGCATTGCGTCGATGTATTCCGCAACTTTGGCATTCGCGCATAACCCGGTCTGCAAGTTATTCGCGTGCCCGTTCGACCGGGGTAAATAATACGCGCATAACGGCCCGATTTGCATATGCAAGCAGGTACATTCGTCTAATTAGCGCGATTCTTCCTATGTTCATTTTTGGAAAGGAAATTCCGCCTTTCTTATTACCAGCGGCAAACATCTCGCAAGCGTCTCTAACGGCGCATTCGTCCGATAAGGTAATTATTGACCTCGTTCGCCCGCAAGTACACAGTGCCGTCAATCGACGATCGGCACAATCAGCAATAAAGGCGCCGCATCTTTTATCCGGCAAGACATAATTACCGGTAAGGCGCCGGTCAAATATCGCTGAAAAATTAATCGCATCGAGAAATTTTTTTCGGAATCGACCCTGGCGCGAAAAGCGCCCGCGCGCCACGGGCCAGGCTATTTCGGCATGCGACCCTGCAAGTCGAGATAAAGCTGTGCCGCGCCACCGCTTACGCGCTCGAGCGGATGTGCGTTGCAGTAGTTGTCCATCCACACCATCAGCGAGTTGTAATCGGTGTCGCGCAGAATATCGACTCGGGTTCCCGTGGCGAGCCCGCTAAGATATCCGAGTAGCCATGACTCGCTCGTCGCCTTGTCGGAGCTCGAGTTCTTGCGGGCAATCCACTGGCCACATGACGGGACGCTCATTGCGGTGGTTGCGTGCGCGGCGCCGGGGCAGTTCACAGCGGATGCAATCACCAGAACGCCTAGCCATCGTCGGAACGTATGTGTCATTCGTTTCTCACCGTTTTAAGTTCGTTGCTCAAAAGCTTCCGGTGATAAGAATGCAATTCGGTGTTTCGGTTCCTGCATGTGCAAGCATGAATGGACGAAGCACTGGACCGCAATGAGTTCCACAGAGACTGGCGGCGTCACGCAGCGGGTGGTCCGCTCGTTCCTCTCACGACGAGTTCGATTGGCAGGCACTCGGACTCGGGCGTCCTCTCGTCCTTCATCCAGTGCAGCAGCGCACGCGCCGCGCGCACGCCGAGCTCATAAGTCGGCAGCAGAACGGTGGTCAGCGAAGGTGTGATCTGCGAGGAAACAGGCAGATCGTCGCAGCCGACGATCGACAGTTGACGGGGCACGTCGATGCCGCTGCTCTGCGCTTCGAACAGACACCCCATCGCGAGGACATCGTTTCCGCAAAACACGGCAGTCGGCGCAGGCCGCAATTGCATCAGCAGCTTGAGCCCCGCGCGCCCGCCCTCATAGCCGAACGGCTGTTCGACGACATTCGCTTCGGGCAGCCGCATGCCCTGCTCAGCGAGCGTTTGTCTGAAGCCCTCAATGCGCTGCCGTGCGCGATCGTTTTGCCGCGTGAAGCCGGAAATGACGCCGAAACGTCGATGTCCGAGTTCCAGCAGATGCTGCGCGGCAAGCCGCCCGATCTCGCGATTGTCGAAACCGATGACAGGCGCGACGCTTTCCGAGCCGTCGGCTGCTTGTCCCGGGTAAGTCCACATCAACAGTAGCGCCACGCGGCTTGCTCTGATCAGATCGAACGTCTGCGGCGCATGGTCGATGCCGACCAGAACGATCGCGTCGACCGAGCGCTCGAGCAGTGCGCGGACCACTTCGATTTCGGCTGCCGGGTTGTATTCGTGTGCGGAGATCAGCAGTTGATAGCCGGAACCCGACAACGTCGACTGCAGCCCTTGCACGGCGCGCGCGAAGATCGCGTTGTCGAGCGTCGGCACGATCGCTCCGACCAGACGCCCTCGACCGAGCGCGAGCGCGCGCGCCGAGCCGTCCGGCACGTAGCCAAGCGTGGCGATCGCATCGCGTATGCGAGCCCGGGTGTCGGCCTTCACGACGTCCGGGTTGGACAGCGCGCGCGAAACCGTCGATGTCGAGACTCCAGCGAGAGCGGCGACATCGCTGATGCGGGCCCGGGACAAGGTACTCATGACTTGCAGTGTGCGACTCGTTCAGTTGATGGGATTCTAAACCGCGTCTGCAAGCGCAACACAAAAATCGCGCATAGGCCTAGTGGAAACCCCCGATGCAACCGCAGCCGGATCGGCCTATATTGAATGCAAGCGTTTGCATTTGATCAAGCAATTGAGGTCGCGAGACGGCCGACATGGAAAATTTCGGGGCCTTCCAGCCCTTTTAAAAGCCGCAAAATGCAAGCGCTTGCATTTTTTGCAGATCAATAAGGAGAAGGCAATGAGCGTTGTCTACCTGAAGAAGGCAGCCAGGACGCCTGAGAGCGAAACGGCGACTGCGCAGCAGGTCGTCCACGAGATGCTCGCGCGCATCGAGACGGGCGGCGAAGAGGCCGTGCGCACGTACGCGAAGCAGCTCGATCACTGGGATGGCCCCATCATCGTGTCCTCCGGGGAGATCGAGCGGCGCGCACTGGAAGTGCCCGCGCATGTAAGAGCCGATATCGATTTTGCCGCGCGCCAGGTATTCGATTTCGCCGTCGCCCAGCGCCGCTCGATCGAAGACTTCGCGATCGAGCTTCATCCGGGTGTGACGGCGGGACAGAAGATCGTGCCCGTCAACGTGGTCGGTTGCTATGCGCCAGCGGGACGTTACGCTCACATTGCGTCCGCCTACATGACCGTCGCGACCGCGAAAGCGGCTGGCGTCAAGACCGTCATCGCCTGCTCCAGCCCGTTTCGCGGCGGCGGGATTCACCCTTACGTGCTCTATGCGTTCAAGGCCGCGGGCGCCGACATCGTAATGACGCTCGGCGGCGTCCAGGCGATTGCGTCGATGGCGCTGGGTCTCTTCACCGGCAAGCAGGCCGACGTGATCGTCGGGCCAGGCAACAAGTTCGTTGCCGAAGCGAAGCGGGCGCTGTTCGGCAAGGTGGGCATCGACGTGTTTGCCGGCCCGTCCGAAATCGCGGTGATCGCCGATGACACAGCCGACGCGCAGATCGTGGCAAGCGATCTCGTCGGCCAGGCCGAGCACGGCCATGAGTCGCCCGCATGGCTTCTGACGACCTCGCGAACACTCGCCGACAACGTGATGCGGCTCGTGCCCGAACTGATCGCCGGCCTTCCGCCGACCGCGCGCGACGCCGCAGGAGCCGCATGGCGCGACTACGGCGAAGTCGTGCTCTGCGACACGCGCGAAGAGGTGGTACAGATATCGGATCGCTACGCGGCCGAGCACCTCGAGGTGCAGGCGGCGGAACTCGACTGGTGGCTGACGCACCTGACCTGCTACGGCTCCCTCTTTCTCGGCGAAGAGACCACGGTCGCATTCGGCGACAAGACGAGCGGGCCCAATCATGTGCTACCCACCAAGGGGGCGGCGCGCTACTCGGGAGGACTCTCTGTCCACAAGTTCATCAAGACGCTGACGTGGCAGCGCATGACGCGCGATGCAGCGAGGCAGATCGGCGAAGTGACCGCGCGTATCTCGCGGCTCGAAGGTATGGAAGCGCACGCGCGCACCGCCGACGACCGGTTGCGCAAGTACTTTCCGAACGACCAGTTCGCGCGCGGCGAACCGGTCCTGGTTTGACGCGCTTTCATGCGTTCGCAGTCAAAGGAGCACGACTTGAACATACACAGGATGTTCGACCTGCACGGCCGCACCGCGCTCGTCACGGGCGGCAACGCCGGGATTGGCGCCGCATTGGCGCACGCGTTGGGCTATGCGGGCGCGCGCGTCGTGCTCGTCGCGCGCCGGCGCGCCGCGCTCGATGACACCGCGAGTGCGTTGCAGGCGGAAGGCATCGATGCGCACACGAGCGCGTGCGATCTGAGCGACCTGTCGGCGGCCCGCGCATGCGCGCTCGAAGCGGCGCAACGGCACGGGCCGATCGATATCCTCGTCAATGCGGCCGGCGTCAATCTGCGCCAGCCGTTCGAAGAAGTCACGCCGGATACATGGCATCAGCAGCTCGCGATTCACCTGGGCGCGCCGTTCTTTCTCACGCAAGCACTCGCGCCGCAGATGAAAGCGAACGGCTACGGCCGAATCATCAATATCGCGTCGCTGCAGTCGTATCGCGCGTTCAGCAACAGCGCGCCCTACGGCGCAGCAAAGGGAGGCATCGTGCAACTGACGCGCGCAATCGCACAGGCGTGGTCGATGCACGGCATCACGTGCAACGCAATTGGCCCCGGGTTCTTTCCGACGGCGCTGACAGCGCCCGTATTCGACGATCCCACGCTTGCGGATCATCACGCGAAGCAGACGTGCATCGGCCGCAATGGGCGTCTCGAAGACCTCTACGGCGTGGCCGTCTTTCTCGCGAGCGAAGCGTCGGCCTACATCACCGGGCAGACGATCATGGTCGACGGCGGCTATACGGCGCGTTGAACACGGCAACGGAGCATATCGATGAAAGCGCTTGTCTATACGCAGCCTAATAAAATCCAGCTGATGGAACGCCCTTATCCCGAGATCAGCGATGACGAGGTGATCGTCAGGATCGACGCGGTTGGCATTTGCGGCTCGGACATGCATGCGTTCCATGGCCATGATCCGCGACGCAAGCCGGGGCTCGTGCTCGGCCACGAGTTCTCGGGGACGATCGCCGATACGCGCGCACAAGGCCTGCAATGCGGCGCGCGCGTGACGGGCAACCCGTTGATCACATGCGGCCGCTGCGAGTACTGCGAGCAGGGGCGCGACAACCTCTGCTCGAATCGCACGATGGTCGGCATGACGCGGCCCGGGGCGTTTGCGGAGTACATGTCCATTCCGGCTTCGAGCATCATCGCAATACCGCCGGACATGCCCGCCGCGCACGCCGCCGTCACCGAACCGGCAGCCACCGCGTTGCATGCGCTAAACCTGTCGATGCGCGCATTGACGAGACCGCTGCCGGAGTGCCGCACGCTCGTCATCGGCGGCGGCGCAATCGGCATGCTGTCGGCGCTGCTGCTGCGCTCCTATGGTTGCCGCGCGGTCGAGCTGGCGGAGGTCAATCCTCTGAGGCGCGCATCGGCTGCGGAGCACGCCGGCTGCACGGCCTTCGATCCACTCGCGACCACCGTGCCCGACAACCGGTTCGACTTCGTAATCGACGCCGTAGGCGCAAAGCCGACGCGCGCCCTCGCGCTCGCTGCCGTCAAGCCGGGCGGCGTCATCATGCATATCGGCCTGCAAGATTGGGCGAGCGAAATCGACATGCGCAAGCTGACGCTCGCCGAAATCACGCTGCTCGGCAGCTATACGTATTCAATGGCCGATCTTCGCGCGACGGTCGCCGCGCTGCATGAAGGGGCGTTCGGCTCGCTCGAATGGCTCGACATCCGTCCGTTGGACGAAGGCGGTCACGTGTTCGAGGAACTCGACAGGGGCCGCATTGCAGCGAGCAAGGTCATCCTGACACCGGAAGCATGATGCGTCAGGCGATGGCGCACAGACTGGAAGCAACGATGCCGGCGACGATCAACGGCCGATGAATCGCCGCCGACACAAAATGGACAAGACACGGGATACGCAACGGGCAACCACGCGGGCCACACGCATTGCGTCCCGCCCGTCGATCAGAGAAGAGAGCGCATCAGCGCCTGGAGGGTAACGAGGTCCCACGGACCCTTTCCAATCGAGAACCCACGAGGAGGCAGCATGAAACAGGAGTTGGTCATCCGAAGCGCGAAGGACGTTTCCGATTTCGTCGATGAACAGGCGGGAGGCAGGTCAACGTTTTTGATCGTCATGATTGCGCTCGGCGGCGTCTTCGTCGATGCGTATGACTTCACGAGCCTGGGCATCGGCGTTCCCGCGCTCACGAAGACGTTCGGGCTCAGCCCGATCGAAGTGGGCAGCGTCACGGCAATGATGGCGATTGGCGCGTTCATCGGCGCGATCTGGGGCGGCAAGGCAACGGACAAGGTCGGCCGGTACAAGATGTTTCTCGTCGACCTCATTCTGCTCGTCGTGGCCGCGCTCGGCGCGGCGCTGTCGGTGAACCTGCCGATGCTGCTCGTCTTCCGGTTTCTGCTCGGTCTTGGCGTGGGGCTGGACTTTCCGGTGGCGCTGAGCTTCATTGCCGAGTTCGTCAACCGGCGCAAGCGCGGCGCCGGTGTGAATCTGTGGCAGTTGATGTGGTACGTCGCGGCATCGTGTACCGGCCTGATCGCCATTCCCTTCTATTTCGCGGGCTTTGGCGATGACCTGTGGCGCGTGGCGGTCGGTTTCGGTGCCCTGCCCGCCCTGATCATCCTCGTTCTGCGCTTCAAGTACGTCAAGGAGAGCGCGCCATGGGCCGCGCAGAATCTGGGGCTGGCCGAGGCCGCGCGCATTCTCGAGGCCACCTATAAGATCCGGACACGTGTCGTGCAGGACACGGCCCACCGCGTGCCTCAGTTGCGCGAGCAGGCATCCTTCGGTGAAATCTTTACGTCACGATTCATCAAGCGAACCATTCTCGTATCGGTGATTTGCGCGACGCAGAGCCTCGAGTACTTCGCCATCGGATTCAACCTCCCGTCGATCTCGCAGGCGCTGTTCGGCAAGGAGTTCATCAACGCGATTGTCGGCGCGATCGCGTTCAACGCATTCGGGATCGTGGGCGCGCTGCTGGGCGTTGCAGTGACGAAAAGAATGGGCGCGCGCAGGATGGCGATAGCCGGCTATGTGCTCGTGCTGCTCTCGTTGCTTGCACTGTTCAAGCTGCACGATGCGCTGCCCATTCAATACACGGGCCTGCTCGTCGGCCTCATGATCCTCGGTCATGCGTTCGGTCCCGGCGCTCAGGGCATGACGATGGCCGCGCTGTCCTATCCGACGCGTATCCGCGGAGTCGGCACCGGTTGGGGACAAGGCATGGTTCGTGTGGGGAGCATCACGGGGTTCTACTTCTTTCCGTTGCTCGTCGCGTCGGTGGGCTTCTACAACATGATCGGCATTCTGATGCTCGCGCCCGCGCTCGGGCTGGCCGCGGCGCTGCTGATCAAGTGGGAACCCGTCGGAGCGACCATCGAGGAGAGCGACGGACAACATCGCGCAGAGGACGCCGTGCTGGAAGGCAACATCTAGCGGGTTGCGGCGTGGGGACTACGCATTGCATCCGATGCTAGTCCCCGATTTCCGAGCCTGTCGTTGAAGCGTGGCGTGTCGACGCTGCCGCACGAATCGAAAGAGATCAGCTTCGCTAACAGCTAGCGCAGATCGGCGCGCAACTCGCGCACGCCCCTCCCCAGGCGCTGACGCAGCAGCGTTCGCAGCGTCGCGCCATCGACATAACCGACTTCAGCGGCAATCGCCTCAAGGTCCAGACCGCTGCCGTGCAGAAGCGATTGCGCGCGCTCGACACGCAAGTCCTGAAAGTAGGCGAGCGGCGATTTTCCGAGCACCTCCTGACAACGGCGCTGCAACGTGCGCGCGCTGGTCGCGAGCGCGGCGGCGGCGTCCTGCAGCGAAAAGCCTTCCTTCAGACGATCGCGTGCCCATCGCTCGAAACGCTCGATCAGCGGGTCCGCCAGCGCGAGATGATTGGGGATGATGTACGGCGCCTGTAGCGAGCGGATGTCGGCGAGCAGGTAACGCGAGACAAGTGTCGCCAGTTCCGGGCTCGCCTTGCGAATCAGCCACAGCGCAAGATCGAGGTGCCCCATCGCGGCGCCCGCCGTCACGCCGATGTCGGTCGCCACGAGCATGCGCGACTCGTCGAGCGAAACACTCGGATAGCGTTGCCTGAAGAGCGGCGCGAGCGACCAGGTCGTCGTCGCTTCCCGATGATCGAGCAGCCCTGCTTCGGCGACCAGAAACGTCCCGATACACGACGCTGCGATGAACACGCCCTCGTCCCGCCACTTCTGCAATTGCGCGGTGGCGTCCTTTACGTCCGCGCGTTCCAGCGCGGGAATCAGCATGTCTGGCGTCGTCGCGCCGAGTGCGGGCACAACGATCCAAGCCGGCTTGAGCGCTGGCGTGATCGCTTGCACGGGAATCGAGAAGCCTTGCCCCGAGCGCACTCTTCTGCGCACGCCCACGACTGTCACGTCGAAGCGCGGTGCCCCGCCCATCGCGCGCGAGGCGAGCTTGTTCGCGACGCCGAGCGCGTCGAGCGTCACGGCGAGCCCGGTATCGAACAGTCCATCGAGAGCGAGTACGGCGATGCGCATGGCGTAAATGACCATAAAGATGTCATATGCGACGATACAGCTTTTTGCGTCCGAAGGCTACATTGGACTCCGCCGCACATCCACGTGCATCGACGCGCGCAATCATCCACCCCTCGTCGTGCCTTTTCGTCGCTTGCCGCCGCGCACAGTCGGCCGCGAACCGACAGCGTGGCCGTGCTTCGGCTCGTCATATGCGGCGGCGACGGCGCGCAGGCCGTCGCGGACCCGTTCGATGACATGCCCCTCCTGGCGTCTCGCGTAGACGGCATAGGCGGACCATGAAAACTCCGGCGCGCCCTTGACGAGCCGCAGACGGCCATCCGCCAGAAACGGTTGCGCGGTGCCGATACGAAAATAGCCCGATCCTCCCACCGACAACAAATACGTCAGCGCCAATGGGCCGAGCGATATGGAGACGGGCGGATTGCTCAACTCGGGAAAGGCCGCATGGTGATTCGCCGCGAAGCTCGGCCCCCAATCGACGAACACATACTCCGCCGGGTCCATCACGCCGTCCGGCGCGGTCGTTACCAGGACGAGTCTTTCCTCGACCAGCAACTCCGAGATCAGATCAGGACGTTGCGGCGGATTGTAGAGAACGGCAATGTCGAGCGAGCCTTCGTGCACGCGATCGAGCAATCGCATCGGACTGTCGACCTCCGCTCGCAACGCGATCTCCGGGCACTCGCGATGCATCCAGACGAGCCAGTCGGTGAGAAGCGGATGCCACAAGCTGAGTTCGCCACCGAGACTCACGCCCTCTTCCCGTCCGGGCGGCAGCGCGACATGCTGGCGGGCCTGCTCCCAGACCTGAACGAGAGTTGTCGCGTGCCGGACGAAGCGCTCGCCCGCCGTCGTCAGGCGCGCGCCCGCCTTGTTGCGCACGAAAAGCCGACGCCCAAGCTGTTCCTCCAGCGTGCGGATTCGCGCGCTGACCGCCGTCTGCGTGAGATGCAGCCGCTCGGCAGCCGATATGAAGCTGCCGCTCGCCGACACTTCCAGGAAGGTGCGCGCCAACGTGATGTCCATCGTTTCCCAGCAAAGTTTTTGCACTCAATTGCAATGATAATGCATTTGCCTATTGATAAGAGCAACCGGAGAATGGTCATGAAGTCGATCGAATCGGAACTGTCCGGACGCGCATGACCTCGGACAGCACTCGCATAAGAGGTGAAATCATGATGGAGCTGATCATTGCCGGAGGAACGGCATTGGGTTTAGGGGCCTGGGCGACCGTATTGCTGGCGACGCATATTCCCGAACAACTGCTTGTCGGCGGACAGGATCACGGCCGATATGCGTACCTCGGTGAAGACGATGACGCTGTCCAGGCAACGTCATCGAACAACATCGATGTCAAGCCGTTTCGCCCCGCATTCGCCGATGCGCGTTCGCGGGCGCGCCGTTACGCGAATCCGCTTCGGGACAGCAGCCGGCGTCGCGCGCTCGAACAGAGAACGATCCGCGTGACAGTCACCGATTGACCGCGGGGACTGCGATGGCCTTGCCTCGAGCAGCAGCGGGAGAACTGATCGATGTTCGACCTCTCGGTGAAGCATTGCGGGATTCGAAATCCACGACGCTGATGCGTTCGGATCATCTGGAGGTCGTGCGACTGGTGCTCCCGATGGGCAAACATATCCCCGAGCATCGCGCGCCCGGCGAAATTACCGTGCAGTGCATCGAAGGAGCCGTCAAGTTCCGCACAAGCGGCGGAACGCAGTCGATGCGCGCCGGAGACATGTTGTTTCTCCACGCCGGCGAGCCGCATTCGCTAGAAGCATTGGAAAACGCGTCGGTGCTCGTCACCCTCTATCTCCCTCATAACGGCTAACGTAACGGAAAGAACAGAAAGTCGTCCACAACTCGCGATATATGATCGAATTGAACTGCCAGCAGTGCAATTCTCATGTAGCGCCTTTCCTGGGAGACCCATGATGGACGATTCGATGTACCCACTGCCCGATGCCGAGATTGCTGCGCGGCGTCGCGAACTTGCACCCGCGCCGCTCGCCGCATTCAAGGCGTTCACCGACAGCGTCTTTGCGGACGGAGCGTTACCTGCAAAGACGAAAGAGCTGATCGCAATTGCCGTCGCCCATGTCACGCAGTGTCCGTATTGCATACGCGGACATACGAGAGCGGCAATGAAAGCGGGAGCGACGGACAACGAGATCATGGAGGCGATCTGGGTTGCGGCCGAGATGCGCGCGGGCGCTGCCTTTGCTCATTCGACTATCGCACTCGACATGATGAGAAAACAGCACAAATAGGCCGATGTTCGCTATGAGGCGTCATCATGGTGACGATCTCATGGCGAAACACCGAAGCCCGTTGCCGTTCGTGCACGTCCATACGCACGCCTGCGCCCATCAGGCACGTCGTATGCGAGAAGCCCCGCGTCACAAGAACGATAGACGCGGGGAGCATTGATGGCGGCATCGATGGGCACCAGAATGCGAGCGATGCAGCAGACGCTGCGCGATGTCTTCGGCCTCGAGTCGTTGCGGCCAGGCCAACGCGAGATTATCGAGAGCGTCATGCAAGGCCGGGATACGCTCGCCATCATGCCGACGGGCGCGGGCAAATCGTTGTGCTACCAACTGCCGGCGATGCATCTGCGCGGCCTGACGCTCGTCGTGTCGCCATTGATCGCGTTGATGAAAGACCAACGGGACAAGCTGGCCGCAGCGGGCGTGGACGCGTTGCAGATCAACAGCACGCTGAAGGCCGACGAGGAACGCGACGCATACGAAAGGCTGAACACCGCATCGCGAGCGATCGTCTTCGTCACGCCCGAGCAGTTGGGCAAACCCGCGCTGCTGGACGCACTCCGGTGCGGCGACGAACCACGCACAGGTACGCGCGGTATCGAGCCCGAGCGCAAGCGCGTCAGCCTCGTCGTCGTCGACGAAGCGCATTGCATTTCGCAATGGGGCCACGATTTCAGACCTGCCTTTCTGCAAATCGCCGATGCTGTGCGCAGCCTCGGGCGTCCACCGATGCTCGCGTTGACGGCGACCGCGACATCGGCTGTCGTCGACGATATCGTGCGCTCGCTCGGCATGCGCGAGCCGTGCGTGCTGCAAACAGGCATCTATCGCGAGAATCTGCACTACAGCGTAAAGCAGGTGTCCGTATCGGGCGGCAAGGGACGCGCATCGGCGCGTTCCGCGCAGGCCAAGCTCGCCGCCATCCGCGAACTGCTCGCGCAAAGCGACGAACCCGGCATCGTCTACACGGCGACTGTCCGCGAAGCAGAGTATCTGTCGGCAGCCATCCGCGAATGGGGCGTGCCCGTCGCGCTGTATCACGGCCGGATCAGGTCGCGCGAGCGGCAGGAGGCGCAGGACCAGTTCATGCGCGGAACTGCACGCGTGATGGTCGCAACGAACGCATTCGGTATGGGCATCGATAAAGCCGACATTCGCTTCGTGGTCCATTATCAGATGCCGGGCAGCATCGACGCCTACTACCAGGAAACCGGGCGTGCGGGACGCGACGGCGAAGCGGCCCGTTGCGTGCTGCTGTTCGATCTGAACGACCGGCGGGTCCAGCAGTTCCTGATGCTCGGCCGCTATCCTGACCGCGAGCTTGTCGAACGCGTGCGCGAGGCGCTTGCGCAAAACGACACCGCATCGACGTCGGGCGTGAGCATGCACGGACTCGCACAGGCGATCGGCGATATCGGACGCAACAAGCTTCAGGTTGCGCTCAGGATTCTGCTCGACGCGGGTCTCGTATCCCGCAACCGTGCGCGCCGTTATGTGCTGCGCAACGACGCGCAAGACGGCGATGCACTCGAAGCGGCGCTCGGACGATACGGTGAACCGGCAGAGCGCGACCGCGCCGCGCTTCAACAGATGATCGACTACGCGCAGACGGGCAGATGCCGCTGGCGCACGATCCTCGAATACTTCGGCTATAGCGATGAGTTCGAGCGATGCGGCACGTGCGACAACTGTCTGAATCCGCCGCATATCGAGCCCGTGCGAGAACCCGTCACGGCGCAAGGCCGCATGCTGGATACCGCGCGCAAGACCCTTGACGCGCAGCGCGGCTTTGCGCGCGGGCAGGCGGTTCGCGTGCGCAAATACGGTACGGGCCAGGTAGCGTTTGCGACGACGGAACAGGTCGCCGTGCTGTTTCCCGATGGAGCGACACGCACTTTTCTCTCACGATTCGTCAAGCCCGTCGATGCCGAACGCCGCGCTTCTCGCTAGCTCTATTCCGGCCGCTTTTCCGCATCCAAAGTGCCTCGACGCAAAGGCCGCGAGCTGTACTCGCGCCGCGCGGAACGCGCATTGCTCAAAACGATAGCGAACCGATCAACCAAAGGAGGCTCGAATGACCACTGGCAAGAAGGAGCAGAACCCGACCAGCGAGAAGCCGGAGCATGTCGTCGACAAAGCGATTGAAGACACTTTTCCAGCGAGCGACGCGCCGGCGACGGGTGGCACGACCCGGATAGAGTCCGACAAGGATGCGCCGGATAAACGAAAACCCGAGCGGTCAAAGGACGAAAAGCACTGAGGTGTCGGGGCGGAAAGCGTGAAGCGATTATGATGAACCGGACGCAGAAAAGAACAGACGTTATGCATCGCCGGACGATACCCATTGTCGATGTGTCGAAGGCTGCCGTCAGCCGGTTCACGGCTCATCGATGCGCGATGATGGGTTCGAGCATCGCGTTCTATTGCGCGTTTTCGCTAGCGCCGACGCTGCTAATCGTGCTCGCGGTCGTCGGATGGTTCTTTGGCCAGGATGCTGCACGAGGACAGCTGTTTGCCCAGGTCAAAGACGTTCTCGGCACCGAGGCGGCCAGTGCGATGCAGGCGATCGTCGAGCACGCTCATCGCTCCGGCGGAAGCGGCTTCGCGGCGTTGGTCTCGATTCTGCTGCTGGCGCTCGGCGCATCGGCGACCTTCTCGTCGCTCAACACCGCGCTCGACGTGGTGTTCAAGGTCCAGTCGCCGAAGGGTATTGCCGGCGTCGCGCTGTTGATCCGCGCGCGGCTGGTATCGCTGGGGCTGGTGATGGGACTCGCGTTTCTGCTCGTCGTGTCGCTCGTCGCCGACGTTGCGATTCAGACCGTCGGGCACGCGTTGCTGGGAAGCACGGCGCTCACCGTGTTGGCCAGCGCCGCGCAGTCGTTGTTTGCGCTCCTGCTGCTCACCGTCGGCCTTGGCGTTCTCATCAAATGGCTGCCGGATACACGTGTCCGCGCATCGCCCGCGCTCGTCGGCGGTTTCGTGTCGGCGTTTCTTTTCACGGTCGGGCGCCATCTGTTTGTTCTTTACCTGGCCCACGCGGGCACGGCGGGCGCTTTCGGCGCAGCCGGCTCGCTGGCCGTACTCATGATGTGGCTGTACTTCTGCGCTGTCGTCTTCCTGTTCGGCGCAGAGGTCGCGGCAGTGCTCGGCGGGACGCCTAAAGACAAGCCGGCACGATAGCAGCCATAAAAACTGACAGGTCCGCAATCCATCGGCATACGACTTGCTGATCACTCGACGAGTTCAGGCTGCTGAAAACTGCAATGCGCTCCCGGGCCGTGCGGGGGATGCGAGAAGTCCCTGCACGGCCGAATGACGCAACGTCGCTCACGGAGGTCTCATGCGCTCCACACAATCGACTGACCGACACCCCATCGACCGCCTGCAGTCCGTGCCGGACACCTCCAGCCCTGCCTATGCGACGCGGCATCCCGTAACTCGCGCATTCGACCGTTTTGCGTCGACGGTTACGCGATGGGCAGGTTCTCCCGTCGCGTTCGGCGTTGCCGTCATCGCCATCGCGCTCTGGCTCATCTCGGGGCCGATCTTTCACTATTCGGATGGCTGGCAACTCGTCATCAACACAGGCACGACCATCGTGACATTCCTGATGGTCTTTCTGATCCAGCAAAGCCAGAACAAGGACAGTGTGGCCGTTCATTTGAAGCTGAATGAACTGCTTGCCTCGCATAGTGGCGCGAACAACAAACTGATCGGCATCGAGGATGCATCCGAAGAGGACTTGCGACGTATCGCCGATGCTTATCTCCAACTCGCCGAGCACGCGGGCAGACGGCATCGCGGCGCCGGCAGCGTCGAAAAATCGGTCGCTCACGCCAAAGCGAACGTCGACGGGAACAAGGAATAGGATCACAAAGCCGGGAGCGTAGAAACGCTGGGAGACTATGAGTCGGCTCGCTCCCCTCTTGTCATACCCCCGACAGGAACGCGCCTGTGGATACCGTACGTGACACTTGACGTCCCTGTCACGATGACGACGGGAACGCGCCGGCAATGCGACTGGTCACAACTGCGGCGCAATGCGACCGTGGGATCAGAGCGGCACGTCTTCGATCAACTGCGATTTCAGCGCGCGAATTCGCCGGTCGACGAAGTACCCTCCGCCTTCCGTATAACGCAGATAGAGCCGGTTGCATTGCATGCATTGCCACACGCCGCAACGATTGTACGGAAAATAGCGCGGAGCGATGGGTGCATCCGCAGACCAATACTGAACGTTACCGGGCCGATATTCGGCGAACGTCGGTTCGGCATCGTCTTCGCGTACTAGCGTCGCGATTTCAAGGAGCTGCGCATCATCGATGGAAAGCGGTTGCGATTGCCAGCCATCCAGCGATGTTCTGGTACACGAGCATGACTCAACCGCGTTCTCTTCGGCACGTTGCGCGAGTTCGACGAGAGCAGCGGCGTCCACGTACGGTGTCATCGTATGGCGGCTCATCCGCGCATCATCCGGTCGAGGTGCGGCAACACCCACGACCTGTCGAAGCGGCCTTCGGCGATCGATTGCAGTGCAGCCGCTTCCTTCGCTCGTTGCTTGCGCGCGCCTTCGATCACACGTTCGACATCGGAAGGCGCGATGGCCAGCAGCCCATCGTCATCGCCGACGACAATGTCGCCCGGGTTCACCACCATTTTTCCGACCGTCACAGGCACATTGATTTCACCTGGCCCGTTCTTATAGGGCCCGCGATGCGTGACACCTCTCGCATAGACGGGAAAATCGCGCTGACGTATCGCGCCGACATCACGGATCGCACCATCGATCACAAGCCCCTGCACGCCAAGACTCTCCGCATAGCTCGCCATGATGTCGCCCATCAACGCCTGGGTCAGCTCGCCGCCGCCGTCGATCACAAGCACATCGCCGGGCCTGCAAAAGTCGAACGCGCGATGGATCGCGAGGTTGTCGCCTGCACGCGTGCGCACGGTCACGGCTGTGCCTGCCATCGCCTTCGGGCGGTGATACGGCTGAAGCCCGATTATTCCGCTCGCGCGGGCCATGTTGTCGCTGAGCAGCGACACGGCAAGCTCGCGCAACGCGTCGAGCGTCGCCCTCCTCGCCTGCGGAGCCGATTCATATTCACGCCAGCCGATCGGATTCATATCGTCGCCCCTTCCGTAGCCAATTGCTTGTCGAGTTGCGCGCTCAGGCGTCCGTACACCACCCGCGCGTTGTCTTCGTAAATGCGTTGCCGGTCCGCGTCGCTCAGCCATTCGATCGCATCGATATAGCGCCGCGTGTCGTCGTAGTAGTGCCCTGTCTCGGGATCGATACCCTGAACGGCGCCAATGGTTTCCGACGCGAAAAGAATGTTCTCGACGGGAATCACTTTTGCAAGCAATTCGGCACCTGGCTGATGATAGACACAGGTGTCGAAGAACACGTTCTTTAGCAGATAGTCGCGCAGCCGTGGCCGCTTCATGTCCTGCGCGAGTCCACGATAGCGTCCCCAGTGATAAGGCACCGCGCCGCCGCCATGAGGAATGATGAAGCGCAACGTCGGGAAATCAGCGAACAGATCGGCCGTGAGCAGTTGCATGAACACCGACGTATCGCCGTTGATGTAGTGCGCGCCCGTCGCATGGAAGTTCGGATTGCACGACGACGATACGTGAATCATCGCCGGCACATCGAGTTCCACCATCGCTTCGTACAGCGGATACCATGAGCGGTCGTTCAGCGGCGGGCCCGACCAGTGACCGCCCGACGGGTCCGGATTCAGATTGCAGCCGATAAACCCCAACTCCTGCACGCAGCGACGCAGTTCCGCGATGCTGTTCGCGGGCGATACGCCGGGTGCCTGCGGCAACTGGCATACGCCGATGAAATGGCGCGGAAACAACGTGCAAACGCGATGCACGAGATCGTTGCACGCACTCGACCAGACGGCATTCGCTTGCGCGCCGGCGAGATGATGGCCCATGCCTGCCGCGCGCGGCGAGAAGATCGTGAGATCCGTGCCGCGCTCGCGCTGGATGCGCCGCTGACCCGCTTCGATGCTTTCGCGGATTTCGTCGTCGGTGATGACGGGACGCGGCGGGACAGTCGTGCCGTCTTGCAGCGCAGCGACCTGCTTCACGCGCCAGGCTTCGTGTTGCTGCGGCGACGTCGTGTAATGGCCATGGCAATCGATGATCATGAAGCGAACCCTTTGAGTCTGTACGATGGACCGTGTGCGTGTGATGATTAACTGCCGGTGGCGGCGTCGCCACGCGC
This sequence comes from Paraburkholderia diazotrophica, assembly GCF_038900755.1. Taxonomy (GTDB): domain Bacteria; phylum Pseudomonadota; class Gammaproteobacteria; order Burkholderiales; family Burkholderiaceae; genus Paraburkholderia; species Paraburkholderia diazotrophica_A. The sequence goes on from NZ_JBBPEN010000004.1 coordinate 494,689, forward strand.
CAGCGCCGACGATGAGTCTTCGTCCGGCGGCGTGACGCGCATGACGAGCGCGATGATCGTCGAGATCACGAGGAACGCTGCGATCGTCAGCAACGCCAGCGAGAAGTTGCCTGTCGCGCGACGCACCAGTCCGATGCTCCACGGCCCGACCAGTCCGCCGAACTGCGCAATGGTGTTGATCAGCGCGATGGTTGCCGCGCCCGCCGCACCCGTACGAAATGAGGACGCAAGGCTCCAGAAGAGCGGATTACCCGCGTAGATGAAGAGTCCCGTGATACAGAGCAGCGCATAAGCCAGCAGCGGATTTGGCGCATAAGCACTGCCCGCGATAGCGATCGCGCTCGCTCCATAGACGAACGCGAGGTGCTTCTTGCGGTCGCCGGAACGGTCAGAACTGCGGCTGACCAGAAACGTGCCGAGCACGCCGAGCAGCGGTGGCGCGGCGGACAGAAAACCGACTTCGATATTGTTCAGATGACCCAGGCTCTTGACGATTTGCGGCAGCCACAGAAAGAGCCCATAGATGCCGACCAGCGCGCAACCGAACAGACACGCGAGGCTCCACACGCGGATATCGCCCGCGACGCGCAGCAGAGAAACATGCGTGTGGCCGCCGAGCGCCTCGCGTTCCGCAGCGAGCGTCGATTCGAGCCAGTGCTTCTCGTCGTTGGAAAGCCATGCGGCATCGGCGGGCCGCTCGGTCATGATGCGCAGCGTCAATAGGCCTAGCAGCATCGCCGGAACGCCTTCGAGGATGAACATCCATTGCCATCCATGCAGTCCGAGCACGCCGTTGGCGTAGGTCATCAGGGTCGTGGAGATCGGACCGCCGAGTACCGCCGAAAAGGAACCCGCAATGATGTAGCCGCCCACCGCACGCGCGCGGTAGCGTTCGGGGAACCACTTGGTCAGATAGACGGCAACGCCCGGCAGAAAGCCCGCTTCCATCACGCCCAGCATGAAGCGAAGCACATAGAAGCTGGTGTCGTTGAAGACGAATGCCGTTGCCGCTGCGACGGCGCCCCATGTGAGCAGGATGCGCGCAATCCAGCGGCGCGCGCCGACGCGATGAAGCAAGAGATTGCTCGGCACTTCGAGCAGCATGTAGCCGAAGAAGAAAATACTGCCCGCGAATCCGAACACGGCCGGGTTGAAGCCCATGTCGCCGTTCATGTCGAGCGCCGCAAAGCCGATGTTGATGCGGTCGAGGTAATTGAAGAACATCATCGCGAACAGCAAGGGCATGAGCCGCCCATACACCTTTCGCATCGTTGCGGCTTCATCGATGTGAGTCATGCTGTCTCCTGCCTGTGCGCGACGTGGCCGTCGCTGCGCTCTTTTCGACCTGGCCTTTCAAGCTGGCCCCCATCCATCCGATGCGCACGTTGTACGCGACGGAATCTGCTACATGATCGATGTTAAGAACGCGAAGGCAGGAAGTCCAAGACGAGATGCTTATGCTTCCATAAGCGCTATCTTATAGTGTGCCGTTGCTGCCGGACTGAGACGGAAGGCAGCGTAGAAATGCGAGCAGATGCGGCGATGTATCGTCAGTGCGATACGTAGCGGCAAGCGTCGAGCGTTGCGATGAACCCGGGCCCGTCAGGTGGCGGTACACGACGTCGGAGCGTCCATGCCGCGCGACCGATTCGCCGACGACCGTCACGCCCAGGCCCGCCGCGACGAGCGCAATCGCCGTCTGGATTTCGTAGGCCTGGTGAGCAACGAGCGGCGTGACGCCTGCATCGCGATACAGCGACAGCACCGAGCGTTTGTACTGCGCGTTCTGATGCTTCGGATAGAGGATCAGCGGCGTATCCGCCAGTTCTTCGATTCGTACTTTCTTGCGTTTCGCGAGCGGATGATCGAGCGCCATCACGACCACAACCTGTTCACGCAAGAGCACACGAGTCGTATATCCCTCCATTGCGAGCGGCTGCCGTCCGATACCGACATGAATGCGCATGTCGCGCAGCGCGTCGCTTTGCTCGTCGGTGAGCATTTCATAGAGCTTCAACTCCACCTGCGGGTATTCGCGGTGAAAGGCCTTGAGCGCGGGCGGCAAGATGCTGTACATCGCCGAGCGCGTGAAGCCGATACTCAGCCAGCCGCGCCGGCCCATGCCGACTTCGAGCGTGCCGAGCGTCGCCTGCTCGATCGCGCCGATGATCTGACGCGCCTCCGTGCACAGGTATTGCCCCGCTTCCGTGAGACGCAGCGGTCTGCGCGTGCGGTCGATCAGTTGCGTGCCGAGCCGTTCTTCCAATGCGCGAATCTGCTGGCTCAGCGCGGGTTGCGCAATATGCAGACGTTCGGCGGCGCGGCTGAAATTGAGCTCTTCGGCGAGCGTCACGAAACATTGAAGCGCTCTGAGGTTCATCGGGTTCTGTCGATTCTTCGAGATCGTCGGGCATCGACATGATGACATGGATCGCACATCGCATAGCGTTTGTCCGTCACGCAGGCTTCTTCAATCGCTCAATTGCCGGGTAATCGGAATGCCAAACTGCACGGAGAATGAGATGGACTATGTGAAGCTGGGTCGCACCGGACTCGATATTTCCCCCCTCTGCCTGGACTGCATGACCGAAGCCACTGAACGCCAGAAGAGCGACGGCTTCGGCAATAGCCTTTACGACAAGACGGCCGGCGCCGATCGTCGCGTGATCGAAGCGGTCGCGAAAGTTGCGGCGGCACGTGGCATTCCGCGCGCGCAGGTCGCACTCGCGTGGGTCATCGGCAAGGCGGGAGTGAGCGCGCCGATCGTTGGCGCATCGAAGCCGCATCACCTGGACGATGCCATTGCGGCATTCGATGTGAAGCTAACAGCGGACGAACTTGCATCACTGGAAGCGCCGTATGTGCCGCATGATGTGGTGGGCTTTCAGAAGCGTATATGCATGCGTCACGAGAAACTGATGAACTTCACTGTTGCTTTTTAATATCCTCTGCATCGATAGTTCCATTGTCAGGACACGGGTTTTATGTGCTGACATGGAGCTCGTAGTAATCGACGTTTTGTCCCGCGCCCCCATGCGCGGGACTTTTTTATGTTCACACGTCGTCGGGTCAGTACGTCCGGCACTGCAGCACGCGATAGAAGAAGCGATCAGTGGCCAGAGATCAGCACGCTGGCAATGACACCCGTTGCGACTGCTGCGAGCACATAGTCTCCATTCACGCCAACCCAGTGATAGCCGCGCGGCGGAGCAGACAGGCCGTGCGAATGCCAGTCGTCGACCTGATAGTTGCGATCGCGGTACTCGGCCGGCAAGCGGTCGCCTTTATGCCAGTCGTTGTGCGGAATCGGGCCGCCAGGACGGCCTGAATATGCATCGTGAGCGGGCGGCGGCCTGTGCGAGCCATGGCCGTGATGATCCGGTCCCTGTCCGTGGGGTTGCGCGAAAACCGTCGATGACATGCCGAGCATCGAAACCATAACGAGTGACGCAATCGCTTTCAATTTCATATGACACCCTCATGAAAAATGAATGATGGGGAACTCCAATGTAGTCCGATGAGAACTTCCCTCGGCACTATATCAGTCGTCGATAGAGAACATCGTCAAGGAATGTTCAATGCGAATCCGTTACGCCACTGCAATGGCACTAGCACTAACGACCGATCTCTAACACTGCCTTTCCGATTTGACGTCGTTCTTCCAACGCCGCATGCGCTTCTGCCACGTCATCAAACGTATATCGCCTGTCGAGCTTCACATGCAGCGTCCCTTCGAGCAGGCCCGCAAAGACTTCATCCGCCCGTCGCTGCACTGTCTCCGCGTCCTGTAGATAATCTGCAAGCCTCGGACGTGTCAGATACAACGAACCCGCTTCACCCAATTCGATCGGATCGAGATCGCTCAACGAGCCGGAAACCGATCCATAGTTCACGATCAAGCCGCGCGTGCGCGCCGCTCGAAAACTGTCTCGCAGTGTCGCCCTTCCCACCGCATCGAACACGACGTCGACGCCAATTCCGTTCGTCGCTTCGAGAATACGGTCTGCGAATCGTCCAGCCTCATACAGCATGACATGATCTGCGCCGAGGCGCGCCGCAATGTCCATCTTCTCGTGCGTGCTCGCCGTGGCGAATACGGTAGCGCCAGCGCGCTTCGCCATCTGCACCAGCAACTGGCCGATGCTCCCCGACGCCGCATGAACGAGACACGTGACGCCCGGCGCAAGTTGCCCGACGCCGTAGCAAAGGTAGTGTGCCGTCGAGCCCTGAAATAGCGCGGCAGCGGCCAGATCGAAAGCGATGCCATCCGGAATGCGCGCAACGCGCGACGCGGGGACGATTGCGTATTCTGCATAGCTGCCCCAGGCGATGCACCACGCCACGCGATCACCCAGCTTGAAGCGATCGACACCCGCACCCGTCTCTACGACCGTGCCGGCACCTTCCATGCCCAGCGTCACGGGCAAGCGCACGGGATAACTCCTCGACGATGCATACTTGCCCTGCCGCGTATGCACGTCCATGAAATTGATGCCCGCAAACGCGACTTCGATCAGTACTTCATCGGCCTGTGGTTTCGGAACCGGCACATGCTGGCGCATCAGTACTTCGGGACCGCCATAACGTTCGATACGAATTGCCTTCATGTCGCCTCCACGTTTCACTGGTAATCGCCACTATAGGAATGCGAGTACGTTGGTATACAATCGTACTCGAGTGTTCGAAAAACAGAAACCCGACGTGCGCGGACCACGTCTGACGATGTAACAGCGCCCGTGATCCGAAGAACTGTGCAGGGCCAGGACATGACCACACTCTCATACGAGTTCACCGAGCGGATTCTCGGCTGGCATGCCGATGACGCGAGACTTGTCGATCGCTGCCGGTTGATCCTGCTCGATGGTCTGGCGGTTGCCGCAGCAGGTGCTGCGCAACCGGGGCCGACGCATATGGCCGAGTTCTCCAAAGAGCATCAGCAGGCTCACGGACCTTCGACTGTCATCGGGCATGCATACTGCGCGCCTGCCGCCGTCGCGGCACGCATCAATGGCATGTCGATGCATGTGCTCGATTTCGAACCCATGTGGAACCCGCCGAACCACGCGGTATCGACGCTGCTGCCGGCATTGCTCGCACTCGCCGAACTGCGCGAGCGGGAGAGCGGCGCGCCGCACGGGAATGCGCTACTCCGCGCGCTCGCTAAAGGCATCGAAGCTCAAGGCCGGCTGCGGATGTCGTCGGGACAGATCGAGCCGGCGCAACTCACGCTGCATCCGCCTGGCGTCGTCGGGCCGCTTGCCGCAGCGATCGCGTGCTCGGATCTGCTCGGCCTCGACACGGCGGATGCGACGGCGGCGCTGGGCATCGCGGCGTCGCGCGGCGGCGGCGTGCTTGCCAACATCGGCTCGCAAACGAAGGCCCTCCATTGCGGCGATGCCGCTGCGCATGGTCTCGAAGCCGCTCTGCTGGCCGCTCGCGGCTTCACGGCGAGTACCGACGCACTCGGCGGACCACGCGGCTGGGGCAACGCCTATTTCGGCGCGCGCTTCGACAGCGACTGTCTGCTTGCGCCGATTGGCGCCGGACGCGCGCTCGAGCCGGGTCTGTCGTGGAAGCTCTTTCCTTCGCAGTTCGCGACGCATTACGCGATCACAGCCGCGCTCGATGCGCGCGCGCAAGCCGCCGCCTTCCACGCTGACGACGTCGAAAGCATCGAACTGCATGCTCCATCGATGCCATACATCGACCGTCCGCAGCCGCGGACGGGTCTGGACGGCAAGTTTTCGTGGCAATACACGACGTGTGTCGCGCTGCTGGACGGTCGCGTCGACCCCGATTCGTTCAGCGATGCGCGCCGCTTCGCGTCGGATGTCGAGGCGATACTCGCGCGCTTCAGGCTGAACGCCGATTCATCCATCAGCGGCGCGCTCGACAGCATGTACGTCGAACTCAGCGTGCGCCTGAAGGACGGAACCCCGTTATGCGCACGCTGCGACGCGCCGCTGGGCAGCTGGAACCGTCCCGTGAGCAACGACGTCGTCAGAGAAAAAGCACGCGGGCTGTTAGCCGATGCCGTCGGCGAGCGCCGCGCGAATCAGGTCATCCATCTGGTGGAACGAAAAGACGCACCGCTCGCAGTGCGCGACCTGATGGCCTGCCTGGCATAAATGCGCCGTTCTATACTTGCATCACAGATGACGAAGACGAGGGACTAGCCGGTGACTGGAAAGCTCAACGCGACGATCGATGAAGCCGATACGACGGCCGATTTCGGGCAAGGGTCGCTCGCCCAATATGTCTACGCGCAGTTGCGGCAGGAGATTCGCAGCCGGCAACTCGCATCGAACGAGCGTCTGCGCGAGGCCGACATCGCGCAACGCCTCGCCGTGAGCCGCACGCCGGTGCGCGAGGCGCTGAAGCGGCTCGAAGCGGAAGGCATGGTGCGCTTTGCGCCGCCGCGCGGTTTCGTCGTCGTGCAGTTGTCGCCGAAGCAGGTGATGGAGCTCTACGCGATGCGCAAGGTGCTGGTCGGCGCGGCCGCCCGGTTCGCCGCCGAGCAGGCCTCCGCCATCGAGATCCTTTCGATGCAGCAGGTTCTTGCGCAACTCGAGCGCGCGAAAACGCCCGACGAGGTCGCCGCGCTCAATCGACGGCTGCACGAAATCATCGTCGCCGCTGCGCATAACGAGTACTTGTACAAGACGTCGAATGTACTCATCGATGCGCTCGGCCTGCTCGGCACGACCACATATTCGATGCCGGGGCGCATCAAGAGCGGACTGAAAGAGAACAAGGAGATCGTCGCGTGCATCGCGCGCCATGACGCGGACGGCGCGGAGAAAGCGGCTCAGGGGCACGTTGCGGCTGCGACCGAATTGCGCCTGAAAATGCTGTTTGGTGACGAGAATGCGAAAGGCGGTGCATAGCAGAATCGCTTGATAGCGCGTCGTCGAGGGCGCCCGCTTGCACCGCTCTTTTGCGGCTACACTGCGCGAAGCAACTGCATCATCGCGCGCACCTTGCGATTTCCCGGCGAAAGCAGCGCTTCCAGCAAGGCGTCCACGCGATCGGGCGACAACATCAGACCGGCCGTGCCGCGAAATTTCTGCGCGATCTCGCGCTCGCCCAGCGCGCGCGGTCCGCTTCCGAGATTGATGGGCACATGTTCGCTTCGTTGCGAGCCGTCGCGCATGTTGACTGTGACATGGCCCGAGAAATAACGCGGAAAATCCGCATCTGAATCGACCGCACATCGCACTTTGGCCGCGAGCTTCAGGATGCCTGGGTCGCGCAATGCATCGTCTTCGAGTTCTGCAAGACCGAAGCGTCCGCGCAACAGGCAGGCCGCCACGACGAAATGCGTGCTGAACTTCGCGTCATAGTCCGTCTTCGGCGTCATCTTCGCGAGGGCCGGCTCGGCGACAATCGGTATCGTCGGCGCGGGCAACAGGCAGACGATCTCTTCGATGTCATCCACCTGCATCTGTGCATCGTGCAGACGCAATGCCGCTTCCGCGCATCCGTGAATGAAATGGCACACAGGGTACGGCTTGATCGCGGTGCCGAACATCGTCCATTCATCGCCGAGTCCGTTGCTGATCGACTCCAGGTCGACCGTACGTGCATGCTCCTGCAAATGCGATTCGAACAGCCCGAAGCGGCCTTCGTACGGGCGTGATGGCCCTGCAAAGCCGTTCGCTGCGAGATGCGCCGCCGTGATCCCTGCCAGCGCGCCCCAGCCCGGATGCATTCGCTTGGTCCACGCGCCTTCTTCGAGGAACACCTGAACACCCGCCGCCGTGCTTGCCGCAATGCCCTGCGCCGCGACGAGTTGCGCGGCATCGAGCTTCATCAGCTTGCCCGCGACGATCGCCGAACTGAAGTGCGCGACGATTCCCGTTGCGTGAAAGCCCGCTTGATGGAAGCCGCCCTTCACCGCGACGCCAAGACGTATCGCCACCTCCATGCCCGCGATGTAAGCGGCAAGCATGTCGTGCCAGTCGGCATCGACCGCTTCGGCTACCGCGAGCGCCGCCGGCAGACAGGCGACGGTCGGATGGACGATCGCAAGCGGATGCGTGTCGTCGAAATCGAGGCCATGCATCAGGAAGCCATTCGACAACGCGGCATCGCGCGGCGAAAGTTGCGATGTGCTGCCGATCACCGTCGCATCGCTCGCCGATCCCGCCGCTGCAAAACCACGCAACGCGGGCGCAGCGAACGCAAAGCGCCGCGACGCAAACGCGAGTCCGATCGCATCGACGATGTGATGCGTCGCCTTGCGGCTCAACTCAGCGGGCAGCGCAGACGGTTGAAGCGCGCATGCAAACTCCGCAAGACTGCGCGCGATGACGGGTGGGTTGACGTGGTTCGGCTGATCGGTATCGGTCATCGAATGTTCTCTCAATGGTCGCCGGGACGAAGCACATGCGCGTCGAGCCGCGGGTCGGCACTTTCTTCGTGTACGGGGTTGATCGTCTCGAGCCGGCGTCCCGTTGTTCTTGCACCGAAGATCAGCGTGACGGCAGACGTCGCGAGCCACGCGCCTGCGATGTACACGAACACCCACACATAGCCGAAGTTCGTGAAGATCGCCGCGACGATGAACGAGTTGCCGACGTTCGCAAGCCGGCCCATGCCATACGCGAAGCCGGCGCCCGTATTGCGGATATCGGTCGGATACTGCTCGGGCGTATACGCGTAGCACAATGCGGCGAAGGTCTGGATCAACATGCCGACGAGAAAGCCGAACGATACGATCAGCACTGGCTCGAAGCTCAGTCCATACAGCAGGCCGAATACGGCAATCAGCGCGGCCGCCGCGGCAATGCTGAACTTGCGCTCCATGCGGTCCGCGAGATACACGGCGATGAGCGCGCCCGGCACCGCGCCGATATTGATCAGCGTGATGTACGTCAGGCTGTGCACGATCGTGATGCCGTGCTTGACGAGCAGCGTCGGCACCCACGCCTGGAAGCCGTAGAAGCCGAGAGTCTGGAAAATCCAGATCGCCCACAGCGTCAGTGTGCGTCCGATGTACTGGCCTTTGAACATCGAGGTCCAATGCGCGCGCGCTTCGACCGGCCTGTTGACGGCGACGGCTTCCGGCAGCGGACCCGTCGTCTTCTCGACTTCGGCTTCGATCGCGCGCAGCACGCGGTCGGCCTCTTCCGTGCGCCCTTGACGCGCGAGCCAGCGCGGTGACTCCGGAAAGTGGCGCAGAAACAGCAGAAAGAGAATGCCCAGCGAGCCCCATACGAAGATCCATCGCCAGCCGTCGGGTCCCGAAGGCACGACGAGCCGCGCGACCCAGCTCGTGATCGGGATGCCGCACAACGCGATGACCATCGCCCAGCCTTGCCATGTGCCGCGTGTCTTCGCCGGGAACAGCTCGGCGATGTACGCCATCACGACGGCCGTCGCCGACGAAATGCCCACGCCCGTCAGCACGCGCGTGACGATCAGCATCGGAATATCGGGGGCGAGCGCATTGGCGAGCGAGAACGTCGAGTACGCGATGACGTACACCACGAGCGCCCGCTTTCGTCCGATCTTGTCGGAGAGCATGCCGCCGAGCGTCGCGCCGACGAACATGCCGAAGAAGCCCGCCGATGTGAGCAGCGCGATGCTCGAGATCGGCAGCCCCCACTCCTTGACGAGCGCGGGCGCCGCATACGAAAACGTGAAGATGTCGCTGATATCGAAGAAGAACGGCAGACTCACTAGCAGCAGCAATCGCTTGTGAAAGCGCGAGACAGGCAACCGGTCGACTCGCGCGGCGATCAGTTCGTCATTCATGGGACGCCTCCCCTTCCGCGAACGCCGCGCGATCACTACGAACTGCGCTCCCACTTCCAGATGATCCGAAAACATTCAGCATGTCTGTCTCCATCCGTAGTTTCTTGTCTCGCTACCGGCCGCCTGTCCGCCTGAGTGCTTAAGGCACCCAGGCTGTTTCCTCCGATTTGCGTTCAGGTGCCGCCGACACTTCGGGTTTCTGCTGCGCAACGTTGCCGCCGGGCAGCATGCGCTTTGCAAAGAGACGCGCAAGCGTGCTGATGTCGCTCACTTCGTCGAGCGCTTCGAGCCGCTCGTAAAGCGCGAGCGCTTCGGACGAACCGATCGCGCGCTTGCTGCAATCGTAGAACTTCTCCCACAGCTCATCCGTCGACATCGGATTCGCGGGACCGCGCCCGATCAGGTTGTCGATGCGACGCGACAGCACGCGTCCGTCACGCAGTGTCAGCGTCACCTCCGCGCCGAACTGGTGTTCCGCGTCTTCCGGCATGTCCGGATGCGGATCGGTACGCGTGATCGCGAGCAGCCGACGAACGCGCGGATCGAGATGCGCATCGCCTTCGAAATGCTCGAGCCGCACGACGCCATCGACGAGCGCGCGCGCCACCGCATATTGCACGCTGAACTTCGCGCCGAGCGGCGTGCGCGGATCGGGGTTGTCGGTATGCGGAAGCCGCCGCCGGTGCGCCTGAATATGAATCGACTCGATCTGCTCCGGCTTCACATGTTCTTCATGCACGAGCGCGAGCGCCATCGCAATCGCGGGATGCGTGCTTCCGCAACAAGGGAATTGCTTGAGCCCGAGCGTCTCGCTTTCGATCTCCAGCGGCGCGCCCCAGTTCTCGAAGATGCGTTGCGCGTCGTAATGACCGGGGCCATTGAACGCGTTGAAAAAGCCCTGCTTGTGTTCGATCGCCGCTGTGTTTGCAGTGAAGCCCCGTTCCGAGATCAGTACCGCGAAGAGGCCGCTGCGGCAGATGTGTCCGACATGCAAGGGCTTCACCATCGTTCCGAAGTTCGCCTTCAGCCCTGCCGCAAGCGAGGCCGCAATCGCAAGCGCCGTTGCAATGCGTTCGCTATCGAGCTTCAGCAGATGGCTCGCGGCCGCGACGGTGCCGAAGATGCCAAGCGTCGCGGTGGGATGCCAGCCTTTGTCGTAGTGGTGAAAATTCACCGCGCGCGCAAGCCGTATCTCCATTTCGATACCGATCACATACGCCGCCATCAACGCATCGCCGGACAGCTTGCGTTCCTCAGCGAGCGCAAGCAGCGGCGCGACGAGCGGCACCGATTGATGCCCGCCCAAGGGCTGGCTGAAATCGTCGTAGTCGAGCGCATGCGAGGCCGTGCCGTTGAGCAGCGCGGCGTCGAGCGCCGATGTTCTCGCGTTCGTGCCCAGCACCGTGCACTGGCCGGGCGCATCGGCGATGCCCGGCGTGTCGAGCAGAATCCGCACGCAGCGCTCGGTGGAGCCCGCGAGCGTCACGCCGATCGTATCGATGATCGCCGTGCGTGCCGCCGCCAGCGCGCGCGGCGTCACGTCTTTCGCGTCGAATGCGGCGATGCGCTGCGCGAGCCGCTTCGTGATCGGCCATTCGCGTTCGTCGTCCAGTTGAGGCTGGCTCATATTCGCTCCTCTTCACGCGCGCGCTGACGTCCGGCCCGCGATGCGCCCGAACGTTGCGCCCGAAACCAGTCCCGTGCCCGCCGGGTAGTTGTCGTAGAACAGGCCGCCGACCATTTCGCCACATGCCGTAAGGCCCGGAATCGGACGCCAGTCCGTGCCGATCACGCGCGCCTCTTCATCGACCTTCACGCCGCCGAACGTGAACGTGATGCCGCCCGTCGCCGAATACGCGTAGAACGGCGGCTTGTCCAGTTTCAGCGCCCAATTGGATTTTTCGGGCGTGAGGCCGTGTGTCGACAGACCGTCTTTGCCCGTCGGATCGAAGCCGTCTTCGCTATCGTGCGCAGCGGCGTTGTACTCCTGCAGCGTCTTGAGCGCACGCGGCTTGTCGTCGATATCGAGTTGCCCGATCAAAGCCTCTAGCGTATCGGCTTGCAAAGGATCGCTTGTCGAGTAACGCGGTTCGAGCAGGTGCACCGTTTTCGAATCGAACAGTTGGTAGACCTTCGCACCGGGTTCGGCGAGAATCGCGCGCCCGTATTTGGCGTAGGTGAACATTGCACCGTCTTCGCCTTCATCGACGAAGCGATTGCCCTTGCGGTTGATCATCACGCCATACGGGTAACTCAACCGATTGCTGCGATCCGTCATTTCGCGCGGCGCGAAGTTGCCCCAGTCGGCGCTGATGGGCGTCGCGTGACAGCCGCTCCATTGCCCCCACGGCATCGCGCCGATGGCCATCGCCATGCGCAGCCCATCGCCCTGATTGTGCGGCGTGCCGCGCACCTTCGCGCCGCCGACGAGCGGGCCGATATGTTGCGTGCGCATCTGCACGTTCGCTTCGAAGCCGCCGCAACCGAGAATCACAGAACGGCTTCGCAGTTCGTGGATGCCTTCGTCGTCGCGCACGCGAACGCCGCTGACGCGACCGCTTTCATCCTGTAGCAGCGCCATGACGGCCGCGCCGTAACGCACTTGAATGCCGAGCCGCTCGACGGCCGCGAACCAGCCGCGCGACAGGCCCACTCCCTCGTGTTCGGCGCGCACGACGAGCCCGCGTGCCCAGATGATCTGATTGCCCTTGCGCACGCCCGTCAGGCTCACGGCGGGCTCCATCTTGATCTGGCCGGTTTCATGCATCCAGAACACCGTGTCCTTCGAGTTGTCGACCAGCACACGCGACAGAACCGGATCGGTCTGTCCGCTCGTGACACGCATCAGATCGCCGTGGAAATCGGCGCGAGTATAGGGCCGGATGCCCGCATAGAAGTCTTCGAACTCTTTCTCCACGCCCGGCAGCAACGGCCCGATTTCGCGTGGATCGTCGAAAGCAAATCGCAGTACGCCGCCGCTCCAGTGCGTATTGCCGCCGCGCATCGCGCGAGGCGCCTTCTCCAGCACGACGACGCGTTCAGCGCCGTTCTCGCGCGCGGATACTGCTGCTGCGAGCGCGGCGTTACCCGCGCCTACGACGATCACATCATAGTCAGCCATTCTGAAGCTCCCGTTGATCAACCGTTATCAGACGTGTTCTGGCGCGATGCTGCCTGCGCGGCACTTCCGTGGCATTGTCGTTTCGCTTCAGTTCAGAGTACTTCGGTATACAAAGGTACTCTAATAAGTACATTCCCTGGCAAGCGACGCCGATATCCGCTTTTCAGGAAAATGTCAGAGAAGAAGGAAAACAGGCGCGACGTTTGCAGGGAGAAATGGCAGCGCCGAATGAATTGAGCGGAGCGAAGGGTGAATCCGCGGCGAGCGGACGTGAAGCTTCGTTGGTGCGTTAGCACCGATGCTTTCGATGAGCGACGCGCGATCGGATCAAGAGAGGGAAGAATGAAGCGCGTCCGCGCGCGAGTCCCCGATGCGAAGACCGCGCGCCAGATCAGTACACGAGCCTAGTAGATCTCGAAAGGATCGTTCGAACGCGCCTTCGCGCTGATCGCGCTCGCAACGGCAGAATCCGTCACGAAGTCCGCAGACGACTTCGCCGCGAGAATCAGCTCGGGCTCCAGCGGCCGCGCGATCGCGTAGCCCTGCACGTAGTCGACGCCGAGTTCCCTGAGCATCGTGAGCGTATCGGCGTCCTCGACCCACTCGGCGACGCTGCGCATGCCCAGCGCGCCCGCGAGCGAGACCAGCGCCTCGACGATTGCCACGTCCTTTGGATGCTCGCGCATCGAACGCACGAATTCGCCGTCGATCTTCAACGCATCGGCGGACAAACGCTTGAGATAACGGAACGACGTATAGCCCGCGCCGAAATCGTCGAGCGCGATCTTCGCGCCGAGGTCATGAATGCGCGCGATGAAGCGCTGCGTGTTCTCCAGATCGTGCAGCGCGACGCTTTCGGTGATTTCGAGGCACAGGTACTGCAAGACAGCGCGATGTTCCACCAGCAGATCGAAAATCTCGCGTGTGAAGCGTTCGTCGTTGAGCGAAGCGCCGTTCAGGTTCACGCAGATGAACTGCGTGTTCGCAAGATGCGCCTGATTCCCGGAGATCCATTCGAGCGTGGTCTTGACGACCCACATATCGATGGCGGCGATCGCGCCGGATTCTTCAGCTGCGCTCAGGATGCGGTCCGGCGTGATGAGTTGCCCTTCCGGCGAGCGCATGCGCAGCAGCACTTCGAAGTTCAGCGAATCGTAAGGCGCCGACAGCGACATGATGGGCTGCATCAGCAGAAACAGCCCCGGCGGCAGAGTGGTGCCGCGGAACGACTCGACGAGCCGCAATTCGGCCGCTCGATGTTCGAACGCCTCGGCGCCGCGCCGGTACGCGACGATGCTGTTGCCCGATTTGTGCTTCGCCTCGCGGCACGCGCGGTCCGTGTGCGCGAGCGCATCCTGCACGCGCATGCCGTGCTCGCATTCGGTGAGGCCAATCGATGCCTTGACCATGAACGCCCGGTTGCCGACCTGATACGGCACATCGTTGATCGCGTTGACGACGTTCGTCCAATGATCGAGCGCTTCGTCAACCGAAACGTCCTTCATGATGCAGACGAACTCGTCTCCGCCGATACGCCCAAGCGAGCAGCGCTCGTCGAGCATGCCGACGATGCGTTTCGCGACCAGCCTCAACACCTCGTCGCCGGCCTGATGGCCGAACAGATCGTTGATGAGCTTGAAGCGGTCCAGATCGATATAGACCAGCACCCAGCGGGAAAGCGTCTCGGACTGGGCGGCAATCGCGCTCTCCACACCGCGCCGGTTCAGCAGGCCCGTCAGCGAATCGTGCTCGGCGAGAAAACGCAGACGCTCGACAGCCTTCGAGCGCTCCGTCACGTCCTGTAGCGATCCCTCGATGAACTGGCCCGAGCGGATCGCCGAAATCTGAAAGCGTCGGTCGGAGTTGCCGAGCAGCGTCATGCCGTTGATACCGGGTTCGCTGCCCAAGCTTCCCGAGCCGATCGAGCCGCCCGTCAGGAACGACTCCAGCTTGCCCCACGCGCCCGCTTCGAAGAAATCGTTCCAGTGATGCATCCGGTACGACGCCCTGTCGAGGCCGAGCATCTGCAGCAGCGCCGGGTTCGCGCGCACGAAGCGGCCCATCGCATCGAGCGTGAACAGTCCGACAGGCGCCACGTCATAAGTGTTGCGCAAATCGATTTCGGCCTGCTGACGGTGCTGCCGCTCGGCGCGCATCTGCTCGGCGATCGCGAACGCGGCCATCATGCTCGACGTGAGCGCGGCCAGGACGGGGCTTACCCCGGCTGCGAGCGCGGGCAAGCCGAACACCGCGCCGATCAGCTCCGAGAACGTCGAGCCGAGCACGACCGCGAGCGAGCCGACGTACCACATCACCGTCCGGGAGCGCGCTTTCCTGACGAACTGCGCGAGATGAAGGATCAGCACGCAGATGCCGAAGCCGCCGAGCGACCACAGCGCCAGAATGAAGCGCGAATACGGCAGCACCAGCGCGGCGACGAGCAGCAGCACGCCCGTCCATTGCGCCGTCCGATAGAGCCGGATGAAGCCGGTGCGGCGCAGTTCCCGGCGGAACAGCCGGCTGAACAGCGCGCCCGTCACGATGTAGTACGCGGCGAAACTCAGTTCGCGCAAGAAGGCGATCGACGTCGAAGGAATCGTCCGGTCGACCCACTGCGTGTCCCAGCCCATCGCGTTCGCGCACATGCGCAGATTGCCGACGAGCCACATCGAGAACAGCACGTAGGTCCATTCGCGGTTGATCAGCGCGGTGACGAACACGAAGCATGCGAGCGTCAGCAGGCCACCGGCGATCAGCGCGGCGCCTTCCTGGAAGTCGAGTTCGGAGGCGTGAAATTCGTCGACGCCCCACGACAGCACCGATACCTGGGCCGGCCCGGAATACGTCGCGCGGCACAGGATCACGTTTGCGCTATCGTTTGCGTCGAGCGGAATGGCAAAGCCGGCCTTGGCTGCGCGCATCGGCGCTGCCTGGTGTTCGCGGTCCGCCTGGCCGAGCGGTGCGAGAGTCGAATCGAGCCAGCATTGCATCGACGTGGCGTGGCGCGACGGGAAGTCGAGAATGCGCTGCGCCGAACCGGATGCGGGCGCACGGAATTCGATCCATATCGGGGTTTCCGAAAGCTTCGTGCCGTAGCGGGTCGTCTCGCGCGCGCCGGCGAGTGCTGCGCGTGCCTCCACGGGCCCCATCGACGCGGCCTTGTCGTCGAACACCTTGAACTGCAACGGCTGCGCGGCTTTTGGCTGAAAAGCATGCGGCAGGCACACCAGCACGACGACCGTGCCGATCGCAACTGCGGCCGGCACGCCGTAAATGGAGAACGCGTCCAGCCACGCGTCGATCGACGCGCCAGCGTTACGTAGCATTCGTGACAACCATCGCGACCGCATCATGTCTGCGGCACCCCCAAATCCAGCAAAGTCTGTTTTGTGACGGCCGCGCAATCCACTCGCGCACAGCCGTGCTCTTTCCGTCATTCGATCAGCCACCTGCAACCGCATTATCCCTGCAATAGCGCGGCGCCGGTGGCTGCCCGGCAATTTTTACGCCGCCGCCTCCAGGCGGACCGCCCCTCGCGCGGGCTGCGTCAGGTTCAGGTCCGGATGAGGCGTTTCGAACACGAACCTGTACAGCGGATGTTTCGCGTCCGACCAGCGCCGGCGCGCCGCCGATACCTCGCCCGCCATCACCCGGTGCGGTAGCCCGCCGACATGCGTCATTGGAACATACCGGTGATCGGCAAAAATGTCGCGGAATAGCATCGCCTCGTACTCACGGTCGATCGGCGAGCGCGCCGTAATGAGCAGCCAGTCGATGCCCCGCTGCTCGCACAGCAGGAACAGCGCCTTGAACAGCATCATCTTGACCATCCGGCCGCTCGACGGACCCGCCACCGCCAGGCGCGTCGCTTCCGCCAGCCGGCCCGACGCGCACCAGGACGGCAGCTCGACCGAATGCTCGACGGGCAGCTCCGCGAATTCGTTGGTCTGAATCCGCATCGTGCCAATTGGTGCGCGATCGAGCCTCGATTCGGCGAGCAGGATCGTCGTACCCGGCGCGACGTCGGTGTCCTCGATGGTCATCGTTCGCGCGAATTCGGGCAGATGACGCCCATAGGCGCTGCGCCTGACGGCCACGGCTTTCGCGACGTCCTCGCGGGCGACGGCTATACGTACAGTAAACGGCAGACGCTCCGGCTCCTGAAGGCCGATGTTCGCAACTTTCTGGTTTGCTTCGCTGTCGCGTGCCGTACGAATGACTTCGTGGTTGAGCTCGAGAATTTCCATTTTTCATCCCTTTTATTGGTCGTAGAACAGACATCCGCTGGCGTTCCATCTGTCCGGAATGGGTCCGGAACGACAGCGGCAGCCAAGAGGCGGTCCTTCAAATTCACTTCGCAGTACGACGGGGACTGGCATCCACCTGGATAGTGGGTGTAGCGCGTGCTGTCAGAATCGAAGCCGACTCTGATGGGATGGTGGCACTTTTCATCGGACAACACCCGCCCGAACACAAAAAAGCCGGCGTTTCAAGCAGGCGGCGCGACTGTCCGACACTGCCGTATCGGGTCGATCACGGAAGGGAGGTTCTGTACGTCCCTGTGTCACGGGAAGTACACGAACGGGCGCCTCGTTGCCGATGAACGCACGGGCGCCATTGCGCTACTCACCTAAAAGGTGCCTGCGAAGGGATGCTTTGACGAGGCGGCTTCTGCTTCTGACCGAAGCGCGCCTGATTCGTCGGCAGGCGTCGCCTGGGGGACCTTACGACGCAAACGCGTGGACATACGCGCATCGGCACGCTATCCGGCTCGGGCGGACTGATGACTTCGCGCGAGCGCGTTGCCGGGTTTCGCTCTGCAACGGTGATGGTGACGGGCGCAGCGGGCGGCCTGGGACGCGCAGTCGCGCCAGGGTTGGCGTCGCACGGCGTGCCGACCGTATGCGTCGATGCGAAGCGCGACGGCCTTGCCGAGACGCAAGCCGAAGCGCGATGTCTGGGCGCATCGTGACGCGGTTGATCGCGCAAGCGGTGTCGTACCCGACGCCGAATGGCGGCGCGAACAGCCCCATGCCCATCGCGAGGATCGCGATCATCGCGTAATGCGTCACATGCGGCGGAAACACGAACAAGACGCGCGTGCTCGATATGACCGTCGACGAATGGGACCGCGTAATGAACGTGAATCTGCGCGGCACGTTTCTGTGCGTGCAGTATCGGACGGCAATGTGCGCACCGCCTTCGTTGTCGCTCAGCACTGCGCCGCACGACATATCGTCGATCATCCGGTTGATCGCGACAAGCGGAAAATGCAACGCTTGTCAACGCGGCGATTGTGCGTTGCAATCACCCACCGTGGCTTCACAAACAACAAGGACGGAAATGGAACAGGCGTCGAACGCAGTATCAGCCGATGGGCAACGCTGGTTGACGGTCGCGGGCCCCGCGATTTTTCTGCTGTTGTGGTCGGCCGGTTTTCCGATTGCGAAGATCGGCCTGCGCTACGCGTCGCCCCTCACGTTTCTTGCGATCCGCTTTGCGTTGAGCGTGAGCGTGCTCGTCGTCATATGCGCGGTCCGCCGGCCCGCATGGCCGCGCGGGCTGCATGCGTGGAAGCATCTGATCGTCGTCGGCTTTCTCGTGCAGGTGCTGTACTTCGGACTGAGCTATCTGTCGATGACGGCGGGCATCGAGACATCGGTGCTCGCGCTAATCGTCTCGCTGCAACCGATACTCGTCGGCGTGCTCGCGCCGAAGCTGGTCGGTGAACGCGTCGGCGCGCGTCGCTGGACGGGGTTGATACTCGGCCTCGCTGGCGCGGCAGGCGTCATCGTTGCGCGCAGCCGCATCCAGGTGGATTCGCTCGGGCCCGTGCTGCTCGCAATCGGCGCGCTGCTCGGCATCACGGGCGCGATGCTTTACGAAAAGCGCACGGCCGCATCGAACGATCCGTTGATGGCGAATCTCGTCCAGTACGCGGTCGGCCTCGTGTGTTGCGCGCCGATGGCCTTGCTGTTCGAGCATGGCCACGTGCAATGGACGGGAACCTTCACGGCTGTCATGGCGTATCTCGTGATCTGCAATTCGCTGATCGCCATCAGTCTGCTGCTCGCGATGACACGCGCGGGCAAGGTGTCGAAGGTTGCCGCACTGTTCTTTTTCGTGCCGCCCGCGGCGGCGCTGATGAGCTACGCGTTCCTCGGCGAAACGCTGCCGACATCCGCGTGGTGGGCAATGGGTGTTGCGGTGGTGGGCGTTGCAATTGCAACTTCGCAGCCGCGATGACTCGCGTTCAACCGTCAATCCAGCGAAATTTTCACAGGATCAATCTTCCAGATCCGCTCGCAATACTCGGCGATCGCGCGATCCGACGAGAACTTCCCCGAGCGCGCCGTGTTGAGTATCGACATGCGAGTCCAGCGTGCCGGGTCCATCCACGCAGCGTTCACGCGCTCCTGGCACGCGACGTAATCGGCGTAATCGGCGAGCACGAGGAACGGATCCGCGTGCAGCAGATTATCGACGAGCGGGCGAAACACCTGCTGGTCGCCGCGCGAGAAACGTCCGCCTGCGATCAGCTCCAGCACTTCGCGCAAGTCTGCATTGCTTTCGACGTGCACGGAAGGACGATAGCCTTCGCGCCTGACGCGCTCCACCTGCGCGACCGTCAGGCCGAATAAGAAGAAGTTCTCGTCACCGGCTTCTTCGCGGATCTCGACATTCGCGCCGTCCAGTGTGCCTATCGTGATCGCGCCGTTCATCATGAACTTCATGTTGCCGGTGCCGGACGCTTCCTTGCCCGCAGTCGAAATCTGCTCGGACAGGTCGGCGGCGGGATAGATGAACTGCGCATTCTTCACGTTGAAATCCGGAAAGAATACGACCTTCAGCCTGCCGTGCATCGCGGGATCGTTGTTCACGACGTCAGCGATGCCCGTAATCAGCCGGATCATCAGCTTCGCCATCGCGTAACCCGGCGCAGCCTTTCCGCCAAACACGAAGCAGCGCGGCACCGCACGCTGCTCCACGTTGCGGCGCAGGCGCTGGTAAAGCGTGACGATGTAGAGCGCGTTCAGATGCTGCCGCTTGTATTCGTGGATTCGCTTCACCTGAATGTCGAACAGCGCATCGGGGTCCACGTCGATGTTCGTCACGTGGCGAATCTGCCCCGCGAGAATCTGCTTGTTCGCATGCTTGACGGCCCGCCATTTTTCCTGGAACGCGGTATCGTCGGCATACGCTTCGAGCTTGCGAAGCCGCGTGAGATCCGTGACCCAGCCATCGCCGACGGTTGCGTCGAGTAGCCGCGCAAGACCCGGGTTGCTCAGCAGCAGGAAGCGGCGCGGCGTGACGCCATTGGTTACGTTGTCAAAACGCTCGGGCCACAGCTCCGCGAAGTCGTGCAGCACGGTCTGCCTGAGCAGCGTCGAATGCAGCGCCGCGACGCCGTTGATGGCATGACTGCCGATCGTCGACAGGTACGCCATGCGTATCCTCTTCTCGCCGCGCTCGTCGATCAGCGACATGCGCGCGACGCGCGCTTCGTCGCCCGGATACTTTCGCCGCAGTCCGTCGAGGAACCGGCGGTTGATCTCGTAGATGATTTCGAGCGGACGCGGCAGCAACCCGCCGAAGAGCGGCAAGCCCCACGTTTCGAGCGCTTCGGGCAACAGCGTGTGGTTGGTATAGGCGAGCGTGCGACACGTGATGTCCCACGCTTCGTCCCAGGGAACAAGCCGTATGTCGACGAGCAGGCGCATCAGCTCGGCGACGGCGATGGACGGATGCGTATCGTTCAACTGCACCGCGAACATCTCGGCGAAACGCGAGACGGGCGCGCCCTTCAGATCGAGAATGCGCAGCATGTCCTGCAACGAACAGGAGACGAAGAAGTACTGCTGCGCGAGACGCAGCCGCTTGCCGGCTTCTGGCTCGTCGTTCGGATAGAGCACCTTCGACAGCGTCTCCGAAATCACCTTTTCTTGCACGGCCTGGTAGTAATCGCCTGCGTTGAAGTCCTCCAGATCGAATGACTCGATGGCCTCGCTTTTCCACAGGCGCAGCGTGTTGCACATATTTGCGCGATAACCCAGCATCGGCGTATCGCAGGCCACGCCCTTGATCATCCGCGCGGGCATCCAGCGCACGCGAAAGCGGCCTTGCTCGTCGGTCCACTGTTCCGTGTGTCCGCCGAAAGCGGCGTAGTAACACACGCTCGGGCGCACGATCTCCCACGGGTTGCCTTTTTGCAGCCACTTGTCGGTGACTTCGACCTGGCAGCCGTCGCGTATCTCCTGATCGAAGATGCCGAACTCGTAGCGGATGCCGTAGCCGACAGCGGGTATTTCGAGCGTCGCCAGCGAGTCGAGATAACAGGCGGCAAGTCTGCCGAGTCCTCCATTGCCGAGCCCCGGCTCTTCCTCCAGCGCGAGCAGCGCATCGAGGTCCTGGCCGAGCGACTGCATGACAGCGCGCGCGTTGTCTTCGATGCCGAGGTTCAGGAGATTGTTGCCGAGTTGCGGGCCGATCAGGAATTCAGCGGAGAGATAGCACGCGACGCGCAGCTCGCGTATGACGTAGTGCTGGATCGTCGCGGCCCAGCGCGCCAGCATGCGGTCGCGCACGCTGTACGACAGCGCCATGAGCCAGTCGTACGGCGTAGCGATGCTGGGAGGACGCGCCTGCAGGCAGACCAGGTTGTCGAGCACGCCGCGCCGCAGCGCATCGACGTCGAGGCCTGTGCGCGCCGATCCAGCGCTCGGGGTTACGCCTGATGCCGGATTGGTGGTCACGATGCCTCCTCCCGATTCGCCGCGTCGAACGCATGACGCTGTCGAGTCCGTTCGCCGGGGGCGCGATCCGCGCCCCCGGCGAACGAACCTCAACGGCAGCATATGTTACGGCGCAAGGATTGCAAGCTCGATGAACCGAACCGCGCATGCTTTCTGCTGACGATTATCGGCCGCGCAACGCTACGTATGCCGGGGAACGAAGGAAGATCACGCGGCGGCGCACTGCGTTGCGTCCATGTCGGCGTCAATCTCCAAGGGCCGCTCGCTCGCATGGATCGTCTGAAGACCATTCGTCCTGGCACGCTGCCACGCGCGATATTCGGTCGGCGACTTCCCGATACAACGGCGAAACAGCTTGCCGAGCCTGCCGCCGTCGGTCAAGCCGACGCGTCGCGCGATCTTGTCGGCGGGCAGCGAGGTTTCGGCCAGCAGCACGCACGCCAGATCGAGCCTCGCGCGTTGCAGGTATTCCGATGGCGAAGTCCCCAGACACGCCTGAAAGTAGCGCAGCAACGTGCGCTGGCTCATCGCGCACGCATGCGCGGCATCGGCGACACTCACGGGCCGATGGCAGTTGCGCTTGAGCCACCGTCCCGCGGCGCGCACCTTGTCGGCCGTGCTGATGCTCGCATCGATCGACGTCAGAATCGTGTCGACGTGTACGCTGACCGTGCGATGCAAGGCCTCGCGCGCAATCGGCTCGCCGATATCGTCGCGGATGATTTCGAAAGCCGCTTTCATCGCGCCGGATAATCGTGGCTTGGCCCGCGAGCCTTGCATGACGCGATCGTGCTCCGATACGCGCGCCGATATGTGTTCCGATCCGCACGTATCGTCGTTCACGGTATCGGCGGCAAGGAACCGCACGGGCGTGCCGGCCGCCCTGACCCGTTGCAGCCACGCCGCGTGCGCGAGCCCGTTGCACACATCATCGGCGTTCGGTCCTGCTGCGACGAACACGCACGCGAATCGCGTCCCGACCGTATCGCCCAATTTGCCCGTCGACACGACGAGCGAGCGATGGCACGTCACGGAGCCGCCATTCGCGGACAGAAACTGCATCCCGTATCTGCATGCATGCTGAGCGCTCGCCAGTTCGCTCGCGCAATCGAGCGCTTCGGCGACGACGGCCACGCCTAACAGGTCGCAAGCATCCGTCAGCACGAACGCGATTCGTTGCAAGCTTGAAACACTGCCTCTGTATCCGTCGGCGCGTTGACGCCCGTTCTCCGCCACAAACATGATTCCTCCGCCCGATTCGTCGCGACATGCGTTGGCATGCATCGATTGACAAGACGAACTTCTTCATACGTTTCCGAAATGGTCGAACGTATGGGGACGATGCGCACCTCCGCGCTACCGTCGGGCCAGCGCTTCCATGACCGCTTCGACCACTTCGCCCGGATCGGCGGAGCGCGGAAACCAGCCGTCCCACTGCGTCCAGTCGAGGCGCGCATCGTCGGCCGAAAACGCGATCATCACGGGACGGCCCACGCCGGCCGCACTGTGCAACGCGGTGTCCGATACCTCGCCATCATCGGCACCAGCAAAGGGACTCGACGTAACGATCACGCGCGGATCGAGCCGCCGCGCGGCATCGCGTGCTTCTTCCATCGTGAGGGCCGGCATGACGACGACGCCACGCGAGGTCAGCCGTGAAGCCAGCGCCGACAACCGGCCCGCATCGGGATCGAGAATCAGCACATCGACCCTCGCAGCGTGACTGACGGGCATCACGCGCAAACGCGCGCGTGCGCGACGCCACTGCCTGAGCGGCCACAGCATCCGGTTGAGCGCGTGCGCGAGCACGATCCTGCGCCAGATACGCTTCGCGCTGAACGTCGCGCGGCGGGCCTGACGTTCGAGCAGCCGCTTGCTGCCCGGCAGATGCACAAACGCACATCCCTTGTACCAGCGCAGATCGCGATGCGTGTTGCCGGACCAATGGCGACCCACGAGCCGGTGCGCGCCGAGATCGATGATCTGCTGCCCTTCTTCGACGAACAGGTTCAGCGCCGCGGAGATGAACGCTTCATCGCCGTGATGGTTCAACTGCCCGATCGAGGACCTGTATCGCTCGAAGCACAGGCGCGCGCGAGGCACGAGCTTGTCGATGAACGCCGCCGATGCCAGCAGCGCCTCGCCGCCAAACCATCGCGGGTTGACAAGCCGCTTGCCTGCGACCGTCTCCAGATCGGCGATGACACGGCTCTCGCCATAAGCGGAGAACTCCTGATCGGTGATGTCATACGCGCCCACGCCCGTCGCCCGGCAGCGCAGCAGCAGTTCCGCGTTCACGCCCCGAAGCGCGAACACGTCGGTATCGACCAGCATCAGCAACTGGCCTTCGTGCAATGTAGCGGCTGCCTGCTCCAGCAAATCGAGTTTGAAATGCGTGCCATAGAACCGCGTGACCTTCGGCAATTCGAGTGTCGACGGCTTTAACTGCAACACATCGGGACGCCAGTCCCCGGCGACATTCGCAAGATAGCGCTCGACCTTGTCCGCCACGTTGGTCGCCACGGTCAATCGTGGCAAGCCGACAGCAAGCAGGCTCCGGTTGAGCGTGATGGCCTGTTCGAGATACGCGAACGGATCGACGCTCGTGCTATTGGGACTACCCGTACTGTCCGTATCGACGTACACGAGCGCATAGGGTACGACGCCCGAATGGGCGCGCACCACACGCGACGCACGCCGTGCCGTCTGCGCGGAGCCGGACCGAAAACCGTTGCGAAAAACAGCGGTGTCAAGCATGGTCGCCTCCAGCAGACCGCATCGACGCGCGGCATGGCACTCGCCCACTCGCACGTCTCGTTCCCAAAGACTAGTCGCTACGGATTACTTTATTAAGACCGTCGCCATGTCCGAAGATCGACTCTTTCGTACAACGCGCGCAGTTTCGATGTCAAGCATCGCGGATGCAACGATCCGGCTCTTGCGCTTCAGCGTCACTTGCCTAATTCCTGATGGATGCGCGCTACCTCGCGTGTCGTGACGGGGGCCGCATCGTTGCCCCATGTATTGCGTATGAACGTCAGCACACGCGCCATTTCGGTATCGGTCAACTTGCCTGCGAACGACGGCATTTTCTTCGGGTCCGGTCCCGATTGCGTATGCGGCGCCTCGCCACCTTCCACCAGCAGGCGCACAACCGAATCGGCGTGCTCGCTCAATACTGCCGGGTTGCCCGCCAGCCGCGGATACTTGAGCGGCTCGCCCATCCCATCCGCCTTGTGACAGCGCGCGCAAAAGCCCTGATAGATGCCCGCGCCGGGCAATTCGACATCGCCCGTTTTCAGCGCGCGCACGGTCCGCAGCGCAGCGCGCGACTGGTCGTCGAAATGGCCGGACGGCGCTTGCGCGGGCAGGCTCTTCAGATAACGCGCGATCGCGTGCAGATCGTCGTCGGTCAGATACTGCGTGCTGTCCTCGACGACCTGGATCATGCTGCCGAACGTGACGAGACCGCCGCCATGTCCGCGTCTCAGGAATGCGGCGATGTCCTCTTCGGAAAAGCGTCCGAGCCCCGATCCCATGTCGCCCGTCAGATTCGGCGCGAACCAGTGATCGTTCGTGCCGCCCGTCAGATAGAGCCGCGAGTGCTCGCTATAGCCGCGCTCTTCGTAAGCCGGCCCGCGCGGCGTGTGACATGCGCCGCAATGCCCGAGCGATTGCACGAGATACGCGCCGCGATTCCATTCCGGGCTGCGCGACGATTGCGGCACGAACACGTCATCGGGTGCGAATGCAAAGCTCCAGAACATCAGCGCCCAGCGCAGATTGAACGGAAACGGCAAGCGCGTGCGCGGCGCGGCCTTCGATACGGGCGCGACGCCGTGCATGAAATACGCGTAAAGCGCGTGCATGTCGTCGTCATTGATCTTCGCAAACGACGGATACGGCATCGCCGGATAGAGCCGCCGGTTGCCCGGCGCAACACCGTCGCGCACGGCGCGCGCGAAATCGTCATAGCTGTAGCGCCCGATTCCCGCGACGGGATCGGGCGTGATATTCGACGACCAGATCGTGCCGAACGGCGAGCCCATCCCCAGGCCGCCTGCGAAAGGCGCCGACGGGTGCAACGGTTCCTTGCCCGACGGTCCGCCCGGCGGCGCCGTATGGCAGCCCGCGCAATCGGCGGCTTTCGCGACGTATTCGCCCTTCGCGATCAGTTTGGGATCGTTGGTGTCGATCGGCATCGTCGACATCTGCGCGTCGGCATGCTCCGGCATCATGCCTGACGCGATGAACGCCACGAACGCAATCGCCGCGAGCGCCGCGATGCCGATACCGATGCCAGGAACGACACGTTTGCTCATGTTCGTCACCACTGCCCGCACGGGGACACGACCACCACGGCAACAGCCGTCGTGACAAGCGCGAACATGAACATCGCGCTCGACAGCGCGCTCACCCGCGCAAGAAACCATTCGAGTTCCGCGACCCGGCGCGCGCGTCCGTCGAGCCCATGCCCGCGCCTGTCGCGCGTGAACACGACGGCGCGCCACGCGATGATCGCGCCCGCGACGCCCACGATCAGGCACGCGACGCTCAGTGCGGCCAGCGCCGTCGTCACCCATGTCGGCGGCGACGTGGGACGCAGCGGATCGGATAACGCGCACGCCTGCGACGTCAGCACTTCGCCGACGAACATCTGCGCGAACCATGCGAGCGGCGTCGCCAGTGCGGCCGTCAGCAGGCGCCCCGAGTGAAAGCGCGGAATATCGATGCGCGTCGCCGGCTCCTCGCGCCGCTGCCGCGTTTGCATGCGGTCATCGCTCATGCGCGCCCCCTCAGCACATACGGCGACAGATAGATCGTCGTGAAGATAAAGAGCCATACGAGATCGACGAAGTGCCAGTACAGACCGCCTATCGTCAGCGCGAGGCAGCGCTTTTCGTCGAAGTAGCCGCGCGCCGTCCATAGCAGCAGCAACGCCAGCACCACCAGCCCGACGACGACGTGCGCCATATGAAAGCCCGTGATCGTGAAGTACAGCGATCCGTACAGATGCGCGGTCATCCCATAAGGATGGTTCTGCCATTCCTTGATCTGAATGCCGACGAACGTCACGCCAAGCACAAGCGCCGCGCTCATCGACGCGACAGCCCAATGGATGCGCCGACGCTTCACGCAGCGCTCGCATAGCCACACGAAGACGCTGCTCGTCAGCAGGATCGCCGTGTTCACGCCGCCGAGTCCGAGCTTCGGCAAGCCTTCGGGCGGCCACATGCGGCCGCTCTGCGACGCGAGGTACAGATACGAAAAGATCAGATAGCCGAACAACGAGCCTTCCGTGACGATCAGCGCGAGACACCCGAACCAGCCGCCGGAGCGCTCGCCCGCGCTGCCGACCGGTAGCCTCACCTCGCGTCGGTACGCGTCGCCGCGTGAGTTGTTGTCGTGCACCGTGCCGTTGCGCAACGCGTCGCTCATATCAGTTCCCCGCGTCGCGCACTCGCTGCGGCTCGCGCTGGATCAGGCTGCGCTCGGGCCACAGCCACACGACGATCGACGCCGCGCAGCCCACCAGCATCGCCGCCACGAGCCACCACGCGAGCAGCGCAAGCCCCGCGAAAAGCAATGTCGCGAACACGCTCAACACGAAAGGCGTGTACGAGTCTTCCGGCATCTTCAGGATCACATCCGGTCGCGCTTCGAGCGCCGTCGTGCCGAGCGCTTCGCGGCCGCGATCGAGAATGAAGCCCTCTTCGAGCGACGAGCGCGCACCGTTCTGCTCCTCCTCTTCGATGCGCCCTTCCCACAGCGGATGCCGGCTCGCGACCGTCGGCGCGACGGCGAAGTTGTACGGCGGCGGCGGAGAAGTCGTCGACCATTCGAGCGTGCCCGCGTCCCACGGGTTGTCGCCTGCAACAGCGCCGTGCCGCAAGCTGTAGAGCAGATCGCACAGGAAGAGCAGAATGCCGAGCGCGAGCACGAACGAGCCCACCGACGTAATCAGGTTCACCGTACTCCAGCCCATATCCGGCGCGTACGTGTAGATGCGGCGCGGCATGCCGAGCAGTCCCGCGAGATGCATCGGAAAGAACGCCACGTTGAAGCCGATGAACATCACCCAGAAGGCAAATTTGCCGATACGCTCGCTCATCATGCGTCCCGTGAACTTCGGAAACCAGAAGTACACGCCACCGATCACCGGAAATACGTTGATGCCGAGCAGCACGTAATGCAGATGCGCGACGACGAAGTACGTATCCGTCAGTTGCCAGTCGAACGGCACGGCCGCCGTCATCACGCCCGACACGCCGCCGATCACGAACAGCAGCACGAAGCCCGCGAAGTAATAGAACGGCACGCGAAACACGGGCCGTCCCGTCCAGATCGTCGCGATCCACGCGAAGGTCGCGATCGCGCTCGGCACGGCAATCGCCATGCTCGCCGCGCCGAACAGCGACAGCGCGAGCGCGGGCAGGCCCGTCGCGAACATATGGTGAATCCAGACGACGAAGCCGATCAGCATCGTCGCGACCGTCGACAACGCGACGGGCCCATAGCCCACCAGCGGCCGGCGGCAAAAGACGGGCAACGCATCGGAGACGATGCCCATCGCGGGCAGCACGACGACATACACCCACGGATGCGCGAAGATCCAGAACAGGTGTTGCCACAACAGCGCGCGTCCGCCGTTCGCCACGTCGAAGAAGTGCGTGCCGATGCGCCGGTCCATCCACAGCAGCAAGAACGCGAGGCTCACCGACGGCACCGCCAGCAGATTGCCGCACGACGCCGTCATCGTGCCCCACACGAGCACCGGGATACGATCGAGCGACATGCCCGACGCGCGCATGCGCAACAGCGTCACGACGAAGTTCACCGCGCCGACGGTCGTCGAAATGCCGAGCAGCACCATGCCGAGCGCGTATACGTCGATGTTCGGCCCCGTGTCGTATTCCAACCCGGACAGCGGCACATAGTTGAACCAGCCGGCGTTGGGCGCTTCGCCGAGCGGAAAGCTCGCATACAGAAAGATCGCGGCGAACAGAAAGATCCAGTACGAAAACGCGTTGAGGCGCGGAAATGCCATGTCGCGCGCGCCGAGGATCAGCGGCCACAGGTAGTTCGAGAAGCCGGACAGTACGGGCAGCGCGTACAGGAAAATCATCGTCACACCGTGCATCGTGAAGAGCTGGTTGTATTGCTCCGGCGTGAGTACCGTGCCGTCAGGCTGCGCGAGTTGCACGCGCATGATGAGCGCTTCGACGCCGCCCGCGATCAGGAATATGAAAGCCGTGACGAGATAGCGGATGCCGATGCGCTTGTGATCGACAGTCGACAGCCAGCCGCGCCAGCCCGGCGGCGTCTCCCATAGTTCGCGAAGGGCCTTCTCTGCCGCGCTGCCGCGCGCGACGACGCCGCGCTGCAACGTGCGCTCGAGCGGCTCGCGCGAGGAAGTCGAAGAAGGAGTCGTGGTGTCGGCCATCCGTGTGTGTTTCCCGTCAATGCAAGGTCGCGAGATACGCGGAGAGCGCCGCTGTCTCGCTCGTCGTCAGCGCGATGCTGGGCATCAGCGAATCGGGCTTGATCCGCTGCGCGTGGCGAATCCAGTCGAGCTGATGCTCGCGCGTGTTCGTCAACGCGCCCGCCGCAATCAGCCTGCGCGCGTTCAGATGCGTGAGATCGGGCGCCTGTGCGCCGTTCGCGTCCGTGCCGCGCACCGTGTGACAACCGGCGCAGCGCGCGTCGAAGAGTTGTTTGCCGTGCGATGCCAGCGCATCGGCCGAAGCCGCGACGGGCGTCGCAGGCCTGGCTTCTTCGCGACGCCATGCATCGAAAGCGGCTCGATCCTGCGCGACGACCTCGAACGCCATATGCGCATGCTGCGCGCCGCAAAACTGCGAGCATTGCCCCCGATACACGCCCGCTGTATCCGCCTGAATCCATTGCTCGTTGATCTGCCCCGGAATGGTCTGCGTCTTGCCCGCGAGCTGCGGCACCCAGAACGCGTGAACGACGTCGGCGCTCTTCAGCACGATCTTCACGGGTTCACCAACAGGGATGTGGATCTCGTTCGCCGTGACGAAGGGAGGGCCGCCGTCCGTATCGCTGTATTCGATTTTCCACCACCAGTCGTATGCCGTGACCGTCAGCGTCAGCGAAGGCGCATGCGGCGGCGCCGCTACCGAATCGAGCGTGACGAGCGTATAGGCGAGCGCGGCCAACAGCAGCACGGATGAGATGCCCGTGCCGATGTACACCCAGCGAAGCGCGCCCTTTTCCCCTTGTTCAAGCGTGTTCGCGGCGCGTGCACGGCGGCGGCGCGCAATTGCGACGGCGAGCAGCAGCGCGACGATCGCGATAACGCTCATCGAGAGCGCGGCGAGCGCCCAGCCGAGGCGCATCGTGGGCCCGGCGGCGGGACCGCCTGCGTGCAGGAAATAATCGAGGGGCGCGCCCTGTGCATCGGTCTGTGCAGCCATCAAGCCAGCCATCGACGCAATCGCGGCGGCAGCAGGCGCGCGAGTCCACACGCCTGTGCCGCCGAGACGCGCGTCTTCCGGCCTCCGTTGCATCCGCCTACTCCCCCTTTCGATGCCTGCATACCGCGACGTGGCGCGCCCGTACTAGCCCAGCAAGAAACGGGCGCGGTCCGGGTCACGCTGCTTTCCCAATCAGAACGTGAAGCCGCTACAAACGCCGCGCCGCGCACGTGCAAACATGCCGGCAACGGCAGCCTGCAATACGCGTACGATTTACATCACACTGTGACCTTTACATGGATGTCAGGCACAGTTTTTCGCATGTAAGCGCATCACGCACGACCGTCCACTAGTCCTTCCCGCCTGGAATCACCGAGCCCAGCACCTGACGCGCGGTATTCGCAATCACGCTGCCTTCTTTCGGATCGCCTTCCATCAGCGTCCGCGCAAATGCGCGCGCCTGCGCCATCGTCACGTGAGGCGGCAAAGGCGGCACTTCCGGGTCCGACTTCACCTCCAGCACGACGGGGCGCTTCGCGGCCAGCGCGGTTTCCCACGCATCGGACAACTGCTCGGCATCGTCGACGTAAAGGCCCGTCAAACCGAGCAGTTCCGCAAAGCGGTGATACGGCACGTTGGGAATTTCCTGCGATGCGTTGAACTTCGGATCGCCTTCCATCACGCGCTGCTCCCACGTCACCTGATTCAGGTCTTCGTTGTTCAGCACCATGCAGATCCAGCGCGGATCGGCCCACTGCTTCCAGTACTTCGCGACGGTGATCAGCTCGGCCATGTTGTTCATCTGCATCGCGCCGTCGCCGACCATCGCAATCACGGGGCGGCCCGGATACGCAAATTTCGCCGCGATCGCATACGGAACGGCGGCGCCCATCGACGCGAGCCCGCCCGACAACGACGCCATCATCCCGCGGCGAATCTTCAGATCGCGTGCGTACCAGTTCGCGCACGAGCCGGAATCGCTGGTCAGAATGACGTTGTCGGGCAAGCGCGGCGACAGCTCGGTGAACGCGCGCTGCGGATTCACGCCCTTGCTCGATGGCTGATGCGCGCGCTCGTCGAGCGTCTCCCACCAGCGCGAAGTCCAACGCTCGATACGCGAGCGCCACACGTGACTGTCCTTCTCTTTCAGCAGCGGCAACAGCGCGCGCAACGTTTCCGCGCTGTCGCCGACGAGGTTCACTTCCATCGGATACCGCAGGCTCAGCATGTCGGCTTTAATGTCGATCTGCACGCCGCGCGCATCGCCTTCCTTCGGCAGAAATTCCGAGTACGGAAAGCCCGAGCCGATCATCAACAACGTGTCGCATGACGTCATCAGCTCGTAGCTGGGCTTCGTGCCAAGCAGGCCGATCGATCCCGTTACCCACGGCAGATCGTCCGGCAACGCGGCCTTGCCGAGCAGCGCTTTGGCGACGCCCGCGCCGAGCCTGTCCGCCACCGCGATGACTTCGTCCGTTGCATTCAACGCGCCGGCGCCGACCAGAATCGCAACCTTGTGACCTGCATTCAGCACATCGGCCGCGCGTTGCAGATCGTCTTGCGCCGGCACGACTCTCGGCCGCGAATAGCCGACGCCTGAATGCGCGGTGCCATGCTTGCGCGCGGGCGGCTCGAATTCGAGGTCCTGCAAGTCGTTCGGCAAGACGAGCGCCGTCACGCGCCGCTCCGCTAACGCAATGCGCACCGCGCGATCGATCATGTGCCGCACCTGCGCGGGCACGCTCGCCTGCTGCACGTACGAGCCGGCAACGTCCTTGAACATCGCCGCAATGTCGACTTCCTGCTGATAGTGCGAGCCCAGCGCAGCGCGCGCCTGCTGGCCGGCGATCGCGAGCACGGGCATGTGGTCCATCCGCGCGTCGTAGAGGCCGGTGATCAGGTGCGCGGCGCCCGGCCCCGACGTCGCGATGCAGACGCCCAGCTCGCCGGTGAACTTCGCGTGCGCGCTCGCCATGAACGCGGCCATTTCCTCGTGGCGCGCCTGCACGAATTCGATCTTCCCTTCCGCCCGGTTCAGCGCGCCGAAAACACCGTTGATGCCATCGCCCGGATAGCCGTACATGCGTCTTACGCCCCATTGATGCAGCCTGTCGACGATGAAGTCGCCCACTGTCTTTGCCATGAAAGCCTCCGCAGAAGAGAAGTTGTGCGTGCCCGCTCGCATGCCCTTGCGCGGACACTGCGCCGTCTGTCGGGACAGCAAGACTTGCGCCCTATCCTTGCGCCCCACCGCGCGAAACCCTGCTGTAAGGCACATCCATTGCTGGCCGGTGAGTAACGCAACACGACCTGTCGCAGTCGCCAGTCACGGATGCCACGAATGCACACCATGAACGAAGCCGCTTCTTCTACAACAACGGATCGTTACGCCGCGGCGCCCATCACGAGAATCGCGGCAGACGCCTACACGATTCCGACGGATGCGCCCGAGGCAGACGGAACGTTCGAATGGAACTCGACGACACTCGTGCTCGCCGAAGTCGAAGCGGCTGGCGTCACGGGACTGGGCTACACGTATAGCGACGCCTGCACGGCAACGCTGATACGGCATGCGCTCGCCGATGTGCTGACCGGCGAAGAGGCATCGCAAATCCGGCGCTTGTGGCTTCGGATGCAACGCCGCGTGCGCAACCTCGGTCGCGAAGGCATTGCGGCAACCGCGATCTCCGCGCTGGACTGCGCGCTATGGGACCTGCACGCAAAGCGCCTGAACGTTCCCCTCGCGAAGCTGCTGGGCCAGGTGCGCGATCGCGTGCCTGTCTATGGAAGCGGAGGCTTCACGACATATACCGATGCACAGATGCGAGAGCAGTTGACGCGCTGGGTGCATGACGACGGATGCCGATGGGTGAAGATCAAGATCGGCAGCGAGCCCGAGCGCGATCCGGCGCGTGCACGATGCGCGCGCGAAGCGATCGGCGATGACGCCGGGTTGTTCGTCGATGCGAACGGTGCATATGACAGAAAGACCGCGCTGCGGTTTGCCGCGCGTTTCGCCGAACAACACGTGCAATGGTTCGAAGAGCCCGTCAGTTCGGACGATCTCGCGGGACTCAACGCGATCCGATACAGCGCACCGCCCGGAATGGACATTGCGGCAGGCGAGTACGGCTATACGCTGGACTACTTCCGGCGAATGCTCGAAGCGAATGCCGTAGACGTGCTCCAGGCCGATGCGAGCCGTTGCGGCGGCATCACGGGCTTCATCGAGGCCGCTCACGCTGCGGCGGCTTTTCATGTGCCGCTGTCGGCTCACTGCGCGCCGGCCCTGCATCTGCACGTCGCGTCCGCTGTGCCTGGGCTCGCGCATCAGGAGTGGTTTCATGATCATGCGCGCATCGAGTCGATGCTGTTCGATGGCGCGCCGCATGTCGCGGATGGAAACATTGTGCCCGATCTCTCGCGGCCAGGCTGCGGCCTCGAATTAAAACGCCAGGATGCGAGCCGCTTTGCGACCAGCGTGCCATGAACGGACCGAACCCACGAATCGAACTCACGC
Organism: Paraburkholderia diazotrophica; assembly: GCF_038900755.1. Lineage (GTDB taxonomy): Bacteria > Pseudomonadota > Gammaproteobacteria > Burkholderiales > Burkholderiaceae > Paraburkholderia > Paraburkholderia diazotrophica_A. The sequence continues at coordinate 528,283 of NZ_JBBPEN010000004.1, forward strand.
TGACGCATCGAGCGGCCACTATGCAAACTATCTGATCACGATGACAAGAACCGCGTTATACGTGCTCGGCGCGCTCTGCGCTGCATCAGGCGCCGCGGCGCTTGCAACGAAAACGAACAGCGCGCCCGAGCGGCCACGTGCCCGTGTTCGTCTCGCGCCGGCTCGTGCATCGGGCACCACAACGCGCGCTCACATCGATGCCGCGCGCGGTTTCAATCACGGTTCCGCCCTGCTCGCTTTTTCCGCGCTCGCCGACAGCGCGGTCGAGCACTATCGCGGATCGTTCGAGAACCCGGCGATGTATACGCCGCTCGTGTCCGCGACCTGCGCGCTGATCGCCGGATTGCATGGCGGCGCGGACCACACCGAGGCCGCGCATTCGGTCCGCCACGCGGTGTATCTCACGGCAGCGGCGGCAGGCGTCGCCGGTACGGCGTTTCATCTCTACAACGTCACGAAGCGACCAGGCGGTTTTAGCTGGCACAACCTGTTCTACGGCGCTCCGCTCGGCGCACCGATGTCGCTGCTGCTGTCCGGCGCGCTCGGCGCAGTCGGCGAACGCTTGCGCAACGAACCCGCTGTCGATCCGCGTCTGTTCGGCATGCCTGCCGGCAAGGCGCTCGCGCTCGCGGCCAGTATCGGATTGGCGGGCACCGTTGCCGAAGTCGGCCTGCTGCATTTTCGCGGCGCGTTCCAGCATCGCGCGATGTATGCGCCCGTCACGGTGCCGCCGCTCGCCGCCGCGATGCTCGCGAATGCCGCGCTATCCGCGCCACGGCAGCGCTGGCTCACGCGAGTCTGGTTACGCGCGACGGCCGCGCTCGGTGTGATCGGCACGCTCTTCCATGCACGCGGTATCGCGCGCAGCCAGGGCGGCTGGCGCAACTGGTCGCAGAACATTCTGGGCGGACCGCCCTTGCCCGCGCCCCCCAGCTTCACCGCGCTCGCGCTGGCGGGACTAGCGGCCTTGCGCCTGAGGGAGACAGAAAATGAATGACGCCACGCCTTCACGCGCCACGCGTCTACCCGATTACACCGGCTACGACGTACTCGACAAACGCGACACGCCATCATGGGACGACGCGTCGCGCGCAGTCATCGGCGATCGCATCGCAACTACCGACGAGCCCGCGTGGTGCAATCGCGAGCAGTGGCGTGCGCTGCGCGCGCTGTGCGCGATTATCGTCCCGCAGCCGGAGAACCGGCCATCGGTGCCGCTTGCCGCGCTCGTCGATCGCAAGATCGCAATGGGCAAGAGCGACGGCTATCGCCGCGCCGGTCTGCCTGCGTTGCAGGAAGCATGGCGAATCGGTCTCGCGGCGCTCGACGCCGAAAGCGTTCATCGACATCGCAAGGTCTTCGCCGACGTCGAGGAGAGCGCGCGCATCGCCCTCGTCCAGTCGATGGAGCACGGAACGCTGACGGGCGACGCATGGCGCAACATGCCGTCGACGCTGTTCTTCACGCAGCGCGTGCTGCACGATATCTGCACGACCTACTATTCGCATCCGTCGGCGTGGAGCGCAATCGGATTCGGCGGGCCTGCCAATCCGCGCGGCTATGTGCGCATGAACTTCAATCGAAGCGATCCCTGGGAGGGCAAGGAAGTGCCGCCCGAGGAGAGACAGCGTGCTCGATGATGCGCTTCGCGATCCGCGCGGCAAGCAAGGCCGCGCACCGGATGTCTTCACGCCAGGCGGATGGATGCCGATGCGCGAGTATCCGCTGCATGAGGAAGTCGATTTTGCGATCGTCGGCACGGGCGCGGGCGGCGGCACGCTGGCCTGCCGTCTCGCGGAAAAAGGCTTCAAGGTGGTCGCGCTCGACGCGGGCGCGTGGTGGAGACCGCTCGAAGAATTCGCCTCCGACGAAACGCATCAGTCGAAGCTGTACTGGACCGACGAGCGCATCGTCGATGGCGACGATCCGCTCGTGCTCGGCGCTAACAATAGCGGCAAGGCGATTGGCGGAAGCACGGTTCACTTCGCGATGGTGTCGCTGCGCTTCAGGCCCGAATGGTTCCGCTCGCGCTCGCTGCTCGGCTATGGCGCGGACTGGCCGCTCGACTGGCGTGAGATGTGGCGCTACTACACGTATGTCGAAGATGCGCTGAAGATTTCCGGTCCCGTGCGTTATCCGTGGGGACCGAAGCGGCCGCGCTATCCGTATCGCGCGCACGAAATGAATGCCGCTGCGCTGGTGCTCGCGCGTGGCGCGGACGCCCTCGGCATCGACTGGAGCCCCACGCCGCTCGCGACGCTTTCCGCGCCGCGCGGCAAAGCGCATCCGTGCGTGTATCGCGGCTTCTGCGTATCGGGCTGCGCGACGAATGCGAAACAGAGCGCGCTCGTCACGTGGATTCCGCGCGCCGTCCACGCGGGCGCCGAGATTCGCGACCTCGCGATGGTCGGCCGCATCGACGTGAATCCGGCGGGACGCGCAACGGGCGTCGAATATCTGCGCGAAGGCCGATGGCAATTTCAACGCGCGCGTCATGTCGTCGTGGCCGGATATGCGATCGAAACGCCGCGTCTGCTGCTCATGTCGGCCAACGATCGTTATCCGGATGGTCTCGCGAACAGCTCGGGGCTCGTCGGCAAGAACCTGATGGTGCAGTCGAATCAGGCCGTCTGGGGCGTGCTTGACGACGAGATACGCTGGTACAAGGGGCCGCCGTCGCTCGCGATCACAGAGCACTGGAACTACAAGGACAAGGGCAAGGATTTCTTCGGCGGCTACGCTTACATGAGCCAGGGGCCGCTGCCCGTCGTGTGGGCGCAGACGCAGATCGGCCGCGGCCTGTGGGGACAGCCGCTGCTCGACGAAATGCAGATGTACAACCATCAGGCGGGACTCAAGATCGTCGGCGAGACGATGCCCCAGGAGCGCAACCGCGTCACCCTCGCCGACGAGAAAGACCAGTACGGTCTGCCCGTCGCGCGCGTCACATGGAGCTATTGCGACAACGACCGGCGGCTGATCTCGCATTCGCTCGGGTTCATGACCCGGGCGCTCGAAGCGGCAGGCGCGAAACGCATCTGGGCGCAGCACGACGATACGTGCCATCTGAACGGAACGGCGCGCATGGGCGACGATCCGGCGACGAGCGTCGTCAATGCGGACTGCCGCAGTTGGGACATTCCGAATCTGTGGATTTGCGACGGCTCGGTGTTTCCGACCGTCGGCGGCGTCAACCCGTCGCTGACGATTCAGGCGATCGCCTGCCGTACGGCCGACAGGATCGAGGCGCTCGCTTCGCGCGGCGAGCTATAGGCATGCACATCGAGGCATGCACATCGAGGCATGCACATCGAACAACGTCGAACAGAAGGAGGGATTCATCGTGGGCGGCATCCGCAAACCCCGAACGGTCGTGATAACAGGCGCCACGGCGGGCGTGGGCCGCGCGGCCGCACTCGAATTTGCGCGGCACGGCGCGGACGTCGCGCTGATCGCCCGCGATGCCGACGCCCTGCACGACACCGCTCAGGAAGTCCGCGCAGCGGGCGTGCGCGTCGTATCGATCAAGGCGGACGTGAGCGACGCCGACGCGGTCGATGCAGCGGCGGGGTCCATCGAAGCGCGGCTCGGGCCGATCGACGTGTGGGTGAACAACGCGATGGTGACGGCCTTCGCGCCCGTCGATGCGCTATCGCACGAGGATTTCGCGCGCATCACCGATGTGACGTATCACGGCTTCGTGTGGGGAACGATGGCCGCGCTCAAACGAATGGCGCAGCGAGACGATGGCGTGATCGTGCAGGTCGGCTCCGCGCTCGCCTATCGTTCGATTCCGCTGCAATCCGCGTACTGCGGCGCAAAGCACGCGATACGCGGATTTACCGATGCGTTGCGCTGCGAGCTGCATCATCGCAAGAGCCGCGTTCACGTGACGATGGTGCAGATGCCGGCGCTCAACACGCCGCAGTTCGACTGGGCAGAGAACAGGATGCCCCATGCGCCGCGGCCCGTCGCGCCCATCTTTCAACCGGAAGTCGCGGCGCGCGCGATCTACTGGGCCGCGACGCATCGACGCCGCGAAGTGTGGGTCGGCGCTTCGTCGATCAAGGCGATTGTCGCGAACCGCTGGGTGCCGGGCTGGCTCGACCGCTATCTCGGACGCAGGGGCGTCGATGCGCAGCAAGATGCACGCGTCGCCGTTCAAGGGCAGCCGTCGAACCTGTGGGAGCCCGTCACAGGCCTGCATCGCGTGCGAGGGCGCTTCGATGCCCAGGCGTCGTCGTCGAGTGCCGCGTTGTGGCTTGACACGCATCGCGGGCTTGCGGCACTCGGCGCCGCCGCGATTGCCGCGCTTTGTGTCGGCATGGTCCGGCGACGGATGTGATCGTATTTGTCGAGCGGCGTGACAGCCCCCTGTCAGTCCAGCCATTCGAGCACGAACAGCGAGACCAGCGCGGCGCCCGCGCAAATGGTCGCGAGCCAGCACAGACCTCGCAGAACCCAGTGCGCGCTCAGATCGCCGACAGCCGAGTGCTTCGTGCTCAGCAAAACGAGCATGAACATCACGGGCATCGCCGTCGATCCGTTCACGAGCGCGCCCAGGTACAGGATGCGCAGCGGCTCGACGTGCGCGCACACCATCGATACGCCGAGCGCGCCGCCGAGCAGCATCACGGCGATCAACATGAATGCGACGCGACGGTTGGCGAGCCCGCTGTCCTCGTTCTCCTTCTCGAACACACCAGCCGCCGCATGCGCCGCCGAACCCGCGAGCGGCGGCAGCGCAATCAGCGCCGTGCCGATCAGCGCCAGCGCGAGCACCTGCGACGCATACCCATGTGCGACGGGCTCCAGCACGCGCGTGGCGTCTCGCATGTGCTGCATGTCATGCCCATAGGCGTAGAGTGTCGCGGCCGTAGCCGCCATGATCGCGAACCCTACCGCGTTCGAAAGCGCGGTTCTGATCAGCGTGTCCTTGCGGACCTTGCGAAACTGCGCGTCGAGCTTGCGCCTGTACTCGTCCGATTGCTTGTGCCCGGGATCGAGCCGCAATTCCTCGACCTGTTGCGTCGCCTGTGAAAAAAGCAGGTACGGGCTGATGGTGGTGCCGAGTATCGCCATCAGCATCGAGAAGTAGTGTTCCGTCCAGTGCAGATGCGGCACCAGTGATCCAACCAATACGCTGTGCCACGATATCTGCGTGACGATCATCACGCCGGCGTACGCGAACAGCGCGAGCGTCAGCCACTTCACGACCTTTGCGTAGCGCGGGTACGGCACGGTGAATTGAAGCACGATGGAAAGCACCGTCGATAGCGCCGCGAAAACGGGCACGGAGCCGTTCCACAAGAAGTTCGCCGCGACGCCCATCGCGACTGCGTCGGCGGCGATGTTAAAGACGTTCGCGATCAGAAAGCGTGCAACGGCCAGATAAAAAAAGATGCGCGGATAGTGCTCGCGCATGTTGCTGGTCAGCCCCTTGCCCGTCAGCGACGCGATCCGCGAAGCGACCAGTTGAAACGCGACCATCGACGGATAGGACAGCACGCACAGCCATAGCATCTCGTAGCCGAACTGCGCGCCCGCAAGCGAGTATGTCGCGATGCCGCTAGGATCGTTGTCGCTCGCCATCGACGCAAGCCCCGGTCCCAGGTCCGCCGCCCAAGAACGAGCGGGCGTTTCAGCAGGCGTCTCGTTCGGGCCGTTGGCGTTCTGCTTGCGTCGCGTGGTTGTCGACATGGTCCACTCGACGCGTGCTACGCGTCCTCCCAGTCACGCCACTTCACGTCGTGTGTTTGCAGATAGCCGCTGACGGATTCCCCGATGGTCGGAAACACACGGTCCTCGCCGATCATGTCGAACATCTCGTAGCGCTTGAGGCTGTCCTTCACGGGGCCCTTCATCTCCGCGAAGCACAGCGTGATGTTCCGTTCCGCGAGTTCCGCGTGCAAGGTCTCGAGCACTTCGGCGGCGGTCAGATCGATATCGGTAACGGGCTCGGCGGCAATGACGATCCAGCGCACCTGGGTTGGCGATTCGTCGATGGCACGCTGCACATGCTCGCGAAAAATCTCTCCATTGGCGAAGAACAGCGGCGCGTCCCAGCGCAACAGCACGAGCCCCGGAATGCGCCGCGCTTCCGGATGCCGCGATACGTCGTGATAGCCCTTTCTGCCGTCGATGCGCCCGAGCACCGCATCATAAGGACGCCACGCACGCCATAGAAACGACAGGACGGCGAGCAGCAGCGCGAGCGCAATGCCGTTGACGACGCCAAGCACCGCGACGCCTGCAAAGCACACGATGGCCTGCACGAACTCGCTCTTGCGCAAACGATACAGACGGATCATGCCGCGAAATTCGATCATGCCCAGGCACGCGGCGATCACGACAGCGGCCAGCGCGGACTGCGGCGTGTCCTTCAGCGCGCCCGGCACGAACACGAGCAGTGCGGCCACAACAGCCGCCGCTACGACGCCCGTCAATTGTGTCTTTGCGCCCGCGGCCTCGGCTACGGGCGTGCGCGAGCCGCTGGCGCTCACCGCAAAGCCCTGAAAAAAGCCGGCGGCGATATTCGACAGGCCGAGCGCAACGCACTCCTGGTTGCGATCGACCTTGGTTTCGTTGCGAACTTCATAGGTGCGCGACAGCACGCTGACGTCGGTGAACGACACGAGCGCTATCGCGGCGGCGCTGCTCGCGAGACGCCACCATTCGTCGAGCGGCAACATCGGCAGACGCGGCGCAGGCAAGCCGTGCGCAATCGTGCCGATCACGGCCACGCCTGCGCGCTGCGCCGAATCCATCAGCATCACGGCGACCGTCGCGCCCGCTACCGCGATCAGCACGGCAGGCGTTTTCGGCCAGAAACGCTTGAGCACGAGAATCAGCACGAGCGCAGCGGCGCCTAGCGCAAGCGACATCAGGTTCACCTTCGACGCGGCGATGCCGCCCGTCAGATCGCGTATCTGCTCGAAGAACGATTCGCCGTTTCCCTTGAAGCCCAGCAGCTTCGGAAGCTGCCCGACGATGATCGTGAGGATCACGCCGTCGAGAAAGCCATAGCGGATCGGCAGCGATAACAGCTCGGTGACGAAGCCGAGCTTGAGCATGCCGACGACGACGCAGGCCGCGCCCGCGAGAATCGCGAGCGCGGCTGCGGCAGCGAGCGCTTGATTGGCGTCGCCGTGAGCGAGCGGCATCACGCTCGCCGCGATGAGCGCGACGAGCGCCGAGTCGGGACCGAGCACGAGAATGCGACTGGGGCCGAACACCGCATAGGCGAGCAGCGCCGCAAACGATGCATACAGGCCATTCACGGCCGGCAATCCGGCGGCTTCGGCGTAGGCCATCCCTGCGGGTACGAGCACCGCGCTCAGCGTGACGCCCGCGACGATGTCGTGCGGCAGCCAGCGCGCCTCGTAGCTGCGCGCAACGGCGAGTCCGTTGATCCAACGCATCGGAGCGCGTGGCCCGGCCGCTTTTTTCACGTGACGGTGATCGTCGATTCTGCTGTTCATTGCGGTGTGTTTCCGCACGCCCTGATTGCTACCCTGGCGTTTGAATCAGCAAAAACGATTCCACACGGATTGCAGCGATACCCGCTTCAGTCGGGGCTCGATCAGCCTTGATCAGCCGTCAATCGTCGCATCAATCACGATCTTTCCGTGTATGTGTCCGCGCTGCAGATGCGCGAGGGCGGCGCTCAATTCATCGAACGGATACCTGGCCGAAACGACGACGCGCACGGCCCCGTCGTCGATCAGTTCGCCGATCCGCGAGAGCGTCTTGCCATCGGGATGCGCGGTATAGCGCAACGCTTCTGCGCCGCGTTCGCCCGCCTTGACCTGCGACGGCTCGTTGAGCGTCGACACGAGCCTCCCGCCCTTGCGGATCACGTTCCAGGATCGTTCCTGCGTCTGCCCGCCGACCAGGTCGTACACGAGATCCACGTCACAGACGGCATCCTCGAACTTTTGCGTCTTGTAGTCGATCACGTGATCGACGCCGAGCGAGCGGACGAATTCGACTCCGTCCCCTGACGCCGTCGCAAAGACGTTCGCGCTCGTGAGCCTCGCGAACTGGACGGCGAAATGCCCGACACCGCCCGAGCCCGCGTGAATCAGCACGCGCTCGTCGGCTTCGAGCATGCCGTGTTCGTAGAGGCCCTGCCACGCTGTCAGTGCGGCAAGCGGAACGGCGGAGGCCAACGGAAAGTCGAGCGTATTGGGCTTTCTGGCAAGCGCGCGCTGATTCACGAGCACGTAGTCGGCGAATGCGCCCGGTCCCTGACCGACGAACGCATACACCTCCTGCCCCGGCTTCCATCCGCTGACACCCTCGCCGACGCGCGCGACGACGCCCGCAAAATCGCGGCCTGGCGTGAACGGCAACGCGTCTTCGCGTATCAGCGGATAGCGGCCTTCGCGCGTCTTGATGTCCACGGGATTGACACTCGCCGCAAGCACCTTGACGAGCACTTCGTCGCGTCCGGGCTGCGGCACGGGAACCGGTTCGCGTTCCAGCACTTCGGGACCGCCGAAGCGGTGGACGCGGTACGCGTGCATATTGTCGGGCACATCGGACATGGCTCTTCTCCCTGCGATATCTGCTGTTCTCCGGACGTGACGTTGTCAGGCGGCAGCCTTGAGCACGACCTTGGTCCATCCGTCGTTGCGCTCGTCGAAGTGCCTGTAGCCTTCGGGCGCCTGATCGAGCGGCAACTCGTGCGAAATGATCTGCGAAGGCTTCGCCTTGCCCGCAGCGATCAGGTCGCGCAGCTTGCGGTTGTACGCCTTCACGTTCGCCTGGCCGGTCGCCATGTGTTGCCCTTTCATCCAGAACTGGCCGAAGTCGAAGGCGAGCTGGCCTTTCTTCATCAGCTCATCCGGCGAGCCTGGATCTTCCGCGATGAACACGCCCACGACGCCGATGCCCCCCGTCGGACGAACGGCCTTCACCAGGTTGTTCATCGTCAGATTGGGGACTTCGTGACCGTTGCATCCGCATTGATAACCGACGCACTCGCAACCGCGATCGGCGCCCTCGCCGCCCGTCAGTTCGAGCACGCGCCCGGCGGAGTGGCCGTCGCTATCGTCGATGGGTATCGCGCCCAGATTCTCCGCCAGCTTCAGCCGGTCCTTGTGCGTGTCGACCACCATGATCTTGCTTGCGCCTTTGAGATTCGCCGATATCGTCGCCATCAGGCCGACGGGACCCGCGCCATAGATCACGACACTATCGCCCGCTTCGACGCCTGCCAGCACGGTCGCGTGATAGCCCGTCGGAAATATATCGGACAGCAGCACATAGTCGTTTTCCTTTTCCTCTGCATCGGGCGGCAACAGCAGGCAGTTGAAATCGCCGAATGGCACGCGCAGCAATTCGGCCTGGCCGCCGCTGTATGGTCCCATGCCCGCAAACCCATACGCCGCGCCCGCCATGCCGGGATTCGCCGTGAGACAGAAGCCCGTGAGGCCGCGCTCGCAATTCTTGCAAAAGCCACAGCCGATATTGAACGGCAGGCACACGCGATCGCCGACCTTGACGCGCTCGACCGCGCTGCCGACCTCGATCACGACGCCGAGATTTTCGTGTCCGAGAATCCGTCCGCTTTCCATGTTCGTGCGGCCTTCATACATGTGCAAATCGGAGCCGCAGATATTGGTGGTGGTGATTTTCACCAGCACATCAGTAGGCTTTTCGATGCGCGCATCGGGCATGTCCTTGACGACAATTTTTCTTGGGCCCTCGTAGACGACTGCTTTCATTCGACACTCCAGTTGAAGATTGAAGTTTGGCTTTGCGCCATTCGCATCTCGCGATATGGCGACCCCATTCTTCGAGCATCCGTTGTTCCTATCGGGGGTCATGCGCGCGCAAAGGGCATCGGCACGGGCACAAATCCTGCACCGCAAAGGCAGGAGGGATGGACAGCATGGAAAAACTCGACATCGAGCGCTTGCGTCCGACGCAGATGACGCACGGCGAACGGCAGATCAAACAGAAAACCGCCATGTACACATCGTTGAGCGGTCACGATCTGGATATGGCGGTCGCCGAAAAGCCCATACCCGTCGTGTTCGGACCGGGCGGCGCGCCATACGCAATCGACCACCATCATGTCGCCGCCGCGTTATGGCGCGTCGGTATCCGCATGGTTCCGTTCGTCCTCGTCCGCGATCTGTCGTCACTGACGCAAGCGGAGTTCTGGCTGACGCTGGAGAACAATGCGTGGACTTATCCGTATGACGCGGATGGCCGGCGTGTCTCCTTCGCGCACATGCCCGTGCATGTATGGGAAGCCGCTGACGACGAATTCCGCAGCCTCGCTGCTGCCGTGCGCGATGCGGGCGGCTATGAAAAAACATCCGTGCCGCTCGAAGAATTCAGATGGGCCGATCTGTTTCGAGGCGTGCTTCCGCATCCCGATAGCGATGAGGCATTCGATGCGTTGGTCCAAAGCGCTATCGACCTGGCGAAATCGACAGCCGCTTTGGGACTGCCGGGATATATCGGACCGCAAGCATAGGCCGACCTGCCTTTGGCTACGTGGCCGCGCGTCGCCGATGGCTGATGGTGTCGATTGCGTCCGCCGCAATGCAGGAAAGGAAAGCAAAATGGATGTGCTGATTGCAGTATTCGGCGAGGGCAGAGATCTGAACGCGCTTCAGACCGCGATGCGAGCGATCGTCGTATTCTTCGCGGCGCTGCTCTTTATCCGCATTTCCGGCCGACGTTCGTTCGGCCAGCGTTCTCCGTTCGACTATGTCGTGGCGATTCTGCTTGGCGCGACGTTGAGCCGCGTGATCGTCGGCGCGTCGCCCGTCGTTCCGACGCTGACTGCGTCGCTCGTGATCGTTCTGATCCATCGCGCGCTTGCATGGGTTTGCGTGCGCTCGCGATGGCTCGAATCGCTCGCGGTCGGAAGCGAACGCGAGATCTATCGCGAGGGCCGCTTCGACGCGCGCCAGATGTCGGCGGCACTCATCACGAAGACGGATATCTTCGAGGCCGCGCGCCAGTCGTTTCACTCGGCCGATCTCGACGAGGTGCAGGCAGCCATCCTCGAACGCAACGGCGAGGTCAGCCTCATTCGCAAGCGGAACCGTAAGTGACGCAAAGCGAATCTGAAAGTACATCGATGCGGCAATGACGCGGGCACAGGCATAGCGCTTGCGCGCTCTTCTGTGCTCACGGAAAACGGAGGCCGACATGCAACCAGGCGATACACCCTTGAACCCCGGAGACGAAGGGCCGCCCGACGCGCCAGGTGTCGGAGAAGACGTATGCAGCGCGTGCCGCGGAACAGGCACCGTCGAAGGGCAGCGCTGTAGCGTTTGCAACGGCACAGGAAAGGTGCTCCAGGGAATCGGCGGCGGCTAGACGGGACGAAACCTGCTGGAACGGGAGAATCGGATGGACTTGAAAGACAGGGTCGCGCTCGTGACGGGCGCGGGCTCGGGCATCGGCAAGGCGTGCGCACTCAAGATGGCAGCCGAAGGCGCGCGCGTGATCGCCCATGCGCACAAGGAGCAGGAAACGAAGGCGACGGTCGACGAAATCGGCCGTGTCGGCGGCGTCGCATTCGGCATCACAGCCGACCTGCGCGACGACAAGGGCTATCAGGCAGCGCTCGAAAAGGGCATCGGCCATTTCGGCGCGCTCGATATCGTCGTCGCGAACGCGGGCATCAACGGTGTGTGGGCGCCCATCGACGAGCTTCAGCCCGACGAATGGGACAACACGCTCAACACCAATCTGCGCGGCACGTATCTGACGCTGCACTACACGGTGCCGCATCTGAAGCGCAAGGGCCGCGGCTCGATCATCATCATTTCGTCGATTAACGGAACGCGCGTCTTCAGTCACGGCGGCGCATCCGCGTATTCGACGACGAAAGGCGGCCTGCTCGCGCTCGGGCAAATGGCGGCGCTCGAACTCGCGAAGCACAAGATTCGTGTGAACGTCGTGTGTCCGGGCAAGATCGAATCGGAGATCGGCGAAAACACGCGCGCGCGCTCCAGCGAAGAGGCGTCGGAACCTGCCGATTTTCCGGGTGGAAAAATTCCGCTGACGGACGGCCAGGCGGGAACGGGCGAAGATATCGCAGAGATGGTGAGCTTTCTCGCGTCAGAGCGCGCGAAGTTTGTCACCGGGACGCCTGTGTGGATCGACGGGGGCCAGTCGTTGCTGGTGGGATAAAGGACGTCTCCTCCATATCTCCTACGGATATGGTTTGAGCCCGCCTGATTTTAGGCGGGCTTTTTTTGGCTCATCGGCGTTGGTCGGGGAAATGGCAGCTTCGGGAGCGGCAACGGTCATTCGCGTGCCGTCGTGCCGGTCGGCAGCCCGACGCCGTGGGCCGTTTCGAATGATGACGAGGCTGCGCCGGCACCCGTCCGCAAAATCGGGCGCGGTTGCGGTGAGCCTTGCGGTCGATCGGCCTGTCGGCATTCGCATTGATGGCGACATGCGACGCGCATCCGGCGCGAGACGCGATCCGGTTACGGCGGGCATACCGAGGCGCTGGAGTCCGTCTGTGCGGTAGCGAACGCTCGAAAACTTTCGTTTCGCCTACTATCCTGTCAGATGCTTCTTCACACGTCCCCCGGGAGCAATGATGGAAAGCACATCGAGCATGGTTCAACATGAGCCTGGCGCTGACAACCCGCGCCAGCGGGAACCCTCCCCTGAACGGCTACTCCAGCTGGGCATGGGGTTCTGGGCGTCGAAGACCTTATTGTCCGCAGTCGAACTCGGTGTGTTCTCGTGCCTCGCGACGGGACCTCGCGATGCCGCCGAGCTCACCGAGGCACTCGGACTGCATCCGAGATCGGCCCTTGATTTTCTTGACGCGCTGGTCGCATTGAATCTGCTGGAACGCGACGACGGGAAATACCGCAATACGCCAGACGCCGAGCTCTTTCTGGACATGGCCAAGCCCAGCTACGTCGGTGGATTGCTGGAAATGGCCAACGCGCGCCTATATCCGTTCTGGGGCTCTCTGACGGAAGCCCTTCGCACGGGGCTGCCACAGAACGAGGCAAAAGGGGGTGGCGATCTCTTCGACTCGATGTATCGCGACGAACAGAAATTGCGCGGTTTCCTGCGCGCGATGAGCGGGGTGAGCCTCGGCGCGGCCAAGGCGATTGCGCAACAATTCCCCTGGCAAAACTACAGCACTTTCATCGACATCGGCGCGGCTCAAGGTGCGTTACCCGTACAGGTCGCGCTCGCCCATCCCCACTTGCGCGGCGGCGGCTTCGATCTGCCCGTGGTGGGCCCTGTGTTCGAAGAGTACGTAGCGTCGCACGGCCTGCAGGAACGGCTCCATTTCTATCCGGGCGACTTCTTCAAGGATGCCTGTCCGGCAGCCGATGTGCTCGTGATGGGACACATCCTCCACGACTGGGACCTCGGGCAGAAGCTCGAGCTTCTCGCGAAGTGCTACGCGTCGCTACCGCCTGGCGGTTGCCTGATCGTCTACGACGCGGTAATCGACGATGACCGCAGGCGCAATGCCTTTGGCCTGCTGATGAGCCTGAACATGCTTATCGAGACGCCTGGCGGTTTCGACTATACCGGCGCGCAGTGTCGCGAATGGATGCAGCAGGTCGGCTTCACACAGGTACGCGTCGAGCCGCTCACCGGCCCCGATTCAATGGTGATTGGAACCAGATAGAAACTCGCCGCGAGAGTCACAGGCATTCTCAAGGGCGGAAAATGACACCACGGTACGGGTCTGGACGGCTGGCGCGTCGCGCGCGACATGCCGTCGTCCGCAACGTCGGATGTTCAATGCGGAGCAGTCGCCCGCATGACCACCCGACTGCGATCTCGAACGACCGTTTCTGTCCGATCGCAGGCCCTTGCCCCCGAAATCCCCGAAGAACCTTTTTGCGCCCCTACCAGTAGACTGGCTCCATGCGATCCACGCAGGAGACGGCTATGCAATTGCATCGTCATCGGCGCGCATTCGTTGTTCTTTGCGTTGTTCTTTGGCTCATCGCGAGCCTGTGCGCATGCGGCCGCATCACCGACTCTGGACATATCGACGCAAACAGATCTGCGCACACGCCCGCCGACACCCGACGTGCGACGCAAATACCCGTGCCCCCACCGCCGATGGGATGGTCGTCATGGAACAGCCTTGGCGAAGGCGTGAACCATGACGTCGTCAAGGCAGAAGCCGACGGACTGGCGGCGCTGAACGCGCGCATCGCCTCGGGCCATCGATACGAGTACGTGAACATCGACGAAGGCTGGTGGCGCTCGGGACAACGCGACGCAAGCGGCAACTTCATTGTCGACGCGACGCAATGGCCCGGCGGAATGCAGGCCATTGCGCAATATATCCATAGCAAGGGGCTGAAGGCGGGCATCTATATCGATGCGGGTCCGCGAGGCTGCGGCAAGCGGGCCGATGGCACGCATTTCGTCGGAAGCGATCCAGCTCACTACGATCACGACTTTCTGCAATTTGCCCAATGGGGATTCGACTTCGTCAAGGTCGATTTTTGCGGGGGCGCGGCGAACGGCTACGATCCGGAGAAAACCTATCGCTCGATTGCGCAGTCCATCAGCCGGGCTTATTCGAAGACAGGCCATCGCCTGACGTTCAGCCTCTGCGACTGGGGCACGATACCCACGGACAAATCGTTTCCCGACTACAACGAAGGACCGTGGACATGGGCCGCCGGCGTCGGCACGATGTGGCGAACCACGCGCGACATCACGCCGGACTTCGACAGCGTCGTGTACAACCTGGCCGGCAACTATCACCCGGAGGGACAGCATACCGGCTACTACAACGATCCCGACATGATGGTCGCCGGCATGCGGATGTCCGCCGTTCACGACCAGGCGCACATCAGCCTGTGGGCGATCTCCGGCGCGCCGATGATCCTCGGCAACGATCTGGCGAAGCCGCTCTCGCCCGACACGGCACGCCTGCTGACGAATCCCGAAGTGCTCGCAATCGATCAGGACGCGCTAGGCCTGCAAGGTCTGCTGGTCGCGCAGTCGGGCCGCCTGCAGGTGTCGGCGAAGCTGCTGACGGGAACAGGGCAGCGAGCGGTCGTGCTCTTCAACAACTCGGCGAAGGCTGCGCCGATGACGGTCACATGGGACTCGCTCGGCCTCGTTCCGTCATCGCAGGCAACGGTGCGGGACGTGTGGGCGAGGAAGGACCTCGGCCGTTTTACGACGTCCTATACGGCGCCCGGCGTGCCCGCCGGAGGCGTCATCATGCTCACGATAAGCGGCACTGATCCTTCGCCCGTGATGTGGCAACCGGGTGCGCTGGCGGGCGGCGCCGTCTCTGTGCGCTGCCCGACGTGCGCAAGCGGCAACAAGATAACGGGCCTCGGCACCGTGAATTTCAGCGGAACCTCGTTGGGCGCGCGCGGAGGCTTCATCGAAATCGGCTACGCCAACGACAGCACGCGAACCGTTTTTGCGCAGCTGACGATGAACGGCCAACGGCCCGCGATGCTCGCCTTCCCTCCGACTGGCAGCGACGCAAGCATGGGCGCCATCACGGTCTACGTGCCGTTTCGAGCGGGACCGAATGCGCTGTCGTTGTCGAATGCGGACGCGTCGACGCCCGCGCCCGATATCGGCTACGTCGCGACAGTCAGCGGACCCGTGCCGCTTTCGCAGAGTGAGGCCATAGCGCGCCGCGCCGAAAACTGATTGCCATTCGAGGGACGGTCAGCCGCAACTCCGCTAGTCACCCGCGTGCGGCTGATGGACAATCCCGCTCACCCGCCCTCATTCAACCCGGAGATTCGATCATCGTGAGAGTCGACACGACAACCGTTCGGCTGGTCCTCGCCATCGTGGACGAAGGCAGCATTTCCCGGGCAGCGGACAAGCTGGGGCTCGCGGTGGCGGCCGCGTCTCGCCGCGTGTCCGATCTGGAGCAACAGCTCGGCGCAAAGCTGTTTCGCCGTGTGCCGCACGGCGTCGAAGTCACCGAGTCCGGCGACAAGCTGCTGCGCTACATCCGCCAGATCGACACGCTCGTCGACCGGCTCGCGGGCGATGCACAGACACTCGCTCACGGACTGGAGGGGCGCATCATCATCGGCGCGCCGAAGGCGGTCGTCATCGAATTTCTGGCGCGCGATATCGCGGGCATCCAGCGCACGTACCCGGGCATCTCGTTGAAAATCGTCGAAGAGAACAGCAAGATCGTCCAGCAGTTGCTACGCGACAAGGTGATCGACATCGGCATCTACGAGAAAAAGAGCGGCTTTCTGGACCTGCCGCAACGGCCGTATCGGGAAGACCGTCTGGTGCTCGTCTACAGCCGGCCGCATTTCCAGTTTCCGGATACGCCCATCGCCATCGACGATCTGTTCGACATTCCCCTCGTCAGTCTCGGCAAAGGCTCGGCGATTCTTTCCGCGGTGCAGCGCGCGTATCGCAGCCGCGGCCGCCACTTCACCAACGATTATTCCGTCAACGGCTTCGATACGATGCTCGCATTCGTGCGGCACGGTCTCGGCGTCGGCCTGATGCCGCCCGACGTGCTGGAAAGCTTCCATCCCGAGGACACGCTCGCCTGCGCCGAACTGCAAGGCGACTGGCATCAGCGCAGCTATGTGCTGTCATGCGCCGAGGGGCACGCGCAGGCGCAGACGCTGGAGAACGTAGTCAACGCGCTGGTCGGGTCACAACGGGACACACCGCGCTGAAATCTCCCACGGCCTTTCGCGATTCGCGAAACCAGCCATGATTCTTAGATGCTTGCCGCCGTCTCCTAACTGAGTGACAGTTGTAAAAACAACGAGCACCTGGAGACAACACGACGGCCGGCGCACTTCGGCTCATAGCACCGAAGCATCCAGGCGGCCATCACGCACCGCGCCGCGCACACGCGCCCCGACATTTCCGCAGCCCGCTCTTGCCGCTGCGGATGCATTCCCATCGATTGCCGCCCCGCACTTCACGCACGGCGATCGTTCGCACAACCTTTCAGGAGACTTTACATGGCGCAAACCGATCAATCCTCGCGACCGGCGCGATCCGCACAAACGCGAGCGTTGCCGTTGCAGGGCATCCGCGTGCTGGACGTCAGCCAGGTGATGGCGGGACCGTTTGCCTGCATGCTGCTCGCCGATCTCGGCGCCGACGTGATCAAGGTCGAGCCGCTCGAAGGCGATCAGACGCGCGGCGCAATGGGCTTCAAGATGAAGGGGCCCGACAGCATGGGCTTTCTGAATATGAACCGCAACAAGCGTTCGCTCGCGCTGGATCTGAAGAGCGACGAAGGTCGCGAGTTCTTCTACAAGCTCGCGAAAACGGCCGACGTTATCGTCGAAAACTACCGGCCCGGCGTCGTGCAGCGCCTGCGGATCGACTACGAGTCGATTCGCGCGATCAATCCGAAGATCGTGTACGCAAGCATTTCCGGCTTCGGTCAGAGCGGGCCGTGGGCATCGCGCCCCGGCTTCGATCTGATGGCGCAGGCGATGTCGGGCGTGATGAGCGTGACGGGCTACAGGGGCGGCAAGCCCGTGAAGGCGGGCGTGCCCGTCGCCGATATCGGCTGCGCGCTCTTTGCCGTCTATGGCGTGCTGTCGGCGTATATCGGCGCGCAAGCGACGGGCGAGGGACAGCACATCGACGCATCGCTGTTCGACTCGGCGATGGCGTTCTCGATCTGGGACATGTCGGACTTCTGGGGCACAGGCGTGCCGCCGACGCCGCTCGGTACGAGCAACAAGATGAGCGCGCCCTATCAGGCCGTGAAGGCGCGCGACGGCTACTTCGTGATGGGCGCGACCAACCAGAAGCTGTGGACGAAGCTGTGCGAACTGCTCGAGCGTCCCGACCTGCTCAGGCATCCCGACTACGAAACCGTATCGCTGCGCCTCAAGAACCGCGAAGCGCTGATCGAAACGCTCGAGCAGTCGTTCGCGCGACGCGACTGCGAGGACTGGATCGACACGATGCTTGCGGCCGGCATTCCGGCGGGCCCGATCCTCTCCTATCCCGAGGCGTTCGGCAGCGAGCACGCGCAGCATCGCGGCATGTGCATGGAGATCGATCACCCGATCGAAGGCAAGGTGAAGAACATCGGCTTCCCCGTCAAGCTGCTGGGCACGCCGCAGCGCGTGCGGCGCCACCCGCCGCTGCTCGGCGAGCACAACGACGAACTCTTCGCCGAAATCAATGGGACACAGCCATGAGCGACCAGGTCAGGTTGAGCATGCCCGACGCGGGCACGGCCGAGATTCTGATCGATCGTCCCGAGCGGCACAACGCGATGACGATCCCGATGTACGAAGCGTTGCTCGCGCTGATCGACCAATGCGAGCGCGACGAGGCCGTGCGCTGCATCCTGATCCGCGGCGCGGGCGGCAAGTCGTTCGTATCCGGCACCGACATCGGCTATTTCAACGACTTCCGCGACGGACGTCAGGGCGTCGCCTACGAGGCCCTCGTCGAACGCGTGATCGATGCCGTCGAACGCATCCGCGTGCCGACGGTCGCCGTCATCGACGGCTGGGCCGTGGGCGGCGGGCTCGCGCTCGCGACCGCGTGCGATTTCCGCGTGTGCAGCGATGCGTCGAAGTTCGGCGCGCCGATTGCGAAGACGCTGTCGAACACGCTGTCGTCGCGCAATATCGCGCGGCTTCATGCGGCGTTCGGCGTGCCGCGCGTCAAGAAGATGCTGATGCTCGCGGATTATCTGGGCGCCGACGAAGCGCTCGCATGCGGCTACATCTACGAAGTCTGCGCAAAGGACGCGCTGGACGCAGCAGCGCGCGCGCTCGCGCAACGCCTGAGCGCGCTGTCGCAAGTGACACAGCATGCCGTCAAGGAAAGCTTGCGGCGCATCGTCGTCGAACAGCGCCTCGACGACGAAGACCTGATCGAGACCGTCTACGGCAGCAGCGCGTTTCGCGATGCCGTCGCCGCGTTCACGGCCGGTTCGTCGAAGCGCTAGCAGAAGAACCCATAAGAGGAGGAGACATGAAACGAATGCTGCCGAAGGCCACTACCGTGGTTCTGGCGATGCTGTGCCTGATGTACTTCATCACCTACGTGGATCGCGTCAACATCAGCACGGCTGCGGGTCAGTTCAAGAGCGAACTCGGGCTCACGAACACGCAACTGGGGCTGATCTTTTCCGCGTTTGCCTATCCGTATGTGATCTTCCAGTTCATCGGCGGATGGGTCAGCGACCGCTTCGGCGCGCGCCGCACGCTGATCGCGTGCGCTGCCGTCTGGGCCGTCGCGACTGCCCTCACGGGCCTCGCGGGCGGATTCGTCTCGCTGATCGCCGCGCGCCTGTTGCTCGGCCTCGGCGAAGGCGCGACCTTTCCCGCGTCGACGAGCGCAATGGCTGCATGGGTGACGAAAGACAAGCGCGGCATGGCGCAGGGCATTACGCATTCGTGCGCGCGACTCGGCAATGCCATCGCGCCGATGCTGGTGCTCGCGCTGATGACGGCGTTCGACTGGCGCTTCTCGTTCTATCTGCTCGGCGCGCTCAGCGCGGGATGGCTCGTGCTATGGCTTTTCACGTACACGGAGCGGCCCGCCGATCATCCGCGCATCACGCGCGACGAACTGAACATACTGCCGCCGCCGAAGACGACACATCCCGCCGATGCGCGCGGCACGTGGATGCGGCTCTACCGCCGCATGGCGCCCGTGTCCGCCGTCTACTTCTGCTACAACTGGATTCTGTGGCTGATGCTCGACTGGATGCCGCTCTACTTCATGCACAGCTTCCATCTGAACATCAAGAAGGCCGTAGTGTTCACGTCGGGCGTGTTCATTGCCGGCGTGGTCGGCGATCTGGCGGGTGGTCTCATCAGCGACCGGCTGTTGCGCAAGACGGGCAACGTCAAGCTCGCGCGCAGCTATTTCGTCGCGTTCTGTATGGCGCTGACGGGTCTGTCGCTGGTGCCCGTCGTGCTGCTGCATGATCCCGTGTACTCGCTCGTGTTTCTCGGCGCCGCGATGTTCTTCAACGAAATGAACATCGGTCCGATGTGGGCGATCCCGATGGACATCGCCTACGATCGCGCGGGCACGGCGAGCGGGATCATGAGCGGCAACGGCTTCATCGCGGCGATCGTGAGCCCGGTGGTCGCAGGCTATGTCGTCGATCACATCGGCAACTGGAACGTGACCTTCATGCTGTCGATCGGGATCATGATCTGCGGAATCCTGTTGAGCTTCGCGATGAAGCCCGACGTCGCCTTTGCCGAAAGCGCGCAAGCCGGCAAGCCGCGCGGCATCGCGGAGCCATCGACTTTCTGAGCGTCGAGGAAAATAACGCACCGTCCGCTACGCAATTGCTGCGAACGCGTGCGGCGAAACGCAAAGTGCGGCGGCGTCAGCGATGATCGTCGCCGTCGGGAGCCGGCAATGCAAAGCCCTTTGCCTGCTCCCGGTCCTGCAGGTTCACTGCGGCAATGACCGTGTTTCGCGGAATCAGGATTTTCAATCCGTCATGTTCCGCTTCGCAGATATCTTCGCTCGCGTCGAAGGTTTCGCAAACCAACTGGCTCCAGTCGTCCCGCTTACCGTGCTCCTTGAACACCTCGGGCGAGACGTCACGCCAGTAGGCGCCATGCAATATGACGAGCCATGCCATCACGACCTCGTGACGTTAAGACGTGTTTTGATGCATCCATTTACCGCACAACGACGCGCGTCATGACGGCGGGATTTGATCGGGCGCTCAACTCTTCCTGGATGTCTTCGCGACAAACGGCGTGGGTGCGTGCTGCACCTTGTCGCTTCCGCATTTGGGACATTTCAGTTGCACCGTTGCATGTTCCGCGACGTGCTCCGCATGTTCGAACGTTTCACCACAACTTTGGCAACGATACTGGTAAGTCGGCATGCTGATCCTCCCGTGCGGATGAATGGGACGCGCGATCAAGCGCATTCGTGCGACGTCGGCTCATCTCATTCTAGTTCGTGCACGGGGCGCGCACCTACCATCGTTTGCGCAATCGGACAAAACTGCAAACGAAATCACGGTGCGGCCATGCCGTCGTAATCGCGGCCCTCGTCGCGTGTGGCCAGCAGTTCGAGCAGCGCCGCAGGATCGGCGGGCTTGACGAGATAGTGGTCGACGCCCGCGTCCATCGCCTGCCGCACGTTCTCTTCCTGGCCATAGCCGCTCAGCGCGATCATCAATGCGCGAGGGCAAGCGCTTCCCTGCCGCAGATATCGCGCAAGCTCGTAGCCCGTCATGTCCGGCAGCCCGATGTCGAGCACGACCACGTCGGGCTTCATGTCCGCGGCGACGCTCAACGCAGATTCGCCGTCCGTCGCGCATCGGACGACGTAGCCGTGTATCGCGAGCAGCGCTTCGAGGCTTTCCGCCGAAGCCACGAGATCGTCCACGACGAGAACGCGCGTCGCCGCCTTGCGGTTCAGATGGACGACGGTTGCGCGCACGGGTGCGATGCGCTCGGCCATCGTGCCGGGCAAGCGGATCGTAAACTCAGAGCCTTTGCCGAGCCCTTCGCTTCTGCACTGGACGGACCCGCCATGCAGTTCCGTCAGATGCCGCACGAGCGTCAGTCCGATGCCGAGTCCCCCTAAAGAACGATGCAGCGACGCATCGGCTTGCGCGAAAAGATCGAACACGTGTGGCAGGAATGCGGCGTCGATGCCCTGTCCGTCATCGGCGACGGTAATCGACGCGATGCCGTCGGCAAAGCGCGTCGACAGCGAGATATGTCCGCCTTGCGGCGTGAACTTCGATGCGTTGTTCAGCAGGTTCGCGACGATCTGCGCGAGCCGCACCACGTCGCCGTCCACGACGGCATCGACGGCCCCTTCGTCGCAGCTCAACGTTTGCGAATGACGGATGAGATGAGGACGGCTCGTCTCCACCGCCCGGCCGATCACGACGGAAAGCGGCACAGGCGCCTTGCGCAGCGTCACCGTGCCTCTCGCAATACGCGACACATCCAGCAGATCTTCGACGATGCGCACCATATGCTCGACCTGCGTGCCGACGATCTCGCTCGCCCAGCGCAGCACTTCCGTATCGCCCTTCTTCGCGCTGCGCATCACGGCGGCCGCATTCGCGATCGGCGCGAGAGGGTTGCGCAGTTCATGCGCGAGCATCGCGAGGAATTCGTTCTTGCGCCTGTCGCCGTCGCGGATCGTCGAAAACAGCAACGCGTTTTCCAGTGCAATGGCTGCACGGCTGACGAACTCCTGAACGAGCGTGGTCCGCTCGGCGGGCATCGGCCCCGTGGCCGAGCAGAGCACGAGCACGCCCTTCTGGCTGCCCGTCAACAGCGGAAATGCGCTCGCACACCGGATGCCTTCGCAAGCGCACGTGTCGCTGAGGCTCTCGGTCACGAACTCGTCGATACCCGGCTCGTTTTCAGGGCTGCTCTCATGCAGCAATCTGTCGACGAAGCGGTTCACGCCGGGAAAGGCCTGCGCGAGCGTGCCGGCCTGGAACGCTGCGAAATCCGGCGCATGCTGATCGTGGCGCCGTGCCGACCTCGCCGTATAGTCCGCCGCGAACTCGCCGATGCCCCTTACAGCGACGAACGCCGTCTCCGCGAGTTCGCCCGATGCAAGCTCCGCGATACGCTGCAACGTCGTATCGATTTCGAGCGAGCGTGTCAGCACGTGGCTCGCGGCCGCCAGAAAATCGGCGCGTTGCCGCGCGCGCTCGGCGGCCGCCCTGCCCGCTTCCGCGCGCACGAATGCCTCGCGTTCTTCAGCGCGCAACAGCAGTTCCTTGTGCATGCGGTGCATTTCGACGAAGACCTTGACCTTTGAGCGCAGGATCTCAGGAACGACGGGTGCGGAAATATAGTCGACGGCGCCCAGCGAATAGGCGCGTTTCATCTCCGACTCGTCGATATACGCGGTCACGAAGATGATCGGCGTGCTGGCCGTGCGCCGATAGGTGCGCAACAGCGACGCCGTTTCGAGACCGTCCATGCCCGGCATGTTCACGTCGAGCAGGACCACCGCGAAGTTCCGTTCGAGCACGGCCTTCAAAGCCTCGCGCCCCGATCCGACCGTAATCACGTTCTCGCCAAGCTCTTCGAGAATCGTGCGCATCACGAGGTGCTGTTGCGGCAAGTCATCCACGACGAGAATGTTGACGGGTTGCCGCGAAGAGGCGACGGCATTGTCCATTGCGCTCTCCTAGCGATGCAGCCACGCATGAAGCACCGCGAGCAGATCTTCGCGGTTGACGGGCTTCGACAGATAATCCCACGCGCCCGCTTCGATGCAGCGTTCGCGGTCGCCCTTCATCGCTTTCGCCGTCACCGCGATGATCGGCAGCGTGCGGCCGACCTCGCGTTTGCGGATCTCTCTCGTCGTCGCAAGACCGTCCATCTCCGGCATCATGATGTCCATCAGAATGATGTCGATCTCGTCGTCCGCTTCGACGAGCCGGATCGCGTCCCTGCCATTGTCGGCCCAGACATGCTGCATGCCGTGATCTTCGAGGACGGTTGCGAGCGCAAAGATGTTGCGCATGTCGTCGTCGACGATCAACGCCTTGCGGCCGGAGAGGTCCGCATTCGCGCCATGCAGACTGTCGATCACATCGCGCGCTTCGTCGTGTAGCCACTTGCGGTCGAAGTGCAGCGATGCGACCGTCGCATCGAGCAGGCGGCTCATGTCCGACACGGCGAGCGGCCGGAACGTCTCGACATCGCGCGCCCACGCGCCCGGCTCTTTTCCATGCGTCAGCACGACGAACGGCAGCGGTGCGAAAAGCCCTCTGTTCGAGAGCGCCGCCTTGATGTCCTCAAGGCTCGGCTCGAACAGTTCCGCCCCGATCGCGACTGCGCCCAGATTCCTGTCTGCGAGCGCCGCCATCAGTTGCTCGCGCGTTGCCGCAAACACAGGCGCAATCTTGTCGCTCGACAACGACGAGGCGAAGCGTTCGCGCTCGGGCGACTCGGGCAGCGCGACGAGCAGCTTGCGCGGCGTCGTGTCGGCGTAGCGGGCCAGCACGCTTAGCGCGTCGTCGAGGATTTCGCGCGCCTGGATCGGCTTCGCGAGAAAGGCGAATGCGCCCGCCTGCAATGCGCGCTCGCGCGACTCGTCCGTCGAGATCACGCAGACGGGCATATGCCGCGTCGCCATATCGTGCTTCAGGCGGCTCAACACACGCCAGCCGTCCATATCCGGCAGGAACAGATCGAGCGTGATGACGTCGGGCTTGTACTGGTCGGCGAGCGTCAACGCGGGCGCGCCAAGCGGCGTGACAAGTCCCTTGAAGCCCCGCTCGCGCGCCGCGTCCAGCAGGAAATGCGCGAACGCCAGATCGTTTTCGACGATCAGCAGCACGCGGTCTCCGGGCATGATGTTGAAGCGGTCGTCTTCGGCCGTGCCCGCGAGATCGCGCGTTTCGCTGACGACGGTATCGATGAACTCATGCGCTGCAAGCGCGCCGGCGTCGCTCGCGGCATCGCTGGCATCGTCGCCGGAAACAGAGACGGTCTTTCTCGCGACGCGGCCCATCTCGCCCGACAACGGCAAATAGAGTGTGAAAGTACTGCCCTTGTTCGGCGAGCTGACGAGCCGTATTTCTCCGCCAAGCAGTTTCGACAATTCGCGGCTGATCGCAAGGCCAAGACCCGTGCCGCCGTATTTCCGGCTCGTGCTGCCGTCGGCCTGCTGGAAGGCCTCGAAGATGATCTGCTGCTTGTCCGCCGAAATGCCGATGCCAGTGTCGGACACCGAGAACGCAATGACCTCTTTCGAGCGATTGAGCCCTTCGTTGTCCGCGTTCCATCCGCCGAATACTTCCTCGATTGACAGCGTGACGTGACCGCGATGCGTGAACTTGAATGCGTTCGACAACAGGTTCTTGAGAATCTGCTGCAGGCGCTTGATGTCGGTGCGGATCGACGCAGGCAGACGCGTGCCGAGATGGATGACAAAGTCCACGTTGCGCGCTTCGGCGACGTGGCGGAACGTGCGCTCGACATACGACATGAGATCGGCGAGGCGATGTTCGGCAAAGTCCATCACCACCGTGCCCGATTCGATCTTCGACAGGTCGAGAATGTCGTTGATCAACATGAGCAGCTCGTTGCCCGACGAGTGTATCGTTCTCGAGAACTCGATCTCTTTCGTCGACAGATTGCCTTCGGGGTTCTTGCACAACTGATCGGAAAGAATGAGCAGGCTGTTGAGCGGCGTGCGCAACTCGTGCGACATGTTCGCCAGGAATTCCGATTTGTACTTCGATGTCAGCGCAAGCTGCTTTGCTTTTTCTTCGAGCGCCTGGCGCGCCTGCTCGACTTCCGTGTTCTTGCGCTCGACTTCCTGATTCTGATGCGCGAGAAGTCGTGCCTTTTCCTGCAGTTCTTCATTGGTCTGCTGCAGTTCTTCCTGACGGCTCTGCAATTCATGCGCAAGCGACTGCGATTGCTTGAGCAGATTTTCCGTTCTCGTGTTGGCTTCGATCGTATTGATGACGATGCCGATGCTCTCCGTCAATTGATCGAGGAACGCGAGGTGAGTGGGATTGAAGCACTCCGACGAAGCGAGTTCGATTACGCCCTTCACCTGCCCTTCGAACACGATGGGAAGCACGAGAACATTGTGCGGCACGATGCTGATCAGCCCGGACGTGATGCGGATGTTGTCGGCGCCCGACGGCTCCAGCAGAATCTTGCGACGCTCGACCGCGCATTGGCCGATGAGTCCTTCGCCGAGTTGTACGCGCTTGCCATGCGATAGATGACCGCTCGACGCATAGCTCGCCATCAGCAGCAACGACGCGGCCTCATCGGACGAATCGAGCACGAAGAACTCGGCTTGCTGAACGCCGACCACGGGCGCAAGTTCGGAAAGAATCAACTGGCCGACGGCGACGAGATCCTTCTGCCCTTGCAGCATGCGGCTGAACTTGGCGAGGTTCGTCTTGAGCCAGTCCTGTTCGGTGTTGACCTGCGTCGTGTCCTTCAGGTTGCGGATCATCTCGTTGATCGTGTCCTTCAGGGCCGCGACCTCGCCGAGCGCCTCGACGGTGATCGACCGCGTGAGGTCGCCCTGCGTGACGGCCGTCGCGACTTCAGCGATGGCCCGCACCTGCGTCGTCAGATTCGCTGCAAGCTGGTTGACGTTTTCCGTCAGCCCCTTCCATGTGCCCGATGCACCCGGCACCTTGGCCTGACCACCGAGCTTGCCCTCGACGCCGACCTCGCGCGCCACGGTCGTCACCTGATCGGCGAACGTCGCGAGCGTATCCGTCATGCTGTTGATCGTGTCAGCGAGTGCCGCGATTTCGCCCTTCGCTTCGACCGTCAGCTTGCGCGCGAGATCGCCGTTCGCGACGGCCGTCACGACCTTCGCGATGCCGCGCACCTGGCTCGTCAGGTTGCCCGCCATGAAGTTCACGTTGTCGGTCAGGTCCTTCCACGTGCCCGCGACGCCCTGCACATAGGCCTGGCCACCGAGTTTGCCTTCCGTGCCAACTTCGCGCGCGACGCGTGTCACTTCCGATGCGAACGAGCGCAACTGATCGACCATCGTGTTGATCGTGTTCTTCAGTTCGAGTATTTCGCCCTTCACGTCGACGGTGATCTTCTTCGACAGGTCGCCTGCTGCAACGGCTTTGGTAACGTCCGCGATATTGCGCACCTGGGCCGTCAGATTGCCCGCCATGAAGTTCACGTTGTCGGTCAGATCCTTCCACGTGCCCGCGACGCCCTGCACGTCGGCCTGCCCGCCGAGCTTGCCTTCCGTGCCGACTTCGCGCGCGACGCGCGTCACTTCCGATGCAAACGAGCCGAGCTGATCGACCATCGTGTTGATCGTGTTCTTCAATTCGAGGATCTCGCCCTTCACGTCGACGGTGATCTTCTTTGACAGGTCGCCCGCTGCAACGGCCTTCGTCACGTCCGCGATATTGCGTACCTGTGCCGTCAGATTGCCCGCCATGAAGTTCACGTTGTCGGTCAGATCCTTCCACGTGCCCGCGACACCCTGCACGTCCGCCTGACCGCCGAGCTTGCCTTCCGTGCCGACTTCACGCGCGACGCGTGT
The DNA here is from genome assembly GCF_038900755.1 of Paraburkholderia diazotrophica. Taxonomy (GTDB): domain Bacteria; phylum Pseudomonadota; class Gammaproteobacteria; order Burkholderiales; family Burkholderiaceae; genus Paraburkholderia; species Paraburkholderia diazotrophica_A. The sequence continues at coordinate 555,274 of NZ_JBBPEN010000004.1, forward strand.
CACTTCCGATGCAAACGAGCGCAACTGATCGACCATCGTGTTGATCGTGTTTTTCAGTTCGAGTATTTCGCCCTTCACATCGACGGTGATCTTCTTCGACAGATCACCCGCCGCGACAGCCGTCGTCACTTCCGCGATATTGCGCACTTGTGCCGTCAGATTGCTGCCCATCGAATTGACCGAGTCAGTCAGGTCTTTCCATGTGCCCGCGACGCCTTGCACGTCCGCCTGCCCGCCGAGCTTGCCTTCCGTGCCCACTTCGCGCGCGACGCGCGTCACTTCCGACGCAAATGAACTGAGCTGGTCCACCATCGTATTGATCGTGTTTTTGAGCTCGAGTATTTCGCCCTTTACATCGACGGTGATCTTCTTCGACAGATCGCCCGCTGCAACGGCCGTCGTCACTTCGGCGATATTGCGGACCTGGGCCGTCAGATTGCTGCCCATCGAATTGACCGAGTCCGTCAGGTCTTTCCATGTACCGGCAACGCCCTGCACCTCCGCCTGGCCGCCGAGCTTGCCTTCCGTGCCCACTTCGCGCGCGACGCGCGTCACTTCCGATGCGAACGAGCGCAACTGATCGACCATCGTGTTGATCGTGTTCTTCAGTCCAAGAATCTCGCCCTTCACGTCGACAGTGATCTTCTTCGACAGGTCGCCGGCCGCGACGGCCGTCGTCACTTCGGCAATATTGCGCACCTGTGCCGTCAGATTGCTGCCCATCGAGTTCACCGAGTCGGTCAGGTCTTTCCAGGTGCCGGCGACGCCTTGCACTTCGGCCTGGCCGCCGAGCTTGCCTTCCGTGCCGACTTCGCGCGCGACACGCGTCACTTCCGACGCAAACGAGCGCAACTGGTCGACCATCGTATTGATCGTGTTCTTAAGCTCAAGTATTTCGCCCTTTACGTCGACGGTGATCTTCTTCGACAGGTCGCCCGTTGCAACCGCAACTGTGACCTCGGCGATGTTGCGCACCTGGCTTGTGAGATTGCCGGCCATGAAGTTCACGTTGTCGGTCAGATCCTTCCACGTGCCCGCGACGCCCTGCACATCCGCCTGGCCGCCGAGCTTGCCCTCCGTGCCGACTTCGCGCGCGACGCGCGTCACTTCCGATGCGAACGAGCGCAACTGATCGACCATCGTGTTGATCGTGTTCTTCAGTTCGAGTATTTCGCCCTTCACGTCGACGGTGATCTTCTTCGACAGATCGCCGGCCGCGACGGCCTTCGTCACCTCCGCGATATTGCGCACCTGGCTCGTGAGATTGCCCGCCATCGAGTTGACCGAATCGGTCAGATCTTTCCACGTGCCCGCGACGCCCTGCACGTCGGCCTGGCCGCCGAGCTTGCCTTCCGTGCCCACTTCGCGCGCGACGCGCGTCACTTCGACGGCAAACGTGCCGAGCTGCTCGACCATCGTGTTGATCGTCTTCGCCGTATGCAGAAACTCGCCCTGCAACGCACGGCCATCGGCTTCGAGCGCCATGCTCTTCGACAGATCGCCCTGCGCGACCGCGCCGATCACCCGCGCAACTTCGCTCGTCGGATGAACGAGGTCGGCGATCAGCGAGTTCACCGCATCGATCGAATCGCCCCAGAAGCCGCGCGCATACGGAAGCGCGGCGCGCTCCTTCAACCGCCCTTCCTTGCCGACCACCCGGCTCAAGCGGCCGAGTTCTTCCGACATGCAGATGCTCTGCTCGACGACGTCGTTGAAGACTTGCGCGACTTTGCCGTGCATGCCCGTCCAGTCCGCCGGCAACGAAACGGCCTCTCCTTTTTGCAAGGCAGCCAGCGCGGCAAGCACTGTTCTTGTGCATTCGTGAGCGGTCGTCACGCTGTCGAAGAGCTGATTCACATGGGACGCGCTATCGAGCCAGACGCCTGCCAGCGCATCGCTACTGACCGCGACTTCCTTCGGCAGAAAGCCGGGACCGGAAAGACGCCTCGACATCTTGCCGATATCCTGCGCGACGCGCCCCGTCTGCGAAGACAACGAATTGAATTCGGACGCAACTTTCCCGGCGTCGCCCTCCCAGTCGTCCGGCAGACGATACGACGTGTCTCCCCGGCGCAGCGCATTGAGCGCAGCAGCGATATGGGCAAGCTGATCATTGGATTGCTGCGGTGACTCGACTGCGAACGTGTCCATGCGTTCCTCACCTGTCACAAATAAGCGGCTTTATTCTCGTTTTGAATTGCGTGCCTTTTACAAACTTCGTCGGTCTATGTCTTTGCTCTATTTCCGGAGTCGGGTCTGCGCGGGCGAACGCCTGCGCCGGGCAGGCTGGATGCCCAGCAAGCAGACGTTACCAGTTATGGGCATGCATCGGGCGGCACGCCGCTATTAAATTTGTCGTGAGCTTGCGGGCTGACATCGACGCACGCAACAAAGAATAGATGAATCCGCCGTGAAATGTTAAAGCCGAATTACAGGCTATGACCCGGCGTAAAGAGAACCGGTACTTGTTTCCGGTCCTGCTTTAATGACGAGTATTTTTTTCTTGAGCATTGCGGTTGCGACTTTTGCTCAAGAATAAAAAAAGCCCGGCTATTGCCGGGCAAGCTAAGCATTCGATTTCATCGCCGCCATACATCGGCGGCGAGTCGTCGGTGTCACTTCATATTATTGGCCGGTGTAACCAACAGGAACCGTGGAATTGTTCTTCGCAACGGTCGCGTTGTTCGACACGATGTACTGCGGCACTTCCGTCAGCGTCAGCGACACCTGGCCATTCGAGTACGGAACGGTCGTGGTATTGCCATAGCCATCGATCTTCGTCACGTTGCCCGACGTACCCGGATTGTCGACTTGCAGCGAATAGCTGGTCGAATACGTCTGGCTGTACGTGCCGTTGCTCGTCGGCCACTGGCTGTTGCTGTGCGCCCATGCAGCCGTCACGACCTTGCCGTCGCCGAGCTGCTGGAAGGCGTACGCGAACGTACCCCCCGGCGTGCCCTTGACGCGACCCAGCGTGTTCGTGCCGTCGAGCACGCGGGTCATCGTTGCGAAGGCCATCGCTTCAGGCTTCGGCGACAGATTCGATGCACCGAATGCGCCCTGCGCGTTGTTCAGGTCGAAGAACGAACCGTAGCCCACTTCGCCCGGATAGTCGGGGCCGAAGAACAGCGTCGTCACTTGCGCGCCGCCGCCCAGCACGATGATGTGTGAGCGAACACCAACGGCAGCATGCGCGAACAACTGGTTCTGCGACGGAGTCGTCGGGCCGTAGTTGATGCCCGGGTCGTAGCTCGTGCCCGCTTCCGTGAAGAACAGCTTCATGTTCGGCTTGCCGGCCTGCATCACCGAGCGCAACTGGATCATCTGGTTGTCGAGCGCGTTGGCCTGGTTCGCCGGATCGGGATCCGAGTCCTGCAGTTCAGGCGGATGCGCCGGATACGTACCCGCATTCCAGTAGCCGTGCGTCGAAACCGCATCGATGTAATTCCACAGTCCGAGCGCGCCGAACTTCTTCAGATAGCCCGTCGTACACGTATCGCAATTGGAGGCGAACGGATTGCCCGTGCCCATCACGATCGCGTTCGGATCGGTCGAGTGGATGCCTTGATAGGCGGCCTTGTACATCGCGACAAAGTTCGCGTCGCTATCGGCCCAGCCGAGGCTCGGCTCCCACGTCACCTGATAGTAGTTGTTCTGCTGCTTCGGATAGTTCGCCGCGCGGATCAGGCTCGTGTCGGTGCCGACCTTCGCCATGAAGCTCTGGAATTCACCCAGGTCCTTCGGCGCGTAGTAGCTGTCGGTGAACTGCCCCGTCTTCGAGTTCCATGCGGGGATACCGTCGAGGCGCACGATGCGCATCTGGTCGGGGTTGTTCTTGTAGAACGGATCGAGGTCGCTCACATTCGGCGTGTACGAGTTCGGACCGTTGGGTTCCATCGCCGACTGCTGACGGTCGTCGATCGTCCACGAGATGCCGAGTGCGTGCAGCGCGGCGATGTTGCCGTTGAAGCCTTGCATGCCGAAGCGGTGCTGATCCTGATGCGCGTAGTTCACGGTGCCGAGGACAGGCGCAAGGTTCGGCAGCACGCCGAATGTCGCGATGCCCGTCGGACGCGTGCCGCTGTGCGGCAGCGTGCCGCCGCTCGCGCGCAGCGTGGCCGTCAGCGCGCCGTAGCCCGACCACGTCGACGTACAGGAGATCGTGTTGGTCTGCACGCCGGCGCTCACGGGGAAGCTACCCTGCGTCTTGATCGCGCCGTTCGAATCGGCAATCGACCACACCACGGTGTCCGCGTTCGGCGCGTTCGTCGTGATCGCGAGCTTGAACGGCGTGTTGTTCTGGAACACGCGCAGGCCGTCGCTGGTCGGCGTATCGGCCGTGATCAGGCCGTTCGCCGTGCCGCCCGCCTGTTGCGTTGCCGTGCCGCACGAGAGCGTCGAGCTGCCGGACGGCGACGGAGCCGGAGCAGGCGTCGGAGCGGGTGCCGGCGTGGGCGTAGGCGTCGGAGTCGGGGTGGGCGTCGGAGTCGGCGCAGGTGCCGGTGCCGGCGTGGGCGAGGGCTTCACCGACGGCGCGGGCGACGGTGCCGGCGCAGGTGCGGGAGCCGGAGCGGGCGCAGGAGCCGGTGCCGGCGACGGGGTGGCCGCGACAGCGCGCACCCAGCACGCCTTGTCATAGCCGACTGCAGGGTCCGTCTGCGAAACCGCGCCGACGTAGCAGCCGACGCCGTTGCTAAAAGTACGCGGAGCCGTCAGCATTGCCGATGGCGCGTCCGGAGGCACGGCCCCGAACACGACCGCGCCCGTTCCGAGGAACGAGCAGTTGGCGTTTTCCGCTCCGCACAGCGTGTATTGCTGGCCTGCGACGGTGATCGTCTTGGTCTGCGCCTGCACGTGTTCCGCACCGAACGATGCCAACACGGTTGCCGACGCAACCCCCAGTAGTTTCCAATATCTCATCATTGTCCGTATGTTTCGCTGAAAAGCAGTTGTCCCCGAAGGCAAGCAAGACCGATCGGAGTCGTCCCGCCTTGGCGTTATCGAATAGAAGGAGAAGTGAAACGGAGAACGCACGGCCTGCGTTCATTGCCTGAGCCGCTTGTGCCTGTATCGGTTGCGTCTTCATGCATTTGCCCGAACATGCACCGCATACAAACCCGCAAACTTGCACCCGTTACAGCTTTGTTGCGCACTTCGTTACTGCGAAGTTCACGGAGTCCGTCGTCCGCTCTATGACAGAAAAATATCCAGCGTTGCCGTTTTTCAGCAAATTTAGGATCACTGATTGCCAGGCGAAGTACTTCGCGTTTCTTTTGGCAAAGCAATGCCATCGCGGAACCTCCTCGGTTCAACGGCACTCGACACAATCCTGCGATTGAACAGCCAGAATCCATGCGTCGGCTTCTCGCGAACGAGAACCGGGCAGGAATTGACAACCGGACTTCAGGAACTTCAGGAACCGCCTCTTCGCCGATGCTATGGCGAAGTGATGCATGGCTAGGCGCCACACCCTCTCCAGAAATTATTACCCTGTGGATGGCGGCTTAATGCTTGATCCGGTATTAATTACGGAAGATTTTTTGGGCAGACGAATTATAAACGTTTCATCCTTGAAACGTGAACCGCGAAAATGCAGAAAAGGACTAATCTCAATAACGGGGGGGAAAATCGGCCCGGTATTTTCTTGATCGGCTGGTGTCGGGGGCGATCTGCCTACGAAGGCCCGATAAAAGGTATATCTATGATCGTTCTGGATATTTTTTCGCAGTCGAACTTTTTATAATATTAATACGAATCGCAGATACGGGCCTTTCTGATCGTAATTATTTAATAAATCTGGCAAATGCTGGTGAAATGCCCGGCATTATTTTACCTCAATCATTTACGTAAATAGGCTGGAATTGGCATTAGCGCATTTCATTCGTCTGGCGCCCTCGCTCAATTCCGTCACGATAAACATGGTCTTCACACGCTTCGCATTCCAAACTAACTGATTCGGCCCGCTGTCACGAACCGCTGTTCCAGTGCCCGATGGATCTGAGTATCGAATGTCCGCGTGCAGTTAGATGCACATGCGCATGCCCCGATGCAAGTTTTTCCAGCGAAACCAGTTGGCGCTCGCACAATGCGTGCAGATCGTCACGGTCCAGGTCGTCCGGATATCGCGCCGTGCCGATGAGCATGAGCGCGGCGATCTCGTGTGGACTGAGCATGATTGCCTCCATCGGCGTGACGTCTACGTAGCGCCTGCACCTCGTGTGTGAGGCGGACCGTGCTTCAAGAATAGAAGTTCACAGCAGGTTGTCGACGCGCACTTTGTCGCACGCAAAGCTCTTCGTATTCCCTGTAATACCTGCGCTCCCATTGCTGGCATACACTGTCATATTCCCGCCCGCACACAACGCGTCGCCCCTCCCATTTACTCAGTCATGCCTCACCAACAACGCCGTCGTTTCATTATCGCGGGTGCACTTGCCGCCACGGGTATCGCCGTTCTCAATCCATCGAAAGCCGCGAGCCGCAACGGCACGATCGCCCTCGCGCTGAAGTCGATTGCCGATCCGTTCACGTCGTCGATGATCGACGCGGCCCGCGCATTCCAGAAGCACTCCCCTTTTCCATTCGATCTCGTCGTGCAGGGCACTTCGACGGAGACCGATGTCGAAGGCCAGATACGTATCGTGCAGAACCTGATCGCGCAACGCGTCGGCGCCATCGTGCTGGCGCCGACCCATTCGAAAGCGCTGATCCCCGTTGTGAACGAGAGCATCAGGAGCGGCATCATCACGCTGACCATCGACAACCCTCTCGATCCGGAGTCATCGAACGTCGATGGCACGCGCATTCCTTTCGTCGGACCCGACAACCTTCGCGGCGCTAAACTGATCGGCAACTATCTCGCTCAAAGGCTGCATGGCGGCGACCATGTCGGGATTGTCGAAGGCGTGCCGTCGGACCGCAACGCACAGCAGCGCACGACGGGATTCTCGGACGAGATGAAGGCTGCGCATGTCGACATCGTTGCTGTCGAAGCGGGCGACTGGGAACACGCGAAAGGCAAGCGAGCCGCTGCCGCGATACTTGCGCGCAAGCCCGAAATACGCGCGCTGCTATGCGGCAACGACAATATGGCGATGGGTGCCGTCGACGCGGTTCGCGACGCGCGCAAGACAGGCAGCGTGTTGATCACCGGCTACAACAACAGCGACGCGATCAAGCCACTGTTGAAGAACGGCAGCGTGCTGGCGACCGTCGATCAGTTCGCCGCAAAGCAGGCTGTGTATGGCATCGACGTCGCGTTGCAGGCTTTGCTGCAACAGCGCAGACAGGAGGACCTGTCCGCATACATAGAAACGCCCGTGGCGCTGGTTACGCGCGCCAACGCCTGAATCGTCGCCGATCAAGATCGTCGCCATGCTCTTCGTGTATAAAGAGAGCAATCCAAAGCAAGCGGAGCCGCTATGCCCGACACGCCAACCCAGGATTCCAAACCGGCTGCCGAAGCCTTGCGCGCCTCGATCCCGCCTCGAGCAAAGCCGTGGATCATCGGTGGCGGCATCGCGCTCTTGCTTGCAATCGTGTTCTTGACCCTCAGACCTTCGGGAGAAAAGCGCGACCTGCGCGAGCTGACCGACCTCGGATTCTCGACCGACGCATGTATCGACGGCAATGGTTCAGCTGCCATTCCGAGGTCCGAATGCGTTGCACTGCGAGCGAGGCCTGCACTGACCACATCGCAGCTTGCGACAGCGCTGCCGCATCTGAAAGGACTCGATCGCAGACTCGAACTGAATCTTGCAGGCACGCAGGTCGACAGCATCGATTCATTGAACGGTCTCGATACGCTCGAATCGCTCGATCTTACGGACACCGCCGTATGGCGCATCGATGCGCTAAAGGGCATGCGTTCGCTGAAACGGCTCGTGCTTCACCGGACGGAAGTCGAGAACATTGATGCGCTAAAGGAATTAACGGGACTGCAATCGCTCAGTCTTTGGGATACGCGTGTTGCGAATCTCGACGCATTGAAGGCTCTCACCGATCTGCAACTGCTCGATCTGCGGGACACGCAGGTTCGCGATCTCGATCCGCTCGAAGACTTACCTCATCTGGAAACCCTCAAGCTGGGCGGCGCAAGAAACGTCCATGACATCGATCCGCTGAGCCAGTTGACCACCTTGAAGACGCTCGATCTCAACGAGACGCAGGTCGAGAGCATCGGTGCTTTGAAGAAACTGCGCGGCCCGCAAGCGCTCTATCTTGCGAACACGCCCGTGCGCAACATCGATGCGTTGAAAGGAACGCCGTCGCTGAAAACGCTGGTGCTCGACGGCTCCAGGGTCGAGAACATCGATGCGATACGCGGACTGACCCAGTTGGACACGCTTGTTCTTGCACGCACTCAAGTCACCCGCATCGATGCGCTCAAGGATCTGACGAAGCTGCAAAGGCTTAACCTTGCGGATACAACGATTGACAACATCGACGCGCTCGAGGGCTTGAAAGCGCTTCAATCGCTGAATCTCTTCCGCACGCGAGTCCGCAGCATCGACGCGCTGAAAGGCATGACCAGTCTGCGAGAACTGTATCTCGCGAACACACCCGTCGATGACGTCGACGTGCTAAAAGGCCTGACCGGTTTGCGTGAAGTCGTGCTCTACGGCACCAAGGCACGAAACGTCGACGAGATCAAATCAGCGCTGCCGAAGACTCGTATCGTCTGGTGATGATTTCGTAAGCGCGCGGCGCTCACTCCTTCATTACATACCCTTTACACTGCACGACGGCCGCTTTTCGCGGACGTCCGCGCGCGTATGTGCCCCACTCGCTTTCCCTTGATGCGCCTTGCGCGCAGGCCTTGTGACGCGCATTCGAGCACCGGCGATACAGGGGAAATCCCCAATACGAACATCGTCCTATGACAAAAGGAAATATATCTGGCGACGTTACCTTAGATCACATCAGCGACCCGACGGGCCGCAGCTAAGCGAGGAAGCCAATGCGTTACGCGCAACCCTGGAATGCCACACCCGCCGCCCCGTCCTTCCAGGACGAAGCCGATCAACGTGAACGCGCAAGTGACGCGTCAAACCTGCTGAAGCGTGCCATCGCCGCCGCCGCACTCGGCAATGCAACCGAGTGGTTCGATTACGGCATCTATGCGTATGGCCTCGCCTATATTTCAGCAGCGCTCTTTCCCGGCAGCGCCGCAAGCGCGACGCTGTTCGCCCTCGGCACGTTTGCCATTTCGTTTCTGATCCGTCCGCTCGGCGGCCTCTTCTGGGGTCCGCTCGGCGACCGCCTGGGACGCAAGCGCGTGCTCGCGCTGACCGTTCTGCTGATGTCAGGCGCAACGCTGCTCGTCGGCGTGATTCCTTCTTATTCGTCGATCGGTTGGCTCGCACCCGCTGCGCTGATCGTGCTGAGAATGCTGCAAGGCTTCTCCACGGGCGGCGAATATGGCGGCGCAGCGACGTTCATGGCCGAGTACGCACCCGATGATCGGCGCGGCTTTTGCGGCAGTTTTCTCGAGTTCGCGACGCTGGCCGGCTTCTCGCTCGGCGCGCTGCTGATGCTCGGCTGTTCGCTCCTGCTCGGCGATCAGGCGATGCACTCATGGGGCTGGCGTCTGCCGTTCCTCGTGGCAGCGCCGCTGGGTCTCGTCGGCTGCTATCTGCGTTCTCGCCTCGAAGAAACGCCCGTGTTTCGCGAGCTCGAAGAGCAGGCGCACAAGAAGAACGAGCAATCCGTTCCGCTCAAGACGCTCTTCGTTCAATACAGCCGGCCGCTGTTCCTGCTCGGCGGCCTCGTTGTCGCGCTCAATGTCGTGAACTACGTGCTGCTCGCGTATATGCCGACGTTCATGCACAAGCAATTGGGTGTCAGCGAGAACATGTCGTTGCTGATCCCGCTGATCGGCATGCTCACGATGATGGCGTTTCTTCCCTTCGCGGGTTCGCTGTCCGACCGCTTCGGACGCAAGACGATGTGGTGGTTCTCGCTCGTCGGCCTGTTCGTCGCCGCCGTGCCGATGTTCACGCTGATGACGCACGGCGTCGCAGGCGCGCTGATCGGCTTCGCGGTGCTCGGTCTGCTGTACGTGCCGCAACTCGCGACCATCTCGGCGATGTTCCCGGCGATGTTCCCGACGCACGTGCGCTATGCGGGCATGGCCATCGCCTATAACCTGTCGACGTCGATCTTCGGCGGCACCGCGCCGATCATCAGCGACTGGCTCGTGGACAAGACGGGCAGCGCGCTCGTCCCCGCCTACTACATGATGGGCGCATGTGTGATCGGCGCGATCGCGTTGCTGTTCGTGATCGAGACGAAGGGCTGCTCGCTGCGTGGCCAGACGTTGCCGGGAAACAAGCGCTGACCTCAAGCACCAGATGCACGAAGTTGAACGACGGGCGCAACAGCGCCCGTTTTTCATTTGCACGCGCGGTTATCGGTGCGCCTAGCAGCGGATCGCTATCGACGCCGCGCTAGTTCAGCAGTCGCCAGCGCCACCGCCTGTTCACGCGCAGCCTGTCTCGCCGCGTGATCTACTTCTGCGCCGAACAGCGTATTCTCGACGACGATCGATTCGATATCGGTGACACCGACAAAGCGCAACCACGCTTCCACATACGGCCGCTGAAAGTCGAACACCTCGGCGGACGTGCTCGACTGCTTCGAATAGTCGAGCCCTCTTGCATAGATCACGGCCGCGTTCTTGTCTTTCAGCAATCCGCCGAAGCCTCGCTCATCGAACGAGAACAGAATGCCTCGCTGCGACACGACGTCGATGAAATGCCTCAGCTTGTATGGGATCGAAAAAATCCACAGCGGCACATATTTCGCGACAACATATTAACGAAGTATTATTGGCCTATTCAGTGTGGATCGCACTGAATCGGAGATAGCGCCGATGAGGAGAATGACGTTGCCACGTTCACCGATCGACAACACCACGCCCGGCAAGAAGCGATTCTCGATGATCCGCGAGTTTCATCTCGCCGACTGGTTCACGCTCGGCAATGCGATCTGCGGCACAGGTGCGCTGTTTTCGATGATGAGCTACATCGGCAGCGCCGACGTCATGCACATCTATTTCGCGTGCGCGCTGGTGTTCGCCGCGCTCGTTTTCGATGTGCTCGATGGACGCATCGCGCGCTGGCGACAAACATCGTCGCTGCTCGGCAAGGAACTCGATTCGCTTGCCGATGTAATTTCATTCGGCGTCGCGCCCGCCGTGATCGGCTATGGATGCGGCATGCGCGGTCTTTACGACCGCTTTCTGCTCGCCTATTTCGTTGCGTGCGGCGTGTCGCGGCTTGCGCGCTACAACGTCACGACGGAAGCGATGTCGGGCGGCACCGGCAAGGTCACGCATTTCGAAGGCACGCCTATTCCGACGTCTTTCGCCATCGTTCTGCTGCTCACCGTCGCTGCATGGCAAGAAGCGCTCGGCGCGCAACTGTGGCTAGGCGAATGGCGTATCGCGGGACACGTGCTGCATCCGTTGACGCTTGTCTTTGGCATCTCGGGATCGCTGATGATCAGCCGGATCCAGATTCCAAAGCCCTAGCACCGCGCATCGCATCGCTTCGTCAATGATGCGAGAACACCGACGTGCTCATCGTTGCTTTCGAAGGCGCGCCCGATTGCGAGAAATTCAACGGCATCGTCCCGTACGCTTCCGTTGATTCGCGCGCAACACCCGTCTGCGCCGCCGCGTAGTCGGGATAGTGCACTTTCGATTGATGCAGCGTGCCGTCCTTTTCGGCCTGAACGATCTGCGCCTTGACTTCGCTGCGCGTGACGGGGTCCTGAGTGGACTGCGCATACGACATCGCAGGCATAGCCAGCGCGGCGACAATCAAAGAAACGGTGAGTGAAGCTTTCATCACGCTCTCCTTTTGAGCTTGCGAATCTGAAACAGGCAATCAGCCCGGCGACCATCGCTTCGTCATTCCAAGGACATATGGCGCCAGAGTCTGTCGTGCTGTTCCAGTTCAGATTAGGGCGCTTAACTTAAAACTGCCTTAGCCGCGCCATCGAATTGCGTTCGATTCACTGCATGTCGAAAAGCGGTGAATGGCTCGCGTGATTGATTGTCGTCATCCGACGCTGACCAAAGACTGACCAGTCGATGACAATTCTGTCATCTGCCAAACAGACGTTGCTGGCGCAACTGCGCGAGCGCGCTTGTCTTCCCAGGCGGGAATGAAGAAAGGGATTTCGAAAAAAGCCATGGAGTGAAAGACGTCAGGCGTTCGAGACCCGATAGGTGCCTCTGCCCGCCTGCTTGGCGTTGTACAGCGCCTGGTCCGCGCGCCGGATCAGGCCGTCGACGGACTCGTCGTTGGCGGCAAGCGCAATGCCGATGCTGGTGCCGATGCTGATCGCCTCGCCCGTCGACAGGTGATACGGCATCGCAATTTCGCGGATCACACGTTGAGCGAGTGCGACGATGGAAGGGAGCGTCGCGTAGTCCGCGATGATCGCGAATTCGTCGCCGCCCAGGCGCGCGACCAGTTCGCCAGGGCGCAGCGTGCGTGTCAGGCGCAATGCGACCGTCTCCAGCACTTCGTCTCCCGCGCAATGGCCGAGCCGGTCGTTGACCTGCTTGAAGCCGTCGAGATCGAGATACATCATCGCGATGGCGGCCTCTTTGCGCTTCGGCGCGGATGCAAGAATGCACTCCAGCCGATCGCGCAATTCACGCCGGTTCGGCAGGCCGGTGAGCGAATCGTGCCGCGCCAGATGCAGGATTTGCGCCTCGCTCTCGCGCCGTTTCGTGACGTCCTCGATGATGATGACGGCGCTGCCGTCGGGCACCGGGTTGCGGGTCATTTCGAGCTGGCGGCCGTCGCCCAGTTCGAGATCGAGTGGCCTGCCCTCGTCGGAAAGCCATGCGGCGCACCGTTCGACCAGTTGCGTGCGCAGCGTTTCGCCGAACTGCGCGATGCCCACCTGGCCGATGAACTCGGGCAGCGGCACGTTGAGCTTGAGCGTTTCGACCGTCGCGCCGAAAAGCTCCGCCGTCCGTCGATTCGCGATGATGACCTTGCCGTTCGAATCGATCGTGCACAGGCCGTGCGGCATGTGGGCCAACGCGGCATCGAAGCGGGCCGCCAGTTCGGCGTGCCGCTGCTCGGCCGTCATCAGCGCGACGAGGCCCTCGTAGTGCCGCCCGACCACCGACACCATCGCGCCGATATACGCGACGAGCGGCGGGACCAGAATCCACAGGCCGCTCTTCGCGGAGAAGAGCGCGCCGACGCCGATCGGAATCGCGCCCAGGCAGATCTGCGTGATAGCGAGCCGTGGCAATGCTGCGTTTCGTGAAGCGATTCCGCCGAGGATGCCAGCCGTCACCATGATGGCCAGCAACGCAAGCTGCCTGTCCGCCGACATCACGCACGCCATCGTGCCCAGACCGAACACGAGACATGCGACGAGGCCCACGGGCGCATAGCGCGTCGCCCACGCCGCCGGATGCACGACGCCCGAGCGGCTGCGCACCAGATACAGACGCACGATGCCGAGGCGCGTGAGCAACAGGCCGATATCGGCGACGAGCCATGCCGCCGTCCACGGTTCGCGCAGACGGATGAACGCGACCAGCGCGACGAACACGCTCGCGATGCCGGACAGGAACAGCGGCCACACGTTATCGAACAGCGTCGAGAGCAACGACGCGCGGATCGACGGGCTGACGACGCACTTTCCATGCGCTGGCGTCACCAGAAACGGATCGAACAGGGAAGGTCTCTCTGACATGGGTGCAGCCGTGGTCAAGAATGTCGAACGCCGGCTCATGGTAGGCATGATTCGCTTTCTGCCTTCGCTTTTTGCCTTTGATCTCTGTATTAACGGCACGAATTCGCAATTCTTGATTATTACCTGATTATGGACCGTCTGTTCTTCTCCTTACAAAACGACAGCTCACAAAACAAAAGCCCCTTCGCATCAGCGAAGGGGCGAAATCGTTTCGTGTGCAATGAAAATAAAATCCGCGCTACCCGACGATGATCTTCTCGCCCGGATGAACCAGCGTCGGATGCTTCGCGACCTGTGGGTTCAGTTGGAAAATCTCGTTGAACGCGGCCGCGTCCTGCTCGCCGCGCGTCATCTGACGCTGGTCGCCGCTTGCCACGTGCGCGGCGTCGTTGATCGACGCCTGGCTAGCCATCGGGTCGCCTCGCAGGCTCGCGAGGGTCGCTCACGGATTGACGGCCTCACGCGCGAAGGGAACTACGCTTGCGGTTCCGCGAGAATCTGCTGGATGGCCTGCTCGAATGCTTCGGGCGGCTGTCCGCCCGTCACCAGATAGCGCTGGTTGAAGATGATCGACGGCACCGACTGAATGCCCAACGACTGGGCCTCGGTTTCCTGCGCGCGCACATCTTCGGCATAGTCGGTGCTTTCGAGCACGGCACGTGCCTGCGCGGCATCGAGCCCTACCGATTGCGCGACTTCGACGAGCACGTCGTGATTGCTCGGGTCCTTGCCTTCCGAATGATAGGCATGCAGCAGTGCGAGCTTGAGCGGCAACTGCTTGCCTTCGATGCCGGCCCATTGCAACAGCCGATGCGCGTCGAACGTGTTGTACACATGCTCACGCGGCCCGAACACGAAGCCAACGCTTGCGCCGCGCTCGCGGATCGACTCTTGCGTTTCGGCGATCTGCTCCGGCGTGCGCCCATATTTCTTGCCGAGATAATCGACGATGCGCTCGCCTTGCGGGCTCATCTGCGGATTCAGTTCAAAGGGATGCATGACGATCTGCGCATCGACCGTGTCGCCGAGACGCGATAGCGCAAGCTGCAATGACGACAGGCCGATAGCGCACCAGGGACATGCGACATCGGAGACGAAATCGATTCTGAGTGGTTGAGTCATGGGCCTTTCGATCGAAGAAGTTGGTGGAGGTCAGTCCACCTTAACAGAATCAGGCGAGATAGTTTTATGCCGCGCCGCAGCACATCTGTTCGCTCGCGAATCGTCGCCGCAGGTGGCGGGCCGCGCGGTTTTCACGAATAATGGCCGAACAACTGTCGCAGGGAGGACGGACATGGAATATCCACCCGAAGCCATCCGCACCATCGCGTTGGTCGGCCATGCCGGATGCGGCAAGACTTCGCTGATCGAGGCACTGCTGCATCAGGGAGGCGCGATCCATGCGGCAGGCAGCGTCGACAAAGGCTCGACCGTCTGCGACTTCGATCCGCTGGAGCGCAAATACCACCACTCCCTCACCTCCGCGATCACCCACCTGCATTACCAGAACACCCGCATCTACCTCGCCGACACCCCTGGCTACCCCGACTTCTCCGGTCTCTCGATCAGCGCGCTGCCCGCCGTCGAAACGGCTGCGATCGTGGTCAACGCGCGCACGGGCATCGAGATGACCACGCGCCGCATGATGGCGTGGGCGGAAGCGCGCAAGCTGTGCAGGATCATCGTCGTGAACGGCATCGACGGCGAGAAGGTCAACTTGCCCGAACTGCTCGAAGAGATTCAGGAGACATTCGGCAAGACCTGCCTGCCCATCAATCTGCCCGCGCAAGGCGCGCAAGCGGTGGTCGACTGCTTTTTCAATCCGTCCGGAGAAGCCGATTTTCTGTCGGTTGAATCCGCGCACGACGCGCTCGTCGACCAGGTGATCGAACTCGACGCGAAGCTGATGGAGCTTTACCTCGAACAGGGCGAAGCGATCAAGCCCGAGCAGTTGCACGAGCCGTTCGAGCGCGCGCTGCGCGAGGGACATCTGGTGCCCGTCTGCTTTACGTCGTCGGCAACGGGCGCGGGCATTCAGGAACTGCTCGACGTGTTCGTGCGGCTGCTGCCGAATCCGCTCGAAGGCAACCCGCCCCTTTTCTATCGCGACGTCGACGGCCGGCGCGAGACGGTGCAGGCCGAGCCGTCCGCCGACAAGCACGTGCTCGCGCATGTGTTCAAGATCGTGATCGACCCTTACATCGGCAAGATGGCCGTGTTCCGCATTCACCAGGGCACCGTGCGGCGCGACAGCCAGCTTTATATCGGCGATGCGCGGCAGCCGTTCAAGGTCGCGCATCTGATGATGCTGCAAGGCAAGGACCACGTGGACGTCACGGAGGCGGGCCCTGGCGACATCTGCGCAACCGCGAAGGTCGACGAGATCGGCTTCGATGCCGTGCTTCACGATGCGCCCGAAGACGGCAATATCCATCTCGCGCCGCTCGCGTTCCCGACGCCGATCTATGGTCTCGCGATCGAGCCCGAGCGACGCGGCAACGAGCAGCGTCTGTGGGAACTCCTGCAAAAACTGGCGGCTGAAGATCCGTGCCTGAAGATCGACCATCCCGTCGGCACCAACGAAACGGTCGTGCGCGGGCTGGGCGAACTGCATCTGCGGCACATGCTCGAACGGCTCGCCGATCAGTACAAGCTCGCCGTCATTACGCGGCCGCCGAAGATCGCGTATCGCGAGACCATCGGCGGCAAGGCCGAAGGGCATCACCGGCACAAGAAACAGACGGGCGGCGCCGGACAGTTCGGCGAAGTGATGCTGCGCGTCGAGCCCTTGCCGCGCGGCGCGGGCTACGAATTCGTCGATGCCGTCAAGGGCGGCGCGATTCCGGGCCAGTTCATCCCCGCCGTCGAAAAAGGCATCTTGCAGGTGATCGAGAGCGGACCGCTCGCGGGCTTTCCGATGCAGGACGTGCGCATCACCGTGTTCGACGGCAAGAGCCATCCCGTCGATTCGAAGGAAGTCGCGTTCGTCACGGCGGGCCGCAAGGCGTTCATCGATGCCGTGCTCAAGGCCCAGCCGATCCTGCTCGAACCGATCGTCGACATCGAAGTGATGACGCCCGAAGCGACGATGGGCGACATCATCGGCGATCTGTCGGCGCGGCGTGCGCAGGTCCAGGGCACGCGCAACCTCGCGGGCCACGCGGTGGTGGTGGCGGGCAAGGTGCCGCTGTCGGAGCTGGCGGATTATCAGTCGCGCCTGAACGCGATTGCGGGCGGACACGGCAATTACAGCATCGAACTGAGCCACTACGACGCGGTGCCGCCGAACCAGCAGGACAAACTCGCTTCACAGTACAAGAAGCAGAGCGACGCGGCGTAGCAGGCAGCACGCCCGCGCGCTTCGGCGCATCAGCGGTGCATCAGCGCGAGCGGCTTCGCGCGCCCTTCTTCGTGCTCGCGGCGCGAGGCGCATCTTTGGCCGGCGATGCGATGCCGTTCGTCATCTGCTCCATCCACGACAACGCGTCGACATACGACAGGAACTGCTGGAGATAGCCCGGCGACAACTCGCGCATCAGCGAGAGCGAACGGTGCACGAGGCTGCTCGAATTAAGCGGCCCTGCGTTGCCGGGCACCTGTTCGAGCGATTGGCGCAACTGCTTGTCCGCGCTGAGCTTCGACCAGGTTTGTCTGAAGTAATCGAGTGTATCTTGCTGTGGGTTTGACGACGGGCGGTGCTGTGCGTTGCCTTCCGCCCACGCCTGATTCGACGCGATGTAATCGGCGAGTTTGCCTAGCGGACCGCGAGCGTGTGCGGGACTATCGTCGACCGCATCGGCAGCGTGTCTATCGTTCTCGCGGTTCAGATCGGCGGCATAGGCTTCGAGCAGCGCCGACAGACGCTCGTCGAGAATACGCCGCGCTTCGCCGTGATGAGCGGCTGCGCGCCGCGCCATCGCGTCGATGAAATGAAAGCGCATCGGGTCGAGCCGATCGGCGCGTTGCGCGCGCCATGCGTCGAGTGTCGCGCGCGCGTGGGTTTCGGCTTGCAAGCTTTGCTCTTGCATCTCGCCGTCCGCGCCACCCGCCATATCGTCCTGACTCACGGCGTCCGCCCGCCGCTCGACGAAGCCGGCCTCGGCACCGCCGCGATTTCGACGCGCCGGTTCTTGGCCCGTCCCACGTCATCGGCATTCGAACTGACGGGCTGCTCGGAGCCGAACGCCGCGGCAAACACCGATGAAGCGGGGATGCCCGCGTCGATGAACGCGCGCGTCACCGTCAGCGCGCGCTGCGCCGACAGTTCCCAGTTGTCGGCGAAACGGCGGTTGCCCGCGCGCACCTGCTGGTCGTCGGCGAAACCGCTGACCATCAGGATCTCGTCGCGCGACTTCAGATACGAGGACAACGGCCCCGACAGGCTCTTCAACAGTTCGCGGCCCTGCGGCTGCAACTGGTCGGAGTTCAGCGCGAACAGCACGTTGCCGCTGATGCCGATGCGTCCGTTGACGAGCGTCACCCGTCCCGCCGCCAGCGGCCCGGCGAGCGCCTGCTCGAGCGTCTTGCGGCGCTGCGCTTCCATCTGACGCTGCCTGACCTCGTCGTGAAGCCTCGTCGTCAGTTCGAGCTGCATGCCGATGACGCCCACCAGGATCAGCACGAACGCGCCGAGCAGCACCGACATCAGATCGCCGAACGCCGCCCAGATGGGCGTCGTCGGCTCCATGCCGCCGTCGATTTCGTCGTTCATGCCGATTCGGCTCCCGCCGACGCCCGCTGCGCCGCAAGCTGCTGCAGGTCTTCGACGATCTGCTTCTGCGACAGCATGCTCAGGTCGATCACTTCCTTCGCCTGCGCGACGTAGTAGGCAAGCTGCTCGTCGCTGCGCATCAGCGACTTGTCGAGCGCGGCCTCGATACGCTGCAGGTGGGCCGTCAGCTTGTCATTCGATTCGCCGAAGAGCTTCACGGCCACGCCGAACGCCTCGCCGAGGCTCGCCACTTCGACGGCACTGCCCGTGACCTGCGCGGCCACGTCATTGAGCTTGCGAGTCTCCGTCTCGACCTTGTCGGTGCACTGCGTGCCGACGCGCGCGAGCATCTCCGCCGACGTCGCGACGAGCGCATCGACGGCCGTGCGCTGTTCCGTCGACGCGTGGTTTACGGCGTCGAGCAGCGTATCGAGCGTTTCGAGCAGACGGCTGCGCTCTTCGAGCATCGCGTTGTCGCGCGCCATGCTGTCCGTGAGCTTTTGTCGCAGTTCCGCGATGACTTCCGCCGCAGCGCGTGGAGCTTCCGATGCGGCCTGCACGAGCCGCGAAATCTCCGCGATCGTGCCGCTCGCGTGCGCCTGCGTCTGAGCGGAAATATCGCTCGCCGTGCGCGCAAGCGTGTCGCAGATGTCCTGCTGGCGGGTCGCGGCGCGCGCGCCCGCTTCTTCCCACTGCTTGCTCAGCGTCTCGGCCACTGCGTCGAGTGACGCGCGCCACGCCGCCAGACGCGCTTCGTCGCGCGCGGCCCATTGCGTCTGCAAATCGGCGTGCGACTGATCGACGGCGCGCAGCAGCGCCGCCGCGTGCTGCTCAAACGTCGCCGCCGCCGTCGCGAGCGCCTGCTGGTTGCGATCCGCGATGCTCTCGCTCGCGCGCTCCTGCCGCGCCAGCGCGTCGTTCCACGCTTGCGAGACGCTGCCCGCCGTGGCATCGAGACGCGTCGACACGCTGTCGAGCAGACCCGCGGAGCGTTGCTCGAAAGTCTGCGTGAACTGTTCGAGCGACGCGCGCAAATCCTGCACCAGCGATTCGCTCGACCGCTGATGTCCTGCGAGCGCCTTGTTCCACAGATCCGCGACAGTGGTCGTCGTCGACTGGAAGCCGCTCGACAGCCCGTCGAGCTGCTGCCGCACTGCATGCATGACGGTCTCGCGCAACGCGGCCATCTCGCGCGCGTGACCGGACATCGTGGCCTCCATCGCCGGTTGCAGCGCGGCGCCGGCGGCGCGTGCGCTTTCGGCAGCGCTCTCCTTCAACGACTGCGCCACCGACGACGCAAGGCGCGCATACGCCGCTTCCGTCTTGCCGTGGAACGCGTGCTGGCTGGCGGCAAGGCGCTCGTTCAACGCGACGCTCTGATGCTCGATGGCCGTCATCATCGTCTGCAGACGGTCGACCAGCGCGGGCATCATCTCGGCCTGCCGCTGCATGAGCCTGAACGTGTCCTCGCGCTGCTGGCTCTGCGAATAGACGCGCAACGTGGTTGCGATCTTCGCGTCGAGCTGTTGCGCGGCCTGAGCCCGCTCGCGACGGCACAACGCGGACAGTAGCCCGAGCATCGCGGAAGTGGCCACGCCCGCAATCGAAGTGCCGAATGCAAAGCCAAGCCCCCTGACGGGCGCTGCGAGCGATTCGCGGATCGCCTGAAGGTCGGTCGCGCTGTCGAGCGCCGCGCCCGTGCCGCGCAGCGTCGTGACCATGCCGAGCAGCGTGCCCAACATCCCCAGCAACACCAGCAGGCCGACCAGGTACGGCGTGAGCGCCGGCCCCGGCAGCGCGACACGCTCACCCTCGATGCGCAGACGCACCGCGCTGCGCAGCCCTGAATGCAACCCGTCGAGCCACGCGGACAAACGCGGCGGCGTCTGGGACAGACCGGCGATGGCGCTCGTCAGCGTCGAAGTGGCCTGCTGATAGCGGTGCAATTCCAGCGCGCCCGCCGCGTAGCAGGCGGCAATCGCCATCGTGACCGTCAGGGCCAGCAGATTCGAGCCGACGTAGCCCGCGCCGACCCAACCCACGGCGACCAGACCCACCAAAAACACAACGACAAAATCAATGCGATATCTGGACATCTTGTCCCAGTT
Source organism: Paraburkholderia diazotrophica (assembly GCF_038900755.1). GTDB lineage: Bacteria > Pseudomonadota > Gammaproteobacteria > Burkholderiales > Burkholderiaceae > Paraburkholderia > Paraburkholderia diazotrophica_A. Next base: position 575,824 of record NZ_JBBPEN010000004.1, read on the forward strand.
AGCTGATGCGAAGGGCCGCGAGCAACCCTTCGACCGGTTGAAAACGAATTTCCAGTTCGGCGAGCAACACACCCTGCATGTCCTTGCGGAACACGTCGAGCCACGCGCCGGGCTTGACGGCTGCTTTAGCGCCTTGCGGGGGGTGTGCGTCCGCCAGTTGTGCCAGCGCGTCCTGCTCGGCCTGGCGCAGGCGCTCGAAATGCGCGCCGAGCATTCCCGGCACGGCGGCCAGCAGGTTGTGCTCGCGCGCGCCCAGCGCGCGCTCCATGATCGCGTCGACGACCGCGAGCCGCGTCATCTCGGGCGTCTTCGCCGCGAGCATGCTTCGCAGCCGGCCGCGCAGATTGCCGATCGCTGTTTCCATCGACTGCTGCATCGCGAGATAGCGCTGCCGGAAATCCGCGTAATCGGGGGCCGGTTCGGTCGGCTCGCTCTGCGCGGATATCGGCGCTGATCCGCGCCGGCGCGCCGAAGCGGACGCATTGTCGCCGGTGATGGCTCTCGCCAGCGACGCGCGCACCTGTGCGCACTCGCTCGCGACGCCGCCGTGCGGCCGCGCGCCGCCAGCGACGGCGGGCGGATTGCCGTTCAGCGCCGTCGATAGCGCGATTGCGTCGGTCCAGCCGAGCCATTGGCTCAACTGGTCCGACAGCGACTGACTGGATGCGGGAACGTCGACGGCCGTCAGGCGGGCCAGCAGCCGGACGAGCGAAGGGCCGCTGACCGCTGCGCGCCGAGGGGCTTGAACCATACAACCAGAATCGTAAAAAAGGCAGCAGTTTACACGCTGACGGGGTGGCCACAGCCAGCGGGAAATGATTTCGGCGATACGAAATCGGCGTCGGCCACGGACGTTGGCCGCGAAAGCCCCGCGCATCAAGGGTGAACGACGTGCATGGCCGAAATCGGGGCCGAAATAGTGGCCGCCATCGCCCGATGTGCGATGGCGGCCAGAAGCGCTCCACATCCCTCGCCTCTCGATGCCGCCCGTCGGCTGCGCGAACCGCGCTAGCTCATCGTCAGCACGACGCGAAAGCGCGCGGCGCCGCTCATCATGCGATCGTAGGCTTCGGCGGCGCGTTCGAGCGGATAGGTCTCGATCATCGGCTTGACACCGGACAGCGCACTGAACGCGAGCGTGTCCTCCGAATCGGCCGACGTGCCGGACGGCCAGCCCTGCACCGCGTTGCGGCCCATGATGAACTGCACGCTCGGCACTTCGATCGGCTTCTCCGCGACGCCCACGATGATCAGCTTACCGTCGAGCGCGAGTCCGCCGAGCGTGGCCGTCATCGCGTCGCCGTTCGTCACGGTCGCGAGCACCACTTTCGCGCCGCCCAGCGCGCGCAGCGCGTCGGCGACATTCTGCGTGCGGCTGTCGATGTAATGGTGCGCGCCGAGCTGTTTCGCGAGCGGCGCCTTGTCCTCGCCGCGCGCGATCGCGACGGTGCGAAAACCCATCCGCTGCGCGAATTGCACGCCCAGATGCCCGAGCCCGCCGATGCCGAGAATCGCGACGACATCCCCCGCGCGCGCTCCGCTGTTTCGCAATGCATTGAAGGTGGTGATGCCCGCGCATAGCAGCGGCGCGGCATCCACGTCGTCGAGTTCCGACGGCATGCGCGCGAGCGCTTCGACGGGCGCCACCAGAAACTCGGCGTATCCGCCGTCATAGCTGATGCCCGGCACCTGCGCGTTCTCGCACACGACGAAGTGACCGCGCCGGCAATTCGCGCAATGCCCGCAGTGGCCGCCATGCCAGCCGACGCCCACGCGCTCGCCCGCCTTCCATCCTTCGACGCCCGCGCCCAGCGTATCGATCACGCCCGCCACTTCATGTCCCGGCACGCGCGGATACTGCAAGCCCGGCCACAGCCCGTCTTTCGTCATCGAATCGCTGTGGCAGATGCCGCACGCCTGAACCTTGATCAACACATGGCCCGGGCCGGGCGCGGGCACGTCGCGCTCCACGATCTCCAGCGCCCCGCCGGGGCCGCCGACCTGTACCGCTCTCATCTTTCGCATCGAATTTGCTCCAGTCGAAGAACAGTCACTCCAGCGCGGCCAGGCTCGCGTCGGCCATACCTTCGGACGCGCCGCATCGCGACGCAGCCGGCTGGTCCGACAGGGATAGTAGGTGGAGAAGCGTACGTCCGCAATTGAACGGTCGAATCCCGTCGACGCCTGGCGACAACAGGCGCTCGCCGACGGCAATCACAAATGCGATGGCCGATGAATACGCGCGCTCACGCGGAGCCGATTTTTCCGCCGCGTCTTTGTCGCGTGAACAGGTTGTTCAGCCACTCGCGGCCGTTGACGACCATCATGCCCGCGAGCACCAGCACACTGCCCGCGAGAAAGCCGGGGTCGAGCCGCTCATGCAGCAGCAGCGCGCCCATTGCGACGCCGAATATCGGCGACATGAACGACAGCACGCCCAGGCGCGACGCGAGATAGATGCGCAGCAGCCAGAACCAGACCGCATAGCTGATGACGCAAACGACGATCGCCTGAAACCCGAGGCTCGTCCAGACGAGCGGCGTGCCATGAAAATGGAACTGGCCCGTGATGGCCGCAAACGGCAGCAATACCGCAAAGGCCCATGCGAGCTGATAGAAGAGCGTCTGCGTCGCGGGCGCTTCGCTGAGGCGCGTCGCGCGAACCGCGACCGTCGTCATGCCCCACGCTGCGCCGCCGCAGATGCCGAGCAGATCGCCGAGTATCCAGTTCGGCGACGACGGGTCGCCGCCGCCCTTCGTGCCCGGACCGACAAACGTGACGACGATGCCGACGAACGCGATCGCGATGCCCATCCATTGCATGCGAGTCAGGCGCTCGGAAGGCAGCGCCATTTGCAGGCCGACTGCGGCGAACATCGGCGCGGTGTAAAGGAACACGGCCATGTGAGAAGCCGTCGTCCATCGCAAGCCTTCGGCGACGAACAGAAACTCGGCGGCGAACAATATGCCGACCAGCGCCCCCGGCCTCAGTGCGACGCCGGGCAGCCAGTTGTCGCGGACGATCATCCTGCCGAAGATCCAGACCAGCACGGCCGCGACGCCAGAGCGCATCGACACCTGAAGCAGCGGCGAGACATCGCTCGCTATCGATTTCATCGCGACCTGTTGCAGCCCCCATACGAGGCACAAAATCACCATGCTTGTAACGGCAAAGCCGTCTAGAGTTTTTCTCATCGATGTTCGTCAGCAGGTATGGTGCGGAGCTGAGTTGATCACGGCTCGCAAGGAGCTAGATTTTCGACGATTTGCGCCGCGATGTCGAATTCGCGCGAGCGCTGGCCGAATTCGCGCTCGCGCTGGTCAGGCTGATCGCTGTCGTTGCGGTCAAGCCCAGCGTGCTTCGAATAATGGCCGTTCATGCGCCATGTCGACGAGCCCGCCACGCCACACCGCTATACTCTCGCACTTTCTTTTAATTCGCGTCGCCGCGTACCAGGGATTCACCATGACCGCACTGCCCCCTTGCCCGAAATGCCATTCCGAATTCACATATGAAGATGCGGGCGTGTTCATTTGCCCGGAGTGCGCGCACGAATGGACAGCGCAAGCCGCGGGACCTGCCGAAGCGACGGCGAAGGTCTATCGCGATTCGGCCGGCAACGTGCTGCATGACGGCGATACCGTCACGGTCATCAAGGACCTGAAACTGAAGGGATCGGGTGGCGTGGTCAAGATGGGAACCAAGGTCAAGAACATCCGTCTGGTGGATAGCGATCACGATATCGACTGCAAGATCGACGGCTTTGGCGCCATGAGCCTGAAGTCGGAATTCGTCAGGAAAGCGTGACGGGTTTCACGTCAGTGCGATTGGATGTGCCCGGGAACGCGCCGTTTCCGGACACACGATGATTCGTTGAACGTTCGACGCGAGCGATGCGTGCTCACGGAAAGATCGGCGTGGTGGGCTCGGCGCCTTCGAGGTCGGCCTTCGGAAAATGCTGCGCGACCATCTGCTCGATCTCATGCTCGCGCGAGCCGGGAACGTCGGCCATGATCAGTATCTGGCCGTCGCGTATCGCGTCGCGGAAGCGTTCAAGTCGCGTGTTGGGTTCATCGACGCCGATCATCGCCGCCGTCCATGCGCCGAAGCCCGCGCCCGCCAGCGTCAATCCGACGACGGCGCCGCCCGCAATCGCCAGCTCGGCAGGCGGAAAGACAAGCGCGACGAGCCCGAGCAATGCGCCCGTCGCGCCGCCGAGCGCCACGCCGCGCTCCAGTGCATGCACGACGTCGCTGCTTTGCAGCAGCGATGCCTGAGGCAACTGTTCGAGCGTAACGCTGTGATTCGCGAGGACGTGGATGTGGCGCCACGTGATGCGCGCCCGCAGCAGGTCGTCTACGATCGCCTTCGCTGTCAGCGCGTCAGGTACGAGAAAATAAAGGCGTCTCATGTCGGCTCTCCGTCAAACTTACGGTGATCCGCGAGGGGATGATGTCTTTCATCGTACGCCTGTTGCAGCACGCCAGCGCGTGCGAGCCCGCCAGTGTCGTGGCGCGTGGACATGGCGCGGACGCAGCGCACAACCGCAGACGGCTTGCGCAACGATGGCCGCGCAACGAACGTCAGGCGTGTCCTGTCACGAATTTTTTCGTCGCATGGTAGCCGTGCTTCGTTGCATCGGCGACAGCGTGTCCCGCCGACTTCGCGCCGTGGCCAATCGCATGACCGGCAGACTTTGCGCCGTGGCCGACCGCGCGCGCGGCATGGCCGACTGCGTGGCCCGTGTCCCGGCCCGCTGTCCTGGCGTCCTCCTTGAACTGGTGAGCGCCAGAAGCGAGGCTTGCATGCGCCAGCGGACTGGCCATCGCCAGTGCGGCGACGATGATCGATATTCTGGTCTTTTTCATGGCCCCGATTGTCCCACGCCGAATCATTACGCGCGGTATGTGACCGGTAAGCATTCGCCGTTCTTTGTATCGCGATGTTTCCGCTCGCGTCGCGCCAAATATGCCGAAATATGCGTTTTGCCCGGCGCTTTCGCTGATGCGCGGTTGGTACTAGTCTAGAAGGCGGGTCCAGGACGGAGAGCGCACGCTGCGAGCCAGCCACGCTCGTCCGTCCGTGACGCGTTCTCACGTCGTTCTGCGCAACGGAGCGAGGTTCGCCATGCAACTGTCCGCCGTCAAGGTCGTCAAGCCCGAAGCGACCAACTTCATTCTCGGGCAAAGCCACTTCATCAAATCCGTCGAGGATATTCACGAGGCGATGGTCGGCACCGTGCCCGGCATCAAGTTCGGCCTTGCGTTTTGCGAGGCATCCGGCAAGCGGCTCGTCCGACGCTCGGGCACCGATGAAAGTCTCGTCGAAATGGCGTGCCAGAATGCGACGAACGTCGGCGCGGGCCACAGCTTCTTCGTGTTTCTCGGCGACGGCTTTTTCCCCGTCAACGTGTTGAACGCGATCAAGGCTGTGCCCGAGGTGTGCCGGATATTCTGCGCGACGGCGAATCCCGTCGAAGTGCTGATCGCCGAAACGGATCAGGGGCGCGGCATCGTCGGCGTGATCGACGGCTTTTCGCCCGTGGGCGTCGAGAGCGCGGACGACGTGCAATGGCGCAAGGATCTCTTGCGCACCATCGGATACAAACTGTAGCGGCCGCGCGCGTTTGCACACCTCATGCAGACATCGTGCATGCATTGCGCGCGCCGCTCGCCAGCCGACCAGACATGGAACAACGACGACGCCTCGCGCCGGGCACGCTATGGCCGGCCATTCTTCGACAGACGGAACACGCGCTACGCTGCGGCGCGCTGCAACCGATCGACACGCAACAGGTGGTGATCGAAAACGGCGGCATCCGCTTTCTCGTGCGGCAGGTGTCCAGCCTGACGCGCAAGGAGCAGCAGCGCGCGCAGGCAGCCAAGGTTCAGACGGCAAAGCGCCCTTCCGTGAACCCGTTCCTTCCGTATGAGCCTGATCTGTTCGTCGCCGATATCTCCGACACGCATCTCGCGTTGCTCAACAAGTTCAACGTCATCGATCATCATCTGTTGATCGTCACGCGCGCGTTCGAGCGTCAGGAGGCGCTGCTCGATCTCGCCGACTTCGAAGCGCTGCTGGCGTGCATGGCAGAGTTCGACGGCATCGGCTTTTACAACGCAGGTGCCGCAGCGGGCGCGAGCCAGCCGCACAAGCATCTGCAGATCGTGCCCCTGCCGCTCGGCGATGCCGGCCCGCCCGTGCCCATCGAGCCGATGCTCGCGACGGCTGTCATCGATGGACCGGCGGCAAGCATGCCCGGTCTGCCGTTCCGGCATGCGTTCGCGCGCTTCGAAGCCGATCATGCGATGGCATCCGCCGATGCGGCCAGGCGCGCGCTTGCCTGCTATCGCACGCTGCTCGAAGCGGCGGACATCGGCGCGGTCGACATCGACGGAGAACGCTGTCACGCGACGCCATACAACCTGCTCGTCACGCGCGAATGGATGCTGCTCGTGCCGAGATCGGATGAGCGCGTCGAAGGCGTGTCGGTGAACGCGTTGGGATTCGCGGGATCGCTGTTCGTGCGCGACGCGGCGCAAATGGATGTGATCGAGCGGCTTGGCCCGATGACGGTTTTGCAACGCGTCGCGCTGCCCGCGAACGCGTCGCGATGATGCGCGTGATGCGCGTGATGCAAACGATGCAAATGATGCAAGTGATGCGAGCGATTCGTGCCTGAGCGAAGGAGGCGGACATGCTGAAGATCGTCGCGACGAACGGGATCGCGGCTGTGCTGCGCAGGATTCTCAAAGCCCGCAACGCACGCGTTGCCGCGTTGACGTTGGCGCTCGCGTGCGTCGCGCTCGCGAGCGCGGCACAGACGCAGCCCGCTTCGTTCGACAGCTTCGCTGTGCCGTCGGGCAGCGCGCCGCACGACGTCGCGCCGTCGCCCGACGGGACCGTGTGGTTCACCGCGCAGGCGCGCGGCGCGGCGGGACGGCTTGATCCGCGCAGCGGCAAGATCGACAGCATCGCGCTCGGCAGCGGATCGGCGCCGCATGGCGTGATCGTCGGTCCCGACCAGGCGGCGTGGATCACCGATGGCGGCCAGAACGCGATCGTCCGTGTCGATTCGAAGACACTCGCCGTCACGCGCTTTCCGTTGCCCAAGGACCGGCCGAACGCCAACCTCAACACGGCCGTTTTCGACAAGCAGGGACATCTGTGGTTTACGGGGCAAAGCGGCATCTACGGCGAGCTCGATCCGAAGCGCGGCACGATGCGCGTGTTCGATGCGCCGCATGGCGCGGGCCCGTACGGCATCTGCGTGACGCCCAGCGGCGGTCTGTATTTCGCGTCGCTCGCGGGCAGTTACCTCGGCCACATCGATCCAGCAACAGGCGCCGCGCAAGTCATCGAGCCGCCGACTCCGGAGCAGGGCGCTCGTCGCGTCTGGTCCGATTCGCAAGGGCGCGTGTGGATCAGCGAGTGGAACGCGGGACGCGTCGGCATGTTCGATCCGTCGACGCAGCGCTGGCGCGAATGGCGTCTGCCCGGCGACAACCCGCATGCTTATGCGATCTTCGTCGACGATCACGATATCGTCTGGCTCAGCGAATGGAGCGCGAATGCGCTCGTGCGCTTCGATCCGCGCACCGAGCGGTTCGACGTGCTCCCACTGCCGCGCGACCACGCGAATATTCGGCAGATGATGGGCCGCGCAGGCGAAGTGTGGCTGTCCGAATCCGCGACCGATCATCTCGTGCGCTATCCGGCGCGTGCCGCAAAGAACTAGCAGGCGACTGGCCGACGCAACTTCATCGGCGCACGCGCGCATCGCGTGCCGCGCCGGGGGCAGCTTGTCTGCCAAAAACAGCCGCCGCCCCTACAATAGGCTGCGCCGCACGATCTCGCGCGCGCCGCGCCAAGCGCAACCTACGCAATCACATGACGAGTTCGCCGATATGAGACTCATGAGACTCCAATTTCTCATTGCCTTTCTCTTTGCCGTCTTTGCGTTTTGCACGGGCGCATCGGCGCAGACCGTCGACAATTCCGATCCGCAAGCGCTGATCAAGACGGTCACGCAGCAGGTGCTCGACGAAGTGCGCAAGCGCGCGATCGAGCCGACCGACATCCCGCGCATCATGGATATCGTGAACCGCGACATCCTTCCGTATATCGACTTCGAGCATACGACGCGGCTCGCCGTGGGCCGCTATTGGCGAACGGCGACACCCGAGCAGCAGAAGCAACTCGTCCAGCAGTTCCAGACGCTGTTGATCCACCTGTATTCAGGTGCGCTCGCACAGTTGCGCCCGGACCAACAGATCGAATATCCGCCGATGCGTTTTTCGCCGACCGATACCGACACGGTCGTGCGCACGATCGCGATCACCAATGCGCAGCCCGTCGAGATCGATTACCGTCTGCGCAAGACGCCGCAAGGCTGGCGCGTGTACGACCTCAACGTGCTCGGCGCGTGGCTCGTGCAGACCTATCGTCAGCAGTTCGGCGAGACGATCCAGCAAAGCGGCGGCATCGACGGGCTGATCCGCTTTCTCACCGAACGTAACGAGCAACTCGCGTCGGGCAAGCAGTGAAACGCAACGCTCGACGATAAGACTGCGTTCGAGCCTTGAATGGAAAGCGCTGGACGAAACGCGCGGCGCGTTGTGGTGTTATTTCGCCGCGCCGAGCAGCTTCACTAGGGCATCGAGCCCGGTCACTTCCCAGTCCGGCTTCTGGCCCATTTCCTCGAAGACCTTGCCGCCCCGGTTGATCCACGCCGTCGGAAAGCCGAAATAACGCGCACCCGTCGCATCCCACGCATTCGACGACACGAACAGGATCTCCGTCCGGTTCAGCTTGAATGCATGCTCCGCGAGTTCATACGCGCGATTGTCTGGCTTGTACACGCGCACGGGATCGACGCTCAACAGATGATCGAAGCTGTCGCGCAGCCCCGCATGCCCGACCACCGCGCCTATCGAATGCGGAGAGCCGTTCGACAGGATCGCCAGCTTCAGGCCGCGCTGCCGCAGTTCGCGCAACGCATCGGGCACTTCCGCGAACGGTTGCAGACGCAGATACGCATCGGACAGCGAGCGGCACGTGTCGTCGTCCAGCGCGAGCCCGAGATGCCGGCCCGTGTAGCGCAACGCTTCTTCCGTCACGTGCTCGAACGGGATATAGCGGTTCATCAGGCTGCGCAGCCACGTGTATTCGAGCTGCTTCTGCCGCCATACGTTGCTGATCTCCTGCCCGCGCCCGGGGAACTGCTCGTCGCATCGGCTGGAAACGGAGTGAACGTCGAACAGCGTGCCGTAGAGATCGAATGCAATCGCTTTGATGTGGTTCATGCCATGTCCTCCAGATAAACGTGAAGCCTTCACCCTGGCTCTGACCCGCAGGCCTTGACCCACCGCCTTTAACCCTTCGATTCCTTCAATCGCGCCCGATGCGCCGCCACCTTCGCGCGATTGCCGCAGACCGCCATGCTGCACCAGCGGCGCGCGTGGCCTCGCGTGTGATCGGCGAAAAGCAGCGTGCACTTGGGGCCCTCGCACGCTTTCACCTGCGTGAAGTCTTCTTCGCTGACGAGCCTTGCGAGTGCTTCTGCAATCGGCATCAGTAACGATTCCGCCGATTGCCATTTGCGCGTCATGCGAAACGTCAGCGCCATTGCTTCATCCGGCCCGCTCGCGACGATCTGGCCGTGCTGTTCGTCGCGTGCGAGCAGCTGGTTGAGCGGCTCCAGCTCGCGCAAATCCTTCACGGCGAGCGCGCGCCCTTTCCTCTTCTGCACGTATCCCCTGAACCATTCGCGCAGACTGCGCGCCTTCGCGGCGACCTCATCGAGTTCCGCGGACGTGGACTGCGCGCGCAGGTCTGCCAGCGCGTCAGCGGGAACCATGCCCGCCTGTTCGAGCCAGCCGAGCAGACCATCGCCGTCGCCGATCCAGTCGAAGGGCTCATCGACAGGTGTCGCAACCGAATTCAGGAAGTCAAGGCCGGGCGCATCGGCCACGAACATCGCCGGTATGAGGCGGTAATCCATTTGCGTGTCGAGCGTGTGTTGATGATGACTTCATCGTAACCGCTAAAAATCTTCTTGACAAGTTACATCTTCGCTTCGTAACCTGTATATAACGTTTTTAATGGTTACTCTGAACGAGGCATAAGCCCTCGGTCCGGAGCCCGTAGAAACCCCAACCCTTGCGGAGAAAACGCCATGCCCACGATTGCCCATCGCCATGCCGACGTTGACGGTTTCAACGTGTTCTATCGGGAAGCAGGCCGTCCCGGCGCGCCGAAGCTGTTGCTGCTGCACGGCTTTCCGAGTTCGAGCCACATGTTTCGCGACCTGATTCCGCTACTCGCGGAGCGCTTCCATATCGTCGCGCCCGACTTGCCGGGATTCGGTCAGTCGGACATGCCCGAGCGCAGCGCTTTCGCGTACACGTTCGACAACATCGCCAACGTGATCGACCGCTTCACCGAAGTGATCGGGTTCGACCGCTACGCGGTGTACGTGTTCGATTACGGCGCGCCTGCTGGCTTCCGGCTCGCGCTCAGGCATCCCGAGCGGATCACGGCGATCGTTTCGCAAAACGGCAACGCGTATGTGGAGGGATTGAGCGACGGCTGGAATCCGATTCGCGCGTACTGGCAGGACCCGTCGCAGGCAAACCGCGATGCGCTGCGCGCGCTGCTGACGAGGGCGACAACCGTCTGGCAATACACGCATGGCGTGCCCGACACCACGGCGGTTTCGCCCGATGGCTACTCGCTCGACGACTACTACATGAGCCGCCCCGGCGCACATGAAGTGCAGCTCGATCTGTTCGGCGACTATCGAAGCAACGTCGCGTTGTATCCGGCGTTCCAGGAGTATTTCCGCACGTATCAGCCGCCGTTCCTCGCCGTGTGGGGCAAGAACGATCCGTTCTTCCTGCCCGCCGGCGCCGAAGCGTTCAAGCGCGACATCCCCCACGCGGACGTGCGGTTCTTCGACACCGGCCACTTCGCGCTCGAAACACATGCGCAAGAAATCGCCGCGGCCATTTCCGGATTCCTGATTCGCTGATTCGCTGATTCGCGGACGCATCGTCCGCTTCATCGCATTGCGTCGACTGACGCTGCATCTACCTTAGGAGAATCTTCATGCGTGCAATCGTGCTCGAAAAATTCGGCGGCCTGGATAGCCTGGTCTATACCGAACTGCCGGAACCGGAACCGCTGGAAGGCCACGCCGTCATCGAAATCAAGGCATTCGGCATCAATCACGCCGAAATGCACATGCGGCGCGGCGAGTGGGCCGAAGCCGCAAAGGTCAGCGGCATCGAATGCGTGGGCATCGTCAAGTCGTGTCCGGGCGGCGAGTTTCCTGTCGGCGCGAAAGTGGCCGCATTGATGGGCGGTCTCGGCCGAACGATCAATGGAAGCTACGCGGAATACACGCGCGCGCCCGTTTCCAACGTCGCGCTGATCGAATCCGATCTGCCATGGGCCGAACTCGCGGCGATCCCGGAAACGTATGCGACGGCATGGACGTGCCTGTTCCGCAACCTCGACATCAGCGAGGGACAGACGCTGGTGATTCGCGGCGCGACGTCGTCTTTTGGACAGGCGGCTGTCAACCTGGCCGTGAACGCGGGCGTCAAAGTAATCGCGACGACGCGCAATCCGGCGCGCTTCGCGATGCTGGAAAAGCTGGGCGCATCGCGCGTCGAACTCGAAGGCCCCGATCTGTCCAAGCGCATCGCCGAAGCAAAGCAGATCGACGCCGTGCTCGATCTCGTCGGCAACAGCACGATTCTCGATTCGCTCGCGATGTTGCGGCGAGGCGGCCGCGCGTGCCTCGCGGGCTGGCTCGGCGGCCTCGCGCCCATCGCCGATTTCAATCCGCTTTTGCAGATGTCGAGCGGCGTGTACCTGACGTTTTTCGGCAGCTTCGTGTTCGGCACGCCGGGCTTTCCGCTCTCGGATGTGCCGCTGCAAGCGATCGCAGCCGATGTCGCGGCGGGCCGTCTCAGCGCGAAGCCGTCGCGCGTGTTCGGGTTCGATGAGATTCGCGAAGCGCACCGCGTGATGGAGGCGAACGAAGCGGGCGGCAAAATGGTCGTCGTCCACTGACGCGTGATGATCGACGACACCAGGAGACGGTTATGTCCAGCAAAGTAGCGATCGTCACGGGTGCGAGCCAGGGGATCGGCCGTTCGACGGCGATCAGGCTCGCGCGCGACTTCGACGCGATCGTGCTCGTTGCGCGCAACCGCGAGCATCTGGAGCAGACGGCGGGCGCCGTCAGGGAAGCTTCCTGTGGTGCAAGCGATCGACAGCATCAACCGAACGCAAAGGCACGCGCGATCATCGTCATACCCATCGCCATGACGACCACGCCGGTTGCACGCGCAACGCGATCGCCTGCGGGTGCGAGACGTTCGGCGGTGATGGCTGCCGTCACGAAGGTCATTGCGTATAGATCCATGATGCCGTCAATTAACAGCACAGCCGTGAGACCGGCGCAGCAGTAGCAGCAGTGCACGCCGAGGCGAAGGCCATGTCGCAAGGCCGCGCGGGCGTGTGCCGGTAGCGCGTAATGGCTCATGGATGTGCAGCGGCCGCACGCAAGATAACGCGCCTTCCACGCACTGAACTGCACGACGCCCGCGATGAGAACGGCCACGGCAGCGGCGAAGGGAATCGCGCGTGCGAGCGCCGGGAAGTGCAGCGCGAGCGCCATCGTCGCTGCGCCCAGCGCGAACACGGCCACGCCCGCAACGGTCCATACGAAGAAATAGCCGACGCTCACGAGCGCGGTCAGCGGCGCGACGCGTAGGTCGTCGATTCCGTCGGATCCATCCCTTCCGCCTGTCAGTCCGACCGCCTCGTGATAGCGCCACAGCGCGGGCGCGAGAGACGGCAGCATCATCGCGATCATCATCATGACCCACATGCCGACGAACGACGCCGCAACGCGCGGCCATTTCTGTCCGCACATCGGGACCCATGTCATCGACAGAGTCCAGCCGCCGGGCATCGGCATGTCGCCCATCGCGGACATCGACGCGCACCAGACGACCGTCGATGCCGCGCAGACGGCGAAGACGAGTGCAACGATGGCGAAGAAGATCCATCGTGAAGCACGCGGTGAATTGCGCGACGGAGCCGCACGCCGCGAAACGTTGCGCCCGATGGCAGCGCCGATGGTGTCCACGACGAGCCTTAGCGCCGCGCGTATTCGTCGTGACGGCGCCACCAGATGCCCTGCTCGTCGCGCCCTCTCGGCGCGCGATCGAGCCACTGGTAGACGCCCCACAGAGCGTCGAGACCGCGCGCATACGTCGAATACGCGTGATACACGACGCCATCCTCGATGACGAACGTGCTCATGCCCGGCCGGTCGCGCGAGTAAGTCGGCGCGTCGATGCCGCACGTGGCCGCGAACTGGACGACGGGTTCCGGCGCAGGCTCGACGTCCATCGCGTGCCCGCCGCGCTCGAAGTTGTACTCGACGTCGCCGGCGTGCTGCTGCTCCTCGGTGAACGACACGTTGAAGTCGAAGTTGAAGTCGCTGCCGCTCGTCGATGCCCACGGAAACGTCCAGCCCATCCGCTCCCGGTACGCGTGCAGCCTGGCGAGTGGCGCACGGGAAACGGCCGTCAGCATCACATCGTGGTTCGCCAGATGGATTGCAAAGCCGTTGAAGCCATCCGCGATCGACGAGCACGACGGGCAGCCCGCCGTATAGTCCGGCCCGAACATGAAGTGATAGACGATCAGTTGCGAGCGTCCTTTGAACAGGTCCGCGAGCGTGGCGCGCCCTTCATCCGTGTCGAACGTGTACGCCTTGTCGACGCGGACCCAGGGCAGCGCCTGACGTTGCCGCGCCAGTTCGTCGCTGCGCCGCGTCAGCGCCTTTTCCGCTTCCAGCAGTTCGAGCCGTGCAGCCAGCCATTGCTGGCGTGTTCCTGTTGCATGCGTGGTCATCGTGGGTTCCTCCGTTGGATGTCGTGCGCCGATCGATGCTTCGCCGATGCGGCGTGTTCGTGAATCGACGTGTGCTAGATTAGGACGGCCCATCGGATGGATGGGAGTGACAAATGTGACGGGATTCGGATGGACTCACTCATCGCCGCTGCGGCGCGCGCGCTCGCGGCAGGTGATCCCCTCGGCGCGCTGAATCGCGTCGCGTTGCGCGACGACGCGCCCGCGCTCGCGCTGCGCGGCATCGCGATGGCGCAGCTCGGCGATCTGGTTCGCGCGAAGGCGCTCGTGCGAAGCGCGGCGCGCGCCTTCGGTCCCAAGGAGGCCGTCGCCCGCGCGCGATGCATCGTCGCCGAGGCCGAAATCGCGCTCGCTTCGCGCGACCTCGGCTGGCCCGCGAAGACGCTCGACGCCGCGCGCGCGACGCTCGAAGCACACGGCGACCATCTGAACGCCGCGCATGCGCGCTATCTGGAAGTCAGGCGCTTGCTGCTGATCGGCCGTCTCGACGAGGCCGAGCGCCTGCTCGACGGATTCGATCCCGCGCCCTTCCCGCCCGCATCGAGTGCCGCGCATGAGCTGATCGTGGCCGGCATCGCGATGCGCCGGCTGCGCACGCAGACGGCACGCGCCGCACTCGTCCGCGCCGGCCGCGCCGCGCGTCACGCGGGCATTCCGGGGCTCACGGCCGAGGTCGAAAGCGCGGCGCGTCTGCTGGACTCGCCGGCTGCGCGGCTGATTACGCGCGGCGAAGAGCGGCTCCTGCTGCTCGACGACGTGGAAGCGCTGATGGCGTCGAAGGCGCTCGTCGTCGATGCATGCAGGAACGTCGTGCGCGACGCAGGCAGCGTCGTCGCGCTCGCGACGCGTCCCGTGCTGTTCAATCTCGCTCGCGTGCTCGCCGAAGCGTGGCCTGCCGACGTGCCGCGCGACGCGCTCATTGCCCGCGCATTCCGGATGAAGCACGCCGACGAGTCGCATCGCGCGCGCCTGCGCGTCGAGATGGGACGGCTGCGGACGATGCTCGGCGCGCTTGCCGACGTCACGGCGACGCGGCGCGGCTTTGCACTCGTGCCTCGGCGCGCGCCCGAAGTCGTCGTGCTGGCGCGGCCCGTCGAAGAGGAACACGCGGCGATGCTCGCCTTTCTCGCCGATGGCGAATCGTGGTCGAGCTCGGCGCTAGCGCTTGCGCTCGGCGCGAGCCAGCGCACGGTGCAGCGCGCGCTCGATTCGCTTGCGGCAGCCGGCAAGGTGCAGTCGTTCGGGCGCGGACGCGCGCGTCGCTGGATGATGCCGCCGATGCCCGGATTCGCGACGGCGTTGTTACTCCCCACGCCGCTCCCCATCGATTAGGATGAAAGGCTCGACTCTTCACCGACCACCTTCACCGACCACTTTCGCTTCTTCACCGATCAGGATGGCAGCATGAATCGATCAGCCGCTGAAATCGTGCGTGAATATGGACCCTTTCCGGGCATCGACAGCGTGCATGGCGTTACGTATGACGGCCAGAATGTCTGGTTCGCCACCGGCCACACGCTACAGGAACTGGACCCCGAAAGCGGAAAGACGACGCGCTCGATCGGCGTCGACGCGGACGCGGGAACGGCGTTCGACGGCCAGCACCTGTTTCAGATCGCCGACGACGGCATCCAGAAGATCGATCCGCAGACGGGCCGCGTGCTCGCGACGATCCCCGCGCCCGCGGGCAGCAACTCGGGGCTCGCGTGGGCGGAGGGATCGCTGTGGGTCGGGCAGTATCGCGAGCGGAAGATCCAACAGGTCGATCCGCAGACGGGCGCGATTCTTCGCACCATCGAATCGAACCGCTTTGTCACGGGCGTGACATGGGTCGATGGAGAACTGTGGCACGGCACATGGGAAGGCGACGAGAGCGATTTGCGGCACGTCGATCCGCGTACGGGCGAAGTGCTCGAAATGGTCGAGATGCCGGAAGGGGTGATGGTGTCGGGGCTGGAATCCGATGGCGCCGATCGGTTTTTCTGCGGCGGTGGGAAAAGCGGGAAATTGCGTGCCGTCCGGCGGCCGAAGAGGGAGAGCGATGCTGGGGAGACGGCCGGCACGGCGAGGGGGTGAAGTGGGTGTGGCACGCGTCGAACTAAATGAGGACCTCTCTGTTCTTTGCGTCAGGCTTTTATCAGGTCATGCAAGCGTATGGAGCCGCCCCGCACTCGCGCAGCGCGTTGTAACGTTCCGCAAAGCGGACGCTCCCTGTCGCGAGCAAGACATCCAGACCTCCACACAACAGCCTCGATACGGCATTTACAGACGATTACACATTCGCCACACCCACACCTGACGGCCGCTCATACAATCCGTTGCATCCGAAACGGCATCAGGGAGACAGCAATGATTCGATCGAAAACGGCCGTCGCCGCTGCGGTGTTTTTTCTGGCCTGCGCGTCCTTGCCTGCATTTGCGCAGGGCGGGGGCAATGGTGGTGGTAACGGCGGAGGCAATGGCGGCGGCCACGGCGCCGGCGTCGGAGCCGGAATGGGCCACGCGGGCGGCATGTCGGCGAGCCACATGAGCGCCAAGGGGCTCGCCAATACCAACGGTCACGTCGCGGCCGACCGCGACATGGGGCAAGACCGGGCCGCCGATCGCGCGAGCATTCACTCGCAAACCCGCATCGGCGAGCACGTCAATCGCGGCAAACGTACGGCGACGGGACGCACGGCGACACGCACGTAGCGCGACGTGACACAGGTGTCATACGGCGGCCGTTCCGCTTCGGCCGCCGATGATGGCTGATGCCCCACGGCAAACCTGATCGGCTTCGCTTGCTGCTCAAGCTTGCGTCCGCGCAGTCGAGGGCGAGACCGAGGCCGAGCCCGATTTCAACTCTGAGATCATCCCCGCTCCACCTTCTCCACCCGCTTCGCACTGCGCGCCCGCTGCGCAGTCACCGACGACAGCGGCTGCATCAACTTCGCATACTCCTGCTCGAGAAACGGCTCCGCATGTTCGAGCAGAAAGCGCCGAAACATCACGCACGTCGGCGACAGTTGCTTCGAACTCAGATGCACGATCTGCCACGTGCGCTCGACGGGCGTGCCGTTCACGTCGAGCAGCGCGATCTCGCCCGTGCGGAGTTCGAGCGCGAGCGTATGCAGTGAAATGAGGCTCACGCCCATGCCCGCCATCACGGCCTGCTTGATCGTCTCGTTGCTGCCGAGCGTCACGCAGCGCGCCGGCGTGAACAGATGCTGCCGGAACGTATGTTCGGCAACGGCGCGCGTGCCCGAACCCGGCTCGCGCAGCAGAAATGTATCGCCAGCCAGTTCCTGAAGATCGAAGCGACGCGCGTGACGCAACGGATGCGTAATGGGCGCGATGATCACATGCGGATGGTACGCAAGCGGCTCGGCCGTCGTGCCCAGTTCCGGCGGCGGGCGGCCCATGATCGCGAGATCGGTTGCGTTGTCCTGCAACAGTCTCAGCAGCGTCTCGCGATTGCCGACCGAAAAATGCACGTCGACCTTCGGAAACTGCTTCGAATACAGCGCCAGCAGCTTCGGCGCGAAGTAGGTCGCCGAACTCACGATGCTCACCGCGATCGTGCCGCTGTCGGCCTGCGCGAGCGAGGACATCGTATCCTCGGCGTCCTTGATCTCGCCGAGAATGCGGCTCGCGTGATGCGACAGACGCTCGCCTGCTTCCGTCAGCGTCAGCCGCCGCGCGATGCGCTCGAACAGCGGCATGCCGATCGCCTCTTCCAGTTGCCGGATCTGCATCGACACAGCGGGCTGCGTCAGATGCAGTTCTTCCGCCGCGCGCGCGAAGCTCGGCAGACGGCTTGCGATCACGAAGATCTGCAGTTGCCTGAGCGTCAGCGAGCGGATCAGATTCATGATGCGTTTTCCCAAACGCGTTTCGACGGGCAGCGAGCACGCCGCCCGTCATGTCACGCAGCGTCCAGCCAGGTTCAGCGACAATCAGCGGCTCGCACGCGGCGCATTGGAGGGTGTCTTCGGTGTATTCGGTGTCGAAGGCGCGCCGTGCGCGGGCGGCGACAGCTTGCGCACCGACGTCTCATAGCTCACCGATTCCGTCTTCACGGGATGCGCGAAATCGCCGTTGTCGCCGGGCACCTCGGTGAGCAGCAACGACACGCCGCCAGGCACGCCATCGGCGAGGATGAACGTGTAGCGCTTGCTCGTGTACTTCGGAAAACGCTCCGCATTCGGATCGTTCAGATATGGCTGAATCACGATCTTGCGCGCCTTCACCGGCTTGCCGTCGACCTGCGCCGTCACATCGGTGACGGGCGGCCCCGCTGCGAGCGCGAGCCGCACGCGCTGCTGGAAGTAGCGACGCTGCCCGCCCGTCGACTGCTCCATCTCCGCGATGTCGCGTTCGAGAAAATACAGAATGATCGGGTTGCACGGCAGATCGCCGGGCAACGCCGCCTTGCCGTGCGCATCGCTGACGGTCGCGTCGCTCTTCGCGTTGTCGTCGCTCGCGACGAGCACGCGAACGCGGTCCGTCGACTTCTCGGGCGGCGCCGACAGGACGAGCGAATAGTCGAGCTCCGTCTGCGACGCGACGCCGTGCAGGTGCGGCGTGAGAAACAGCAGCTTTTCGGCGGGCGCGATGGGTGTGGTATCGGCGGCGAACGCGGCCTGGGGCACAGCTACCGACGCAACCATCGACACGGCCACGGACGCAGCCATCGACACGCCGAGGGACGCCGCAACCGCCGTCATCGACGCCGTCGCAACAGCGCCGCGCACGGCAAGCGCACGCGCAAGAACGCGTGCGCATCGTGCCGGCTTGCGCGTCATTTCGGCGAGTCCGTTGCGACGGGCGCGCTCGCCAGCGGCAGCAGCGGCACGTCGTAGCTGGTCAGGATCTGGTCGATGTTGCCCTGATGCGTGGCGATCCACTGGTCGATCTTGTCGTGCCATGCCTTCTCGCCGTTGCGCACGCCCATCGAGATTTCATAGTCGAAGCGGATGCCCGGCTGCGGCGGGAACGGCACGAGCTTCACGCGATCGCTCGCCTGCTTCGCGAAGTAGCCTGCAATCGGCCCCCAGACGAACACCACGTCGACATTGCCCTGCGCCAGATCGCGCTGGATCATCTCGCCGGGAAATGCGTTCGGGTCGCCGCTTTGCGCGCGATACGACACAGCCTGGTCCATCAGGTTGTTCGACAGCAGCCAGTCGACGGCAGGCGTCCGCGTGAAGATGCCGAGCTTCAACTTCTTCAGCTGGTCGGGCGGCAGCTTCAGCAGATCGGTTGGCGTGTTGATGTTCGCGAACTCGGGGCGTTTCTGGAACACCATCGCATACGTCGAGTGCAGCCAGGGCCGCGTGGTCGCCGTCATGTCATAGCCGTGCGGCACGCCGATCACGAGGTCGCATCTGAACTGCTCGGTATTGGGCAGCTTCTCGCGCAGCGTATGCCGCACGAAGCCCATGCGCTGCGGAAAATACGTGTATTCGAGCTTGTAGCCGAAGTCTTTGGCCATCGCGGCCGCGATCTTGTTTTCGTAGCCCTCGCCTTTCTCGTTCGAGAGCGGCATGTTGTTCGGATCGGCGCACACGCGCAATACGTTGTCGGCGCCGTCGTTGTTCGGCAGATTCGGCGCGGGCGCACCCTGCGCGCGAGCGGCTGGCCCACCGGCACAGGCCCAGCATACCGTCAGCATGGCACAGGCAACATGGACGGCTAAACGTCTGCGATCGGACATAAAGGTCTCCCGGGTTTGCGTCATGCGATGCTCGGCATACGGTCACTCACGTAAGCGCGTCACGAAGAAATCACACGACGTCGTGAAGCTCATTTTGCATCGATCGCCTGCAGATCGCCCGGTTTGATCTTGCCGTCGGAGCGGCCCTTCAGGTACGCGTAGAGGTTTTCCCAGTTCTTCCGCATCATCGTGCTCGAACTGAAGTCGGGCATGCCCTTGTCGACACGTCCGCCGAATACGGTACGGTGAAATTCGTTCTTGTCGAGCGTCTTGAACGCATCGATCAGCGACGGGCCTACGAGGCCCTCCTGCTTCGCGCCATGACAGCGCTCGCAGGCAAGCGCGCGCCATGTTTTCCAGCCCAACAGGGTATTGTTGTCGACCTTGTCGCCATCGACGACCTTGTAGGCGACCTGCTGGACCTGAGGCGCGCCCGACGACTGCCCCCAGCTATTGGTCATAACGACAGGTAATGCGCCCAATCCCAGCAACGTACCTGCAAGCGACAGCGCAACACGGCCTTTCATGCGTTCGTCTCCCTAACTCTGGTCTCACGCAACGTCGTTGCGCGTTTTCGATTGAACCTGCTATTCGGCTCCGAGATCGCCGCCGTGCGGCGCGTCTGCGATCGACGCGCCGCCGGCGCCGCCTCGAGTCTTGATCGGAGCCGAAGACCCATGCGGGCGTCTTCGGCTACGTCACTGCTGCTGCGAAACTGCTGCGGCGGAACTGCTTCAGGGTCAGCCCTGGTCAGCCCTCATCAGCCCTTCTCGCCCGGAATGGCGAACACGAACAGCGTGCCGCCGAGCGCCGTGTACTTCGCCAGTTCGCGGTAGCCACCGACAGCGCCCAGGCCTTCCGTCGACTTCTGCAGGCCGGCTGCCATGCCGATGCCCGCCCAGCCGCCGATACCCGAATACACGCCGATGTACTGCTTGCCCTGGTACTGATACGTGAACACGTTGCCGATGATTCCCGACGGTGTCTTGAACTTCCACAGCTCCTTGCCGTCCTTGATCCGCACTGCCTTGATGTAGCCTTCCAGCGTGCCGTAGAAGACGATGCCGCCCGCCGTCGCCAGCGCGCCCGACCACACGGAGAACCGTTCCGGCTTCGACCAGACGATCTTGCCTTTCGACGCATCCCACGCGATGAAATTGCCCATTGCGCCGTTTTCGTTAGGACCGGGATACATCGACAGCGTTGCACCGACATAGGGTTGTCCCGACACGTAATCGACGTCGAACGGCTCATAGTCCATGCACACGTGATTCGTCGGCACGAGGAACAGACTCGACGACGGATCGAATGCCGCCGGCTGCTCGTCCTTCGAACCCAGCGCGGCCGGACAGATGCCCTTCACGTTGTGATCGGGGCCCGCTTTCTGCGTCGAGTAAGTGGCGTTGCGAATCGGCAGACCGCTCTTCACGTCGACGCTATCGGCCCAGTTCACGGCCGGGTCGTACTTCTGCGCAACCAGCAGCTCGCCCGTCTCGCGATTGAGCGTGTAGCCGAAGCCGTTGCGGTCGAAGTGCACGATCGCGGGCGTCTTCTTGCCGTTCACGGCGATATCCGCGAGGATCATTTCGTTGACGCCGTCATAGTCCCACTCGTCGTGCGGCGTCATCTGATAGACCCACTTCGCCTTGCCCGTATTCAGGTCGCGCGCGAAGATCGACATCGACCACTTGTTGTCGCCGGGACGCTGCGTCGGATTCCACGTGCCCGGATTGCCCGTGCCGTAGTAGACGAGATTCAGCTTCGGATCCCACGCGTACCAGCCCCACGTGGTGCCGCCGCCGAGCTTCCACTGATCGCCCTTCCAGCTCTTGATCGACGAGTCCGCGCCTACCGGCTGAAGCTTGCCGTCGGCCCAGGTCATCGTCTCCTGGGGATCGAGAAGCATCTCGTTGTCGGGACCCGTGCTGTAGGCGATCCATGCCTGCTTGCCCGTCTTGATGTCGTAGGCGATCAGACGCCCGCGCACGCCGAACTCGCCGCCGGAGATGCCCGTCAGCACCTTGTCGCCGAATACGTGCGGCGCGTTGGTGTTGGTTTCACCCGCCTTCGGATTGCCGTTCTGCGCTTTCCAGACGACGTCGCCCGTCTTCGCGTTCAGCGCGACGAGCGTCGTATCCGCCTGTTGCAGGAAGATCTTGCCGTCGCCGTATGCGAGCCCGCGGTTGACGGTATCGCAGCACATCACGGAGATCACGGCCGTGTCCTGCTTCGGCTCGTACTGCCACAGGAAGGTCTGATCCTTCAGGCTGATCGCGATGACCTTGTTGGGGAACGGCGAGTGGATATACATCGTGTCGCCGATCACGAGAGGCGAGCCTTCGTGACCGCGCAGCACACCCGTCGACATCGTCCAGGCGACCTGGAGTTTGCCGACATTGCTTTCGTTGATCTGCTTGAGCGGGCTGTACCGGTGATTCGCATAGTCACCTGCCTGCGACGCCCAATTCGAGGGGTTCTTGAGCAGCGAGTCCAGTTGCGGATCGGCATAAGCCAGGAACGAGTTCAGCGCCGTCGCAACGAACACCGCCAGTCCGAGAACCAGGGTGCGTACGTTCATGTCTCCTCCAGAATGATGTACTGGTTAAACCGTCCAGTTACCGATGACACGCTACCGGGTCGCTCCAGCCGCGCCTCTGGATGCAGGTAACGCCTTGTGCCGGGCCGGGTCCATTGCCCGACTCATGCGTATGACGGCGGATCGCATATTCCATGCCGGTCGTGACCGCACGCCTGTCGCACGCCGCCACGTGGCGCTGTGGCGTCAACGTGTTCCGCTTCGAAAGCGACGGCGAGACATACTGTGTCAGATACGCAAACAATCGACGGCGCGGCGGGGGTGCCCGTCAGCCGATTGCAATGCAGCTCTACTCTGAGAAACGGAGACCGGCACCGAATCGCCATCGGCACTAAGCTTCCATATGCGCGATCCATCACATAACACGAGCGGAGGCCCGCCATGACGCAAAGCGAACAGGTGTATTCCGACGAGGAAATCCAGAAGAGGCTCGAAGGCCCGTTGCAGCACTGGTATCTGGAAGACGGCTGGCTGCGGCGCAAGTACCGCACGGAAAGCTGGAAAGGCACGCTGATGGTGGTCAACACGGTCGGCCATCTCGCCGAGGCCGCGTGGCATCACCCGGATCTGACGGTGTCATATGCGTTCGTCATCGTGAAGCTGAAAACCCATTCGGCAAAGGGCATCACGGACAAGGACTTCACGCTCGCCCGGAAGATCGAGGAAGTGATCCAGTGGCAGCCGGGCAAGGAAGGCGGTCCGCTCGAAGGCACGCCATCGGACGATCAGCGTTTCCGCTATATCAAGTACGACGCGCCGAAGACTTGAAGCATCAAAGCGTCGATGCGGCGGGAACGGCGCGCGCGATCCCGCCGCCACGCGCATGAAGCGCAACGCTGATGTGTGCGGCGAGCCGCGTGTGACACGCCTTGGCGATCATGCAGCGACGCGCCGCGTCGCGGGCTTGTGAAACGCGGCTGTAACGCAGCTGTATCGCTGCTGTATCGCTGCTGTGTCAGCGCTGTATCGCATTCGACACGCGATGTCGCTGCGAGCACGTCGCTCGCCCGCGCAATGCCGTTGCGATGTTGCCGCGCTGTGGGCGCCAGATCGCCACCATATCGCCGCGCCGGGCTGCCGGAAGGCGTCGAGGCCCGCGCCGATCGTCGCGCCATCCCGAGTGGTACGGCTCTTGCCTGACGATGGGAACGCCCCGGCTCGTCTGGCCGCCCCACGCACACCCATTCGACAAGGAAGCTTTCGCATGCGGATGTCATCCGAACGCACGTCGGCCTTGCCAGCCCTCTCCGCGATCACCGTCGAAGCGCCAGGCCGCCTGCACATGGGCTTTCTCGATCCGGGCGCGTCGCTCGGACGCGCGTTCGGCAGCGTCGGCGTCGTGATCGAAGGATGCTGCACGCGCGTCACCGCGCGGCACGCCGACGACCGGCTGATCGAAGGCGAGCCCACGCCCGCGCAGCGCGAGCGCATCGAGCGCTATCTGGCGCTGTTGCACGACACATACGGCGGGCCGCCCGTTTCCATCGCAGTGGAACAGGCCGCGCGCGCCCATTGCGGCGTCGGCTCGGGCACGCAACTGGCGCTCGCGGTTGCCACGGCGTATGCGCGTCTCGCGGGCATCGACGCGACGAGCGCAGAACTCGCGCAACGGCTCGGACGCGGCGCGCGCTCTGGAATCGGCGTGCTCGGCTTCGATCACGGCGGGCTGATCGTCGATGGCGGCCCAGGCCGCGCGGCACCCCGCAGCGGCGCGCATGCGGGATCGTCGGCGTCGCGCGCCGCGATGCTGCCGCCGCTGCTCGCGCGCCAGCCCTTTCCCGACGACTGGCGCATCGTGCTGATCGACGACACCACTCGCGAAGGCCTGCACGGCGAAGACGAGCGGCGCGGCCTCGCCGCGTTGCCGCCATTCCCGCAGGAGTTCGCCACGCACGTGTGCCACCAGTTGCTGATGCGCGTGCTGCCCGGCATGGCGCAAGGCGATTTCGATTCGTTCGCGGCGGGCGTCAGCGCGATCCAGCAGTCGATCGGCGAATACTTCGCGCCTGTGCAAGGCGGCGTGTATTCGAGTCCCGCCGTCGCGGCCGCGTTGCAGGCAATCGGCGCGAACCAGACGGCGGGCATCGGACAAAGCTCGTGGGGACCGACGGGCTTCGCGTTCGTGCAAAGCGCGCAGCGCGCCGACGAAGCGCTCGCTGCCGCGCGCGCGGCGACGCGCGCGTTTCCGGGCATCGTGTGCTCGGTCACGCGCGGGCGCAATTACGGCGCGCGTTTCTATGCCGTCCAGCAGCCGCACTTCGGCATCGACGTTCGATGAGACGCCCGATGAGCGCCCATCAACGGGGATCAGCCCGTTCAGTCCGAATCGCCGCTCCCGCCGCCGGATCGAATCTGCGTGTCCCGACGGGCCGCGCACGCCCCGCTACCGACTACCCCCAAATGAGCCCACGCCATGTCCACAGCCACTGAAAGGCCTTACATCCTGCACATGTTCACGCCGACGCCGCAGATGAGTCCGTTCGACGTCAACATGGCCGCCGATGCCGGTTACGAGATCCTCGTGCCGTATTGCGAAGTCGACGTGCGCAACGTCGTGCAGCTGACGCAGGACGCGATCTTCTCGCGCGGCCCGAAAGGCGTGTCGCGCACGGGCATCTTCATCGGCGGACGCGACGTGATGCTCGCCGCCGACATGCTCGACCGCGCGCGCGAAGCAATGGTGCCGCCGTTCGAAGTCTCCGTGTTCGCCGATCCGAGCGGCGCGTATACGACGTCGGCGGCGCTCGTCGCGCTCGTCGAATGTCATCTGAAGGCGCAGTACGGCGAAGAACTGAAGGACAAGCAGGTGCTGATACTCGGCGGCACGGGCGCCGTCGGACGAATCACGGCGACCATCGCGGCGACGCTCGGCGCGCATGTCGCCATTGCGAGCCATTCCGACGCGGCGCGCGCCGAACGCGCGAGCGAGGACGTCGACGAACGCTTCGGCATCAAGACGACGGGCGTCGGCACGAGCACGCCCGATACACTGCATGCCGCGCTCGCACGCGCCGATATCGTCTTCGCGACGGCGACGGCGGGCGTGCAGGTCGTGAGCGCAGCCGATCTCTCACACGCGCAGCGCCTGCTCGTCGCCGCCGACGTCAACGCGGTGCCGCCCGAGGGCATCGCGGGCGTGAACGTGATGGACGACGGCAAGCCGCTTGCGGGCGCCGCGCGGCCGGACGCGATCGGCATCGGCGCGCTCGCGATCGGCAACGTGAAGTACCAGGTCGAGCATCGCCTGTTCACCCGGATGCGCACGGCCGGCAAGCCCGCCTATCTGGGCTTCACGGAAGCGTTCGACGAAGCGCGCGCCGTCGTCGCCGAGCGTAGCTAGCGCGCGGAGGAACGAAGCGATGTACGGGATGTACGGGATGTCCGCGACCGCTGGCCACTTCGCCGAGCCGCGCGCGCGGCCCGGCGGGGGCGCGCCGTTCGTCGCGGTGGCGGGGCTGTCGGCGCGCATTCTCGCGCAGTCGGCGGCGCATGCGGGGTATCAGGTGGCCGCGCTCGATCTGTTCGGCGACCGCGATACGCGCCTTTACTCCAAGCTGTGGATCGATATCGGCGATATCGGCGCGCACGGCCTGTCGATCGATCGCGGCAAATTGCGGGCCGCGCTGGAGCGTGTCGCGCGCTTGCCGCGTCTTCTCGGCTTCGTGACGGGCAGCGGGCTCGAACCGCATATCGACTTCTTGCAAAATGCGGCGCTACTGCCCCGGCTGATCGGCAACGATGCCGACGCGACGGCTGCCGTGCGCGATCCGCGCCGTTTCTTTGCGCTGCTCGACGAACTCGGCATCGCGCACCCCGACGTGGCGTTCGAGCGGCCCGAGCGGCTCGACGGCTGGCTGCGCAAGCTGTCCGATGGCTGCGGCGGCACGCATATCCGCGCGGCGGTGAACGCAGACGCCGACTCTTCCTGCTACTTCCAGCGAATAAGCCCAGGGCTTTCGATGTCAGCGCTCTTTCTCGCCGCGCGGCGCGAAGCGTCGATTGTCGGCTATGCGGAGCAGCTTTGCGTTGCGAGCGGCGCGTTGCCTTATGTGCACGTGGGTTCGCTCGGGCCGATCGATCTGCCCGCGCGCGTGACGGAACAGATCGGCTTCGCCGTCCGCTCGATTGCATCGCGCGCGAATCTGCGCGGACTTCATAGCCTGGATTTCCTGCTCGACGGCGATGACGTTAGCGTGCTCGAAGTCAACGCGCGGCCATCGTCGACGATGGCGCTGTACGAACGCGCATCGCGCGACGCGTGGCCGCGCGGTCTGCTCGCCGCGCACATCGACGCCTGCGTGCGCGATCGCCTGCCCGCCCCTCGCGCGAATGCGCCGATGAGTGCGCCGACGAATATGCCGATGAACGCGCCTTCGTGCCGCGTCGCACAACAGGTCGTGTTCGCGCCCGAAGCGTTCACGGCCACGCGCCGCTTCAGCGACGCCTTGTATGTCGATCCCGTCTGCCATGACATCCCGAACGCGGGCACGCGGATCGAAGCGGGGCAGCCCGTCTGCACCGTGCTCGTCACAGGCGATTCGCGTGCCGCGCTGCAACGCGAGCTGCAACGGCATACGCAACGTCTCCTGCAACGCATCGAAACCTGCCAAGAACCATCCCATGAATCCGTCGACTCACATGGCTGAACCCAACGGCAATACGAGCAATACGCCGCCCATCGCCCGCGATGCGCCCAGTGTCAACGCATTCGCCGCGCCGCTCGTCGCGCAACTTCTGGCCGACGCGGCGCGGCTGCGCATCGCATCGTCGCGCCATGCGTTCGGGCCGACCATCGTCGATGCGGGCGTCGCGATGCCTGGCTGCACCGAAGCGGGCGTGCTGATCGCACGCATCTGCATGGGCGGCCTCGGCCTCATCGGCACGCGCGTGAGCACCGAGCTCGAGCCGCTCTGGCCCGCGACGATCGAAGTGCACACGTCGTCGCCAGTGCTCGCCTGCCTCGGCAGCCAGTACGCGGGCTGGAGCCTGTCCGCGACCAGGGAGCAGAACAACGGCAAGAAGTTCTTCTCGCTCGGCTCGGGTCCGGCGCGCGCGCTCGCGGGCAAGGAGACGCTCTTCGACGAGCTCGGCTATCGCGACCGCCACGACGCAGGCGTGCTCGTGATGGAAGTCGGCCAGCCGCCGCCGCAAGCCGTGCTTGAAAAGATCGTCAACGATTGCGGCCTCGCGCCCGACCAGCTGACCGTGATCGTCACGCCGACACAGTCTGTCGCGGGCACGGTGCAGGTCGTCGCGCGCGTCGTCGAAGTCGCGCTGCACAAGACGCATGTGCTCGGCGTGCCGCTCGGCGAAATCGTCGAGGCGAGCGGCATCGCGCCACTGCCGCCGCCCGCGCCCGACGTGCTCGCCGCGATGGGCCGCACGAACGACGCGATCCTGTACGGCGGACGCGTGCATCTGACGGTGACGCGCGATGCCGTCGCGCGGCGGCTCGCCGCCGAGTTGCCGTCGTCGAATTCGCGCGACTATGGACGGCCCTTCGCCGACATCTTCGCGTCGTTCAACCACGACTTCTATCAGATCGACCCGTCACTGTTCGCGCCCGCCGAAGTGTGGGCGAGCAGCCTCGAAAGCGGCATCACGTATCGCGGCGGACGGCTCGACGGAGAGTTGCTGCAAGCGCTCTGGCAAGGCGACGCGTTCGCTCGCGCCGACGATCCCTCCTCCGTTGAAAACGCCGCCGGGCCCGGCACGCCGGGCGTCACCACGCCGGGGGCGCCATGAGCGATCTGCCATCGGCCGGACTGCGGGCGGGCGAACTGCGCGTCGCGATCATGACGGACGAAACCGGCTGGCACACGGGACGCCTCAAGAAGGCGTTTCGCGCGCGCGGCGTGGAGGCGCGCTGCGTCGATCTCGCCACGTGCCGCATCGACACGACGTGGTCGCCGTACGGCCTCGCGATTCCCGGCTTCGCGCGCGAGCTGCCCGATGCCGCCTTCGTGCGCGGCATTGCGGGCGGCACGTTCGAGCAGGTGACACTGCGGCTCGGCGTCCTGCATGCGCTGCGCGAATGCGGCATCCCCGTCTATAACGACGCGCGCGCAATCGAGCGCAGCGTCGACAAGTCGATGACGAGCTTTCTGCTGCATCGCGCGGGCGTGCCGACGCCCGCCGCATGGGCGACGGAATCGGCGGCGTTCGCCCAGCGCGTGCTGATGCGCGAGACGGCCGCGCATCGCCAGGTCGTGCTCAAGCCGCTATTCGGCTCGCAGGGCAAGGGGTTGCGGCGGCTCGGCGCGAGCGCGGCGCGCGACGGCACGCTGAAGCCGCTGCCGCCGCTGCGCGGCTATCAGCAGGTCGCGTATCTGCAGAGGTTTGTCGGCACCACTGGCGCGAGACGCAGCGCGGGCGCAAGCCGCGCGGGCTTCGACTGGCGTGTGCTCGTGATCGGCGGCCGAGCGGTCGCGGCGATGCGGCGCGTCGGCGGCCGCGGCTGGATACACAACGTCGCGCGCGGCGCGCGATGCGAACCCAGCGCGCTCGACCCGACGCTCGCGGCCCTCGCCGAGCGCGCGACGGCGGCACTCGGCCTCGACTACGCGGGCGTCGATCTGATCCCCGATCCGTCGATGCCCGACGATGCCGGCGTGCCGCTCGTGCTCGAAGTGAACGGCGTCGCCGCATGGCGCGGGTTGCAGTCGGTGACACCGATCGATATTGCGGCAGCGCTCGTCGACGATCTGCTGGACCGCAAGCTCGCGGGCAGCCGCGCGGCGGCGCTCGCCGCATTGCCGCTCCATGCAGGCCGCTGACGATCCGCTCGCGCGCGCGCCCGGCGCGTTTATGCGCGCGTGCCGGCTCGACGTCGAAACGGCGAAGCCGGGCAACGTCAGCATCGCGAGCGCGGGGCACGGAATGGAAGCCGCGCAGTTCATCGATAGCGCCGAGGCCGCCGCGCCCGCGCTCTTCGCGCGAGGCGCGAGCGTCGGCGCGCGCATTCTCGATGCTGTGACGCGCACGCAGCAGGTTGCCCGCTGCAATACGAACCTCGGCATTGTGCTGCTGATCGCGCCGCTTGCGGCCGCGCTGGAACGCGCCTGCATCCCGAAGCATGTCGCATTGCAGGCATCCGAATGGCACCGCTGCGTCGAGCGTGTGCTCGCCGCGCTCACGGTGGACGACGCGCGCGCCGCCTATCGCGCGATCGCGCTTGCGAATCCGGGCGGCCTGGGCGATGCGCCCGAGCAGTCGGTGCATGCGCCGCCGACCGTCGATCTGCGTGCGGCGATGACGCTCGCCGCCGATCGCGACAGCATCGCGCGTCAATACGCGAACGGCTTCGCGGATGTGTTCGGCGTGGGCCTCGGTGCAATCGCGAAGTCGCGTCGCGCGACGCCCGCCGCGCTCACGCTCGACGTGTTCCTCACGTTCCTCGGCACGTGGCCCGACTCGCACATAGTGCGCAAGCATGGCGCGGCAGTGGCGCAAAGTGTCACGCGCGAGGCACGCCAGCGTCACGCCCGATGGCGCGCGACGGACGACGCGCAGAGCGTCGCGCAACTCGATGCATGGGATGCCGAACTGAAAGCGCGAGGCGTCAACCCGGGCACGAGCGCCGACCTGACTGTCGCCACGCTCTTCATCGCCGCGCTGCTCGATCCGCTGCGCTTCGCAAGCGGGAACAGCTAGCCCGGAACGAACGGCGCGAAACGCAGGCAAAACGCACGGAAACGCCGATTGGCATGTTTCCTGTTAGACGAGAACGCGGTGCGTCCCCCACATACAACTCGCGGCGGGCTCCACGCGTCGCGAGTTCGTCCCACGTCGACAGATCCCAATTCACTGGAGGAACAGCATGGCCAAGATCAACCGCGTCATGGTAGGCGAGTCGCTAATCGGCGAAGGCAACGAAGTGGCCCACATCGATTTGCTGATCGGGCCGAGAGGCTCCGCCGCCGAGTCGGCTTTCTGCCACGCGCTCACCAACAACAAGGACGGCTTCACTTCGCTGCTCGCCGTCGTCGCGCCGAACCTGATGGCAAAGCCGAACACGGTGATGTTCAACAAGGTGACGATCAAGGGCGCCAAGCAGGCCGTGCAGATGTTCGGCCCGGCGCAGCACGCCGTCGCGCTGGCCGTCGCCGATAGCGTCGAGGACGGCACGATCCCGAAGGAGGAAGCCGATGACCTGTTCATCTGCGTCGGCGTCTTCATCCACTGGGAAGCCGAAGACGACAAGAAGATCCAGGAGTTCAACTACAAGGCGACGCGCGAAGCGCTCCAGCGCGCGGTAGCAGGCGAACCGAGCGCCGCCGAAGTCGTATCGAAGAAAGCGGGCGCCGCGCACCCGTTCGCGCCGAACTAAGGCGCCGATGCCGATGCGCACATCGGCAGTGACAGGCGTGTTGCGCACGCGAGGCGCAGCAGGACGGAAGCGTTCTGCTGCGCCGCGCGCTAATATCGATGTATGCAGAACGCTCAAGCAGAGGCTTTGACATGACCTCATGTTGTCGCGCGGGCATCGCGGTCGCGGCGCTCGCGTGTGTTTCGCTCATCGCGCCACTCGCGTCGGCGGCCGGTTCCGCGGACAGCGGCGCGCCCGCCAAAGGCTACGACTACCCGACGCAAGGCCGCGTCGAATACGTGCTCGGCTGCATGGACGACAACGGCCACGACTTCGCCAACGTCTACAAGTGCTCGTGCGCGATCGACAAGATAGCGGCCGCGCTCCCCTATGACGAATACGTCGAGCAGATGACGTTCTCGAAGTACGCGTCGCTCGGCGGCGAAGGCGGCAACGAATTCCGCGTCGACCGTGCGCGCGCGCAGACCAAAAAGTATCGCGCGTTGCAGGAAGAGGCCTATCAGGCATGCGGGCTCGCGAAGCCCTCGCCTTCCGCGTCGAAGTGATGCCTGCGCGGTGAAGCCCGCGCAGTGGCCGGGCGAGACGGGCGAAGCGTAGTTGGACCGTCGCGCAGCTGCGTAATCGACAACCCGCCGCCGACACCGGCGGGCACAACGCGTGCGTGCGGACTATGCGTGGCCGTCGCCGCGCCGCCGTTCGATGATCACGCCGACGGCAGCGACGTCGTCGAACTTCGCGGGCTTGCAGAGCTTCACACGTACCCAGTGAGCGCCGAATCTCGCGATCAGCAATTGCGCGATCCGCTCGGCCAGCGCCTCCAGCAACTGGACTTTGTGCGTTGCAAGAAGCGTGTGCAGCTCCGCGCGCACGGCGGCGTAGTTGATCGTATCGCCGATCTGATCCGTCTCGCACGCGCGCAGCGACGGCACGCCGATGGACAGATCCAGCTGTATCGGCTGCGGCTCGTGCAGCTCGTCCGTGTCGATGCCGATCACCGTCTGCGCGACGAATCCCTCGATATACACGATGTCGAGCGCGGCGCGCGGCGCGGCAGCCGGCTCCGTGCGTTCTGCAGGCGCGGGCATCGGGCGCGCGCTCGACGGCAGCACGACAGTGAAATGAACGGGACTGCTGGCTGGATTGAAACGGTCCATGTATGTGCTCCATCATGGGCGCATCGTCGTTGATGAAGCCGCGCACAGCGCTGCGGCGCATTGCCGGGTTCGATCGGCCTTCGATGCAGGAAAACCCGGTCGGTGATCCGAAGCAAAAAGCACGCGCAGTGGCACATACTGGTACGACTATTTATTGATGTATCGCGACACGGGTTGTACAGTGATTGCTGAGTGCTGCTGAAACGCATTCAAACGACATATCAAGCGGTTCATCCACGCGCGCGACAGACGCGCGGCACATCGGAAGTACACGGGGAAACACTTACATACAGCGCCGGCCGTCGCGCCTCGACATGTCGAAGCGGGGTATCGAGCCGGACGCATCGGAGACGCCCCTGATGTCATCGCTCGTTGACATAGATTCGCACGTCCGGGATGTACTGAACATCGTCAACAACAAGCCTGCCACGTGTTCGATGAGCCCGTCGGTGGCGCAGTCGTGGACGCGCTGCCTCGTCGAATTCGGCCTGGACCCCGGACGTTTCGTGATGCCGCCCGTGCTCACGGAGCACGAACTGAGCATGGCCCGCGAAGCAGCGGGCGATCTGATCGCCTGCTCGAAGCTGGAAATGACGACGCTCTATCAGCAGCTCGCCGATCCGGAACTGGCCGTGATCCTCGTCGATGCGAACGGCGTGATCGTCCATCAGGTTTCGTCGGTGCCGTTCGGCGAGACGGTCGCCGCCGACGGATTGCGCGCGGGCGCCGTCTGGAGCGAGCGCGAGGCGGGCACCAACGGCATGGGCACGTGCCTCACCGAGCGCGAATGTCTCGCCGTCTATCAGCACGAGCATTTCTATCCGCGCTATACGTCGCTCACCTGCTCGGCTGCGCCCATCTTCGACGAACGCGGCTCGATAGTCGGCGTGCTCGACGTGACGAGCCGCTCGAAGATGCTGCAACAGCATTCGCTCGTGCTCGTCGGCATGTCGCGGCAGATGATCGAGAACCGGCTGATCGACTCGCGCTACCGGCGCGCGAATACCGTCCACTTTCATAGCCGCCCCGAGTTCGTCGGCACGCTGCACGCGGGCAAGCTCGCCGTCGACGATGAAGGCGTCGTGCTTGCGGCCAATCGCAGCGCGCTTTTCCAGCTCGATCTGCGCTCGCCCGACCAGTTGTGCGGCAAGCGCATCGAAGAAGCGTTCAGCGCGACGCTCGAAGACATGATCGCCCGCAGCATACGCGGCTCGTTCCATCCGATCACCGTGTATAGCGCGCATGCGAACAACCGCTTCTTCCTGATCGCGCAGACGCCGCGTGACGCCACCACGTTTGCGGGCGTGAATCACGCAACGTCGGGCGCCGCGCGCGGGCCATGGAGCGACGTGTCGATCAACCGCAACGGTCGCGCGAAGAGCGTGCGCGACGCACGCGATGCGAAACCCGCCGCAGCGGGACTCGACAAGCTGTCGCATCTGGAATTCGGCGATCCGCGCATGGCCGCGCAGAGCCAGTTGGCTGCGCGCGTGATCCAGCGGAAGATCCCCATCATCCTCAGAGGCCAGACGGGCACGGGCAAGGAAGTGTTCGCGAATGCGCTGCACAGCATCAGCCCGAACGCGGCGGGCAGCTTCGTCGCGGTGAACTGCGCGTCGCTGCCGGAAACGCTGATCGAGAGCGAGCTGTTCGGCTATCGCGCGGGCGCGTTCACGGGCGCGCAGCGTGAAGGACGGCGCGGCAAGATCGTGCAGGCGAACAACGGCACGCTGTTCCTCGACGAGATCGGCGACATGCCGATGGCCTTGCAGGCGCGTCTGTTGCGCGTGCTGGAAGAGCACGAGGTGACGCCGCTCGGCGCGGAAACGACGATCAAGGTCGACTTCCAGCTGATCAGCGCGAGCCACCGCAATCTGCTCGATCTCGTGCAACGCGGGCTCTTCCGCGAAGACCTGTACTACCGCCTGAACGGCATCGAAATCAATTTGCCGCCGCTGTGCGAGCGCGCCGATTTGCTGCCGCTCATTCATCATCTGCTGGAAAGCGAATCCGACGATCCGCCCGAACTCAGCGCCGAAGCGCGCCACGTGCTGCTCAATTACGCGTGGCCCGGCAACATCCGGCAATTGAGGCACGTGCTGCAAATGGCGATCGCGCTATGCGACGGGCCGGAGATCCGATGCGCTCATCTGCCGGCGGAGATCGTCGGCGAGATCAACGGCAACGGCGGTAGGAACATCGGTAACAACGGCGGCAATAACGGCGGCACAAGCGCCGCGTATCCGCGCGCAGCAGCGCCCGCGCTCGCGGGACCGGCGCGCGCGCCCGCACCGCCGTTCGACGACGACACCGACCTGTCCGCACTCAACGCAATCCAGATCAGGGAGCGCGAAACGGTGCTCGCGATGCTCGACGAGCATCGCTGGAACGTGAGCAACGTCGCGAAGACGCTCGGCATCAGCCGCAACACGTTGTACCGGAAGATGCACAGGTTGCACATCCGGCTATCGCACGACGGCTCGCAGGCTCCGACGGATGTTGCGCCGGGCGCATGAGCGGCATGTATGAGTGGCATGTGAATCACGCATGAATGCACCGTCGCCCACCCGCCGCCCCGGCGATTTCCGCCCCGACGCGCGCTTTGCGTGGTGCATCACGGGCTCGGGCCATATGCTCGAAGAATCGATCGACGTGGCGCTCGCGCTGCCGGGTGTCGATCTGTTTCTGTCGGCGGCCGGCGAAGAAGTGTTGCCGCTCTATGGCTGGCCCGTGCCGAAGCTGCGCGAGCACTTTCGCGTGATGCGCGACAACAGCGCGAGCAGCGTGCCCGTCGGCATGCTGTACGAGGGCTTCTATCACACCGTCGTGATCGCGCCCGCGACCAGCAACACGGTCGCCAAGTGCGCGCTCGGCATCTCCGACACGCTGCCGACCAATCTCTACGCGCAAGCTGGCAAGCAGTGCGTGCCCGGCATCGTTTTCGCATGCGACACCGAGCCGAGCGTGATCACGCAAAGCCCGCACGAGTGGGTCGAAGTGCGGCCGCGCGCGCTCGAACTGGAAAACGTCGAACGGCTTGCGCGCATCGAGCACACGAGAGTCGCGCGCTCGCTCGACGAATTGCGCGCGGCATTGAGCGAACGGCTATCCAATCTCGGGCTCGCATGGAACACATCGTCTTCCTGACAGGCAGGCTCGCCGAAAAAAGCGTCGTGCAGGTGCTGAAAGGCATGGCGAACGCGCCGTTCACGTGGGAAGTGCGCGAGATCGGCTTGCAGGTCGCCGCGCTGATGACGGCCGACATGATCCGCCGCCGCGTCGCGCTGCCGCTGCGCGCCGATCGCATGATCGTGCCGGGCCGTTGCCGTGGCGATCTCAAAGCGTTGACCGAGCACTTCGGCGTGCCCGTCGAACGCGGGCCGGAAGAGGCAAAAGACTTGCCGCAGCACTTCGGGCAGGCCGCGCGCAAGTTCGACCTGTCGCGCTACTCGACGGAGATCTTCGCGGAGATCGTCGATGCGCCGCGGCTCGATCTCGACGGTATCGCGGCGCGCGCGAAGGCGTATGCGGACCAAGGCGCGGATGTGATCGACGTCGGTTGTCTGCCCGACACGCCGTTTGCGCATCTCGAAGACGCCGTGCGGATGCTGAAGGCGGACGGCTATCGCGTGAGCGTCGATTCGATGGTCGCCGACGAGCTGTTGCGCGGCGGCCGCGCAGGCGCCGATTATCTGATGAGCCTGAACGCCGACACGTTATGGATCGCCGACGAAGTCAGCGCGACGCCGATCGTCGTCGGACGCGAGCCACGCGATACGGCGTCGCTGCATCAGGCCATCGATACGATGCTCGAACGCGGCCGGCCTTTTCTCGCCGATCCCATCCTCGATCCGATTCCGTTCGGTTTCGCTGCGTCGATTGCGCGATATGTCGCGCTGCGCGAGCGGTATGCGGATATCGCGATCATGCTAGGCATCGGCAATCTCACCGAACTGACGGAGGCCGACACGAGCGGCATCAATGCGATGCTGATGGGGATCGCGGCCGAGTTGAACGTGTCCGCCGTGCTGACAACTTCCGTCAGCCTGCATGCGCGGCGCGCGGTGCGCGAGGCCGATGTCGCGCGGCGCGTGATGCACGCCGCGCACGACGCGCAGGTGCTGCCCAAGGGCATCGACCCTTCGCTTTCCGCGCTGCATGCGAAGCGGCCTTTTCCGTACGATGCCAATGAAATCGCCGCGTTCGCCGCGCAGGTGCGCGATCCGAATTTCCGCGTGCAGGTGGCGACGGACGGCATTCATGTGTACAACCGCGAGATGCATCTCGTCGATGGCGATCCGTTCGCGCTGTATCCGCATCTGAAGCTCGAACACGACGGCGGCCACGCGTTCTATATGGGCGTGCAGACGGCGCGCGCCGAAATCGCGTGGGAGCTGGGCAAGCGTTTCGATCAGGATCAGCCGCTGGGTTGGGGCTGCCAGGTCGATCGGCCTGAGGAGAATCTGGAGGTGTGGTGCGGCCCGGGGACGACGAGGAAGAAGGGCGCTTCGTGATCGACGCAGGCACAGAAAAAAAGCTGACGGCCCCGCGCGGGGTACGGTCTACAGGCCGTCAGCCAACCACACAACTGAGACGCACAACCGGGATGCACGACGATACGCCCCCGCCAGCGTCACATGTTCACGCCCTTGCCTGCCGGTCGCGCAACTGCAGGATCATCGGCGTGAAGATAAGCTGCATCGCCAGCCCCATCTTGCCGCCGGGCACGACGATCACATTCGGCCGCGACATGAACGAGTCGTGCAGCATCGTCAGCAGATACGGAAAATCGATGCCCTTCGGCTTCGAGAACCGGATCACGACGAAGCTCTCATCGGGCTGCGGAATCTCCCGCGCGGTGAACGGATTCGATGTATCGACGGTCGGCACGCGCTGGAAATTGACATGCGTGCGCGAGAACTGCGGGCAGATGTAGTTCACGTAATCCGGCATGCGCCGCAGGATCGTATCGATGACGGCCTCATGCGAATAACCGCGCAGCGTCTGGTCACGATGCAGCTTCTGGATCCACTCGAGGTTGATGATCGGCACGACGCCGACGAGCAGATCCGGATGCTGTGCGATGTCGACCTTGCTGGTCACGGCCGCACCATGGAGCCCTTCGTAAAACATCATGTCCGTGTCCGGCGCAATGTCCTGCCACGGCGTAAACGTTCCCGGGTCCTGCTTGTAGACGATGGCGTCAGCGTCGTCGTGAACATACCGGCGGAACTGGCCGGTACCCGACTCGCCATAACTCGAGAACAGTTGCTCCAGCTCTTCGAGCAGATTCGCATCGGGACCGAAATGGCTGAAGTTCCGGACGCCGTCCTGCTCGCTCCGCCGCAGCGCTTCGCGCATGCCGAGACGGTCATACCGGTGGAACGCATCCCCTTCGATGATCTGCGCATTGATCTTCTCCCTGCGAAAAATGTGCGCGAAGCTTTTCATGACGGTGGTCGTGCCCGCGCCGCTCGACCCCGTCACCGCGACGATTGGATGTCTGAGTGACATACGTTGTCTCCTCCGCTGTTTGCTCGTTACCTGGGCGACGCGTCAGACCGACGCTTCCGGAAGGAACAACGAGCGTTCGCGCAAAAGCGGCGACGTCAACGGCGCGTCGATGCCCAGATCGTGCTCGCGGTGATAACGGCCGATGCGCGCCACTTCGTTCGCCGAGCCGAGTATCAGCGGCATGCGCTCATGAAACGCGCGCGGCGCGGCATCGAGCACGCGCTCGCGTCCCGTCGTCGCCATGCCGCCCGCCTGCTCGACGAGAAAGCCGAGCGGACTCGCGTCGTAGACAGCGGAAAGCCGCCCGCGCATTTCGGAGCGAGTCCGGTAATCGCGCGGCATCAGAAAGAGGCCGCCGCGCATCAGGATGCGATGCACTTCGGGCACCAGCGCATCGCTCCAGCGCAGGCTGAAATTACGCTCGCGGCAGCCCGCGCGGCCTTCCCGGCACTCATGCACATAGCGGCGCACGGGCGGTTCCCAGAAGCGCTCGTTGGACGCATCGACGGCGATCTCGGCCGTGTCGTCGGGAATGCGGATCGACGGATGCGTGAGCACGAACTCGTCCGTCGCGCCATCGAGCGTAAAGCCGTGCGTGCCCTCGCCGAGCGTGAAGACGAGCATCGTTGCGGGGCCGTAGATCGTGTAGCCGGCTGCCACCTGCTCGCGGCCAGGTTGAAGGAGCGGCGCGCCATGAGGCTTGCCATTGTGTCCGCCGTCGGATTCGACATACGCGCTGTCATGAAGCGCGCCGTTCGCCGCATCGCTGGCTTGCGGCCGAACACGCATCACCGAGAAGACCGAACCCGCCGTGCCGTTGAAGTCCGCGTTCCACGGGCAGTTGAGCGGATCAAATGCGAGCTGGTATGCGGGGCTGCTCGCGTCGTTCGCAGTGCCGTTGCGCGAAGCCATTTCCTGCTTGCCGACCAGCTTGCGCCGATGCGCGGAATACGCGAGCACCGCGCCGTTCGCGACAGAATCCGCGTGCGCGCTGTCGCCGAGCGTGCCGCGCGCGAGCGCAGCAGCTATCGTCTTCACCGATGCGGCGACTTCATGCAACACCGCCTGCAATGCGGTGGGCGGCCGCGTCGACATCGGATGCCCGGCATCGCCGCCCAGGAACCTCGTCAACGTTATGTTTGCGTGACGCATGATGCTCTCCTGCGAAGTGGGTAACTCGGGTTCGGTGGCGCGGCTCGCGTCGTCACCGGCAGATTCGGAGAACACGCTGCTCGCGCGGATATCGGCGGCGTCAGCAGCGTCAGTGCGGCGGGGGTGGCGCGCGAAACCGGATGGATCGCGGGCGGTTTGCTCCAGCACGCCAGCGATGCCCGATTCGCGAAAGCGTGCGAACAGACGACTTGCGGCTGCGCGGCAGGCGCTTGCGTTTTCGTCTGCGTTTTCGTCTGCGTTTTCGTCTGCGTTTTCGTCTGCGTTTTCGTGTGCGCTTTCGTGTGCGCTTTCGCATGCGCTGTTGCCTGCGCTTCGGGCGCGGTTTCGGGCTGTACGTTGGAGTCCGCTTTCGGCGCCTCCGCTTTATCGTCTTTAACGACGGCGTTCATGACGATGTCTCCCTGTCGACCACGGCTGGCGTATCGACGGGCGTTGGCGCGTCGACCGGAGTTCGGCGCTTTGGTGCGTCACTCGGGTCCGAGGCTCAACTCCCGTCTCATGCCTTGCTCGGGTCCTATGCAAGATGGTTGCCGTATGGCGTTTTTGGTTGGCACGTCGCCGAGACCATCGGACGCTAGCGCGGTACGGCGTGCGCCGTCGTCGGCGAATAGCGCTGCGCGCGCCTTATCGGAAATGCGGGAAATGCTTGCGGGCATCGACGTCCGCGAGCCTTGCAGGTCAATGTAGGCGGCACGCGGGCTGAAGTGAATTCACGATTTTTTTCAGCAGGCTTAAGCGATCCGTTAAGACGCGTGCACATAACGCAAAATGCGTCCACAATGGGATATCGGCTCATGAAACACTTTGCTGCGGTTCCGCTACAGTAAGGCGCGTAAGGTGGTTCGGGGCGCGTCGCCGAGTACCCTTCCCGGTGGGTTGGGTATCTGGTACGACAGTTGCATCAGCAACATGGGCCGACGCGATCGGGTGTCCTGCACGTCACAGAGGGCGTCGGTCGCAATGGGACCGCCGTTTCATTCGTAAAGGAGGACGACTATGCAATGGACTACCCCTGGCTACACCGATATGCGTTTCGGCTTTGAAGTCACGATGTATATCGCCACTAGATAGCCGGCCGGGGCCGGCTCGGTTTCGGGCTGGCCCTTTTGGTTGTTTTATGTCTGCGACGCTGTTCTGGTTTTGCCCTTGTCGCGGGCTTCCGCGATGCGGTTTTACTTTGGTTTTTGTGACTTACTGCCGGCATCCGCGTTAGCGCCTCGCGGCGCGGGCGTTGCCCCTGTGCGGGGCGGCACTCACTTTCTTTGCCGCCGCAAAGAAAGTAAGCAAAGAAAGCGGGCTCACACCGGCCGCACTTGACACTTACCCACGGGCTCTCAACGGCCCCATCGTTCGCGCGGCAGCGTACTGACCCATGCGTGTTGCCAATGTTCTGGCTAAACGCCTCACCCGCTTCATGCACGTGTAACTCGGCGAAGGATATCGAACGTTTCAGCGCCGCATGTCGGTAGTGAATGTGGGTTGCTGTGTCGTACAGGGCAACGCCCGCACTTGAGCCGCATCGCTTAGCGATGGTTTCCTGTGTGGTGCGAATGCCTACACACAGTTTGCCGCAAAGGGGCCGGGGAATATTCGATGTCGCGCACCGCAATTCAGGTGCATGATGCAGGTGAGGCGTTTGAGTAGTGTGCTGGCAACGAACATGGGCGATGTGTGCTGCCGAGTGAAGGATGGGGACGTTGAGAGCCCGTGGGTAATACGGAGCATTGGCGGTGTGAGCGGCTTTCTTTTGCCTACTTTTCTTTGCCGCTGCAAAGAAAAGTAGGTGCCGCCCCGCACAGGGGCAACGCCCGCGCCGGTAGGCGCTACCGCGGATGCTCGCGGCAAGCGATAAAGACCAAACAAAAAGCGGTCGCAGACAAAACCCGCAATCGCGGATGCCGGCGACAAGCCATAAAAAAACAGAACAGCGTCGCAGACAGAAAAAAACACCATCCCCTATGATCCATGAAACTGTAATCACGACAGCGTCAGGCGACGGTCACCCCCACGTGGCGCCGATGGGTGTGCGCTTCGAGCATGGACTCGCGATCCTGGCCCCGTTCAGACCGTCGAAAACCCTCGACAACATCCTCGAAACCCAGGCCGCCGTCATCAACTTCACGATCGACGTGCGCGTCTTCGCCGGCTGCGTGACGGGCGCGCAGCGCGACTGGCCCACTCGCGCCGCAAGCCGCGTCGGCAGTGTCAGGCTGCAACAATCGCTCGCGCACACCGAGTTGCTGCTCGACCACATCACCGACGATCCGCAACGCCCCGTGCTCCACATGCGCTGCGTGCACAGCGAAACGCACGCGCCGTTCGGGGGCTTCAATCGCGCGCAGGCGGCCGTCGTCGAAGGCGCAATTCTCGTGAGCCGCCTGTTCATGCTGCCCGCCGACAAGGTCGACCGCGAAATGGCCTATCTGCAGATCGCCATCGACAAGACAGCCGGCCCCGATGAACTCGCCGCGTGGCAATGGATCACGGCCGCCGTCGAGCGCTTTCGCGCAACAGGCACCGCGTCCGAGTCGGGAAAAGGCAGCGCGCCCGCGCCGTCGCACGCCGGCACGACATGATGCCGCCATCGGCATCGTCCGCGCATCGCCCATGCACTGCCCACGCACCGCACATCCGGAGACTTCGATGACCGCACTGCTCGCCAGCGTTCGCTCGACGGAAGAAGCGCTCGACGCCGCCGCTGCCGGCGCCGATCTGATCGACCTGAAGGAACCACTCGACGGTGCGCTGGGCGGCGTGCGAATCGACGATCTCTGGCGCATCGCGCATGCGATGCGCGCGCGTTACCCGGTCAAGCCGATCAGCGCGACGATCGGCGACCTGCCGTCCGATGCGCTCCACACGATCGCGGCGCGCGTCGCCGAAATCGGCGATGCCGGCGTGGACTTCGTGAAAGTCGGCGTGATGCCGGGGCCGCACGCGCGCGCGTGTCTGACGCACCTTGCCGGCCTCGACGCGACCGTGCTCCCCGTGCTGCTGTCCGACGACGGCATCGACGCGTCGCTCGTCGACCATGCGGCAGCCCTCGGCTTCGAAGGCATCGTGTTCGATACGGCGGGCAAGACGGGCCACACGCTGTTCGATTGCATCGACGTCGCGACGCTCGCGCGCTACGTCGCGACGATACGCGCGTCGGGCGCAATGGCCTGCATCGCGGGCTCGCTCGGCTGGCCGCAACTCGACCAGATCCGCGCGCTCGCGCCCGACGTAGCAGGATTTCGCACGGCCCTTTGCGAAAACGGCCGCACATCGCGGCTCGATCCGCGCCGCGTCGCGCAATGGGCGGACGCGCTGCATCACGCCGCACCGAGCGCCGCCGCGTGACGTGATACGCATGCGGCACACACGCGCCGCGCGCCGTACCAGCGCAGCGCCCGCATAGAGACAGACACAGACGCAGACGCTCAAAACCGCTCAAACCGCCGACGCATTCAGCAGCCGCTCGCGCACCAGCGCGACATCCGTCTTGCTGAAGAACTCGACCTCGTAGTTCGCCTCTTTCACGTAGTGGACGAAGCTCGGATCGACGACGCCCTTCGACGCGAGCGTAACAAGCGGCACGCCCTCGCCGATGGGGCATGACTTCACGACCATCAGGCGCTCGGCGTTCAGCGTCGTCGAGAGCCACGCGGCGAGGCTGTCGGATGTCGTGTCCCAGTTGGTCATCGAATCGGGCGTGACGCGCATCAGGCATACGGGCATCCACACGGCGACCTTGCCCTTGCGCAACGCGCGGCGGATCAGTTCCTCGTTCGTCGCAAGCACGAGATCGGGCAGGACGGCCTGCAT
The DNA here is from genome assembly GCF_038900755.1 of Paraburkholderia diazotrophica. Taxonomy (GTDB): domain Bacteria; phylum Pseudomonadota; class Gammaproteobacteria; order Burkholderiales; family Burkholderiaceae; genus Paraburkholderia; species Paraburkholderia diazotrophica_A. Next base: position 618,051 of record NZ_JBBPEN010000004.1, read on the forward strand.
GAGGAGCGCGTATTGCGTCATCGCGAGCAGACACATGTTGTGCGCGGCGAGATCGTCGAACTGCCATTCCTGCTGATACGCGCGCACGCTGTCCGCAAAGTCGCCGCCGCCGGGCACGATCACGACGCGCCCGCCGCCGACTTCCCAAAGCTGCGTGAGCCAGTCCCGCAGCGACGGGTCGTGACTCAGGCTTCCCCCGATCTTCACCACCCACATGTCCGTTACCTCGCTCTTGTTCGACTTCACGGCTGCGTCGTGCCGCGCCGATAACCAACGTCAATGCCCGTCCGCGCGCGGCTACGCGTCACTCGCCCGACGCCGCGAGTCCGCGTGCGGCCACGCGTGCAGCGCATCGACGCGCGTCGCATGCCGCGCGGACGCACACGTTCACGGAAGCACGCACGCAGCACGCGGCACGCTCCGCAGCCGCACACGCTCGCGCAAACATTCAGGCGGCACGCGTCGACGCTTGCCGCGCCTCGAGCCCGTTCGCCATCAGCAATGCGACGGCGACACTCGGCGCGCACGTCGCGATCCATTCGGCGGCGTGCTCGGGGGCGCTCGCCGCCGTGCGCGTCAGCGTGCCGAAGTCCACGTATTCACGCACGTCGGCACGCGCCAGCGACGCTGCCAGAAATCTCCCGCATCCCGCGCCGACAACGGGCGCCCCTTGCAACGACGGATGCGCTGCGCACACCTGCGCGAAACTCGCGCGGATCGCGCGCAACTGCGCGTCGCGCCATGCCTGCGCGAACTCGCGCCATTCGTCCTCGGACGCATCGGCTGCATCGCGGCCGATCATCCGCGCGAGCCGCGCGCAACTCGCGGCGACCGTCTTCGGACCGTTGTCCGCGCTCGCGTGCTGATCGTGCGGCGGCCATAGCTCGCCCGTCAGCCGGTAGACGTCGGCGCTCGTCGCGAACCATTCGTTCATCACGCCCGTGGTCTCGCCGCGAAACGCGATCTGGTGAGCGATGCCGCACAGCGGCGTGCGCACGACGCCGTGATACGCAAGCTCGCCCGTCGCCAGGCGCGCCGCATCGTTGGCGCCGCGCGCCGCGACCCGTCCCGCGACGACGGGCACGATATCCGTCGTCGTGCTGCCGATGTCGATCAGCACGCAATCGCGTATGCGCGTCGCGACGTATTGCGCCGTCGCGAGCCAGTTCGCCGATGCCACCGCTCGCCATTGCGCGACGCTCTGCGCGGCGTCGAGCCAACCGGAAGCGCCCGCAAAAAAGACCGTTTCGCTGCCGATGCGCGCGGCAAGCGTATCGACGATCGAGCGCACGCCGTGCTCGCGGTCCGCGAACAGGTCGACCATTTCGCCCGTCATCGTCACCGCGTGGCGCGAGCGCGCGTGAAGCGCATCGGGCCAGCGCGCCGCCACATCGTCGATCGCGCGATGCAGATGCTCCAACCCCTGCCAGAGCGGACAGGCCCATTGCGCGATATCGTCGACGGCACCCGACACATCGACGCGCGACACCTTCACGTGCGCGCCGCCGACATCCCAGCCGAAGATCGCGGACTCGCTCGAACCTGAGGACGCGCTCATGTTCCCGTTCCGCAAGTGGAGAGCGCGTTGTCGGCAGCGGGACGCTCACGGACATGCAGGCCGTGCGCCGCGAGCACATCGGCGGCGAGATTGCGGCCCAACCGCTCGGACTGACCCGCATACGCGACGGTCGCGCGCGGATTCACTTCGATGACGACAGGGCCACGGCTCGGGTGCCACACGACATCGATCCCGACGAATCCGCGCAGCCCCGGCACCGCGGCCGCGACCTGTTGCGCGAGCGCATCGAGCGCGCGGCCTTGCGCGCCGTTGCGATCGATGCAGCCGATCTCCACGCCTTCAAAACCGACGACCTGCCCCGGATGCCCCGCCACAGCCGCCGCCACGCCGATGCGCTGCCGGTTGATGCTCACCAGCGTCGCACGCGATCCATCGCCACCATTGCGGCCATCGCAGATCAGCGACACGCTCAGCGGATCGCCGTCCACCCATTCCTGAAGCACCGTGTCGCGCCCCGCCGCGCAGCGCGCCGCATATTCGGCGCGCGCGTCGTCCGCATCGTCGAACGCGTGCGTATCGAGACCGCCCGCGCCGTCGTCGGGCTTGACGACCCAGCGCCGCTGCGTGCGCGCGTCGATCCGCGAGGCGTCGAGCGCAGGCGTCACGGCGATGCCGCGCGATGCGAGCCGCTGCGCCGTCGCCCGTTTGCTCGACGCGAGAGCGATCGCTTCCTTCGTGCAGCCGATCCAGCGCCCGGCACCGACGGCATCGGCGAGATCGAGCATCAGGCCGTCGCACTCGGGCGCGACGATCCACGCATAGTCGTGCTCGCGCGCGGCCCTCGCGACGAATTCGAGCATCGTTTCACCGGGTTTCGCGCGATAGTGCGCGACGCCTTCGTCGACGGTTTCGAAACGCGAGCTGGCGAAGCTCACGTGCACACCGTCGAGTTGCCGCAGATCGCCGACAATCGCATCGCGCATCACGCGCCCTTCGACGACGAGCGCGCTCAGATCCGCGAGACTGCTGTTGTCCGCGAACTGCCGGTCGATGCCGCCGCCGGTGAGATACTCATAAACCCAGAGCTTCATCAAGGAACGTCTCCGCATGCAGGTGATTCCGGTACTCGATCTGCTCGACGCTCACGCGGTGCGCGCGATACGCGGCGACCGCGCGAACTATCGGCCCATCCAGTCTTCCCTCTGCGCGTCGAGCGAGCCGCTCGCCGTCGCCCGCGCACTGCTCGACGCAAGCCGCGCGCATGTGCTGTACGTCGCCGACCTGGGCGCGATCATGTCGCGCGATGCCGACCCGTCGACGCTCGCCACGCTTGCCACGTGCCTCGCCGATCCACGCCAGCATGACCCGCAAAGCGCGCCGCTCGAAATCTGGCTCGACGCCGGCTATGCCGATTTCCCATCGATGCTCGGCCACTTCGCGCGCATCGCTTCCGCCATCGGCGCCACGCATGAGCACGGGGCAATCGCGCGCGTCGTGCCCGTGTTCGGCTCCGAATCGCTGCGCTCGCCCGATGCGTTGCGCGAAGCGGAGTCCGCTGGCTACGCGCCCATCCTGTCGCTCGATCATCGCGGCGGCCAGCTGATCGCGGCACCCGGCATCGCCGATGCGCTTCGTTCGCCTTCGACATGGCCCTCGCGCGTGATCGTGATGACGCTCGATCAGGTCGGCGCCGATGCAGGCCCGGACCTCGATACGTTCGGCGCAATCCGCGCGCAAGCGGACCAGCAGGGCGAGTTGCACCAGCAAGGCCAGCGCGTGCTGATCGGCGCGGGCGGCATCCGTCATCGCGACGATCTCGATGCAGCGGCATGCAGCGGCGCCGATGCGTGGCTGATCGCGTCGGCGCTTCACGACGGCAGGCTCATCGACACACATCCAACACGCGCACGATGAACGCAGACGCTACGGCGTGATCGGCGAAACAATATCCATGCCACGCGGACTGCGTTGCAGCAACGGCGCGCATCGCCTGCACATTGCGCGCCGTGGTGTCCCGAAGTGACACACTGTTGCAGCGCGGAGCACATACTGTGCTGCGCGCGCCTGGCCGCGCGAAACGCACGAAACGCAGAACCGCTTCATCCGCCAGACGTGCGGGCTCGCGTTCGACGGTTCCGCGCAATTCGCGCAAAAGCGCGAGACGCGTGGTCCATCGGCAAGCACCGCACTGATGCGCGATGGCGCGCACGCACGCGTTGCGCGCCCCTCGCGCGTGCACGACACGCGGCATGCGCGAAATCGGCACGGACCTTGCTGAACGGCTTCTCATGCATGAGTCCAACTCCCACGTCACGAATGCCGACGCGGCGTCGCCCGCCGATGGGCCATTGACGTTCGCTTCGGCGACGACCGACTGGACCTGCCCGTTCTGCCCGCTGCTGTGCGACGACATCGAGGTCCATCCGGGCAACGACGGCACGCTCGTCGCGCCCTTCACCGATTGCCCGTGCCTCGCGCACGCACTGACGCGCTACGACGCAAGCGACAACGTGTGTTCGCCATCGATCGATGGCACGCCCGCATCGCTCGATACCGCGCTCGACGAAGCCGTCACCGTGCTCGCCCAATCGCGCCGCCCGCTGTTCGGCTGCGCGACGGACATTGCGGGAACGCGCGCGCTGTATGCGCTCGCAGCCGGCTGCGGCGCCATCGTCGATTCGCTGCAAGGCGACGCGATGATGGCCGCCACGCTCGCATTGCAGGATCGCGGCGCGTTCTTCACGACGCTCTCGGAAGTGCGTTCGCGCGCGGACCTGCTCGTCGTATTCGGCTGCGAGCCGTCCGCGCAGCATCCACGCTTCTACGAACGCATCGCGAGCGGCACGGCGATGCAGCGCGAGATCCGCTTCGTCGGCTGCGAGGTCGATCCCGTCGCGAGCCGCCTCGACGATGCGCGCGCCGGTTCGATTCTCGCCACCGCATCGCCGCACGACGTGCTCGCGCTGTGGTCGGCGATTGCCGAAGGCCGCAAGCCCGAAGCGCTCGAAGACGGTACAGGCATCGCAACGGGGCTTGCGTCGCTGATGGCGCGCATACACGAGGCGCGCTACACGGCTTTCGTGATCGAGCCCGCCGCGTTGCCGCAGCCGCATGCGGCGCTGCTGATCGAAGGGCTGCACCGCATCGTCAAGGCGATCAACAGGACGAGCCGCGCGGGCGTGCTGACGCTCGGCGGCGCGGACGGCGCATTGAGCGTCAATCAGGCGGTCACGTGGCTGTCCGGCTTTCCGTTGCGCACGCGCGTGTCGAAGCCCGACCGGTTGCCGGGCACGCCGCCGCTCGATCACGATCCCTGGCGCTATCGGATGGCGCGCCTGCTCGCGGCAGGCGAAGTGGACGCGCTGTTGTGGATCGCGAGCTTCGAGCCGCATACGCTGCCTGCCGAGCTGCGCGACGACGTGCCCGCCGTCGTGCTCGGCGCACCCACGCTCGCATCGTCGATCGCGCCGCGCGGCGCGAAGACCGTATTCATTCCCGTCGCTACGCCGGGCATCGACAGCGACGGCCATCTGTTTCGCGTCGATGCGTCCGTCGTCGTGCCGCTGCATCCCGCGCGCAACATCGCGCTGCCCAGCGTCGCGACGATCGCGGCGCGTCTCGCCGACGACCTCGCCGCGCGCGCCGCGCTGACGCGGAGGCCGTCATGAGCATCGCGCGACTGCGGGGCGGCCGCCTCTACGATCCCGCGAACGGCATCGACGGCGAAGTGCGCGACCTTTACATCAGCGAAGGCCGCATCGTCGGGCCGCCCACCAATGGCGCCGTCGACGTGGACTTCGACGCGCAAGGCATGGTCGTGATGGCGGGCGGCATCGATCTGCATTCGCACATCGGCGGCGGCAAGACGAACCTGTCGCGGCTCCTGTTGCCCGAAGACCATCGCGACGACGCGCCGCGCGACGCCTCATACGAAGCCGTGCAGGACGAACGGGGCCGCTATCTGCGCATGCCGTCGTGCGGCGTCTGCACGCCGGGCACGCTCGCCACCGGCTATCGCTATGCCGAGATGGGCTACACGGCCGCGTTCGAGCCCGCGATGATCGCGTCGAATGCGCGCCATGCGCATCTGGAAATGGGCGACACGCCGATCATCGATCACGGCGCTTACGTGATGCTCGGCAACGACGAGCTGTTCTTGCAGATGCTCGCCGCAAAGGACGACTTCGAGCGCCTGCGCGATTACGTCGGCTGGACGATGCACGCGAGCCGCGCGCTCGGCGTGAAGGTGGTCAATCCCGGCGGCATTTCGGCGTTCAAGTTCAACCAGCGCTCGCTCGATGTCGACGAGGCGCACGCGCACTACGGCATCACGCCGCGCGACGTCTTGCGCACGTTGACGCGCGCGCTGACGGAACTGCGCGTGCCGCATCCGTTGCACGTGCATGCGAGCAACCTCGGCGTGCCGGGCAACATCGATTCGACGATCGCGACGATGGATGCCGCCGACGGCCTGCCCATCCATCTGACTCACATCCAGTTCCATAGCTACGGCACGGAAGGCCCGCGCAAGTTTTCGTCGGGCGCGCGCGCGATCGCGGAGGCCGCGAACGCGCGGCCCAACGTGTCGATCGACGTCGGCCAGATCATTTTCGGGCAGACGGTCACGGCATCCGGCGACACGATGATGCAGTTCAAGAACGCGCCCCTCGCGCGGCCGCATAAATGGATTGTCGGCGATATCGAATGCGATGCGGGCTGCGGCGTGGTGCCGTTTCGCTATCGCGAGCAAAGCTATGTGAATGCGCTGCAATGGATCATCGGGCTGGAAATTTTCCTGCTGGTGAACGACCCGTGGCGCGTGTCGATGACGACCGATCATCCGAACGGCGGCCCATTCACGAGCTATCCGCATCTGATTCGCCTGCTGATGGACAAGCCGTTCCGCGACGCGCAGCTGGATCGGCTGCATCCCGAAGCGAAAGTCGCGAGCGCGCTACAGGAATTGAACCGCGAGTACTCGCTATACGAGATCGCGATCGTCACGCGCGCGGGCCCCGCGCGACTGCTCGGCCTCAAAGACCGCGGCCATCTCGGGCCGGGTGCCGCCGCGGATATCGCCGTCTATCGCGACGACGCCGACCGCGAGCGGATGTTCACGTCGCCCGCGTATGTGTTCAAGGACGGCCAACTGGTCGCGCGCGACGGCAACCTCGTCTCGACGCCGACGGGTGGCATCCACTTCGTCTCACCCGATTTCGACAGGAGCATCGAAACGACGCTGCGCCAGTACAGCGAAGCGAATCTGGCCACCAATTTCGCCCATGCCGCGATCAGCGACGACGAAATCTGCGCGTGCTGCCGCGGCGGACGGCTGTTGCCCGTCGCGTGTTTCGCGCGGGCGTGAGCTTCAAACGGGCACGACGCGCGATGCAGATCAACGACACCCTGATCGACGACACGTTCGCGGAAGCCTTCCCGATGAAGGCGACGCGGCTCGTCATCACCGCGCACACGCCGCGCTGGGCGCGCGCGGCAGCCGATTCGCTGACGGGCTTCGCGACGTCGGTGATCGACTGCGGCTGCGAGGCGGGCATCGAGCACGAAATAACCGCCGACGCGTCGCCCGATGGCCGGCCCGGCATCTCCGTGCTGATCTTCGCGGTGTCGTCGAAGGAACTGGCGAAGCAGATCGCGCGGCGCGTCGGCCAATGCGTGCTGACGTGCCCGACGACGGCCGTCTACAACGGCGTCGATCCGTCCACGACGCGCGCGCCGCTGTCGGACGTCGCGCCGCTCGGCGGCTCGCTGCGTTTTTTCGGCGACGGCTGGCAGATTTCGAAAATGCTGAACGGCGTGCGCTACTGGCGCGTGCCCGTGATGGACGGCGAGTTCGTCTGCCAGGAAACGGTGCAAACGGTGAAGGCCGTCGGCGGCGGCAATTTGCTGCTGCTCGCGCGCGATCTCGACAGCGCGCTGGCGGCAGCGGAAGCCGCCGTCGCCGCGATGCATCGGCTCGCGAATGTGATTACGCCGTTTCCTGGCGGCGTCGTGCGTTCGGGGTCGAAGATCGGCTCGAAATACAAAGGCGCCGTCGCATCGACGAACGATGCGTTCTGTCCGACGCTGACCGGCTTGTCGCAGCGCAGCGAACTCGATGCGCAGACGGGCTGCGTGCTCGAAATCGTGATCGACGGATTGACGGATGCCGATGTCGGCGCGGCCATGACGGCGGGTATCGACGCGGCATCGGCGGCAGGTAGTGGCGTCGTGCGCATTTCCGCAGGGAACTATGGCGGCCAGCTCGGGCCCTATCATTTCAGGCTGCGCGAACTGGCCGCGGGCATTGTGCAGCGCGAAACAGGTGACACGTCGGGCGGCACATCGGGTCGCACGGCGAAGGCCCCGAAGGACGGCGCGCGATGACCACGATCACGTTGCGCGTGAAGCATGCGCCCGGCTTTCGCGTCCACGGCTCGCCGCTGCTGCCGTCGGCGTTGTCGGCGCTGTCGCGCGACGCAATCGAGCGGATGCTGCTGTCCGCCGGCAACGAAGCGTTTGCGATCGGCGATCTGTTCGACGTATCGCTCGCGCCGAAAACTGGTGAAGCGGATGATGAAGCCAGCATCGTCATCGAAGGCGACGCGCGCTGGCTGGATGGCGTCGGCGCGCAACTCGATGCGGGCAGCGTGCGCGTGACGGGCTCGGTCGGCGATTACGCCGGCTTGCGAATGACGGGCGGCACGCTGGACATCGAAGGCGACGCGGGGCATTTCACCGGCTGCGAGATGCGCGGCGGGCGCCTGACGGTCGCGGGGCACAGCGGCGATTTCGTCGCGGGCGCGCGGACGGGCGCAATGGAAGGCATGACGGGCGGCACGCTGGTCGTCGCGGGCAACACGGGCGCGCGCCTTGCCGACCGGATGCGGCGCGGCACCGTGCTGATCGGCGGCGATACGGGCGATTACGCGGCGTCGCGGCTCGTCGCGGGCACGATCGGCATCGCCGGCCGTCTGGGTGCACACTATGGCTACGGCATGCGGCGCGGCACACTGTTGCTGCTGCAACGGCCGGAACGCGTGCCGCCAACCTTCACGGCCGGCGGGCGCGGCTTCGACGTGTTCTGGTCGCTGTTCGCGCGCGCGCTTGCCGCGCAATGCAGCGAGTTCGCGTCTGCATCCGCGTTAATGAAGCAGCGGCTCGCGCCGTTTGCTGCGCTCGATGCGCGCACGCTGCCGCAACGCTACGCGGGCGATCTTGCAGTCGATGGACGCGGCGAACTGCTGATCGTCGAATAATGCAGCCGCCGAATGATCGAGGGAACCGACATCATGAACGCCACACGCTCGACCGACGTCGCGCGCACGGAAAGGGAAGCGCCAAGGCGCTACGCAATGCCGCTGATCGTGCTGCACTGGCTGATCGCGTTCGGCATCATCGCGATGCTGGCGATCGGCCTGTACATGGTCGGCTTGCCGCGCGGCTTGCCCTTCAAGGCCACGCTGATCAACTTTCACAAGTCGCTAGGCTTGACGATTTTCCTGCTGGTGCTGATCCGCATCGGAGTTCTCATGGTATCCGGCAGGCCGCCGTTGCCGCCGATGCGAGCGTGGCAACGCGCCGCCGCGAGCGCCACGCAGGTTCTTTTATACGTTTCGATGATCGCGATGCCGGTGACGGGCTATCTGGGCTCGTCGTTCAACACGTACGGCACGCGCTTCTGGGGCATCCTGCTGCCGAAGTGGGGCTGGGACGACAAGCCGATGCGCGAGTTGTGGTTCGGCATTCATGAGATCGCCGCATGGATCTTCATCGCGTTGATCGCGCTGCACGTCGCGGGCGCGATCAAGCATCAGCTGATCGACCGCGACGGACTGTTGCGCAGGATGCTGCCATGACACGGGATGCTCGTCGGTTGAAGCGCTTTTTCGGGGCATATTGAGGAGCCTGCGGACAATGAAGATCAAGGTGCTCGGTTCGTCGGCGGGCGGCGGCTTTCCGCAATGGAACTGCAACTGCCACAACTGCGACGGCGTGCGCAAGGGCACGCTCAACGCGCGGCGGCGCACGCAGTCGTCGATTGCCGTCAGCGTCGACGGCATCGCGTGGCTGCTCGTGAACGCGTCGCCCGATATCCTCGCGCAGATCGCCGCGAATCCTGAGATGCAGCCCGCGCGCCATGCCCGCGATACTGGCATCGCCGCCGTGCTGCTGATGGATGCGCAGATCGATCACGTGACGGGCCTCCTGATGCTGCGCGAGAACAGCGCGCCGCTCGTGCTGCATGCGACCGAGGCCGTGTGGCAAGACCTGTCGACGGGCTTTCCGATCGTATCGATCCTGTCGCACTACTGCCGCACCGAGCGCCACACGATTACGCTCGATGCGGGCCCATTCGAAATCGGCGCGCTGCCCGGCGTGCGCATCGAGGCGCTGCCGCTGTCGAGCAAGGCGCCGCCCTACTCGCCGCATCGCGCGGCGCCGGAGCGCGGCGACAACATCGGCCTGCTGCTCACCGCGCCCGATTCAGGCAAGCGCGTGTTCTACGCGCCGGGTCTCGGCGTGCTCGAACCGCACATCCGCGAGGCAATGCGCAGCGCCGATCTGCTGCTCGTCGACGGCACGACGTGGACGAACGACGAAATGATCGAGCTGGGACTGTCGAAGAAAACGGCCGCCGACATGGGCCATCTCGCGCAAACGGGCGCGGGCGGCATGATCGACGTGCTGGATTCGCTCGATAGGCCGAACGCGCGAAAGGTGCTAATACATATCAACAACACGAACCCGATTCTGATCGACGATGGTCCCGAGCGGCGCATCCTCGCGCAGCACGGCATCGAAGTCGCGCACGACGGGATGCTGTTCGAACTGTAGGCAGCGGCGCCCTGCCAGCATGCTGCCGGCACAGACATGGAAACGGAGAAGCGATCGATGACTCTCAAGAGCGACACCGGCCCCGCATGGACCCGCGACGAATTCGAAGCGCAGTTGCGCGCGAAGGGTCAGGCGTATCACATTCATCACCCGTTCAACGTGAAGATGAACAGCGGCGGATGCTCGCGCGAGCAGATTCGCGGCTGGGTCGCGAACCGCTTCTACTATCAGATCAACATTCCGCTGAAGGATGCCGCGATTCTCTCCAACTGCCCCGACCGCGCGACGCGTCGCCGCTGGGTGCTGCGCATTCTCGATCACGACGGCTACGGCGACGACGAAGGCGGCATCGAGACGTGGGCGCGCCTGGGCGATGCCGTCGGCCTGTCGCGCGACGAACTGTGGTCGCTCGAACATGTGGTGCCCGGCGTGCGCTTCGCCGTCGACGCATATGTGAATTTCGCGCGCCGCGCGCCGTGGCAGGAAGCCGTCTGCTCGTCGCTGACGGAAATCTTCGCGCCGCAAATTCATAAGGACAGGCTTTCCACGTGGCCCGAGCACTATCCGTGGATCAAGCCCGAAGGACTCGCGTATTTCCGCTCGCGCATTTCGCTTGCGCAGCGTGATGTCGAACATGGCCTCGCCGTCACGCTCGATCATTTCCGCACGCGCGAGCAACAGGAACGCGCGCTCGACATTCTGCAGTTCAAGCTCGACATCCTGTGGACCATGCTCGACGCAATCGAGAAGGCTTTCCCCGCATGAACGCACCCACGAACACTCCGCACGACAGCGCCGCGCAAGGCGAAGAAAAGCGCGGCCCAAAGCTCAGCAGCCTGTTCCGTCTGCAATGGGAACCGGCGCAGGATGCGCATGTGCTGCTGTATCCCGAGGGCATGGTGAAGCTGAACCAGAGCGCCGCGCAAATCCTGTTGCGTTGTGACGGCACGCGCGACATGCCGACGCTCGTCGCCGAACTCGAACAGGCGTTCAACGCGACGGGCCTCGCGCCCGAAGTCCAGGCATTCGTCGACCACGCGCGCTCGCGTGGCTGGCTGGAGTGACAGCATGAGCGATCTCGCGATTGCAGAACGGGAGCAGGGACAGCAGGCGGCGCGCAGCGACGTCGGCCCGCCGTTGTGGTTGCTGGCGGAACTGACGTACCGCTGTCCGCTGCATTGCGCGTTCTGCTACAACCCGGTCGACTACACCGATCATCGCGACGAGCTGAGCACCGCGCAATGGATCAACGTCTTGCGCGAGGCCCGCAAGCTCGGCGCCGCGCAACTCGGCTTTTCAGGCGGCGAGCCGCTGATGCGCGACGATCTCGAAGAACTCGTCGCCGAAGCGCACAGGCTCGGCTTCTATACGAACCTGATCACATCCGGCGTCGGCTTGACGGATGCGCGGCTCGGCGTGCTGAAGGCAAACGGGCTCGATCACATCCAGTTGTCGTTTCAGGATTCGACCCAGGAGCTGAACGACTTTCTGAGCAGCACGCGCACGTTCGACCTGAAAAACCGCGTCGCGCGCTCGATCAAGGCACACGGCTTTCCGATGGTGCTCAACTGTGTGCTGCATCGCTACAACCTGCCGCACGTCGACAAGATCATCGACATGGCGCTCGCGATGGGCGCCGAATATCTGGAGCTTGCGAACACGCAGTACTACGGCTGGGCGCACGCGAATCGCGCGCAACTGATGCCGACGGCCGAGCAGCTGCGCGAAGCGGAAGCCGTCGTCGAGCGGTATCGCAAGGAAATCGGCAACCGCTGCAGGATCTTCTTCGTCGTGCCCGACTACTTCGAAACGCGGCCCAAACGCTGCATGAACGGCTGGGGCTCGGTGTTCCTCGGCGTCGCGCCCGATGGCGCCGCGCTGCCCTGCCATTCGGCACGCTCGCTCCCCGGTCTCACATTTCCTAACGTGAAGGACATGCCGCTCGCCGACATCTGGTACGCGAGCGACGCGTTCAACCGCTTTCGCGGCTTCGAATGGATGAAGGAGCCGTGCCGCAGTTGCGACGAAAAGGCCAAAGACCTCGGCGGCTGCCGCTGCCAGGCGTATCTGCTGACACACGACGCCGCCAATGCCGATCCCGTCTGCGACAAGTCGGAGCATCACGAGCAGGTCGTGAACGTGGTGCGCGACGCGGCCCGACGCGGCGCGGCGCTTGCACCCGACGAACAGCCCGTCATGTTCCGCAACGATGCGAACTCACGGCGAGTCGTTAGCGATGCACAAGGCGGCGCTACGCCAACGATGACAACGACGCAAAGAGAGAAAACGCGATCATGACGACGTCTGCCATCTCCGTGCTTCTCGTCGACGATCACGCCGTCGTGCGCGAAGGCTATCGACGTCTGCTAGAACTGAGCCCCGACGTGCGCGTCGCGGGCGAAGCGGCCGACGCGATGCAGGCTTACCAGCGCTTCTGCGCGTTGCAGCCGGATGTCGTCGTGATGGATCTTGCGATGCCGGGCGCAAGCGGCATCGAAGCAATGCGCCGGATGCTCGCGCGCGAACCCGATGCGCGCGTGCTTATCTTCAGCGTTCACGAAGAGGCGCTTTTCGTGCGCCGCGCGTTCGATGCGGGCGCAAGCGGCTACGTGACGAAGGCGAGCGCACCCGATGTGCTCGTCGAAGCCGTGCGCGCCGTCGCGCGGCGCGTGCGCTATCTGAGCGCGGACGTCTCGCACGCGCTCGCGTTGCGGACGATGTTCAACGAAGGACCGCCGGGACGTCAGTTGTCCGCGCGCGAATTCGAAGTGCTGCGTCTGCTCGTGCAGGGCTATACGCTGCCCGTGATCGCCGAACGGCTCGGCCTGAGCCAGAAGACGATTGCGAATCATCAGTCCGCGATCCGGCAAAAGTTCGGCGCGAACAACGGCGTGCAGCTCGTGCAGATCGCGCAACGTCTCGGGCTTCAGTTCTCCGAACTCGCCGCGCCTCACGAGCTTTTCGGCTCGCCGGGTTCGATGGGAACGCTCAGTACGCTGGGCTCGGGCAGCCCGACATGAGGCGGCACGCGGGCGCATAGCAGAAAGCCTCTTCCCGGCTCGCTCGCCAGATGAAACTCGCCACCGAGCGCCTCGACGCGCTCGCGCATGCCGACAAGACCTAGCCCCGCGCGAGGCTTCGACAGATCAGTGCCAGGGCCATCGTCGGCGACCGTCACGACGATTTCGCCGCCGCGCTCGCCATCCAGCGGCGCTCTCACCAGATAGATCTCGACGCTCGACTCGCGCGCGAACTTCGACACGTTCGTCAGCGCTTCCTGCACGAAGCGGTAGAGCGTGATGTTGAGCGCGTCGGTGAAGCCGTCGAATTCGCCGTCGATCGTGAGCTTGAACGATGCATCGGGCAGCCGCTCGCGCCAGCCTTCGACGCAATGCTCAAGCGCGCTCGGCAAGCCCAGTTCATCGAGGCCGATGGGCCGCAGCTTGCGGATCATCCCGCCGATCTGCCGGTAGACGAAGCTCGCGCTTTGCATCACGTCAAGCGACGTGCGATGAATTTCGGGCTCGCGATCCGCCGACAGATCGCGAATCCGCGCTGCATCGAGCGCGATTGCATTCAGGTACTGGCCCAGTTCGTCATGCAGCTCACGCGCGAGATGACGGCGCTCCGCTTCCTGCGCTTCAATGCGTTCACTCGCGAGGCGCCGGTTGTCGGCGAGCAGCCGCTCGGCCTCCTCCTCCGCTGCGCGTCTGCGCAGCAATTCCCTCTGCGATTCCCGATAGCGCCGCCACGCGAACCACGCACAGCCCGCCGCGAGCACGAACATCGTGACGGGCAATTCGTCGAGCTGATAGCGCTCGGCATTGCGGCTCCAGCGATACGCCAGTTCGCTGACGTCGAACGTCGAACACAGTGCCCAGACGATCGCCGTCAGCATCACGACGCACGCGAACTCGGTCCATGCGGCCGAGTGCGAATCTTTTGCTCGGCCGTGACCTTTCGCGTGATTTTTCGCGCGGCCTTCCTCACGCGATGGCGTCGCGTGCTGTTGCGCGGCGAGCGCTTGCTTCGCGCTCGCTGCTTGCCGCGGGTCAGGCGCCGGGTTGGCCGGATTCACTGAAGAGAGGGCTTCGGGCATGAGCGTATCGGTGGAAGCAGTGACTCATTCTACTCATCCGGCGGGCGCTTTTCGCGTCGTCGATACGTCAGGGAAGGCTTCCCGAAAGAATCGGGAAAGCTTCCCGGGCGATAGACGCCCTTCATATGCGACTCTGCATGGAACGGCAAAGCAGCAAACCGGGCATTCATGCGCAGCCCGAACGATCTGCCGCTGCTGACAAGGCTAGAACAACCCGCTGGAGTCGACAACCATGAAACCTACGCGGCGCACATCGCGGCGCGCGCGCCTGCATCCGCGCAACGGCGCTTTTCAGCTCGTAGTCGGCGGCGCGCTGGCGAGTCTCTGCGCAGCCGCATGGTCGCAGGAAACCACGACAACGGCCAACAGCGCGCAGGAAGCGACAACGGAGGAAGCGCGATCAAACACGGCTCAAATCGAGTCGCAACAGGTGGCGCAAAACCAGAGCCCTCCGCAGGAAACCGAACAGCCGTCGATCCTCGTAATCGGCACGACGCCGCTCGTCGGCATCGGCACGGCCATCGAGCTCGTGCCCGCGAACGTGCAGACCATACGCGGCCGCGAGATCGCCGGACAGCATCGGAACACGCTCACCGACTACTTCGCGAGCAACCTTCAAAGCGTCGATATCAACGATGCGCAAGGCAACCCGTCGCAGGTCGACATCAGCTATCGCGGCTTCACCGCTTCGCCACTCGTCGGCACGCCGCAAGGGCTGTCCGTGTTTCTCGACGGCGTGCGCGTCAACGAGCCGTTCGGCGACGTCGTCAACTGGGACCTGATACCGCAAGCCGCAATTGAAACGATCCAGCTGATTCCCGGCTCGAATCCAACCTTCGGCCTCAACACGCTCGGCGGCACGATCGCGATCACCACGAAAAACGGCAGCACGGCGCCGGGCGGCGAGGCCGAGATCAGCGGCGGCTCGTGGGGACGCAAGAGCGCGCAGATCCAGCAAGGCGGGATGATCGGCAGCAACCTCGACTACTACTTCACGGCGAACGCGACCAGCGACGACGGCTGGGCCGATCACAACGGCAGCCGTCTGCGCCAGGCATTCGGCAAGCTGCGCTATCACGATGCCGACAACACGCTGTCGATCTCGGCGGGCGCTGCGGACAACACGCTCGACGGCTCGCAGACGATTCCGCGCTCGTTCCTCGACAACCGTTCGCAGGCTTACACGTTTCCGGACCAGAACAGGAACGAGGTCGGCTATCTGACGATCGCGGGCGAGCACTACTTCACGCCCAATATCCAGTTGAGTGGCAATCTCTACTATCGCCACTACCGCAACGAGAACGTGAGCAGCAACGTCAACGACGACTTCGATCCCGACGATGTGCCGCCCGCGACCAACCTGCAGTCGACGATCTTCACCGAAAGCTATGGCGGCAGCCTGCAACTGTCGCTGCTGCAACAGCTCTTCGGCAAGCGCAACGAACTGGTGCTCGGCGTGGCCGCCGATCTGGCGAACTCGCATTTCGCGCAGTCGTCGCAAGATGCGTTCTTCACCGACACGCGCGCGACGATCGGCACCGGTCCGTTCGTGCCGGCCACCGATGCGAAGACGCGCAACGAAACATACGGCATCTATTTCAACGACACATTCTCGTTCAACGAGCAATGGTCGATGACGCTTGCGGGCCGCTACAACTGGTCGCGCACGACGATCGGCGACGAGAGCGGCGAGCAGCCGCTGCTCGATGGCCGCCATGTGTTCTCGCGCTTCAATCCCGCGGTCGGCATCAACTGGAATCCGACCGACAACTTCACCGCCTATGCGACCTACAACGAAGGCATGCGCTCGCCGACGTCGATCGAACTCGCGTGCGCGGACCCGAGCGCGCCATGTTCGTTGCCGAACGACTTCATCGCCGACCCGGCTCTGAAGCCCGTGATCTCGAAGACGTTCGAAATCGGCGCGCGCGGAAGGCTCGGCAGCAACACGACATGGAGCGCGGCGCTCTATCGCACGATGCTCGACGACGACATTCAGTTCGTCAGCAGCAATGGCGCATCCAGCACGCTCGGCTTCTTTCAGAACGTCGGCAAGACGCGCCGTCAAGGCGTCGAGCTTGCGGCTCGCACGAAGTATGGCCCCGTCGGCGTGAGCGCGAGTTATAGCTATGTGAACGCAACCTATCAATCGACGTGGACGGAAAGCAGCGCGAGCAATTCGAGCGCCGACACGAACGGCAACATCACAGTGAGGCCGGGCGACCGCATTCCGGGCATTCCCGCCAATACCGTGAAGCTGCGCGTCGACTACACGCCGATCGCGAAGTGGAACATCGGCACGAACTTCACGTACCGCGGCAGCATCTTTGCGCGCGGCGACGAGAACAATCAGGATGTGAACGGCGCAGTGGCCGGCTACTTCCTGATCGATCTCGATACGACGTACAACGTCACGAAGCAGCTACAGGTATTCGCGACCGTCAAGAATCTGCTGAACAAGCACTATTCGAATTTTGCGATTCTCGGCGAGAACTTCTTCAACGGGCCAAACCATACATTTGATCCGAACAATGTCACCAACGACCAGTTCCTCGGTATCGGCGCGCCGCGCGGCGTGTGGATCGGCTTGCGCTACGCGTGGAAGTAGTTGAAGCGCGCCCGCTTTATATTCCCGCTTACCACCAAAGTCATATAGGCCTGCGCGCGTGCGAAAACCATACTGGGTTCAAGCCGCGTGGCCGCACAGTCATCTTTCGCATGGCCGAGCTTTCGCGAGGCTGACTACGTGTCAACGAATTCAATCCTGTCTTGCCACAGATTCTGATGGTTGTGCACGTCTAAAGGTCGGCGTGGCCGTCCGCGTTCTTCGAATGCGACCCACGCTTTCGTCTCGGTCCGGCGCAACCGCGTAATGCGCTGCAATTGTTCGAAGGAGACTCAAATGAAGACGATGCTCATCCTCTGCGGCGGCGCGCTCTGCCTGTCAGCATTGCAAGCGTATGCGCAGGAAAGCCCCACCAACACGGCCACCTCGACGCCCACGACGCCCGAAACCGTCGTCAACTCCGAAGGCCCCGGCATGTCGGCAACGACGATGTCGGGCGGTTCGGCTATCTCGCACGGAAAGACGCGCGGTGAGGTCTATCAGGATCTCGTACGCTCGCAACAGAACGGCGAAGCCGCGCGCCTGAACGAACTCTTCAAGGGCGGCAACTGAGCGACGCGGTTGCATGCTGTTCGAAAGCACGGCACGAAGCGGGGCCTGTCAGCGATGACAGGCCCCGCTGCATGTTCCCGTTATGAATCGATGCCGCGCTTCTTCGATCGGCGCGACTTGAAGCGACCTGCGCCGCCCCGCTCCGCCGGCATTCTCCGCAGCCATGCATGCTCTCCGACGGGCACGGTAGGCGGGCGTTCCGTGCCGGGGCAGGTGCCGGCAAGCACATGCGGCGATGCGCCCAGCTTGGCCGGGTCTTCATTGGCCGCTTTCTGCGCGATCCAGTTGCGGCTCGCGAGAGGATTCATCGTCGTCGGCGCGACCTTCGCTGCTTTCTTCGACGCATTTTTCGCGGCAGTCTTCGCCACATTCTTCATCGCATTCTTCGCTGCCGTCATCGGCGTGAGGACCACGGCGTCGCCCCTCACCTTCGCTTGCGCGAATAGACGCGACACTTGCGGCGCGGCCGCGCTCGTCCCCGAGATCGCGGCGAGACTTCCGCTGCGCGTGCTCGCGCCGAGCACGCCCGCGCAGGCGGGCGAGTCCTCGCTGACGGCAGTCGCATCGGGGCCGTTTCTCTGCTTCGTGCGAAGCGAAGGTCCCGTCGATGAATAGAGCGCCGCCTTGCCGTCCGTGCGCCGATACGCGCCAACGACGACGGTATAGTCGCCCGTCGCGATCGAATTCAATGTGCCGCTGCGCCTTATCCACGAATCCGTGTTGCCTATGTCGACGTCCCTCGCATGCGAGCCCGAGAAGAAGCGCTTGTAAAGCGGATCGTCGAAGCGCGACTGGCGTCCGCGCATCGGATAGCCAAATGCCGTTTCGTTGCGCTGTACCCATGCGTGCAGGTTCAGCGCGTCGCCGTGGCGCGCCGTGTTCGACACGGTCACGCTCCAGTTGCCTGACGGCGTCGCATCGCGCGAAGGATCGCGCGTGAGCGTGGGCGCAAGCGCGATCAGGATCATTCCGTTGTCGCCCGTCGCGACGCGGTCCAGATACACGGATGCGCACAGCACGTTGCCGCCCGGTTGCCACGCATAGAAATTGTTCACCGACATGGCGGGGCTTTTATCGCCCGTCGGCGGACAGACCTGGATCTTGACCTTCGACGGATCGGCATGCTCCGGCAACCAGATCTCCAGAAAACTGGGCGTCGCGCAATCGGGCAACACGCGCCATGTGAGGCTCCTCGATTCGCCATGCGCGAGTTCGATGTTCGCGTGACAGCGCAGCACGTTGCTGTTTCCAGCGGGCACGACGACGCACAGATCGCGGTGCTGGTCGATCAGCTCGTCGATGGCTCTTTCGATGATCGAGCTGCCGTCATGCGGTCCCGCCATATAGCCGTAGCTCAGATTGAGCACCACGCAGTAGTCGTGGCCGTGGCTGTGTGCGAGATCGTCGGCGCGGCGCAGGATATAGCGCATCGCATCGAGCGCGTGCGTGGCGAACCAGAGTCCCGACGTATCGCGCACCGTTCTCCCAGGCGTCTTGAACTGCACGCCGATCAGATGCACTTTCTCGAGCGCCTTCCTGTCGTCGCCCAGCCGCTGAAGGAAAGCCGCGTGCAGATCGCCGGGGCGCACGCCGCCTGCCAGATCCAGCGCTTCCGTGCCGTGCGCCCAGCGCTTGCGCACGCCGATGTAGCCCGCCTCCCGATACACGGCGTCTTCGTCGATCAATCCGCCTTGCGTGTAGCGCGCGAGCATATCGTCGATCCCGGCCTTCGAGAGTTCGCGCCCGTAGTGCAGACCGGGCGGTGTGCCGGGCGCGTCGTCCTGATTCCAGAAGTATTCGATGCGCGTGGCCGACGGATTGCCGGAAGAACGAAAGCGTTCGTGCGCAAACGCGAGGCCATCGTCCATCACGCCGAGAAACACGATGCGCTCGCGCTTCGCGTCCGCTGCCTTCGCCTTTGCCTGAGAAGCGGCGGCGAACCGCGGGCCCGTGCCCGTCGCGAGCACCGTCGTGGCCTGCAATGCGCTAACAGACTGATCGTCGGGCACGACAGGCATGCCGAGTTCGAAGCGCTTCACGAAACCCTTTAGCGCTGTGTCGAGCTTCGCAAAGAACAGCTTCGTCACGGCTGCCGTCAGGAAGTGCGTCTGCTCGAGATCGCGCGGCGGATAGCGATAGAGCGACGACACCCGTATCCACGCTTTCCACGCCGCGTGCGTGCTTTCGAGACTCTCCGCGAACGACTGTGCCGTGAGCGGCGTGCCATCGGGCCCATGCTCCTCGAGCTCGATGATGACGCGCACCCAGGCCGCAGGCGGTCCGCCCAGATCGGCGAACAGCGTCGCATCGGCCCATGCCAGATACGGGTCGGCTCGCGCCATGCCGTTCGCGCGCCCAGTCCAGTCCAGACCGCTCCACGCGCCGGCCTTACCCGTCAACGATTGCCAGGTCATCGCCCACCTCGCTCGAACAGCATGCAGACGCTAGAACTTCGTGTTCGCGAGGGCGTTGCCGTTCCACTCGCTCTCGGCCTGATTCCACAGCCACGACAGGATGTTCGAGCCGTCGACGGATGGCGCGCCCGGCTTCTTCCAGCCGAGAAACGGAAACTTCGCCAGCACAGCCGGCTTCGACATCTTGTGCGCCTTCGCGTAGGCATCGACATCGCCGTCGCTCAACGGCTCGTGATAATCGAAATCGGGATTGCCGTCCGGACTCTTCGCCGACAACACATGCCCTTTGAACTCGCGCGATGTGATCTTGCCGTCCGCGAGAGGATCGCGTTTTGCGCTTCCTCCCGGCTTCTTCAGGTTGCGCGTGCAGCGCGCGACGAAGTACTCGCCGAGCGCGGTGCCGAGCACATGGCCCGCAATGCTGTCGATGGGGAAATGAACACCCGCCACCGTTCGATTGACGGCGACGCGATACGCCTGGCGCATCGCCTGCTGGTAGTAGACGGTATGTCGGCCCTGCTTGAACAGCGCGCACAGCACGACGGCGATGATGAACGCCTGGGTCGAATGGCCGCTCGGCAGCGAGCCGTGCCCCGGCGTCTGGATCATCGGCTGCACCTGCTGCGAGTACTCGAGCGCTCGTGACGCCGCGATTGCGTGCTTGAAGCGGATCTCGACGAAAATCGCGAGGCGTATTGCCGTGTCGAGCAGTTCGATCGTCTTCGGCGTGCGGCTCGGATGCAGATAGATCAGCATGCTCCAGAAGGCCACTTGCGGGCCCATCTGGCAGAGTATTTCCGCCGAGCGATCTTCGCGAAGGTCCGCATAGAAGTCGAGCCATTCGGCCTGCTTCGCGAAAACGTCCTTGTCAGGACGATGCAGGCTCACGATATCGATTTCCGCGCCGCCCTTCGACGGCCGGTGCGAGAGCTGCGGATACGCAAGCGTCTTGCTCCCCTCGTTCTGTATCCAGAAGCGCAGATTCGACAATAGCTCGAAATCGAACACCGTCGCGCGCACCCACGGCTCCCATCGCCATAGCTGACGATAGTCGTCGATTGCGCAGAAGTTCTGCTTGTCGAAATCGACCGTGACCCGCTCAGGCGGATGCCAGCTGCCGACAATGCCATCGCGATGCCCGATCAGCGCGCCGGCAAGAAGCGGCCCATCCGCCGACCCGCCGCCCGCATCGTACACGCCGCCCGCGCCGCCGCCGCCCGAAGGCACGCCTGCACCGCCCGCTCCACCTGCGCCGCCCGCACCGCCTGCACCTCCCGCTCCGCCTGCTCCTCCCGCACCGCCAAGTCCGCTCACGATAGGCCTCCTCTGTCAGGAATCCTGCACCGCATTCAAACCTTTTTCTACGCAGGCAAGCCTGCTTGCCGCAATGCTTCCGACCATATCCTCCCGGTCTTGTACGCGCCGCTCGGCGAGCGTTCGAGATAGCGCGTGACCGTCAGCGTCGGCTCGATCGCGAGCACTTCGTTGAGCGTCAATCTCGCGGCATCGAGATCGCCGAGCAGCGATTGCGCGATCGCCAGCGCGCGCAACGTCGACGTATGGGTGCGGTTTACGCGCAACGAGCGCTGCGCGAGTTCGACGGCGCGCTCGTAACGCCCCGCCGACAGCGCCGCCGTCGCGCCCAGCGATTCGTAGAAGTAGCGCAACGGATCGAGCGGCGACAGACGCAGCGCGCGCTCGGTCGCGTCGACGGCTTGATCGCCTTCGCCCTCGAATGCGAGCAGCGTGCCTTTGAGCAGCCACGCAAGCGAATCGTTTGGATTGACCGCGAGCGCGCTTTCGTAGCGCTGCTGCCCGACGTCGAGCTGCTTGAGGAGGTTCGTATGCACGAAGCCGTCGATCGTCATCGCGAGCGAGCATTCGGGATCGGCGTCGAGCGCGCGGCGCGTGCAGCCAAGCGCGGCCTGCGCTTCCGCAGCGCGATCGTTGGTCCAGCCGCGATTGAAACGCAGTACGTGCCATTTTCCAAGCCACGCATGCGGCAAGGCCTGTCTGCGCGCGCGCTCGATCAGCGCTTCGAGCATGTCGCGCGCGCGGTTGAAGTCATGCGAGACGCCGCGATGCATCAGCACGATCGCGCTCATCAGCAGCGTCGAGCTTTCGAGCGACGGCAGCGCCTGCGAGCGCGCGCGCTGCAACTCGCGATCGATGATCGCGCCACTCGTTTCGGCGACGATGCGATCGATCATTTCGTCTTCGCCGAGCATGATGTGCGTCGCGCGGCCTTTGATGCTCGCCGTCCACAGAATGTGGCGCGACTTCGCTTCCGCGAGTTCGGCGACCAGCACGACCTGCTCGCCCGACGTGCGATACGCGCCCGACAGCACGTAACGCGCGCCGAGAAACGCGCTGATTTCGTCGAGCGTCGCATCGCGCTCGCGAAACGCCGTCGTCGACAGACGCGAGATGACCTGAAGCTCGGCCGTGCGCGACAGCGACGAGATGATCTCGTCCGCCATCACTTCGCCGAGCACCTGTTGCCCCGCCTCACCGCCGCGCGACGCAAAAGGAATCACCGCGATCGTGGGCCGCAGCTCGGGCAGGAACGCAGTCCCGCGTTCGATCACGGGACGCGGACCCGGCGGGCCGATCCGATACGCGCGCACGGGCTGTTCGAAATGCTTGACGTGGCATTCCCCCAGGTCTTCGATGTCGGCATCGAGATCGGGTGTCAGCTGGTCCCGCACCTGCGCCGATACGACGATCTCGCCTGGCCCCGCGAGCGTATAGAGCCGCGCGGCCAGATTGACGCCGCGGCCATAGACGTCGCGCTCGTCTTCGTAAAGCTCCGTCACGTGCAGGCACATACGCAATAACATGTGCTGCGGCGGCGGCAGTCCCGCGTTGGCTTCGCCCGACGCGTGCTGGATCTCGAAGGTCGCCGCGAGTCCATCGCGCAGTTCGACGAACGTGACCATCAGTCCGTCGCCTTCCGTCCTGATCAGACGTCCGCGATGCGCGGGTACGATGTCGTTCTCGATGTGCGCCTTGAACTTGCGCCACCGTCCCGCTGCTTCCACTTCGTTGTCCTGGATCAGCCGGCACGACTCCACGAGGTCCATGAATAGAACCGTGCGGACGACGCGCGCCAATCCGTCGGATGGGCAGGAAGAATCTGTGATCACTTTCTTCAAGCCTTTTCAAAGAGCACCTGCTAGCGGCTCATGATCCGTTTCATCGCGATGAGGCAACTCTGCGAATGCCTCGCAATGCAAGTGCGGCACACGCGCCATGCGGCGCTGCGCAGTGTTGATCGAACAAACGGATGGTTCGCCCTGTCTTGCCGGGCGCAGTGGAATGCGCGCCCGGCACCTCGGATCGACGTGCGATTGCTATGTGTTATAGATCAAAATGCACCGTTTAAAACGGGCTTTTTTTCCAAATCTCGTTCGTCATTCGATGGCGGGAACGGGGAATAGCGATTGATAGTGCGTATGTAAATAAACCGCAGCAAGCGAAACTAATTTTTCGAGCGCAGCTTGTCCGCTTCGAGTCGCCGCGTGATCAGGTGGATCAGATACGTGGCGAACTCGGGGTCCTGGTAGTAGAGGCGCATCGCGTCGGTGGCCGACACCATCAGCAGTTCGCAATCGCTGATGCAGCGCGCGGTGCAAGTGCGCCGATGGTCCGGCGAGAAGAGTCCGATCTCGCCGAGTATCGCGCCGCGCCCCACTTCGATATCGATCTCCGCGAGACTCACGGTGCCGCGCACGACGTAGTACAGCGCATCGCTGGGATCGTTCTTGCGAAAGAGCACTTCGCCGGACTTGAAGCGCGTGGGCGTCGTGAACGCGAGCAGCCTGCCGACGGAAAGCTGGCCGTCGAGCGCGCGATGCAACTGCGCATCGCCGATCTGCCGCAGCCGCGCAGCCGCCACGCTCGCCTGCCCGCGACTGCCGACCTTCAGCGCCTTGTACACGGTGTACAGGTGCACCTTGACGGTGCCTTCCGTGATGTTCAACTGCTTCGCAATCGACTTGTTCGTCTCGCCGCGCGCCGCCAGCGCGAGCACCTGGATCTGACGCGGCGTCAGCACGTGTTCTTTCATTTCGTCGGCGAGCGCATCGGATGCGCGCGCATCGTTCGCGGACGCAGGCAACGCTGCTTCGTCCAGCGCGAGCGGCGTCGAAGCGGGATAGCGGCTGCCCGCGAGCAGAAGACGCAGCGCATCCAGCAGCGCCTCGCCCGATTCCGATTTGTCGAGATGGCCCGCGACGCCCGCCGCGACGTATTCGTCGACGGTCTGCCGATCGACGGCCGTCAGCAGCACCAGCACGGGCAGTCCTGTCTGCAGCCGCTGTGACGCGTTCGCTACGGTGAGCGCGTCGGGCACGCTGTCGCCGTCGAGCACGACGAGATCGGCGACCCGCTCATCGTCGAGTATGTTCGAGGCGAAGTCCGCGCATTTCACTTCGACGCACTCGGCCAGATCGCCGAGCAGACGCGCGACGCCATCGCGAAACAGACCTGCAGGAGCAATGAAAAGAATCAGCATGCGCGTGAAGTGCTTTCCGGATGATCCAGAGTCCGTGCGCACGGCTTGCCGCCGTCTTTATCGTATGAATATAGTGTCGTGGCGACATGAAAGCGTGTGCGTCGCTAACCGTTATAGGCGACGCAGGCCGATGCGTCTTGTTGCGATCGGGTTTCGGTGCTTCAACGCACGAATGTCTCGGCGATTCCCGCCGCTGCGCACAACAGCACGACGAGCAAAGGCCGCACGTTCCAGCGCGTGAGCAAGAACAGCGACACGACTGCGACGGCGAAATCGGCTGCCGATAATACGGCGCTCGTCCATACGGGCGCATAAAACGCGCTCGCGAGCAGACCGACGACGGCGGCATTCGCGCCCGCAAGCAATGCCGCTACGGACGGACGCGTTCTCAGCGCCTGCCAGTGCGGCAACACGGCGATGACGAGCAGCAGTCCCGGCAGAAAGATGCCGACGGTTGCGCACAGCGCGCCGAGCCAGTGAGCGGACGAAGGGCTCATCATCCAGCCGAGGTACGACGCGAACGTGAAGAGTGGACCGGGGACGGCCTGCGCCGCGCCGTAGCCCGCAAGAAAATCATTCGCAGAGACCCATCCGCTTGCGACCGTCGCCTGTTGCAGCAGCGGCAGCACGACATGACCGCCGCCGAACACGAGCGCGCCCGAGCGATAGAACACGTCGAAGATCCTGATGGTCCACGTGGCGGGCAGAAGCGCTTCCAGTGCGGGCAATCCGGCGAGCAACGCGAAGAACAGCACGAGCGCAATGCCGCTTGCGGCGCGAGGCAAGGCGAATGCGTGTGCGTCGGCGGGTGCGCTGCTTGCAGCCTGTGCAGCGAAAGCCGACGATGCAGACGCCATTCGCCACGCGACGACGCCAAGCAACGCGCCGCCGCCGATCACGATAAGCTGCGCGTACACCGTATCGAGCACGCTCAGCAGCGCGAGCGCGGCGAGCGCGATGGCGGCGCGCGCACGGTCGGGGCACAGGCGGCGCGCCATATCCCAGATCGCCTGCGCGACGACGGCCACGGCGACGAGTTTCAGCCCGTGAACGAGTCCTTTGCCGAGCGTGTTGTCGAGCAGTCGCGCAACGCTCGCGTAACCGGCCAGCAAGACCGCCGAAGGCAACGTGAAGCCCAGCCACGCCGCGAGCCCGCCCCGCCATCCCGCGCGCAGCAAGCCAATCGAAAAGCCGACCTGGCTGCTCGCCGGTCCGGGCAGGAACTGGCACAGCGCGATCAGATCGGTGTATGTCGTATCGTCGAGCCAGCGGCGGCGCTCGACGAATTCGCGGCGGAAATATCCAAGATGCGCAATCGGCCCGCCGAAACAGGTGCAGCCCATTTGCAGGAATACCCATAGCACTTCGAACGCGTTGCCTGCGCGCGTCTGCTGACGCGACGTGCTTTCACTTTCCATAGGTTCGCCGACGGGCGTGATATTCGGATTGGCGCATTGCGCCGATATGCATGGCGATGGCGATGCGCGCATCACTCTAGCGCAAAC
Organism: Paraburkholderia diazotrophica; assembly: GCF_038900755.1. Classification (GTDB taxonomy): domain Bacteria; phylum Pseudomonadota; class Gammaproteobacteria; order Burkholderiales; family Burkholderiaceae; genus Paraburkholderia; species Paraburkholderia diazotrophica_A. Next base: position 644,117 of record NZ_JBBPEN010000004.1, read on the forward strand.
CGCGAACGCGCGGTGTTATCCAGCTTGCGTGGACGCGTCGGCGGTGAGATGAAGCGCGGCAGTCTTGCGCATGATGTCGACATGCGGGGCGGGCATCGCGTGCCGATTGCCCGCCCTGCTTCGCGCATCACTTGAGATCGACGGTCACGAAGCTGCGCGCATGATTGCGCTGGATCAGCAACGCCGCCTTCTTGCCCGCCTTCGCCGCGAGCGATGCGAGTTCATCCTGCGATGAGACCAGCGTGCCGTTCAGCGACAGCACGACATCGCCGGGCTTGATGCCGGCGCTGCCCGCCGTGCCCGACACATCGTCGACCATCAGGCCTTCAGCGAGGCCCGTGGTGCGCCGCTCGTCATCCGTGAGGGCATGCATCGTGAGGCCGAGATGATCGAGCGGACCTGCACCGCTCATGCTCGTGCTCACCTCCGTGCCCCCGGCAGCATCCGGCTCTTGCGCCGATGCGCCGACGCCGACCATCACCGTCATCTGCTTGTGATTGCGAATGAGCGTCAACGGGACTTTCGTTCCCGATTGCAGCGCTGCGTCCTGCTCGGCGAAATCGGCCGCGTGCTCGACGGGCGTGTTGGCGAGTTTCACGATCACGTCGCCGGGCTTGAGGCTGCTTGCCGCCGCCGGGCTGCCCGGCTCGACGGCGATCACGAGCGCGCCCGCCGCGCGCGGCAGGCCGAATGCGCCCGCCAGCCCCGGATCGACGTCCTGCACCTGGATGCCCAGGCTGCCGCGCGCGTTCTTGTCCTGGCTTTGCAACTGCGCGCGCACCTTATTCGCCATATTGATCGGGATTGCGAACGTCAGGCTCTGGGCGCGCTCTCCGTCGCCGTACACCTGCACGTCGATGCCGACCACTTCTCCCGCGCGATTGAACACGGGGCCGCCCGAATTGTCGGGGTTCAACGAGACGTCGGTCTGGAAGAACGGAAACGCGCTGCCATCGGCGAGCGTGCGCGACGTCGCGCTGACGATGCCCGCCGTCACCGTGTTCTGGTAGCTGTCGGGTGAGCCGATCGTCATCACCTGTTCGCCGACCCGCACGCGCGTCGAATCGCCGAGCTTGACGGTCGGCAGCTTCGTCGCGTCGATCTGGATCACCGCGACATCGCTCTGCGTATCGACGGCGATCACCTTGGCCTTGAACTCGCGCCGGTCGGTCAGGCGAACGGTCACGTCATCCGACTGATCGACGACATGCGCCGTCGTCAGAATGAGGCCGTTCGGGCTCACGATAAAACCCGAGCCGACACCCGAGATCGCGCGCGGCGAACTACTCTGGCCGTCCTGCGAATGCGGCGCGGCCTGCTTGAAGAACGCGAAGAGCGGATCGTCGCCGTCGATCGCCTCGGACCCAGGCCCTGAAGCGGGCGCCGAAGCGGAAGCGGGCGCCGCGCCCGCCTGTGCCTTGTCCTGCACCACCGCGCGGATGTTCACGACAGCCGGCCCATACCGCTCGACGATCATCGGAAAGTCAATGGACGTGCTCGCCTGTGCGGTTCGCTTCTCTTTCACTGGCGTGACGGGCGCCGCCGATGCGGACGCGGCAGCGGAAGAAGCAGTCGCTGCGTACGTGTCGGTGCAGGGATAACCGGCAAGACATGCCGTCGTCACGGCGATGTAAAACACGCTGCGGGATAGGGTCGGGTGAAACACAGCGCACCTCCATGGCGGTCGTTATGCCTGGCACTGTGAAGAAATTATTTCGCGCGCGACGGCGAGCGAGTGTGACGCAGCACACCGATGAAGTCGAAAAGAAAAGAAGCCCCGTCAGCCTGCGCGACGGATAGGGTCGCGCGCTCCATGCGCGAGCGCGCATGGATGAGATCGACCCGTTATGCGTTGTTCGGCGGATCGAAGCCGACGTGAGATTCAGCTGCATGTTTGCCGCGATGGACGATCAGGATGCGAGCGATACACTCGCACGCGCGTTCCCACGGCTCGGCCGTTATGAAGAACGCGGCGTTCGTCCTGATTGATTTATAGGGAAGCGCAAAGAAAATTGCAGCGAGTACAAATCCTGGCGTGCGGCGAATGCACGGCTGCCGGTACGCCTGTCATTTCAGGTGCGTCAAATGCCAAGCCCAAGCCATCACGCCCTGCCTCCGACTACGCCCGCGCGATCACACAGAACGCATCGTCGTCCTTCTGTGTCAGTTTTGCGTCGGCGAAATGGGCGCCCGTCACGCGTTCGACGAGGCCGCTTTGCTGTTGACCCGAATGGATCGTGAAGGCAAGCGCGAGCGTCGCGCCCGGCTTCATCACGCGCCGCAGTTCGGCAAGACCCGCAGCCGGGTCGGGCCAGACCTGCATCGAGTTGATCGCGAGCGCCTTGTCGAATGTGTCGTCCTCGAAGGGGAGGCGCTCGGCCGAGCCCTCGCGCAGATCGACCCGTCCACGCGCGATTGCTTGGGCGTTGCGCGCGGCGGCCTGCGTCACCATCTCCGGCGACGGATCGACGCCCGCGATCTTGCCCGCCGTCGCCTGCTGCGCGAGAAGCTGAATGCCGACGCCCGGCCCAAAGCCGATCTCGATCACGCGGTCGCTTGCGCGGACATCGAGCAGGCCGATCGCCCACGCCGCGCACGGCGCGTTCATGTTCGCCATGATCTTGCCGCCGATTCGTCCCAGCACGCCTTGCGGGCGGCCAAACGCGCGCAGCAAGACACACCTGAAAAAGCTCACGTCTGCTCCTGTGGTCAGGCCAAAAAAAGCGCTGGCAAGCACACGCGTGCCAGCGCTTCGACATTTGCGGCGAACCGCTATTGCGCGCTCTGCAAGTCCGCAATGGTGGCCGCGAGAAAGCGCGCCGCCTCGCCGCCCGTGACGACGCGATGATCGAACGTGAGGCTGAGCGGCAGGATGCGGTGCACGGCGGGCACGCCCTCCGCCGCGACGACCTGCTCGTGGATGCGCCCCGCGCCGAGAATCGCGACCGTCGGCGGCACGACCACGGGCGCCGCGTATTTGCCCGCGATCATCCCGAAGTTCGACAGCGTGATCGTGTTGCCGCGCATCTCTTCGGGCGGGATCTTGCGCGCGCGAATGTCGGCGCGCATCCGGTCGAGCCCGCCGCGCAGATCGGCGGCGTCGCGATGCGCGACGTCGCGCAGCACGGGCACGAAAAGCCCGTCGGGCAGATCGACGGCGATGCCGAGATCGATTTTCTCCAGCACGTGACGCCGCCCCGTATGGCCGTCGAACCACGCGTTCAGCCCCGGCTCCGCGCGACAGCCCGCGACCAGCGCGCGGATCAGCCGGATCGTCACGTCGGTGAGCGGCGGCCACGCGTGGATGTCGGCGTCGTCGATCACGGTGGCGGCGGCCACTTCGCTCTGCGCGCGCGCCATGTTGTGCGCCATCGCGCGACGCACGCCGCGCAGCACTTCGGGCGGCCCGAGCTCGCCGAGTATCTTCGCGACGCGCTGCACGTCCGCCGCCGTGATGACGCCTTCGGGCCCCGACGGCGTCACCATCGACAGATCGACGTCCAGCTTGCGCGCGAGCGCACGCGCGGCCGGAATCGCCTTGATCACGCCGCCCGCCCCCACCGCGCCCGATGCGAGCGACGCGGACGACTCCTGCACCACATGCTGGCCGACTTCCATATGGCCGACCACGGTGCCCGCGTCGGCGGCGTCTTCGCCCTCGCCTTCGAACGCGACGAGCGGCGCGCCGAGATGCACGATGTCGCCCGGCTGTCCGAACAGCTTCGCGATGCGGCCGGATTGCGGCGACGGAATATCGACAATCGCCTTCGCCGTCTCGACCGACAGCAACGGTTGATCCGCGCGGACTTCATCGCCGCTCTTCACGTGCCACTCGACGATTTCCGCTTCCTGCAAGCCTTCGCCCAGGTCGGGCAGTTTGAAGATCTTCATGGCCTCACGACGCCTCCAAAGCCTGCCGGACGGCCGCGACGATGCGCGCGGTGCCGGGCATGTATTGATTCTCGAGCCGGTACAGCGGCACGACGACGTCGTAGCCGGTCACGCGCTGCACGGGCGCGAGCAGCGAGTAAAGCCCGCGCTCCGCGATGTTCGCGGCGACCTCCGCGCCGATGCCGCCCGTGCGCGAGCCCTCGTGCACGATCACGCAGCGGCCCGTCTTCGCGACCGATGTGAGAATCGTGTTCATGTCCATCGGCTTGAGCGTCGCGATGTCGATCACCTCGGCCAGCACGCCTTCCTGCGCGAGCAGATCGGCGGCGGCCTGTGCGTCCTGCACCGCGCCGCCCCAGCTGACGAGCGTGACATCGGAGCCGTCGCGCAGCGTGAAGCAGGTGTCGAGCGGCAGCGCTTCGCCCGTGTCTTCGACCGTTTGCCGATAGAGCCGATAAAGGCGCGTGGGCTCGAAGAAGATCACCGGATCGGGATCGCGGATCGCGGCGAGCAACAGGCCATACGCGCGCGCCGGCGACGACGGCGTCACGACGCGCAAGCCCGGAATGTGCGCGAACAGCGCTTCGGGGTTTTCGGAGTGATGCTCGGGCGCGTGGATGCCGGCGCCGCACGGCGCGCGGATCACGAGCGGACAGGCGAGACGTCCGCGCGTACGGTGCCGCAGCCGCGACGCGTGATTCAGCACGTGATCGATCGTCGGATAGAGAAAGCCGCTGAACTGGATCTCCGCGACGGGCCGCAGTCCCATCGCCGCCATGCCGATGGCCGTGCCCGCGATCCCCGTTTCGGCAAGCGGCGTATCGAGCACGCGCTGCGCGCCGAAGCGCGCCTGCAAGCCGGCCGTCGCGCGAAACACGCCGCCGTTCACGCCGATGTCTTCGCCGAGCAGCACGACGGCGGGATCGTGTTCGAGCTCGTAGGCGAGCGCCTGATTGAGCGCATCGATCATGTTGAGGTCAGCCATGACCGTTCTCCTGACCGTTGCCTTGCCCGTTCGCCTGGCCATTCGTCCGCCCATTCGCCGCAACGGGCGCGAAGCGCTGCGCGGCTTCGAGTTGCTCGCGCAATGCGTGAGGCAGGCTCTCGTACAGGTGATCGAACATCGCGGACACGTCGGGCGGCGGCACGGCGAGATACGCCTCGACGGCCGCTTCGACTTGCGCATGACAGGCCTTGCCGAGTTCTTCGTCCTGCGCCTTGCCCCAGACGTTCATCCGCATCAGATACGTGCGCAAACGCACCAGCGGCTCATGCGCCCATTGCTGGCGAATGACTTCGGAATCGCGATAGCGCGTGGCGTCGTCGGCTGTCGTGTGATCGCCGAGACGATAGCTGAGCGCTTCGATCAGCGTCGGGCCATCGCCGCGCCGCGCTTTTTCGAGCGCCGCATGCACGACCTGATGCATCGCGATCACGTCGTTGCCGTCCACCTGCAAGCCGTCGATACCCGCCGCGATCGCCTTTTGCGCGAGCGTCTGCGCCGCGCTCTGCATGCCGCGCGGCACCGAAATCGCCCATTGGTTGTTGTTGATGACGAGCACGAGCGGCGCCTGCCAGACGCCCGCCATGTTCATCGCTTCGTAGAAGTCGCCTTTCGACGTGCTGCCGTCGCCGAGGATCGCGACGGCCACGCGCGGCTCGCCGCGCAGCTTGAACGCGTACGCCGCGCCCGCCGCATGACAGACCTGGGTGCCGATCGGCACGCAGTTCGGAAAGTCGAGACGGGGCCCGCTGAAGTCGCTGCCGCGCTCGTCGCCGCCCCAGTACAGCAGGCTTTCCGTCATCGTGACGCCGCGCAGCAATTGCGCCGCGTGATCCCGATAGGAGGGAAACAGGACGTCGTCGGCGTGCATCGCGCTCGCGACGCCGACGCCGATCGCCTCTTGCCCAACCGACGAAGCGAACGTCCCCAGCTTGCCGGTGCGCTGCAGCGCGACCGCTTTGGTATCGAAGGCGCGCGTCAGCACCATCGCGCGATACAGCGGGATCAGCGCCGCCGGTTCCTGCGCGAAGGCCGGCAAGGGCTGCACGGGCTCGCCGTCGGAGCCGAGGTATTGTGTATACCCGATGTGAAAACTGGCAGTCGTGGTCATGACCGCCCTCCTTGTTCGTTCAGATCTGAATGCGTGCAGGAGTTCACGTGCACATCCTGTGCCGGTTGGCGCAAGCGTGCCTGGTTGCCGAGGACGCGAGTCCGGACAGCCTTCTCCTTTGACAGCCGAAGCAGACATAAGGTGCGAACTTTTTGTCGATTTACGCGTAATGTGGGCTTCGAGCGCGCGCGGGCGTTGTCGCAATGCAATAAGCGCTTTGCTTCAGGAGCATGAAACGCAAAGCCACTGATGAAGTCGGCGTCATCATCGAAATAGCGGGCGCTCTCGACACTCAATGGATCGCGTTGATGCGCGCACGCGGCCGCAAGCCTTTGCGAGCGCGCATCGCGCTTTGCGCTGCGTCAACGCTGTTCAGATGAGCAGTTCGACCGAATGCATGACACGTCGAATATCGGGCGTACTGGTCCATGCTTCGTCGCGAATCGATTCGACGAGGCAATCGATAAAGCACCGTGATGTAGCGTCCGATGGCTGCCCCGTCCGCGTGATGATGTCGATCATCGAATCATCGAGCTGCTCGCGAACGGGGATCGCGCAAAGCGCATCGCGCGACGCGCAGAGTTCGATGAGCGGCCAGGGAAAGATGCTCACCATATCCGTTCTTTGCAAGAGCGCAACGGCGACGGATAGCGAGTGCAGGAAATGAATGCTGCGCGGCACGGGCAAATTGTGTTGCGCAAACATCTTGTACGGCGCGGAGCCCTCCGTCTCCGGGTCGAGAGCAACGAGCCAGTCGAGATCGAGCAGTGCTTCGAGTGTTCTGCTTTCCGCCCGGGGATGATTTCGTCGCGCGACGACTGCGCATGTCGTCGAAAAGAGCGGCCTGTAAGTGAACTCGGAGCTTGTGCCACCGGGCGTTTTCCGTCCAATGTACATGTCGAGTCTTCCGTCACGCAGGCGCGGATTGGCAATGGCAAGCAATCCTTCAAAGAACTCCAGTTGAACATCCGGCATGCGCTGACGGAAGCGAACGACGGCTTCAGGCAGGAACGTCATCGCAACCCACGCGCTGACGGCAATAGAAAGTCGCCGACGCGTTTCTCCGCGCATCGCATCGAGTGCCTGTTCGGCTCGCGCGATCTGGCTCACGATCAGACGCGCGTGCTCGAGCAGGGTCTGTCCGGACTGCGTAAGCGTGACGCCTGACGGCGTGCGCGCGACGAGTTGCAGATCGAGATCCCCTTCGAGTTGCTGAAGACTCTGGGTAATCGCCGCAGGTGACGAATTGAGCAGGCGCGCGGCCCCGCGCACACTCCCTGCATCCGCAATGGCGACTAGCGCACGGAGCTGATGGATTCTCATGTGCTCCACTCGTTCAAAGGGCCTATACCCGGGCTCGCTGCACTTTCTGCATTGCTGTATGCGCTCATTGGCACGGTTCCCGCCAGACATCTAGCGCACAGGTAAGGCAGTACGGCAGCCGTGTAGTCGAAATCCACCGACAGCAAAGGAGCGAACGAACTTATCGATGTCTGTTTGTTCGCTCGTTCTGTATATGCGTAAAACACCCCGAGTCGCGTTTGGTTCCATGCCTGATATCCCATCATAGGATTGCATGGTCACAGCATCAAATGATCTCGATCGCTCGCTGCTGCATCGATGCAACGGCTTCGATAAACTGTGATCGGAGAATATGGTCATCCGCAGACACACGCCCGCACTCGCGGCCTCACCGTTCAATGCGAGGTTGAGCATGGAAACGAAACTGACTGCCCACTTGCCAACCGTCGATGTGGAAATCACACGACGCAAGTTGCCCGATCGCGACGCAGAAAGCATCGCGATTCACATCACGGCCGTACCGACCGTCGAAGCGGCCGCGCAGTGGTTCTTGCAACCCGGCCTCTTTTCACTGACGTCTCCCCTCGCGTTTCCGATGTCGATGTGGGCGATGTGGATGCGCGCGTGGCAACCGTGGCTCGGCTTTGTCGCCGCGTCCGGGCATGTGGCGCAAGCGCACGAAAAACGGCTGCCGGATGACAAGGCGGCCTCCGGTATGCATTGACGCAGACGCACGCTGCCACAGCGCGCTAACATTCATGCTGCACGTGGGAATGGAAGGGGCGCATGACGCGCCTGCGCGACTCGATCGGCCGCGGCCATCGTCCGCTCTGTGCGAGGAGGATTGATCATGCGCGCCATGGTTTTCGACGGTTCGAGTCCGCAACTCGCCGAACGCGATCTGACTGACCGCGCGCCCGCCGCGGGCGAACTGCTGATCGACGTCCACGCGTGCGGCGTATGCAGAACCGATCTGCATGTCGTCGACGGCGAATTGAGCGAGCCGAAGCGTCCTGTGATTCCGGGCCATGAGATCGTCGGCAGAGTCGCGGCGCGCGGCGCGGACGTGACCGCGTTCGACGTCGGCGACCGCGTCGGCGTGCCGTGGCTCGGCAAGACATGCGGCGTCTGCCCATACTGCGCGGGCGGCCGTGAAAACCTCTGCGATGCGCCCGCCTTTACGGGCTACACGATCGACGGCGGATTCGCCGAACAGGTCGTCGCCGATAGCCGCTACTGCCTGCACCTGCCCGCGAATTACGACGACGCAAAAGCCGCGCCCCTGCTATGCGCAGGGCTTATCGGCTACCGGACGCTCAGCATGGCGGGCGACGCGCAGCGCGTCGGCATCTACGGATTCGGCGCGGCGGCGCATATCGTCGCGCAGGTCGCGCGTCATCAGGGCCGCAGCGTGTACGCGTTCACGCGTCCCGGCGACACGACGGCACAACAACTCGCGCGCAGACTCGGCGCCGTTTGGGCTGGTGGCAGCGACGAAACCGCGCCCGATCCGCTCGACGCCGCGTTGATCTTCGCGCCCGTCGGTGCGCTCGTGCCGGCCGCGCTGAAGGCCGTCGTCAAGGGCGGCATCGTGGTGTGCGGCGGCATCCACATGAGCGACATCCCCGCGTTCCCCTATGCGTTCCTGTGGGGCGAACGCCGCGTGGTGTCGGTGGCGAATCTGACGCGAGCCGATGGCGCGGCGTTCATGAAAATCGCCGGCGAAACGCAGCTCGATATCGAAGTCACGCGCTACCCGCTCGCCGAAGCGAACCGCGCGCTCGACGATCTGCGCAGCGGTCGCGTGTCAGGCGCGGCTGTGCTGATCGTGCGTGAGTGAAAAACGAAGACTGATCGCGGCCGGAAACACGGCCAATGCACCGCTTACGGCGCGGACTTGTCCCCTCTCGCACGAAGCGCGGTGAGAATGCCTCTAAGCAGATCGACGGGCGGCGGAGGACAGCCCGGTACGGTGACATCCACGGGAAAAAGATTCGACAGCGGCCCGCATACCGCGTAACTGCCCCCGAAGATGCCGCCCGTGCACGCACAATCGCCAGCGGCAACCACCAGCTTCGGATGGGGCGTGGCCTCCCACGCGCGGCGTACGGCTTCCTTCATGTTCAGCGACAGCGGCCCTGTGACCAGCAGCATGTCCGCATGCCGCGGACTCGCGACGAATTTGATGCCGAGACCCTCGATGTTGTAGTACGGATTGTTCAGCGCATGGATTTCCAGCTCGCAGCCATTGCACGAGCCCGCGTCGATCTGGCGAATGGACAGCGCACGGCCAAGCACGTCGAGAATTTCCGCGTGGAGTTGCTGATGCTCGGTGCGCCACCCATCGTTGTCGGTAGGGACGCGCTGGGACGGAATGTCGGTCCGCGCGATCTGCTTGAGAAGTTGCCACATTAGAGATCGTGCCCCGCGTAGTTCAGATTGAACGACTTGTTGATCAACGGGAAATCTGGAACGATGTTGCCGATGATCGCGTGCTCCAGCGCCGGCCAGTTCTGCCATGACGGATCATGGCAATGACAGCGCAAGATCGTGCCGTTTTCGCCCGTCTCGATCGCGACGAACACATCACCGCGCCAGCCTTCGACCCAGCCCACGCCGCAAGACGGTGGCTGGCGAGCGTCGATTGGTTCTGCAATGTCGCCCTCTGGCAGAGCGTCGAGAAGCGCGCCAATCAACCGCAACGATTCGTAGACCTCGTTGAACCGCACAGCGACGCGCGCGGCCACGTCGCAGCGGTTATCGGTGACGACTTGCGCCTCGACTTCGTGATACGGCGCGTACGGATGATCGACGCGCACATCGATACGCAGCCCGCTCGCCCGTGCCGCGAGGCCGCACACGCTGAAATGCGTCGCCACCTTCGGGACGAGCTTGCCCGCGCCCGCAAAGCGGTCCTGCAAGCCCGACTGGTCGTCGTAGATGCGCTGCATCACGCGCACTTGGGCTTCGATCCGTTCGCACTGGTCCGCAAGCGCCACGATCGAATCCGCAGCCACGTCACGCGCAACACCGCCCGGGATGATCTGATCCATCAGATAACGATGACCGAACACGCGGTCGTTCAGACGCAGCCAGTCTTCCTTGATTCGGGAAAATTGCGCGAGGCCGAATGCGAATCCCGCATCGTTGCCGAGCGCGCCCAGATCGCCCAGGTGATTGGCAACGCGCTCGCGTTCAAGCATGAGCGCTCTCAGCCACTGAGCACGCGGCGGAACGAAGACGTTCCAGGCACGTTCGACGGCCATGCAATACGCCCACGAAAACGCAATCGTCGTGTCGCCGGCAATGCGCGCGGCGAGGCGCTGGCCGACCAGCACGGCCGTCTCCTCGAACAGCCGCTCGATGCCACGATGCGCGTAGCCCAGCCGCTCCTCCAGCCGCAACACCTTCTCTCCGACGACCGAAAAACGGAAGTGCCCCGGCTCGATAGTGCCCGCGTGAATCGGCCCGACTGCTATCTCATGCACGCCGTCGCCGGCGACGGTCACGAACGGATAGTCCGCTTCTTGCGACCCGAATCGCTCGTTTCCGGACGACAGCTTCTGAAGCGGAAAGTAATCGGCGGGCCAGTTGCCGTGGTTCAGCCAGGGACGCGTATCGGTGGCGCCCGCTGCGCGCACGCCGAGCAGATCGTAGACCGCGCGCTGCATCCGCGATGCACACGCAAAGATGCCGGACAGGTCCGGGTACCCGGCGTCTTTGTCGCCATCTCGCGCGACGGGCAATTGCACCCACAGCAGGCCATCTTCCATCGCATAGGCCGCCGAAACGACGAACGCGCCCGTCGCCGCTTCCTTACCCCACAGCGAGACCAGGCGCCCGCCATGCTCCCGGACGGTGCCCGCGATGCGAACCCACGTCGCGGAATCGACCTGCGCCAGAAACGCCGACGCCTTCCCGGTGAACACCGACAGCCGTACGACATCAGAAAGCCCGAGTTCGTCGATACGCATGCGTTACCCCGCGAGCATCGCCGCCGCCTGCCGATACCACGTCGCGAGGTAAGGCGGAATGTAGAGCCCGAGCATCAGACCCAGGCCCAGATGAACGAACACGGGCAGCAGCGCCGGCGGATGCTCGAGCGCCGTCGCCGTGGTCTTGCCGAACACCATGTGCTGCACGCGCGCGAAGATGATCGCGAACGCCACCGCCAGCGCGAGCAGCAAAAACGGCGTCGCCCACGGCAGCTGGCTGATTGCCGTCGTCAGGATCAGGAACTCGCTCGCGAACACGCCGAACGGCGGCATCCCGAGGATCGCGAGCGCGCCGAGCATCATGCCCCATCCGACCGTCGGGCTCACGCGCAACAGTCCGCGTATGTCGTCGATCACCTGCGTGCGCGCCTTCTGCGCCGCGTGCCCGACAGCGAAGAAGATCGCCGACTTGACGAGCGAATGGACCGTCATGTGCAGCAGACCCGCGAACGTCGCGGTAGGGCCGCCGAGCCCGAACGCGAATGTCATCAGGCCCATGTGCTCGATCGACGAATACGAGAACAGGCGCTTGACGTCCTTCTGACGCAGCAGCGAAAACGTCGCGACCAGCACCGACACCAGTCCGAATCCGATCAGCAGCCGGCCCGGCAGACCGTTCTGAAGCGCGCCGTCGGCGAGTACCTTGCAGCGGAGCACCGCATACAACGCGACGTTGAGCAGCAGGCCGGAGAGCACGGCAGAAATGGGCGTGGGGCCTTCGGCGTGCGCGTCGGGCAACCAGTTGTGCATCGGCACGAGGCCGACTTTCGTGCCGTAGCCGATCAGCAGAAACACGAACGCCAGCGACATGATTGTCGGGTCGAGTTGGCCCTTGACCGCGTTCAGGCTGCTCCATAGCAATGCATCGCTACCGCTCAGATGCCGGCTCGCGGCGAGATAGAGCAGGATCGTGCCGAACAGCGCCTGCGCAATGCCGACGCCGCATAGAATGAAGTACTTCCACGCCGCTTCGAGACTCGCGGCCGTGCGATACACGCTGACGAGCAGCACGGTCGCGAGCGTCGCGGCTTCCATCGCGACCCACAGGATACCGACGTTGTTGGTCAGCAGAGCCAGCAGCATCGCGAATACGAAAAGCTGATACATGCTGTGATAAAGGCGCATGCGCGCGCCCGTCATCTTGCCGCGGCTCTGTTCGATCCGCATGTACGGCCTTGAGAAGATCGACGTCGTCCAGCCGACGAATGCCGTCAATGCAACGAGAAAGACGTTGAGGGGATCGACGAAGAAAAGCTTGCCGAGCGCAAACGCGGGCCCATGCGCGACCGTTTGCCCTGCGAGCACCATCGCGGCGATGAAAGTCAGGAAGCTGAAACCGACGTTGAGATCGGGCGCAACGGCATGCTGCCCAACGAGCGCGAGAATGGCTCCCGCGCACAATGGAATCGCGAATACGAGCAGCAGTACCCAGGCGTCAGTCATCTTTGAGCTTTTCCAGGTGATGAATGTCGAGGCTGTCGAACTGCTCGCGAATCTGGAACATGAAGACGCCGAGAATCAGAATGCCGACCAGCACATCGAGCCCGATGCCGAGCTCGACGATCATCGGCATGCCGTTGGTCGCCGCTGCGGCGGCGAAGAACAGGCCGTTCTCCATCGAAAGAAAGCCGATCACCTGCGGTATCGCCTTCGAGCGCGTGATCATCATCATGAACGACAGCAGCACGCATGCGAGCGCGATGCCCAGCGTGCCGCGCGCAACAGACGACGCGAGCTGGCTGATCGGCGTCGCGACGTTGAACGCGACGATCACGAGCACGATGCCGATCAGCAGCGTCGTCGGAATGTTGAGCAGCGTCTCGACATCCGTTTTCACGTTGAGGCGCTGCACCAGCCTGTAGAGAATCCACGGAATCACGCCGACCTTCAGCACCAGCGTCAGCAGCCCGGAAATGTAGAGATGAATGTCATCTGTGACGAAGCCGAGCACGAAGTTCGCCGACACGAGCGCGATGCCCTGCAGCGTGTAGAGGTGAATCAGCGAGAGGATTCGCCGCTGGCTGAGCATCGCGAACGACACCATCAGCAGAACGGCGGCCAGCAGGTTGATGATCTGCGTCGCGAGACCGTGCATTCATGCCCCCAGCAGAAAATGCACCAGCATGCCGATCACGGCGAGCAGAAACGCTGTGGCGAGAAACTCCGGCACGCGGAAGATGCGCATCTTCGCGTTCGTGGTCTCAACGACTGCGAGCGCCGCGCCGCCGATCAGCAGCTTGACGAACAACGCGGGGATCGCGAGCAGCAGCGCAACGGGATTGCCCGCCTCGGCAATGCCCCACGGCACGAAGAGCGCGAGCCCGATGCACGAATACGCAAACAGCTTGAGACTCGCGGCCAGTTCCATCAGCGCGAGATGCCGGCCCGAATATTCGAGGATCAACGCTTCGTGGATCATCGTCAGTTCCAGGTGCGTCGTCGGATTGTCGACGGGCAATCGTGCGTTCTCCGCAAGCGACACCATCGTGAACGCAATGCCCGCGAACGCGAGACTCGGGTAGATCGCAAGTTCCTGATGGCTCAACGTGCCGACGATATGCGTGAGCAATGTGGAGTGCGTGATCAGCGATGCGGAGAACAGCACCATCAGCAGGGCCGGTTCTGCGAGAAAGCCGACGAGCATTTCGCGGCGCGCGCCGAGTGTGCCGAATGCCGTGCCGACATCCATCGCCGCCAGCGAGATCGCGACGCGCGCCAGTGCGAAGAGACCAACGAGCGCGATCGCATCGGCGGCAGGCGACAGCGGCAGCTCTGTCGACAGCGTCGGCACGATCGCGCACGCGAGCGTCATGCACGCGCAGATCACATACGGCGCGCCGCGAAACACGGGACTCGCATGCTGAGCGACAACCGATTCCTTGTTGAACAGCTTGTGCAGCGTCCGGTACGGTTGCCAGATGGAAGGCGCGCGCTTATTCTGCAGCCACGCGCGGCACATGGTGATCCAGCCGGATAGCAGCGGCGCGGCCGCCAGCGCCAGCACGATTTCGAGCATCTGCGAGAGCAGTCCGGACGGCGTCATCATCGTCGCACCAGGATCAGCAGGACAATGAGCACAAGGAAGCTGTACATCAGATACACGGCGATGCGGCCCGTCTGGAGCAAGCCCGCCACCGCCGCGATACGCGTGACGATTCGCTCGATCGGCTGATAAATCAGCGCCCACGCGCGGTCCGTGACGGCCACGCGATACACGGGGCGCGCATCGAACGGCGAAGGCAGTTGCCGTTCGATTCTGAAGAGCGGCGCAAAGATTTCGCGGATCGGTTGCCCGAAGCCTTCGGCGGTGTCCTGCATGCGCGCGTTCACGAACGGATGACCGCATGCCCATGGAATCGCGCGACGCAAGCGCCCGTGATAGAAGCGGCGCACCAATATCCAGACCAGCGCGCAACATGCAAGAAAGAACAGCAGAAACGCGACGGGCATGTAGCTCGCGCGTTCGATATTGACGGGTGCAAGAAGCAGCCAGCCGTTCCGCGCGACCGTCTGCCCGATCCCCGCGCCGATCATCGCGTGCGTCACACGGTCGAGCACGGCAACGAACTGCACTGGCAACAGCCCGAGCAACACGCACATTGCCGCGAGCCACATGAAGCCGGCGCGCTCCCAGGGGCTCGCGTCATGGGCGTCGCTGAGCTTGGTTTCGCGCGGCTGCCCGAGAAAGATGATGCCGAAGAACTTGACCATCGTGTAGCCGGCAAGCGCAGCAACGAGTGCAATGAGCGCCGCGACGAGGGGAACGATCATGTTCAGGAACGAGTTCGGCAGCTCCGGCGTGAACAGGAAGCTCTGCAGAAGCAGCCATTCGGAAACGAATCCGCTCAACGGCGGCAGGCCCGCGCTCGCGAGCGCGCCCAGCAGCGCGATCCACGCGGTCCACGGCATGAAGCGGATCAGTCCGCCGAGGCGTCCGAGATTGCGTTCGCCCGTTGCATGCAAGACGGAGCCCGTCGCGATGAACAGCAGGCTCTTGAAGGCCGCGTGGCTCGCGATCTGATAAAGCAGCGCGGTCAGCGACAACGCCGCGAGCGCCGGCATGTCGAACGCACGGAAAAGAATGGCCAGCCCCATGCTGACGAACATCAGACCGATGTTGTCGATCGACGAGTACGCGAGCAGCCTCTTCATGTCGGTCTGGATCGCGCTGAACACGACGCCGAACAGCGCCGTGAAGAGCCCGAGCGCGAGCAGCACCACGCCCCACCACGCGATCTGCACATGCAGCAGGTCGAACACCGTGCGCAGCACGCCATAGAGCCCCGCCTTCAGGACAAATCCGCTCATCAATGCCGACACAGGCGATGGCGCGGCAGGATGCGCCTCCGGCAACCAGACGTGCAACGGAAAGATGCCCGCTTTTGCGCCGAATCCGAACAGCGCAAGAACGAACGCAATGGACGCCCAGAACGTGTCCAGATGCTGCAACCGCATGCCGGCAAACGTGTAGTCCCCCGTATTCGCCTGCAGCAAGCCGAAACACAGCAGCAAACCAAGCGCGCCGACGTGCGAGATCAGGAAGTACAGGTATCCGGCGCGGCGGATTTCGTCGATGCGATGGTTGCTCATCACGAGAAACGTTGCCGCCAGCGTCATCGTTTCCCAGGCAACCATGAAGCAGTAGGCATCGTTGGCCACGAGCACGAGCGCGAGGCCCGCGAGGCACACGTGATATTCGAAGCAGAGCAGACCGGGGGGCGTGCCTTCGCCCTTGCGGAAATAGCCCGCGGAGAACGCGCTGACGCCTGCGCCGACCATGCCGAGCACCGCAAGAAAATACGAGGACAGGCCATCGAGCCGCACATGAAACGGCAGGCCGGGCAACCCGAGAGGCAGGACCGTTTCCTGAGGGGCGGAAAACACGCCAGCGAGCCCCAGCGCGCACAACAGGACCCCGAGCGCCGCGCCAGCCGGAAACAGCCCGTGCGCCACGACGCGCGTGCGGCGCAGAATGGGGAGCCCTAGTACCGCGATGGCGAGCCAACCCGCAATCACGAGCAGCACGGCCTGAAGGATGGTGGGAGGAGCCATCGCGTGTCGTATCTACGTGTGCGCCCGGCGGCTCACAGCGATGGCGCCGGTCCATGACGGGCGATCAGCGGCTCTCGCACAGCCTTCAATGCACCGTGGGCGCGAGCGCTCTCCTTCGCGTCCTTCCGTTTGAACAGGCTGTCCATCTGCCGCAAGTCCGCACTGCATGGGATGTCTCCGCTCGATGTCGGGACCGCAAACATCGGTCCCGCGTCAGGAACATACAGTTATCAGAGTATGATAATGGCGTTATCATCCTATCAGCTTTGCCCGCAGGATTCCATATAACGTCGATGACGCGCGCCGCTCTATGCCCGCCCCTCGTCTTCGCCGCGGCTTCACCGTAATCCGTGCTTTGAACCCAAGGCCAGCGTGAAATCCGACGAAGGAGATCACGCCCCATACGTACATGCGTACACGCCATATGGCGGCACCGGTCGATCTCACATGCCAGCACAGTTTTTTCGAACATTGACGGGAAAGGACCGAAGTACCGCGGCAAACAGACGCCTCGGGTTTTCACTTGCATTCGTCGCGGGCGCGGCGAACGCAGGCGGATATCTGGCCGTCAGGCAGTATACGTCGCACATGAGCGGCGTGGTCTCATCGATCGCCGACCACGCCGTGCTCGGCGATTTCGCGTTGGTGCTCGCGGGCGTCGGCTCGCTGATTTCGTTTCTGCTCGGGGCCGCGTGCTCGGCCGTGCTCGTCAACTGGGGACGTCGCCAGCGCCTGCACAGTCAATATGCTTCGCCGCTTCTGCTGGAAGCCTCGCTGCTGCTGTGCTTCGGATTGCTCGGCAGCCATCTGGCGCTGTGGGACACGTTATTCGTCCCTGCAACCGTGATGCTGCTGTGCTTCATCATGGGCCTCCAGAACGCGATGATCACCAAGCTGTCGGGCGCGGAAATCCGCACCACGCATATGACGGGCATCGTCACGGACATCGGCATCGAACTCGGCAAGCTCTTCTACTGGAACGCGTCTCGCGACGACCCGGCGCTCGCGCCCGTACTCGCCAACCGCGAGCGGCTGAAGGTGCATGCCCGCATGCTTGCCAGCTTCTTCGCGGGCGGCGTAACGGGCGCATTGGGCTTTAAACACGTCGGCTACGCGGCGACCATTCCGTTGGCCGGCGTGCTCACGATGCTCGCGATCATTCCGCTGCTCGACGATCTGCGCGAGCGAACCTGGAGGCCTGCCCGCAGGCCAGAGTGAGCGCTTGATCGAACAAGCGGCGGCCAGCATGGATATTTGCGAAGCTCTTCCGATATGCACATGATATTAGAATTTGATTAACATATAATTCTGATCGATAACGGGTGAAATCTACGGACTGAACCTGCCGTGGCAAGCCATGAACAGTGCGGCACAGCAGGTTCGCGAAGTCCGTGCGAAAGCAAGGAACTCAATGTGATCGACCCTGCCGCGGCTCTGCTGTCATACGACCATGCGCGTCGTCTCGTAAGGGATGTGACCGGCGATCACGGTCTGATCGTGATCGGCGTCGGCACGGCTGGGGAACGCGGGTTCCAGATGCTCTACCGGTTTGCGGAAGTGTGCGACCGGCTCGAAGCCCACGGGATCAACGTCATCTTTGTTTATCCGAAGGCATCGGCACGCCACGTGTTCGATGCAATGTCGGTGCGCGGTTCCCGATATCGGGGAAAGACATGCCTGTTTCTCGACGGCGATGGCCAGTTCTTTCGCAAGCCGGTTCAGCCTCGGGCGTTGCGTGCGGTGTATCTGGACGCCGAAATGCGGCAGGCGGGAACGGCGGACATGACGCTCGACAGTGAAACGTGGGACGAACAGTTGCGCAATTTCTTTTCAGACGTCGTCGGTCGGCGACTGCATTGAATGGGGTCTGCGAATGATCGTCGATTATTCGCTGATAGCATTCTCCCGATGTTACGCAGACGGGCGATCCATTATAATTTGATTAACATACCTGATCCCGCTCCCGCCATGGAAACGAAAAGTGCCCGATTGACCGTCCTGATCGACCCTGTCAAGAAAGAGGCGTTCGAGAAACTTTGCGCCGCACAGGACCTGACGCCCTCCCAGGTGGTTCGGCAGCTTATCAGGGAGTATCTCGAGCAGCATGGCGTGACCTGGAAGACGCGGAGCGCAATAGGCTCGCGCGCACGTCAGAAGGCGGAGTAAACCGCGCACGCTTCGCTATAAGGCTAAACGGCCGAAGATGAACTCCCGGCTTCCGACAGCGCATAGCCATTGTCTTTCGACACCGTCCTGTCCTCCTTGAATATCTGCGCATACAGGTCTTCGCCATAGCTCGTTTCAAGGGGTTCACCCTGCGATACCCTGAACGTGCGCGCCCCGCCTTCCCGTCGTTCGGCGCGCAGGAATACGGCTTCCGTCTTCATCGTTTGATGAAGGCCATGCGCAAACTGGTACATGTGAGTTACGAAGAAGACCTTGACGCGCTTCTCCAGCAAGGCCAGCACGATTTGCCGCGCCACTTCTGAACTTTCGCGTTCATTGGTCGCGGCGAACGACTCGTTGAACAGAACGATTGAATCGGGCGTCACATGGTCCACGATCTCGTTCATCCGAACCAGTTCTTCGTCGAACTTGCCGCTGGTCATCGAAGCGTCTTCTTCACGTTTATAGTGCGTGAATTGGCCCGCACACACGTTGGCTTCAAACGATCTGGCGGCAACCATCATGCCGGCCTGCATCATCATCTGCGCGAGTCCGATGCTGCGTAGAAACGTGGACTTGCCCCCTTCGTTTGCGCCTGTAACGATGAATAATCCGGCGTCCGCCATTGCCAGATCATTGGCGATGATCTCGCCGTCCAGACGCAACGCGAGACAGACGTCGTACAGCCCTTCGAAAACGTGATGACGTTCACTCGCGGGAACGGGTTCCGGATAGCAGAATGACTGGGCTTTTGCATTCAGCGCGTCCCCGAGGTTCAAGCATCCGATATAGAAGCCAAGTTCGGCACGCAGCATCCGGAAGAAACTTAGCACGTGCTCGGCGGACTGGGAGACCGCGTCGGCCGCGAGGCTGAGTCCACGGCCTTCGAGTTCCGACAGTGCTCTAGCTCCCGCCTCGTCGCGCTCGGCGATATGAAAGGTCAACGAAGCAGGCTTTCTGTCGAAGAGTCGCTTGAGGATATTCCCGTCCCGTCGCCCCGTTTGCGCAGCACATACGCGACGCCTTTGTTCCCCTTGCCGAGTGCCACACTCATCAATGTGCCATTGCGAAACCTCAACGCCTTCAGATGCTCATCCAGCGTATGAAAATAGTCGTCGTCAAGTTCCTGCTCGATCATCGCGAAGAACCGCGTAAAGCCTTCCGAATGAAACCGCCCCGACGTCTGATCCGCCGTCGCGCGCAACTTCATGAGCACCGCAATGAACGACTGCATCAGCGAGCGAGCAGCACTCAAGATCGCGGCGGGATACCGGTTGAAGAAGCCAAAGTAACTCTTCTTCTCGATCTCGATCGCTTCGACGGCGATCCCGTACAGCGATCGCACTGCCGATGCATTGCTCACGCAATCACGCAAAACATCCTGCCTGTAGCGGATCTGTTGCGGCTCCCGAAGGCCCGTCATGACGGCTTTTCTCGCGACGTCATACAGAAATGCGTCGCCCCGCGCCATCGTCGCAAACAGCGTCTTCAATTCGAGGTCTGTAATCAGCGTGTCCGAGCCCCAAGGTAGATCGTCGTCACACTGAAAGTCCTGGTCGCTGTACATCAGATAGGCTTTCATGATCCGATCCTCTCCCTCAACTGCTCATAGGTCAGCCCGTATTGCCGTGCAAGCGAGAGCGCGTATGAGCGGCCGTCCGCTAGCCGGCGGATGACCTTGAAGGTGCGCGACGCGACAGCGTCCTGTTTGACTTCGCTCGACATGCTGATTGTCTGTTTGCCTAGCGTAGACAGTTCCTCGATGAAGGTCACATACACGCAGAGAGCATCCAGATCCATGATGCGGCCCATTATTTTCTGACTGAGATACAGCGCGTCCATCAACGATGTCGAACTGAAAATCTCGTTCATGATGATGATGCTTTCTGTCGTCGCGCGTTCGAGGATATTGTGAATCCGGTAGAGATCGTCATGCAGTTTGCCGCGCAGGTTCTCCATGTCCTCCTGGCGCTCGAAGTGCGTGAATATGCGATCGGAAAGGTAGAGTCGCGCTTCGCGTCCCGGTACAGGACAGCCAATCGACGCAAGGTAATGCAACTGCCCGAAGGTACGCGCGAATGTCGTTTTGCCTCCCTGGTTCGGGCCGGTGACAACGACGATACGTTCATCCCCCTCAAGGTAGAAGTCGTTGCAGACGATGGGCTGGTTGTCGAGTCTCAGCTTCTCAGCGAGAGCCAGATCGAAGCCGTCCACGCTGCGCACGGCTTTCGACTCAACCGATACCACGGGGTAACAGAATGACAGTCCCACGGACCTGATCCGCGACAGATGTTCGAGAAAGGCGATGTAGAACTGGATCTCTCTGTCAAAACGCGCGATGACTGAGTCCAGAAAATCGGCGTGCGTAGAGCAATACGTATCCAGTGGTTCGAACACTTCAGGGTGCAGCTTTACCACGAAGTTGAGGACGTTTGCCTCGACGTGATTCATCTCCGGATAGTCGCGTATCTCCATGCTATGGCTCTTGACGGCACCCTGTCTGAACTTCGCGAAGATCTTCTGCACTTCCTCGCTGTAATCGGTCTCTCCGGCATATTTGCCAACCGTCACGCTACTGCCCTTGATAAGGATGCTATAGCGCACCTTCCCCAACTCTGCTCGAATGCGTGTCTCTTCCGATTTCAGTTCTTCGAATGCGCGGCCCTGCACGTAGGTCTTCAGATAGTCTAGAAACGCTGCGATACCGGTCGAGTGCGGAGCGCCCTTCTCCAGAGCACGCGCAAATTCAAGAGATGCCGCACAGTATTTCTCCACTGCGTCGAGGAAGTAGGCGTGCTTCTGCCACAGGTAACGCATGCTCTGCGACGCGGCCAGTTCCGCGCGCATGGCCCGCATCTGTTCCGCAAACTGGCAAATCGGATTCAGAACTTCGCTGCGTTCGAGATCGCGCATCACGGCGTGTCGATATTCGATCGTCTGTGTTTCGGTAAGCGGAGTATAAAAGTATGGCCTCAGGATGTATTCATCGCGTCCGCGAACCACTGAATCGATGATCTGATCGAGATTCAGATCCCCGAAAACATCGGGTTGAGCGACGCAGTCGATATCGGCGCTTGAACGGCCGTTAACGAATAGAACACTTTCGAACGTCATTGCACCGCAATCGAGACTGGCAGCACATTCCATCTTCTTCGCGTCCTCGTGGTAATTGAATGCCCGGATGAGGCGAAGACGGAAGCCGGCAAATAAAAATGCCTACCGGCCCGGCACATCCGGGACCAGTAGGCATCATCAGCCGCGCACGATCAGCGGCGGTTAGGGAGAAATGCCATCTCCCGCAGACACGCTTCGAGTATAGGCGAGCAGGCCGCTATCTGCACAATTGCAGTCGCCTAGTTTGCGCCTCCTTTGTGAAACAGCGAGAACTTCTTCGGATGATGCTGCGGATCGTCTTCCCCCAGCAACCCGAACTCGATCGGCATGCGCGTATAGAAAACGTGTACGCGCTCGGCGCGGACGACGTCAAGCAACCGTTGTGCCTCTTCGTCAGTGACGGCAACGATAATTTGCACCGGCTGATCAGCGAGCTTGAGCATGTGCGCGGCATGATGCGCGCCCGCATGTCCGACGCCCTCGCTGCCACTGATGACGGTGGCGCCGCGTATGCCTAGCGCCTTCACCTCATGCAGCAGCCACTCGCAAACCGTCCTGTGACCGTGCCGCTTGTTCTGCTCGGTATAGAACGTCAGTTGATATCCGTTCATACGAATCTCCGTGGACGGACCGGACCAGCCAGGCCGCAAAGCCACGGTCCTTTCCGGCGACAGGCGCGCGGAACCATGACCCATTTCATTCTAATGCAGGCCGTCGTGCACATGCGGATTGTGCGGCGCAATGACGGGCGTATGCCCCGCTCGGTCACGAGCGTCTTGTGGAATTCAGTCGCCCCCTTGGAGCGCCGGCTGCGGGCTGTCAGGCTCGCCGAGCATTTCGAATTCAACGGGGCAACGCGTGTAAAACATTCGAACGCCACCGGCGTCAAGATTCGCGAGCAAGGCATCGATCTGCTCATCCGCCGCCGCGACCATGACAGCGACGGACTGATCGGCGAGCTCGAAAAAGCGGGCGGCGTGATACCTTCCATGGGCGTCGATCCCCTCGCTGACCTCGGTCACAGTCGCCCCATGGATACCGACTTTCGCTATTTCATCGAGCACCCACTCGACGACCGTCGAGTGCAGTTTGCGATGACTCTCGTTGGATGCATAGAGCGTGAGCTGGCTGCCCTTGGTCACGAGAACCTCCTGTGAATTTCGCCGATGGTCCGACAATGAACTTCTTTAGACGCGAATCCGCGATCGTCGTCAATACGACGAGCATTCGATCTGCGACAAAAAGACCGACAGGAGACAGAAAGCGGAGACATCGAACCAGAGCTGAAAAGACACGATCAAATCTGGGCAGCAGGACGCTGAAGGACGAACCTACGACTTCCTGACCCAGGAACCGTAGGCATCATTAGCCGGCAAAGCGGCGGTTACGGGAGGAATGCCATCTCCGTGAATTGATTCTAGCACGCGATGCTTGCGTTGAAACGACCGCGTTTTGATGCAAGCAAAACGCAAAGCGGATCACGACGTGCGTGATCCGCTGGCAACGTCGAGCGTATTAGCGCGCCGACATCCACTCTTCTTCTGAAAGACCGCTCGTCGCGTACTCAGCCTCGTTTGCGAGAATCGTGTCGCGCTCGTCGAGATAGGTAGAGCGATAGCCCGTATGCACGCCCCAGTAGTAGAACACGAGCGAGAACACGATCACGACCAGCATGTCCCAGCCATACGGCAGCACACCCATCCCGCCGAACTGCTTGCTGCCGATCAGCGACAGGATCGCCATGCCCGGCAGGTACGCCACCAGCCACCACGCCGCCTTCAGATCCTGGTTGA